>FOZF01000001.1:42883-411602 GCA_900113425.1 Stenotrophomonas maltophilia
ACCGAGGTGAAGCGGTTCTGGATCGCACCCAGGTCGGCGCGGGTGTTGTTGATCGAACCCAGTGCCTTGTCGACCACTTCCAGCGCCTGCTGGGCACCCTTCACGGTGCTGATGTCGACGTCCTTCAGCAGCTTGCCCGGTGCTGCGCCGGTGCTGGCGGTGGCGGCGGCGCTGTCGAAACCGGTGACGCCGGCGCTGCTGCCCGCGGTGGCCGACATGGCGACGAACTTGCCGTCCTTGTCGACGCTTTCCTTCACCGAGGTCAGGTTGATCTGGCCGGCGGTGGTGCCGTCGAGTTCGGCGTAGACGCCGGTCTCACCGATCTTGGCGTTGATCGCGGTCACGGTCGCCGCGGCCAGGGCAGCCTGGTCCTTGGCGGCGTCGCCGGTGGAGGTGATCTTGACGTCGGCGATCTTGATCGCCGAGGTCAGGCCGCCGCCACCGATGGTCAGGCCGGAGTAGGTGATTTCCTTGCCGGCATCGGCTGCGACGCTATCGCCTTCGTCGATGGTGATGGTGTTGGCGTCGAAGACGGCATTGCCCAGCGCGTCGGCCTTGGCATCGACCACCTTGTCGATGGCGATGGCCTGGCCGGCGTTAGCACCGACCTGGAACAGCTGGCTGGAGAACGAACCGTCCAGCAGCTTGGTGCCGTTGAACTCGGACTGCTTGGCGACGCGGTCGATTTCGCTGACCAGCTGGGTCACTTCGGCCTGCAGCGCCTTGCGGTCGCTGGCCGAGTTGGTGGCATTGGCGGCCTGCACCGACAGCTCGCGGACGCGCTGCAGGTTGTTGCCGATCTCGGTCAACGAGCCTTCGGCGACCTGGGCCAGCGAGATGCCGTCGTTGGCATTGCGGATGGCCACATCGGTACCGCGGATCTGGGTGCCGAAGCGCTCGGAGATCGCCAGGCCAGCGGCGTCGTCCTTGGCGCTGTTGATGCGCGAACCGGAGGACAGGCGCTGGATGGTGGTGGCCAGCGAGCTGCCGCTGGTGCTCAGGTTACGCTGAGCATTCAACGACATCGTGTTGGTGTTGATGACTTGTGCCATGAGGAGAGGTCCTTGAGCGGTTGCACGTGAGTTGGGTCAGACGCCCCCGACGTGCCCCGGGAGCGGCTCATGTCAGCGCTGCAACAGGCTGAGCACGTTCTGCGGCACCTGGTTGGCCTGGGCCAGCATGGCCGTACCGGCCTGCTGCAGGATCTGGGTGCGGGTCAGTTCGGCGGTTTCCTTGGCGAAGTCGGTATCGCGGATGCGGCTGCGCGAGGCCGACAGGTTTTCGGAAGAGGTCTGCAGGTTGGCGACCACCGAGGTGAAGCGGTTCTGGATCGCACCCAGGTCGGCGCGGACGCTGTTGACCGATTCCAGGGCCTTGTCGACGATCTCCAGGGCCTGCTGGGCGCCGGCGACGGTATCGATCTGGATGTCGGCGACGTGGGCGGCAGCGGTGCCGGCGGCGGGAGCGTTCAGGTCGGTAGCGGTGGCGGCCGGCCCCATCTTCACGGTCACACCGGCCACGGTGTTGTCGGCCTTGACCGAGGTCAGGGTGACTTCGCCCGCGGTGGTGGACTGCGCGGCATGCAGGCCGGTTTCGCCGATCTTGCCGTTCAGGGCGGCAGCCAGTGCCTTGGTGGCGTTGTCCTGGTTGACCTTGCGCACCGCAGCGATCTCGGCGGCGGTGGCCGGCGCGCCCGGCGGGGTCGTGTAGTCGAACGTGACGTCGCCGATGCTGACACCGCCCACCGTGATGTTGGCCAGCGTGCCTGCGGCGGCGTCGACGGCTGCGTCATCCAGGGTGGCGCTGCCGGCGTCGACGAAGGTGGTCGCGCCCAGCGAATTGGCCTTGGCGTCGACCACGCTGTTGATGGCGATGGCCTGGCCGGCGTTGGCGCCAACCTGGAACAGCTGGCTGGTGAAGCTGCCGTCGAGCAGCTTGGTGCCGTTGAAGTCGCTCTGCTTGGCGACGCGGTCGATTTCGCTGACCAGCTGGGTCACTTCGGCCTGCAGCGCCTTGCGGTCGCTGCTGGAGTTGGTGGCATTGGATGCCTGCACGGCCAGTTCGCGGATGCGCTGCAGGTTGTTGCCGACTTCGCTCAGCGAACCTTCGGCGACCTGGGCCAGCGAGATGCCGTCGTTGGCGTTGCGGATGGCCACGTCCAGGCCGCGGATCTGGGTGCTGAAACGCTCCGAGATCGCCAGGCCGGCGGCGTCGTCCTTCGCGCTGTTGATGCGCAGGCCGGACGAGAGGCGCTGGATGGTGGTGGCCAGCGAGTTGCCGCTGGTGCTCAGGTTGCGCTGAGCGTTGAGCGACATCGTATTGGTGTTGATTACCTGTGCCATGGGGTCGTCTCCTCTTATTTGGAACCCGTAGGTGAATGGAACGAAGCGCCGCCTGTTTTTTGTTTGGCTGTGTGCTTCGCCGTTGCCAAATGAATAACGGCGCTTTGTCAACAACCTTTAGGCGTGAATTCCGATGAACCGGAAAAAGCCCGCGCGACCCTGTTTTTCCAGGGGTTTCACCAGCCTGGAAGGGGGGCGTCGGGGCTGGGCAGGGACGGCGGGCAACACCCGGCGGGCGCCGCTGGCAGCGCCGGGTGGGGCGGTCATGGCCGCGTGGGTCGTGAATGAACGCGCGCGGCGCACGCGCGGGCGGGGCAGCGGCAGGGGGCTGCGGAAACGAAAAAGGCCGCGATGCAGGGCATCGCGGCCTTCATGGGCGTGTGCTGGAGACGGATCAGCCGATCTTGTTGAACAGTGACATCGACTGCATCTGCGAGAAGATCGTCTGTGCGGCCTGCAGCGCGGTGCTCTGCAGCTGGTATTGGCTCAGGGCATCGGCGTAGTCCAGGTCGCGCATCTGTGACAGGGTGGTCTTCAAGGTCACGCTGTTGGCTTCGCGCATGTCAGCTGCATTGTCCAGCGCCTTGAGCTGCGAGCCGCCGGCAGCACGCGAATCGATCATCCGCTCGGACGCGCGGCCGACGTCACGCAACGCACTCTGCAGCTGGTTCTGCTGCGCCGCCAGCTGGGCCGTGCTGCCGGTATCGGCGTCGAGCGCGGCGATCAGCTTGTCCATCGTCGCGAAGATGTCTCGGCTGCCGGCCGGCTGCACGTTGAAGGTGTCGCCGGGGTTGGCAGCGCCGGTGATCTGCAGGCGCACGCCGTTCACTTCCAGTTCGTCACCGGGCTTGAGCGTGCCGGTACCGGTCACGTTGCCGGCTGCATCCAATACCTCGTACTGGTCGCTGGCGGTGAAGCGCACGCTGAACGCCTGCCCGTTCCAGCTGTCGCTGCCGTCGCGGGTGATGTTGGTCAGCACGCCCTTGCCGGTGTTGCCTGCGGCGGCACTGCCATCGACGAAGCCATCGCCGGTCGGGATGCGCATGAAGATCTCGCTGCCGGGCAGGGCGTCGAGCACGTAGGTGTCCGGCCCCACTTCCACCTGGCGCTGGGTCTGGTCGCCACGATAGACCACCTTGCCGTCGATCTTGGCGAACGGTGGATCGCCGTCATTGGTGCCACCGAATACATAGCGGCCGGTACCGTCGCTGCTGTTGGCCAGCGACAGCAGGCCGTCGCGGATCTGGTTCAGCTCGGTGATCAGGGTCTTCTTGTCCGCGGCGCTCAGCGCCGGGTTGCTGGCCTGCAGCGTCAGGTCGCTGACGCGGCCCATCAGATCGTTGACCTGGGCCAACGTGTTCTCCTGCACGCCCAGCCGGTTCTGCACGTTGCCGGCGTTGAGTCCCATGCGCTCGAGGGCCGCCAGGCTGCGGTCCAGTCCCACGGCGGTGCCTGCGGCCACGGGATCGTCCTTGGCGCTGACGATCTTGCTGCCGGTGGCGATCTGCTGCTCGAGGTGGTTGAGCTTGGCCTGCTTGGCCAGCATCAGCGTCACCGACTGGTTGAACATCATTCCGGTGGAGATGCGGCTGCTCATCGGCGGACGGCTCCCAGGATGGTCTGGAACATGTTGTCGGCAGTGGAAATCAGCTGCGAGGCGGCCTGGTAGGCCTGCTGCAGGCGGAGCATGTTCGCCGCCTCCTCATCCAGGTTGACGCCGGAGATCTCGTCGCGCGCGTCCTGGGCCTTCTCGTTGATCACCAGCTGTGCTTCAAGCGAGTACTCGGCCGAGCGCGCTGCCGCGCCGACCTGGGTGGTCAGTCCGCCCAGTGCGCCGTTCAGGGTGACGGTGCCGCTGCTGAACGCCTTGGCGCTTTCCACCTTGGCCAGCCTTGCCGCGTTGCTGTTGTCCGAAGAGCCGGCCGGGGTCGGGGTGATGTTGAAAGTGTCGCCGGTGCGCGGTGCACCGTCGAGAACGAAACTCCAACCGTTGGCGCTGATGGTCTGGCCCGGGGTGTAGGTCTGCGGCGGGCCACCGTCGATGGTGTAGGTGGTGGCCGAGGTGAAGACGATCGCCGCAGGATTGCGCAGGTCCGCATTGCCGGCATCGGTCACGGAGACGCCGCTGAGCTTGCCCGTACCGGTATTGGCGGTGGCGGCGGCGCCCTTCACGGCAGCTGCGGCTGCGATGCGCGAGGGGTCGGTGATGGCGATCTCCAGGCTGCCGGCCACGCCGGCAGTGGGCTGCAGCAGGAAGCGGTCGTTGCTTGCCGGCGTGCCGCCGACCACCAGCTCGACGCCATTGATCACCAGCGGATCGGCGGCGGTGCCGGTACCGGTCAACGGAATGCTGGCGCCGGTGTCGGCGCGGCTCGCCTTCCATTGCGTCCCATCGAACTGCAGGACGACGTTCTGCGCGTCCAGCTTGCCGAGATCGCCGAAGCTGGCACTGATGCTGGCCGTCCCGCTGTTGCCACTGTTGGCCGTCACCCGTGGCGTGCCGATGTTGAAGAAGTCACCGCCGAGCTGGCCGTAGAGATCCACGCCCTGGTGGTGGACCTGGTTGAAGCTGTCGGCCAGGCCGATCGCCAGCTTGCCCAGTTCCGCCTGCGCCGGGGTCAGCACGGTGTCGCGGAACTCCAGCAGCCCACCGATCTGGCCACCGACGGCCTTGGGATCCAGGGTGATGGTGTTGCCCTGCGTTTCCAGCGCCAGCTGCAGGCGCTCGGGCTGGTATGGATCGGCCACGGTGGTGACCCGGGTGGCGGTGGTGCCGACCACCAGCGCGTTGCCGCCGGCGGTGTAGACGTTCATCACGCCGCCGTCCTGGATCACCGCGGTGCCACCGGTATAGCCGATCAGCTGCGAGATCAGCTGGTCGCGGCGATCGAGCAGGTCCGGGGCCGCGCTGGCGATGTTGGTGCCGATGGCGCCGTTGATCTGGGCGATTTCCTGCGCCAGCCGGTTGACCTCGGTGGCTCCAGCGAGCAGGCCGTTGTTGACCTCGCTGTTGAGGTTGTTCAGATGGGTATTGAGCTGCACGAAACGGTTGGCCAGTGCCTTGCCACCGTCCAGCATGCTCTGCCGGTCGGCCGTGCCGGAGGCATTGGAAGACAGGCCGCTGACCGAATCGAAGAAGCTGGACCAGACGCCCGCGACGTTGGTGGCGGCGTCGGAGAACAGCGCGTTGACGCGGTCGGCCATGCCGGACAACTGCTTCAGGCGCGCCAGCTCACCGCTGCTGTCGAGCAGGCGCGAGATCGCCAGCTGGTCGGCAGTGCGCCGGATGTCGGTGATGCGCGTGCCGTTGCCCACCGTGCCGTAGCCGAAGTTCTGCGGATCGGCCGTGGCGAAATTGACCTTCTGCCGGCTGTAACCCGGCGTGTTGAGGTTGGCCACGTTGTGGCTGGTGGTTGCCAGGGCGCGCTGGAAGGCGAGCAGGGCACCGGTACCGGTGGAAAGTACGCTGGACATGGGGTTCCTCAACGACGGGTGATACCCAGCGCCGCTGTTGCGGTGCTGGCGAAGGTCTGGCCAAGGCGACTGCCGGCATCGGTCACGGCGGCGACGGCACGCTCGATGGTCGGGCCGCCGGCGATCGCGGCGATCTTGGCCGCGTAGCGCGGATCGGTGGCATAGCCGGCCCGCTGCAGGCCCCGGGCGAAGCCCTGCACATCGGTGCCGGCCTGCAGGGCCTGCTGGTAGCGCGGGCTGGTCTTCAGCAGGCGCACGTAGTCGGCGAAGCTCTCGGCCGGCGAGGTGTAGGCACGGAAGCTAGCGGTTTCATTGCGGCGCACGCCATCGACGTACTCATGGGTGCCGGCCACGGCACGCTGTCCGTTCCAGCCGTTGGCCTTGATGCCGAACAGGTTGTGCGAGGTGCTGCCATCGGCGTGCTTGATCTGGCGCTTGCCCCAGCCGGTTTCCAGCGCGGCCTGCGCAACCAGCGCGCGGGCGTCCACGCCCAGCTCCCTGGCTGCGCTCTGCGCGTGCTGCCAGATGCTGGCGACGAAGCCTTCCGGGGTATGCGCACCCAGCTGGGCAACCGCTGTGCGGGTCGCCAGCGCATCGGTCGTAGTACCGCTGCCACGGTTGCTGGCAGTGGCGGCCCACTGGTCGTTGCGGGCTGCCCAGTCGGGGCCCTCAAGCCCGCCGATGTACGGATCATCGGTGCCCAGTGACCGGTGCATGCTGCTGCTTTCGCGGCCGGCGATCAGATCCAGGGCCTGTTCCATCGGCGCGATGGCGGCCGATGCATCCTGCTGTGCACCCGCGGCCATCTGCTGCAGCGTGCGTACGGCCTGGCTGGCGTCCTCCAGCGGCAGCGACGGCGCCGCCTTGGCCGGCGCGTTGAGCTGATAGGCCCGGCTGGCCTTCGCAGCGCCGATGCCGGTGTCCAGCGCCGGTCCCTCGGCGGTCGCTCCGGACAGCTGGCGGGTGATCATGGCCGACAGCCCGAGTCCCTTGCCGCGGGTCATCGCCTCGGCGATCTTCTGGTCGTACATCTCCCGGAACATCTTGTTCTCACCGGGAAAGAGCGAGTCGCCGAAACTGGCATCGCGCATGCTCTTGACCAGCATCTGTGCGAACTGGCCTTCCAGCTGCCGCGCGACCTTGTCGATCCTGGCCGGGTCGTTCTGCTGGGCCGGATTCAGCTCGAAGGCGGGGGTGATGCGCATGTCAGATCACCTCGAGTTCGGCGCTCAGCGCGCCGGCCTGCTTCAGTGCTTCCAGGATCGCGATGAGGTCGCCCGGCGCGGCGCCGACGGCGTTCACCGCGTGCACGATCTCGTCCAGGGTGGTGCCGCCATTGAACTTGAACATGCGGCTGCCATCGTTGGTGGCGGTGATGGTCGACTGCGGGCTGACCACCGTGTTGCCGCCGGCCAGTGCGTTGGGCTGGCTGACGTTGGTGTTTTCCTGGATGGTCACCGTCAACGAACCATGCGAGATCGCGGCAGGGCCGACGCGGACCTGCTGGCCGATGACCACCGTACCCGTACGCGAGTTGACCACGACCTTGGCCGGGGCGCTACCCGGGGTCAGCTCCAGGTTCTCGATGCGGGCAAGCAGGCCGATGCGTGCGCCCGGGTCGGTCGGCGCGGCCACCGCGACAGTCACGCCGTCGACGGCACGCGCAGCGCCTTCGCCGAAGGCGTTGTTGAGCGCGGCGACCATCCGCGAAACCGTGGTGAAGTCGTTGCTGTGCAGGTTCAGGGTGATTTCGCCGTTGGCACCGAACACATCCGGCAACGCGCGTTCTACCGTCGCACCGTTGGGAATGCGGCCGACGCTGGGCACGTTCACCGAGACCCGTGAGCCATCCTTGCCCTGGGCACCGAACCCCCCCACGATCAGGTTGCCCTGCGCGATGGCGTAGACCTGGCCGTCAGCGCCGCGCAGCGGTGCCATCAGCAGCGAGCCGCCGCGCAGCGACACCGCGTTGCCGACCGAAGACACGGTGACATCGATGGGCTGCCCCGGCTTGGCAAACGGTGGCAGTTCGGCGTGGATCGCCACGGCGGCGACGTTCTTCAGCTGCGGATTGACGTTGGCCGGCACATTCACGCCCAGCTCGCCCAGAAGGTTCTTCAGGCTCTGCACGGTGAAGGGCGCCTGGCTGGTGCGGTCGCCACTGCCATCCAGGCCGACCACCAGGCCGTAGCCGACCAGCGCGTTGCCGCGCACGCCGCCGACCTGGGCCAGATCCTTGATGCGTTCGGCATTGGCGGGCGCGGCTATTGCCAGCAGCACCAGGCAGCACAGCGATGACAGGCGGTGCCAGGAAGAGAGGAAGGTAAGCGTCATGGCCATGCTCAGAACGGCGTCAGGCCGGAGTTGAAGAAGCGACTCAGCCAGCCCATCGCGTTGGATTGCGCGACCGGGCCGCGGCCGCCATAGACGATGCGGGCCTCGGCCACGCGGCTGGAGGGAAGGGTGTTGTCCGGACTGATGTCACCCGGGCGCACGATGCCCTGCACCTGCACCAGCTCGTCGCCCTGGTTCAGGCGCAGATTCTTCTGACCCTGCACGACCAGGTTGCCGTTGGGCAGGCGCTGGATCACGGTGACCGTGACGCTGCCCTGCAGGCGGTTGCTCTGCGCGCTGTTGCCCTTGCCGGTGAAGTCGCGCGCGCCCTTGGCGCTGGCGCTGAGGATGTCCTTGCCGCCCAGGGTGACCGGCGCACCGAAGATCGAGGGCGTCCCCAGGCTCAGGTTCGATTCCTTGTTGGTGGCGGTGTTGGCGCTGGTCTGCGCGGTCGTGTTTTCCAGCAGGGTGATGGTCAGCAGGTCGCCGACATCACGCGCGCGGCGGTCCGAGTACAGCTGCAGGGTTGGACCTGCCGCATAGATCGCACCGGCCGTCGGCTCGGCCTGCGGCGGCATGATCGGCTGCAGTGGCGCCATCGCGGGGTAGGGGCGCACGTCGCCGGCAATCACGCAGCCGCCGAGCAGGGCGGCCATCGTGCTGGCGAGGACAGTGCGGGCGAGGGTGGAAATGGGCGACATGGCGTTATCCCGGTTGGGCCGGTCAGATCTTGTTGTTGAGGTAGGCCAGCATGGAGTCGGTGGTCGAGATCGCCTTGGCGTTCATCTCGTAGGCGCGCTGGGTTTCGATCATCGACACCAGTTCCTCCACCACGTTCACGTTGCTGCCCTCGAGCGCACCCTGGACCACATTGCCGAGCCCGTTCAGGCCAGGGTTGCCGTTCTGCGCCGGCCCCGAGGCGGTGGTTTCCAGGAACAGGTTCTCGCCGCGCGCCTGCAGGCCCGCAGGATTGACGAAGTCGGTCAGGGTCAGTGCACCGATTTCCACCGATGCGGCGTCGTCGGCCATCTTCACGCTGATGGTGCCGTCGCTGCCGATGGTCACCGACTGCGCGCCTTCGGGAATCTGGATGCCGGGCTGCACCGGGTAACCGCTGTTGGTGACCAGCTCGCTGTCCTGGTTGATCTTGAACGAGCCGTCGCGGGTGTAGGCGGAGCTGCCATCGGGCAGCTGCACCTCGAAGAAGCCCCGGCCGTTGACCATCACGTCCAGCGCGCGGCCGGTCTGCTGCTGGCTGCCCTGCTCGAAGTTCTTGGCGGTGGCCACCACGCGCACGCCCGTGCCCAGCTGCAGGCCGGTCGGCAGCTGGGTCTGCGCCGACGATGCACCGCCCGGCTGGCGGACCTGCTGGTACAACAGATCCTCGAAGCTGGCGCGGTCCTGCTTGAAGCCGGTGGTGTTGGTGTTGGCGAGGTTGTTGGAAACCACCGACATGCGCATCTGCTGCGCATCCAGTCCGGTTTTCGCGATCCACAATGCCTGGTTCATCTTCGGGGTCCTGTCTGGCTGAAACCGGCCGCGTGCTGCGGCCCATGGGGTACGGCGTGCAAGCGGTGTGCCAGCGCCGATGCGCGGCGCTGGCGGAATTCCGTCAGCTGCCCAGTCGCAGCAGGCTGTTGGCGCTGCGTGCGTTGTCATCACCGTGCTTGATCACCTGCACCTGCATTTCGTACTGGCGCTGCAGCTGGATCATCTGCACCAGTGCGCCGGCGGCGTCGACGTTGCTGCCTTCCAGCTGGCCGCTGTGCACCGTGGGCCCGAGGGCCTGGGCGAACGGCTGCAGCGGATCGGTGTTGCGGAACAGGCCATCGAGACCGCGTTCGAGCCGCTCGTCCGGCGCCTGCACCACCTTGATCCGGCCGATCATGGCCATGGTCTGCGGGCCTTCACCCTGCGGGATGATCGAGATCGTGCCGTCGTTGCCGATCTCCATCGCCTGGTACGGCGGAATGGCGATCGGGTTGTTGTTGTCATCCAGTACCGGGCGCCCACCGGAGGTCACCAGCTGCCCGTTCGGTGTCACCGACAGTGCCGCGCCGCGTGTGTACGCTTCACTGCCGTCGGTGGACTGCACGGCCAGCCAGGTGCCGGTCTGCAGCGCCAGGTCCAGCGGCTTGCCGGTGATGTGCTGTGCACCGGGCCGACGATTGAAGCCGGCGTCGACATGCAGCGCATCGACCCGCGAGGCAAAGCCCCGGCCCTGGATCGGGAAGGCTTCGGTGTTGGCCAGCGCTTCCTTGAAGCCGGGGGTATCCGAGTTGGCGAGGTTGTGGCTGAGCGTTCCCTGCGCCTGCAGGGAGGCGCGGGCACCGGTCATCGCCACGTAGAGGGCTTTATCCATGCGGGGGGTTCCGTGACAGGGTCAGCGGCTCATCAACGGATGTTGATGACGGTCTGGGTGATCTGGTCCTGGGTGGTGATCATCTGCGCGTTGGCCTGGAAGTTGCGCTGCGCGGTGATCATGTTGACCAGCTGCTCGGTCAGGTCGACGGTGGACGCCTCCAGCGAGCCGGCCTGGATCTTGCCGAGGTTGGAGGTGTCGGGCATGCCGGTACGCGGCGTACCCGAATCGAACGTCTCCGCCCACACGTTGTTGCCCTTCTGCTCCAGGCCCTGCGGGTTGTTGAAGGTGGTCAGCGCTACCTGGCCGAGCGGCTTGTCGTCGCCGTTGGAGTAGCGTGCGTAGACCACGCCGGTGTCCGACACCGTGATTTCGTTGAGCTTGCCCGCGGCGTAACCGTCCTGCTGGGTGTTGCGCAGGGCGAACTTCTCGCCGTACTGGGTCGAGCCGCTCACGTCCAGGGTCATGTTCAACTCGCCCGCGCCCGTGGTCGGAGTGAACGTGCCGAGGCTGATCCTGCCGTTGGCCGGTGCGGTCAGCTTGCCGCTGTTGTCGAAGGTGACCGGCGTCGGGGTACCTGCGGGTTCGCCATCGACGAAGTTGTGCACGGTCCACTGGTTGACGCCGGCTTCCTTGACGAAGTACGACACCTGGATGTGGCTCACGCCCAGCGAGTCATACACGGTGATGCCGCCGCTGGAGTGGTTGTAGCTGTTGGAATTGGTGGCGTCGAACGGCTGCACCGTCGGTTCCTTGGCGTTGGCCGGGAGGGTGAAACCGACCTTTACATCGCTGGTCTGCCGGGGCGGGCTGTCGGTGGTCAGCAACTGCAGGTCGATCATGCGACCGGCGTCGAAGTTGGTGCCGTCGGCGTTGGGCGCGAACACCTGCAGGCGCGCGCCCTGCGGGTTGGTCACATAGCCTGCGGCATCGGTCTGGAAGTTGCCGGCACGCGAGTACACCCGCTGGCCGTTCATGTTCATGGTGAAGAAGCCCTCACCGGAAATCGCCATGTCCAGGCTGCGGCCGGTCTGCTCGTTGTTGCCCTGGATGAACTGCTGGGCCACGTTGGAGACGCGCACGCCCGAGCCGACCGCGTTCTTCGACAGGCCGTAGCTGGTGGCGGCGAACAGGTCGGCGAACTCGGCGCGCGACTGCTTGAAGCCGGTGGTGTTGACGTTGGCGACGTTGTTGGCGGTGACGCTCAGGTCGGAGTTGGCGGCATTGATGCCGGACAGCGAGACATTGAAGCCCATGGGATGCTCCTGGTAGATGCGGGTAGGCGGCTCAGCTGACGCGGAGCACGTAGTCGATCGGGGCCGTGCCCAGGCCCTTGAGGTTCAGGTACAGGCCATCGGAACCGACGGTCACGCTTTCCACCGGTGCCTGCACATAGGTGGACAGCTTGGTGCTCTTGCCAGCGGTATCGACATGGTTGGCGACCACGCTGTACTTGCCCGGCTCCATGCGGTTGCCGGCGGCATCCTTGCCATCCCACTGGAATGCGGTTTCGCCCGCGGCCTTGGCCTCGACGCTGATCGAGGTGACCTTGGCGCCGTTGGCATCGGTGATGTCCACGGTGATGATGCCGGCGCCGGGGGCGGCCACCGTGCCTTCGACGCTGCCTTCGTTCTCCAGCACCAGCTTCTCGGACGGCACCAGCACCTGGTGCCCCACCAGCGCGGCGCCACGCAGCACCTGGTCGCTGGCCATCGACTGCTGGAAGCCCTGCACCGTGGTGTTCAGATCGGTGATGCCCTGCACGGTCGACATCTGCGCCATCTGCGCGACCATCTGCGTGTTGTCCATGGGCTTGAGCGGGTCCTGGTGCTGCAGCTGCTCGGTCATCAGGCGCAGGAAGTCGGCCTGGTCCAGCGTGTTCTTCTTCTTGGTGGCGTTGCTGTTGGGGGCATTCAGGCCCAGCGCGGAGTAGACGTCCTGGCTGGTCTGGTTGTTGACGGCAGTGGTCATGGCGGTATCCGGTACTGCGGGCCTCAGCGGCCCATGGTCAGGGTGGCCAGGGCCAGTTCCTTGGCGGTGGTCAACATCTCCACGCCGGCCTGGTAGTTGCGCGAGGTCGAGATCAGATTGACCATCTGCGCGACAGGATCGACGTCAGGCTGGTAGATGTAGCCGTCGGCGTCGGCAAGCGGGTGGCCGGGCTCGTAGCGCTTGATCGGCGCCGCCTCGCTGCGGGTGATTTCCTTCACCTGCACCGAGGTGATGTTCGGGTCATCCTTGCTGGTGACCGCCTGGAAGATCGGCTCCAGCGGCTTGTAGACCGCCTCTGCCGAGCCGGCGACGGTGTCGGCGTTGGACAGGTTGGAGGCGATGGTGCTCATGCGCACCGACTGCGCCTGCAGCGCGGAGCCGGCGATGTCGAAGATCGGCAGGTTGCTCATGGCTTATTGCCCCGTGATCGCGGTCAGCATGGAACGGACCTTGCTCTCGACGAAGCTGAGCGATGCGCGGTACTCCAGCGCGGCGCGGCCGTAGGCGGCGCGCTCTGCATCCGGATCGACAGTATTGCCGTCAAGGCTGGGCTGGACACCCTCGCGCGCGATCTGGAACGGATTCAGGCCGTTGTTGATCGCGTAGTGCTGCTCGTGGGTGGTGGCCATCAGGCCGTTGCCATCCTGTCCCTGTGCACTGCGCAGGGCGGCGTCGAAGTCCAGGTCCTGGGCCTTGTAGCCGGGGGTATCGGCATTGCCGAGATTGCTGGCGATCAGCTTCATCCGCTGTTCGCGCAACGGCATGGCCTGGGCATGTACGCCCAGGTAGTCGGTAATCAGGTTGCGCACGATGCACTCCCACGGGAACGTTGCCGGGGAAGCTGCAAGCGGTGTGCCAAAAGGAAGGGGGCGGGGCGCCGCTACGCTCGCCGGGCACGGCCCGGCGCTACCGACGGGTCACCAACATCCGGCACGCCGGGCCATGCCCGGCGGGGAGCCAGGGGCCGCCAAATCCGGTAGCGCCGGGCCATGCCCGGCGGGGAACCAGGGGGCGGCCAACATCCGGTAGCGCCGGGCCATGCCCGGCGGGGAGCCCAGGCGGCCTCAGGCCGCCATCGCGACCTTGCGCAGGCGGTCCAGCACGAAATCGGCCAGCTCGTGCGGGGAGTACTTGGCGACGAAGGCATTGGCGCCCACGCGCTCGACCATCGCGTTGTTGAACACGCCCGACAGGGAGGTATGCAGCAGCACGTACAGCCCCGCCAGCCCCGGATGGCGCCGGATTTCCGTCGTCAGCGTATAGCCGTCCATCGCCGGCATCTCGATATCGGAGATGACCATGGCATAGCGGTCGGCGGGATTCTCGCCCGAGGCGTGGATCTGCAGCAGGTGGTCCAGCGCCTGCCGGCCATCGGAGAGCAGGGTGGCACCGACCCCCAGCTGGTCCAGCACGCTGCGGATCTGCTGGCGCGCCACCCGCGAGTCGTCTACCACCAGCACCTGCAGCTGCGGGCCGTCGGCGGGCATGGCCATCTGCGGATCGAGCACAGCCTCGCCCCGGATCTGCGCGATGTCGGCCAGCACGCTTTCCACGTCGATCACCTGGATCAGCTCGCCCTGGAAGCGGGTGACCGCCGTCAGATAGCTCGATTCAGCGCCCAGTTCCGGTGGCGGATGGATGTCCTCCACCGCGATGTTGACGATGCGCTCCACACCGCTGACCAGGAAGCCCTGGATCGAGCGATTGAATTCAGTGACGACCAGGTAGCCGGGCGAGGTATCGGCATCCGGCTCGCGCTCGGGATGGCCGATCGCCAGGCCCAGGTCGAGCACCGGCACGGACCGTCCGCGCACATCGGCCACGCCGGCGAACTGCCCTGGCAGGCCGGGCACCTGGAACAGCTCCGGGCGCCGCAGCACTTCCTGCACCTTGAATACATTGACGCCAAAAAGCTGACGTCCGCCGAGGCGGAACAGCAGCAGCGCCAGTCGGTTGTGGCCGGCCAGGCGGGTCCGCTGGTCGATCCGGTTGAGCAGGTCATGGGACATGGCTGCTGTATCGGCGTGCAGCGGCGGGAACTTGAGGGTCCGATCCAGCGGCGCCGCAGCGTCGTGCCGCGCATCGCACTGGCACGCCGCTTGCACGCGTCCGGGCCAGGTCCCATCGACAGGAGGCGCCATGCGCCCGATCTCCTCCATCCTGGCAGTCGCACTGGCCATTGCCTCGCCCTGGGTGCTGGCCGCCGACTGGCAGCCGGTGGCCAGCATCCGTGCGGCGGCGTTGTCGAGCCTGCCCGCCGGCAGCGAAGGCGAGGCCCAGGTGGCTGACGCGCTGCGTCTTCCCCGGTGCGGGGGAGCGCTGCAGGTGCAGCCGACAGCGAACACCACGGTCGAGGTCAGCTGCCCCGACGCGGGCGGCTGGCGCCTGTTCGTACCGGTGAAGGTGCGGCGCAACCAGACGGTGCTGGTCCTTGCGCGCGGCATCGCTGCTGGAGAAACGCTGACGGCTGCCGATATCAGTACCGCCCAACGCGATGCTGCGCGGATTGCCGGGGCCGTGCTGGCCGATCCCAATGCAGCGATCGGCCGCATCGCCCGGCGCCCGCTGCAGGCCGGAACGCTGCTGTCGAGCAACGATCTGGTCGCTCAGCGTCTCATCAAGCGTGGAGACAATGTGGCCCTGGTGTCCCGGCGCGGCTCGGTCGAGGTGCGTATCGCGGGCAGGGCGATGGGCGATGCCGGCGAGAACGAACGCATCTCGGTGGAGAACCTGTCCTCGCGGCGCATCGTGCAGGGCACCGTGGATGCCCGTGGTGACGTAATCGTGGCGCGTTGAATTCCAGCAAGATTTCCCTAAAGATCACGGCCCTGCGGCCGATATCCCTTGTGAACGGCAACTCCAGGACACCCCATGAGCCAGAAAATCGACGGCAACCTGCAGGTCCCCCAGGCACTGCGCAGCGTGACGAACCCGGCCAGCAAACCCGGCGTCAGCAGCGACTCGCCGGCACGTCCGGTGGAGGCGGCCGACAGCCTGCGCCTGACCGGCGAGGCCACCAATCTGCAGGCCATCGAACGCGAACTGACCACGGCGCCGGCGATCGACGCCCAGCGTGTAGCCGCCGTGCGCGAATCGCTGCAGAACGGCACCTATACGATCAATCCGGACGCGATCGCGTCGCGCATGCTTGAGCTGGACCAGCAGCTGCACGGATGACCGCGGCGATGAGCGAGCCGTTGCAGCGCCTGGCGCTGGCCCTGGACGTCGAACGCCAGGCCCTGGTCGAGCATGACGTGCACGCATTGATCCGCGCCACCGGCGCCAAGCTGGAGGCGCTGCGTGCGCTGGAAGGCGCACCGCCGGTGGGCGAGGGCGAACAGCTGCAGGAGCTGGCCGAGCGCAATCGCGCCAACGGCGTGCTGTTGTCGCGCAGGCGCCGCGAAGTGAACTGGGCGCTGCGCCAGCTGGGCCGCAGCGAAGAGGCCTCGGCCTACGATGCCAAGGGGCAGGCCCACGCAGTCACCGCTGGCCGCCCTTTGGCGGTGGCCTGACGCAACTTCGCGCGGATCTCCCGGAACGCAGGCTGTCGCCTGCGGCACGACCGCGTATATTGGGCGCCTGTTCGAATGCCCCTGAGCCGCCGTGTCCGCTGCCAACGTCCTGGTTACCGCCCCCCTTCCACCACAGCCGGTGCTGCAGGCGCTGCTTGAACGCCTGCGCGAGGGCCTGCTGCTGTTCACCGAAGACGGTCAGGTCGCCTTGGCCAATCCGGCCGCGCAGAACCTGCTGGCCAGCGACGAAGGCATGCTGCCGGCGCCGCAGCGCCTGCGCCAGCTGCTGCCACCGGACGCGCTGGAGCACGCCCGCCAGAACGGTCACTGGAACGGCAGCCTGCCGCTGGGCGAGGGCGTGGTGATCGCGCATCTGTACCATCACGGTCCGGCCGGGCAGGGCCACTACCTGGCGCTGTTCCGCCACATCGAGGGCCAGGAAGACTACGAGCGCGAGCTGCAGCAGCGCCACGCCGAACTTCGCCAGGCCTACCTTCGACTGAACGGCACGCAGGAAAAGCTGCTGCAGTCGGAGAAGATGGCGTCCATCGGCCAGCTTGCCGCCGGCGTGGCGCACGAGATCAACAACCCGATCGGCTACGTGCACTCCAATCTCGGCAGCCTGCAGGAGTACCTGCGCAGCCTGTTCACCGTGATCGAGGCCTACGAGCGCGCCCTGCGTGCGCCCGACCCGAAGGCGCTCATCCCGGAGATCGATGACATCCGTGACCGGCTGGACATCGACTTCATCAGCCGCGATCTGCCGCAGCTGATGGCCGAGTCACGCGAGGGCATCGAGCGGGTGACACGCATCGTGCGCGACCTCAAGGACTTCTCGTACTCCGGCCGCGATGAGTCGTGGAAGCTGGTCGATCTGCACGCCGGCCTCGAGTCCACCATCAACATCATCTGGAACGAGCTCAAGTACAAGGTCACCCTGGTGCGTGAGTTCGGCCAGCTGCCGCTGGTCGAGTGCCTGCCGTCCGAGCTCAACCAGGTCTACATGAACCTGCTGCTCAACGCCGGCCATGCCATCGCCGAGCGCGGCACCATCACCGTGCGTACCGGCGTGGATGGCGACCATGTCTGGGTCGAGTTCGAGGACACCGGTGGCGGCATCTCGCCGGAACTGCGCCAGCGCATCTTCGACCCGTTCTTCACCACCAAGCCGGTGGGCAGCGGGACCGGCCTGGGCCTGTCGATCTCCTACAGCATCATCAACAAGCACCATGGTCGCATCGATCTGGACAGCACCCCCGGCGTCGGCTCGCGCTTCCGCGTGGTGCTGCCGGTGAAGCAGCCGCGCTGAGCCGTCGGGCAGCACAGATGCACGGTAGCGCCGGGCCATGCCCGGCGGCCTCCATCATCGCAGGGGCGGGCGATCCTCGCTGCCGTCACCTGCGTCCATGGCCACCGGGCCGGCATTGCTGCGGCGCTGTTCCTCGTAGGTACGGAAGGCCTGGTGGATGTGCTTGCGCAGCTCGTCGTCGTTCCATGGCTTTGTCAGGAAGCGGTAGATCGCGCCGCGGTTGATCGCGTCGGTCACCGTGTTCAGATCGGTGTAGCCGGACAGCACGAGGCGGATGGTGTCGGGGTACAGCATCTTCACCCGGCCCAGGAACTCGGTGCCGCTCATGTCGCTCATGCGCTGGTCGGACAGGATCACCTGCACATCGTTGATCGCCAGCAGATCGAAGGCGTCGCGCACGTTGCCGGCGGCAAGGATGCGGTAGCCGTCGCGGCGGAACAGCCGCACCAGCGAGCGCAGCACGTTCTCTTCATCGTCCAGCAGCAGCAGGGTGCGGTCCGGGCGGGTCTCGGCGAATGCTTCCGGGCGCAGGTAGCGCCGGCGCAGGGTCATGCCCGCGGCATCGGCCGACATCGGTTCGCCGAACAGATAGCCCTGGAACACATCGCAGTCGTTGCGGCGCAGGAAGCCCAACTGTGCCTGCGATTCCACACCGTTGGCGATCACCGTCATGCCCAGCTGGTGGCCCATGGCGATGATCGCACGGGCGATGGCAGCCTCGCGGTTGCCGGCCGGTGCGCTCTTGATGAAGCTGCGGTCGATCTTCAGCTTGTCCACCGGATAGCGCACCAGCGCGCTCAGGCTGGAGTCGCCGGTGCCGAAGTTGTCCAGGCTCAGGCTGATGCCTTCGTTGCGCAGGTTGGCCAGGGTCTCGTGGACGAAATTGACGTTGTTGGTCAGCGCGCTTTCGTTGATCTCCAGCGTCAGCATCTGCGCCGGCACGCCCGCTGCCTGCAGCAGCGACATCACTTCGGCGAAGAAGTTCGGTCGCAGCAGCTGCAGGGTGGAGACATTCACCGCAATGGTGAAGTCGTCGAAACCCTGGTCGCGCCACAGCCGGGCCTGCTTGAGCGCACCCTCCAGCACCCAGGTGCCGATCTGCACGATGATGCCGAGCCGCTCGGCGGTTCGCATGAAGCGTTCCGGCACCAGCATCCCCAGCGTCGGCGACTGCCAGCGCAGCAAGGCTTCCATGCCCACCACATGGCCATCGCGTGCGCTGACCAGGGGCTGGTAGCGCAGCTTCAGCTCGGCATTGGGGATGGCATCGACGATCTGGCGCGCGATGATGCTCTCGCTGTGCGCGCTGGGCGGTGTGTCCACGGCATGGATGCGCACCGCGTTGCCACCCTCGCGGGCGGCCTGGTACAGCGCATCCTCGGCATGATCGAGCAGGCGCGAGGTGCTGCTGGCATGCTCCGGGCACAGGCTGACGCCCAGCTTGCCGGTCATGAACAGGGTATAGGGCAGCACTGAGAGCGGCAGTTCCATCTGCTGGCGGATCTCCTCGGCGAAGTCCTCCGGCAGTGGCAGGTCGGCGTCGCGCGGCACGGCGATCAGGAACTCGTCGCTGCCATGGCGCCACAGTTTGCCGCGTCCGCGCAGGTAGGACTGCAGGCGTTGCGCCACCAGCACCAGCGCCTGGTCACCCACTTCCGCGCTCATGTTCTCGTTGACCGACGCGAAGTGATCGATGTCCACATGCATCAGCATCAGCGGCGTGCCACCCGAAGCAGCTTCGGCCACCATCGCCTGCAGCTCGGGATTGCCGGCGCCAAGGCGGTCAGGGGCATCGTCGATGCTGACCAGCGGGAGATTGGGATTCCACATAGGCTCAGTAATCCGGTGTTTCAACGGCAGCCGTGCAGGCTGCCTGGTAGGGAAGATGGACATCGACCAGGGTGCCGGCGCCGTGCGCCGACTCGATGCGCACGTGGCCGCCCACGCTCTGCGCACGTTCGCGCATCACGATCAGGCCCAGGCCGCGTGGGCCGTCAGGGTCGAAACCCTCACCGTCGTCGCGGATCTGCAGGTGCAGCCCGCGCTGGCCGACATCGCGCAGCTGCAGCTGCACCTGGCTGGCGCGGGCGTGGCGCAGTACGTTGGTCAGGCTTTCCTGGGCGATGCGGAAGCAGGCCTGCTCGATGCTGTTGTCGGGCCGATGCGGCAGGGGCTCGATTTCGGCCAGCAGTTCCACCGGTGAGGAGCGGAACAGTACCCGTGCCTGCCAGCTCAGTGCCGCCTCCAGGCCCAGCGCATCCAGCTGTGGAGGCCGCAGCAGGGTGGAGATGTCACGCAGCTTGGCCACCGTGGTGTCGGCCAGGCTGACGATCTGTGCCAGATCCTCGCTGCGGCGCTTCGGATCGTCTTCGTCCTGCGCGGCATAGGCGGAGAGCTTGATGGCGGTGATGGCCTGTCCGATGTCATCGTGCAGGTCGCGCGAGATCGCGCGGCGCTCGTCCTCCTGCAGCGAGAACAGTCGTCCGGCCATGGCCTGCAGTTCGCGGTTGCTGGTCTCCAGCGCACTGCGGGTGCGTTCGGAGTCGCTCAGGTCACGCACGATCAGCAGCTTGCAGTCGCGACCGCCATAGCGTACTTCGCCCACGGCCAGGCCGGCGTGGAAGCTGCGGCCATCGGCACGCTGCATCGCCACCACGCTGCTGTGGCCGGGGCCGTGCTGGGGCTGGCCGGCCCGGAGCTGCAGGCGTACCCGCGCCAGATCGCTGTCGGCGACCAGAGCGGCCAGCGGCTCGCCGAGCAGGGCATGGCCGCCGTAGCCGAACAGGCTCGCGGCCCAGGCGTTGGCGTACAGCACGTGCTCCTCGAAGAGGATGACCACGCCGTCCGGCAGCACACGCACCAGTTCGCGGAACTGTTCCTCGCGTTCGCGCAGCAGCCGCCGCGACTGCTCGCGCTCGGTCACGTCCTGCAGCGTGCCGAGCACGCGGTCGCGGCCGGCCTCGTCAACGCCGCTGGCCGCGCGCAGGTGCACCATCAACGCGCGGCCATCCATCGACAGCAGCGGCAGCAGCACGTCTACCTGCACCGGTTCGCCGGAACACAGTTCGGCCAGCAGCTGGTCGGCCTGCGCGGCCGTGGCCGGATCGGCCGCCACCAGCAGTTCGTCGAAGCGATGCCAGCGGCGGGCTTCCGGCGGGCGCCGGCCGAGCAGGCGATAGACCTGGCTGGAGTACCGGCCCAGCCCGCTGGAGGGGTCCAGTTCCCAGGCGCCGATCTTCGCCAGCTCATGCGCTTCCTCCACCCGTGCCAGTGCCTGGTCCCGGCGCAGCTGCGCCAGGTCTTCGGCGGTACGGTCGATGGCAATCAGCAGGCGTGCGTTGTGGCCGTCGTAACCGATCGCGTTCGAGCGCAGCTCCATCTGCCGCAGGCTGCCATCGCGCAGCTGCAGCTGCGCCCGCAGGATGCACAGCTGCTCGGGCGCCTCCCGGATGGCTTCGAGCTTGGTCTGCAGCGCCTGGTCCTGGCCGGGCGGCCAGAGGACGTCGATGGTGCGCTCAAGCAGTTCCTCGCGCTCCCAGCCGAAGGCGCTGCAGGCCGCGGGATTGGCATCGAGAATGGCCAGGCTGTCCAGGTCGTAGACCAGGATCGGCCCGGGATTGCCCTCGAACATCTGCCGCAGGCGCAGCTCGGAGGCCTGCAGGCGGGCATGGGTGAGCAGCACGTGTTCGGCCAGCGGGCGCAGCAGCAGGTACAGCAGCCCGGCGCTGGCCAGGGCGAAGAACGACCCTTTCAGGCTCTGCCACAGCGAGGCCTGGTACGGATCGGGTACCAGCAGCTGCACGGCGCTGTCGGTGGCGATCATCCATGCCAGGGCCATCGCCAGGTAACTCAGCACGATCCGCCGACGATCGCGGCCCAGCGATTGGGCCATCCGCGGGTCGGGAACAGGGGCGGTGCCGGTCGGTTCTGCGGGCATGGACAGGGCAGCAGGTAGGGGCGCCGGCCATCTTACCGCGCAGGTGCCCCGTAGCCACTCAATTATCCGCCGCAGGCGCCGTTAACCACTGCGTGCCCCGCTGTCGGGCGTTTCATCCGGAGCAAGATCGCGTGGACCAAGGGATCATCGCCAGCCTGCTGCAGCATCCGCTCGCGTCGGCGCTGGTCATCGTCGACCGCACTGGCCGTCCGCTGGCAGCCAACCCGGCCGCGCGCGAGCATGGCCTGCCGGCGACGGTCGCGGCCTACGCGCCGATGCTGGAAGACCTGCGCCTGCTGGCGGCCGACGGTGGCATTGTTGCGTGCAGCCTGCCGGGAGGACCGCGCGGACATTACGACGGCCACCTGCGCGCCGTGCATGACGGCGCCGGCAATCTGCTGGCCTTCACCCTGAGTGTGCCCGAACCGGTGCCGCTGGCGGATGGCGGACGCTGGGAACTGGCGCTGGACAGCGCTGGCCACAGCCTGTGGGACTGGGATATTCCCAGCGATCGCGTCACCCGCACCCCTGGCTTGGGCGAAGAGACCGCCAGTCGAATGCTGGCGCGCGTGCATGGCGAGGACATCGGCCACGTGCGCGCCGCGCTGGATCAGCACCTGCGTGGAACCAGCGAGCAGTACAGCGCACAGTTCCGCTTCCGCCAGCCCGACGGGCAGTGGCGCTGGGTGCTTGATCGTGGCCGCGTGGTCGCGCGCACCGCCGACGGCCAGCCGCTGCGCATGGTCGGCACCCACACCGACATCGAACAGCAGAAGCAGCTGGAGGCATTGCTGCACGAACAGCAGGTGCACCTGAGCGAGGCGCAGCGCATCGCCAGCATGGGCAGCTGGTCGTTCGATCCGGACACAGGCTCCTTCTGGTGGTCACCCGAACTGCGTTCGCTGCTGGCACTTGAGCCCGGCAACGTGCCTGGCCAGCGACGCTGGCTCAAGCAGCTGCATCCGCGTTCACGCGGAGCGCTGCGGGCAGCCTGGCGCCGCTTGTGGCGCGATGGCCGCTCCGCCAGCCTCGAGCTGGAACTGGCCCGCGGCAGCGGCGAGCCCTCGCTGCATCTGCGGCTGTGGATGCAGCCGCTGCTGGATGGCGAGGGCCAGCCCAAGCGGCTGCTGGGCCAGGTGCAGAACATCACCGAACAGCACCAGACCGATGCGCTGATCCGCTGGCGTACCGAGCTGCTCAACCGCGTCTCGGCCCTGGGCCGCATCGGCGGCTGCGAGATCGAGGTGCAGACCCGGCACATGCAATGGACCGAAGAGTGCTATCGCATCCACGGACTGCGCAAGGAGCCGATCACCCTGGACCAGGCGTTGGCGCTGTACACCGAGGACTCGCGCAGCGCGTTCGAGGCGGCGCTGGGCCGGATTGCCGGGGGCGGGTTGCCTGAGCAGCTGGATCTCTGCTTCTATCGTCAATCCGGCCTGCGCGTATGGGTGCAGGTGCTGATCGAGCTGGATCGGCGCGATGGCCTGCCGCCGCGCTTCGTGGTGCTGTTCCGTGACATCACGCGTGAGCGCGAGGCCAACGAGCGCATCGAGCTGCTGGCCCATTACGACCTGCTGACCGGCCTGCCGAACCGGGTGCTGCTGGGCGAGCAGACTGCCGAGGCAATCGAGGAAGCGCGTGATCGCGGCACCTCGTTGGCGATGCTTTTCATCGACCTGGATGGCTTCAAGACCATCAACGACAGCTTCGGCCACGCCACCGGTGATGCGCTGCTGAAGGCAGCGGCCACCCGGCTGCACCAGAACCTGCGCAACAACGATCTGTTCGGCCGCTTCAGCGGTGACGAATTCATCGTGGTGCTGCGCGATCTGGCCGAACCGGAAGACGCCGGCCACGTGGCGCGCAAGCTGATCGGCTCGCTGGCCGAGCCGCTGCGCCGCGGCGATACCACCCTGAAGGTGGGCGCCAGCGTGGGCATCGCCATGCTGGGCGATACCCAGACCGATTTCGATTCACTGCTGCGCGCCGCCGATGCCGCGATGTATGCGGCCAAGGAAGCGGGTCGCAACACCTACCAGTATTACAGCCAGGACGCACTGGCCCGCATCCAGCGCCGGCTTGAGCTGGAGCATGCACTGCATGGCGCGATCGAGCGCGAAGAGTTCAGCCTGGCCTATCAGCCGCTGCTGCATGCCCACCTTGGCGAGCCACCGGCAATCGAAGCACTGCTGCGCTGGCATCGACCCGGCATCGGCTACTGCAGCCCGGCCGAGTTCATTCCCATCGCCGAGAAGTGCGGTGAAATCGTGCGCATCGGCGACTGGGTACTGAACGAAGCCTGCCGCCAGGCGACTGCCTGGGACAGAGCCGGTCTGCACTTCGACCGTATCGCGGTGAACGTCTCGGCCGTGCAGCTGCGTGATCGCGGCTTCGCCGAGCGGGTGATCGAGATCTGCCACGCCCATGGCTGGCCGCCACAGCGCCTGGAACTGGAGCTGACCGAATCGGCGCTGATCCGTGACACCGACATCCTGCGCCATTGCTTCGACGTGCTGGAACGGCACGGTGTGCCGCTGGCGGTGGACGATTTCGGAACGGGATTCTCCAACCTCAATTACCTCAACCGGTTCCCGGTGGGCCGCCTGAAGATCGACCGCAGCTTCGTGCAGGGCATGCTGCACGACTCGGGTACGGCCGAGGTGACCCAGGCCATCGTGCACCTGGGCCACGCGCTGGGCATGAAGGTCGTGGCCGAAGGCGTGGAAACGCACCAGGAAGAAGACATGCTGCGCCGCCAGGGCTGCGACGAGATCCAGGGCTACCTGTACTCGCGGCCGCTGAGCCCGCGGGACCTGGCGCAGTGGCTGCGGCAGCAGCATCAGTCACCGTCGCGCACGGATGCCGGCAACGAAGCGCTGCTGGTGCGTTGACGATTCATGACCGCGTACCCGCGGTCTCCAAGCCTGTCCGGTTGCGATGAACCTGCGGCGCACATGAGCCGAGCATGGGCTCGGCGGCGCTTTCTGGTCGAAGCGATGGGTATCCCTACGCCTCAGCCGAGCATGGGCTTGGTTCCACCATAGAGCCGAGCCGACGCTCGGCTGTTTCATGTTCTGGCCCCGATAGACCCGGCAGACGCCCGGCACTACCTCAGGGCATCTCCATCCAACCCCAGGTCCCAGGCCATGCCCAGCAGTTCGCTGGCGGTACCGGGCGAGGACGGCCGCGCATCGGCGAGCTGCTGCAGCTCGCGGATCTCCTCATGCGCGACTTCTTCAAGCTGCTGCAGCTGTTCACGCACGCTCGTGTTGCGTGGGCGTTCGACGTCGGTGAGGGAGGAGGGCGGGGCGCTGATCAGGGCCATGGGGCGCGTACAGGGTGCATTCGGCGGTGGATCACAGGCGAAGGCCCCGGTCGAGCCGGGGCCTTGCAGGCTGCCGGAGAGGGCAGCGGACACGCGTATCAGAACAGTTCGACGGTACCGGCGCCCATGTTCTGCTGGGCGACCGGCTTGTGCGGCGGGCGCTCCCATTCGTTGCGCAGTTCGCGCAGGCGGTTGCCGGTGCGCTGCAGTGCGCTGGCGATCTCTTCGTCGAACACACCGCCATTGCGATGCAGAAGCTCCTGCAGGGCCACCGCTTCGCGGTTGATCGCGGTCAGGCGGTCGAGGTGGGTATGCACGCCACCCAGCGCCTGCGTGGCGATATCTTCGAACTGCAGCGCGCGCACGGCCTCGGCGACGCTGCCGTCGATGGCACGCGCGCACTCGGACACCTCGCGCATGCCTTCGCCCAGCGAAGCATTGATCTGTGCCACGTTGTCCAGCATGGCCGCTGCTTCCTGGCGTGCTTCGCGGGAGCGGTCCATGTCGCGCGATGCCATGTGCGAGACCGTCTCGCGGACCTTGGCGATGGCATCCTTGGAGCTGTGGGCCAGCTTTCGGATCTGTTCGTTGAAGGTGGTCGAGCGCTCGGACAGGTTGCGCACTTCGTCGGCGACCACCGCGAAGCCGCGGCCGGCCTCGCCGGCACGGGCCGCTTCGATGGCGGCATTCAGCGCCAGCAGGTTGGTCTGGTCGGCGATCGACTTGACGTCTTCCAGCAGCGCGAAGATGCCGTCCAGGTGCTGCGCCATCTGGTCGATGTGCTGCACGGTGGTCGAGCTCTGGCCGCTGACCTGTTCCAGCGCCTCCACCAGCTGCTCCATGCGATGACTGGCATGCTGGGCGAACCGCGCGACGTCGAGGCCGGCACTGCCTTCATCGCCGGCACGGTCGACGATGCGCGACAGGGCCTGGCTCTGCTGGCGCGACTTGCGGTTCATTGCATCGAAGCTGCCGCCCAGGCTCGATACCGCCTGGCGGATCAGGTCGCGGGCGCGTTCCACTTCACCGCGCGAACCGTCGATTTCGTTGCCGACGAAGCTGCGCAGTTCGGTCAGCAGCTGGTCCTGTTCACGCAGGACGCGGGCCTGTTCCGGTGAGCGGTGCGCCTGGGCGCGGGCGGTCCACCACGCAAAGCCCAGCCAGCTCAGCGTCATCGTGGTCAGGATCGCCCAGCGCAGGGCGGCCGGCCATTCGAAGCCGATGGCGAAGGGGAGCAGCAGGGTCAGGGCCAGGGGGGCGGCCAGACGGATGAAAATGCGTGAGTACATGGACGTTCTCGGGAGGTGCACGGAGGATGTATCGGCCGTGTGCCCTTTCTCTTTAACGTCGATGCGCTTTCTGAATGCGCCGGATTTCCGGCGCCGGACGCTCGCCGGGCATGGCCCGGCGCCACCCTGGCAGCACGCATCCGGCAGCGCCGTGCGTGACGGTCAGGTGCCCCGGTAGCGCCGGGCCATGCCCGGCGGGTGCAACGTTCAGGCCAGCAGGCGGTCCACGGCCTCGACCATTGCCTTGCGGCCAAACAGGAAGTCCCAGTAGCTGCCGCCCAGTTGCCGCCACAGAACCGCGGCGCGGACGGCGGCCAGCAGCAGGGCACGGATCTCGGAGACCACACCGGCCTGCCCCAGATAATGCGGGTTGCCCTGAACCATCACCCGCGGCTTGAGGTGGCTGATGGTGTCCGCATAGACGCCGCCGAGGCTGGCCAGCACATCCGGGTGACCGCTGTCGCCCAGTTCGGCGGCCTTGCGCTGCGCCTGCTCGATGCCCGCGGCAACCTTGTTGACGGTTGCGCCGTCCTGCACGAAGCGGCGCTCCAGCTGCAGCACCGACAACGCCAGCTTGGGCAGGATCGGATCCTGGCCCTGGTTGCGGAAGTAGTTGTGCAACAGGCGCAGGCCCGACTTCAGCGCATGGCGGTCGCCGAACACCTCCTGCGGAGAGGACGCGTCGACGCGGAACACGCTGTCCACCGCGGTACGTACGGCGGCGGCGTCGGAATGGCCGGTATCGGCGATGCGGCGCACCTGCTGCAGGGCCTGGGCAATGCCGGCCAGGGCCAGGACGCGGTCGTCGACAGTGAAACTCATGCAGCGATTACCTCAAAAGGAGAAGGGGTGGTGCGCAGGCGCTGTTCCAGCGGCGCATCGGTGGCGGCGATCACCGCACCGCCCAGGCAGATGTCGCCGTCATACAGCACCAGCGACTGGCCAGGCGTAACGGCCCGCTGCGGGCGGGCAAAGGTGACCAGCACGCTGCCATCGTCCAGCACATCGACCGTACATGGCTCGTCGGGCTGGCGGTAGCGGGTCTGGGCGGTGCATTCGAAACGCCGGGCCGGTGGTGCGCCGGCGATCCAGTGCGCGGTTTCCGAACGCAGGCGCTCGGACAGCATCCACGGGCTGTCGCGGTCCTGGTCGACATACAGCACGTTGCTGGCCACGTCCTTGCCGACCACGTACCACGGCGCGGCCGGGCGGCCACGCACGCCGCCGATGTTCAGGCCCTCGCGCTGGCCGAGCGTGAAATAGAACACGCCCGGATGCTCGGCGATCACGCTGCCGTCGGCCGGGTCGAGGATCTGTCCCGGACGGGCCGGCAGGTAACGGCCGAGGAACTCGCGGAAGTCGCGCTCGCCGATGAAGCAGATGCCGGTGGAGTCCTTCTTGGCATGGGTCGGCAGGCTGACGTCACGGGCGATCCGGCGCAGGTCGCTCTTTTCCAGGTCGCCGATCGGGAACAGGGTGGCGGCCAGCTGCTCCTGCCCCAGCTGGTGCAGGAAATAGCTCTGGTCCTTGGAGCGGTCGGCGCCGCGCAGCAGCAGCCACTGATGGCCGCGCTGGGTCACCCGCGCGTAATGGCCGGTGGCGATGCGCTCGGCGCCCAGTTCACGCGCCGCATCCAGGAAATGCTTGAACTTCACTTCGCGGTTGCACAGCACGTCCGGATTGGGGGTGCGGCCGGCGGCGTACTCGGCCAGGAAATGCTCGAATACGCCTTGCCAGTACTCGCTGGAGAAGTCGCGGAAATGGAAGGGAATGCCCAGCAGGCCGCAGACCGCCACCGCATCGCGGCGATCATCCTCGGCGCGGCAGTCGCCGCTGCCGTCGTCGGCCCAGTTCTGCATGAACAGGCCGGCCACGGCCTCGCCCTGCTGGACCAGCCGCCAGGCGGCGACCGACGAATCGACGCCACCGGAAACGCCCACCATCACGCGCGGGGTGCTCATGCGACCTCCCGGACCAGCGAAAGCGGGTGGCGCTGGCCACCCAGATAGTCCGCCACGACCTGCCATACCAGCGGGCTGCGCTGGCGCTGCCCGGCGGCCTGCAGCTCGGCCGGGGTCATCCATAGCGCGCGGTCGATGCCGGTGTCGAGCGGCTGCGCCGGATCATGCGAGACCGGGCGCGCCGCGTAGCAGAAGCGCAGGAACGCCGTACCGTCGCCCGCTGTCCATTGGTAACAGCCGATGAAGTCGGTCAGCTGAACCGTCCAGCCGGTCTCCTCGCGGGTCTCGCGCAGCGCCGCCTCGGCCAGGCTCTCGCCGGGTTCGAGGTGCCCGGCAGGCTGGTTGAGCACGGCGCGGCCGTCGATGGTCTCCTCGACCAGCAGCACGCGGCCGCCGTCGACCACTACGGTGGCGACGGTGGCGTGCGGTGCCCAGCGCGGGTCCGGCGTGGCGTTCACCTCAGAGATCGTCCTTCTTGGTCAGTTCCAGTTCCATCGCGTCGGCGGTGCGGATCGCGGCATCGATGGCGTCGCTGAGCTGGTCGGCGGTGGCATCGGCGTCGATCTTCACCACGAACATCGCGGTCGCTTCCTGTTTTACCCAGCCGCCCATCTTGGCGTCCTGCGAGTCCTCCAGCAGGCGGTTGGCGACCGCGACCGGGAACTGCTTGGTCTTGGACGTGTAGCCCGGCGACCAGATCTCACGGATGTTGTGGCTGCCGAAGTCTTCCACCGCCGAGCGCACGTACACCATCTGGGTGCGGTCGCCCTCGACGTCGAACACCAGCCGGTAGTCGCCATCCTCGTCGACCTCGTAGTTGTAGCCCAGCTTGTCCAGCAGGCGGCCGACAGCGGCGTCGGCATCGGCTGCGGTCGCCGGACCGGCACAGGCCAGGGCGATCAGCAGGGCAGGCAGAAGGGTCCTTTTCATGAAAATCCTGTGAAACGGGGTGGGAAGGGCAATTGTGACGGCGGCCGTCCGTGCCGTCCATTCCGGGCGGGCCGACGCGGGCGCGCGGCAACCTCTATAATGACCGGATGCCCCGCGAGTCTTCCCCCGATTCCCACCACGAGCACGGCATCGCCGTGGAGCCCGCGCGCCCGGAAGTGGCGCCGCCGCCGTTCTACCAGGTCATGCTGCTCAACGACGACTACACCCCGATGGATTTCGTGGTGGACGTGCTGCAGCAGTTCTTCAACATGGACCTGGACAAGGCGACGCAGGTGATGCTGCATGTCCATACCCGCGGTCGCGGCGTCTGTGGCGTGTTCACCCGCGAAGTGGCCGAGACCAAGGTCGGCCAGGTCAACGAGTATTCACGGATGAACCAGCATCCGCTGCTGTGCACGATGGAAAAGGCCTGACCGGCCTCTTGTAGAGCCGAGCCCATGCTCGGCTACAGCGGGATCACCCCTCCGCCAACGCCTCCAGCGCCATCGCCGCGACCGTCTCGTCGATATCGGCCGGGTCGCCATCATTGCGGAACCACACGGCCGACAGCCCGGCGCTGGCAGCGATCCAGCGCAGCAGGCGCGTGCGATCCAGGTCCGCCAGGCCGCAGACCTCGGTCACCCGGGCCGCAAAGCGCTCCGGCCGGGTGGCCACGTGGATGCCGGGACCGCACAGGTCGGGGTTGCTGAACAGCGTGGTGTAGTCGAACGCGCGATCACCGATCAGCCGTTTCGGGTCGATCGCCAGCCAGCCGCGCGCGCCGAAGTCGAGCACGTTGTCGTGGTGCAGGTCACCGTGCAGCGGCCGGACCTCCTGTTCGGCCTCCAGCAGCGCAACCGCCAGTGATCTGCACTGTTCCAGCAGTGTCGGCAGCGCGGCCCTTGGCTGCAGCAGGTCGGCGAACCATGTATGCAGGCAGACCAGCTCCGCTGGCGGTGCGCTCCGTGGCCGGTGCAGCCGCTGCAGGACCTGGCACAGGATCGTGGTACAGGTGCTGTCATCACCGCCGATCGAGCGCTCCCGCAGCGATTGGCCGCCGGCGCGCTCGATCAGGATGGCCGGCCCCTCGTGCGCCAGCAGGCGCGCGGCACCGTCGCCGTCCCACCAGCGCAGCAGGCGATGGCTGTTCTGTTCTTCGATTTCACTGCTGATCTTCAGCATTGCCGGCAGGTCGTCGGCGGTCAGTACCGGCCAGAGCCGGGCGTGCGGGGTGCGGATGGCGGGACCATCACGTCGCAATCGCCAGCGGCTCAGGTAGGGTTCGCTCATGGTGAGTGGGCTGTCCGGGAGTGAATGAAGATCAAGCAATCCGCACTGCTAACGCCATCTGAACGCAGCAATCCGCTAGGGTGATGGAAATCGCGTAGTCAGGCCGCATATTGTCCCCATCTGCCGCCGGAGTAATCCATGTTCAGCAAAGACCTCGAACACACCATCGGCCAGTGCTACAAGCGCGCCCGTGAGGCCCGGCATGAGTTCATGACAGTCGAACACCTGCTGCTGGCACTGCTCGACAACCCGTCCGCCCAGGCCGTACTGAAGGCCTGTGGTGCCGATGCCGACCGCCTGCGCCAGGAGCTGGAGCAGGCCATCGAGGCCTCCGTGTCCCGCCTGGCGGAAGACGATGGCCGCGACACCCAGCCGACGCTGGGCTTCCAGCGCGTACTGCAGCGGGCCGTGTACCACGTGCAGTCCTCGGGCAAGAAGGAGGTTACCGGCGCCAATGTGCTGGTCGCCATCTTCGGCGAGAAGGACTCCCATGCCGTCTACTACCTCAACCAGCAGGACGTGACCCGCCTGGACGTGGTCAATTACCTGTCCCATGGCATCGCCAAGCTGGGCGAGGAGGGCGAACAGCCCTCTTCCGAAGGCGAGAGCCGGGCCGAGGGCGGGGAGGGCGAGCCCAAGGGGGATGCCCTGACCGAGTTCGCCAGCAACCTCAACGAGCAGGCCCGGGCCGGACGCATCGACCCGCTGGTCGGGCGTGCCGACGAGATCGAGCGGACCATCCAGGTCCTGTGCCGCCGTCGCAAGAACAACCCGCTCTACGTGGGCGAGGCCGGCGTCGGCAAGACCGCGATCGCCGAAGGCCTGGCCCGGCGCATCGTCGAGGGCTCGGTGCCGGAGGTGCTGGCCGATGCCGTCATCTATTCGCTCGACCTGGGCGCACTGGTGGCCGGCACCAAGTACCGTGGCGACTTCGAGAAGCGCCTGAAGAGCGTGCTGACGGCCCTGAAGAAGGTGCCCAATGCCGTGCTGTTCATCGACGAGATCCACACGATCATCGGTGCCGGTTCGGCATCGGGCGGCACCATGGATGCGTCCAACCTGATCAAGCCGGCGCTGGCGTCGGGCGAGCTGCGCTGCATCGGCTCGACCACCTTCCAGGAGTACCGCGGCATCTTCGAGAAGGATCGTGCCCTGGCGCGCCGCTTCCAGAAGATCGACATCGTCGAGCCGACCGTGGGCGAGACCTACGAGATCCTGCAGGGCCTGAAGGGCAAGTACGAGGCCCACCACGGCGTGACGTATTCCGACGAGGCACTGCAGGCCGCGGTGGACCTGTCGGTGAAGCATATCGGTGACCGCCTGCTGCCGGACAAGGCCATCGACGTGATCGACGAGGCGGGTGCCCGCCAGCGGCTGCTGCCCGAGGATCAGCGCAAGGAACTGATCGACGTGGAGGAAGTGGAAGCCATCATCGCCAAGATGGCGCGCATCCCGACCAAGCAGGTCAGCGCCACCGACAAGGATGTGCTGCAGCACCTGGAGCGCAACCTGAAGATGGTGATCTTCGGCCAGGACCCGGCGATCGAGACCCTGTCGTCGGCGATCAAGCTGGCGCGCTCGGGCCTGGGCAATCCGGAGAAGCCGATCGGCAACTTCCTGTTTGCCGGTCCGACCGGTGTCGGCAAGACCGAGGTGACCAAGCAGCTGGCGCTGCAGCTGGGCATCGAGCTGGTCCGCTTCGACATGTCCGAGTACATGGAGCCGCATTCGATCAGCCGTCTGATCGGTGCGCCCCCGGGATACGTCGGCTTCGACCAGGGCGGCCTGCTGACCGAGAAGATCGTCAAGACGCCGCATTGCGTGCTGCTGCTGGACGAAATCGAGAAGGCGCACCCGGACATCTTCAACATCCTGCTGCAGGTCATGGACCGTGGCGTGCTGACCGACACCAACGGACGTGAAGCGAACTTCAAGAACGTAGTGCTGGTGATGACCACCAATGCCGGCGCGGCCCAGGCCTCGCGGCGTTCGATCGGCTTCACCAAGCAGGACCACGCCACCGACGCGATGGAGACCATCCGCCGCAGCTTCACGCCGGAGTTCCGCAACCGCCTCGATGCGGTGGTGCAGTTCCAGGCGCTGGGCTTCGAGCACATCCTGCGTGTGGTGGACAAGTTCCTGATCGAGCTGGAGATGCTGCTGCAGGAGAAGCATGTCAGCCTGTCGGCCACGCCAACCGCGCGCGACTGGCTGGCCCACCATGGCTTCGACCCGCTGATGGGTGCCCGTCCGATGGCCCGCGTGATCCAGGACAAGATCAAGCGTCCGCTGGCCGACGAGTTGCTGTTCGGCAAGCTGGTCAACGGCGGCAAGGTCAGCATCGATGTCCGCGACGACGAGCTGGTGGTCGAGACCCAGGCCGAGCCGGAGCGGCTGCTGCCGGCTACGGTGGAGTGAGCTGGCGCCACGGGCTGTGGCGTGAAGGACTGGAACGGCAAGGGCGGCTTCGGCCGCCCTTGTGCTGTCGGGTGTCAGCGGCTGCGACGGCGCGCTTCACGCGTGAACCGCTCGGCATCGATCGGCTCGATGCGCGCCACCTCGCAGGAACCGCGACCGGTGTCCAGCTTGCTTCGGCCCTCGCTGCACAGCGTGTCCGCCTCCTTGCCGTCGGTCGTGAAGCCGAGGCGGGTGGCCAGCACGGCGGAAGGGCAGCTGTTGCGGAAATGCACGACATAATGCGCTTCGCCGGAGCGGAGCAGGATGTTCCTGTCGGCACCGGCGCGAACGATCTGCTGTTCGCCGGACAGCGGTACGCACTGCGCCGCCGGGGTGTCGGCCGCATGGGCGGGCGGGGCCAGCAGGGCAATGGCAGACAAGGCCAAGGGGACGAGCAGGGAGGACAGGTTCATGGCGGGGCAGGGGTGGCGATCCGGAGTGGATCGGATCCCAGAATGCTGCGGCTGTCGCAACTGCGAATCTGCCGCAAGCAGGGCTGACTGACGCCATGGTGAGATCGGTCACGATGACCTCCGGCAGGGCCGGAGCGCGGGCATGACAAAAGGCCAGCAACCCAGGCTGGCCTTGTCGAAGTGGCGCGACGCGCCGACCGCTTACTTCATGCGGTAGGTGATACGACCCTTGGTCAGGTCGTACGGGGTCATCTCAACCTTGACCCGGTCACCGGTGAGGATGCGGATGTAGTTCTTGCGCATGCGGCCGGAGATGTGGGCGATGATCTCGTGCCCATTTTCCAGACGAACGCGGAAAGTGGTGTTCGGCAGCGTCTCGCTGACGGTGCCCTCGAACTCGATGGAATCGTCTTTCGACATGTAGTCCTGTGCGGTTCAGAAAACGGCCACGCTGGGCCTAAGGCGCAGTATTTTACGCGGGACGCGGCCGGCTTGCAAAGTTTGTGTTAACCCCCGGCCAGGACACGGGCCGGCAGGCGGCCCATGTGCCGGGTCCACGGGCCTTCACGCCCTTGGCAGCGCACGGCCCGCCGCACGTGGTCCAGAAACGCGGCGCGTGGCAGGTGCACCGCACCCATCCGCAGCAGATGCGGATTCTCCACCTGTGCATCGATCAGTTCCCAGCCCCAGCCGTGCAGGGTGGCCGCCAGCGCAGCCAGCGCGATCTTGGAGCCGCCGCTGGCGCCGCTGAACATGCTTTCGCCGAAGAACATCGTGCCGATGGCCACGCCATAGATGCCCCCGACCAGGGTCTGCCGGTCCCAGACCTCGACGGAATGGGCGAACCCGAGGTCGTGCAGCCGGCTGTAGGCCTCGACCATGGCCGGGCTGATCCAGGTGCCGTCCTGTCCGGGGCGCGGCGCGGCAGCACAGGCGCGCATCACCTGGCTGAAGGCGGTGTCGGCAGTCACCTCCCAGTGGCTGCCGCGCACCTGGCGGCGGAAGCGGCTGGACAGGTGTACGCCGGAGGTGCGGAACACCATGCGGGGGTCCGGTGACCACCACAGGATCGGCTCGCCGTCGCTGAACCACGGGAAGATGCCACCGGCATAGGCATTCAACAGGCGTGCGGGATGCAGGTCGCCGCCTACGGCCAGCAGGCCGTCAGGACTGCGCAGCGCGGTTTCAGCGGGCGGGAAGGGGGCGTCCGGCGCATCGTCCAGGCGCCAGGGCAATTGACGGGTCATGCCGGGAGTGTAGCGATGCCGGCGCATCCGTTCTGCGGCGGCGCTACTCCTGCGTGCGGAACGGGCTGTGTTGCTGCAGCGCCTGCTCATAGCGCCGCACGTCCCTGCGCTCCTGCCGGCACCAGTCCTGCAGTGCTTCTGCGAAATCCGCATCGGCCACCCAGTGCCGGCTGCGCACCCGCGTCGGCAGGAAGCCGCGCGCCAGCTTGTGTTCGCCCTGTGCGCCGGGCTCGAAGCGGGTCAGGCCTTCGCGCAGGCAGTACTCGATGCCCTGGTAGTAGCAGGCCTCGAAGTGCAGGCCGGGCAGGGTGACGCCGCCCCAGTAGCGGCCATACAGCGTATCGCCCCCGCGCAGGCACAGGGCGCCGGCAATCGGTTCGCCGTCCTGGTCGGCCAGGAACATCACCAGGCCGCGCCCGAGGCTGCTGGCCAGGTGGCGCAGGAAGGACTCGGTGAGCGCCGGTGCATTGCCGTACTCGACGAAGGTCTGCAGGTAGAAGCGGTACATCGCCTGCAGGTCGGCGCGGCTGGCCTCATCGCCGTGCACCACGCGGAAGCCGACGCCCTGGCGGGTGACCTTGGCGCGCTCCTGGCGGATGTTCTTGCGGTGCTTGTGGTCCATGGCGCCTAGGAACTGGTCGAACGTCGTCCAGTCGCCCGGGTTCTGCCACTGGAACTGGATGTCCTCGCGCAGCAGCCATTCATCGCCGAACAGTGATTCATCCACTGCGGTGTGGAAGTTGATATGCGCCGAGGACACGTCCAGCGCGGGCAGCGCCTCGCGCAGGGCCGACAGCACGCCGGCACGAGCTGGATCGTCCCGGGCCAGCAGCCGCGGCCCGGTCACCGGCGAGTACGGCACGGCGCCGAGCCATTTCGGGTAATAGTCGCGGCCATGCCGGGCATAGGCATTGGCCCAGGCGTGGTCGAACACGAACTCGCCGTGGGAGTTGGTCTTCAGGTAGCCGGGAATCGCCGCGACCAGGACGTCGCCCTCCCACAGGGTGAAATGCCGTGCCTGCCAGCCCCAGTCCCCGCGCAGGCAACCGTGGGCTTCGAGTCCGGCCAGGAACGCGTGGCTGACGAAGGGATTGCGGCCATCATGCAGCGCGTCCCAGTCGGTGGCGGTAACGGACTGCAGCGAGTCGAGGAAACGGGGGGAGGGCATGGGCCAAGGATAGGTCAGAAGAAAACAGAAAGGCCGGCGCTTCCGCGCCGGCCCCCAGGGTCAGTCAAGGCGTGGAGCAGTCTTCAGCCGGCCTTGCCCTGTGCATCCAGATAGCGCTCGGCATCCAGTGCGGCCATGCAGCCGAAGCCGGCGGAGGTGATGGCCTGCCGATAGTGCTGGTCGGCCACGTCGCCTGCGGCGAACACGCCTTCCACCGAGGTCTGGGTGGCGTTGCCGCCCAGGCCTGAGCGGATTTCCAGGTAGCCGTTGTTCATCGCCAGCTGGCCGTCGAACAGGGTGGTGTTCGGGTGATGACCGATGGCCACGAAGAAGCCGTGCGCGTCGATGTCGCGGGTGCTGCCGTCCAGGGTGGACTTCACGCGCACACCGGTCACGCCGGCATCGTTCCCCAGCACTTCCTCGACCTGATGGTGCCAGACGGTTTCGATCTTGCCGGCCGCGACCTTGGCGAACAGCTTGTCCTGCATGATCTTTTCCGCCTTGAGGGTGTCGCGGCGGTGGACCAGGTAGACCTTGCGGGCGATGTTGGACAGGTACAGGGCCTCTTCCACCGCAGTGTTGCCACCGCCGACCACGACCACGTCCTGGTCACGGTAGAAGAACCCGTCGCAGGTGGCGCAGGCGGACACGCCGCGGCCCTTGAACGCCTCTTCGGTCGGGATGCCCAGGTACTTGGCGGTGGCGCCGGTGGCGATGATCAGGGCGTCACAGGTGTATTCGTGACTGTCGCCGATCAGCCGGAACGGGCGCTGGGACAGGTCGGCCGTGTGGATGTGGTCGAAGATGACTTCGGTCTCGAAGCGCTCGGCGTGGGCCTGCATGCGCGCCATCAGGTCCGGGCCCATCAGGCCATGGGCGTCACCCGGCCAGTTGTCGACCTCGGTCGTGGTCATCAGCTGACCGCCCTGCTGCAGGCCGGTGATGACGACCGGCTTCAGGTTGGCGCGGGCGGCGTAGACCGCAGCGGTCCAGCCGGCCGGGCCGGAACCGAGGATGACAAGCCGTTGGTGGCGGGAGGGCAGGCTGGTGCTCATGTAAACTCGCGAAAAGGTAAGTGGGACAAGGCGCTGGCGATGTTTGCGCAGCATCCATGGCAGGTCATAGAGTGGCGGCTGGGGCAGGGCGATTCAAGCCGATGAACAGAACGCCGTCACCCATCGACGGTTTCCGGCCCCGGAGGGCGCCTCGCAGCGTCGCATAACTGAAAACTGACGCCGTCTCATTTATTATCAATCACTAACAGCGCATTCCAAAGGTATGGTCTAAGGTGGCGAAGCAGGTCCCCGAACGCTCCAAGTCCGACGACAGCAAGGCGTCACGTCGCACGGCCGCGGCGGCAGCGACGACCGACAACCCCCGCCGCCAGCGCCTCTGGCGCGACCTGGGCCTGATCGCGATCGCGCCGGCCCTGCTGTACCTGGCGGCCAGTCTGTTCACCTACTCGGCGTCGGACCCCGGCTGGTCGCACACCGGCAGCGTCGTCGCGCCGGTCCACAACATGGGCGGTCGCGCCGGTGCCTGGATCGCCGACGTGCTGCTGCAGCTGTTCGGCTACATCGCGTTCCTGCTGCCGGTGGTGCTCGGCGCACTGGCCTGGATCGCCATGTTCGGCCTCAAGCGGGAAAGCAAGGGCGAGAACGACCTCGATCCGGCCCTGCGCCTGGTCGGTCTGGTCGGCTTCCTGATCGCCGGTACCGGCTTCCTGCATGTGCGCCTGTTCAATGGTGACGTGTCCAGCGCGGGCGGCATCCTTGGCAAGCTGGTGGGCAACTCGCTGACCGTCGGTTTCGGAGCGCTGGGCGCGAACCTGTTCGTGCTGGTGCTGCTGCTGGCCTCGATCACCCTGGCCACCGGCCTGTCGTGGTTCACGGTGATGGAGAAGATCGGCCGCGGCGTGATGTCGCTGGCGCCGCTGCTGGAGCGCAAGAAGGAACAGGCGACCGAGTGGAAGCAGACCCGTGCACTGCGCGAGGAGCGCCAGGAAGTCCGCAAGGCGGACGCCGAGGTGCGCGCCAAGCGCGAGCCGGTGAAGATCGAACCGCGCCCGGAACCGGTGATCGAGAAGAGCGACCGGGCCAAGCGTGACAACCAGATACCGATGTTCCGCGGCGTCAACGGCGATGGTTCGGACCTGCCGCCGCTGGCCCTGCTGGATGATCCCAAGCCGCAGCCCAAGGGCTACGACGAGGAGACGCTGGAGACCCTGTCGCGGCAGATCGAGTTCAAGCTGAAGGATTTCCGCATCGATGCGCAGGTGGTCGGCGCCTATCCGGGCCCGGTCATCACCCGCTTCGAGATCGAGCCGGCGCCCGGCATCAAGGTCAGCCAGATCAGCTCGCTGGACAAGGACATCGCCCGCGGCCTGTCGGTCAAGTCGGTGCGCGTGGTCGATGTGATTCCCGGCAAGTCGGTGATCGGCCTGGAGATTCCCAACGTCACCCGCGAGATGATCTTCCTGTCCGAGCTGCTGCGCTCGAAGGAGTACGACAAGGCCTCCAGCGTGCTCACCCTGGCGCTGGGCAAGGACATCGCCGGCCGCCCGACCGTGGCCGACCTGGCGCGCATGCCGCACCTGCTGGTGGCCGGTACCACCGGCTCGGGCAAGTCCGTGGCGGTCAATGCGATGGTGCTGAGCCTGCTGTACAAGGGCTCGCCGAAAGATCTGCGGATGCTGATGATCGACCCGAAGATGCTCGAACTGAGCGTCTATCAGGGCATCCCGCATCTGCTCGCGCCGGTGGTCACCGACATGAAGGAGGCCGCCAACGGCCTGCGCTGGTGCGTGGCAGAGATGGAGCGCCGCTACAAGCTGATGAGCGCGGTGGGCGTGCGCAACCTGGCCGGCTTCAACAAGAAGGTGAAGGACGCCGAGGACGCCGGCCAGCCGCTGATGGACCCGTTGTTCAAGCCGAACCCGGAACTGGGCGAGGCGCCGCGCCCGCTGGAGACGCTGCCGTTCATCGTCATCTTCATCGACGAATTCGCCGACATGATGATGATCGTCGGCAAGAAGGTCGAAGAACTGATCGCACGTCTGGCACAGAAGGCGCGTGCAGCCGGCATCCATCTGATCCTGGCTACCCAGCGTCCGTCGGTGGATGTGATCACCGGCCTGATCAAGGCCAACATTCCCACCCGCATCGCGTTCCAGGTGAGCTCGAAGATCGACTCGCGCACCATTCTCGACCAGTCCGGCGCGGAGACGCTGCTGGGCCACGGCGACATGCTGTACCTGCCGCCCGGCACCGCCATGCCCGAACGCGTGCACGGTGCGTTCGTCTCCGATGATGAAGTGCATCGCGTGGTCGAGCATCTCAAGGCGATGGGTCCGGCCGACTACATCGAGGGCGTGCTGGATGAAGTGCAGACCCTGGGGGACGGCGTGGTGGTGGGTGCCACCGGCCTGCCGGAAACCAGTGCGGGCGGCGACGAGTCCGATCCGCTGTATGACGAAGCACTGAGGGTGGTCACGGAGACCCGCCGCGCTTCGATTTCCGGCGTGCAGCGCCGGCTGAAGATCGGCTACAACCGTGCGGCGCGACTGATCGAGGCCATGGAAGCGGCCGGCGTTGTCAGTGCGCCCGAGCACAACGGCGACCGGACGGTGCTGGCACCGCCGCCGCCGAAGTAAGGCCCGACGTACCCCCACGACGTCCAAGGATCCGACGAATGCTTCATCCCGTACCAAGCGCGCTGGCGCTGGCGCTGGCAGGCCTGATGGCCGCCAGCCCGGCCCTGGCGGAGACCGCCACCCCCGCGCCCGCTACGGCGCCGCCTTCCACCAGCGGCGATACCGAAGCCAGCAATAATTTCAGCATCGTCCGCTACCGCGCCGACTACCAGGTGCGGCCGGACGCAGGCAACGTGCAGACCGAGACCTACGAGGTCCTGCTCAAGACCAAGGCCTCGGTCGAGCAGTTCAGCCAGGTGCGGCTGAGCTACAGCGAGAAGATGGAGACGCTGGAGGTGCTCGACGCCTACACCATCACCGCCGATGGCCAGCGCCGTGACGTGCCGGCAGATCGCATCTACACCCAGGAGAGCTATTCCAGCGCCTCGGCAGCGATGTACGCCGACCGCAAGGTGCGGGTGATCGTGTTCCCGAACCTGGCGCCGGGCACGCGCCTGTATTACCAGGTGCGCCGCACCCAGGCCACGCCGTACTTCCCGGGCTACTTCGGCCTGTGGGAGACCTTCAACGTATTCACCGAATACGAGAATGCCGAGGTGACGCTGAGCGCACCGGCCAATCTGCCGATGTTCGTCGACAGCCGCGGCGTGCAGGGCAGCGATCGCCCGGTGGTGAGGAACGGTCAGGCGCAGTGGCGATGGCGCTACCAGCGCCGCGAGGCGATGCAGGCGCAGAACTGGTCGGCCGCCGGCTGGGAGTTCGGCCCGAACATCATGGCCAGCACCTACCGTGACTGGGCGCAGATGGGCCGGGCGTACCAGCTCAAGGCCGGTCCCGCCGCGCAGGTCACGGCGGAGATCCAGGCACTGGCCGACCAGATCACCGCAGGCATCGGCGACCGTCGCGCGCAGGCCGACGCGCTGTACCGCTGGGTCGCGCAGAACATCCGCTACGTGGCGGTGTACCTGGGCAATGGCGGGCTGGAGCCCAACAGCGCGCAGAGCATCCTCGACAACCATTACGGTGACTGCAAGGACCATGTGACCCTCCTGGAAGCCCTGCTGGCTGCCAAGGGCATCGCCAGTTCGCCGGTGCTGATTGGCGCCGGCGGTGGGCCGACGCTGCCGAAGATCCCGGTGCTGGGGCGGTTCAACCACGCCATCACCTACATTCCCGAGTTCGATCTGTACCTGGATTCGACCACCGCCTGGGCGCGCTTCGGCCAGCTGCCCGAGGGCGACCTGGGTGCGCCGGTGATGCGCACTGCCGACGCAAGCCTGGCACGCACGCCGGCCAACGGCCCGCAGCGCAACGCAACCTCGATGGAGGTGCGCTTCACGTTCGATGCCAACGGCAATCTGCGCGGCGAGACGATTCCGCAGCTGGGCGAGAATGCCGAGATCGGCATGCGCGCGCAGTTCGCCCAGCTCAATGCGCAGAATCGGGCGCGTGCCGAGGAGTCGATCATGGCGGCGTCCGGCTTTGATGGCCGCGGCCAGCTGCAGCTGCAGGGCGTCCCGGTCGATCTGACCCGGCCGTTCGGCTACCGCATGGCCTTCCAGGCGGAAGACTACGTGGACTTCAGCGTGGCCGGGGGCATGGCGGTGCCGGATCCGCCAGGCGGCGAGTCGGTGCGCGGGCTGTACGCTACCGCGTCTGCACCGGCCAACGAGACGCCGTTCTACTGCAACGCGAGCCTGCGTGAAGAAACCTACCGCCTGCAGTTCCCGGCCAATGCGCCGATCATCGCCATTCCGGCCAGCCAGCGTTTCGCCAATGCCGCGGGTGAGTACCGGGTGGACTGGAGCCGGCAGGGCCAGGAGGTGATCGTCCACCACCGCCTGCAGCAGAATGCGGTGCGTGGACCGCAGGCACTGTGCCAGCCACAGGACTACACCGCGTTCCGCGCGCTGTATCGCGAAGTGCGCCGCGGCTTCCGCGGACAGGTTCTGTACGGAAGGCTGCCTGCGCCGGCCAACTGAATCGCCGAGGGACGTGCGGGGCGGCATAATGTCGCCCTGATCGCCCATTCATCTTTGCCCGGGCACACTGGCATCCACCTTTCCTTGCGCACGCGCCCACAGGATTCCCCGCATGAACGTCCGCCTCCGCCGTATTCTTGCCGCCAGCACTCTCGCCATGGCCTGCGCCGCCGCAGGCAGCGCGTGGGCGGGTGCCCGCGATGACCTGAAGACCTTCACCAGCGGCCTGAAGGGCCTGGATGGCCAGTTCAGCCAGCAGGTGTTCGACAGCCGTGGCAAGGTCAAGGAGTCGACCAGCGGCCGCGTGGCACTGTCGGCCCCGCGCCTGTTCCGCTGGGAGTACGTGCGGCCGCACGAACAGCTGATCGTGGCCGATGGCAAGAAGGTCTGGATGTACGAGCCGGACCTGGAGCAGGCCACCGTGCGCGAGCAGGGCAAGGAAGAGCAGAACAGCCCCCTGACCGCGCTGATCAACCCGGCACTGCTGGAGCAGCAGTACGACCTCAGCGAGGAGGCGGCACAACGGGATGGCCTGCAGTGGCTGTCGCTGTCGCCGAAACGCGACACGGAGGCCAGCTTCCAGTACGCCGCGCTGGGCTTCAATGCCCAGGGCCTGGCCAGGATGGAGATCACTGATGCCGTCGGCCAGCGCACCGTGATCAATTTCAGCGGCTGGAAGCGCAACCCGACGTTCGCGGCCTCGACCTTCCGCTTCAGCCCGCCGGCCGGCACCGACGTCATCGGCAACTGATGGGTGACGCCGGGCTTGGCCCGGCGCTACCGACGGGGGGCGCGGTACAATGGGCGGGTGCCAAGACAACGCTCCACTTCCTTCCCCGGCCCCGATCTGCTGAGTGTTGATCGGGATCATCTGCGCCCGCTCGCCGAGCGCATGCGTCCGCAGACCCTCGATGAAATGGTCGGGCAGAAGCGCCTGCTCGCTCCGGACAGCGCACTGCGGCGGGCGGTCGAGTCCGGTCGCGTGCATTCGATGATCCTGTGGGGCCCGCCAGGCTGCGGCAAGACCACATTGTCGCTGCTGCTGGCCGAGTATTCCGATGCCGAGTTCCGCGCCATCTCCGCGGTGCTGTCCGGCCTGCCGGAGGTGCGTCAGGTTCTGGCCGAAGCGGCGCAGCGTTTCGCCGAAGGCCGGCGTACCGTGCTGTTCGTCGATGAGGTGCATCGCTTCAACAAGGCGCAGCAGGATGCGTTCCTGCCGCATATCGAGCGCGGCACCATCCTGTTCGTGGGTGCCACGACCGAAAACCCGTCCTTCGAGTTGAACTCGGCGTTGCTGTCACGCTGCCGCGTGCACGTGCTGGAGGCGGTCTCGCCCACCGACATCGTCGAGGCACTGCAGCGGGCGCTGGGGGATCGCGAGCGCGGCCTGGGCCAGGAGTCCATCGAGGTTGCGCCCGAGTTGCTGCTGGAGATCGCCACCGCTGCCGATGGGGATGTGCGCCGCGCGTTGACCCTGCTGGAAATCGCCGCCGAACTGGCAGGGGCCGAGGGCGGGCACATCACCCCGCAGACGCTCACCCAGGTGCTGGCCGACCGTACCCGTCGTTTCGACAAGGGCGGCGAGCAGTTCTACGACCAGATCTCGGCCTTGCACAAGTCGGTGCGCAGTTCCAATCCCGATGCGGCGCTGTACTGGCTGACCCGCATGCTCGATGGCGGCTGCGATCCGTCCTACCTGGCACGCCGGCTGACCCGCATGGCGATCGAGGACATCGGCCTGGCCGATCCGCGCGCGCAGAGCATGGCGCTGGAAGCGTGGGATATCTACGAACGGCTGGGCAGCCCCGAAGGCGAGCTCGCGTTCGCCCAGCTGGTGCTGTACCTGGCCAGCACCGCCAAGTCGAATGCGGGCTACGCGGCGTTCAACCAGGCCAAGGCTGACGTGCGCCAGAGCGGTACCGAAGACGTGCCGCTGCACCTGCGCAACGCGCCGACCAAGCTGATGAAGGAACTGGGCTACGGTGCCGAGTACCAGTACGACCACGATGCGGAAGGCGGCATCGCCCTGGATCAGACCGGCTTCCCCGATGCGATGGGCGAGCGCGTGTATTACAACCCGGTACCGCGCGGACTGGAGATCAAGCTGAAGGAAAAGCTCGACCGGCTGCGCGCCGAGCGCGAGGCGGCGCGGGCGGCGAAGCGGCGTTGATCGCGCACTGAGCGCCATCCTGATCGGCGTGATGGCGCTGCTGGGCCTGATGTGGCTGGCGACGATCGTGCCGCTGATCGCCGTCACCGTGCGCCGCCTGCATGACTGCAACCAGTCCGGCTGGCTCTATCTCCTGGCGTTGGTGCCGATGGGCGGGCTGGTCATCCTGGTGTTCGCTCTGCTGCCGGGCACGCCGCAGGAAAACCCGTACGGCCCGGTGCCTGCGGGCCCTTGACGCAGCACCCGCCGGGCGGCGCCCGGTCTTGGGGATCGGCCCTCCCGCCTTGGCGGGAACGAGATGATGCGTCCCATGACGCCGCGATATCGCGCGCGTGATACACAGTGTGACGTTTGATCGTTGTGATAATCATTCGCGTTTAAGGTAGACTGCGGTCCCTTGTGAAACAGCGGCCCAGGCCGCTGACGTCGCCCGCCGATGAAGCATTTCGTCCTGCCTCCGCACCGTGGTCCGCTGGCCCGCGGCCTGGCCGTCCTGATGATGGGTCTGCTCCTGGCTACTCCGTATGCGTACGCGCAGCAGCGCAATCCGCTGCAGAAGATCGGCCACACCGTGCTGGATGAGCCGGTCGCCAGCTATCGCTTCGAGCATTTCGTGATCGAAAGTGTCGACACGCAGCGCCGCTGGCGGGTGAATCTGGCGATTCCGGTCCGCGCCTCCAGTGCACCTTCGCCCGTGTTGTACGCGCTCGATGGCAATGCGGTGGCGATGGTGCTCGACCAGCCACTGCTGGCTGAACTTGCAGCACTGAAGGCGCCTCCGGTGCTGGTGCTGATCGGCTATGACAACGATCTGCGCATCGACTCGAAGGCGCGGACCCGTGACTACACGGCCTGGATCGACCGCGCCGACGACGAGAGCGGCGCAACCCAGGCGGTCGGCGGGGGCGCTGCGGCGTTCCTTGATGTGATCGAACGCCGCATCAAGCCTGAGGTGGAGCGTCGCGTGCGCATCGACACCGGGCAGCAGGCGCTATGGGGGCACTCGCTGGGTGGCCTGTTCGTGCTCAACGCGCTGTACACCCGGCCGGCCGCGTTCCAGGCCTATCTCGCCGCCAGTCCGTCACTGTGGTGGGCGCAGGGCGCGGCGCTGGGCGATCCCGAACAGCAGTTCGTGCAGAACGTGCACGGGCAGCCGGCCAGGGTCTGGCTGATGCTGGGTGGCGCCGAGCGCGTCGGTGACCGCGGCAAGCGTGACATGAACAACCCGCGGGTGGTCGCGCACCTGCGCCGCATCGGCGGCGCCACGCCTGACGCGGCGATGCAGCTGTCCGAGCGGCTGCGCCAGGTGCCGGGGCTGAGCGTGCAGTACCGTGAGTTTCCCGGCCTGGGCCATGGCCCGATGCTGCCGGCGTCCTTCCACGCGGCGCTGCATGAGCTGTACGGAGTGACCGATCGCAGTGCAGGCGATGGCGCCAGTGCAACGGATGGGCCGTCCAGCGAATGAATCCCTTCGCACGGCGTGCCGTGCGACCCCGCTACCCAGGCGAGGCTGCCCGCGTGCAGCGGCCCAGGCAACCGATGAATCCCGCGCCACGTGGCGCGGCCTACGTGTGCAAGGAGCCTGTCATGTCGTTCCGTTCCTCCCTTCGTCCCTCGCTTCGCCTCACCACCCTGGCTGCCGGCCTGCTGCTGGCCGTCGCGGCCACCGCGCAGCCGGTGTTCGATCAACCGGCCAACGCCACGTTCAAGGGCCAGGTGGTTTCGCGCGGCGACAATGTGGTGCCAGGCAGCACTGCCGATGTGGTCGGTCGCGGCTTCGTGCCGGGCCAGAAGGTCAGCCTGCTGCGCGGCGACAGCGTGTTGAACGCCCAGCCGGTGGTGGTTGATGCCGATGGCAACTTCAAGACCCAACTGGCCATTCCTGCCGATGCCGTGCCGGGTACCCATCCGGTCGTGGTGCGGGCGAGCCAGCCGGCCGCCGCGACGGTGCTGAAGCTGCGGGTCTCGCCGCAGCTGCCGCTGTCGGGCCAGGCGCAGTTCACCACCCAGTCCAACAAGCTGGTGCCGGGCCTGTATCAGTCCGCCTACAGCGCCGCCAGCAATGCGCTGTTCGTGACCTCTGCGGTCGGCCGCCCGCCGGTGACCCAGTCGCAGCTGCTGAAGATCGACCCGGCGTCGCTGAAGGTCAGCAAGGCGATCACTCCGGCGCAGGTGCCGGGCAGTAGCAACGGCGCGGTCTATGCGGTGTACGGCGTGGGCGTGGATGATGCCAACGGCAACGTGTGGGTGACCAATACCCGTCAGAACAGCGTGGCGGTCTATCGCCAGAAGGATCTGTCGCTGGTGCACCAGTTCCCGGTCGATGCGGTGCCGCATGCGCGCGACGTGGTGATCGATGGTACCCGCGGCAAGGTGTTTGCCTCGGCCACCGGTGAGGACCACCTGTCGGTATTCGATGCGAAGACGTTCAAGGAGCTGCCTGCCATCACCCTTGAATCGGGCGTGGATGACGGCAAGTTCACGCCGATGAGCCTGGTGCTGGACGAGAAGGGCGGCAAGCTGTTCACCGTCAGCATCGGCACGCCGGAGGCGGCGGTGATCGATGTGGCCAGTGGTGAGGTCGAGAAGGTGATCGATCTGGGCAACTCGATCAGCGCGTCGGGCGTAGCGTTCGACGCGGCACGCAACCGGCTGTACGTGGCATCGCAGGGCACCGACAACCTGCTGATCGTCGACGTTGCGGCCGGCAAGGTGCTGCACGATGTGCCGGTGGGCGCGGGTGCGCTGAACGTCGCCTTCGATGATGCATCCGGCCTGGCCTATGTCAGCAACCGTGGCGCCGGCACCGTGACCGTGGTCGACCGCGAGGGCAAGGTGGTCGCCAACCTCGACGGCGGCACGCTGCCGAACCACGTCCGTACCGATGGCAAGGGCAACGTGTTCGCGGTGAACAAGTCGCGTGGCGCTGAAGACCCGAAGGGTGACCGCATCACCCGCATCACCCCGAAGCAGTAAGTCACACGGCAGGGCGGCGTGCGCGTCGCCCTGCCAGCAAGGAGAACGTCCATGAACATCGTGCCCCGTCTGCGCCTGTGCGCACTTCCGTTGGCTGTTTCGCTGGCACTGGCTGCCTGTGGCGGCCCGTCGGTACCGTCCGACGTCACGACGCCTTCCGGGCCGCCGGCGGCAATGGCGGCCGCTGCGGACACCGCGTTGCCGGCAGGCTGGAAGCGCGTGGCCGGTGCCGAGATGCCGGCGGTGCATGACCAGAAGGCCGTGCTGCCGGCCAAGGTGCATTCCGATGATGGCGCCGATATCGAGGTGACCGACACCCGCCGGATCATCGCCGGCGGCGACGACGTCATCGCGGTGATCGAGGCGCTGGGCCTGGGCAAGCAGGTGTTTGCCGCACCGACCAACACCACCACCCAGGCTGGCCGGGCTGCGCCGCACCAGTTCCTGTTCAACCGCACCACGGGCGTGGAGGGTGTGCTGAGCCTGCAGGGTTCGCTGTTCCTGGGCAACAGCCTGCGCCGGCATACCGAGCTGGCGAAGAAGCTGCGCGAGGTGGGGGAGCCGGCGGTGGTCATCGACGATCTGCAGCCGGCGCCGGACAAGGTGCGCAAGGTAGCCGCCGCCGTCGGGCTGGCCGAGGCAGGGCAAGCGCTTGCCACGCAGGTGCAGCGTCAGCTGGACGAGGCCGCAGCGATCGGCCGGGGCCTGGGCCATGCGCCGCGTGTGATCCATGTGTCGGCCACCGGTGCCGGCGGCGCACCGACCGTCGCGGGGGCCGACAGCGCATCGGCGCAACTGATCGCGCTTGCCGGCGGCGTCAACATCGGCACCGAAGCGGGAGTCAAGAACTACTCGCAGCTGAGCAATGAGGGTGTGGTTGCCGCGGCACCGGAGGTGATTCTGGTGACCGAGCACGATCTGCAGCTGTTCGGCGGTGCCGAGGGCCTGTGGAAGTCGTACCCGACGCTGAAGCAGACACCGGCCGGGCAGGCCAACCGGGTCTGGGTGATGCCGGATGTGCAGCTCAAGTACACCAGCGTAGGCTCCGGGGCAGGCGCGCTGGCGCTGGCACGGGCGCTGGCGGCGCTGCCGAAGGCATGAGTCCGGCGGACCGGCGCCGTCGTCGCGGGCGCACGATGTTGATGGTGGCGATGCTGGCACTGCTGGCCGCCGTTCTGGCCTCGTTCGCGGTCGGGCCGCTGCGCTTGCCACCGCTGGAGGTGCTGCAGGCGCTGGCGGTGAAGATGGGGCTGCTCGATCCGCAGGCGGTGAGCAGCCGCGACCTGGCGGTGGTCTGGCAGCTGCGCATCCCGCGCGCACTGTTGGGCGCGGTGGTGGGTGCATCGCTGGCGATGGCTGGCGCCAGCCTGCAGGGCCTGTTCGGCAATCCGTTGGCGGACCCGGGCATTGTCGGTGTCAGCCAGGGTGCAGCGCTGGGCGCGGTCGCCGCCATCGTGCTCGGCGCTGCGGGTGCGGCCGGCTGGTTGGTTCCGGTGGCCGCGTTTGCCGGTGGTGCGCTGGCGATCGGCCTGACCTACGCGCTTGCCCGGCCGGGCAAGGGCAGCGGCAATGCCACCCTGTTGCTGGTCGGCATCGCCATGGCGGCGTTCTGCTCGGCGCTGATCGGTTTCCTTACCTATATCGCCAGCGAGAGCGAACTGCAGTCGCTGGTGTTCTGGCAGATGGGTTCGCTGGCCCGCGCCAGCTGGAGTGATGTTGCCGCCGTAGTGCCGCTGTTCGCCATCGGCGTGTTCGCGCTGCAGCGCCTGGCAACGCCACTGGACATGCTGGCGCTGGGGGAGCGGCAGGCCCAGCATCTGGGCCTGGACGTGGCACGGACCCGCCGCCGCCTGGTAGCGTTCAGTGCCCTGCTGGTGGGTGCGGCCGTCGCGTTCGCCGGCTCGATCAGCTTCGTCGGCCTGGTGGTGCCACACGTGGCGCGCATGCTGGTGGGGCCGGGGCATCGCTGGTTGCTGCCCCTTTCCGGCCTGCTGGGGGCGCTGCTGATCGTGGTGGCCGATACGGCCGCGCGCACGCTCGACCCGCCGGCGGAGATTCCGCTCGGTCTGTTCTCGGCCGCACTGGGCGCACCGTTCTTCCTCTGGCTGGTGCTGCAGCAGCGCCGCAAGGCGGCACCATGACGGCCCTGCTTCAACTGCGCGACGTCGTGGTGCGGCGCGGGCAGCGTGAGATCCTGCACGGCATCAACCTGGGGTTCGAGCCGGCGACGGTCACTGCCCTGGTGGGGCCCAACGGCGCTGGCAAATCGACGCTGCTGGCAGTGGCTGCGGGCGATCTGCGTGCCGATGCGGGTGAGGTGAGCCTGCGTGGCAGGCCGCTGGCCGGCTACAAGGCCGGTCCACTGGCGCGCGAGCGCGCGGTGATGCCGCAGGAGCACGGCGTGCGCTTCGCCTTCAGCGTGGAGGAGGTGGTGGCGATGGGGCGCCTGCCACACCCGCCCGATCCCGTACGCGATGACACGCAGGTGGAGGCCGCGATCAACGCGACCGAACTTCAGGCGCTGCGCCTGCGCGAGGTGCAGCAGTTGTCCGGTGGCGAGTCGGCCCGGACCACGTTCGCGCGCGTGCTGGCGCAGGATACGCCGCTGCTGCTGCTCGACGAGCCGACCGCTGCGCTGGATCTGCGTCACCAGGAGCGCACGCTGCGCAGCGTGCGTGCCTGTGCCGAGGCCGGGGCGTGCGTGATCGTGGTGCTGCACGACCTGAATCTGGCCGCCGGCCATGCCGACCGCATCGTGCTGCTGGAGCAGGGCAGGGTGGCCGCCGATGGCTCACCCTCGCAGGTGTTGACCGTGGACACCCTGCAGCGGGTCTATCAGCAGGACGTGGTCGTACTGGAACATCCGAAGCGGGGCGTGCCGCTGGTGGTGGTCACCTGATCCGGCGTCGGAAGGAATCCTCATCGTTCCACTGGTGCGCGCAATCAGCGCTTGCGCGCCAGATTCACAGGTCTAGAATGCGCCCCATGAACCGGATGCCGCTCCTGAAGTTTCTCACCCTGACCCGCGCAAGCGCGGAACGGGCGTGTCTGCCTGGAGCTCGACGGGGCCGCTGAACCGGCCACCGTTTGACCATCCACAGAGCGCCCTCCGGGGCGCTCTTTTCGTTTCCGCAGTCCCTTTCATCCACCCGCTGCACCGCAAGGAGAACGTGCCATGCACCAGATCGCCGAGACCGAACGCTAGCCGCGCACCCTGTCGCCAACCGGGGTGCGCGGCCCCCGAAGTTGGCTTGCAGGAACCCATCACATGAACACCCAGATCCTTTCCCGTCGTCGCAACCTCGGCATCATTGCCCACATCGACGCCGGCAAGACCACGCTCACCGAACGACTGCTGTGGAAGAGCGGCGAGATCCACCGCGTCGGTGAGGTCCATGACGGCAACGCCACCACCGATTTCTCGGCGATCGAACGCGAACGTGGCATCACCATCGGCGCAGCAGCCGTGCAGGCGCAGTGGGCGCCGCGCGATCTGCCGCCGCATCGGCTGACCCTGATCGACACCCCGGGGCACATCGATTTCGCCATTGAAGTCGAGCGTTCGCTGCGGGTGCTTGACGGTGCCGTTGCGGTGTTCTCCGCCGTGGATGGCGTGCAGCCGCAGTCGGAAACGGTGTGGCGCCAGGCGCGCCGGCACCAGGTGCCGTTGATCGCCTTCGTCAACAAGATGGATCGTGTCGGCGCCTCGTTCGAGCGCGTGCTGGAGCAGCTGCAGGACAAGCTGCAGGCGCGGCCGTGGGCGCTGGGTGTGCCGCTGGGCAGCGAAAGCGACTTCAGCGGCTGGGTCGATCTGGTCGATGAGCGCGTGCTGCAGTGGCGCGACGGCGGCAGGGTGACCATCACGCCGTGGGATGACGCCGCACGCAGCCAGTGGCAACCGCGGCGCGACGCGCTGGTGGAGGCCGTGGCCGACCATGATGAGCGTTTGGCCGATGCGTGGCTGGAAGGCCGGGTGATCGATGCGGAACTGCTGCGCGCGGCACTCCGGCGGGCGACGCTGGCCGGTGCGGGCGTGCCGGTGCTTGCGGGTGCGGCGTTCAAGGACAAAGGCATCGAGGCGCTGCTGGATGCGGTGGTCGATTACCTGCCTTCGCCGCTGGATCGGCCTGCCGTCACTGCCGAAGGCGAGGCCGGCGACGTGCTGCTGCCGCCGGATCCGGAGGGTCCGCTGGCGGGCCTGCTGTTCAAGATCACCCATCAGCAGCACGGCGCGCTGAGCTTCGTGAGGCTGTACTCGGGGACGCTGAAGGCAGGCGACGCTGTGGCCAGCTCGCAGCATGCGCAGGGGCGGCGTGTGAGCCGCCTGGTGCGGGTGCAGGCAGACCAGACCCATGACATCGAGCAGGCCGTGGCCGGTGACATCGTCGCGGTGCTGGGCTGGAAGGATGCAGTCAGCGGTGAAACGCTGAGCGCGCGTGACCAGCCGCTGCGCCTGGAGAGCATCCAGGCACAGGCGCCGGTGCTGGCGTGGCGCCTGGAACCTGCGCGTGCAGCGGACCTGATCCGCATGGCGCAGGGGCTGGCCAGCCTCGCCCAGGAGGATCCGTCGTTCCGCGTGGAAACTGATCGCGAGAGCGGCGAAACGCTGGTGTGGGGCATGGGCGAACTGCACCTGGAGGTGATGGTCGAGCGTCTGCGCAGCGAATGGAAGGTCGATGTCGGCATCGGTTCGCCGCGCGTTGCCTACCAGGAAACGCCGTTGCGCGCGGTCTCCGGCGTGGTCGGCAGGGTCGTCAAGCAGAGCGGTGGCCAAGGCCAGTTCGCCCATGTGGTGCTGGACGTGGCGCCGCGCGAGGACGACCAGGTGGTGTTCAACGATCGCATCGTGGGAGGCGTGATCCCCCGTGGTTTCATCGCAGCGGTGGAGAAGGGTGTGCGTGCGGCGCTGTCGGAAGGACCGCATGGGCATCCGGTCGTGGGCATCGAAGTGACCCTGGTGGACGGCCAGACCCATGCCAAGGATTCTTCGGACATGGCGTTCCACCGGGCCGGCAGTGAGGCCGTCAGGGCCGCGCTGGCCAGTGCCGGCACGCAGGTGCTGGAGCCGGTGATGGCGGTAACGGTGCATTCGCCCTCGGCGTCGGTGGGGGACGTGGTCGGCGACCTCAACCGTCGCCACGGCCGCGTCGCGCGCATCGAAGACCAGGAGGGTCGTGCCGAAGTGAGCGGCTTCGCACCGCTTGCGCAACTGGTGGGCTACACCACTGCGTTGCGCTCGCTCAGCCAGGGTCGCGCCAGCAGTGAGGCGCACCTGCACGGTTACGAGCCGGTACGCGCTGCCTGAAGTGAGTGTGCAAGGGGCCCGTTCGCGGGCCCCTCTTGCTGTCGGCGAACGGCGGCAGGGTGCATTGCAGTGCAACAAATGTGTAGAAAAAGCTGGATTAAAGTGATGCCTCACGATAAATTGCGCACCCGTCGTTGCTTGCCGCTGTCTGCCCCCACCCATGCGTGATGACAAAGACCCCGGAACCCTGGAGCTGACCCTGCCGCGCAAGCGCGGTCGTCCGCCCAAATTCGGGTACGCGATGAGCGATGCGCAGCGTGCTGCGCGTTACCGCGCACGCAGGTCGGGCCAGGCCAACCACGCCGACGTGCGCTCCTGCAGTGACATGGTCCTGCTGGACAAGATCCGCGCCGCGGTCAGTGCGCGCGACACCGAACTGGCGGGCTTCCTTGTCCACGTCCTGTGGCAGCGCTATCCGCTGCAGCTGAAATAAGTCAGTGCCGGGGTGGTGGTCGTCACCCGGCTTGTTGATAATGCGGGATTCAGGTTGTTCCCGCTGGCGCGCCCGGGATGGCAGGCGCGCATGATGAAACGGTTCCTACGATGACCACCAGCGACACCACCACCGAAGCGGCGCAGACCGGCACCCCCCTGTTCTACACCCGTCCGGTGCCGCTGCAGGCTGATGTGCACGCCGACCTGCGCATCCTGCCGGGCAAGCTTGATTTCGCCGCCGGCAACAACGCCATTCCGCTGGTGCTCGGCGAGTTCTCGCTGGCACTGCACCATTTCCCGATCCTGTTCGCCGGCCCGGGCGCCGTGCCGATGGCCGCCGTCGGCGTGACCAACGAGAACCTGTTCATCAAGGACGGACTGTGGGAAGACGAGGCCTACATCCCGGCCTATCTGCGTCGCCACCCCTTCATCTTCATCGACACCGGCGCGGACAATGATTTCCTGCTGGGCATCGATGAAGCGAGCCCCCGCGTGGTCAAGGGAGGCGAAGAAGGCCAGGCACTGTTCGCCGACGGCAAGGCCACCGACATGGTGCAGCAGGCGCTGGAGTTCTGCGGCCAGTACACCCGCGAGCACGAACAGACCCAGGCCTTCTCCAAGGCGCTCATCGAAAAGGGGCTGCTGGTCGAGCGCAACGCGACCGTACGCGCTCCGAACGGCCAGGAGTTCAACCTCAACGGCTTCCAGGTCGTCGACGTCGAGAAGTTCGTCGCGCTGCCCGAGGAAACCGTGATCGAGTGGCACCGCAGCGGTTGGCTGGCCCTGATCCACCAGCACCTGATGTCGCTGGGTCGCTTCAACGACCTGACCCGTCGCCAGGTCGAGCGCCTGGCAGCCTGAGCGCGCTGAAGGGCCGGGCTCCCGCGCAGCGGGGCCCGGTCATTGGCGGGGCGTCAGCGCAGTGACTGCGGTACGCGCCGCAGCTCGCGGGTGTCGTATCCCATCGCGGCGATGCGCTTCACTGCCTGCGCATAGTCCTCCGCGGAGACCTGCGGGGTACGGGCCATGTACCACACGTAGTCGCGCTTGCTGCGCGCCACGATGGTCTGTCGGTAGTCGCTATCGACCCAGGCAATGACGTACTCGGCCTGGATGGGCCATACGAACTGCATGCCCCAGATGGCGCCGTTGCCTTCCTTCTCGACCCTGCCTATCGGGTGCATCGATCGCTGTGGTGCGTCGAAACTGCCCTTGCGATAGGTGAAGGTGGTCTGGATGCGGCCGTCCGGCCGCGGCGCGTAGCTTTCGATGGCGTCAAACGCTTCGCGTTCCGGCCAGGAAGGGATATGGGCAATGACGTACCAGTCACCCATGAAGCGGGGAACGTCGACTGACTGCGGCCGCGGCAGGGGGCGCAGGTCACTTGAACTGCAGCCGGTGCCGAACAGGGCGATCGCCAGGAACGAGAGCAGCGGAAGGGGGCGCATGGTGACCTCAACGTGGCCGGAACAGGTAATGGGCAACCAGCCACTGCTGGCCGTTCTCGTAGCCGAACAACTCGGCGCAGGCCATCCAGAACATGCGCCAGCGGTTCCACCACTGCCTTGCCGCCGGCCTGCCATAGGTCGCCTCCAGGATCGGCATGATGCGTTCACGCGCGGCATCCTGGTTCGCCAGCCAGTGGTCAGCCGTGCGCTGGTAATGCGTGCCATCCAGCAGCCAGCGCTGCTGCAGGCGCAGGTCCTGCTGGAAGTGCAGCAGGGTGTCGGCAGCGGGCATCAGCCCACCCGTGAAGAAGTGCCGACCCATCCAGTTGTCGCCACCTTCGGTTTCAAAGGGGTACATCAGGGTGCGGTGGGCGAAGATGTGCACGAACAGCGCGCCGTCGGGCTTCAACCACTGCGCGATGCGTGACATCAGCTGCGCATGGTTGCGGACATGCTCGAACATCTCCACCGAAACGCAGCGATCGAAACGGCCGGCGGGCAGCTCCAGCCGGTTCACGTCGCAGGTGATCACCTCGACATTGCCCAGGCCGCGCAGCCTGCACTGTTCAAGAATGTGCTGGCGCTGGCTGTGCGAATTGGACACCGCCGTGATGCGCGCGCCCGGGAAACGCTCGGCCATCCACAGGGTCAGCGAGCCCCAGCCACACCCCAGTTCAAGGATGTGCTGCCCGTCGGCCAGGCCGGCGCGCTCACCGTAGAGCTCGAGCATCGCTACTTCGGCTTCGTCCAGGGTCTCGCGACCGCTCGGGTAGTAGCAGCTGCTGTACTTCAGGCGCTTGCCCAGACAGGCCTGGAAGAATGCGGCGGGGACTTCGTAGTGCTGCCGGTTGGCGGCATCGACATGCAGCGCGACCGGGCTGCCGGCCCACTGCTCAAGGCACTGGTTGAAGCGCGCGGACTGCGCCTCGATGCCCCCGGCGCTTTCCTCCTGGAGGCGTTGCGCGCACAACCGGCGGATACCGGAGCGCAGGGCCACATCCGGAATGAGGCCGCGCTCGGCCCAGGCGATCAGCCCGGTTTCCGGATCGGCAGGCGTAGCGAGCGATGTGGCGACAGTCATGGCAGGTGCTCCTTGGACGAACGCGGGAACCACGGAAAGAACATCGGCGTGCTGCGCTGGTAGTCGCGGTAGTCCTCACCACGGCTGCGCAACGCCTGCTTCTCGGTGAAGGGAATGCCGCTGAGATAGCGCAGGAACAGATACATCAGCACCGGTCCTGTCCAGGCAAGCCAACCCAATGGCGAGCCGACCGCGAGCAGGACGTAGGTGAACCAGTGCAGCCATTCGAAGAAGTAGTTCGGGTGCCGCGAGTACCGCCAGAGGCCGGTGCGGCAGGTGCGCCCCTTGTTGGCGGGGTCGGCGCGGAACCGTGCGAGCTGAGTGTCGGAGAGCGCCTCTCCGCCGACACTCAGCAGCCAGACCACGGCAGCGGCGGCAACCCAACCCGCCGCGGCGGGCGAATCGTTGCTGGCGACGGCCACGAATGGCAGGGAGAACAGCACGATCAGCAGCGCCTGACCGATGAAGAAGCCGAAGATCTTGCCCTGGTGGCTCTGCCAGTGATCTCGCAGGTATCGGTAACGCCCATCCTCGGCCTCGCGCCGCACGCGGCCCCACAGGTGCAGTGCGAGCCGGCCGCCCCACAGGCCGCCCAGCACCGCAAGTGCCACACGCGGCAGCGTGGCGCCGTCACCGAGCAGGGCCAGTAGCAGCGCCGATGCACCGACGCCCTTCGCCCATAGCACATCGACGATGCCGATATTGCGGTGGCGACGTTGCCATGCCCATCCCCAGACCATGATGAGCAGGGCATACAGGGCAACCCAGGGCAGGGCGTTCATGGTCGGGCTCCGGCAAACGGTGGGCGGATGGCCGGCCTCGACCAGCGGCGGGCAGCGACACATAGCAGCGGCAGAGCAATGCTCCAGCCGATACCCAGTGTCAGCAGGCCCTTCCAGGCAGGGGACGACAGCTGCACGGCGTCGAAGCCGCGGCCGGCGGACAGGTATGCCAGCGGGGCAAGCAGCAGGCCAAAGCACACGGGGAGCGCCATGTTCCGCTGCAGGAAGGCCATCGATGCGTTGATCGTCATCGCGAAGGACGCCCAGAGTGCGAGGATCCAGGGCGGTGGCACCCAGCCCAAGGGCGCAGCGGCATAACGCACCACGCCCGTGGCGGCAGCGGCGCCATCGACCAGCCACGCGCAGGCCAGGGCCAGGACCAGCAGGCGGAGCTCGACCCGGGGCAGGGGGCTGGTACTGAGCTGGCTGGCCACGAACAGTGTGGCGGCCAGCAGTGCGGGCCATTGCAGCCCGCGCCCGGCGCCGGCGACCGCGCATAACCAGACCGCCTGGTTGCCGAGCAGATTGAGCCAGGTGCGGTGCATGTCAATGTCCCGCTGTGGCGTGCGCGCTGCCCCGATGGCCGGGGCGTGCCAGCAGCAGGTGTGAAACACCGATCGAACGCTCCAGGAAGCCGCCCTCGCAGTAGGCCAGATAGAACTCCCACAGGCGGCAGAACCGCGCGTCGAACCCTTGCGCATGCACTGCGGAAAGCTGCGCGAGGAATCGCTGGCGCCACGCCCGCAGCGTGAGTGCATAGGAATGGCCGAAGTCCTGCTGCGCCAGTAGCTGCAGATCGCTGGCACGGGTCTTGGCGGCGATGATCGCGTTGATGGAAGGGATGAAGCTGCCGGGGAACACATGGCGTTTGATGTAGTCCACGCTTCGGCGCGCCTGCTCGTAGCGATGGTCTTCAATGGTGATCGCCTGCAGCAGCGCCAGCCCGTCCGGCTTGAGCAGCCGTTGCAGGGTGGCCATGTAGGTATCCAGATACTGGGCGCCGATCGCTTCGATCATCTCGATCGAGACCAGCTTGTCGTACTGCCCGTGGAGGTCGCGATAGTCCTTCATCAGCAGGGTGATGCGATCCTCCAGGCCCGCCGCGCGCACCCGTGCCGTGGCCAGCGCATGCTGCTCGGCGGAGATCGTGGTGGTAGTGACATGGCAGCCATAATGCTGCGCCGCATGCAGTGCGAATCCGCCCCAGCCCGTGCCGATCTCGACCACCCGGTCTCCGGGTGCCAGGCGCAGCTGCTGGCAGATGCGATCGAGCTTGCGCCGCGAGGCGTCCTCGAGCGTGTCCTGCTCGCTGGCGAACAGCGCCGATGAATACATCAGGTCCGTTGACAGGAACAGGGCGAAGAAGTCGTTGCCGAGATCGTAGTGAGCCGCGATGTTGCGCCGGCTGCCTTCGCGGCTGTTGCGGCGCAGCCGGTTCCAGCCGCGCAGCAGCCAGCCGCCGATGCGTGCAGGGCCGCGCTCCATGCCGTCCAGCAGGTCGCGGTTGCGCACCAGCAGGCGTACCAGCGCGACCAGGTCGTCGCACTGCCAGTCGCCATGGATGTAGCTCTCGCCGGCGCCTACGCTGCCTTGTGCGGCGACCTTGCGGTAGAACGCCGGGTCGTCGATGGTCACGGTGACCTGCAGTTCCCCCGCTGCGTCGCCCAGCAGTGTTTCGCCGAGGGCATCGCGTACCCGCAGCTGGCCCTCGCGCAGGGGGGCAAGCTGGGACAGCAGGCGTTGGCGCAGGTATGTGTCGAGCGCGCCGGCCCGGGGCATGGCTGCCGATGGAGTCATCTCGTTCATCGCGGTTTCCCGGCAAGTGAAGGGTGGTCATGGACCGGATTGCGCTTGAGCCACAACCGCAGCGCATGCCAGTGAATCGCAGCAACGACCTGCACGGTCATCAAGGGATACAGGGTGAGCACCTTCGCCAGGCCGCGACCGTCCAGCGCTCGCCGGCGCATGTGCTGCGTGGCGTCGAACTGGCGCACGCCATTCTGCAGAACCTGCATGTGCACCCTGAGGTCTTCGCCGGGCGCGTTGAACCGCCAGTCATAGGTGCAGTCCATGGGCATGAAGGGCGACACATGGAAGCGCTTCTGGAACTGCCAACGCAGTGAACCCGGCTCGCTGGCCGCTTCTGCCACTGGCAGGACGTAGGCGTGGCGCTCTTTCCAGGGCGTGTTGGTGATGTCGGCCACGATGCAGTCCAGCGTGCTGCCGTCAGCCTGGTAGCAGTAATAGAAGCTGACCGGGTTGAACACGTGCCCGCCGAAGCGCAGATGGGTCAGCAGCCGGATGGGGCCCGCCGGGCGATGACCCCGCACGCCTGCGACATGGCGGCGGACCGCCTCGGGAAGCGGCATTGAGGGGTCGCCGAAGTAGTCGCTGCGCCGGAACTCCGCCAGATTGCGGCGGTTGACGGACCACAGCCATCGTCCGGCAAAGATCGTGTCCAGCTCGTCGAGATCGAGCAGCAGCTGCGCGACCGGGTAGCGGAAGGCGTGCGCGTGCGGCTGGTGCCTGCGGTGTATCACGTGGCCGAAGTAGAGGGCGCTGGCGCTCATGCGGCGGCCTCGTCCTGCGGCATGGGACGTGGCTGCGGCGAACAGGTCCGCATCGCGTCGACGACACGACGGGCACTGCGGATGCCATCCTCGTGGAAACCCCACCCCCAGTAGGCACCGGCGAACCAGGTGTGGCGGCGGCCCTGTACGTCGGCCCAGCGCTGCTGGGCGCCGACCGCGGCATGATCATGCACCGGGTGTGCATAGCTCATGCGACGCAGTATGCGGCGTGGGTCGATCGCCTCGGTGCGGTTGAGCGTCACCACCAACGGGATGTCGCCGGGCAGTCCCTGCAGCAGGTTCATGCAGTAGCTCACCGTGCAGGGGGCGGCGGGATCGCGCGGCACATGCGCGTTCCATGCAGCCCATGCCTTGCGGTTGCGGGGCAGAAGGGACGCATCGGTATGCAGTACAACATCGTTGGGTTGGTAGCGGATGGCACCGAGTACGTCACGCTCGATCGGGTCGGCATCGGCCAGCAGTGCCAGGGCCTGGTTGCTGTGGCAGGCAAGAATCACTTCATCGAACCCTTCCACGCCCGCGGCGCTGTGCACGCGCGCGCCCCACGGCATCCGCTCGACAGCGAGGACGGGGCACTCCAGGCGCTCGTGCACCCGCCAGCGGCGGCGCAGGGCGTCCACGTAGCGCGCCGAGCCACCTTCCACCACGCGCCACGGCGCGCGGCCGGTCATCTGCAGCATCTGGTGGTTGGCCATGAACTGGGCCAGGTAGCGTGCGGGGAAGTCCAGGACGGTCGCCGTCGGCGACGACCACAACGCCGACGCCATCGGCAGCAGATGCTCGTCGACGAAGGCCTTGCCATAGCGCTGGCTGCGCAGGTAGTCGCCCAGCGTCGGGCCTTCCGGCTCGGCCAGCAGCAGCGGTGCATCGCGATAGAAGCGCCGCAGGTCGGAGAGCATTCCCCAGAAGCGCGGTGAAACGAGGTTGCGTCGCTGGCAGAACAGGCCGTCCAGCGAGGTGGCGTTGTACTCCACGCCCGAACGCTCGCTGTGCATGGAGAAGCTCATCGTGGTGGGTCGCGAGGTGACGCCCAGCTCGTCGAACAGGGCGCTCAGCAGCGGATAGTGCAGCGGATTGAACACGATGAACCCGGTGTCCACGGCCATCCGCGTCCCGCCCAGTTCGATGTCGTGGGTGTGGGTGTGTCCGCCGAGATAGTCGTTGGCCTCGAACAACGTGACCTCATGTTCGCCGTCCAGCCACCATGCACTGGCCAGACCTGAGATTCCCGAGCCGATGACTGCGATGCGCATGTCAGTATCTCGCCTTGTCCAGGACCCACGCAGGGATGGGCTTGAGTCCGCTGACCAGCCGCAGGGCGGCCATCGCGCGCAGCCCGTACCAGGTCATGTCCACTTCCCACCAGCGGAAGCCCTGCCTGACCGAGCCGGGAAAGAAGTGATGGTTGTTGTGCCACCCCTCGCCGAAGGTCAGCAGTGCCAGCCACAGATTGTTGCGGCTGTCGTCACGGGTATCGAAGCGGCGCCGGCCGAAGCGATGCGCCAGCGAATTGATGGTGACCGTGGCGTGGAACAGCACGACGGTGGAAACGAAGAAGCCCCAGACCAGCAGCTGCGGGCCGGAGGTGTGCAGGCCAGGCGCTGCCCACTCGAGCAGTTCGCCCAGTGCGTAAAGGCCTGCCGCCAGCAGTACCGGCACCGCGATGTCGAAACGGTCCAGCCAGCGCAGTTCCGGGAACCGGGCCAGATCAGGCACCCGCGTCAGGTCGGCGGTGAATGCCTCCCGGGTCAGGAACCAGCCCATGTGACTGCGCCAGAAGCCGCGCTGGCGCGGCGAATGGGGGTCCTGCGGCTGGTCGGCGTGGCGGTGGTGATGCCGGTGGTGCGCAGCCCACCACAGCGGGCCGCGCTGCACGCTGGAGGCGCCGATCACCGCGAACACGAATTGCACCCAGCGCGGCGCCTGGAAGGTTCGATGCGAGAAGTAGCGGTGATAGAACGCAGTAATCGCAAACATCCTGATCGCGTAGAGCGCAGCTGCCACGGCCACAGCGATCCAGGACACCCCCACCCAGATGACGCCGAGGCAGGCCAGGTGCATCAGCGCGAACGGCACAGCGCGCAGCCAGTCGATCCGATCTGCGCGCCCACTGTCGGTGTCCATTGCAGTGCCGGCGTCGAACCAGCGCCGTACGGTGCTCAGAAGGCGTTCGCGTCGGCTGCGGAGGGGCGCTGCGGAAGCCATGGGGCGGATCTCGAGGGAGGCGTGTGTTCCTCTACGCAGCTGGGCGGGGAATGGATGCGCCTGGTTGCAGATTCTTCGTTTTCACTTCGGCGTAACAGCGCACCCGGCGACCAGAGGGCGCGCCCATGCCTGCTGCCACTGGCTGTCGGGCTTGGACTCAGGCGGGCTGTTGAACCGCACCACCACGGCGGGGTAAGTGCCACGTGCATCGCGCAGGTTGCTGGTACCCCGGAACTCCAGCAGGCGTCGATCGGCCTCGGCGTAGACCAGTGACAGGTGCGGCGCCACGCCGCCATACCAGGTGTCCAGCCGGACCTCGAATGACTGTGCAGCCAGCCCACGCCAGCGGCTCGCACCACGCCAGCTGACCTTGACCGGATAGAAGCGTTGGCGCCCGGGTACGAGAAAGGGCAGGGTGACCTCGTTCCGCTGCAGCAGTGTCGTCCAGTGCTGGCGCACAGCCGCATCGAAGCCGGCATCGACGACTGCGCCGGCAGGCGCCGGCAGGCGCGCCTGCCGAGATGCGGACGAGGCACTCTCCTTCCATGAGATGCGGACTGCATCGCCGGACATCTCCACGTCAGCCTGCTGGCCGGAGCGCTGGTCGATCAGCCGGTAGCCGCGTGCCAACGGTCGATCCGTGGCGGCCATGTGCTTTCGTGCAAAGGGCTGGCCGTCCGGGCAGAGGTACTGGACCCAGCGCTCGGCGCCTTCCGTGGCGCCCCGCTGCCAATGCATCTCGCGGTAGGCCACCCGGCCATCCGGCAGGGTGGCGACGCCCTCGTTGTGCAGCAGGGTGGCCGCCACGGCGGGGCAGGGCAGGCACAGCAGCAGGAAGGTGAGGCGCATCGAAGGCGCTCCGGCAGGATGTGTTCTGGCATACGCGGCACGGCCGCTGCTGGATGCAGATCGGTGCTGCATCCAAACGGGGCCGTGGCCCGTACTCAGGACAGACCTTCACCAGCCCGCCGCGACCGCAGATGTACCCTGACGCCGCCAGCCCTCCCGTTCCCTTCGACACCGCCCGCCTCGTGTCCAGTTCCCAGCAGCCCAGCACTGACGCACTGAACTGGACCGGCGACATGGACGCGGTGGCACGGTTGCGCGACCGCGACTGCTTCATGCGCATCTATGACCACTTCATGCCCAGGCTGTGCGTCTATCTGCGCGGACTCGGCGTGCCGGATGCCGTAGCTGAAGAGCTTGCGCAGGAATGCCTGTTGAAGGTGTGGCTGCGCGCTGGAGACTACGATCCGGCACAGGCGGCACTGAGTACATGGCTCTACCGGATCGCCCGCAACCTGCATATCGATCGGGTCCGGCGCGAGCGCAGCTGGATGCAGGTCCAGGCGGCCGTCGAAGAGGCCGCTGCGGCGGACCTAGTCGAGCGCAGCAGCGCCGAGCAGTTTGCCGACCATGCGCGGCTGCGCCAGCGCATCAACGAACTGCCGGCCGTGCAGGCGCGCATGGTCCGGATGTCGTACTTCGAGGCCAAGAGCCACGGTGAGATCGCCTCCATTCTCGGCATGCCGCTGGGGACGGTGAAGTCGCATCTCCGCCGCGCATTCCTGCGCCTGCAGTCGCGGATCGGAGGTGCGCAGTGAGCCCGCACCACCATCTGCACGAATCGACGTTGATGAGTTATGCGGCCGGTGCACTGCCGACGCCACTGAGCATCGTTGCCGGCACGCATCTCGAGCGCTGCCCGGTGTGCCGGCAGCGCCTGCGTGAGGCTGAGGCCATCGGTTCGGTGCTGCTGGAACACACCCAGCCTGCGCTTGCCGAAGACCGCCGGGACGCCCTGCGCGAGGCCATGCTGGCCCGTCTGTCCTCACAAGCGGTCTCGGCAGCGACCGAGCCATCATCGCCGCGGGAGGTGCCGCGTGAGCGGCCTGAGGCCGATCCGGACCACCTGCCGGCGTCGCTGCACCCGTATTTCGGCAGGTCACTGGCAGCGCTGCGTTGGCGCTGGATGGCGCCTGGCGTGCACTGCATCCGGGCCAAGCAGATGCCATCGTTGATCATGCTGAAGATCGCACCCGGAAAGTGCCTGCCGATGCACAGCCACGGACGGAGCGAGCTGACGCAGATCCTGCGCGGCTCCTACAACGATGCGCTGGGCCTGTTCGCGCCTGGCGATGTCGCGGATCTTGACGAGGACGTCGAGCACCAGCCGGTGACGGCGCCGGGCGTGCCATGCATCTGTGTGTCTGCGCTGGATGCCCCGCTGGTGTTCAGTGGTTGGCTGGCGCGGCGCATCCAGCGTTTCGTGAAGCTCTGAGCATCATGGACAGCCACGCCGCCCCTGGCCCCATGAAGCTGCTTGTTGCTGGCGCAACGGGGCTGGTGGGTCAGGGTGTTGTCCTGGCCTGCCTGGAATCGCCCCGGGTGCAGCGTGTCACGGCACTGGTCCGCAGGCCGGGCAGCCGGCTGGGGCAGCAGGTCGCCGAGCTGCTGCTCGCCGATTTCCGGCAGGCCGCCGGGAGTGTTGACCTGTTTTCGGGATTCGACGCCTGCCTTTACTGCGCCGGAGCGCCGCCGGTGGGAACGCGCGAGGCGGAGTACCGCGCGGTCACCTTCGATGCCACGCTCGCCGTGGCGTCTGCGTTTGCCCGCGCATGTCCGCAGGGGCGCTTCCTGTACGTGTCCGGGGCTCATGCCGATCCGCACAGCCGCATCATGCCATTGCGGGTGAAGGGGCAGACCGAACAGGCGCTGGCCCGCTTGCCGATCCGTACGGTGATGTTGCGGCCAGGCGGTGTCCAGCCTGTTGCAGGTACGGGCACGGCGCATCCGTGGATGAAGCCACTCTACGGTGTCGGCGCCCCGGTGCTGGGGCTGGTCGCACGCATGATGCCCTCCATCGCGACCAGCAATCTGGCTCTGGGGCGGGCCATGGTTGCACTGGCTGACATGCCACAGCCGCCAGGCGTCGTTGAGTGCGCGCAGATCAACCGGCTCGGGGACGCGGAAGGCCCCTGAGCCGGCGAGAGCCCCACTCGATCAACGGGAGGGCGCCAGCGCGCCGCGGATCGATTCGGCCAGATCGGCGCGCGTGAAGGGCTTGCTCAGCAGCGCCGCAGCGCGGCCCACGCCCCCCGGCGCGTCATGATCGCGCGGATAGCCGGATGTGAAAAGAATCGCCACCTCAGGCCAGCGCTCCCTGACTTCGCGACCGAGTTCCCAGCCGGACATGCCGGGCATCACGATATCGGAGAACAGCAGATCGATGCGTGCGTCCGGGCGTTCCAGCAGGCGCAGTGCAGACGGTCCGTCATGCGCCTCCAGCACGCGGTAGCCCAGCTGGCGCAGGGCGTCGACGGTGTAGGCGCGGACATCGTCATTGTCTTCAGCAACCAGGATGGTCTCGCCACGCTGTTCATATCCGGCCAGTCCCACTGCCGGCGCGGGAGATTCACAGGGCAGTGGCAGTGGCGAGCGCGGGAACATCATGGTGATGCTGGTTCCTCCGCCCTCCACGGAGTCGATCAGGACGTGGCCTCCTGACTGCTTGACGAAACCATGCACCATGGAGAGCCCGAGGCCCGTGCCACGCCCCACCTGTTTCGTGGTGAAGAACGGCTCGAACACCCGCGCCAGCGTATCGGCCGGCATGCCGTGGCCGTTGTCGCGGACACGCAGCATCACGTACTCGCCCGGTGTCGCATCGGGGAACAGGGCGGCGTAGTCGCCGTCGAGATGGCTGTTGTCGATCTCGACCTTAAGCCGCCCGCCGCCGGGCATCGCATCACGCGCATTCACCGCGAGGTTGAGCACGGACGCCTCCAGTTGGCCCACGTCCAGTTCCACGCACCAGATGCCGGCAGCCGTGCTGATTTCCAGTCGCACCAACTCGCCCAACGCCCGCTGCAGCATGTCCTGCATTCCGAGCATGCAGTCGTTGAGATTGACGGCCTGGCTGCGCAGGGGCTGGCGGCGTGCGAAGGCCAGCAGCCGCTGGGTCAGGCTTGCCGCGCGTGAGACGCCCTTCAGGGCATTATCCAGTGCGCGTGTCGTCGCCTCGGCCGGTGCTCCGGGATGGCTGCTCAACAGCATCGCGTGCTCGACGTTGCCGGAGATGACCGTCAGGATGTTGTTGAAGTCATGGGCGATGCCGCCGGTCAGCTGCCCGACGGCCTCGATCTTCTGCGCCTGCCGGAGTGCGTGCTCTGCCTGCAGTCGCGCGGTGGTCTCCACGGCTTCGGACACCACCGCGGTGACCTCGCCGGCGCCGTCCTGCAACGGACGGAATGAAACGTCGAAACTTCGCCGGCCGGTGGGCAGCTCCAGTTCGAGCGAATGCAGGGAGCTGTGCCCACGTACGGCTTCGGCAACCGCCTTGTCGATCACGTCGCTCATTCCGGGCGTGGTGGTGAACCAGGGCGTCTGCCAGTAGGGGATATCCACAACGTGCGACTTCTCGGCCAGCACTGCGGCCAGCGAGGCGACGTTGGCGTCGACGACACGCCCGGACAGGTCAAGCAGCACCTGATGCTGGAAGCTGGACTCGAAGATGGACTGCAGGCGCCGCTTGCTGGCCCGGAGCTCGGCGGTGCGCGCTTGAACCTGCCGCTCCAGCGACTGGTTGTCCTCGCGCAGGGCCAGTTCGGCGCGCTTGAGCTGGGAGACGTCGCTGCCCACGCAGATGTAGCCGACCACACGGCCATCGGCCGCGCGCTCCGGTACGCAGTCCACCTGTACGAAGCGCGTCTCGCCGCTGCGATGGGCAAGGCGGGTCTGGAAGTTGGCGCGCTCTCCCTGCAGCACCTGCTGCAGGCTGGGCAGCGCCTCCTCGAAGGCTGAGATCCCGCTGATCTCGCGTGCAGTCCGTCCCTGCAGTTCGGCCAGGCTTACGCCGTGCCAGTCCAGAAACGCGCGGTTGGCGAAGCGGAAGCGGTGTTCATGATCGAACTGGGCGATCAGTGCCGGAACCACGTCGGTGATCTGCTGCAACTGTGCCTGACTGTCATTCAGCGCCGCCTGGGCCTTGGCCAGCTTGCCACGCTCGTGGGCCTCCTGCCGCGCACGCCGTATCGCGTCCGGCAGTCGTTGCAGCCGCTGCTTCACCACGTAGTCGCGCGCGCCACGGGTCAGGGCCTGCACCGCCAGTTCTTCGGTAAGCGTGCCGGAAACAAAAATGAATGGGGTATGGGGAATGCGTTCGCGCGCCAGGGCCAGAGCCGCATCGCCATCGAAGCCGGGCAATACGTGATCGGCGAGGATGACGTCATGCGTTCCGCTGTCGATGGCATCGAGGAAGCCCCGACGCGTCCATACGCGCTCCGCTTCGAAATCCAGGCCGGCCCGCAGCAGCTGGGCGGAGATCAGCTCCGCATCGAGTGCGCTGTCCTCCAGCATGAGGATGCGCAGGCGCTCGCCGCGGTCGGTGATATCACCCATGGTGGTGTCCCGAGCCGTTCGGGCGATGCGGCGGTGGTTGATTGGTGATTCCCCAGAACATGCCAAGACCCTGGATCGCGTCGAAGAATTCCTTGAAATCCACGGGCTTGACCACGAACGCGTTGACCCCCAGCTCATAGCTGCGGATCAGGTCCTGCTCCTCCCGCGACGAGGTCAGCATCACGATCGGAGTACTGCTGAGGCCGGGGTCGCCACGAACCTGCTCGAGTACCTCCAGTCCATTGACCTTCGGCAGTTTGAGATCGAGCAGTACGACCACGGGGCCGCCATGGCGGGCACCGGAAAAGGCGCCCTCGCATCGCAGATAGTCCAGCGCCTCGGCGCCGTCACGCACATGGACGACATCATTGAGCAGCTGGCAGCGCGACAGCGCGGCCAGGGTCAACTCAGCATCCTTGGGGCTGTCCTCGACAAGCAGGATCGGCCGTAGGTCCCTCATTGAACATCTCCAGAATGCAGGGGCAGGGTGAAATGGAGCGTGGCGCCTTTGCCCGGCTCGCCCTCGGCCCAGGTGCGGCCGCCATGGCGGCCGATGATGCGGCGCACGTTGGCCAGGCCGATGCCGGTGCCTTCGAACTCCTCGACATGGTGCAGCCGCTGGAACACGCCGAACAGCTTGTCCACATAACGCATGTCGAAGCCGCAGCCGTTGTCGCGCACAGCGAAGACATCCTCGCTTGCCGAACGCTGGTGCGTCACTTCGATCACCGCGTGCGTGCGCTCGCGGGTGAACTTCACAGCATTGGACAGCAGGTTCTGCCAGACCAGGCGCATCATGGTGGGGTCGGCCTCCACCTGCGGCAGGTCGCCGATCTGCCAGCGGACGTCGCGGCCGCGGTATTCGAACTCCAGCATCTTCCGTACGTCCTCCACCATGGCCGCCATGTCGATGCGTGCACGACCCAGCGTCGAGCGGCCCATCTGGGAGAAGCTCAGAAGATCATCCACCAGGATGCCGGCCGATTTGGCCGAATCAACGATGGTGTCGAGGAAGCGGCGCTCGGTTTCGTTCAAGCGCTCGCCTGCCGAGCTGCCGAGCAGTTCGGAATAGCCCACGATATGCCGGAACGGGGCGCGCAGATCATGGCTGATTGAATACGAGAAGGCTTCCAGCTCCTTGTTGCTGCGCATCAGCTGCTCGTTCAGTTCGGCCATCTCTTCCGCCTTGCGCAGCACGATGTCGACGATGGCGTTGCGCATCTCGTGCGCCGCATCGCAGTCGGCCTCGTTCCACGGCAGGCTGCGCTGCTGCACGGTCTCTTTCCAGGCCTCGAATGAATGACGCGGCGACAGCGCTTCGCTGCCGGATGCGCTCTTGCGCGGGTCGCCGCCCCACCTGACCGTGCGTACCACTTCCGGGCGGAACCACATCAGGTAGCTGTCATGCAGCTGGGAGATGGACACGGCGATCACACCGCTGGCGATCCCGCTGAATGCCTCCGCTGCGGGCCAGGCCGCTGCCAGATGATCCGTGACGTACATTTCCTCGCCTACGTGCGCAGTGGCGAGCCACTGCGCCAGCGCGAGCACCTCCGGGTTCCCGGGGCACTGGCCCATGCGCACGCAGTCGTTCCTGTGCACGATGGCCGCGCCCTGCGCTCCGGTCAGCGAAAGCAGGCTGTCGGGATCGCGGCGGAGCGCCGCCATGAAATCCTCGTCGCCGGCCATCCGGCCCAGCAGCCTGACCAGCAACGACCGGCGCCCGACCCGTTCCTCCACGGCACGTGCGCGCTGCTTGAGCGCGATCTGCAGTGACAGGATCTGCCCCATGAACTCGCAGGCCGTGCGCACGTGATAGGGCAGCCGGCGAGGCTGTGCGCTGTGGCACGACACCAGCCCCCACAGCTGCCCCTCGTGGATCAGCGAGACCGACATCGATGCCGCCGTGCCCATGTTGCGCATGTACTGCAGGTGGACCGGCGAGACGCTGCGGAGCGCGGAGAGGCCCAGGTCGGTGGGTGGGGCCTGGCGGTGATGTTCGGCCCGGACCAGGGGCACGGGCGTGTAGTCGCAGTCGGCGATCAGCCGCACCCGGTTGTGCAGGTACAGGGCGCGCGCCTGGGCCGGAATATCCGATTCAGGAAAGCGCAGATCGAGATACGAAGGCAGGATGCCGTTGCCATCCTCGGCGACGACGGTTCCATTCCAGCCGGCATCGAACTGGTAGACGAGCGTGCGGTCGAATCCGGCGATCCTGCGCATGTGCGCGGCGGCCAGCTGGCAGAGATCCTCCACCGTCGCAGCCCCCTCGATGGCGAGCATCAGCTCGCGGATCGCAGGGTAGAGTTCCTCCAGGGAGCCGGGTTGGCCGGCAACGGGGGCTTCCAGTTCGATCAGAAGATCGTCGTTGGAACGATGCGCGAGCAGCTGGTGGCGCCCCAGTCCATCCAGGTGCACCGCGCCCAGGTGCAGGGTGCCGCCCGGCGCGATGTGCCGGAGGCGATGCACGAAGGGGCCGATCACCCCGCCCAGTGCGTTCTCGACATGCTGCATCAATGGATCGCCGAACTGCCGCAGCGCGATGGGCTGGCTCACAGCGCATTCGCGCACCAGCAGGGTCTGCGGATCCAGTACCAGCAGCACACCATAGGGCTGGATGGCGCCCGGCGTGTGGATGGGCTCCCGCGCACAGTCCGACAGTGCATCGTGCCAGGTGCGATCAGCGGAAGGCATCAAGGGTGGTACTCATGATTCGTGACGGGGCGGGCTGAATGGAATGGTGACGGAAAATGGCGCGGCCGCATACCGTCCGGTCGATGTGAATGCCTGCTCATGCATTACTGAACACTTCAGCTGCGCAGCGCCGCACGAAGGCAAACGCCTGCTGCGCGGCACTGCACGCCTGCCGGCGTTGCCGCTGCGTGAGAGATTCCGCATCCAGATGCGCGCGAGTGATTCGCCATTGCTCGGCCACGCCTGCAGGAGAAGGTGCAAGGTGACGGGCGCCATGGCCGGCACCCAGCCCCAGCGCGGCGGCGGACTTGAGCAGGACAGCCGAACCCAGCGCAGACCCCTCGACGGTATACAACCAGCCCAACGCCGACGCCCGGGATGCGTGCTGCAGCCTGGGACGCCAGGCATGCGCGCGGGGCAGCGCGGCGCCGATGTCCAGCAGGTCCTGCTCAACCAGCCCCAGTCGTGCCGTCAGCGGAAGCGCGAGCCGGTCCCTGTACAGCGGTGCTGCGGCGTGGTGGAGATGCCATTGGACCTGGAGAAAGCGCCCGTAGCGCAATGTGGATTCGAACAGGCGCTGCCCGATCAGGAACGCATCCAGGCTGCCGTGTGCCGATCGGGTGGCGTCCCTCAGGTACACGCTCAACGGACTACCGGCGGGCTGCTGGCAATGGGCGGGTGGATCGGAGGACCGCAGTGGACTGTGCATCTGCGGCACCCTAGCAGAATCGGTCCGTGTTCCGCAGGAGATTTCGCGGCCACTGCATCTGCACTGCACGCCCGCTGCACGTCGGCTTCCATAACGTAGACCAGACACCTCCCTTGGCGCCCCGTCGTGAATCTGCAGACACCCCCGAACACGTCCTACTCCATGCGCGCGATGCCGGACAGCTGCCAGTTCCAGCTGCTGGACGTCGATCTTCTGCAGGACCCTGGCACCCGCCGCATCGTTCACCTGTATTCCATGGTGGCGCGCTGCCTGCGCTGCGAGACGGTGTTCAAGGCCGTGGAGGGGCAGGGGTTGGTCAGCATGTCGGCCGCCCGTGTTCTGCGCTGCCCGACCGGCTGCGGTCAGCAGTCGCTGAAGGGCGCGACCCTGCGCAGCTGGCAGCCCGCGCCTGACGCAACAGCCTGAAGCGCGCACTGCGTCACAGCGCCCCGGGATTGGCCTGCCACACTGCGTAGTTGAGCGCGGCGGCGAACCCTACCCACAGCAGATAGGGCAGCAACAGGATCGCCGCCAGCGTCCGGATGCGCGCGAATGCAATCACGGTGGCGATGATGAGCGCCAGCAGGGCCAGGATATCCACGAAGGCGAGCGCACCCTGTTTCCATCCAAAGAACAGCCAGCTCCATGCGGTGTTGACCGCCAGCTGCACGACGTAGAGCACCAATGCCGCCGTGGTGGGGCGCCGTTCCTTCTCGCGCCAGACCAGCCACGCAGCCACTGCCATCAGCGCGTACAACACTGTCCAGACCGGTCCGAACAGCCCCGCGGGAGGCGCCCACCCGGGCAGCGACAGGGTGGAGTAGAAATCCGATGCCGAGATCGAGGCCCGTGCGCCAAGTGCCGCTGCCACGAAGGTCAGCGCCAGCCAGCCGGCCAGTCCAAGGATCTGCGGTGTTCGTTTCATCGGACATCCTTGCGTGGGTGTTGATCCGTTACGAACGAGCGGCACGTTTGGATGCAGCGCCGGCCATCAGTCCCCGGGCGCTTGTTGCGCAGGTGCCGCCGAAGCGGGCAGCAGGGAGGGGCGCTCATCAAACCACTCGCGGGCCTTTGCCAGGTGCCAGCGGCGCTGCTCGCCGTCGAGCTCGAGGCCGGCGCCGAGCACGCCCCAGCGCAGATAGAGGTCGCCGCGCTTGTGCTGACCGGGAAGATCGAGGCGGGCGCGGACGGACCACCGATCATTCTCCGCGTTCAGCTCGTCCAGGGTGAGATGCCCTGGCCGCCAGCGCAGTGCGGTCCGCGCATCGACCTGGCCAGCGTCGAGCAGCGACAGCACCCAGCGCGGATAGTCGCCGCGCTCGGCAAACACCGCCAGCAGTGGCGAGGCATCGCTCATTGCCACGGCGCCACGTGCGTCCACCTGGAAGGGCGACTGTGCATCGATGCGCCCGGACTGGATGTCGATACGTCCATGCCACGGCGTCTTGCGTGCGACACCGGCCATCTGGATGTTGCGCAGCTCGACGGTGCTGCCGGAGACGTCGAAATGGCGGTCGGTGAAGTTGCCGCGGCGCAGGGCCGCATCCAGCTGCACGTCGCCGGCCAGTGACAGCCCCGCGACCTGCGCACGCGCCTGCCGACCGAGCAGGCGGGCGCTGCCCTGGCCGATGCGACCATTGGTGTCCAGCCGCATGTCGCCGCTCACCTGGCCGGTGCCGCCGAGCAGCCGGACCTGGTCCGTGCCCAGGTAGCGGTTGTAGGCCGCCAGGTCCGGAATGGTGGCGTCACTGAAACGCAGGTGCGCGCGCACACCGTTGCGCAGCTCACGGATGCGGCCGTCACCGCTCAGCGTCACCTGCAGATCGCGGCCATCGAACAGCCGTGTGCGCGGCGCGTCCGTCGGGTTGGCAGTGAAGCGGGGCAGGCGTACCGACAGCTCGGCGCGGGTGGGCGATCCGCCCTTGAGCTCACCATGCGCGCTGGCCGTGCCTGCCATCGTCACGCCGGCAATCCCGGCAACCGCTTTGGCCGAGGGAATGTCGACCGTGCTGCCCGCCACCAGTTCACCGTTGCGGAGCTTCAGGTCCGCCTGCAGGACGCCGCCGCCATCAAGCTGCAGCCAGGGTCTGCGCACGAACAGCGTGGGGATCCAGTTGAGAGAGGTGAACGTCCACTCGCCGCGTACCGTTCCCGAGGTCCGTTCGATCAACTGGTCGATCTGGCGGAAAGGAATCTCACGGCCAGCAATCCGCAGATCGGCGTCCAGCGCTGCGCCCGTTCCTTCCTTGGGAGGCAGCCGGGCCTGCAGTCGAATGTCGTCGGAGGTGTTGAGCTGCAGGGCCAGGACGCCACGGCCGGGAGCGCCGTCACCGAGCAGCAGGGGCACGTGCCACAGCGCGTGGCTGCCGGGCTGCAGGCGTCCATGGTCCATGCGGACGTCCATCTGCAGCCGCCCCGGAACCGGGGCACTGGCGATCCGCGGCTGCGCCAGGCCGGTATCCAGGCGCAGCCCCTGGCTGCGTGCGTTGACCTCGAGCGCTGCCCGCAACAGGCCCAGTTTGGCCAGGCCGGGCGCCTGGTCGCGGAAATGGCGGGGATAGCTGAAACGGGACTTGAGTTCCGTGTCCCCGAGCAGCTGGACCCCGTCGTAGCTGACGTCGGCGGCATCGAAGCGGACCTCGGAATCGAACAGTTCCGACGGGCCGCCGCGCAGCTGCTTGAGGAAGCCGACCGTTCCGGCTCCCTTGCCGATGATCAGCAGCTTGCCCAGCCGGGCACTGCGGATGCTGTCGCTATGGATGGCGTCGAAGCGCAGCGTCCACCCGCGGGTGCCACGGGGGGGCGATGGAACGACCTGATCGACGCGACTGACATCGGCCGAAACGCCGGTGGCCTGCAGGCGCGGCACCCGGACTTCGCGCCGGAACAGGGGGAGCAGGGCAAGGCGCGCACTGGCACGTTCCGCATGCAGCACATAGACCGTGTGGTTGACGTGGCCGCGCATGTGCACGTTCCAGGCGATCACGTGGCCCGGCACCAGTGTGATCGCCGGGCCCGTGGTCATCACGAACTTCTGCGGCTTGCGGTTGGTGACGTTGTCGAACAGCGGCGTGTTGAGGAAGACGTTGCCTGCCAAAAGATAGGCTGCGTAGAGGCCGAGCAGGATGTAGAGCGCTGCGCGCCACCGGCGAGGCAAATGCTTGAGGTGCGCGCGGACTGCTGCCATGAACGCTCAACATGATGACGAACTCGGGCCACTATGGCCGAGCACCGTGGTTCACCATGTGAAGCGGCAGGCGACGCATCAGTCGCGGATGTCCTTCTGCGCAGCTTCGCCGACGTGGCGGTCGAGGAACCGGCGGACGACGGGGATGATCTGCGCGGCGTGCGTTTCAAGTGCGAAGTGCCCGGTGTCGTAGAAGTGGATTTCCGCCGCGGGGATGTCGCGCTTCCACGCTTCGGCGCCGGCAGGCAGGAAGTAGGGGTCGTTGCGTCCCCACACCGCCAGCAGTGGCGGTTGATGATCGCGGAAGTAGGCCTGGAAGGCGGGGTACATCGCCACGTTGGAGGCATAGTCCAGCAGCAGATCCAGCTGGATATCCGCGTTGCCGGGCGTGGTGACCTGCAGCCCCTCCAGGGTGTATCCGTCGGGAGCGACCGTGCTTGGGTCCTTCACGCCCTCCAGGTACTGCCATTTGATCGAGGCCGGCGTCGGGAAGTCGGCCAGCGCCAGGCGGTTGGCTGCGGTCGGTTGCCGCCAGTAGGTCCGGATAGGGTCCCATCCCTTGGCCAGGCCCTGCTCGTAGGCGTTTCCGTTCTGGGAGATCAGTGCCGTGATCTTCTCCGGGTGCGCCACGGCCAGGCGCCAGCCGACGGGAGCCCCGTAGTCGTGCACCATCAGCGCATAGCGCTCCAGCTTCAGCTGCTGGGTGAAACGGTCGATGGTGGTGGTCAGGTTTTCGAAGGTATAGGCGTAAGCACCACGCGCCGGCGCCCGGGTGTGACCGAACGAGGGCAGGTCCGGCGCGATCACGTGGTAGCGGTCGGCAAGCGCGCTGATGACGTCGCGGTACATGTACGACGATGCGGCAAATCCATGCAGGAGCAGCACGGTGGGGGCGGTTCGTGGCCCCGCTTCGCGATAGAAGACCTCCACATCGCCGACCTGCTCGTAGCGGTAGTGGATCTGGGCGTCAGCCGCATCGACGTCGCCAGCCAGCGCGGCGGCCACTAGTCCCAGAGAGGCCAGTGCGTGTTTTGTACCCATGGCATGTAACCTGTTTTGTGTGTTTTTGAAGGTTACGAATGGCTGTGGTAACCTGTCAACACTTATTTGAGTGGTTACACATGCGCGACGTACACCCGGCCCCTCCGCTGTTCGTGGGCAATGACCTCGCCCTGGATTTCATCAACACCTGCTTCGGGCCGCCGGGCGCGCCCGAGGAGGTGCTGGTCGATGACGCATCGGTGCTCCGCTGGCTGGCGTCGGCCGGCGTGCTTGCAGATGCGGTTCCGGTCGCGCCAGGCCTGCTCGCACTGGCCATCGCGCTTCGGCAGGAGGCGGGCGACGCATTGGCGGCTGCGCGCAGCGGCGTACCGTTCCAGACCCCCGTGGTGAACCGGATCCTGGAAGAAGGGCGCCCGGTGCTGCGGCTCGAGGCGGCCTCTGGCGTTCCCCGGCTCCTGCAGCAGCGCCGTGACGGCAGTGCCGGGAGCCTGCTCGAACCTGTGGCCGCGGCCTTCGCGCGGCTGCTCTCCGAGGGAGATCTGGCGCACGTCCGCAAGTGCGAAGCACATGACTGCACGCTTCTTTTCCACGACACCACCAAATCCAGGCGGCGGCGCTGGTGCAGCATGGCCCTGTGCGGAAACCGCATGAAGGTGGCGGCGTTCCGCTCGCGCAGGCAGCCGGACTGAACGCGGTGCCGGGCCCGAGATGGCTCAGAGCAGCAGCAACGCCCCGAGCAGCGCGGGCGGCATCACCAGTACGCCGATGCGCAGGAAGTCGAGCCCGCTGACATGTTCGCCTTCGCGACGCAGGGCCACCAGCCACAGCAGGGTGGCCAGCGAACCGGTCACCGACAGGTTCGGGCCCAGGTCCACGCCGATCAGCAGTGCGGCGCGCGTCTGCGCCGGCAGGTCGGCGATCTGTCCCAGTGAGCCTGCGGCCAGACCCACCGGCAGATTGTTGGCGAGGTTGCTGAGCAGGGCTGCGGCCGAGCCGGCAAGCCACCCGGCCTGGTGGGGTGAGGTGCGGGCGAGGGACTCCAGTGCACTGGCCGCCATCTGTATCACGCCGGTCTGTGCCACACCTTCGACCAGCACGAACAGACCCGCCACCAGCGGCAGCACGCCCCAGGACACGTTGCGCAGCAGCGGCAGCGGACTCTGGCGCTGGCGAAGGGCGACGGCGACGACGCTCGCGCTGCCTGCGCAGAAGGTCACCAGACCCAGCGGGCCGTTCAAGGCCGAGGTCACCAGCAGCGCCGTGCCGGTGAACAGCACGCCGTAGGCACTCAGGCGACCGCCAGCGGACAGGAGGCGATGTGCCGGCGCCGGGGCCAGTGGCTGCGCGATCTGGCGGCGGTGCACCCAGCGCAGGACCAGGTAGGTTGCACCGATCGCCGCCAGCGACGGCAACGCGAACTGCGCCAGCCACTGCTGCAGCGGTGGCATGTGCCTGCCATACACCACCAGGTTGGCCGGATTGGAGATGGGCAGCACGAAGCTTGCCGCATTGGCGATGAATGCACAGACGAACAGGTAGGGCAGGGGATTTGCGCGGGCCGCCCTGCAGGCGGCATAGACCGCAGGGGTCAGCACGACCGCAGTCGCGTCGTTGGAGAGGAACACCGTCACCAGCGTGCCGACCAGGAACACCAGGTCGAACAGCCGCCGCCCGGAGCCGCCCGCGTGCCGCACCGCGTACAGCGCCAGCCAGTCGAACAGGCCTTCCCGCCGCGCGAGCTCTGCCAGAACCATCATCCCGACCAGGAACAGATAGACATCACCGCCTTCGGCGACCGCACCGAGGACCGTGCCGATCTGCATCACACCGGTCAGCGGCAACAGTGCCGCCGCCACGACGGCCCAGACGTACTCGGGCAGGCGGAAAGGACGGAACAGCAGACCCACGGTGGCGAGCGCCACCGCCGACCAGATGATGGCGGAAGAGTAGGAAGCGAGCATGGGGAGGGGGAGCAGGAAACGCGGCATCATACCGTGTGGGGTCGCACCGCGGCCGCGTGTGTCATGCGCACGAGGGGACTGTCGCAGGAATGATTTGCTGCGCTGCACGGTGACAAGCGGGAACCAGGGTGATTAGTCTGCGCCTCAACGCGATGGTAGCGCTACCAATAGATTCGGGGTTTTGGGTCCAGGGGCTGCCTTCTTTACCGCGTGTTCGTCCTGGCAGGCTTGAAAGCGAGTTTGAGTCGCGGTGCGTCCGGCGCCCGCGATGTTCGGTTTGGAATACGGGCCTCGCCCGTGCGTGCCCCTGGGAGGGGGCGGTACATCCATTCGATCGTATGTCATAGGGGACTTTCATGAGCGCTCGCAGTTTCCGTGCTACTCCAGACCCGAGGACCCGTCCATGAGCCGGACCTTGGCGAAGTTCCGCTCCAGGGCCATGTTCACGTTCGTCGGCGGCGTCCTGGTGATCAATCCCGCCTTCGCACAGGAGGCCTCCACGACCACCGCACAACCGTCGACGGCGCAGACGCAGCCCACGCAGCTGGACGCGGTGCAGGTGACGGGCATCCGCAACAGCCTCAGCCAGGCCATGGACATCAAGCGTGATTCGGCTGGCGTGGTGGACGCGATCAGTGCCGAGGACATCGGCAAGTTCCCCGATACCAACCTGGCGGAGTCGCTGCAGCGCATCACCGGCATCTCCATCGAGCGCCGTGACGGCGAAGGTGCACAGGTCACGGCACGCGGCTTCGGTCCGCAGTTCAACATGGTGACCCTCAACGGACGCCAGATGCCTGGTGCCGATGCATTCGGTGCGTCCGGGCAGGTCGCCATCGGTGGTGTCGACGGTGGCACCCGCGCCTTCAACTTCGCGCAGCTGGCCGCCGAGGCCATCAACGGCATCGAGGTCTACAAGACCAGCCAGGCGCAGGTACCCAGCGGCGGCATCGGCGCGACGATCAACATCCTGACGGCGCGGCCGCTGGATCACGAGGGCATCATCGCCAATGCCGGCGCGAAGCTCGTCTCGGACCGCAGCCAGCCGTTCGACAATGATCTGACGCCGGAGCTGTCCGGCATCTTCAGTTACAGCAACCCGGAAAAGACCTTCGGTGTCAGCCTGAGCGCGAGCCAGCAGAAGCGCAAGGGCGGCTCGGTGCAGGCCACGGAGAACTACTGGAACGTGCAGCCGTGGACGGGATCGATGCCCGGCAACCCGACGGTGGTCAACGCGCCGGAGATCGGCCAGCTCTATGCACGCCCGAACGACCTGCGCTATGCATTCTCGGAGTTCGAGCGGGAACGCGTGAACGGCCAGGCCGTGCTGCAGTTCGCACCCACGGACAGCCTGACCCTGACCGTGGACTACACCTACTCGACCAACGAGATCACCGAGAACCGTGGCGAGCAGGGCATGTGGCTGCAGAACAGCAACTACACCAACGTCCAGTTCGATACCAGCGGTGCAGTGGCCACCCCGGTCTACATCCGCGAAATCGCCGGCACCAAGGATTTCGGGTTGGAACAGCAGCGCAGCATGCAGGAGTACAAGCTGGGATCGCTCGGCTTCAACGCCGTGTGGAATGTCACCGACCGCTTCAAGCTGAGCTTCGACGCACACAATTCGAAGAACGAGAGCCGCCCGAATGATCCGCTCACCGGCGGCGGCTCGATCTTCATGAGCATTGCCGGCACCAACAACTGTACCCGTGGCCCCCATTGCGGCGGCTCCTGGGTGCAGGAGCTGGAGTTCAACAATGGTCTGCCGGTCGGCACCCAGACCTGGTATCCCAGCACGGCAGATGCGATCGCCGGCACCAACGGCGTGGTCAACCCGGGCTTCCAGGAGGGCGAGATCGGCACGCAGGTGCTGCGTGTCAACGCACAGTCGCAGGTGAGCGAGATCAAGCAGGCCCGCGTGGACGGCGAATGGAACTTCGACCAGGGGCGGTTCCAGTTCGGCGTGGATACCAACAAGTCGACCACGCACCGCATCCAGGCAGCCGAGGCCTACTCGACCCTGGGTGACTGGGGCGTGGCCAACGTGAACCGGGATACCGATGCCGGGCTGATGGATCTGCTGCGTCCGGTCAACATCGTCGGCCTGTTCGACGACTACAGCGCCAGCAGCTGGCCCGCATGGCGCGGCAACGCCGGCCAGCTCGCACAGTGGGCGGCGGACGAATATGGCGTGGGGCTGGGAGTCAGCCCGCAACGCGCGGCCGACAACTTCGTGGAAGAGAAGACCAAGGCGGCCTACTTCCAGGTGGAACTGGATGGCCAGCTGGGCAGCATGCGCACCAATACCCGGCTGGGCGTGCGCTACGAAACCACCGACGTGGTCTCGACCTCGGTCATCGCCGTTCCCGAGTCCATCGAGTGGCAGGCCAACAACGATTTCCGCATCGTGCTGTCCGACGAGCAGCAGCCCTTCACCGAGAAGGCAAGGTACAGCTACATCCTGCCCAATCTCGATTTCAGCATCGATTTCACCGATGAGCTGAAGGGGCGTGCCTCGTTCGGCAAGAGCATCGCCCGCGCGCCCTACGGCAATCTCTATGCGGGCCCGGGCGCACAGCAACCGTTCGGGTCGGTGCTCATCGATCCGTCGTCGCGGGCCAGCGGCAATGCGCAGAATCCCAGCCTGAAGCCGCTGGAGTCGGACAACCTCGACCTCGGGCTGGAGTGGTATTTCGCCGACGCCAGCTATGTGTCGTTGACCTACTGGAACAAGTCGGTCGACAACTTCATCGGCAATACCGTTGTCCAGGAGAGCCTGTACGGGCTGACCGATCCCACGTCCGGCCCGGACGCGCGTGCGGCTCTGGACTTCCTCACCAGTGCAGCCTGCGTCTCCCAGGTCGGTGCCGCGAATGCGGCCGCCTGCTCGGCCAACGACACCTCGCTGTTCACCGCGCTGGCGTTGCTGCGCAACAACCCTGCCGGGCTGGCGGCCTACAACGGAACCGACGCGCAGGTGCTGGCCACCGAAGCGGCCTACGACCTGTATGGCCAGGCGGACGATCCGCTGTACCAGTTCAATGTCAACCGCCCGATCAACCAGAACAAGTCCAAGCTGCACGGCTGGGAGCTCGGCGGGCAGTACTTCTTCGGCGACACCGGTTTCGGCGTGCTGGCCAACTATACGATCGTCAGCGGCGATGTCGGCTACAACAATGGCGGCGATCCGGGCATCGACCAGTTCTCGCTTACCGGTCTGAGTGATACCGCCAATGCGATGCTCATGTACGAGAAGTACGGCTGGTCGATCCGCCTGGCGTGGAACTGGCGCGACCAGTACCTGATCCTGGCCAACCAGGGCGCCAGCCGCAATCCCTACTATGTGGAAGCGTACGAGCAGTGGGATCTGAGCGTGAACTACACGCTGGACGACCACTGGTCGTTCGGACTGGAGGCGATCAACCTGACCGGCGAGGACGTACGCTGGCGCTCGCGCACGTCGCAGATGATCGTGAAGCTGGCTGACCAGAGTCCACGCTACATGCTGGGTGTCCGTTACAAGTTCTGAGTCTGGCGACGGACCCGTCCGGCGCGGTACCGTTGTCCCGGCAACGGTACCGCGCGGGCATGTCCTGACGCAGCACCTGTCGCACGTGCCGGCGTACCCTGCCGGCCACTGGCCCCGCACCGGACTGGACACCCTGATGGCCCGCTATGAAATGCTCAACAACATCGCCCATCGGGACCTGAGGGTCGCCACTGGCTTCGGCCCCGAGTTCGGCGACGCAGTGGGCATGGTGCCGGCCTATCCCAGCGAGTTCGCCGAACTGCAGCGGGAGTATCCCATCTTCCTGCGCAAACAGGCCGGATCGGGCGAATGGCAGGCCGTCGCCCTGCTCGGGTTTGAACAGCACGAGAACCTGTTCCTGCAGGACGGCCGCTGGAACGCCTCCTATCTTCCGGGAGCCGCAGCGAAGGGGCCGTTCCTGATCGGATTCCAGGAGCATTACGTCGACGGTGTGCTCACCCGGGAGGCGGTGATGCATGTCGATCTGGACCATCCGCGGGTCAACACCGACGCCGGCGAGCCGCTATTCCTTCCGCAGGGAGGGAACACCCCCTACCTGGACCACATCGCCGGCGTGCTGCGTGGCATCCATGATGGCAGCGCGTTCGGCGCCGCGATGTTTGCAATGCTCGACGAAAGCGGACTGATCCAGCCGATCACGCTCGATGTGCAGATCACGCAGCATCACCGGGTGAGCGTGAACGGATTGCACGGCATCGACCGTGAGCGCCTGGCCCTGCTGGACGACTCGACGCTGGCTGCGCTGAATCGCGCTGGCTGCCTTGAGGGCGCCTACCTGATGCTGGCGTCGCTGCACAACATGCGCCGCCTGATCGCCGAGAAGCAGCGGCGCCTGCGCGCGCAGGATGCAGCAGCGTCCGCGGCCAGGAACTGAGGGCGGACGATGGGGGCTGCGATGCGGATACTGGAGGGCATCGATCCTGCTGCGCTGCCCCTGGCCTCGCTGGTCGAGGCCGGAGAGCCGGTGGTGCTGCGAGGCATTGCGTCACACTGGGCGCTGGTCGAGGCTGGACAGCGCTCCACGCTGGACGCGCTGGCCTACCTGGGCAGCGTCGACGCAGGCGTGCCCATCCAGTACTCGTTCGGCGAGCCGGACATCGACGGGCGCCCGTTCTACACCGCCGACTTCAGCCGGCTGAACTTCGAGGTCCGTCGGGCATCGCTCAGCGAGGTGCTGGACGGGATCGCCTCGACGCTGCATGACCCCAGGCCGCCCACCTACTACGTGGCGTCGCTGCCGCTGGAGCGGGCATTGCTGCCGGCATTCGCACAGGCCAATCACGCAGGGTTGGCGGGGCAGGGCATCGAGGCGTTGGCCAGCATCTGGATCGGCAACCGCGTCACCGCATCGTGCCATTTCGATACCCCCGACAACCTTGCGTGCTGCGCGGTGGGCCGACGCGAGTTCACGCTGTTCCCGCCCGAACAGATCGACAACCTCTACCCCGGCCCGCTGGATCCCACGCCAGGCGGCCAGGTGGTGAGCGTGGTGGATTTCGAACGTCCTGACTTCGACCGGTATCCCCGCTTCAGGGAGGCCTTGGCGAATGCACGCAGCGCAGTGCTGGAGCCTGGCGATGCAATCTTCATTCCCAGCATGTGGTGGCACCACGTGCGCAGCCTCGCGCCGTTCAATGTGCTGGTGAATTACTGGTGGCGTAGCTCGCCGGCCTTCCTTGGCTCGCCCCTGCCGGCGCTGCACCATGCGATGTGGGCCCTGCGCGACCTGCCCACGCGCGAAAAGAAGGCGTGGGAAGCGCTCTTCCAGTACTACGTATTCGGCCCCGGCGAGCGCGCGGGGCAGCACCTGCCCGCCGACGCGCGGGGGGATCTTGCACCGTTCGACGAGCAGCGCGCACGCCGCATGCGCGCGATGCTGCTGGGCAGACTCAACCGCTGAGGGGCACCGTGATGGATACTGCGAACACAGCAGAAGGGCGCATCCGCAAGGTGGTCATCGCCGGCGGTGGCACCGCCGGTTGGCTGGCCGGATGTGCGCTGTCCCATCAGTTCCGTGACCAGCTGGACATCACCCTGGTCGAGTCCGAGCAGATCGGTACGGTCGGTGTCGGCGAGTCTACCGTACCGCCCATCCGCACCTTCCATCACTTTCTGCAGATCGATGAGCAGGAGTTCCTGCGCGCGGTGGCCGGCACGTTCAAGCTGTCGATCTCGTTCGAGAACTGGCGCCTGCCGGGCGAGCGCTTCTTCCATCCGTTCGGCACCATCGGCCATGGCACCTGGGCTACGCCGTTCCACCATTTCTGGCTGGACAGCCTCCGCCGCGGGATGCCATCGGACCTGGGCGATTTCTGCCTGGAGAGCGTCGCCTCGCGCGACGACCGCTTCTCGCTGCAGACCCAGCCGCAGCCCAGCTACGCCTATCACTTCGATGCCGGGCTCTACGCCCGGTTCCTGCGCCGCAGAGCCGAGGCGCAAGGCCTGCGGCGGGTGGAGGGCAGGATCGCCGAGGTCAGACAGCATGCGCATGATGGTTCGGTGCAGTCGCTGGTGCTGGACGACGGGCAGGTCATCGAGGGCGATCTGTTCATCGACTGCACCGGCTTCCGTGGCCTTCTGATCGAGCAGACATTGAAGACCGGCTATGAGGACTGGCACGAATGGCTGCCGTGCGATCGTGCCGTCGCGGTACAGACCGAATCCATCGCTCCGCCGGTGCCGTACACCCGGGCCATCGCCCATGAGGCCGGATGGCGTTGGCATATCGCGCTGCAGCACCGCGTCGGATGCGGGCTGGTCTATTCCAGCCGGCACATGTCCGACGACGAGGCGAGGGCGAAGCTGCTGCGCGACGTAGGCGCTCCACCGCTGCGCGATCCCTGGCAGGTGCCCTTCCGCAGTGGACGCCGTCTGCAGGCCTGGAACAGGAACGTGGTGGCGCTGGGGCTGGCCAGTGGCTTCATCGAACCGTTGGAATCCACCAGCATCCATCTGACGATCAGCGCTGTGGTGCGGCTGATCCAGTTGTTTCCGTTCGATGGCATCGCGGCCTCACTGGTGCAGCTGTACAACGAAGTCAGTCGCCAGGAGATGGAACACGTGCGCGACTTCATCATTCTGCATTACCACGCCACGCAGCGCGAAGAGCCGTTGTGGAAGGCGTGCCGCGAAATGGCGTTGCCCGAGTCGTTGCAGCAGCGGCTGCGCGCGTGGCGTGAGCGCGCGCACGCGTGGCAGGACCCCGGCGAGCTGTTCCGGGTGGAGTCGTGGACCAGTGTGCTGCTTGGCCAGGGCATCCAACCGGGCCGCCCGCACCCGCTTGCGCGGGCATTGAGTGACGCCGACCTGCGCACGCTGCTGAAACGCATCCAGCAGCCGGTGCGGCAGGCGGCCACGCAGATGCCATCGCAGGCGGAATTCATCGATCGCTATTGCCGGTCGGGCCCCGAGGTATGGCACGCGAACAGGGTGGCGTCGTAACAGGTCTGCCTGCAGATGCCGCGACGGCGTGCAGGGTTTTGCGTTGCAGCACGCTTTTTCCGCCGCGGCTGGTTACAGTGCGGCATCACGGCGGGCGGCACCGCGCGCCGTGCAAACGAGGAGGCAGTGAAACAAGGCCTCCTTTTTTGAATGTCAGGAATGGTAGCGCTAACTTTTCGGTGTTCGGAGGCGGTTTCGATGGGTCTGGTTGCCGGTATCGACGCAGGAACGCAGAGTTTGAAGGTGCTGGTCTACGACCCGGAGGCGCGTGCCGTTGTCGCCCGCACCAGCGCGGCGCTGGAGATGACCAGCGGCGCCGATGGCAGCCGGGAACAAGTGCCGGCCGACTGGGTGGCGGCGCTGCGCACCTGCTTCGACGGGATTGATCCATCGCTCCGGTCACGCATTGCGGGTCTGGCCGTATCGGGCCAGCAGCACGGCTTCGTGCCGCTGGATGCGGCGGGCGACGTGTTGGCGCCGGCCAAGCTCTGGTGCGATACCAGCACGTCGGCCGAATGCACCCGGATCATGGACGCCGCCGGCGGAATCGACCGGACCATCGCACTGGCCGGCAATCCGATCCTTGCCGGCTATACGGCCTCCAAGCTGCCGTGGACGAAGACGCATCGCCCGGCAGCCTATGCGCGGTTGGCGACCATCCTGCTGCCGCACGACTATCTCAATTTCGTGTTGACCGGGCAGCGGTTCTGCGAGCACGGAGATGCCTCCGGCACGGGCTGGCTCGATGTGCGCACGCGCACGTGGTCGCAGGCGCTGCTGCGCGCCACGGATCCGGACCGCGATCTGGCTGCCTGCCTTCCCCCAATCGTCCCACCCGACGCGCTGTTCGATATCGACCCTGTGGCGGCCAGCATGCTCGGACTGCCGGTGACGGTGAAGGTGGCGGTCGGCGGCGGCGACAACATGATGGCGGCCATCGGCACCGGCTGCGTCACGGAAGGCCGCCTGGCGATGAGCCTGGGAACGTCGGGCACGTTGTTTGCCTACTCCGATTCACCGGTGATCGATCCGGACGGGGCCTGGGCCGCCTTCTGCTCGTCCACCGGCGGCTGGCTGCCGCTGATCTGCACGATGAACTGCACCGTGGTCACCGAGCAGGTGGCGAGCACCTTCGGTTTCAGTACGCGTGACGGCGATGCCCACCTCGACGCGACGTCGCCCGGCGCTTACGGATTGGTCATGCTGCCGTTCCTCAATGGTGAGCGTACCCCCGACCTGCCGCTGGGCAAGGGTGTTCTGGCCGGCCTGGACACCCGCAACTTCACGCCGGCGCACATCTACCGCGCTGCCATGGAAGGGGCGACCTACAGCCTGAAGTTCGGCTACGACGCGTTCAGACGCGCCGGCATGCAGTTCGACCGCATCGTGCTTACCGGGGGTGGCAGCAACAGTGCCGCGTGGCGGCAGCTGGTGGCCGACGTGTTCGGACTGCCGGTCGATGTGCCGGTGCAGGCCGAAGGCGCGGCATTCGGTGCGGCGCTGCAGGCCCTGTGGGCCATCGGCCGGTCGCAGGGTGATGCCGCGCCGATCAGCGAGGTCACCGCGCAGCATGTCAGCGTGGACCCGGCACTGTCCGCGCGTCCGGATCCAGGCCGCAGTGCGGCCTATGCCGCTGCCTATTCGCGTTTTCTCCGCCATCTCGAGGCCGTCACGCCGCTGCAGCGCGGCTGAGGCCCGCCTCCCTCCAATATCCCGCACAACGACAGGAGCACGTACCATGACCACGCAGCCCTTCATCGGCGCCAAAGAGTACTTCCCGGGCGTCGGCCGCATTCCGTTCGAGGGCAGGGACTCGGACAATCCGCTCGCTTTCAAGGTCTACAACGCTAACCGGGTCATCGGTGGCAAGACCATGCAGGAGCACCTGCGCTTCGCCGTGTGCTACTGGCACACCTTCTGCAATGCCGGCCACGATCCGTTCGGACCGGGAACCCGGCAGTTTCCGTGGGAGGCCGGTTCGCCGCTGGCCACTGCAGAGGCGAAGGTCGATGCCGCCTTCGAGTTCTTCACCAAGCTGGGCGTGCCGTACTGGTGCTTCCATGACATCGACCTGGCGCCGGATGCAGACGACATCGGCCAGTACCAGAAGAATCTCACGCACATGGTCCGCCTGGCCAAGGCCCGCCAGGACGCCACCGGGGTCAAGCTGCTGTGGGGCACAGCCAACCTGTTCTCGCACCCGCGCTACATGAACGGCGCATCGACCAATCCTGATTTCGCCGTCGTTGCCCGTGCCGCGGTGCAGGTGAAGGCCGCGCTGGATGCCACCGTCGAGCTGGGGGGCGAGCACTACGTGTTCTGGGGTGGGCGCGAAGGCTACGCGTCGCTGGCCAATACGCAGATGAAGCGCGAGATCGAGCATTTCGCGCGGTTCCTGACGATGGCCCGCGACTACGGCCGCAGCATCGGCCTGAAAGGCAACTTCCTCATCGAGCCCAAGCCGATGGAGCCGATGAAGCACCAGTACGACTTCGACAGCGCGACCGTAGTGGGCTTCCTGAAGGAGCACGGGCTGGACAAGGACTTCAAGCTCAACATCGAAGCGAACCACGCCACGCTCTCGGGGCACACCTTCGAGCATGACCTGCAGGTGGCCTCCGACCATGGCCTGCTTGGCAGCATCGATGCCAACCGCGGCAATGCGCAGAACGGGTGGGATACCGACCAGTTCCCAAGCGACCTGTACGACACCGTAGGCGCGATGCTGGTCGTGCTGCGGCAGGGTGGGCTGGAGGGAGGGCTGAACTTCGATGCCAAGGTGCGCCGGGAATCGACTGACCTGGAAGACCTGTTCATTGCCCACATCGGCGGCATGGACGCGTTCGCACGAGGGCTGGAAGTGGCGCACGCACTGCTCACCGAGTCGCCCTGGGAGCAGTGGCGCAAGGAGCGCTACGCCAGCTTCGACACGGGGGCCGGCAAGGATTTCGAACGCGGCACGCTGAGCCTTTCCGACCTGGCTGCGCTGGCCGCCGATATCGGTGAGCCGCGCCAGACCAGCGGCAAGCAGGAGCGCTACGAGAACCTGCTCAACCAGTATCTGCTGCGCTGAGCACGGCAGCGTCAAGGCGGCAATGGAGCGATCGAGGGGATGTCGATGAACCAGGCAGCAGATGGCGGAGAGAACACACGGCTGATCGTCCTGATCAGCGTGGTGGCAACGATTGGCGGGTTCCTGTTCGGCTTTGACAGTGGCGTCATCAACGGCACCCAGGACGGCCTGCACCAGGCGTTCCGCTCCGGGGAATGGATGCAGGGCTTCGAGATCGCGTCGATGCTGCTGGGCTGCGCCGTGGGCGCCTTCAGCGCCGGCAGGTTGGCCGACCGGCTGGGGCGCCGCAATGTGCTGATCCTGTCGGCGGTGATGTTCCTGCTGTCGGCGCTGGGCGCCGGAGCTGCGGGTTCTTCCGCGTGGTTCATCGTCGCGCGGGTGATAGGGGGATTTGCAGTTGGCGCGGCGAGCGTGATCTCACCGGCCTACATCGCCGAGGTGGCACCTGCACGTTACCGTGGCCGACTGGCTACGGTGCAGCAGATCGCGATCATCAGCGGGCTGACCGCAGCGTTCCTGTCCAACTACCTGCTGGCCGCCGCCGCCGGGGCATCGACCGAGCCTCTGTGGGCCGGGCAGGCCGCCTGGCGCTGGATGTTCTGGATGCAGGCGGTGCCGTCGCTGGTGTTCCTGCTGCTGTTGCTCACCATCCCCGAGAGCCCCCGCTACCTGGTGGTGAAGCGGCGCAAGGAGGACGCACTGCGGGTTCTCACCCGGCTGCTGGGCCGCGACAAGGCACAGCTCACGCTCGACGAGATCGAGGCCTCCCTGTCCACCGACCATCATCGTCCGCGGCTGTCAGACCTGAGGAGCAGGGCGACCGGGCGGATCCGGCCCATCGTCTGGGTGGGTGTCGGCCTGGCCTGTTTCCAGCAGCTGGTCGGCATCAACGTGGTCTTCTACTACGGCGCCGTGCTGTGGCAGGCGGTCGGGTTCTCCGAGAACGACGCGCTGCTGATCAACGTGCTGTCCGGCGCGCTGAGCATCGGCGCATGCCTCGTCACCGTGCTGCTGATCGACCGTATCGGTCGCAAGCCGCTGCTGTGGATCGGCTCGGTGGGCATGTCCGTCTCCCTGGCGCTGGTGGTGGTGGCCTTCGCCAGCGGTTCGCTGGCCGACGGGCACCTGCTGCTGCCGGGCCGCATGGGCACCCTGGCGCTGGTCGCCGCCAATGCCTACGTCGTGTTCTTCAACCTGTCCTGGGGACCGGTGATGTGGGTGATGCTGGGCGAGATGTTCCCCAACCAGATCCGCGGCTCGGCACTGGCCGTCGCCGGTGCCGCGCAGTGGACGTCGAACTTCGCGGTCACGGTGACGTTTCCGATGCTGCTGGCCGCGGCGGGGCTGGCGGCAACCTACAGCATCTACCTGGTGGCCGCGGTGGTCTCGGTCGTGTTCGTGCTGCGCCATGTGCACGAGACCAAGGGCAAGGAACTGGAGCAGATGGAAGGATGAGCGCCATGACATCGCAGGATTCCATGCGCCGTGCCGGCGCACTGATCGCCGGACTGATGCTGGCGCTGGTCGGTTGCAAGGGGGGAGACCGGCCAACGCAGGCCACCGCCGCCGAGGCCGATCCATGGCCACAGGTGGCCTGGCCCCTGGCCGGGGATGCCGCACTGGAGAAACGCATCACCGAACTGATGGCCGGCATGACCGTGGAGGAAAAGGTCGGCCAGCTGGTGCAGGGAGACATCGCCAGCATCACCCCCGACGACGTGCGCAGATACCGGCTCGGCTCGATCCTGGCCGGAGGCAACTCCGATCCCGGCGGTCGCTACGATGCATCGCCCGCCGAGTGGCTGGCGCTGGCGGACGCGTTCTACGACGCCTCCATGGACACCTCGCAGGGTGGAAAGGCGATTCCGCTGCTGTTCGGCATCGATGCGGTGCACGGGCAGAGCAACATCATCGGCGCCACGCTGTTCCCGCACAACGTCGGTCTCGGCGCTGCGCGCAATCCCGAGCTGCTGCGCAGGATCGGCGAGATCACCGCGCTGGAGACACGCGTCACCGGCATGGAATGGACGTTCGCGCCAACGGTCGCGGTTCCGCAGGATGACCGCTGGGGGCGCACCTACGAGGGCTATTCGGAGTCTCCGGCCATAGTGGCCAGCTATGCGGGTGCCATGGTGGAGGGCCTGCAGGGCAGGATTGGGTCGCCTGACTTTCTTGATGGCCGCCATGTGATCGCCTCGGTGAAGCACTTCCTGGGTGACGGCGGCACGACTGGCGGCAAGGACCAGGGCGACACCCGCATCAGCGAGGCCGAGCTTGTGCGCATCCATGCGGCCGGCTATCCGCCGGCGATCGCTGCCGGAGCACAGACCGCCATGGCGTCGTTCAACAGCGTCAACGGCGAGAAGATGCACGGCCACCGGCACTACCTCACCGACGTGCTGAAAGGGCGGATGAACTTCGGCGGCTTCGTGGTCGGCGACTGGAATGGCCATGGACAGATCAAGGGCTGCACGACCACCGACTGTCCTGCCACCATCAATGCGGGCCTGGACATGGCCATGGCGTCGGACAGCTGGAAGGGCTTCTACGAAACCACCCTGGCAGCCGTGAAAGACGGCAGGATCACTGCTGAGCGGCTGGATGATGCGGTGCGCAGGATCCTGCGGGTGAAGTTCCGCCTGGGCCTGTTCGAGGCGGGCAGGCCTTCCACCCGGGCGGTCGGCGGCCAGTTCGCGCTGATCGGCGCCCCTGAGCATCGCGCGGTGGCGCGGCAGGCGGTGCGCGAGTCGCTGGTGCTGCTGAAGAACCAGAACGGCCTCCTGCCGCTGTCGCCAAAGCAGCGGATCCTCGTGGCCGGCGACGGTGCCGATGATGTCGGCAAGCAGGCCGGAGGCTGGACGCTGAACTGGCAGGGCACCGGCACGACCCGCAAGGACTTCCCCAATGCGGACACGATCTTCGAGGGTATCGCGCAGCAGGCCAGGGCCGCGGGTGGCGAGGCCACGCTTGCCATCGATGGCAGATACACAACGAAGCCGGATGTGGCAGTGGTGGTGTTCGGTGAAGATCCGTACGCCGAGTTCCAGGGCGACCTGCCCACGCTGGCCTACAAGCCCGGCGATGAAACGGATCTGGCATTGATCCGACGGCTCAAGGAGGACGGCATTCCAGTGGTGGCAGTCTTCCTGAGCGGGCGACCTCTCTGGGTGAACCGGGAAATCAATGCCGCGGACGCTTTCGTGGCGGCGTGGCTGCCGGGATCGGAAGGCGGTGGCGTTGCCGACGTGCTGCTGCGTGGTCCAGATGGCCGCACGCAGCACGACTTCAAGGGCAGACTCAGCTTCAGCTGGCCACGTACGGCCACGCAGTACGCCAACAACGTCGGCCAGAAGGACTACGACCCGCTGTTCCCGTTCGGCTTCGGTCTGAGCTATGCCGACAAGGGCGATCTGGCGGCACTGCCGGAAGTTTCGGGCGTCACCGGCAACGAGGGGGCAACCGGTGTCTTCTTTGCCCGCGGCGATGCAGGTGCCGGCATGGCGCTGCGGCTGGAGGATGGTGCCGGGCAGGGCATGACCGTGATCAGCGTGCCGGATGCACTGGCAGATGACCGTCTGAAGATCACCGGTGTGGACCATCTGGCCCAGGAGGATGGCCGGCGTCTTGCCTGGTCGGGTCAGGGCGAAGCCGTGGCCGCACTGCAGTCGCACACGCCGCTGGACCTGCAGCGGGAAGCCAACGGTGATCTGATGCTGTTGACCACGCTGCGTGTCGACGTCGCACCGCGTGGCGACGCGTGGCTGTCGGTGGGCTGTGGTGCCGGGTGCTCGGCCCGCATCGCCATCGGGTCCACGCTGGCGGCGCTTCCGGTCGGCCAGTGGACGCGCGTGGGCATTCCCCTGAAATGTCTGGCTGCGGCCGGAGCGAAGGTGGGTGCGCTGGATCGGCCGTGGTCGGTGGGGACGGCCGATGCAATGACGATCTCCGTGTCCCGCGTGGCGCTGGGCGCGCTGAACGAAGCCGAGACCACCCTCGGATGCGGTGCGTGATGGCATCCTGCCTGAAGGCCAGCGCGCTCAGCACAGGCGCCGTGCGGGTGCCTGCATGAGACTTGCCTGCGCGCTACCGGTGCCTGGGCGGGGCCGCCACCGAATCGCGTGCGATCAGGCGATGCGGCACGACATGATCCCGCAGTACGGGTGTGTTTCCGGCCGGGCGGCGGATGGTGCGCAGCAGGATATCGATGGCAGCATTGGCCATCGAGGCGATCGGCTGATGGATCGTCGTCAGTTCCGGCCACACGGTGGTCGCGGCCGATGTGTCATCGAAGCCCACCACCGACAGGTCGCGGGGAACCTCCAGGCCCCGTCGGTGCGCCACGGAGATGGCGGCTGCCGCCATGTCATCGTTGCTGGCGAAGATGGCCGTCGGCGGGCGACGCTGGGACAACAGCTTCTCGGCGGCGGCCAGCCCGGACCGGTAGGTGTAGTCGCCGTGCTGGACCAGGCCGGCTTCCACCGACAGGCCGGCTTCCTGCAGCGCGGTGACGAAACCATCGTAGCGACGCGCACTCGCGCTCAGATCCCGCCGCCCGCGGATGAAGCCGATGCGGCTGTGACCCTGGCGGATCAGGTGCTCGGTCATTTCCTTGCCTGCGTTGAAGTCGTCGATGCGGACGCAGGACAGGGCCTCGCTCAGGCGCCCCGACGCGATGGCCACCACCGGAATGCCGGCCTTCACCAGTTCACTCACGGCCGCCTGCGATTCGCACAGCGGCGGCGGCAGGATCACCCCGTCGACGCGACTGGCCAGGGCACGCGCTGCGGTGCGCTCGGACTCATCGTCAAGGTTGTCCCAGTAGTCGATGACCAGCTGGATGGCAGAGCTGGACGCGACGCGCAGCAGCCCGACCAGCAGTTCGCGCAGGTAGGCACCGCTGGGATTGGTATAGATCAACGCAATGCGCGTGTGCTGCGCAGCGGCAAGCGAACTGGCTGCCAGATTGGGCGTATAGCCCAGCTCACGCACGGCACGCATCACCCGCTCGCGGGTGACGTCCCGCACCTTGCCCTGGTTGATCACCCGCGACACGGTCATCGGCGAAACGCCGGCAAGGGCCGCAACCTCGTCGATCGTCACGCCCGCGGTTCTGCGGCGAACCGATTTCTTCGGCTTGTCCAATGCACGATCCCTTTGTTCTTGGTGGCGTTGCCGCGCAGGTGCGAGGGCAGATGATGAACCGTTCCGGCGCCGGTCGTAGTCTACAAAGTCGAATGTTAACGCCGTTGTTCCGTGCTGTCGGCGGACGGCTGTGTGCCGCCCTTGCCTTGCTGGCATGCGCCGGTGGCGCACATGCGGAGGACGGCTACGCACTGTGGATGCGCTACGTACCGGCGGCCGCGGAGGTCGCTGCCGGCTATCGGCTGCAACTGGGCGAGGTGGTCGCCCCTGACCAGACGCCTACCCAGCGCGCCGCGCGTGATGAACTGGCCCGCGGCCTTCCCGGGGTACTGGGAACGGCACCGCCCATCCGCACGGACCTTGCCGGTGATCACGCCCTGGTGCTGGGCACGCCGCAGTCCTCGATGCTGGTCGCGCCTTTCCGCGAAGACATTGCCACCCTGGGCGAGGATGGCTACCTGATCAGGAAGGTCCGCAGCGGAGGACGCGATCTGCTGCTGGTGGCGGCACGGCAGGACATCGGTGTTCTGTACGGCGTGTTCCACCTGCTGCGACTGCTGCAGCGTGGCGCATCGCTGGAGTCGCTGGACGTGCGGGAATCGCCCCGGGTTGCGCTGCGGGTGCTCGATCACTGGGACAACCTGGATCGCTACGTCGAACGCGGTTACGCGGGCAGCTCCCTGTGGGACTGGCAGACCCTGCCGCAGTGGCGTGACCCGCGCTATACCGATTACGCCCGCGCCAACGCGTCGCTGGGCATCAATGGCACCGTACTGAACAACGTCAATGCCAGCGCCCTGAGCCTGTCGCCGGCCTATCTCGCCAAGGCCGCCGCGCTGGCGGACCTGTTCCGCCCCTACGGCATCCGCGTGTACCTCAGCGCACGCTTCAGCGCGCCCATCGAGCTGGGCGGCCTGGCCACGGCCGATCCACTGGATCCGGAGGTGCAGCGCTGGTGGCGGAACAAGGTCGAAGAGATCTACGCCCTCATTCCGGATTTCGGCGGCTTCCTGGTCAAGGCGAACTCGGAGGGCCAACCGGGCCCGCAGGATTACGGCCGCTCCCATGCCGACGGTGCCAACCTGCTGGGCGATGCCCTGGCGCCGCACAACGGCGTGGTGATGTGGCGTGCCTTCGTCTACTCGCACGAAGTGCCCGAAGATCGCGCCAAGCAGGCCTACAGTGAGTTCATCGGCCTGGACGGTGCCTTCCGCCGCAACGTGATCGTGCAGGTGAAGAACGGGCCGATCGATTTCCAACCGCGCGAGCCGTTCCATCCACTGTTCGGCGCGATGCCACGCACGCCGTTGATGATGGAGTTGCAGATCACCAAGGAGTATCTGGGCTTTGCGACGCACCTGGTATACCTGGGGACGCTGTACGAGGAAGTGCTGCGGGCCGATACCCAGGTACGTGGGCCGGGCTCCACGGTCGCGCGCGTGGTCGACGGTTCGCTGCACGGCCATGCGCTGACCGGCATCGCCGGCGTCGCCAACATCGGCGTGGACCGGACCTGGAGCGGCTCGCACTTCGATCAGGCCAACTGGTATGCCTTCGGGCGGCTGGCCTGGAATCCGCAGCAGTCTGCCCGCGCCATCGCTGAAGACTGGGCCGCGCTGACGTTCTCGCCGGACCCGCAGGTGATCGGCCCGATCGTGCGGATGATGATGGCCTCGCGCGAGGCGGCGGTGGACTACATGACCCCGCTGGGCCTGCATCACCTGATGGCCCGCGGGCATCATTACGGCCCCGGCCCCTGGGTGGATGGAGGACCGCGCGCCGACTGGACGTCCGTGTACTACCACCGCGCGGACCGGTACGGCGTGGGCTTCGACCGGACCTCGGCCGGAAGCAACGCGGTTTCCCAGTACGCCCCGGCGGTCGCCGCGGAGTACGGCGACCTGGCGCGGGTGCCGGAGTCGCTGCTGCTGTGGTTCCATCATGTGCCGTGGGATCACCGCATGCGTTCGGGGCAGGTGCTGTGGGACGAGCTGGTAGGACGCTACTCGCGTGGCGTGCGCCAGGTGCAGTCCCTGAAGGCCACCTGGGCAACCCTGCAGGGCAGGATCGACCCGCAGCGCTATCAGCACGTGGCCGCGTTCCTGCAGATCCAGCAGGACGAGGCGCAATGGTGGCGCGATGCCAGCGTGGCGTATTTCCAGTCGGTCAGCGGCCGGCCGTTGCCGCCCGGCGAACCGCCACCGCCGCACCCGCTGTCGTACTACCAGGCGTTGCAGTTTCCGTTCGCACCGGGGGATGGACGATGAGCATGATCGCACGGGCAGGGAGGGCGGCCCTGCTGCTGGCCCTGGCTGCAATGGCCGGGTCCGTGGCGGCACGGGAGCAGGCGGGGCTGCTGCATCCGCTGTTCCAGGATCATGCCGTCCTGCAGCGTGATCAGCCGATCGCGGTCTGGGGCCAGGCGCCTGCGGGGCAGGAGGTTTCCGTGACCTTCGCCGGGCAGGCGGTGACCACGCAGGCGGATGCCACGGGCCGATGGCGCGCTACGCTGCAGCCGACCCCGGCAGGCGGGCCCCACATCCTGCAGGCAACGTCCGGCAAGGACATCCAGATCGCCCGCGACGTCCTGGTCGGCGATGTCTGGCTGTGCTCCGGACAGTCGAACATGGAGCTGCCCGTGTGGCGCGCGCTCAATGCAGGCAGCGAGATCGCCTCTGCCACGTTGCCGACGATCCGCCTGTTCACCGTGCCGCAGACCGCGGCGGTGCAGGCACAGACGACATTCCAGAGTGCGGTTGCATGGTCGCCGGCATCGCCCGCCACGGTGCGCGACTTCTCCGCGGCCTGCCTCTACTTCGCACGCGAACTGCAGCGCACGGTCGCCGTGCCGATGGGATTGATCCAGGCGGTCTGGGGCGGCTCGCGGATCGAGGCATGGACCAGCGTCGAGGCGCTGCGCGCGCAGCGGGGCATGGCAGAGCCCCTGGATGTCCTCGCGCTGTATGCCGGTGATCCCATGGCGGCACGCGCACGCTGGGGGCGGTACTGGCAGCAGTGGTGGGCGACGCGCGATGAGGCTGGGCCCGGCGCAGCGCCGTGGCGCGCGGAGGCCAGCGACAGCGGATGGCAACCGGCGCCGGCAGCACTGGGCGCATGGGAGCGCTGGAACGTCCCGGCGCTTGCCGATTACAACGGCATGGTGTGGTATCGCACGCAGGTCACGCTGAGCGCGGAACAGGCGGCGCAGGGCGCGACCCTCGAACTGGCATCCGTTGACGAGACGGACATGACCTGGGTGAACGGCGTCGCCGTAGGCAGCCAGTACGGCGCCGGTGAGCGGCGCTATCCGCTACCGAAGGGGCTGTTGAAGGCCGGGTCCAACAATGTCGTGGTCAACGTGCTGGACACCTACGGTGAAGGCGGCCTGGCCGGCCCCGCCACCGCACATGCGGTGATCCTGGAGGACGGTCGGCGGGTGGTGCTGGATACGTCCTGGCAGTACCGGATGGCACCTGGCAGACAAGCGCCCCCGTTCGCTCCCTGGCAGGCGGCGACGGGTCTGTCGACGTTGTACAACGGCATGATCGCGCCGCTGGGCGGGTTCGGACTGCGCGGCATGCTGTGGTACCAGGGGGAGTCGAACACCGGCGACGGCGCCGGATATGCGGCACTGCTGCGCACGCTGCGGGATGACTGGCGACGCCAGTTCGGTGCAGGCACGCCGTTGCTGCTGGTGCAGCTGGCCGGCTATGGCCAACCGCCCGTCACCCCTGCGGACAGCGGATGGGCGCAGGTGCGCGACGCACAGCGCCGAGTCGCGGCCGAAGATCCGCGCAGTGGCCTTGCCGTGGCCATCGACATCGGCGATGCCTACGACATCCACCCACCGAACAAGCAGGAACTGGGTCGCCGTCTGGCCCGGGTCGCGCGCCACGTCATCTATGGCGAGCACGCCGTGGCCCCGTCAGGCCCGGATGCGGTCAGGGCCCTGCGCGTGCCGGCCGGCGTGGCCGTCGAGTTCGAGGACGTCGACGGCGCCCTGGCGGCGATCGGTTCGAAGCACCCCATCGGCTTTGAGCTCTGCGATGCCACTGCCCGCCGCTGCGAGTACAGCGACGCCGACCTGGCTGGGCGCCGGGTGCTGTTGCACAGCCCGCCTTCCATGCGCCCGACGCATGTCCGCTACTGCTGGGCCGATGGCCCGGTGTGCACGCTGCGTGACAGCAGCGGGGCGCCGGCCGGTCCGTTCGAACTTCCCATTGCCGATGCCGAGGCCCGACGATGAAGATGTTGTCCCTGCAGCACCTTTCTGCCCGGCGCGCCCACGTGTCACTGGCGCGCCGGATGCTGGCAGCGATGTTCGCGCTGTCGGCGGCGACCGCCCATGCCGCTTCGCCGGGCGCCGCGCCGCCGGTGTACTTCGACTGGTTCGAGTACCGCGGTCATGACACCGCGTTTGAAGCGCCGCTGCCGGCGGGCCACTACCGCAACCCGATCCTGGCCGGCTTCCACGCCGATCCGAGCATCGTGGGCGCAAACGGGAAGTTCTACCTGGTCAACTCCAGCTTCACCTACTACCCGGGCATTCCGGTGTTCGAGAGCGTCGACCTGGTCCACTGGAAGCAGATCGGCAACGTGATCGACCGTCCGACACAACTGGATTTCGACGGACTGAGCGTCTCCCGCGGCATCTTCGCGCCCACCATCGAGTTCCACGATGGCACCTTCTACGTCGTCACCACCGCGACCGACAGTGGTGGCAATTTCATCTCCACCGCGCGGGACCCGGCGGGGCCGTGGTCCGATCCGCACTGGTTGCCCAGCATCGATGGCATCGATCCGTCACTGTTCTTCGACGACGATGGCAAGGTCTATCTGATCAACAATGATGCGCCCCCCGGTCCGGCGCGCTACGACGGCCACCGCGCCATCTGGATGCAGCAGATCGATCTGGCGGCCTTCAAGCCGGTCGGCCCGCGCAGGGTGCTGGTCGATGGTGGCGTGGAGCCGTCGAAGAACCCCATCTGGATCGAGGGGCCGCACATCTACAAGCGTGAGGGCTGGTACTACCTGTCCGACGCCGAAGGCGGCACAGGGCCGCAGCATTCGCAGGTGGTGCTGCGCAGCCGTGATGTGTGGGGGCCGTACACACCCTATCCGGGCAATCCCATCCTGACCCAGCGCGAGCTGCCGGACGACCGGCCGCTGCCGATCACCAATGCAGGGCACGCCGATCTGATCGAGGGCCCGGACGGCTCGTGGTGGGCAGTGTTCCTTGCCAGCCGCAACTACCAGAAGCGGCACTACAACACCGGGCGGGAAACCTATCTGCTGCCGGTTCGTTGGCAGGATGGCTGGCCGCAGATCCTGCCGACCGACCAGGCCATTCCCTATGTGGTCAAGGCGCCGTCCTGGATGCAGGGGCAGGCGTCCCAGGCGCCGCTGACCGGCAACTTCGTCGAGCGCGACGCCTTCGATGGCCCGACGCTTGCTGCCCACTGGCTGCGCGTTCGGGTGCCCAAGCAGGCCTGGGCCGACCTGGGGGATCGCCCGGGCATGCTGGCCGTGCACCCGCTTGCGGAGAATCTGGACACCCTGCGCAATCCGGCGTTCCTCGGTCGCCGCCAGCAGCATCTGCGCTTCGAGGCGAGTACCGAGATGTCCCGTCCGGCCACCGGCGTGGCGGCGGGCCTGGCTGCATTCCAGAGCGAGGCCTACTGGTACTTCCTTGGCGTCCGCAGCGTGCGCGGTGATCGTCTGTCGGTCTTCCTCGAGGGCCGCGACGGCAGCGGCAGCACGCGAACGCTGGCCAGCCGCGAGGTCCCCGCATCCGCAGTCCTGCGCCTGAAGATCGCCGGGGATGAGGCCGACTACGCGTTCTCGTTCGATACCGGTGACGGGCAGGGCTGGCAGACGCTGGCACGCGATGTGGATGGCACGGTTCTGAGTACTGATCGCGCAGGCGGCTTCGTAGGCGCACTGCTGGGACCATTCGCGCGCGATGAGCGCGCCGGGAGGAGCAAATGATGATATCGACTTCGTCCAACAGCGCTGGCCACCGCAGCACGCGGCATGGCCGGCGGGTGCTTTACGCTGCGCTGCTGTGCATGGCGACCGCCGCGTCGGCCGCCGCACCGCGGCCGTGGCTGGATGCGTCGGCCAGCTTCGAGCAGCGGGCCGCATCGCTGGTCGCACAGATGACGCTGGAGGAAAAGGCCGCGCAGATGCAGAATGCCGCGCCGGCGATCGAGCGCCTCGGCGTGCCGGCCTACGACTGGTGGAACGAGGGGCTTCATGGCGTGGCGCGGGCAGGGCAGGCCACTGTCTTTCCACAGGCCATCGGCCTGGCAGCAACGTTCGACGTGCCGCTGATGGGCGAGGTGGCGACGACCATCAGCGACGAGGCCCGCGCCAAGCATCACCAGTTTCTCCGCGAAGGCTCGCACGGTCGCTACCAGGGGCTCACGTTCTGGTCGCCGAACGTCAACATCTTCCGTGACCCGCGCTGGGGGCGTGGCCAGGAAACCTACGGCGAGGATCCCTTCCTGACTGCCCGCATGGGCGTTGCCTTCGTGCGTGGCCTGCAGGGCGACGACCCGGTGTACCGCAAGCTCGATGCCACGGCCAAGCATCTGGCCGTGCACAGCGGGCCGGAGGCTGACCGTCACCACTTCGACGCGCGGCCCAGCCGGCGCGACCTGTACGACACCTACCTGCCGGCGTTCGAGGCGCTGGTGAAGGAGGGCGATGTCGATGCGGTGATGGGCGCGTACAACCGGGTGTACGGCGAGTCGGCCAGTGCCAGCCGGTTCCTGCTGCGCGACGTGCTGCGGCGTGACTGGGGCTTCAAGGGCTACGTGGTCTCGGACTGCTGGGCCATTGTCGATATCTGGAAACATCACCGGATCGTTGCCACCCGCGAAGCCGCCGCAGCGCTGGCCGTCAGGAATGGCACCGAGCTGGAGTGCGGACAGGAGTACGCCACGCTGCCCGCAGCCGTGCGCCAGGGCTTGATCACCGAAGCGGAGATCGACGACGCGGTGACACGCCTGTTCGCCGCACGGATGCGCCTGGGCATGTTCGATCCACCGGACCGGGTGCGCTGGGCGCGGATTCCCGCCTCGGTCAACCAGGCGCCCGCGCACGACACCCTGGCGCTGAAGGCCGCGCAGGAATCGCTGGTCCTGCTGAAGAACGAGGGGGTATTGCCGTTGTCGCGTGACCTCAAGCGCATTGCCGTGGTCGGTCCCACGGCTGACGACACCATGGCGCTGCTCGGCAACTACTTCGGCACACCGGCCGCGCCGGTCACGATACTGCAGGGCATCCGCGATGCGGCGAAGGGCATCGACGTGCGCTACGCCCGTGGCGTGGACCTGGTGGAGGGGCGTGATGATCCCAGCGCGACGCCGCTGATCGAGCCGACGTTCCTGCGGCCGTCGGCGGCATCGACCGAGCGTGGCCTGCGTGGCGAGTACTTCCGCACGGCCGACCTGTCGGGCACACCGGCACTGGTCCGCACCGACGCGCAGATCGGGTTCCGCTGGGACCGCGGCTCGCCAACCGACAATCTGCTCGCCCGCGGCGAGGCGGCGCCGGGGCAGGGCATTCCGAGCGATGGTTTCAGCATCCGCTGGACCGGGCAGCTGCTGCCACCGGTATCCGGGCGCTATCGGCTGGAGGTGGCCGGCGACGACGGCTTCCGGCTGTATCTGGACGGCAAGCGCGTGCTGGATCACTGGGTGAACACGGATCGTCTGCACGCCGAAGGCATCGACGTCGATCTGCAGGCGGGCCGCGCCTATGAGCTGAAGCTGGAGTACTACGACGACGAGCGCGATGCGGGCGTGCGGCTGGGCTGGCGCATGCCGGGCGCCAAGGCACCCTTCGACGAAGCCCTTGATGCGGCCCGCGATGCCGATGTCGTGGTGTTTGTCGGTGGTCTCACCGGCGACGTCGAGGGCGAGGAGATGACCGTCAACTATCCGGGCTTCGCGGGCGGGGACCGGACCGATCTGCGGCTGCCTGCACCTCAGCGCACCCTGCTGGAGGCACTGCATGCCACCGGCAAGCCGGTGGTGATGGTGCTGACCGGTGGATCGGCAATGGCCGTTGACTGGGCCCAGGACCATCTGCCGGCGATCGTGATGAGCTGGTACCCGGGGCAGCGCGGCGGCACCGCCGTGGGCCAGGCGCTGTTCGGCGACGTCAACCCCGCAGGTCGTCTGCCTGTGACCTTCTACAAGGCCGGTGAAACGCTGCCCGCGTTCGACGACTACAGCATGGAGGGCCGTACCTACCGCTACTTCCGTGGCACTCCCCTGTATCCGTTCGGGCACGGACTCTCGTACACCCGCTTCGATTACGCAGCACTGCGCATTGATGCGGACACGATCAGTGCCGATGGCCGGCTGGGTGTGCAGGTGGACGTGACCAACACCGGCACGCGCAGTGGTGACGAGGTCGTGCAGCTCTATGTGCGACGCCAGCAGGCCGGCAGCGACGAGGCCGTGCAGGAACTGCGTGGCTTCCAGCGCGTCCATCTCGCCGCCGGCGAACGGCGCACCGTGACATTCGCGCTTGAGGCACCGCGGGACCTGCGCCGTTATGACGAAGCGGGCGGTGCCTATGCGGTGCTGCCCGGGGCCTACGAGGTGCGGGTCGGCGCTTCGAGTGCCGATATCCGTGCGCGGGCTGGGTTCTCGGTGGAGGCCGTGCATGGCAAGCACTGAACACACGCTCACGGTGCGCGAGAAGCTGGGCTACAGCCTGGGCGATCTCGCGGCGAACCTGATCTTCCAGACCCTGATCACCTATCTGGCGTTCTTCTACACCGATGTCTACCGGCTGCCGCCCGCAACCGCGGCTACGATCATCTTCGTGGTCGGCATGCTCGGCGCGTTCGCTTTCACCCCGCTGATCGGCATCGCCGCAGACCGCACCTCGACGCGGTGGGGGCGGTTCCGTCCGTGGATCCTGTGGACGGCGATCCCGTTCGGCGTGCTGTCGCTGCTGGCCTTCAGCACCCCAGAGCTGGGCGAGCGCGGCAAGGTCATCTATGCACTGGGCACCTATGCGCTGCTGGTTTTCGTCTATGCGGCGAACAATCTGCCTTACTCCGCACTCAGCGGTGTGCTGACCGGCAGCATGGCCCAGCGCAACAGCCTGTCGGCCTACCGTTTCGTGGCCGTGATGATCGCGCAGTTCATAATCCAGGTCCTGCTGATGCCGCTGGTGCTGATCCTGGGTGACGGTGACCGTGTGCGCGGCTTCGAACAGGTGATGACCGTGTTCGCCATCGTCGGCACGGTGTTTTTCCTGATCACCTTCGCCACCACGCGCGAGCGCATCGTCCCCACCCGCGAGCAGACCGGGGGCGTGCTGCAGGACCTGTCGGACCTGCTGCACAACCGGCCTTGGCAGGTGATGCTGGCCCTGACCGTGCTGGTGTTCATCAACCTGGCGCTGAAGGGCGGCACGTACATCTACTACTTCCAGTACTACATGAGCGACGCTGCGCTGGCCGGCTTCCTGGAAAACTCAGGATTCAACGGCCTGATCAGGGCGCTGAATGCAGGTCTGGGCAGCGCCGGATTCGCCGGCTTCAGCTGGCCCAAGGACGCGGCGACTTCGGCCTTCAGCCTGTTCAATGCCTGCGGAATCATCTGCATGATCCTGGGCATCGGCGTATCGCGACGGCTGGCAGACCGCTTCGGCAAGCGTGACGTCTTCGGTGGCGCACTGTTCATCTCCACCCTGTTCCTGCTGGCCTTCTACCTGTTTCCGCCGACGGCGGTCGGCGTGGCCTTTGCTGCCTTCATGCTGCATGGATTCTGCTACGGCATCACCATCCCGCTGCTGTGGGCGATGATCGCCGACGTTGCCGACTACTCGGAATGGAAGAACCATCGCCGGGCCACCGCGATCATCTTCTCGGCGATGCTGTGCGGCCTGAAGATCGGCCTCAGCGTGGGAGGCGCCCTGGTCGCCGGCATTCTTGCCCACTACGGCTACCAGGCGGGCGTGGCGACACAGCCCGAGGGCGTGGTCGAGGGCATCCGCCTGACCGTGAGCGTCTACTGCTCCCTTCCTTTCCTGCTCGCTGTGGCGCTGCTGTTCGCGTACGAAATCGACAAGCGCGCGGAAGCCCGCATCGAACAGGACCTCCAACTGCGTCGCCGCACGGCCGACGCGTCCGCGTAACCCAACGATGACGACCATGATCGACCTCTCCCCAGGCGACGACGGCCGGGCCGACGACGCCCGCCTCGCCCAGCTCACCCGGCACGCCATCTCGCAGCCGCTGGTGACCCATATCTTCACCGCCGATCCGTCCGCCCATGTATTCGAGGGAAGGATCTACATCTATCCCTCGCACGACATCGACGGCGGCCAGCCGTTCGACGACGAGGGTGGGCACTTCGGCATGCAGGACTATCACGTACTGCGGATGGATGCGCCCGACGGCGACGCCATCGATTGCGGCCGGGCACTGCACCTTGACGATGTGCCGTGGGCGCACAAGCAGATGTGGGCCCCCGACGCCGCCTGCCGCGACGGGCGTTACTACTTCTATTTCCCGGCCAAGGATGCGCAGGGCCTGTTCCGCATCGGCGTGGCGGTCGGCGAACGGCCGGAGGGGCCTTTCATTCCCCGGCCCGAACCGATGCAGGGCGCGTACTCGATCGACCCGGCCGTATTCGAGGACGAGGACGGCAGCCACTATCTGTACTTCGGCGGCATCTGGGGCGGACAGCTGCAGCACTATCGTGACAATCGGTACGACGCCGCGCACGAGGAGCCGACAGGCAGTGCGCCGGCGCTGGGGCCGAGGGTGGGCCGGCTCGATGCCGGCATGACCGAACTGGCCGAACCCACGCGCGAGGTGCAGATCCTGGACGAGCACGGTCAACCGCTGCGCGCGGACGATCATGCGCGCCGCTTCTTTGAAGGACCGTGGGTGCACAAGTATCAGGGCCGCTACTACCTGTCCTATTCCACGGGCAACACGCACCTGCTGTGCTACGCGATCGGCGACAGCCCGTATGGCCCGTTTACCTATGCCGGCGTACTGCTGACGCCCGTGGTGGGCTGGACCACGCACCACTCCATCTGCAGCTTCAAGGGACAGTGGTATCTGTTCTACCACGATGCGCTGATGTCCGGCGGCGTCACGCATCTGCGCTCGGCCAAGTGCACGCCGCTGCACATGGAGGCCGATGGCCGCATCCGGACCATCGACCCCTATGGTGCATGAGCGCAGGCTGCCGGTGGACGACGCACTCGCCCCGCTGCCGCCCGGAGAGCTGCACTGGCTGCAGGCAGGCGATCTCGAAGTGGCGCTGGCGGCCGGGGCAGGGGGGCGCCTGGCACAGATGCGTTACCGGGGCGTGGACTGGCTGGTGGACGCAGGGGAGGGTGGAGCGGCGACGATCGCCTGGGGCTGCTATCCGATGGTGCCGTGGGCTGGGCGCATCCGTCGTGGACGCTTCAGCTTCAACGGTGCACCCCATGCATTGCCGGTCAACTTCGGCGGGCACGCCATTCACGGGGTCGGCTTCTCCAGGCCCTGGCAGATCGACAGCCTCGACGCGACGAGTGCCACGCTGACGCTTGATCTGCCGCGTGACAGGTACTGGCCCTTCGGTGGCGTCGCGCGACAGGTCATACGCCTGCAGGCACACCGCCTGCAGTTGCAGCTCTCGGTCGAGGCTGCGCAGCAGGCCATGCCGGCAGTACTGGGCTGGCACCCGTGGTTCCGCAAACCGGACCGGCTGCTGTTCAACCCTCGCGCGATGTACCCGCGTGACGAGGAGGGTATTGCCGTTCTGCCGTGCGTGCCGCCCGCGCCAGGTCCATGGGATGACTGTTTCATCACCGACCGTGATCGTGACATCACGCTGGTGCGCGACGGGCAGTGCCTGCGGCTGCGATCGGACGGCGACCACTGGGTCGTCTACGACGGCGCCCCGCACGCTACCTGCGTCGAGCCCCAGAGCGGGCCGCCTGATGGCTTCACGCTTGCGCCGCACCGGCTGCAGCCCGGTCAGCAGCTGGCGCAGACGTTCGAGCTGGCCTGGGAGCAGGACGTCCCCTGAACTGCCGCGCGGTTCAGCGCAGGGCGGGAACTGCGGCGGAGTGTGCCGCTACAGGCTCCAGTCGATGCGCAGGCCTGCAATCAGCGCATCCGGCAGGTCACGCTGCCGCGCAGGTTCGTTGAACTGGTCAGGATGGACGATGTAGTGCAGGTTCGGCGCAATCCGCAGCTGTGGGGTGAGCTGCATGCCGTAGCTCAGTTCCATCATCACCTGGCTCCCGTGCGGGGTGCCGCTGCCACCGGCTGCGGCACGCGCCAGGCGGAGGTTTTCCAGGGCGATGCCGCTGTACTTCTGCTGGGTCACGACGAAGGCGATGCTGTCCTGCGGGCGGCTGGCGAAGGTACCTTTCTGCACCAGGCCGGCCTGCAGAAAGTGATCCTCGATCAACTGGCCGGAGGTGCCCTTGAGCACAGCGCCGAAGACCGTCAGGCCGCGACCGCTGCCATCACCGGTCAGCTGCTGCTCGAAACGGGCAAATGCACCGGAGCGGCCGTGGCGGTTCGCGTAGTCCTGGCCACTGAGCACGGCGGGCATTCCGTTGACGTCGCGCAACGGATCACGATAGGTCGAGTTGTCCTGCCAGCCCCCCAGTTCATACCGGGCCCGCAATCGTGCCGACGCTGGGCTGCGCCAGCCGATCGTGTACGGCACGATCCAGCCGGTGGCCTGGCGCGTGCTCCATTTCAGGCCGTGCTGGCCGTCTTCGGCCTGGCTCGGATCGACCTGGTAGGCGCCGACGCGCAGGTAGACATCCGGCGTCAACCAGGTGGTGGCATCGGCCATCCAGCTCGACACCGGCCACCAGGTGAAGTTGCTGGTGCGGAACACGTAGGTCGGGTTGCCGCAGGCCGAATTGCCCTGGAAGTACTGACAAAGCTCGGAGCCGAGGAAGTGGATGTTGGCGACGCTGCGCCCGGCTTCAAGCACCAGGCGGTCGTCGAGCAGTTTCTGCTCGAGGGTCAGATTGGCCAGGCGCGTCCCCTGGCCGCCGTAGATCTCCTGCACCGAGGTGCTGTTGCCGGTGCTGCTCGCAGCGAGATTGGTGCCATGGCGGTTGATGCCGTAGGCCTTGATTGTTGCACCCTGCCAGCCGAACGCGGCCTCCAGGTTCACGTCGGCGCCGAACATCAGCTGGCCGGCATAGGCCGTGCCGCTGTTCTTGCCGCCGTCGAGCGTGGCCGCGGCTTCGCCGGTGTAAGAGAGCTTGGGTGAAACGACCTCGCCCGGGTCGGCCGCCGCGGCCAGCGAAGGCAGCGTCAGCAGGAGCGCGGGCAGCAGCAGGCGGCAGGAGGTGCGGGGCATGGGCGGAAATCCTGTAGATGGGCGATGACGCGGCCCCCGGAAGCGCCGGGGACAGGCCGAGTGATCAATGCAGGGAGAACGGTCAGGCCGCAGCGGTGACCGGCTTCTTGAGCAGGCGCAGCGCGAGCGCAGTCACGGTGACGCCGGCCAGCAGCGCCAGCAGGTAGATGCCGAGATGGGTGACCGCGTTCGGGATCGGCAGCACGAACACGCCACCATGGGGCACCTTCAGTTCGACGCCGGCGGCCATCGAGATCGCGCCGGCCACGGCCGAGCCGAGGGTCAGCGCCGGAATGGTGCGCAGCGGATCGCGCGCGGCGTAGGGGATCGCGCCTTCAGTAACGAAACTGAGGCCGAGCACGCCGGCGGCTCCGGCAGTGCCGCGCTCCTCGGCCGTGAAGCGGTTGCTGAACAGCCACGTCGCCAATGCGATGCCCAATGGCGGCGTCATGCCACCGATCATCGTCGCTGCCATCGGCGTGTAGACCTGGCTGGAGATCAATGCAGTGGAGAACGCGTAGGAGGCCTTGTTGACCGGGCCGCCCATGTCCACCGCCATCATTCCGCCCAGCAGCAGACCGAGCAGGATCGCACTGCTGCCCTGCATGCCTCGCAGCCATTCGGTCAGCCAGGCCAGCAGCCCTGCGACCGGCGTGCCGATCACGTACATCATCAACAGGCCCACCAGCAGGGTGCCGAGCACGGGCAGGATCAGTACCGGCTTGAGGCCTTCCAGGCTGCGCGGCAGGCGCAGCGCACGGTTGATCCAGTGCACGCCATAGCCGGCAATGAAGCCGGCCAGGATGCCGCCGATGAAGCCTGCGTCCATGTTGACCGCGACCAGCCCGCCGATCATGCCGGGCGCGATGCCGGGGCGGTCGGCGATGGAGTAGGCGATGTAGCCGGCAAGTGCAGGCACCATCAAGGTGAAGCCGGCCTTGGCGCCGATCTGGAACAGGGACCAGGCCAGCGTGCCCTTGTGTGCATCGTCGAAGGCGTAGATGCCGCCAAGGGCGAATGCCAGCGCGATCAGCAGGCCGCCTGCGGTCACGAACGGCAGCATGAACGATACGCCGGTCATCAGGTGCTTGTAGGGGCCGGCGCCCTTGTTCTTCTCGGGTGCGCGGCCCGGGGCAGCCGCGCCGGCGTGGACACTGGCCTCGGCAAGCGCTTTGCGGATCAGGTTCTGGCCGTCGTTGATCGCGGGCTTGGTGCCACTCTTGAACAAGCGCTTGCCGGCGAAGCGCGACAGGTCCACTTCCCGGTCTGCGGCGATCAGCACCAGGTCGGCGGCAGCGATTTCCTCGTCGCTCAACGCATCCTGCGCACCGACCGAGCCTTGGGTTTCGACCCGGATTGCGTGGCCAAGCGCCTTGCCGGCCTGCTGCAGGCCTTCGGCCGCCATGAACGTGTGGGCGATGCCGGTCGGGCAGGAGGTGACGGCGACGATGCGCTTGCGAGGATCCGCCGCATCGGCCTTTGGCACAGCAGTTTCCAGTGATGCGAGTGCAGCGAGTGGATCGTCCAGCACTTCGCCGAGGCCGGCGCGCAACACCGTCGCAGTGTCGAAGCGGGTCGTATCGGCCTCGCCGTCGCCCACCAGCAGGAGCGTCGTCGCAGTGGCGTGTGCGGCATCAAGTGCGCCGGTCACGCCCTGTTCGCTGCGGATCTCGATCGCCAGTTCAAGGCCACGCTGGCGGGCGGCGCGGCGCAGCGCTTCGGCAGCGAGAACGGCCTCGATGCTGCGCGCGCCAGCGGCGATGATGACGGGGAAAGCGTGCATGGGAACTCCTGGAATTCTTCGGGTTCTGTTCTGCGTGAGGCGCTGTGGCCGGCCGTGGGGCCTGCAGTGGCGCCTGCAGGGTTTCAATCCAATCGTTCGATCAGTACATCGTCCGTCCACCCGCGGACCTGCGCCGGATCCAGCCGTCGCGCGTCGCCGCTGTGCAGGCGACTCATCGAAAAGGCCGTTGCCAGGCGCGCGCAGCTGGCCAGCTCGAAGGCCGGCTCAAGCAGTGCGGCGGCGATACCGGCCACCATGGCGTCGCCCGCACCGACCGTGCTGCCCTGCGACAGACGCGGGGGACGCGCGATCAGTGCGCCGTCGCGATCCATGAACAGCGCGCCGTCGACGCCCATCGAAATCACCACCAGCGCAACCCCGCGTTCGAGAAGGCGCTGGCCGGCAGCGCGCAGGGCGCTCCGATCCGGCAGTGGAGTGCCGGCCCAGGATTCCAGTTCGTGGCGGTTGGGCTTGACCGCATAGGGCACTGACGCGTGTGCGCTGCTCAGGGCGGCGGCAAGCGCATCGCCGCTGGTGTCCAGCAGCACCCGCGCGCCCGCGCTGCCCGCCTGCGCCTGCAACCGCGCCCATGCATCGGCCGGCAGGCCGGAGGGCAGGCTGCCGGACAACACCACCGGCAGCTGCGGCTGGACCACGGCGGCAAGCCGTCGGCACACCGCATCCAGATCGGCGCCGCTCACGGGCAGGCCGGGCAGGTTGATGTCAGTGGTCTCGCCGTGGGTCTCATCCACAAGCTTGATGTTGGTGCGGGTCCGGCCCGGCACGCGCAGGCAGCCGTCGTCGATGCCACGCGCCGAGAACAGCGCACTGAACACGCCCGGGTTGTCCTCGCCGATCACACCCAGTGCGGCCGTTGGCACGCCCCAGTCGGCCAGGCAGGCGGCAACATTGATGCCTTTGCCACCCGCGTCGTCGCGGCTGCTGAAGGCACGGTGCACATGCCCCGGCTGCAGGCCCGCCAGGCGCACGGTCTGGTCGATCGCCGGGTTCAGGGTGACGGTGACGGCGCGGGTGTTCATGCGCGCGCTCCCTCGAGGGCACGCACCTGCTCGGTGGTTTCGCAGTCCAGTGCCTTGCCGGCCAGCGCCTGCAGGTCGGCCAACCGGGTGCTGCGCAGGCGGGCCTTCACCGCTGGAATATCGTTCGGGGTCATCGACAGCTCGTCCACGCCGAGACCCGCCAGCAGCATCGCTCCGAACGGGTCGCCAGCCAGGCCACCGCAGACGCCGACCCAGCGCCCATGCGTGCGTGCGCCGTCGACCGTGGCGCGGATCGCGCGCAGCACAGCGGGATGCAGGCTGTCGGCCTCGACGGCGAGTTCCGGATTCTGGCGATCGATCGCCAGCACGTACTGGGTCAGGTCATTGGTGCCGATCGAGAAGAAATCGGCATGGCGCGCCAGCACATCGCTCTGGGCTGCGGCTGCGGGCACTTCGATCATGATGCCGATCGGCACTTCGGGCGCCTCCAGCCCGATGCGCAACCGTTCGCAGATGGCACGCAGCGCAATCAGTTCCGGCACGGACGTGATCATCGGGAACATGATCGACAGGCGCGCACCGTCCTTCGCCGCGCGATACAGTGCCCGCAGCTGCGGCTCCAGAAGATCGGGACGGCGCAGCAGCAGGCGCGCGCCGCGCACGCCGAGGAACGGGTTGTCCTCATGCGGCAGCTCCAGGTGCGCAACCTGCTTGTCGCCGCCGATGTCGAGCGCGCGCACGATCAGCGGGCGGCCATCCAGGGCGCTGGCCATCGCCCGATAGGTGGCGTACTGCTCCTCCTCGCTGGGCGTGCTGCCGCGCTCGAGGAACAGGAATTCGGTCCGCATCAGGCCGACGCCTTCGGCGCCCTGTTCCAGTGCCAACGGCACCTGTTCGGGCAGGTTGACGTTGGCACCGATGTCGATGCGTTGGCCGTCGGTCGTCTGCGCCGGCTGTGCGCGTTGCGCGGCCTCGCGTTCGCGGATCTGCTGCTGCTCGGCGATCCAGGCGCGGGCCGAAGCAAGATCGGTGTCGGACGGAGACAGATACAGCCGCCCGCTGCTGCCGTCGATGATGGCCTCCACGCCCGCTTCAATCGTCAGCAGGTCCGTGCCACCGGCAACCAGCGCCGGCAATCCGAGCGTGCGCGAGAGGATCGCGGTATGTGAGGTCGGCCCGCCCTGTGCGGTGGCGAGGCCGAGCACGCGACTGGTGTCGAGGTTGGCGGTGTCTGACGGTGACAGGTCGGCCGCGAGCAGGATGCAGGGGTAGGCCGGCAGGTCAGCGAGACCACCGCCGGCCGCAGACGGATCAAGCTGTGCCAGCACGCGCCGGCCCACGTCGCGCAGGTCGGCGGCGCGCCCGGCGAGCACCGGATTGCCCAGCGCCGCCAGCCCGGAGGCGATCTGTTCGACGGCCTGGAGCCACGACCACGCCACGCCATGGCCTTCCACCATCAGCTGGCAGGTACGGGTGATCAGGTCCGTGTCGTCGAGCAGCGCGGCCTGGGCCCCGAAGATCGCCGCATCGGATGCGCCTAGCCGGCGCTGGGTGTCGTCCTGCAAGGCAGCCAGCTGCTGACGGGTACGGCCGAGCGCGTCCTGCAGGCGAGCACCGCCTTCGCCGAGCGGGGCAGGGTGGTCGGCGACGTGGGTCTGCCTGCTGGCGAGCACATGGACCCGGCCGATCGCCAGCCCCGGGCTTGCGCCGATGCCGACGATCGCTGCCTGTGCTTCCGGCGGATTCCAGCCCGCGACCGGCGCCGCCTTGCGCTGTGCTGCACGTTCGGCATCGGCCTTTTCCTGAGCCACCAAGCCCTCCATGACCCTGCGCAGTGCGGCCAGCAGAGCGCGCGCATCCGCGCCTTCGGCGGACACGCTCACCGGATCGCCATGACGCAGACCCAGCTGCAGCAGCGCGACCAGGCTCTTGGCGTCGGCGGTCTGGTCGCCTGCGCGCACCTGGGCCCGGGCACTGAAGCCGCGTGCGGCCTCCGCCCAGCGCGTGGCAGGACGCGCGTGCAGGCCATTGGGGTAGGCGATGGTCCAGTCGAAATGCTCGGCCAGATCCTGCGCTGGAGCATCGTTGGCCAGAGTGGTGACGTCGCCGGCCAGCGCCGTCACGATCTCGCCTGCCTCGGTGGTCGTGAACAGACGCTGCAACGTGGCGTCATTCTGGATGAGCCGGGTGAGCCGGCGCAGCAGGGTGATGTGGGTGTCGGACTGGGCGGCGATGCCGACCACCAGCCGCGTCACCTGGCCCGGATTCCATTCAACGCCGTCCGGCAACTGCAGCACGGCAATGCCATCGCGACGCACCAGATGGCGATCCTCGCCGAGCCCATGCGGGATCGCCACGCCGTGGCCGAGGAAGGTGTTCGCCAGCTGCTCACGGCGGCCCATGCTCGTTTCGTAGCCCGGCGCAACGCAGCCGGCGGCCACCAGCATCTGTGCGGCCTGGGCGATGGCATCTGCCTTGTCGCGGGCCCGTGCGCCGAGGCGGATCAGTTCGTGGCTGACGGGAGCAGGGGCGGGGAGGGAAGACAAGGCGGGCTCCGGGGAGGGGGGGGGCTGGCGTATTGGGAACGTTCCCAGTCCGCATTTCAATGTGCACTGCACAAAAATCCAATAGTACTTTGGCGTTAGCATTGTCCTGAACAGCCGTCGAGCCGCGGCCGGCAAAGTTGACCGGGAACGTTTCCAATGAGCATCAGCATCAACGACGTAGCGCGCGTGGCGGGCGTCTCCAAATCCACGGTGTCGCGGGCACTCGGTGGTGGCCCGGTCAGTGGAGAGGTGCGCAGCCGGGTCGAGGCCGCCATCCGCCAGACCGGCTATCGTCCGAACCTGCAGGCCAGGCGCCTGCGCTCCCGGCATACCGGCATCATCGGGCTGGTCGTGGCGGACATCCGCAACCCGTTCTTTACCGCGCTGATCCGCGCGGTGGAGGAGGTCGCCTATCGCGAAGGCCTGCGCGTCACCCTGTGCAACACCGACGAGGATCCGGAGCGCGAGGCGCTGTACCTGCAGTTGATGCACGAGGAGCGCATCAGCGGGCTGATCTTCGCGCCGACCCGGACCACGGTGGGGCGGCTGGAACGGCTCGCGCTGGACTATCCGACGGTACTGGTCGACCGCGCCGCGCCGGGCGGGGCGATCGACAGCGTGGTGCTGGACAATCCGGCGGCCATGGCAGGCCTGGTCGAGCATCTGGTTGAACGCGGCTATCGACGCATCGGCGGCCTGTTCGGCAGCACCAGCACCACTGCGGCCGAACGTCGTGATGGTTATCTCGCGGCCATGCGCAGGCATGGGCTGGAACCGGACTACCGGGAAGTCGAACCCACGGCGGAGGCCGCCATCAGCACCACCGGGCAGTGGCTGGCTGGGCCCTCGAGGCCTGAGGCGCTGGTTGCCAGCAACAGCCTGCTGCTGATGGGAGCACTGAAAGCGGCACGCAGCGCAGGACTGGCGATTCCAGGCGCGCTGGCGCTGGCGGGGTTCGACAACGAGCGCTGGACCGAACTGGTTGAACCGGGCATCACCGTCGTCGAGCAACCGGTGGAAGAGATGGGGCGGGCCGCGATGTCGCTGCTGCTGGAGCGCCTGCGTGCACCTGACATGCCAGTGCGCAGGCTGGTGATGACCGGCCGCTGCGTGGTCCGGGGATCAACCGCCTCGCGATAGTTTCCAGACGCCTGGGGTCTGCGAAACTGTGTTGCAGATCGTGGAGAGGAGGTGATCTGGCCCGATTCGCACCCGATTATCGCCAGGCACCTGCGCCGCTGAAGGCGTTCGTTGCGATCGTTCGTGAGTCGACGCAGAGCCGCCTTCAAACCCAACCGCCGGTTGCCGCATCCAACCGTTCTTGTCTTTGACGATGAGGGATGCTGCATGAAGCATGCTTGGTGGCTGCGCTGGTCGTTCCTTCCGCTGTTGATTCTTGGCTCGCAGGCGAAGGCCGCAGACGCGGGCGCCATCCCCGGTGCGGCGGTGCAGACACGCATCGCCCGCGTCGAACAGGGCGTGTCGACCCGCATCGTGGTCAAGGGCGCCGCCGGCTCAGGGCGGGGCGTTACATCTGCCCTGCCGCCTTGGATGCGCGTCGGCATACCCGGACAGGAGCAGAAGCGCGGTGCACCCGTGGCATCGCTGGACGTGGCCTGCGTGTTGGTGCCGGCCGCCTTCGCAGCCGAGGTCGTGCTCTTGCTCCCGCAGGTGCCGTGTTTTGCCGCAAACGACCAGTTCCCGTCCTCAGGTATTGGATGCGGCACCTCCGGGACTGCAACCGGGGCGGCAAACCCATCGATGTCTGCTTCTGGCCGACAGTTGCCATCTGTGGGGCAGGGGGTAGGGATGTTTATTGGGGGGTGGAGCGGATGTCCGCCTCTGGCCGGCCGCGGATGGAGAGAATGACCCACTAACGCCAGAGCCCACTACGGATCCGCGGGCAGTTGCATCCGGCATCTGCACGGAGGTTCTCTGAAACTTTCATGCAGCTGGTACGACCCGGAAACTGTCCTCACAGGGGGCCAGGTCCTCAAGCCGAGAACGGCACACCCAGCGCCTCCGGCGGTGCCAAGCCGCCACTTGACAGAGTCCTTGGGTGACCCCAATCTCCGCGACGGGGACGCGCACAATGGAAGCTGCGCAGGGAAAGTTATGGCACAGGGAGACGCGACACCTTTGGTGTCGGGAAGAGGGCGTGCGCAGGATCAACAGGACCTGGCGTTGCGCGGTCTGGTACTGCTTGCTCAATTTCATGGCATCCCGGCTGACGTCAGTCAGCTGGCGCATGACGCTGGGCTGGGTGCGGCCCCCATGGACGAAACGACATTGGTACTTCTGGCTCGCAAGCTGGGCTTCAAGGCGCGGATGGTGTCGACGCCACCCGCGCGCTTGGCACTGGCGAACCTGCCTGCGCTTGCACTCGGTGAGGACGGTGATGCGTTCATCATTGCCCGCATCAATGGCGATCAGGTGCTGATCCACGATCTGGCCCAGAAGCGCCCGCAGAGCATTGAGATGGCCGCTCTCCGGCAACGCTACCGTGGACGCCTGCTTCAGGTCGCATCACGGGCTTCGGTTCTCGGCGAGCTGGCCCGGTTTGATTTCAGCTGGTTCATTCCAGCGGTGATCAAGTACCGAAAGATGCTCCTGGAAGTCTTCGTCGTCTCGTTCTTCATCCAGTTGTTCGCTCTTGTCACGCCTCTGTTCTACCAGGTGGTGATGGACAAGGTTCTGGTGCATCGCGGCCTGACAACGTTGGATGTGATTGCAATTGGTCTGGTGTCGATTGCCGTATTCGACGTTGTGCTCGGCGGTCTGCGTACTTATGTCTTCGCTCACACCACCAGCAAGATCGACGTCGAGCTCGGTGCCCGGCTGTTCCGGCATGTACTGTCATTGCCGCTGGCGTACTTCGAATCCCGACGTGTCGGCGACACCATTGCACGCGTGCGCGAGCTGGAAAACATCCGCAACTTCCTGACCGGGCAGGCATTGACCTCGGTCCTGGACCTGCTATTCACCGTGGTGTTCCTGGCCGTGATGTTCTATTACAGCGGCTGGCTGACCCTGATCGTCGTGATCTCGCTACCACTCTATGCGCTTGTTTCGGCGGGCGTTACGCCCGTGCTGCGCAAGCGATTGGACGAGAAGTTCGCGCGCGGCGCGGACAACCAGTCCTTCCTGGTCGAAACCATCAGTGGCATCGGCACGGTCAAGGCCAATGCGGTCGATCCCCGGGTGACACGCACCTGGGACAGCCAGCTGGCTGGATATGTAAATGCCGGCTTCGGGGTCACCAAGATCGCGACCGTCGGCCAGCAGAGCGTGCAGCTCGTGCAGAAGCTGGTCAGTGTTGCCATCCTGTTCTGGGGGGCGAAGCTGGTCATTGATGGCCAGCTGTCGCTGGGCCAGCTGATCGCCTTCAACATGCTGTCTGGGCAGGTCGCCGCGCCGATCATCCGTCTGGCCCAGCTGTGGCAGGATTTCCAGCAGGTGGGCATTTCTGTCCAGCGTCTCGGCGATATCCTCAACACCCGCACGGAACTTCCCGGTAGCCGGATTGCATTGCCCCCATCCGGGGCGACATCACCTTCGAGCAGGTCGGATTCCGCTATCGCCCGGATACTCCGGAGATTCTTGCCGGCATCGATTTGCACGTACCGGCCGGGCAGGTCATTGGCATCGTCGGGCGTTCGGGGTCCGGCAAGAGCACGCTGACCAAGCTGGTGCAGCGCCTGTACACGCCCGAGCGCGGACGGGTGCTGGTGGATGGGCATGATCTGGCCCTGGCCGATCCTGCCTGGCTGCGGAGGCAGCTGGGCGTGGTACTGCAGGAGAACTTCCTGTTCAACCGCAGTGTGCGGGAGAACATCGCACTCAGTGATCCGGGCATGCCGCTTGAACAGGTGATCAAGGCGGCGACCCTGGCCGGCGCCCACGAGTTCATCTCGGCGTTGCCTGAGGGCTATGACACTAAGGTGGGGGAGCACGGCGCGGGCCTGTCCGGTGGCCAGCGGCAGCGCGTGGCGATCGCCCGTGCGCTGATCACCGATCCTCGCATCCTGATCCTGGATGAAGCCACCAGTGCCCTGGACTATGAGTCGGAGCATGCGGTGATGTCCAACATGCGCGAGATCTGCAGGGGCCGAACCGTCATCATCATCGCGCATCGCCTTTCCACCGTGCGCAGGGCCAACCGCATCGTTGTCGTAGACCGCGGCCGCATCGTCGAGAGCGGAACGCACGATGAGCTGCTGGCTCAGGCAGATGGGCACTACGCGCAGTTGCATCGCCTGCAGCAGGGGGTGGCATGAAGCACATCCGTGATGCAGTGGGCGTCTTTGCCGCGCGTTACCTTGCCGTGTTCCGTAGCGCTTGGCAGGTCCGTCACGAGATGGATCCGCCTGCGCGAGAGGCAGACGAGCGCGCCTTCCTGCCTGCGCACCTGGAGCTGATTGAGACCCCGGCGTCGCCCACCGCACGGTGGACGCTGCGCATCATCATCGCGTTGTTCTGCGTGGCGGTACTGTGGACCAGTTTCGGCAAGCTCGATATCGTTGCTGTGGCGCCCGGGAAAACCGTCGTGGACTCAAGGACCAAGGTGGTGCAGCCGGCGGAAACCAGCGTGGTGCGCCGGATTCTGGTGCGTGACGGTCAGGCGGTCAAAGCAGGGCAGGTGCTGATCGAACTTGATGCCACCTCCACGTCTGCCGATGTGGCCAAGGCGGACGATGCATTGTTGAACGCGCGCATGGCTTCCCTACGCCTGCGCGCCCTCGCCAAGGCCCTGGAAGATGGTACAGCGCCGGTATTCCATGTTGATCCTGACCTGCCGGAAGACCGGGTGCAGGCCGAGCAGGCGCTGGCGCGAAGCCAGTACGAGGCGCTGCAGGCCAAGCGCCACAATCTGCAGGCCTTGATCGCACAGCGCCGCGCGGAACTGGAAACCGCCCAGGCCTCGGTGAAGCCGCTAGAGGAGACGGCACGCATCTCCCGCCTGCGCGCAGACGATTATCGGAGCCTGCTGGAAGGCAACTACGTGGGGCGTCACGACTACCTGCTGCGAGAGCAGGAACGCATCGCCGGCGAGCGCGACCTTGCCGCGCAGCGCAATCGCGTGCAGGAGATCCGGTCGGCCCAGCGGGCTGCCGAAGAAGAACTGAGGGTACTGTTGGCCGACTTCCGCCAACAGACCCTGGATGGGCTGCGCGAGGCACAGGAGCAGATCGGGCAGATGACGCCTGAAGTGTTGCGGACAGGTCAGCGTGACCACCAGATGACACTGCGGGCCCCTGTCGATGGCACCGTGCAGCAGTTGGTCGTGCATACGGTGGGCGGCGTGGTTACTCCGGCGCAACCGCTGCTGGCCGTGGTCCCCAGCGAGGAAGCGCTGGAGGTTGAAGCCACCATCCTCAACAAGGACATCGGCTTTGTGCGCACCGGCCAAGCGGTAGCCGTGAAGGTGGAGAGCTTCCCGTATACCCGCTACGGCTACCTGACAGGAAAAGTAGTGAGCGTCTCTCACGATGCCATGCAGGACGAGAACCTCGGCCTGGTCTTCCCGGTACGGGTGAAACTCGACAAGGCCAGCCTGCAGATAGACGGGGTACGCGTGCGCATGACCGCTGGCATGAGCCTGAGTGCCGAGATCAAGACCGGAAAACGTCGGGTCATCGACTACCTGTTGAGCCCGTTGCGCCAGCACGCGGGAGAGGCGATGCGCGAGCGCTGATCCATGCCCGGCACCCAAGACGGGTGCTCGTACCACACACCCAATGAGGTCATTCGTGCGAAGACTGCGCTTCCTTCTGCTTCAGCTTCTGGCAGTCCTTGCCGCGTGCCAGGACCCTCCACCCCAGCGCCCAGTGAATCCGATGCTCCGTCCCTACCTGCTGCGGCCCGGCGTTGACCCGGCTGGTAGCAACGCCGTGGTGGTGCATCTTTCCCGCAACGACGGCCGCGTACAGGAGGGGCCGGGTAGAGCAGCGGGAACGCCATGGACGTCCATCCGATTGATGGTGAGCGTCGGCACGACGCTGCCTGCCTCAATGTCGCTTCGTGGCGATGAGCGCGTCATTGATGAAGGCGACGGATTCGAGCGACTGGAACGCGACGGCGGGTCCCAGGTGCACAGCCTGCTTCGCTTCAAAGGCGCCTGCGGACACGACGTGCTTGCCACCGCGTGGTCAAACGATTCACCGAGCAGGGGTATCTACCTTGCAGAAATGCAGATGAATGGATTGTACCTGCAGTACTCATATGGCGCGGAGAGCCACGCCGACCATCTGCGCTTCTCGGCTTGGGCATATGCCTGGTACAAGGGGCGGCCCTGCTCGCAGCCTCCACAGGATTTCGAGAGGGTCCCCCGCACGGGAACGCGCATCGCGCCCGGCGGGCATGCCCCCTGATGCAATTGCAGTGCACTTCGTAATGGTCTTGCCTATCCCTCAACCTTCACCATGCCGCATCAAGGAAGAACATGTCCGGTATCCTCAATCTCGATTCCTCCCAGCGCACAACGCTGCAGAACTACAGCAACTCAGGCCAGCATGCCGAGGCCTATCGCTATCTCAGAGATCTGGCCGCGGCCCAGGCCCGCACCTCGGACGCTGCCACGGCTACCGAGCTCAGCAAGATGTCCAACTGGTTCGATGCCGCTGGCAAGATCAATGCGAATGACGGCAGCTTGGTGAGCGACCTGGTCCGTGGTGCCACCATGTGGCAGGGCACGGTCAATGGACTCAACGCCAATGAGGCATGGTTCCAGCAGGGTTCTGACCACCTTGCCAGTACCGTGGTGAACGACGTCCTGGGCGGCAACGTGCAATCGCTGGGTGACATCATCGGGAAGGATGTCATGACGGCTGTAGAGAACATGCAGCTCGGCGAGGCTGACCGATGGGCCGGCACGCTGGGCGACCAGTTCGATCCGCCATTGGGCCTGGGCGAGGATTTCGTCCAGGTACAGAGCGAGGACGGATCGGTTACCGGCTACGTGCAGGATCTTGCTGCCGCCATCCTGTCGAACATCAACGGCGTGCTCCGCGCGGCCGGCGTGGAAGCCCCGCTGAGCGAGGCGATGGGCTGGGTCATGGACCATGGCTTCGGCCGGTTCCTTGACCTCCTCGGCGAGGGAATGGGCTGGGCCATGGACAATGGACTGGGCCGCTTCATTGATCGGTTCGAGGATCTCGCGCGGCGCATCCGCGGCGACAACACCTACCGCATCGAGCGTTACGATCCACTGGCACTGGATCTGGATGGGGACGGCCAGGTGCGCACGGTGGCCGAACGCGGCTGGGCCGGCACCCTGTTCGACCACGATGGCGATGGTATCCGCACCGCCAGTGGCTGGGTGGATGCGCGCGATGGCCTGCTGGTCCGTGACCTGGATGGCAACGGGCGGATCGATTCGGGCCGCGAACTGTTCGGCGACCAGACACGCCTGGCCAACGGTCAGCGGGCCGCCAACGGCTTCCAGGCACTGGCGGCGCTGGATGACAACGGCGACGGCCGGGTGGATGTGAACGATGCGTCTTTCGCGTCGCTGTCGGTGTGGCGCGACGCCAATGGCAACGGCATCACCGATGCAGGGGAACTGCTGACCCTGCAGGAGCTGGGTATCACCTTCCTCGGAACCACCATGGGTGGAGGCAGCGGTGATGTAGAGGGGGGCGCGCTGCTGGGCTCGTCAACATTCGGTCGACGCGATGCGAACGGCGTGGAGCAGACGCATCTGCTTCAGGATTTCAATTTCGACAACGACAGCCTGCGCTCCGACTATGCCGAGGATGTCGCGGTACCGGAGGCCATCCGCGGGCTGGTCAACAGCCGCGGCATCGGCAACCTGCGCTCGCTGCACCAGGCCGCCGCACTGTCTCCCGCGTTGCAGGCCCTGCTGGTCAGCTTCTCTGCGGGAGAGACCCGCCAGGTGCAGCGTGACCTGCTTGACGAGCTGATACTGGAATGGGCGCGTACCAGTCCCTACTTCTCTTCGCAGGCCATCCGCATCAACGACGGCGGTGGCGTGGAAGATCCCAATTCCACCAACGTGGTGCGCCTGCGCCCCAATGAAGTTCTGGTATGGCCGGAACCGACCTGGCTGGATGAAGTGCAGACCATGAAGATGCGCGTGGTCGAAGCGATCATGGGCTACGCGCCGATTACCGATGTCTGGTGGGGAACGCAGACCGTGCAGCAATACGTGCAGGTCTACGATGCGATCTTCGAGGCATTCTATGCAACGCTCAGCAGCAAGTCGCGCCTGAAGGGCTATACCGACCTGATCCAGCCCACCTGGGATGTGCAGGCGGGTCAGGTCAGCTTTGCCTTTGCAGCACTGGAAGCCAAGCTCAACACGCGCTTCGCCAACAGCCAGGCCGATGCCATCATCGACCTGGCCGAGTTGCTGCGAGCGCAGGGGCGCTTCCTGCTGGGCAACGGGTGGGCCGCGGGCGAGACCATGCTGCGCAACTGGCTTCTGCAGGCGGAGTCCCAGCCTGATCTCGCTGCGGCACTTGCTGCCGCAGGCCTGCAGTTGAGCAGTGTGGCGACGGACGGCTCGGTGTCGGGCAGCCTCGGCAGCAACGATGGAATCCTCGTCGGCCGCGACCAGGCTGCCGATGTGCGCGAGCAGCTGCGCGGTGGTGCAGGCGATGACCTCATCCTCGGAGGTGCCGGTGGCGATATGCTGGACGGCGGCCAAGGCAGCGACACCCTGTTCGGCGGTGCTGGCGACGACGCCCTTTACGGCGGTGCCGGAGCCGACCTTCTGTCCGGAGGCGAAGGCGAGGACAATCTCGATGGTGGGGAGGGCGATGATCTGCTGTATGGCGACGCGGGCAACGACGGCCTGAGCGGTGGCGCCGGCGCGGACCGCCTGGAAGGCGGGCTGGGCACGGATGCACTTTACGGTGGCGCTGGCAACGATGTTCTTGACGGGGGCGCCGGCGATGACTATCTGCAGGGCGGCGAAGGCAGCGATCGCTACCTGTTTGGCCGTGGCAGCGGTCATGACCGCATCAACAATTACGATTCCTCCAGTGGTCGCGTCGACACACTTGAGATCGGCGCGGGAATTCTTCCTTCAGACCTGAAGGTGTGGCGCAGCGGCGACTATCTGTGCATCCAGATCATCAGCACCGGCGACCGTGTCGATATCCAGGACTATTTCCGTGCGGACGGCCAGAGTGACTATCGCCTGGATCGCATTCGTTTCGCCAACGGGGTGCAGTGGAGCATTGCCGATGTCAAGGCACTGGTCCTCATCCCGGTGCCAGGCGTGGATGATCTCTACGGTTACGACAGCGACGACATCATCCATGGCGGAGACGGCAACGAGTGGCTCAGTGGCCGCGGCGGCAACGACACCCTGACCGGTGGTGGTGGCGCGGACACGCTGAACGGCGACGATGGCAATGACCAGCTTGACGGCGGAGAAGGTGACGACCGCCTCAATGGTGGTGATGGGCAGGACCTGCTGGTGGGCGGCAGCGGCAACGACACACTGGATGGCGGGGCCGGCGATGACCAGCTGTGGGGTGGCGTCGGCAACGATCAGCTGCGCGGCGGCCAGGGCAATGACGTATACGGGTTCGCCGCTGGATTCGGCCAGGACGTCATCGACAACTATGACGACAGTGCTGGACGCCTTGACGTGATTTCGTTCGCCGCGGACATCGCGCCGGCGGACATCATCGCCAGCCGGGTCGGAGACGACCTGCTGCTGGTGCGTGCGGGCAGCACCGATCGCCTGACGGTGTCGCGCTACTTCCAGAATGACGGAAACGGTCCCTCGCGCGTGGATGAGATCCGCTTTGCCGATGGCACCGTCTGGACCGTGGCGGCCGTGCGCCAGCGGGTGCAGGTGGCCACCGCTGGCGATGACCACCTGCAGGGCTATGAGGGTGATGACGTTCTTTCCGGTGAGGGCGGCCACGACACTCTGTCCGGCGGGCAGGGCAATGACCAACTGCTCGGCGGCGCAGGCGATGACACGCTGCAGGGCGGTGATGGCAGCGACCTGCTGGATGGCGGCCAGGGTAGCGATACGCTGGATGGCGGCGAAGGCGATGACCTGCTGTCCGGTGGCGCGGATATGGACGCGCTGTACGGCGGTGCCGGCAACGACGTGCTGGATGGCGGCGATGGGCGCGACTGGCTGGCCGGCGAGCAGGGCAACGATGAGCTGCGCGGCGGTGCTGGTGACGACGAGCTGATGGGCGGGCAGGGCAATGACATCCTGCAGGGCGATGCGGGCAATGATCGTCTGGCCGGTGGCGGTGGGGATGACCAGTACCGGTTCGCCCTCGGTGACGGCCAGGACATGATCCTGGATGCCGAAGGGGCGACCACCCTGCAGCTTGTCGATCGAGCGCTGGCCTCGGCCGTGCTGCGGCGGGACAACGCCGATCTGGTCCTGACCTTCCTCGACGGCAGTGGCGACCAGGTTCGCCTTGAGCGCTATTTCGACCCGACCACGGGGCTGGCGGTCCTGGGGCTTTCGTTGGTGGCCGGCGGCCTCACCCGCATGCTCGATCCGACAGCGCTGGATCTGGCGGTGCTCGAAGCCACCCCGCTGGCCGACATCATCCACGGCAACGCCAGCCAGAACATCGTGCACGCCGGAGAGGGCGACGACACGGTCCATGGCCATGATGGTGATGACACGCTGTACGGCGAGGCCGGCGACGATCGCCTGTTCGGCGGGCAGGGGGCCGACGTGCTGGAGGGCGGTGCTGGCAACGACTGGCTCGACGGTGGCGAGGGGGTGGACGAGGCGCGCGGCGGTGCGGGTGACGACACCTATGTCGTGGACAACAGCAATGATCGCATCGTCGAGCTCGCCGGCGGCGGTCGCGACCATGTACTGAGCAGTGCCAGCTATGCACTGTCCGCGCAACTGGAGACCCTGACGCTGACCGGTGCTGCGGACAGCGACGGTACCGGCAACGAACTTGCCAACATCCTGACCGGCAACGAGGGTGCCAACCGGCTGGACGGTGGTGCCGGCGATGACCAGTTGTTCGGCGGCCAAGGTAATGACCGCCTGCTGGGTGGCAGTGGCAACGATGTGCTGGATGGCCAGTCCGGGGACGATCACATGGAAGGCGGTGCCGGTGATGACGTCTACCACGTGGACAGCCAGCTGGACAGCATCGTCGAGCTCGCGGGCGACGGACTCGATGTCGTGCATGCCACCAGCGACTACGCTCTGTCGAGCAACATCGAGCGGTTGGTGCTGGTGGAGGGGAGTGGCGCCATCACCGGCACCGGCAGCGCTGACAACAACGAACTGACAGGCAACAGCAACAGCAATCGCCTGGACGGCGGGGCCGGGGCGGACCGCATGGTGGGTGGCCTGGGCGATGACACCTACGTGGTGGATCAAGCCGGCGATGTGGTGGTTGAACTCGCCGGCGAAGGCCACGACACGGTGGAATCCAGCATCGATCATGTTCTGGGCGATACCCTGGAAGATCTGGTGCTGACCGGCACCGGCAACATCAACGGCACCGGCAATAGCGGCAACAACCAGCTGACGGGCAATGCAGGCAACAATCGCCTGGATGGCGGCGCCGGTGGCGACCGGATGCAGGGTGGCGAAGGAGACGACTACTACATCAACGACAGCAGTGGTGACTGGATCGTCGAGCACGCCGGAGAGGGGGTGGATACCATCGAACGGCGCTATGAAACGAACCTGGTGCTTGCCGATGAGGTCGAGAATCTGATCCTGGCCGTCGGCATCCAGACCGGCAATGGCAATGGGCTGGACAACGTCATCACCGGCAACACCGGGGCCAACACCCTGGGGGGCTGGGATGGCGATGACCTGCTGTACGGCCTGGATGGCAATGACTCTCTGTTTGGTGGCAGTGGCAGCGACACGCTGTACGGAGGCATTGGCAACGACTATCACGATGGCGGCGAAGGTATCGACCGCATGGAGGGCGGTGCCGGCGACGATGTCTATATTGTCGATGACAGTGCCGACGTGGTGGTCGAGGCCGTCGGGGCTGGCAAGGACCAGGTCCAGGCGAGCGCTTCGTACGTACTGTCGGACAACATCGAGAACCTGTTCCTGACCGGCGTTGACGCCATCAATGGCAGTGGCAATGCACTGGACAATTACCTTGCCGGCAATGCGGAAGCCAACACCATCCACGGGCTTGGCGGCCACGATACGATTGTCGGCGGGGGTGGCAACGACACGCTGGTTGGCGGTAGCGGCGATGACAAGTATGTGTTTGACGCCAGCAGCGGCACCGATACGGTGGACAACACAGGTGGAGGCTTCGATGGCGTGTTCTTCACCGGCGGCATCAGCCGCGAACGGATTTCGTTCAGCCGCGACGGCAACGATCTGCTGATCACGCTGGACAACGCCGCCACGCCGGCCGTCCGTGTCACCAACCACTTCCTCGGCGGCGACGCCGCGATCGACTATGTGCAGCCGGACGGAGGTTCCTACCTGACCACTGCTCAGATCAACCAGATCGTCGCCGGCGGCAGTACCGGCGGGCAGTTCGACCAGGTCATGCAGGGAACCGCAGCCGGCGAGCAGCTGGCAGGCAGTGCCGGCAAGGATCTCATTGAAGGTCTGGGGGGCGCCGACACGTTGTTCGGCATGGGCGGAAATGACACCCTGCGCGGCGGCGACGGAAACGACTATCTGTCCGGCGGCAATGGAAGTGGCACCGGCTCGGGTGATGATCGCCTCGAGGGCGGGCTGGGCAATGACACCTTGCGTGGCGAAGATGGGAGCAACGTGCTCATTGGCGGCGCAGGCGATGACCAGTACGTCTATGGCGGCGGCATCGATGTCATCGACAATACGGGCGGCGGTACGGACTGGTTGATCTTCCAGAACGACATCACCCTGTCCAAGCTAGCCTTCACCCGTGATGGCGACAACCTGGTGATCACCGTCAACGGCAATGCCAATCAGAAGGTCACCATCACCAATCACTTCCTGGGCGGGGACATGGCACTGGACTACCTGCAACCCGCAGGAGGCTCGGCGCTGAACACGGCGGCCATCAATGCGCTGGTGCCGGGTACCGGTGGCGGCAATCCGGGAGGAGGCAACGACGGCGACTATCCCTCACAGATCACCGGCACGGGAGCCGGCGAGCAGCTGGTGGGCACCAGTGGCCGTGATCGCATCCAGGGCCTCGGCGGCGATGACACCCTGTTTGGCATGGGCGGGGATGACAAGCTCGAGGGTGGCGATGGCAACGACTACCTGTCCGGTGGCAATGGTAGCTTCAGCGGCTCAGGCAACGACATCCTGATTGGCGGCGCAGGCGACGACCAGCTGGTGGGCGAAGACGGCAGTGATTTGCTGTTCGGTGGCGCAGGCAATGACACCTACTTCTACCGCGCTGGCGGTGGCGTGGATACCGTGGATAACACCGGCGGCGGTACCGACTGGCTGTACTTCGATGGCATCGCGCGTAGTCGCCTGAGCTACTACCGTGATGGTGATGATCTGCTCGTGCGGGTTGACGGTGATTCTGCCCAGCAGATGCGGGTGCTCAAGCACTTCCAGGGAGGGCAGTACGCTATCGCGTTCGTACAGCCAGGAGACGGAGGCAACGCCATCTCGGCGTCTGCGATCGCCGGCCAGCTCAAGCCACTGCCGGCCGCAGCCTCGCTTGCTGCGGCCCGCACGATGGACGCGTCGGCCAGTGCTGAAGTTCGGCAGCTGATCGACGCCATCGGTGGCTTCACCGGCGACGGCAGCACAGGCTGGAGTGAAATGCAGGGCCTCGTGGCCGAGCCGCTAATGGGCCATGCCGGCTACGAACAGGGACGTGCCTTTAGTACCTCCGTGCACTACAGCCGGTGAGGAATCGGACGCCGAGGCGCGATGAGGGCGCCTCGGCATCTGGCTAACGGAGGATAGCCTTAGGTCCCTGGCTAGGTGACGATAGATGTCTGCCTCTGGTAGCAAAGCAGAGATTGCCAGGGCAGGCGATTAGGCGCCGTTATCGGGGGTAGGGCAAAGGTCCGCCTCTGGCCGAAAGCGGACCCGCGGTCCAGATGATTTCCGATATAGGTGCAACCATCCGCCTGCGAGAGAGTACGGACACGATAAGTCGGACAACTGACGTAAGCCAGTGACGCCAGAATTCGAATCTACACACCTACGTGAAGCACGAAGAACCATTTCAGGTGATAACTTCGGCTCAGGGGGGCTTGAGGATCTTGGAGATGCATCCTGCACGCTCCATTGATTATGCTAGTTTGATTGGCTGAGCAACACGATTGCTCTTCACGGGATGAGATGGCGGGTGGCGCTGATAGCAATTTTCGAACGCAGCAAAAGGAATTTACGCTGGAACGAATCGCAGAAGTCCTGCGCATCCCAATAGCTAGAGGCCAGTCATGAGTTCGACCGTCGAGTTCTTTGTTGAGACGATCGCCAAAGATCGCACTGGGCAGTCGGTGTACGTAGGTTTTGTTGTCACGGGTGGCCCGATATGCGTCGGAGACAAGTTTGTCTCGATGTATGAAGTTCCGAGGACACTGGAAGACATCCAGCTGGGACGCCGGCGCACCTCTCCAGAAAACGTCCGTGACATCTCTATTGGTGTGGATGCAATAGATGCAAACAGGCGGCGAGTACAGGCGCTACCCGATGGCGTGACCGGTGCACTTTATCTAACGGGTGAGGACACGGGGTTTATTGGGCCTCGCACATACTTGCTAACGTCGGGTTCATCTAAGTGATCCTCAGTCATTGCCAGCGCAACGATGCTCGGCGGCGATTGCCCGATAGAGGTCCGGCTCTTGCGCACCCGTGATTTGCCAATCACGGAAGGCGAGATAAATTTCATGAAAGGACAGGCTGTGAAAGCTGTGCTTGGAACGGGGACTGCACGCCATATTCTCAACGCGAGCGTCCTCAAGTGCGATCTCCCGATACCACGAGCTCACACTGTCAGGAGTGATGGATGAAGGTCGTCTACAGCTTGCGCAATGATCTTGAGAAAGATCTGTCCAGGCTTCGAGATACGCAGTCCCTGACGTTGAACGACGCGAAGCCGTTGCTTGGATTAAAAGGCAATAAGGGTCTATTCGGTAGCGAGGAGTGGTGGTCCAATATCGAGTCCGGAGTCATTGAGGGTGAGTGCGTCACGGGTGTAATTACGGGCCTGTACGTTGCGGGGCAGGAGCGCCTCAATCACCCAAACGAATTCGAGTTCACCCTAAATGACGGGAGTTCAAGGTCGGAAGCAATCTTGACGGATGATCCAAATTGCATTTCTGCATACGCCATCGGACGGCAAGTCAAATCCACTACGCGTACGATGAGCTTAAGTGTCCATTGAGAAATGGGCTTCCTCAGTATCTGGACTTCGTTGTGAGAATAGAGATCGAAGAGTGATAGCGCTAGTTGGCTTCGGTGCGGCACGCAATGAAAGTGCGGTTCTGCTTGCTTTTCATGCCCGGTTTCTGGCGCGAAGACTCGGTTTGTGAATTCGCGCCCGTGGTGAACGTCCGCTTCTGGCCGGCAGCGGAAATAGAGCACGACCGACATGCCGATGCGTTACCGGAGTACATCCCACCATTGGGCCGAATGCTGGGAAGCAGCTCTTTGGTTGGCAGGCGCTCTATGAAATTAAGAATCAGGACGGCGTGATGGTGCTTTTCAGATCATAGGGGATAGGCCCCGATATGAAGCACGACTTGCAGCAGGCTGAGGACTACTGGGATGTCCGGGAGAGCAAGAATAGGCTGGATAGGATTGTCTACTAGGATGCTACGATTGTTGCGGGCTCCATACTCATATGCATTTCTCGTTGCGAGCAACCTGGAGATGTGGGCTGAGTTCGACGCAGGTTGGCGTCGCTTCGGCGGTTCGGTTCTTGTTGCAATATTTATGGTCCTTCAGACGATCTTCATGATCGTGCTGCTGAGATACTTAGGAGCTGACTTCCTAGAGGGTCGGAGCATTCCGCCATTCTGGATCATGCTTGTCTCGGCGTTTACGCTGGCTTGGCTCATCTCCGGATCAATCGCTAAGAATGGCGAATCTCTGGCTGTCGGACACGACGGAAAGTGGGCAACTATTCTTGCGATCTACCTGATCCCAGGTGTGGGCTTTGGGCTGACTCTTCTCTGGAAACAGTACATACCGTTTGCAGTCGTGCACGCCGCCATTATCGGATTCCTCTATTTTTCGTATGGAAAGTACGTTGTACGACGACTCGATTGATGGTCGTCCTGCGCGAAATCGGGAGTTCGCCAGCTCACCACTGGGGGCTGGCCTTAGCAGCTTCTTGAACGTGCAAGCATGCCGGTAGAAGAATTGCTGCATGTGCGCCTCCATCTCGGTTGAGTTGGATTCAACGACATCCTGCACTTGCTAGGAACAAGAGCGGCCATTAAAGGTCATTCCAATATCCTCGCACGAGGAAAAGCTGAAGGCAGATTTCAAGATCATTTTCCCGGAGCTCAAGGTATTGAAGCTCACGTATGCGGATCATGGAAAAGCTGGCCACCGATACGCACCCAGTGGCATGGCGCGCGGCGCTGTGGCAATTGGTGAGCGACAGTGCTGATGTCACTAAGATAGAGCGCTTCATCTCCGCTGCAGATAGCGACAGCCCGAGATCCAAAGCGAGCGCCACTTTGGCGATCATGGCCACCATTGCTCCGCAGCAGCCAACGGCGCAGCCGGAACGGATCGAGCAGAGTGGGGCGGTCATCAATGGGAACGCCATTGCGCGCGGGGATCGGGCGCTCGGTAGCTTCCCGGAGACGCCCTCGTTCCAGAGCAGCAGCCACATGACCACGCCGGCGATCCCCACAAGACTGTGACTCCGCCCGTACTCGCCAACCCGAAGGCGAAGGGGGTAAGCTTCGGCCCAGCTACAGGGGGAAGTCATGGTCACAAGGATTGCGACAGCAGTGCTGCTGTGTGTGATGGCTGCGCCATTAGGCGCCCAGCAGATTTACAAGTGCGTCACCAAGGGCGGCGTCGAGTACCAGTCAATGCCATGTGCCAACGGTGAAGCTGCCAAGACGTGGAATGTAGAGGTCGCGCCACGTTCCGCGGAATCCGTAGTCAATGAGCGGCGCTTGGATATGATCCGGCAGCAAAATTCGGCTTCCATTGCGCCTCAGCCAGCGCGGCGCCCAGCACCTGTTTACAGAAACGGCGGAGGTGGCGGGCAGTTGCACCATATCTCCCAGTACAGGGATGCCAACGCCTGCGAGGCCGCACGTGCGGAACGTGAGCGCGTTTTCAGGGCCTACGGCACCAACCGCCCGTTTGATGTTGGCAGGCGTATGGACGATATGGTCTGGCGGGCTTGCAAGTGATTACCGTGACGCATCACGCCGGGTGTAGGGGCAGCGCCCCTACGGAAGCACCTCACACGCGCTGGCGAGGTCTCGGCCCAAGTATAGGCAGGACCGCTGCTGCCGGCTCGGCGTCGGGCCCAGCCATCGCCCTGGGCGAACGCTGTTGGTTCTTGGCGAGAACGTCCCGATCGCCGGCACTCCACGGGTTTCCATCGGCCGCCGCCATTCCTGCGCTTGTGCAGGAGTGAGTGATAGCCGGGCCAGGTCCTGCGGCTCCAGCTCGCGGCGCTCGGGGGTGACCAGTCGGCCATCCTTAAACGAAAAACCGGCCCAGGGGCCGGTTAGATTCCGATCACGCACGATCAGACCCCATGCCAGAGTAGATGCCAGGGGCAGCGGCAAGAGACGTGCCAGCCATCCCAAGATGATGTGAACATAATATACATTATGCGCAATCGCGTATCCGCCGAATCTGGGCCTTCGTTGGCTCCGCATGGAAATGGCTGGGCCTCTGGCTCGGCTCTTGCCTGCGCCCTCAGTCCCCGGCCAGGGATGAGATCGCGGCACGGCGTTCCGAAATCTGCCCGCTCCAATGGGGCTGGCTCGACTTAGAGAACCGGCGCGTAGTGTGGCCCGACAGCAAGGTCGGCGGCATTTCCAAGCCCATGAGCGCAGAAGCCTATCGGCTGCTTTCGACGCCGCCGCGCCGGGACGGCTGCCCCCTATGTCCTGCCGTCGCCCAACGATCCGACCAAGCACCTGACCTTTGGCGAGCACTATGGCGGCTGGTGCCGGGTGCTCAAGGCCGCCGGCGTGCCGCATGTCGGCACGCGTGGCATCCGCCATCGCTCGACCACCGACATCGCCAATTCGGGCGTACCGACCAAGGTAGGCATGAGGCTGACGGGGCACAAGACCGTGGCGATGTTCGTGCACTACGTCCACACCGAGGACAAGCCGGTGCGCGATGCGGCCGGGCTGATGGCCAGCCGACGGCTGGCGATCACTGGGGTATCGCGCACGGTGTTCGAGGCAAATCTCGCACTATTCCGGAGAATAGGGCACTGCCTGCGCGTCAGCAGACGAAGCCTATCACGCACTGAAACATGCCATGATTTCAGCGAGTTCCGGCCGATTCTCAAAGTTCATTTTGTAGGCCATGGGAGCTGACGGGATCAACGTGGCCACCCAATACGTCTTCATTGAGGAACGAGAATGCCCTTTCAAACAGTGACACCTGACGCATGGAAGATGATCGTGGCTGACTTGGCCGCTGGCATGACCGATCGTGAAGTAGCTGATGTCCTGATGCGGCTCCAGCTGCTTCCAGCCGGCCCCTATGCCGATCAGGCCACCGCGACTGTGCATCGTGGCAGCCTGACGATCGACGGCGACTTCCTTGCCCCCTCCCAAGTCGTCGTCATTCACGGCGATCTGACCGTCAGCGGCACCCTTCGCACAGGCGAGCGCGAGGGTGATGGGCAGGTGACGCTGGTCGTTTTCGGCAATATCCGAAGCGACCGTGTCGATCACGATTGGGGCAGCATCCTGTTTGTCACCGGCGACTTGATTGCCCGCGAATGGGTGTTCGCGGCGCGGGAGGATTCCGCTCTGGCGGTCGGCGGCGATTTCCGGACGCGGATCTTTGTGGGAGCCGATCTGTGGGCATCGGTTGGTGGGTCGATCGAGATGGACTATGGCTATGGTTATGCCGTGCCACTCGCCTGGTTCGCGGATGCCTATGGCGCCCCGAGGACCGAACCCCGGTGTGGCTGGCGCGAGCTCGCGATCAAGCTCGGCATTGGACGAAACAGCGCCAGGGACGAAGAGAGTTTTCTCCGCTCAATCGAAGCTAGGCTGACCGGCAGAGGTGGACCGGACGGCTGATACACCGTCAGAATTGCATCCCAGCCACGGGAAAGATGCGCGCAATTGCGGTTAACGATGCGCATGAACGATGCAGTTTTTAACGCGAAATTCGTAGGCTGCACAAGCCGTGGCGAGTGTTGAACGTGACGGTGAACGGGGTGCTGAAGACCATTGCAGTGCCCATCGACCCGAGCCCGGCTGGACATCCACCCTACCCTCGATAAACACCCCTAATTCTAGAACTGAACGGCAGAATCTTTGTCCGTTCGCTTGCCAATGAACCCTGTCGGCCAGAAGCAGATGTTCGGTTGCGCTGCCGAACCGGTGCTGACCGCCCAGCAGCGCTACTACCACGCCATCACCCAGCCGGCTATGGCGGCCAACAGCACCACCACGATCGGCGGTGAGCGCGCGACGACCAGTAGCCCAAATGCAAGCAGCGCCATCGCGACATCCCATCGGTCGTGGATCGCACTCGTCCACATCGGGTCGTACAACGCCGCCAGCAGGATGCCGACCACCCCGGCATTGACGCCTGCAATCGCGGCTTGGAGATCCTTGCGGTGGCGCAGGGATTCCCAGAACGGCAGCACCCCCACGAGCACAAGAAGGGCCGGCAGGAAAATGACGAACAACAGCATAAGGCCGCCTGCCCAGCCACGCAGCGGCCCCTCGGCGATAGCCCCCAGGTAAGCCGCAAAGGAGAAGAGAGGGCCCGGCACCGCCTGCGCCGCACCGTACCCGGCAAGCAGATCCTCGGTGCTCACCATGCCGCTTTGGGCAACCGCAGTCTGCAGCAACGGCAGCACCACATGGCCGCCGCCGAAGACCAGGGCGCCAGCGCGATACACACCCTCCAGCAGCACGGCCAAGGGGGTGCTACTAGCCATCGCCCACAAGGGCAGCAGAAAGAGCGGCAGCACCAGTAGCACCAGTGCCACCGTGCCGGTTCTTCGCGAGACGGGATAGCCGCCGGCTGATTGGCCGGACGCCGGCTCGATCTTCAGCATCCAGCGACCGAGCAGTCCGCTGACGATGATCACCACGACCTGGCCACCGACCGAGGGCATGGACAAGGTCAACACAGCCGCAAAAAACGCCATCCCAGCCCGGAGACGGTCCGGGCAGAGGGATCGGGCCATACCCCACACTGCTTGGGCCACCACGGCAACTGCCACGATCTTCAGGCCCTGCAGCCAGCCGGATTCAACGATGTCCTGGTATTTGGCAACGCCCAAAGCGAACAGGATCATCAGCACGGCCGACGGCAGCGTAAAGCCAGCCCAAGCGGCCAACAGGCCAGGCCAGCCAGCGCGGCGCAAGCCCAGCGCCATGCCTACCTGGCTGCTGGCCGGGCCCGGCAGTAGCTGGCACAGGGCCACCAGATCGGAGTAGCTACGGTCCGTCAGCCAACGGCGGCGTACGACGAACTCGAGGCGGAAGTAGCTCAGGTGGGCGATCGGGCCGCCAAACGACGTCAGCCCCAGTCGCAGGAATACAAGGAAGACGCGCCACGCGCTGTCGCTTGTTGTGGGATCGCGCGTCGACATGGGGCATGACCTCCTCTGGCTCTCAACGGCGGCGCGCCCAGCCCGGCAATAAGATCACGGCGTCGAGCTTTCGGCGCGCCCGATCACCAACTCTCCATCTTCCTTTCGGAACGGTCCGGGCAGCGGCGGCAGGATCTCTAACACCACTTCCGAAGGCCGGCACAGGCGAGTACCCCTGTCGGTTTGTACGAGAGGACGATTGATGAGTATCGGGTGCGCCAGAATCGCATCCAGCAGCGCTTCGTCGCTCAGGGCTGCGTCGCCTAGCCCGAGCTCGTCATATGGCGTTCCCTTCTGCCGGATGACATCGCGCACGCTCAACCCCGCCGTCGTAATGAGCTCGACTAGGCGCGCACGGCTGGGCGGGTGGCTCAGGTAGTCGATCACTTCAGGCTCGATACCGGCAAAGCGGATCAGCGCCAAGGTGTTGCGCGAGGTGCCGCACTTGGGGTTGTGATAGATGACGGCGTTCACGCACTTTCCTCTTGGTTCGAAACGGTCTCCACCACGCCTGCGGCAGCGGCCAGCGCCGCCGCCTCGACGACGCCCTTGCGCTCGCTGTAGCGGTCCAACAGGTAGTCACTACGCCCGCGCACCAGAAGGGTGAACTTGATCAGTTCCTCCATCACATCCACCACGCGATCATAGTACGCAGAAGGCTTCATTCGACCGTCGTCATCGAACTCCTGCCAGGCCTTGGCCACCGAGGATTGGTTCGGAATCGTGACCATCCGCATCCAACGACCGAGTACGCGCAGCGCGTTGACCACGTTGAATGACTGCGAGCCGCCGCAGACCTGCATCACTGCCAGCGTGCGGCCCTGCGTGGGGCGAACGCTGCCCTCTTCGAGCGGCAGCCAGTCGATCTGATTCTTGAATACCGCAGTCAGGGTGCCGTGGCGTTCCGGGCTGACCCACACGTGCCCTTCCGACCACAGCGAAGCCTGGCGCAGCTCCTGGACCTTGGCGTGAGTGGCCGGCACCGAGTCAAGCATCGGCAGGTCATGTGGATCAAAGAGTCGGGTTTCCGCCCCCAGCCGCTCCAACAGCCGCTGCGCCTCGAGCGCCAGCTTGCGGCTGAACGACTGCGGCCGCAGCGATCCGTACAGGATCAGGATGCGTGGCCGGTGTGGCTGGGCGGCCGGATCGTTGAGCTTGGCGGCCGTGGGGATGTCCAAGGCACCCGGGACCACGTTGCGGATCTGCTGCACGGAGGGTTGTCCCGTCATTTTTATTCTATTATTCTAGAATCATGGAACATAAAAGCGCAACCCACGCCTTGGCAGCCTTGGGTCATGCCACTCGCCTGTCGATCTTCCGCCTTCTGGTTCAGGCTGGCAGCGCCGGCAAGCTGGCCGGCGACATCGCCCATGCCCTCTCATTGCCTGGCGCCACGCTCTCCTTCCACCTGAAGGAACTGCTGGCTGCGGGACTGATCAACGCCGAGCAGCGTGGCCGGACCATCTGCTACCGGGCCGAGTTCGTTGCGATGAACGAGCTGGTGGCCTACCTCACTGAAAACTGCTGCGCCGACGAACAGGCCTGTGAACGCCCCGCAGGCTGCTGACCCCATATCGCACAGATCACCCAAATGACCCGTCGTGTTCTGTTTCTTTGTACCGGGAATTCCGCGCGCAGCGTGTTGGCCGAATCGACCCTGAAAAAGTGGGGCGAAGGCCGGAGTGGAAGGCTCGGATGCACAGAAGACTGAAGCATTGGATCGAGCACATCAGATCATCAAGGCCCGCCTGAAGGCTTTCCTGGAGATTCCTGACGGGGCATGGGATGACCGTGAAACCCTCAAGGCCCAGCTTGATCCGATTGCGCAGATCAACTGACCATCCTCCCGGAACCCCATGACTACCGATACCTCCCGCCTGTCCTTCCTGGACCGGTATCTCACGCTCTGGATCTTCGCCGCCATGGCGCTCGGCGTCGGCCTGGGCGCGCTGTTCGAGGGCGTGCCCAGCGCGTTGAACAGCCTTTCCGTAGGGTCGACCAACATTCCGATCGCGATCGGCTTGATCCTGATGATGTATCCGCCGCTGGCCAAGGTGAAGTACGAGGAACTGCCCACGGTCTTTGCCGACAAGCGCGTCCTGATGCTCTCGCTGCTACTGAACTGGATCGTGGGCCCGTTCCTGATGTTCGGCCTGGCGGTGCTGTTCCTGCGCGACTACCCCGAGTACATGACCGGCCTGATCCTGATCGGCTTGGCGCGCTGCATCGCCATGGTGCTGGTGTGGAACCAGCTCGCCCGCGGTGACGGCCAGTACGTGGCCGGCTTGGTCGCATTCAACTCGATCTTCCAGATCGCGCTGTTCAGCGTCTACGCGTGGCTCTTCCTTTCTTGGTTGCCGCCGCTGTTCGGCCTGCAGGGCAGCGTCATCGATGTCAGTGTCTGGACCATCGCAGAGGCGGTTCTGATCTACCTCGGCATCCCGTTCTTGGCCGGCTTCCTCACCAGTCGGTGGCTGAAGGCGCGCAGGGGCGCGCAGTGGTATGAAGAGACGTTTCTGCCTGCCATCAGTCCGATAACGCTCGCCGCACTTCTGTTCACCATCGTGGCGATGTTCAGCCTCAAAGGCGGTGACGTGCTGCGGATTCCGATGGACGCGGTGCGCATCGCGATCCCGCTGACACTGTACTTCATCATCCAGTTCGTCATCAGCTTCTTCATGGGAAAGCTGATCGCCAAGGATTATCCGCGCATCACTGCGATCGCGTTCACCGCGGCAGGCAACAATTTCGAACTGGCCATCGCGGTGGCTATCGCGGCTTTCGGCCTGGCCTCGCCGGTCGCCTTCGCCGCCGTCATCGGCCCGCTGGTGGAAGTGCCGGTACTGATCCTGCTGGTGCATGTGGCCTTGCGGCTGGGCAAGCGTTACTTTCCTGCCGGTGCACGGAGCCGCTGAGCCATGAGCACCACCCGACACATTCCATTGCTGATCCTACGCTCCGGCCCGGCCGGCTGGGCCGCGCCACCGACGCGCCTGGGTGTGGCGGCGCCAAAGAGCGTAGATGGACAGTGTCGACATGGCGGTGCGCGGGGGCCTCGTGCCTGCCGGTTCCAGCGTAGACCGGGTTTCGAGCCTCGCACCGTCCGCCACCTTTATCGGTGGCGGCTTCCGTTTATCTGTTCGGAGCCCTGCCATGACCAACGCCTACCCCCCTTCTCCGCAGCCGATCCGCCTGCATCCCGCCAACGAGCCCACACCGGATCCCAACGCCTTCGTTTCACTGCTGCACAGCATCGGCGCAGGTGCCGCGTCCAACGGCCGGCCCTGGCCGGAGGGTCATCTGCCGCAAGGGCGACGCATGGCGCTGTCAGACGCCGACTGTTCTCTCAACGGCCTGCGCGTGGTGATGGAAATTCTGCTTGCCGCAGAGCGCCCCGGCGGCATGGAGAGCGTGACCAGTATGTCGGCAACCGTGTGCTGGAGCGGCCGCCCAGACCGGCAGGCGGCACCCATTAATGTGACGCGTCACGCCCAACCACGCACCGTTAACAGCCGCGCACTATCCTCGAAGCCCCTGAACCTTCACGAGGCGAGTCCATGACCAAGCTCCACACCGTGCTGATTACCGGCTGCCTGCTGGCCCTGAGCCCGCTGGCCTCGGCCGAAACCGTGAACCTGACCAACAGCGCCGACGGCGCCAACCGCGATGCCGGCATTGCTGCGGTCAAGAAGAAGCTGCAGGACGCCTGCACCGATCGCAAGGGCTCGCCGGATGCCGACTCGTTCGAGGTGGTCTTCGAGAAGACCAGCGACAACCCCAGCGTACCCAAGCCGTACTACGTGGACGGCAAGATGAAGTGCGAGCTGCCGGGTTGAACCCGGCGGTCGCTATCGACCGGCGCCCTCCCCGGACATGACGCGGTCGATCCAGCCGGCGTAGCGTGAGATGCGCACGTTGAACACCACTTGGCCATAGAAGCCGGCCTCAAGGGCGTGCTCGGGAACGGCGGTGATCCAGGAGCCCAGGCCGACCAGCTGCCAGTGGCCCTGCGCGTTGATGAGCAGCGGGCCACCGCTGTCGCCGTTGCCCAGAACGCCTTCAAGCGGCAGGGCGCGCGGCGGCGGATCGAACCGGTACCAGAGATAGCGGTCGTTGCCGCCGGTGATGGCGTTGTACGCCCGCCGCAGGGCGGTGCGATGCGACCCGCCGGGGATGAACCCCTCGGCGCCATTCCCGGTGGCGCCCTTCCCTATCAAGGTGGCCACCTGCGCAACCTCGCCCGCGCCCCGATAAAGCACGACGGGCTCGACATCGGCGACGGGCGTGGCCAGCCGGATCAACGCGATGTCATCCGACGCCGCCAGGAACGCGTGGATCTTCGCGGCACTGCCTGTTGCCAGGGCCTCTTCGCCCAGCGCGGCCGGCATCGGCCTGAAACCGGGGTGCAGATACACGCGCTCGACGGCGTAGTTGCGCCCACCGACGGCGACCTCGGCGCCCATGCCGTCCATCGGTGCGGCGTGCGCGGCGGTGACCACCCAGCGTGGGGCGATCAGTACGCCGTGCCCCTCTCCCGGCAGGTCGGCCAGTGCCGGGAAGGCAGACCCATCGATGCGGTACCGGGCATCATCCACGTCGTCACGGATGACGATGGCCCCGGCCGCAAATGGGACCGTCAAAAGCATCAGGAAGAGCCAACGTTTCATGTATTTCTGCATCCCCGTGTTCAAGTAGCCCACGCTAGCCGAAATGCACCTGCCTGGTGAGCGGCATGCGACCAGACCCCGCGCCGGCCGACAAAGGCCGGCAAACCGGGCGCGGAATCAGGGCTGCGCTGGCCTTCCCAGGGATTCGATCTACGCCCCGCCCAGCTCAACCACGCGGTCGGCGTCGGTGACGACACTGCGCCGGTGGGTGATGGCCAGCACGGTCACCTCGCTGGCCAGCGCCCGGATATGCCCCATGATCTCGCGTTCGGTCGCCTCGTCCAGGGCGGAGCTCGCTTCGTCCAGCAAGAGGATCGCGGGCTCGCCATACAGTGCGCGTGCGATGGCGATGCGCTGCCGCTCACCGCCGGAGAGCTTCAGGCCACGCTCGCCAACCGTGGTCTCGAAGCGCTCGGGCAGTGCCTCGATCAAGGTAAGGATGGCAGCCTTGCGTGCGGCATGCCGCAGTCGCTCGTCATCGCGCGGGCGCCCCAGCAGGATGTTGTCGGCCAGGCTCTCGTTGAGCAGGATCACGTCCTGCGGAACGACGGCGACGGCCGCGTGCCACGTCGCGCGATCGATCCGGGCCAGGTCGGTACCGTCCACCCGTATCCGGCCGTGCTGGGGCTCGATGGATTTCAGCGCCAGCTTGAACAGTGTCGACTTGCCGGTACCGGTCTCTCCCATCAGGAAGGTGATGCCGCCGCGTCCGGCGTGGAAGGTCGCATCGGTTACACCGCGGCCGTTGTCGTAGCGGTGGCTCACTCCGTCGAACTGGAGCAGGCCACTGCGGGCGGAGAACCGTTCGGCATGGGCCACCTGCGGTTCCTCGGGCGCAGCCCACAGGGCAGAGAGCGGCGCCAGCATGCTCCACGAACGGGCGACATCATCGATGGAGCGCGCGATCATCTCCAGCGGCAGATTGAGCTGGAGCAGCAGCAGATTGAACAGGACGATGTCGCCCACGCTCAGCTGCCCGTTCTGGTAGCGCGGCAGCAGCAGGGTGAAGGTGACGATGAACTCGATGGCCAGGCCGATGCCCAGCAGGGCAATGAAGCTTACGCGCTGCAGCACGTAGGCACGCCAGCTGTCGCGCACCCTCTGCGCCTTCTGCTCGAAGCGCTGCACCATCCAGCCGCTGCCGCCGAACTGCCTGAGCGTTTCCATGGCATTCATGGCATTGCCGACGAAGCGGGCGTTCTGCTGGCCGGCCTCGACGGCCGCTTCGCGGTGGATGCGTGCACGTCGGGTAGCGAGGGCGGAAAGCGCGACGGCCACCGTGCCGTAGCCCAGAACGATGGCCACGATCTGCAGGTTGATCAGCGCCCCCAGGGTGACCAGGGTCAACACGATCTGCAGGGCACTGGGAATGAAGGCCACCAGGCCCAACTGCACGACGATCTTGAGCGCCCCCCGCCCCTTTTCGCCGGCCACCTGCAGTTCCGCTGCGTTGTACTCCACGAAGAAACTGTTGGTCTTCTTCAGCAGGCGCGCGAAGTAGCGGGTACTGGTGATGAAGCCCAGATTCTCGCCGCTGAGGAATGACAGGTACTGCACCGTGTTCTGCAGCACGCTGCCCACCCCGAGCAGCACCGCGTAGAGAACGAACCACCCGGCCAGGACCGCTGCGCCCTGCCCGGGAAGGCGGTCGATCAATCGCGAGAACAGATAGGGCGCGGCAACGGTGGCCAGGCTGGAGAGCAGCACGGTGGCGGCAATGAGCAGCAGCAGCGTGCGATCGGCTTTCCAGTAGGCCGTCAGTATCTCGCTGACAGGCGCGGGCACAGCGAACGGCTTCATCACTCTCGGTCCCCGGCGTCTCGGCGGTTCACAGGGCAAGGCAATCCCTGTGCGGCTAAATGATATGATATAACATCGCCACCAGGCGCACGTGACCGTGCCGCAGGCCGATATCGGATGAGAGTGATGGACCGGGGAATGGAACAGGTATTCATGGGCGGTAGGCGCGCGTTGCTGGCGGCGAGCATCGCTGCCGCGCTGCAGATCGGAGCGCAGGCCCAGGCGCAGAACGCGGGCACCGCCGATGACGCGCCCACGGCCACCCTGGACAAGGTGCTGGTCATTGGCAGCAACATCCGCGATGCCGTCGGCGGTGGTGCATCGCCGGTCATCGTGATCGACCGGGAGGCCATCGACCGCACCGGCGTGGCCTCCCTGCAGCAGCTGTTCGAGAAGCTGCCGCAGAATTTCGGTGGCGGCGCCAATGGTGCCAATGTGGCCAATCTCGGTGTTGACCGTGATACCGGCAACAACTTCGGCCTGGGCACCGCGATCAACCTGCGCGGGCTGGGTACGGGCACGACGTTGACCCTGGTCAACGGCCATCGCGTGACCTCATCGAACCGCTACCAGTATGTCGATGTATCGCTGATTCCTCTCAGCGCGGTCGAACGCGTGGAGATCCTCACCGATGGTGCCTCTGCCATCTACGGCACCGATGCAGTCGGTGGCGTCGTCAACATCATCCTGCGCCAGGACTTCACCGGCTACGAGTCGTCGCTGCGGTACGGCACGGTCACCACCGGCAACATGGACGAGTACCAGGTGTCGCAGTCCGCGGGGTGGTCGTGGGACCGCGGCCGTGTGCTGGCAAGTTACGAGTTCCTGAAGCAGGGTAACCTGCCCGCCACCGACAAGGATTTCTCCCGGAACGTCACGGTCAGGCCCTACGATCTCTATCCGGGATCGAAGCGGCACAGCCTGTACGTCGATGGCGTGCAGGAGCTCAGCGATGTGCTGACGCTGAATCTCACCGGCTCGTTCGCCAAGCGCGAGATGGACACCACCATCTCCGGCACGGCTGACGAAACCCGGTTGTTCCCGCACACGCAGCAGTTCGATGTGTTCGCAGGCCTGACCCTGGAGCTTCCGCGCCAGTGGCAGGCGCGCCTGGACGCTGGATTCGGCAGGAACGAGGTCTCCTACGAGCGCACGACCATCACCGGCAGCACGGTCAGCACGGCGCCGCCGACGGATACGAACTCCGAATCGCGCTACCTGGACCTGGTGGCCGACGGCGAGGTGTTCAGCCTGCCCGCCGGCCCGGTACGCGCAGCGGTCGGCGCCGGCTACCGCCGCGATGGCTATGAGCTGCTCGATCACCGTGGGCTGGAAAAGCCGCTCGATCTGCAGCGCACGATCAGGTCCGCCTTTGCCGAGCTCAACATCCCGCTGCTCAAGGACATGCCCGGCGTTCGCAGCCTGTCGCTGACCACAGCGGCACGCTACGACGACTACAGCGACTTCGGCTCCACCCTGAATCCCAAGCTGGGGCTGCTGTGGGAGGCTGCCGAAGGACTCTCGTTCCGTACCAGCTATGGCCGCTCCTACCGCGCGCCGGTCTACCAGGACATGCAGCTGAACAACACCGTGGTCGTGGCGAACGTGCCAAACCCGAACGCGGCCAACGGCAGAACCGTCCTGATGATGCTCTCCAACGGCAATCCCGATCTCGGCCCTGAGCGTGCCAAAACCTGGACCGGCGGGTTCTCGTTCGCACCGCCCACCATTCCCGGCCTCACGGTCGATGCCAACTACTATCACATCGACTATGCGGACCGGATCGGCAGCGGCTTCGGCGGCAGCTTCCCGTCCCTGTTCCTGCAGTCCACGGCGCCCTACGCGGACATCCTGACCGTCGATCCATCGCAGCAGCAGATCCAGCAGGCGCGCCAGCTGGGCGTGTCGGGCCTGGGGCTGTTCGTCTCACGTGTGGGGCCGTATGCACTCCCTGCCGGCCTGGACGAGACCAGCAGCCAGGTGATCCTGGACAACCGCTTCCGCAACAACGCCTTCACCTCGCAGCGCGGCGTCGATCTCAACGCGTCCTATCGCGTCGATGTGGGCCAGACGCGGATCGCGATGAACCTGGCCGGGCAATACATCCTCGAATCGACGCGGCGCGTGACCAGCACATCGCCCGAGCTGGACGCGGTCAACGCGGTGTACTACCCGGTCGATCTCAAGCTGCGCGGCGGCCTGACCCTGGACCGGGGCCAGGCCGCAGGCGGCGTCTTCGTGAACTACGTGGACAGCTACCGCGATCCGGCCAACATCGCCCACCCGCACGTCAGCTCCTGGACGACCGTCGACCTGAACCTCAAGTACCACTTCGGCGCCCCGGCCGGCGACCACGAAGGCACGTCGCTCGCCTTCAACGTGCAGAATCTTCTCGACCGGGATCCGCCCTTCATCATCAACAGCATCAACACCGGCTACGACCCCACCAATGCGACCGCGCTGGGGCGCTTCCTGTCGGTGACCCTCACGCATCGCTGGTAAGCCGGATGAGCGCGCCCTCCCCCGCCCGCGTCCGGCCTGCGTCGACGCTTCGGCAAGCTGCCGGTGTCGCGGCAACCCAGCTGACCCTGATGTGGCGCGAGCGGCGCCTGCCGTGGCTCGCCCTGGTCCTGCTGCTGCTTGCGGGCGCATCCGTTGCCACGGGTGCCGCGCGCCTGTCCCTGCAGGCGCAGGAGCGCCAGGCCGTAGCGGCGGAGGAAGCGCGGCTGTGGGACAGCCAGGGCGTGATCGATCCCCATGCCGCGGCGCATGTGGGGCGCGCCATTCCCGCGCCGGTGCGGCCCCTGGCTGCACTCGATCCGGGACTGACGGATGTGCTGGGCACCTCGGTGTTCATCGAGGGCCACGCACAGAACCCGGCCAGGCATCGCGCGATGGACGCGGGTACCGCCCTCAGCCGGTTCGATGGCTTCTCCGCCGCCTGGGCCCTGCAGGTGGTAGCGCCGCTGCTCATCATCCTTGCCGGCTTCGCCACGCTGTCCGGTGACGTCGCCCGCGAAACCCTCCGCCAGGAACTCGGCACCGGGGCTTCGCCGGCGGTGCTGATCATCGGCCGATTGATCGCCCTGGCAAGCGCTTCCCTGCTGCTGGTGCTTGCCATGCTGGCGGCGACGATTCCCGCTGTGGCGGGACAGAACGCCGGCTGGATGGACATCGCCGCGCTGCTGGCCATGTGCGCGGCCTACGGACTCTATCTGCTGGTGTTCTGTGCCCTCACGGTCGGTGTGTCGGCGTTGTCCAGCTCGGCGCGGACCTCGCTGGTGGTGCTGCTGGGGTTCTGGGTGGTAGCCACCGTGCTGGTGCCACGAATGGCGCCGGCGGTGGCGGAATCGCTGGATCCCACGCCCACTGCGCCGGCGTTCAGGGCTGCCGTGACCGAAGAGGCGGAGAACGGCGTGGATGGCCATGACCCTGCGGACAAGCGGTTGGATGCCCTGCGACACGCGCTGATGGCGCGCTACCAGGTCGACACGGTGGAAGACCTTCCCGTCAACTTCCGGGGCGTGGCCCTGGAGTTTGCGGAGAAGAATTCGACGGACACCTACAACCGCCATTTCGAGCGGATCCATGCGACCTACCGGCAGCAGGAAGCAACACAGCGCGCATTCGCCTTTGTTTCTCCGGCCATCGCGCTGCAGTCATGGTCACGCGCATTCGCCCGCACCGATTTCGCGGCGCACCTGGCCTTCCTGCGGAGCGTGGAAGACTACCGCTACCGCTTGATCCAGGCACTCAACGCGGAAGTGAAGCAGCACAAGGCGCCGCAGGGGGAAAAACATCGTGCCGACATCGCGACCCTCACCCGGTCCGTAGCGTACACGCCGGGGCAGCAGCACCTGGCCGGCATTGCCGCGGCGCAGGCGGTGAACCTGGCCATCCTGCTGGCCTGGGTGCTGCTGGCGCTTGGACTGGTGCTTTTCTCGGCCCGGCGCCTGGGGACGACCCCATGAGCAGTCTTTCGGTTGCCGGCCATGAGGTGCGCAGGCTGCTGCGCGATCGGGCGCTGCCCACCCTGCTGGCGCTGCTGCTGGCGCTGGCCGCCTACGCCGCATGGAATGGCAGGGCCTGGGTCGAACAGCGTGACGCCGCCATCAGCGTGATCCAGCTCGAAGAGCAGCACACCCATGACCGCAGCCGGGTGTTTGTCGGCAAGGCGCCATCGGTATTGCCGCGCGTCCAACCCGTACTGCCGCCCGCTGCGATGGCGTCGGTGTCGATCGGGCAGGCGGAGGCCTATCCCTATACCGCCGATGTGGTGGCGCTGGGCGATCGCACCCAGCTTTTCAGGAACGTGTGGGCCGACATCGGCAATCCGGCAGCGCGGGCCGCAGGCCGGTTCGACCTGGCGTTCGTCATTGTCTTTCTGCTGCCCTTGGTCATCCTCGCAGCCAGCTATGACCTCTGGTCCCGCGAGCGCGAGCGTGGCATCGCTGCGCTGGTGCTGTCGCAGCCGGTCGCGGTGGGACGGCTGATCGCAGTGAAAGCGCTGGCCCGGGGCGGCGTGGTACTGCTGCCTGCGGGAGTGATCCTGGTCGGCGCGGCGGCGTGGTCCGGTGCGGAGAGCCTTGCCGGCCTCGGCCTGCTGTCGCTGGTCATCCTCGCCTATGGCGGCTTCTGGCTGGCGGTGGCGGTACTGATCGGCTGTTTCGCCCGGCGCACCACGGAGGCGGCCATTGCGGCCGGCGGAGTGTGGTTGCTGATCGTGGTGATGGCCCCGTCATTGACCCTCGCCGCAGTGAATCTGGCCGTTCCGCCGCCGTCACAGATGCAGCTCGCGACCGACGTGAAGGCGCGGCTGGCCGCAACGGCCGCGCAACAGGCACTCCATCGCCGCAGTGCTTCAACGGCGGTGCGTTCGCCGCCACCGGTGATTCCGGACCACGTGCGCGACGCCTATGCCGACCTGCTGGCGACCGACCTCGACCTTGCGCCGCTGGTCGAATCGCATGAGCGGGCGCAGGATGCACGCCGTCGGGTGCTGGACAAGGTGCGGTTGCTGCTGCCCGCGGTCGCAGTGCAGGACGCGCTGGATCGCATCGCCGGCACGGACGCGGATCGCGCGCTCGCCTTCCAGCACCAGGTCCATGCGTTCTGGCAGGCCCGTCGATTGCTGCACAAGGCGTACCTGGATCGCGACGCGCCGCAGACACTCGCGGAATATGAAGCCCTGCCCCGCTTCCGCTTCGTGGAGACGGCGGGCGTTGGCCCGCGCGGAGTGCCTGCCGATATCGCGGCGTTGCTCGCCGCCACCCTGATTTTGCTGATCGCCGCCGGATCGATGCGTCACCGGCTGGCGGCCCCCTGAGGACTCCACATGCTTTCTGCAAAGAACCTCGTCAAGGAACACGGCACCCACCGGGCACTCGACGACGTCAGCTTCGAGGTAGGGCCGGGCGAGATCTTCTGCCTGCTCGGGGCCAACGGTGCGGGAAAGTCGACCACGATCAAGCTCTTTCTGGGCTTCCTCACCCCCACCTCCGGATCCGCGGAGGTCGATGGACTCAGCGCGCACCGGCAGCCGCAGGAGGTGCGACGCAGGCTGCTGTACATCCCCGAGACCGTGGCGTTGTACGACGAACTGTCCGGTCTTGAGAACCTGGACTACTTCGCGCGCCTGGCCGGTGTGGACGACCGCTCACCCGCCCGGCTGCGGGATGCACTGAGTACAGCGGGCTTGGCGCCGGACGTCTTCGGACGACGCGTGGGCCTGTACTCCAAGGGCATGCGGCAGAAGGTCGGCATTGCCCTGGCCATCGTCAAGGACGCCAAGGCGCTGCTGCTTGACGAGCCGACGTCCGGCCTCGATCCCACCGCGTCGGCCGAGTTCCATGACCTGATCGTGCGACAGCGTGATCGTGGCACCGCCATTCTGATGGCCACGCACGATCTGTTCCGCGCCCGCGAGGTCGCCACCACGATCGGCCTCATGCAGGCCGGGCGGTTGCGCAGGACGTTGGATGCCACCACCATCACCGCCAACGACCTTGAGAGCCTGTACCTCGAGGAGATGAGCCGGAGCGCCTAGGCGACTCCGGCCCCCTGCGCTGCTGGCCGCCCTTCCCAGCGCCTGAGCCACGCTTCGATGTTGACCTGCGGGCCGAAGATGCCGAGCACCTGCGATGAATGATCCGGGCTGACCCGACGGATGCCGGCGTCGGCCGAGGCACTGTCGATGTACCCACGCCGGGCCAGCAGGCCATCGACAAGCAGGCTGCGGATGAACGCCTGATGGCCCTGGGTGACCGCGACCGAATGATCGTCGAGGTAGGACTTCACTTTCCGCGACAGCAGCGCATCCGGCAGCAGCCCCTGCAAGGCACGCCGTGCAATCGTCCGGTCCTCCGCATCCGCCATGAGCAGGCGCAGCGGCATGCGCGCGAACAGTTCGACGAGCGGTTGTGCGCTGATCGGAGAGACACCGTGCCAGCCACCCGCGCCCTCGAACGGGTCAAGAACGCTGGTCGGAAACACCATCCGGCTGATGTGGGCCAGTTTGTACGGTGACACCTCGTGCCCTTCGTTGCGCGCATGGCGCAGCCAGGCCGGTGGCGTGACGTCCTGCTCGGACACGTCAACCTTCACCCATTCGCAGGGGTTGCCCCAGCGACCGTTGATGCTGGCGGGCCGCCTGAGCAGCCCATGGATCACAGCATCCTTGAGGACGCCATAAAGCGAATCGCCCGCCTGCGCGGTTTCAAAGGCGACCCGGAAGAAGTGGCGGTCGATGCCGCGCCGCCAGGCATGGTCGATCGCCGCAGCGTTGCCCTTGAAGCGCAGGAAGACCGCGTCGCCGCCGACACCGGTGAACTGCACGGTGTCGCCATCAAAGGCGACATCACGGCGATGCAGGAGGTAGCCCGAGCAATGTGCGGGCCGCGCCGTCCGCGGGAAGGTCATGATCTCTTCCAGCGCGCAGTGGGGCTGCCGCCGGTACTCGACGAACCCGCAGCGCCGGCCCGACGACTCACGTGCACCGGCCACCGCCATGCGGGCAAACATCCGCTCATCGGCACCGATGCCGTCGTCATAGTGGTGGACACAGTCCACTTCCGGCATGGAGGGCGCGTGCAGCAGGCCGGCGAGGATGATGGAGGAATCCAGCCCGCCCGACAGCTGCAGCTGGATACGCCGGTGCCGGCTGGCCAGGGCGCCGATGCAGCCCAGCAGCGTGGAGCGCGCAAGCTGCACCGCCTCCTGCAGGTCTTCGATCGGTTCGTCGCGGGCCAGGCGCACGATGTCCCACTGGCACTGCCGGCTGACCGGCTCGCCATCGCGGATGGAAACGGCCTCCCCGGCCTCGATGGCGGTGACCTCCCTGAAGCCGGTCTGCAACCCGTCACGGAACGGGAACAGCAGCGAGTACGACAGGAAGGACCAGTCGATGCTGAAGTCGCGCAGGCGCAGTGCAAGGCAGTCTTCCATGCTGGAGAAGACCACCGTCAGTTGATCCGCCGTCGTGATGTAGCAGGGAATTTCGGCCGTGGGATCACGCAGGACGAACCAGCTCGATGACTGTGGCTGGTAGCCGAACGCGACATAGCGGCCCCAGCAGTGCTGCACGAGGGTCTTCCCCTGCGTGCGGCAGGCCGCATCGGCGGCGGCCGCATCCAGTGTCGCGCGCCCGGGCACGGTGTCCCTGCCGAAATTCCTGTCGAACAGAGCGCCGAGCACGACCAGCGAGCCGCAGCGGCTGCAGTCCAGATAGCCAGGGTTGTCACTCTGGACATAGATCGCAGCGCCGTGGTCATTCATCACGCAGGTGATGCCGGCGTGCATGGCCTCGATGCGTTGCATGGCGTGCCGGGCCTGCGTGGATGCGGAGTCGCAGGAGGCGTTCCAGAGCACGGCGATGTATCGATACATGCGTGAGGCGTCTCTACAGCACCAGGATGGGAACCATCCGGCGCAGGTTGAAGGGGATGTCGGTCAGGACCTGATCGCCGTGCTGCAGCCAGCAGTGCGCCGCAAAGGGCCGCGTCCTGACCGCGAACACCCAGTCCGCGACGATTCCATGCCTGGACAGGAATTCGCGCATCGCCAGGCAGTACAGGAAGCACTCGTCCGTCTTCCTGAAGGCCAACGGCCGCAGCCAGTCGAACACCCGGACGCGCATGGCCAGTTCCTGCACGCTTGCGTCCCTGCGCTGTGATGCCTGCGCACGCCTGCGCGCCGAGGACACCGTGTAGCTGAAAGGAAGGAGCGTCCTGCTGCATCCTGCACGCATGCACGCGGCCATGAATCTGCGGACGTCACGTGCGGTGATGCGGGGACAACCGCGGGATTCACCTTCGCGTATCCAGTGGCGCGGCAGTGCGATCGACGCGCTGGCCGCGGCTTTGCCTCGCCGCGGATCATCGGTGATCAGCCCGCGCTGCAGCAGCGACCGCAGCAGATCCGGCGTCTGCCGGCCGTCTGCCGGCAACGGCCAGTCCAGTACCAGCCCGCCCAGGCCGGCTGCATGATCGCGGTCGAGGGCCAGGTATTTTCCCGTCGCCTGGTCCAGGATCACCATGGCATCACCGGTGACACAGACATGTGCCTGCTTGGACAGGAAATAGCGCGCCGCAGGCTGTCCCATTAGGTGATCTCTTCAGTCCAGGCGGAGAAGCGGTGCATGCGCAGGGCATGCACCGCAGGTCATGCATGACGCAGTGGATCAGGGCGAGGTGGTCGGGAACACGCCATCCCACAAGGTGCCGTGGTTGTGCGCCTTGGTTTCCGAGACCACCGAGCCCAGCTCGATCAGATCACCGCCCACACCCTGGTCTTCAGGGTTCTGCTGTCCTGCCACTACACCCAGCTCAATCAGCTCGTTCATGAACATCTCCTCTTGTCAGTGGATGTATCCGGGCGTCGTGCCACGGATACGGAGCAGCCAAGCCACCATCGCTGCGCGTGTTGCAGAGCGATTGCCGTCAAGGCAGCTAAATGTTACGATATAACATATTATTTCAGTGTGACGACTGTCGCTGTCCGGCAACGTCGACATGCTTTCTCACAGGGAAAATGGATGAGCGACCCGATCAGTGACGATGGCCTTGATCCCACCCTTCTGCTCAAAGGACCCTTCCCGCTGCCGAGGTTCATCCGCTTCATCAGGGAGCGATGCCCACCAGGACACTTCGATGAGGCGGTGCTGGTGGAGGAATGGAAGAGCGCCCGCGCCGACGCGCTGCGCCAGCTGAAGGAAGAGGCCAACGACGCCGACGCCGTCGAGGTGCAGGCGCTTCCCGCGGAGATGGCGGCGCTGGCCGACCACGCGCCCCGCCAGCCTTCGATGCACCGCATGACCAACAACGTGCCGCGCGCATGGCAGATGGTCGAGATCGACCGGCTGGTGGTCTTCCAGGAGTGCATCAATCTGCGCCATGTCGACCAGCTTGCCGCCGCCTTCCCCGCCTCACCCACGGCACAGGACATCATGGAGCTGGTTGCACGCAGCGGGCGCCACGCTCACCCGCCGGTCCGCGCTTCCCGGTCCGAGGGCAGCTACACCTTCGCGTCCAGCTCCAACGACCTGCGCTTCCTGGACGTGGCGACGATCGACCCGGCCGCCATCTCCGGCTACGAACCCTTCGGTGCAGCCAGCCACGCACTGGTCATCTATCTGGGTTTCAGCGACAACCTCGTCAGTGCCACCCGGATCGGCAACCGCCTCATCCTGACCAACGGCTCCCATCGCCTGTACCTGCTGCGCAGGCTTGGACTCCGCCATGTGCCGTGCCTGCTGACCGACGCCTCCGACGGCGACTTCAGTGACGTGCTGCTGCCAGCGGCCGTCAAGCAGGACCGTGCGTTCTATCTGGCCTCGGCACGGCCGCCGTTGTTCAGGGACTACTTCGATCCACGCCTGACCCGCATCGTGCCGGTGACCCGCAAGAACTACGCGCTGCGGGCCACGCTGGATCTGCAACGGATCACGGTACCGGCGGTGTAACCCCTCCGGGCCAGACCCGGGGCGGACTGCCCGTCCGGCGTCAGCGTTCGTCAGATAGGACTATGTCGGCAATTTCTGCCGACTACCGGGGCCATTGTCACGGCGATATCGTCTTCGCAACGAAGAACAGCGGCCGGCACCCCCGGCCAGGAGATCGCCATGAAGCGTGTCACCGGTACCTACAGCGCCCCTCGCCCGCATTGGGTCGGCGACGGATTTCCCGCCCGCTCGATGTTCTCTTACAACACCCACGGCCAGCACCTGAGTCCCTTCCTGTTGCTGGACTATGCCGGTCCCTACAGCTTCGCCCCCAGCGACACGCCCCGCGGTGTCGGCCAGCACCCGCACCGCGGCTTCGAGACCGTCACCATCGTCTACGAGGGTGAAGTCGCCCACCGCGACTCCACCGGCGCTGGCGGCACCATCGGCCCCGGTGACGTGCAGTGGATGACCGCCGCGTCCGGCATCCTCCACGAGGAATTCCATACCCCGGAGTTCAGCCGGCGCGGCGGCACGCTGGACATGGTGCAGCTGTGGGTGAACCTGCCGGCACGCGACAAGATGGGCGCGCCGGGCTACCAGACGCTGCTGGATACGCAGATACCCTCGGTGGATCTGCCCGAACGTGGCGGCCGCGTCCGCGTCATCGCCGGCCACTTCGATGGCCATGCCGGACCCGCCCACACGCACACGCCGATGGATGTCTGGGACATCCGCCTGCGGCAGGGCCATCACGCCGAACTGCCGGTGGCCGACGGCCGCACGCTGGCGCTGGTGGTGCTGAAGGGCACGGTGCGCATCAACGGCGGCTCGCCGGTCGGCGAGGCGCAGCTGGTCACCTTTGACCGCAGTGGCGAGGACGTGTTCGTCGACGCCGACAGCGATGCCACCGTGCTGCTGCTCAGCGGTGAGCCGATCGATGAGCCGGTGGTGGGTTACGGCCCGTTCGTGATGAACACCCAGGCCGAGATCGCGCAGGCCGTCAACGATTTCAACAGCGGCCGCTTCGGCCAGATCGCGCACTGAGCGCTTCCCCGCGGCGGGCAATGGCCCGCCGCATCTTCCGGGCCCCTGCCCGGCCATCCAGGAGACTGACCATGAGTACCCCCGCCAATTTCAATGGTGCCCGCCCGGTGATCGACCCGGACAACGCGGCAATGCTGCTGATCGACCACCAGAGCGGCCTGTTCCAGACCATCGGTGACATGCCCTTCACTGCCGTGCGTGCCCACGCGATCGCGCTGGCGAAGATGGCGACCCTGGCGAAGATTCCGGTGATCACCACCGCCTCTGTTCCGCAGGGCCCGAACGGGCCGCTGATTCCGGAAATCCACGAGGCCGCGCCGCACGCGCAGTACGTGGCACGCAAGGGTGAGATCAACGCCTGGGACAACCCGGAGTTCGTCGCGGCGGTGAAGGCTACCGGTCGCAGCCAGCTGATCATCGCCGGCACCATCACGAGTGTCTGCATGGCCTTCCCATCCATTGCCGCAGTGGCCGAGGGCTACCAGGTGTTCGCGGTGATCGACGCCTCGGGTACGTATTCGAAGATGGCCGAGGAGATCACCCTCGCACGCGTCAGCCAGGCCGGTGTCGTGCCGATGGATACCGCAGCGGTGGCCTCCGAGATCCAGCGCACCTGGAACCGCGACGACGCCCAGCAGTGGGCCGAGATCTACACCAAGATCTTCCCGAACTACCAGTTGCTGATCGAAAGCTACATGAAGGCGCAGGACGTGCAGAAGAACCACGAGCAGCTCGATTCCCAGCGCAGCTGACGCCACGCGGGGGCGGCGTGCCCTGAGCCCGTCGCCCCCGATCCGCCCCCGTTCCACTACGGAGTCCATCATGCGTTGGCCAGGATCCGTTGCCGCTGGCATCGCGGCCCGTTCAATGGGCGGACTTGCCGCACTGTGCGCCGCCACGGCGGCGGCGCAGGAGCCATTGCCGGCGCCGCCGACCATCGATCCATGGCGCTACAGCGAAGACTATCGCTACCTGCAGGACCCGAAGCTGCGCACCGGCGCCTGGTGGGAGAAGGGCAAGTGGATACCGTGGAGAAGCGACGGCGGCCTCACGCTCGGCGCGGAGCTGCGTGCACGCTACGAACACTTCACCAGCAACGAATTCGGACAGTCTCCACTCAGGCGCGACGGTTATGCGCTCTACCGCGCACTGCCCTACGCCGATCTGAAGGTCAATGAACATGCCAGGGTGTTCGCTCAGGCCAACCTGACCCATGCCCGTCGCGACCACGCCACGGCGGGCCCGGTTGATGATACCGGCGCGGAACTGCTGCAGGGCTTCATCGACCTGTCGCTGCCCTCGGGTGACGCTGGCGCGACCGCGCGCGTAGGCAGGCAGGTGCTGGCCTATGGCAGCGAGCGCTTGGTATCCGTGCGTTATGGACCGAACGTGCTGCGCACGTTCGACGGCGGTCTGCTGGCATGGCAGACCCCACGCACACGGACGGAGGCATTCCTGCTTCGTCCGGTACGCAATGCCATCGGCTCCTTCAATGATCATGCCGACACGCAGCGGCAGTTCTGGGGCGTCTACGGCACTGTCCAGGAGCCCGGCGGACGCCGCGATACCGGCCTGGACCTGTACTACCTGGGACTGTCCAGCGATCACGCCCGCTACGACCAGGGTGACGGTTCGGAAACGCGCAGCACCGTGGGCAGCCGCTGGTTCGGCACACGTGAGGGCTGGAGCTGGGATCTCGAAGGCTTCTACCAGTTCGGCCGCTTCGCCGGCGCACCGGTACAGGCGTGGTCGCTGGCCAGCGACGTGCGTTATCGCTTCGCCGCACATGCACTGAAGCCCCGCCTGGGCCTGAAAGCCAACATCATCAGTGGCGACCGCGATCCGGACGATGCATCACTGCAGACCTTCAACGTGATGTTTCCGAAAGGAAAGTATTTCGGCGAATCCGGCCAGATCGGTCCCACCAATCTGATCAACGTGCATCCGTCACTCGAGCTGCAGCTCGGCAATGGCTGGTCGCTGTCCACTGCCGTCGTCCTATATTGGCGGCAGAGCCTCCGCGACGGCGTCTACGGCGTTGCCGGCAACCTGCTGCGGCCATCCGGCAGCAGTCGCGCCCGCCATATCGGCACGCAGGCCGACCTGGTGCTGGGGCGCGAGATATCCCGCCAGCTCAGCATCGAGGCCGCCTATTCGCTGTTCAGGCCCGGCCGATTCATCCGCGAGACCGGACGCGCGGAGACGGTCCACTTCGTCGGCATCGAAGCACTCTGGCGCTACTGACCCCGTTGTCGAGCCCTTCCCCCGAGCGAGACCCCACATATGCGAACGTTGCTGATTTCCCTGTTCATCCTCCTGTTGCCACTGACTGCGGCGGCCGCATCGGCCGAACCTGCCGATCTGATCCTGCACAACGGCGTGCTGCTGACGCAGGACCCGCAATCACCGCGTGCCAGCGCCGTGGCTGTCAGGGGCGAGCGCATCCTCGCAGTGGGCAGCGACCGCAGCATCCGGAGCCACATCGGACCGCGCACGCGTGTCATCGATCTGCAACGGCGCACGGTTGTTCCGGGCCTGATCGACACGCACATCCACGCCATCCGCGGTGGCCAGACCTACACGTTCGAAACGTCCTGGCTGGATGCTTCCAGCCTGGCGGTCGCGCTGCAGCGCCTCCAGCACGACGCACAGCACAGGCCCGCCGGTCACTGGGTGGCGGTGGTTGGGGCGTGGCACCCTGGGCAGTTCGCCGAAGGCCGTGCGCCAACCCGTGCTGAACTTGATGCCGCAGTGCCCGACAGGCCGGTGTACGTCCAGCACCTCTACGACTACGCACTGCTCAATGCCGCGGCCGTCGAGGCACTCGACCTGAATGGAGCAGAGCCGCGGCTGCCCTCGGGCATCACCGTCGAGCGCGATGCGGAAGGCCGGGCAACCGGGCGCCTACTGAGAGGCGTTGCACCGCTCAATGCGCTGTTCGCCCGGATCAGCGCCACGGCCGATCACGAAAACAGCCTGAAGGCCTTCTTCGCCGAACTCAACGCGCGCGGGGTGACCGGTTTCATCGACCCCTCCGCAGGGCCGCCCGACGCCTATGAGCCTCTGTTCCGCCTGCGTGATCGCGGAGCGCTGACCCTGCGCGCGGGGTATCGCGTCCCTGCGACCGTCCAGCAGGATGAAGCAGCCTGGTTCCGCACAGTAATGGCATTCCGTCCGAACCGGCATGATGACGGTGAGATCGCGTTTCTCGGCCTGGGCGAGAACCTGGTGACCGCGATGAACGACGGCGTCCTGATGGGACCCGGCTTCGACCCTCCCGCCGAAGCCCGCCAGGAGTTGATCGAAGTGGCGCGGCTGGCGGCGGAACGACGCATCCCGCTGGAGGTCCATGCCTACACCGATGATGCGGCCAGCGCCATCCTGGATGCGTTCGAGACCGTAGGCCGCGACCACGACCTGCGTCCGCTGCGCTGGGCAATCGCGCACCTCAATACCGGGTCGCAGCGCACGTTGCAGCGCATGGCACGCCTGGGCCTGGCCTACAGCGTGCAGATGGGCCCCTACTTTGAAACGACGGCGATCCATGCTGCCAATGACGCACAGACGGCGGTTTCCACTGCCCCTGTCCGGGCAGCGCTGGCGCTTGGCATTCCGGTGGCCGGCGGCACCGACTCCACCCGCATCGGTGTGGCCGGTGTCTGGCGGGCCATCCAGTACCACGTCGACGGGCGACCCCTGGCGGGCGTGCGCCGCAGCGAGGACAACCTCATCACCCGCGAAGCGGCACTGCGCCTGTTCACCCGCAATGCGGCCTGGCTGTCCTTTGCCGAGGATGAGCGTGGCTCGCTTGCCGCAGGCAAGCTGGCCGACCTCGCTGTACTTGATCAGCCGTACCTCACGATGCCCGCCCGCCAGATCCATACCCTGCGTTCGCTGCTGACGCTGGTCGGCGGCCGGGCCGTGCATGACAGCGGCGTCCTGAAGTCGGAACAGCGGCGGGCGCCCGCCGCAACGGCCGCCGACAGGCGATCGACCGATGTGCCCGAGATGGGCCTTACCCGCGGCTCTGCCGCCAACCCGAAGGAGATCCACCACCCTATCCAGTGAACCGATCCGCAACTCGGTGTGCATAGTGCCGGACGTCATCCGGCACTTCATTGAAACCGGCGGCACGGCGGGCATCCAGTTCTCCTACGATCAGGCCGAGTAAGGCGCCCTTCCTCTCTCTCACAACGGACATCAGAATCATGAAATCGTCCGCCATTGCTGTGTTGAGCGCAGTCCTCCTGCTGCCTGTGCTCGGCAAGGCAGAACAACCCCGCTACGGTACGCAATGCCTCGGCTACGCCAAGGCCACGTTCAAGGAAAACGACGCTGTGTACACCGCGCTGTCCCAGGCGCGCCTTGCCGAGCGGGACATCGAGGTAAATCGATACGACGCACCGGTCGGCACGCAGCACATATCGACCGAGGTGACCCTGTCGATCCACAGCAGGCAGGAGAGGCTGGGAACGCTGCTGTGCCTGTTTGACGGCGACCGGCCTCTCTACGCCAGGTACCTTCCCGATTGATGCGGGTGTGGGTGCGACGCCACGCTCCAGGACCGGTGCCTCGCCGGCCAGGGTACGCAACAGAGCACCCCTTACTCTTCCACCGCAGAGCCCCGGGCATCCTCCAGAAGTTCAACGGGCTCATCCCGCTCGACTTCCCCAAAGCTCACCGCAAGGAAATCGATGAACGCCCGTACCGAGGGCAGCAAGCCGCGACGGGTCGGGAACACCGCGTGGATGACCTCGGTACGTGGCAGCCACTGTGGCACGAGCTGGACCAGCTCGCCCCGTTGCAGGTGTTCGTGAACCAGCTTCCTCGGCATCTGCACCACGCCGATACCGGCCAGAGCGGCCGACCTCAGCATCGGCATGCCGTGCGTGACCAGTCGCGGCTGATGAGCCACCTCCACCCGTTGCCCGTCCGGACCGAACAGCGTCCACGCGTACTCCTGCTGCGGGCCGCCGTGATGCAGGCTCGGAAGGCTGCCCAGCTCCACCGGCTGCTGGGGAACCTGCCGGTGCTGCAGCAGTGCCGGGCTTGCGACCAGGCATTGCGAGCGGCGTGACAACACGCGGACCGCCAGATCCGAGTCCTGCAGCCGTACCGGCCGCACGCGCAGCGCGACATCGATGCCCTCGCCCACCACATCGACACGTCGATTGGTGGATTCCAGATGCACCTCGATCAATGGATGCTGCGCCATGAAGCGGGTCACCATGTCGCCGACCCGCTCCTCCAGCAGGGTCACCGGACAGGTGACCCTGACAAGACCGCGCGGCTCTGCGCGGATCAGTTCGATGGCCTCTTCCGCGGCCTCTGCCTCGACCAGCATGGCCCGGCAGTGGCCGTAGTAGGTCTGGCCGATATCCGTGACGCGGAAGTGGCGGGTGTTGCGAACGATCAGCCTCACGCCAAGGCGCTGCTCCAGCAGCGCGATCCTTCTGCTCAGGTTGGACTTGGGAATGCCCAGTGCGCGCCCGGCTGGAGAAAACCCACCATGGTCGACCACGAGGACAAAATACTGGAGGTCATTCAGGTCCAGGATCATCATCGTTCAATGAGTGGGAAGCTGCCGCCAATTCTAGCGGGCTAGTCGCAACGACGATACCGCCATAGCGTGTCTGCACACGAATGCAGCACACCGAAAGAGAGGTCCTCATGCAGGCGGACGAGACGCAACCCACGGCCCCGCACCGTACGCGGCACGGAAGTGGCCGCGAGCTCAACGGACGCCACCTCCACGACTACGTGATCGTCGTCGGCGGCTCGGCCTGCATGTGGTCGATGCATCGATCTTCCCGGTGATCCCGTCCATCAATCTGAATCCGACCGTGATCATGCTGGCCGAAAAAATCGCTGCCCGCATGCGCAGCGGCAGAGCGTTCTCCCCCTCCTCCTCTTCCATCAGGAACCCATGATGCATCCCTCTCCCTCGCCGTTCTCTTCGTTCATCGCCCTGTTCGGACGCATTCTCCTTGCCGCGATCTTCCTGGTCAGTGGCATCGGCAAAGTATCAGACGTCTCCGGCACGATCGGCTACATCGCATCGAGCGGCCTGCCGTTGCCCGAAATGGCCTACGGCCTTGCCCTGGGCCTCGAACTGGGCGGCGCTGTGCTGCTCCTGCTCGGCTATCAGGCGCGGGGGACGGCGCTGCTGATGGCGCTGTTCTCGGTGGCCACCGCCGTGGGCTTCCATGCCGATTTCAATGACCAGAACCAGCTGTTCCACTTTCTCAAGAATCTCGCCGTCGCCGGCGGGCTGCTGCAGGTCTGCGCGTTCGGCGCTGGCGCGTGGAGCGTGGATGCCATGCGCAGCGGAAAGGACGCCTGAAGACCATCCTGCTGGAGGAACCATGCCATGACTCACATCAATGAAGATTCAACCGGACCCGACGACACGCTGCGTCGCGAACTGGTCAAAGGCGGCCTTTATGCCGTGGCGGCAGCAGCCTCCGGACTGACCCTGCCCCTGCCGGCCGCTGCCCTGGACGTCTCGCAGAGCGACGCGCTGAGGGCACTGTCCAGGCGCCTGCCCGGCGCGGTGTTCGCGCGTGGCAGCGAAGCGTACCATCGCAGCCGCAGCACCTGGAATGGAACGATCGACCAGTTCCCGTTCCTTGTGGTCCAGGCCCGCACGCAGCAGGACATCGTCGTCGCGGTGACGTTCGCCAGCGAGCACAACCTGGGCATCGCCATCAAGGCCACCGGCCACGGCGCATTGAAGGCGGCCGGACAGGACGCGATCCTGATCGACACTTCGCGCATGAAGGGCCTGACCGTCGATCCCGAGCAGCGCACGGCCACGTTCGAGCCCGGCGTGATCGCCATCGACTTCCTGCGCGCCGCGCAGGCCCATGGCCTGGCGGCCCCCACGGCGGTGTCGCCATTCGTAGGAATGACCGGCTACGCGCTCTCCGGCGGCTATGGCGACCTCCCGCGGGTGTTTGGACTGGGATCGGACAACCTGATCTGCGCCGATGTGGTGCGGGTCGATGGCCGCACGGAACGCGTCAGCGAAACCGAGAATCCCGATCTGTTCTGGGCCCTGCGCGGCGGCGGCGGCAACTTCGCCGTGGTCACGTCGATGACCGTTCGCCTGCATCCCGTCAAGGACGTCCTGTCCGGCGTGCTCACCTATGACATCGACGACGCCAAGGCGCTGGTGGCGAGCCTGCGCAGGTGGGATGACACCATCCCGGATACCATGACGATGGCATTGAGCTTCTTCGCGCGCTCAGTCACCCATACCCCCCGGCCCGTGGTGACCCTGGCCCTGGTCCACTTTGGTGATCTGGACGAAGGCCAGGCGCTGGTGGACGCGCTGGTCGCGGACGTGAAGCCGCTCGGCAACACCATCAAGGCGCAGCGCTACCTGTCCTACTTCGAGAATGACGTCAAGGATCCAGGCTACGGCTTCAAGAACTACTGGCACGGCGTGCTGATCGACGAGCTGACCGATCCTGTGGTTGATGTGCTGTGCCGCACGGTCGAACCTGAGGACTCGATGATGATGCTGCTGTTCAGCTACTACCGTGGCGGTGCATGGAGCCGCCTCGCTGAAGATCGCAGCGCCGTTTCGCACCGGAATGCCAGCTGGCTGCTCAACGGACGCGCCTTCTTCAAGGGCGATGATGCGGTGGTCGCCCGGGCAAAGCGCCAGGTTTCGGACCTGGCGACGCGGCTGTCGCCGTACAACAGCGGTGTGCCTCTCACCTATGTGGAGTATGAAGGCCCTTCCCGGCTTCCCGATGTCTATGGCGAAACGAAACTGGCGCGGCTGCGGGCAATCAAGCGCAGGTACGATCCTGCCAATCTGCTGCGATTCAACGCCAACATCGCTCCGGCGTGATCCATCCGGCTGCGGCAGTGGCGGCAGCGGGCTTCTTCTTCCCGTCCGCCACGCTGCCACCGGCGCCCTCAGTTGCGTCCGGCCATGACGCCACCGTCGACGTCCCAGATCGCGCCCGTCACCCACGACGCCCTTCCCGACAGCAGGAACGCAACCACCTCGGCCACATCGTCAGCCGTGCCTGTACGGCCAAGCGGGTGGAAGTGGTTGAAGCCCTGCAGCACGTTCTGCACCTCCTCCGGGGGAATGAAGCCTTCGTAGATCGGGGTCTGCACGACAGCCGGGGACACGGCGTTGACGCGGATTCCGTTGCCGGCCAGCTCCATGGCCAGATGCTGGGTGAGCGAATGCAGGCCGGCCTTGGCCATGGAATAGGCCGACGAGGGGGTGGCCGCAATGGCCTGTCGCGCCCACATCGAACCGATATTGACGATGGCGCCGATACGATCGCTGCCGATCACGGTTGTGACAACGTGTTGGGTGATGAAGAAGAACGCCTTGTTCAGCGCCATGTACTGCTGGTAGTCGGCATCGGTGTGTTGCAGGAAGGGCTTGGGAAAGAACACGCCGGCTGCATTGACCAGCAGATCGACATCGGCGTGGTCGCTGCCGAGGGTCGAGATGAGGTCCGCCAGGCCGGCGTCCGTAGTCAGATCCGCTGCCAGTGCGCTGACCGGCCCGATCTCCGCCAGTTGCTCCTGTGCGCCTAGTGTCTTCTGCGCGCTGCGCCCCACGATCACTGCGCTCCCCCCACCCTGCAGCACCTTGCGTGCCGATGCCAGGCCGATGCCGCTGGTGCCACCAACGACCAGTACCTTGTTGCCGCTGAAAACCGTGTTCATGTCTGGGATTCCTGTCGTTCGCCTGCTGCGGGCAGGCCGTTGAAGTGCCGGAGCGCAGAGCCTGCGCTGACAGGCCGACAGCCTCAAATGCTTTATTCTTTGCCGGGCCAAAAGAAAAACTATCCCGCCCATGAAGGCTCATCTGAACTTCACCGCGCTGCGTGCGCTCGAAGCTGCGTCTCGCCACCGCAGTTTCAGTGGCGCGGCAGCCGAGCTCCACGTCACCCCGGCCGCGATAGGACAGCTTGTCCGTTCGCTGGAGGACACACTTGGCGTAGCGCTGTTCTCGCGCGCCAAGGGCGGTGCACACAGGCTGGCCCCGACTGAAGCGACCGAGCGTGCGCTGCCGGACATCCGCGCCGGTCTGGATCGCCTTACCCATGCCCTGACGCGACTGCAGGAGGGCAGCCACGGTGGCCGGTTGACCGTGACGACCAGCCCTGCGTTCGCCTCGAAATGGTTGCTGCCGCGCCTGGAGACGTTCCAGCACGACTGGCCGGACACGGACGTACGACTGCACACCGGCTTGAATCTGGTGGATTTCCAGCAGGACGGCATCGATATCGGCGTGCGCTACGGGCAGGGTCAGTGGCCCGGGCTGATCGCGGACAAGCTGATGGACGAAGAGGTGTTCCCGGTCTGCTCGGCGGCCTGGCTGGCAGCGCATGGACCGTTCGATCGACCGGCGCAGCTGGCCACGCAGCCGCTGATCCACGATCTCTCGGTGGACGCCCGCAGTGGCTTCATGACCTGGGGCGACTGGTTGCGCCGCGCCGGTGCTGACACCGTGGATGCCACGCGCGGGATGCAGGTCAACAGCTCCGCAGCGGTGTTGCAGGCGGCGATCGAAGGCCGCGGCGTGGCCCTGGCGCGCAGCGTGATGGCGCAGGACGACCTCGCCAGCGGGCGGCTGGTGCGGCTGTTTCCGCAGATCTCGTCAGCGGCCGCCTTGGCGTACTACATCGTCTACCGGCCGGAGTGCGCCGCGTTACCCAAGGTCGCACGCTTCCGGCAATGGCTGCACGAAACGGTGGACGGAGTGCACTGAGCCGCGGGCATGTGCGCCGCCTGCGCGTGCCGGCCCCGCGCCCTCTACTCCACCCGCACACCGCGCCCGGACGGCGCATCCAGCAGCGGCATGCCGTCCTGGCTCCAATGCACCGGCTGGATGCGCGGCGAGCGCTTGGCGGTGCAGCCCATGTCCGGCCCCGGATTGGCGTGGTAGATGATCCACGGCGCGCCATCGGCCATCTGGAAGAAGCCGTTGTGCCCCGGCGCGTACACGTTGCCTGCAGGATGCTTGGCAAGGATCGGCTGCTTCGCCTTGTGCCACGCGTGCGCATCCAGCGGATCGGCGCCGGCCTTGGCGTGCAGCAGTCCAATCGCGTAATCGTCCGACCAGCACGCACTGCCCGAATAGGTCAGGAAGAGATCGCCGCGTGGGCCCTGCAGGAACTCCGGGCCCTCCAGGATCTGCCGCCCGCCCTGTCGCTCCCACGCCTGGTCCGGCCGCGCGATGATGGTTTCGCTGCCCCGCAGGGTCCAGGGGTTGGCCATGGCCACGATGGCCAGCACGCTGTCCGGTCCCACATAGGGTGAGTACACGAAGTAGCGCTTGCCGCCGGCCGCGAAGGTGGTGCCGTCGATGCCGGGGTGTGCAGTAGCCAACCGTCCGCGATCGGTCCATGTGCCCTGCGTCGGATCGGCATTGCCGTTCTCCAGCACGAACACACCCCGATGGGCGTCTTCCTGGCCTTCGGGCGCATCACCCGCTGCCGCCGTGTAGTAGATGTACCAGCGCCCATCAATGCGATGCAGTTCCGGCGCCCAGATCGACTTCGCATTCGCCCCCGTTGCCGGCGGACGCCACACCGTGACTTCGCGCGCGTCCGCCAGGCGCGCAAGGTCACGGGTGGCGCGGATGGCGAGGCGATCACCGTGCGTGCCCATGTAATAGAACACGTCCCCATCGCGGGTGATCCAGGGGTCCGGCCCGGAGTCCAGCAGCGGATTGTCCACCGCCGGCGTCGCGGCGGACGCGTTGGTCGATACCTGAAGCAGCGCTGCAAGCGCCATGGAAAGCGTGCCGTTCATTGCGTTCCCCTCCCGACTGGAACTGCGCCGGCAGGCTTGCCAGCGAGCGGCAACCAAACCATATAATCAGACAATAGGCAACACCATCGCCGCCAAGGAACCGCCATGCAGCAGGACCACCCCGACAGCATCATCGGCATCAACTGGGGCAGCAGCAATCTGCGCGCCTATCTGATCGGACCCAATGGTGAGCGGCTTGATGCCCATGAAATGCCCGCAGGCGTAGCCACGCTGGACCGTGACGACATGGTGGCGGCCGCCAACGCGATCCGTGCGCGCTGGCCCGCTGCACGCCACGCCTATGCGGCCGGCATGATCGGGTCGAATGTCGGCTGGATCGATGCCGGCTACGTGGAGTGCCCTGCAGGTGTTGCCTCGATCGCGCAGCAGCTGGTGCCGACCCGGATCGGCGAGCTGTCCGTGAGCATCGTGCCCGGCATGGCCTGCGTGCGCCCCGTGGATGGCATGCCGGACGTGCTGCGCGGGGAGGAAACCGAGCTGCTGGGGCTGCTGCGCGGCGGCGATGTCGGCCCCGATGCCATCGTGGCGCTGCCCGGTACGCATACCAAGTGGATCCAGCTGGTCGACGGACAGGTGCAGAGCTTCATGACCTCGATGTCCGGCGAACTGTTCGATCGACTGGCCAGTGGCGGCCTGCTTGCCTCGGTGCTGGACGGACCGGGTGAGCCAGGACCGGCCTTCGCCGAGGGCGTGCATGCAGGCGCCGACCGCCGACTGGGCCTGGGTGCGCTGCTCTTCGGTGTGCGGGCACGGAGGATCCGCGGCACCCTGCCGCGCACGGCGACCAGTGCTTACCTGCGCGGGCTGCTGGCTGGTGCGGAGATTGCGGATGCATTGACGCTGTTCCCCGGACTGAGGTCGGTGTCGGTGCCACTGGTGGGCTCCGGTCCGGTCACCCGCCTGTATCAAGCGGCGCTGTCGGAAATCGGCATCGCCTCGCACGCGGTGGCGTCCGCCGACGCCGTGGTGCGCGGCTTCTCCGCACTGCACGCGATGACCGCGGCTGCGCGCTGACCACGGCCGAACGCGGCGGGCCGAGCACGTGTTGCGTCGCAACGTGCGTATTGTCTGATTATATGTTTTTGTACGCATCACGACATCGAGAGGGGTCTTGAGCAATGCGTGCTGGCAAGGGGAAGACGGCAGGGCTGATCGGCGTACTGGCACTGTCTGCAGTGGGCGCAGGTCAGGCACAGGAACGCGCTGTGGTAGGCCGGACAGCCGATGGCACCGTGGTGGAGTCGATCCTGCTGCGCGACGGCACCGGCATGCAGGCGACGGTGCTGACGCTGGGCGCTGCACTGCACTCACTGGAAGTGCCGGACCGTGACGGCGCGTACGCCGATGTACTGCTCGGCGACGCGACGCTCAAGGCGACGCTCGACAATCCGCAGTACTTCGGCACCATCGTCGGCCGCTTCGCCAACCGCATCGCCAAGGGTCGCTTCACCCTGGATGGCAGGACCTATCAGGTACCGGTCAACAATGGGCCGAACAGCCTGCACGGCGGGACGCGCGGCTTCGACAAGGTGGTGTGGAAGATCGTTGACGCCGCCGCCGATCACGCCACCCTGCAGCATGTCAGCCCTGACGGCGACCAGGGTTATCCGGGCACGCTCACCGTCACCGCAACCTACGCATTGAAGGGCAATGGCCGGCTGGAGGTGGAGTACCGCGCCACGACCGATGCACCGACCATCGTCAACCTCAGCAACCACGCATACTGGAATCTGTCCGGCGAGGGCTCCGGTTCGGCGATGGATCACGAATTGACCATCCCGGCCAGCGCCTATACGCCGGTGGATGCCAGCCTGATTCCCACGGGCGTGCTGCAGCCGGTGCAAGGCACTGCCTTCGACTTCCGCACGGCCAAGCCGATCGGGCGCGACCTGCGCCAGGGCAATGAGCCGCAGCTGCTGCGTGGCCGCGGCTACGACCACAACTGGGTCATCAGCAGATCGCCCACGCGCGAGCCGCGTGAAGTCGCCCGCGTGCACGACCCGCGCTCGGGCCGCGTGATGACCGTGCTGTCCACGCAGCCTGGCCTGCAGTTCTATTCGGGCAACTTCCTCGACGGCAGCACCGTGGGCAAGAGTGGCCGTGTCTATCGCCAGGGCGATGCCATCGCGCTGGAACCGCAGCTGTTCCCGGACACACCGAACCAACCGTCGTTCGGCTCGGCGCGGCTGGCCCCGGGCGAGACCTATGTGAACCGCATCGTCTACGACTTCTCGACCGATCGCACGCCGCCCGGCCGCTGATTCCCCGCAGCTGGCACGCCGGTCGCCGACGGCACCGGCAATCCAACGCAGTACGCACCGCCCGCCTCCCGGCTCACGCCAGGACGGGCAGCTCATGAATCAAGGAGATGCATCTCATGCGAAAGTGGCTTTCCCCCTTGCTGGCAACGCTGCTCGCCTTCGCGCCGATGGCGCATGCGACCGACGCCGCACGCTGGACCCCGGCCGAAGCCGACGCGTGGTATTCCAGACAGCAGTGGCTGGTGGGCGCGAACTACACCACGTCCAACGCCATCAACCAGCTGGAGATGTTCCAGGCCGAGACCTTCGATCCGGCAGCCATCGACCGCGAGCTCCGCTGGGCGCACGAGCAGTTCGGCATGAACACCATGCGCGTCTACCTGCATGACCTGCTGTGGCAGCAGGACCCGCAGGGCCTGCTGAAGCGCATCGACACCTTCCTGTCCATCGCCGAGAAGAACGGCATCCGCCCGATGCTCGTGCTGTTCGACAGCTGCTGGGACCCGGATCCGGTGCTCGGCCCGCAGCGCCGCCCGATTCCCGGCGTGCACAACTCAGGCTGGGTGCAGAGCCCGAGCCGCCACATGCTGGTGGACCGCGCCAATGACGCGCACTTCCAGGCCTATGTGGAGGGCGTGATCGGTCACTTCGCCAACGACACGCGCGTGCTGGCCTGGGACCTGTGGAATGAGCCGGACAACCCCGGCGGTGGCAACTATATGGACAAGCAGCTGCCGGGCGAGCAGGAACGCATCGCCGAACTGCTGCCGAAGATCTTCGACTGGGCACGCGCGAAGAAGCCGGTGCAGCCGCTCACCAGCGGCGTGTGGATCGGCGATGACTGGTCGCCGGGCGCCGCATCGCTCACCGCGATCCAGCGCACGCAGCTGGAGCAGTCGGATGTGATCACCTTCCACAACTACGAGCAGCCGGAGGCATTCGTTGCCCGCATTGCACAGCTGCGCAAGTACGGACGCCCGCTGATCTGCACCGAATGGCTGGCACGCGGCGCAGGCTCGAACGTGGACACGATCCTGCCGATCGCCCGCCGCGAGAACATCGGCATGATCAACTGGGGGTTCGTGGACGGCGCGATCCAGACCCGCTTCCCCTGGGACAGCTGGCAGCGCCCCTACACGATGGAAGCCCCCACCGTGTGGTTCCACGATCTGCTGAAGGCCGACGGCACGCCCTACCGGGCACGCGAAGCCGAGCTGTTCCGCAGGCTGGCCAAGACCCCGCGCACGTCCGTGCCCGCTTTCTGACCTTACTGGCGCCCGCCTTCGCATGACGGCGGGCCACTCAACCGCGACTGCTTTCCGGAATCCGGAGATACCGCCATGACCGCTCGTTCTTCCCGCACCGTGCTTTCCCTGGCCATCCTTTCGGCCCTGGCCCTGCCCTCTCTGGTGCAGGCGCAGGAGGCCGGCTCGCAGGAGGCCGTCAACCTGGACACGGTCACCGTGACCGCGCTGCGCCAAAGCCTTCAGACCGCCCAGTCGATCAAGCAGGAGGCGGAGATGGTCGTTGATTCGATCGTTGCCGAAGACATCGGCAAGCTGCCCGACAACAGCGTGGCCGACGCCCTGCAGCGCGTTACCGGCGTGCAGGTGGCGCAGGGCAACCAGGGCGAGACCACCGGGGTGGTGATCCGCGGCCTGCCGAACGTGATCAGCACCCTCAACGGCCGCGAGATCTTCAGCAGCTCCGGCCGCGGCTACGCCTTCCAGAACCTGCCGGCCACCGCCATCAAGAGCCTGAACGTCTACAAGAGCAGCGAGGCGAGCCTGCCACTGGGCGGCATCGCGGGCCTGGTGGACATCCAGCTGCGCCGCCCGCTGGACTTCGACGGTGCCGAGATCGCCGGCACCGTGACCGGTACGCACAGCAAGTACGGCGGCGACATCGATCCCTCCGCCAGCCTGCTGCTGAGCAACCGCTGGGACACCGATGCCGGCGAAATCGGCGCCATGGTCAACTTCGGCTATGTCGGCAAGCGCTACGCCTACGATGCGGTGTGGGGTGACTTCCCGAAGGTGCTGGAGAATCCGGATGGCACGCCGACGCGTACCGATGACGGCAACCTGATCGCCGCCCCCAACGGCTGGGGCACCAACTACAACCATGGCGACCGCAAGCGCAGTGCGTTCAACTATGCCCTGCAGTGGAAGCCGAGCGAACGCACCGAGGTCTATGTCGAGGGCCTCTATGATTTCGTGCGCGACGACTATGACCAGGCGTTCCTGTTCACTTTCCCGGTCGGGGTGGTGCCGCCGACGGGGCTGCAGGTCGGCGACAACTGCTATGCCAACCGCCTGGATGGGTCGCTGTCCGGCCAGACCATCTGCGACGCCACCGCCGGCACGTGGACCGGCGACAGCTATGCCGCCAGCAGCACCCAGGCGCACAAGCAGCGCGGCCAGGACATCCAGAACGCGCTGGGCTTCAAGTGGCGCGGCGACCAGCTGCGGCTGTCCACCGAGGTGGCCCGTACGTCCGGGTACTACCGTGATGAGAACTTCATCATAGACACCTTCCTGTCCGGGCCGATCACCACCGTCTGGGACGGCACCTCGGGCAAGCACCAGAACTGGCATCTGGCCGGCAACCCGGCCATGGACCCGTCGCGCTTCTACCTCAATGGCCTGTTCCAGACCTGGGGCGAATCGCGCGGCGAGGAAAACAGCTGGCGCGGCGACGGAACGTTCGAGTTCCTCGACGGCCCGATCGCCAACCTCCAGTTCGGCCTGCGCTATGCCGACCGTACGGCCAGTGCCAAGGGCAGCGTGGAAATCAGTACGCCGCCACCGGGCGGTGCGGGTACCGGCAACATCACCGCCTCGCCCAACCCCGCCAACCAGGTGGTGGGACTGTTCCCGGCCAGCAGCTTCTTCTGCAGCAAGCGCGGCAACTCCGCACTGAACCAGTCGTTCCTCACGCCCTGCTACGACTACCTGATCGACAACGCCGACGCGCTGCGCCGCTACTACGGCCTGCCGGACGGGCTGGCCGCGGAGAATCCCGGCCGCTTCTTCGATATCGAAGAACGCAAGAGCGCCGGCTACCTGCAGGCGAAGTACGACTTTGATCTGGGCGGCCTGCGCGTGGATGGCCTGGTTGGCGTGCGTGCGGAGAAGATCAAGCGTGAACTCAACGCCTTCTCGTTCGACGCGGGCACGGGGGTCTACAGTGCCATCACCCGCAGCACGCAGGACACCAATGCCCTGCCCAATGCGAGCCTGAACCTGCACTTCAACGATGCCTGGCAGCTGCGCGTGCTGGCGGCCAAGACACTGAGCTATCCGGACTTCGGTGCCTTGAACCCGTCGATCTCGCTGAACCCCGGCACCGTCAACCGGGCGGGCGTGGCCAGCAGTGGCAACCCCGACCTGAGCCCGATCAAGTCGACCAACTACGACATGTCGCTGGAGTGGTACTTCTCCCCGGTGGGCTACGTCAGTGCGGGCGTGTTCTATCGTGACATCGATGGCTACATCCAGAACTACATCACCAATGTGGTCATCGCCGGGGAGGACTACGAGCTGTCATCCCCGCAGAGCGCCGGCAGCGGCCATCTGCAGGGTGTCGAGCTGGCCTACCAGCAGACCTTCGACTTCCTGCCCGGCGCCTGGAGCGGCCTGGGTGCGCAGTTCAACTACACCTACATCGAAGGCGATACCAAGTCTCCAGAGTTCCTTGGCGGGCCCGTGATCTCGCGGCCTCTGCAGAACGTCTCGAAGAACAACTACAACGCCGTGCTGTTCTACGAGAACTTCGGCCTGAGTGCGCGCCTGGCCTACGGCTACCGCAGCCGCTACATCGATTTCTTCACCCAGCCCACCGTCGCCGGAACGGAAGACCAGGTCGAGCCGGCCAGCTCGCTGGACTTCTCGATCAGCTACGACGTGACCCCGCGCGCCACGGTGGTGTTCTCGGCCACCAACCTGCTGGGCAACAACCTGCACCAGTACTGGGGCAGCGGCAACACCCGGCCGCGCGACATCCGTTACCAGGACAAGACCCTGGGCATGGGCTTCCGGTTCAAGCTCTGATGAGAACTCTCCCCCACATGCCTCACACCCCGCACCCGTCCTTTTGTCGGATAATAGGAGTGACCGCAGCCTGCGGTGCACCAAGCCAAAGGGATGCCTGTGAAACCGATCGAGGTACGCAACCTCTACGACCAAGTTGCCCAGGAGATCGGGCAGCGGATCATCAGCGGCGCACTTCAGCCGGGCGAATTCCTGCCCAGGGAAGAGCTGCTGTCACAGACCTTGTCCGTCAGCCGCTCCGCCCTGCGCGAGGGCCTGAAGGTGCTGGGCTCCAAAGGCCTGATCGAAACCAGGCAGAAGACCGGTTCGCGGGTGCGCGACCCGCGCCACTGGAAGCAGCTGGACAGCGACATCCTGGCGTGGCGCTGCGCGCTGATGCCCACCCAGGACTTCGTGGAAAAGCTGGTGGAGATGCGCGAGGTGATCGAACCGGCGGCCGCGGCCTCCGCAGCCGAGCGGCGTTCGCCCGCGCAGCTGGCCAGGATCAAGAGCGCGTACCAGGCCATGGCCGATGCGCCGGACCAGGATGCCTGGGCCAAGGCCGACCTGATGTTCCACGAGAGCGTGCTGGAAGCCACCAACAACGAACTGCTGGCGTCCCTGTTCTCGGTCATCGACGCGGCACTGGGCACCTTCTTCCTGCTCTCGGCGCAGACCGCGCAGGACTTCAAGTACTCGCTGCCGCGCCACTTCGACGTGTACGACGCCATCCGGCAGAAGCAGCCGGACGCGGCGCGCGCCGCCATGCTGGACATGATTGCCGACTCACGCGCCAATCTGAAGGGCGCGCGGCTGTCCAGAAAACCTCCACGCTGAGGGAATCACCATGAGCACCGCCTGGATGCAACCCCTCCCCTTGGTTGCCATCCTGCGCGGGCTCACCCCGCAGGAAGCGCCCGCCATCGGCGCGGCGCTGGCCGAGGCCGGCTTCCACATCCTGGAAGTCCCGCTCAACTCGCCGCAGCCGCTGCAGAGCATCGAGCTGCTCGCAAAGCAGCTCGGCGATCGCTGCCTGGTCGGTGCCGGCACCGTCCTGTCCACCGCTCAGGTGCAGGACGTGAAGAATGCCGGTGGCCGGCTGGTGGTGATGCCCCATGCGGACGTGGAGGTCATCGCCGCCGCCCACGCCAGCGGCATGGTCTGTACGCCCGGCGTGGCGACGCCCACGGAAGCATTCGCCGCCCTGCGGGCCGGTGCGGATGCGTTGAAACTGTTCCCCGCCGAACAACTGCCACCCCCGGTGCTGAAGGCGTGGTCCAGCGTGCTTCCCCCCGGTACGCGATTGCTGCCCGTCGGCGGCATCACCCCGGAGCGCATGGCCGCCTATCGCCAGGCAGGAGCCGCCGGCTTCGGCATCGGCTCCGCCCTGTATGCCCCCAAGACCCTCGCGGACGACGTCGCACGCCGCGCGCGTGCGTTCAGCGACGCCTGGAACAGAACGAACACGGACTCCCCCGCATGAAGATCACTGCCATCACGACCTACCTGGTGCCCCCGCGCTGGCTGTTCGTCCGCATCGATACGGACGCCGGCATCTGCGGCTGGGGCGAGCCCATCGTCGAAGGACGCGCGCATACCGTGGCGGCGGCCGTGCAAGAGCTGTCCGACTATCTGGTCGGCAAGGACCCCCGGCACATCGAAGACCACTGGAACGTGCTCTACCGTGGCGGCTTCTACCGTGGCGGCCCGATCCTGATGAGCGCACTGGCGGGCATCGACCAGGCGCTGTGGGACATCCACGGCAAGGCATTGGGCGTGCCGGTGCATGCCCTGCTGGGCGGGCCCGTGCGCGACCGCATCCGCGTGTACTCGTGGATCGGCGGCGATCGGCCGGCCGACACCGCCCGTGCCGCGCGCGACGCCGTGGCACGCGGTTTCACTGCGGTGAAGATGAATGCCACCGAGGAAGTGCAGTTCGTCGACACCCATGACAAGGTCACGCGGGTGCTGGAGAACGTACAGGCCGTTCGCGATGCCGTGGGCCGCGACGTGGGAGTAGCCGTGGACTTCCATGGCCGCGTGCACAAGCCGATGGCCAAGGTGCTGATGCGCGAGCTGGCGCCCTTCGGGCTGATGTTCATCGAAGAGCCGGTGCTTTCCGAGCACCTGGAAGCCATCCCGGAACTGGCCGCCCTTTCGCCTGCGCCGATCGCGCTGGGCGAACGCCTGTACTCCCGGTTCGACTTCAAGCGCGTGCTGCAGACCGGTGGCGTGGACATCCTGCAACCGGATCCATCGCACTCGGGCGGCATCACGGAAACCCGCAAGATCGCGGCCATGGCCGAAGCCTACGACGTAGCCATCGCCCTGCACTGCCCGCTGGGTCCGATCGCGCTGGCGGCCAACCTGCAGCTGGATGCGGTCTGCTACAACGCCTTCATCCAGGAACAGAGCCTGGGTATCCACTACAACGCCAGCAACGATCTGCTGGACTACCTGGTGGACCGCGCGCCCTTCGAGTACAGGGAAGGCTTCGTCAGGATTCCCGACGGCCCGGGGCTGGGCATCGAGATCAACCAGGCCTACGTTGACGAGCGTGCCGCCGAAGGCCACCGCTGGCGCAATCCCATCTGGCGTCATGCCGATGGCAGCGTGGCCGAGTGGTGAGCGCCATGACCGATCAGGCACGTTATCCCAGCCTTGAGAACCGCGCGGTGCTGATCACCGGTGGCGCCACCGGCATCGGCGCCGCCTTCGTCGAGCACTTCGCCCGGCAGGGTGCGAGGGTCGTCTTTCTCGACATCGACGACAGCGGCGCCCAGGCGCTGCTGCAGAACCTGCGCGACGTTGCGACTGCCCCGCGCTACCTGCATTGCGACATCACCGATATCGAGGCACTCCGATCCGCCATCGCCGAGGCACGCACCCTGGCTGGCCCCTTCTCGGTGCTGGTCAACAATGCCGCCAACGATGCCCGTCATGCCCTGGCCGATACCGGCGTTGCGGACTTTGAACGCAGCATGGCGGTGAACCTGCGCCACCAGTACTTCGCCATCCAGACGCTGGTGCCGGACATGCGCGCCCTGGGCGGCGGCTCGATCATCTGCCTGGGTTCGACGGGCTGGATGATCAAGAACAGCGGGTACCCGCTGTACGCGGTGGCCAAATCCGCGGTCCACGGCCTGGTCAACGGCCTGGCCCGGGAACTGGGGCAGGACCGCATCCGCATCAATGCGCTGGTACCGGGCTGGGTGATCACCGAGAAGCAGCAGCGGCTGTGGCTGGATGCGGAGGGCGAAGCGCAGCTGCGTCGTGCGCAGTGCCTGCCGGGCTATCTGCGCGCGGATGACCTGGCGCGCGCCGCCCTGTTCCTGGCCGCCGATGACAGCCGCATGTGTACCGGCCAGGACTTCATCATCGACGGAGGCTGGGTGTGAGCGGGGCCGCCACTGTCGCGGTCCCGGCCGCAAACACTTTGGGCGAAGGCGTGCTGTGGTGTGATCGCGAATCGGTGGTGTACTGGACAGACATCGCGCAGGCGCAGCTGTGGCGCTATCGCCCCGGTGACGGCGCGCTCACCCGCTGGCCGATGCCGGAGCGGTTGGCTGCGCTGGCCCTGTGCGAGGCCGAAGGCTGGCTGCTGCTGGCGTTGGCGTCACGGCTGGCATTCTTCCATCCGGCGCGCGGCGAGCTGCGTGACGTGCTTGCGCTGCCCGATACAGGGGCGCGCCTGCGCGCCAATGATGGCGCCTGTGACCGCCAGGGCCGCTTCGTGTTCGGCATGCTGCATGAGCCCACGAACGGCCCGAAGCAGGCCGTCGCGCCCTTCTACAGACTCACCGCCGAACTTGTGCTCGAGACGCTTCCGCTACCGACCGTGGCGATTGCCAACAGCGTAGCGTTCAGTCCGGACGGCCGCACGATGTACTTCTGTGACTCGCTGCAGAAGCAGATCCTGCGTTGCGATTACGGCGACAGCCCGGGTGCGGTAACGGTATTCGCCGATCTGCGGGCCGAGGATGGCGAGCCCGATGGCAGTGTGGTCGATGCCGAAGGCGGACTCTGGAACGCCCGCTGGGGCGGCTCGCGCGTGGTGCGCTACCGGCCCGACGGCCGGCAGGACCGCACGCTTTCCGTCCCGGTTGCGCAGCCCACCCGCCCGGTCTTTGGAGGCAGCACGCTGCAAACCCTGTTCATCACCAGCGCACACGACGGCCTGGACGCGGCCGCGCGTGCGCGCGACCCCTTCGCCGGCCATCTGTTCGCCACCGACGCCGGCATCGCCGGCGTTCCCGAACCCCGGTTCGCCGGCAACCCCAATGACGTGCCGCCGTGCCCACAGCGCGGACCCATCGCGGAGCTTCCATGAGCCTTTCCACCCTGGATATCAGCATCGTGCTGGCCTATCTGGCCGGCATCTTCGTCCTCGCGCAGTGGGTTTCCCGCGAGAAGGCCGGCAGGCAGAAGTCGGCCCAGGACTACTTCCTGGCCAGCCGCAGCCTGCCGTGGTGGGCGATCGGTGCCTCGCTCATCGCGGCCAACATCTCGGCCGAACAGATCATCGGCATGTCCGGCTCCGGCTATGCCATCGGCCTGGCCATCGCGTCCTATGAGTGGATGGCGGCACTCACCCTGCTGATCGTCGGCAAATGGTTCCTGCCCATCTTCCTGCGCAACGGCATCACCACCATGCCGCAGTTCCTGCAGGAGCGCTACGGCAACCGCATCCGTACGCTGATGGCCGTGTTCTGGCTGGGCCTGTACGTATTCGTCAATCTCACCTCGATCCTGTGGCTGGGCTCGATCGCCATTGCCGGCGTGGCAGGTCTCAACCAGGACGTGGCGCTGGTGCTGCTGGGCGCCTTCGCATTGGCCTATCAGCTGTATGGCGGCCTGAAGGCGGTTGCGCTGACCGACATCGTGCAGGTCTCGCTGCTGGTTCTGGGTGGCCTGCTGGTCACCTTCATCACGCTGGGCCAGATCGGCAACGGCAGCGTCACCGACGGCTTCATGCAGCTGTGGCAGCAGCATCCAGAACGCTTTGAAATGATCCTCAGCAAGGACAACCCGTTCTACAAGGATCTGCCCGGGCTGTCGGTGCTGCTGGGCGGCATGTGGATCGCCAATCTCAGCTACTGGGGCTTCAACCAGTACATCATCCAGCGCGCACTGGCCGCCAAGGATCTGCGTGAGGCGCAGAAGGGCGTGGTATTCGCTGCGTTCCTGAAGCTGCTCATTCCGGCCATCGTGGTGCTCCCCGGCATCGCCGCGGTCATGCTCGCCCCCGGTCTGGAACGCCCGGACGCGGCCTACCCGACGATGCTGGCGCTGCTTCCCAGCGGCATCCTGGGTCTGGTGTTCGCCGCCCTGGTGGCCGCCATCGTTGCGTCGCTGGCATCGAAGATCAATTCGGTCGCCACCATCTTCACGCTCGATTTCTATGCCAAGCGCGCGCCTGATGCCTCGGAAGCCAGACTGGTGCGTGTCGGCCGGTTCGCGGCGTCCGTCTCGATCATCGTGGCGGTGCTGACCGCACGCCCGCTGCTGGGCGGGTTCGACCAGGGCTTCCAGTACATCCAGGAGTTCACCGGGTTCTTCACTCCGGGCATCGTGGTGATCTTCCTGCTGGGCCTGTTCTGGAAGCGTGCGAACGAAGCCGGTGCGCTCGCCGCGGCTGTCGGTTCCTTCGTACTGTCGCTGGCCCTGAAGCTGCTGTGGCCCTCGCTGCCGTTCATGGACCGCATGGGCGTGGTGTTCCTGGTCACGCTGCTGCTGGGCGTGGGCGTCGCGCTGGGTACCCGCGCCAGTGGCGATCGCGACCGGATCCGCACCGACGATGTGAGCTATGCCACCGCCCCATCGTTCAATGTCGCTTCGCTGGCGGTGCTGGCGATCCTGGTGGCCCTCTACGCAACCTACTGGTGACCTCGATGCGCCTGACTGTCCGACACGCATCCGTGCTGCGCAGTGGCATGCGCTGCCTGGCCCTGCTGGCCCTGACCGGGTTCGCCTCTGTGCTGCACGCAGCGGAGATCACATGGACCGGCACCGCCACCGTGGCCGCCCGCAACGCGGGCTGGGGGCGATTGGCGCAGCTGCCGGATGGCCGCTGGCTGGCCGTGACCACACGCTTCAATGAAGGGCAACCGACCACCCTGCAGCTCTCGATCAGCAGTGACCGGGCCCGCAGCTGGGCGCCATGGTCCGACGTGGCCGAGCCCGGCCGGATGATCGACAACGGCGAACTGCTGGTGCTGCCGGAGGGGCGTGTACTGCTGGCAATGCGTTCGCTGGTCGAAGGCACCTCCTACCGGCTGCATCTCTATGCCAGCGACGACCTTGGAGCACACTGGACCTTCCTGAGCACCCTCGCCGGCAACGAGGCGCCGAACGGGCGCAAGGACCGCGGCGTGTGGGAGCCGGTGTTGACGCGCCTGGACGACGGCACGCTTTCGGTGGTGTATGCCGATGAAACCCGTGCCGACGAGCATCCGTCCTACAACCAGGTTGTTTCGCAGCGCCTGTCCAACGATGGCGGGCGCACCTGGGGACCTGCGATGACGATTGCCGAACAGCCCGGCGGTGGGCAGCTCCGGCCCGGCATGCCGGTGATGGCACGCCGCCCCGCCGGTGGCTACCTGATGGTGTTCGAGACCTGCGGCGACGACCCGCAATGCCCGGTGTCGTACAAGGTCTCGACCGACGGGCGGACCTGGCCGGCCGGCCTCGGCACACCGCTCGCCGACCAGCGCTGCGGCCCCCACGTCATGACCAGTACGCGCGGGGTGATGTTCGTGACCTCGTGCCTGAACGAAGTCAGCTGGAGCGAGGACAGCGGGTCGAGCTGGCGCACGGTGAAGCCTCCGGCATGGCCACTGGGCTTCCGCCATTCCTGGCCCGCCGTGGTCGAGATCGGCCCGGCGGAGATCGGCGTCGTGAACGTGGTGGACGGCGCAGTGCAGATCCGTTTCGGGAGCTACTAGGGGGCGCCCATCACTTCTGCTTGAACACGCTCCTGCGCCCGATGACCACATCCTTGCCCGTCGTCGGCCTTGCCAGGCCCGGAATCAGGAAATCGGTCGCGCTGCGACCGTGCCGGGTCTTGTCCGCAAGCCAGCGCGGCATGCGCCCGCGACCGGTCCAGGTGTTCCGTCGGTTCTCGGGGTCGCGATATTTGGGTGCGACCTTGCCTGTCTTCCGGCGCCTGCGGGAAGCGCCACCCGCAGGCACGGGCACCGCCCTGGTGCCTGCGAACAGTTCCTCGATTGAATAACCGCATTCTGCGGCAGCGGCGACCAGCTCACGCCTGACGACGGCCGCGGAACGTCGCTGTGCGAGAAGTTGCAGCCGCCGCTCGGCGGCCGCGATGAGTGCCTTCAACTGCCGCTCGTCCAGCGCCTTGATATCGATATGCATGGCACGCAGCGTGGTGGGGGCGCCCTGACCTGTCAAGGGATGCCCCGCGGGCGCCGCACCCGGATCGCCGGCCGGGCTCAGAACGAGACCTGCGCCCGTACGCCGACAGTATTGCCGGAATCCGGCCCCTGGGCATTGCCCACCTTGTTGTCGGTCTTCCAGTGAACGTAGTTCAGCATCAGGCGGGACCAGTTGTTGAGGTACCAGTTCAGCCCGAGCGTCCATGCCGTACCCTCGCCGCCGCGGGCAGCATCGAGAAAGTCGTAGCGGTCATAGCGGGCCGCCAGCTCGAAGGCACCGATGCCGCCTTCCTGCACCGGGCGAAGTACGCGCGTGGTGCCCCAGACGCCGGATCGGCTGCTGAATCCGGGACGCTCGCCGGTGATCAGCCAACCTGCGTAGACCGACGTGGCCTGCTGGTCGACCGGGTCGACCGTGCGTGACTCGATGGTGCGCGTGGTGTGTTCGGCAAAGGCCCACACCGGGCCGTACACCCCGCCCAGTTCCAGCCCCCAGGCGCGGTTGTCGGTGACGTTGGCGATGGAACTGGCCGATACGCGTACGTTGCCGTTCCAGCCCAGTGCGATCGGCGAGGTCTTGTTGATGCTGCCGACGTCCTGGCCGAGATCCTCGTACCAGTACCAGCCGCCCAGGTGCACGAAGCCGGCCGGGCCGCGCAGCGGGTTCCAGTGCGCGCGCAGCAGATACGCAATGGTGTCGCTGGCGGTGCTGTCATTGCCGATATCGTCGCCGGTCACCGCGACGCTGGCATGCCAGCCATCGCCGATCACCTTGGTGGTGATGCCCAGTCCGTAGTAGCCGCTCTGCTGGGCGCCGACCGATGCCACGGCATTGCGCTGCATGAAGGGCGTGTTGACGCCGCTGGTGCCACCGTCGAGGCCACGGTCCTTGAGCTTGTTGCCCACGTAGATCTCCGTTGGCAGCCCTCCCATCCGCGTGTCCCAGGACAGATAGGTGTCTTTCAACGAGACCTCGTTGCCGGCAAAGTCCGCATCGATCTTGTAACCCAGCGGTCCCATCTGACCTTCAGCGCCGAGGCGGCCGCTGGCCAGATCGGTGCCGGTGATGTTGCGCGCGTCGAATCCGGAACCATGGGTGGTGCTGAAATCCACCAGCACACGGCCACGGGGGTGGAAGGTGAACCGGCCATCACTGCTGCGCAGCTCGGGACCACCCTTGCGCCAGCGCACATTGCCATCGCCTCCCCCACCGGTCGCGGCAAGCTGGGCCACCTGTGCCTGCAGAATGGCCATGTCGTCCTGCCGGGTGTCGGCGATTGCTGCCGCTACCTGTGCGTCGACGTTGGCGTCGCTGCCGGGTACGGCGGCAGCGCCCTGCGATCCACCCTCCAGCGCAGCCAGGCGTGCGCTCAGCTGCTGCAGCAGGGTTGCCTGTTCGCGCAGCTGCCTGGCCTGCTCCTGCACCTGTGCACGCAATCCGGCCTCGGTGTCGCTGGCCGCGGCCAGCACGGAGGGTGAAGCCAGCAACAGGCCGCCGCCGGCAGCCGCGGCGAGCGCGGCACGCTTCAGTGAATTCATGGAGTTCTCCCGAATGAAGTACGGTGCGCGGCTCAGTCGCCCGCGCCATCGTCGTCCAGCGAAGGCTGGGGCGGAGGTGCAGCGGCCGGCGTCGCCTGGCCGCTCTCGGGCAGCCGTGCAGGCACTGGCCCGAGATAACCGTGGCTGCGTGCCCAGTTGGCGAAAAGCCGCGGCCACTGCGCCACCAGCGTGCCGGGCCGGCCCAGCCCCCAGCTGTGGCCTCCGGCCTCGAACAGATGCAGCTCCACCGGAATGCCTGCTGCATGTGCAGCCTGGTACATTGCCACGCTGTGGCCCACGTCCACGATGCGATCATCCACGGCTTGGGCCAGGAACACCGGTGGCATGTCCCTGCGGATGTGTTCTTCGACCGAATACGCCTGCTGTGCGTCGTCCTGGCTCGCCAGCTCCCGCTTCGACCGGGTCTGGTCCAACGGCGCACGCATTGAGACGACCGGATAGATCATGCCAAGGAAATCCGGCCGCGCTGACAGCTGGTCGGCCGCATCCACCGGCGCATACAACGGGGCATCGAAACGCGTGGCGACGATCCCGGCCAGATTGCCACCCGCGGAAAAGCCCAACGCGCCGATGCGCTCCGGATCGACCCCCAGGCTGGGCGCCTGCGCGCGCAGCAGCCGCATGGCGCGCTGGCCATCCTGGAAGGGCGAGACAGGTGCCCATCCATCGGCAGGCAGCCGGTAGTAGACGACCGCAGCAGTGACCCCCAGCGACTGCAGCCACTGTGCCGTCGGCTTGGCGGCGCTGCCGATCTGGATCCGGAAGTAACCGCCACCGCCGAAGATCACCACCGCGGAGCCATTCGGTTTCAGCGGCCGGTAGATCTCCATGCGCGCATCGCTGATGCCCGAGACCGCGCCCTTCGCGCTGCCTTCGATCCCGATCCGTTCCGGGCCACGCGCGCGTTGCTGCCAGTGGCCCTGCGGCCACAGCGGAACCACCTCAGGTGCAGGCACCGGTGATGCCGCCGGCGCCGCACCCGCGAGCAGAGGATTCAGCAGCACCACAAGCACTGCCAGCCCGCGCAGTCTCCCCATGTACAGACTCATCTCACGCCCCTCCCGTCGGCCTTCACGGGACGAAGTGTGCGTCGAGTCGCGCGGGGGGCCTATAGCCGGATGGGACTAGCTGTACCGTCTATTTCTGTGTGCACTGCAACATCATGCTGTGCCCCACCGATGCCTGCTGCGGCCGCAGACGGTACCGGCGTCGGCAATCCTCTTCCGTGCTTACCGCGCAGCGGCATCCAGGGCCCGCATGTGCACCACATTGCCCTGTGCATCGAGGAACTCGATCGCACCACGGCCTTCGGTGCCGAAGCCACCGCGGGTGTGGTTCATGGCGTGCGCTCCCCGCGCAACTGCTCGATCCAGCTCTGGAACCCCTCCAGGAAGCGATGCAACCGCTTGCGGGTGGCGTCATCGAAGTCATTCGTCGCGGTATCGAGTGCCGACGCCGCCTCGGCAATGTACAGCTGCGGCGAGGTCATGACGAGTGCCCCCATCGAGGCCAGCGCGTGGCGCAGCTGCGATTGTGCCAATCGTGTTCCCCACCGGCCCGGGGTGGCGCCCATGATGGCGACCGGCTTGCCGGACAGCACCTCACCCAGTTCGGCATCGTTGCGCGACAGCCAGTCCAGGGTGTTCTTCAGCACGCCCGGCAGGGACTGGTTGTACTCGGGCGTGGCGATCAGCACACCGTCGGCCGCCGCAACCGCAGCACGCAGGCGCATCACGCCGTCCGGGCCGCCAGCGGGGTCCGCTTCCAGGTCTTCATTGAACAACGGCACGTCGGCGATGCTGTCATGGGCCGTCAACACCAGGCCGGCGGGCGCCGAGGTCAGGGCAGCGTCGATCAGGCGCCGGTTGTAACTGTTCCGGCGCAGGCTGCCGGCAATAGCGAGTACGCGCAGGGGGGCGGAGTTGTCAGACATCAGGGAATTCCCAGGAAGGACCGGATGGAGAGCACTCGTTCGAATGCTCTGCAGATCATGCCAGACACCCGCGCATCGCAGTGCTATGGATCTGCGTCGAACACCACGGTGACGCTGCCCTGATACGTGGTTCCCGGATGGTCCAGCATCTTCCGTACCGGCTCGCCGTTGACGGCGAACCGAAGCGTCGACGAACGCGCGATGATGACGGCATCTGCGGTGAATACGGGCGGAGGCTGATTCACCCGCAGCGGCAGATCCACCACCTGGCGGCCGCTCGCGCGATCACGGAAGCCCGGCAGTGTCAGGCTGACGTCCAACGGAACGTCATCGGTATCAACGCTCGTATTGCGGATCCCGCAGCGCCCGTCCGCCTGCAGATGCTCGCACTGCATCGAGACACTGAACTGGCCGGAACTGCTGATGTGGAACGGAACCTCCTGCTGCAGCCGTGCAGGCACGATGCCATGGTCGCTCCACTGGCTCCATCCACCCTTGGGGGCCAGCACCGCGTGGTCCATGCCCGGGGCAACATCCAGCCGGAATGCATGGCGCACCTCCAGCCGGAAATGGACGTTCACCTGGCTGTCGGACAGGGCCACGCGGTGACCAAGATCGAAGTCACTGCCCTGCCCGGTCCCGCCGAAGGAGAAGCGCGTCGAGCCGGTGTAGATGCCACTGCGCATCTCCAGCGGCGTGGGCGTCTCCAGTGCATAGACAAAGTCGAGCGCAGGGATGGCGTAATTGTTGGTATCCATCCAGTGCAGCCCGCAGGCAACGCTGCCCTGGCCGCCATCGCGACGCAGGAACATGCGCATGACCGTGTACGGATTGGAGCCGGAGATCCCCTGCGCACAGTTGTTCGGACCGCTGCTGGAGTAGAACCCGTTCGATCGCCCGTCCTGATCCTGGTCGGTGAAGCGCATGGCCGCACCGATCACCTTCAGGGTCAGATCGAAGCTGCTGGCACCATCCTCCGAGGTGACCGTAACAGTACGGGGGGCCGGCATGGCGATGTAGAAGCCGTCCGGACCATAGTCTGCATTGCGGATCACATCCTTGGTGCCGCGGATCGTCGTATCGATGCTCCACCAGTTGTTGGCCAGGCATGCGGCCAGATGGGCATTGGCGCAGACCCCGCTCCAGGGCGTCGTGTTGACGAATTCGCGCTGGTTCGGGTTGCTCAGATCGGGTCTGAACTCGGCCGTGATGTACACGTCGGCGGCGTGCGCCGCCAGCGCGGGCAGCAGCATCAGCATGCCGAGGGCCAGCCGGCGAAGAAGGCGGCGCGGTGCACGGAACATCATGGCGCTTCTCCAGCATGGCCGGCCGCAGTCTGCGCGGCGACGGCCGAAGGGGGACATTTCAGAATGCCGGCCATCCACATCTCCCCGCGCGGGCGGGTGGCCTTGCCATCGAGCTCGAAGCTGCACGTGCTGATGTCGGGATGACGCACGACCAGCGTCGGCATCCGGCTGTTCATCTCCAGGGCGAAGAATCCATCGGCCTCGGCGACGCTGCGCCCGGCATGATTGATCACGTGCGCGCCCGCCAGCGGCCGCCCATGGGCGTCCTGCAGATGGCCCAGCACCGTGATGGTCCGGATGACATCGACCTGGTTGTAGGAGACGCCCCCCTTGTTGAGGTGATAGGGCAGCACCGAAGGCTGGATCGCGGCGGCAGGCACGCTGTGATCGTCGAAGTCGAGCTGGATTGAACCGGGCCGGTAGGCGGACACCGGCACCAGATTGCGGCCCGGGCGCAGGACATGCGAGCCACCACGGCTGTCATGCGCGCGGATCGTGGTATCGGCCAGGTCCGAGCGCACATCGATGATCATGCCGGTGTCGAGCATGCTGGCCTGACCGTCGCCCGCGATCGCCGCGGAGCCACCGCCCATGGCAAGCGTGCTCTCCAGATTGACGCCCCCGCTCACACCGCCGTCCAGCGAAGAGCGCTGCAGATGCAGATCACCTCGCAGTGCAGCCGCCTCGAAGTGGGTGTTGCCGCCCAGGCCGATGCCCGTGCTGTCCACGGTCGCCTGCCCGGCGACGCTGCGCACGATGCTGTCTGCGAAGGTCTGCTGCACGCCCGCGCTGGCGTAGACGTCACGACCGCCCTGGGCCCCGGTACGCGAGCCAAGGCTGCCGCTGTAGCGCCGCCCGTCCCGGCCGAGGGCGATGTTCAGGGTGAAATCCACGCCACGATTGCGGCGCAGGCCCGAACTGATGCTGCCCGGGCGATCGAAGACCGAGGCGCGCCAGTTGGCGTCACTGCCGAACAGCGTCTGCCGGCGGCTGAAGGAAAGGTCGAAGCCGGTACCGCGGCTGATGCCCTGGCTGTGTGAGATCCGGGCCGAGAACTGGCCATAACGTCCGAACCCGTGATTGAGGCCGACGGCCGAGGTACGCAGCCAACCCTCGCGCACGGGCGTGGTCGTGTGCCCGGGAAACGGCGGAGGCTCGATCAGGTCGCCCTGCGCCTGCCAGCTCCGCGTATGCGAGGCGATCACGCTGCCATTGCGGTAGCGCAGCAGGCCCTGCAGGTCCACGCCCTTGCCGGTCCGGTTGGAGGTATAGGCATTCGTGTAGACATTGGCCCATTCATTGACCTGCCAGTCGACTGAACCGGCAAGCGTGCGCTCGTCCCCGATCGATTGCACGGCGACGCCAAGCACCGCACGCGGATGGGCAAGGTAGTTGACCACGCCACCCACGGCGGGCCGGCCCGCACCGGGATCATCGAAACTGTCCAGCAGGCTGTCCTGCACGCCGGCAAAAGCACTGTAGCGCCAACGCCGGCTGGGATCGCGCCATTGCGCGGGTTTGTGGATGATGGAGGTGCTCCGCGAGGTCTCGCGGCCGTCCTCGATCACGCGCAGCTCCACTTCATAGATACCGCCGGGCAGACGCCGCGTCTCCACCTCCTGCAGCCCAGGACGGAGCGCCTGGGTCAGGATCAGGCTGCCGTCGCGGTAGACCTCGACGCTGCCCTCGCGGTTTGCGGTCACATACACCGGATACAGGCTGGGCGAACGACTGTCGACCAGCAGCGTATCGGACGAACCGGCCATCACTCCGAACGTGGTGAAGCGGCTGCGCCCGGCGCCACGGGGCTGCCGCGTGACACCGTCGAAATTTGGAAGAAACCATCCTGCACGCAGGAAATGATCCTTGAACTCACGTTGCGCATGCAGTGACTGCAGGGCGTGTCGGATGCCGGCATCGTCCTCGCCGCTGCGGTCTGCCTGGTAGCTGGCGTCCAGTGTCCAGTTGCCGACACTGCCCTGCGCGCTGAGCGCGTAGCGACCGGCCACGTGTTGGCCTTCGCCGGCATGGGCGTTCAGCTGGTGGCGCACGATCAAGCCACGGCTGCCACTCTCGGGCAGCGCCAGGTGGCGTTGTACCGTCAACGTCTGGCCGGCCGCTTCGGAGGCGATGGACAGCAGGGAGCTCTCGAGGCTGTAGTGCAGGCCGGCGAGCCCATCGCGGCACGACTTCGTGCACGGGCCGAGGGCATGAGGGGAGCCCAGCACGGCCAGCCAACGCTCGCGCTCGCTCTCGGGGTGCGTGCTGCCGTGCGCGTCGGTGAACTCCAGCAACGACACCGCGTTGTCGCGGGTAAGCACCGCGCGTGCGTCACCGAGGTACTCGCCATCCCGTTCTACCCTGACCACCAGCGGCACATCGAAGAAGTGATCGCGGAAGTCATCCGGCAGGGCATCGGACTGCTCCAGCAGATTCAGTGTGTCCAGCGCGCCCTCGGCAGCCAGCACGGCAGGCGCGGTGCAGAACAGCGCGAGGGTAATGGCGAGAGGGAGGGTACGCGGATACATGATGGCTTCTTCTTTAACAAGACTGAGGGGCGCGCCCGCCCTCCCGGAGGGGAGCGGGCGCACCCGGTCCGCACAGGTCTGTGCTTACGGCGAACGGCTTTCGAACATCATCGAAACGGTGCCGCTGTAGTTGCCCTGCACGTAGTCGCCTCCGACCGGCGCTGCTGCGATGGACACGAAGGCACGCTTGCCAGCCGCGGCCTCGACTTCAGTCGCGACTTCAACGGCGGCCGCCGGGCCCACGGCCAGGGTCTTGCCAGCCACGGAAACCGTCATCGGCATTTCGCCGGCGTCCGCCGCCAGCTTGGCGTCGTAGGCAAGGTGCGCAGTGATCGCGCCCAGGCCGCTCTTCATGTCGATCTGCTTCTGCACCGGCTCCAGACGCTGCGTGGTCATGTTCCACGGCAGGTCCTGGGTTTCGCCGGCCCAGTCACCCACCGGGGAAATCTGCAGGCCGGTCGGCGACGGCACGGTGGCCGTGACGTTGATCTGCAACGGGAACTGCTCCGGATCGGCGAAGGCGACGGCCGGCGACAGGGTAAGGGTGGCCAGGGCGGCCACGGTGATGGACTTCAGGTTCATTGCAATATTGCTCCAGGGTTGGAAAATGCCGACGTGTGCGGCGGTGGATGCAGCTTCAGAGGAAGCTGCTAGTCGAGCAGGACGGATTTGCGGGATTTCCCCTCGACGATTTCAAAGCGATGGTCTTGGCCAGGCAGATGCGCGAATGCTTCGCTGCGCCCGGGCAACAGGTGCACCCGGCGCGACGCACCGCATTGCCCCGGCTGCTTGCCGGTGCTGCACTGGCGCACGTTGTCGAGCACCACGGTGCTGTTGCCCGCATTGCTAACCACGGTGCCGTCGGCCTGGCGATCGGTGCGTAGATCGGACGACGGCTTTTCCGGATGCACGATCACGAAGACGCCATAGCCGGTCAGCACGTTGACCCCGGCAGCGATGGAACGGCGATAGTCCTCGGACTCTGCCTCGGTCAGCGCGAACTCGTCTTCCTTCTTCGGCAGCACAGGCACGAAGCGGACCCGGTAATAGCGCTCTTTGTCGCGATTGCCCTGATAAAGCAGCCGTGTGGCCTGCTGCCCCTGGCGTGGAACGATGAGGCGCGAGGGGCTGGCGATCAGCGCGTTGCCACCAGCACCCGGCACGCCCGGCGTCACATCGACTTCGTAGGGCGCGTTGTCCTCCGTGTAACGCACCTCGGTGATCTGCACACGCACGAACGCCGTAGCGTCACCGCTGTTGCGGACACGCTTCAGCAATGCGCCCTGATCGGGCAGCAGGTACTCGTACATGGCGCCAACGTGGATCGACGGCATTTCGGCGCTGGCGAGCGCGGGCAACAGCAGTGCTGCGCCCAGCAGAATGAGGCGTTTCATCGGAGCTTCCTTGAGGTCGAGGTGCGGCGCTGCCGACACCCCTTTATCGAAGGGCGCTACGATAGGGAGGGATACTCCGCCTGGGTATGCAACTATTCCGAATAATTCGAAATTCCGGGCCGAGCGGATGAACGGCTCAGGTTCGTGTAATTCGCACGTTGTAACAGGGAATCAGCGGATCGCGCCGCAGCTGGAACAGAGGTGCGACAGGCCCATCAGAGCCAGCACATGCTGGCGGACCGCATCGTCGGCGCACAGGATCAGCACACCCTCGCCATCGGGCACCGAACGGAACATGCCGTGCAGGGTGATCGGAGCAGCGGTGCGTGTGGATATGGCGACGGTGTGGATGCGGCCGCGACCGCACGCGCTGCGCAATGCACGCAGCTCTGCCGCAGTGGGCGGTCTTCCCGCGTGACCGACGCCACGGGGCTCCAGCCCGATGCTTACCGTCAGTGACCGGCCCATGAAGCAGCTGGTGATCACCGGCACATCGCGATCGGGGAATCGGCACAGGAAGGCGATATGGCTGCGAACGCCTGCCTCTTCCGATGCAGATGACGGCTCCAGGATGACACCTTCATCATGGGGCGTCGTTACGGCGCCCCGGCACAGGCAGTGACGCAGATCCGACAGTACTCCGGCTCCCGCTGCAAACATCGTCTTGACCCCTCGACATGGTCCATGTAGGTAACAGCTCCTCGCCGCTTCCTGCGCCGGCGCGCCGTCCATGCTATGTCCGCCGGTCCGGGCACTCAATCGAACAATTTCGAGGTTCAGCGCGGATCATCGCGCCGGGCCAGCTCGGCAGCGAATGATTGATAAAAGTTCTATGGAAAGAGCGCCGACTTGATTGCACTGTTGCCATATTGCACTGCAGCGAAACCTGCTGGAGCTGCACTGTCGGCGCGATGGCGCGCCGTTTGACCAGGCCGGAGATGCGGTGTTCGGATGCGTGTGTGCTTTCTGATGAAGTTCGACCTGCGGCGTGATCGCCATGACCTCGCGCCCCCGCTCTACGCCTATGTCTGTGCCCATGCAACATCGCGGGAGATCGCGTTGCGCAAAGCGTCGCGCGTGCTGTCGAGAATCGTGATGGACGACAGCCAGACGAAGTGGATGATGATGGAATGCAAGGACGTGGTGCAGGCATGCCGCTCCGGGCTTCTGCCCGTGGAAGAGACACTGCTCGAGCAGGCAAGCGCGGCGAGGTCCGGCGTTGCTGCACTGTATCGGGAATCGGTGCAGATCGTGGGCGTCACGGAACAGCGATGACGTGTGCGGGCGCCCCACTCCACCCGCGCTGCCGCCTAGGCCTGCCGCGGCACGGCGCTGCGACCGCCCAGCTCGTCGTGACGATGGTTCTCCCACGTGCTGCGCAGCTGCCTGCGTTGCGGCGCGGACGCATACATGTAGCCGTTCAATGAATCAAGGAACCACCGCTGCTGCTCGACATCCAGTGCAGCGAACCGTGCGAGGACTCCGGCTACGCAGGCATCCAGTTCAATGGTCATTCCGCTCCCCCGGACTACGAGTTAAGTTGCAGTCACTGTATGGATGGCAGTTCACTTCCACAATCGAACTAGTTTGCAAAAACCGCAGGCCTATCCGCCATCGGCACAGGTCACCCAGCCGTTGGCAGCAGCATAGCGATGGACGTCGATGGTGCTGTTGAGGCCGAGCTTCTTCATCGCCGAGCGCTTCTGTGCACTGATGGTCTGTACGCTGCGGCACAGCTGGCGGGCGACCTCGCGCTGGCTGTAACCTTCGACCAGAAGGCGCAGGACCTCCAGCTCGCGGCCCGACAGCACCACGCTCGGCGACCTCTCATGCAGCGAAGCGAGTTCGAGCATCCGTGGCGAGAGGTGCGGCTTGCCCGCCGCCGCGGCGAGGATGGCTGGTGGCAGGTATTCCAGCGGATCGGACTTGGCAACGATGCATTTCACGCCGGCCCGCTGCGCATGCTCGATGATGTGGCTGCTGTCGTTTCCGGTGAGCAGTACGAGCGTCGTATGAGGAAAGCGCCGCAGGAGGAAGCGGATCAATGACAGACCGTCTCCATACTCGCCACCGGGCATCGAGTAGTCGATCACCGCGACCTGCACGCTGGTGGTGGCCAGCAGGTTGACGAGCTCGCTCGAATTCCTGGCGCACCCCCGCAGGGACAGGTCCGGGTGTGCGGCGATCAGCCGGGCAACGCCGATGGTGACCACGGGGTGATCATCGGCGATGATGAATTCGACAGGCATGTTTCGCGCCTCCTTCTGTTGACGCTTGTCAGGTTGGCCGTGAAGTTTCCTGTTCGCGAAACGCAATGCGAAGGAAAACACTATGAAAGACCGAGTCGAGGATGTTGTCATTGCCGACGATCACCCGATCACACGCTTTGCGGTTGAGGCGATCATCGATGAGCAGGCCGGATTCCAATGCCTGGCCAGCGTTGCAAATGGCGTCGAACTGCTGGACCTCCTCGCTGTCCAGCCCGTCGATGTCGCCGTGGTGGACTACTCCATGCCCGCTGGCGACGGCTGCGATGGCCTGGCGTTGGTGGATACGTTGTGCAGCAGGCACCCTGCACTGCGCATCGTGGTTCTCACCGCGCTGGACCAGTGGCCGATCATCCAGGTGCTGCTCACGCGCGGCGTTGCCGCGGTGGTCAGCAAGTCGGATGACCTGCGGCATGTCGCCAGAGCGCTGCTGGCCGCATCACAGGGGCGCCGGTATTTCTCACCTGCCATCCTGGCCAGCCGCGATGTGAACGGATTCGACTCCGCCGGCGAACTGCTCTCGCCCCGCGAAGCACAGGTGGTACATCTGCTCCTGGCGGGCAAGGGTGTGAATGAGATTGCGCTTGAGCTGGCGGTCACCAAGCAGACGGTCAGCACCCAGAAGCGTGCGGCGATGCGCAAGCTCGGCGTGAGCAGCAATGCCGAACTTTTCAGGTTCGCATCGGAGTTGGGACTGGAATGAGCGCGTCTGCCGATGGGGCGTGCCCAGGGTCGCGTTGGCACCTCGTGTAGTGGGGAAGGCGGCAGCGGGCCGGGGCACGAATGATGTACGGGTCGTTCAGGGTCTCCAATACAATTAGTTGCAAAGACGCATCGAGCACTCTCTGCTAGCCTTCCAGCACTGAAATGAATGGAGCGCCGCCGGGCGAATGCACCGGAGCGCGCTTCCGCAGGCGAATGACCGTCGCCGCGGATCCTTCAGCACCACGTCCCGTGACATCCGCTCACGTGCTTTGCCCGCCTCTGGAAGGCCGATGAAACGATCAACAGGAATGGCCGGGCTGCTGGCTGCAGTCGCGCTTGTGCTCTGTGCGCTTGCCACGGCAGTGCATCACTCCTCCCGCCACGATGACGTCACGCAGGCGCGCGTGATCCGAGTGGCCGCGGATCCGCAGCTGGATGGAGGGCGTGCAGTCGGCTTCGCCACCGGAAAAGGCGCCTCCGCCTATCGCTACATGACCCACATCGCCAGGCTGGCGGGCGTCCGCTTCGAGTTCGTGCCTACCGGATCGCCTGCGGACGCCTATCGGCACCTTCAGGCCGGCACGGTGGATCTGGTGCCTTCAGTCATGGATCTGGATCTTCCCCAGGATGACCGCTTCCTGGTGTCGCCGCCCTACTTCGAGGGCAGGACGCTGCTGTTCTCGCGGGCGGCGGGGCCCGATTTCGCCACGCTCGGCGCCTTGGCCGGCCAGGTGGTCGCCGTGCGCGAGGGCAGCCAGTACGTCGACTGGATCCGGCGCCATCATCCGGACATCAAGGTGCTCGAATTCAGTGGCGTCCCGCAGATCCTGGGTGCGGTCGAATCAGGCGCGGCCGACGCGGCGCTGGGGACCGATGCACTCTACAACCCAGTGATCCGTCGCTACTTCCAGCACACCCTGGTCGCCTCCGGTGCGGTCGCGGAGCTGCCGATCGTGGTGCGCGCCGTGGTCAGGCGCGAGGACGAGGCGCTGCTGCACGCCATCGACGGCGGACTCCGCGCGCTTTCAGTCGCGCACTACCGGGATGTGATCGACGGCTGGCTGGAAACGGTGTACCGCACGCCGCCCTCGATCGGTGCAATCCTGCGGTACTACCGGACGGAAGCGATCTTCGCCGCCCTCGCCCTGCTGGCGCTGGCGTTCGCGGCGTACCAGATGAAGCGATCACGGGACCTGGCCAAACGCGCTGCACGGGAGAAGGCAAGAATGCTGGCCGTGGTCAGCCATGAAATCCGCAACTCGGCCAATGCGCTGCTTTCGGCAACCGACCTGCTCGGCAAGGGGCGCGTGCTTCCGGAGCAGGCAGAGGCCCTCGATGCAGCCCTGGCCAGTGCCTCCAGCCTCAGCCTTCTGCTGAACAACGCACTGGAGTATTCACGGTTCGAAGCCGGCAGCCGCGCGCCCGAGCCAATGCGGGTCGCGCTGCGGCCCCTGATCGAGGAATCGGTGCGCGCATTCCGCCCGCAGGCGCGCGAGCGCAACGTGACCTGCCATGTGGAACTACCCGGTGGCGAGCCGGGCGATCTCTGCATCAACCCCATCGTGGTGCGGCAGGTCGTCGTCAACCTGTTGTCCAACGCGATCAAGTTCACGTGCAACGGTGACGTTCGTGTGCGCCTGTGGGTAGAGGCCGGCACGTCCGGGCACTGCGCGCTGAACATCGAGGTCATCGACAGCGGTATCGGCATGAGTGGCGAGGAGCGCGACGCCTTGTTCTCCGACTACTGGCAGAGCCGGCAAGGACGCGCCCTGGGCGGCGCTGGCCTGGGCCTGTCCATCTGCTCGCGCATCACGCAGCGGCTGGGAGGATCCATCCAGGTGGAGAGCAGCCCCGGACAAGGCAGTCGTTTCCACGTCGTGCTTCCCGCGCGTCACGCGCGAGCCTGCGAACCTTCTTCTCCGACCCCCGCACTCCAACCGCAGGCGACCGCCACGCACGGGAATCCATCGGTCCTGATCGTGGAGGACCATATCTACAGTGCACGGATGTTCAAGGCGCAGATCGAGGCCATGGGGCTGTCGGTGACCTTGGCGACAGACGCCGCGCATGCCCTTCGCGTGATCGAGACCGATTCCCCGTTCGGCTCGATCCTGCTGGACTGCAACCTGCCCGACATGGATGGCTACGCACTGTGCCGGCGGATCCGCGCCATTGAACACTCTCGGCAGCAAGGACATGCCAGCATCCTGGCGATCTCAGCGACGGAGGGCGTTGAACATGCCAGGGAGTGCGCCGAGGCCGGGTTCGATCACGTCGTGACCAAACCTCTCTCCACTTTCCAGCTCAGGGCCTGGCTGGGCCGCGGGCCGGGAGACGAGATCGCACGCGGAATGCTGGAGATCTTCTGGGAATCGTATGACAGCGACCTGCAGGATATCCAGGTCGCGGTCGAGGCGGGCGTCTGGGGCAAGGCCGGCGACTTGGCCCATCGCATCTGCGGCAGCGCGGCCATCGCTGGCGAGCGTGGCATCGAAGCCATCGCGCGGGCCCTGATTCCGGCACTGCGCCAACGCACGGCAGACCCGGCGTTGGCCAGCGACATCGCGCGCCTCATCGCAGACCTGCGGTGGTATGCCGCGCATGGCACGAGGACGCAGCAGGCGCCGCTGGCAGCGGCGCCGTGCGCTTCCTCCGCCGCACGCGGCCGCGTCCCCGTCGAGGAACACGGCATCGCCTCAGTGCAGGGGCACCCGCAGGACTGAAGGTGCACTGGCCGGGGAGCTGAAGGTGACCGTTCCGCCCAGCTGGCTGATGCCGGCATAGCGCAGGTCCACGGTGTCGATCACCAGGGTCAGCCGGCTTCCGGCCGGGATGTTCCAGCTGCTCGCTTCAAGACGCAGATCTAGCGTTCTGGCCTGCCCTGGGGTCGCGCCGCGCAGGGTGTACGGCTTGTGGCTGATCAGCTGCCCGTTGCCGAGTACGTCCTCGACGAACAGGTACGCGTAGAGCGTGGTGTCGGCCCGGCTCGGGGTGACGGTGACGCGCACTTCCGGCATGCCGTCCAGGCGACGGGCGCTCCAGTACACCGGGCTCTGCCAGACGCCGGCCGCATTGCGGCCGATGAAGGGCACGTAGGCGCCAGGCGCGACGTTGATCATCTGCAGGGAGCCGGACACCATCGCGACACCGGAGTTGGCGGCGGTCGGCAGGCCACTGCCGATGCGGTAGCTCCAGCCGCTGCTGCGCCCGTTCTCGACCAGGCCGCCCGTGGGAAGCAGCAGTCCGCCCGGCGCGGTCAGCGCGTACTGGGCCGCCCCGGCACGGGTCGCCTGCCAGTCTGCATAGGTGTTCCAGCTGCCCTTCTGCGACTTCAGCTGCACGGCAGGCGCACGGTCGATGCCGTTCGCCACGCCCTTGAGGTAGTGATCGAACCAGTCCCCTACCGAGGCGTAGACCTCATTCGGCACGCCCAGCGCACCCAGCGCCTCGTTGAGGGCATGATCGCCGTGACGCAGCTGCAGCTGCTTGGGGCCGGTCAACGCGTTGAAGAAGTCCACCAGCTGGCCGGGCGGGAACAGGCTGTCGTTGAAGGCATTGGCCAGGAAAATGGCGGGGCGGTTGGCGTTGATCTCCGCCACGCTGGCGGACGGGCTGCGCAGCGCCGCAACCGGCAGCAGCGATTCCACCGCGCCCTGGAAGTTGCCGGTCACCACCTTGCGGTTGATCGTGTCCAGCTCCTCACCGGGACGTCCGGTGGCCAGGCCGGCGGCCACCAGCAGGGCAATGCCCTGCGCGCTGGGGGTGTCATTGCTGTACAGCGCCGCCTGCAGGTCGGCCCAGCCGCTCAGTGCGGCCACTGCCTTGATGCGCGGATCACGCGCCGCCGCCAGCAGACTGGTGCCGGCGCCGTAGGAGATGCCGGACACACCGATGCGGGCGGGATCGGCCCGGGTGTTGTCCAGCGCCCAGTCGATCAGCGCGCTGACATCCTCCACGGTGGCAGGTCCGGCGATGTCGATCGCCCCACCCGACTCCCAGAATCCGCGCGAACTGTAGCTGAGCACGATATAGCCACGCTGGGCGAGCGCCTGCGCGACGCCGACATATTCCACGCTGGGAACCGCCCAGCTGCTGGGCATGACCAGCAGCGGAAGGCGTCCCTCGCCCTGCCCCTGCGGCTGGATGACGAATACCCCGAGCGGGGTTCCGTCCCAGCTGGGTATCGTCTGATGGGTGGTGGTGACGGTCACCGCCCAGGCCGCGGGTGACAGGCCGGTCAACAGGATCAACAGCAGCAGCATCTTGCGCATCGTCGTTTCTCCCCGTCGCTGCAGTGCGACGAGCCGGACCGTACCAGTGCGAATGGTGGGAGACACCTTGCGACGCAACATGGCGGGAACGCCCGACCGGCCGGCCTCGAACATGAATACGGCGTGCTAGGCTCGAGCGTGCCGACGCAGGCATACAGACAGCTCCCTGCCCGTACCGGTGGATCCGGTTGCCAAGAAGAGGTCGATGGTGAAGTTCCCGTTCCGGATGGCCGCGTGCGTGGCCGCCCTGCTGGTCCTCCTGGCGATGACGCTTGTCGTCGCCTCGCGGCGGTCTGCGGACAGCACGCAATCACCCACGGCCAGTACCGAGGCTGCACTGCACGGTGCGCCGGCGTCGGCGGCTGCCGCGGGTACCGGACAGGCCAGGCCCGTGCTTTCACCCATGGCGCGCTACCGCGAGGCGGCCCGCCTGGATCTGCTCATCGCCGACCTGGCGCAGCGCTCGCGCAGCGGCGACGCCGACGCCAGCCTGGCCCTGAGCCGGATCTACGACGAGTGCACGATGTTCCTCGGCCCTGCGGCAATCGCGACGATCGACATCCCGGCCGAGCGCCGTGCGGCTCTGATACGCAGCCACGCCTGGTTGCAGAGGCGCTGCGCCGGGTTCTCGCCTGGCATTGTCGAGGGCATCAGGAACGTCCGGCACTACCGAAGCCTGGCCGCCCGGCAGGGCAGTCTGGTGGCCCAGATAGAAGAGCAGATCAGGCATGCAGGTTTTGACCTGCCCCTGGCCGATCACAGGACGCTGATTGAAGCCGTCCTCCTGCAGGACGATGGCGAGGCGTATCTCGCCCTTTCCAACCTGATGGGTTCAACGGCGGCCGACCGACGCCAGCAGCTGCAGGCCGTTCCCGCCGGCAGCGAGGTCGCCGCGGCGGCCTGGATACTCGCCGGATGCCGGCTCGGCGTCCCCTGCGGAATCGACTCTCCGCTGCTCAACCGCCTGTGCGGCCAGGCAGGCATGTGCGGGCCGGAGTCGGTCGAGGACCTGTTCACCAGCAACCTGCAGCCGGAAGACAGGGACGCTGCCCAGGCCGGGGCCGATGCGATCTTCGCGTTGGCGCATCGCATGGGACGGGAGCCGGGCCTGTAGTCGGCGCGCCCTCGGCATCCCATCCGCAGCCCGGCAACCCGGCGCTGCGCGAACCGGCGATAATGATGGGCTTTCACTGGCAGGAGTTGTCGATGTCCCCCTACCCCTTCGATGCGGTGCTGTTCGACTGCGACGGCGTACTGGTGGATTCCGAGCCGCTGGTGGCCCGCGTGCTCTCCGAGATGCTGAGTGCGCGCGGCTGGCTGCTGACCCCCGCCCAGGCAGGCGAGGTGTTTCTCGGCAAGTCCGTCGCCGGATTGGCCGGCCTGATCGAGGAGCGCACAGGAAAGCCCTTCACCGCCGAATGGCTGGAGGAGTTCCGCCAGCAGCGCAATCGTGCCCTGGAGCGGGACCTGACCGCCATCGCAGGTGCCCCTGAAGCCGTGCGCGCCATCCACGCGGCCACCGGCGGCCGCATCGCCTGCGCATCCGGCGCGGACCTGCACAAGGTGGAGCTGCAACTGCGCAAGGTCGGGATGTTCGACGCCTTCGAGGGCCATGTCTTCAGCGGCCAGGACATGCCGCGCAGCAAACCGCATCCGGATGTCTATCTGGCCGCTGCCGCTTCGCTGGGCGTCGAGCCGCGACGCTGTGCGGTGATCGAGGACACCGTGACCGGCGCTGCGGCCGGCGTGGCCGCGGGTGCGACCGTGTTCGGCTTCAGCGAGGGCGGGCCGCACCACAGCACCCCGGAGGCACTGCGCGCCGCAGGCGTCCATCGGGTGTTCGCGCGCATGGATGAGTTGCCGGCGCTGCTGGCCGCCCACGCGGCCGACACCGTGGCCTGATCCGGATGCACGGGGCCGGCCCCGCGCCCGCGGCTCATGGCCGGCGCCTCGCATCGGACCGGGCCTCGATCATCTTCCAGCCATTGCCGGAAGGATCACGGAATCCGGCATCGACCGCGCCGTAGCGCTCGACCGGTTCCTGGGTGAATTCGACCCCGCGCTGCCGCCAGGCTTCGTAAGTGGCGCGGTAATCGTCCACCGCGAGCACCAGTGGCGGCATCGCCCCCTTGGCCAACAGCTGCTGCAGGCTCGCTGTGGTGGCGGCGTCGTGGACCGGTGGGCCGGGCCGGAACAGGCCAAGCTGGACGCCGTCCTGCCCGGGGCTGCGGACCGTCAGCCAGCGGTAGTCGCCGTTGCGCACATCGGTGTGCACCTCGAAGCCGAGCTTGCCGACGTAGAAGTCGAGTGCTTCATCCTGGTCGCGCACGTACAGGCCGACCACATTCACGCTGTTCGTCATGGGACCTCCTTCAGTCGGAGGCGACGTTAGCAGCGCTGTCGCGTCGCCGCTTCTCCAGAACTGCGGTCTTCAGGTCAGGGCGCCGCGCCGCGCGGGCGTGGCACTCCGGCACCCGACCCTGCGCTGCCACCCCCGCTCGCTCGCGCTCACGGAGGGCGCCCGGGCTGGCGCCGGTGATGTCACGGAAGATGCGACCAAAGGTGCCCAGGCTGGCCCAGCCAGTCGCCAACGCGATCTCGGTGATGGGCAGGTCGGTCTCGCGCAGCAGGGCAACCGCCCGCTCGATGCGCCGGCTGAGCAGGTAGCGATGGGGCGGCAGGCCGAACGCCTGCTTGAAGGAGCGTGCGAAGTGCGCCACGGACACTGCGCTGACGTCGGCCAGACGGGCCACCGGCCACGGTTCGTGGCTGGCGCGGTCCATGCAGTCGCGGGCGCGCAGCAGCCGGCGCAGCAGTTCCGGGCTCTGGTTCATGGCCTCCCCGCATGCACGAGGCAGGGCCACGCATCCTCCGCGCACGCCACCACTTCAATGGCGTGCGGGGCTGCGGACAGGGGCGATCGGGGTCGGGCGGCCATGAGTCGGCCCAGCCTGCGTCCCAGACTGCGCGCGGTCAATCCCTGCCTGTTGCCGGCGCCCTGCGGCATGATAAGCGCCTTGTCCCAGCGGAAGCAGTCATGCCTGTCGGATTCATCGGGCTCGGAGTGATGGGAACGCCGATGGCGTCGCACTTGGCGCGCACGGGAACCCACGTACTGGCATGGTCGCGCTCCGGCCGCAACGACGCTGAGGCGGTCGCCGCCGGCATCGAAGTGGCCGGTGGCGTGGAGGACGTGTTCGCTGCCTGCAGCACGATCATCCTCATGCTCGCCAACGACGCGGCCATCGACAGCGTGCTGGCACGCGACAGTCCCGAGTTCGCCGCGCGTGCTGCCGGTCGCCTGCTGATCAACATGGGGACCAGCTCCGCGTCCTATTCGCAGGCGTTGGCACAACAGGTGCGCGCGGCCGGCGGGCGCTATGTGGAAGCCCCGGTATCCGGCTCGCGTGTGCAGGCCGAAGCCGCGCAGCTGGTCATCCTGCTGGCAGGTGAAGACGAGGACGTCGCACAGGCCTCCGCGCTGGTGGCGCCGCTGGGCAGGCAATGCGTTCCCTGCGGCAATGTTCCCGCGGCATTGCGCATGAAGCTCGCGGTGAACCTGTACCTGATCACGCTGGTGACCGGCCTGGCCGAGGCGGTGCATTTCGCGGAGGCGCACGGCATTCCGCTGGAGCGCTTCGCGCAGGTGCTCGATGCCGGCCCGATGGCCAGTGACGTTTCGCGGATCAAGCTCGACAAGATGGTGCGCGGCGACTACGCAGTGCAGGCATCAATCACCGACGTGCTGAAGAACAGCCAGCTGGTGGCTGCGGCAGCACGCGAAGCCGGCATCGCCGCACCGCTGATCGAGGCCAGCGATGCCCTCTTCGACCGCGCCCAGCGGCTCGGCCTGGGCGGGCTGGACATGGCCGCCGTGCTGCAGGCGGTGCGACGGCCGCCCGCCGCCTGATTCAGCAAGGGATGGCACGCCCGCCCCCGCCCGCTGCTATATTCAGGCGGGCTCGACAGGCATGGTGCCTGTCCACGCAACAACAGGGAGTTGGCCATGGGTCTGGTACAGGCGGTGAAGGGTGCGGTCGGTGGTGTGCTGGCCGACCAGTGGAAGGACTTCTACACCGTGCCCGCCGGCCTGCCGGCCACCGCAGCGCTGTTCGCTGCGGTCCCGCAGGGCACCAATGCCGGGCGCGGCTCCAACACCCACGGCTCGTCCAACATCATCAGCAACGGCTCGAAGATCGTCGTGCCCGAGGGCTACGGCCTGCTGCTGTTCCAGGACAGTGCGATCACCGCCTTCGTCGCCGAACCGGGCGGATACGAATGGCGCTCGGACGACCTGAACTCGCAGTCCCTCTTCGCCGGCGATGGCCTGGTCAGCACCTTCATCAAGCAGAGCTGGGAGCGCTTCAAGTTCGGCGGCCAACCGGGAAGCCAGCAGGCCGCCTTCTTCGTCTCGCTGAAGGAACTGCCGGACAACCGTTTCGGCACCCAGTCGGAGATCTACTGGGATGACGGTTTCCTCAACACCCAGGTCGGCGCGGTCACCCGCGGTTCGTACACGTTGAAGATCGTTGATCCGATCCTGTTCGTGAAGAACTTCGTACCCGCAGCCTACCTGCAGCCGGGCAAGGTGTTCGACTTCACCGACCTGGACAACGCTGCCGCCACCCAGCTGTTCAATGAGGTGGTGGGCTCGCTGGCGCCGGCCTTCAGCCTGTACACCAACGATCCGGGCAAGGGCAACCGCATCACCCGGCTGCAGCAGGACTCGATCGGCTTCGCGCAGAGCCTGTCGGCCGCCGTCGAGCAGGCCTACCAGTGGCAGAGCGATCGCGGCCTGGCCATCGTCAAGACGGCGATCGTCTCCATCGAATACGACGCCACTACCCGTGAACTGCTCAAGACCGTGCAGCGCGCCGACGCGCTGGCCGGTTCACGCGGCAACTCCAACCTGCAGGCCAGTGTCGCCCAGGGCATCCAGTCCGCCGGCGAGAACGGCGGCGCGGCGGGCCTGGTGGGTGTCGGCATGGCATCGGGCATGTTCGGTGTCGGCGGCATGCAGCAGCCGGCCACCCCGGCGGCGGATGACCCGGTGGCCAAGCTGAAAAAGGCCAAGGAGATGCTGGACCTGGGCCTGATCACCCAGGATGACTACGACGCGTTGAAGGCCAAGGCGCTGGGCCTGTAACCCGCAGGACGCGAACCCCACATGTCAGATCCACGCAACGGACCGCCTCCGCTGCCCGCGTCCGGCCCTTTGACACCGCCCCCGTTGCCGGGGGCGGCGTTGGACGGTCCGGGCTCGCCGCGGGACGTCCCTCCCCCGCCGGGCAGCTTCCCGCTGGACACCTCGCAGCTGCCGCAGGCGATCCGCGATGAAGTGGACGCCCCGGATCCGCTGCCCATCGACACCTCCGCCACCGAGTTGAAGGACGGCCTGAACCGGTGCCCGAAATGCGGCGCCACCGATATCCGGCCAAAGCTGGGCACGGACATCCTGGTCTGCCTGTACTGCCGTCACGAATGGCATGGCGCCCGGGTTGAAGAGGCGTTCGGTCTGGGCGGGAACATCGACCAGCTGCGTGGCACCGTCATTGCCAGCGGTGCACGCGACATCGATGCCAATGCTTCGGCGCTGATGAGCTTCAAATGCAGCGGTTGCGGCGCCGAAGTCACGGTCAACACCGAGAGCACGATGACGGCGCGCTGCCACTGGTGCCGGCATGTGTTCGGCGTCAACGAGCAGATCGCCAATGGCGCAGTGCCCGATGCGGTACTGCCGTTCCACATCAGCAAGGACGATGCGGTTGCCCGCATCCGCCAGTTCGTCGACAAGCGCCGTCTGTTCGCCCTGAAAGCCTTCAAGGATCAGTTCACGCCCGAGAACGTGGTCGGCGTGTACCTGCCCTACATGATCGTGGACAGCAACGTCAGCGCCGCCGTGACGGGCAAGGGCGAGATCCAGACCCGCCGGTACACCGTGGGCAGCGAGAAGAACAAGCGCACCGTATACGACGCCGATGTCTACCAGATCGAGCGCCAGGTGGACTTCACCGTCGACGACCTGCCGCTGGAATCCTCTGCCGAGCGCGGCAATCTGGACATCAGGGCGAACACCAACAACATCATCAACACCATTCTGCCGTTCGACACCAAGAACGCGGTGAAATGGAACGCGTCCTACCTGGCGGGCTTCACGTCCGAAAAGCGCAATCTCGATGTCGAAACGCTGCGCCCGCGGCTGGAGGACCAGCTGCTGTCGATCGCGCGCGCGCAGGTGGAAGCGTCGGTGCGTGGCTACAACCGGGGCGTCCGCTGGGAACAGGAACAGCTGGACGTGCATGGCACCCGCTGGGTATCGATGTACCTGCCGGTCTGGCTGTACTCCTATCATCAGCCCGGCCGCAACGGCGGCATGCTGCACTACATCGCAGTGAACGGGCGTACCGGCGAAACCATGGGAAGCGTGCCCGTGCAGCAGTGGAAGATGCTGCTGGCGGCCCTTACGGCCGGTACGATGATCGAAGCAGTGGCAATCCTCATCCTGATGGCGACCGCATGAGCGACGACAGTGGCCTCTGGCTGTTGGCGGCAGGTCCGGCCGGCGCGACCGCGCTGTACTGGGCGCTGTACCGCTACTACCGCAATACCGACAAATCGCATGCCTTCGAGCATGAAACCGAAGTGCAGGCTGCGCCCGTCAGCGGCTCGGACCAGAAGGTGGGCCAGGTGCGCGGCACCGAGGCCACCCGCATCGAGGGCGACAACGTCTACCAGTACCGACGACGCGTGGCGCGGCTGAAACCCAGGCCCTGACGGCGGGACCGGGGCGACGGGCACCGCCACGGTGCCCGCCATCGAGTGCCGTGGCGCAGCCGGCATGGCACCATCACGCGGTCTCCCACCCTGCCGGTCGCATGCTTTCCGGGTCGCCCTCCCGAGCATCCCGCCATGATCGCCCTGCTCCTGCGTACCTGCCTGGCTGCGCTGTGCTGCCTGTCCCTTCCCGTCATGGCCCAGGAGGCATCCTTCGGCTTTGGCCAGCAGAGCACCGAGACCTCGCAGACCACCCAGACCTCGACCACCCAGAGCAGCGATGGCACGGCCTCCGGCAACAGCGGCTCGATGACCTCGCAGTCCAGCACCCGCTCCGAGACGCGTTCCGAATCGAGCAGCGAGAGCACGGGCGTGGATCTGGATATCGGCGTCCCCGATGACACCGATCGCTGGGGCCAGGAACGCCGCCATCCCCGCGATCTCGTGACAGCGACCTGTTCGGCACGTGGACGCTGGGCGAGGAGAACGGGAACACCTGCACGATCGAGCTGAAGAGCATGGAGTGGTTCGGCGGCTACAGCGCCTACGTGCCGGCGGGCTGTCCAGAGGGCTTCTTCCCGGCCAACCGCTGGGTGCTTTCCGGCAACCAGTTGCTGCTGACCGATACCAGCAACACGGTGTACGGCCGTTTCCGTGCATCGGGCGGCGGGCGCTGGTCGGGCTTTCGCGAGTCCGACGGCGCGCGGCTGTACCTGAATCCGAAGGGTCGCTGACGGACGCCCTGCACGCCCCGGGGACGGCAGCAGCAGGAAGATCAGGCGACCTTCCTTGAACCGCCCTGCGATGTCCGCCCCCACCGGTCCCCGCCTCGTCATCTATGCCGCCCTGGCCGGCAACCTCGCCATTGCTGTGGCCAAATTCATCGCCGCCGGCATTTCCGGCAGTTCGGCGATGCTCAGCGAAGGCGTGCACTCGCTGGTCGACACCCTGAACGAAGTGCTGTTGCTGTATGGGCTGCGCAGGGCCGGCAAGGCGCCGGACGCCGTGCATCCGTTCGGCTACGGGCGCGAGCTGTACTTCTGGAGCTTCATCGTGGCCTTGCTGGTGTTTGCCGCGGGCGCAGGCGTGTCGGCCTACGAGGGCATCCAGCACATCCGCCAGCCGGAACCGGCGACCCATCATGTACTGAGCTACAGCGTGCTGGGCATCTCCATCCTCTTCGAAGGCGCATCGTGGTGGGTGGCGCTGCGCGAGTTCCGTCGCACCAAGGGCAGGCTCGGCTATTTCGAGGCGTTCCGCCGCAGCAAGGACCCGTCCACGTTCACCGTGCTTCTGGAGGACAGTGCAGCCCTGCTCGGTCTCGGATTCGCGCTGGCCGGGCTGGTCGCGGCGCAGCTGCTGGACATGCCGGTCCTGGACGGCGTGGCCTCGCTGTGCATCGCCGCGGTACTGGCGGTGACTGCGTTCCTGCTGGCACGCGAGACCAAGGGTCTGCTGGTGGGCGAGCCTGCCCATCCAGCGGTGGCCGAGCGGATCCTGGCCGTCGCCGAAACCGATCCTGATCTGCGCAGCGCCAATGGCGTGACCACCCTGCAGATGGGCCCGGAGCAGGTGGTGGCCATGCTCAGCGCGGAGTTCGAAGATGATCGGCGTACGCCGCAGATCGAGGCCTGCATCACCCGCATCGAAAATGCCGTCAAGCGCGAGTACCCGGAGCTGGTGGCGCTGTTCATCAAACCGCAGACGCCGGAAGTCTACGCCGCCCGGCGTGCGGCGCTGCGCGCGCCGCGTTCACCGGATTGACGCCGCGTCCGCATCCGCTTCACCCTGCCAGCGCCAGACTGATCCCCCGTTCGCCGACCCGCTACCGCCGTGCCCGACTGGCTGCCCGATCACTGGACGCTGCTGCCGCGCCGCTTCTACCAGCGTCCGCCGCAGGAGGTCGCCCCCGAACTCCTGAACGCGCTGCTGGTGCGCAGCGATGGGCGGGCGGCCCGTATCGTCGAGGTCGAGGCCTACGGCGGCAGCCAGGACCCGGCCGCGCACTCCTACCGGGGACCGACGCCGCGGACAGCCAGCATGTTCGGGGAGGCCGGGCATCTGTACGTGTACTTCAGCTACGGCATCCACTGGGGAAGCAACGTGGTGTGCGGGCAGGAGCACGAGGGTGTAGCAGTCCTGCTGCGCGCAGCGGAGCCCGTGCAGGGCATCGACAGGATGCGGGAACTCAGGCCAGCCGCACGGCACGACCACGATCTTGCCAGCGGTCCAGGCAAGCTGTCCCAGGCATTTGGCCTGGATCGGAGCTTCGACGGCGCCGATCTGGTGACGGGCAGCCACGGTGTCGTCATTGTCCGTGACGGCACACCTCCGCCGACGGACCCGGTCATCGGCCCGCGCATCGGCATCAGCCGCGCTGTCGACTTTCCGTGGCGATGGCATGTGCGGGGCCATCGACACGTCTCGGTACGCGCGCCCCGGCCGGCACCGGCGGCCCGCAGATGACGCCGCTGGACCGGACATTGCGGCGTGAGCTGGAGATCGACGGCCAGCACTACACGCTGACGCTTGATCCGCAGGGCCTGAAGCTGGTGGAGAAGGGTCGGCGCAAGGGCGTGGTTCTGCGCTGGCGTGACCTGGTGTCGGGTGATGCCGCCCTGGCCGCCGCCCTGCAGGCATCGCTGCAGGCGCGTTGAGCGGATGCCCCACCCGCAGCGCCGATGGACAACGCCGGTTCCGGATCAGGTGCGCACCGTCACCCACGTTGGCGCGTGATCGCTGGCCTTGTCCTGCAGGCGCACCCAACGGTCCACGCCTGCATCCACAAGGCGTGCCGCCAGGACCGGGTTCAGCAGCAGGTGATCGATGCGCAGTCCCCGGTCGCGCTCGGCATGCTGGCGGAAGTAATCCCAGAATGTATAGATCGTGCTGTCGCCGTGCACGCTCCGCAGGGCGTCGGTCCAACCCTGCGCGAGCAGATGCTCGAACTGCTCACGCACCTCCGGCTGGAACAGCGCGTCGCGGCGCCATGCCTTCGGGTCGTACACATCGGCCTCGGTCGGGATGACGTTGAAATCCCCCAGCAGCACAGCAGGGTGCGGGAGATCGACGAGGCTGCGCGCGTGGCGGATCAGGCGCTTCATCCAGCGCAGCTTGTAGTCGAACCTGGGGCCCGGCCGGGGATTGCCGTTGGGCAGATAGAGACCGCCAACGACGATGCCGTGCACCGCCGCTTCCAGATAGCGGCTCTGCACATCCGCCGGTTCGCCCGGCAACCGACGTCGGCTTTCCACCGGCACCGCATCCCTTGCCAGCAGGGCCACGCCGTTCCATCGCGCCTCGCCAAGCCACAGCGCACCGTAGCCGGCCTGCTCCAGCGCATCGGCCGGGAATGCCGCATCCGCGGCCTTCAGCTCCTGCAATGCGACCACGTCCGGCGATGTCCTGTCGAGCCAGGCAAGCAGATGGGGCAAGCGCGTGCCGATACCGTTGACGTTGAACGTGGCGATGCGCAGCGTCTTGCGGCGGGCCATGCAGCACTCCTGAAGCCGGCGGGCAGAGGTACCACTGTGCCTGCGCCGTCATGCAGACGCCGTCGACGTCGCGTCATGCCCTGGATGCATCTGGTTCACAGTCACATGCCCCCTGTGGCGCCACGCTGGGCAACCGTCAGCCGCGCCGGAGGAACCTGTCCATGGCGGTACGCCCACTGCATTCGATCTATCAGGTCGACCCCTACCTGTTCCGCGACAGCACAGGGCACGGCTGGGGCACGCTCGACGGCGTCACCGAGAAGCTCGATTATCTGCAGTGGCTCGGGGTCAGCCATGTCTGGCTGCTGCCCTTCTATCGCAACGCTGGCCGTGACGGCGGCTATGACGTCACCGACCATTATCGCATCGACCCGCGACTGGGCGACGATGCTGCCTTCCAGCGGCTGATCGAGGCCGCGCACGCGCACGGCATCGGTATCATTGCCGAGCTGATCATGCAGCACACGGCCAGCGCACACCCCTGGTTCGCCGCTGCGCAGCAGGGCGATCCGCACTGGCGACCGTGGTACCTGTGGAGTGACGAGGTGCCGGACGACGGGTTGCAGCCGATGTTCCCGCCGATCGAAGCATCGACCTGGAGCTGGGACGCCCAGGCCGGCGCGTTCAACCGCCACATGTTCTACCGACATGAACCCGATCTGGAACTGGCGCACGCGCCGGTCCGCGACGAACTGCATCGGGTGATGACGCACTGGCTGCGGCGCGGCGTCTCAGGCTTCCGTGTCGACGCCGTGCCCTACATGGTCGAACGCGCACGCCAGGCCGATCCCCGCGACGATGGCCTGTGGCTGCTGGAAGACATGCGCGCCACCGCCGACGCGCAGCAACCCGGCCTCCCGCTTATCGGCGAGGCCGATGTCAGCGCCGGTCAGTACGGCGACTTCATCTGCCAGGGACGCCGTCTGTCGCACCTGCTCGACTTCCACCTGAACAATCACTTCTTCCTTGCCCTGGCACGCGGTGATGCCAGCGAGGTGGCCCGGGTCATGGCCGAGTACGGTCCACACGCGCCGCCCGGTACGCGCATCGCCTGGCTGCGCAACAACGATGAGCTGGATCTTGAGCAGTTGGAACCGGAAGAGCGCGAGGAAGTGATGCAGCGTTTCGCCCCTGACCCGGGCATGCGCATCTACCGGCGGGGCATCCGGCGCCGCCTGGCACCGATGCTGGACGGCGATGTCGATTGGCAGGCCATGGCGTGGGCTGCACTGCTGTCGTTGGGTCAGGTGCCGGTCATCCGCTATGGCGAGGAGATCGGGCTGGGGGACTGCCTGGAACTGCCGGAGCGCAATGCGGTCAGGATGCCGATGCACTGGCATGGTGGTCCCGGCGCAGGGTTCTGTGACGATCCTCGCCACGCGTGGCGAGCTCCGCCTGCTGACGGGCCGTTCGGCTACCGCTCGGTCAACGTGGCAGCACAGCGCGACACCCCGGGATCACTGCTGCTGCGCGTGCGTGAACTGTTGCGCCAGCGGGCTGCCCATCCAGTGCTGCAGCAGGGGCCGCACGTGCTGCCCTCACCCTCGCCTGCGCTGCTGGTGCTCGCCTACGACGACGGTTCCGCGCAGGCGCTGGCGCTGATCAACTTCGCATCGGAGGAGATCGAGATCGACCTGGCGGGCACGGCATCATTGCCACCCGTGGTCAATCACGGCGCGCGCATCGATGGCACCCGTTGCCGGGTGCGTGGGCATGGCTACGCCTGGCTGGCGGGCGACGCGTCCTGAGTGCGCAGCCCCGGCAGCACGTGCGCCGCGAAATCGTCGATGAAGCGGTCCTGCTCCCGGTTCACGTTGTGCAGGTAGATGCGGTCAAACCCAAGCCCCTGCAGGTCCTGCAGCCAGCCCAGATGACGGCGCGGATCCGCGGAGACGTGCACGTGACGGCGCAGCGTGCCGGCATCCACCGATCGCGCACGTGCCTCGAACTGCGCGGGCTGGTCCAGGTTTTCGGCCAGCTCCGGCGCCAGGACGTTGGCGCTCCACTGCTCCATTGCACCCTCCAGCGCCGCTTGTTCCGCGCGCGCATAGGACAGCTTGGCCTGCAGGTACATCGGCTTGCCAGCGCCGCCACCTTCCTCGAAGGCCGCCACCACGCGGCGCAGCTGCGGCAACGGCTGGCTGATGGTGATGAGGCCGTCGGCCCAGCCGCCCAGCCAGCGCGCGGTCTGCTCGCTGACGGCCGCGCCCAGCAGCGGCAACGGCAACGCCGGCCGGCTGTACAGACGCGCCTGCCTCACATCGAAGGCGCCACGGTGATCCACCCGTTCGCCGGCCCATAGACGTCGCATCACCCCTGCCGCTTCGTACAGTGCCTGCTGTCGTTCGGCCTTGGGATTCCAGGGCCGGCCGGTGACGCGCTCGTTCAGCGCCTCACCGGTTCCGAGTGCCAGCCAGATCCGGCCGGGCGCCAGCTGCTCCAGGGTGGATGCCGCCTGCGCCACCAGCGCGGGATGCTGACGCAGCATCGGGCACGTCACCATGCCCAGCGTCAACCCGCTCTGCACGGCCAGAGCACCCGCCCAGACCCAGCTGTGGCCCGACTGCCCCTGCGCGGTGGTCCAGGGATGGAAGTGGTCAGAGCACATCAGCGCTTCGAAGCCGGCCTGTTCCGCGCGCAGGGCCAGCCCCAGCAACGTGGCCGGAGCAAACTGCTCATGGGAAGCGTGGTAGCCGATGGTCATCACGTGTTCCGTGCGGGTAATGGACAGGATGGCAACACCTTCACGGCTAAAACCACGTCATGAAAATGACTTCATCCTGCATCGGGCGTCGACGCTGGGCCATCGCCGAGGGCTACATCCCGGCCTGGAGCACCGGCCCCTCACCGGAACTGCAGAGTCACGAAACGTGCTGCATGCTCAACGCCGGCGATACCGATGCGCATGTCACGCTGGTCCTGTACTTCGAGGACCGCGAGCCGGCAGGCCCCTATCAGCTGCTGGTTCCGGCACGACGCACCCGCCACCTGCGCTTCAATGACCTGGATGATCCCGAACCGGTGCCGCGCGGTACCGGCTTCGCCACGCTCATCACCTCGGACCAGCCCCTGGTGGTGCAGCACACACGGCTGGATTCGCGGCAATCCGCCAACAGCATCATGACCACCATCGCCCACCCGCTGTGAATCTATCGCCAGCGGCGTCCACATCCTCACCACAGCGCGCCGCCTGATCGTTTACCGGCCGCGGCACAGACTGGGGCCGTTTCCCGATGAGGAGCTCCCGAGATGACCCTGCCCGACTACCCGCGCCCCCCCTTTCCGCCCCAGCAGCAATCCTTTCCCGGCAAGACCGCGAAGATGACGCCGCGGCCGGACCATGGTGAGGACAGCTATCGCGGCCACGGCCTGCTGCAGGGTCGAAAGGCGCTCATCACCGGCGGCGACAGCGGAATCGGTGCAGCCGTGGCCATCGCTTTCGCGCGCGAAGGTGCCGACGTGGCCATTGCCTTCCTGGACGGCGAACAGGACGATGCCCATCACGTGCAGCAGCAGATCGAGCAGGCCGGCCGCAAGGCCGTGCTGGTGCCCTGCGACATCAGCGACCCCGCACAGGCACGCTCGCTGGTGGACCGTGTCGCCAGCGAACTCGATGGCCTGGACATCCTGGTCAACAATGCAGCCTACCAACGCTATTACGAGAACTTCGAAGACATCACGCTCGACGACTGGAAACGCACGTTCGATACCAACGTGCACGCCGTGTTCAACCTTACGCGCCTGTGCGTGCCACACCTGCGTGGCGGTGGAGCGATCATCAACACCGCCTCGGTGAACTCCAAGCGGCCGACGCCCAACATCCTGCCCTACTCCGCCACCAAGGGTGCCGTAGCCAATCTCACCCTGGGCCTGGCCGGCCTGCTGGCCGAGCACAGGATCCGCGTCAACGCCGTACTGCCGGGCCCGATCTGGACACCGTTCATCCCTGCAGGGATGTCCGCCGACGAGGTGGAGCAGTTCGGGTCGCAGACGCCGTTCGGACGCCCGGGCCAGCCCGCTGAACTGGCGTCAGCCTACGTGATGCTGGCATCGGACAGCGCAAGCTACACCTCCGGAGCACTGCTCACCATCTCCGGCGGCGCCGCCACGCTGTGACACAGATGAACAGGTGGCCGCCCTGGATCGGTGACTGGCTTGCCACTGTAGTGCCGATGGCGGAAGTGCTGGCGATCCTGGGCGCGGCGTGGCTGTTGGTTCGGGCACTGGCATGGCTTCTGCTTGCAGCGCGCAGACGCGGCAGACTGGCTCCGGAACTGCATGTCGGCCTGCGCCGGGGTGGAGCACTGCTGCTCTATCTGGCGGCGGCGCTGCTGGTGCTGGAGCGGCTGGGAGTCTCGCGCTCGGTACTGTGGACCGCGCTCACCGGCTTCATGGCGGTGGGTGCGGTGGCGTTCTTCGCCGCGTGGAGCGTTCTCTCCAACCTGTTCTGCTCTTTCCTCATCGTGGCGACCCGTCCATTCCGGATCAACGACACCATCGAAGTGCTGGACAGCGTGGACAAGCCGGGGCTATGCGGCCAGGTGGTGGACATCAACCTGATCTACACGACGCTCAGCGATCATGGCGAAGGCGCACGCGGATGCCTGGTGCGCGTCCCCAACTCATTGTTCTTCCAGCGGATCACCCGTCATCGCGGCGATGGCAGGGCGCCGATAGGGTAGCGTCGGGCATCCCGCTGGACTCCCTTCCAGCGACGGCTACCCGCGCCCGCCTGCCAGAAACAATGCCATGCGCTGCAGTTCCTCCTCCAGCGCGCTCCGGAACAGCCGGTCGCGCGCCAGTGAGCGCCCCGCATAGCCGAGCGATGGCTCAAGCTGGCCGTCACGGACACTCACATTGGCCCACCCCACCACCTGTTCGTGCCACAGCATCGGCAGCGCGTAGTAGCCGTATTGGCGCTTGGGCGCAGGCGTGTAGGCCTCGAATCTGTAGACCCAGCCCCACAGCAGCTCGAAACGCCGGCGGTCCCAGACCACCGGGTCGAACGGCGCCAGCAGGCGTACCTGCTCGTCCGGCGCATGCCGTCGTGAGCGCGGATTCTCGTCCGCCGGCCAGTACCACGTGGTGCCCTCCACGGTAGCGCTCGCCAGCTGTTCCTTGGCCAGCTTCAGCGCCTGCCGGGTCTGCTCGGCCAGATGCGGTGCGCCGTAGCCCAGCAGCCGGACCAGGTAGGTCAGGCTGGCCGATGGAAGCGGCGCGTACTTGCGCACGATCAGCGCGACCAGTGCAGCCGCGCGCTGCACGCGCCCGTCCTCGCTGTCCTCCGCCGGCGCATGCTCGGCCACGCTGTAGATGCGCGTTCCGCTGTCGCGCCGCTGCACCCGGAGCAGGCCGCGATAGTGCATGCCCTCCAGCAGATGCGTGCTGGCGTTGCTGGTGCCGCCCCAGTAGTTGGTCACCCGGCCGTGCGCGAACGCCTGGTCGACCTCGCGTGGGTGCACGCTGCCACGTTCGCGCACGAACGCCAGCACATCCGCCGCACGGCGTTCGGTGTCCGCGTCCCACGCACGCCGGGCCACGCGGGGATGCATCAACGCCAGGTACTCTCGCGGCAGGAAGCCGTAGTTGACCAGGCAGTCCTCTTCCACCGGCAGGCGCGGGTAACGCCGCTCGAGGTCACCGGCCCGATAGTCCTTCACCCGGTGCCGCAGTGTCAGATCCTGCGCCCGGGCCGGTGCGCGGATTGGATCGGCCTGTACGAAGCCCAGCCGCCGGATCGCGGCCATCAACGTAGTCGGCGGGAACAGGGTGCGCGCCACCGCGTGGCGGCGCAGGTCGTCGAGAGTGGGTTGCCTGGACATGACGCCATTGTAGGCGCGCGCCGGGGGTATGCTGTCAGGCCCCGGTCCACAGACGTCCATCATGCGCACGCTGTATCCCCCGATCACGCCCTATCGCGAGCACACTCTGCCCGTGAGCACGTTGCACACCCTGCATGTCGAAGAGTGCGGGACGCCCGACGGCATTCCGGTGGTGTATCTGCATGGCGGTCCCGGTGCCGGCATCTCACCGACGCATCGTCGCTTCTTCGACCCAGCGCGGTACCGCATCGTGCTGATCGACCAGCGCGGCAGCGGCCGTTCCACCCCGTTCGGCGAGCTGCGTGACAACACCACGCAGGATCTGGTGGCCGATATCGAGAAGGTGCGTGAGCACCTGGGCATCGAGCGCTGGCTGGTGTATGGCGGCTCCTGGGGCTCGACGCTGTCGCTGGCGTACGCGCAGGCCCATCCCACACGCGCCACCGGCCTCATCGTGCGCGGCGTGTATCTGGGGCGGGACATCGAGAACCAATGGTTTTCCGAGCCGCAGGGCGGTGCACGCTGGATCTTTCCGGAGCGCTGGGACCGCTATGAAGCCCACATTCCCGAAGACGAGCGCGGCAACCTGCTGCAGGCGTACTGGACGCGCCTGGACAGCCCGGACCCCGCCATCCGCATTGCTGCCGCAATGGCGTGGCTGGGCTGGGAGGACAATGCTGCGACCCTGCAGCACGAGGTGACCGCCGAATCCAGCAGCGACCCGATGGATACCCTGGCCAAGGCCCGGATCGAAGCGCATTACTTCCGCAACGGGGCCTTCCTTGAACCCGGCCAGCTGCTGCGCGATGTGGAGCGGATCCGCCACCTCCCGGCGGTGATCGTACAGGGCCGCTACGACATCATCTGTCCGCCACGCAGCGCCTGGGAACTGGCCAAGGCGTGGCCGGAAGCCAGGCTGGAGATGGTGATTGCCGGCCACAGTGCGAACGAAGCGGCCACGACCGACGCGCTGGTGCGCGCGACCGACGACTTCGCCGACCGTTTCGGCCAGCCGGGCTGAATCGCCCCTTCACCGTGCCACGGTGAAGCCGACCGTCGTCAGGCCGCCCGAACTGGTCACGAACACGTCGCCGCCATGCAGTGCGGCGATGGCCTTGACGATGGACAACCCCAGCCCGTGATGGCGCTCGCCACGAAATTCACGGGCCTGGTCGACCCGGTAGAAGCGCTCGAACAGCAGCGGCAGATGCTCGGCGGCGATGCCGTTGCCTTCATTGAGCACGGCCACCCGCACGCCCTCGCCTTCGGACTGCAGCTGCACGCGCACGTCGCTGCCCGGACGCGCGTGCTGCACGGCGTTGTGCAACAGGTTGGTCAGCGCGCGGCGGAACAGCGACGGATCGATGCGTGCGGTGGCGTCGCCGTCGACATGCAGCGTCAGCTGGGCCTCTTCGAACAGGAACTCCATGAATTCACCGGCGGTGGCGACCTCGTCTGCCAGCTGGACCTGACGCGTTTCCACCGCGATATCGCCCTGGCCGGCCCGCGACAGGAACAGCATGTCGTTGACGATCGCACGCAGGCGCTCCAGTTCCTCCAGGTTGGACTGCATCACCTCCTGCAGGGCCGCCACATCGCGCGGACGGGACAGGGCCACCTGGGTCTGTCCCATCAGATTGGCCAGGGGGGTGCGCAGCTCGTGCGCGACGTCCGCGTTGAACCCGTCCAGCCGCGTGTACGCTGCTTCCAGCCGATCCAGCGCGCCGTTGAAGGCCTGCGTGAGGTGGCCCAGTTCGGCCGGCAGTCCCTGCGCGGCCAGGCGCTGCGACAGCCGCTGCGGGCTGAGCGAGCGTGCGTCGTTGGACAGCGCCCGCAGCGGGGCCAGACCCAGCCGCGCGATCCAGTAGCCAAGCCCGGCCACCAGCAGCACGCCCAGCCCGCCGGCCACCCACAACGCAACGCCGAAGCGCTGCAGCGCCTGCGTATAGGGCTCCGAATCGATGCCGATCCACAGGTCCACATCCGGTCGCGCGCCCTTGCCCGGCACCCGCTCATACAACGTGCGCAGCGGGTGCCCGCCCTCACGCGGCAGCGTACCCATGCCGTTGTCGCCCTTGCCGGGGGCCTGCACCTGCGGCTCTGCCTGGCCGATGCGGAACGTGGGGTTCTCGCTCCATGCCCAGACCAGGGTGTCGCGGTCGCCGGAGATCAGGTTGCCGACCTTCTCGCGCACTTTGTTCCAACGCTCGGTGCTGTCGCACATCGCAACACTGCCACTGACCGCGTGCAGCTTGGTCTGCAGTTCCGCATGCTGGTAGCGCACCACCTGCCGCTCGAGCACGCCATAGACGCCCACGCCCAGCAGGGCGAACACCAGCAATGCGGCCAGCGCGAACATCGCCGACAGGCGCTGGGCGATCGACATCCTCATCCCCGCCCACCCTCGTCCTCGCGCACTTCCAGCACGTAGCCCATGCCGCGCACGGTATGCAGCAGCTTGCTCGGGTAAGGGCCGTCGATCTTGCCGCGCAGGCGCTTGATCGCCACTTCCACCACATTGGTATTGCTGTCGAAATTGATGTCCCAGACCTGGGCGGCGATCACCGTCTTGGACAGGATCTGGCCCCGCCGCTGTGCCAGCAGTGCCAGCAGCGCGAACTCCTTGCCGGTCAGGTCCAGACGCGAGCCATCGCGGTAGGCCCGCCGGGCCAGCAGGTTCACCTGCAGATCGCCCACCTGCAGTTCGGTCGGCTCCTGCTGGCGCCCACGCCGCACCAGGGCCTGCAGCCGCGCCAGCAGTTCGATGAACGAGAACGGCTTGACCAGGTAGTCGTCGGCGCCCTGCCCCAGGCCGTGCACGCGGTCATCCACACGGTCCCGCGCGGTCAGCATGATCACCGGTGTCTGCTTGCTGCGGCGCAGCTCGCGCAGCACGCTGAAGCCATCCATGCCCGGCAGCATCACATCCAGCACGATCACGTCGTAGTCGAACTCGCGCGCTAGGTGCAGGCCGGTGAGACCGTCCGCAGCCAGATCCACCGCCCAGCCCTGCTCGCCCAGGCCGGTGCGCAGGTAATGGGCGGTCTTGCCTTCATCTTCCACGATCAACAGTTTCATCCAGGGTCCGCCAGGGCAGCGCCCGCCGCCTCCCTGCGCTCGCGGCGACGCTGCAGGAACAGCCGGTCCAGGGCCAGGTAGATCACCGGGGTACTGTACAGGGTCAACAGCTGGCTGATCAGCAGGCCACCGACCACCGCCACGCCCAGTGGCTGGCGCAGTTCCGAGCCGGTACCGAAACCGATCATCAGCGGAATGGCACCCAGCAGCGCGGCCAGCGTGGTCATCATGATCGGGCGGAAGCGGGTCAAACACGCCTCGTGGATCGCCTCCAGCGGCGCCAGCCCGCGGTTGCGCTGTGCGTCGAGGGCGAAGTCGACCATCAGGATGCCGTTCTTCTTGACGATGCCGATCAGCAGCACGATGCCGATCAGCGCCATGATCGAGAAGTCCAGCCCCCACAGCCAGAGCATCAGCACCGCTCCGATGCCGGCCGACGGCAGGGTGGACAGGATGGTCAACGGGTGCACGAAACTCTCGTACAGCACGCCGAGGATGATGTAGACCGCCAGCAGGGCCGCGAGGATCAGCAGCGGCTGGCTGGCCAGCGACTCCTGGAAGGCCTGTGCCGTGCCCTGGAAGCGGCCGCTGATGCTGGCAGGCATGCCGATCTGGGCCTGCGCCTGCTCCACCAGGCCGACCGCTTCGCCCAGTGAAACACCGGGGGCCAGATTGAAGGACAGGTTCACCGCCGGCAGCATGCCGTTGTGGCTGATCGACAGCGGACCATTGCCCGGGGGCTGCACCTGGGCCACCGCCGACAGCGGCACCATCTGTCCGGTCAGCGGCGAACGCAGGTGGAAGTAGGACAGCGCATCGACCTGTCCCAGCATGCCCGGCGCGATTTCCAGGATGACCCGGTACTGGTTGGTTTCGGTCTGGAACTCGTTGATCTGGCGCTGGCCGAAGGCATCGTAGAGCACCTGGTCGATGTCGTTGGCGGTCAGGCCGAAGCGCGCCGCTGCCGTGCGGTCGATCTCCAGCCGGGTCACGCTGGCGCCGACCTGCTGGTCATTGGACACGTCGCGCAGCTGCGGCAGGCCCCGCAGCCGCTCGGTCAGCTGCTCGGCCCACTGCGACAGCTCGCGGCTGTCCTGCCCACGCAGAGCGTACTGGTACTGCGTCCGCGCCGGCCCGGCGCCGAGATTGATGTCCTGCGCCGCGCGCATGTATACGGTGATGCCGGGCACGCTGGCCATCTTCGCCCGCACCCGGTCAATGAAGCCGTGCACGTCCACATCGCGGTCGCCGCGGTCCTTCAGCACGAACCAGAAGCGGCCGTTGGACAGTGTCTGGCTGCCGGCAGTGGCACCGACCGCGTGGTTGTAGGCCTGCAGGGCCGGATCATCCGCAACGATGCGCGCGAGCTGCTGGTGCTTGGCCACCATGTCCTCGTAGCCGATGTCCTGTGCCGCCTCGGTGGTGGCGAACACGAAGGCGGTGTCCTGCAGGGGGAAGAAACCTTTCGGAATCACCACGTACGAGGCCACTGCCACCGCCACGGTCAGGCCGAAGCCCACCAGCACCAGTCGCTGGCGGCGCAGGGCCCATTGCAGGCTGCGGTCGTAGCCGGCCAGCAGGCGCCCGGCCAGGGTCCGCTCGCTGTCCCGGTGCGCCGGCATGCGCTTCATCAGGTGCGCGGCCATCATCGGTGCCAGGGTCAGCGAAGCGACGATGGAGATCAGGATCGCCACAGTGATGGTCAGCGCGAACTCGGCGAACAGGCGCCCGACCACGCCGCCCATGAACAGCAGCGGGATGAAGGCGGCAATCAACGACAGGCTGATCGAGACCACGGTGAAGCCGATTTCGCCAGCCCCCTTCAGGGCGGCGTCCACTGGACCGAGCCCGGCCTCGCGGTGACGGTGGATGTTCTCCACCACGACGATCGCGTCGTCGACCACGAAGCCGACCGCAACCACCAGTGCCACCAGGGTCAGGTTGTTGAGGCTGAAGCCGGCCACGTACATCGCGGCGAAGGTCGCCACCAGCGCGACCACCAGTACCGCGCCGACGATCAGCGTGGCGGAAAGCTGGCGCAGGAACAGGCCCATCACCAGCACCACCAGCACGATGGTCAGCACCAGGGTGAGCTCCACCTCGTGCAGCGACGCGCGGATGGTGCGCGTGCGGTCGTTGAGCACCTCCACATCGACGCTGGCCGGAAGGTTCGCGCTCAGTTCCGGCAAGGCGGCCAGCACCGCATCGGTGGTGCGCACGATGTTCGCGCCGGGCTGCCGACTGATGATCAGGCCCACCCCGGGCTGGCCGTTCGGCCACGCCTGCACGTAGGCATTCTCGGCGCCGTCGATCACCTGCGCGACATCACCCAGCGCCACCGGTGCGCCGTCACGATAGGCAACGACCAGGCGCCGGTAGTCCTGGGCACTGAACAGCTGGTCATTGGCTTCGAAGGTGGACGTGCGCTGCTCGCCCATCAGCGCACCCTTGGCCTGGTTGAGGCTGGCGTTCTGCGCCACGCCACGCAGGTCCGACAGGGTCAGGCCCATCGCCGCCAGCCGCTCCGGCTGGGCCTGGATGCGGATCGCCGGACGCTGCTGGCCGACGATGCCGACCTCCGAAACGCCGCTGATCTGGCTGATCGAGCGTGCGAGGCGGCTCTCGGCCAGATCGCTCAGTTCGGTCATCGACATCTGAGCCGACACCACGCTGAGTACCAGGATGGGACTGTCTGCCGGGTTCACCTTGCGCCAGGTCGGCATGTTCGGCAGTTCACTGGGCAGGCGGCCGGCGGCGGCGTTGATCGCCGCCTGCACTTCCTGCGCGGCCGTGTCGATGTTCTTTTCCAGATCGAACTGCAGGGTGATCGAGGTGCTGCCCAGTGCACTGGTCGAGGTCATCTCGATGATGCCGGGCACGCCCGTCAGCTGGGTTTCCAGTGGCGTGGCGACGGCCGAGGCCATGGTCTCGGCGCTGGCACCGGGCAGATTGGCATTGACCCGGATGGTCGGGAACTCAGCCTCCGGCAACGGCGCCACCGGCAGGCGCGGCAACGCTGCCACGCCCAGCAGCACCACCGCCAGGGTCAACAGGGTCGTGGCGACCGGGTGATGAACGAACCAGCTGGACAGCGAGGTGCGCGCGCTCATGGTGCCGCCCCGCGCCGGAGCGCTGCAGGCGCTGCGGCGGGTTTGGCCTCGGCCACCACCGTGCCCGGCCGCAGCCGCGACTGTCCATCGCGTACCACCACGTCGCCGACCCGCAGCTCACCCTGCACGACCACCTGCCCGCCGTCCTGTTCACCGACCGTGACCGGCAGCGATTCCACGCTGCCATCAGCGACCACGCGGTAGACGAAGCTGCCCTGCACGCCACGCTGGATCGCCGCGGCATCCAGCACCAGCGCGCCCTTGCTCTCGCCAGTGCGTACCCGCACGCTGACCAGCTGTCCGGGCCACAGCTGGTCGGACTCATTGCCGAAGCGCGCGCGCAGCCGCACCGTACCGGAGGCCTCGTCCACCTGGTTGTCGATCACCTGCAACGTGCCCTCAGCCAACAGCTGGCCACCCTCGCGGTCCAGTGCCTGCACCTGGGCGTCGCCTGCGGCGAGCGCCTGTCGCAGCTGCGGCAGCGCGTCCTGCGGCAGCGCGAACACCACCGAGATCGGATCGGTCTGCTGCACGGTCACCAACCCCTGCGTATCACTGGCGCGCACCAGGTTGCCCGGATCCACCTGGCGCAGGCCGATGCGGCCGTCCATCGGCGCCACGATGCGCGTATACGAGAGCTGCACCTGCGCTGCGTCCACCGCAGCCTGGTTGCCGCGGCCGGTGGCCTGCAGCTGCTGCACGGTGGCGGCCTGCTGCTCCAGCATCTGCCGCGACACCAGCTGGTCGCTGGACAGATGCTGCAGCCTCGACAGGTCCGAGCGCGCCGCATCCAGCGTGGCGCGGTCGCGCACCAGCGCCGCCTGTGCACCGCCCAGACCCGCACGGATGGCGCGATCATCGATACGCGCAAGCAGTTGCCCCTTGCGCACCTTTTGCCCTTCCTCGAACAGCACTTCGGTCAGCACGCCATCCACCTGCGGGCGCAGCACGGTGCTCTGCAGCGACTGCACCGTGCCGACGCCGCTCCGCCAGTGCGGGACATCGCGCTGCTCGACGCGCGTGGTGACCACCGGTACCGGTGGCGGTGCCGCGCTGGGCTGTGCGTCGCCGCGGGAAACGCCGTGGAACAACATCGCCAGCAACAGGGCAACCAGCAGTGCCGCTCCCAGCGCGAGGTGGCGGCGGCGCAGCAGCGCAGTGACATCAGGCAATCGCATGGCAGGGGGTCCAATCCGGTGCCCGCGCCGGTCTGCGCGGGCCTGCCGACATCCTGGGCGGCGGCCTCCGGCACCATGCTGTCGCCTGCCTGACAATTCCGTCAGCTTCGACTGCGGCCGCTATACCAAGGTATAGCGACGCTAACCCACGGGCCTCTAGGCCGTGCCTGGCCAGCGGCCGACAATGGCACCACCGCCGGGAAACGCGCCCGGCAGCCCCTTCCCACCTGCACGGAGACGCCGATGGATCCCGACCCTGCCGGGCGCAACGCGCCCCTGCCTGCCTGTTTCCGTCCATACCGGGCGCCTGGCGGCCGGTCCCTGCCTGCGTGAGTGCGGGGGCCGCCAGGCGCACCTGCCTGGAGAGTGCTCCCATGTCCTGCAAGACCCTCTACATCACCCTGCGCCGCCTGATGGGTACGCGCGATGTCACCGCCCTGCGCAGCCAGCTGTGGGTGCATGGCCCGGTGCTGTTTGCCCGTTCGCTGACGCTGGGCTCGCCACGCGTGGTGGCCGACGTCCTTTCGTTGCTGCCGATCAGCGAGCGCATCAGCGTCCTGCGCCATCTGCCCTACCCCCTCCGCGACGCGATGAAGCCGCTGTGCATCGGCGGCAGCCAGCGCCTGCGCATGCAGCCCTGGTCGCCTGACGTACTGGCCCTGCGCTCGGCCTGACCGGCGACGCGACGCCCTGCCCCCTGCGTGCCGGTCCTGCGCCGGTCCCATCAAGGAGTTCCCCATGAGCCTGCTCAATGCCTGGTTCAATGCTTTCCTGCGCAGCCGGCGCGCCGGCAACCTGTTCCGGCGCCGGGCGATGCCCGAAGCCGGCTTCGGTCCCGGCAACAGCGGAAGCGTACCGTTCAACCTCACCGCCGGACTGGTCACCCTGGCGCAGCTCGATGACGCGCCCCTGCTGTGCAGGCTGGACTCGCACGCAGATGGCCTGGGCCAGCACCAGGCGGACGAACGGCTGGCCGCCCTCGGCCCGAACGAAGTCGATCACGAAAAGCCGCTGCCGTGGTGGCGCCACCTGTGGCAGTGCTACCGCAATCCGTTCAACCTGCTGTTGACCGTACTGGCAGCGGTCTCCTGGCTGACGGAGGATGCGAAGGCCACGGTGGTGATCGGCGCGATGGTGCTGTTGTCCACCCTGATCCGCTTCATCCAGGAAGGGCGTTCCAACCGCGCGGCTGAACGGCTGAAGGCACTGGTAGGGAACACGGCGCGTGTACTGCGGCGCACCCCTGGAACGGAAGCGGCAGACCTGGCCGATCAGTACTTCGGTGCGCACCTGCACAGCCGGCGGCCCTCACGGCTGCTGGACCTGCCGATCCGCGAGCTGGTACCCGGCGATCACATCGTACTCTCGGCCGGCGACATGATTCCGGCCGACTGCCGGGTGCTGTCGGCCAAGGATCTGTTCGTGGCCCAGGCGGCCATGACCGGGGAATCACTGCCGGTGGAGAAGTTCGCCCATCCGGACGATGCGCAGGCCGGCCTGCTCGATCAGCACAACCTGCTGTTCATGGGTACCAACGTGGTCTCCGGCACGGCCACCGCGGTGGTACTGGCTACCGGCAACCGGACCTATTTCGGCACTCTGGCCGAGCGCAGCATCGCCAGCGACCGTGCGCCCACGGCCTTCCAGGCCGGGGTCAACAGTGTCAGCTGGCTGCTGATCCGCTTCGCCCTGGTGATGGTGCCGTTCGTGCTGCTGGTCAATGGCTGGACCAAGGGCGACTGGACCGAAGCCTTCCTGTTTGCCCTGTCGGTGGCGGTCGGCCTGACCCCGGAAATGCTGCCGATGATCGTCACCTCCACCCTGGCCAAGGGGGCGGTGCTGCTGTCGCGCCGCAAGGTGATCGTCAAGCGCCTGGACGCCATCCAGAACTTCGGTGCGATGGACGTGCTGTGCACGGACAAGACCGGCACGCTCACCCAGGACCGGATCGCCCTGGAACGGCATACCGACGTGTTCGGCCGTGACTCGGAAGACGTGCTGAAGTTCGCCTATCTCAACAGCCACTTCCAGACCGGCCTGATCAATCTGCTGGACCGCGCCGTGCTGGAGCACGTGGAACTGCAGAGCTCGCTGCGCCTGAGCCAGGACTACCGGAAGGTGGACGAGATACCGTTCGACTTCGAGCGCCGCCGCATGTCGGTCGTGGTATCCGAATGCGGGGATCACCATGAGCTGATCTGCAAGGGCGCGGTCGAGGAGATGCTCGCGGTGTGCTCCACCGTGCGCGAGAACGGCCACGACATGCCGCTGGACGAACGGCGGCTGGCGCGGGTCCGGCAGACCACCGAGGAACTGAACGAACAGGGCCTGCGGGTGGTAGCGGTGGCGATGAAGGAAACCAGCGCGCAGCAGGCGACCTACACCCAGTCCGACGAATGTGGACTGACCCTGATCGGCTACGTGGCCTTCCTTGATCCGCCCAAGGAATCGGCTGCACAGGCGCTGCAGGCACTGGCGATGCATGGCGTCGAGGTCAAGGTGTTCACCGGCGACAACGAACTGGTCACCGCCCGTGTCTGTGCCCAGGTCGGACTCGACGCGGACACGATCCTGACCGGCCCGCAGATCGAACGCATGGGCGATGAAGCGCTGGCACACGCTCTGCAGCACCACCGCGTGTTTGCCCGCCTGACGCCGCTGCACAAGGAACGACTGGTACGCCAGCTGCGCGCGCAGGGCAAGGTGGTCGGCTTTCTCGGCGACGGCATCAATGATGCGCCCGCGCTGCGCGCCGCCGACATCGGCATCAGCGTCGACAGCGCCGTGGACATCGCCAAGGAAGCGGCCGACATCATCCTGCTGGAAAAGAACCTGATGGTGCTGGAGGAAGGCGTGATCCAGGGCCGGCGCACCTTCTGCAACATGCTCAAGTACATCCGCATGACCGCCAGCTCCAACTTCGGCAACGTGTTCTCGGTGCTGGTGGCGTCCGCCTTCCTGCCGTTCCTGCCGATGCTGCCGCTGCAGCTGCTGGTGCAGAACCTGCTGTACGACGTTTCGCAGATCGCCATTCCGTTCGACAACGTGGACGAGGAACTGGTGCGGCAGCCGCTGAAATGGAACCCGGCCGACATCGGGCGCTTCATGGTGTTCTTCGGACCGATCAGCTCGGTCTTCGACCTCAGCTGCTTCGCCCTGATGTGGTACGTGTTCGACGCTCGCACCCCCGCCGACCAGGGCCTGTTCCAGTCCGGCTGGTTCGTCGTCGGCCTGCTGACCCAGACCCTGATCGTGCACATGATCCGCACGCCGAAGCTGCCGTTCCTGCAGAGCATCGCCGCGCCACCGCTGCTGCTGATGACGGGACTGATCATGGCCCTGGGCGTGATCCTGCCGATGAGCCCGCTGGCCGCCTACTTCAGGCTGCAGGCCCTGCCGGCAGGGTACTGGCCGTTCCTGGTGGCGATCCTGTTCGGCTATGCCGCACTGACCACTGCACTGAAGAAGCTCTACATCCGTCGCTACGGCTGGCAGTAGGCGTTGCCGCCTGTGCCTGGGGAGATCCTGATGTCCGCCATCAACCTGAACCTGCCCGTGTTCAACGCCGGCGCCACGCTCGGCTCGCTGCTGAGCCTGTCCACCGCCTTCGTCCTAGGTGCCGCCATCGGCCTGGAGCGCCAGCTGCGCCAACGTACCGCAGGGCTGCGCACCAACACGCTGGTGGCCGTCGGCGCAGCGGTATTCGTCGACCTGGCTGTCCGTTTCCACGACCTGTACGGCGGCCCGCCGTCGCCGCTGCACGTGGTCGCCTACGTGATCTCCGGTGTCGGCTTCCTGGGCGCGGGCGCGATCATGAAAGAGGGCGCGCAGGTCTCGGGCCTGAACACCGCCGCCACCCTGTGGGGCTCGGCGGCCGTGGGTGCCTGTGCCGGCATCAAGCTGTTGCCGGAGGCGGTGATGGCCACGCTGTTCGTGCTCGCCGCCAACACGCTGCTGCGGCCGGTAGTCAACCGCATCCAGCGGCAGCCCTTGCCGGAGACGTTCAGCGAAGCCGTCTATGCCATCAATGTCGTCTGCCAGCGCGAACAGCAGGCCGAGGTACTGGATCGCCTGCTGCTGTTGCTGGAGCAGGCCCAGTACCCCGTGCGCGCGGTGGACCACCATCCGTTCGGCGAACGCGATGTGGAGATCGAAGCGGTGCTGTATGCCACCACCGCCGATGGCGACGCGCTGGATGCGGTGCTGGCGACGTTGTCCACCACGCCCGGCGTCCTGCAGGGGTTCTGGAATGCCAGCCTGGAGGAGTGACGCGAGATCATCGCGCGCACGTGCAGCGCGGCTGCCGCTGCCGTCCCGGCGCACACGCCCTGCCGAGGGGGCAGATCTGGCTTTGCTATCCTTTCCATCCCGCCAGGGAGCTGTCCCGATGCCTTCGCTGTCGTCCCGCCGTCCACTGGTGCTGCTGGCCCTGATCGTCTCCGTGGTGGCGATCTTCCTGCTCGATACGTTGACCGACTACGCGGTGGCAGCCGCCTGCTTCTATGCGGCGGTGATCCTGGCGGCCTCGCGGGTGCTTTCGTCGCGCGGATTGCTGGCCCTGGCCGTGGCCTGTGTCGCCCTGACCGGCCTGAGCTTCGTGCTGACGCGTTTCGGCACCTACCGCATCGGTCTGGTCAATTCGGTGATCGGCATGCTGGTGATCGCCATCACCACCTGGCTGGCGCTGAAGATGGAAGCCGCCAAGGCCGCGGTGCAGGAGGCGCAGGCACGCCTGCTGCGGGTCGCCCGCGCGTCCACCGTCGGTGAGCTGACCACGTCCATCGCGCATGAGGTGAACCAGCCGCTGGCGGCCATTGCCAGCAGCGCCGACGCCTGCCAGCGCTGGCTGGCGCAGGAACCGCCGAACGTGGACAGGGCACGGCAGGCGCTGTCGCGCATCCTCGCCGACGCGCATCGTGCCGGCGATGTGATCGCCCGCATCCGCGGACTGACCCGGGGTGCGGCACCGCAGCGCGACGCCTTCGACCTGAATCTGGCCGTGGAGGAAATGCTTGCGCTGTCGCGCAGCGAACTCGACCAGCATGGGGTGGCCGTGGCCTTGCTGCTGGAGCCGGATCTGCCGCCGGTGCAGGCCGACCGCGTGCAGGTGCAGCAGGTGATCGGCAACCTGATTCTCAATGCCGTCGATGCGATGGAAGGCGTAGCGGTGTCCGAACGCCGGCTGTCACTGCTGAGCCGGCGCGACGGGCAACGGATCATCCTGAGCGTGCGCGACCGTGGCATCGGCCTGCCGGCGGAACAGCCGGAGCGCGTGTTCGAGGCATTCTGGACCACGAAGTCGAGCGGACTCGGCCTGGGCCTTAGCTTGAGCCGCTCCATGATCGAGGCCAATGACGGCCACATCCGCGCGGAACGCGTTGCCGGCGGTGGCGCCTGCTTCGTGTTCGACCTGCCTGTTGCCATCGGGGACCGCCATGCGTAGACCCGCTGCACCGGCCGTCGAGCCGGCACCCATCGTGTACGTGATCGATGATGATCCCTCGGTGCGCGCGGCGCTGGAGGACCTGCTGGCCTCGATGGGCCTGCAGGTACGGGGCTTCGCGTCCACCCAGGCCTTCCTCGAACAGCCACTGCCGGATGCGCCCGCCTGCCTGGTGCTGGATGTGCGCATGCCGGGCCAGAGCGGCCTGGAATTCCACCGCGGCATGCGCCAGCGTGGCCTGCACCTGCCGGTGGTGTTCATCACCGGCCACGGTGACATCGCCATGGGCGTCAACGCGATCAAGGACGGGGCGATCGAGTTCCTGACCAAGCCCTTCCGCGACCAGGAACTGCTGGATGCGATCCACAAGGGCATCGGCATCGATCGCCAGCGCCGCCGCGAGGGCGACGAACTGGACGCCCTCCAGCAGCGCTGGGATTCGCTGTCGGCCGGCGAGCGCGACGTGGTGGATGGCGTGGTCCGGGGCCGGCTCAACAAACAGATCGCTGCGGACCTGGGCGTCAGCGAGATCACGGTGAAGGTGCGCCGCGCCCAGGTGATGCGCAAGATGGGCGCGCGCACGCTGGTCGACCTGGTCCGCCTGTACGACCGGCTGCGGGCCGGGCTGGACTAGCCTTATGGGAGCCATGAAATCTATGCGGAACGCGGCCGACGAGGCCCATGCTAGTTTCTGCGCCTCCTCCCAGCGAACCCTCACGATGCGCTCTTTCCTGCCTGCCCTCGTCCTTGCCGTGGCGGTCCCGCCGGTACATGCAGCAGAGCCGCCCCTGCCCCAGCTGCGGGCCTACACGGTGGATGCTTCATGGCTGCAGCCGATGAGGCCGCTGCAGATCGCCGACCATACTTGGCAGATCGGCACCGAAAACCTGACCGCACTGCTGGTACAGACCGACGACGGCGCGGTGCTGATCGACGGCGGCATGCCGCAGATGGCCGATCACCTGCTGGCCAACCTGCAGCAGCGCGGCGTCGCACCGCAGCAGCTGCGCTGGATCCTGCTCAGCCATGCCCATGCCGACCACGCCGGCGCGGTGGCCGAACTCAAGCGCCGCACCGGTGCGCAGATCGCCAGCAACGCCGAAACGGCCGTCCTGCTGGCGCGCGGGGGCAGCAACGATCTGCACTTCGGCGATGACATCACCTTCCCTCCGGCCAATGCCGACCGCATCCTGATGGACGGCGAGGTCGTGTCGCTGGGTGGAATGCACTTCACCGCGCATTTCATGCCGGGTCACACACCGGGCAGCACCGCCTGGACCTGGAACGACACCCGCGATGGCAGGCCGGTGCGCATCGCCTATGCGGACAGCCTCAGTGCGCCGGGCTACCGGTTGCAGGGCAATCCCCGCTATCCCCATCTGGTCGACGACTATCGCCGCAGCTTCGCGACCGTGCGCCGCCTGCCCTGCGACGTCCTGTTGACCCCGCATCCTGGCGCCAGCGGCTGGGACTATGCCGCGGGCGCCACGGCCAGCGCTGCGGCGATGCGCTGCAGCGCGTACGCGGATTCAGCCGAGCGCAGTTTCGAGGCACAGCTGGCCAGGGAACGCGACAACCCGCGCTGAAGCCGTGGCGGCCTGTGAGCCGCCACAGCAGCAGCGACCCTCAGCCGCCCTGGCCGTGGTGGGCGAACGGCTCGGTGCTGCCGTCACCGCGCACCAGTTCCACCGTGTACGGCTGCACATAACCGTCGGGCATCTCCATGCCGGGCGAACCGGCCGGCATGCCCGGCAGCACCAGTCCACGCGCCGCAGGACGCTCCTTCAGCAGCCGCTTGATGTCCTCGGCCGGAACATGCCCCTCCACCACATAGCCGTCGATCTCGGCGGTATGGCAGGACCCCTTGCCGACCGGCACACCCAGGCGCCGCTTGATCGGGTTCATGTCATCGGTATCCCGTACATCCACCGCGAACCCCGCGGCCTGCAGGTGTTCGACCCAGACGCCACAGCAACCGCAGCTGGCGGTCTTGTGGACGATGGCGGTCGGCAACTGCGCATCGGGGACGGAGGCGGCATCGGCCGCTGCGTGGGCATGGCCCGGCGCCGCGGCCACCTCTTCAGCTGCACGGGCGCAGCCGGCGCCGGACAGAATGCTGGCCAGCAGCAGGCCGAGAGACAGAGAACGGTTCATCGTGTTGGTTCCTTTGTGCATGCGGGCGGAACGCCCGCGACCCACGCATCGAGTGCGCGGGAAAATCGGGAATGGGACGGGCAAGACAACAGGCGGCTGGCACCTGCAGGCCATCACACGATGGGAGGTCGCAACGCGTCGGTCAGGGGCGGCGGCACAGGCTGTCGTGCAAGGGCAGCACGCGGCGCCTCGCGCCAGGGTGTGATCGTCACGGCGGAGGACGTCGCCGGCACGCCGGTACACGCGGGAGGGCACGGGCACTCACTGGCTGCGCAGTCGCCCGATGATCGATCGCCGCAGCATCCGGCCCGATCCACGGCCGCCTCATGCGACGCGGCGCAGTGCTCCGTGTCGCCCTGTCCACCGTCGCCCGATGCAGCCCGCGCCAGCCCGGGTGCGGTCAGCACCAGGGCAACGAGCAACAGCCAGCGCAGCAGGAGAGCAGCAGCATTCATCGCAGGCATCATAGCCGATGGGCGTGGCAGGCTGGGCTGCCGCCCGGCCCTATGCGGTGTCCGCGCTGCCTGTGTCTGCCCGCATGCGCACCGGAATCGACTTCGCCGCAGGCGTGCCGCTGAGGCGATCGTAGTAGTCCAGCGGCAGCAGCGCATTCAACTCAGGGTAGTAGCCCGCCAGCGCGCCCCGTGGCATGGGGTAGTCGAGCACGGTCAGCCCGTCGATGCGACGCCGCACACCATCTGCGCTGAGCGTCTCCAGGCTGACCCGCGCTTCCTTCTCCAGACCGCGTGCCAGCCGGTCTTCGATGTTCATGAACACCACCCTGCGATCGTTGTACACGCCGCGATAGCGGTCGTTGTAGCTGTAGATGGTGGTGTTGAACTGGTCGTGCGAACGCACCGTGGCCAGTCGCAGCATGTCCGGATCGTGCACCGGGTCGTCCACATCCAGGCCCGGCATCACCAGGATGTTGGCCTTGCCGTTGGCGGTGGGCCACACCCGGCGGCGCGGTGCAATGTCCAGATGGAAGCCGTGCGGCTGCCGGATGCGCTCGTTGAAGCCCGCATAGATCTGCGGGTACACGGCAGCGATCAGGTCACGGATCCGCGCATAGTCATGCCGGCAACCTGCCCAGTCGACCCTGCTGTCCGGCAGCGTCGCCATCGCCATGCGACAGACGATCTCGACCTCCGGCAGCAGCTGGTCGCTGGCCGGCTCAAGAACACCGCGTGATGCGGTCACGTTCGACATCGCATCCTCGATCGTCACGAACTGCTCGCCTGCGGGCGTGACGATACGTTCCGAGCGCGCCACCACCGGCAGGATCAGCGCATCGCGCCCATGCACCAGGTGCCCGCGGTTGAGCTTGGTGGCGATACCCACCGTCAGCTGCAGGCTGCGCATGGCTTCGTAGGCCCGTGGCGTGTCAGGCACGGCATGGATGAAATTGCCGCCCAGCCCGATGAACACCCTGGCGGTGCCGTCGAGCATCGCCTCGATCGACTCGACCACATGATGCCCATGCTCCCGCGGCGGGTTGAAGCCGAACACCTCCTGCAGCCGATCCAGATACGCCGCCGCCGGTTTCTCGTCGATGCCGACGGTACGATCGCCCTGCACGTTGGAATGACCCCGGATCGGGCCGATCCCCGCCCCCGGCTTGCCGAAGTTGCCGCGCAGCATCAGCAGGTTGGCGACCTGCTGCAGCAGCCGCGAGCCGTACTGGTGCTGGGTCAGGCCCATGCCATAGCAGATCACCGTGGCATTGGAGCGGATGTAGATCTCGGCGCAGCGCCGGATCTGCGCCTCCGAGATGCCGGAGACCCTGACGATGTCGTCCCAGTCCTGCGCCATCACGTCCGCGCGCAAGGCATCCAGGCCGACCGTATGTTCATCCAGGAACCGATGGTCGAGCACGCGTTGGCCCTGTGCCTCGCGCTCGAACATCACCTTCATCATGCCTTTGATCAGCGCCAGGTCACCGCCGATGCGGATATGCACGAATTCGCTGCTGATCTCGGTGGAGCCGAAGGTCGCCATCCGCACCACGTCCTGCGGCTCGGCAAACCGGATCAGGGCGCGCTCGGGCATCGGGTTGACCGCCACGATCGGCACGCCACGCCGGCGCGCCTCGACCAGGTTGCCCATCATCCGCGGCGAATTGGTGCCGGTATTCTGGCCGATCACGAAGATCGCCTCGGCGTGCTCGAAATCCTCCAGGACGATGGTGCCCTTGCCCACACCGATGGAAGGCGGCAGGCCACGGCTGGTCGGCTCGTGGCACATGTTCGAACAATCGGGGAAGTTGTTGGTGCCGAACTCGCGCACGAAGATCGAATACAGGAACGCCGCCTCGTTCGGCGTGCGGCCCGACGTGTAGAACTCGGCCTGATGCGGGCTGTCCAGTGACCGCAGGTGACGGCCGATGAGTGCGAACGCCTCGTCCCAGCTGCAGGGCACATAGTGGTCGGTGGCTGCGTCGTAACGCATCGGCTCGGTCAGCCGCCCCTGCATTTCCAGCCAGTAGTCGGTCTGCTCCATCAGCTCGCTGACGGTATGACGCGCGAACAGCTCGCGGTCCGCGCGGAACCGGGTCGCCTCCCAGGCCAGTGCCTTGGCCCCGTTCTCGCAGAACTCCAGTTTCCTGCGCTCGTCGGCGTCGGGGAAGGCACAGCTGGGACATTTGAAGCCACCGGGCTGGTTCATCGCCAGCAGTGCCCTGGAGCCGTTGCCGATCACGCTCTGCTGCAGCAGGACCCGGGCGGTGGCGCCGGCCGCACCCCAGCCGCCTGCGGGCTGGTTGTAGGGCTTGTAACGAGGGGGTTTCTGCTCGGACATGTTCGAAGACCTGGCGTCAGGAGACGAGACTGCGAAGGGCACGACAGACAGAGTCAAGCACGCCCTGGACCACTTCGCCAGAGCCGCCCCGGATCTTCCGTCGCCCCCCTCCGGGGCGACGGAGCCTGCTGCATTGCCACGGACGCACTGCGCTATCCTCGAGGCGTGGGCCAACAGCCCATGACACGCTCACTCTGTCCGGACACTCTGCATGGCTGACTCGCCCCCGCCGCCCTCTCCGCCCGCCGGCACGGCGCAGCGCACGTTGCAGCGCTGGCGCGAGGGCGGGCTGCAGGTGCAGGCGCAGGCCGACGTGGTCGCCGAAGAGGTGCCGGTAGCGCTGCGCTACAACGGCACCGTGTTCGCCGTGATGATGGCCACGCCCTGCGATCTGGAGGACTTTGCGCTCGGCTTCTCGCTCAGCGAGGGCTTGATCACCACGCCGGCGCAGCTGCTGTCGATCGATGTGGGGCCGCAGCTGGAAGGCATCGAACTGCGGATCACGGTTGCCGCCGAGGCACCGGGCGCCGGTCTGGATCCGGCCGATGGCCGCCTGCTGCCCGGCCGTGGCGGCTGCGGCCTGTGCGGAACACGGCAGCTCGAGGATGTGCTGCGGCCCCTGCCCCCGGTACGTGAACGACGGACCTACGCGCCGGCGGCCCTGCAGCGGGCACTGGCCACGCTGTCGCAGCACCAGCCGATGAATGCGGTCAGCGGCTCCACCCACGCGGCCGCCTGGGCCGACGCCAGCGGGCGCATCGGCTGGGTGCGCGAGGACGTGGGCCGCCACAATGCACTGGACAAGCTGATCGGCGCCCTGCATCACAACGAGCACGCCATCGACGGTGGGCTGCTGCTGATTTCCAGCCGGGCCAGCTACGAGATGGTCAGCAAAGCAGTGCGCGCCGGTGCCAGCGTACTGGCCGCCGTGTCCGCCCCCACGGCGTTGGCGATCGATCTGGCGCGCAGCGCAGGGCTGTGCCTGGTCGGCTTCGCCCGCGGCAGTGGATTCAATGTGTACACCCATCCGGAGCGGTTGCGTCCGCAAGACATGCCCACGGCATGAAAGCGGCCATGGTCGGCACCGCCATCGTCAGTGGGCAACGGCCATCATCGGCGAGGTGACAACAGGCCCGCGATGCGCTCGGCCACCTGGGCGCGCACGGCGTCGTCCAGCTGTCCTTCGTACATGGCCTCGTAGATCCACAGTCCATCGGCCGCCAACCGTGCCACGAAATTGTCCAGCGCCGCCGGATCAACCGCGCCGGCCGGCGGCGGCGAAGGCGCCCAGCGCTGTACCACCGGGCTCCACGGACGCTCGCCGGCCTCCGGGTCCACCGATTCGAGCATGAACATCAGCTCGGCACGCGTCGCGCTCTGCGCCGACACGCGGACGAAGGTCTGATAGCGTTCGAGCGCCGTGGCCTCGCCGGCGCGCTTGCCGAGCAGCGCTTCCATCGACGCCTCCCAGTTCTGCACCAGGTGCTCGTCGATGCCGCGCAGCAGTGCTTCCCGCGACGGGAAGTGATACAGCAGTCCGCCGCGCGTGAGCCCGGCTTCTGCCGCCACCGACTCGAAGGTCACCGCGCGCACGCCGTCCCGATTGATCACGTTGACGGCGGCATCGAGGATGCGCTGGCGCTTGCTGGTTCTCATCGCATTACTTTACGCGATCGGCCGCTCCCTCGCGGCTCCCCGCCCGTCCGCGCAGCAGGCGCGCGATCAGCGCTGCACCCACGGCCAGCACCGCGGTGATGACCAGCAGCACGATCTGGTAGCTGCGGTCATAGGCGGCGGTGGCGCCGGCGAACCACTCGCCCGGGCCGGCTTCGCGGGCCACCTGCTGCGCCTGGGCGAATCCTTCCCGCGCCAGTGCCGGAACATCCGCCGATACCGGCAGGAAGGCGCCGTACATCGCTGCGCCCAGGCTGCCCAGCATCGCCACCGCCAGCAGGCCGCCGAATTCGTAGGAGACCTCCTCCACGGACGACGCCATGCCCGCACGATGCGCGGGCACATTGTTGAGGATGGCGGTGGATGCGACCGAGATTGCCGAGCCCATGCCGAACCCGGTGATCGCCATGCCGGCCACCACCCAGCCCAGCCCATGCGGAAAACCGAACGCGACCACGCCCACGCCCAGCGCGCCCGCGGCCAGGCCGCCGCAGATCAGCGGACGCAGGCCGACGCGGTGCAGGATGCTGCCGCCGAGCAGCGCGCTGGGCAGGCTGCCCAGCGCCGCCACCGATACCAGCAGGCCCGCCTGCAATGGCGTGAATCCGGCAACCAGCTGGAAACGCTGGGTGGTCAGCAGTTGCAGGCCCGCCATCGCAAACAGGGTGAACACCGCAGACAGCGTACCGGCCAGGAACGCCGGATTGCGGAAGATCGCGAAGTCCAGCAGTGGATGCGGCAGGCGCTGCTGGCGGCGGGCAAACGCGGCGCCCGCCATCAGCGCCAGCACCGATGCCGCCGCGCCCAGGCCATAGGAAGGCGGCGTGGCGATCAGCGATTTGATCGCCAGCACCAGCCCCGACAGCGCCGCCAGCGCCAGCAGCGAGGACGGCAGATCCCACGGCCGGGACGTGTCACGCTGCCCTTCCGGCGCCAGCAGCAGCGTCGCGACAAAGGCCACGATCACCACCGGCACGTTGATCAGGAACACCGAACCCCACCAGAAATGCTGCAGCAGCCAGCCACCGATGATCGGTCCGAGCGCGGCGCCGACGATCGCCACCGAGCCCCAGATCGCGATGGCGATGTTGCGCTCGCGCTCTTCATGGAAGCTGAGGCCGATCAGCGCGAGCGTGGCCGGCATCATCGCCGCGGCGCCCACGGCGAGCAGCGCACGGGCGGCGATCAGCTGCGCTGCGCTGGCAGAGAACGCTGCCGCCAGCGAAGCCACGCCGAAGACCACCAGGCCGATCAGGAACATGCGGCGGTGACCGATGCGGTCGCCCAGCGTGCCCGCACCGAGCAGCAGGCCAGCCATCACCAGTGGATAGGCATTGATGATCCACAGCGCCTGTCCCGCGCTGGCGGAAAGCTCTGCGGTCAGCGTGGGCAGTGCCGTGTACAGCACCGAGTTGTCCAGCGTCACCAGCAGCAGGCCGGCGGCCACCGTGAACAACAGCGCCCAACGCCGGGCACGGGCCAGGGCCGGAACATCGGCCAGGGACTGGGGCAAGACCATGGAAACGAACCTGGGGAAAAATGGATTCAAATAACTATACCGGATGTCCTGTATAGTTATGGCCGTACAGCGACGCGTTCAGGTTTCGACCAAGCCGCTGTTCAGCCCCGGCAGGCGCCGCTGGTGCTACCGGCAGTCCACCGGCAACGCCGCCACCGCCGCGACCACCTCCTCCTTCATGCCCTGCCCCACGGCCATGTCGAGTTCGCCCCCGATGTCACCGTGCTGGCGCCGCAGCTCGTGCTCGCACAGGCCACGCACCCGTGCCCGTGCGTTCGCCCGCAGCGACGCGCACCGCCAGTCCGCGCCGCCGAGCGGCAGTACCGAATACACCACGCTGTTGCACGCGTTGGAGGCCCGCTCGCGCAGCGTCTGCCCACCGAAATCCGGGGGCTCCCTGCTGCGCACGGGATCGAAGTAGCTGTCCGGAAAGGTGCGCGCATACTGCTCGATATCGACGCGCAGCACGCGGCCACCGGCCGCCGCGAGGGGCAGCGGTTCCGTGCACCGGGCACTGTCGGCACGGTGCTGGATGTAGCGGTAGATGGGTCGGTCAAGGCGTGGATCCTCCGCAGTCACCGCACTCACCGCGGCCAGTACCGGCAGCGCGGCACGGTTGGCCATGCGCGCGAGCAGTCCTGCCTCTGCAGGCCGGCAGCGGTCGCGCAGGGTTGCCACCAGCAGGAACGCCACGTCGTTGCGGAAGGCCACATCGTCACCCATCCGCCGCTCGATCCGCTGCCGCGCCTCGTCGGTGGGCGCCATGGAAGTGACCTGCGGCGGCGGCGTCTGCGCCGTCCGCAGGTACAGCCACCCGGCCGCCGTGGCTGTCACCGCCAGCAGCGCCATCGCCAGTCGTGGACGCCCGCGCATCAGTTGTGGATCGGCGTCAGTGTGGCGGCCGCCACGTCGTAGGAAGCGCTGGCGATGTCGGCGTCGAAGCGCTTGACCTGCACCCGCCCGGCGAGTCGATAGGGGTCCCAGAGCGCACCCAGCGTGATCGGGGTCGCCAGCGTCACGTGGATCATCTGGTTCGGGGGTGGCGGCGGTACATGGATGCACGCGCCATAGAACGGTACGAACAGCACTTCGTCCACGCGTCCATCGTCGGTGGTGCCGAGGGGCACGACGTAACCGTCCAGGTCCACCGCACGTCCATCCACCGATTCCACCACGCGCGAAGAGCCGAACTGCCGGGCGCGCTCCGGACGGGAGTGGTCGATCACCTGTCCGGGCGGCGTGCCGGCGCCGCTGTCGTCGATCAGACCACCGATGCCGGCCATGCCGTCGCGTGACAGGCCGATCTGCGGCGGCGGCCGCTGGAAACGGTCCTCGTCCGGCATCAGGGCGTCCCAGCGGTCGATCGGGCTTGCCGACGGAGACGGCGCCGCCGCCGGCAACGGTGCCGGCTGCTGTCCGGCACCGTCGGGCACGCGGGCGCATCCGGCCAGCAGCACGCATCCCACGAGCCCTGCAAGGCAGTCACGGCGCATAGGGTTTCAGCCGTGCGTCGCGCATGCTGTAGGCCGAGCCTGCCAGTTCATCGTCCAGGCGCTCGGCGTGCAGGTTTCCGGCCAGGAAGAACGGCGCGTACATGTCAGGCATCTCGATTGCCCGGTCCAGTACCACGTGCACGATCTGGTTCGGCGGCGGTGGTGGCACATGGATGCAGGCGCCGTAATACGGAACGAACAGGAATTCACTGAGCCGTCCTTCCGCAGTGCTGGCCAGGGGCACCACGTAGCCCGGCAGGCGCACCGGACGCTGCAGCACGGCGTCGACGGTGCGGAACGTGCCGAACTGCGGCATGCGCCGGCTGCCGGTGTGTTCCACCTCAGGACCTTCACCACGTTCCAGCGCCGCCAGCTCGTCGGCGGGCATCATCTGCAGCCAGTCCAGTTCCTGCTCTTCCACGGCCGCTGCGCCCTGATCCGCCACCGGTGGCGGCAGCGCCTGCACACCGGTATCGACCGGCCGCTCGCAGGCAACCAGCATCAGCACCAATGGCAGGCCGCCGAGCCGGCGCATGCTCATCCCGGCGACGCCAGGCCGTCGGCGAGCGTTCGCCGGTAGGCCAGCGCGGCCGGCACCAGGCCCGCCACGGCGCTGATCAGCAGCAGGCCCGCCACCCAGCCCAGCTCGCGCGCATCCGGCCAGACGTGGGTGATCGACAGGCCATACTGCGCCAGCGCCCAGCTGCGTCCCACGGCACTGGCCAGCACCAGCGCCGCCAGTGCCAGCCCGCACGCCAGCGCGCTGGTCGCCACCGCCTCCACCACCAGCAGGCCGGCGATGTAGCGCGGGCGCGCGCCCACCGCGCGCAGCACCGCCATCTCGCGGCGCCGTTCCTGCAGGGTGGATACCAGCAGCGCCACCAGCGAGACCATTCCCAGCAGCACCACCATCGCGCTGATCAACCGCAGTGCCCGCTCGGCCGTGCCCAACGACTGCCACAATTGCTGCAGGGTGACGCCCGGCAGGATCGCCAGCATCGCCTCCTCCGGATAGTCGTTGATCGTGCGCTGCACGGAGAACGTCGCGATGCGGGTATTCAGGCCGAGCATGAAGGCCGTGATGCTGGTCGGGGTCAGATCAAGCCGCCGCGCCTGCTCCGCGCTGACATGCTGGCCGGGCAGCTGCACGCCGGAGCGCCAGTCGATGTGGATCGCTTCGATCGCCGGCAGCGATACCAGCACCGACGCATCCACTGGCGTTCCGGTGCGGTGCAGTATCCCGACCACGCGGAACGGCTTGTCGGCATGCGTGGCCAGGGTCACCGCCCCGGTGCCATGCGCCAGCACGATCGGGTCGCCCGGCGTGATGTTCTGCGCCTGCGCCACTTCGGCGCCGATCACCGCGTCGTACAGATCCGCGAAGGGGCGGCCCTGTGCGAAGGCCAGTTCATGACCGGCACCGTAGCGGTAATGCTCGAAGTAGCCGCCGGTGGTGCCGACCACGCGGTAGCCCCGCCAGGAATCGCCCAGCGAGAGCGGCACCGACCACTTCACCTGAGGCAGCGACGACAGTGCCTGGTAGGACTGCCAAGAGACATTGTTGGTCGGATCGCCGATATGGAACACCGAATAGAGCAGCAGGTTCACCGGTCCGGAGCGCGCACCCACGATCAGATCGGTTCCGGACACGGTGCTGGCAAAACCTTCATGCGCCTGCGTGCGGACCCGCTCCACGCCCAGCAGCAGAACCACGCTGAGGGCGATCACCAGCACCGTGAGGGCAACGCTGAGCGCGCGGCTGCGCAGGCTGGCCCAGGCAAGTTCAAGCATGGGCAGCTCCGGCATGATTGATCTCGGCCAGGACGATGACCCGGTCGAACAGGGGCTGCAGGCTCTCATCGTGGCTGACCACCAGCGCGGTGGTGCCGCAGGCCTGGCATTGACGGGTCATCAGGCGCACGAACGCGTCCGCTGCGTGCCGGTCCAGTGCCGAGGTGGGCTCGTCGGCAAGCAGCACCTGCGGCCGCCCGATCAGGGCGCGTGCCGCTGCCACGCGCTGCTGCTGGCCGACACTGAGCCTGCCTGCCGGACGGTCCATCAGCGCCGGGTCGATCTGCAGGGACTGCAGCAGCCGTGCGATCTCCTCGTCCAGCGCTGCGCCGATGCGCTGCCTGCGCAGCCGCGAGAAGCGCAGACCCAGCGCGATGTTCTCGCGCACGCTGAGGAACGGCAGCAGGTTGAACTGCTGGAAGATCACGCCCAGCTGGTCGGCACGGAAGCGATCGCGGGCCGGACCGTTCATCGCATGCAGCGAGTGCCCGGCGACGTCGACCCGGCCCTGGCGAGCACGCAGGACGCCGGCCAGCACACCCAGCAGGGTGCTTTTGCCACCGCCACTGGCACCGCGCAGCAGCACGCTGCTGCCCGCATCGATGCGCAATGCCGGAATCTCCAGCACCGGGCGCTCGCCGTAGGCGAAGCGCAGGTCCTGCACATCGATGACCGCTGCATTCACGGCGCAAGCACCACGCGCAGATCGTCGGCGGTCAGCACATGCCGTCCCTGCCCGGCGGGCGTGGTGCTGTTGACGATGACCTCATGCAGGCCGGGGAACAACGCCGGCAGGCGCACCACCAGCACGCGCAGGGCGGACGGATGCGCGCACTGGAAACGCAGTCCGGCACTGAATCCGGCGTGGCCGTGATGCCCGGCGTCGCGCGCCGGGTCGGCAGCGAATCCCTCGGCGGCCGCGCTGCTGGCCGCAAGGCGGCACTGGGCCGCAGTCGGCAGGGTGACCCATGCGCCTTCCTTCAGCAGTGCCTTCGCACGTGCGAGCGCCGCGCGCTCCTGCGGGGTGGCTGGCGGTCGCTCGAAATCGAGCAGGCCGATACCGGGCGCCTGCATTGCCAGGTCCAGTGTTCCCCGTTCGAGCGCCACATCGACCGTGGCCTGGCCATGCACATGCGCGCCCTGCTGGCGCACATCATGGGCGTGGGCGGACGCGGCAGAGAGCAGCAGCAGAAACATGGCGGGAAGCTTCATGAGGACACCGTTAGTGTTACTGTGTAACAGTATGGACCACATCCGCACCGTTCCTGCAAGGGGTCTGCCCCAGCCGCCAGCATCGGCACGCTGGCATCCCCGTTTCGATCTGGCCGGCGCAGGCTTGTCATTGGCCTGCGCAGCGCACTGCATCGCGCTGCCGCTGCTGCTGGCCTTCTTCCCGGCGGCCATGATGGCGTTGCGCTCGTTCCAGCATCCCGGCCATGCCCTGATGACCACCCTGCTGATGATGTCGCGCTGGGAATGGGCGTTCGCGTTGCTGGCCTCGCTGCTGGCGCTGGCCAGCACCGCTGCGGGCCTGCGCCGGCACCGCCACTGGCTGCCGATGCGGCTGGCCCTGGGTGGGGCTGGCCTGCTGTTGTCGGCATCGCTGTATCCAGCGTTGAAGGAGTCGCTGCTCTGGCACGGCGCGGCCACCGCCTGCGGCGGTGCGCTGCTTGCGATGGCCCACCTGTGCAACCGGCGCGCCCTGCGTGCCTGTCCACGCGCACGCCGCTGATGGGAGAGGCTGGGTCGGCCCGGCACCGGCCAACCTGACAGATCGGTAATGCCCGGGTCAGGGCCACGAAAGGTGCCCGCCGTCAGCCTGAGCACCCCATTCCTGCAGGCGCCCCACGATGTCCTCTTCGCTGCTCCGCTCCGCCGCTGTGCTTCTACTGCTGCCGGGCCTCGCCGCCGCTCCGCTGGCCCTTGCACACCCCAGCCTGGTGAAGGCAGCGCCCCCCGCCGATGCCAGCGTCGCGCCTGCCAACCGCATCGAGCTGACCTTCAGCGAGCGGGTGATGCCGCGCGCCACCCGCATCGAACTGAGCATGGCCCATGGCCGCACCCTGATGGCGATGCCTGCCCTTTCCCAGCAGGTGTCGGATGATGGTCACCGGCTGGTGGTGAGTTTCGCCAAGCCGCTGCCTGCCGGAGACTATCGCCTGCAGTGGCGCGCGGTCGGCCAGGACAGCCACCCCGTCACCGGCGACTATCGTTTCAGCGTGAAGTAAGCTGCGGTGGTGATCGAACTGTCTCCCTATGCCCTGCGGCTGGCGTTGTACCTGGCCCTGATGCTGCTGTTCGGCAGGATGCTGTTCGTCCGCCCTGCGCCTGCGCGCCGCATCTTCCTGCCACTGGCTGTGCTCGCGCTGGCAGTGGTGCTGCTGGAGGCGGCGGTGCGGGTGACCGGCGTGCTGGGGCTTCCACTTGCCGCGGTCGATCAGGCGACCGTCGCATGGTTCATCACCGCCACACCGGTCGGCGAAGCGGCACTGGTGCGTGCGTTGGCGCTGCTGGCAATGCTGCCCGTGCTTGCCGCCAGCGCGACGGTGGCCGGGGCACGTCGTGTCATCCTGTTGCCGCTTTCGGCCGTCGCCCTGGCAAGCCTGGCCTGGAACGGCCACGCCGCCGCCGGCGACGGCATCCGCGGTGCGCTGCGCCTGGCGGCCGGGACCGTCCACCTGCTCGCCGCAGGCGCATGGGTCGGCGCGATCGCCGCGGTGCTGCAGCTTGCCCTGCGCACCCAGGGCCCTTCCCTGCGCGAACGCACCCATGAGCTCTGGCAGGTGGCGCATGGTTTCGCCCTGCCCGGTACGGTAATCGTCGCCGTGCTGGCGATGACCGGCACCTACACCTACGTGGATCTGCAGGGCTCGCTGCAGACCCTGTTCAACACCACGCATGGGCGCTGGCTGCTGTTCAAGCTGGCCCTGGTCGCGGGCATGCTCGGCCTGGCCGCGCTGCACCGCTGGCGGCTGGTGCCGGCGCTCGCCACCGCGATCCGTGGCGGCTGGCAGTTCCGCCCGCTGCGCTCGCTGCGTCACAGCCTCACCTTCGAGGCCGCGCTCGGGCTGCTGGTACTGGCCTGCGTGGCCGTGCTCGGCACGCTGGACCCGCTGGCATGAGGGCGGCGCTGCGCGGGCCGGCACGCCCACGATGAAGCTGCTGATCGTCGAAGACGAGCCCAAGACCGGCAATTACCTGCGGCAGGGCCTGATCGAAGCGGGCTACGTGGTCGATCTCGCCTGCGACGGCGTGGACGGCCTGCATCTGGCGGCAAGCGGCGAGTACCAGCTGGTCATCCTCGATGTGATGCTGCCCGGTCTCGATGGCTGGAACGTGCTGTCGCGCCTGCGCGATGCGGGGTGGCAGGTGCCGGTGTTGTTCCTGTCGGCGCGCAGCAGCATCGCCGACCGCGTGCAGGGCCTGGAACTGGGTGCCGATGATTACCTGGCCAAACCGTTCGCCTTCGCCGAGCTGCTGGCACGCGTGCGTACCCTGCTGCGACGCGGCCAGGGCCAGCCCCAGCCTGACCGCATCATCGTCGCCGATCTGGTAGTGGATACGCTGCGCCGGCGCGTGGAGCGCGGTGGCCAGCGCATCACACTGAGCCCGAAGGAATACGCGCTGCTGGAGCTGCTGGCGCGACGGCGCGGCGAGGTCCTGCCACGCTCGTTGATCGCCTCGCAGGTGTGGGACATGAACTTCGACAGCGACACCAATGTCATCGATGTGGCGATACGCCGCCTGCGCGCCAAGATCGACGATGGCTTCACCGAAAAGCTGGTGGTGACCGTGCGCGGGATGGGCTACGTGCTGGAGGCACCCGAGGCCGAAACAGCGCAGCCGCAATGAGCCTGCGACGCTCCATTGCCGTCCGCCTCACCGTGCTGTTCGCCACGGTCGGTACGCTGGTGCTGGCCGCACTGGGCGTGGCGATCTATCTGAGCGCGCGCCATGATCTGGTCGCCCAGGATTTCACCGAACTGGAAAACAAAGCGGCGTTGATCGCCGACCTTGCCGGCAGCGGCACGTCCGATGAGCGCGCCCAGCGCCTGGGCGATGCGCTGGGCCATCATCCCGATATCGCCTTCCACATCGTCGATGAGCAGGGCGGCGTGCTCTTCTCCACGGCGCCGGAGGCACTGCGCGCGCATGCGCGGACCCAACCTGCCGACACTGAACCGCGCCGCCATGACTGGACGCTGGCCGACGGAAGCCGCCTGCACGCCCTGAATCTGCGGCAGACGCTCGCCGATGGCAGCCACCTGACCACCCTGCTGGCGATTGACGATGCGCGCCACGCCGACTTCCTGCAACGCTTCCGTCACCTGCTGGCCGTCGCTCTGGTGGCTGCTGCCGTGGCCAGCAGCCTGCTGGGGGGCTACGTCGTACGGCAGACGCTGCGCCCACTGCGCACGCTGGCCGACGAGGCCCACCCTATCACCGCCGGACGACTGCAGCGCCGGCTCACGGCCGAGCACCTGCCCGTCGAACTGGAACAGCTGGCGCGGAGCCTGAACGGGATGCTGGCGCGGCTGCAGCAGGACTTCGAGCGCCTCAGCGGGTTCTCCGGAGACCTCGCCCACGAACTGCGTACGCCGATCACCAACATGCTGACGCAGGTGCAGGTGGTGCTCGCGCACCCCCGCAGCAACGAGTCCTATCGCGAGACGCTGCTTTCCTGCGCGGAAGAGCTGCAACGGCTGGCACAAACCGTGGGCGATCTGCTCTATCTGGCCCAGGCCGAAGCACCGGGCGCCCTGCCCTCGCGCGAGGGGGTGGCGCTGGATGCGATGGTCGATGCGCTGCTGGAGTTCTACGATCTGCTGGCCGAGGAGCGCCAGCTCAGGCTGCGGCGGGAAGGCCGCGCAGAGGCCAACGGCAACCGCCTGATGCTGCACCGGGCGATCGCCAACCTGCTTTCCAACGCCCTGCAACACGCCACGCCGGGTACGGAGATCGTGGTGCGGCTGGACGGCACCGGGTCCACCAGCCGGATCGCTGTCCACAACCTCGGTCCGCCGATTCCCATGCAGGCGCTGCCGCGCTTGTTCGACCGGTTCTTCCGCGGCGAGCGCGGCCGGCACGAGGGCGCCGGGCTGGGGTTGGCGATTACCCGCGCCATCGTGCAGGCCCATGGTGGATCGGTGAGCGTGGTCTCCGACGCATCGGGCACCGTGTTCGAACTGGTCCTGCCGGGCGCTAGTGGTCCTCCGCAAACACGCCCGCAAGCCAGTCGATGAATACCCGCAACCGCGGCGACGGCGTGCGGTTGCGGGGGTGGACCAGGCTCAACGGGCTGGGTGTGGGCGGCGATTCCGCCAGCAACTCCAGCAGCTGACCACGTTCGATATAGGGATCCAGCCGGTAGCGCGGCGCCTGGATGATGCCGAGCCCGGCCAGTGCCGCCCCCAGGAAGGCATCTGCGCCGGATACCCGCACGGTTGCCGGCAGCGGCACATGGCGCACCTGCCCGGCCTGCTGAAACTCCAGAGGAATCAACTGTCCGCTGGCACCGGAACGGAAACCGACCATCCGATGACCGGACCGCAGCGCGTCGATGCTGTCCGGCAGCCCATGCGCACGCACGTAGGATGGTGAGGCAACGGTGACTTCGCGCAGCAGTGCCAGACGCCGCGCGACCAGATCGCTGTCGGCCAGGGTGCCGACCCGAAGCGCGGCATCCACGCCTTCGCGCAGCAGATCCACGTAGCGATCCCCCTCGCTCACGTCCAGCTCGATGTCGGGATAGCGCTGCAGGAACTCAGGCAGGCGCGGAAACAGCAGGTGCCGACCGAGCGTTCCGTGCACTTCGATGCGCAGCGTGCCGCGTGGCGGAACATCACGGAATGCAGCTTCGGCGTCGTCCATGTCGGCGATCAGCCGCAAGCAGCGGCCGTAGAAGGCTTCGCCCTCTAGGGTCGGCACCACCCGCCGCGTGGTCCTGTGCAACAGCCTCACCCCCAGCCGCCGCTCCAGCGCCTTGATCGCGTCGGTCACCGTGGCCCGCGGCAGGCCCAGGTCCTCTGCGGCGCGGGTGAAGCTGCGGCGTTCGACGATACGGACGAACGCGCGCAGGGCGGTGAATCGATCCATTGTTCGACCATCCGGATGATGTTGTCGGATTCTCCATGATTATCCGGACGCCAGGAACCAGCAAGATGATGGGGCGCCACGCGGGCGCGTCTTCGATGGAAGCCTTCATGTCCACCTCCTCCCCCCGTACCGTCGCCCTGGTCACCGGCGGCTCCCGCGGCATCGGCGCCGCGATCTCGCGTCGGCTGGCGGCCGACGGCCATGCGGTTGCGATCAACTACGCCGGCCGCCGCGAAGAGGCTGATGCCCTGGCCGCCGAGCTGGTCTCCGCCGGCGGCCAGGCCATCGCGCTGCAGGCCGACGTGGCCGACCCGCAGGCGGTGAGCCGTCTGTTCGATGCCGTCGAGGCCCGTTTCGAGGGCATCGATGTGGTGGTCAACAGCGCCGGGGTGCTGCAGCTTGCGCCGCTGTCAGCCACCGATGATGCGTTGTTCGATCGGGTCACCGGCATCAATCTCAAGGGCGCCTTCAACGTGCTGCGCGAGAGCGCGCGTCGCGTACGCGACGGCGGCCGCATCGTGGCGCTGTCCACCAGCGTGGTCGGCCTCAAGCTGGAGAGTTACGGTGTCTACGCGGCAAGCAAGGCGGCGGTGGAAACCCTGGCGGCGATACTCAGCAAAGAGCTGCGTGGCCGTGGCATCACGGTCAATGCCGTGGCACCCGGCCCGACCGCGACCGACCTGTTCCTGGAGGGCAAGTCGGCGGAGCTGATCGAGCGCCTGGCGCGGATGAATCCGCTGGAGCGGCTGGGCACGCCGGACGACATCGCCGGGGCGGTGGCCTTCCTGGCCGGCACCGACGGCGGCTGGATCAATGGCCAGGTGCTGCGCGCGAATGGAGGGATGGTGTAACAGCGACCGGGCCGCGTGTGGACCCGGCGCCATCCGCCGCATGGAGTGGGCGAACGACAGCCGCCGGGCATGGCCCGGCGCTACCGTTACGGCGTTGACATCGAGTACGGCGCCTGCGCGCCCTGCCCGGGCCAGTCCCTGTTCGGCTCGGCCTGCATGGTGAAGCGCAGCTCGCCGCCGGCCATGATCTCGTCATGGCGCAGGAAGGTGCGCTGCAGCGGTTTGCCGTTCAGGGACACACTGCCCACATAGGTGTGCCTGTCATCCAGCCCCTCGGCCACGATGGTGAAGGTCTTGCCGTTGGGCAGGCGCATGGCGGTCCTGGGCAGGAACGGGCGGCCCAGGATGTACTCCCCCGAGCCCGGCGCCACCGGATAGAAGCCCAGCGCCGTGAACACGTACCACGCCGACATCTGGCCCACGTCATCGTTGCCGGCCAGGCCATCGGGACGATCGGCGTACTGGGTGTCCATGATCTGCTTCAGGCGCGCCTGCGTGCGCCAAGGCTGGCCAGCGTAGGCGTAGAGGTACGCAACGTGATGGCTGGGCTCGTTGCCATGTGCATACCAGCCGATCAGACCGGTGATGTCTTCCATGTGCTCGAAGACCGCCGGATCGACCGTGGCGTTGAAGACCTCGTCCAGTCTCGCCAGCAGCCGGTCGCTGCCGCCGTGCGCGGCGGCCAGACCCGCCACGTCCTGCGGGACATACCACGAGTACTGCCAGGCATTGCCCTCGGTGTAGTCGGTGCCGTAGCCGCTGGCGCTGGGATCGAACGGGGTGCGGAAACTGCCGTCGCGCTTGCGCGCACGCATGAAGCCGGTGTCCTTGTCGAAGGCATTGCGCCAGTTCGCCGCGCGCTTGTCGAAGGTCGCCGCGATCTCACTCCTGCCCATCGCCTGCGCCATGCGCGCGATGGTCCAGTCGTCGAACGCGTATTCCAGGGTCTTGCTGGCCGCTTCACCCTCTTCATCGATGGGCACATAGCCCAGCTCGCGGTACTGCGCGATGCCGTCGTAAGGACCGTAATTCGCGGTCTCCACCATCGCGTCGAGCGCCTTTGCGGCGTCGAAGCCGCGGATGCCCTTCACATAGGCGTCGGCGATGACCGGCACCGCGTGGTAACCGATCATGCACCAGTCTTCCAGGCCGTGGAACGACCACACCGGCAGCATGCCGTGCGGGCTGTGTTCGTGGTGCGCCAGCATGGAGTTGATGAAGTCGCTGTTGCGTTTCTCCGGCTGTACCAGGGTCAGCAGCGGATGCAGCGCCCGGTAGGTATCCCACAACGAGAACGTGGAGTAATGGGCATACCCCTTGGCGATATGCACGGCGTTGTCGGGGCCGCGATACTGGCCATCCACATCCATGAACAGCGTCGGCCCCAGCATCGTGTGGTACAGCGCGGTGTAGGCGCTGCGCCGCGCATGCTCCGGCGCATCGATGTCCAGCACCGACAGTGCCTGTGTCCATTCCTGCCGCGCCTGCGCACGCACGCGGTCGAAGTCGAAATCGGCGACCTCGGCATCCAGGTTGGCGATCGCACCGGCCTCGCTCACCGGCGAGATCGCCACTTTCACCACCAGCGGAGCATCCAGCCTGCCGAAGTCGAATGTGCCGACCAGCTGGCGGCCTTCGATCTGTGCGCGCTGGGCCGGATTCTTCTCACCCGGCGGCGGGAAGCCCTTGTACACGATGTCCTGCTCGGTGTTATGCAGCGCATGGCCTGCCAACGGTTGCGAGAAGCGCATGGCGAAATACAGCTGGCGCCCCGGCGCCCAGCCGCGGGTCTCGCGGAAACCGGTGATGGTGCCGTCCGTACGCACCCGCACCCGCGACCACAGCACCTTGCCCGGGTAGTCGTACATGCTGGTCCGCATGTCCAGCAGTACCTTGGCATCGACTCCCCTGGGGAAGGCGTACCGATGCACACCGACGCGGGCGCTGGTGGTGAGTTCGGCACGCACCTTGTAGTCGTCCAGGGTCACCGCGTAGTAGCCCGGCTCGGCCTTTTCATCGTCATGCCGGAAGCGCGAGGCATAGCCGCTGCCGGGCCGTTCGGGGTCGCCGCGTTCCAATCCCGGGTTTCCGGTGAACGGCATCACCAGGATGTCGCCGAGATCCGAATGCCCGGTGCCTGAGAAGTGCGTGTGCGAGAAGCCGACGATGCTGCTGTCGTCGTAACGGTATCCGGCCGCCCAGCCATAGGCCTTCTCACGCGGCTGGATGCGCGTGTCCGGGCTGAGCTGGACCATGCCGAAGGGTACCGTCGCGCCGGGATAGGTGTGCCCTTCACCGCCGGTACCGATGAAGGGATCCACCGAGGCATACGCCTTGTCGGCGGCGGACTTCGGAGGCGCCGCCCAAGCTGCGCCGGAGGCGAGCATGGCGGTGGCGGCGAAGGCGATCAGGAGACGACGGTCCAGCGTGGGCATCGGCATTTGGATCGATTCAGACGGTGGACCGATGCTAGCACCGGCGCCCGTGCATCGCATGCTGCAGTGCGGCCGCAGTCCCCGGTGGGGCATGCCCTCAGCCGGGCAGCGCGCCCTCCAGCGTGGCGAGATCGGCACGCACGCGCGGACGCACCACGCGTGCCACCTCCCGGCCCTCATGCAGCAGGATCACCGTGGGCCACAGTTTCACCTGGAACGAGCGCCCGAGCGGCCGCCCTTTGCCATCCTCGATCTTCCAGTGCGCCAGATCATGTGCTTCTACGACCTCCTGCAGCGCCGGCTGTGCCGCCTGGCAGTGGCCGCACCAGGGCGCACCGAATTCCAGCAGCTGCCAGCCCTCGTGCGCCTCCACTTCGGCGCGTGACGGCTCGCTGGACAGGTGCGTGCGCATGAAGGGCACCGGCGTTACCCCTCCAGGCTGCGCTGGATGTCTGCCAGCGGCGCGTTGGTCAGGTCCTTGGCGATGTCGCCCAGCAAACGTGCCTGCGTCTCCTTGTGCAGCAGCGGACGGATCCGTCCGAGGGTGGTGGGGTCGGCCACCAGCAGCAGGTGGGCATAGCGGTTGTTGAGCGCATCCTCGTTGAGCTGTTCGGCCACCTGCTTGGCGAAAGTCGCCTCGTTGAGCTGGGCGATGGACATGTCCTTGGGAACGGCACCGGCCGGGCCCTGCCCGGAGACGCCCTTCTCGCTGATGTCCTGCAGCCGCAGTTCGCCCTCCTGCTTCAGCGTGAGCTGCTGCGCGCTGCCGACATTGGTGAACACCCGGGCCGAACCGCCATCGGCCACCACCACCAGCGTCCCCTCGGGAATCGTTCGTGCCATCGCTGCCTCCTGTTACGTCCATCGAATGGTTGTGCAGCACCACCCTAGGTCGGCCGCTGTAACCGCGGCGCGCACACAATGTGATCCATTCGTTGGAATGGAAGATCGCGGCTCAACTTGCCCCGGCGCTGGCCGCTACCCACGGCATCACCGCGAGGAACCCCCCATGCATGCTGCCTCCCTGCTCCATGTCTGCTTCGCCGTTGGCCTGGCCGTCGCTGGATGCGCAGGCTGCATCCACCAGTTCCTGCAGGGCCAGCCGGTGCTCGCGCTCGGCATTGCCATGGCTTCGCTGATGACCACGGGCACCGCGCTGGCGACGCGTCATCTGGCGGTACCGGTCGCGATGGCGCTCACCTGTACCCTGATCGGCGCAGCCGCCACGCACTGACCCGGACGGCCATTGAAGGAGCGCGTGCGCTACCCGTGCGGTGGCGACAGGCTGGAGGTGGCATCGGTCTGCAGCAGGCTGTCGCGCTCGCGCAGCGGCAGGCGGATCCACGCATCCACGCCCTGGGGTGAGAACGCAAGTTCGCCGCGACCGCCAAGCTCATAGGGAATGCGCTGTTCGACCAGCGCACGCCCCAGCCCGCGATGCGAAGGGAGGACCCAGTCGTCGTTCACCGCGCGCCGCTCGCACCAGTGCAGGTCCAGCCAGGCCTCACCGTCGATGTCCTGCACCGACCAGGACACCTCGATACGCGTATCGCTGTGCACCGAAGCGCCGTGCATGAGCGCGTTGCTGGCCAGTTCATGGACCGCCAACGACAGCACCTCGGCCGCCTTGGGCGGCAACAGCACGTCCTCCTCGCCCTGCAGGTGGAACCCGTCGAGCGCGTGTCCCTGCACCGCGATCTCCTGGTCCAGCATGCCACGCAGGCTCACGCCGGCGTTGGCGCTGCGGGTGAGCAGGGTCTGCGTGCGGGAGAGGGACATCAGGCGTGCGCACAGGCGTTCAGCATACTCGTCCACGCTGCCGACCGACTCGCGCGTACGCCAGGCGATGGCGTGGATCGTGGCCATGATGTTGCGCACGCGGTGCTGCAGCTCGGCCAGCAGTACCGCCTGCCGCTCGGTGGCACGCTTGAGATCGTCGATGTCCACTGCGATGGCGAACACGCCCGTCACCTCGCCGCCTACGTCACGCAGCGGCGCCGCCGCGACCCGGGTCCAGCGGACGCGTCCATCATCGTGGGTGAATTGGAATTCCAGTCCGGGCACCACGGTTTCGCCGCGCAGAGCCCGTGCGATGGCGAAATCCTCGGGTTCGATCGGACTGCCATCGGCATGCCAGCCCTGCCATCGGTGCTGGTTGACCGGATCGGCCGAGGGCACCTGGCTGCTGGGAAGATAGGCGCGCATCTGGTCGTTCGACAGCTGCATCCGGCCCTGCGTATCGACAATGCACAAGCCGACCGGCAGTAGCTTGAACGCCAGCGCCAGGCGCCGGTCGCTCTCCTGCCGCCGCCGCTCCTCGCGCTCACGCGCGGCCTGCGCCACGTGCGCTGCGGTGGTCTCGAACATGGTGACCAGCACGCCGCCGACCTGCCCTTCCTCGCCGCGGATCGGACTGTAGGTGATGGTGAACCAGACGTCCTCCAGCCGGCCCTGCCGGGCCAGCGGATACAGCTTGTCCTCGAACGTGACGGTCTCACCTTGCCAGACCCGGTCGTAGATCGGCCCGTTGATGTGCCAGACTTCAGGCCAGCAGTCGCGTGTGGGCTGCCCCAGGCCAGCCGGATGCTTGTCGGCAAGGATCTCGGCATAGCCGTCGTTGTAGAGCTGGATGAGGTCCTGGCCCCACAGGATGATCATCGGAAACCCATGGGCCAGCATCATGTCCACGGTGGCGCGCAGATGCGCCGGCCACCGCTCAGTCGGGCCAAGCGGCGTCCCTGACCAGTCATGGCGCGCGATGCGCGCATCCATGCCGTCATGCAGTCCACCCCGACGATGCGCCGGAGGTGCTGCGCCGCGCACGGACGAGGGAGCAGCGGTGTCCAATCGCCGGCCCATGCCGCGCAGTCAGACCTTGCCCGCAGCAGCCCGCGGTGCGGCGACCAGTCCGGCCAGCTGCCGGGCCAACGCATCGATGTGGTAGGGCTTGGGGCAGCGCGGCGCGCTGGCGAAGCGGCTCGGCAGGTTGTCGTCGTAACCGGAGGTCAGCAGGAACGGCGTGCCGGCCTCGGACAGGCGGTCGGCCAGCGGGTACACCTGCTCCCCTCCCAGGTTGATGTCCAGCAGGGCGACGTCGATCGGGTGGTCATCGACCAGACGCGCCAGCGCACGCAGGTCACCGGCCGGGCCCACGACGTGCGCGCCCTTGAGTTGCAGATAGTCCGCCAGGAACATCGCAATGGCGAATTCATCTTCGGCCACCAGCACCCGAAGACCCTGCAGCCCCTCCCGTTCGTCGCCCGACTCCAGCACGCTGTACTCCCTGACACACGCGGCCCATCCGGCCGCAATGCCCGCAGGATGCGCGAGTTGCCCTACAAGAACGCGTGATGACGGATGAAGACATCAGGGCGATCGCATTCACCGCAGCCAAACACGCTCTGTGCCTGGCTGCGGTCAGAACGCACGCTCCCATTTCAGGCTCAGCAGGCTGCGGTCGTGGCTGTACAGCCAGTCCACATTGCTATCGATGCGGGTGTAGCGCAGGCTCAAGCTGGGTACCAGGCCTGCCACCGCCAGCCGTTCGCTGCGTACCAGCGCGATGAGGTTCTGCTCGTCGTCGTGCCGGCGCGCTTCCAGCAGCGGACTCCAGGCATCGTAGCTGCGCTCGCGCAGCGACAGGAACAGCGTGGCAGTCGTGCCGCTCCACTGCCGCGCAGCGCCGAGGCGCAGGCCGCGCTGGCGATAGGCGTTGGCCGCGTCGGCCGCCCCGCTGTCGGCCAGATCGATGCCGGCGAAGACGGTCCAGCGCGGAGTGAGCGCACGGAACCAGGTGGCGTACAACGCTCTCATCGCGCCATCGTAGTTGTCGGCCAGCCCCGGTTGCCGATAGCGCTGGCGCTTCCAGTCCGCCTCCAGCTTCAGCAGGCTGCGCGGGTCCAGCGCGTACTGCCATTCCGCATGCGCGCCTGCGGCGCCCTGCAGGGTACGGTTGCCCAGTGCCTGATAGTCGTAGCTGGGCGCCAGCAGCAGGGTATGCCGCGCACTGCGCCAGCTGTACCCCACCTGCACAGTGGCATTGAGCTCGTTGTAGGCGCGGTTGTCCTTCCATGCCTGGCCGAAGGCCAACCCGCGCACATACAGGCCGTGGTGGCCGGCCAGCGCCCAGCGGCGTTCCAGGCTGCCGTCATAGTCCACCCCCGGCGCGCGCTGGGCATCGGGCAACCTGCGCTCGATGATGCAGTCCTCGCCCACGCCGAACAGGCAGGTGCGGCTGGCCGAACTGCGGTTGATGTTGTCGCTCCATGCAGGCCCGGCGGACAGTGCGCCCTTCCAGCGCCGCCGCGCCTGCAGCGCCTGCAGATATCCCTGCACCCGGCCGCGCACGCCGGCGGTGGCAGGATCGCTGTCATCGATGTCGGCGGCGATCGCGGTGAACAGCGACGTCGCCTCCCGGTCGCGCTGGTCCTCGGCGTAGACCCGCGCCAGTTCAAGCCGCGCAGGCAGGAAGTCCGGCTGCAGGGCCAGCAGGGCCTCGTACTCAAGGGCCGCGCGATGATGCTCGCCCGCAACCCGCGCCAGCGCGCCCTGTGCGTAGTGGCGCAACAGCGGGTCATGGCCGGGAAGTTCGATGTACTCGTGCAGAAATGCCTCCGCAGCGGGCCATTGCTGGTGCTGCAACGACAGATACAGCGCCTGGCCGAGGTCGTCGACCGTGCGCTCCACGCGCAGGGTCCGGCCATCGAGGGTGACGGTCGGCCGATCCGGTTCGGCCTGTTGCAGGCGCTGCTGGTCCTGGCGTTGATGGCGCACGTCGTTGCCCTGCTCCAGCACGCGGCGCAGGTCATCCTGCTGGGCGTGCGCCGTGGCGGTCAGCGCCAGCAGAAGGAGGCAGAAAAGAGGGAGGCGCATGGTCGATCCGGTGTGAAGCGATGCAGCGGGCCGAAGCAGGGACTGGCGGATCGCGGCTTGTCCCTGCCCTGCCCCGTCAGGGGCGTGGCGATCAGTTCTTGCTGCCGCCGAAGGCGGTGTCGTACTGGCTGTTGCCGGCGAAGGTGGCGATACCGGCCAGGGTGGCGGCATTGGCACCGAAGAACTGGCCCTGGGTGGTACCGCTGACCGAACCGTTGGCGGTGGCCGCGCCAGCGAACGAGGCGTTGGCGCTGTTGATGGTGGCGTTGACGCTGACCGACAGGCCGCCGCCGCTGAGGCCGCCCAGCAGAGTGCCGGTGCCGAAGTTGGCGCGGAAGGTGCCGCTGAGCAGGTTGCTGCCGTTGAACTTGTTCAGGCCGGCCACGCTGTAGGTGGCCACGCCGGCCGGCAGGGTGGTGCCGGCACGGTCGCCGACGAAGTAGACCTGGCGGTTGTTGAAGCCACCTGCGGCACCGTCCTTGGACCACTCACCGAACCAGACATCGCCACTGCCGACTTTGACGAAGTTGAAGTGGCCCATGCCCGAGTGGCTGCCCGGCGCACCGGTGATCGGCATGGCCAGCGTGCGCACGGTGGTGCCATTGACGGTGGTCGGCACCGAATAGCTGGCCAGGCCCTGGAAATCGACGCGACGGGCGTTGGACACGGTGCCGACGCCGATACCGGCCTTGCCGGCCGAGTGCGGGCCACCGTTGACCTGGGAATCACCGACGGCGACATACAGCTCTGCGTCGGTCACCGGGCTGGCCGCACCGACGATGTCGGCTGCCTGCGCCGCGCCGGCCAGGGCGAAGGAGGCGGCGACCGCCAGGACGGAACGGGAGATCATTTTCATGGTGTTGCTCCTTGGGTTGAGGGAACTACGGGTACAACGCTTGAATGCAGGTGCTCAGAAGCGAGCGGTGATGCCCAGCTTGAGGGTGCGGCCCGGCGCCGGCAGCGTGGACCGCGTGGCCGGGTCGACGTAGTAGCGGTTGCCGAGATTGCTGCCGACCAGCTCCACGCTGGCGTGCTCGTTGAAGCGCCAGCGCGCGTACGCATCCACCGTGGTGATGTTTCCCCAGGTGAACGGCACGTTCTGCCAGAGCAGGCTGCTGCCACCGGCCAGCAACCGGTCGCGGTAGGCCTGCAGGTCCGGGTTTTCGTGGCGCCGGTAGTGGATGATCCGGCTGCCCAGCTCCAGTCGTTCGTCGAACAGGCGGGTGCCCAGTGACGCGTTGACCGACAGCTTCGGAATCGCCTGGGTCAGCAGGTAGCCGCTGACGAAGCCGTCCTGCACGCAGTTCGGGACCAGGCCACGGTTGGCATCCAGCAGCACGGCACTGCTCTCGTCGCAGACCTCGTTCTCCAGCGTGCGGGCGATGCCCAGATCGGTGAAGAAGCGGCGGTTGTCGAAGCGCGCCTGCAGTTCGATGCCGCGGATCGTCTGCTTGTCGATGTTGTCGAACAGGAAGTAGGCATCGCGCTCGATCACGTTGCGGGTCTTGTGCACGTAATAGGCCAGCTTGACGTCGGCATCGGCGGTGTTTCCGAACAGCGCCGACAGGTCGTGCACGTAACCCAGCTCGTAGTTGTAGGCATGCTCCGGCTTGAGGTCATACAGCGGGTTGAGGCTGCTGGAGAAGGCGATGGTGCTTTCGAACATGCTCGGGAAACGCACCGCTTCGCTGTAGCGCAGGTAGATGCGCGCGGCAGACGACAGATGCGCCGTCGCCGAGAAGGTGGGCAGCCACGCGTGATCGCGCTGGCGCCGGTTGCTGCCATCCACCGGCCGCGCCTGCAGGGTGTTGCCGATGCTGCAGACCAGGTCGCTGCCGGCGAACAACGGCAGCACGCCCGGGATCGCGGCCACCTCGCCGTTGAGGCACGGGTTGGTGGCACGGGCATAGTTGCCGTTGGCGTCGGGCAGCCAGGCGATGTTGTGCTCCACCGCCTGTGGTGTTTCGTAGTAGGCCAGCAGCCCCCGGATCGAATCATCGATCACCGAGCCCATGCCGATGCTCTCCCAGAATTCGCGTTCTGCTTCGAGCGCATCGATCTCTGCCTGAAGGCTGGCCGGTCGCTCGGGCAGCTCGTTGACCCGATAGGTGGCCTGCTTGCTGCCCACCCCCTTGGTCAGCAGCTCCGGGTGTGCGTCGAGGAAGTCGTCGAAGGCCCAGTAGCGGCTGTAGCGGACGCCGGCGTTGAGGGTGAGGACGTCGAGCGGACGCCATTCCAGGTTGAGGTAGCCCTCCCCCTCCTGGCGGCGACCGGCACGCGGAAACATGCGCCAGCCATCCGTGGTGCCGAAGTACGGGTCACGCGAACCCAGGCTCTCGTACTGCCAGTTTCCCCCCACGGTCAGGTCGAGGCTGGAGTGCAACGCGAAGCGGTTGCTGACCGTCAGGCCGGTGCGATCATTGCGCGCGTTGGCGAGGGCGGTGTTGCGCAGGATCGGGCTGACTCCCGGGTCCCATTGCGGATTGCCCGGCGCGAAGTTGGGGAAGCCGCCCGCGGTATAGGTATCGCTGTCGGTCTCGGTGCGCCAGAGATTGGCATACAGATCCAGCCAGCGGCTGCCGGCCGGCTGCCAGCGATACTCCAGGTTCCAGGCATCCGAGTCGACGCGGCTCAACGGCCACTGGATGCGGCCGTAGTCCGGTGCCGACAGGATGCGCGAAGGCATGATCTCGCCATAGTGCGACAGCGTGTGCCGCCAGCTCGCCTTCAGCTGCTGGTCGTCATTGATCTGCCACGTCGCCTTGAGCAGCCACGACTCCTGTTCGCTCGACGTGTTGGGCACTTCATCACCCGGCTTGAAATAGCGGGCCAGCGTGGTGATGTAGTCGATGCCCTGGTACTCGTACTGCTCGCGCGGGTCCTGGTCGTAGTAGTCGCTGCCCTGGCTGCCGGAGAAATAGTTGCCACGCCGGCGCCACGCATAGGCCGCCATCACGTCCACCGTCTCGCCGCGCAGGCCCAGCGCCAGTCGCCATGCCTGGTCCTCGCCATCGAACGGATTGTTGCCGCTGCGTGACTGCACCGGCACCACCAGCGTGCGGTCGTCATAGGGCGAGTTCGGCGACCCCTGCGGGAAGCCCGGCACCGTCCGGTAGTCCTCGCCGCTGTGGAGGCGTGGCAGGCGTGGCGCCACCGCGTTGCTGCTGCCTTCGATCTTCAGCTCCCCGCCGAAGCGTTCGCCGGCCGCCACGACGTCATCGATGTCGATGGTCCTGATGACCAGCGCGCCGCCGATGCCGCTGTGCACGTCACGCACCAGGCCGGGCCCCTTGATGACCTGGATGCCACCGATCAGGTTGGGATCGATGTAGTTGCGGTTGCTGACGCCGTTGTAGCCCCGCCAGACCGTGAGGGCCTGTTCGCCGCCATCGATGCTCACCGGCACCCGCCCCGGCCCCTGGATGCCGCGGATGTTGATGTCCAGCGCGCCGCTGTTGCGCGCATCGCCGCTGAAAACGCCGACCAGATCCTTGACCACGTCGGCCGGGTTGGCGCCACGGAAGCGCTCCACCCGGTCCCGTCCCGAATACGCCGTGGTCAGGTCCAGCGCGAACACGTCGTCATAGCCACGGCGATCGCGCGCCTCGCCACCTTCCGGCTGCAGGCGACCGGCGACGTCCAGCGTATCGGTCACCCGCACCCCTTCCGCCTCGGCCGCTGCCTGCGTTGCGTCCGCCGCGGCGCGCAGGCTCCAGGTGCCATCCATGCCACGCTGGGCACGCACGCCACTGCCCTGCAGCAGCCGCTGCAGCGCCTGCATCTGGCTGTACTGGCCCTGCACCGCACTGGAACGACGCCCTTCGACCAGGTCGCTGCGGAACACCACCTGCGCATCGGCCTGGCGCCCGAAGGCACGTACCGCGTCTGCCAGCGACTGCTCCGGGATGGTGTACTGGCGCAGCGGCGCCGCCGTGGTGGGTTGCGCCTGCACGGCCGGCACCCGGGCCAGCGGCAGCAGTGCGGTGCAGATGGCCAGGGCCAGTGTGGTGGCGCGACGGTGACAGGCAGATGCCGTGGACGGCATGGACGGAACTCCTCAAGCTTGGGGAAACCACGGGCACAGCCGCTGCCGGTGGTGAGTCTGGCTTGAGGAAAAACGGTGTTTCGCTCTGGCTGTACCTCTATAGACAGCGCACGCCGCAGGCTGCCCACGCTTTTTTCAGGTTTTTTTTCATCGCGATGTCCGGCCCCTGCCGGAATCACCAGACAACCAGCGCGCCGCCCGGCAGCCGCTGCACGCGCAGGCCCGCCTGGCCCGCCACTGCGGTGATGGCCGGGTCCGGCTGGCGCAGATGGAACAGGCCACTGACCCGGATCTGCTCCGCTTTTCTCCCCAGCACCCAGACCGGTGCGGCCCGATAGCGTGCCAACCGATCGATGGCCTGTGCCGCGCTCAGATCGTCGATGGCCACCTCACCGCGCCGCCAGGGTGCCACCGCGTCACTGGCAAGGCTGCTCACCGGTCGCAGCCAGCGCCCGTCACGGAACGCGCGTGCCTGCCCCGCATGCAGCCGTTGCAGGCTGCCATCACCGGGATGTACGTCCACCACCCCCTCGCTGACCTGGGCAGTCACCACCGCGTCCTGCAACGAAACGCTGAACGCAGTACCGATGTCGCGCACCAGACCACCGCCGGCCTCGACCTGGAACGGCCGCGCTTCGTGCGCGACCTGGAACCAGGCCTGGCCGCGCAGCAGCCGCAGTTGCCGCTGACCCTCATCGAATGCGACGGCCAGCGCGGTACCGGCATCGAGCGCGACCGTGCTGCCATCCTCCAGTTGCACCACACGGGGTGCATCGCCGCTGCGCAGATCGCTGCGCGCCCACAATGCCACCCCGGGGAGGGCTGGGACCGCCAGCACCACCGCGGCCGCGCTGGCCCACCACCAGGACAGGCGCCTGCGCGGGGCGATCGGGCGCAGGCCCTGGCGATCGGAGGTCAGTGCCGGCAGTGCGGCCAGCACCTCCGGCCCCGCCGCGTCCAGGCCGTCCCAGAATGCCTGCTGGCGGCGCCAGGCCAATGCATGGCGCGGATCGGCCTGCAGCCATCGCTGCAGGGCCCGCTGCTGCCGGTCCGGCAACGGGCCCGCACTGCACCGGATCACCCAGCGCAACGCCTGCCTGGCCTGCCGCGGCGAGGGTTCGGACATGGTCATGGTCGTAGCCTGTCGCACCACGAACCGGTGCGCGTGACTGTTGTGACAATGGCGGGCGGCCTCTGCCCACGCCAATTGCAGGTCATCGGCGTGCGCCCTGCTGGTGCTGCTGGATCAGCATTGCCGCGCGCAGCACATGCTTGCCGACCAGGCTCTTGGAAATGCCCAGCCGGGCGGCGATCTCACGCTCGCTCAGGCCCAGGTAGCGGTTGAGCACGAAACACTCCCGCACCTGCGGCGGCAGCGCGAGGATGGTCCGGGTGATCTCGCGCAGCTGCGCCTGGTCCAGCGCCTGTTCCTCACCACCACCGGCATCGCCGACCTCGCACGCGTACTCGGCCATCGCCCGGCGTTCGCGCGCGTCGGCCTGGCTGCGGTTGAGGGCGTGGTGGTACGCCATGCGGTACAGGTAACCGCGCGGTTCAAGGATCGGCGGATCGCCGGGCACACTGCTGGCCTTCAGATACAGGTTCTGCAGGGTGTCCTCGGTGCTGGCCGGGTCCAGGTAGCGCGCGATGAAGCGTGACAACGCACGGCGCTCGCGGATCAACAGCTCGACCAGCGCCAGGGCATTGGGAGACATAGGTGCCAGGCCGGACCGGGGAATGATGGGCGTGATGGCGACGGTCCGGGACGTGATTGTAGGGCGCGGCACCCCATCACGCCCAGCCCGCACCAGCCCGCTCGCCGGCTAGGGCTCGTCGAGCGCCTCGAAGCGCTCGGCCAGATGATCGATCAGCGCCCGCACGGCGGGCAGAAGGCCGCGCCGCGACGGGAACACGGCATGCACGATCCCGTGCCGGGGCTGCCAGTCCTGCAGCAGCGGGCGCAACGTGCCGCGCGAAAGCTCGTCGGTCATCATCATCCGCGGCAGCATCAGTACGCCGACACCGGCCACGGCCGCCGTCCGCAGCACGATCATGTCGTCGCTGACCAGACGCGGACGATGGTGCACGCTGGCCTGCACGTCGTCCGGGCCGGTGAAGGCCCACACATGCTCCTGGCTGGGCGATGCCAGGTCGACGGTGGGCATGCCGGCGAGATCGGCAGGCACCCGCGGCGTACCCAGCCGCTCCAGCAATGCCGGGCTGGCGCAGGTGCACCACGCGCGGCGCGCCAGCACCCGTACCACCAGATCGCTGTCCTCCAGCGGTGGCGGACGCACACGGATGGCCACGTCCACGCCCTCGCCCACCACATCGACACGGCGGTTGGTGGCATCCAGCTGCACGGTCACCTTTGGATGCAGGGCAAGAAAGTCAGCCAGCATCGGCCCGACCCGGGCATGCAGCAGGGCGATCGGGCAGGCCACCCGGATCGTTCCGCGCGGCTCCGCCCGCGACAGTGCGATAGCCTCCTCTGCGGCCTCGGCTTCGACCAGCATCGCCTTGCAGTGACGATAGTAGTCCTGGCCGATCTCGGTTACCGAGAAGCGTCGTGTCGACCGCTGGATGAGCCGCACGCCGAGCCGCTCTTCGAGCAGGGCGATGCGCCGGCTCAGTTTCGACTTGGGCATGGCCAGGGCGCGCCCTGCCTGCGAGAAGCCACCGTGCTCGACCACCATGGCGAAATAGAACAGGTCGTTGAGATCGCAGCGACGGATGTCGGCGTTGAACACGGAAGGGATCTCCTGCGGCCCCGACGGCCGCCATCGTTCGCAGAACAGGACAGTCGGGGCAGATAGTGCCAATCGCCAGCCCCATTGTCACGGGAGCTCAACCGCCCGATCATCACCGATGATGGCCGCGCGGCATCACGCGTCGCCCGGCCCCGCATCACGACCCCGCACAGGAGAAGCCCATGGCCTACGCACGCATTGTCTCGACGGCTGACAACTACCTGCACCACATCAGCAACGGCACGTTCGATGTCAACGCCGACGAGCCCGCCTCGCTGGGCGGCCAGGGCAAGGGATTCGCCCCGTTCGACCTGTACCTGGCCTCACTGGCCGCCTGCACCGCCATCACCCTGCGCATGTACGCACAGCGCAAGGGCTGGGAGCTGGGCGAATTCCATGCCGAACTGCGCTCGGAGCGCGATCCTGATGGCCGTTTCCATGTGCACCGCGTACTGCATGCCAGCGCGGCGCTGGACGATGCGCAGTGGCAGCGCCTGCTGGAGGTGGTCGAGAAGACTCCGGTCACCCTGGTGATGCGCGAAGGGGCACGCATCACCAGCGAACGCGGCCAGGACGCCGCTCCCTGAAAGCGCTAGCGGCGCGGGTGCAGCACGGTGCGCTGGCGCATCGCGTTGAACTCCCGCTCCACCTGCTGGATGTCCTCGGCCTGGAAGCCTGCGGCATCCAGCAGCTGGTCGGCCGCGGCAGCCGCCAGTGGATCGTCGTCACGCTGGCGCCAGCAGCGGGCCGGCAGGAAATAGCCCACCTCGCTGCGCCCGCGCATGATCACCACCGGGCGGCCGGCGTACAGCAGGAACTCGGCCAGGTGCTGGCGCAGGCCCTCCACCGAGACATAGGCCGGGCCGATGCCCAGCATCTGGCTGGACGTCCCGGGACTTTCGAACAGCTTGCGACGGCTCATCACACTCCTCCTTGTTGCCACGCGTGGTCTCCTTTCCCTAGACGGGCGCATCGCTGCGCCCCCGCCACGTTTCGTGCCGGCCCGTCATCGCTGCCGTCTCAGAAGCCGGTGTTGAACTCCAGCTGGAACACATCGATCGCCAGCGGCGGGCCCGAGACCGCCTTGGCAGCCATCCACTTGCCGCTGATCCAGCTGCGCGCGTCCAACGCATAGGCGCCCCCCACGTAGTAGCCGCGCGCGTTGGTTCCACCCAGATGGAAGTTCGGATCGTTGTAGGCATCCGGCAGCGCATCGGCCTCAATCCGCTTGTAGCCCAGCAGTGCCTGCCACTGCCCCTTCTCCTTCAGGTCGGTAGCGCCGAACGTTGCCTGCAGCATCCACGCGGTGTCGCCGGTGCGGAACGTATCGATGCCGGGAGCTTCACCCGCACCGAAATTGTTGACGATGCCGTTGTTGGCGCGGCGGAACATCGCCTGCGTGTCGTACGCCAGGTTGCGGATGAAGTCGCCTTCCAGGCGCAGTCCGATGTCCTGCGCCAGCCGGGTATCCCAGCGCAGGTTCAGCGTGGCGAGGCGGAAGGCGGACGCCAGGCCGACATACTGCGGCGTCGGCGTGCCTGCCGGGTCCATCGGATTGAGCGCGATGTCGCGGATCAGCATCAGGGTGTTGCCCTTCTGCATGAACGCCGGGCGCGACCAGTCGGTGTCGCAGCCGACGGCGCCGGAGTACAGCGCACAGGGCGAGGACAGCCGGCCGCTGATGTTCTTGAAGTCGTAGTAGCCCAGTGCGGCCCGCAGTGCGTTGTCGTCGTTGAAGCGCCAGTTCACGCCGGCCTGCGCACCGGACAGCCATTTGTTCTCGTTCTGCGACTTCTCTCCGCTGCGGCTCTGCAGGCTGTCCGAGGTGTACTCCAGCGGAGCCACGGCAAGGGTGCCGAACAGGTCGAGATCACCGCCGCCGAAGCCGTACTTCAGGTTGGCGGCCAGTCCATCGAAGTTCAGATCGTTGGAGAACAGCGTGTCGCTGCTCCAGAACGGATTGCCGAAACGGCCACCACGCACGGTCACCCAGTCGGCCGGACTGTAGGCCAGCCACGCCTGGTCGAGCCACACGTCCTTCTTGCTCAGGCCGCCCCCCAGCTGCTCGGTTGTGGATACCGGGCCATTGCTGCTGCCGCTGGCCAGTCGGATGCCGGCGGTGGTGTGATCGCCGATCATCGCCTCGACCCCCAGGCGGGCTCGGATGCGCCACAGGTTGCGGCGGTCCTGTCGGGTGTTGAGCAAGGGCGGCAGCTGCAGATTGGTATTGGTGTTGGTGTCGAATCCACTGCCCGCATTGACTGCAGCCCAGTTGCTGACGATGCCGCTGTTGTCGTCGCCATAGAAGCGCGACTCGCTGCGCACACGCACGTCCCCGGTCACCTTGATGCGCTGTGTCCATTCCGCAACCTCATTCGGCGCCGCCCAGCCCTCTGCCTTCGCCTGCGCCATCACGTCCTGGCGCACTTCGTCGCGGATGCCATCGCGGACGCTCTGTGGCACATAGGGCACACGTACATCGCCCGCCTCGAGCGCGATGCCACCACTGCTGGCCGATGCAGCACCGGCAGCGCCGCGCTGGGCTGCAGCTGCCTCGGCTTCGGCCTGCACCAGCAGCGCCTGGCCGTCCTCGGGCTTGAGCGCGCCACTGGCCATCAGGCCCTTGATCAGCTTGACCAGGGTGGTCTCAGCAGCCATTGCACCGGCCGGCGCCGCCAGGCTGAGCAGCACAGCGCAGCACAGCAGCGCCCGTCGGGCCGGCCGCGGCGGGCGGGAGTCGGTTCGAGCGCGGACGTGGTTGTTCATCACGGTTCTCATCGGAAGAAGGGAAATCAGGGAAATCACGGTTCACGCCCCGGGCCTGCGGCCCTGCACAAGCACGCGCGCGGGGAAGTCCAGTGAAGGTGGCGGCGCCTGGTCCACCCTGCCGATCTGGCGCAGCGCTTCGAGCACGGCGGCGTCGGCCTCTTCATTGCCGCTGCCGCGCACCAGCTCGACTCTCTCCAGGCGCCCATCCGGCGCCAGCCACACGTTCACCTGCAGCTGGAAGGCCAGGCGCTTGACCCGCGCGTCGCGCGCGATCGCCTGCTGCATCAGATAGCCCAGATAGCGGCCATAGGTGGCATTGCCGGCACCACCGCGACCGGCACCGGACGCGCCGCCGCCGCTGCCCGCCTGGATGCCGAAGTTGTCGCCGCCTGCCTGCGCGTCGGCATCCATGGTCACCGGGTCGGCGTTGTCCGGCGTCGGCGTCGGCTCCTCGGCCGGGGTCGGCTGATCCAGCGGCTCCGGCTCGGGCAGGGTCTCCTCCGGCGGTGTCTCCGGTTCGGGGGGTTTCTCCGGCGGCGGCGGTGGGGGTGGCGGCGGGGGTGGCAACGCCAGCATCGGCGGCTGCACCACGGGGCGGCGGGTGCTGGCCGTGTCCTTGAACAGCAGCCACCACAGCACGGCGCCCAGGACCAGCAGCGCCGCCAGCACCAGCGCGACGGTCACCAGCAGCGGGCGGCCACGCAGGCCAGGCTCCGGCCGCGGGGAATGATGGCCGGTCATGCCTCAGCCCTGTGCCTTGCCGGTGACCAGGCCGACCTGGGCCAGTTCCAGCCGCCGCAGCAGATCCAGCACCTCGACCACGCGCGCGTACTGCACCTGGGCGTCGCCACGCACGATCACCGGAAAGTCCGGCGAGGTCGCGCGCTCTGTCCGCAGGCGGCCCTCCAGCTCGGCCATCGTCACCGGGTAGGCGTCAAGGAACACCTGGCCACTGGGGTCGATGGTGATCGCCTTGGTCTTGGGCTTCTCCAGCGCCACGCTGTTGCTGGCCTTCGGCAGGTTGACCTCGATGCCGGGAATGGAGGCGTTGCTGGTGAGGATGAAGATCACCAGCACCACCAGCAGCACATCGACGAAGGGCGTCACGTTGATGCCCTTCTCGCGCTTCTTGATGCCGAACTTCGCCTTCTGGGCCATGGCGCGCTCCTCAGCCCTGCACCGTGGCCGGACCGCGCCCGTCCTGCTCTTCAGCCAGGCGGGCGGCGAATTCGTCGATGAACACGGCCATGTCGGCACCGATGGCCTCGGCGCGTGCGCCCAGCCAGTTGTAGCCGAACAGTGCCGGGATGGCGACGCCGAGGCCGGCGGCCGTACACAGCAAGGCCGCCGCCATGCCCGGCGCCACCGAATTGATGTCCACCGCACCGGCCATCGCCGCGACCACGAACACCAGCATGATGCCGATCACCGTGCCGAACAGGCCCACATAGGGTGCGCCTTCGATCGTGGTGGACAACCAGTTCATGCGACGCGACATCGCCTCCTGCTCGCGCACCATCACCGCATCCATCGATGCGCGGATCGCCGCGATGGTCGCCGCGCTCAGATAGCCGCCGTTGCCGTCGCGCTGGTGGCGTTGCTGCATCTCATCGATGGCCACCTGGTAGATGCGCCACAGTGAACCGTCGCGCATGGCCGCCGGTGCCTGGCCCTGCCGCTCCATGTCCGACAGCGTGCGCAGCGGCACGCCCGCCAGCTTGCCGAAGGCCTCGGTGAACACCGCATTGGCCTTGCCGGTGCGGCCGAAGTGACGGCTCTTGGCGATCATGATCGCCCACGACATCAGCATCATCAGGCCGAGGATGGCCACCACCACCCAGGCATCGAACGGCATCGCCTTCAGGATGAAGCCGAAGTGACTCTGGCCCGTGGACTGCTCATCGGCGCCATAGCTGATCAGGCGTGAGTCAGCGCCCTGCGCAGTGGCATCGGCCAGCAGCAGCGCCGCCGGGCGCGCAACGCGCGAAATCCGCAGTTCATCCAGCGCACCGTCGAAACTGGCCAGCGGCTGCTCGGCACCCGGCGCGTCAGCACCCACCACCGCTGCGGTGGACATGGCCGGAAGTTCACCGCTGAGCTGGGCCACCACGCGGCCATTGAGATACAGCTGCAGCGCACCCTTCTCCGCCGTCAGCGCCAGATGCGCCCACTGCCCCTCGGGAATCGGCTGCGCAGGCGTGCTGCGCTGGCCATTGAGCTGCACGAACGGCACCCGGTTGTCGATGCCCAGCAGCAGTTCGGCGCTGCCATCGCGACGGGCATAGATGGCCTGCGCCGCATTCTGTGCGCCCGGCTTGATCCACGCGGACACGGTCAATGGCGCACCGGCCTCCTGCGCCAGCGAAGCACTGGCAGGCAGCGGCAGTGCAGTGCCGGCGAACTGCACGCCGCGTCCGATCACCGAGCCTTCGGCGGCCGGCACCACTGCGCCCGCGTTGTTGCCGTAGGCCGTGGTGTCACGCGCCGGGGCATTGGCGTCGGCGAAGTGGTAGACGAGCGTATAGTCCGGATCGAATACCTGCTGTCCATTGCTGCTGGCGGGCGCCTTGTCGTTGCCGTAGTACATCCAGATCGTCTGCGGTGCGGCGGCGCTGACGGCCGGCACATCCACCCACACCAGGGCCAGCCCCAGCGCCGGGTCGAACTGCTCGATCTGGTGCGCCAGCACCGTGCGCCCGTCCGCCGACACGAAACGCAGATCGCTGCCGGCATCCTGGGTGCCGTCGAAACCGAAGTTGCCCGTATGCAGGCGCAGCAGCAGCGGTGTACGACCGGGGTCGCCTGCCAGACCGGCACCCTGCGGGCCTGCGTCGATCGTGATCGGCTTGCGGTATTTCCATTCGGCCTGCCACCAGCTGGCATCGGCCGCAGCGGCGGGCAGCGCGATCAACGCGGCCAGCAGCAGCAACATCCGGGAAAGCAAACGGTCCATGCGAGGGGTCTCCGGAGAACGCATGTTCAAGGGAAGGGTCAGTAACTGGTGCTGATGTTGAAATGCAGCCGCGGGTCGTCCTTGCCGGTCACCGGGCCATCGGCATAGGGCCACGCATAGTCCAGGCGCAACTGCAGGTGATCTCCCAGGCGCAGCTGCGCGCCGAGCCCGACCGAGGCCAGGTTGTACTGGTCGCGCTGTTCGGGCAGCGGCCGCCGCAGGCGCAGATAGGCCGCGTCGGCAAAGCTGTACGCGCGAAGCTGGGTGCCGCTCCACAGCGGCCACGCCGGGGTGCGCCATTCCAGGTTCGCCACACCGCCGTAGTCGCCGATCGCCTCGGCCGACAGGTAGCCGCGCACGGTGTACATGCCACCGGCGGCGAACTGCTCGGCCGAGACCAGCGGCGCATCGGTCACCTGCAGGGCGCCGCGCGCATACCATTGCCAATCGCTGCCGAAGGTGTGGGTATTCGACACATCGGCCTTGAGTGCCACGAAGCTGGGATCGGCCCACGCCCGCTTCTGGCTGAAGTCGTACCCATTGCTGCCATAGCCGAACAGGCGGCGGGTTCCGGCCACCAGCTGCGTGCTGATGCTCAGCTGGTCCTGTTCGCCCTGGCGCACACCCACGAATGCCAGCGTGAGCGGTGCGTACTTGAGGGGAGTCTTCAGGTTGTCGCTGCCCATCCAGGTGTCCTCCTCGGTGTCCTTGAAGTCGACGCCGAGGCTGAGCTGCCGCCACCACGCAGTGCTGCCGGGCAGGCGGTAATTGAGCTTGAGGCCGATCGAATGGCCGTTGCCGATCACGTTGGTGCCGGTTCCCGCGCCCCCCTGCCCACCGGCATTGAGCACGCGGCTGTCGGAGGTATAGCCCGACGCCTCCAGGCTCCAGGGGCTGCCTTCAAACGGCAGCGTGTAAGACGCAGAGAACACCTTGGCCTGATCGGTATCTTCCGGAGCGAGGAACACGCCGAGGCTGGCGCTGTGCCCGCGTCCCCACAGGTCGTCATGCGCCAGCGAGGCGCTCAGGCGCAGTTTCTCAGTGTCGGCACTGCGGTCATTGTTGAGTGCGGCGCTCGCCCGCCAGGGTGACTTCTCTTCCACCTGCAGGTCGACGTCCATCGTGCCGGGCGCCTTTCCCTCGCGGACCAGCGGCATCACCTGGCGGCGACCACCTTCGTTGAGCGCGGTCAGTTCCTTCTGCGCCCGCTCGAAGTCCGGCACCTGGCCCTCGGCCAGCGCCGGTACCCGTGCGCGGATACGCGCCGCCGAAGCAGGCGCCGCACCGACCACGCGCAGTTCGCCGATCGGTGTCTGCTGCACCTTCAGCAGCACCACGCCGGCACTGACCTGCTGCTCGGGCAGCTCCACGTACACCGACTGGTATCCCGCCTGCTGGTACAGCGCGCTCACTGCATCGCGCGCCTGCTCGACGTCGGCCAGCGTCCTGCCCGGGCCGAGATAGGGCTCGACCGCACGCTCGATCAGACGCGGATCGAGGACGGTGTTGCCGCGCACGATGTACTCGTTGATGTTCACCCGGGCCGCCGGCGTGGCATCCTGCGCGAACAGCGGCAGTGGCAGGGACGCCATGGCCAGCGCGAGCACCCGCGGACGCAGGTGCAGCGGGAGTCGGAAAGCTCGGCACGGAACAGGCATCATCGAAGGCATCGCGTCGTATCGAAGGAGGTGGCCAGAGAGCGGCGCGTGGGTCTACCAACAGGACGTGCAGGGCGCGTCAAAGCCGCCAACTGTTTTGTGACAGCACTGTCATCTGTTGACGGCGGCGGAACGCGCGCAGGCGGATACTCCGCCCGCCACCCGTCCAGGAAGCAGCCGACATGGGGTGACAGGAGATACGGGATGAGCATGACCCTGATTGCATGGCGCTGGCCTGCGCTGGCGCTGCTCGGGTTGATCGCGATGCCGGTTGCGTACGCCGATGACCGCACAACGCGCGCGGACACACCGCCCTGCATCGAAGTGCAGGTCAACGGAGAACGCATTCCGGCCTGGGAATGTCTGCAGCGCAGGCTCGAGCCGGCAACGCCGCGTGCACGATCACCGCGCCTGCCCGAGTCGGAGCGGCTGATGCGGCAGCCCGGCAACCAGCTCATGCAGTACAACCTGGAAGGCACCCGGCAACGGATGGGCGACGCCTTTGGTCGCTCGGTGACACCGCAGCGCCCCGCTCGCTGATCGCGCCTCAGTGCCGCCCCGCATCGGCAGGCACGATGCCATCGGCAGGAACCGGCGGCAACGCGGGCACCGGCAGGCTGCGCGACCGCCCCGCCTGCTGCAGTTCGATGGTATCGGCGCCGATGCCGGCCAATACCGTGGACGGTCCCAGGCGCTGCCCCGGGCGATAGGCATCGGCCGCGCCGCCATCGACCGAAAGCAGTGCCAGCGGTGCGTGCGCGCTGGCCATCACACCCAGCACCACCACTTCGGTGTGGATCGCACCCGGTGACAGCAGCCGCACCAGCGGTGCGCTGGCGGCAGGGTCGAACGGTGGCCGGGGCGGTGTCGACGGCCGTACCGCGCTGGCCGCCGCTGTTGGTCTTTCAGCGAACAGGACGATGCCCCAGTAGGCCACCACGGCCAGCAGCAGCGTCGCCGCCAGCAGCGTCAGCAGGTGATTGCGATCCCAGCGCCTGCCGTCCATGTTCCGCACCTTCGTCGACATTGACGGCCACCACGCTAGCAGCCGCCGCTGACGCTTTTGTTTCATCATCGGCCGCTACGCTGTCCGCGATCGGCAGGCACCGGAGGCGATGTCAATGCGGCGCATCCCGCGCGGCTTCACCCTGCTGGAACTGATGGTGGTGCTGGTCATTATCGGCATCTGCACAACGGCCATCGGCCTGGGCCTGGGCACGCTGCTGGATCCTGCGCGCCAGCTGCGCCGGGAAGGCGAGCGATTGGCTCAGCGCCTGCAGGTGGCACGCGATGAGGCCCGCATCGACGGCCGCAGCCTCCGCTGGCAGGCTGATGCGGAAGGCTATCGCTTCAGCCGCCGCGAAGGCGACCATTGGACCGTCGTGCAGCGCGACGACCTGCTGCGCCCGCAGCGCTGGCAGAGCCCGGGCATCGCCGTGCAGCCGGCGGCAGCCATCGAGCTGAGTCCGGAATGGATCGGCGTGCCGTGGGAGCTGTCGCTGTCACTGCAGGGGCGCCAGCTGCGCCTCCGTGACGACGGCAGTGGACAGCTGCAGGTCGTGCAGTGATGCGGCCGCGGCGGGGTTTCACCCTGATCGAGGTCCTGATCGCACTGGCCATCGTGGCAGTCGCGCTGGCCGCGGTGATGCGCTCGGTGGCAGTGGCAACCGATGACCAGTCGCGGCTGCGCGACCGACGCCTGGCACTGCTGTGTGCACAGGACCGCTGGCAGGAACTGCGGCTGGCCGCGCAACCGCCCGCGGATGCGCAGCGGCGCTGCGTGCAGGGTCGCAGCCGTTTCCTGGTGCGGCAGCATCTGGGCAGCGGCAGTGACGGGCAGCCGCAGTTGGAGCTCATCGTGGTGGCGGAAGATGCACCGACACAGTCGCTGGCACGCATGCTGCTGCCATGGACGGCTGCACCATGAAGCGGCGCGTGCAGGGCTTCACCCTGATCGAAGTGATGATCGCGATCACCCTCATGGGCGTGCTGGCCGTGATCTGCTGGCGTGCGCTGGACACCGTGTCCAGCAGTGACCAGCGACTGCGCCAGGCCGATGCGGGCACCAATGCCGCGTTGCGGGTGCTGCAGCAGTTCCAGCGCGACATCGAGATGCGTGCGGACGATGCCCTGATGAATGGTGCGGTGCGCCCCGCCGACCAGCCACAGCGGCTGCTGCCGCCGGCGCTGGTCAGCGAGCGGCATGCCGACGGCAGTTTCGCGCTGGAGATCACCCGCAGCGTCGGCAGCGATGGGCTGCGCTGGCAGCGGGTGCGCTGGTGGCGCCAGGGCAATACCCTGTGGCGGGCCAGCGGACCGTCATCGGATCGCTACCCGCTGCCGCCACCTGAGCAGTCACGCGGGCTGGTCGTGGCGCACGATGTGCAGTCCTTCGATGTGCGCGCCTGGCAGCCGGGCGCCGGCTGGACGACGCTGCCCAGCCAGGGCGTGCTGCTGCCGGCCACCGGGCTGGAGCTGAGCCTGCGCCTGCGTGATGGCCGCGGTCCGTTGAGCTACCGTCGCGTCCTTGAGCTCTAGCCGTCGACGTACCTGCACGACGCCGATCTGCGTCATGCGCGGCGCAGCGTCCGCCATGCCGGCCACCGGGCGCTGTCCCGCGCCCGGCGGCGCCTGTCGGTGCTCCTCACCGTCGATGGCTGCTCCCTGCCCTCCGCGCCGTCCTGGCGGGGGCCGCCACCGCTCCGTGGCAGCGGGCCCGATTCCGGATCTCCACGCACTGCGTGGATCGCCCCCGGCAACTATCGACGCTGTGCGCCACCCTCTCCACGCGCCTGCGGTTCGCGGGCCTGCGGGAACTGGAAAGCACTGTCCACGTCGTAGCCGCTGGCGGCGGTCGTGCCGCGTGCGGGCGGGTTGATGCTGCTGCTGGTGTTGCCGAAGCCCAGGATCTGCACGCTGATCACCGAAGGCTGGTTGCGCCGGGCATCCTCCTGGCTCTTGCGGATCACATCCTGTGCCGCCTGGCTGGCACTGCTGGCAGCGGCGCTGGCCGAAGCCAGCGCGTTGACGTTCACCGATGCCAGCACCGGCAGGCCCTTGCTGTCTCCCTGCACCTGGATGTTGGCGGCGTTGAGCACCTGCAGCGCGGCCAGATTGATGTTGCCCGACACACGGATGCCCGCCTCGCCTGCATCGATGGTGCCCAGTGGCGCGATCAGATCCACATCGCCCGGCGCGACTTCCGCGATCGGATTGAGGGTGGCAATGCCCGCACCACTGGCCGGCGCCTGGGGCGACAGGATCACATTGCCCCAGGTGTCATAGACGCGCCGTGGTGGTGTGTACAACAGCGTGGTGCGTGAGCCGCGACCGGCATTGATGTCGCCCTGTTCCGACCACGCCAGGATGTCGCCACCGAACGTGGTCATCACCCGCGACAGGCCCAGCAGCACGCTGTCCTGGCTGAACAGGCGGATATCGCCCTGCCCCTGGGTGACGAGGCCGGCGCTGGCAGGCGGCACCACACCCTGTACGCCCACCACGATCTGGCCTCCCGGTGCCATCAGCTCGATGTTGCCGCCCGCCTCGGTGCGTACACCGGAGCCGCCGTACATCACGATATCGCCGGTGCGGTCGATCGTCGCACCGGCCGCATTCCTGTCCGGCATCAGCGTGGCGATGGCCTCGCGCCCGCGCAGATAGGAGCCGAAGCGCGGCCCTTCCGCATCGGTGTACTCGCGTCCGCCTTCGCGCAGCTCGGCGTAGTAGATCTGGCGCAGGAAGATGCGCTGCTGTTCCTGCGGCAACGCATCGAACGCAGCCAGCGCCGCGTCGCCATCGGCGGCCATGCCGAAGCGTTGCTGCAGCCACTGCTTCAGTTCCTGGTCGTAGACCTTGACTGCCCTGCCCGGTTGCGATGCCAGCGATTGCGCGGGATCGGCCAGGTTTGCAGGATCCAGATAGCGGGCACGCAGGGCGGCGAAATCGATCTGCTGGTTGCCGGCCGTCAGCGCGATGCTGGCACCCGGACGGGTGTCACCCTGCACGATGCCACCGAGGCTGACGATGCTGCCCGCCTCTTCCTGGCGCAGCTGGCGGCCGGCACTGATCTCGACGTTGCCGGGGCCGGCGACCGTCGCGTCCAGATGCACGATGTCACGACCCGCCGCCGCCACCGTGATATCGGTGGGCGCGCTGTTCAACGCGGTCATCGACACGCCGAGGATGTCCCGCCCTGCGCGCAGCTGCACCGCGCCTGCCGCCTCGAACCAGTTCAGCTGCGTGCGCTGCCAGGCGGTGCCGTCGAGCGTGCGTTGGGCGCCGGTCGCCAGGCCGATGATGTCGCCCTGCACCGCGTAGAAGCGGCTCGGTGCCAGTGCCGCGGAGACCGTGGACAACGGCGTACCGGGGCCGAAGGCGAACAGCGGAAGCGACGCCTCCGGCGAGGCGATGTTGCCATCGACCGACAGGTTGTGCCGCGGGCGCGTCACATTACCGCTGGCATCGCGTTGCTCGGCAACGAAGGCGGGATCGAGCGGGCCCGGCAGGCGCGCGTCCGCGGCGGAGCGCGCGATCTGGGTCGCGCCGCTGCGGGCGAAGATGCCGCCGCCGGCCAGGACATCCAGCCGGCCGGTCGCCGAAGGCGCCAGCAGGATCACATCCTGCGTCCCCGTCACGGCACTGATCCGGTCCAGCTTGATATCACCCTGGGCGGCAACGGCGCTGAAGCGCGAAGGATAGAGCCAGTAATTCAGCAGTTCCTCCCGGCTGCCCGGCGCCAGCGCAACCTGCTCGGGCCACAGATTGCTGCCGGTCACGTTCTCCGGCCCGGCCAGGCCAGGCGCCAGGTCGCCACCGGCACTGAACAGGTCCACGGCGGTCGTGTCGGTCCACAGGGAGAACCAGGTGCTGCCCGCAGCGCGGCTGCCGTTGTCCTGCACCACCGTGCTGTAGTTGGCCAGCGGAACCCGGCCGGCATCGGCGACGCCGCCGAGCACCACATCGCCCCGCGCCTGCAGCTGCGCGACCGCATCGCCCAGCACCAGCACCGGCCCGCCCATCGGGCGGGCGGCGTCGGCGGCGAACAGATCGGCCGCACGCAGCTGGCCCAGCGTCCCGTAGCTGTCCAGGGTGACGCCCATTGCACCGATGCGTCCCGCATCGAGCAGCAGGCTGCCACGCAGGTTGATGAAGGTACCGTTGAGATCGAGATTCTGTCCCGCCCTGGAGGCATTGAGGCTGGAGAACGTCGCCCGCAGATTCGGATTCAGTGCGCCACCGATACGCAGTTGCAGGTCGCCGCCGCCGGTCAGGTGCAGCTGGCCATCGCTGACCCGGCCGGTCGATCCCACCGCCGCGATGATCGCACCCGAGCGCGGTGCGATCGTCGAGTCCAGCGCGTCACCTATCGCATCGCGCACGCCGGCGTCACGCCCGGCCTCCAGCGTCAAGTTGCCGCCGCCCAATGTACCGAAGCCGGTGAAGCCGACCATCCGCGGAGAGGCGCCAGCAGCAGCGGACACGTTGGTGTAGGCGCCAAAGTTCACCCACCAGCTGGTCGGCACCGGCTCCACGCCGGTGGTGCTGCCGGTTCCCTGCCGCCACAGCCAATTGCCGACCGCGGCACTGGAGTACAGCGCCCAGTCGCGCTCACTGGTGCCCGACTCCGCGCGCGCGGTCCAGACATCACCGACGATATCGCGCCCGGCCTCGACGCGCAGGTTGCCGCCATGATCGGGATACCAGGCCTGGTAGCCGGCCAACGCGGCATCATAGCTGCCCGGCACCAGGTTCGGACCCAGCAGTGCGGTGTTCCTGGGGGCTGCTGCACGGGGCGAATTGAAGGCAGCGTCGCGGCCCTCGCCCAGCGTGGTGGGAGTGCCCGCCGTGTACACACCGAAGCCGGACTTCATCACGACATCACCGGCAGCGAGCAGTTCCAGGTCACCTTTGCCGGTGCGCAGCACGCTCCAGGCCGGCGTGCCCGCGCGCTTGCCGTAGGTGGTCACTTCGGTCTGCGTGCCACCGCCGGCGCAGTAGCTGGGTGCCGTGCTGCAGAACTGGTCTTCGGTCATGCCGAACATCGCCGCGAAGTCCTTCGCAGGGGTGCCCACGTAGGACTCGTCACCCCAGTAATCCAGCGAGCCCTGCGCGGCTACCTGGCGGGGGGCCGGGCCGCAATAGTCGGCCGACATCGCGCAGAACTCATCTTCGGTGAAGCCGTACATGTCGGCCAGCTCCGCGATCGGACGGCCCGCATAAGAGGTGTCGCCGATCCAGTCCAGCGATGCCCGCTCGGTCAACGCACGATCACCCACCCAAATGATTTCGGTCTTGACCGTACCGATCGAGCCCTGGTGGGTGTCGGCCAGCACCACGCTGCCTTCGCTGCCCCAGCGCCGGCTGCGTGGATCGGCTGCCCCGGCATCGGCGCCGGCAACCGCAGTCAGGTCCCAGGAGGTGGTGCCCTCGGCCAGCATCGGCGCCAGCGCCCAGTTGCGCCCCTGGTTGCCGTTGGCGTCGGCAGGACGCAGGTTCACCGGTGCGTCGCCGGGCAGCTCCACCTTGGTCAACGATGGAATGTACGCACCCACCTTGAGCTCGACTTCCCGTGCCAGGCGCAGGGTCACCGGCAGCATCGCGCCGGCCGGCCAGTCCTGGGCGGCCATCTGCACATCGCTGCGCAGGCGGAAGCCGGCCCCCAGTCGCGCACCCGCCACCAGCACCAGCGGCGCCTGCAGCACGGTGCCCGCCGCCAGCGTCTGCCCGGACTCGGTGGTCACCGCCGCACCCAGCACCGTGCCCGCGGGCAGGCGCAGGTTCTGCGAGATCACCATCGGCGCGGGCAGCACGGTACCGACCGGAAGCGTTACCGATTCGACCGGCACGTCATAGTTCAGGCGGGTACCGGCCCGGAACTCCGTACCGGGCTGCAGCTTCACGCCCTCCACCGGCACCACCAGGTCGCCGCCGAACGGGGTGTGACCGGCGGTGCCGTTGCGGCTCTCATGCAACTGCCATCCTGCCTCGTCCGGATTGGCCGGTGGCGGCGCGAAGCCATCGTTGATGCTGCCGTGCACGTTGATGTTGCCCTCGGCCCGCAGCACCAGCGACGCCGACTCGCCGAAGCCGCGCCGCGCCGGATCATTGCGATCGGCCTCAGGCCCATAGCGGTAGCCGGACAGGTCGATGTCACCGGATACGGTCAGGTCACCTCCGGGATTGGCCTCGCTGCGGCGGGCGAGGACCTGCACGCCGGGGCGCAAGCGATGCGTGCCCAGCGCAGCCGTGCGTTGTCGGAGATCCGCATTGGCCAGCGCGCCGTCCGTCCACGCGCGGTTGTCCGGATCGACGATCTGGTCCAGCCACTGCTGGGTGACGCGCTGCGCGCGGTTGCCGTTGACGTCGACAGTGTCCGCCAAGGGCGCGTCCTCATAGCGCCGCACCGCATTGACCTGGATATCGGCCGCACCTTCGACGCGCAGACCGTTGGCGACCGCTATCGCCGCATCGTTGCCGCCGATGCGGGGCGCATCGATCTTCAGGGTGCCGCGGGCCACGCCGTCGTTCTGCCCGCGGCCGCCGCCCACCGCCACAGCCGTCCCCGCGCGCAGGTCCAGATGAGCGCCGGCGCCGATGTCGATCCCGCCGGCGGCGCTGCCCAGTTCGATCGTGGCCCGGTTCGGGCTGTCGATGATCTTGCCCTGGCTGTCCACGCGCAGGCCGGTGCCATGCGTATCCAGCGTTCCCTCCACCTGCAGACCGTCACGTGCGTACAGGCGGATCGCGCCGACCTGTTCGCCGCTGGCGTCGATGCGCCCCGCTACGCGCAGGCTGCCTGCGTCGAGGCTGATGTCGACCCTGCGCGCCTTCACCTCGTCACCGATCAGCAGATCACCCTCGCCGATCCGGAACGTGCGCCCGCCGGTGACACCGCCTGCATTCAAGCGCTGGTTCAGGCCTGCGAAGTCCTGCAACGTGCCGGCGCTAACGACGAGTTCTGCGCCGTCGTAAGGCACCACGGTGCCACCTGCGTCATAACGGCCACTGGCAGCCCCCTCGATGCCGCCGGCCAGATCGGCCCGCCCGGCCAGCGCGTTCACCGTCAGCCGTCCGCCGCGGTTGTTGCGCGCCGAGAGATCGATGCGCGAGGCGGCATCAGTGCTGACGTCACCCGCATCGCTGGACAGCAGCACGTCGCCGCCCCAGCTGTACCTGTCCACGTCGTACAGCGTGACCCTGCGCCCGGCCAGGTCCAGCGCCGCCTGGCTGCCGAGCGCGATGCCTTCGCGCGCGCTCGCAGAAAGCCGGCCGGAGGCCAGTGCGATCGTGCTGTCCAGCGCGATCCGCTGGGCATCGATGCTCAGTTCACTGCCCAGCGCGTCGCCGCCGGTCGTGCCGCGGCCGCCCTGCAGACGGAAGTCGCCGCCGGTCCGCACCCGCAGCTGCGCACCGGGATCGGCCGTCAGCAGCGGCGTGTCGATGCCGATGCTGCCACCGCTGTACTGCCAGCCCGTGTCCGCGAGATAGCCGCCGCGCTGCTGGTACACGTCCAGCGTGCCCAGCGCGGAAAACAGCAACTGCCCGGACGCGCTGAGGTTGAGCGCGCTGAAGCCCAGTACCTGGCGATTGGCGGGCACCTCGGAGCTGGGACGGCTGAACGGGGCGCGCGCCAGCTGCAGGTTGCGGGTGACGATGTCCAGCTGCCCCGCGCCGAGCCGGTCCACCATCGGATCGGCTGGCGGCACCGACGCATCGCTGCCCGGCGCCTGCGTCGCCGCCAGCGAACCGTCCCAGACCAGTGTGTCCACCAGGATGCGCGCACGGTCGCTCGCCGCACCATAGCCATGGATGGCCTGTGCGCCCAGCACCAGTGTCTGCAGGCCACCACGGCCGGTGGCACTGTCGCGCGCATCCAGGTCGACGCTGCCGAACACGTTGACCGAATCGCGTGCGACCAGGCTCAGCGTGTCCAGCGCCGGTGCGCCGGTGGCATCATTGCCGCGCAGCAGCTGCTCCAGCACGGACTGGTTCATGGTCATGCCATTTGGCAACGCCCCTGCGGCCGCGGCCTGCGCGATCGCCTCGGCGCTGCCGAGGTTGAGCGCCGCCATGCTCACGCCAAGCTGGCGCGTGCCATAACGGGCGGAATCGCGCATCTGCAGCACACCATCGGTGGCCACCCCGATGCTGCCATCAGACACCAGCCGGGCCTCGCCTTCGCAGTCCGTCTGACAGCCGCCGATGTCGATCGCGACCGGACCGGCCGCCACGCCGGTCGTACCGGTGATCAGGTTCAGGCGCTGGTTCGAGACGGCCAGCAGGCCACCATTGACCTGATAGGGCACGGTCGGCGCGGACGCGCTGTCGCGTGCAAAAGACAAGGTGTCGAGTGTCGCCCCGGCTTCGACCAGGATGCCGCTGCCACCGGACGCCGCAGCCACCAGTATCTCCGGTGCCTGCAGGGTCGCACCGGAGCGGATCGCCACATCGCGCACCGAGCCGGACACCGCCACCAGCGACGCCGTCTCGTTGAACTGTCCGCCGATCACCATGCGTTCCGGCCGCAGCGCATTGAGTGCGTCGTCGGTGAAGGTCGCGCCACGATCGTGCGCCTGCGACGGACTGCCGGCAGCAGCGATCTCCAGCGAACCCACCGCCGGGCTGGCGAGCGTGGCGACCAGGGTGCCGCCGCGTCCCTTTTCATTGGCCGCGGAGAAGCGCGCCGTGCCGGCGAAGTCGATGGCCGCGTTTCCCTCGCGACCAGCGCCTTCACCCAGTGCCAGGGTCAGCCCCAGCGCATCGATGGTCTGCCAGCCGCGCGCCTCGCCACGACGGTCGGCGGTGGCCTGCACGAAGCTGTTGTAGCTGGTTTCGTTGTAGCCGGAATGCCGGCGCACCACCGCCGCCGGCGTCAGCAGGATGTCGGTGAGCAGCGGCGACGCCACCCCACCCAGTGCCGATCCCTGCTGGCCGGACACGCGCCAGGTACCGGTGCCGGTCTGGATCGGCTGCGGCACGCCGGAGGTCCCCGTCGCGCCCAGCTCGACGCGGAATGCACCCGGCTGCAGCGCGAAGCTCGCCGGCAGCAATGTGTAGGTCCCCGCAGGCAGGCCGGGAACGCCGGCGGGTACGGTGATCTGCTGGCCCACCGCCGGAGCAGCGAAACCATCATCACTGCTGGGTGCGAAGCTGCCGGCGCGTCCCGGCACGATCGCGTACACCGGGTTGCCGGAGGCACTGAACGCATAGCGCGGGTTGGCATCGGCCAGCGCGGTGCGCAGCACGTCGACGGAGCCACCGCGGCCTGAGACAAATGCCGCGCCGGTCAGTTCGCCGCCACCTGACACGTCCAGCAGCGCACCGGCATGCACATCCACGTCGTTGGCGGTAAGGGTCACGCCCTTGGACGCAACCCCGGCCGGCGTCAGTGACTCCAGGCTGCTGCTGCCCCTTCTCCACGACACACCGTCCACGGTACCGCCATAGGGCAACGCCAGACCTGCGCCACTGGTGGAAGTGATGCTGCCCGGCAGCAGCTCCACCCTGCTGGCACGTGTGCCGCCCAGGACCAGGCCGCCCAGCTGCAGCGCCCCCATCGGAGCCTGCACGTTGCCGCCCTGCTGCACGGTGGCTGCCACCAGCTGCAACGCGCCGAGCGCTGACTCGGGCGGAGGGGTCGCCGCCGTGCCCGTACCCCGGATGCGCAGCACCGCATCCGGATCCGACCAGTATCCGGGCGTCGCCAAGGTGGCCGCAGACGCACCCGCGACCAGATAGCCCGTCGCACCGGAGGTGGGGTACAGCCGGGCGGCACTCACGTCCATCGACCCGCTCGCCATCAACGCACTGATCGATCCGCCGTTGGACACTGCGTTGAGCAGCCGCACGTCGCTGCGGCTGTCCAGCACGACCTGGTTGAAGCCGGGCAGCCAGGTGACATCACGGATGTCGATCAGATCAGCCCTCGCCGACAGCACGTGGTCGCCTTCCGCAGCCGACGCCACGGCATCGGTGACCACCAGGTTCTCACCCGGCAGCGACTGCCAGTGCGACTGTGCCAGCAGCAGGTGCGGAGCACTCAGCGAAATGCCGCTGGACTGCGGTGCTGCCACGGCCATGCCGAGGCTCGTCTGCCCCTGTCCGTAGATGCGCAGGCTCTGGCCCATGCGCAGGTCGACATCGCCCTCCGCGCGGACGTCACCGAATACGGACAGGGTGTCGAAGCCACCGGCCTGGATCTGCTCCACCGACAGCGCCGCGTGCCCGTACTCCAGCCGGTCCGGCAGCACCGCGTCGGCCGGGCTGCGCTGGCTGAGCGCAATGCCGCGCGCGCGCAGCACCTCCTCGCTCGCGCCGCGCGCATGAACGCTGCCACCAAAGGCCACGCCCAAGGTGCCGCCACGCGCGCCACTGCCGCCGGCAGAGGCATCCATTGCGCCGTCCAGGTACAGAGCGTTGGCCGAACGCAGCACGATCTGCCCGCCGTCGCTGTCCACCCGGGTCCGCCCCTTCCCGTCGACATCCAGCGGCGCCGAGGCGCCCGCTGCCCGCAGCTGCGCGCCACGCTCGAGCACGACGAAGGCTTCAGGGGGACGGTTGTCCACCGACGCAGAGGTCTCCCAGTCGAGCGCGCCGCCGATCTCGATGCGCCCCCCCGCCCGCACCTGTCCCTGCAGGCGGCCACCGGCGTCGGCCAGTGACACCGCATCCGCACTGGCATCCAGCAGCGCACCGTCAGCGAACCGCCAGGTCCGCTCGCTCCGCTGCCCGGCATAGAGCGTGGTCGGCAGGCGCACATCGTCGATGCTGATGCGTCCTCCCTGCGCACGCAGCGTACCTTCCACATCGATGTTGCCGGCGCCGAGCAGGGAGATCGCCTGCCCCGGGTCGACCTCGATCAGCGCGGCCTTGCCCACCCGCAGGTCGCCGCCGACGCTGTTGCGATCCGAGCGCAGGCTCACGCTGGCACCGCTGCGCTGGCGGACCAGCCCGCTCATCGGATCGGCACTGTAGAGCGGTGCCAGCCAGCTCTCCAGTGCCTCTTTCCGATCCGTCGCGGCACGCGCGTCCGCGGTCATCCGAAGCCCCGGCATGCGCGCTGCCAGCTGCGTGCCATCGGCAACCTCCAGCCCTTGATGGCCATTGATGTCGTATTGGGCAAAGCCACTGCCGAACAGGCCGGCATCCACCTGCAGCGCTGCCGCGTCCGCCGGATCCGCATCGCCCACCCGCACCCGGCCACCGGTGCCCAGCGAGAACGTGCCGCTGCCCTGGCCACGGCCGCTGAACCGGCTGCCCTCGCCCAGCTGCACCCGGCCGCTGCCGTCCGTTGCAACCGTGCTGCTGTTCGCCTGCAGGCTGATGCTGCCCCCTGTGCCGATACGGCCCTTGCCGCGCAGGTCCAGCGCGGCGCCGGCCTCGACGTCGACCGTCGCCCCTGCGCCTACCCTCACGTCATGGCTGTTGCTCAGGCTCAGGCGGCCGCCATCCGTCCAGGCACCAGCCGCGTCGAGTGGCTCCCCCAGCGCTGCGTTGCTCCATTCACCGGCAAGATCGATGCGGGTACCGTCGGCAATGACGGTGCGTGCGCGGCCATCGTTCAGCAGTGCCGTCGGCCTGCCCTGCACCTCCAGCAGGTTGCCCGCCGACAGCTGGCCACCGGCAATGCCGATGTCGCCCGCCAGTTCCACCTCGCTGCCGGTCAGGTTCAGCTGTCCGCCCGCCTGCAACCGAAGGCTGCCGTCGATGCTGATGCGATCGGCGCTCGCCAGATCGATCCGTCCCCACTGCTGTGCACTCAATTCCGCGATGTCCAGCCACACCGTGTCGCGCCGCTCGTCTCCGACCGGTGCCAGCAGCGACCACGCCGCCGTCTTCGGCGCCTTGTCATCCACGCGCACGTCCGAACCGAACACACCGCTGCGGCCCTGGCCGTCGTAACGCCCGAGGTAGAGCTGCGCATTGCGCGCTGCCGCCGTCTGCGCCTGTGCATAGCCGTCCAGTGCAGCATCGGGCCGGCGGTTCTGCTGCGCGCCCTGGAAGGTGGTGGTCTCCACGCGGCCCTCCAGCACCGCCGTCGGAGCGGAGACGATCAGGCGTCCTGCATCGCGGCCGACCGTATACCCGTTGTCGACACGCTGCGCCGCGAACACGACCGGATCGCGGAAGGTCTCGGTAACGCCCCAGCGCTCCTGCTTCACCTCATGGCCGTTGTACACCCCGTCGAACAGCATCTCCGCCGGCGCGTCATCAAGGCGGTACACCTGGCCATCCACACCGCGCACCCAGCTCTGCCGGATCACGCCGCTCTGCACATCCAGGCTGCCACCGGCAAGGTTGATGCGTGACCCACCGTGCGTGATCACTTCACTGCCACCCAGCAGGACGGTGCCTCCCTGCGCGGCCCATTCGCCGATCGAATGCCCCTGGTTGTCGAGGTAGCCGCCCACTTCCAGCAGGCCGCCTGCGGCATACCAGCGCTCACCCTCGTAGCCCCCGGTGCCGGCCGGCACGTGGATGAGCCTGCGGCGGTCGACCCAGACCTCGCTGCTGGTCAGCTTGCCGCTGTCGCGGTTGTCCAGCGCATCGCGCAGTTCGTTGCCCTGCACCTTGATCTGGACATTGTTGCTTTCCATCGAGACCTGCACGCCCACGGCACCCGACACGTCGACGCGTGCTGCATCGTCCACATAGCTGCGGGCCGCCGCATCGGCAATGACCTGGCCGCCCGTGGCAACCGTGAGCGAATCCGGACGGAAATGAATGGTGCCACCGGACACGATCTCCACCCGCGACTGGTCGCGTCGGTCGTTGTGCTGGGAGAGATTGTCGAAGGTTGCCGAGCGCGCGCCCGCGCGGATCGCATCCTGCTCTGCCGATTCCTTGATGAGGCTGTCGCGCTGGGTGTCCAGTGCCGTGGCCTTGCCATCGTCCTCGATCAGCACCGCCGTGGTCGATCCATCGGCGAGCGTGACGGTGCTGCCGGCATCACTGACCGAGGTCAGAAGATGCACGGTACCGCGCTGTGCGAGCGTCGTGCTGGCCACGGCCACGCCGGCCTGCTCGACATTGCGTCCGGCCAGGGTCACGTCACCCTCGCGGGCACGCAGCAGGCCGGTATTGCGCACGCTGCCCGCGGTACTGTCAGCGATGAAGCGCGGCGCGATTTCATTGCCACGCGTGGTCGAGCTGGTATTGGCTGCGGTGCCGACGCCGCGCCGGATCACGAAACTGTCGCCGGCCGCCAGCTGCACCTGGCCCTTTCGTGCCTCGATCTGGCCGGCGTTTTCCACGCTGTGTCCCGCCAGCAGCACGTAACCGCCGCCACGCGTCGCGCTGGTCGGCTCGTGGGTCGCGATACGTGCGCCCCGCTCCACCATCACCTTGCCAACGGCATCGCTCAGGGCCGCCGTATTCGTATCCGCGCTGTACAACCCGGTGTCGCGGAACTGGCCGTCGCTGATGCGCGCCGCCGCCGCGACCAGGTTGCGGACGTTGACCTGGCTGTTGTTGCCGAACACCACGCCGTTGCGGTTGGCCACGAACACCGTGCCGCCCGCGGTGAGCTGGCCAAGAATCTGGCTGGGCCGCGCATTCGGATCGTTGATCCGGTTGAGCACGGCCCAGTCCGGGTTCTGCACGAAGTTCAGGTGGGTGTTCTGACCGACATTGAAGCTCTCCCAGTTCAGGATCGCCTTGTCCGCGGTCTGCTCGATGCTGACCTGGACGCGTCCGTCGCTGCCCTGCGACTGGATCGCCTCGCGGGCGTTGATCCAGCCCCGGGTCAGCGGATTCTCATCGACCTTCAACCCATCCCTGCCCAGTCCGTCGGCAACGATGAACCCGGCCTCCCGCCGCGACTGCCGCGCCTGCTCCTGCAGGCGCTGCTGCAGGGCGATCGCCTGCGCGGCGGTGCCGAGATTGTCGATCGACTGCTGCAGCTTCTGCCGCGCAGCGTCCTGCTGCTGGGCCGGCAACTGGAACTGGATGGGCACGCCGTTGGGCATGCGCCCGCTCTGGCTGGCCGCGCCCTGCGCTGCGCCGCGCTCGGCGAACCAGGCCGGGCTGAACGCCTGCTGGGCCTGGCTGGCCGGGGCGACCACGCTTCCCAGTGCGACCGCGATGGCCCAGGCCATCGGATGATTGCGGCGCATCGGCGCGGCCGGATGAACAGCGGACGGGAGCGGGTGCGACATCGTAACCTCATCAACCTGGTGGACCGCACTGGCGGCGGAGATCGGAGACACGCGCAAGGCATGCCCTGCCCCTGATAGACGGTTCGCGTGACATGAAGCCGACAGCGCGCAGCGGGCCATGGCGTTGCACGCCGCACGGCGGAAATGGCGACACCGGCCACAGGGGCCGGCGCCGGGTCAAACAGGGTTCACGCGGTGCTGCGGATTACAGCGGACGGCCGATGCCCGCGCAGGTGCTCGGATTGTTCAGGCCGGCTGCGCTGGTGGCCAGCACGAAACGGTTGCGGATCGCATCGCGCCACTTCTTGGGCAACGGGGCGAAGCCATGGCCGGTGATCGATGCCTCGTAGGCGGCCGGGTAGGCCGCCGAATAGTGGCGAGCCAGGAAACCCCTCAGCTTATTGGCAACCGTCTGATCCTTGTAGCACTGACCAATCAACAGGTAGGTGTAGCCGATGATGGGGTAGATAACTGAAGGATTGCCCATGTAGGGAGCCCAGTTGACAGGGTCCTGAGCAGCGATGCCGAACGGAGGATCGAAAACAGTCAGGATGAGTTCCCATTGCGCCCGATCCGGCGAGAAGCCTCTGACCTTTGCGACCTTGGTCGCATCGGTCAGGCTCGGGATCACGTCCGGCCCGGCGTAGCCGATACGGCCTTCAAACGCGTAGACAGCGTTGTACAGCGAGGTGTCCCCGGTGGCCGGGGCGGCCACCAGGAACCCCGGCAGGTTGCCGTTGGCATCGCGCTTGTAGAGGTCGGCGAAGGTCGACTTGATGGCGAACATGCCGCCCACCAGGTTCGAGGTCTCAGCCCGCTCACGGGCGCAGTTGGTGGCAAGGAATCGGGTGAGAATCTCGCTGGTTCCGCTGCTTTCCGAACGGTACACGACCTGGATCGGGCCACTGCGGTTGGTGTCGATGGTCGACCAGTCGCTGATCGCACCCGAGAACACGCCGCAGATCTGCGCCACGCTCAGGTCCACCGCCGAACCGGCCTTGTTGAACGGGATGGTGACCGAGGTGGCCACCGACGGCACCTGGATCAGCGCGCCGTAGCGGTTGGCGCTGGTCGGCTGGTTGAAGTTGGTGGTGTAGGTATTCAGCTCGGTGCTGCTCAGCACCGAATCACTGCCGGCGAAATGCACGGTACCGTTGGTCGAGAACAGCGCCGAATTGTTCTCCAGAAACGCCTTCTTACCGGTACCCGATCCGGTCACGGCGTAGCTGAAGTTCGCCGGCAGGATGCTGTCGGGCGAACCCTTGTAGAGGTCGGCCGGCAGCGAGGCCCCGCCGCCGGTAACGGTCTGCGCCGAGGCGGCGCCCACGGTAGCGAGCAGCACGGTGGCAACCAGCGCGGCCAGAGTCTTGTACTTGTACATGATCTTCTCCTGAAGGTTCTACTGCGAAGGGAAACGCCAAGGGAGGAACCGTTACTGCACGCCTACTGTCATCTCCCAGCCCGCCGCATGAGGACACGTCCATCCTCGTTCGTGCCTACGCGAGCTCTGCAGCGCAGCTCCGTGCCGCCGGACCACCAACTGCAGCTGGAGGCGTCCGAAGTCGTGCATTCGCCTGATGCGAGTGACCGCGCACTGGACCGCACTGGCGGCGGAGATCGGAGACACGCGCAAGGCATGCCCTGCCCCTGATAGACGGTTCGCGTGACGTGAAGCCGACAGCGTGCAGCGGGCCATGGCGTTGCACGCCGCATGGCGGAAATGGCGACGCCGGCCACAGGGGCCGGCGCCGGGTCAAACAGGGTTCACGCGGTGCTGCGGATTACAGCGGACGGCCGATGCCCGCGCAGGTGCTCGGATTGTTCAGACCGGCCGCGCTGCTGGCCAGCACGAAGCGGTTGCGGATCGCATCGCGCCAGGCCTTGGTCAGCGGGATGAAACCATGGCCGGTGATCGACGCCTCGTAGGCCGCCGGGTAGGTCGCCGGATAATGACGAGCCAGGAAGCCGCGCAGGCTGGTGGCAACCGCCGAATCCTTGTAGCACTGGCCGATCACCAGGTTGGTGTAGCCGGCAATCGGATAGCCGGCCGACGGGTTGCCGAACACCGGCACCCAGTTGGCGGGATTCTCGGCGGCGGTACCGGTCGGCGGAGCGACGGTATCCAGGGTGGCCTGCACGCTCACCTGGTCCGGCGAGAAGCCCTTGACCTTGGCAACCTTGGTCGCATCGGTCAGGCTCGGGATCACGTCCGGGCCGACGTAGCCGATGCGGCCGTCCGCCGCATAGACAGCGTTGTACACCGAGGTGCCGCCCGTGGCCGGCGCGGCAACCAGGAAGGCCGGCAGGTTGTTGTTGGCATCGCGCTTGTACAGGTCGGCGAAGGTCGACTTCACGGCGAACGTGCCGCCGACCAGGTTCGAGGTCGCGGCCGGCTCAGCGGCGCAGGCGGCAGCCAGGAAGCGGGTGAACATTTCGCTGGTGCCGCTGCTCTCGGTGCGGTAGACAACACGGATCGGACCGCTGCGGTTGGAGTCGATGGTCGACCAGTCGCTGATCGCGCCCGAGAACACGCCGCAGATCTGCGCCACGCTCAGGTTGACGGCCGAACCCGGCTTGTTGAACGGGATGGTCACCGAGGTGGCCACCGACGGCACCTGGATCAGCGCGCCGTAGCGGTTCGCATTGGTCGACTGGTTGTAGTTGGTGGTGTAGGTGCTCAGTTCGGTCGCGCTCAGCACCGAGTCGCTGCCAGCGAAATGCACGGTGCCGGTGGTCGAGAACAGCGCCGAATTGTTCTCCAGGAACGCCTTCTTGCCGGTGCCCGAACCGGTCACGGCGTAGCTGAAGTTGGCCGGCAGGATGCTGTCAGCCTGGCCCTTGTAGAGGTCGGCCGGCAGCGAGGCACCACCGCCGGTAACGGTCTGCGCCGACGCGGCGCCGGCGGTGGCGAGCAGCGCGGTGGCAACCAGCGCGGCCAGAGTCTTGTACTTGTACATGATCTTCTCCTGAAGGGTTTGCTGCGAAGGGAAACGCCAAGGGAGGAACGGTCACTACACGCCTGCTGTCGCTGAGGGCCTCCCAGCCCGCTCCGCGACGACAGGTTCATGCTCGTCCGTGCCGATGACAGGCCGCTTAAGAAACCTGTGGAAGATCGAGAAAAGGTATGGAGGATTGTGTGGAGAAGCGTGGCCTGTGCGCCGCACGCCCATCACTGCACGAGCTGGTTCATTTCCATGATCGGCATCAGCACCGCCAGCACGATGGTCAGCACCACGCCGCCCATCACCAGGATCATGGTCGGTTCGAGCAGTGCGGTCAGTGCCATGGCGCGCCGCTCGATCTCGCGCGAGATGGTCTGCGCGGCGCGGTCCAGAAGTGGCGCGAGTGCGCCGGTCTTTTCACCACTGGTGACCAGATGCACCAGGATCGGCGGATAGACCTTCTGGACTTTCAATGCAGGGCCCAGCGCCGCGCCTTCACGCACGCGCGCGGCGACATCCTCAGCGCAGCGGACCAGCAGCGCGTTTCCCAGCGTCTGCCGCGCTGCCTCCAGTGCGCGCAGCAATGGCACTCCGGCATCGAGCAGGATGGCCAGCGTCGAGGCGAAGCGCGCACTGTTCACGCCAAGGACGAAGCGGCCCATCACCGGTACGCGCAGCAGCATCGCATCCCAGCGCAGGCGCAGATCGGTGCGGCGCAACGCCATCCGCCATGCCACCACCAGCAGGCCGATGCCCAACGCTGTCCATGCACCCCAGCTGCGTACGAACGCGCTGGCGGCCAGCATCATCTGGGTCAGCATCGGCAGCGTCTGTCGTGCCTGCACGAACGCTGTCACTACCTGCGGCACCACATAGCTGAGCAGGAAGATCACGATCGCCACAGATACCAGACTGATCGCCGCTGGATAGATGAACGCCGTGAGCACCTTGGCCTGCAGCGCATTGCGCTCCTCGATGTAATCGGCCAGGCGTTCCATCACCCGCGCCAGGTCGCCCGAGTCCTCGCCGGCACCGACCAGGGCGCGATAGATCGGCGGAAAGTCGCGCGGCCGGGCCGCCAGGGCCACGGTCAGGCGCTGACCCGCACGCACATCGGCGCGCACCGACGTCAGCGCCTGGGCCACATGCGCTCGCTCTGCCTGCTCGATGACGGCACTCAATGCGCCCTCCAGCGGCAGGCTGGCGGCGAGCAGGCTGGCCAGCTGGCGGGTGGCCCAGGCCAGTTCGCTCGCTGAAAGCCGGCGTGCTCCCCAGCCCGCACCTGCGCCGCGCGCGGGGCTGACCTGCACGGGCGTCAGCCCACGCCCGCGCAGCAGCTGGCGCGCGCCACGCGGGCTGTCGGCATCCAGCTGGCCCTTTTCGATGCGTCCCTGCGCGTCCGCGGCCTGGTAGTCGAACAGTGCCATCGTCGCGTCAACCGTCGCCGCTGACGCGCAGGATTTCCTCCAGCGTGGTCAGGCCGCTGTCGACCCAGCGCTGGCCGTCCTCGCGCAGGCTGCGCATGCCGGCGGCCCGTGCCGCCTGGCGCAGCGCGGGCTCGCCCTGCCCTTCATGGATCAGCGCCCGCACCCGATCATCGACCACGAACAACTCATGGATGCCGGTCCGCCCGCGGTAGCCGCTGTGTGCGCAGGCCGCGCAGCCCACTGCCCGCCAGACCGTGCGACCGTCGGCATCGACTTCTGCGCGCCGGCACTGCATGCACAGGCGCCTCACCAGCCGCTGTGCCAGCACACCGCGCAGCGAGGATGCCAGCAGGAACGGCTCCACGCCCATGTCTGCCAGCCGGGTCACTGCCGAGATCGCATCGTTGGTATGCAGCGAGGCCAGCACGCCATGGCCCGTCAGCGACGACTGCACGGCGATCTGCGCGGTTTCCAGGTCACGGATCTCACCGATCATGATGGTGTCCGGATCCTGGCGCAGGATCGCGCGCAGCGCGGTGCCGAAGGTCATCCCGATACGCGCATTGACCTGGATCTGGCCGATCCCTGCGAAGTCGTACTCCACGGGATCCTCCACGGTGAGGATGTTGCTCGTGCTGCTGTCGAGCTGGCCGAGCGCGGCGTACAGCGAGGTGGTCTTGCCACTGCCGGTCGGGCCGGTGACCAGCACGATGCCGTGTGGCTGGCGGATCAGGCCGGTGAAGGTGGCCAGGGTGTCGTCGGCCATGCCAAGGCGCTGCAGCTGCAGCCGGCCGGCATCCTTCTCCAGCAGGCGCAGCACGGCGCGCTCGCCGTGCCCGGTCGGCACGGTGGACACACGGATGTCCAGCGGCCGGCCGCCCACGCGCAGGGCGATGCGCCCGTCCTGTGGCAGGCGCTTCTCGGCGATATCCAGGTGCGCCATGATCTTGATGCGCGACACCAGGGCGGCATGCAGGGCGCGCCGCGGCTGCACCATGTCGCGCAGCGTGCCATCAACCCGGTAGCGGACCACCGAATGGGTCTCGAACGGCTCGATGTGCAGGTCGCTGGCGCCATCGCGCGCGGCCTGTGCCAGCAGCGCATTGATCATGCGGATCACCGGCGCGTCATCCTGTGCATCCAGCAGATCGGTGATCTCCGGCATGTCCTGCATCAGCCGGTCAAGGTCGACCTCGCTCTCCGCCGCGCCGACGACCGCCGCGGCGTCGCCGCCGTCACGATACTGTTCGCCCAGCCGCTGCTGCCATGCCGCACTGTCCAGTTGCTCGAACGGCAGGGGTCCATGCAGGCGGCGAAGCTCGGCGACAGCCCAGGCCGGGGTCTCCGCCGTGCCCAGCAGAACCAGCCCATCACCCGTGTCGGCCAGCAGCACACCGTGGCTGCGTACCCAGGCATACGGCAGTGGTCGCAGATCGTTGGCCACGGTCACGGCCCGATCACCAGTTCCGGGGTGTATCCCAACCCCCGCAGCTGCTGCAGGGCCGGGTCCAGCTGTGCCGGATCGCGTGGCAGCCGCACCCGCAGGCGCTGACCACCTCCGCCGGGTGTGGCTTCGGCGTACGCCTGCAGCCCCAGTGCCCGCACCTGCGCCACCGCCTGCGCGGCGCGCGCGGGGTCCAGGCCCTGCGCGAACTGCACACGTTGCGCAGTGTCCTCCCCGGTGGGGTACAGGGCGGCCAGACTGGTGTTCCGCAATGGCCGCCCCTGGCCGTCGCGCGCGGTGCCCTGGCCGAGCGTGCCCAGGTCCTGTGGCGGCAGCTGCGGCGCCGACAACGCCGGCAATGCCCAGCTCTGCACCGGCTGTGCACCGGCCTGGGCGTTGCGCATGTAGTCGTAGCGATCGCGGGTCAGGCGCTGGCCGGCCGCCGGGTCCCGCACCACGTGTGGTCGCAGGAACACCATCAGGTTGGTCTTGGCGCGCCTGCGCGTGTCGCTGCGGAACAGCGCGCCCAGTACCGGAATCCGACCCAGCCCCGGCACTGCGTCGCGACCGTGGCTGACGCTGTCCTCCAGCAGGCCGCCCAGCACCATGATCTGGCCGTCATCGAGCAGCACACTGGTGTCCAGTGCCCGCTTGTTGGTGATGATGCCCTCGCTGCTGGAGCTCTGCCCGTCGATGCTGCTCACTTCCTGATAGATGTCCAGCTTCACCGTCCCGCCTTCGGAGATCTGCGGGCGCACCCGCAGCTTCAGGCCGATGTCCTCGCGCTCGATGGTCTGGAACGGATTGTTGCTACCACCCCCGCCGTCGGTGACATAGCGGCCGCTGACGAATGGAACGGTCTGGCCGACCATGATGCTGGCGGCCTCGTTATCCAGCGTCATCAGGTTCGGCGTGGAAAGGATGTTGGCACCGCCCTTGCTCTGCAGTGCGTTGGCCAGTGCCTTCATGTTGAGGATCTGGCCCACGCCCGGCAGCGTGATGGTGCCGTCGATCACGCCCACGCTGAGGCCGTCGCGCGGCAGCACGTCCAGCGTGGTGCGCGCCGTGCCATTGAGGCCGCTGCCGCCGGTCGCACCACCGAAGTGGGTGCCTGCGAACGTGCGGCCGTTGCCCAGCATCCACTGCACGCCCAGTTCAGCGGCGTCGGTCTGGTTGACTTCCACGATCAGACTTTCCACCAGCACCTGCGCACGCCGCTGGTCGAGCTGGTCGATCACCCGGCGCAGGTTGCGGTACACCGGTTCCGGCGCCGAGATCAGCAGCGTATTGGTGGCGACATCGGCCTGTACGGAGATGCCGTTCTGGCTGAAACCACTGCTGCCGGCATCAGCGGGGTCGCGGCGGTCCGGATCGAGCCGCTGCGATTGCAGTGCATTGCCCGTGGCCCTGGCCTGCTGCGGCTGCGGCTGCGGCTGCGCGCTACGAGCGGTCTCGCCAGGCAGCGGCGTGATGCCCTCGCTGCTGCCCATCGCCTGCGCGTCGCTCCGACCGGCCACGACGCCACGCAACACGCCCGCCAACTGGGTGGCCTGTGCATTTCGCAGATAGACCACATGCAGGTTGCCGGACTCGTCCTGTGCCCGGTCCAGCTTCTCCACCAGCTGGCGTGCCAGCCGCGTGCGCCCCGGACTGCTGGAGCGCAGCAGCACACTGTTGCTGCGCGGATCGGCCATCACCACCACCTTCTGGCCCGGCTCGGTGCCCTGCGCATCCAGCAATGGTGCGACCATCGCGGCCACATCCACGGCGATCCCCTGCTGCAGCTTGACCACGTCGGTGTCCATGCCAGCCGGGGTATCCACGCTGGCGATCACCCGCGCGATGCGTTCCAGATTGTCGGCGTAGTCGGTGATGACCAGCGTATTGTTGCCCGCGTTGGCGGTGATCGGGTTGTCCGGACTGATCATCGGCCGCAGCACCGCGACCAGTGCGGCCGCATTCTCGTAACGCAGCGCGAAGGTCCGTGTGGCGATCTCTCCGCCTGCCGCTCCGCCGCCTACCCGGCCGCCCAGCAGCTTGGCATCGGCCTGTGGCACGACCCGGCTGATGCCCCCGTTCTCGACCACGGCGAAGCCACGCATGCGCAGTGCGCCGAGCAGAAGCTGATAGGCCTGCGCGCGACTGACAGGCCCATCCGACACCACCGTCATCTTGCCGGTCACGCGCGGATCGATCAGGAACTGGCGTCCGGTGAAACGCGCCGCCATCCGCAGCACGCCACCGATATCGGTCTCCACCAGATTCAACTGCACCGGCTCGTCGCTGGCATCCTGCGCCCATACCGGCGCGGGCAGGTGGACCGTCCCCACGACCAGAGCCAGCACCGCGCCACAGGCAAGACCGCGCATCGACCTCATCGAGGCTCACCCGCAGCGGCCTTCATCACGATGCTTCCTGAAATACGTGCCGCCGGCATATCCGCGTCCCCTGTGCGTTGCAGTTGCAGTCGTTGCAGTTCGATGGCCGGATCGGCCAGCAGCGGCAGGAGCCCGTTCCAGAGCGCATCAGCGGGCACCGACTGCACCTGCAGGTGCCAGCGTCCCTCGCGCGCGTCGACCCGCACCCCATCGGCAAGGCCGGCGGCGGCGATCCGCGAACGCAGGCTGGCCAGTGTCGGCCGCTGCTCCCGGGCCAGGCGCTGGCGCCCGCGCGCGTCCAGCAGGGGCGCCAGTGCCCGCATCTGTGCCTGCAGGCGCGGCAGTTCAACCTGCCAGTAGCTGCGCTGCTTCAGCAGGGGCTCCAGCCAGAACGCCCACAGCGTGGCGGCCAGCAGCGCACCCACCATCGTCGTCAGCATGACGCGCTCGCGTACCCGCAGGCGCCGCCAGCGCTGCGGCAGCTCCGCGATGCCGCCTTCCATCCACGCAGCCCGTGCCATCATCGGCCGCCTCCGCTGCTCAGCCGCAGGCGGCCACCGCCCTGGCGGACCAGCTGCAGGCCCTGCGCCTGCGCCGCCTGCTGCCATCGTTCCAGATGCTGCGCATCATCGGCCAGCGCCTGCGCGTCGGCGTCCAGTTCCAGTTCAAGCGCGCCGGGCGTGTAGTCCATGCCGCGAACGCGGCCGGCCAGCTCCGGAACCGCCTGCAATGCCAGCGCGACCTGCTGCTGTATCCGCGGCAGTGGAGCGGTCTGCACCGGTGCGGCCAACGCACGCCGTGCCTGCAGGACCGGATCCAGTACCTCGGTGATCTCCGGATACTGCGCGCTGAACTGCCGCGTCATTTCCCGCTGCAGCGCCTCACCTTCGCTGCGCCAGCGCGAAACCTGCAACTGCAGGCCCGTCGCGGCGAGCACCCCGGCCGCCAGTGCCAGCCCGATCGCCACCCGTGGCAGGCGTCGTCCGTCGCGCTGCAGCGGCAGTCCCCATGCCGGCAGCGGTCCGCCGGCCTGGCTGCCCGCGGCCAATGTGCTGGTCTGCAGGTGCCCGGGCCAACCGGAGGGCACCGCGTGCACCCATTGCACGGCCTGCACGCCGGCCTGCTGCAGGCGCAGGGCGGTTGCCTGCAGCACACCCGTCACGTCGCGACCACCACTCCACTGCACGAAGCCGCGGTCGCGCCCGCTGCGTACCAGCAGGTGCTCGCCCTTCGCCTCCAGCGTGGCCCGCCCCTCCGTCCACGGCAGCAGCAGCGGCGTCGGGTACAGCCCCTGCAACCTCAGGCCGCACGATGCCAGCAGCTGCTGCACCTGGGCCACGGCCTGCTGGCCCAGCCACGCCACCGGCACGGTCCCGTCGTCGGCCTGCGGCCCATTGGCCAGCGCGACATCCTGCAGGTCGTCCAGCAGCATCGCCTCCACCTCGCCCTGCAGCGCAGCCTGCAGCCGGCGACCTGACAGCGGCGGCAGCTGCAGTTCCAGCAGGATCAGGTCATGCGGATCGAGGCAGGCGTGCACCTGTGCCTGCGGGTGGCGCTGTCCCAGCGCCGACAGCGCCTCGCAGCCGTGCGCCGCCACGTCGCCGCGGTGCAGCTGCGCCCATTCCACCCGGCTGTCGGCCTGCAGGCGATCCAGCGCCGGCAGGCGCACCCGCAGCTGCGCGCTCACGCGCCGATCCTCGTCCATACACGCTGCACGCGCACGCTGTCATCGCGGTACTCACGCCAGATCAACGCGCGGAAATCGACGTTGCGGTCGTCTGCCTGGACCTGTCCGACCGCCAGGAACCATTCGCTGTGGATGCCCAGCGGCATCACCGACATCTGCTCGCTGCTCACCTGCAGACGGTTGGCGATATCACCGCGGTTGAGCAGCCAGCGGCCGCCGTCGCGCTCGCCCACCAGCGCCCGCAGCCGGCCCGGATCAGCGCCGGGTGCAACCGCCTGCAGCACGGCCAGGTCAGTCGTGTTGGCGTTGACCAGCGTCTGCGCCGGCAGCACCACCGTGCGCAGGGACAACGCCCGGACGGCGCGTGGCTCGGCACCGGCCAACGCCTGCTCGATCAGGGCTTCGCGCGGCAGGGGCGCCTGCGCCGCGCGATCACCGTCGCGCAGCCGTGCCTGGATGTGGTCCGCAGCACCGCTGCATGTGCCCGCAGACACGCCCTGCTCCACGCACAGCGCCACGAAGGCCTGCCGCGCCTGCGCATCCGGTTGGCCCTGCGACAACAGGTTGCGCAGGTTGAACAACGACTGCGCGTCCACCATCTGCAGGCGCACCGGCAGCGGCGCATCCAGCTGCACCGGCCGTGCCCAGCGACCGTCACGCACGGTGGTCAGCTGCTCGCGCGCGTCGTCACGGAGCTGTTGCCCCGCGCGCTCCAGCGCGGCATCCACGGCCATGCGTACCTGCGCCCGCAGCTGGTCGCCACGCAGGGCACGCAGCTGCGCGGCCTGGCGGGTCAGCAGCGCGGTCGCGATCACCGCCACCAGTGCGACCACCAGCATCGCGACGATCACCGCCATGCCCTGCTGGCGACGACACGGAAAGGCTGCCATCGGAGGCGACATCGATGGACCTCACAGCTGCCAGGAGCCGATGTCCGCATTGCCGGCATCGCCTCCGGCCTTGCTGTCCGCGCCAAGGGAGAACACGTCGATGTCGCCGTGCGCGCCGGGGTTCTGGTACTGGTACGGATGCCCCCACGGGTCGTTCGGCAGGCGGTCCAGGTAGGGGGTCACCGGCATCGCGCCGTTGCCCTGGGGTGGCGCTACCAGTGCCTGCAATCCCTGCTCGGTGCTGGGGTAGCGGCCATTGTCCAGGCGATACAGCTTCAGCGCCTGCATCAGCGCGGCGATGTCCTGGCGCGCTGCCACCACCCGCGCCTGATCGGGACGATCCATCAGGCGCGGCACGATCAGTGCGGCGAGAATGCCGATGATCACCACCACCACCATGATCTCGATCAGGCTGAAGCCGTGCTGCCGGACCCTGCCACCGCGAAGCTGTCTTGCCATTGTTCCGCCCTCGTCATCCTGGAAGGGACCGCTGCACCATGGTCAGCGGCGCATGTGTCAGTACGATAAACATCCACCCGCAATTCGCTGTTGCTCCACCCTGTCTGCACCGGCGCCCGCCGGCGGCACGTCAGCCGCCTGCAGCAGCGTTGCAGGTATCGCCGCCAACGCGCATTCCACGCAGCGACGCAGCAGCGGGTGGCGACTGGCCTGCAGGATCCGCACGCATTGCGCCGGCGACCACGCGCTGCCACCGCCGAAGCCGACGAAGCGGCGGTACACCTGGTGATAGCGCAGGTCATCGTGTACCCGTTGCGCGCTGTCCAGTGCCTGCACCCACAGCAGCAGAACGGCACGCTGCAGCATGCGGACGTCGTCCATGTCCAGGGGCAGCGTCGCGATGGCTGCCTCCGGCCACGTCGGCAGTTGCGCATCGGTCGCACGGCGCAGCGCCAGCAGCGGATGCGCTTCGACGTCCAGCGCCGCCCATCGCCCAGCATCTGCCCAGGCATCGCTGGAAAGCACCCAGACCCAGGGATGACCGTAGCGCTGTACGCACAGCGGCGCGTGCCGGGCCTGTTCCAGCGACTGGCTCAGGTGACGATCCAGCTCGAGCATGCTGATCCTGCGACGTTCCGCCATCGACGCTGCCTGCGCTCCACGACGCGGATGCGCCGTACTCTGGAGAAGACGTCAGCAGGGTCGACGAAGCGACAGCGCGTTGCGCGTGATGTGGCGCGCGTTGCGCTTCAGCCCCTCTGTCACAGCGACGTCATGCGCCTGCAGGCATCGGCATCCAGCAGCGGAGCGATGCCGCCGCATTGTCGTGCCAGCACCATCACGTCGTGGCGTCGGGCAAACGCGGACAGCAACCCGGCCGCGTCCGCGTCGGCCAGCAACGCGGCCGTGGCCTGGCGCAGTGCCGGCAACTGCCATCCGTCCATCGCGGTCACCGCACCGGCCACGAACCAGTGCCACAACCGGTGATGGATGACCTGGTCGTGCAGCTGCGGCAGGCCCGGGATGCCATGCATCGCCATCAGCAGCAGACCGCGGGCCGCCATTGCCGGTGACACGCCGCCCTTCTCCGGCAGCGACAGCGCCTGCTGCAACCTCAGCAGCGCAGCCAACGGATGGCCCTGCGGGTCGAAGTCCAGCAGCACGGACTGTTCCTGCCACTGCGGATCGGAGACCACGCAGACCCAGGGCGATCCATAGCGGTGCACCGTCAATGGACGCCGCTGCGTGGTCTCCAGCAATGCGGACAGGTTGCGTCGCAGGTCGAGCACACCGATGGTCTCGTTGCGCATTCCTTGGCTTCTCCTTGCATGCGGCAGCCACGCGACGCGCGCGGCCAGGGGCTCTACCCCAGGACGGCGATACCGCCCGGGAAGCGACGCAGGTCCAACGACAGCGTCAACCGCAGCTGTTCCAGCGCCGCATCCGGGTCATCGATGCGGAAGCGACCGCTGACCGGCGCGCGCGCCTGTGCGCCGTCACCGAGCAGTACCCTGCCGCGGCGATAGCGATTGATCTCGTCCACCACCTCGCGCAACGGCGCGCGGCGGAACACCAGCATGCCTTCGGCCCAGGCGCTGACCTCGGCGGCCACGGCTTCGGCCACCACGCCGCTCAGGCGTTCGTCGTAGCGGGTCTGCTGTCCGGCCTGCAGCCGCAGCCGGCCCTGCGGGTGCTCGATGCGGGCGCTGCCGCGCAGGCACGCCACCCGGACGTGTCCCCCGGTATTGCGCACGTCCAGCCGCGCTGCGCCCTCATCGGCGATCACGCAGCCCGGCCCCGCATACAGTGCGAGGCGTGAACCCTCGGCGGTCTCGAACGCCGCCTGCCCCTGCACCAGCTCGTAACCCTCGCCGCCCGCGCCCGCCCGGCGCCGCAGACTGCTCTGCGTATCCAGCTCCAGCGTCAACTGCGGCGTCAGCGCAAGCTGGAGGCGCTCGCCGGTGCCGGTATGGAAGTCGGCTGCCATCGCACTCACCGATGGCCACAGCCCCAAAGGCGGACGGATTGCCGCCACCACTGCGAGGCTGGCGGGGGCGGCGATGGCCGCCCCCAGGAATGCACGCCGGCTCCATCGCCGTGCAGGGCCAGGTGCCTGCGGCTGGCGTGCCGCAGCCGGGACCTGCTCACCCGCCACGCGCACCTGCTCCCATTGCCGCCGCGCGCGGGCAAACGCTTCGCGGTGACGCGAATCGGCGGCGCACCATTGGCGGAACCTGCGTCCGTCGGCTGCCGTGGCCTCGCCCGACGTCAGACGCACCACCCACGCGTGGGCCTGGCGCTCCACGGCGTCGAGCGTGCGTTGCGGGCGATCATCAGGGTCCATGCGCAGTCCAGCCATGCCCGCACGCTGCGGGGTTCTGCTCGGCGTCAAAGTGTAGACGGACGCCGCCGGTCAGAACCGCACCTGCCGGTCCTGACCGCTGCGCTCGGCCAGGTAGTCCTGGGCCGCTTTCAGTTCGCGCTGCACCAGCCGCAGCGACACGTCCAGATGCTCGGCCACCTCCCGCTGCTGCAGGCCGTCCACCCGGATCGCCAGCAGGATCCGGCGGCGGCGTTCGGGCATGCGCTGCAGCAGGCCGACCATGTCTTCGAGGGCACGATCAAGCTCCGCGGCCTGTGCCGGACCGGGACCCGGATCAGCCATCTCCATCAGCGCGTCCACTTCTTCCAGGCTGAGCAGGCGATGGTCGGCGCGCTGCCGATCGATCACGGCGTTCATCGCCATCCGCAGCAGATAGGCCGCCGGGTTCTGCACCGGGTCCAGCCGGTCGCGGCGTGCGCTCAGGCGCATCCAGGTGTCCTGCAGCGCATCGCCCGCCAGCTCTTCCGAGCCCAGCTTGCGCACCAGCCGGCGCTTGAGTTCATCGTAGGCCCCCAGCAGGTGATCCATCAGGTCCACCGCCCCGGCCGTTCCGTTGCTCATGTTCGAATCCTTGAAATCATGGAAGGGGCTGCCGCCGGCCACAGTCGTGGTCGGCACGGGAAGGCTGGATCTGCAGCGTCATCGGCTGCGGCAACGCGGCGGCGTCGACGGACGGCGCCAGCCTCCCGACGGCCAGCAGCAGGCGCCGGTCGCGCTCGGCGTCGCCGCTGCCGACGAGCAGTTCGGCATCGTCTGCATGGCCTTCGGCGGTGATGCGGAAGCGCAGCGTCGCCGCGTAGCGGCCCGGTGCGAGCAGAGGGTCGTCACAGAACACGGCGCGCAGCCGCTGCTGCAACCCGCCAAAACGACGGCTGCGCTCGGATTCCGGCAGCAGGCCGACAGTACCGGCCGCGCCTGCGGGTCGCGCGCCCAGCCGAAGCACCACGCGCTGCGCGCCGGTCACCTCGGCTTCGACGCCGGTCTCCTGCAGCAGGGTCTGCAGCGCCTGCAGCGGCGGCAGGCTGGCGTGCAGCGGGTAACTGCGCCGACCGGCAGCGAGTTCGCCTGCGTACATCACCGACCACCCGCTGCTGACGCTGAAGCGCTCCACTGCCTGTTCCAGCGGCTGCGCCGGGATATCGTAGGCACGGACGTCGTCCTCGGCCGTGGCGACGAAGGCCAGCAGCAGCCATACAGCGATGGCCACTCTCCATGTTCTGACCGCGTGGCGTCCATCCAGCCCCCTGACGTTGAACACATGACCCTCGGCAGCGACAGCAGCTGTGACGGAGGCAGGCGGCACGACCGGGGGGTCGCCCGCGCGTGACCGGCAAGCGGGGTCAGACCCTACCGAGGGCAGATGTCATTGCGATGACCGCCGCACCGGGGGCCGGCGCGGCACGGCCTCAAAGCGGCAGCCGGGTGGTCTGCTTGATCCGCTGCATCGGGATCTCGGTCTTGGTGTTCTGCACGCCGGCAATCCTGTTCAGATGCTGGATCTGGAACTGGCGATAGGCGTCCAGGTCGGCCACGGCCACCCGCAGCAGAAAATCGCAGTCACCCGCCATCAGATGACATTCAAGCACTTCCGGCAAAGACTTGATGCTGTTTATGAAGTGATTGGTGGTGTCCTCGTCCTGTCCACGCAGCCAGACCCGCACGAACACGGTGAAGCCCCGTCCCACCTTGGTCTCGTTCAGCAGCGCCACGTAGCGGTCGATGTAGCCGCCCTCCTCCAGCAGCCGGACCCGACGCAGGCAGGCCGAGGGCGAGAGACCGACCTGCCTGGCCAGCTCCAGGTTCTGCAGGCGACCATCGGCCTGCAGCGCCTCGAGAATCCGGCGATCCAGGTTATCGAGTTGAGATTGCATTGGATTTCACCCTCATGGCCATCTGCCGCATCAGATGCGCAACATTCTCAATTGAATGGCATCAACGCAACCCGATTTCGTGGCATCGCCACTAGGATGAAGCACCCCCCACTCGCTTCCGCCCCATGGACGCCCAACCCTGCACCCTCCCGCCTGACGCCCCCTGCCACGTCACGCCCCGCGCCGAGTTCCTGCGCGGCCTGCGGGCCGCCGTGCCGGTGATGATCGGCTTCGTTCCCTTCGCCCTGGTGCTCGGTGCACAGGCTGCACAGAAGGGCCTGTCGGCGCTTGAAGTACCGCTCATGACCGGGCTCAACTTCGCCGGTGGCTCGGAGTTCGCCGCCGTCGAGCTGTGGACGTCACCTCCGCACATCGCGCTCATCGTAGCGATCACCGCGCTGGTCAACAGCCGCCATCTGTTGATGGGGGCGAGCCTGGCACCGCTGCTGCAGCACCTGCCACGCCGTCGCACGCTGCCGGCGTTGTTCTTCATGTGCGACGAGAGCTGGGCCATGGGTGTTGCCGACGCGCGGCGGCGCATGCACGGATTCAGCCTCGCCTACTACTTGGGCACCTCGGCCGGCCTGTATGTGGTCTGGGTGACCTGCACGACGCTGGGGGCGATCGCCGGCCCGCTGCTGGGCGACATCCATGCCTATGGATTCGACATGGCGTTTCCTGCGGTGTTCCTGGTGCTGCTGCGTGGCATGTGGCAGGGCCTGCGTGCAGCGCGGCCCTGGCTGGTCAGCCTGCTGGTGGCCGCCTGCACCTATCTGCTGGTTCCGGGCGCCTGGTACGTCGCCAGCGGTGCGCTGGCCGGGCTGGTGGCCGCCTGGCTGCTGGCGGAGGACGCGGCATGATCCACTGGAGCTCGCTGCTCACCATCGTGCTGATGGCAGCCGTTACCTACCTCACCCGCATCATCGGCTTCCTGGCCCTGCGCAACCGCACCCTCGGCAAGCGTGCGGTGACGGTCATGGAGGCTGCGCCGGGCTGCGTGCTGATCTCGGTGATCGCCCCGGATTTCGTCGCCGACAAGCCCGCCGATCTGGCTGCACTGGCCATCACCCTGCTGGCCGCCACCCGGCTGTCGATGCTGCCGACCGTGCTGATCGGCGTGGTCTCGGCCGGGCTGCTGCGCCATCTGCTGGGCTGATTTACGGCAGGCCGGGCAGGATCCGGCGCTGCCGATCGATCATCGCGCCGAGCGGGCGCGCTGCAATCAGGCGCTGCTGGCCGCGAGCAGGCACAGGCTGCGCGGCGGCAGGGTCCAGTCACCGGTGCCGTCCGGCTCCAGCGGCGCCTCGTCGGTCTGCAGCAGTACGCGCCGGAACGACAGCGCCTGATCCGATACGCGGAACCGCTGCGGCTGGTCTCCGGCATTCAAGAGCAGGGCTAGGCTGACATGCCGCCCGGGCTCACGCAGGCCGCTGTCGGGGCTTCGACCGTCCAGCACAATCAGCAGCGCACGCAGTGCCGGGTCGTGCCAGTCCGCCTCTTCCATGCTGCGGCCGTCCGGATGCCGCCAGTCGATATCGCGCAGGCCCAGCGCTTCATCGTAATCACCGCGCAGGAACCGGTTCCTGCGCAGCAGGCCATAGCGCCGGCGCAGCGACAGTGCACGCCGCACGAATGCCACCTGCGCCTGCGCCGCCGGCTGTGAGGCACGCTCCCAGTCGATCCAGCTCAGCGGGTTGTCCTGGCAGTACGCGTTGTTGTTGCCCTGCTGCGAATGGCCGAACTCATCGCCCGCCAGCAGCATGGGCGTGCCCTGCGACAGCAGCAGCGTGGCCAGCAGGTTGCGCATCTGCCGTGCACGCAACGACAGGATCGCCGGATCATCGGTGTCGCCCTCCACACCGTGGTTGCTGGAAAGATTGTGCGAATGGCCATCGCGGTTGTCCTCGCCGTTGGCCTCGTTGTGGCGGTCGTTGTAGCTCACCAGATCGTGCAGGGTGAACCCGTCGTGAGCCGTTACCAGGTTGATGCTGGCCGACGGCCGCCTGCCGTGGTGTTCGAACAGGTCGGCCGAGCCGGTGAAACGGGTGGCGAACTCCGGCAGCTGCCCGCCATCGCCACGCCACAGCGCGCGCACCGTATCGCGGAAGCGGTCGTTCCATTCTGCCCAACCCGGCGGGAACTGGCCCAACTGGTAACCGCCCGGGCCGATGTCCCAGGGCTCGGCGATCAGCTTCACCTGGCTCAGGATCGGGTCTTGGCGTACCGCATCGAGGAAGCTGCCCGAGGCGTCGAAGCCATGGCGCTCACGGCCGAGAATGGTCGCCAGGTCGAAGCGGAAGCCGTCCACCCGCATCTCGGTCACCCAGTAGCGCAGCGAGTCCATCACCATGCGCAGCGCGCCGGCATTGGTCAGGTCGAACGTGTTGCCGGTGCCGGTATCGTTGATGTAATAGCGGCGATCATCGGCCAGGCGGTAGTAGCTGGCATTGTCGATGCCCTTGAACGACAGCGTGGGGCCCAGCTCGTTGCCCTCCGCGGTGTGGTTGTAGACCACGTCCAGGATCACTTCGATGCCGGCATTGTGCAGCCGCGCGACCATCTGCTTGAACTCGGCCACGGTGCCCATCGACAGGTAGCGCGGCTGCGGCGCGAAGAAGCCGATGGTGTTGTACCCCCAGTAGTTGCGCAGCCCACGCTCCAGCAGTTGCTGGTCGTCCACGTAGGCGTGCACGGGCAGCAGCTCGATGGCGGTCACACCCAGATGGCTCAGGTGATCGACCACCGCATCATGCCGCAGTGCAGAGAAGGTGCCGCGCTCGGCCTGCGGGACGTCGGGATGCTGCATGGTCAACCCGCGCACGTGCGCTTCGTAGATCACGGTCCGGTCCCAGGCCGTTGCCGGTGCACGCTCGATACCCCAGCTGAAGGCTGGATCGATCACGGCGCATCGCGGCATGTAGCTGGCGCTGTCGCGCCGGTCGAAACTGAGGTCGCCATCGCGATGGCCGAGGGTGTAGCCGAACAGGTGGGGCGCCCACTTCAGTTCGCCGACGATCTGCTTGGCGTAAGGGTCCAGCAACAGCTTGTTGGGGTTGAAGCGATGCCCTTCCTCCGGTGCATACGGACCGTGCACCCGGTAACCGTAGCGCTGCCCGGGCCTTACATCGGGCAGGTAGCCGTGCCAGATCTCATTGGTGTACTCGGGCAGCGCGATGCGTTCTACCTCGCGGTTGCGCACGTCGAACAGGCAGAGTTCGACGCGGGTCGCATGCCGCGAGTACAGCGCGAAGTTCACGCCCAGCCCGTCCCAGGTCGCCCCCAGCGGGAACGGCCGGCCTTCGCGCACGCGCGAGGTCTGTGCCCACTTACGGCTCGCCATCGCTGCCCTCCTCGTCGCGCGCCGCGGCAATCTCCGCCTCCACCAGCCGCTCGGCCATGTGCCAGTGCCGCTGCTGCTGGTCGTCCGGGCGCCCTTCCGCTTCCCATATCTGGTGGGCCAATGCCTCAATCCGCTGCCGTCGTTCCCTGCTGTCCATCCCTACCCGTCTCCTCGTTGATCCATACCGCCAGCGGGCTGCCCGCCAGAAGCCGTGCCGCATCCGCGGTTTCATTGAAATGTTCGACGCGTCCGTCCAGGAGGTTGCGCATGCGGCCTGCCGGAAGCCCGCGCAGCGTTGGGCCGGTGGCGACGTCACGCGCAACGTTCAGGCCGGGCCCGGGCATGGCGATGGGCGAGCCACGCTGCACGATCACCAGCAGTACCTGCGCCTGGTGCCTGCGTGCGAACGCCAGCCAGGGCGAGCGCGAAGGCGCGGACAGCGGCTGCAGCTGGCCATGCAGGAACAGGTTCGGGTGCCTGCGGCGGCAATCCAGCAGCTGCCGCAGCAGGAATGCCTTGATGCCGCCGTCCCGCCAGTCCTGCAGCAGCGTGGGCCAGGAGCGCGCGTCCCGCAGCCATGCCTGCCGCGCCGGATAGTCCACGGCCCGTCGGTTGTCCGGGTCCACCAGGCTCAGGTCCCAGCCCTCGCCGCCTTGATAGAGGTCAGGTACGCCGGGCAGGCAGTGCTGCAGGCACAACTGTGCCAATCCGTTGCAGGCCCCCGCCGGCGCGATGCGGGCCACGAAGGTCGCCAGCGCCTCGCGCACCGGCAGCAAGGGTGCTCCATCCAGCAGCGCGTGCAGCCACTGCACGGCGGCGTCCTCCACTGTCACATCGGGATCGGACCAGCTGCTGATCCGTTTGCCCTCGCGCAGGGCCTTGGTCAGCCAGTCGGCCACCCTGGATGCGAAGTCGGCACCGGGGGCACCTTGCATCGGCCACGCCGCCACCAGCGCCTGCCACAGCGCATACGCCTCGGCGCCCGGCAACGGCAGCGGCATGCCGGCCTTGGCAGCCATCCGGCTCCAGCGCCGTACAGCATCCCGCCACTCCGCCGTGCACGTGCTGAGTACCGCCAGCCGCGCGCGGCTATCGCTGCCCCGCTTGTGATCGTGGGTCGCCAGCGCAAGCAGTGCCCTGGGATGGTGCCGCAGTCGCCCCGCTGCATGCTGCAGCAGCTCGCGCCCCTGCATGCCCAGCCGCTGCGGATCACTGCCGACTTCGTTGCGCGAGAGCAGCCTGAAGTAGCGATAGAAGCCGGTATCCTCCACCGACTTGGCGTTCAACGGCGCGGCCAGCTGCCCGAAGCGCACGCGCAGCTCGCTTTCAGCCGGCGCCTGGCCGGGAAGTGCCTGCAGCAGCAGGTCCAGTGCGGCCCGTCCGGCACCCTCCAGCGCGGCCCGCGCCGCGGCCGCAGCGGCGACCAGTGCCTTCCGCTCACCCGCGTCATGCAGCGAATACGGGCGGTAGGTGCGGTAGTGCCGCAGCAGCGCGGCCAGCGCGCGCGCCAGGGCGGCCGTACCGATGTCGGCCTCGGCCAGCCGGGGCTGCAGAAGCGGCTGCGCACTACGCAGCAGGCGCTGGAAGTCGGTGTGAAGCGACTGGCGCAGCAGCATCCCGCGCGCGTCCTGCTGTATCTGGTCAAAGTCGCGCGTGTCGCCGCTCGCCGCCTGCCAGGCGCGTGAGAGCGCGGGCGCCGCTGTTGGATCGTGCAGCCACGCGCCGGCCTGGTCCATGAAGTCATAGCCGGTGGTCCCGTCGCAGGCCCACCCCTCGGGCAGCTGCTCGCCCTCGGCCAGTATCTTCTCGACGTGCAGAGTCACCGCCTCCGGATCACGGCTCCCGGCCGCGCAGGCAGTGTCGATCGCCTCGCGCAGGCGCTGCAGATAGGCGCCGGGCGACGACAGGCCATCCACATGGTCGATACGCAGACCATCCACCCAGCCCTCACGCACCAGCCGCAGCGGCAGCGCATGCACCGCTTCGAACACCTCGTCGCGCTCCACCCGCAGCGCGGCCAGTTCGTTGATATCGAAGAAGCGCCGGTAGTTCACCTGATCGCCTGCCGTGCGCCACCACGCCAGCCGGTAGTGCTGCCGCTGCAGCAGTGCCTGCAACCGTTCGACGCTGCGGTTGCAGCGTTCGGCCCACGCCGGCCACTGCGCGGCGTCCAGGGGATGGCTGCGCGGCGACAACGGCAGGACCCGCCCATGATGGCGCAATCCCGGCCGCTCATCGTCCACCCCGACCCGCAGTACGCCGTCGCGCACGGCGTCGTGCACGGGCCGGTCCAGCACCGGCAACCATAGCCGGCCTTCGCAGCCCGGCGCCTCCCAGTCGATGTCGAACCAGCCCGCGTGGCGGCTTCGACGCCCGTGCATCAGCACATCGCTCCACCAGTGGCTGTGCGGGGCTGCCGCCAGATGGTTGGGCACGATGTCCAGGATCAGACCCAGGCCGTGCGAGCGCGCTGCGGTGGCCAGCTGGCGGAAGGCCGCTTCGCCGCCCAGCTGCGGATTGATGCTGGCCGGGTCGATGCCATCGTAGCCGTGTGTGGACCCCGGAACCGCAGCCGCGATCGGCGACAGGTAAAGGTGACTGACGCCCAGTGCCGCGTAATACGGCACCTGCGCTGCGGCCGCCTCCAGGTCGAAGCCTGCATGCAACTGCAGGCGGGCGGTGGCACGCAGCCTCGTCATCGTCCTGCCCTGCGGCGCGTGCTGCTCAGGCGCGCCAGGCGCGCATCGGCGGCGGCAACGTCCCACGCCAGCGGCAACCGCCGTCGCCAGTTCGGATGTCCGCTGACGGTGCCTGGCAGGTTCACCTGCGCCCGGCTGCCCAGCACATCTTCCAGTGGCAGCAGCGCCAGCCGCGACGCTGCATGGGCAACCAGTGACTGCGCTCCGTCCTCGACGTTCGCGCCGTCACCACCGCAGACCGCGGCCAGCGCCTGCACGTCCCGCGCGCGCGCGCGCAGTGCCGCCGGCAGGTCCTCCAGCTCACCCAGACGGGCGCGCCAGCGCAGGTCGCGCCCGCGCAGCCAGCCGGCCAGCGGTGGCAGGTCGTGGGTGGACGGCATGGCCACCGCATCGCGGCGCCACCGCGGCGCCGGCAGGAAGCGCTCGCCGTTGCGGGCGAACGGCAGTACCTCGATGCCCAGGATGCCCCGGGCTGCCAGCCGCTGGCGGATGCCCGGCGGCACCACCCCCAGGTCTTCACCGATCAGCACGCAGCGATGCCTCCACGATTCCAGCACCAGCAGATTGATCAGATCATCGAATGGATAGCGCAGGTACACGCCCTGCCCGGCGCCGGCGCCGTGAGGCAGCACCCACAACCGCTGCAGGCCGAGGATGTGGTCGATGCGCAGGCCGCCGCGGCCGGCCATCACGGCACGCAGCACGCGGATGAACGGTTCAAAGCCCTCGCGATGCAACGCCAACGGTGACCAGCTGGTGATGCCCCAGGCCTGGCCGAGCGGATTGAACGCATCCGGCGGCGCACCCAGTTCAAGCCCCTGCAGCAGATCGGCGCCACCGGTACGTGCCTCGACGCCCTGCGGTGCACAGCCCACGGCCAGATCGGCAATCAATCCGATCGAGGCGCCATCATTGCGCAGCGCCGCATGTACCTGCACCCAGCCCTGCTGCGCCAGCCACTGCGCGAATGCATGGTCGTCGGCGCTCCCGGTGACCTCGTCGGCCGCGTGCCGGCAATAGCGCAGCAGCGGTTCGCCCTGCGCCTCGCGCCAGGCCTCGATCTGCTCGCACTGCGCCGGTGCCTGCTGCCGCAGCCAGTGGCGCACCTGTCGCAGCCAGCGCCACTTCAACGCCGCCGAGTGCGGCCAGTCGATGCGGCGCGCAGCGGTGGCGGCATCAACTGCCATCGCCAGCGCCTCGTCCTGGCGCAGCACGCTGTCGGCAGCCTCCGGCAGCACCTGCGGCAGGGATACCTGCAGCGGGTCGAGCCAGCGCCGGTCGCTGGGCGAATAGGGGCTGTGGCCCGGACCGGGTGGCAAGCCGGCGTGCAGCGGACTCAACGCCAGTGCATCGCCTCCATGCCGCTGCAGCAGCTCACGCCACCGCGCACCGCCGGCGCTGTCACCGATGCCTGCATCGCCGGGGGCGCGCAGACTGTAGACCTGCGCCGACAGGCCCCAACCGCGCAGCATGCGCGGTGGCCACCAGGCTCGCGGCGGCGCCACCGCGACCGCCTGTTGCCGCCCGCCCTGGCGCCACTGCCAATAGCCCGGTTGATCCGGAACACGCCAGCGCCCCCGCGCATCAGGCCGTGCTGGCAGCTCGCGCCCCTGTTCATCCACCCAGCACGCCGCCCCCGTCGCCTCCGGCATCACCAGTACCTGGCCACAGCAGGCGGTGAGCAAGGGGGGGCGCACCGGCGCACCATCGCATTGCAGACCTTCCAGCACCGCGCGAAGCACGTCCGGCGCGACTTCGCGCTCGACGCCGGCCACGTCGGTCCAGCGCTCCAGGAGGCCTGCGAGGCGTGCCGCTTCCCGAACCGACGCATCCGTCCTCATGCCGCCACCCAGCACGCAACAACGCTGCCGCCTGCCGGCAGCACACCGGCAACATCGGGGCCCACAACGCGCTCGCCGGCCGGCAGCGCGTGTGCCACGGGCCCTGGGCCCACATTGATCGCGATCCACCACTGGCCCGATGGCAGCTGCCAGCCAGCCTGCACCGCACCCTCGCCAAGCACCCGCGCCCCCAGCGACCGGGCCTGCAGCAGGCCGGGCTGAAGATAGCGCCTGCGCAGGGCCAGCAACCCGCCTGTGCAGCGCAGCCATTGCTGCGACCAGGGATCATCGCCGGGCGGCGGCGTGTAGGAGAGCTGCAGAGTGGCCGGGTCGTTCGGGTCCGGAATACGCGCACGCGAGGCGGCGTCGGCGAAGGCGCTGAAGCCGGAAAACTCGCGCCGACGCCCCTCGCGCACCGCCTCGTCCAGCGGAGGCGCATAGTCGGTGAAGAACAGGAACGGCGACCGCGCCTGCCACGGTTCACCCATGAACAGCAGCGGGATCATCGGCGTCAGCAGGGTCAGCGCCAGCGCCGCGCGCAGCCGCGCCGGGTCCACCAGCATCGACAGGCGCTCGCCGAAGGCACGGTTGCCCACCTGGTCGTGGTTCTGCGCGAATACCACGAAACGCGCGGGCGACAGGTCGCTGCTGGGTTCGCCGCGGGGATGGCCGCCCAGGTCAGGTTCACCCTGCCAGGCGAATCCTTCTGCCAGGCAGCGGGCCAGCAGTGCTTCGGCGCGACCGGCATAGGCCACGTAATAGCCTTCCTGCTCGCCGGTCAGCATCACGTGCAGCGCGTTGTGGAAGTCGTCGTTCCACTGCCCCTGATAGGCACCGCGCAACCACCGCGCCTGGTTGCGTTCGTTCTCCAGCACCAGGTGCGCGTGCGGCACCGCCGCGCGCACCTCGTCGGCCAGCTGCTGAAGGAAACGGTCATCGTCGATGGCGTGCACCGCATCCAGGCGCAGTCCGTCGCAGCCGTAGTCGCGCAACCACATCAGCGCATTGTCGATGAAGAAGCGGCGCACCCAGGGCTGGCGGAAGTCGATGGCCCCGCCCCAGGGGGTGCTGCGGTCGTCACGGAAGAACGCCCGCGCGTAGTCACGCAGATGGTTGCCCTGCGGTCCGAAGTGGTTGTAGACCACATCCAGCAGCACCGACAACCCCGCATCATGCGCCGCGTCGATGAACGTCTTCAGCGCTGCCGGCCCGCCGTAGACATGGGCCGGTGCGTAGGGGAACACGCCGTCGTAACCCCAGTTGCGCCGGCCGGGAAACTGCGCGACCGGCATCAGTTCGATGGCGGTGATGCCCGTTGCGGCCAGCATCGGCAGCTGCGCGGTCAGTGCAGCGAGGCCGCCACCCGCCTCGATGTGCACTTCACAGATGACCAGGTCCTGCCAGGCGGTCCCCCGCCACGTGGCCTGCGCCCTGTCCGTGTCCAGCACCACCGCGCTGTCGCCATCGACGCCGTCCGGCTGCCAGCGCGAGGCCGGATCCGGCACGTCCTGGCCTGAAGGGAGGCGGAACCGGTACCGGTCGCCATGCGATGCCTGTGTCCGCAGCCAGTGGCAACCGTCGGGCTCGCGTTGCATCGGCCGCAGCGCGCCCTGCAGGCATAGCGTCATCGTGTCTGCGTCCGGCGCCCACACGCGGAACTCCACACCCTCCCCGGCCGCACGCCAAGCACCCAGACGCGGGGACGCTGTGGTCATGCATCAACCTGCAGGTACAGCGTGGACAGCGGCGGCAGGGTCAGCCGCAGCGACTGGGCGTGGCCATGCATCGGCCTTGGCTCGGTCTGCGCCGCTCCAAGGTTGCCCGCATTGCCACCGCTGTAATGCGCGCTGTCGGTGTTGAGACGTTCCGTCCAGCGCCCCGCGTGCGGCACGCCGACCCGGTAACCCTCGCGCAGCACCGGGGTGAAGTTGCTCACCACCAGCAGGGTGCGGCCGCTGCCGGCAGGATCCCGGCGGATGAAGGCATACACGCTGTTGCGGCTGTCATCGGCCACGCTCCAGTCGAACCCGCGTTCATCGCGCTCGTCACGATGCAGCGCAGGTTCGGAGCGGAGCACGGCGTTGAGGTCGCCCACCAGACGCGACAGGCCCCGACCCTCACTGCTGGCCGCCTGTTCCCAGTCCAGTGCCGCATCGTGCGACCACTCATGCGCCTGGCCGAACTCGCCGCCCATGAACAGCAGTTTGCTGCCCGGGTGCGCCCACATGAAGCCGTAATACGCACGAAGCTGCGCCAGCCGCTGCGCCGGTTCGCCTGCCATCTTGGCCAGCAGCGCGCCCTTGCCATGCACCACCTCGTCATGCGACAGCGGAAGCACGAACCGTTCGGAGAAGGCGTAGACCAGGCCGAAGCTGATCTCGCTGTGGTGATGCTGGCGATGGACAGGATCGCGCGCCAGATACTGCAGGGTGTCGTGCATCCAGCCCATGTTCCATTTGTGGGTGAAGCCAAGCCCGCCCTCCTCCACCGGCGCGGTCACCCCCGGCCACGCGGTGGATTCCTCGGCGATCACCAACACGTCCGGGAAGCGCTCTCGCAGGGTCTGGTTCATCCGCCTCAGAAAGGCGACCGCCTGCAGGTTCTCTCGCCCGCCCTGCTCGTTGGGTATCCACTCACCCTCGGCACGGCTGTAATCCCGGTACAGCATCGACGCCACAGCATCCACGCGCAGTCCGTCGATGTGGAACCGCTCCACCCACTCCAGGGCACTGCCGATCAGGTAGGCGGCCACTTCGTTGCGGCCATAGTTGTAGATCAGCGTGTCCCAGTCGGCGTGCACCCCTTCGCGCGGGTCGGCATGCTCGTACAACGCGGTTCCGTCGAAGCCGGCCAGGCCATGCGCGTCGTTCGGGAAGTGTGCGCTCACCCAGTCCACGATCACCCCCACTCCAGCCTGGTGACAGCGATCCACGAAGCGCGCGAAGGCGTGTGGCGTCCCGTGGCGTGCCGTCGGTGCGTAGATGCCCAGCGGCTGATAGCCCCAGGAACCGCCGAAGGGATGTTCGCTGACCGGCAGTAGTTCGATGTGGGTGAAGCCGAGTCCGGCCACGTACGGAATCAGCCGGTCGGCCAGGGCATCCCAGTCCAGCGGTGCGCCATCATCGCTGCGCTGCCAAGAGCCCGCATGCACCTCGTAGATGGACAGCGGCGCGCTGGCGCCCGCCTGGCGCCGGGCCGCCCTCCAACCCTCGTCATGCCACTGCATCGGCGCCGCCAAAGGCACCCGTGAGGCGGTGGCCGGTGGCAGCTCGGCCCAGCGCGCCATCGGGTCGAACTTGTCGGGCATCACCTGGCCATCAGCCCCGACAATGCGGAACTTGTAGCGGGCACCGGCCTGCACGCCGGGCAGGAACAGTTCCCACACGCCAGCAGCATGGCGCAGCCGCATCGGATGGCGTCGGCCATCCCATCCGTTGAAATCGCCGACCACGGCGACCCGCCGCGCATTGGGGGCCCACACCGCGAAGCGCACGCCGGCGATCCCCTGCACCTGCATCGGGACTGCACCCAGCTGGCGCGCCGCATCGGCATCACCGGCATGGAAGCGTTGCAGCAGCGCTTCGTCAAGCAGCGGGCCGAAGGCATAGGCATCGTGCACCTGCTCCACACCCTGCTCGAAATGCAGGGCAAGCAGCGGCACCGCCGCTTCACCGGCGGCGCCCTCGAACAGGCCGGGCAAGGGGCCGGGGCGCAGATCCCAGCGCCGTCCGTCGTCTCCGATCACCTCGACGCGCTGCGCGTGCGGCACCAGCACGCGCAGCCGCCGTTCACCCTCGCGCTGGCGGTGGGGGCCCAGCCAGGCAAATGCATCTGCCGGGCGGGCATGGACGAGGTCCTCCAGCGCCGGTGCGATGCGGTGATCCAGTGCGGTGTCCGCGGTGGTGTCGTCCTCAAGAGCGGCCAGATGCAGGCTGTCGTGGCTCATGCGGCCACCTGGCAGGTCTGCTGGTACAGCGCCAGATAGGCGCGCCCGGCCGCGTCCCAGCCGCCCGGCCGCAGCATCGCGGCGCGGCGCATGGCCTGCAGCAGGCCCGGCAGACGGAAGGTGCGCATCGCCCGCTCCACGCAGCGGCGCAGGCCATCGGCATTGGCACCGTGAAACAGGAAGCCGGTCACGCCATCCTCGACGGTGTCCACCAGCCCGCCCGTCGCATGCGCGACCGGCAGGCAGCCGAAGCGCTGCGCGTACATCTGGCTGAGCCCGCAGGGTTCAAAACGCGAAGGCATCAGCAGGAAGTCGGCGCCGGCGAACATCTGGCGCGCCAGCGCTTCCTCGAACCCGATGAATGCGCCCACCCGCCCCGGGTAGCGCCGGGCCAGCGCCTGCACCTGTGCTTCCACCTGCGGCTCGCCGCCGCCGATGATGACCAGCTGCCCGCCGGCCGCGACGATCTGCGGCGCCACGTCACAGGTGATGTCCAGGCCCTTCTGGTGCACCAAGCGGGAAACCACCGCGAACAGCGGGCCGGTCGAGGGCGCCAGGCCGAACGCCCTGCGCACCGCATGTGCGTTGGTCGCGCGTCCGGTCCATTCGCCGATGCCGAAGTGCGCCTTGAGGTGGATGTCGCGTCGTGGATCCCAACTGGCGTCGATGCCGTTGACGATGCCGCTCAGGTGACCGCCGGCGGCGCGCTGCGCCAGCAGGTCATGCAGCCCGCATCCATCATCCGGGGCAGTGATCTGCTGTGCGTAGCGCAGGCTGACCGTGTTCAGCCGCGTGGCGTTGGTGATGCCGCCCTGCAGGAATGACATCTGTCCGTGAAAGTGCAGTTCATCCAGGTGCGCGGCCGGTACGCCCAGCACCGGCGCAAGCGCATACGGGAACAGGCCCTGGTAAGCCAGGTTGTGGATCGTCAGCAGGGTCGGCACGGCCGTCCGGTCCCAACGCACGTAGGCGGCGGCCATGGCCACCGGCCAGTCATTCAGGTGCAGCAGCTGCGGTGACCAGTCCAGCCCGGCACGCCCGGCCGCAATCTCCGCAGCCGCGTGTGACAGCGTGGCGAAGCGAACCGCGTTGTCCTTCCACTCCTGTCCCTGCCCATCCACGTAGGGCGATCCTTCCCGCTCATACAGCTCAGGCGAGAGCAGCACGTAGATCGGCAGGCCGTCGGCCTGCACCGCCATGCCGATGGTGCACGCCGGCAAGCCGGCCCTCCGACTGACCTGCCCGACCGTCCGCAGCTGCGGCAGGCGCTGCAGCACCTCCGGGTAGCCGGGCAGCAGCACGCGCGAATCACACGCGCCGCGCACCGCACGTGGCAGGGCCGCGGCCACATCGCCCAGACCTCCAGCCTTGATGAAGTCAGCCATCTCGGTCGCGACAAACAGCACGCGCTGTACCAGTTCCGGCAGCTGCAACGGCTGCGAGTGGCCACGGCGGGTCCCGATCGGTACAGGCGCACCGGGAGGCGTCGCAACGGGTGAAGCGGACTGGGCGGCGCGGGCCATGGGGATGATCTCGGAAGTTTTCAGGCAGACGGACGCCAACGGCGCCCCGGACGGGCGCTGAAGCGGAGAAGGAAGTCGACGCAGAACGTGGGGGACGTCAGCGAGAGGCTCAGAGGGACAATAGCCCCGCATGCGATCAATCGGCCGTGAAGCCCTGGCGATTTCTTTGTGACAACGCGTCATGAGCTGAGTACGCATGGCGCGTTCATCACCCCATGAATGCCTCCCGCACAGGGCATCTACCTGGGCACCGCGCAGGCGCTACGCCATGGCCGGGCGGATGCGGTCGGTCGGGCGCCCATGCGACATCCCGTCGCAGGCCATCCCTGCTTCCGCCTTGACCAATGTCAAACCGGCCGTCGGCACACGGGGGTATCTCTATGCAGGACCCGAACACGCCGGAGTTTCCGGCAGCCACAAGGACCCTGCAATGCGCTACACCCCCGACAACACCCAGCTCCTGAACGCCCTGCAGAATGTCATGGTGATCTCCACCACCGACCTGCAGGGCAACATCACCTACGCCAATGATCTGTTCTGCACGCTCACCGGCTTCGCCCGCGAAGAACTGATCGGCCAGCCGCACAGCATCGTGCGCCATCCGGACGTGCCCAAGGCCGTCTACAAGGACATGTGGGACACGATCAAGGCCGGCGGCATCTGGACCGGCATCGTGCCGAACCTGGGCAAGGGTGGCGTGCTCTATGTGGTCGACACCACCGTGCAGCCGCTGTTCGACGCTGAAGGCAACATCACCGCGTACATCAGCATCCGCCGCGTGGTGAACGACCTGATGCAGGACTTCGAGCAGGTCGAGTTCAGCAAGGAAAAATTCGACGACTTCTACGAGGCCGCGTGAACGCCGTCGCTGCCACACCGGTTCGCCGCCTGCTGGTGGGTTTCGCCTCCGAATCGGGCAATGCCCGCGCCCTGGCCCAGCGCCTGGGCGCGGACCCGGGCCTGCAAGCGCTCGCGCCGCAGGTGCTGCCGTTCAACGATATTGACGTTGCCAGCCTGGGCCACGGCGACGTGCTGCTGGCGATCTCCAGTTCCTTCGGCGACGGCGAGCCGCCCGCGAACGGCGAACGCTTCTTCCAGAGCGTGTGCCAGACCGGGGCGCTGCCCGGCCTGCGCTACGCGGTGTTCGGCCTGGGCGACACCGGCTACCCTCGATTCTGCGGCTTCACCCGAGCGCTGGACGCGGCGCTGAGCGAACGCCAGGCGCAGCCGCTGCTGCGACGGGTCGATGCCGACCTCAGCTATGAGCGGTTCTTCGAGCAGTGGCAGCCGGTGCTCCGCCAGGTACTCGAGGGCAATACCGCCGCCGGCCAGGACCTGCATCTGCAGGTTACCGCCTACGGCGACGACAATGCCTTCGCCGCGCCCATCGTCGAGCGCCGCCGCATCAACAGCAGTGATCCGGCCGCGTGGCACCTGCAGCTGGATATCGCCGGCAGCGGCATGGCCTACCGCGCCGGCGACACCGTGCATGTGCTGCCGGACCACGACCCCGCACTGCTGCAGGCCCTTGCCACCTGGTACGGCGACGAGGCGGCCATCGCCATGCTGCAGGACCGCGAACTGCGGCTGCTGGGCAGGGGCGTGCTGCGCGAGGTGGCCAGGCTGGGCGACAGCGAGCGGTTGAAGTCGCTGCTGAAGGTCAGCCAGAAGCGCGAGCTGGATGCCTACCTGCACGGTCTGGACCTGCTGGATGTCCTGCAGGACCATGCCAGCCCGGACCGCATACCGCTGGCCAGGCTGCGCGACATCCTGTCAGCGCGCCTGCCACGTGCCTACTCGATCGCCTCGCATCCCGGCAACGGCCAACTGAGCCTGTGCATACGCGAAGTGCGCTACACCCTGCGCGGCCGCGAGCGTTCCGGCACCGCCACCGGCAGCCTGCTGCGGGGGTGCAGCCACGCCCGCGTGTACTGCCGCGCCAATCCCGGCTTCCATCTGGCCGACACCGGCAGCGCGCCCCTGCTGCTGATCGGCACCGGCACCGGCATCGCGCCGCTGATCGGCCTGGTGCAGCAGGTGCAGGCCAACGGCTGCGGACGCGAGCTGCATCTTGTGTTCGGCGAGAAGCATCGCGAACACGATTACCTGTATCGCGAGCAGTTGCAGGACTGGCATGCGCGTGGCGTGCTCGCCGGTCTGCATCCTGCCTTCTCGCGCGACGGAACCGAAAAAGTGTATGTGCAGCATGTGCTGCGGCAGCGCGCCCACGAGGTGCGGCAGGTCCTGACCCGCGGCGGGCATCTGTACGTGTGCGGCAACAAGCGCCACCTGGAAGACGCGGTGCGCGAGGCCATCGACGCCATTGGCGGCCAGGGGCATTGGGACCTGCTGCGCGGGGAGGGCCGCATTCACTGCGAGCTGTACTGACCCGCACCGATTCGGCCGGGCGTGGCCCGGCACAAGCGCATGCATCAATCGCCGACGACCCGGCCGTCTGCCATGTGCGCGACCTGCTGGCCGAAGACGACCGCATCCTGAGGATCGTGGCTGATCAGCAGCAGCGGAATGCCGGTACTATCCAGCACCGCCGCCAGCTCCTCCCGCAGGTGCTGGCGCAGGTCGTGGTCCAGCGCAGCGAACGGCTCGTCCAGCAGCAGTGCCTGCGGCTGGGTCACCATCACCCGCGCCAGGGCCGTACGCTGCCGCTGGCCGCCGGAGATCTGCGACGGCAGCAGATCGCCCACGTGGTCGATGCGGAACGCCTGCAGCCACTGCTCGACGACGTCGAAGCGCTGGCCACGGCGTGGATTGAACCACCCCCGCTGCAGCCCGAATGCCACGTTCTGGCGCACGCTCAGGTGGGGAAACAGCGCGTAGTCCTGGAACACGTACCCGAGGCGACGCCGCTGCGGTGGCAGGTCGACCCGCGCCCGGGAGTCGAACAGCACCTGCCCCTGCAGCGCTACATGGCCCTGTCCGGGACGCAGCAGTCCGGCCACGGCCTTCAGCGTCAGGCTTTTGCCGGCCCCGGACGGGCCGAACACCACCACCTGGCGCTGCGTGCACTGCAGCGTGACGTCCAGTTCGAAGACCTGGCCCGCCGCCTGCATCCTGCGCTGCACCTTCAGGTCAAGCCACATCGCGCAGCTCCCTGCGGTGCCCGCCCACCAGGCGTGCCGCCAGCAACAGGATGACGATGCACACCACCGACGTCAGGATCACCAGCGCGTTGGCCCTGCCGTCCTGCCCTGCCTGCACGGCCTCGTAGATGGCGATCGACAGCGTCTGCGTACGACCCGGGATGCTGCCGGCCACCATCAGCGTCGCGCCGAACTCGCCCATCGCCCGGGCAAATGCCAGCAGGAGGCCGGCGAGAATGCCGCGCCACGCCAGCGGCAGCGTGATGCGGAAGAACACCGCCGCCTCCGGGACGCCGAGCGTGCGCGCGGCCTGCTCCAGCTGCCCGTCCACATCCTCGAACGCCGCACGTGCCGGCTTGAATACCAGTGGCAGCGAAGCCACTGCCGCGGCGATCACTGCCGCCTGCCAGGTAAAGATCAGGTTGATGCCGAACCACGACTGCAACCACGCGCCGATGGGGCCGTTGCGCCCTATCAGCACCAGCAGGTAATAGCCGAGCACCGTCGGCGGCAGCACCATCGGCAGGGTCAGCAACGAATCCAGCAGTTCGCGGCCGGGGAAGCGCCGACGCGCCAGCAACGCCCCCAATCCAACGCCCAGCACCAGATTGATCGCCGTGGCCCAGCCGGCGACCTTCAGCGACAACCCCAGCGCGCTCCAGTCCAGGTCCATCCGTCAGGGCTTGCCGAACCCGTGCCTGGCAAGGATCGCCTGGCCTTGTGCCGACCGCACGAAGACGGCGAAGCGCCTGGCTTCGGCTGGCTGCGTGCTGGCCCGGGTCACCGCCAGCGGATAGGCGATGCGCCCGGACACCGGCACCGCGAAGGCACGACGCACGCGGCCGGCCATGGCCTGTGCGTCGGTGGCGTAGACGAAACCGGCCTCCACTTCGCCGCGCGCCACGTAATCCAACGACTGGCGCACGTTCTGCGTGGTGACGATCCTGCTCTGCACCGACGGCCACAGGCCCGCTGCTTCCAGCGCGCCCTTGGCATAGCGGCCGACCGGCACGCTGTCCGGGTTGCCCAGCGCGAGGCGCCGCACATCGGCACCCGCGAGATCCTTCAGGCTACGCGGCCCGCCCCTGGTCTGCGGCGGCACCACCACCCACAGCGCGTTCACCGCGAACACCTCGCGGGTACCGGCAGCCAGCAGGCCCTGCTGCTCTGCCTGATCCATGGTGACTTCGTCGGCTGAAGCAAACACATCGACCGGTGCGCCACGGCTGATCTGCTGCAGCAGCACGCCGGAGGCGGCGAAGTTGAAATCGACCCGGGCGCCGGGATGGGCCTTCTCATAGGCGGCACCGAGTTCACGGAAGCTCTCGGTCAGGCTCGACGCGGCCGATACCGTCAGTTCGGCCGCGTACGCCGGCAGCGACAGCAGCACCCCCAGCACCACCAGTCCCGCTCGCGTCATCGTCGGCTCCCGGCCAGATTCAGTTCGGATCGGATTCATCGGCCGATGCCAGCATCGCCAGGCGCTCGGGCTGCAACAACAGGATCTCCCGCTGCCTGACCGCGATGATTCCATCATCGCTCAGCCGGCGCAGCACGCGGCTGGCGGTTTCCGGTGCCATCCGCAGGTAATTGGCGATCTCGGTGCGTGCCATCGTCAGGTTGAACCGGGTGGCGGAGAACCCGCGCCGTGCGTAGCGCTCGGACATGTCCAGCAGGAACGCGGCCATCCGCTCTTCGGTGCGATGGTTGGCCGCCAGCAGGGCGACCTTGCCGATCTCCGCACTGAGCAGGCTGAACAGCCGCGCCTGCAGGCCCGGCATGCGGGTGGCCAGCAGGCTCAGCCTGGGGAATGAGATCCGGCACAGGTACACGGTATCCAGCGCCACGGCATTGCAGGGAAAGCGTGCCTCATGGATCGCGTTCAGGCCGATCACCTCACCGGGCAGACTGAAACCGAGCACCTGCTCGTTGCCCTGGCTGTCATCGACAAACGTCTTGACCATGCCGGCACGCACCGCCGCGATCGAATCGAACGACTCCCCGGCGCGGAAGATGTAGTCGCCCGCATGGAACGGGCCGACATGGTCGACCAGCACATGCAGTTCAGCCAGCGCGGCCTTGTCATAGCCCTGCGACATGCAGGCATCGGAGAATGCACAGGTACTGCAGAAGTGCAGCGCGTCGCCGTCATCGGCAGCGGCGGGGTTCGGCGTTGCCGCGCCCTGGCGAACCTGTGGGGACGGAGTGGAGAACATCACGGAATGCCTGGATGAAGGCCTTCATCATACGGCAGGCGTGCCACGGCCGGTCTCACGGCGGCGGACGCTGCCCACGCCGCTGATGGCCGCGCTGACGCATGCTGTCGCGCACATCCACGTCGAACTGAAGCTGCAACGAACTGTCATCATCCAGCGCGATGGAAAATTCCAGCCCATCGCGCGACGGCAGGCGTGCTGCCAGCCCCTGCACAGCATCGCGCGGCAGCACCAGCCGACAGACCGTGCCACCGTCCAGCAGCACCGCCTGGTCGCCCCCATGCAGCGACAACGCGGTCCCCCACCCGCCCGTGCCACCAAACCGGGTCAGATTCTCCAGCGAGTCACCGGCCAGCAGTGCTGCCAGTTCCTCTTCATCGACACGCAGGCGCATGGATTGCCGCTGCAGCTGGACTTTCATGTTGCGATGGACTCCCAGTCGGCCCCGGTATTGCAGTTGAACAGCAAGGCACGCTCATTCTCCGGCAACGGCAGCGCCGTCGCCCCCAGTCGCTCCTGCAGGGCACGCAGCGAACGCCGCGCCAGTGGATCTTCGATCAAGGTCCACAGGGCCCGCCGGCAATGATCATCGATCTGCAGACACATCGGCAATGGCTCGCCGGCGAACACGCTGCAGGCGGAAGGCGCCCCGTGCAGCCGATGGAGCAGGGCGCCGGTCAACCTGGGCATGTCCACCGGCACCACCCACGCAACGGTATCCGGCATGGCCAGAGACACACTGTAAAGCCCGCCCAGCGGGCCACAGCGCGCGACCTGGTCGGGGATGCCATCGAAGGCCGGATAGTCACCACTCACCCACACCTGCTGCGCACCGGCCTCGATCAACACCTCACGCATGTGCTCAAGCAGGGTGCGCCCGCGCCAGGGCAGCAGCGCCTTGTCGCGGCCCATGCGGCTGGACAGGCCTCCAGCCAGCACGATGCCGTCAATGGCCGTGCTCGTGGTCATGGCCATGTGCGGGCGTGCTGTCTGCATGGCACAGGCTGCAGCCCTCGCTCCAGGCGCTGTCGCCATCCTCGTAGTGTTCCTGCTTCCAGATCGGGCACTGGTGCTTCACCGCTTCGATCAGCTGCCGGCACGCGCGGAATGCTTCGTCCCGGTGCGGGCTGCCGGCGGCCACCACCACGGCCACATCGCCGATGCCAAGCCGCCCCCTGGCATGCGCCACATACAGCTTCAGCCGCGGCCCGAACGCCGCCTCCACCTCGGCCGCCAGGCGCTGGATCTCGTTCAGCACCAGCGGCTCGAACAGATCGTAGGTGATGCCCGTGACCACCCGGCCGACGTTCACGTCACGTACCTTGCCGATGAACACGTCGATACCGCCGAAACCCGGGTCGGACACCGCGGCGATCCCTTCCGCAGGGTCGATCACTCCGTGCGCCCGATCCACCACCTTCGCAATCGCGTCCATCGCTCAGCCCCCGCTCACCGGCGGCAGGATGGCCACGCGGCCATCCTCCGGCAGCACATCGTGATCGCGCAGCACGCGCTGCTGGTCGGCGAAGGCCGAATAGTCCAGCAGGCCAGCACGGAAACCGGGCCAACGCACCGGCAGCAGCTCGCGCAGCGCCTGCCGCAGGTCGGCCACGGTCGCACCCGGCACCTGCAGCGTGATCTCCCGACGGTCATCCAGATCGGAAAACGCACCGAACAACTGCAACGTCACCTGTTTCATTCCCACTCCCTGCCCGTCAGCCGCACCGGGTCGGCGTGGCCCCAGCCCTGTACGCGCACGGCGCTGCCGGCCGGAACCAGATCGCCCTCGTCCTCCAGTACCACCCAGGCGTTGGCCTGCACCATGGACATCAGACGGAACGATTCCTGTCCGGGCAGCACCCTCGCACTCAGCTGGCCCTGCTCGTCCAGCTCCACCCGCGCACGGGCGTGGACGCGCAGGCCGGGCGGCTTGCGCACCATCGCCTGCAGGGGAAGCCGCAGCACCGGTTCCTGCGCCAACCCCAGCAGCCGGCGCAGTACAGGCTCGACAAAGAACCGCTGGCCCACTGCCGCCGATACCGGGTTGCCCGGCAGGCCGAAATACAGCGCACCATCGGGCAGTACCGCAAACAGCAGCGGCTTGCCCGGACGGATCGCCACTTTGTGGAACACGATGCGCGCCCCGCGCGCGCGCAGTGCGTCGGGCACGAAGTCGTAACGGCCCGCAGAGACCGCACCGGTACTGACCAGTACCCGCGCGCCCGCCGCCAGCGCCTGGTCCAGCGCTGCATCGAAGGCGGTCACGTCATCACCAACGGTGCCTTGCCACACCACCTCAGCTCCGGCCGCGTGCAGCCGCCCGACCAGGTAGGGGCGATTGCTGTCACGGATCTGCCCGGACTCCAGCGCCTGCGCCGCCTCGCTCACCAGCTCCTTGCCGGTGGCAATCACCGCCACCGCCGGTCGCGACATCACCACCACCTCGCCAACGCCAAGGGCGTGCAGCAGGGTCCGTGCGTTGATATCCACTCTCTGTCCGGCCCGCAGCACGCACTCGCCTTCGGCTACGTCCTCCCCCCGCAGACGCACGTTCTGGCCCGGCCTGACCACGCTCTTTAACGCGATCCGGGTTGGCCGGCCCGCTTCGCTGGCGAGGATCTGCACGTTCTCGATCGGTACCACCGTGTCCAGGCCACCCGGCATGCGCGCGCCGGTCATGATCTCCCAGGCGCCCTCGCCGCCTTCGGCATCGCCGTCACCCGCCGCCTGCCAGCCCTGCACCGTGAATTCGGTACCGGACTCAAACGCCGCCCCGTTGGCACGCAGCGCAAAACCGTCCATCGCAGAATTGTCGAACGGCGGCAATGCCTGCGCGCTGTGGATGTCACTGGCCAGGGTGCGGTCTGCGGCCTCCTGAAGGGGCAGACGCTCGGCGGGAAGGGGCGTGGCCGCCTCCAGCAGGTGCTGCAGTGCTTCACTGTAGAGAATCACGCGTGGTCACCACCCTCGACCATCGCCAGGGCGTGGCCCAGCACTGGCGCCAGGATGTCCAGGCACTGCGCTGCCGCCTTGGGGCTGCCTGGCAGCGCGAACACCAGCATGCTGCCCAGTTGCACCACCTCGGCGCGGCTCAGCCAGGCCATCGGCGTGTGCTGCGCGCTCAGTGCACGGACCATCTGCGCCAGGCCATGCACCGGCCGCGCGTTCAACGAACGCAGCGCCTCCGGGGTGAGGTCGCGCGGGCCCAGACCGGTGCCGCCGGTGCACAGGCACAGGCGCACGCCGTCGGCGGCCAATGCCTGCAGGCGACCCGCCAATGGCTCGATGCCATCGGGCAGCACATCGGCAGCCACCACCTCGCCGCCCAGCTTGTTCAGGCCGGCCACCAGGGCCGGGCCAGAAACATCCTCATAAGTGCCTCCGCTGGCGCGGTCGCTCAGCGTGATCACCGCGCAGGCCGCGCCTTCCAGGCCCTTCGGCGCACGGGGCCTGAAGCGCGCGCGCTCGGCATCATCCATGCCATCAGGATGCAGCCACAGGCCGCGCTTGCCGCCTTCCTTGAACAGCAGGCGGATGCCTTCGATCCGCAGCGCCGGTTCCACCGGCTTGCTCAGGTCGTACAGGGTCAGCAGCGCCGCGTTGACGCCGGCCAGCGCTTCCATTTCCACACCGGTACGTGCCTCGCTGGCACACTCGCACCAGACCCGGATCGCGTGCCGTTCCGGCACCGGCGCGCAGACCACCTGCACCAGCTCCAGCGGCAGCGGATGGCACAGTGGCATCAGCATCGACGCCATCTTCGCCCCCTGCAGGCCGGCAATCTCGGCCATGACCAGCGCATCGCCCTTCGGCAGGCGACGCTCGACGATCAACGGGTACGCCAGCGGACCGGCATGCAGCTCGCCCACCGCCACCGCCCGCCGGCGACTGATGCGCTTGTTGCGGACATCGGCCATATGGAAGGCCGTGTTCAGTTCCCCACTCATCGTGTCACTCATCCTCCGATGGAAGCCAGGTGCGGGGTCAGCCCGGTCCGGCCCTGGTGCAGGCCATGCCCGGCCGCTTTCAGGCCAAGCTGGGTGGTGATGCGCGCCAGCAGCGCGTCATGGTCGTCATCGTGCTGCAGCAGCGGGCGCAGCGGCACGCCGAAGTCGCCGAACAGGCACAGCCGCAGGTCTCCCCTGGCGGTTACCCGCAAGCGGTTGCAGCCCTTGCAGAAATCGCGCGAGTACGGCGCGATGATGCCGATGCTGCCGCGATGGTCCGGATGGCCGAACTCGCGCGCCGGGCCGGCATCGGCCGCCCGTGCACGCTCGCGCCAGCCGGCAGCCAGCAACTGGTCGATCACCCCGTCGGCACGCAGGTGATGCTGCTGGAAATAGGCTTCGTTGTCGCCGGTGCGCATCAGTTCGATGAAGCGCACGCTGACGGGACGATCGCGCAGGTACGCCATCCACTGCGGCAGCTCATCGTCGTTGAGGCCGCGAAGCAGCACCGCGTTGAGCTTGATCGACGACAGGCCCAGCGCCTGCGCCAGTGCCAGGCCCTGCTCGATCTCAGGCAGGCGGTCATGCCCGGTGATCGCGGCAAAACGGTCGCGCCGCAGACTGTCCATGCTGACGTTCAGCGCAGTCAGGCCGGCGCGGTGCCAACCCGGCAGGCGACGCGGCAACTGCGTGCCATTGGTGGTGATGGCCACCTTACCGATACCCGGCACCGCCGCCACGGCCGCGATGATGTCATCAAGATCCTTGCGCAGGCTGGGCTCGCCACCGGTCAGCCGGATCTTGCTCATCCCCAGCGCCGCGAAGGCGCGGACCAGGCGGCTGATCTCCTCGACCTGCAGGAAACGCGGGCGGCCATCGGCCTGGTACCCCTCCGGCAGGCAATAGCCACAACGGAAGTTGCAGGCTTCCGTCAACGACAGGCGCAGGTACGGAAAGCTGCGTCCGAAACCGTCGGTGAGTTGGCTCATGGCTGGTCCACCTTCTTGCTCCACCGTCCTGCCTGTTGCCGCGTGATACCGACGCATCACAGCATGCGGCCTGCGCTGCCACGGGAGTGTGACTGGGCCCATCATGAACGATTTCCAGCAACGGTTGCACGCTGCCGGGCAACAGGAAGGACCGCAGCCAGTGTCCGGATGGAGCGCGCCGGGCTGGGCGGGCCGCCCACCGGGCGGGCGGCCGAGCGTTTACCTCCGGGCGGATCGTGCGCGCTTGCCGCCGTTGTGCTGCGCAGCCGCGCGGCTCTGTGCGAACTCGGGGAAGGTCTGCTCGATCGGGTCCACGTCCGGCAGGATGTAGAACACCCCGCCCCGCTCGAAGGTGGAACGGATGATGCGTTCGTAGAACTCCGGCGAGACGTTGATGCAGCCGTGGGTGACGCGGTTGTCGTCCGGCGACGGCGATGCCAGGCGCTCGACACGCCTCTCTGCTGGAACGCCGGTCGCGGTCGGATGGATGGAGACTGCGGACTCGTAGTCCACCCACAGCACCCGCCCTGCATCGATCGAAGGGCCGTAGCCGCCCACGAAGCGACCTGCGGGCGTGGTGCGGTCCCGTCCGGGAATGGCGCGCAGGGCGAGACCCGCAACGCCGGGCGCGGTGTGGTCGCCGGTCGCTGAACCGAACAGTGCAGGGGCCGCGCCGCGCAGCCGGCCGTCGCCGCCGAACACCAGGATCTGTGCGGCGGCCTTGTCCATGACTGCGAACGGATAGCCCTGGCTGTCCTTGGAAGCCACGACCCAGCCCGCCAGTTCGATCACGGTTTCGGAGACATCCTGGCCGGGTGGCAGTTCATCAACGGCGGCCGACGGTGGCGCGACGGCATCTTCTGCATTGACGACACCGACCACCAGGAACGCCAACGCCACTGCCAGAGCAGCGCGATGGGCGCGGCGCGCAAGGGAGGAGTGGGTATGGATGGGAGCGTTCCTCGAAAGCAGTGTTACGGGAGGACACCAGTGGCCGCTGCGGCCACTGGTGTCCTGACTCGGATGTACAGGCGACAGGCGGTCAGCCGCGCGGGGTGCGGCGAGGCGCCCGTTCCAGCTGCTGGACGCGACCCTCGATCTGATCCAGACGCTGGTTGGCCTGCTGCGCCGACTGATTGGCCGATTCGGCGCTCTGCGCCGCACCCTGCACCTTCACATCAAGCTGGTCGAGCCGCGAGTTGATCGTTGCGAAATCGTCCTTGTAGGTGGCGCAGGCCCCAAGGCCTACGGTGGCGACAATCGCCACACCGAGCGTACGTGCCATCATCAGGTGCTGCTTGGTAAGAATCATTCCACTCCCTCCTTCGTCTGGGGTGTCTGGAATATAGCGGCGTTTCGGCCCACTCTCCGATTGGCTTTCAGCTGCAATTGGAAGACGTGGATGCGGCGTGAAGACGCCGTCTCAACTACGTCGCCAGGCCAATCCGGCGGCAATCGCCAATGATGCTGCGATCACCAGCGAGGCCGACACGAAAGCGGTGCGCACGTCCGCAGGTGCTGCCGTGTCAGGCGCGACGGCGAAGAACACACCGCCCACCAACGCCACCGAGAGCGCCGCACTGATCTGCAGTGTCGCACTCACGATGCCTGCGGCCAGCCCCGCGTGGCGGGCATCAACGTGGTCCACGCTCTGCTTCACCAGCGCGGGAAGCGCAATGCCCTGTCCTGCGCCGATCAGAAACAGCGGAAGCGGCAGCCACGACGGCATGTCCAGCAACGCGAGGGTTGCGACCGCCAGCAGACCCACAACCTCCATCACCATCCCATGCGATGCACCCTGTGCGGCCAGCCGCCGGAACACCGGACCACACAGCGGTCCAAGAAGGAAGCCCAGCCCCAACGGCAGGATCGCCAGCCCCGCCGACGCGCTGCTGCGCCCCAGCGCGGACTGCTGATACACCGCGAAGACGAGAAAGAACGCGGCCAACGCGTAGAAGAAGAATGTCGCTGACAGACTGCGCCTCAACCCGCGTATCTGCAGCAGCGACGGCAACACCAGCGGCATCTGCCCACGCCCCACGCATCGCTGCTCATGCTTCCAGAACAGCAGCAGCAGGGGGCCGCTTGCCAGCAGCAGCCCCACGCACCACCACGGCCACTGGCGCTGGCGACCCTCGATGATCGGTACCACCAGCGCCAGCAACGACGCCGCCAGCGCCACCGCTCCGACAGCGTCCAGCCGCGCCCCTTGGCGGGCGCGCGACTCACGCAGCAGCAGGAATGCAGCCGGCACCGCAGCTGCGATGATGGGAAGATTGATGAGGAATACGCTCCTCCATCCTGTTCCCCAAAGATCGGCTGTGACCAGCACACCCCCGAGCAGTTGACCGCCCACCGATGCGAGGCCGAAGGTGGCGCCATACAGGCCAAGCGCACGGCGCTTTTCGCTGTCCGGGAACAGGGCGTGGATCGACGCCAATGACTGCGGAGCCATCAGCGCGGCCGACATCCCCTGCAGCAGCCGTCCGGCCACCATCACTTCAGCCGCAGGCGCCAGGCCACACAGCGCCGACGCCAGGCCAAACCCCAGCATGCCTGCGATGAACACCCGTTTTCTGCCGTAGATGTCGCCGAGCCGGCCTCCCAGGATAAGGGTCACCGCGTAGGCGGTGGCGTAGACCGAGATGACCAGCTGCGAGACATCCGGCGGTGCGTGCAGATCGACACGGATGGCCGGCAACGCGACATTGACGATGAAGAAGTCGAGCGGCGGCAGCAGCGTACCTGTCAGCAGTACAGCCAATGCCATCCAACGGCGCGGATCGGGCGATGCGACGCCCGCTGCGTCAGTCGGTAGGTTCATGTCGTCCCCCGCTCAGCGCATGCCGCCTGAGGCAAGCAGGGTATCGCCGCTTATCCATCGCGCATCATCCGAGGCGAGAAACGCAATGATCGGCGCCACGTCCAGTACCTGGCCTGTCCGGCCCAGGGGTGTCTGCGCCAGGTTCCAGGCCTGGAACCCGGAATCGACGACACCCGCGGCGTGCGTGCCCTCGGTCTCGATCAGGCCGGGATTGACCGCGTTGACACGGATACCGCGCGGACCAAGCTCCCTGGACAACACCCCAGTGATGGCGTCCATCGCGCCCTTCGAACCGGTGTAGATGGCGCTGTCCACCGGCAGGATGCGGGTCACGAATGAACTGATGTTGATGATGCTTGCACCGGGCCGCAGATGGGGAACCGCGGCGGCAGTGACCAGCAGCGGGCCCAGCACGTTGATGTCGAACTGGTGGCGATAGAGGGCCTCGGTGGTGTCCTCGATCTTCGCGAACCGGTACACGCCCGAGTTGTTCACCACCACATCCAGCCTGCCGAACGCATGCAGGGCCGTCGCCACCAGCGCATCGACCTCGCGTGCGTCACGCACATCGGCGCGCACCGCCAGCGCCCGACCACCGGCGGCCTCGATATCGGCAACGACCTGTTCGGCGCCCTCCCGGCTCGAGGCATAGTTGACGACGACGCTGGCGCCGTCGGCTGCCAGTCGCCGGGCAACCGCGGCACCAATGCCCTTCGAAGCGCCGGTGACCAGCGCGACCTTGTCTTTCAGCGTGTTCATGTCAAGCGGATCCAGTTCCAGGGGAGTCGGTCAGTGCGACCGGGGCCTATGCTGGACCTTTCAAACTTGTATGCGGACTGACACTGGTGCACATTTGGCGTACATTTTTGAACGAGCACGATCATGGAATGGGGTGATGTCCGTGTCTTCCTGGCGATCGTGCGGGGCGGGTCGCTGGGTGAGGCGGCGCGTCGCCTTGGTGTCAGCCATCCCACGGTGGGCCGCCGGTTGAAGGCCCTTGAACAGCACGCCCGGCAGCCGTTGCTGCGGCGGACGCGGGACGGGCTGGTCACGACCGATGCCGGTGATGCGGTGCTGGCCTTGGCCGAAGCCATGGAGAACTCCGCCTTGGCCTTGGAGCGCCGCCTGGAAGGCAGCCCGGGCCGGCTGGAAGGCATCCTGCGCATTTCGAGCGCGGACTGGTTCGCCTGCCATGTGCTGACGCCCGTGCTCGCCGAACTGGTACGACGGCACCCGGCGGTGGTTCCGGAACTGATCGCCAGCTATCGACTGCTGGACCTGTCGCGCCGCGATGCCGACGTCGCGTTCCGCATCGTGCCATTCAGTGAGCCGGACATCGTCCAGCGCCTTGTGATGACCCTGCCCTACGGCCTGTATGGTTCGGTCTCGACCACCGCCCGGCTGCAGGACGACCCCGATTCGGTCGGACTCATCCTGATGAACACCGCGCAGTCGCACTTCCCCGACGTGGAATGGTTGCTGCAGCGGTTTCCGCGTTCACCGCGCGCGTTCACCAGTACCAGTCGCAGTGTCCAGGCGCAGATGTGCCTGCACGATACCGGTCTCGCCGTGCTGCCCCGTGCGCTCGGTGACGCGGTGGCCGGACTGCAGCGCATCGAATCACACGGGACGCCTCCTTCGCGGGGCATCTGGGTGGGCTATCACCAGGATCTGCGCCACATGGACCGTCTGCGTGCGCTGCTGGACATCCTCGATTCGACGCTGCCGCCAGCAGGAGCCGCCGCCTCGGCAGGGAGGCAGACAGCATGATTCCGTTCACGGGCGTTGATCTATGATCCGCACACCAGGCCGGGAGCCCCGGTCACTGACAGGAGGATGCCATGAGGACCCGACACGTCATACCTGCTCTGATGGTGGCACTGCTCGCCGTCGCACCGGCCTGGGCGGATCCGCCGCACCACGCTCGCGGAAACGGTCCCCCGCCGCACGCAGGCGGGCCGCACAATCGCGACGCACCGCCGCCGGGATGGCAGAAGAAGGCTTGGCGGCGCGGGGATCATCTCCCGTGGGCGGAAGTGGACCGTCGCTACTGGGTGGATGACTACGCGCGCTACAGGCTGCGCGATCCGGGCCGCGGCCAGCGCTGGGTCCGCCAGAGCGACACCGAGTATCTGCTTGTTGAAATCGCCACCGGCTTGATCGTCGACGCGCTGCGTCGGTGAACGCAGCCCTGGCTGACCCATCGGGCGCAGACGCGCGATGGGTCAGCCCTTCCTGCGCTGCCAGCCGCTGCTGCGTCCAGCTGTGGGCGCTGAAGGGTTAGTTCCGCAGCGCGTGTGCGTTCGCGTTTGGCCGCAGATGGATCTGCCCGGTTCTGGTATCCAGCAGGATGTTGAAGTTGCGCAGTGTTTCGCTGCCCAGCGTGCCGTCGGCATTGGATCCATCTTCATCGATGGTGAACGACACCTTGGGCTGATCCAGTCGCAGCCCGCCCGCATCGACCGATGCGATCCGCGCATCGACGGCCCGGATCTTCCTGCCCGCCGAGCCGCTGAACTGTGAGGTACCGATGGTACGGGTGAACACGTCCTGCAGTCGGTGGCGCGCGCTGTACCCATGACCCAGATCAATGGCGCCGTTGCTGCCGGTGTCCACGAACAGCCAGGCCGCAAGTGTCGAGCCGCCCTCACGCAGAAGCACTTCGATGGCGGGCGTATTGTCGAGCCAGCGGACGTTCGCGCGGGTGTATCCCCGGAGATCCGGCAACCGGTCGTGCACATGCAGCACCTTGCGGTCGTAGTCGATCTCGAGGATGCGCCCCGCGAAGAATGTCCAGCCAAGCAGGGCGTCGAACGGACGCTTGCCGTAGTCGATCACGGCCGCCCCCATCGTCCGGCGCACGTCTCCCACAACCACCGTGTTGCGGGTGCTGTAGTCCACGAAGCTCACGCCGTCGGAGCCGATGTTCTCGGAGCGGTCATCGACCTGCATCGACGCCGCCTTGCGGGTGGCAACCGTGACTGCCAGTCCGTCAGCGCCGGTGTCGACAAGAAAGCGCAGCGGTCCGGACTGGTTGATCCGCCCCTCCACATAGATCCGGTGATCCTTGTCCTGCTCGAAAGGAAGGGTGATCGTCCCGGCCGCGGCGCGGGGCTGCGGAAGAACCAGCAGCCCCGCAACCAGGGCGAAGTACCACGGACGTATGGACTGGTGCATTGATGGCTTCCAGTGGAGGGGAACGGCAGATGCCGCCTGCCTTGGATGCGGCAGGGGTGCAGAAGGTTTAGACGCCTGCCGTGCTGATGCGAACCGCGGAACTGCGGCATCCTCGCCGCGCGGCCCTCGATGATTCCGGGTCGAAGCAACCCGGCGCCCGCGGCCCCGTGTTGCCATCCGGCGCTGACGTCGGCGACCGCAGCATGCACGGGCCGTTGACGTCGCAATGCCAGACTGCTGGAGCGCGCTCCACCGTGGAGCGCCGTTGGTGGTGCGATCTTGGGGGGATCGGCAATGCCCTACTTCACTGATACGACCGAGGTGGCCGTCGAGGGTATCGGCGCGGCGCGGCGCATCGGTTGGATGCGGTTCGTCGGCAGCAGCCTGGCGGCGCTGCCCCTGGCGTCCATCCTGCTCGAACGTCAGGATGGCGTGTGGCCATGGACGCTGCTGCTGCTCAACGCGCTGGCATGGCCGGCGATCGCCCTGGTCCTCACCCGGCGTTCCCCCGAGCCGGCCGCCACCCAGTTCCGCTGCATGGTGGTCGATTCCTTCTTCGGCGGCGCGTGGATCGCGTTCATTGCGCTCAGCATCGTGCCCAGCGCACTGTTCACCGCCCTGCTGGTGGCCGACAAGATCGCAGCAGGGGGCGTGCGGCTGGCGCTGCGGGCGACGCTGGCGCTGGTGCTGGGTTTTGGACTCGTCTGGCTCGCGCTGGGATTCCCCTATCAGCCGACCACCTCGCAACGCAGCATCGTGCTGAGCATGCCGTTCCTGTTCGTGTACGGCATCGGCCTCAGCATCCTGAGCTGGCAACTCGCGCGCCGGGTCAAATCACAGAACCGGCAGCTGCGGCGGCTGAGCCGGATGGATCCGCTGGTGGAGCTGGCCAACCGGGGCTTCCTGATCCACCGTGCCCAGCAGGCGCTGGACAAATCACAGCGCCACGGCGGCATGGCGTGCCTGTTGATGCTGGACGTCGATGACTTCAAGCGGATCAACGATTCGCAGGGGCATCGTGCCGGCGATCAGGTCCTGCGGCATATCGCCACGACACTGCGCGAGTTCGCCAGCCCGGCCGACACGGCTGCACGGCTCGGGGGGGATGAGTTCGTCATGCTGCTGCGCGACTGCGCCGCGTCGGACGCCATGCAGATGGCGGCACGCATCAGGCAGCGCCTGCACGAGAATGCACGCCGGACAGGGCCGGCGAGCGATTTCAGTGTCAGCATGGGGGTCGCTGCGAGCCCGCGACACGGCAGTGTCGAGGACTGGTTGGCACTGGCCGACCGAGCCCTCTACCACGCCAAGCGGCAAGGCAAGGACACCGCCAGTTTCGCCGAGTAGCGGCCGCGTAGCAGCGTCATCCCGGTCGGTCGCGTTCCTGATCGGGATCAGTTCGCCAGGGCGAAATCCAGGCCCGCACAGACCGCCGCGACCTGCGCGTCGTTGCACTCCTGCGGGTTGGTACGCGGACTGTCCGGGTAGACCTCCGTGGTGGTGGCGAAACGTGCATCGGTGAATCCGGCGCAGGCCCCGATCGAGCGCGATTCACCCCATACGACGCCCGGCGACTGCAACGGCAGGCCGACCAGGTTGCCCTCGGCATCGGCCGGGGCGATATGGGTGATCGGCGCCACGGCGGCGATCAGCGCCTGCTGGAATGCCGGTTGCGGGTCTTCGCTGTTGCCGATCACGTAGAAGCCATCGGGAATGGTGTCCCGCTCGAAGGGCTTGCCATCGCGGGCGCAACGGGCCGGATCGAACTCGTGCAGGTCGCTGTCGGTGGTTTCGTGCAGGTCCAGGTGCACCCGGATGTCGGCTTTGCGCCCGGCCACCCAGCGCATCAGCGAGGCGGCCTCCTCGATCAGACCGCCATCGCGGAAGCTGCGGTTCGGGTCCAGGGCAGCGGGGTTCCAGCGCTGGATGCGCTCATAGCCCCACGGACTCACGCAGGGGGCCACGATCAGGTTCAGACGCCCCAGGTAGCGCTCGGCCTGCTGCTCCAGGAACTGCAGGGCACCGTGCACACCGCTGGTTTCATAGCCGTGCACGCCACCGGTGACCAGCGCCGTCGGCAGTGCCGGGTTCCAGTCGTGGTTGACCACGGCGAACAGGGGATAGTGATCCGGCGCGTAATCGAGCTGCCCGTACTGGATCACGTCGAAACGCTCATCCAGGCGCTCCAGCGCCGCCACCACATCGTCATGGTAGCTGCGCCGGCGTTGCTGGCGGGCCCGCCACTGCGCGCGTTCCGGATCGCCCCAGGGCTGTCCGGGGGTGCCGATCGGGTAGAACTGCGCAACAGTCATGGGTGCTCCAGAGGTCGAACGTGGTGAGTGCAGCCGGTCATTCTAAGCCTTGTGGCGCCTGCGGGCCCGCCCACCCGTCCCCCCTTCATCCAGCCAGGCTCATCTGGCTGTAAAATCAACGGTTTTTGGCCCCTCACCCCTTGATGGCGAACGCAGCGCAGACGGTCCTGGGTGGACCGGATTTCCTTCGCCTGCTCGCCCGTCTCAGCGACGGCGCGATGCCGGCCACCAGTCCCGCCCTGACCGATCGCCTGGGTCAGTGGGTGGACTGGAGCCGTGCTGTCGCGCTGTCGACGGCACTGGGCGGGCGCGTGCCTGAGCCTGCGGCCGCGGGCGAGACGATGGACGAACTGCTGGCCGACTGCGGGCAGGCCCATGCCAGCCTGCTGGCGTCGATTCGTGACGACGCCGAGGCCGAGCGCCTGCTCGATCTGGCCGAGGCGGCCGCCACGCCCAACTTTGCCTCGTTGCGGCAGCGCTACCGGGTGCTGCAGCAGGCCATCCAGACCGCAACCGGGCGCCTGCGCGGACGCCTCCGTGATCGGTTGCTGCAGGCCTCGCCCGAGTTGGCGCGGCTGGCCGAGATCGACGCCGTGATGGAGCAGACCCTCAGCCCGCGCGAACACAGCCTGCTGGCCATCGCCCCGGCAGTGCTGGGCACCCGCTTCGACCGCGTGCATGGCCAGCCCGGCTGGCGCACCGCATTCCGCCATGACATGCGCTCGCTGCTGCTTGCCGAGCTGCAGCTGCGCTTCCACCCGATCGAAGGGCTGCTGGCAGCCCTGCGCTCCCACTGACCCGGAACACCATGTCCAGAACTGCTTTCCATGTCGTTGTCTTCCTTGTCGGCCTGCTGGCCGTGTGCTGGATCGGCATCGGCTACGTTTCGGTGCACCCGCTGGGTGCAGCGGTCGCGGCGGTCATTGCCGCCTGCTACATCGCCGGTGGTGTGGAGCTGTACCGCTATCGCCAGGCCAGCGCGGGCCTGCGCGATGCTCTCAGCGATCTGTCCGCCGCCGAGGAGCGCCTGGCACCGTGGCTGGAACGCGTGCCGGCAAGCCTGCGCAATGCCGTGCGCCTGCGCGTGGAAGGTGAGCGCACCGCCCTGCCCGGCCCGGTCCTGACGCCGTATCTGGTCGGCCTGCTGGTGCTGCTGGGCATGCTCGGCACCCTGCTGGGCATGATGGACACCCTGCGCGGCACCGGCCTCGCCCTGCAGAGCGCCACCGACATGGCCGCAATCCGCGGCTCGCTGGCATCGCCGGTACAGGGCCTGGCCGTCGCCTTCGGTACGTCGATTGCCGGTGTCGCCAGTTCGGCCATGCTGGGGCTGCTTTCCGCGCTGCTGCGCCGGGATCGCCTGCAGGCCGTGCAGCAGCTCGACCGTGCCATCTCCGGCCCGCTGCACCCGTATTCGCAGGCGTGGCAACGCGCCGAATCCCTGCGCCTGCTGCAGGCGCAGTCCGCAGCGCTGCCGGCCCTGGTCGACCGCCTGCAGGCGATGACCGGTGCCTTCGAGCAGCACAGCCTGGCGGCCAACGAACGGCTGCTGGCCGGCCAGGCCGAGTTCCTCACCCAGAGCCAGGCGCTGCAGGAGCGCTTGGCGGCCTCCCTCCAGCAATCGCTGCGCGAAGGCGCCGAAGCCAGCGCAGCGGCCATCGGCGGTGCACTGCAGCCGATGGCGGAAACCACGCTGGCTGGCCTGGCCAGCCACGGCCAGGCCCTTCATGCGCGCGTTGAACAGGCGGTGCAGCAGCAGCTGGCCGGGCTTGCGGACGGCTTCGAGCGCAGCCGCGTATCGACCGAAGCCAGCTGGACGCGGGTGATGGCCGAACAGGCCCAGGCACAGCAGGCCCTGGTGGCCGACCTTCGCCAGCATCTGCAGGCCTTCAGCGATGCCCAGGGTGCGCACGGCGAAGCACTGGTGGCACGCATCGGCGAACGGCTGCAGGCGGATGCCGACCGCCAGACCGACGCGTGGCGCACTGCGGCCGACCAGCAGCATGCGCTGAACACCTCGCTGGTCGAGCGCCAGCAGCAGGCACTGGAGGCGGCCAGCCAGCATCTGGACGAACGGGCCCAGTCGCTGCTTCACGCGCTTGAAGAACGTCATGCAGCCAGCCAGTCGCTGCTGCAGGACCACGAGCAGCAGCGACTGGCGCGCTGGGAGGCGGCCAGCACCCATCTGCAACAGGCCCACGCCGCGCTGCAGGAACAGCTGCAGGCCGCTGACGACCAGCGCCTGCAGCGCTGGAGCGACGCGCTGCACACCCTGTCGAACGATCTGGCCGAACGCCTGCACGCCAATGGGGAACGCCTGGCCGCGCAGCAACAGCAGATCTGCGACACGCTGGCGGAGACCGCGCAGCAGATCGGCGAGAACGGCCGTGCCCAGGCCAGCGCCACGCTCGCCGAAGTCTCGACCCTGCTGCAGACGGCTGCCGCCGCACCGAAGGCCGCTGCCGACGTCATCAACGAGCTGCGCAGCACACTCTCCGAGAGTCTGGTGCGCGACAACGCGATGCTGGAGGAGCGCGGCCGCCTGCTGGCGACGGTGCAGACCCTGCTGGATGCGATCAACCATGCCTCGCATGAACAACGCAGCGCGGTCGATGCACTGGTGGGCGGCTCGGCGGAACTGCTGGAGCGCGTCGGCAACCGCTTCACCGACCACATCGCGGCCGAAACCGGCAAGCTCGACGGCATCGCCGCACTGCTCGATGGCAGCGCCACTGAAGTCGGTCACCTTGCCGGCGCCTTCGGCGACGCCGTGGCCCAGTTCGGCGCCGCATCGGCCGAGCTGTCGGGCCGTCTGGAACAGATCGGTGGCGCGCTTGATGCCTCGCTGGCCCGCAGCGACGAGCAGCTGGCCTATTACGTGGCGCAGGCGCGCGAGGTGGTCGACCTGAGCCTGCTGTCGCAGAAGCAGGTGATGGAAGAGCTGCATCAGTTGGCCGCGCGCCGCGGCAAGGCCGGCACCGCATGAGCGACGAGCTGGAGGTCGACGGCGGTTCGCACGCCCCGATCTGGGCGGCATTCGGCGACCTGATGTCCGTACTGCTCGGCGCGTTCGTGCTGATCCTGGTCGGCGTGGTGGCGGTCCAGCTGGAACTCTCGCAACGGCTGGAGGATGAAGTCAGGCAGCGCCAGGCCGAAGCCAAGCGCCTGCAGACGCTGGAGCAGGCACTGGCCGGCCCGCTGGCGGCGGGCCGGGTGACGCTGGTCGATGGCCGCATCGGCATCAGCGGCAGTGTGCTGTTCGCCCTCAATTCAGACCAGCTGCAGCCGGAGGGCCAGGAGCTGCTGCGCAGCCTGGCCGCACCGCTGGCTGCCTACCTGGGCAGCCGCGAAGAGATCCTGATGGTCAGCGGCTTTACCGATGATGCGCCGGTGCGCGAAGGCAACCGTCGTTTCGCCGACAACTGGGAACTGTCCGCGCAGCGTTCGCTGACGGTGACCCGCGCCCTGATCGCCGATGGCGTACCGGCCGATGCGGTGTTCGCCGCCGCCTTCGGCAGCGAGCAGCCAGTCAGCTCCAATGCCAGCGAAGATGGCCGTGCGCGCAACCGCCGCGTGGAGATCGCGCCGATTCCAAGGCCCAGGGCACCCGATGGCAGATAAGCTGCCAGCGCTGGAGGGGCTGCGTGCACTGGTGCGCGATCTCGATGCGGGGTCGCGCTCGCTGGCGGACTACCCGCAGGTGCCGATGCTCCAACAGGTGCAGCGCGAGTGGTCGGAGCTGCGCAGTGAACTGCAGGTGCGCCGTTCGCTGCGCACCGAGGCCCCCGCCGACGGCGGTCCGCTGAACTCCGCGGTCCTGGTGCAGCGCATGCTCGATTCGATGCAGGCCGCCAGCCCCGGCTATCTGCGCCACTTCATCGATTACGTCGATACCCTGTCGTGGTTGCAGGCGCTGCAGGAGGGTGCGGCCAGCGGCGGTGATGCGGCGAAACCGAAGCGCGCGCGCAAGCCCCGCAACCCCGGTTGAGGCCCGGCCCTGCATCAGGTGGTCAGCCGCGCAGCGTGGCGCCGCCGTCGACGTACAGGTCACTCATCGCCACATGCCCGGCCTGCTCGGACAGCAGGAACATCACCGAGTGGGCGACGTCCTCCGGCGTAGCCAGCTTGCGCAGGGGAATGCCCGCCTTGTAGGTGTCGAGGTTGCCGGCAATCACCCGCTCGGCACCGTGCGCGTCTTCCCACATGCCGGTCTGCATGGCCGTCAGCGTCGAACCCGGTGCGACGATGTTGCAGCGGATGCCCAGCGGCGCCAGCTCCAGGCCCAGGCAACGGGTGAACATGGTCGCTGCCGCCTTCGAGGCAGCGTAGGCCGCCATGCCGTGACGCGGCACGCCAGCGGCGTTCGAGCTGACGGTGACGATGGCGCCCTGTCTGCGCGGCGACATCACCCGCGCCAGTGCGCGGCCGAGATGGAACACACCGTCAGCGTTGACCGAGAAAACACGGCGCCAATCGGCATCACAGGTCTCCGTCACCGCGCCGACGTGCAGCACGCCGGCGACACTGGCCGCCAGGGCGATCGGTCCGATCTTCGCCTCCACCTGGTCGATGAGCGCATCGACCGCCGCGCTGTCGCTGACATCCAGCGCACAGGCATGTACGCGCTCGCCCACGATCGCGGGCGGCTCGCGATCGGTGGCCACCACCTGGCAGCCGGCGGTGACCAGCAGCTTCACCAGCGCGGTGCCGATCCCCCCGGCTGCGCCGGTCACCAGAGCCACGCGCCCCTCAAAGCCGGTCAACTGCATGTTGCGATCTCCTGTTGTTCATCCCGATGCCGCAGCCGCGCCGACAGCCATGGCGCGAGCTGCGCCACCGCATCACGGCCGGTCAGTTCGGCATGCAGGAACGGCAGTTCCAGCGCCTGAACCGTGCGCGCGTGCGCCTTCCACAGCGCCGACTGCAGCTGTGGCCGTGCCTGGTGGTCCCGCCCTGCGCGCACATGCACCAGGGTGCCGTCGAATGGCCGGTGGTGGTGCTCGCGGATCAGGCGGTTGGTTGCGGTGACCGCGCGCACCACGCCGTCCAGCACCACGTCGGGCAGGCTGCCCAGCGCACTGCCACCTCGACGCAGGAAAGCCAGGATGCGCTCGCGGCTGTCCAGTTCGGGGTGAGCGTCCGGATCGTGGCCGGCGATGGCCAGCAATGCCCGCAGCGCGGCGATCGGATCCGGCTCCGGCTCGGCCCGCCAGCATTCACTGGGATAGGCGTCGAGCAGGACCAGCTCGCCGACCTCGCGACCGATCTCGTGCAGGCGCACGGCCATCGCCTGGGCGATGATCCCGCCCACCGACCAGCCGAGCAGGTGCACCGGCCCGCGCGGCTGCAAGGTCACCACACGCCGCACGTACTCGTTGGCCATCGCCTCGATGCTGGCCGGCAGTGGCTGCGCGGCGTCCAGCGCCGGCGACTGCAGCCCATACACGGCCCGCGCCGGTTGCAGCGCACGCGCCAGCGCGCTGTAATTCCAGGCAATGCCACCTGCCGGGTGCAGCACGAACAGCGGCGCGGGTTCAGTCCCATCGGTCGTGGCCAGCGCGATGACCGGGCCCAAGGCATGATCGGCCAGCATCGGGGGTTCGGCGATACGCCGGGCCAGCGCCGCCACCGTCGGCTCCGCGAACAGAACGCCGAGGCCCAGCTCGCAGCGCCAGCGCTGTTCAATGGCCAGCAGCAGGTGCACGGCCGAAAGCGAGTCGCCTCCCAGGCTGAAGAAGTCCGCATCCACCGCAACTGCCTGCTCACGGCCCAGTGCCTGTGCGAACAAGGCGGCCAGCGCATGTTCCACTGGCGTGCGCGGTGCGATGCCGGTCATCCCGACCTCCGGAGGCTTCGGAAGCGCGCTGCGGTCCAGCTTTCCGTTGGAGGTCACCGGCCAGTGATCGACCCCGACAAACGCCGACGGCACCATGTAGTCCGGCACGCGCGCCGCCAGGTGCGCGCGCAGGGCAGCGGCGTCGGCCATTGCCACCGGCACATAGGCGACCAGCCGCGGGTCCCCGGGAAGGTCGTGGCGCAGCAGCACTTCCACGCGCTCCATGCCGGGCAGTTCGCGCAGCGCCGCCTCGATCTCCCCCAGCTCGATGCGCAGACCGCGCAGCTTCACCTGATGGTCGCTGCGGCCCAGATATTCAACCGCTCCGTCGCTGCGCCAGCGTGCGACATCCCCGGTGCGGTAGATGCGCTCGCCCGCCAGGAAGGGATCGGTCAGGAAACGCCCGGCGGTGAGATCGTCGCGGCCCAGATAGCCCCGTGCAAGCTGCACGCCGCCCAGGTAGAGCTCGCCCGGCACGCCCACCGGCAATGGCCGCATGCGTGCATCGAGCACATACAGGCGGGTGTTCCAGACCGGGAAGCCGATCGGCACCGGCCGTGAGCGATCGCCGGCCGGGGCCGGCCAGTAACTGACGTCCACCGCGGCTTCGGTGGGCCCGTAAAGGTTGTGCAGCTGCGCGTCGATGCGGGCATGGAAGCGATCGCGCAGCGAGGCATCGAGCGCTTCGCCGCTGGTGAATACCCGGCGCAGCTGCAGGCCCTGCGACGCGGGCGCCGCGAGGAAGGCGTCCAGCATCGACGGGACGAAGTGGGCGGTGGTGATGCCCTGCCCGCGGATCAGCCGGCCCAGCTCGGTGGGATCACGATGCGCATCCGGACCGGCGAGAACCAGTGTTGCGCCGCACAGCAGCGGCAGGAAGAACTCCCAGACCGACACGTCGAACGTGGCGGGCGTCTTCTGCAGCACGCGGTCGTCGGCGCCGAAGCCATAGTGCTCGCGCATCCACAGCAGGCGGTTGACGATGGCGCGATGCTCGATGACCACGCCCTTGGGTTCGCCGGTCGAGCCGGAGGTGTAGATCACGTAGGCCGCGTCACGCGGCGCCGGGTCCGGCCAGGGCGCGGCAGACCCATGTGCCATCCATTGATCGGGCGGCAGCACCGGCACGCCTGCGGCCCGGTGCGCCATCGTGCTGTCGGCCAGTACGCAGGCCGGACACGCCGAGCGCAGGATGCGCGCCAGGCGCTCGTCGGGATGTGCAGGATCCAGCGGAAGATAGGCGGCGCCGGCACGCAACACGGCTACCAGGGCGATGACCAGCTCCATCGAACGCGGCAGCGCGACCGCCACCACACTGCCCGGCCCCACCCCCAGCGCGCGCAGCTGTGCGGCCAGCGCGAAGCTGCGTGCCTCCAGTGCGGCATGCTCAAGCGTGGCCTCGCCGCAGACCAGCGCCGTTGCCTGCGGGTCGCGATCCATGCCCTGCTGCAACAGTTCCACCAGTGTGGTTGCAGGCAATGGATGGGTGGTCGCGTTGAAGCGGTGAACCACCTGCGTGACTTCTGCCGCGGTGGCCAGTGGCACGCTGGCAATGTCGTCCGAACCCAGAGCCGCCGACACGAAATGCAGCAGCCGTTGCGCATGCGCCTGCACGTCGGCGTCGCTGTACAGGGCGGGGTTCGCCTCGATCTCCAGATCCAGCAGGGCCTGGCCATCACCGCGGAAGCCCAGCACCAGATCCTCCACCGGCCCGGTGCACAGCACCTGCAGCGTGGCCTGCACGCCCGGCAGCACCAGCGGCCTGTAGAACGGCTGTATGTTCACTAGCGGGCCATGCAGGCGCTGCTGCGCGCCGACCAGGCCCAGATCACGTCGCAGCTGTTCGCCGCGATACCGGCCATGCCTGCGGCTCTGGCTCAACTGCCGGCCGATGCCACGGGTGTAGCCTTCGACACTGCCCTCGGCAGCGGCCACGCGCAGCGGCAGCACGTTCATCACCATCGCGGGCACGCGCGCCGACGCATTGCCCAGGCGCCCCATGTAGGGCACCCCCAGCACCACTTCCTCGGCCGCGCTCATCCGCCGCAGGTACTCGGCCGCGAGTGCGGCCAACACATCCGGCCATGGCTGCAGCCAGCGCACCGATGCCTGCAGCAGCTGCTCACGGAATGTGGCATCCAGCGGCTGCACCCACCGCAGCGCGTCCTCACTGGCGGCGGCGATGCCGGCCAGGCCGGCGGCGGCCGGCGCGTCCCGCAGGTGGTCGCGCCACCAGGCACCGGCCATCTCGCGACGCGGATCGATGCGGTATGCCGCATCGTCGGCCAGCACACCGGCCAGGGGCGGCAGCGCATCGCCGCCGCGCCCGGCGTACAGCGCGCAGACGCGATCGCTGAACAGCGCCATGCCGTAGCCATCAGCGGCGAGATGGTGAACGCGCAGGTACCAGACCCAGCGCTGGCCTCCCAGCGCATAGAGCACCTGCTGGCTGATCCGGTCGCGGGTGGGATCGACCGGGCTCAGCCGGTCGGCCCGCATCGCGGCGCTGGCTTCGGCCACCGGATCGGCTGCGCTGGAGAGATCATGGACTGCCAGCAGCGGAACGTGTGCCGGCTCATGCCATTGCAGGGGCTGGCCATCGCTGCCTTCCGTGAATCGCAGTGCGAGCGCCTGCGCCTCTGCCGCCGCCTGGTTGGCGGCGGCCGTGAACGCAGCCACGTCCAACGCGCCGTCGATCCATACGGCATGGGCCGTGTTGAATGCAGGGTTGTCGGGAGCCAGCCGCTGGGCATACCACAGCCCCGCCTGGGCCTCGGTCAATGCCACCGGTGAGGCTGGCGCTGCACCGTTCATGCGCCTTGTGCGGCCTGCAGCCGTTGCACTACCTGCCACCACTGGCGCAGCGTGGTGTGCTCGGCCAGCTGCGAGAACTCCAACGGAAGGCCGGTGTTGCTCCACGCAAGGACGAGGCCGAGCATGCGCATCGAATCCAGGTCGAGATCGATCAGGTTGTCGTCATCGCCGATGTCGGCCGGCTCGCATTCGAGCACGCGCGCCACGTCCGCGCGCATCCGTTCCAGGTCAAGCACATCGCCCGTCCTATCCATCACAGTGCCTCCAGCAGCTGGCCGGTGGTCATCGGTACGCCACAGGTCCGTGCGATCCAGTGCAGCGCCTGCTCATGATCGGCGCGCGAGAAGTCGGCGACCGCATCAGCGGCGATGAATGCCTCGATATCACGCTGGAAGGCTTCGACCACGGTCGCGGTGCAGCCGATATGCGCATATACGCCGGTCACCAGCAGTTGGTCGCGCCCGCGCGCGCGCATCAGCGTCTCCAGGTTGCTGCGCTGGAAGGCGCTGTAGCGATGCTTGACCAGCACGTGCTCGCCAGGCTGCGGAGCCAGCGCGGTGACGATCGGCTCATGTTCGTCACTCCGTCGCATGCCGGGCCCCCACAGATCGGCCTGCAGGCCACGGTCGCGCCGGTCCTGATCGCCATGCTGGGCGGTATAGAACACGGGAATTCCCTGCGCCCGGCAATGCGCCAGCAGGCGCGCGATGTTGTCCACCGCGGGGCGCAGCGGCTCGCTGTCCGGGTCGAAGGCTGCCAGGAAGTAGCGCTGCATGTCGTGCACCAGCAACGCGATCCGCTCGCGCTGCGGGCGCCAGGGGCCACGCGGCTGTGGCAACTCGCTGGCGGTCGGCAGGGAATATGAAGCAATGCGGGGCAGCGCCATCAGCGCGTTCCTCCTGTCTGTTGCAGATGACGCGCACGCAGCTGCGCACGCAGTTCGCGGCGGCTGATCTTGCCCACCGCCGTTGTATCGAAGCTGTCCACGAACACCACCTGGTCCGGCACCTTGAACGCCGCCAGCCCGCGCCCGCGCATCCAGGCCTTCAGTGCCGGCGCCGTGATCGGCTCGCCCTGGCGGATGACGAAGGCACAGCTGCGCTCGCCCAGGTACTCATCGGGAATGGACACCACCGCCGCATCGAACACACCCGGATGGGCCAGCAGATGGTCTTCGATCTCCTCGGCGGAGATCTTCTCGCCGGCACGGTTGATATGGTCACCGGCACGCCCCTGCACCACCAGATATCCCCCGGGCAGCTGCTGCACGCGGTCGCCGGTGCGGTAGAAGCCGTCGTCGGTGAACGAGCGCGCGTTGGCCGCGGCATCGTTGTGGTATCCACGGATGGTGTACGGGCCGCGGGTCAACAGATGCCCGATCTCGCCCTCGGCAACCGGCTGGTCGTGGTCGTCGACCACCCGCACTTCGTCGTCAGGGCTGATCGGACGTCCCTGGCAGGCCACCACCAGTTCCTCGGGATCGTCGAGGCGGGTGTAGTTCACCAGGCCTTCGGCCATGCCGAACACCTGCTGCAGTGTGCAGCCCAGTCCATCGATCACCCGCCGCGCGGCCTCCGGCACCAGTTTCGCGCCGCCCACCTGCAGCACCTGCAGGCTGGACAGATCATGCTTCGTCGATGCCGCTGCCTGCGCCCACAGCAGGGCCAGCGGCGGCACCAGCCCACAGCAGGTCACCTTCTCGCGTGCAATCAGCGGGAACGCGACATCCGGGCCCGGCCCCGGACTGAGCACCACGCGGGCACCGGCGTACAGCGCACCGAAGAAACCCGGCGAGCTCATCGGAAAATTATGCGCGGCCGGCAATGCGACCATATACACGCTGTCGCGGTCGATCCCGCAGATCGCGTTGCTGGCACGGAACGAATAGATGTAGTCGTCGTGCGTGCGCGGAATCAGCTTGGACAGGCCGGTGCTGCCACCTGACAGTTGCAGGAACGCCACCGACTGCGGATCCGGGTCGGCCGGCAGCTGGCTGCGGTCGCCCTGCAGGGTCGCCAGCGCGACGAACTCCTCCGCATCGCCGTCGATCACCACGTGGCGCAGAGCCGGTACTTCCGCCTGCAGTGCCCGTGCCAGCCCACGATGATCGAAACCCTCGTGCACATCGGCGGTGACAAAGGCGCTGGCCTCGGCCTTCGTGGCGAAGTGCACCAGCTCGGTGATGCGGTGCGCGGGCAACGCGTACACCGGCACCAGGCCGGCGCGGAACAGGCCGCAGACGGTGGCGATGAAGCCCGCGCTGTTGCCCAGCTGCACCAGCACCCGTTCACCGGGCTGCAGGCCCAGCGCCAGCAGGCCGGCGCCGATGCGCCCGGCCTCGTGCCACAGCTGCGCATAGCTCAGTCGGACATCACCTGCCACCACCGCGATGTCATCGGCGTAGCGTTCGGCGCGTTCGCGCAGGAACGCCGGGAAGGTCTCCCCGCGCCAATGCCCCATCCGGCGATAGTGGGCGACCCGGTCTTCGGGCCATACCTGCTGCAATGGCAGGCGGGAGGGAGATGGGCTCATACGAGAGGCTCGGTCGGGGGCGCGGGCTCACTGACGCCCAACGCGTTCAACAGGGCAGCGAACTTCGCTGCGGTTTCGGCCACTTCGGCCTGCGGCTGCGACCCGGCGACGATGCCAGCGCCTGCATACAGGCGCAGCTGCGTGCCCTGCAGCCGTGCGCAGCGGATGGCGACGTACCAGTCGCCGTCACCCTGCGCGTCCAGCCACCCCACGGCACCGGCGTAGAAGCCGCGTGGAACCGGCTCCAGTTCGCGGATGCGCTGCAGCGCCGCCTGCTGCGGCGTACCGCACACGGCGGGCGTGGGATGCAGCTGCGCCAGCAGCACGGCGGCCGGCACCCGTGGATCCTTCAACGTGGCATGGATGCGGGTTCCCAGGTGCCACATGGTGGCCGTGGCATGCAGCACCGGCCGCGCCTGCGCATCGATATGGCTGCAATAGGGAGAGAGGCCATCGACGATGGCCTCGACCACATGACGGTGCTCGTCGTGATCCTTGGCCGACGCCAGCAGGGTCTGCGCAGCACGCTCGTCCTGCACCGGATCGGAGCTGCGCCGGGCCGAGCCGGCCAGCGGGTGCGACAGCACCTGCGCACCTCGCTTGCGCAGCAGCAGCTCCGGCGTCGCTCCTACCAGCCATGCCGGGGCCTGGCCCAGCTCCACCGGCAGCGGCACCGCGTAGGTCGCCACCGACGGATCAGCTCCCAGTCTCGCCAGCAGCACATCGGGCGTCAGGGCGTGGCGTGTGCGTGCCAACAGGCTGCGTGCCAGTACCACCTTGTGCAGATCCTGTCCGGGATCACGCAGGGCCTGTACTGCCCTATCCACCGCTGCAGCGTAGTCGTCCGGCGAAGGTTCGGCCTGCACGCCCCCCTCCAGCGCAGGCGCAGCCTGCGGCTGCACCGGCAACGCAGGCAGCACGCGTTCGGGCTGGTACAGCGCATCGTCGGCACGTGGCTCGAACGGAATCGCCCCGACCAGCAGACCCGGGCCACCCCGCTGCTGCGCGAAGAACGCGGCCACGCGTCCGGCCAGCGTTGCCAGCGGACCGGAGGCAAGCGCCGCACGACAGCCACGCGCATGCACATGCTGCCCTGCATGCTGCAGCAGGAACAGCGTCGGGTCATCCGCGGCCGGCAACGGCAACGGCGCCGTCTCCTGCCATGCATCGTCCCTGAGCGAATCGTTCATGTCGCCTCCTTCATCCGGTGCGTTGCCGCCAGCACGCACAGCAACAGCAGCAGCACACCGACCAGCAGATACGGCAGGCTCGGCCCGCCCCGATACAACAGCGTGCCGAGCATCGGCCCGACCACCATGCCCAGCCCCTGTGCCGCGGCGACCGTTCCGGCGGCGGCACCCTGTTCGTGTCCCTGCACCGCATCGGCGGCCAGCGCCTGGAACGACGGGAACACGAAGCCCATGCCGAATGCCGCCAGCGCATAGGCCGCCGGCAACTGCCAGGGCTGCTGCACAGCGGCTACCGAAGCGAAGCCGATACCGGCGATCAATGCACCCAGCACGATCCAGCGCCGCGGTGGCACCTCCAGCTTCATCACCAGTGCCTGCGCCAGGATCAGCCCGACGCCCACAGCGGTCAGCGCGATGCCGGCCATTCGCGCGCCTTCGGCCGCTGCCAGGCCGAGGCGATCGATCGCGAAGAAGCCGACCGACACCTGCGCGATGGTCACCGACACCATTGCAAGGAACGCGGTCAGCTGGGGCAGCCGAAGGCGCCGGTCCAGACGGCGCAGGGGCGTCCGTCGTACCGACGATGCCCCCGCTGCCGGCGCTGTCGAAGGCAGACGCCACGCCAGCAGTGCCAGCGCAAGCAGCGGCAACAGCGCGGCCACATACAGCGCCAGCGAAAGATGCGTGTAGGCCAGCCAGCCTGCCGCCGCCGGGCCCAGCACCATCCCCAGTGCATTGGCACTGCCCAGACGGGCGAGGAACTGCGTACGCTGGCCGGCCGGCGCCTGATCGGCGATCAGGGCTGCGGCCGTCGGTGGCACCGCGGCATAGAACAGCCCGATCAGCCCGCGCGCGCCCACCAGCACCAGCACCGACACAACCACCGGCGGCGTGACCTGCAGGGCAACATCGATGAACATGGCGAGCGCGAGGTAGACGCCGGTGTATGCGCCCATCGCCAGCAGCAGTACGCGCTTGCGACCGATGCGGTCACTCAGCTGGCCCCAGTGGCGAGCCGCCAGCATCCACAGCACGCCGGCAGCCGTCACCGACAGGCCCGCGTGCCATTCGGACAGGCCCAGCAGCCGGACAACCGGGCCGATCACGGCGACGAAGGACATCATGGCCATGGTGCCGATCAGGGCCGCCAGCACCAGGGCCGGCAAACCGGGAACGACGGGACGTGCGTGCATGGAACACCAGCCGTAACAGGGAAGGACGGCAGAACGCCAGCACGACGCCCCGCCCGATGCCGCCATGTCACGCAGCGGCATCACCCTTAAATGATAACGGCTCTTATTTGCATTTGATACCCATTCAATTGAATGGACCCGCAACAGCCGTGTCAGCGCGTCACACGCAGCGACAGCAGGCCGCGACGGCGGAACCACCACTCCAGCGGCAGCGTGACCAGCGGCGGGATGGCGGCAAGCAGGGCCAGCGCGCTGGCCCACCATGGCCAGCGCAGGCGCACCGCTGCGAACAGGGTCACGGCCACATACACTAGGAACGCCACGCCATGCAGCGGCCCGAACAGCTTGACCAGGGCGACGTTGGCCTGCGGGCCGTACTTCAGCCACATGCCCGCCAGCAGGCCGGCCCAGGTGACGGCCTCGATGAAGGCAACCACGGCGAACAGCCGTCCGACGGGGTGCATGGGATTGCCTGGGGTCACATCGCGTTCCTGCAGGGACAGAAGATGCGAATGATACGCAGATGCGAACGTTCAGGACACCGTCGGGTCACACCAGGCACGCCCGTCGGTAGCGCCGGGCCATGCCCGGCGAATTGGATCGGTAGCGCCGGGCCATGCCCGGCGAATTGGATCGGTAGCGCCGGGCCATGCCCGGCGGGCGCAGCACAGCTACCGGAGGATATGCGGCATCACCCGCTCCCCGATCTCGCGCAGCACGGCCTCGACCGGCCGCCCGTTGTCAACCAGATTGAACATCACATGCGCCACGCCCTGCGCATGCACGCGCAGCAGATAGTCACGCAGGCCATCCCGGCCGACCTTCAGGCCAAGCGGCAACGGCTCGGCGGGTGCCTGCGGATCCGCCTGCAGATCCAGCAGCATCGACTGCACGAATGGTCTGCCTGGCGCGCCCTGTTGCGCCAACGCCTGCTGCCACAGACCGATGCGTCCCTCCTGGGCAGCCTCCTCGCGGTGATAGGTCGCCCAGCCTTCAGACTCCCGGGCGATCCACTGCAGGCTCTGCCTGGCGGTACCCACCACCAGCATCGGAATGCGCGCGGCCGGCGCGGGCAGCACGTCGAAGCCCCCGGTCACCTGCAGCACGGCGGCCCGCTCGTGTGCCTGCGGTGACAGCGCCGCCCGCAACAACGACCAGCGTTCACGGAACGTCGCGGCCCTGCCCTCCAGATCCTCGCCGAATGCGGCGAATTCTTCCGGGCGGTCACCCGAACCCAGACCCAGCACGAAGCGCCCGCCGCTGATCCGGTCCAGGCTCAGGGCCGACTTCGCCACCTGCAGCGGCTGGCGCAATGGCAGCACGATGGCCGCACTGCCAACCACGATGCGCTCTGTCGTGGCGGCCAGCATGCCCAGCCACAGGAACGGATCATCCAGCGCGCTCGCGGTCGCCTCCGGTCCCTGCGGCACCATCAAGGGCACGTCGCGCGTCCACAACGCGGCAAAGCCAAGATCATCGGCCAGCCGGGCGATACGCCGTGCCTCATGCGGATCGGCCAACCCGTGCGCCGCCACCGGCGTCATCAGTCCCAGGCTCAGGCCCTGTTCTGCAAACAGTGCAGCGTAGGCAGGATTGAAATCGCTCATGCTGCCAGCTTAGCGTGGGCCCTGCGGCAACGGTGCTGCCGCAGGTGCGTGCCAAGCCGGCGAGTTCAATGGGATGGTGTATCGGCAGAGGGTGCGGGCGGCGGACGTCATGCCCTGCAGCGCACCCTTCATGAGCAAACTGAATCAGCAGCCTCTGCGCTCATTCCTACAATGGCCTGTCACCCTGCCCTTCGAGATGCTGCCGATGCGCGTCGCGCTTTCCGTGTTGCTGCTGGCTTCGGCGCTGAGCGCCTGCACCCCGGCCCCGGTTTCCACCGCCAACTCCGCCGAGGCCCCCGCACCGGCGTCCGCCATCGCCTGGCGCCAGGGCGACGTCGACGACGCCTTTGCCGAAGCCGTCGACAGCGGCAAGCCGGTGCTGCTGTACTGGGGTGCGGTCTGGTGCCCACCGTGCAACCAGCTCAAGGCGGGTCTGTTCAAGGACACGGCCTTCATCGCGCTGACCGGTAAATTCGTGCCCGTCTACCTGGATGGCGACGAGGAAGGTGCGCAGGCCTGGGGCGAGCGCTTCGGCGTGCGCGGCTATCCAACCCTGATCGTGCTGGACCCACAGCGCAACGAAATCACCCGCGTGGCCGGCGGCAACGATGCCGCCGAACTGACCCGGGCGCTGACCGTGGCTGCAGGCCGCCGCAGTGCCGTTGCCGCCACCTTGGCCACTGCGTTGGCGACGCCGGACCAGCTGGCCGCCGAAGACTGGCAGGTGTTGGGCGACTACGGCTGGGAAGTCGACGCCAACCGCCTGGTCGGCGAACGCAACAGCCAGGACGTGCTGCGCCAGCTGTCCAAGGCCGCACCGGAGGCCGCCCTGCAGCGCCGTTTTGCTCTGCTTGCCTTGGCGACAGCCGAAAAGCCCGATGCCTCGCCCACCGAAGTGCGCGAGCTGCTGCAGTCGGTGCTGGAGCACCCGGCGGAGGTGCGCCGCAACCGCGAGCTGCTGGGCTATGCGGGCGCGCAGCTGGTCAAGCAGGCCAGTGCCGGGCCGGCCACCAGCAACACGCTGGGACAGCAGCTGCTGGTCGCACTGGAGCGTGCAGACGCCGAGCGTGGCGACCGCGCCGACGACGCGTTGTCGCGTGCGCTGACCGAAGTATCGCTGGCCCGCCAGCAACAGCCGAAGGGCGCCCTGCCCGCCACTCTGGTTGATCGGGTCAAGCAGCGCGTGGCCGCTGCCGATGCCGCCGCCACCGATGCGCATTCGCGCCAGGCCACGATCAGCAGCGCGGTATACGCACTGCGCCAGGTCGGCGACGACGCCGGCGCGGAGTCGCTGCTGCTGGCCGAACTGAAGCGCAGCGAGCAGCCGTACTACTACATGCCTGAACTGGCCGAACTGGCCGAGCAGCGCGGCGACACCGCCGATGCGCTGGAGTGGCTCAAGCGTGCCTACGACGGTGCGCAGGGCCCGGCGACCCGCGTGCAGTGGGGTGTGCTGTATGTAGAAGGCCTGCTGAAGCTGGCGCCGGACGATGCACCGCGCATCGAGCAGGCGACCGCCTCGCTGATCGCCGAACTGGAGGCGCAGCCGTCGGGCTACCACCAGCGCACCCGCCAGCGCTTCGAACGACTGGCCGGGCAGTTGAAGGCATGGAGTGGCAAGCACCAGGGCGCGCAGACGCTGGCGCGGCTTCAGCAGCGGATGCAGCAGGCGTGCGGCAATCAGGTGGTTGGGGCGTGCAGGGATTGGCTGGGTTGAGTGGATGAAGGCGCAGGCGGGTTGACCTCAACCAATGTTGAGGTGCGATAACAGTCTCCCCACGGCCAGCCCGCTGGCCTTCGCTACGGAGACTGCTTCGATGTCGTACTCGCTTCCCCCGCTCCCCTATGCCTACGACGCCCTCGAACCGCATTTCGATGCGCGGACGATGGAGATCCACCACAGCAGGCACCACCAGACCTACGTCAACAACCTCAATGCCGCGGTCGAGCAGGCCGGCCTCGCCGAACAGCCGGTTGAAGCGCTGATCGCCCGCCTCGATGCCGTGCCAGAGGCCCAGCGCGGCGCGGTCCGGAACAACGCTGGCGGCCACGCCAACCACAGCCTGTTCTGGACCGTGCTCAGCGCACACGGCGGCACGCCCGATGCGCTGCTGGCGGCGGCCATCGACCGTGACCTCGGCGGCTTCGATGCCTTCAAGGATGCCTTCAGCAAGGCGGCACTGACCCGCTTCGGCAGCGGCTGGGCCTGGCTGACCCGCGATCGCGACGGCCGCCTGCGGGTTGAAAGCAGCGCCAACCAGGACAACCCGCTGATGGGCGCGGCGGTCGGCCTGTCCGGCAACACGCCGATCCTCGGCCTGGATGTGTGGGAGCACGCGTATTACCTGCATTACCAGAACCGCCGTCCGGACTACATCGGGGCGTTCTTCAACATCATCGACTGGGCCGAAGTCGGTCGCCGTTACCGCCAGGCGGGCGGCGCATGAGCACCGGCACTCCCCATTACGCCGGGCCGTGGGCAGGGGTCTTCCCCGCCCCGGCCCCGGCGCCTTCGGTCAGTCTGCCGCCGCGCGCATTGCGGCGACTGCTCGGCCACTTCCCCACCGGCGTGGCCATCGTCTGCACCCGTGACGCACGGGGCAGACCGCTGGGCCTGACCATCAATTCCTTCGTGCCGGTGTCGCTGCAGCCGCCGCTGGTACTGTGGAACCTGGCCCTGCACGCACAGAGCCTGCAGGCCTTCCAGCGCGCCACGCGCTTCGCGATCAGCGTGCTGGGCGCGGACCAGGAAACACTGGCACGCACGTTCGCCGATCCCCAGGTGCGCAATCGTTTCGACGGCGTGCCCCTGCTTCCAGACCAGGACGACGCGCCGCCGCGCATCGCCGGCGCGGTCGCGCACCTGACCTGTACCCGTCATGCGCAATGGCCGGTGGGTGATCACCTGCTGCTGGCGGGCCGCATCATCGAGGTCAACGAAACCGGCGGTGCGCCGCTGATGTTCCACCGTGGCCGCTTCCTGCCGGGGCCGCTGGACACCCTGCAGGAGGTGCGGACATGACCATCGAGGCACTGGAGAACCTGCTCGCCAACGGCCACGACAGCGCGCTGCTGCGCTTCGGGCTGGGCAAGGGCTGGCTCGACGCGGGCAATCCGGCACGCGCGGCGACCCATCTGGGCCGCTGCGTGGCACTTGACCCGCATTACTCGGCGGCGTGGAAACTGCTGGGCAAGGCCTGGCTGGCGGGTGGCCAGCCGCAGGCGGCGCGCGAGGCGTGGCAACGGGGCCTGAGCGTGGCAAGCCATCAGGGCGACCAGCAGGCTGGCAGGGAAATGCAGGTGTTTCTGCGCCGGCTGCAGCGCGAACAGCCTGCGCCGCGGGAGGGCGCGGGCTGAGCCGGCCGCACGGGCCGGCCGTATCGATCAGCCCGCGTTGGCCGGTGCCGGCGCCGGCATGATGTCCGGCATCGGCAGGCGGCGCGGCTTGCTCGGGAAGGCATGCCGCAGGATGCGCCACACTACCTGGCCGAACTGCCGTGGCAGCGAACCGTTGTTGTAGTGCTGACCGTAGCGAAGGCAGATCTCCTTCACTTCCTTGGCGATGGCCGCGTAGCGGTTGGCCGGCAGATCCGGATAGAAGTGGTGTTCGATCTGGTGGCTGAGGTTGCCCGACAGCACGTTGATCAGGAAGCCACCGCTGATGTTCGACGAGCCACGCAGCTGACGCAGGTACCAGTGGCCACGCGATTCGTTGCGCAGGCACTCCTTGGGGAACGTCTCCGATTCAGCGGTGAAGTGGCCGCAGAAGATGATCACGTAGGTCCAGATGTTGCGCAGACCGTTGGCCACCAGGTTGCCCAGCATCACGGTCAGGAAGAACGGGCCGGCCAGCAGCGGGAACAGCACGTAATCCTTCAGCACCTGGCGCAGCATCTTGCGCGCCACCGGACGGGTCTGCAGCCACATAGCCCGGCCGCTGATGCGGCCCTTCAGCCAGCGCCCCAGGCGCAGGTCCTGGGCGGCCACGCCCCACTGGAACAGCAGCGCGAAGATCGGTGCGATGATCGGCTGCAGCAGATAGAACGGCTTCCAGCGCTGTTCCGGGAAGATGCGCAGCAGGCCGTAGCCGATGTCATCGTCCATGCCACGCACATTGGTATAGGTGTGGTGGCGGAAATTGTGGGTCTTGCGCCAGTTGTCGGCGGTGGCGACGATGTCCCACTCGTAGGTGTTGCCGTTCAACTTCGGGTCGCCGGTCCAGTCGAACTGGCCGTGCATCACGTTGTGGCCCAGCTCCATGTTCTCCAGGATCTTCGACAGCGCCAGCATGAGCGTACCGGCAATGGCGGCCGGCCACAGCAGCGGTGCCCACAGCAGCGGCGAGAACGCCGCCAGGAACAGCAGGCTGCGGCCGCCGACGCCGAACCAGCGCACGGCAGCGGCCACGCGCCGGATGTAGCGCGTATCGGACGCGCCGAGACTGCCGATCACACGGTCGCGGATCGCGTCGAGTTCCTGGCCGAAGGCGTTCATTTCGGCAGGACTCAGGGCACGGTCGGTAGCGCGGGTCATGGCAACGGTTCCTCAGAGATCCAGGGTCAGGTCGGTGGTCGGCGCACTCACGCAGATCCGTACGGGCTGCGCCGCTTCGGACTGCGTATCGCCGGTGCGCAGATGGCGGGTACCGCCACTGACGCGTTCACAGCTACAGCTGTTGCAGATGCCCATGCGGCAGCCGTGCCGGGGCTTGATGCCCTGCGCTTCCAGGCTCTCCAGCAGGGAACGGCCGCGCGGCACGCGCAGCTGGCGACCACTGCGTGCCAGGGTCAGCGACACCTCGCCTTCGCTGTCGGCATCCAGCAGCGGCGCGGGCGGCGTGAAGGCTTCCGCCTGGAAACCGGCAACCTGATGTGCAAGGCGGCGGCGCGCGGCGGCAACAAATCCGTCCGGACCACAGGCCAGTACATGGCGCTGTGCCAGCGGCGTGTCATCGCCGGGAATCTGCAGGGCGTGGGTATCGATGCGCGCGGCCGGCACCTCGCCCTCGCGGGTGGTCAGCAGGTGCACGCGCAGGCCCGGCGTGGCTGCCGCCAGCGCCTGCAGTTCGTCACGGAACTGGACAGCGGCGGCCGTGCGTTCCCAGTAGAACAGGTCCACCGGCGCGCCCAGCGGTCGCTGGCAGGCGTCGCGCAGCAGGCTGCGCATCGGCGTGATGCCGCTGCCCGCCGCCAGCAGCAGCACCGGCGCGGCCGCCGGCATATGGAAGTCACCGAAGGCGGCGTCGATACGGAACAGGTCTCCCGGCCGCGCCTGGTTCACCAGGTGCTGGCTGACCCGGCCCCCCGGCACTGCCTTGACGGTAATGGCCAGTTCGCGGCCACTCAGCCGGGTCGGGCTGTAGCTGCGCTGCCATACCCGCCCCTCAAGCTCGACGCCGAGGGTGACGTGCTGGCCGGCGCGCATGCCGGCCCAGTGCCGGTTGCAGCGCAGGACCAGGGTCGCCGCGCCCTCGCCGGCCGGCTCGCGCCGGACCAGACGTGCCAACGGCTCGCGCAGGGTCCACAACGGATTGAGCTGGCCGGCCCAGAAATCGAACAGCGTGGGCGACAGCCAGCGGTGCAGGGAAAACGGGGACGGACGGACGACAGCGCTCATGGCAGTCACTATACGGGCGCACATACACCTGTGTATACATGTGTATATTGAACCGGATTGGGTATGATTCAGCCTTGCCCCACCGGAACCCTCATGGCCGCTGCCACCGTCCTGTCGATACCCGAAGATGCGCAGAGCCCGGCCCGCCGTACGGTGAGCCGCGAGGATCTGCTGGCCGCAGCCCTGAAGCTGATCGGCCCCCACCGCAGCCTGTCCACTCTCAGCCTGCGCGAGGTCGCGCGTGAGGCGGGCATCGCGCCGAACAGCTTCTACCGGCAGTTCCGCGACATGGACGAACTGGCCGTGGCACTCATCGATGTGGCCGGCCGTTCCCTGCGCACCATCATCGGCGAGGCGCGGCAGCGCGCGACCTCCTCCGCCACCAGCGTGGTGCGGGTATCGGTGGAGACCTTCATGGAGCAGCTGCGCGCGGACGACAAGCTGCTGCACGTCCTGCTGCGCGAAGGTGCGGTCGGCTCGGATGACTTCAAGCACGCCGTCGAGCGCGAGCTGCATTACTTCGAGGAAGAGCTGCAGCACGACCTGGTGCGCCTGGCGGCCCTGGACGGTGCGGTGCTGCATGCACCGGAGCTGGTGGCCAAGGCGATCACCCGCCTGGTGTTCGCGATGGGCGCCACCGCGATGGACCTGCCGCCGGAGAAAGATCCGGAACTGGTCGAACAGATCTCCACGATGATCCGCATGATCATCGTCGGCGCCCGCACCCCGGCCGCCTTCCGCCGCGGTTGACCGCGCGGCGGCCTGCCCCACCGCGCAGCGATGCTGCATCGCAGCATACGCATCGATGGCCGCGCGGCAATTGCGTGACCCTCATCCCAATTTAGATCGGTGAAAGTGTTCTCGCATGCGCCTGACGGGGGCTTCATGCCGTTTTCACTTCGCGAGGACTATCCAGCACCCACGAACTCCGCAGCTGAATAGGCCTATGCGGGCGGCAGCTGGATGGACGTCGTTGCAGGTGAGTGTTTTGGACGAATTGCATGGCTCTGCGGGCCATCGCCCCGCAGAGTGCCGCCTCCGGCCTGTGGGGACGGGCCCCATCCAACGTTCTGGAGAGAAACCATGTGCACGACGCAGTCCATGCCGCGCCTTTCCCGTGTCCGCAGCGCCCCACTCAGCCTCGCACTGGCGATCGCCGTGTCGTTGTCGATGCAGCAGACAGCCCAGGCGCAGAGCGTGATCGTCGAGGCTGGCGACACCCTGGACGTTGACCCGGGCAGCCCGTATGAGGACCGGGATTTCGACGTCCGCGGCACGCTCAACCTCAATGGTGTGACCGTCGGAAACATCAACACGGAAGCTGGCGGCATCGTCAACGCCACGAACGCAACGATCAACAGCGATGAGCTGGCTGGATTTGATTTTACCCAGGCACAGGGAACCATCTCAGGATCGACGATCGTCGCGCTGGACCCCTTGGGCTTCGGGATGACTCTGTCCGCCAGTTTCAGTGCGCCGTCCGTGCCGCTGAGCCGGATCGAGATCGCCAACAGCCGGGTGTCCGGCGGCAGTGCCGGAGCAGTCATCTCTGGCGGCGGGACGCTGGTTTCCAGAAGCACGACGTTCACCGGCGAGACCGCATTCCGGTTATTTGCAGGCTCGTTGGAGTTGAGGGAAGGTTCCCGCGCCATCGGCAGCAGCACCGGCCTGCATCTGGGATACTCCACCGTCGGCCAGCCGGGCTTCGTCGATCCGGGCGACTGGCACGTGCTGGTGGATGGCTCAAGCGTCGAAGGAGGAAGCGGCCCTGCGGTAAGGGTGGGACCGTTGGCTCGCCGCACGCCGGAAGTTACGCGCCTGACGCTGCAGAACGGCGCTACGCTGGTCGGCGGCAACGGCAATCTGGTCGAAGTTGAAGACGTGTACCTGCTCGACCTCACCGCCCGCACGTCCACCCTCAACGGCAACTTCGTCATTGCCGATACCGCAGCCGCCACCCTGCGCTTCCTGGATGGGCTGGTGCTGACTGGACAGATCAACGGCCCGGCGGAGGTGATCGTCGACCAGGGCGGACGCTGGACGCTGTCCGGCGACAGCAGCACCGGCAACCTCACCCTGGGCTCGGGGAGCCACATCCTGCTGGGCGCGGAAGGTCAGGCGGCGTATCCGCAGCTGACGGTCAACGGCAACTACACGGGCAACGGCGGCACCCTGCACTTCAATACCGTGCTGGCCGGCGATGATGCCGCCACCTCACGCATGCACGTCACCGGCGACACCGGCGGCACCACCCATGTCATCGTCAACAACATCGCCGGCGCCGGTGCGCAGACGGTCACCGGCATCCCGCTGGTCCAGGTCGATGGTGCCAGCACGGGCAGCTTCGTCCTGCAGGGCCGCGCCATCGGCGGCATGTACGAGTATTTCCTGCATCGCAACGCACCGGGCACTGCCGACGGCAACTGGTACCTGGCCTCGACCTACACCGGCAACCCCTGCGACCTGGATCCATCACTGCCGGAATGCGACCCGCAGGACCCGGTCATTCCCGATCCCGATCCCGAGCCCGTGCTGCGCCCCGAGCCTGGCGCCTACCTGGCCAACCAGGCCGCCGCCGAGCAGATGTTCCGGCTGCGACGCCACGACCGCGGGGAGCCGGGCTTCGACCGCGCGCGCCCGGGAACCTGGGTGCGTGGTGGCCGCGATCAGATCCAGGCCAGCATCGCCGGCCAGGTCGATGCGCGCACGCACCTCAACGTGCTGCAACTGGGCACCGACCTCTGGCGCTGGGGCGAAGGCCGCGGCCAGCTCGGCCTGATGCTCGGCCGCGGCGATGCCAGCACCCGTGCGGTATCGACCCTTACCGGCTACGGCACACGCGGCAAGGTCAAGGGCACGTCGGCCGGCGTGTACGTGGGCTGGGTGCAGGACGCGCAGAGCAGCGCTGGCCTGTACGTCGATGGCTGGGCGCAGGCCTCGCGCTTCGACAACGAGGTGCAGGGCGAAGCACTGGACAAGGAGACGTACGACGCCAAGGCACGCAGCGCGTCGCTGGAGATCGGATACGCGTGGGCGATCCGCACCACCGGCGCCAGCACCCTGTACCTGCAGCCACAGGCGCAGTTGATCTGGACCGACTACGACGGCGACAGCCTGGTCGAAGCCAACGGCACCCTGGTCGAGGACGGCCGCAGCGGTGGCCTCGACAGCCGTCTCGGCGTACGCCTGTTCGGGCAAGGCACCCTGCAGGGCAATCTCGTGCAGCCGTTCCTCGCAGTGAACTGGCTGCGTGGAGAACGTGACCCGTCGATGCGCTTCAATGGCGAGCAGCTGGACGCACGCCTGCCGAAGAACCTCTACGAAGTGCAGGCCGGCGCCCAGCTGCAGCTGGGACAGCGCTGGAGTGCCTGGGGCGACCTGCGCGTGCAGCGCGGCGAGCGCGACTACCGCAACCATGGGGCACAGCTGGGCCTGCGCGCCGCCTGGTGACGCCCGGCCTCCCGCCCGGAACCCGCGCCTGCCCCGCCCCTGCCGGATATGACATCCGGCAGGGGCGACCCCGTTAGATGTAATGTTATAACACCGTCGTTCCTGATGAGCGACCTGTGCCGTGCCGATGAATGCAGCGTTATGCTTGATATAGCAATTGCTATATCTATGAGCATTTGCTTTCATGTGCACCAGCCAGGTCGCCCTCGCCGCTCTCTTCCCCAAGGACGACGCCTCCATGCCCCATTCCATGCCGCCGTGCCACCTTCCGCTGGCCACCGCCATCTTCTTTGCCCTGTCGACCCCGGTAATGGCCGGCACGCCCTCGCCCACGCAGCTGGACCGGGTGCAGGTCAAGGTCAGCACCGCCACGCGCAGCGAGCGCCTGCTTGCGGATGTGCCGATCCGTACCGAAGTGCTGCGCAGGGAAGACATCGCGCTGCGTGCGGCCACCGATTTCTCCCGTGCGGTCGAACTGATCAATGGCCTGCGCGTGGAAAGCAACTGCCAGAACTGCAACACCAGCGAAGTGCAGCTGCTGGGCCTGCCGGGTGCCTACAACCAACTTCTGTTCGACGGCATCCCGCTGCTGTCCACGCTGGGCAGCGTGTACGGCCTGGAGCAGATTCCCGCTGGCTTCGTCGATCGCATCGAAGTGGTCAAGGGCGGTGGCTCGGCGCTGTATGGACCCGGCGCGGTGGCCGGCGTGATCAACCTGGTTCCGCCGCTGCCCTCGCGCAGTGGCGGCCATGTGCAGGCCGGCGTGGATGTGCTGCGGGGCACGCCGCAGAAGAATGCCGATGTCCGGCTGGATCTGGTCGCCGCGCAGGCCGATGCCGGGCTGTCGGTGATCGCCCAGCGCAACTGGAACAGTGGCATCGACTACAACGGTGACGACTACACCGAGATCACGCGCAAGGATCTCAAGGTCGGTGGACTGCAGGCCTGGTATGCGCCCACACCGGGAACACGGCTGCGCGTGGACGTGCAGGTCACCGACGAAACCCGGCGCGGCGGCAACCGCCTCGACCAGCCGGAGTATCTGGCCAACATCGCCGAATCGCTCGACACCACGTACCGGCGTGGCAGCGTGTCCTGGGACCAGGAAGTAAGCACGGACATCGACTTCCGACTGGCGTATGCGTTCGCCGACATCGATCGCGACAGCTTCTACGGCGGTCTCGGCGATGTGGTCACCGACCCGTCCGCAACCGGATACGATCCCTCCGAACTGGACCCCACCGTGGCCGGCAGCGCCGCCTCGCGCTCCTGGCGGCAATACGGACGCACCCACAATCCGCTGCATTACCTCGACAGCCAGTTGAACTGGCGGCTGGGCGCGCATGCCCTGGCGCTCGGCGTGCAGTACAAGCACGAGCGCCTGCGCGATGACAACCGGACCGGTGACGGCCAGCGCCTGGCCGTGCTGGAGGACGCCAGCTTCCACAACCTGGGCGCCTTCGTGCAGGACGAATGGAGCCTGCGCGAAGACATCGACCTGGTGATCGGCGCGCGCGTGGACAAGAGTTCCGAACTGGACAACACGGTGTTCTCACCGCGTGTAGCATTGGCCTGGCAGGCCACGGCGAACCTGAAGTGGCGGGCCGGCATCGCCAGTGGATTCCGCGCACCGGAAATCTTCGTCGAGGACGTGCATGTGGATACGCTTGGCGGCGAGCAGGTGCGCGTGCGCAATGTGCAGGGCCTGAAGGAGGAACGTGCGCTGACTGCCCTGCTCGGCTTCGACTGGCGTTCGGATCCGGCCGAGCCGGTGTGGACGTGGGATGCCACCGCCTCCTACGCGCGCATCCGTGACACCTTCGCGCTGGGCGAGATCCAGCGCGGCGCCGACGGCCAGCTCGGCCAGCTGCGCTACAACGCCTCGGGCTCGAACGTACTGGGCATGGAAACCAATCTGGGCTGGCAACCCTCGCCGCAATGGTGTCTCACCGCGGGCGCATCGTGGTACCGCTCGCGCTTCCGCGAACCCCAGCGCATCTTCGATGACACCGGCGAGGGCGGCGACACCGTGATCGACAGCCGCGACTACCTCAAGACCCCTCGCTGGACCGGGCTGGCCCAGCTCGGCTGGTTGCCTTCAGAACCGTGGGAGACCTTCATCGCGCTGCGCCACACCGGTTCAATGCCGGTGCTGAACAACCGGTTGGGTGAGCTGCACCGCACCCGTGCCTTCTGGGTGACCGACCTGGGCGCCCGTTGGCATCGCCACCTGGGGGTGGGCGCCGAACGGGAGGTGTCCGTGGCAGCCGGGGTCAAGAACGTGTTCGACCAGCGGCAGAAGGATCTCGAAGCCGGCGCGCTGCGCGACAGCGACTACGTCTACGGGCCACGCTTCGCGCGCTCGTGGTATGTCAGCCTGCGCTATGCGTTCTGAAGCACTGCGCGTTCTGCTGTGCGCGGGCAGCGTGCTGCTGGCCGCGCCGGTGGCGGCGGAGAACCTGCACGCGCAGGTCTCGGCGTCGCTGATGCGACCGGACGCGCGCTCGCTGCACCCGATGCAGTGGTCGCCGCCGCCGCGATTGATCGCGCTGTACTTCGGCGCGGACTGGTGCGCGCCCTGCCATGCCTTCGTGCCGACCCTGCGCGGCGTGCGCGACGCGCTGCGCGAGGCCGGTGCGGACACCGAGGTGGTGTACGTCAGCCAGGATGAGAGCGAGGCCGCGCTGCGCCGCTACATGCGCCACCAGGACATGCCGTGGCCGGTACTGGACCCGCGCAGGGCGGCGCGTATGCCGGTGTTGCAGGCGCTGGCCGGCCCGGCGCCGCCCAATCTGGTGCTGATCGACGCGGAGGGTCGCGTGCTGGCGAACGGTTGGCACGGACGGCGCTATGAGGGTCTGCAGCCGGTACTGAAGCTGTGGCGGGCACGGGCATGCGCACAGGAACAGGCGCGCTGCCCGCCGCTTGAGTAAGCTGCGGTCCGTCCACGGCCGCCGGGCATGGCCCGGCGCTACCGCCACCATTCAGATCGCTACCCGCCCTCGGCCTTGCGCACGAATGCTTCGAACAGGGCCAGCGTCTGCTCGCTGACATGATGCTCGATGCCTTCGGCATCGCGCCGTGCGGTATCGGCATCCACGCCCAGCGCCAACAGGAAGCGCTCCACCGTCTGGTGCCGCTGGCGACTGGCATGGGCCAGCGCCTCGCCCTCGGCGGTCAGAAAGACACCACGATAGGGCCGCTGCACGACCCAGCCGTCGCGGGCCAGCCGCCGCAGCATCTTCGCCACCGTCGGCTGCGCCACCCCCAGGCGGGTGGCGATGTCGACCTGGCGGGCCTCGCCGCCATCGGCCAGCAGGTCCGAGATCAGCTCGACATAGTCCTCCACCAGTTCCATCCGATGCGCCTCGCGCACCTGCCGGAAGCTCTCGACCTGGCGCTCGGCCTCGATCAAGGGGGGATTCTTTGGCGATGTCGAATCGTCGCTCTTGCCCACGCGTGTGCCTGTCCTGCCGAAGTCGTCCGGGAATGAAGCTGAATTCTGGACCAGTGACGCGACAAAGACGATTGTTTCACATTGCTATTGGATATAGCAGGTGCTATATTGCGCGCATGAACACCCTGGCGCCCCGCGACCCTTCGGCCCCTGCCCCGGCCAGCCTGGGTGCGCTCAATGCCTCGGTGGCGGTACCTGACAAGGGCCACTGGTGGTTCCGCCTGCTGGCGTTCCTCGGCCCGGGCTACATGATCTCGGTCGGCTACATGGATCCTGGCAACTGGGCCACCGACCTGGCAGGCGGCTCACGCTTCGGCTACCTGCTGCTGTCGGTCATCCTCGTGTCCAATCTGATGGCGGTGATCCTGCAGGCGCTGTCGGCACGGCTGGGTATCGCCACCGGGCTGGATCTGGCCCAGGCCTGTCGCGCGCGCTATCCGAAGCCGGTCAACCTGGCCCTGTGGGCGCTGTGCGAGGCAGCCATCATCGCCTGCGACCTGGCCGAGGTGATCGGCACCGCCATCGCACTGAAGCTGCTGTTCGACCTGCCGCTGCTGTGGGGCGCAGTGATCACCGCGCTGGACACGCTGCTGGTGCTGCTGCTGATGAACCGCGGCTTTCGCGCGCTGGAGGCCTTCGTCATCGCGCTGCTGATGGTGATCTTCGCCTGCTTCGTGGTCCAGATCGCGATGGCCGCGCCACCGGTCATGGCGGTGCTTGGCGGCTTCGTTCCACGCGCACAGGTGGTCACCGATCCGCACGCCCTGTACATCGCGATCGGCATCATCGGCGCCACGGTCATGCCGCACAACCTGTACCTCCACTCGTCCATCGTGCAGACCCGAGCGTACCCACGTACCGACGAGGGTCGCCGCAGCGCGCTGCGCTGGGCGGTGACCGACAGCACACTGGCCCTGACGCTGGCACTGTTCATCAACGCCAGCATCCTGATCCTGGCCGCGGCCGTATTCCATGCCAACGGCCGCTTCGACGTGGAAGACATCGAGCAGGCGCATCAGCTGCTGGCGCCGATGCTGGGCGTGGGTGCCGCGGCGACGCTGTTCGCGTTGGCACTGCTGGCGTCGGGCCTGAATTCCACGGTGACCGCGACGCTGGCCGGGCAGATCGTGATGGAGGGCTTCCTGCGCCTTCGCCTGCCACCGTGGCTGCGGCGGCTGCTGACCCGGGCGCTGGCGATCATTCCGGTGGTGGTGGTGATCGTGCTGTTCGGCGACCAGGGCGCGGTGAAGCTGCTGGTGCTGAGCCAGGTGGTGCTGTCGATGCAGCTGCCGTTCGCGATCATTCCGCTGGTGCGGATCGTGACCGACAAGGTGACCATGGGCGCACTGGTGGCGCCGCGATGGCTGGGCACGACCGCCTGGCTGATCGCGCTGGTGATCGTGGCGCTGAACGTGAAGCTGCTGGTGGATACCTTCGCCGGCACCTGACGGCAGAGCGCCGCTGCCATGCAGGGCCATGCTCGACTCACGTGTGCAGCGCTGCCGAGCCTGGCCCCGCTCTACAGATGCTGGGCGATGGCGGCTTCGATCTGCTGTGGCGACTGGAATCCGGCCAGGCGGATGCGCTCGTTGCCGTCACGGAACAGCGCAAGCGTTGGTGTCTGGCGCAGCCCCAGCTCCCTGAAGAAGGCTTCACCCAGCACTTCCAGCTGCACCCGCAGCAGGGTCATGCCCTGCCCCGCGCCGCCGCTGGCGACACGCCGCAGGGACATCTCCAGCATCCGGCACCCCGGGCACTGGTCCTTGTGGAAATCCACCAGGACCCGGGGGTGTTCGGCCAGCAGCTGCTGGAGCTGCTCAGGCGTGGTGGCGTCGATGATCTGCATCGGTGGTACTCCGGTAATGGGCCAGGACCGCGTCGATCCAGGCGTCGATGGCCGCGGCGTGGCGCTCGCCGTGCGGCATCTGTTCAATTTCCAGCGGCGGGTAGCCGCTGTGGAAGTAGCGGATCAGGCGGTGGACGGCGCCGCAGTAGTACTCCTGGCCCCACTGTGTCTCGCCGGTGCCGAACACCGCCACCTGTCGCGGCCGCTGCCCCTGCCCCGCAATGCCGGCCACCCACGCCTTCATCTCCGCCGGTGTGCGACCGGCGTTGTCGGTCCAGCTGCCCAGCAGCACGAGGTCGGCTTCATCGGCAGCCAGCGAAGCCGGCTGGCGCAGGTCATCGGCCTCCTGCCAATGCACCGCGTGACCCGCCGCGCGACAACGCTCGGCGATCTGCCGCCCCAGCTCCCGGGTATTGCCACTGAGCGAGGCGACCACGATCAGGATGCCCAGCGCCTGCCCCTGCTCAGAGATCGTCGAAGCCGTTGTCGACGTTGGTCTTCTTGTAACTTGCATTGCGCATCTCGAAGAAGTCGGTCTTGGTTTCGGTGAAGTTATCGGCGTAGGCCTTGATCCACGGCATCACATTGTCGGTCGTATCGCTGTACAGCCGCTCGATACCAAGCATGCCGGCCATCTTGTTGGCGCGGTACTTCACGTAGCGCACCATCTCGTCCACATCGATGCCGTCGATGCCATCCAGCACTTCCGACGACCATTGCGTCTCCAGGGTGATGGCATGCTCGAAGGCATCGTGTACGTAGGCAGTCAGCTCGTTGGTCTGCAGTTCCGGATTCTCGCCGACGATGGCGCGGATCACCTCGCTGATGAACTTGGTATGGGCGAGCTCGTCGCGGTTGATGAAGCTGATGATCTTGCCGGTGCCGGTCATGCGGTTCTGCCGCACCAGGTTGTAGAAGAAGGCAAAGCCGGAATAGAAGTTGATGCCTTCCAGGATCGACGACTGTATCAGCGACCTCAGCAGCGTCTCGGCGGTCTTGTCGCGCATGAAGTCGTCGTACGCCTGCATGATCGGCGCATTGCGGCTGATGATGGTCGGATGCGTGCGGGCCAGTTCGAACACCCGGTTCTGGTTGGGCAGATCGGTGATCGACGCCAGCACATAGCTGTAGCTTTCGTTATGTATCACTTCCTGCTGGCCGATGATCGCCGCATTGGCATGCGCGGCCGGATCGGTGATGTACTCGGCGACGTTGTAGATGAACCGGGTCTGCGGCGAATCGAGCGTGGCCAGCAGGCCGATGATCGAGTCGTAGGCATTCTTCTCGCGTCCGGACAGTTCGCCGTACTGGCGTGCGTCCAGCTTCATGTCCACTTCGTCGGGAATCCAGAAGTTGGTCGACAGTTCCTTGTACGCCCGATAGAACGAGGGGTACGGAATATCGTTCCAGTTCAGTATGCCGCTGGTGCGGCCGTTGATGATGCCGGTGCTGCGGTTGGGATGGCGTGGTTCAAGGATCTTGATGCGGTCAAGGGGCGTTGCCATGGTGTTACCTGCAGAGGGTAGCGCCGGGCCGTGCCCGGCGGAATGTACGAAGGCCGTGTCCTGCACTGGCCGGGCATGGCCCGGCGCTGCCGCAGGGTCATCAGCTTGAACACCACTCGCATTCGCTGATGTCGATGTCGTTGGAGCGCACGTAGTAGGTGGTCTTCAGTCCCGCGCGCCATGCGCTCAGGTGCAGCTCCAGCAACGTGCTCGCACGGATGGTGCTGGGCACATACAGGTTGAAGCTGATCGACTGGTCCACATGGCGCTGGCGCCGGGCGTTCTGCCGGACGCTGGCGAACTGGTCCACCTTGTAGGCGCCCTTCTCGTAGTACGGCCAGGTTTCCAGCGACAGCCCGGGGGCCGCGACCGGCCGTCGGAAGTCCTTCTTTTCCTCGTAGTAGAACGCGCTGTAGATGGGATCGATCGAGGCGGTGGAACCGGCGATCTGGGCGGTGCTCATGTTCGGCGCGACCGCCAGCAGCCAGCCATTGCGCAGGCCATGGCGGGCCACCTCACGTGCCAGCCCCTCCCAGGCCGCATCACGGTAATCACGGTCGCTGAAATAGCGGCCGGTGTGCCAGTCGCTGCCGGCGAACATCGGATAGTGGCCCTTCTCTTTCGCCAGTTCGGCGCTGGCCTGGATGGTCAGGAAGTTGATGCGCTCGTACAGGCGGTCGGCCAGCGCCTCGGCCTCCGGCGATTCCCACGGGATCGCCTGCTGCGCCAGCAGGTGATGCCAGCCGAACGTGCCCAGGCCAATGGCCCGGTACTTGCGGTTGGTGATCGTGGCCTGCGGCACCGGCAAGGCATTGAGATCGATCACGTTGTCCAGCATGCGCACCTGGATCGGGATCAACCGCTCCAGCACGTCCTTCGCCAGCAGATCGTCCGGCGCGGTGACCGCCCGTCCAAGATTGATCGAGGACAGGTTGCACACCACGAAATCGCCGGCGCGGCGGGTGGTGACGATCTGGTCGCCGCTGACGATCTCCTGGATCATCCGCGTCGGGCTCATGTTCTGCAGGATCTCGGTGCACAGGTTGCTGGAATAGACCATGCCCGCATGCTTGTTCGGGTTTCTGCGATTGACTTCATCGCGGTAGAACAGGAACGGATTGCCGGTCTCCAGCTGGCTGAGCATGATGCGCTTGAACAGATCGATCGCACGCACGGTGCGCCGGCTGATGCGCTCGTCGGCCACCAGCTCCGCGTAGCGGTCGCGGAAGCTGCCCGCCCCGCGCGTCTCATCGTAGAAATCCTGCAGGTACCAGCCCTTGGCCTGCTTCACTTCATGCGGATCGAACAGGTACCAGTCGGCACGGCGCTCGACCGCCTCCATGAACAGATCGGGCACGCAGACCGAAGTGAACACATCATGCGCGCGCAGTCGCTGGTCGCCGTTGTTCAGGCGCAGATCGAGGAAGGCCTCGATGTCGCGGTGCCAGATGTCCAGGTACACCGCCACCGCGCCTTTGCGCTGGCCGAGCTGATCGACCGATACCGCGGTGTTGTTGAGCTGCTTGATCCATGGCACGACGCCGCCCGACGAGTTGGGCACGCCGCGGATCGGCGCTCCGCTGCTGCGCACGTAGCCCAGGTAGGCGCCGACACCCCCGCCGTGCTTGGACACGCGGGCGATGTCCGTATTGGAGTCATAGATGCCCTGCAGGCTGTCGTCCACCGTATCGATGAAGCAGCTGGACAGCTGTCCACCGACCTTGCCGGCGTTGGCCAGTGTCGGCGTGGCCACCGTCATGTACAGGTTGGACAGCGCCCAGTAGGCCTCGCCGACCAGCTGCATGCGCCGCTCACGCGGCTTCTCCTCCTGCATCAGGTACAGGGCGATGGTCAGCCAGCGCTCCTGCGGCAACTCGTACACCTCGCGGCTGCGGTCGCTGGCCAGGTAGCGCGTCGCCAGCAGGTACAGGCCGTTGTAGGCGAACAGGCGGTCGCGGTCGGGATCGATCATCTCTCCGGCCTGCTGCAGCTCCTCCTTCGAGTAGCAGCGCAGGATGTCATTGCTGTAGACGCCACGGTCGGCCAGGCTTTCCTGCAGGCCCACGTAGGAGCCGTACTTCAGGCTGACATCGTAGAAACGGTTGCGGCTGGCGCGCTTGTACAGGCGGCGCAGGTAGATGCGGGCGGCGAACCGTTCCCAGTCCGGCGCGACGAGGTCCACACGGGATTCCGCCTCGCGGATCAGCAGGTCCACCAGGTCGTCGGCACTGATGCTGGGCTTGCGCTCGACCATCGCCTGTACCACGCGACGGTAGTCGGCCACATCCAGCTGCGGGAACTCGGCATGGATGGCGTCGATGCTGCGCTGCAGGCGCCCGGCGTCGAACGGCAGGCGACGGTTGCCCGCCTCCTTGGTGATCCAGGTCGGCACGCGCTCGCCACCGGCGCGCATGGCGTCGCCGGCGCCGGCCGGATCGGCCGCGCGGTAGGTGTATTCGGTCATGGTCCTGCGTCTCCAGGCTCGCACGCACGATTGCGCCGATGCCGTGGCAGCCCCGCACGCGATACCGGCGCATGGGGCGATCGGGTGGGATGCCAAAGCGCGGGAACACCAGGTCGTCGGCAAGTGCCTGCGCCTGCGGCCGGTATCCGGGCCGTGGGGGCGACCTGAGTCCGCACGAGGGCGGCCGCGTCGACACGGCAAGCCTTCAGGGGCGGGCCGCGGGACGTGTCTTGCATCGTCCGGCGGCGGCGGCTGACCGGGAGTGACGGACCCAACATAGTGGGGATGATGGATATCGTCAACACAATATGCAGTAAAAGGCGCCGGCCGCGACGAACCGTCGCAGGATGCCGTGTTGCGTCTGCGCCGTCTTGTCGACGCCGCGCGCATCCCCACTTCGATACAACCTCCACTTTCCGCGGAACATCCCCCATGCGCGCTGCCCAGTATTCCTCCTTCGGCGATCCGTCCGACGTCCTTGCCGCCGCCGAGGCCGCCCTGCCCGAACCCGGTCCCGGCGAGGTGCGCATCCGTACCGTGCTGGCCTCCATCCACAACCACGATCTGCTGACCGTGCGCGGCCTGTATGGCTACAAGCCGACCCTGCCGGCGATCGGTGGCAGCGAGGCACTGGGCGTGGTCGATGCGGTGGGCGACGGCGTCGACGGCCTTCGGATCGGTCAGCGTGTCGCCGCCGCCTCGGTATACGGCACCTGGGCCGAAGCGTTCATCGCGCCGGCACGGATGGTGATTCCGATGCCGGAATCGATCCCCGACGAGACCGCTGCGCAGCTGATTGCCATGCCGCTCAGTGCCCTGATGCTGCTGGAATTCCTGCATGTCGAGCCGGGCCAGTGGATCGTCCAGAACACCGCCAACGGCGCGGTCGGCAAGTCACTGGCGATGCTGGCGCGGGCGCGTGGTATCCATGTGGCCAACCTGGTGCGCAACGCCGATGCGGTCGCGCAGCTGCAGGCGCTCGGCATCGATCATGTATTCGATACCTCGGTGGACGGCTGGAAGGACCGCGTGCGTGAAGTGACCGGTGAAGCGCAGGCGGCGGCCGCCGTGGATTCCATCGGCGGCGACGCCAGCGGTGACCTGCTCGACCTGCTCGGCCATCACGGCACGCTGGTGTCGTTCGGCGTGATGAGCGGCGAGCCCATGCGCATCCCCGCCGGTGGCCTGATCTACAAGGAGGCCACCGTGAAGGGCTTCTGGGGCAGCAAGGTCAGCCAGGCGATGGCGGTGGACGACAAGCGACGGCTGGTGGGCGAACTGCTGCAGCGTGCGACGGGGGGTGAACTCACGCTGCCGGTTGAACAGGTGTTCGCACTCGACGATATCGCCGCGGCGGTCAAGGCCGGCGCAGGTTCCGGCCGCAACGGCAAGGTGCTGCTGCGCCCGTGATGGCGTGGCTGCGCGCCACCACGGACCGCCGGGCCATGCCCCGGCGGTTGCACGTCATCGGCTCAGGTGCAGGAACTGCAGGTGCCGCTCGTACTGGCTGATGATGTCGTTGATGATCTGCTTGCGGCTGTATCCGACCAGATCGTAATCCTGGCTGCCTTCGAACAGGTGCACCTCGGCGCGGTAGTAGCGCTGGTTGCGCAGCTGCTGGGCGGCGAACGACGGCGTCAGGTAGCCGCTGAGGATCACCCGGTACAGGAAGTCCTGCTGCTCGCCATGGTTGACCGAGAGCTCCATGTCGCCGGCTTCGATGCGGGTATGCACGTCCCAGCCCTGCTCGCGCAGCTGCTCGCAGACCGCCTCCATCGCAGGCTTCACCGTATCGTCCATGAAGCGGTAGACCTGGTCGCGCACCGGGAAGTGCATGGCCTGCGCAAGCCGCTGGCGCCAGCCCTGGTGGTGGCGATCGTCACCGATCAGCGGCGACGGACGGTACTGCAGCGCACGCCTGCGGTGCGACTCATCGCTGAACGCCCGGGTCAGGCCCCACATCATCAGCAGCAGCACCGCCGAGAATGGCAGTGACGCCAGCACCACCGCCGACTTCAACGCATCGATGCTGCCAGCCAGCAGCAGGCCTGCGGTGAGCACGGCGATCACCGTGCCCCAGAACACGCGCAGCCAGCGCGGGCCATCGTCTTCCGGAGCGCCGCCATGCGACGACAGCGTGGACAGCACCACCGCGCCCGAATCGGCCGATGTCACGAAAAAGATGAAGCTGACCAGCACGGTCACCGCGATCACCGTGCGGCTCCACGGATAACCATCAAGCAACGCGTACAGCACGGTCGGCGGGTCGTCCACGGCCAGCTGTGCCAGCTGCTGCTGGCCATGGTGCAGCACCTGGTCCAACGCACTGTTGCCGAAGATCGACAGCCAGGCCAGGGTGAAGCCGAGCGGAATCAGCAGCACGCCGAACACGAATTCGCGGATGGTACGTCCGCGCGAGATGCGGGCGATGAACAGGCCCACGAACGGTGCCCAGCCGATCCACCAGGCCCAGTAGAACACCGTCCAGCCGCCCAGCCATGCCGGCCGTCCGCCATAGGCGTACACGTCAAAGCTCTTGCCGACCACGCTGCCCAGATAGTCGCCCAGGTTCTGCATCAACGTGCCGAACAGGTACTGGGTGGGCCCGGCGAACAGCATGAACAGCACCAGCGCGATCGCCAGCAGCATGTTGATGTTGGCCATCCAGCGAACGCCCTTCTCCACGCCGGACACTGCCACGGCCACCGCCGCCCCCATCATGCTGGCGACCAGGACGATCTGCACGAAGTTCGAGTGCGGGATGTCGAACAGGTGCGACAGCCCGGCGTTGAGGTGCAGAACACCGAAGCCCATGTCGGCGCCGATGCCGAACACGGTGGCGACGATGCCCAGCGCGTCCACGGTGTAGCCGATCGGGCCGTTGATGCGCTTGCCGATCAGCGGATACAGCGCGGATCGCAAGGCCAACGGCAGGTTGTGGCGATAGGCGAAGTAGGCCATGGCCATCGCCGCCAGCGCGAACACGCCCCAGCCATGCAGGCCCCAATGCAGGAACAGCAGTTGCATGGCCTGGCGCGCGCCGGCCTCGCCGGCGGCGGCATCGCCCTGCGGCGGCTGCAGGTAATGGGTCAGCGGCTCGGAGACACAGAAGAAGAACAGGGTGATGCTGATGCCCGCGGCGAACAGCATGCCCGCCCAGGAGAGATAGCTGAACTCCGGCTCGTCGTGGTCGGCACCGAGCTTGATGCCACCGTACTTGGACAGCGCCACGCCGACCACGAACAGCAGATAGAGGGTCATCGCCAGCATGTAATACCAGCCGACGTTGAGCGCAGCCCAGTCCTGTGCGCTGAGCAGCAGGCGACCGGCACCGATCGGGTAGAGGCTGACGAACAGCGCGAACGCCACGACGACGATCGCCGCGAAGGCGAACACAGGCCGCAGGGTGCGCACCGGGGATTGTTGCGGCTCCAGGGCTTCCATGGGGCGGCGTTCTCCGGTCGATCAAAGAGTGAGCCGGCGGATTCTGGCTGAACGGCGGTGGACGCAGGATGAAGTGCTGTCGTGCGATGACAGCACAGGGACAGCGCGCGCGTGGTATCACGCGCGCGCTGCGATGTTCAGCGCATCACATGCACGGCGCACAACTTGTTGCCGTCAGGATCGCGCAGGTAGGCCAGGTACAGCTGCCGCCCGGCCTTGTGGCGTACGCCCGGCGGATCTTCGATGGCGCTGCCGCCGTGGGCGATGCCTGCGTCCTGCCAGGCGTGCACCGCCTGCGGATTCTCCAGCGCGAAACCAATCGTGCCGCCATTGGCGTGGCACGCCGGCTGGCCATCGATGGGCGGGGTCACGATGAACATACGCCCGTCCTTGATGTAGACCAGTTTTCCATCTTCATCGGTCATGCCCGGTCGGCCGCCGATGGCCGCGAACAATGCGTCGTAGAAGCGGCGCGAGACCGCAAGGTCATTGGAACCGACGGTGATGTGGCTGAACATGGCGGCACTCCGTTGCGGAAAAACCGCAGTGTCGGGCAGCGCGCTCCGATCTGCAATCGTCGCCCCTCAGGCTGTACTGAGCAGAAGCACCGCTCCCGTGACCAGTGCAATGCCGATCCAGCCGATGGGCCGCAGGCGATTGCCGAACAGCGCGCGCCCGCAGGTGGCGGTGCCGATCACGCCGATGGCACCCCACAGCGCATAGGCCGTGGCCAGGTCCAGATAGCGCACTGCCTGGCCCAGCATCGCGAAGGCGATCCAGACCATGACGACGGCGGCGACGCCCCATTGCCAGCGGCGGAAGCCTTCGGACTTGGCCACCATCATGTTTGCCGCGACGTCGATCAGTGCGGAACAGATCACGAAGAACAGTGCCGTTGCGTTCATCAGTGCGCCTCCCCGAGGGTGACGCAGACAATGCCGGCCACCGCCAGCAGCAGGCCGGCCAGCTGCTGCATCGACAGGCTCTCGCCGAACACCGCGATGCCGACCAAGGTCAGCAGGGTCAGCCCCAGCCCCTCCCACACCGCGTACGCAACGCCAACCGCGATGCGCCGCACCGACAGTGCCAGGAAGTAATACGACAACGCCAGCGCCCCGGCCATCACCAGATAGCCGGTCCAGCCACCGGCTCGGGCCGCATGGGCCATGAAGGACGTGCCGACCACTTCGGCGACGATCGCCACGGTCAGGCAGGCCCAGGCAATCACGGGGCCTGGGGCGGGAACACGACGGGTCATGGGGAAACTCCAGCAGGATTCACAGCGCCCGCTGACAGGGGCGATGGCGCCCAGTATCATCGCCCTTTACGATGGCTCCAAAATGGAATCCATCGACATGAGCAATGGACCGATGCCCTACTCTCCTGAATCCCTGCAGGCGTTCGTCGAGGCTGCCGCCCTGGGTTCCTTCTCGGCTGCCGCGCGGCGCCTGCGCAAGACGCAATCAACGGTCAGCACCGCCATCGCCCATCTGGAAGCGGATCTGGGCGTCTCCCTGTTCGACCGCAGCGGGCGCTATCCGCAGCTCACCGACCCGGGGCGGCAGGTGCTGGGCCACGCCCAGGAGATCCTGGCTGCCGATACGCGCCTGCAGCAGTTGAGCGTGCGCCTGGCTGCGCCTGTCGAACCCCGGCTGACGGTGGTGTTCTCCGATGTTTACCAGTTGGACCCGGCGCAACAGGTACTGCAGCGTTTCGCCGAAGCCTTTCCCGAAATCGAACTGGAGTGGCTCGACGCTGAAGGACACGATGTGCTGGAGCTGGTCAGCAGCGGCCGCGCCGGACTGGGGCTGCTGCCCCGCCAGGAGCGCTATCCGGATGCAGTGATTGCACAGCCGCTGGCCCATCACAGCGAGCTGGCGGTGTATGTCGCGCATGGACACGCACTGGCCGCGGCCGGTGCGCGCGCCGCCGCGCAGCTTGCCCGCCATCGGCAGATACGCTTGAGCGCACAGGTCGATCACGCGCGCGCCGTCGCCGGTCCGGCCTGGACCGCATCGGACTATCTGATGGTGATGGAAATGGCCGAGGAAGGCATCGGCTGGGCCGAACTTCCGAGAGCGCTGGTGCAGCGCTACGACCGCGGACACCTGGTGGAACTGGTCCTGCCCGGTTGGCCGCGGCGCATCCACAGCGACCTGGTATGGCGGCGCGACACACCGCCCGGGCCGGCCGCGCTGTGGTGGGCCGACGCGCTGCGATAGCGCCGGGCCCTATCGGCCCGGCATGCACCAGGATTGGCCGCAACCGCAGCCGCGCATGGGCTCGGCACTCCCCCTCAGCGATGCGCCAGTGCGTAGTCCAACGCAGAGCAGACCGCTGCCACCTGCGCATCGTTGCACTGCTGCGGCGTGGCGCGCGGGCTGTCCGGGTAGACCTCGGTGGTGGTGGTGTATGGCGCACCGGTGATGCCGGCACAGAGGGCCAGTTCCACCAGCGGGTACTCGATCACGCCATGGGCCACCACCGGAGAGCCGATGATCTCGCCCTTGTCGTCGGCCGGTGCAATGTGTGTCACCTTTTCCACCGCCGCGATCACGGCCTGCTGGAACGCCGGCTGCGGATTGGCGCTGTCGTCCACCAGGTAGAAGCCATCGGGAATCAGGCCCGGTTCGAACGGCTTGCCGTCGCGCGCCGCCAGCGCAGGGCGGAACTCGCTTTCATCGCTGTCGGTGGTCTCATGCAGATCGATGTGCAGCACGAACTGGCCCTTGAGGGGTTCGATCAGCTCGATCAGCGCGGTTGACTCGCGGGCCGGACCACCGGCACGGAAGTTGCGGTTCGGATCGATCGCATCGAAGTTCCAGCGGTTGATGCGCTCGAAACCCCACGGATTGACGCACGGTGCCACCAGCAGGTTGGCCTTGCCCGCGTAATCGGCCGCGTGCTTTTCAAGGAACTCCAGGGCACCCATCACGCCACTGGTTTCGTAGCCGTGCACCCCACCGGTGACCAGCGCGGCGGGCAGCGCCGGGTTCCAATCGCGGCTGCGCAGGGCGAACAGGGTATAGGTCTCTCCGGCGTAGTCGAGCTGGCCGTAGGCCACCTTGTCGAAGCGCGCTGCCAGTGCCTCGATGCGCGGCAGAACTTCCTCGTCGTAGCGGCGCAGGCGCTGCTGGCGCGCACGCCACTGCTCCCGTTCCGCCGCTCCCCACGGCTGGCCAGGGTTTCCGACGGGATAGAAGACAGCTGCAGGCATGACGGATCTCGGTGAGTCAGGAGGCAATCGTTCACTTTACCACCCGACCCCGGCGGCCATCGGCCCTCGATTCCATTCACGAATGGAATCAGCAATAATTCTCATTTACCACCTTCCCTGCGCCGCCCAGATGCCCCTCCGCACCCCGAAACAGGCCCGACTGCCCTTGGCGGCAGCCCTCGCCCTGTGCCTGACGCCCGTTGCTTCCGCCCTCGCCCAGGACGCGCCGACCACGCTCGACAGCATCCAGGTCTCCGGCAGCTGGCTGGGCACCGGCCTGCATGACAGCGTCAAGAGCTTCGCCGGGGCACGCACGGTGGTCGATCGCCAGCGTATCGAGGCCAGTGGCGCGGCCAGCATCGGCGACGCCATGCGCCGCATCCCCGGCGTGCAGGTCACCGACAACTCCGGCACCGCCGGCAGTTCGGTGTCGCTGAACATCGGTGTGCGTGGCCTTACCGGCCGCTACTCACCCCGCTCGACGGTGCTGCTGGATGGCGTGCCGCTGGCCGTCGCGCCTTACGGCCAACCCCAGCTGTCGTTCGCGCCGGCCAGCCTGTCCAACATCGAATCGATCGACGTCGTGCGCGGCGGCGGAGCCGTGCGTTACGGGCCACAGAACGTCGGCGGCATCATCAACTTCAGCACCCGCGCCATTCCGCAGGAAAGCGGCCTGCACGGCGAGGTCGGGATCCGCTACACCGCCCATGACCATGGCGGCGGCGACAGCACCCAATACAACACCTTCCTCGGCGGCACCAGCGACAACGGCCTGGGCGTCGCCCTGCTCTATTCCGGCCAGGACGGTCGCGGCTGGCGCGAAGGCAGCGACGATCGTTTCAACGATCTGGCACTGAAGTTCGCCTACGCCATCGATGACCGGCAGACGCTGCGTGCCAAGCTGTCGTACTACGACGTCCGCTCGCTGACGCCAGGCGGCCTGACCCGCGCGCAGTACGAGGCGGATCCGTTCCAGAACACGCGTCCCGATGACTTCTGGAAGGGCCACCGCACGGGCATCGATCTGGGCTATACCCACACGTTGTCCGACACCAGCGAGTTCGAGGTACTGGCCTACTACAACGAAAGCACCCGTGCCAGCTCGCTGATCAACGCTGCCAACACCCAGGTGAGCGTGCAGCCGCGCGACTACCGCGTGCTCGGCATCGAACCGCGCTACACCCAGCGCCTGCACTGGGGGGCAAGCGTGCACGACGTCACCGCCGGCTACCGCTTCCTGCGCGAGCGTGGCAACGACCGCAGCTACACGGTGACCCGCCGCACCGGCGCGGCAAGCGCCATCAACCGCTTCGACAATGCCACCGACGCCCACTCCTTCTACCTCGACGACCGCATCGCCATCGGCCAGTGGCGGATCACGCCGGGGGTGCGCATGGAGTGGATCGATATGGACCGCCGCCAGGCCGATGGTGGCACCACCTTCAGCAGCCGCAACGACAAGGCCCTGCCCTCGCTCAACGTCGCCTACCTGTTGACCCCTCAGCTGACCGTGTTCGGCAACTACACCACCTCGTTCGGGCCGGTGCAGAACATCCAGCTGAACTCGCAGACCGCCAGCAATCCGCTGGATCCGGAGGTGGCCAGGACCACCGAGCTGGGCGCCCGCTGGCAGGACGGCGCACTGCGCGCGGACGTCACGGTGTTCAGGATGCGCTTCGACAACCAGATCCTGCAGGTCCCGGGGATTACCCCTCCCACCTTCCAGAACATCGGCGCGACCGACCACAAGGGTGTGGAAAGCGCGCTCGAATACCGCTTCGCCGAAGACAGCGTGCTGGCCGGACTGGAGCTGTACGCCAACTACACCTGGACCAAGGCGATCCAGCAGTCCGGTGACAACCGCGGCCTGGACGTGCCCTACTACTCGCGCGACACCGACAGCATCGGCGCCCGCTATGCGCTGTCGGCCTGGACCTTCAATGTCTCCAGCACGCACCAGAGCGGCCAGTTCTCCGACGCTGCCAACACCTGGCAGGAAAGCGCCGATGCACGTGTGGGCCGCGTGCCCGGGGTGCGGCTGTGGAATGCGCAGGTGGCCTGGCAGGTTCCGGGGCTGGGCGACAGCGAGATCACAGCCGGCGTGAACAACCTGGCCGACAAGCGCTGGTACACCCGCAATGTCGACGGCAATGCCGGGCGCATGGTGGCCGCGCCACGCACCTTCTACCTGCAGGGACGCTACCGCTTCTGATGCGGTAAATGCCCGATGCGGTGACGGTGGCGATCACGATGACGGCGTATCATGCCGCCACCATGGCCTCCCCGGTTCCACCATCGCGCCTGCATCTGGCCTTCCAGGGCCTGCGACTGCGCCTGCGTGGCAGCGACCTGTGGTTCATCGCACTGGCGTTGCTGGTCGGCCTGATCGCCGGTGGCCTGACGCTGCTGCAGTCGGACATCGCGCGCGGGTTGCAGAGTGCGCTGTACGGGCTGGAACCCGGCATGCGCCTCAGCTCCCTGCCCGCGCTCAGCTGGACCGCCCTGCTGGTGCTGCCGCTGGGCGGCCTGCTGGTGGGGCTGGTCAGCCTGGCTGCCGCGCGGCGCAAGCGCCCGCTGCTCGACGCGGTCGAGGCCAATGCCCTGCATGGCGGTCGCATGTCGATGCGCGACAATCTGATCGTGCTGACCCAGACCCTGCTGTCGAACGGCTGCGGTGCCTCCGTCGGTCTTGAAGCGTCGTACACCCAGATGGGTGCGGGCAGCGGCTCGCAGCTGGGCCGTGTCATGCGCCTGCGCCGCAATGATGTGCGCATCCTGGTCGGTGCCGGTGCCGCCGGCGCCATCGCCGCCGCCTTCGGCGCGCCGCTGGCCGGTGCCTTCTACGCATTCGAGATCGTCATCGGCGCCTACACGCCCGCCGCTCTCGCGCCTGTGGCCCTGGCCGCACTGGCCGGTGCATTCGTCGCCGACCAGGCCGGCATCGAGGCGTACCTGCTGCCCGCAGCCTCGACCATCGATGTGCGCGCCGCCGACTACGCGATCTACGGCCTGCTCGGTTGCTGCTGCGCCATGGTGGGCATCGGCGTGATGCGGCTGATCGCCTCCATCGAAGGCGTGGTCAAGCGCAGTCCACTGCCCCTGTGGGGGCGCCCGGTGGTCGGCGGCCTCCTGCTGATTCCACTGGCCATGGCCAGCCCGCAGGTGCTTTCCTCCGGTCACGGTGCGCTGCACCTGGACCTGACCACGCAGCTGCCACTGATCTGGATCGGCGGCCTGCTCGCCTTGAAGCTTCTGGCCTCGGGCATTTCGCTGGGCTTCGGCTTCCGCGGTGGCCTGTTCTTTGCGTCGCTGTTCATGGGCACCCTGGTCGGCACCCTGTTTGCCGGCCTGCTGGCGATGGCCACTGGCGTGCCGGTCGTCGACGCCACGTCCGCAGCGCTTGCGGGCATGGCCGCGTTGGCGGCCGCGGTGGTCGGCGCGCCGATGACCATGGCCATGCTGGTGCTGGAAGGCACCCACGACTTCCTGCTGACCAGCGTGGTGATGAGCGCGGTACTGGTCTCCAGCACACTGGTCCGCCAGTGGTTCGGTTACTCGTTCTCGACATGGCGCATGCATCTGCGCGGCGAAACCATCCGCAGCGCACGCGACGTCGGCTGGATCCACACCCTCAACGCCGGGCGGATGATGCGCAAGGGCGTTGCCACCACTCCGGCCGGGCTGGATGCCGCTGCGTTCCGCCAGCGTTTCCCGCTGGGCTCCGGCAGTCGCGTGGTCCTGATCGACAGCGAAGGCCACTACGCCGGCATCGTGCAGATTCCGCGCGTCTACGCCGACGGCGTGAAACCGGAGACACCCGTTGGCGACCTGGCCGAGAACCGCGAGGTGTCACTGTTGCCGGGCGCAGATGTGGTCAGCGTGATGGAGTGCTTCGACCGGACGCAGGCCGACGAACTGGCCGTGGTTGCCACCGATGGCCAGCTGCTGGGCATTGTTTCCGAGGCTTTCGTGCGCAGGCGCTACGCCGAGGAGCTGGACAAGCGCCAGCGCGAACTGATGGGCGAGCGCGTCGAAGACGCCGATTGATCGCCCGCCCCGCTGCTACAGCGCTTCGCCGGCATCGGCGAGCCGCGACTCGATCAACGCGTACCATTGCTCCAGCATGTCGATCAGCATGTCCAGCTCCGCATCGGCACGCTGCGCCCGGCCGCTGCGCAGGCAGGCCTGGGTTTCCTGCAGCTGGGCGAGGAACCCGGCCACGGTATCGGCCTGCAGGATCAGGCCCGGCAGGCGCCGCCCGGGGATGCGCACGACCGCATGATTGCCGAGCTGGCCATACACGCTGAGGGTGGTTTCCGTCTTCATGGACAGAGGCAGGAATTGGGCGTTCATCGCGTGCACCGTATGAAAACCTGAGCCACCGGCAGGGGTGGACGACGGGGGAGACGTGGCCACGTCCTGCCGGTGGTCAGGGGGGACTCGGGATGCCGGAGCATGGCCACGGCGCGGGAGACTTCAGCGCGGGTGCGCGACCCCGACGATCTGCACCCGGCGATTCGGCGCAAGGCACGCGATCAGCTCGCGACGGTTGCGCTGCGCGCACTGCACGATCGGTTCAGCCGCGCCGCGCCCTTCGGCACTGATGCTGCCCGGCGGCACTCCGCCCTGCACCAGGGCCGCTCGCACCGCTTCGGCCCGCTTCTGCGAGAGTTGCTGGTTGTAGCTGGCCGCACCGATACGGTCGGTGTAGCCGACGACCTGGATCGACTGCACCTTGCTGGCCTCGCGGACCTGCGCCAGGATGCCCTGCACCGCCTGCTGGCCTTCGGCGCTGAGTACCGCGCTGTCGAAACCGAACAGTGCATCGGCGGCCAGGCGCAGCGGCTGTTCAGGCAGTGGCGCGGGTGCCGGAGGCGGAGGCGGCGGCCGCGGCGGGTCCAGCACGGCGGCGCAGGATTCGGGCTTCCAGTAGCCGGCCTGGGCGATGCCCTTGTTGTCGAAGCGCACCTGGAACTGGCAGGTGAAGTACTCGGCGCCCTGTGCGGTGCGGAAGTTGAACAGGTAGTTCCACTCGCGCACGCCCCACATGCCTTCGTTGAAGTGCGGCGTACCCAGCAGGCTGTACAGCTGCCGCTTGCTCATCCCGGGCGCGAAGCGGCGCAGGTCGGCGATGTCGGGATAGGTACCCTCCTTCAACGACGCCCTGGAGACTTCCGGGAAGGCCACTGCCGTGGCCTCCGCCGGACCCTCACCGGCGGGCGCGTGGCTGCGGCAGGCGGCCAGAAGGCCGGCGGCGAGGATCAGGCCCAGCGACGCGGCGATGCGGCCGGCGCGGGCGATGCGATGCTGATTCATGTCATTCCCCCTGTAGACGGTTGCGCGGCCGCCGGGCCGCGATCGCGGCCCGGCGGCGGCGGTTTACCACTGGATACCGGCACCGACGGCCACACCGGCCTCGCCACGGCTGTTGGTGGAGCCGCTGAACTTGTAGATCCAGCGGCCTCCTTCCGAGACACCGGACAGACCCACCGCCACGCCCGATTCGCCGTTGTAGCTGCCGGCGGCGAACGAGGCCATGCTGCGGCCCGCTTCGCTCGGCTGCGGCAGCGAGGCCGTGGCCATGGCTGAAGCGATGCCGGCCGAAGCACGGTTGTCGGTCCTGCGCAGGTCGCGCTCGAAGCCCCCCATGCGCTCGTCGGTATAGGCCTTCGACCAGTCCAGGGTCTGTGCCATGCCGGACTTCAGCTGATCGACGTTGACCGCATCGGTGCCTGCCGTGCCGGCGGCGACGTTGCGGACCGTGGTCGGGCCGCTGGTGCTGCTGCCGAGAGTGACACTGTTGAAGTTGGTGGCGCCGTTGACGGTGGTGTCGTAGCGGATGGTGCCCTGCTGCGAGGCCTGCAGCTGCCGCACGTTGACCGCATCCGTGGCCTGGGTGCCGTCTGCCACATTGACCACCTGCCGTTCGGCGCCGCTGGCCCCCACCGAAACCGTGTTGGCACGGTTGGCCACCGACCCTGCGCCCAGTGCCACCGAGTTGTCGGCCTGTGCCTGCGAGCCGTTGCCCAGGGCCGTCGAATTGGCACCGGCAGCCGTCGATCCGGCACCACCGGCCGCGGAATTGGCGCCCGTCGCGGCCGGATCGGCCAGGTTGTTGCTGTTGTTGGCGCGGAAGCTGCCGGCGACGTTGGTGATGTTCTGGATCTTCTGGTCGGTGTAGGCCTTGGACTGATCGATGGCATAGTTCACGCCATTCTTCAGCTGGCCGACATTGGTGGCGTCGTGATCGTCCGAGCCGTCGGCAACGTGGGTGATCTTGCGTTCACTGCCGCTGCTGCCGACCGACACTTCGCCTGCCGAATTGCTGGCACCCGTCTGACCATAGGCACCGGTATAGCCGCTCTGCGCGCCGACGCTGGCCACCGAGCCGGCACCCAGTGCCACGCTGTTGTCCGCGCTGGCGTTGGCACCGTTGCCGACTGCCACGGCCGAAGCACCTGCCGCACTGGCCTGCGGACCCACCGCCAGCGCCTCCGCACCTGCCGCAGCGGCCGCCGCGGCGCTGGAGTTCACTGCCAGGTACGGGCTGCCGCCACCGTTGGTGATGCGCTGGTTGAGCACCCTCAGCGAACCGTCCACCGCGGAGAACGCCGCGGTGACGTTGCTGTAGTCGTTGGCGGTCAGGGTGCCGTCGGTGGCGATGCTGGAGATGCTGAATGACGGCGCGGTCCACAGATTGGTGGTGCCGTCGAAGGCCGTGCTGCCACCGAAGTAGCTGGCGATGGTCGAGTTCGTGCTGAACAGCTGGTCGCCGGTGATCGCGTCGCTGCTGCCTGCAAGGATGCTGCCGGCCGCCACGTTGGTCACCTTCACCGCCCCCGTGCCGGTACCGCTCAGGGTGACCGTGTTGACGACGTTGCCACTGCCATCGACATCGTACTTCACCGCGCGCTTGTCGATATCGTCGGTCTGGTCGGCGACATTGGCCAGCGAATTGCTGACCGCGTCAAAGGCGGTGCCGACGTCGTTGTAGCTGCCCTGGCTGATGGTGCCATTGGCGGCGATGTTGTTGATCGTGTAGGTCGGCGCGGTCAGCACACCGGCCGCATTGACCGCCGCACCGCCCCCGAGATGGGTGGCGACAGCCTGGTTGGCAGCGAACAGCTGGGCACCATTGATGGCTTCGCTGCTCGTGGCACTCACCTGGCCCGGACCGAGGTTGCGCAGCGTGGTCGCCGTGCCGCCCTGACCCAGCGTGGCGCTGGCGTAGTTGACGCTGCCATCGCCATTGAGGTCGTAGCGCAGCGCGCCTTCCTCCGAGGCCTGCAGCTGGCCCAGGTTCACCGCATCGGTGGCAGCCGTACCGGCGGCCAGATTCGTCACCTGGCGTTCGGCACCCGCGGCACCGATCGACACGCTGTTCGCACGATCAGCCAGGCTGCCGGCACCCACCGCGATCGCGTTGGCCGCCGTGGCGCGGGCGTTGGTACCGACCGCGATGGAGTCGGCACCGGTGGCCACCGCCTCCACGCCCGTGGAGTTCACCCGCAGGTACTTGGTGCCGCCGTTGCGGATATCGTTGATCTGCGTGTTGAGATTGACCAGCGAGCCGTCGACGGCGTCGAAGGCATCGGTCGCATTGTTGTACAGACCCTGGGCGATGGCGCCGTCGGTGGAGATCGTGCTGATCTCGAACAGCGGCGCGGTGAAGGCGCCACTGACCGGATCGAAAGCGGTGATGCCACCGAAGAAGCCGGCGATGGCGGCGTTGGTGGTGGCCAGCTGGCCGCCGTTGACGGCCTCCAGGCTGCCGGCGGTCACCGCACCCGCGGCGAGGTTGCCGATGGTGGTGGTACCCGTGCCGTTGCCGAGCGTGACGCGGCGATAGTCTGGATTGCCTGCGCCATCGACGTCGTACATCACCGCGCCGGCCGAAACATCATCGATCAGGCTGATCGCGCCCTTCAACTGGGCGACATTGACCGCATCGGTATTGGCGCTACCCGCAGCCAGGTTGGTGATCTGGCGCTCGCCACCGTTGGCCGTACCCACCGAAACTTCACCGGCAGAGACCTGGGCGGCGGTCAGGCCATAGGCGCTGTAGCTGGCCTGTGCGCCGCGCAGTGCTGCGGAACGGTAGCCCAGCGCCACCGAATTGGCCTGGTTCGAGGTCGCCTCCGCACCCAGCAGGGTCTGGCCGTTGGCGGTACCCACCGCGCTGTCGCCGACGATCACCGAGTGGCCCATGCGCGCGGCGTAGTCCGCGGTCGGCACGCCGGTTGGATTGGTCGGATCGTTGGGACCGGCGCCCGGGAACGCCACGTTGGCATCCACCTTCGGCAGCTCATGGCGGGCGTTGGCGCCGATCACCACTTCCTTGGAGCCGTTGGCAAAGGCGCCGTCACCCATCAGCACCTGGTAATCCTGTGCGGCGTTGACCGCCCAGCAGGAGATGTCGGCCAGCACGATATCCAGGCACTTGGCGGCCCACGCCGGCGAATCCGTCGGCAGCAGCAGGCCCAGCAGGCCACCGGGGTTGCCGTTGTTGATGTTGTAGATGTAACTGTCGGAGGTGACGCCACCGATCAGGGTCAGGTGCGAGCTGCCACCGGTCACCGCGCCACCCAGTCCATTGAGGGTGCTGCCGACCGGTGACAGGTTCACGACGGGCAGGCCGAGCACGTTGACCGTGGAGTAGGCCTGCATCACGTTCGCGTTGCTGAGCTTGAGATTGCCATTGTGCAGATAGCCATCACCACCGAACAGGCTGCTGGTCGTCGGGCCGATCAGCTGGCCGACGTTGCCGACCAGGCCACCGGTACCGATGATGAGTCCCGCATTCGGATCAGCCGGAGCGGGTGCTTTCGGGCTGTCCGGCGGGATCGCCGAGGGCTGGGTCAGGCCCAGGCCACCCAGCGTGCCCCCCACCAGTCCCCCGACTGCGCCGCCGAGATTGTTGACGGTACCGTTGAGGTTGCCATCCAGCAGGTTGCCCACCGCACCGCCGACGTTGCCGAGCGTGCCGGTGAGTACGCCGCCCAGCCCGCTGCCCGGCGTGGTGCTGCCGTCCCCGAGCAGGCCGCCGACAACGCTGCCGACCGAGCCGACCGTATTGTTGAGCGCACCGCCCACGGCACCTCCGATGGTGCCGACGGTGCCGTTGAGCACGCCACCCACCGCACCACCAACTGCGCCGACCGTGCCGTTGAGTACGCCTCCGACTGCACCGCCGACCGCGCCCACCGTGCCGTTCAACGCACCGCCTACGGCGCTGCCGACCGTGCCGACGGTGCCGTTGAGCGCACCGCCGACTGCACCGCCGACCGTGCCGACGGTTCCATCGAGGACGCCGCCGACCGCACCTACAGTGCCGTTCAACGCGCCGCCTACGGCGCTGCCGACCGTGCTGACGGTGCCGTTGAGCGCACCGCCGACTGCACCGCCGACCGTGCCGACGGTTCCATCGAGGACGCCGCCGACCGCACCTACAGTGCCGTTCAACGCGCCGCCTACGGCGCTGCCGACCGTGCTGACGGTGCCGTTGAGCGCACCGCCGACTGCACCGCCGACGGTGCCGACGGTTCCATCGAGGACACCGCCGACTGCACCTACGGTGCCGTTCAACGCGCCACCGACAGCACTGCCGACCGTGCCAACCGTGCCGTTGAGCGCACCGCCGACTGCACCACCGACCGTGCCGACAGTTCCATCCAGGACGCCGCCGACCGCACCTACAGTGCCGTTCAGAGCGCCACCCACAGCACCGCCGACCGTGCCGACAGTTCCGTCGAGAACGCCGCCAACCGCGCCCACAGTGCCGTTCAACGCCCC
>FOZF01000001.1:412357-1598596 GCA_900113425.1 Stenotrophomonas maltophilia
GCGCCGACGGTTTCGTGCAGCGTTCCGCCTGCTGCGCTGCCCACCGTGCCAACTACGCCGTGCACTACGCCGCCCACCGCACCGCCGACCGTACCGGCAGCTCCGTGCAGCGTGCCGCCTACTGCGCCCACGGTGTTGTGCAGCGTGCCACTCACTGCGCTACCTACTGCGCCGACGGTTTCGTGCAGCGTTCCGCCTGCTGCGCTGCCCACCGTGCCAACTACGCCGTGGACTACGCCACCCACCGCACCGCCAAGATCGCCCAGGGCGCCGTGGTGCAGGCCTCCAAGGCCGAGCGTGCTGGCCTGCGCGCTCGCGACGGTCCGGCCCGCGAGCTTCAGGTTGCGATCGGCCACCACGTCCTGGCCGCCCGGGCCCTGCACGCGCACCTTGCCGGCGACGCCCGCATCGAACGCCGCCGTGATCGCGCGATCATCGGTCTCGCCCGGCAGTTCTTCCTTGGCGGGCAAGCTCACCGCTGCGGTTGCGGAGGCTCTGCCCTGGCCCTCGATTCGATGTCCGGCGATGGCCAGATGCGAGTCGGCGTTGCCGTCGATGCCGGCCTTCAGCCCGGACAATCCCTGCGAGGAGCTCGTGATGCCCGCTGCCGCCTTGGCGCCGGCACCCATCGATGCCACCGGGGCACCTGCGATGCCGACCCTGGCCTTTGCCTTCGTATCGGCCGTCAGCCCCAGCGGCGAAGCGGGGCCGGAGGAAACGTTCGCTGCCAGTGAGGTATCGACCTGGGTACCTGCTCCGATGCCGAGCTGGGCCCGCACATCAGCGGCCAGCGCTGGCGTGGGCACATGCTGCGGCGATGCGTTCGCACCCAGCTTCACCTGCACGACGGCCGGCAGGACATCGCGCACCAGCGGCAGCGAGGTCGTGCTCAACTGCAGGCCCACACGCGTATCGGCACTGATCGCAGGCGTCGCCTGCGCCTGTCGCGCGGCTGCGGCCAGGGCGACTTCGGCGTCGACCTTCACCGGCAACGTCTGGGTGTACTTGGCCGCCAGTGCCTGCAGATCGCGCAGCGACTGGTTGGATTCGGTTGCTGATGCCGGCCCGCTGGCCAGCACGCACAGCAGTGCAAGCGCAAGGGCGCTGGGCGTCAGCAGGGAGGTGCGCGGATCGCGTGATGCGGTGCCGCCGCTATCGCCGGTGGCCAGTTCCGAGGCCACAACCAGAGCATTGAGCTGGCGGTTCCATACACGCCGGTAGATGCGGTTCATGAGCATTTCCCCCGTAGGCGAACAACTTGAATGACAGTGGACTTGCCGCTAGGCAGGTGACTGACATTTCAACGGTTCGCGGAGGCGTGGCGCACTTCAATCCGGCAGGGCAATCGCGCAATCCGGCAAATCCACGGCCGGATTCGGCAGCCGGATATGCAAAACCGGCAGCAATGCCGTGAAAGCCCCTGTGGGGCGAGACTCAGGCCGGTTGGCCCAACTGCGCGGGTGCACGCATCAGGGTATCCCGCGGAAGTTCACCGAACACCTTCCGGTAATTGTCAGCGAAGCGCGAGAGATCCCACAGGCCGCAGCTCAGCGCGATCGCCTTGACCGAACGCCTGCTGGAGTCGGCCATCGACAGGCTGCGGCAGGCTGCACAGAGGCGCAGCATGGACAGATAACGGTTGGGCGACGTACCGAACAGATCTTCGAATGCATAGCGCAGGCCACGCTCGCTGACACCGGCGGCGTCGCAGATTTCATTCATATATATATTGCGACGCAGGTTGAGCCGCATGAAATTCTCGGCGCGCTGGGCGATCAGGTAATGCGTACGCCGTGCGCGGCTGCACCCCGGACGATCGACGGCACCGGCACCCAGCAGGGCCTGGATGTGCTCGTGCAGCAGCCGCTCGGTTTCCTCCGGCTGCAGGCTGGCACCCTGCCCCAGCTGCTTGTGCAGCTGCTGGTAATGCAGCGCCAGCGGGGCATCATCACCGGACAGATTGAACAGCGAGAGCGCCTGTCCCGCCGGCGGTGTGCTGCGCAGGCTCAGTTCGGTCAGCTTGCGCTGCACGCGGGCTACCGGCACCAGCATCAGGGTCAAGCGGGTACCTGGGCTGAGGGTGAATTCACTGATGCCTTCGGGAAGCACGGTCAACGCCATCCCCGCCGCCAGCGGCACACCATGGCACCAGCTCACCGCCTCGTCGGTGGCCTGCAGATACCCCAGCATCGCCCAGTCCGGCGGCAGCATGAAGCGGCCACGGCAATGGAATCCGCAGCTGATGCTGCAGAACAGGGCTTCCTCATGCACGCGCGAAGCGAACGCCGCGCGCGGACCATTGCCGTCGAGCAGCAACAGTTCCACATCGCATACGCGAAGCACGCCGCTAAGCGTGGCCAGGTCGATCGACCGGAGCTCGCCGTCGTCGCTGTCAACCACCCCACCATCAACCATGACAGTGTCGTCCCCCGTTGGTCAGCTGCCCGCCGCAACCCCCACTGCCCTACAGGTGCGCGCGGTTTCCAAGAGCATCATCCGTTGCCGTGATGGATGCGGCCACTGGCCGGGTCCACCTTGAAAGTACCAAAGCTTGAATACGAGTATGCCCGATAATCCGCGCAGGTAAACAGGTCGTGCGGGAATACAGCAACCCGCGCTTGGCGTGAAGGAAATGTGGGCGCCAGTGGCATGATTTTCGCATGCGTTAATCCATGTCACATTATTCATGTGAGGATGAATCGTTTTGCTTGGGAACGGCGCTTCATCACAGAATAAGCAAGCGATTATCAGGAATAAGAGATTCCTGCCGAATTTGCATATAGGTTCCGGTTGCACCCGGCCGCCATTCAGGCAAAGTCGGTATCACGGTGATCGAACCGCTCCGATGCGGTTGCACCCAGGGGACAGCATGACGATGCACGCGCTGCTCGATGACGTTGCGACCACCGGCCTGGTGCCGCGCGGTCGCACGTGCGCGGTCGCTGCACTCCCTGGCGGAGATCACCCTGCTTGAGCGATGCGGGACAGTCCCGCATTGCCACCTCCGCCAGGATGGCAGAGGTCCATGGACGGTCCCGACGGAGTCGGGCAACCGGCCGATGCAGGTGTCTTGTTGCCATTGACAGGTAGAGGGAGACAACCGTCATGAACGCTTCCATCCGCAAGTTCCTGAAAGAAGAAGATGGCGTGACCGCACTCGAATACGGGCTGCTGGCCGCTGTGATCGCCGGCATCCTGATTGCAGTGGGCCGCACCCAGATCACGGCGTTCTTCACCACGCTGTTCGCCCGTCTTTCGGCAATCGCCACCGAAGCAACCACCTGAGCGACCTGCGGACACACCACCGCTGGTCGCGTCATCCGCGACCACGGTGGCCGCAGGCCGGGATGCGGTTGCAGACGGTCCAGTGACGGACGATGGGGAGTGCGATGACACTGCTGGGACTATTGGCCATCGGTGTGTGCCTGCGGATCGCGATCAGCGATCTGTATGCCCGCCGGGTGCCCAATGCCTGGCTGCTGGCTGCGTGCGCGCTCGCGATACCTCTGCTGGTCGCCGGGCAATTTGCTGAGCCACGGCTGCCATGGCCAGCGCACCTGCTCGGTGCCATCGCCGGGTTGCTCGCCCTGCTGCCCTTCTACGCAGTGCGCTGGATGGGCGCGGGTGACGTGAAATTCTTCGCCGTGCTTGGCCTGCTGCTGGGATGGCATGCCCTGCTGCCGGTATGGGTGGTGGCCAGCCTTGCCGCCGGCGCCCACGCGATGGCGATCCTGCTCGGGCGCCAGCTCGGCACGCACCTGCCGATGCGCGTGCAGCTGCAGGTGTCGCGCGCCAGCGAGCAATGGCAGACACACCCCGCATTGCGTGGAATGGAGGCTGCCCGCCAAGGGCGCCGCGGCATTCCCTATGCGGCCTACCTCGCATTGGCGGCGATCGGCTGGCTCCTGGCCACGACCTACGGAGGTCTCGCATGAACACCCTCGGTCCGCGGCGCCAGCGTGGCGTGGTCGCCGTCGAGTACGCGCTGATGATGATTCTCGGCCTGGTGCCGCTGCTGCTGTTCACTTTTTCCGGCGTGCTGATCATGGCTGCCCAGCAGACGCTTGCAACGGCCGCTGCCGAAGGGGCACGCGCATCGCTGCGCTTCGGAACCGCCAACGAACGACGCACCGCCGCGTGCGTCGCAGCACGCCAGTCGATGCAATGGCTGCTGCAGTTCTCCGGGCAGAACCCTGACTGCAGCGCCGGCGGCACCGGTCCGATCCAGGTCTCGGCGCAGGCACCCTGCGCGGGCATGGCAACCGCGCAGTGCATGACGGTCACCGTCCGCTACGACTATGCCGCCCACCCTTTCTTCCCCGGCACCGCCACGCTTTACGGCTGGGTGATGCGGGCCCCCATCCGCAGCGTCGCGGTCGCCCAGCTCGACCTCGGCTCCGGCAACTGACGGTACAGGAGACGGTTCCATGCTCAAGTTGACCCGCATCGCCGCCATCGCTCTGATCGCACTCGCGGTGCTGCTGGCGCTGATCGCATTCGTGATCGGCCGCAGACCCGCCCCTACGACGGAAAGCGCGGCTCCGGTCGTTCACGCCGACGCACAGGCCATTACGGTGGTCGAGGCCATTGCCCGGCTGCCGGCCGGTGAACCGATCACTGCCAATGGCGTGCGCCTGGCCCGTCGAAGCGCAGCCGTGCCGGGGGCCGCCGCCGACCTGGCCGCCGTGGTCGGCAAGGTACCGGTGCAGGACATCGCCGAAGGCAGCACCATCAGCGACGCGGTGCTGGCCCAGGGCTTCTCACTGCAGCTGCGACCCGGCGAGCGTGCCCTGGCAGTGCCGGTCGACGAACTGGTCGGTGCCGGCAACCGCATCCTGCCGGGCGATTTCGTCGATGTGTTCCTCAACCTGCGCAGCGAACCTGCCAGCTACAACGCGGCGCCCGACGCCGCACAGACCCGCCTTCTGCTGTCGCGCCTGCGCGTGCTCAGCTATGGCCAGCAGGACATCGCCCCGAACGCGGGCAGCGCCAATGCCAGCGCCGATACCAGCAACCGTACAGACCCGCGCGCGGCAGATATCACCAGCAACGCCAGCAGCGGTGGCGGCAGTAGCGGTGACGCGGCCCAGCCGGCCCGCAGCGCCGTGCTGGCGGTGCCGGTGGCCGACGCCAACCGGCTGCTGCTGGGCGCGCAGCAGGGCAAGCTCTATCTCGCACTGCGCAATCCCGCCGACGCCGGCCAGCCCGACCTGGCCCTGTTCCCGCAGGCGCGGGGTGTGATCGACCCGCTGCGTGGCCTGGACGCGGAACAGCAGCTGGCCCTGCAGCGCCCCGAGAACCACGCCTTCGCCGGCATCGATGGCGATGCCCTGGCCGGTCGCAGCAACGCACGCGCACGCACCGTGAACGACGCCCCGGCACAGCCCCCCGCCGCCCGCCGCAGCGCGCCGCGCGCATCCGGAATCGAGATCATCCGCGGCGATGGTTCTGCGCCTCGCGGCTCCCTTTGACCTGCACCGAGAGCTTCCATGACCGAACGTCGCCAGAGTCCACGCCCCTCCTCCCGCCAGCGCTGGCTCGCTCTGCTGCTGGTGCTGCTGGCGCCTGCGACCAGCGTGGCTGCCGACGACCTGGTGCTGCAGGCCCGCGAACAGCGGCCCTGGACGCTGCCCGCCGACCTGGAACGGGTGGCCATCGCCGATCCGGGCGTGGCCGATATCGTGATGCTGCGTGGCCAGCGCCAGGCGCTGCTGGTCGGCAAGGCCCCCGGCACCACCACCCTGCTGCTGTGGCACCGTAAACAGCCGGAGCCACAGCGCGTGCAGGTCCGCGTGCAGAGCGCGGTGCAGGGGGCGGCCGATTCGGGCTCCAGCGGTCTGGTGTTCACCCAGCAGGACCAGCAGGGCCTGCTGCAGGGAAGCACCGACAGCGCCCTCTCGCACATGCAGGAACAGAAGGCTGCCGCGATGGCGTTGGGGAAGGATGGCCAGCTGGCCGATGCCTCCACCATCGCCAGCGGCGGCGTGGTCCAGGTCGAGGTGAAGGTGGTCGAGTTCAACAAGACCGCACTGAAACAGGTCGGCATCAGCTTCCAGAACCGCAACGGCGGTTTTGCCTATGGCTTCGCTCGTCCGGGCGGCATCCTGCCGGGCAACACCGGCGTGCTGCCCGGCATGCAGGAGGGCAATTCCAGCAACGAATCGGAATCGCCCATCTCGTCGGCCTTCCGCCTGGTGTTCGGCTCGACGAAGGGCCTGTGGAACGCGGACATCGATCTGCTGCAGTCCAACGGCATGGCCCGGGTGCTGGCCGAGCCGACCCTGGTCGCGCTGTCCGGCCAGAGCGCCAGCTTCCTCGCCGGTGGCGAACTGCCGATCCTCGAACCCCAGGGCCTTGGGACCACCACCATCACCTACAAGCCGTTCGGCATCGGCCTGACCGTCACCCCGACCGTGCTCGCGCCCAATCGCATCGCCCTGAAGGTGGCTCCGGAAGCCAGCGACCTCGACTACACCAATGCCATTTCCCTCAATGGCGTGCAGATTCCGTCGATCAGCACCCGCCGCGCCGATACCACGGTGGAACTGGGCGATGGCGAGAGCTTCGTGATCGGCGGTCTCGTCAGTTCGACGGTGGCCTCCACGGTGAACAAGATCCCGCTGCTGGGCGACCTGCCGATCATCGGCTCGTTCTTCCGCGATTTCGACTACAAGCGCCAGGACAAGGAACTGGTGATCATCGTCACGCCACGGCTGGTGCAGCCCCTCGCCCGCAATGCCGAGCTGGCACTGCCAGGCGAGCGCGAGGCCCGGCCCAACCTGCCTGAGTGGGGCTCCTGGCTGCTGGGTCCGGTCAGCCAGGACCCGGTGCCCGGTTTTTCACGTTGAATCCATGATGCCTGCGATATCACGCCCATGCCCTACGCCACTGCCCAGCCGCTGCATCCGCAAGGACCGCCGATGAACCTGGTCCTGTACGGGATGGATCGCGAACTGCTGCCGCGGCTGGCGGCCAAGCTGCCGCCTGCCACCACCCTGCACTGGCAGGACAGCGGTGAGCCGACATCCGCGCAGGACCTGCAACGCGGCCCGCAGAACCTGGTACTGCTCGACTTCCGTCCCGAGCATGCCGCCGCCTCGACCGTGCTGGCGCAGCAGCTGCAGCAGACCCAGCCGGACCTTGCACTGGTCGCCGTTGGCGCCACCAGTGCCGGGCAGGTCGAAGGCGTGGTGATGGCGCTGCGCGCCGGCCTGCGCGATGTGCTCGACCTGGACAGCGACAACACCGGCATCGAGGCCGCACTGCGCCGCGCGCTCTCGCCGCGGCCCGCCGTCGCCGCACAACAGCCGCACAAGGCGCGCTTGATCCTGCTGCTGGGCGTACGTGCCGGGGTCGGCACCAGCACATTGGCCGCGCATCTGGCCGTACTTGCACAACAGACCCATGCACTGGCGCAGGGCGAGGCCAGCACCCAGGACGGCCTGCTGCTGGAACTGGCGCAGCCGGCGGGCGACCTGGCGCTCTACCTCAATCTGGACAGCCGCTTCCACTACGAAGACGCACTGCGCAATGCCAGCCGCATCGACGCCACCCTGGCGCGCACTGCGATGGCGCGCCATGACAGCGGACTGGTCCTGCTCGACCGCGCCAGCGGCAGCGATGCGCTGCCACCGTCCGATCCGGGCGCCCTGCTGCAGCGGCTGCGCGGCGTGTTTGCCAGCGTGCTGTGCGACGCCGGCGGCTGCCCGCTGCGTCAACTGCCCCCGCTGCTGCTGGACCAGGCCGACGAGATCTGGCTGGTAGCGGACGCCTCGATCGCCACCCTGGTCTCGCTTGACCATGCCCTCAAGCATCTTTCCGGCCAGCGCGAACGGGAGAAGCGCCTGCAACTGGTGATCAACCGCCATGACGACAGCAGCGGCATGAGCCCGGAGCAGATCGCCCGCCGGTTCGAGCTTCCACTGCTGACCACGCTCCCCGAACGACCACGCGTACGTGCCTCCGCCAGCCACGGCCACCTGCTGCTGCAGGACGCGCCGCGTGATCCGTACCTGCGTGCCCTCGCCCCGCTCGTCCAACGCCTGGATCCGGCTGCATGCCCGGTCCAGACGCACGGCCTGCGGGAAAGACTTGCCCTTGCCCTGGGTGGATCGCAATGGAAGACAAAGTAACCCCGTTTCCGCACGCCGTCGCCCGCCACACCGTGCCTGACAACGGGCCCGGCACCCTGCCGTTCGCGCAGACCGAGCAGTACCAGAAGGTACTGTCCGCGGCGCATGAGCACCTGCTCAACAGCATCGAGGACGAGCGCATCGATATCGATTCCTGGGCACCGGACACGATCGCGCGCTGGGTGCAGGTGCAGACCGTGGGTTTCATCCAGGAATGGCGCATCCCGATCAACGAAGAGGAGATGCAGGTGGTGGCCGAGGGCCTGGTCAAGGAGCTGACCGGCTTCGGCCCGCTGGACGACCTGCTGCATGATCCCACCATCGAAGACATCCTGATCAATGGCTTCAAGGATGTGCATGTCTCGCAGGGCGGGCAGCTCAAGCGCGCAACCCAGCGCTTCACCGACGACACCCATCTGCTGCGCATCCTGCGCCGCATCCTCGCGCCGCTTGGCCGGCGCCTGGATGACTCCAACCCGATGGTGGACGCGCGCCTGCCCAACGGCGGTCGCCTCAATGCGATCATCTCGCCGCTGGCGGTGGACGGCCCGATGGTCTCCATCCGCAAGTTCCGCAAGGACCCGTTCACGCCCGATGAACTGCTGGCCAAGGGCACCTTCGATGCGCCGATGCAGGCACTGCTGAAGGCGATGGTTCTGGGTCGCTGCAACATCCTCGTATCCGGTGGCACCAGCTCGGGCAAGACATCGCTGCTGAACGCCCTGGCCAGCTACGTGCCTCCCACCGAGCGCGTGATCACGGTCGAGGACACCGCCGAGCTCTCGCTCAACCATCCGCACGTGGTGCGCCTGGAGAGCCGCATCGGTGGCGCGGAGGGACAAGGCGCCGTCAGCATCCGTGACCTGGTGCGCAACAGCCTGCGCATGCGCCCCGACCGCATCGTGGTTGGCGAGGTGCGCGGCGCGGAAGTGCTGGAGATGCTGCAGGCGATGAACACCGGCCACGACGGCTCGATGGCCACCATCCATGCCAACTCGCCGCGCGACTGTCTCTATCGCATCGAGATGCTGGCCGGCTTCGCCGGGTTCCAGGGCAGCGAAGACAGCCTGCGCCGGCAGATCGCCAGCGCGATCGATTTCATCGTGCAGATCTCGCGCCTCGGCAGTGGCCGGCGCGTGCTGGTATCGATCACCGAAATCACCGGCGTCAGCGACAACCTGATCACCACCCAGGAGATGTTCCGCCACGAAGTGCAGATCGACGGCAGCGGCAAGGAGACCGATCGCTGGATCGGCCTCGGCTTCCAGCCGCACTCGCACAAGCTCGAGCCGTTCCGCCAACTGTTGCGCGAATCCCTCTACGGAGACTACTGAACATGGGGACCGGCCTGCTGCTGGGCGTATTGAGCATCGTGTCGGTGCTGCTGGCGCTGGCGGTATGGCTGTGGGGCACCGCCAACAGCCGCGAACAGCGGCAGGCCTCCCTGCAGCATGCCGAACAGCAGCTGGCGCGTGGCAGCGCGGGCCCGGGCGGCAACGCGGCTGCGGCCAACGATGCGTCGCGGCCACCGCCGGCAGCAGCTGACCGCCGCGCGCTGCCTTGGAATGGCCTGCTGCAACGCGCGGGCCTTGCTACCGGCTGGAAGGTGCCGCTGATGCTGCTCGTGCCCGGCCTGGCCCTCTCGCTGTTCGCGATGCTGCGCCTGGGAACGGCATGGATGCTGCCGTTGACGCTGCTGCTGTACCTGCTGGGCTGCTGGTTGTGGATCATGCGCCGCACCGCCAAGCTGCAGGCCAAGCTGCTGCATCAGCTGCCGGACTTCCTCGACAACCTGGTCCGCCTGACCGCGCTCGGCAACAGCCTGCAGTCGGCCTTCCAGGTCGCGTCGCAGCAGGCGACGCCGCCGCTGCGTGAGCTGCTGGACACCACGGTGCGGTACGCGCGGGGCGGCATGGACCTGGACCGCGCACTGAACCTCGCCGCGCAGCCCTATCGGATGGATGTGCTGAAGGTGCTGGCCGTGGTGATGGGCGTCAGCGTCCGCATCGGCGGCCGCGCCGATCAGATCCTGCAGCGCATGGGCGATTTCATGCGCGATCTGGAGCAGGCCCAGCAGGAGCTGTCAGCCACCACGTCCGAGACCCGCATGTCGGCCTGGGTGCTGGGACTGCTTCCGCCCGCCAGCGCGGTACTGATGGCGATCTCCAGCCCCGAGTTCTTCCAGCCCGTCCTGCACGATCCGCTCGGTCACAAGATCCTGCTGATCGCCCTGGGCCTGGAACTGCTCGGTGGTTTCCTGCTGTATCGCCTGGCCAAGTCGCTATGAGCATCCGCAGCGGAGGTTCCCGATGAGCGCAACTGCCTGGTTCGCACTCGCCCTGCTGGTCCTGGCCGCCGGCGTCGCCCTGCTCGGTGTGGGCGGCTGGGTCCGCAGCCATCGCGAGGACCGCAGTGCGGCAACGCTGAAGACCGCATTGCAGCCACGTGACCCGGTCGCCGATGACGCAGCCCGCAGGGATTCACTGGGCTGGCTGGAGCGGCTCGGCCGGACGCTCAGCGGCGGGCGCCTGGAAGCCGCACTGCTGGCAGGCGAGGATCGCCTGCTGCTCGATCTGGCCGGCTGGAACACCCGCCGCGGCACGGCGATCTATCTGGGCCTGCGCCTGCTGCTGGCGGTACTGGTGCTCGCGCTGACCCTGGCCGTGAGCGATGCCACCGGCCTGGCGCGCATCATGGTGATCGTCGGCGCCCTCGCCGCCGGCCTGCTGCTGCCCAAGTTCGTGCTGGCCGCGTGGGTCAAACGGCGGCGGCGTGCCGTCAACAACGAGTTGCCGCTGTTGATCGACCTGCTGCGCCTGCTGCAGGGGGTTGGCTTCAGCATGGATCAGAGCCTGCAGACCCTGGGTGACAAGCTGCGCGACGCACTGCCGGTCCTCGGTGGCGAGATACAGGAGGCGAACATCGCCTACACCCATGGACGCACTCGCGCCCAGTCGCTGCGCCGACTCAGCGATGTCTACGGCGATGACGACCTGTCCAGCCTGGTGCAGTTGATCCTGCAGGTGCACGCCCACGGCGGCGCGGTGCAGGAGCCGCTGCGCCAGTTCAGCATCCGGTTGCGCGAACAGCGCCGCAATGCGCTGAAAGAGAAGGTCGGCAAGCTCTCGGTGAAGATGACCGTGGTGATGATGCTGACCCTGCTGCCTGCACTGATGCTGGTGCTGGCCGGGCCCGCGCTGGTCGCGCTGGCCAAAACCCTGTCGAACATGGGATGACCGTCATGCCTGCTCTGCGCCACGCCTGTCTGTTGTTTGCTCTTGCCACTGCAGTCGCAGGATGCGCCTCGTCCACCCCGAAGTACCTGCGCGCGCCCACCCTGGCCGAGCCAGGGCCCGCGCCGCAGGACAGCCGCAACGCCTACCTTGAGCTGATCGAACGCATGCAGCTGCAAGGCGCCTGGTACGCCTCGCTGGCGCACGTGGATGCATTCCGCCAGCGCTACGGCGATCCTCCGGCGCTGCGCCTGCTGCAGGCCAATGCACTGCGCGAGACCGGCCAGACCGACGCCGCGGCGGCGCTGTACCGCGAACTCACCAGCGGGCCGCAGGCCGCCGCTGCCGCACATGGCCTGGGTCTGATCGCCGCGCATCGCGATGACGAGGCCGGCAGTGAACTGTCGCTGGCCCGTGCCACCCAGCTGCAGCCGTTGAATACCGATTATCTGGGTGACCTGGGGTATGCGCGTCTGCGTGCCGGCCGCTTCGACCAGGCCCGCGAGCCGCTGGCCAAAGCGCTGGAGCTGTCTCCGGGCAACGCCAAGGCGACCGCCAACCTGGCGCTGTGGGCGGTCCTGCGCGGCGACAACGCCACGGCCGAACGCCTGGCCGCGCAGGCCAACCTCAACGAAGACACCCGGCGCAGCATCCAGCAGCAGGCCCAGCAGATCCGCAGCCGGCTGCAGCAGCGCCAGGCGCAGGCGGCGGCCAGCAGCGCGGCACGGATCGCCACCGCGCCGACCAACGCCACTGCCCCGGCCAGCAGCCGGCTGGCGGCCGAAACACGCCGTGACGCCCGGGATCGCGATCCCTCCCGTCTGCCGCCGTCGATGCTGGAACGCTTCGGCACGTCCGACCACCCGACCGAGAACACGCCATGACCGCGATGACCCTGATCCGATGCCTGCTGCCTGCGGTCACCTGCTGCCTGCTTGCCGCGGGAGCTCACGCACAGTCGCCACAGGCGCCGCTGACCGGCCAGATGCTGGGAGGCAGCCCGGCCGCCGGCCCGGCCGTCGCCCCGCAGCAGGCCGAAGCACTGGCAACCGTCGACCTCGCGGCGCCTGCGCCGCCCCCGGCGATGCCACCCGCGCCTCCTGCCCCGGCGGCCGCTGCACCGGCTGCGCCACGGCGCAACGAGGTCGGTGATGCCACGCGCCAGCTGTTCCAGCTGCAGGCGTCCGGGCAACAGGCGGGCGCGCGGCTGCCGATCCTCGGTGACCAGGCCACCGCCAGCTACGCGCGCTACCTGAAGAGTTTCGAGCAGGACATCCCCGCCTTCTTCGACACGGATGTCGGCAGTTCCAAGAGCACCTCCAACTCCGGACGCTGAGGCATGCCATGAACCGCTCCCACCAGCCCCGTTTCCACCGCCCGCGCGGCGGCATGTCCGTCACCATGATGCTGGTGATGCTGGCACTGGTGGCCATGCTGGGTCTGATCGAGGTCGGTTTCCTGTTCTGGGCCAAGCGCGATGCGCAGAAGGTCGTAGACCTGGCGGCGCTGGCAGGTGCGCAGCGACTTGAGCTGTGTACATCGAACAATGGCGACAACAGCGCCGCGCGGCAGAGCGCACTCACGCAGAACCAGTTCCCGGGCACGGTGCAGGTCCGCTGCGGCAACTGGAGCGCCGCACGTGGAGGCAACCGCTTCAGCGAGACGGTCGACGCCAGCAATCCACGCAACGCGGTCCGGGTGGTCGCGACCCGCAGCGTGCTGCCGTTCTTCGGCCAGAGCGAGAGCCTGCCGACCATCACCGTGCAGGCCGTGGCGCGGCGCTCGGAACCGACGGCGGTGTTCGCGGTGGGTTCGCAGCTGCTGCGCACGAACGGCAACTCGCCCTTGATGGGCACCCTGCGCCTGGTGGGGCTGGACGTCACCAACGCCACGGTGCTGTCGTATGACGGACTGGCGCAGGCCAACATCACGCCGTCAGGCCTGCTCAACGCGCTCGGCATTCCGGTCACCGCCAATCTCAGCGTGGCCGACTTCAATCGCCTGCTGTCGGTGAACCAGGTTTCACTGGCACGGCTGGTGGACGCCACCGCCACGGTGGTCGGCCGCAGCACCACCGCGGGCGTGCAGCTGCGCGCGCTGTCAGACCTGGTGGCCACCCGCCTTGACATCAATCAGGTCAATATCGCGCTGGGCAGCCAGAACGGCGGCGGCGGACTGTTCGCCGAGGTGATCTCTCCCGACGGCACGGTGGGCAGTGCGCTGCAGTCGCAGATCAACGTGCTTGACCTGGTCAATGCAGCCATCTCCATCGCCAATGATGGCAATGGCGTGGCGGTGCCGAACCTCAACCTGCTCGGCATGGATATCAAGGCAGGTGTTGTCGAACCGCCGTCGATCGCCATCGGCGGTGTCGGCTCTCGCGCCTACAACGCACAGGTCCGGCTGATGGTCGACGTCGACAGCGACCGCCTGTTCGGGGTGGGGCCACTGCTCAACCTGCTGGGCACCCGCCTGCACCTGCCATTGCATGTGGATGTGGCCAATGCGATGGGAACACTGACCAGCATCCAATGCAGCGCAGCACCGCCCACGGCCACCATCCAGGTGGACTCCTCGGTGCTGCGCGCGTGCGTCGGCAAGGTCAATGCCGCCGACCGTTTCTCCAAGAGCAATGTCTGCGACGCCACCTTGCAGAACGAACAACTGCTGACACTGCTGGGACGGCCGCTGATCAACGACAAGATCACCCTGCCGGCGCTGACCGGCACGCAGAGCCTGACCCTGGCCGCCGGCCAGACCGGCACCACCCGGATCAATCCCCTGGCCGTCGGGGACGCCGTCTCGCACCTGGTCAACGAGCTGCTGCGCGTGCTGTCGGGCATGCTGAGCTCGCCGGCGCAGGGCATGAATGCCAACGACACGGCCAAGGCACTGGCCGACCGCTACCTGCAGGCAGCGTTCCCCTCGGGCGGCCGCTACAACGTCGACCAGCTCATTCCCCTGCTGCGCGACGGCGACCCGTCGCGCAACCTGGCACCACTGGGCAACTGGACGGTCAAGAAGGGCGTGCCCAAACCCTGCCTGATCGGACTGGGCACCTGCTGGGAAGACGGCTCGGTCTGGACAGGCTACCGCGCCACCGTGACGGGACAGGGCCTGGGTCTGCTCGACGGGCTGCTCGGCTCACTGGTCGGCGGACTGCTCATCAACCGCTGCGACAGCCTGCTGGGCAACTTGATCGACTACAACGGCTGCGTCCGCACCAACCTGGCCTCGTACATCCAGACCGCCCCGGACGGCTTCCTCGACGCGGCGGCCGGCGGCGGTGTCACCACACCCGGCAACAACGTGACCTGCAGCGGTGTGCTGTGCACGGTACTGAACCCGGTGCTGGCCGCGCTCAAGCCGGTGCTGAACACCGTCGGCTCCCTGCTGAGCACCACCCTGGCCAGCCTGCTGGGGCTGGAACTGGGCCGCACCGATGTCAACGTCCAGTCCATCCAGTGCAATGGCGCACAGCTTGTGTTCTGAGCCGTGCCGGCGCCCTTGGCGCCGCCGCCGCGCATGCTAGACTCCCGGGCGGGGAACACTTCCATCTCAACCCACACTCATCCGTGGATGGTCCAGACATGCGAGAAACTTCAGGGGGCACCGTCTTCGCCCGCCGCGCGCGCGGCGCGGCACTGCTGGCCGTGGCCATGCTGCTGGCGGCACCGTCCGCACTGGCGGCACGCAGCAGCCGCGAAGCCGCAGCCGAACCGGTACGCAGCAGCGCACCCGTGGTACGCAACACGGTAGACGAGCTCAAGCAGTTGATGGACGCACGCCAGCTGACCGAACTGCGTACCACGTACAACGGCAACTACGGCGCCAGCCTGCTTTTCAATGCCAGTACCCTGACCTACTACGTCGCCCTGTTCCAGGAAAAGAACTTCTGGCGCGTCATCAAGACCGATGCCGTCGACAACGCCGAGCGCGTCTATCGCACGTTCGTGCAGCAGACCGAACAGCTCGCGCAGGTCTACATCGATACCACCCGCCTGGAAGCCGGCAAGCGCTATACCGAGCGCCTGGTGGCGTACAACGAAGAGCGCCTGCGTACCCTGCAGCAGGAAATGGAGCAGCAGCAGGCGCAGTCGGCCCAGGTCAGCGCGTCACTGCAGCAGGCCCAGCAGCAGGCCGTCAGCCTGAGCACCGATGTGCAGAGCACCAACAGCCAGCTGGACGCCCTGCAGCGCCGCATCCAGATCCTGCAGGCCGAACAGGGCAACCCCGAATTGAGCCTGCCGAAGCCGGACAGCACAGCCACGCCGGCGGCGGCCAGCGACGTTCGCTGAATCCCGCGACAGAACCCGACAACGGCGCCGCATGGCGCCGTTGTCGTTTTTGGCCTGATTGCGACCCGTTTCAGCGGCAGGCCTCGAACACGGCATCGTCCCACTGCCGGCGCAGGACGAAATCCGCCCGGCGCGTTCTGGCCAGCGCCGCCGTGCGCATCCTGCGCGCCCGTGCGCAGGCCGCAGCGTCCGCACTGATCGGAATCGACGCCCCCTGCGCACCGCCCGATCGCCGCACCGGCCTGCGCCCACGGGTACCCGTGCGGGTCGCCTCGGCGTTGAGCGGCGCACTGCCGCGCGGCAGCGACTGCTCGGCGGGGATTTCCCAGCGCCACTCCGCCTGCCCCTGGCAAGGCGTCTGCTGGTACAGCGCACGCCCGCCGTCCGTGCACTTGTAGACCTGGGTCTGCGCCGCTGCGGATGTCGCCAGCAGCATTGCCAGCACCCCCCATCCCGGCAGAGTTCTCATCTTCATCCCCTCCCACGACCAGCACTCATGGTCGGTACGACGAGCGCCGCGCGCCAGAGCGATCCGCGTCACATCCGTGCTCATCCAGCACAGCCGTGCAAGCCACTGCATCACCTCTGCGCTGTACTGCCACAGGCGACGGCCATTGTCGCCGCCGCCGTCCTTCCCTTCCGCCAAGGAAATTGCAATGAGCAACTACATCACCGTCAACGACGGCGCCCGCATCTTCTACAAGGACTGGGGCACCGGGCAACCGGTCGTGTTCGCGCACGGCTGGCCACTCTCCTCCGATGCCTGGGACCCGCAGATGCTGTTCATGGGCCAGAACGGCTTCCGTGTGATCGCGCACGACCGGCGCAGCCACGGCCGTTCCAGCCAGACCTGGGACGGCAACAACATGGACACCTACGCCGACGACCTGGCCGCGGTGATCGACGCATTGGACCTGAAGGACGCCATCCTGGTCGGCCACTCCACCGGCGGTGGCGAGGTGGCCCACTACATCGGCCGCCATGGCAGCGCGCGCGTGGCGAAGGTGGTGCTGGTCGGTGCCGTACCGCCCCTGATGCTGAAGACCGCGGGCAACCCGGCCGGCACGCCCCTGGAGGTCTTCGACGGCATCCGCAAGGGCACCGGCGGTGATCGTTCGCAGTTCTTCCAGGACCTGGCCACGCCGTTCTTCGGCGCCAACCGCGACGGCAACACGGTCACCCAGGGCATGCGCGATTCGTTCTGGCTGCAGGGCATGCTGGGCGGCGTGAAGGGCCAGTACGACTGCATCCATGAATTCTCGGAAGTCGACTACACCGCAGATCTGCAGAAGATCGACGTGCCGGCATGGGTGGTGCACGGTGACGACGACCAGATCGTCCCCTTCGATGCGTCGGCCAAGCTGTCCTCGCAGATCATCAAGGACGCCGAACTGACGGTCTATCCCGGCGCGCCGCACGGCCTGACCGTGACCCATGCCGATCGCTTCAACGCCGACCTGCTGGCGTTCGCCCGCAAATGATGTCCCGCGGCGGCGCCCCACTGCGCCGCCGCTCCTGCAGGGCAGCACCGGGCCATGCCCGGCGGCCGTATGCAGCATCCGCCGGGCATGGCCCGGCGCCACCTGTCAGATATCGCTGTGGTGATGAGGCACGGCGGCAGGCAGCGGGTCGTGGCCACCCACAAAGTGACGTACCACCGGCGCACGTTCACCACGGTGCAGGGCACGCAGCACTTCCTGGATCGCCTTGTCGTCGGCCGTGATGCGCTCGTGCTGGCGCAGGTGCTCCAGCCATGACGGGGTCACGAAATACTCCAGATGGATGCCCGGACTGGCCACATCTTCAACCACGCCCCATACCACCGCACCGTCGCGGCGCCGGATCGTGCCCAGCGCGCGCATCTGCGCCTGGAACGATGCGCGGTCGGCGGCATCTATCCGGTATTCGATCGTCACCAGCACCGGCCCGCGATCGTTGGAGACCGGCACCGACAGTTCCGGCGCCGGCCAATGACCCGCAGGGCGCAGGTTGAGATCTTCGGTGCCAGCGATACGCACCCTCCACACCAGCAGCCCACCGATCACCGCGCCTGCTGCCGCCACCAGCAGCGCCAGTTCCGGCGATGTCCGCTGCGCCAGCGCGCCCCAGCTCAGGCCACCGGCAGCCATCCCCGCCGAGAACACCATGATGTACAGCGCCAGCGCCCGCGCCCTCACCCACGCCGGAACCGCCGTCTGTGCGGCGATCTGCAACGAGGACAGCACCGTGATCCAGGCAAAGCCGTTCACCAGCATCACCACCGGCAGCAGGTACCAGCTGCGGGTCAGCGCCAGTCCAACCAGGCTCAGCGCCAGCGCCAGCGTCGCCAGCAGCACCAGCAGATCGCGGTCCAGCTGTGCGCGCAGCCTCGGCAGCAGCAGCGCCCCGGCAACCGCGCCGATGCCGATGCATCCCAGCAGCATGCCGTACTGCCCTGCACCGCCATGCATCTGCCCTCGCACCACCACCGGCAGCAATGCGTTCATCGCCGCAGCGAAGAAGAAGAAGCCGACCGATTTGATCAGCACCGCCTGCAGACGCCCCGCGCGGCTCGCATAGCGCAGTCCGGCCCTCAGTCCGGCACCGAAGCCTTCCGGCGGCAGGCTCGATGCCTTCGGATCACGCTTCCAGCCCCAGACCACGAACAGCATCGCAGCGAAGGTGATGGCATTGAAGCCGAAGGCCCACACGGCTCCCAGCTGGGCGACGATCAGGCCACCGACAGCGGGCCCGATCGAACGGGCGATGTTGATGCCGATCGAATTCAGCGCCACTGCCGACGGCAGCATCGGCTGCGGCACCAGCTCGGAGACGATCGCCGCCTGCGCCGGCATCGCCATCGCCGCGCCACAGCCCATGCAGAATGTGAGCAGCACGAGCAGCTGCGGCGTCAGCATGCCGAGCGAGGTCAGCACCGCCATCAAGGCCGCCACTGCCAGCATCCATCCCTGGGTGGCCAGCAGGTACGTGCGGCGATCGACGATGTCGGCCAGGGTTCCTGCGGCCAGTGCCAGCAGCACGATCGGAACGGTCGTGGCTGACTGCACCAGGGCCACCATCAGCGGTGATCCGGTGCGTTCGGCCATCACCCAGGCCGCGGCCACGTCATTGACCCACGTACCGATGTTGCTGGCCAGGATCGCCAGCCAGATCGAACGGAACATGCGGATCTTCAGCGGGGACCAGGCACCTGCGGCCGGTGCGGGAGGTTGCGATGTACGTGCATTCACCATTGCCATGCTCCAACGATCGAGGCGAACAACGTGTCCTGTCCACCGGCCTGCGTCAGCGCAGGACCGGCGTCGAGCCAGGCCAGCTGCAGCTGCCACTGCCAGTGTGCGCTGGCCTGCCAGCGGGTTTCGGATTTGTACTGGCGGCCGATCCTGCGCGCGCCACCGGCGCTGCCGGGCAGCGCCACCAGCGGTGCGGGCGTCGTGTAGACCGCATCGGCGCGGCGGTGCTTCCAGGCCATCTGCATGCCCAGTTCAGTGGTGACGGATTCGTGCAGCCGCAGGGTGAGGGTCGGCTGCACGTCCATCAGGTTCGCCGGCGCCAGCAGGCTGGCTTCGCTGAAGTAGGCCGATTTCGGGAACAGGGCATTGAAGGTGCCCAGCCGAGCGTCGTTCGGGCGGCCATCACCACTGGCGATGTCGGCCTTCAGTCCCAGCCGTGGCTGCAAGGGCAGTTGCGGCCAACGCCAACCGGTATCGGTGGCCAGCGTCCAGGCGCGGATATCAAGCTGCTGGTGGGTGGTCCGCAGCTCACCGCCCTGCACGACCAGCTCGCTGTTCCAGTCCAACGATGCGGCCTGGCCGAACCAGCGCGCCCCGAGGGTCTGCCGGCGCTCGATGCCGGCGCCTGCGGCGAAGCGGGCGTCCTCCCGGCGATAGTCCAGCAGATAGAGGTCCCACTGGCCCGGACCATGGCCTGGCGCCGTGGTTGCATAGGCACCCCACAGATGCGCACCGCGTTCGCCACGGTCATCGAACGCACCCGGCCGGTTCTCCACCGGACGCAGTGCCATCAGTTCCAGCACGCCCAGGCCGCCCTGCCATCCGACCCTGGCACCATCGAAGGCAAGGCGAATGTTCGGTCCGTCGCGTACCGACAGCAGGCGCGAGCTGCCATGGCCCGCCTCCTGCCGCCCGAGCTGCACATGCAGGCCGCCGCGCTGCCAGCGCCAGTACGCCTGCTGCACGTCCAGCGCACCCCGATCGGTCCTGCCAGGTCCACCGGCCCTCCCACGCTCGCCGTGCACGCCCAGCTGCAGCATCGCCTTCCAGTCGCGTTCGCTGTAGGTGGCCGACGCCAATGCGCGAAGCAGGCCGTAGCCATCCTCGCCGCCGCCGATACCGAAGCGGGTCGGGTCGTAGTACATGCCGCGCAGACGCATCGAGGCATCCCACTGCAACGTGCCATCAGCGGCATCGCTGCAGTAGCCCCCCTCGCAGGCGAGCGCAAGGGACGGCACGGCCAGCAGGGCGAGGCTCAGAACGCGAAGCACGAGCATCCCATCGCACCCCAGAATGCGGTCAGATCATTGCTGGGGGCTGCGTGGCGCGCGGCATGGTCGTGTACACCGTGGGTCCTGCAGGCCGCACCAGGGTGATGGTGATGCGCCATCGCCAGGCCGGTGGCCGCGCCGCCCACGTGATACCCCCCGAACCGGTTGACCGGCGACCAGTCCGGCATCGCCGGCGGCAGCTGCGGCGCCAGTCCGGCATAGTCTTCGTCGGCATGCACGATGCGGCCACCGACCACGGTAAGCACGCTGGTGATGTCGGCGATGCGGGCATCTTCGACGCGGAAGAAATCGGCCGAGAGCAGGATGAAGTCGGCCAGCTGGCCTTCCCTCAAGGTGCCCTTCACCGCTTCATCGCCGGAGAACCATGCGCTGCCCTGCGTCCACAGGCGCAAGGCCTGCTCGCGCTCCAGCAGGTTCTCCTCGCCATACAGCGCCAGGCCGCCGACGGTGCGCCCGGTGACCAGCCACGACAGCGCGACCCAGGGGTTGTAGCTGGCCACGCGGGTGGCGTCGGTGCCGGCGCCGACCGGCACGCCTTCGGCCAGCATCCGCTTCACCGGCGGCGTGTGCCGTGCCGCCTGCACGCCATAGCGTTCGACGAACGCTTCGCCCTGGTAGGCCATGCGGTGCTGTACCGCAATGCCTCCGCCCAGTGCCCGGATCCGCTCGATGTTGCGCGGGGTGATGGTCTCGGCGTGATCGATGAACCAGTGCAGTCCATCGAACGGTACTTCGCGGTTGACCTGCTCATAGACATCGAGGATGCGGCCGATGCTTTCGTCATAGGTCGCGTGGATGCGGAACGGCCAGCGCTTCTGCACCAGCAGCTTCACCACATCATGCAGCTCCGGCTCCAGCTCCGGCGGCAGCTCCGGGCGCGGTTCGCTGAACAGCTCGAAGTCCGCTGCCGAGAACACCAGCATCTCGCCGGCACCGTTGTGGCGCAGCAGATCATCGCCCTGGCGGGGCTGCAGGATCTCACTCCAGCCACGAAAGTCATCCACTTCCTTGCCCTTGTTCTGCGTGAACAGGTTGTAGGCGATACGCACGGTCAGCTGGTCGTCGCGGTGCAGCTGCTCGATGACCTGGTAGTCCTCGGGATAGTTCTGGAAGCCTCCCCCGGCATCGATCACCGAGGTGATGCCCAGCCGGTTCAACTCGCGCATGAAGTGACGGGTGGAGTTGGCCTGGTATTCAATCGGCAGGCGTGGCCCCTTGGCCAGCGTCGCGTACAGGATCAACGCATTGGGCTTGGCCAGCAGCAGGCCGGTGGGATTGCCCAGCGAATCGCGCACGATCTGGCCACCTGGCGGGTCCGGCGTTTCGCGGGTGTAGCCGCATGCACGCAGCGCCGCCCCGTCGAGCAGCGCGCGGTCATACAGGTGCAGCAGGAACACCGGCGTATCCGGTGCGATCTGGTTGAGCTCCTGCAGGGTCGGCAGACGCTTCTCGTGGAACTGCGCGGCGGTGAAGCCACCCACCACGCGCACCCACTGCGGCGCCGGGGTGCGATCGACCTGTGCCTTGAGCATGGCCATTGCGTCGGCCAGCGAACGCAGCCCGTCCCAGCGCAGCTCCAGGTTGTAGTTCAGGCCACCGCGGATGAGGTGGGTGTGGCTGTCGTTGAGGCCAGGCACCAGTCGCCTGCCCTGTCCGTCGATGAGCGTCGCTTCGCTTCCCCAGCCACGCATGATCTCCTCATCGCTGCCCACGGCGACGATGCGCCCTTCCTGTACGGCCAGCGCCTGTGCATGCGGACGGTGTGGATCGAGCGTGGTGATGCGGGCATTGCGGATGACCAGTGTGTGCATGCGGCGCTCCTTGGGGGTGGAATCGAGGGCGGCGCCGGCCTGTCCGGCAAGGCCCAGCGCCACGGCAGCGCCGGCACGCATCCAGAACCAGCCCTTGGGCACGGCCAGCAGCACGGTGAAGCCAATGAACGCCGCTGCCGCCAGCGCAGCGATGCGTGTCTGCCAGCCCAGCAGTACGGCGATTCCGGACAGCACCTGCATGCCGGCCAGCAGCAATGGCAGGGGCGCCGCCGACGGCAGGCCGAAGCCACGCAGTTCGGCCGCGAAACCGCCCAGGCCAGGGCCACCGAACCAGCCGAACAGCTTGCCCAGCGCGTGGGGCAGCAGGAAGCCGCCCGCCGCCACGCGCAGGATCAGCAGCGCCAGGTCGAGCCCCGGATCCATGGTCAGTGCCCGCCTTCCTGCGCGCCGAACATGGTCTTGGCGTACTGGATGCCGATGCCGTAACCGCCCGCGTGGTCACGGGCGATGCCCGTGGTCAGGCCATAGGTCTCGCCGCGCGCCCAGTCGCGCTGCAGCTCCAGCAGGTACTGCACGCTGGTCATCGGCACCGCACCGGCCTGCACCATGCGGGCGACCGCGCGCTCGTGTGCTTCCACGCTGACATCGCCGCAGGCGTCGGTGATCACGTACACCTCGAAACCCTGCTCCAGCGCCGACAGCGCAGGCCCCACGATGCATACGCTGGTCCACAGCCCGGCCATCACCAGGCGACGCCTGCCGATGTGGTTGATCTCATCGATCACCGGCTGGTCTTCCCAGGTGTTCATCGAGGTGCGATCGAACACCTTCTGGCCGGGGAAGATCGCCGGCAGCTCCGGAAACATCGGGCCGGAGAACGAGGTCTCCGCGACCGTGGTCAGCACCACGGGCACATTGAAACCCTGCGCGCCCTTGCTGATCAGCGCGACGTTGTTGCGCAGCGCCGAGATGTCGATCGTGTGGGTTGCGAACGCCATCTGCGACTGGAAATCGATCAGCACCAGTGCATGATCGGTGGGCGAAAGCAGGCCGTTGGCAGGAATTGCGGTAGCGAGGCTCATGGATGGACTCCGTTGCGTACAGGGGCAGGGGGAAGGGACAGGGCTGCATCGCCCGCCAGGTACTGGCCGGGGCTGCAGCCGGTCTCCGCGCGGAAGCTGCGGACGAAATGGCTCTGGTCGAAGAAGCCCAGCTGCTGCGCCAGGCAGGACATCGGCAGTTGCACGACGGGCAGCAGCTGGCGGGCACGCTCGATACGGCGGCGGCGCACGTAGCGCAGCGGGCTCGCGCCGGTTCCGGTGCGGAACAGCCGCACCAGATGGAAGCGGCTCACGCAGGCGGCAGCAGCCAGCTCGGTGACCCGCATCGGCTGTGACAGATGTTCATCGATGTAATGCAGCGCACGCTGCAGAGCGGCAGCCTGCCGCGGCGGCAGCGCCGCGACGGTCGGAACAGGACGGGATACGGTAGCCATGGAGGGGTGCCACGACGGGGTGCCCCATGGTGCGGGGCGCCGGCACGATGCCCTACCCCCGACGGACGAGGGCAGCACCTACCCGAATGGGGGAGACCGTCGCTCCAGCACACGTCGTCCGAACAGCCGCGCGTCCAGCGAATAGGCACCCGGTCCGAGTGCCAGCAGGGCCAACGGCAGCAACGCCAGTGCCCACGGCACGGACTGCCAGAGCAGGCACGGCACGGCCAGCAGCGCCGACAGCGGCGTCAGCGCCCCCAGCAGCAGCGACAGTGCAACCAGCAGGCAGGCGGCCGTCAGCCAGCCCGCGTCGGACGGGCGCACGCACAGCGCTGCGACCACGCACAGCCGCAGCCACAACAGGCCGGCTCCGGGACCGCGGTCAGGGAACATCACGAACAGGCGCTGCATGGAGAGTCTCCGCGGTCCATGCCGGCGTGATAGCCCAGTGCTGCGGCAGGCGCCTACCCCGTTCGGGTCACCCCGCACTGCCCCGCACCTGCGAGAATGCGCTGCATGCATGGCCGCCCCTTCCCTTCCCTGCGTCGCCTGACGGCGTTGCTGATGTGCCTTCTGCTGTGCATCGCCCTGCCCGCCCACGCCGTGCAGCGCCCGGCAGTGAGCAGCGGGCTGCCCGGCTACGAGCACACCGCCTGGCGGGTGGGACAGGGCGCACCCGGCGACATCTGGGACATTGCCCAGGATCGCGACGGCCTGCTCTGGCTGGCGACCGGCTCCGGGCTGTACCGCTTCGACGGGCGTCGCTTCGAGCGGCAGCCCGCACCGCCCGGCAGCCGCTTCCCCTCCACCAACATGGTCACCCTGGTGCCCGGCGATGGCGATGCGCTCTGGATCGGCTATTTCCAGGCGGGCATCAGCCAGTTCGCCAATGGCCAGCTGCGCAACTTCGGGCGCGCGGAAGGGGTTCCGGTCGGCGTGGTGCCGCACTTCAGCCGCGACCACCAAGGGCGCCGCTGGGCCGCAATCAACGGCGGGCTGCGCTGGTTCGACGGCAAGCGCTGGCAGCCACCACCGGCCAGCGCAGGCCTGCCCGAGCGGCGCGTGCAGTGGGTCCTGCAGGACAGCCGCAATACCTTCTGGGTGCTGGCCGACCTGAAGATCTGGAAACGCGCGCCGGGTGCCGTCCGCTTCGAGGACACCGGCATCGCTGTCTCGCAGATGGCCACGTTGGTGGAGAGCCCGCTGGGTGAGGTGTGGCTGGCCGACCGCGTGCGCGGCACCTCGCCGCTGGCCAACGCGGAGGGTGTGCTGCCACAGCACGAGCGCGAGGCACGCCGCCTGCCGGAGCTGGTTGCTGCGCGGCTGCAGTTCACTGCTGATGGCGCGCTGTGGGCGACGATGAGCCCGCACGGTGGGGTCGCCCGGATCACGTTCGATGGCAAGCGCGCCGTACGCATGGAACGTTTCGATTCACCGGATGGCCTGACCGCAACGTCGGCAGTGCCGATCATGGCCGACCGCGAAGGCAATATCTGGGTCGGCACCAATCTCGGCCTCAACCGCTTCCGCGCGCGCAGCGTGAGGACGCTTTCGGCCGGTCCTGCCGATCCGTATCGCTCGCTGGTCCGTGCCAGCGATGGCCGCGTGTATGGCTACGGCGAGGATCTGGCGCCTTATGACCTGCGCCGGGAACTGCTCGACGGCAGTGGCGCTCAACTGAAAGCCGCTGCACGCGGCGCGCCCACGCCGATCTGGCAGTTCGACTGGGTCAATCTCGCGCGCACGCGTGACGGCAGGGCAATCCGGATCGCACTGCCGGCGCCGTTCACCGGCCAGCCACTGCACGCGCTGCTGTTTCCCGATGACGAGCAGGCCTGGGTCTGTACCGGCGAGCGCGGCGTGCTGCGTTACACGGAGGGCCGTTGGCAGCGCGAAACGCGCCTGCCCGAGCAGGCCTGTTCCTCCCTGGCAATGGACGACAACGGCCAGCTGCTGCTGGGGTATGCCGATGGGCGCCTGCGCCATCTGGGCGATCGCACGATCGAGACCTTCGGTGCCGCGCAGGGGCTGTCGGTGGGGCCGGTGACCGCCCTGCTGCAGCAGCGCGATCTGTTGCTGGTCGCCGGCGAATCGGGCCTGGCCGCACGCCTGGGCGGCGGACGTTTCATGCCGGTACGCACTGACCTGGCGGGCGTGCTCGAAGGCATCACCGGCATGGTGGCCGATGCACAGGGCCGGCTCTGGCTCAACGGCAGCCGCGGCCTGGTGCGTCTGGACAGCGCGCATCTGCGGCACGCGCTGCGCGCCGGCCTGCCGGTGACGCCGCGCCTGTTCGATGCCGTGGACGGCATGCCGGGCGTCGCCCTGCAGAGCGGTCCGATCTCCACGGCGGTGCTGGCCGGTGACGGGCTGCTCTGGCTGGCCACCAACCAGGGCCTGGCATGGCTGGACACGACCCACGCGCACGTCAACAGCATGGCGCCGAGCGTCCGCATCGGCGATGTGCTGTACGGCAACGTGCACGAACCATTGCGTGACAATCTGCGCCTGCCCGCCGGTACCACCCAGCTGCAGATCGACTACGTGGCCCTTTCTCTGGCCCGGCCCGAGCGCAACCGCTACCGCTATCGACTGTCGGGTGTCGACGAGGACTGGCAGGATGCCGGCAGCAGCACCCGCGCCTACTACACGAACCTGGCCCCCGGCAGCTACCGCTTCGAGGTGGAGGCCGCCAACGAAGACGGCATCTGGAGCCGGGTGCCGGCGCATCGCAGCTTCCGCATCGCACCGACCTTCATGCAGACCGTCTGGTTCAAGCTGCTGTGCGCGCTGCTGGTGCTGGCGGTGCTGGTGATGGCCGTACGGATCCGCAGCGGACAGCTGGCCGCGCTGTTCCGGGCCCGGCTGCAGGAGCGCAACGGCGAACGCGAGCGCATCGCCCGTGACCTGCATGACACGCTGCTGCAGGGCAGCCAGGGCCTGATCCTGCGCCTGCACGCGATCAGCCAGTCACCACAGACGCCGGAAACCGTGCGCAGCCAGCTGGAATCGGCGATGCAGCTGGCCGAACGCAATCTGGCCGAGGGCCGCGAACGGGTCAGCGCCCTGCGCGACGGTCCCTTCGCGGGTCGTGATCTGGCCTCGGCCCTGGCCGATGTGCACGCCGAGTACGCCGGCCAGGGCACCAACCCACTGCGCCTGACCGTGGAAGGCACCCCGCCCCGCCTGCAGCCGGATGCCGCCGAGGAAGTGTTCCTGATCGGCCGCGAGGCGATCCGCAATGCATTGCGGCATGCGCAGGCCAGCGCCATCGAGGTCGAGCTGTCCTACGGTGCCCGCTGCTTCCTGCTGCATGTCCGCGATGACGGCGTTGGCATCGCCGACGACCATGCCGGTGCCGGCCACTGGGGGCTGCAGGGCATGCGCGAGCGCGCGCAGCGGCTGGGCGCGGCGCTGAAGCTGTGGACGCGGCCCGGCCTGGGCACCGAAGTGGCGCTGTCGGTCCCCGCGCGCCGCCTCTATCACCGACGGCCGTCGCGCTGGCGCTGGCCCTGGAGCAGACCTGACCATGACTGAGCTCTCCCCTCCCATCGGCGTGCTGGTGGTCGATGACCACCCGCTGCTGCGCGACGGCCTGGCGGCCCTGCTCGGCGCCCAGCCGGATCTGCGGCTGCTGGGCGAAGCTGCCGACGGCGAAGAAGCCATCGCGCAGTACCAGCATCTGCAACCGGACGTGGTGCTGATGGACCTGCAGATGCCCCGGCTGGACGGTGTCGAGGCCATCATGCGGATCCGCGCGCTCGACCCGCGTGCCCGCATCATTGTGCTGACCACCTACCGCGGCGACGTACGAGCGGTGCGCGCCCTGCAGGCCGGTGCCAGCGCCTACCTGCTCAAGGACATGCTGCGCCATGAACTGATCGATACCATCCGCATGGTGGCCGGTGGTCGACGTGCACCGATTCCACCCGCGGTGGCCGCCAGCATCGCCGCGCACGTGGTCGAGGACCGGCTCTCGCCGCGCGAAACCGAGGTGCTGCGGCATGTTGCCGGCGGCCTCTCGAACAAGCGCATTGGCGAACGCATGCAGATCTCGGAGCAGACGGTGAAAGCGCACATGAAGAGCCTGATGGACAAGCTCGGCGTCGGCGACCGCACCCATGCGGTCACCCAGGCCCTGCGCCGCGGCATCATCAGCCTGGACGACAGCGGCCACGATTGACGCGCGGCTGCGCGCGTACCGCTCAGCGCAGGCGGATCAGCAGGCTGCCACCGGCACAGAGCGTCGCCAGCCATGCCACCCCATGCCACCCCCACTGCGCCAATGCCAGGCTGCCAAGTGCTCCTCCGGCTGCCATGCCGATGAACATGCCGGTGAACAGCACTGCATTGAGACGGCTGCGTGCGGCGGGCGCCAGGCCATACACCAGTGTCTGGTGGGCGACCAGGGCCGACTGGAAGCCGAAATCGAACAGCAGTGCGCTGGCCACCAGCAGCGGCAGCAGTGCCGCTGCGGGCAGCCACGATTCGGCGAGCAGCAGTGCAAAGCCAAGCAGTGCCACCATGATCCCCAGGCGTGCCACTGCGGGGCTGCCCAGCCTGTCGGCGAAGCGACCGGCGAACGGCGCCGCCAGCGCGCCCGCCGCACCGGCGATACCGAAGGCGCCCGCGGCAGCACTGCCCAGCCCCAGACGCGCATGCAGCATCAGCGCCAGGGTTGACCAGAACGCGCTGAAACCCACCGCCAGCAACGACTGGCTCGCCACCGCCCGGCGCAGCTGCGGCTGCTCCCGCCACAGCGACAGCAACGAGCCCAGCAGCGCCGGATAGCGCAGGGTGCTGGTGGGTGCGAAACGAGGCAGTGCACGCGCCATCACCGCCCCCATCGCCGCCACGGACACGGCCGCCAGTACGAACTGGGTGCGCCAGCCCCAGGCCTCGGCCACCATGCCGCTGACCACGCGCGACAGCAGGATGCCCAGCAGCAGACCGGTCATCACCCGTCCGACCACCTGCCCGCGTTGCGCATCCGGCGCCAGCGCCGCAGCGGCAGGCACGATGTCCTGGGCCAGCGTTGCCATCAACCCGACCAGCAGGCTGGCCATCAGCAGGCCCGGCAGGTGCCCCGCCCCGGCCGCTGCGGCGAGTGCAAGCGACAGCAGCGCGGACTTCAGCAGGATGAGCGACCGGCGGTCGAAACGATCCCCCAAGGGCGCCAGCAGCAGGATGCCCAGCGCATAGCCGAGCTGGGTCAGGGTCGGCACCAGACCTGCCGCGCGCTCGCCCGCGGACAGGTCCTGGGCGATCAGTCCCAGCATCGGCTGGCTGTAATAGAGCGATGCCACCGAAAACCCGGCACCGGCCGCCATCGCCAGTACCAGGGAGGTGGAAGGTGCCACGACCGGTGCGCCGGTCACGGAAAGCGTGGGGGTGGACATCAGCAACTCCAGTCAGGGGACGGGAGGTAGCCTGCGCTTATTCGCATCACGTCTGTAGTAGGATGAAATGAATACTTTTCATACATGGTACGCATGATGGAGATGGCCCCGGGCGCCGACCGGCTCGACCTGCTGCGCACCTTCCTGCGCATCGTCGACGCCGGCAGCCTGTCTGCCGCCGCCGCGCAGCTGGGTACCACCCAGCCCACCGTGAGCCGCCGCCTGCAGGCACTGGAACGGCAACTGGGCCTGCGACTGCTGCACCGGTCCACGCATGGTCTGCAGCTGACCGAGGAGGGCATGCGCTGCCAGCGGCACGCGCAGCGGGTGGTGGAGGAATGGGAAACGCTCCAGGCCGAACTGCAGGGACAACCCGACGTGCTGCGTGGACGCCTGCGGGTGATGGTGCCGCATGCGTTTGGACAGGCGCAGCTGCTGCCGACCATGCTCGCCTTCCTGGCCCGGCATCCACAGTTGAGCCTGGAGTGGATCCTCGAAGACCGGCGCCCGGACTTCATTGCCGAGGGCGTCGACTGTGCGGTGCGGGTCGGCCCGGTGGACGAGCCACGCATGGTCGCGCTGCCGCTGGCCGAAGTCCCACGCATCGTGGTCGCCGCGCCTTCGCTGGTCGATCCGGATGCGGTGACCACCGCTGCACAGGCGCAGGCATTGCCCTGGATCTCCCTCGTCACCTACTACCGCGAGCGCCTGCAGCTGCATGACGCGCGCGGCCGTCCGCACACACTGTCGATCACGCCGCGCCTGCTCAGTGACAACCTGTTCGTGGTCCAGCAGGCGGCGCGTGCGGGCCTGGGTGCGGCGGTGGTATCCGCCTGGCTGGTCGCCGAGGATCTGGCGCACGGCCGCCTGGTCCAGTTGCTGCCGGGCTGGGAAGCGCCGCCCCTGCCGGTGCATGTGGTGTTCCCCGCCGCGCGCCAGCAGCCGGCGCGGCTGCGCGCCTTCATCGATGCGATGAAAGCCGCCCTGCCGCAGCTACATGGCATGCGGCCGACCCCCGGTCTCAGTTCAACCGCGCCTTGATCAACGGTCGCAGCAGGTAGTTCAGGACGCTGCGCTTGCCGGTCAGGATGTCCACATCCGCCACCATGCCGGGAATGATCGGCAGCGCCTCGCCGTGCCGCCGCAGCTGGCTGCCATCGGTGCGGATCAGCACCTGGTAGAACGATTCCTTGCCCCGCGGCGTATCCTCCTCGATGGTATCGGCACTGATCTGCTCGACGGTGCCGCTGAGTTCGCCGTAGATGGTGTAGTCATAGGCGGTGATCTTGACCTTGGCCGGCATGCCCGGCACCAGGAACGCGACGTCGCGCGGCTTGACGCGGGCTTCCACCAGCAGCCGTTCCTCCACCGGAATCACCTCCATGATCGGCTCGCCGGGAGGAATCACGCCACCGCGGGTATTGATCAGCACCGTGTTGACCCGCCCACGCACGGGCGACAGGATCTCGGTGCGCCGCAGCTGGTCCTGCCGCTGGTGCACGATCGGCTCCAGTGCGGACAGCTCCGCCTTCAGCTTGGAGCGTTCGGTATAGGCTTCTTGGAAATACGTGTTGCGCAGCTCGCTGAGCTTGCCGGTCAACGTGGCGATTTCCTGGGTCAGCTTCAACTCTTCCATCTGGCTGACGGCGTTGCGCGCGACCAGCGGCCGCACGATGCGCAGCTGGTCGCGCGCGATCGACAGCTGCTGGCCGATGGCTGCCGAACTCTGCTGCAATGTCGCACGCCTCGACTGGTACAGCTCCCGCTCCGAACGTGCGAGCGCGCTCGCGGCCGGAATGTCGTCCGGGAACTCGATGGCACCTTTGCCCAGCACCTCTGCATCCAGTCGCGCGATTGCGGCCCGCAGCACCTGCGACTGGTTGGCCGATTCCTCGTAGTTGGTACGGAAGTGGGTTTCCTCCAGCCGCACCAGCGGCTGGCCCACTTCGACCAGATCCCCTTCCTTCACCAGCAGGCGATCGAGGATGCCGCCTTCCAGGCTCTGGATCTTCTGCATGCGGCTGTACGGCACCACCCTGCCCTCGCCACGGGTCACCTGGTCCAGCTGCGCAAGCGCGGCCCAGCCCACGGCGACGGCCACCGTCGCCAGCAGCACCCACAACAGCGGCCGGTACACGGGATGGGTGGACGCCAGCAGTGGATCCGCAAGCTCGCGCCGCAGGCGCTGCGAACGCTTCTGCCGCTCAACCATGATGCCCCCCTGCGACCGCGGCGATCGGCTGCACCTGGTTGCCCTGCACCACCTGCTCCAATGGACCGTCCATGATGATCCTGCCGTTGCGCATCACCACGGCACGCTCGACGAGGGCCAGCATGCTGCGCTTGTGGGTGGTCAGTACCAGCGTGCGCTGGCCGAGCCAACGCTGCAGGAACTGGATGACATGGGTCTCGCTCTGCTGGTCGAAGGCGGCGGTGGGCTCATCCAGCAGCACGACAGACGGATCCTGCAGGATCACCCGGGCCAGGCCGATGGCCTGGCGCTGGCCACCGGACAGGCTGCCGTTGCCCATCACCAGCTGGTCCAGCCCCAACGGATTGCCGCGCACGAAAGGCCCCATGCCCACCGCATCCAGCGCCTCCAGCAGTTCCTCGTCCCGCCAGGCGGCACCTTCCAGATTGAGGTTGTCGCGCAGGCTGCCATGGAACAGCGCCACATCCTGCGGCAGATAACCGATGTTGCGTGCGCGGTCACCGGGATCGATCTGTGCCAGCGCCACGTCGTCCAGCAGCAGGCGTCCCTGCTGCGGCGTCACCAGTCCGGACAGCACGCGCAGCAGGCTGGACTTGCCGGCACCGTTGCCGCCCAGCAGCGCCACCCGCTGCGCAGGTGCGATGGACAGCGCCTGCACGTCGACCACCCACGGCCCTTCGCCCAGCGCCAGGCGGACATCGTGCAGCTGGTAGGCACCTTGCAGGCGCGGCCGGTGCACGAAGCGGGCGCCCTGTGGGCGCTCCTGCTCGGCGCCCATCAACTGGTCCAGCCCCTCCATGGCGACGCGGGTGTGCTGCCAGCGCCCCAGCACCGCCGCAACCTGCGCCAGCGGCGCGATCGCCCGCGATGACAGGATCGAGCACGCCACCAGTGCGCCCACGGTCATCGCACCGTCATTGATGCGGTAGACACCGAAGGCAACCACACCCACATACGCAAGCTGCTGCACCACGGCCGCGCCATGACTGAGGCTGGCGGTGAGCGTACTTGTCTTCAATGCCGTTCCCGCCAGCTGCGCCGTCAGGCTTTCCCAGTGCTTCAGGCTGCGGCCTTCGGCACGCGTGGCCTTCACTGATTCCAGGTGTTCAAAGGCCTCCAGCAGCACGCTGTTCTTCATCGCCCCTTCGCGCAGATTCTGCCGCGACAGCTCACCCAGCCGGCGCTGCGCGAGCACGCCCGGCAGCACCATCAGGACACAGGCCACTACCGGCACCCAGACCACATGCCCACCGATCAGCGCGATCAGCAGCAGGAACACGAACACGAACGGCAGGTCGCTGAGCAGCGCGGCGGTGGACGAGGTGAAGAAATCGCGCACGCCTTCAAACTCGCGCACCTGGGTACTGAATGCCCCCATCGACGCCGGCTTGGCGTTGATCCGGGTGCCCAGCACGCGGGCGAACAGCAGCGTTCCCAGCTGCAGGTCCATGCGCTTGCCGAGCACATGCAGCAGCTGTCCGCGCAGGACACGCAGCACCCCTTCGATGATGACCGCCAGGGCAACGCCACTGGCAAGCACCCACAGCGTGTCGAACGCTGCCACCGGCACCACCCGGTCATAGACCTGCATGGCGAAGATCGCCGTCGCGATGGCCAGCAGGTTGGCCACGAATGCGGCGGCTCCCACCTCGACATAGGAGCGCCATAGCTGCCGCAGTGGCCCGTAGAACCAGTGCTCGGCCCGGCCCGCGGCGAAATCGCCGACCCGGCCATCCGAGCGGAAGCGCGGTTTGGCGAACACCGCCGTACCACTGTACAGCGCCTGCAGTGCCTGCAGCGGCATGGCCTGTGTGCCACCCTCGGCCTGTGGCACCTCCACCTGCGCCTGGTCATCGGTGATCGCCGTCAACAACAGCGTGTTGCCATTGTTCAGCAGCAGCAGGACCGGCAGCAGATAGGCGTCGATGTCGGTCAGCTCGAAGGCCTCCACGCGGGCGTTCAGGTCCGCCCGCCGCAGCGCGCGTGGTACCCGCTGCAATGGCAGCCGCCCCTGCTCCAGAGCGATGCCGTCAACCAGCTCGGCAGCACCCAGCGGCCGGCCCAGCCGCTCGCACAGCAGCAGCAGGCCATCCTGCAGAGGGTCGCGCGGCGTGTTGCCGCTGCCGGTGGTGGTCGATTCAATGCGCGGCGTCTGCATGTGTCCTCCCTCCAAGCAACTCACCCAGCTGCCCGATCTGGGCGGCAGCGCGATAATCGATGCGGACCCGCTCCATGCGCAGAGTTGCCAGCTGGCGTTCGGCCTCCATCCGCTCGCGCTGCACGCTGAGCAGATCGATGATGTCGCGGCGTCCGACCTGGAACTGGTCGTGATACAGGCCGCCGACGTGCGTGGACTCCTCCACCTGTTGCTGCAGCGCCTGCTCACGCAGTACCAGCGCATCGGCGTTGTCGAACAAGGTGCGCATCTTGCGCCGCAGATCACGACGGGTGGCGTCGGCACTCCACTGCGCCGCCTCCAGTCGCTGCCGGGCTGCCGCCGGCCGCTGGAAATTGCTGAAGCCGCGCAGGACATCCATGCGCAGGCGCAGCGAAACCACCGAGTCGTTCTCCATCTGCCCGCCGATCTCGCGGCGCAGCGCCGATGCCTCCACGTTGAGCTGTGGCTTCAATGCCGCGCGCGATTCGGCCAGCTCCGCTTCGGCTGCAGCGGCATCCTCACGCGATTCCCGCAGCAGCGGCGCGGCCTCGATCGCTGCATCCAGGCCGTCACGCTGCCACGCCCGCTGTCCGGCAGGCAGGTCCGGCGCCTGCAGCGGGCCAGGATCCCGGCCCAGCAGCAGGGCCAGCTGGTTGTTGGCATCGCGCAACGCGCCTTCCTCGAACGCCAGCTGGTCCTGTCCGCGCGCGAACTCCAGCTGCGCGCGATCCAGCTCGGTGCGGTCTGCGTAGCCGCTGCCGCTGCGGTCGCGGGCCATGCCGCGGACGCCCTCGATCCGTTGCAGGAAGTCACGCACGGCCACCACCCTTTCGCGGGCGACCAGCACGTCCAGATAGGTCTCGATGATGTCCAGCGCCGCGTCGTCCCGGGCGACCTCCAGCGCTGCCAGATAGCGGCGCTGGGTCGCACTGGCGGCCTCGACCTGGCTGCGCGTCCGGCCCCAGTCGAACAGCATCTGCGACAGCGTGACGTCGTACACCATCTCGGACATGTGTCCGGCCTGCGGCCCGCCGGAGACCTGCAGCGCGGGAAAGTAGCCCCCCCGTGCGATTTTCACGTCGGTGCCTGCCCGTTCCGCTTCGCTCAGCGCCGCACGCACCCGGGGATGGATCGCCAGTCCGGTCTGCACAGCCTGCTCCACACTCATCGCACTGGCCCCTGCCGGCAGGCCGCACAGCAGGAGGAGCGCGAACGCTCCTCCTGCCCACCGCCTTCGGCTCCGCCGTTGCGGCATCAGGCCACCACCTGCACCGAGTTGTCCTCCACCAGCAGCGTGGTGCTGCCAAAGGTGTACACGTCGTAGGTCACGCCATTGATCAGCTGCGTGGTCCCGGTGTTGACCGCACCGATGACGTTCAGCACATCGTTGCTCTCGCCGGTGATCTGCAGCGTGTCATTGCCATCGGTGATCGCCGCCACCTCCGCCGCAGTGAGGGTGAGCACGCTGCCCGAATCTCCCGTGCCCAGATCGATGCGCTCGATGTTGCTGAGCGTGCCCACGCCGGCCGAGTTGTAGTCCAGGTCGATGCCATTGGCCAGGATCAGCGTGTCGAAACCAGCCCCGCCGTCGATGCTGACGAAGTTGGTGGCGGTGATCTGGATCGCGTCGTCGCCGTTGCCTGCGACCACGTGATCGCCGCTGCCGACGTTGAAGATCAGATCGCTGCCATCGCCGCCGTTGATGTGCTCGGAACTGCCGTTGGCGCCGGAGAGCACGTCGTTTCCAGACGTTCCGTTGACATCGATCTGGCCGATGTTCAACGACAGTCCGTTCGGACTCAGCGTGACGCCATAGGCGGCGCTGTCGTTGCCGTTGGAATCGGTGGCCACCAGGTTGAACGAGATCTGTGCGCCCAGGTTGAGGATATCGGTGATGTTCAACCCGAGCTGGCTGAGGATGGTCGGGCTCAGCAGGTTCAGCGAGAAGTTGCCGGAGGGATCGGCCTGGATCGGTGACAGTTCGACATTCAGTGCCGGCGTGATCACCCGGATCACCACGCTCGAATCCGGCTCGGTTTGGCCACTGAAGCCAAAGCGCGGGCTGAGAGGATTGAGGCTGACGTCCACGCCGAAGTTGCCGATGGTGACCGGCTGTTCGATGCTGGTGCCGATGCCGATGCTGGCCACGTTGCTCGGATTGCCAGCCGGATCACTGCCCACGACCGACACCTGTGCGTTGAGCAGCTGGTCCCAGGTGAAGTCGATATCCAGATCGGTGAGCAGGTTCAGCGATGCCAGGCCACTGTTGTCGGCGGTGACCGTCGCCGTGGCCGTCACACCTCCTACCGTGAGCGTGACCGTCAACTCGGTGCCGGGTTGGGCGGAAATGGTCAGCAGATTGCCGACCAGCGACAACACCGGGGTTGCTGGCGGAACCGTATCGATGGTGAAGGCTTCCGGCGCCGATGCGGTGCCACCGGCGACTTCGGCGGTGATGGTCGATGCGCCTTCCGGGAACGGCCCCATGCCAGCGGGCGGCGTCAAGGTCACGGTCACCGAACCGGCCGCGATGTCCGCAGCGGTCAGGGTGTGGCTGACATCGGCCTCATAGCCGTTCTGGCCCGCAAACCTGACGGTGATGACCTGCCCGACCTGCATCGTCGGGCGAACGGTCACGTCGACCTGGATGCCGTCGCCGATTTCCGCAGCATTGATCCACGTGTCGGCGGCCTCCGGCACGCTGATGTCCGGCGGTGCAAGGTCGGGGGCATTGATCGTCGCCGGACCGCTGGTATTGCCCGCAAGATCGATCGCCACCGCAGAGATCAGCTCGCCGGCAATCAACGCCGGTGCGAACGGCAGGCTGAAGTTGCCGCTGCCATCCACATTGACGGTGATCGGGTTCGCGGTGTCTCCATTGACCACGATCCGGACCTGGCTGTTGGGCTCGGCCGTGCCGCTCAGCAGCGTACCGTCAGCACTCACGCTGAGCAGCGGCGCCGGCGGCGCCACCGCATCGACGGTGGTGGTGGCCGGGCCGCTGGTATTGCCCGCCGCATCCTGCGCGAGGGCATTGATCACCGTGCCGTCGGGCAGCGGTGTGCCCGGAGTGAAGCTCCAGTTGCCGCTGCCATCGGCGGTGGTCTGCCCGATCGGATCGCCGTTGCCATCCGTGAGGATCACCGTGGCGCCGGCTTCGGCGGTGCCATTGATGACGCTGCCGTTGCTCGGGTCGATCACCGGGGTCGGCGGCGCCACCGCGTCCACCGTGGTGGTGGCCGGGCCGCTGTTGTTGCCCGCCGCATCCTGCGCGATGGCATTGATCACCGTGCCGTCGGGCAGCGGCGTGGCCGGGCTGAAACTCCAGTTGCCACTGCCATCGGCGATGGCTTCGCCGATGGGATCGCCGTTGCCATCGGTCAGGATCACCGTGGCGCCGGCTTCAGCGGTGCCAGCGATGACGCTGCCGTTGCTCGGGTCGATCACCGGGGCCGGCGGCGCCACCGCGTCCACCGTGGTGGTGGCCGGGCCGCTGTTGTTGCCCGCCGCATCCTGCGCGATGGCATTGATCACCGTGCCGTCGGGCAGCGGCGCACCGGGAGTGAAGCTCCAGTTGCCACTGCCATCGGCGATAGCCTGCCCGATCGGATCGCCATTGCCATCGGTGAGGATCACCGTGGCGCCGGCTTCGGCGGTGCCAGCGATGACGCTGCCGTTGCTCGGGTCGATCACCGGGGCCGGCGGCGCCACCGCGTCCACCGTGGTGGTAGCCGGGCCACTGCTATTGCCCGCCGCATCCTGGGCCACCGCATTGATCACGGTGCCATCGGGCAGCGGCGTGCCGGGAGTGAAGCTCCAGTTGCCGCTGCCATCGGCGATGGCCTGCCCGATCGGATCGCCATTGCCATCGGTGAGGATCACCGTGGCACCGGCTTCAGCCGTACCGCTGATGACGCTGCCGTTGCTCGGGTCGATCACCGGTGCCGGCGGCGCCACAGCGTCCACCGTGGTCGTGGCCGGGCCGCTGGTATTGCCTGCCGCATCCTGGGCCACCGCGTTGATCACGGTGCCATCCGGCAGCGGCGCACCGGGAGTGAAGCTCCAGTTGCCGCTGCCATCAGCGACAGCCTGCCCGATCGGATCGCCATTGCCATCGGTGAGGATCACCGTGGCACCGGCTTCGGCCGTACCGCTCACCACACTGCCGTTGCTCGGGTCGATCACCGGGGCCGGCGGCGCCACCGCGTCCACCGTGGTGGTGGCCGGGCCACTGCTATTGCCCGCCGCATCCTGGGCCACCGCGTTGATCACGGTGCCGTCGGGCAGCGGCGTGGCCGGGCTGAAGCTCCAGTTGCCGCTGCCATCGGCGGTGGCCTGCCCGATCGGGTTGCCACTGCCATCGGTGAGGATCACCGTGGCACCGGCTTCAGCCGTACCGCTGATGACGCTGCCGTTGCTCGGGTCGATCACCGGGGCCGGCGGCGCCACCGCGTCCACCGTGGTGGTGGCCGGGCCGCTGGTATTGCCTGCGGCATCCTGGGCCACCGCGTTGATCACGGTGCCATCGGGCAGCGGCGCACCGGGAGTGAAGCTCCAGTTGCCGCTGCCATCGGCGGTGGTCTGCCCGATCGGATCGCCATTGCCATCGGTGAGGATCACCGTGGCACCGGCTTCAGCCGTACCGCTGATGACGCTGCCGTTGCTCGGGTCGATCACCGGTGCCGGCGGCGCCACCGCATCGACGGTGGTGCTGACCGGGCCGCTGTTGTTGCCCGCCGCATCCTGCGCGATGGCATTGATCACGGTGCCGTCGGGCAGCGGCGTAGCCGGGGTGAAGCTCCAGTTGCCGCTGCCATCGGCGATGGCTTCGCCGATGGGATCGCCGTTGCCGTCGGTCAGGATCACCTTCACGCCGGGCTCGACGGTGCCGGTGATCACCGTGCCGTTGCTGGCATCAAGCGTCGGCGCCGACGGCGCGACCGCATCGACGGTCGTGCTGACCGGGCTGCTGTTGTTGCCGGCCGCGTCGCGCGCCAGTGCATTGATGACGGTGCCATCGGGCAGCGGCGTGCCGGGCGTGAACGACCAGTTGCCACTGCCATCGGCGATGGTCTGCCCAATCGGAATGCCGTTGCCGTCAGTGAGGATCACTGTCGCACCGGCTTCGGCGGTGCCGCTGATGACGCTGCCGTTGCTCGCGTCGATCGTCGGTGCCGGCGGCGCGACCGAATCGACCGTGGTACTGGCCGGGCCGCTGCCGTTGCCCGCCGCATCCTGCGCCACCGCAGTGATCACCGTGCCATTCGGCAACGGTGTGGCCGGCGTGTAGCTCCAGTTGCCGGCGCCATCGGCGGTGGTCTGCCCGATCGGGTTGCCGCTGCCATCGGTCAGGATCACCGTGGCACCAGCTTCGGCTGTACCGCTCACCACACTGCCGTTGCTCGGGTCGATCACCGGGGCCGGCGGCGCCACCGTATCCACGGTGGTCGTGGCCGGGCCACTCGCGTTGCCTGCCGCATCCTGGGCCACCGCAGTAATCACGGTGCCATCGGGCAGCGGCGTGCCGGGCGTGAACGACCAGTTGCCACTGCCATCGGCGGTGGTCTGCCCGATCGGATCGCCATTGCCATCGGTCAGGACCACCGTCGCGCCGGCTTCGGCGGTGCCGCTGATCACCGCACCATTGCTGGCGTTGATCACCGGCGCCGGCGGCGCCACCGCATCGACGGTGGTACTGGCGGGGCCGCTGCTGTTGCCGGCCGGGTCCATCGCGATGGCGTTGACCACCGTGCCATCGGGCAATGGCGTGGCCGGAGTGAAGCTCCAGTTGCCACTGCCATCGGCGGTGGTCTGCCCGATCGGGTTGCCACTGCCATCGGTGAGGATCACCGTGGCACTGGCTTCAGCCGTGCCGCTGATGATGCTGCCGTTGCTAGCGTCGATGACCGGCGCCGGCGGTGCGACTGCATCCACGGTGGTGCTGGCCGGGCCACTGGTGTTGCCTGCCGCATCCTGGGCGACCGCGGTGATCACCGTGCCGTCCGGCAGCGCCGTGGCGGGGGTGAAGCTCCAGTTGCCGCTGCCATCGGCCGTGGTCTGCCCGATCGGGTTGCCGTTGCCATCGGTGAGAATCACTATCGCACCGGCTTCGGCGGTGCCGCTGATCACCACGCCGTTGCTGGCGTTGATGACCGGTGCCGACGGTGCCAGCGCATCCACGGTGATGCTGGCCGGGCCACTGCTGTTGCCGGCCGGGTCCGTCGCGATGGCGTTGACCACTGTGCCATCGGGCAATGGCGTAGCCGGGGTGAAGCTCCAGTTGCCGCTGCCATCGGCCGTGGTCTGCCCGATCGGAGTGCCGCTGCCGTCGGTCAGCACGATGGTTGCATTGGCCTCAGCAGTGCCGCTGATCTCGGCACCATTGCTGGGATCGATCACGGGCGCGGGCGGCGCAACGCCATCGATGGTGATCGCCGCCGGCGCACTGTCGACACCGGAAGGACTGCGCGCGATCACATTGACCACGGTCCCATCGGGCAGCGGTACGCCCGGGGTGAACGACCAGTTGCCACTGCCGTCAGCCGTGACCTGGCCGATCGGGTTGCCGCTGCCATCGGTGATGATGACCGTATTGCCCGGATCTGCAGTACCGCTGATCACCGAGCCATTGCTGGGATCGATCAGCGGAATCGAGGGCAACGAGCTGTCGACGGTGGTGCTTGCCGGTGCGCTGGTGTTGCCTGCGGCATCGGTCGCGGTGACGTTGACCACCGTGCCATCGGGCAGCGGCGTGGCGGGGCTGAAGCTCCAGTTGCCACTGCCATCAACAGTGGCCTGCCCGATCGGATTGCCGTCGCCGTCGGTCAGCGTCACGGTGCTGTTCGGTTCGGCCGTGCCGGTGAGGACGTTGCCATTGCTGGCGTTGACGACCGGCGTTGGCGGCGCCACCGCATCGACCGTGGTGCTGCCCTGCGGGCCGGTGTTGCCGGCCGCATCCTGCGCGACCGCGTTGACCACCGTGCCGTCAGGCAGTGCCGTGGCCGGGGTGAAGCTCCAGTTGCCACTGCCATCGGCGGTGGTCTGCCCGATGGGGTTGCCATTGCCATCGGTGAGGATCACCGTGGCGCCGGCCTCGGCGGTGCCGGTGATCGTCGTGCCATTGCTCGGGTCGACCACAGGGGCCGGCGGCGGCAGCGCATCAACGGTGATGGCCGCCTGCGGGCCGGTATTGCCGGTGGCATCGGTGGCGGTCGCCACGATCACCGTCCCGTCCGGCAGCGGCGTGCCGGGAGTGAAGCTCCAGTTGCCACTGCCATCGGCGGTGACCTGGCCGATCGGATTGCCGCTGCCGTCAGTCAGGATGACCGTGCTGCCAGCTTCGGCAGTACCACTGACGGTGGTGCCGTTGCTTGGATAGATGACCGGCGCCGGCGGCGCACTGGCATCGACAGAGACGGTAGCCGGCGGACTGGTATTGCCAGCCGCGTCCACCGCCACGGCCGTGACGACGGTGCCATCCGGCAGCGGCGTGGCCGGCGTGTAGCTCCAGTTGCCGCTGCCATCGACGGTGACCTCCGCGATCAGGCCACCGTTGCCGTCAGTGAGGATGATCTTGCTGTTGGGCTCGGCGGTACCGCTGACCGTGTTGCCGTTGCTGGGATTCAGCACCGGCGTCGCCGGTGGCAGCGCGTCCACGGTGATGCTGGTCGCGCCGCTGGTATTGCCAGAGGCATCGGTGGCGGTCGCGCTGACGACGCTGCCATCGGGCAGCGGCGTAGCGAGCGGGAACGACCAGTTGCCGTTGCTGTCGACCGGGGCCTGACCGAAGGGATTACCGCTGCCATCAATCAACGTGACGACACTGCCCGGCTCGGCCGTGCCACTGAGGGTGATGCCATTGCTCGGGTTGACCACGGGTGCGGCAGGTGCAACGGCATCGACCGTGATCGACGAAGGCGCACTGGTGTTGCCGGTGGCATCGGTGGCCGTGGCGTTGATCACGGTGCCATCGGGAAGCGGCGTCGCCGGAGTGAAGATCCAGTCGCCAGAGCCATCGGCGGTGACCTGCGCAATGAGATTGCCATTGCCATCGGTGAGCGTCACCGTGCTTCCCGGCTCGGCGGTGCCCAGGATCAGGGTGCCATTGCTGACGTCGAGCATGGGCGCCGCCGGCGCCTGCGAGTCGATGGTGACGCTGCTGCCGACGCTGGCATTGCCGGAGCCATCCACTGCCACGGCGTTGACCACCGTGCCGTTGGGCAGGGGCGTAGCGGGCGTGTAGCTCCAGTTGCCGCTGCCATCGACCGTTACGCTGGCAATCGGATCACCATTGCCATCGGTGAGGATCACCGTGCTGCCGGGCTCGGCGGTGCCACTGACTGCGCTGCCGTTGCTCAGATTCAGCACAGGCGCGGCCGGTGGCACCGCATCCACCGTGGTGCCGCCCTGCCCGCCGGTGTTGCCTGCCGCGTCGGTGGCGGTGGCATTGATCACGGTGCCGTCCGGCAGTGGCGTGGCCGGGGTGAAGCTCCAGTTGCCATTGCCGTCGGTGGTGGTCTGGCCTATCGGAGTGCCGCTGCCGTCAGTCAGCGTCACGGTACTGCCGGGCTCGGCGGTACCGCTGATGCTCGTGCCGTTGCTGGGGAGCACGACCGGGGCGGCCGGAGCGACCGCGTCAACGATGATGCTGGCGCCGGGGCCGGTGTTGCCGGTGGCGTCCGTGGCACTGGCGTTGACCACGGTGCCGTTCGGAAGCGGCGTGGCCGGGGTGAAGCTCCAGTCACCGTTGCCGTCGGCGGTGACCTGCCCGATCGGATTACCGTTGCCATCGGTCAACGTGACCGTGCTGCCGGGCTCGGCGGTTCCGCTGAGCGCGGTGCCGTTGCTGGCCTCGAGTACGGGCGCGGCAGGCGGCTGCGAATCCACGGTGACCGTTGCCGGCGGGCTGCTGTTGCCTGCGGCATCCTCGGCAACCACCGTGACCACCGTGCCATCGGGCAGCGGCGTGCCGGGGGTGTAGCTCCAGTTGCCGCTGCCATCGACGGCGACTTCCGCAATCGGATTGCCGTTGCCGTCGGTCAGCACCACCGTGCTTCCGGGCTCGGCGGTGCCCGTGAGCGTGCCACCATTGCTGGGCTGCACGGTCGGCGTGGACGGCGCGACTGCATCGACCGTGGTGCTGCCCTGGCCGCTGGTGTTGCCGGCCGGATCAGTTGCGGTGGCATTCACCACCGTGCCGTCCGGCAACGGCGTGCCCGGGGTGAAACTCCAGTGGCCATCGCCATCGGTGGTGACCTGGCCGATCGGGTTGCCATTGCCGTCGGTGAGGGTCACCGTGCTCCCGGCCTCGGCGGTACCACTGATCGCCGTGCCGTTGCTTGGATCGATGACCGGTGCGGCAGGCGCAACGCCATCGATGGTGATCGACGTGGCGGGGCTGGTATTGCCGGCCGTATTCTGGGCCACGGCAGTGACCACGGTTCCATCAGCAAGCGCCGCAGGCGGCGTGAAGCTCCAGTTGCCGCTCGCATCCGCCACCGTCTGGCCGATCGGATTGCCATCGCCATCCGTAAGCAGGATGGTCAGGCCCGCGCCCGCCGTTCCGGAAATCACACTGCCATTGCTGGCATTCACCAGTGGCGCGTCGGGATAGTCGGGCGCCTGCACCGTGACCGGTGGACTGCTGTTGCCGGCCGGATCGGTCACCACCACGCTGATCGTCTCGCCTTGGGTCAGCGGTGGGTCCAGTGGCACCGTGAACTGGCCGTCGCCGCCGATCACCACGGTGGCATCGGGCTGGCCATCGCCATCGGTATCCACGCCCACCGTCGCTCCCGGCTCACCGCTGCCGCTGATGCTGCTGCCGTCGTCAGCCACCACCACGTTGCTGGCCGCTGCAGGCGGTGTGGTATCGGGAGCCGTCGCCTGCCCCGGTCCGCTCACGTTGCCGGCGGCATCGACCAACGTCACGCTGACTTTCTCGCCGTTGGTCAACGGCGGCGACAGGGTGACACTGAATCGCCCATCGGCGCCCACCGTTCCGGTCGCATCAGGCTGACCGTCAGCATTGGTATCGACCCGCACCGTGGCACCGACTTCACCGCTGCCGGTAAGCGTCCGGCCGTCTGCACTGAATGCCAGCCCGGTGGGTGCGGCCGGCGGCGTGGTATCGGGTACCGGGGGATTCTGCGGTGGATTCGGCGATCCGCCACCGCCACCGCCGCCGCTGTCCGCCAGCGCCACCGCTGCGCCGACCGCCGCCAGCCCGCCAAGCACCATCGCGCCGCTGATGCCACTGCCTGCGCCCGCGCCCGCTGCAGTCAGCGAGTCAAACCCAGCCAGCGTCTCCTGCGGCAGATAGCTCGCTGCCAGCGGCCCATCGCTGGCCACCGCCGGCAGATCGACGGCCACGAGCTTCTTGTCATCCACCAGGAACAGATGGCTGGGCGATTGTCCTTCAGCATAGAAGTTGACGATGCGGACGTTCTCGCCGGTTTTCAGCTGCACCACGAGATCCTGGCCGTCCTTCACGTAGCCGGCGACCTGGTCTGGATCGATGTCCAGTGCGACGTTGCTGCTCTGCTGCAGCGTCACGACATCATTGCGGACGGTGGTGGCGGCGGTATCGGAGGTGATCGATTCGCTTGCCGGGACAACCTTGACGCGGATGGCCATGGGACATTCCTCTCTTCTACAGGCGCACCGCCATGCGCGCAACGACGTCATGCACAGCGATCACGCTGGCACGGCGGCACGGAATGGATGTTTTCGCGCGAAGCCACCGCCAACAGGCAAAACGCCTGCTGCCGGATACGTGCTTCGGATTCTTCAGGCGACCGGATGCAGCGATGCGACGCGCCCGGTCGTGGTGCGATGCAGCGCTACAGCGTGGGCGCGAGATGCAGATGCATGAACGACAATCCTCTTGTCTGGAATCGCCGACGCGCGTTCAGCGACGCGGTCAGGGCCGTCGGACGTCGGCCATTGCTCCCCCGTCCGCTGCGGGAGGGTATACACCGCGTCGAAGTGAACGTTCCATGCAGATCGCGTGCATGCGGCCTTCATCGCGCAGGTCGTTGAAAGCTCTGTGACGCATCTGGCACGTCATTACGCTGGAACACCCGTTTTCACGGGGAAAAAATGCGATCCCAATTGACGCTTCGGGCTCGTTTTGCGCAGCGCAAAACGAACGAAGGAACGGTCGGGAGTGCCCGCAGCAACGCGTGGCGACTCCCCCGTTCCCCCTCATCACTACAACGATGACTGCGTTCAGTCCGCTGATCGGGCCTTGTCTGCTTCATCGTTCCACGCGGCCACACGGGCCCGGGTGTCGGCCAGCATCCGGTCCAGCGCTGCACGATCATGTACGTGGCCGCGCAGGATCACGCTGTCGATCTTCCCGGTGGCGGCGATGTCCTGCAGCGGATTGGCGGTGAGCAATACCAGGTCCGCGGCCTTGCCCTTGGCCACGCTGCCGTAGCGATCCATCTGCCCGAACCAGGCCGGGCCAGACCGCGTGGCCGCCGACAAGGCCTGCGGGGGCGTCAGCCCTTCCTTCACGAACAGCTGCAGTTCCTGGTGCAGTCCAATACCGGGATAGTTGAACGAATTGAGGAAACCGGCATCGGTGCCGGCAATGATCGTCACGCCCGCTTCCTGGAGCATCGGCAGCACCGCAGCCACCTGCCGGTACTGCGCATGCCGTGCCTGGATCTGCGCCGGCGTGGCCTTGGCCGCACGCTCCACGCGCCACTGGTAGGTGGCACGCAGGCCTGGGCCGATGTAGGCCAGATACGGGTCGTGGGCATGATCGTCCTGGTCGAGGAAGTCGAGAATGCGTCCGCCGTTGAGTGTGGGCGTCACGAACACGCCTCGGCGGGCGAAATCGCGATACGCGCGCATCGCGGTGTCACGGTCGAAACTGGCATCGAGCTGCCGGTTGGCTTCCGCACGGTCGATACGCCCGGCGCCGAAATCGGCTGCAATCCGCGCCTCATCCCTGCTGCCCGCCTTGAACGCATAGTCCAGGTGCTCGATCGACGCCAGGCCGGCATCGACGGCCTGCTCCACGGTCAGTGCCATCGGGATATGGCCCGAGGCCCTGAGCCCTGCCTTGCGCGCGGCGGCGGCCGAGTACAGGAACAGTTCCGGTGTCAGCGTACTGTCCGTGATCTTGACGAAGTCGACCTTGTCGCGCTGCAGGCGCGTGATCGCCTGATCGGCATCGGCGCGGCTGCCGACTTCGATCGTCCCCTTCCATACCGGCTTGATGCCTTCGATCTTGGCGCCGGAGCTGAGCAGGCGTGGACCGAACAATGTGCCGGCGGCGATCTCGCCACGCCATTGCAGCACCTGCTGCGGCAGATCACCCGAGCAGTCGCGCACGGTGGTGATGCCATGGGCGATGTACAGCGGCAGCAGTGCCTTGTTCTCTTCGATCAGCGCAGGGCCTCCGCCGAAGTGCACGTGCATGTCCCACAGTCCCGGAATCAGGTACTTCCCCTGCGCATCCAGCTGCCGGTCCGTGCGCCACTGGCCCTCCAGCCCTGCATCAGGGCCGACCGCAACAATCGTCTCGCCGCGGATCACCACACTCTGCCCCGGCAGGGTGCGGGCGTGCTCCACATCGACCACGGTGGCATTGCGGATCAGCAGATCGGCACGTTCGGCCGCGGCTGCGGACAGCGGTGCGCAGGCGAACAGCAGAGCAAGGGACAACGGATGGAAACAGAACATGGACAGCATCCTGATGGGCACGGCCAGCGTGCGGAATGGAAGGGAGCAGATATCAGCGTGTCGCGCCATGCTGGCGCAGCAGGGTTTCGATCGCAGCCTGGCCGCGCTGGCGCGCGTGAGCCAGCGGCGTCACGCCCTCGCCGTCGGCCAGCTCCGGATCGGCGCCCGCTTCGAGCAGCAGCTGCACGATCTGCGTGTGGCGCGGCCCTCCGTCGCCGAGCAGGATCGCCTCCAGCAGCGCCGTCCACTGCAGTCGATTGACGTGGTCCACTGCCACGCCCGCACGCAGCAGCATGCGCACCGTGGCGACGTGGCCACGCTCGGCGGCGGGAATCAGGGCGGTGCCGCCATAGCGGTTGGTGCTGCGCAGGTCGGCACCATGGCTCAGGGTCAAGGCCAGGATCCCGTCCAGTCCGCGCGCACCGGCGTACAGGTAGGCACTGTCCTGCAGCCTGTCCTTGGCGTTGACATCGGCCCCCGCCTCGATCAGCACGCGCGCCGCGTCCACGCGGTTGCCATGGGTCGCCAGCAGCAGCGCGGTGCGGCCCTGCGCGTCGCGCGCTTCCAAGGCCGCGCCATCGGCCAGTGCCTGGCGCACCGCTCCGGCATCGCCGCGGCTGGCGACCTCCCGCAACCGCGCGTCGGCCTGGCCGGACGGGTCCGCGGCACAGGCCGGAAGTGCCACGGCCAGCAGGCACAGCAGAAGCGCGCGCCGTGAGGGCGCAGCCCAGCGCAGACAGCGGTGTTGCAGGTACATGATGAACCCTCCGGAATCAGTCGGCCGGACGTTTGCCGGTACCTTGGCCGCATGGTAGAAGTCGCCACGGGTATCCAGAAATGAAATGTTCAAATGCAAGAAAGTTCGAAATCGAATAGGTCACTGTTCGAACTGGACCTGCTGCGGGCCCTGGTGATGGTGGCCGACTGCGGCAGCTTCACCACTGCGGCCACCCGCCTGCACTCGACCCAGTCCACGGTCAGCCAGAAGGTGCGTCGTCTGGAAGAGCTGGCCGGTCATCGCCTGCTCGAGCGTGGCCATCGCGATGTGCAGCCCACCGACGCCGGCCACACGCTGCTGGGCTATGCCCGGCGCATGCTCGACCTGAACGAGGAAATGGCGCAGGCATTGGCAGGCGCCACGGTCGAGACAGCGGTCCGCATCGGCGTGCCCGAGGACTTCGTTAACGCGCAGACCACGCGCATGCTGGCCGCTTTCAGCCGCCGCCATCCGCAGGTGAAGCTGGAGATCAGCAGCGGCCTCAGCCGCGATCTGGCCCATGGCTTCGACCATGGCGAACTGGATCTGGTCCTGGTCAAGCAGCGCCGCAACAGCCGCCAGGCCGTGCATTGCCGGCGTGAACCCATGCACTGGATCGACAGCCTGCGCAGTGGCTGCCTGCTGCAGGAGCCCCTGCCGCTGGTGACCTTCCCGCCGCGCGGACTGTACCGCGACGAAATGATCCAGGCGGTCGAAGCACTCGGCCTGCGCTGGCGCATCGCCTTCACCAGTTCATCGCTCAGCGGCATCAAGGGGCGGTTGCCGATGGCATCGGCATCAGCCTGCTGCCGCGCCGGGCAGTGGGCCGCGGACACCGCATCATCGACGGCGAACGGAACCTGCCGGTGATCGACAACTACGAGATCGGGCTGCTGCACCGTGGCGACGCCGATGATGCCGTGCGTGCGCTGGCCAGCGAGCTGTGGCAGCAGGTGCAGCGCGAGCCGGTATGAGCCCGTTCGATGAATATCGCCGGGTGCAGGGGCGCGGCGGGTGCGCCGTACACAGCGCTGAACGGGTACCATAGACACCTGTTTCCGCTGTGATGCCGCATGGGCCCGTCCGACCGCCACGATCGTATCCGCCGCTGGCAGGCCGCTTCACTGCTTGCCGCCGCGCCGATCGCCAGCCTGTCCGCCAGCGATGCCGTCGGCGCTCCGCCGCCGCAGGCACCGCCTGGCCAGCAGCGGATCGCCCCGGCGGCGCTGGTCGAACGGCTGCATCAGCGGGTGCTGTCCGGGCAGAGCGCCACGGCCACGCTGGAAAGCTGGTGTGCCGAACACGGCCTGGCCCAGCAGGCCCGCGTCCGCGCGGTGCGCATCCATGGCGATGACAAGCAGGCACCGGCCGAGGTACTGCAGGCACTGGGCGCCGACTCCAGCGCCGCGCTGCGCTACCGCCGCGTGCAGCTGGTGTGCGGGAACCGCGTGCTGTCCGAGGCAGACAACTGGTACCTGCCCGGCCATCTCAGTGCGGCGATGAACCAGGTGCTGGACAGCACCGACGAGCCTTTCGGCCGCGTGGTCGGGCCGCTGGGCTTCCAGCGCGAGACCGAAACCGACCAGACCTTCTGGCCCCCCCGTGGCGAGGGCGACCACGGCATCATCCTGGAGGTACGCGCCTTGCTGCGCGACCGCCAGCAGCAACCTTTCAGCTACGTCATCGAATCCTATCTGGTGCAGGCGTTGCCGTAAGCGTGATTGGGGGCGGCTGTGACGACTGTCCGCGCGTGGTGAAGGCATCAAGCGACGCCTCTCCGCTCGCCGCAGATGCGAGTCGAAGAGGCGCCCCCACCTGCGCTGCTCAGTTGAAGCGGTAATCCATCTCCACCCAGAACTGGCGGCCATAGGGGTCGTAGTTGCCGACCGGATAGAACGGCCAGCCCCCCCCGTTGCGGTCCGCCGGCGGCCGGCTGTTGCGCAGGTTGTTGACGATGACACCCAGCGACAGGTTGTCGCCGAAGCTGCGGAACACGCTCGCGTTGTACGTCATGTACGGTCCGATGCGGCCGCTGCCGTCGCTCTTCGGCAGCGAGCCATAACGGTTGCCGTACACCGTCGCGGTCCAGTCACCGCGGTTCCAGGTCACGCTGCCGTTGACCTTGCTGCGCCACTGCCAGTCGTCGAGGGAATTGCGGATGTCACGCACCTCGTCATCGGCGAACTGCCGGTACTCATGCTCGAGCACGACGGTGTAGGCCAGACGCGTGGTGAAGCGCCCCGCCCGCCCGGCATCGAAACGCCAGTTGCCCTTCAGATCGATGCCGCGCACGGATTCGGATGCCGCGTTGATCGGATTGATCAGCACCCGGGTGACCTGGTCCGGCTGCACCGCCGCAGTGGAAGGATTGCGGATCACGCGGGCCAGCGCGTCCTGGCACAGCGGCGAACCGATATCGCGCACTTCACCGCCCAGGGTGCGGCCGAGGCGGCAATCGGCTTCGTCGCGCAGGATGCGGCTGCTGTCGAGATTGGTCACCTCGTTGTCGATGCGGATGTCGTAGTAGTCCGCACTGAAGTCCAGGCTTGCCAGCGGCGACCAGACCACACCGAAGCCGTACGACTTGGCGGTTTCCGGTTGCAGCTGCGGATTGGCGCGGTTGCTGAAGTCGATGGACAGCCCGTTGAAGTCGCAGTCGTCATACGGCTGACCGGCGGTACGGCAACGCCAGTAATCGGTCATGCCCGGGTTGTAGCCGCGGGTTTCAGTGGCGAACACGTAGTTCATGTCCGGCGCACGGAAACTGGTGGCGGCCGTGCCACGGATCAACAGGCTGTCCAGCGGGCGGAACTCCACGCCGAAGCTCCACGTCGCCTTGCCGATGTGTTCGCCTGCGGCCCGGTACTGATCGTAGCGGCCCGCCAGCGTGGTGGTCAGGCGCGGCAGCAACGGCAGCTGCAGTTCGGCGCCCACCGCATAGCGATCACGCTCTCCTCCTGCGCCGACGCCGGCACTGGTGTTCCAGAACTCTCCGGTTCCCAGCCGCGGGTCTGGTCGGTTGCGATACCCCTGGCTGCCGGCCTCGACCACGGCCGCCAGCGCCGCGTCTCCTCCGGGCAGTTCGAACAGGCGGCCGTTGACGCTGGCGCTGAAGGTCTGCAGCCACGCCGCATTGCGGCTTTCCTGGTAACCGGACAACTGCCCGTACTCGTCCGGCGTCAGCGGCTGGTAAAGCCGTGCCGGATCCGGCGCGTAGACCTCCACCCCGTCGCGCACGCCCAGCGTGGGGCCGAGCAGGTATTCGTTGATTCCCGCCAGCAGCACCGGCCGCCGCGTCCGGTTCTCGTAGCGCGAGCGGCTGTAGACGGCCTCGTAGTCCCAGTCGCTGTCACCCAGCTGGCCGCGTACACCGACGTTGAACGACCACGACTTTTCCAGGAAGCGATTGGCGTTGCGCGGCAGGCCGCCCACCTCTTCCGGTGCGAACCGGCGATACCAGCTTTCCAGTTCACCACTGTTCTGGTTGTAGAAGTAATTGCGTGCGGACGTCCACGTCGGGGCACGGGTGTTGTTGTAGATGGTGGCACTGCCCACGGCCAGGTCGGCGAACAGATCGGTCCGTTCGTCCAGGTGGAAGGTCAGCAGGCCATAGCCATCGAGGTTGCGCTTTTCAGTCTGCACGGTCCAGTAGCTGGCGGCGGCCTCGTTGCTGCCGCAGTAACTGCCCAGGCGCGGATTGGTAGCGCGGAACACGCTCCCGCCGTAGATCCCGGAAGCGGCATCGCAGCCCTCACTGCCCGGGTCGATGTTCCTGCCGGTGGCTGCATTGCGCCGATAGGCGATGGCCGTGGCCTGCGGGACCGTGCCACGCGGATCATCGTCCAGCGAGTCCATGAAATCGCGCTGGCGTGCGTGGATGGCCTTGCGGATTCCCAGCTCGAAGCCGAACACGCCTTCCCATCGCTCACCGGCGCCACCTCCCACCACCTGCACGCGCTGGTTGTCTCCCCCGCCCTGCTCGGTACCGCCGGCACGAACGTTGATGTCCACGCCGTCGTAGCGCTCCTTGAGAATGATGTTGACCACGCCGGCGATGGCGTCGGAACCGTACACCGCCGAAGCACCGCCGGCGAGCACTTCGATGCGTTCGATGAGCGCACTGGGAATGTTGGCCAGGTTCACCACGTTGACCGAGCCTTCGTAGGCCAGCGGGTAGTCGGACTGGCGACGACCGTTGACCAGCACCAGCGTGCGGTTCGGCCCCAACCCGCGCAGATTGATGGTGTTGGCGGCCGGAGTGAAGGTATTGCCGTAATCCTCGCCCTGCACGTTGCCGGTGTTCTCGGTCAGCGCACTCAGTGCGTCGAATGCATTGCGGTAGCCCTGTGCGTCGATCTGCTCCCGGCTGATCACGGTCACCGGCGACGGCCCTTCAACGCTGGCGCGCGGGATGCGCGAACCGGTGACCTTCACTTCCTGCAGCGATGTAGGTGCGCTTTCCTGCGCGAAGGCGGGCAACGAGGCCAGCATCAGGGACGACAGCGCGAGCACCAGCGGACGATGGCGCAGCGCCTGGGGAGAGGCGGACATGGGCTTCCTGGGGGAGTTGGACGGTTGGACGGGACGCGGCGGCCTGTGCACGCATAACGATCCCGTAACGAAAGTGTCCCGAACGGACAGTTTCAGCGGAAATGATCAGGCCTGATGGGCTTATGCCGGAACCTGATAAGTCGCGCCGGGTACCCCCAAAGCGCCTTTTACAACATTCTTGATGGTGTGGCGGCGCATGTACGGGCATCGTCAAGCCATGACGACCTGTTCCTTCGGCCTTCCGATTCCGCCGCTCCGCCCCGTGCTGCGCCAACACCTTGTTCAGCTGCAGGCGGCCCCGATCACCCTGCGCCTGTTCAACCGCGCCGATCTGCCACGCTGGCGCGCCTTCGACGATCGAAGGAGCCGCGGCATCCTCCGCCAGTCCGGAGTGGACGAGGAAGCCCGCTTCCTGGCGGGCGTCCACCGTTCGCGCCTGCAGCAGGACAACGACCAGCTGCTGCTGGGCGTGTTCGATGACCGGCACGGCATGCTGCATGATCAACTGCAGATCCAGCTGCACTCCGCCCACGCCCGTTGCGCCGAGCTGCGTTCGATGCAGCACAGCCACGAGCATCCCGCCCAGGCGTTGCAGGCGCTGTGCCCCTTCCTGTTCGACCAGGTCGGACTGCATCGCGTGTTCACCCTGCTTCCAGTGGCCAGCAACACGCCTTTCGTCGATGCACTGCGCGCGGTGGGATTCGAGCACGAAGGCCTGCTGCGTGATCACCATCTGGATATCGATGGCTGGCAGGACCGCCAACTGCTGGCCTTGACCGCCCCACGATGGCGGCAACAGGTCCGCCCGGACTAGCGGACCCGCTCCAGCGCCGCATCCGCCCCGGTCAGTACCGAGCATGCATGGTCCTGCAGCTCCTCGCCACTGGCCTCGTTGCCGGTCGCCGGATCCAGGCGGGTCGCCAGCAGAATGAAGCCGGGGCCCCCCAGCACATTCTCGCGGCCTGCCACCACCAGGCTCCACTGGCCGACGTCAGGCAGCCCGCTCAGGTCATAGGCGAGCAGATTCAATGGATTGGCACGCAGTTCTGCTCCCGGCAGCATGCGCGCAAGGTAACGATGGCCACGCAGCGGCACGGGCAACGCCGCCCATTGCATTCCGACCGCCGGGGCGTGTGCGTCCAGCGCCTGCAGCACATCCGCCCGCAGGCAGTCGATGTGGATGTGAAGCTGATGCTGGGAACGGCCGTGCGGCGAGTTCAGTGCAAGGCTTGCGACACCGCGCGGCAGGGGGCGGCCCAGCGCCTGTTCGGTATGCTCGCGGGCCTGCCAGGCGGCCGCGAAGTAGTTCGGCGCACCGCGCTGGTACAGCGCAGCGCTCTCGATGCCACTGACCTTGTCCAGTGGCATCAGCAGGAACTGGTAGTCGCCATGGGCGTCCTTGATCAGCACATCGCGGCGGGCTGCGGTGGCGTCTCGCTGCAGGCAGGCGCCACGCGGCGCATCGGCACCACGGCAATCGCGCTCGATCAGCCTCCACAGCGCATCCGACGGGACGGGAGCAGGCGCAGGCGCGCTGGCGCAGGCCGCCAGCAGCGAACAGGACAACAACAGGATCAGGCGGGTCACGGGTCTCACAATCGACGGCACGGCCAAGGGCCGCGCCGGCCAGTGTACCCTGCCCCCTCAGCCGGGCACGGCCTCTCGCGTATCCGCCGTCTCCTCGACCTTGCCGGGCGTGTACTTGGTCGCGCCGAAGTACAGCACCCGCCATTGGCTCAGGTTGCCGATGAACCAGTGCGCCACCGAGTCATGACCGTACCCGTCGAAGAAGGTCTCCACCTCCGGCGGCAGCAGGGTCGTATTGTCCCAGGATTCCAGAGTGACCCGCTCGGCCATGGTCAGCGTTCTACCCCGCTCCCGGCGCCGTCGCAGGCTGACGATCTTGTCCAGCAGCGTGTCGTTCTCCTTCTCCAGCCCCCGGCGCTGCTTGCGCACCGCAGAGAGCTCATCATCACGCGCCTTCAGCTCGTCTGACACCCGGTTCCATTCGGCGGTCTTCTCCGCATTGCCCTGGTCGGCCAGATGCAGGTTGTCGTTGTCCCAGGGCGAGGGCAGCTGCGACTGCCGTCGGCGCAGGGTGCGCACCTGTTCCCGCAGGGCCTCTTCGCGTGCAGCAAGCCGCTGCATCGACGGCAACTGGTCGCCGCGTGCCACGCGCACGCGCAGCCAGCGATACAGCAGCTCCATATGCGATGCCTGCACGTCCTCCATCCGCCCGCGCTTGACCCGTACCGCCTGCAGATAGGCATTGAACACCGCCTGCAGTTCCGGATCCTGCTTGTCGAACTCGGCTTTCACGAAGGGCTCCAGTTCGCTCACGGGGTTGAGCAGCACCCCGCCGGCCTGCGCCATGTCGTACATCTCGTTCAAGGAGAACCGCGCGATGCTGTTCCGGCGCCCCTGGTGCTGGGGATCATAGCCACCGCCCACGTCCGAGTGCACACCCGGGAACCATATTTCCACCGTGTTGGCGGGGTACTGGGCATGCTCGCGGGTGGAATCCAGCGGGAACTGGCCACGCAGCTCATGGGCGGCGGTCATGTGCACCGACTGCTCCACGATCTCCGGGACGGCCATGCCTTCGGCCCAGCCGGTATGTCCATTGCGGTAGTTCACCGCCGCCGCCGTCAGGCTGGGCCACACCGAGCACACCGTGTCGAACACGCCCATGAATCCGATCCGCAGCGGAATACGCTCGCGGTACAGCCAGGTGCCATCGGCCTGGCGTCGGCAGCGCGCGGCCAGATCGCGGGCGAACGCGCGTGCCGAAGCCGCTCCGCGCGAAAAGCCCAATACCGACACGCTGACCACCAGGATGCGCATCGGCTCGGGCTGGCTGTCTATCAGCTCGTCCAGCGCCTGCAGCGCGAAGTCGATGCGCTCGCGCCCGCCCTTGCCGATGGACAGGCCCAGCAGCCCCCCCGAATCACCGACCTCCGGGCACGGTGTCCCTACGCCGGACAGGTACTGCCGTTTTATGTTCCGTGTGTCGTCCTTGTGCGCGATGAACAAGCGGGCGATGTTCGACAATGCGCGCTCATCTTCGGCCTTGTTCAGCTCCTCATCGCGATTGTTGCCGGTGCCATCGAAGAATACGGCCAGGTGCAGGCTCTGCGTGCATCCCGTAGTGGCCGCTTCCTTGTCGGGCACGGTGCCACACATCGCCTCCTGGCGACGGCGGCGCTCGGCATCGCTCAACGGACGCGTGCCGCGGGCCAGTCGCGCGGTGCGTGCAGTGCCCTCTGCCTGGGCGACCGGATCCGGGGTGCCCGGTTCAAGATCCACCTGCCCGGGAATCGCGGTCGGATCAATACTGGTCATGGTCCTTGTGCTCCTTCGGCACCGGCATACGCCGTACGTCCCACTTGTTCACGCCCTTGTCCAGCAGCTCGGCCTCGACATGGCCGTCCGCATAGAAGTGCAGCAGCAAGGTGGTCGGGTTGGGCGGATAGGGCGTCTTCAGCGGTACCACGGCTTCACGCGGCACGCGGTGCCCTTCATCCAGATAGCGGTTGGTGGCCAGATCGTATCGGTTGGCCTCGATCCAGCGCACGCGCACGCTGTGCGGCCCCTTGCCTCGGGGCGCACGCGGGGCCATGCCGGAGCCACCGTTGGTGTATCCACCGACTCCGCCCAGAAACTGCCCATCGACCCTTACATCGTCGAGGTAATACGGGCTGTAGTTGAACGCAAACAACGACATGATCGGCGTCTTGCCGCGTGCCATCGCGCGGCTGCAGCCGACGCCCACCACCAGCAGCGCGATCACTGCCAGCGCGCTCCACCACAGGTACTTGTTGCCCATCATTCCGATCGCGCTCCGTTCAGTCCCAGCTTTCTTCAAGCGGCCACACTTCGTCACCGATATCGGCAGCGCTGCGCCGCCCCGCCGCGAAGTCCTGCAGGCGAAGACGCCATGCGGGATCCTCGCCAAGATCGACACCGGCCAGCAGCGCCCAGGTCGACACCATCACCAGCCGTCGGCTGTCCTCGATGCCGACGTCCGCGGCCGTGGCCACCACCCGTCGGAAGAAGGTATACCAGCGCGCCCGGGGAAGCCGCGCCAGCAGCTCCGGGTCGGAAAGCTGGAAGTGATCGATCAGCGTGTAGGGGTAGCTGGCATCGATCAGGGCGTGCCGCTGAGGCGCCTCCAGTACCCAGGGAGGATCGTGCGGATCCTGCACGCTGTCCTGCAGTTCCAGGTACGCCCATTTCAGATCGTGGCGCAGGTACCACCAGCGCTCTCCCAGCGCCAGGAAGGCCCGGCACTGTGCTGCGTCCAGCACCTGCACCCACCACGGCAGCACCCGGGCGTCGAAGAAGCGGGCCAGGAACAGCTTGCCGTTCGGGTAGCTGGCGTCCAGCCGTCGCTGCAGCCGCTGCTGCAGCTCTTCCGCAGGCAGTGCCGTGTCGATCAGGCTGAGCAGGCCCGGAGAACGCGCGTACGACGCCGCACGCTGCAGGAAGCGGTCAAGCTCCAGGCCACGCGGCAGGCGTGCGAGGAACACGCTGGCGTCATCCGTGCCATCGGCCAGCAGGCCGTCGAACAGGGGCAGCGGCGCCCAGGGCAGCGCGCGCAGCAGCTGCAGGGGCTGCTCGCACTGCGCGCCGTCGAGCAGAACGTAACGCTGGGTGCCCTCATCCAGCGGCGGTGGCGAGAACGATGGGAACTGCCAGTCGTTGGCCACGCTCAGCCTCCCTTCGGTGTCAGCGGGGCTGCACGCTGTGCGGCCAGCAGCAGGCATTCCTTGCAGACCGACTGCGGGAAGACCGGCAACGGGTAACGACCGCGATCGCCGGGCAGGAACGACTTGCGTCCGGCGTGCACGCTGATCCTGCCGGGCGCGTTGAACACGATGTTGCCGCCACTGAGGGTGATGCTGGCCCCGCCTGCGGTAGCCACCTGCACCGTCCGGCCCGCAGCCACCTCCACGGCGCCCTGTGCGCTCGTGCCCCGCAGCGACTGCCGCGACTGCACGCGCACCTCGTCCTGCTGCGCCTTGACGTCCAGCACCTGTTCGCCGCTGGCCAGGGTCAGCGCCGGCTCGCCCGGATCAGCCCCCTCCAGCGTTGCGGCCAGTACACCGATGGCCTGCCGTCCATGCCAGCGCGCCTGCCCCATCACCACGGCCTCGCCGTGCTGGCCACTGCCCAGTGCCAGTGTCTCGCCCGGCGCCCAGAGCAGCCCCTGTCCGGCCACCATCAGCGCACCATCAGGTGCAGCCAGGCCCAGCAGCGCATCGCCGGTATGTGGAACGCGGCCCTCGCCGGCATCACCGCTGCGTTCCGGCGCCGAGCCGGCCGCATCCTGCAACGCACTACCGGGCACCGTGCTGCGTACGCTGGCCAGCAGCACCGGCAGCGGAGACTGCGAACCGTCCAAACGCGAGCGCTGCGGCGATTGCACGCCGACATGCGCGGCCGGCCGCACTGTCAGATGCGTACCCGCCGCCGTAGTTTGGCTGCGGGCCAACGTGGACAGCTGCTGCAGCAGCGCAGCGGGCTGTGCCGCCGCACCCGCCGGTTCGGCGCTGCGGCGGGCATAGGCACTCAACCAGAGCCCGCCTTGCCCGCGCACGCTGCCCCAGGCGTCGCTGCGCAACTCGAATCCACTGCCGCGGAAGCTGCCTCGATGGTTGTCCGCCTGATGGCGCAGATGCCCCAGCGTCAATGCCGAAGCCTGCTGGCTGCTGGCCAGCTGGGCCCGCAGCTGCTGGTCGCTGTCGTCGAACAGCAGCCGGTTCCAGCCGCCCCCCTGCCATTCCCGTGATTGCACGCCCCACAGCGCACCGGCGTTGCGGTGTGCCTGCTCTCCGGCCGCCGCCGCGTGCCAGGCAGGCGCTTGGCCGCCTCCGAGGTTGGCCTGGGCACTGCCGGTGCCATCCCTCGCCTGTGCGTACATGGACGTATCGGCTTCAGCGCTGGCGCCCGCCGGTGTCGGCGCGACGCCGGCTTCGCCGCGCCCGTTGTACAGCGCGCCCAGCACCAGCGGCCGGTCGATGTCGCCCTCGAGGAAGCCCACCAGGACTTCCTGGCCGATGCGGGGCAGGAACTGGCTGCCCACGCCCGGCCCCGCATAGCGCTGCGCGACGCGCAGCCACGCGCTGTCCGTGCTGCCCTCTTCCTGCTGGAAGTGGAACCGCACGCGGATCCGTCCCAGTGCATCGGCGTGCAGCTCGGCGCCGTCGGCGCCCTGCGCCGCCACCACGACCGCTGTCTGGTAGCCCGGCGCCAGCGGCCGCGGATTGCGTCGAGCGCCGGTGCCGTCCCATAGCGTCGGACGCCAACGCCGGTCGCGGGGAAGCGCGATGAATGTCTGTGCGTAGCCCTGTGTCTGGGCAGCCACCTGCAGCGTGTCCGCGGTCGCGGCGGCATCGTCCATCGCTGCCAGCGCCTGGCGCAGGTCCACCGGCAGGTTGTTGACCCCGGCGTGCTCGACGTCCACCAGCAGCAGTTCGGTCGGCACCGCCCCCGGCGTTCCGCTCAATGACCAGACCTGGCCGGCATCACCGCTGCGCACGCTGCCACGACCGTGCCATTGCAGTGCCTGCGCCTCCAGTGCCTCGGCGACCAGCCGTGCGTGGTGCTGCAGCTCGGCCGCGTCGGCAAAGGCATGCGCGCCAACCGGGTCGTAGTCCTCGCGCCGCGCCTGCCCGCTGCCCTGCACCGGCAACTGGCCGGCCAGCGAGCGCGCGCTGCGATAGTCGCTGCTGTGCAGCTGCACGTGCGTGCTCTGCAGACGGCGCAGCTGCCCCAGCTGCTGCACACCATCGCTCTGCTCGGTGCCATCGGCGCGATGGAAGCGGATCCCGCCCGCCGACTGCGACACAGCGGCTTCCGGCAAGAGGGTCGAATCGGCGAACACCAGCACGCCGTGGCCCACCGGGGCATCGGGAACCTCCTCCACGCACCAGCCCAGCCCCTCTTCAGCGAGCAGACGCTGCACGAACGCCAGGTCGGACTCGCGATACTGCACGCAGTAGCTGCGTTGGCGGGACGCCGCCAGCACGCTGTCAACCTCTTCGCTCCAACGCCACTGCGCATGCGGCGCATGTGACTGGAACACCGCATCCACGATCGCCCGCACGGTCTGCTCCTGGAACACGCGGCTACGTCGGGCCTGGTCGAGCCACCACGTCCAGTCGCGCAGGGTCACGCGGTAGCGCGCCAGCCCACCGTCCGACTGCAGGCACTCGGCCGCGGCGATCACACCATGGCGCAGCCAATCCTCGCCATTGGCCTGCCGCACATGCAGGCAGGCGGGTTGCCCCGGCCACTCAGCGAGCGGCAATGCAGCATCCATCGCGAGCAGATCGATCTGCAGCTGCCTGCCCTGCGACAGCGCATCATGTCCACGCCAGCGGTCGACGACGACCTCGGGCGTGCCTGGCAGATCCAACCGGTACAGGCGGCTTCCAGCGTCGAGGCCCGCTGCCTGCACCATGAGGTTGCGAATCGCTTCCATGGCGTTCCCACCGTTGCTGCCAACCGGCGACCGGATGGCACGTCCTTCCCCTGTAGGCCGACGTTAGCAGATGGAAAAGCGCGGCGCACGCCCGCGCCATCACACCAGATTAACTTTACGGATCAATAGGTTCCGTAGGAGACTTCCACCACCACCGGCTTGCCCCCGTCCTGCAGTGGCTGCAGGGTGAAGCGGTCCAGTGCGCTGCTGTCGTCGCCCAGCTGCGTGCTGCGGAACTGCAGGCGATAGGAAGATGCACCGGCCTGCACGCTGCCGTCGGGCATCAACCGTGCGTCGGCCGGCAGCAGCAATCCTCCAAGATCGCTGTAGGCCTCCGGCGCTTCGTTGAAGCCATAGTCCACCAGCTCGTCCGTGCGACGCATTTCGTACACCCGGGTCGGCCACGGGCGCTGGCCGCTGTGGCTGTTGCGCAGATCGGCCACCCATTGTTCCGGCAGCTGGTAGACCTTGCGCAGTGCGCCATCATCGAGCTCGGCACTGGCCACCTGCAGGCAGCAGACCAGCCGCTTGCTCTCCCGGTCATAGATGCTGAAGCGTGCATCGCGTGCGACCGCCACCGGCAGCAGGGCGAACGGCACGTCACGCAGCGCCGGTTCGGCGCCATCACGCGAATCAAGGTTGCGCCAGCCACCGAAAACGGGTTCGGCTGCCAGCGCCGGCGGTGCCACCAGGCACAGTGCCACCGCAAGCCCACCGGTCACGCGGCCGATCCAGTTCTGCATGTCGTTCATCCGTCGATGGCCGGCGGCCAATCAGTTGCGTGAGGATGCCATGAAGGTGAGGCGTCCGCCACGTCGGGCAGCCCGGCTCGTTCAGCCGGGCCCGGCGATCGCGGGGGAACGCGGCCGCTACTGCATGTACTGCGTGGTGTGGCCGGTGAATCTGACACCATCGAATCCGAAGCAGAAGCGGCCCTCTTCGAATGCCCGGTAGACGAGCAGTGCGCCGTTCACGCAGAACGTGTCGCTCTCAACGGATGTCTCCACCGTGCCATAGGTACGCGCGCCATCCTTGCCCACCAACGGGCCCGAGAACGCATCGATGGGCAACGGATACACGGTGCCGTCGCGGCTGTCGATCAGCACGATGGAGCGCTGGAAGTACTCCTTGCGCTCATCCAGCTGGGCCAGGATGTAATGCCGGTTGAAGTTCGGCACCTGGGTAAGGATGGCCTGGTCGATCTGCGCGCGATGCTGCGCATCACAGAAGTCCACCGGGCTGTATTCGTACGCGCAGCCGGAGTGTGGATAGCTCATCACAACGCCTGCGTAGGGCGCGTTGTGGGTCGCAGCAGGTGCAGGTGCGGCTGCGGGCGCCGTGACGGGGGCCGTTGCAACCGGCGCGGGCGCCGCGCTGGATGCGCCGGACCCGGTACAGGCTACCGACAGGCACAGCAGGCCCGACAAGGCGGCCACGAGTACGCTCCTGGCAATCTTCACACGCGTCACTTCCGACTCTCCGCAATTTCCATCAGTAGTTCCCTCAATCCACGTGTCGAACCAGCGTTGGCACTGTTGGCCGCCCCTTCATGGTAGGACAGGTTGCCATCGGACACGTTGTCCTTCTTGGTCTTGTAGCCCTTGGGTGCCGCAATCGATGCCCATTCCTTGGCGGCCGCGTACTGTGCATCGTCAACGCTGCCGGTGCCATTGCGCACGAAGTTCGCCAGCGCGCCACCGCCCGCCTTGCCCAGCAGGTACTCGGCGAACACCCGCTCCTGCAGCTCCGCATCATATTTTTCCGCACCGGTCAGGCCCATCGCCTCCTTGGCTGCACGCAGCGTCTTGATGATGGTCTGGTATTTGCCGGTGGCGAACATGCGGTTGCGATCGGTGCCGTCCAGCGCATCGGTCGCGAGGATCTGATCGACGGTCTTGCCGGTCACCGTGCCCGCCGGTGCATGCACGAAACTGAAACCGACCTTGTCACCCGGCACATTCTTAGTGCCGGTGTTGTACGACTCATAGCCACCCTCACCGTGGGCAATGATGTCGCCCAGCCGGCGGATGAAGTCGCCGCCGCTGACCTTGATGCCCAGCCCCATGAAGTTGCTGATCATCGCCAGCGGGTGGAAATGGAACATCTCAAGCGAGGTCGGGAAGTCCTTCACGCCCTTGACCGCGTCCCACCATTGCAGGTTGCGGATGCGGACCTTCTCGCCAGCCCACTCATTGCCCTGCGCACGCAGCATCATGGCGTCCAGTTCATCCCACTTCTGCATGCCGCCGCCCCACTCGCTTTCGTAGCGCACGATCAGCCTCTGCAGGTAACGGGCCAGCAATGGGTTCTGCTGCGCCTGTTTCAGTTCTGCCGGGCTCAGGTCGCCATCTTTGTTGGCGTCCAGCAACTGGTAGATCTTGCGGTGCAGCGAGCTGCCTCTTACGCGGTCGGCGCGCATCTTGTGATCGGCCTTTTCGGCAGGCTGCGAGCGCGCCATCTGGAACAGCTTCCACGCCATCAGGTCCATCGGCGTCAGCTGCCCTTCCTCGACATATTCAAAGCAGGGCCACGCCCACGGGGACTCCCATCGCGTCAACGGGTGGTCCTTCTGGCAAACCCAGCCGCTCGCCTGGTCGGTGGAAACCCACCACCACCGGATACCTTTGCTGTCGGTTGCCACCGACTTGCTTTCCAGCGCATCCAGCTCGACCCGCGCCATCACACGGGCCAGTTTGCTCGGCGCGGTGGTCAGGTTGTCAATCCGCAGGGGATAGGCGTTCCATGCCGGGACATCGGACGGCAATGCGATTCCCGCCGACGCCGTGGCCAGGCGCGCACGCTCGGCCCACAGCTCGTCGGCAAGCTGGACCAGCACCTCGCGATCAGGCCAGCTTCCGCCAGTCTTGGCATCCTGGGTGCGCTCGCCCGTGCTGCTGATGTACCACCCGGTGAACTGCTCGCCACCGGCATAGCGCCGGGTCTTCTCGTTGAATTTTCCCAACGCCTTGCGTGAGGCCTGGCGGACGACGCACTTGTGCACTTTCGCCCACGGTCCCTTCGGGCTGTCAGCAGCCACCACCACCATCGAACCCGCCGCGAGCATGGCGTCGCTGGCCACCGGCGTGACCAGCTTCACCCCCACCTCCAGCACCAGCATGTTGCGCTCGTTCTCGGGCCGCGTGGCCGCATACGCACGGCTGCGCCCGATGAAACCGGGCACATCACCGCCGCTGAACACCTCCAGATGCAGCATGCTGCGCATACCCGGCGAAGGCGATGCGCGCGCCACACCAAAGGTCTGGTATTCGCCGATCTGGCCGATGATGTCGCCAGCCTTCACCGGGAACGGCTTGTCCAGCACCACGACCTGATCCACCGGATCGGGCTTGTCAAACACCGCTTCCATGCGCGACAGATAAACCCAGCCCGTTTCTGCTCCAGGCTTGACCTGCCCATCGACAGCTTCAGCGGCAATGATCTCGCCTTCCAGCAGCTCACCGATGTGGCCCCATACTCCCTTGCCCACTGCCTTGGTTTCGGTGAAGCGCACGCGAGCGCCCTGCGCCAGCATGCCCAGCAGCTTTCCATTCGGTTCGGACCGGATGTTCAGGCCCTTGCGCCCCTTGATGGCGGGTGCCACTGGTGCGCTCGCCGCCGTCGCGCTGGCAGCTGCAGGGGCCGTCGTTGCAGCCGTGGCACCCGGTGTCGGCAAGCTGCCGTACGGCACCCGCTGTGGCGTCGCATGCTCCGCAGCCGCCTCCAGCCCGAAACCACGCTGCCCGATGCCGGCCTGGTCACCGACGGGCGACTGGCCCCAGCCACCGCCCAGTGGCGACTGGCCCAGGCCAAAGCCGCGGTCGACGGAAAACGGAGAGCGCGGCAAAGCGAACGGATCGGCCGCCGGCGCTTCCTGCGGAGGCGGCGGGGGCGGCGGCACCTTCTGCGTGTCTTCGGCAGCAGAGGCGGTTACCCGGTAGGTGCTGTCGCCCTTCCAGTACTTCGCACGCGGAATCTTGTCATCCTGCCGATAGCCACGCCAATCCATCAGGTGCATGTAGAGACTGAACAGCACCAGGGTTTCAGGCTTGCTTTCCGTCCGCTCCGGCGTGGCGGCGACCTTGGGCACTTCGGTTTTTATGCCCTTCTTCTTGTCCTTGGCCGCCTCGACGGCCGCCGCCTTCTGCGCCTCCTTGGCGTCCGCAGCCGCCTTCTTGTCCTCGGCCTGCATCTTCACCGCGATCGCCGAGCGCATCTGCGCGGTGCGGGTCTGCTCCTCAAGGTCAGCCGCCTCGCTTTCAGGCTGGCAGGCTTTCAGCTGGGTGCTTTCAGGCAGCACCAGGGTGTGCCGCACCAGTGTGAAGCCGGTGGAGTACAGCGCCTTGAGCTGGTTTTCGCGGAACTGAACCGCCGGATAGGTCGAATCAAGCTTGTAGGCCACCACCTCGCCATCCGCGATGCAGCGCACGCCACTCTTCTCGCCCAGCTGTGTCGGGCCCTGCGCCAGCTCGTTCGCTGTCCCATCGCCGAAGTGGATGCCGCCATGCCAGAGGCTGTTGCCGCCGACCGGATAGAACCCATCTTCCGCACCGCGCATGGCATGCATGTACGCCGCCACGCTGCTCGCCGGCTCGCCGTCCTTCAGCAGGAATGGGTACCCGAACGCGCCGGACACGGCCTCTCCGTCCGGGAAATCGAAGGTCGCCGGATCAACCGTCTTGTGCAGCACCAGCTTCCCGGACTCGGCGAACGGATGCACCTCGAAATGCAGGTGATTGCCCGAACTCACCCCGCCCGTCATCCCGACCGGCCCGAGCGGATCGCCCTTCTTGACCTTGTCCTTCACCTTCAGCGGCGACGCAGCCGACATGTGTGCATACATCGTATGCACCACCTGCCCACGGATCATGTGCTCGACGGCAATCGTGTTGCCGTAGCCGTTCATCCATCCGGTATAGATCACATGCCCGTCTGCTGCAGCGGGAATGGGGGTACCTGCCGGTGCGGCCCAGTCCTGCCCTTCGTGGCGCTTCACCGTACCCAGCGTCGGATGCTTGCGGGCCTGCGACCAGTTGCTGCTCACCCGGAACGGCGGGCCAGGGTTATACGTCGGCATCGTGCTGCTCTCTATCCTTGATCAAGCCCAATCGGGCGTGCACATCAACTGCGACTTCTGCGTGTTGTCACCCTGGGGGCCCAGCTTCGGCCTTTCGCCGCGTTGGCTGCGCTCATCATCGGGAAAATCCGACCCCAACGACTTGCGCGCGCGCGCGCGCGCCTGCTCCAGCGGCAGGTCGATCAGGATGCCGATCGGGGTGGGCGCGGTTCCCAGATGGGCAACTACCCTGTCGACCGGCAGGCCATGGAAATCCGCCTTGACACAGAAGTACGCCATCCCGAACTCCTCATCGCGTTCGCAGGGTTCCGGTGCGTGCCGGGCCAGGTAAGGGTTGGCGGGCCGACCTGATTCAGCGCTGAGGTACCAGCCCTTCGGCTGGCAATCAAGCAACCCGTCGAAGAGCGTTTCGGTGCTGTCCGGGTCACCCGGCAGAGGCGCCTCACCCTCTGCGGCACGTGCATCGGCCGCGATCTGCGCCTCGACCGCGGCCTGCGCCGAACGCGTGGCGTCCTCCTGCGCGTCCCCTTGCGGTGCCCCGTTTCCGCAGGCCACCAGTGGCAGCAACAACGTAGCCAGCAGCAGTTCGGGCAACGCGACGGGCAGGTGACGGTTGACCGGCTTGCGTGGCTTGCTCTGATTCATGGTTCGGTGCCTTTTCGAAGAGTTCCAGCAGTGATATCGGGGCATGCCTTCTATCACCCCGAGAATCCGGTCAGTCTCCAGCTGGATGTGTCGCTCTGGCTCCAGTTCGGCAGCTCAGTCTTGAACTGGGCCGGGCCCAGGAAGGATTTCGTTCCTGCGTGCACGGTGATCACACCCGGGCACGCGAACGTGATGTTGCCGCCCTCAAGGGTGATGCTGGCACCTCCGCTGGTGGCGATGTGCACAACCTTCCCCGCCTCGACTTCAACCACGCCCTGCGCGCTGCTGGCACGCAGCGGTTGCCGGGCCTGCACATGGATGGCATCGGCCTGTGCCTGCACGTCCACCATGCCATTGCCTGCCACTGCAACCAGCGTGGTACCCGCTGCACCCGCGCCAGAGCTGGCCGCGGCCAGCATGCCCAGCGCCTGCGATGCATGAAGCCGCGCCTGCCCCATCACGGCCAGGTCGCTGTGGCTGCCACTGGACAGCAGCACGCCCTCACCACTGGACCACTGCAGCGATTGTCCAGCAACGTGCACCACGCCGTCGGGAGCGGCCACGCCCAGCAAGGGATCCCCGCTGTGCGGGACGCGTTTGTCACCGGGCGCGGCGTTGCGCTTGCGGGCCTGCTCGGTTGCCGGATCGAAGCCTTCCCCGGTCAAGGTGGTGCGCACGCTCTTGAGGATGCCAGGCAGCGGCGACTGGTCGCTCACCAGGACCGAGCGCTGCTTCGCCCCCGCGCCCTCCTGCATCGCCAACGGACTGGTCAGGTGCGTACGCGCAGCCTGGGTGAAACGTTCGCCCAGCGTCTGCAGCTGCGTGAGCAAGGCAGCGGGCTGCACCGCCTCGCCCGCAGGTGCCGTCGACCGACGCCCGTACGCCGTGAACCAGGCACCGGCCGTAGCGCGCACCGCGCCCCACGCGTCGCTGCGCAGTTCAAAACCGGTGCCACGCAGGCTGCCGACATAATTGTCTGCCTGGTGACGCAGGTGCCCCAGGGTCAGTTGTGACACCTGCTGGCTGCTGGCCAGCTGCGCGCGCAGTTGCTGGTTCGAGTCATCAAATAGCAGATGATTGGCGCCCTGCCCGCCTTCCCACTCGCGCGAACGGATACCCCAGAGCGCACCGCCGTGCCGATGTGCCTGGTCGCCCATGCCGGCAGCATGCCAGGCAGGCGCCTGGCCGCCACTGAGGTTGGCCTGCGCGCTGCTGCGCATGTCCGCGGCCTGGCCATACAGCGATACGTCGCTCTGGCCGCTTCCGCCGGCCGGCGTCGGTGCCACGCCCGCCTCGCCCCGTCCGTTGTAGAGGGTGCCCAGCACCAGAGGGCGATCGATATCGCCGTCGAGCAAGCCCACCAGCACTTCCTGGCCGATGCGCGGCAGGAACTGGCTGCCCACACCGGGTCCGGCATAGCGCTGTGCCACCCGCAGCCATGCGCTGTCGTTGGCTCCGCCGCCCTCACCTTCCTGGAAGTGGAAACGCACGCGCACGCGGCCATGGCTGTCTGCGTGCAGGTCCTTGCTCGCCCCTCCATCGCCCGCAACCACGACAGCGGTCTGGTAACCCGGCACGGTCGGGCGCGGATTCAGCCGCGCGCCATTACCGTCCTGCAGCAGCGGGCGCCACGGCAGGGTGCGATCCACCGCATCGAAACGGTTGCCATACCCGGTCGCTTCGGCCTGCTGCCAGAGCGCAGCGTCGGCCGGATCGATCGGCGCCACGCCCAGCGCGTCATCGAGGCTTCGCCGCAGATCCGTAGGGAGATTGTTGATGCCGGCATGTTCAACCGCCACCAGCAGCAGCTCAGGCGGTGTCGCGCCGGGGGCCTGCTGCAGCCGCAGCCATCGCCCGGACTGGAAGCCGCGAACCGTACCCGAGCCCTGCCAGCCACGGCTGTGGGATTCGCGCGCCTGCGCCTGCAGGCGGGCGTGGCGCGCACCGGCCGCGCTGTCGCTGAAGGCGTAGGCACCTACCGCATCGTAGTCTTCGCGCGACGACTGGCCACCGCCCCCCGCCATCGGCGACTGTGCCACCAGTGCGCGTACCTGGCGGTAATCATCGCTCTGCAGGCTGATCGAAGTACTGGCCAGGCGCCGACGCAGGCCGATGGCCTGCACGCTGTCACTGGATTCGGTGGCGTCACTGCGATGGAACCGCACGCCTGCAGCCGCGCTGGTCGCATCTTCCGGCAGCGCGACGCTGTCGGCGAAGATCTCCATGCCATTGCCGCAGGGCGCTTCCTCATCGGCGTACAGGCGCCAGCCCAGGCCTTCTTCGGCGAGCACGCGCTGCAGGAAATCCAGGTCACTCTCGCGGTACTGCACGCAGTAACTGCGCACGCGCTGGCCAAGGAAGGCGTCGACGCCCTCGGCCCAGCGCCAGCGCGCGATGCCAGCGTGGCCTGCCAGTACGGCATCGACGATCGCACGCACGCTCTGTTCCTGGAACACCCGGCTGTGCCGCGCATGCTGCAGCCACCACGTCCACGACACCAGCTGCAGCCGGTAGCGCACCAGGCCACCGTCGCCGCCCAGGCAGGAAGCGTCCGCAATCAGGCCGCTGCGCTGCCATTGACCACCATCGGCCATCTGCGCAACCAGTGTCGCACGCGTGCCCGGCAGGGCATCCAGCGCGATATCAGCGCGCGTGGCGAGTACATCGACATCCGTCCAGGCATGCTGGCCGAGCGCATCACCGCCGCGCCACCGCTCCACCGTGCACCCTTCCAGCGCATCGGACCGCAGTCGATACAGGCGTTGCGCGTCACCGAGCCCGGCAACCTGGGTCATCACGTAGTTCAGCTGATCCATGCCAATTCCAGTGTGAAGACGCCTGCACCTACCCGGCGGCGTCGGATTCCAGCCATCAAATCTACCAGATTGCGGTGTTCGTCAAAATCACGACGCCTCGACCGCCATAGAAGTGCGTTGTTCGTCACATAACTGACGGCATTCCGTATTCAGGCAGGCCTGGACGGAGCGATCCCGCGACCGCGTTCACATCGGCGGGCTAGAATTGCCCACAGTCCCCAACGAGACCCGCCATGCTGGATCAGGAAGCCCTGCTGGCCCCGATTTCGGAACACGCCCCGACCGGTGAAGACCTGTCGTTCTCGGCTGAATTCGATCGGATCATCGAAAACCGTCGTGCCGACGACCCGACCCTGGATCAGGGGGCGTGGCAGACCGACATCAAGTACGCTGACTGGAGCAGCGTGCTGCGTGATGCCACCGACCTGCTGCAGACCCGGACCAAGGACCTGCGGCTGGCAGGCTGGCTCAGCGAAGCCGCCACCCAGCTGGAAGGATTCCAGGGCCTGGCCGCCGGCTACCGGCTCACCGCCGGCCTGTGCGACCGCTACTGGGATGACGTGCATCCGCAGGCACCTGACGGCGATTTTGAAGAGCGCATCGGCAACCTGAGCTGGTTGCTGACCAATTCGCTGCAATGGCTGCGTTCCGTGCCGATTGCGGTCGCGCCCCAGGGGCGTTTCAGCCTCGCCGACTTCGAGCACGCCCATGCCCGTGCCAACAGCGGCGAGGAGGATGACGGCCGGCCTGGCCTGGACATTCTCACGGCCGCCCGCCGCGATACCCAGCACGGGTTCTACCGGCAGCTGGCCGACGACCTGCCCGACTGCAGCCAGGCCCTGGCCGAACTGCAGGCCGCGGTCGACAACCGCCTGGGGCTGGATGGCCCAAGCTTCAGCGCAGTGCGTGAGCAGCTGGAACACCTGCAGCGCACCGTGCTGCGTTTCGCACGCGAAGCCGGGGTGTTGCTCGATGGCGAAACCGAAGCCTCCTCCGACGATTTTGAAGATGCATCGTTCGGCCATGAGGCGCCCGCGTCCGAAGCGGCCCCGGTGACAGCACCGCGTGGCCCTGCCGGTGCCCCCGGCTCGCGCAAGGAAGCCCTGCAGCAGCTGCGCCAGGTCGCTGAGTTCTTCCGTCGGACCGAACCGCACAGCCCCGTGGCCTATCTCGCCGAGAAGGCCGCACGCTGGGGCGAGATGCCGCTGCATGTCTGGCTCAAGCGCGTCATCAAGGACCACGGCACGCTGGAACAGATGGAAGAGATGCTGGACGTCAATCCAGAAGACTGATCTGCCTGCGGATCATGCTCATACGGGGATCGGGCCTGGCCCGATCCCCGTCACGTTTACTGGATCTTGAACTCGATGCGCCGATTGCGTGCGCGGCCATCGTTGCTGGTGTTGTCCGCCACCGGCTCGTCCGGCCCCTTGCCGACGACATCCATGTGGCTGCCGGGAATGCCCTTGGACACCATGTAGTTCTTCACCGACAGCGCACGCGCGTGGCTGAGCGCCAGGTTCGATTCGCGCTGCCCGACATTGTCGGTATGGCCGATGATCAGGAAACGGCTGTCCGGCATCTGCGCCATCTTGGCGACCATCTCGTCGAGGATGCTCATGCCGAACGGAGTCAGACGTGCGCTGCCACTCTGGAACTCGATGATGCGGTTGGCCAGCGTCTGGTCCAGCACGTTCTGCTGCGAGCCGACCTTCAGCGCATTGGTCACGGTGTAGCTGGTATTGCTGGCCAGGCTCAGGTCGCTGGCCACCTGCTGCCGCAGCGCTTCGTTGCCGACCTCACCGGTGATCCGCACTGCCTGTCCGTTCACTTCCAGCTTGCCGGGCGACACGCGCTTCAAGCCGGGATTGATCATGCCCGCCACGTAATCGCCCCAGTTCGGCGGGGTCGCGATCGTCTCGACCTGGATGCGGTCGACCACGCGCTCGGCGCCGTACACCGCACGCAGATTGTTCAGCAGCTTGGCCTTGGTCGCCTGGTCAGGCACCACGCCTTCGATCACCACCGGTCGTTCGGTGGCAGCCTGCGCCGCAGCAGGCGCGTTCTGCGCGGCCAGCGGCGCGGCTGCGAGCAGCAGCGGCAACGCAAGGGAGAGAGGGTTGCACAAGCGCATCATCAGGTTCCCAGGAAAGTCTCGCCGAACAGCTTGCGTGCGGTGGCCAGGGCCAGATCGTCACGGTCGAGGAAGCTGCCGAAGCGGTTGAGGTTGTAATCGCCGCGCAGATAGTCGTCCACCCACTCCGAATGCTGGATCCGGATCAGGAAGTCGCCGGCTTCCGCCGGGTCCAGCACCGCACGCAGCACCTGGCGGTCGGCGCCGTTGAAACCGACGATCATGCTCGGCGCAGCGTCGTTGCGGATCAGCACCGCCAGTTCGAAATCGCCGCGGGAGACGAAGCTGGACAGCAGATCCAGCCAGAATGCCGCTACCAGTGGGCGATAGGCCGGGTCACGGACCAGCGGGAACACCAGCGCCTTGTCGATGTTGACATCGCCCCCACTGAGCACCGGCTGCAGCAGCAGGCCCAGCGCCGGCAACACCTGTCGCAGTGCCACCTCGCCGTGACCGGAATCACGCAGGCGCAGCTCGAGGTCCGCCACGGAGGTGCTCTCCAGGAAGTCCTGGAAGCTGCCGTTGTAGTCACCAGGATCGGTGCTGATGCTGAAACGTGCGTCCGCCAGCTGCGCCAGCGCCTGCGCCGCGTCGCTTTCCTGGTAGGCCTGGCGTGCCAGGCGGGCCAGTCCGGACCAGGCGTTGGACATCGCCAACGGGCTGCGGCCAATGAACGGCAACGGCTCCGGCGCATCCAGGCGCAGCGCGGACAGCAGCGGGAAGCGGCGTTCGGAGGAATCGCGGCTGGCCAGGAAGTGGCCGCACAGCACCATCTTGCTGCGAGAGCCCAGGAACGCGTAGTGGATCTCCGGTGCCTCGTCGTAGCGCTGCTTCCAGTCCGGGCTCTGGCTCAGCAGTTCCAGGCTCTCGCCCGCCCACCGGTCCAGCCAGCCCAGCAGCTGGTGATTGTCGGCCGCACGGACGAAATCACCGCGCGAGGGCACCTTGCCGAAGTAGGAAACTCCGGCACTGACGGCACGGCTCATTGCGCACCTCCCGTGGTCTGCGCGGCAGCAGGCGTGGTGGCCGCCGGCGCGGGCGCGGCAGGGGTTCCACCCGCCACCCGTTCGGGAAGCTGCAGGCCGCGCTGCCAGTCACCGCCGCCCTCGCTGCCGCTGCCAGCCCGGCGGACGATGCGCATTTCCACCGTTACGCCCACACCGTTGCCGTTCCAGGTGATACGGCTGGAATCATCCAGGCGCTCGTACTCGCCTTCGGCCATCAGGCGGTTGAAGCCGTTCGCGCCCGGTGCGCTGAATACCTCCACAGTACGCCCGTCGCCGGTCACTGCGGTGATCTTCACGCCCGGCACCTGCCCCGCGTTCGGGTACTGCATGGTGGTCCACTGCGGCGGCGTATTGCGATAGCGAAGCACCTGGCCATCAATCTCGATGGTGTACTCCAGCGCGCCGGCAGCAGGCGACGGCAGGATCTCGAAGATCGTGGTGTCCTGCGCCGCGCCCGCGGCCGAGCCGCTCACCCAGTTGCCATAGTTGGCAACCAGTTCAGCCGACAGGTTCACACCCTGCCCTGCCCAGCGGCGGGTCTCCAGCAACGGACCGCGCTGGATCACCAGCGTGCCGAGCGCGTCCTTGTTGAAGGCGGCAATGCTGCCGCTGGCACCGAAGATGCCAGCGATGTCGCTCGGTGCGGCATCCACGTCCGAGTTGAGGTTGAACGGGTACTGCTGTCCGATACGCGCCTTGAACGGGTCGTAGACCTGCGCCTTCCAGGTCTTGTTGACCTCATCTTCGGTAGGCGGGATCAGGGCGCTGAAGGTCTGGGTCAACGGGCGCAGCAGCAGCGGACGCAGGGCTTCACGCTGCTTTTCGTCCAGCCCGGTCAGCACCTGCTCGTCGACCAGCGCCAGGCCCACGCTCAGTTCGGAGCCTTCATTGCTGAAGGTATCCTGCATCAGCTTGCGGGTGCCTACCCCGATTTCGCCCTGGCTCTTGATTGCATTCAGGCGCGCACGCAGCTTGCCCAGTGTCTCGAAGTAGGCCGTGATCACTGCCGGCTGATCGCCGCGCTCACTGGTGAGCCGCGCGATGCCTTCGAACGCCTTGCCGATCGGACCCACCGGCTGCGCGGCGGCCGTCGCTGCCGGGTCCTTGCGCAGGATGGTGCGCTGGAACCAGGCCACGAAGCCCTTGCGCGCCTTGCTCGAACGCGCCTGCGCCGGTGGGTTGTCCCATACCGTCTCCTCGTTGATGCGCTCCAGCAGAACACGAAGCGGTGAGTTGCCGGGATCACCCAGCTTGTTGATGCGGGCCACCGCCTCGTCGAACGTACTGAACTCTGCCACGCTCAGGCCCTGCACGAACTTGCTCCACTCACGCGCGTAGTCGTTCTTGTACAGGGTCACCAGCTCGCGCGAGACATGCTCGGGGCTGCCGGCCAGCGACAGGTCGCTCTGCTCGGTGGTACCCAGCACCCAGTCGGTCGTGCTCAGCTGGGTATTGGCCGCTTCCTTGATCGCATCCTTTACGTACTCTTCCCACGCCTTGCGCGAGAACGCACCGGAAATCGCATAGCTGCCGTTGATCAGGCGCCCGTTGCGCTCCACACCCACCAGGCTGTCGACGGTGGTCGTTCCGAAGCGGGCGCCGGCACGTGCCTTGATCTGCGCGTACACGCGCTCCATCGCCGGCTGTCCCTTCATCACCTGCCCCAGCGCCTGACGCGTGTCGGACACCAGCGTGACCTTGTTCTGTATCTGCGGCCAGCTGGGCTGGCCCGCCTGCGCCACGTAGAAGGTCATCAGCTTCTCGGCCGCGCGGACCATCTCCTCACGGCTCATCTGGCCGCGGTTGGCCTCCAGCCAGGTGCGCCAGAACAGGGTCAGCTGCTGCGACAGGTGAGCGCCTTCGACGTACTTCGGGTTACCCAGCATCAGGTAGGTCTTCAGTGCGTTGTACGCATCGTTGGTACTGGTCGGCGATGCGTTCTGATACAGCACCTCGCTCTCGGCGGCCGCGCTGCTGCCCTGGCCAAGCTTGTCGCGCTCGGCGACCACCTGGCCGAGATAGTTCTCCAGATTGGAGACGGTCGGCGCCAGCATCACCTGCTGCATGCCGTGGTTGTACTCACGCAGCAGCTTCTCGCGGATCGCGGTGCCCTGGTACAGGCCCAGATGGGTGGTGATGCCGCCCTCCTTGCCATAACGGTCCAGCTGCTCCATGCGATCCTGCAGCAGAAGCAAGGCATCGATGCGCGACTTCAGGTCCATGCGGTCCTTCTGCACGCGCACGGCCTGGTCCAGGTCCTTGGTGGCATTGGCCACCAGCTGGGCATTGGTGGTGTACGACCAAGTCCACAGGCCCAGCGCCAGCGCCAGCACACCCACCGCGCCCAGGAACACGCCATAGCGCAGCCGGTTCTGGTGCGGGCTGGAATACTGCCGGACCAGTTCCTTGTCGGCGAAGATCACCTTGCGGAACAGGTCCTTGAGGAAGAACGCGGTATGGCCTGTCGGCGCCTCATCGACATTGGATCCGCGCTCCAGGTTGAACTGGCGGCCGACGCGCTCGGACGCGTGATGTACCGAGCGGCCTTCCTGCAGTGCGCTGGAGAAGTAGAAGCCACGGAACACCGGCTTGAACTGGTAGGGGTTGTCCTCGAACAGCGTAGCGATGAAGGTGCGCAGCGCCGGCTTGATGCCGACGAACTCCAGCGGCAACGACAGCAGCCCAGGCGAGACTTCACGGCCACGCTGCATGGCCATGTGGGTCAGGCTCATTTCCTTGATGCCTTCGGCCAGCTCATCGAAATGGCTGTCGAATGCCGCCAGCGCGTCGCCCTGCTGATGCACGTCGAACGGCAGCGTCGCACCCCACACATGCTCGCGCTCGCCGGGATCGAGGTTGCGGAAGAACTCGCTGAAACCGGCGATGAGGTCGGCCTTGGTGAACAGCACGTACACCGGCGCGAACACTTCCAGCCGCTCGGTGATTTCCTGCACGCGCTGGCGCAGGTTCTTGGCCAGCTCGATCGCGAACTCCGGCTTGCTGCCGGACAGCTCGGCCAGGCTCGCGGCGATGATCACGCCGTTGATCGGTGCACGCGGGCGGTTCTTCTTCAGCAGGCCGAGGAAGGTCAGCCACTCCATGCGGTCCTCGACGCTGACCGAATAGCGGCCAGCGGTGTCGAGCACGATCCCGTTGGTGGTGAAGTACCAGTCGCAGTTGCGGGTACCACCGATGCCCTGCACCACGTTGCCGCGGTTGTCCTCGAACGGGAACTGCAGGCCGGAATTGAGGATGGCCGTACTCTTGCCCGCAGCCGGATTGCCGATGATCACGTACCACGGCAGCTCGTACAGCGCGGCGTTGCCCTTCAGCACGCCCATCCGCGAGGACTTGATCTGCTTGACCGCGTCCATCATGCGCGTACGCAGCGCCTCGGTATCGGCGCGCTGGGCGGGTTGAGCGGTGGCTACCGCCTTGTCCGCCTCGTCCTTGACCATCGCCTCCACGCGCTTGGCCGCGCGACGGGCCAGGATCCGCTTCACGATCCAGACCAGCAGCGCCAGCACCAGCAGGCCGGCCAGCACGATGGCCACCCAGATGCCGATCTGCCGTGCTTCGGCCTCACCGTAGTGGGCCAGCGCAGCGGCACCGACCAGGCCGAGCACCATCCAGAGACGGTAGTCGCGCAGGTAGTAGCTGAAATTGCTCAAACTCATGCAGGGATCCAGGAAGTCAGGGGGCCGACGGCGCATCGGCCGCCTGCGTCGGGGAAGGAAGAGGGTCGACCAGGCCGAACAGTCGCTGCTGGTTGTCGGCCACGCCGAGCAACAGCACCGGCTCGGCCTGGCGGTCAAGCTGTGTACGGGCCAGTGCCAGCTGCGCCAATGGCAGCACGGGGCCCAGTTCGCCTGCGCTGATCGCCAGCGCCAGGCTCTGCGGACTGAAGTCCAGGTCGGGAGCGAGCGACGCCGTGATGGCGGCGGCATCGACCATCAGATCGCCCCGGTGATCGGCATCATGCAGCACGAACTGGGCCTGCGCTCCCTCCAGGCCCAGCGTCTGCTGCCACTGCGCGGCGAGCGTCGCCAGCTGACGGCGCTGTTCGGCCGGCCGGGTCGCCTCGATCTGCTCGGCGCGCACCAGTTGCGGACGCCACAGCCGCGCGTCGCCTTCATGGGCAACGCCCCGGCTCGCCAGCAGGACGCCGGCGGCACCCTCGCCCGGTACACGACCATCCGGGTTCTGCGCCGTTGCCAGCACTCCGGAGGACTGCCATGAGGAAACGATGCCGGCATCGATCGAAGAAGACGCGGACACCAGCAGGTGCCAGCGTGGCTCGCCCTGATCCAGTGCGTCGATCACCCGTTGCAGGTGCGGCCACACCTCGCGTGCGCCGTCCAGCGAGGTGACCCGGACATCGAAGCGGCGCGCATCGATGCCTGCCATCCGCGCCTGCTCAAGCAACCATGTCTGCACCCAGGGGCGCAGCGCATCGGACCAGCTGCCCGGCACCAGCAGCTCGACGCTCAGTACGTTCTCCACGCGCTGTTCGTCGCGACGCCGCAGACCGGCCACCACCACTTCCTCGGAAGCCATGATCTCCGGCAGCGCAGCGGATGCTGCCTCCAGCAGTTCCTCCAGCACCGGCTGCAGCAGGGCAAGCGCACGCCGTTCGTGGGCTGCGGTATCGATGCCGTCCTGACGGGCCTGCAGCACCAGGAACTCATCGAGGTCCTGCGCCGCGCTCATGCGCACCGGCAGGTTGTAGTTGTCGCGGAAGCGGCCATCGAGCGTGGGACGCGGCGGCGCAGCGGCAGCAGCCAGCCATGATGGGGCATCCAGATCCACACCCAGCCTGAGGCCACCGGCAATCAACGCCACCGACGGCGGCACCACCTTCGGCGCGACGGCTTCGCCTTTGCCCTTGACCGGCTCCCCATCGTTGGCCGCAGCCTTGTCCAGCGCCGCATCGACGCCACGGCGCGCGGCGCCACGCAGCATGAAGCCGGCACCGCTCAGGCCGACGGGCAGCAGGCCCAGGTAGGCCAGCATCTGCATGCCGGTCGGTACCGTGCCGCTGTTGCGCCAGTAGAGAATCGTCGCGCCCCAGGTGGCGACGAAGATCATCACCACCGAAGCTGCTTTGCCCAGCCATCCTGTCATCAGTTGCCCTGCTCCATGCGCTGCTCCTGTCGACCGTGCAGGTCAACGCAGACCGGTCATGGCCTGCGAAGCGACCAGCGTCGCTCCACACGCGGTGCGGTCGCCATCGCGCGCCACCGGCTGACCGTCGATGAGCACTGTCGCGTCGCCACTGACAATCGTGGTCGCGCCATGCACGGCGCACAACGCGCGATCGCCGACGCGCGCCACCGGCCTGCCATTGATGTCGGTCTGCCCGGTGCCGGCCACCACGGTGCCTCCGTGGCTGAGCGGGTCACCGACGACGATAAACGGTCGTGCCATCCATCATGCTCCTTGATCCATGTGTGACCCGGCGTTCCATCGCCCCCCGGTTCCCCCGACGACGCAGGCCATCGGCGTAACCATACCAGTACCGCCGTGCGGTTATCACCCTTGACGGGACAGTTCCTCGCGCTTTGCCACCCGGGCGGCGCGGCAGCGGTCCGTCATTTCCACGTGAACATAGTCCTTGATGCTCCGCCAGTTTCCGCCCCAGTCCAGGCCCGCCTGTTCAGCCAGCTCGCCGTACAGGAAGTACCCACGCCGGGTCCACGGATCTTCCATGTCCCATTGCAGCTTCCCATCGCGGATCGGTGCGCTGTCCACGCCCAGCCCATACTGGTGGCAGCTCTGCCAGGCACCGGCCCGGGTCGCCTTGCCACCGGCCATCAGTTCGGCCTGCCGCTGCGGACTGCGATAGCCTTCGATCAGCACCATTTCGTAACCGTACTGGCGTCGCATGACCTCATAGATGGCCAGCACGCGCTGCTGCAGATCGGGATCGATCTGACCCCATTTGCGATCAGCTGTGACGATTTCAGGCCGCAGACGACGCACTTCGGCGGTGGTGAACACCTCCGGCGGCGGCGGCGGCGGCGGCGTCAGCCGCTCCCCACGCAGCAGCTGCGCGACCATCGAACTCGATTCCGCCAGATCATCGCCCCTGAAATCCTCCAGCACCACGGTCTGCCGCGTGACGAATATCACAGTTGGAGGAATCAGCAGCAACGCTGCGGCAACAACCAGAATGAGCCAGTGACGCCGCAGCGCCCCGTGCACGGCTCCGACCTCTTCACGAACCCCACTGCGCACGCGGGTGGCGCCGTGGCCGACCCGGTCACCGACCTGCCCCGCCCGACGACGGAATCCGCCCAGACGCTTCGCGATCGCCTGACGCAGCGATTCGACCGTCTCGGGGAACAACAGTACCCAGCACACGCCGGCCACCAACAGTACGACGGCAATGGCAGCAACCACGATTGGCAACACCGGTCCTCCCTGACACGCGATCTGGTTGACGCCCCAACCGCTTTCACTAAGAATGCGCAAATTCGCTTCGGCAGTTGCCGACTCAAACCAAGGGCTGGATGCACTTGAATAATGGCGGAATCAATCGGCCAAGTCTGCTCTCAGGGGGAGCGCAGGCAAAGGGCCAGGCCCCGAATTCGGGCCGTATTCTGGCAGACATGGAGGGCCGGCAGGCAACCGCGTCGCCACGTGCCGCACGCGCGCCGTCCAGCGGCAAACGCCGTACGGTCCTGTGGCTGGCATTGGCCAGTGCCGTGGTCGTCATCGCCGGGCTGACCGCCTGGGGTCTGTCCGGTAGTAATGACGACAGCGACCCGTCCGAGTACTCACTGACACCCGACGCCGGCCATGTGACCGGGCATCCGGACACCCCGTCCGTGGCACCGGGTGAAGGTGCCGCGATGATCGTCGATGCACCCGCTTCTCCCACTGAGCCGGCGCTGCCGGCCACCACCGGGAGCCCACCCGCTCCTGCCGCTGACGCGGCAACCGCTGCTGCGGGCGCTGCCGCAACCACCGGCACCGCTGCAACGACGCGGGCACGAGGCGCCCAGCCGGGTGAACGCAGCAGTCGCGCCGCCGGTACCGCAGGCAAGGGTGATGAGAATCTGCTCGGCACCCTGCTCGGCATCATCAAGGAAGAGGACAAGGCCAAGGCAAAAGCCAAGGCCCAGCCTCAGAGCATGGATGATCTGATCGCCCAGATCGAAGCAGACCAGCGCAAACGCGCCGAAGACGAGCGCGCCGCGTTCGAGCGCGTGGCCAGCAAGAAGTCCGCCTCGACCGAATCCAACATCCAGGCGCAGCTGCGCAGCTGCCCCAGCCCCACCTCACTGAAAGGCGTGGACTGCCGGCGCAGGATCTGTGCGGCGGTGAGCGGCAAGGATCCGGCCTGCCCGGCGATGTGATCCTCAGCCCTGCCTGCTGACGCAGGCAGGGGCCTACCGCACGGGCCCGCTCAGAGCGGACGCCGATCGGGCTCGAACTGCGCCATCACCTCGGGTTCCACGAGCCGAAGAGGATCGTTGGCATCGATTGCGCACTCGTCTTCCACCCACTGTGGCCACACGGGCGCGCGGCAGGATCGAAGGACCAGCCATCTGCACAACACCAAGGGCAGCAGCAAGGGCATCAGGATGAAGCGTGCGCCCAGCAGGCTGGGACCGAGACTGGCCACCACGAACAGGTAGCAGTTGCGCCATGACGGCGTCACGGACAGATTCATCTGGCGACCCTCGATGGTATCGACCACCTCTGCCGGCCCCTGCTCCATGTAGCGGCGAATGAACTCCCAGATGCCGCGGATCTTCTGTTCGTCGTCGAAGTAATGGCCCACCGCGAAGGTGCGCTTGATCACCCGATCCTCGAGGATGCTGCAGCGCAGGTCGCGCAGGAACGTCTGGCTGGTCCCATGCCCGATGTAGAACACGGCCTCATCCCATGGCACGGACACAGCGCCCTCTTCCCCACCCGTGAAGAAATAGACCGTCCGGTTGCGCCGGTTGAACCGTGTCGGATACCAGACATAGGTGAAGAACTCGTAGCGCAGCGTCGTGTGCCAGAACAGCACCGGGGCACCGACCACGCACACGCCGACCATGGCGTACATCACCCAGTCCCAGAAGTCGCCTTCCAGGTTCGGGATCACCAGCGTGAAAAGCAGGAAGAAACCGAACAGGAACAGGGCCAGTGTCCCCAGCAGGACCATGGTGGTGGAGACCATTCCGCGCAGGCGGAATCTTCGGTCGATCAGATCGATGTAGGTCGAGTTGAAATGAACCAACGAAGCACGTTCGTCAGGTGCGACATCCTCGGCTATCCGAGGATCGAAACGTGAGGCGCTCTCCTGCGCCGAGAGAAAGCGATCCGTCGGGAAACTGCGCATCCACCCGCTGTACATCAATCCGCCTCACTCAGTGCCTTCAAGCCTTCTGTCTCCTCCTGGAGACCCTCGAATTTCTTGCTCTTGTGCTTTCCGAAATAGCAGGCATCAAGCCACTTCTGTATCTTCGTCGGCTTGAAGTAGCCGACAATCAACGTGATGATCGCGACCACCAGGCCGATGATCAAGCCGACAAAGGCGAAGGTAGTAAACAGCAGGATGGCGGCGATGATGCTGGCCAGACCAAGGCCAATCATGCAGATGCCGTAACCTCGCGAAAGACCGATGTCCTGATAGCCGTCGATGATGTTCAGCGTGCCGCCAATGAATCCTGCCGCGGCGCCAAGGAACTTTCCAAGCCCTCCCAGCAGTCCCGCCCTTGTGCTCAGCTGTCCGGAAAGTGCGCGCAACCTGATGCCGTGGGTGCCAACCCACCAGGGGTGCTTCTTCGCCACACCTGCGCTCAGTTCCATCAGGCCGCCAGTCAATCCCGCGACGCCACCTGCGAAGTTGACGATCTTGACGTCCTTCTCTTCCTGCTTCGCCTTCTTCATCTCATCCCACGCCCGTCCGAGGCTGAAGGCGGTAAAGATGTTCGAGACGACACCTGCCTTGAAATCAAGATCGAAAACCCGCCTGACATTCCGCTGCAGCAGCGCATCGAATTCCTCGTGCCGCACGATCACCGATTGGGAAATGTGCGCATCGAGCTGTGCACCCCGCAACTGGGTCAGGCGCTGTGCTTCGCCTTCGTCAACGAACATGAGGGCCTGATACGGATAGCGCCGCCCCTGCGCATCCTGGATTCCATCCAGCGATGCGCGCACGGCGCTGCGGTACTGCTGTTCGTTTCCGCCGGAAATGCTTGCCAGCGCGGAGGCCACCATTCGGGTCGCCTGCTTGCGGGTCGCCTCCGTGCGCAGGTCGATCAACCTCAATCGCCGGTTCGGATCCTCCGTCTTGGCGAGCGATCCCAGCAGAGAGATGATGCGTCGCTCGGGCAGTTTTGCCGCCACCCAGCCCACTGCACCGTTGCCGAATCCATTCAGCCTCGAGACCACCGGGCCGCTGATCTGGAACGCGTACTTGGCGATGGCATTCATCGCCACCTCCATCCACTTTCCGCCAACCGGTGCAGGGCCACCGGCCATCGCCGCCTTGTAGCCATCACTGGTCAGCACGGAATTGAACACGCCCCAGATCTTCTCGGACGCGTCCGCCCAGCTGACGCCATCCTTCTTCATGGCCCCCTCCTTGGTGGCCGCTGCCCATCCCTTGATGATCTCCTCCTGATTGGCTGCCAGGGCACGCACCTCGACGGAGCCTGGCTTCTCAGGGTCATCACCAAGGCGATCCATCAGGAACCGGGTAACGCTGGCGCGTGCAGTGGCATCGGTGATGACCAGCATCACCTTGTGGACATAGGCCACGCCACTGTCGATGTTCCGCCTGTCGAAGTTGTAGATGAAGTGATTTCTGTAAAGATCCGACTTCATCCAGGAGAGATACGCAGCATCGAGCGGCTCGATGGTTGCCTTCTCGAATGCGGAGAGCTCTGCGGGGTACTCGACCTCGATGTAGTTCTTCTTCTTGGCATTGTCGAACAGCTCGATATGGTCGCTATTCCAGGCTTCCGTGCCGAGACGATCAGCTTCTTCCTCGGTAATGTAGCCCGCGTACTCCATCTTCTCGCCCGGGTTCCTTCCGCGGTAGACCGCGCTTGAGTGCGCGGGGAACCATGTTCCGAAAATTCCCGCCACGGCCGAGCGCGTCTCGCTCGTTCGCTGGACAACGTTGTGCCGCACTGCCATGGCGATCGCATCAATCGCCTGCGCGCTTTCCCGCTTCCAGCGGCGCAACGGTTCGTTGGTCCATGCATGGGTCCGTCGGATGATCTGGGCATTCAGATCCATCGCAATGCCTATTGGATCCTCAAGCGCAACCATTGCGACCGGAATTTCCTTTCCGGCCTGCCTGGCGGCCTCAAGCAGCTGGGGAACTTTCCCCACCGCACTGATGAAGGGACTCAATGAGTCGGCAAACGCTGGTGACGTGTTCTGTTGCACGGCGTTGAGCCCGAGCGGCCAGGCAAAGTTGATCGGCTGCATCATCCGCTCGAACAGATCCCCGCCCACCTTGAACTCCGCAACGCTGGCGTGATTCGCGGCAAGGGTCGCGGCATGCGACTGCGTTGCTGCGCCTTTGGACTCGCACCACGCGGCACCATCGAACACGCGCATGTTCGCCTGTCTCACTGCAGGCTTGTCCATGTGCTCCTTCAGCACGGCAGGGGTCCAGGGCGTATCGCAGAAGGCCATCCAGATGTTGCCGACCTTGCCCGGCAGGTGCGCATCAGGAATGGGGATGCAGCGCGCCATCTCGGATGTCGCTCGACGACCGCATGGCGCATTGTCCAGTGCTTCCAGGGTCGGAGGCTGCGACGCGTGCACGTCGAACTCGGAAAGATAGCCCTTGGCATCTACCAGGTAGCCCTTCCACCCCTTGGCACCCAGTCGCTCGTTGAACACATACAGGTAACCCTCGCGCATTGTTCGCAGGGTGTATTGCGCAAGCGCTCCAGGCAGCGGCACCGCGCTTCCACCACTGGCGAAACTTCCAGCGAGCTTCGGGGCCTGCGCCCAGCCATTGACGTCCGCCCTCGCGACCGCATAACGCAATGGCATGAGCAGCAGGCCTTTCCGGTCACAGGCGGGGCAGTGCTTAGTCAGGTCTTCACAGGGGGAAAGCGCCTTCGCCTTCCCCTGGCCTGCACCCTTGTTGGTCTTGGCAGCAACCTTCTCGTTGTCCCAATGCCCATTGGGGTCCGTCGCGACGAACCTGTAGGTGGATTTCCAGGACTCCTTTCGTCCCGCCGGGCGCTCACGGTTACCCCAGAGATAGATCTGTCGGCCATCACTCGTGCTGTAGCACTCACAGGTGACCAGACCTCGCTCGGCGAAGTACTTGAGCGTGGTCCGTCCCTCGGCATCCGGTTCGGAGACGATATACCAACCTGGCTTGAAGTCAGACATCTCTCACTCCTTTGAATTCATTTTCCGACCAGTGCCGCCCGGAAGGACGTTCGGCCTGGGCTGCTGGATTCGTGGCGCGTGCGAGCGCGAACAGGTCCAGATCGACGGTACCGCCGACGTAGGTCGCGCCATTCTCGCGAACGTCGCGCAGGCAACGTTGCATTTCCGGGTGTGCGAACAGCGCCTCTCCATGGATCACATGGTCCACGGCGAATGCCTGCTGGTCCTCCGGCACTACAAGCGCTTCCAGTTCGATCGCTCTTCGCAAGGCCACGTCGGCGCGCTCATGGAGGTCTGGATGGGCCGCCATCTGCGGGGCGGCGCGCACCACATCAAGCGCAACACGGTTCACCAGTTCAATCCTGAAGACTGCATCCCACTGACGTTCTGTCCAGCCCTGGCCAGGCTGTCCTGCTTCCGCTGGGCGGTCGATGCTTCCCCAACGATTGAGGTCGGGATCGCGCCACCACCATACGCTGATGGGTCCCATCAGATCACGCAGCTGGAGGGAATCAAGGATGCGGGGAAAATGCATGAATACACGCGGATCGTGGAGACGGAGCCAATAGCGCGTACTGCCGGGCTTGCGTCTCAGCATTACCGAGCGCAGGTGCGCCGCTACCCGTTCTCCTGACTCACTGCTCCCAAGCAATGCCAGCAACCCACGCAGCTCTCCCTCCACATGAAGATGTTCCAGCTCGTCCAGCAGAGCAAGGCGCAGTGCTGCATCCACGCCATCGAGCACGACCAGATGCGGGCAGACACCGGCAGGCAAAGCGAGTCCCGACGGTTCCAGGCTGTGGCACTGGAACCGGGCCAGGAGTGGGATCAGGCCAAGTGTGGATTCACTGATGATCGCAATGGGGTGTTCAAGAAAGTGCCTATGCGAAAAGCTCATGGCATCAGCCCACTCCCACGACAGCCGCACCCGTGCGCTCGGCATTTGCCGCCTTGGTCGGGCACAGGGCGAGCTTCCCTTCGTTCTTCGTCGCCTCACCGGGCACACTCGCCGGCCCCAGCCATTCGCGCTGGCTCGCCTTGAATTCCACCTTGCCCGGCGCGCCCAGTTCGATGTTGTCGCCCTCGATCCGCAGGTAGGCGCCGGCCGCCGTCGCCAGCAGGTGCTTGCTCGGTGCCGACAGCTGCACGTCCGCTTCGGTGCTCGCGATGCGTACCTGCGTCTTGGCCGCCACGATCGCCTGGTTCTTGTGCGCACGCGCACTCACCTTGCCCTGTGCCGCATGCAGCGCGATGCCGCGCTCCTGGTTCGGGCTCTCGCCGCTGGGTTCCATGCCGGCGGTGTACAGCACCAGGCCGCCGGCCACGGCCATCGTCAAGGAGCCCTGGGTCATCCAGTTCAGCGCCACCCCGCTGGCCAGGGCGGTATGCGTGCCGCTGACCCATACCTGGTCGGCCGGGGTCAGGCTGAGCACGCCGGCCACGCCGCTGCCCAGCAGGACCGGCGCACTCCAGCCCGGCGCTTCGCCGTCGCCACCGGCGATGCTGCCCGCCGCGCTGCCACTGTGGGTGGCGCGCAGGGTCTCCTGCAGTTCGGTGAGTGTGGCGTCCACCGGCAACTCGGCCGCCTCGCCAGGCAGCTGCGCCTGCTGCTTGCCTGCCGACTCGGCCAGCTGCTGCAGCAGCTGCTGGCTTTCCTGCAACTGGCTCAGTGCCTGCGGCGCCGCCAGCTGCGGCGTGCCCGGCTCGGTGGTCAGCAGCAGGCCACGGCCGGCGCGCAGTGCACCCTGTGCCTGCGTGGACAGTTCCACACCAAAGCCCCGCTCGCCCTCGCGCACGTTGTCCTGGCCGCCCTTGAGATGGCCCAGGGTCAGGGTGGTCTCGTACTGGGTGGTGGACAGCTGCGCGCGGCCCTGGCCCGGCGTGTCATCGAAGCGCAGCTGCTGGTAGCCGCCCTGCCCGCCCTGGCTGTCGGCCAGCGCCTGGCTCTTGAAGCCGGTATACACCGCGGTGTGATCGTTGCCCTCGAACCACGCCGCCGCATTACCGGTGGCGTTGGCACCGCCACCGTTGATCTGGTTGTGCTGCGCGTCCTGCTGGCCACGGCCGTTGTACACCGCACCGACCACCACCGGGCGGTCGATGTCGCCCTCCAGGAACGCCACCAGCACTTCCTGGCCGCGCCGTGGCAGCACCACGCCGCCCCAGTTGTCGCCCGCCCATGGGGTCATCACCCGCACCCACGTCCAGGCCCCCCCGGTGGCCGGGGCATTGTCGTCCCCGCCCGGATGGGCCAGCCCGCTGCTGGCATTACCGCCGCGCTGCCACGGGAACTGCACCTTGATGCGGTGGTCGCGGTCGGACAGCAGCGGGTCGCCATCGCTGACCACGATCGCACTGAGCGTGCCGGTGATGGTCGGCCGCGGATGCAGGTGCGCGCCATGGCCGTCGTCGGTCTGCGGCCGGTAGGTCACTTCGGCCGGGATGGCCACGAAGCGGTTGTCGTAGAAGGCGGTGGAGACCTCACCGGGCGCACGGCCATTGGCCAGGCCCGACAGCGCGCCCGGCAGTGCCGGCGCGGCCACGCTGGACGGACCCAGGGTCTGCTCCAGCGCATCGAATACATCGGCATCGAGATTGTTGCGCGCCTGATGCTGCACCGACAGGCACAGGAACTGCGCGTCCTGGCTCACCTGCGGATGCTGCGACAGGCCGAACCGTGCACCCGGGGCCAGCGTGCGCCACTGGCCGGCACCGTCGATGGTCTGCGCGCGCACGCGCAGCGCATCCAGGTGCTGCTGCGCACGGCGCTGGCCACGGGCATTGTCCTGCCAGCCGTACGGGCCGCAGGTGTCGCGGTCGACGATGCCCAGATCATTGGCCTGCCCGCTTTCCGCGCTGGCCTGGCGGCGCTCCAGCGTGCGGTAGTCCCAGGTGGCACGCTGTACCTTGCCCGGACGCCAGCGGTGCGCGGTCGACCACTGCTGCACGCTGTCACTGCGCTCGCTCTCATCGCGCCGATGGAAGCGCACGCTGCCCAGCTCGGCGGTGTCCTGGCTGTGATCGGCCAGCACCAGGGTGTGGCTGCCGAAGTCGGCACTGCCAGGGTCACCGGCGTGCTCGAACCAGTAATAGATGCCTTCCTCAGCCAGCAGGCGCTGCAGGAAAGCCAGGTCGCTTTCCTGGTACTGCGTGGTCAGGCTGCGCCGGGCGTACTGGCCGGCATCGGCCAGCGACCAGCGCCAGGCCGGGGCCAGACCACCGTAGTCGGCGAAGATGTCCTCGACGATCTCCACGACCGTCCTGTCGTGGAACACATAGCTGTCCACCCGCTGCGACAGGAACGCCAGCCACGGCTGCAGGCACAGCCGGTAGCGCGCCAGGCCGCCATTGCTGCCCAGCCGCTCGGCGGCGGTGATGCGTCCATGCAACGGCCGCAGGCTGCCGTCGGCCTGCTGCATCTGCAGCAGCGCGCCCTGCCCGATCAGCGGGCCCAGCGACAGGCCCGCATCCAGCGACAGCGCCGTGATCGTCCACTGGAAACCGATGCCGTCGATCTGTTCGACGCCATCCAGCGTTTCGGCCACCAGCACGTCGCTCCCCAGCGAGGTGTGCAGCCGCAGGAAGCGCTGTGCATGCGATGGGCCGGCCAGCGCTGCCCGCAGGTTGTTTACCAGGTCCATGGTGATTCCCCGACTTCCCGTGCTTCAAGGTGGTCTGCATGCGGCGTGCGCATCGGCTTCCTCCGGTTCCCGCTTCCGCGTGGCCTGCGCCCCTCTGCGGGGCGACAGGCTCACACGATCATCAGGCGGCCTGGACGATTTCTTCCAGCTGCAGGCGGACGCCTTCGCTGATCTTCAGGCGGTAATCGCGTCCACCGGCCGTGATCTGCAGTTCGCGCACGTTGCTCACCAGCTGCGGCTTGCCCACGACCGGGGCATCCATGTGGATGCGCCAGGAGCCGCGGCTGATCTGCGCGGCCACGTTGCGGGCATCCTGGCGGGCAGCGGGCACCGCGGTCTCCAGCAGCTCGATCACATGTTCGGGGCGCAGCCGGTTCCAGGCACGCACACGGTCCAGTTCACGGCCGAGGCCGAGTTCCAGACTGTCGCAGTGGTTGAGAGCCGCTTCGCGGTCGAATCCATAGAATTCCATTGCGTTCTCCATTGCTCAGTGTCAAGACACTTTGTATTTGAAGTCACCCTTCTTGCCGGCGGTGACCTTGATGGCGTTGATCCTGTTCCCCTCGGCCATCGCCGCCAGCACGCTCTCGGCGATTTCCGGCAGCAAGGTTCCATTGAGGATGTGGTCAACGTTGCGGGCACCTGAGTCCACTTCGGTGCAACGCGCAAGCACGGCCTCCACCAGACTGTCGTCCCAGCTGAAGGTGGCCTTGTGGTTGGCAATGACGCGGTCGCGGATGCGACCGAGCTTGAGCGTGATGATCCGCGCAAGCACGTCATCGTTGATCGGGTAGTACGGTACGACCTTGAGGCGGCCGAGGAAGGCCGGCTTGAAGCTGCGCATCAGCACCGGGCGCAGCGCGTCGGCGAGCGCGTCGGCCGCCGGAATCTCCTCGGCCGGCTTGTTCAGGCAGGCCTGCATGATCTGCGAGGAGCCGATGTTGGAGGTCAGGATGATGAGGGTATTGCGGAAGTCGATTTCGCGGCCTTCCGCATCATCCATCACGCCCTTGTCGAACACCTGGAAGAACATTTCCAGCACGTCGGGATGGGCCTTCTCCACCTCGTCCAGCAGCACTACGCTGTATGGGTTGCGGCGCACGGCCTCGGTCAGCACGCCGCCTTCGCCGTAACCGACGTAGCCCGGCGGCGAGCCTTTCAGCCCGGACACGCTGTGCGCTTCCTGGTATTCACTCATGTTGATGGTGATCAGCTTGCGCTCACCACCATAGAGAATGTCTGCCAACGCCAGCGCGGTCTCGGTCTTGCCGACACCGGAGGGGCCGACGAACATGAAGACACCGCGTGGCTTGTTCGGGTCTTCCAGTTTGGCCGTGGCCGTGCGCACGCGCTGGGCGATCGCATCCAGCGCATGGTCCTGTCCGATCACGCGCTCGACCAGCAGGTTTCCGAGCGTGCGCACGGTACGGATCTCGTCCTTGACCATGCGGCCCAGCGGCACGCCGGTCCATGCCGACACGATCTCCGCGACCACGGTGCCGTCAACCTGCAGCGGAACCATCGGCGTCTCGCCCTGCAGCTCGCGCAGCTCAGCCTGCAGTCGCGCCAGTTCAGCATGCTGCGGCGACAGCTCCGGCTTGGCCTTGCCGCGCTTGGCGGCCGGCTTGGCCACGGCGACGTCGCCCTCACCGTCATCGCTGGGCGGTTCGCCATCGGCCGCCTGGGCCTGGCCCTGCTCCATCTGCTGGCGCAGCGCGGCAATGCGGTTTGCCAGTTCGCGCTCGCGGGTGAGGCGCTCTTCATTGCTGGCCAGCACCGCCTGCGCCTCCGCCTGCTGGGCATGCAGCTCGTCCAGGCGCTCGCTGTGCTGTGCGCTGCCGCCTGCGGTTTCGCGCTGCAGCGCGCTGATTTCCGCCTGCAGGCGATCCAGGTGCTTGCGGGTGTCTTCGATGATCGCAGGCGTGGCGCTCTGTCCAAGCGCAACCTTCGCGCAGGCGGTATCGAGCACGCTGACGGCCTTGTCCGGCAGCTGGCGGCCACTGATGTAACGGTGCGACAGTCGCACGGCTTCGGTCACCGCTTCGTCCAGCACGCGGATGTTGAAGTGCGACTCCATCAACCCGACCATGCCACGCAGCATCGCTGCGGCCAGCACTTCACTGGGCTCTTCAACCTTGACCACCTGGAAGCGGCGGGCCAGCGCCGCGTCCTTCTCGAAGTACTTCTTGTACTCGCTCCAGGTGGTCGCCGCGATCGTGCGCAGCTCACCGCGGGCCAGCGCTGGCTTGAGCAGGTTCGCCGCATCGTTCTGGCCGGCGGTGCCACCGGCGCCGATCATCGTGTGCGCTTCATCGATGAACAGAATGATCGGATGCGGGCTTTTCTTGACCTCGTCGATCACGTTCTTCAGGCGGTTCTCGAACTCGCCCTTGACGCTGGCGCCGGCCTGCAGCAGCCCCATGTCCAGCGTGTGCAGCTCGACACCCTGCAGCACCTCCGGTACATCCTTGTCGGCAATGCGCCGGGCGAGCCCTTCGACCACGGCGGTCTTGCCCACGCCGGCTTCGCCGGTGAGGATCGGGTTGTTCTGGCGGCGACGCATCAGGATGTCGATCACCTGGCGGATCTCGCCATCACGGCCGATCACCGGATCGATCTTGCCCTCGCGGGCGCGCTGGGTCAGGTTGGTGGTGAACTGGTCCAGCGCCGGCGTCTTGGAGAGGCCACCCTTGGCCTCGCCGGATACGGCATCCTCGCCCTCGCCGCCCTCTTCCTTGGCCGAGGCATCGGCGAAGCGGACGGTCTGCACCGCTTCCTGCGAGCCCTCGGTGAGCTTGGCGAAGTCGTGCTTGAGCTCTTCGCGCTTGAAACGCACGAACAGCTTCGAGCCCCGGTAGGCCAACTGCGCCAGGTCCGGCTCGGTCAACAGCGCCAGCAGCAGATGGCCACTACGGATGCGGGTGGTTTCCGAGTCCAGCGAGGCGATCAGCCAGGCGTGCTCGAACAGCTTGGGAATGTGCTGGGAGAACACCGGCGTGCGGCCGTTGCCGGTCTTGAACTGACTGATCTCATCGTTGAGATCACGCTCCAGCGATTCCGGCAGGATGCCGCTGCGACGGGCGATCAATACGAAATCGCTCTGTGGCTGCTCGAGCAGGGCCAGGAACAGGTGCTCCAGGTCCACCTCATAGTTGCCGCGCGCCATGCACAGGTTCGCGGCCCGCTCGGCCGCCTGGCGGCAGGTGTCGTCCAGCTTGCTGATCAGGGTCTTGAGGTTGATGCTCATGCGGAAACACGCACTCCTTGCTGGAACCGTTCGAGGACCGCAGGCACGGGCGCCTGCGGCGGGTTGTCATTGCAGCGTGTGGATGCCATAGGTGGTGTCCTCACGCGATGTGGTCTGCGCCTGGGTGCACATGTAGCTGTCCCAGCCCAACCTGGCGCCGCCGCCGCTGCCGAGTGCGCTGCCCTGCACATCCTCGGCGCGCAGCACCAGCCGCACTTCGTACTCGAGAACGCCGCCGGTCAACAACGACAACCACTTGGACAGTGCTTCGGCGGCACTGCCACCCGGCAGGAAGGCGTCGAACTGATCGCGCCGCAGCGGTCCGATGCGCAGTCGCATGCGCAGGTCGCGCTGCCAGACGCGGTCGCCGGCCAGGGCACTCGCCCCCAGCACTGCATTGGCCTGGCCAAGCCGCGTTGCCTGACCGGCGGGCACCCGGTACCACGCGCCGACAAACTGCTCCAGGTGCAACGGCACCTGGAAATAGTCCGTCAGGATGCGCTGCATCAGCATGGCCGATACGGGGCGCTGGCGCACGGCACCGGCGTAATAGGCCACCGCCTGATCGAAGATCTCGCCCTCGCCCTCGTGCAGGCGATCGCGCAGCTCGCTCATGCCCATGCCAAGCAGCGAGAGCACCAGCGGCAGGAAGCGCTCACGACGATCCAGTTCGTACTGCAGCGCCAGGCGATGCTTCTTCCACGCCGCGTAATGCAGCGATACGGCGCGTGTGGAGAAGATGTCCAGGAACGCGCGCGCGGTGCGGTCGCGCTGGTACAACTCGCGCAGCTGCAGGGTCTCGGTGTAATGCAGCGGCAATGCGCCGGCGGTGCCGAGCAGACCCATGAACTGCGGAGTCAGGTGGACCTCGGCCAGTTCCTCGCCGTGCAGCGCCTGCTCGATGGCCTCGCGCCCCTCCAGCCGCTCGCCCTTCAGCGAGTAGACGTCACCTTCCGCGGACAGCTCGGTGGCCGGGAAGCCCAGCGACAGCGAGTTGCGGAAACGCACGCGCATCGGCACAGCCTGGCCGGGCTTGACGCCTTGCCGCTGGAACACCTGCTCGAGCAACCGCACCGCCTGGAAGAACTGGAAGCGGTGGGGCTCTGTGAGCAGCTGCTGGGCTACGCCAGGATCGATTCGCCGCTGCGCGCTGGGCATCGGACGATCTCCTCCCCGCTGTCGCCGGAAACCAGCACCAGACGGGTAAAGCTGTTGGCATGCACGTAAAGTGCGAAGAAGTGGTCCATCACCTGGGCAAAGGCGGCCACACCGGTACCCACGAAGTGGGCCTCATTGATCGTCAGGCGGATCTCCAGGCCACGCACCACCGAAGCGAACTGGCGACCATGCATCCAGGTGGTGGTCGGGGTCTGCTGCAGTTCGAGGATGCCGTCGATCTGGCGGGCGGAAACATTGCTGCCGGACAGGTCGTACAGGCGCAGCATCTCCTTCAGCGCTGGCAGGCCGCTGGCGGTCAGTGACAGCTGGTTCAACGACAGGTGCGAGATCAGGCGCCACTGCGCGTTGCGGCCATGGCGGAAACGCAGCGGCTTGGTCGGCTTGCGCAGCAGGCTGATCGCCCTGGCCGGGCTGCCGCCCTCGATGTTCAGGTCACCACCGGCCACACCGAAGGCAAGCTGGTTGGGCAGATCGCGGTTGCTGCAGGTCAGCTCCAGGCTGACCGTGTCGGTCTGCGGAAGTACCGGATTGAATGACAGGTCGACGAAGCTGATCTCCGTCTCGAAACCGGGGCTCTGCCGTGCGACATCCTCGTCACGACGTGCCACCCAGTACTGACCGGTCCGCTCCGGATCTTCACCGTGATGCAGCGAGTAGAATGGACGGAAGGCCTGGATCAGTTCGCCCTGCGGCGTCTGCCGGATGCGGTGCACCGAATCGATCGAGTGCACTTCGTAGGCGAACGCGCGGCGGGCGTCGGCCAGCACCGGATAGTTGACCGTGCGATGGGTGACGCGGATCGGCTCGCCACTGGTCCTGAACAGGTTGACGATGGGGGTGCAGCCCAGGCGCACGTTGTGCGTGCCCAGCTCCTCCAGCACCATCGTGTTGCCCCGGTCCTGGCCCTGCGCATGCAGCACCAGGTGAAGCGTGAAACGACGGCTGGCACCGGCGGTCACTGTGGGCAGGTGCAGGTCGACGAATCCGAACTTCTCCGGATAGGCGAACAGCTCGGTCAACAGCCGGTACGCCGGATGCGAGCGCGCCGGGAAATCGATCAGCGCCTCATCCTCGGCGAAGCCCACCGGGCTCAGCGGCACCTTTTCCAGGCGTCGCCAGCGGCCATCGCCGTCGGATTCGACGTAGGCCGCCTTCACCCCGAGCATCAGCGCATCACGCAGAGCGGCCCGCACCGACGGCTCGCCATCCAGGAACAGGCGAAGCTGATCGGTGCCCAGCTGGCCGAAGCCGAGCTGATCGGACAGCAGCTGGAAGCCCAGCGAGATCTGGCCGCCGGTGCCCGCCGGCAGCGTCGTGGCCATCGGTGCATCGGCGACACTGCGGTACACGACCTGCTGTACCCCTACCGGTGCCAGGACCACGTCGTAGGCGGTGCGGAAATCACACGGAACGCCACGCACGGGGCGGCTCTGCAGAGCGGTACCGCGGGGTACGCGTACCGGCGCACTCAGTTTGGAGGCCACCCCTTCCATGTCGAAGTGGGCGATCGAGCACGACGGGAACGGGCGCAGGTAGTGCGGATAGAGCACATCCAGCAGCGCGTCGGTGAACTCGGGATAGTCGTCCTCGATGCGCTTGGAAACGCGGGCACTGAGCAGCGCGAACGCTTCGATCAGCCGCTCGACATGCGGGTCCTGGCTGCCCTCCGCGGACAGTTGCAGGCGGCCGGCAATTTTCGGGTAACGCTCGGCGAACTCGCGTCCGTAACGACGGAGATAGGCCAGTTCGCGCTCGTAATAAGGAAGCAGGTCCTGCATCAGGCGGCCTGCGTGCGACGTGCGCGGGTGACCTGGTACTGCAGGGTCGAAGGCTGCAGCATCGCGTCGAAACTGACCGGCTCGCGCGCCGGTTCCAGATCCAGCAGCGCATGGATGGTGAAGTGCAGGCCGCCGGCAAACTGATTGCCTGCGTCCAGGTGCACGTTGACGTTGCGCAGCCGGCGCTCGTGGCGCGCCACGGCCTGCTCCAGGGAGCGGCAGATGGCAGCGCGATCGTAGGCGTTGGCCAGGCTCATCGCGGAGAAATCGGCCAGCCCGTAAGTCAGCAGAGACTGCCGGCAGTTGGGGAACTCCTTCATGTCGCCTTCCTGGAACGCGGCGCGCGAATTCAGCAGCCCTTCCAGGTCACGGGCAATGGATTCCTTGTACTGCTCCAACGAGACGGACTTGAATACCGGCCCGGCGCCCGGCTGCTTGGGAGCGTCGTCGAACAGTTTTTCCAGCAGGCTGGGTTCGAGTCCCTTCATTGGTCGATCCACTCAGGTTCGGCATCCGTGCGGGCGGCAGCGGTGCGGCAGAGACAAGGCCGTTCCTGGCCCTGCCCGACGATCAGACTGCGATGGCGCACGAGGCGCCATCGCAGTGACACAACATCACACGGTGTAGTTCGGGATGTTCTTGGTTGCGCTCCACTGCGCCACGGTCTTGCCACCAACGCCGCCTTCCGGCTTCTGCTGCTGGTAAGTCCACTTGATGGCGCCGAAGCTCAGCTGAACAACTTCCTGCGGCATGCCTTCCTTGTCCACCGTCGTGGTGACGCGGTGGACCAGCACGTTCAGCAGCTCGACCGTGTAGTAATTGATCGCGTTGCCGTCCTTGTCGGCGCGCATGAACTGGATCTGCGCCTTCGGGAAGGTGGTGCCGTTGGAGGCGGCCTGGTTCAGGGCCGTGGAGGCGAGGTCGATCGACTTGGTGATTTCGATCGGGGACAGGTTCACGCGGGCAGCGGTGGTGCCGCCGGAGGTCGACGCGGTGGCCGAACGCGGCTGCAACAGGTCCTGCGAGAACGACTGGATTTCAATCCAGTCCTTGTGCTTGTCGTCGTGCGACTCGCCCTTGATGGTGTCAATCGAGAGGAAAGCGTGCTGCATATCTGGTCTCCTAAATTCCGTTCTTCCGTGAGATTTGATGTGCCAGGAGGGGGCCTGGCGGTTAAGGGGGGCTGCGCCCTCTTGAAATAAGCGTCACTGCAATCCGGGGAGCGGACTCCCCTGGACGCTTCAGTTACAGCAAACCGTTACGACTTTTTCGCGGACGCCGGCAGTTCGGCGACCAGACGCAACGAAACAGACAGCTCATCGAGCTGGAAATGCGGCCTGATGAAGGCCACCGCGCGGTAGACACCAGGCTTGCCCGGCACCTCCGAAACCTGCACAGATGCCTCGCGCAACGGGAACTGGGCCTTGGCTTCCTGCGATGCGTTGTCGTCCAGCAGCACGTACTGGGCGATCCACCGGTTCAGGAATTCCTCGACGTTGCCCGCCGATGCGAAGCTGCCGATCTTCTCGCGCATCATCGCCTTGAGGTAATGGGCAATGCGCGACACCGCGAAAATGTACTGCAGCTGGGCAGACAGGATCGCGTTGGCGTTGGCCGAATCGGTGTTGTACTTCTTCGGCTTCTGTGCCGACTGTGCGCCGAAGAACGCGGCGTAGTCGGTGTTCTTGCAGTGCACCAGCGGCATGAAGCCGAGGTCACTGAGTTCCTTTTCACGACGGTCGGTGATGGCCACTTCCGTCGGGCACTTCAGCGCGACTTCGCCATCATCGGTGCGGAAGGTATGGGTCGGCAGGTCCTCGACCAGGCCGCCACCTTCCACGCCACGGATCGCCGCGCACCAGCCGAAGTTCTCGAAGGCCTGCGTCAGGCGCGCACCCATCGCATAGGCGGTGTTGCACCACAGGAACTTGCTGTGGTCGGCCGCCTCGATCTCCTCGACGAAGTTGAAGCCTTCGACGGTGGTGCCATCCTTCGGGTTGTACGGCAGACGGCCGAGGAAGCGCGGCATGGTCAGACCGACATAGCGGCTGTCCTCGCTCTCGCGGAACGACTTCCACTTGGCGTACTCGACCGTGTCGAACACCTTGGCCAGGTCGCGCGGCTTGCCCAGATCGGTGAAGGTTTCCAGGCCGAACATGCCTTCGCTCGCTGCCGAAATGAACGGCGCGTGCGCGGCGGCAGCCACGTGCGACATCTGCTCGATGAAATACATGTCCTCCGGCTGGCGGCCGAGGAAGTAGTCGCCGATCAGTGCACCGAACGGCGCGCCACCGAAGGTGCCGAACTCTTCTTCATAGACCTTCTTGAACAGCGCGCTCTGGTCGAAGTCGATGGCCGACTTGAAGTCCTTGACCAGATCCTTCTGCGGCGAATTGAAGACCTTGATCTTCATGTTCGGGCCGGTGGAGGTCTGCTGGCACAGGTAATGCAGGCCCCGCCAGCTGCCTTCCAGCTTCTGGAACGGTTCGGCATGCATGACGGCGCTGAGCTGCTCGGAGATGATCCGGTCGATCTCGGCGATGCGCGCATCAAGGGTGAGATTGAGGTTGTCGGAGACGACCACGGTGCCGTCCAGGACTTCCTTCGCCAGCGCGGCGATGATGTCCTTGGCGCGGTCATGCTCGGTCTTCGACTTGGCGACCTTGCTCTTCTCGACGATTTGGTCGAGCAGGCCGACGTCTTCGGCAACGGCGGCCTGCGCGGCCAACGGGCTGGCTTCGGCTGACATCGGTCAGTCCTCCTTGGTCACGCCGAGCTTCTTCAGCTGCTCGGTGTTGTTGAGCACATCGGTCAGCAGGTCTTCCAGCTTCTCGTTGCCGGCCAGCTTGTTGCGCAGGTCGGCGAGCTTGGTGCGCGACTCGAGCAGGCGCCGCAGCGGTTCGATCTGCTGGACCACCGCTTCGGGACGGAAGTCATCGATGGAGTTGAACTTCAGCTCGACGCCGAATTCACCGCCTTCGTCGCTGATCTTGTTCGGCACGCGATAGACCGCACGCGGGGCGATGCCTTCCATCACTTCGTCGAAGTTGTCCATGTCGACGCTGACGAACTTGCGATCCTTGACCTTGGGCAGCGGCTGCTCCGGGTTGCCACTGAAATCGCCCATCACGCCGACCACGAACGGCAGTTCCTTCTGCTCGATCGCGTCACCCTTCTCGACATCGTAGGTGAGCTGGACGCGCGGCGGACGGATCTTCTGCAGCCGCTTCTGGATGCTTTCCTTCTTGGCCATGTGTGTCTCCTGACTGGGGCCGGGTCCGGATCAGTTGCCGATGTTCTGGAACGGATCGGAGTTGTTCGAGCGGGCAGCGGGCTTGGCCGGCTGTGCAGCGGGCTGTGCGGCAGCGGCGGGCGCGGCGGCGCGGCCGGCACGGGCGCGGCTGCGCGGCTTCGGCTTGGGCGCCGGATCGAGAATGGCATCACCCATGGTGTTGCGCAGGGTGGTGGCCAGGGTCTGCGCTTCCTTGCGGGCAGTATCGGAAGCCAGCGCGCCGCGCCCCTGCAGGCGGGTCAGCGACTGGTTGGCAATGCGGAAACCGGCAACCGTGATCACGCCATCAGCGACCAGATCGCTGGGATCGCGCTGCAGCACTTCCTCGGCAGCCACAATGGCGCGGGCATACTGGCCCTGGTCGAACTGCAGCTGAGCGATGCGCACCCACGGCTCCTTGCGCGTCGGATCGGCCTTCGCCGCTTCCTCGAATGCGCTGATGGCGGCATCCGCGCCACCGATGGTGACCTGTGCTTCGGCATTGCTCAGCGTCGTTTCGAACGGCACGACCTCGGCCTTCTTCGGTGCCGATGAGCAGGCCGCCAGGCCCGACAGCAACATCAGCGCGAACATCGGCCGGTAGACAGCCTTCCCCATTGCCTTCACTTCCATAGTGATCCCTCGTCGAAATTAGTTCCTAAAGGAAGCCGAATCTCCGCCGATACACCGCACGGGATTCCTGCGCCTGTCGGCGGCAGTGTACATTCGCGAATACGCATCGGTATAGTGAATTTCGTCAAGAATGTGGCGGTTTTGATAGACACGCCCTTCACATCTCGATGTGATATCCGCGAGCGAAATCCGTTGCATACGTGACTTTCACCCAGCCCTTCGAGCCGGCCGACTCCAGATGAATGCGCAACTCTCCTCATTCCACCGCGTGATATCCGTCACGATTTTCTCCTTTGTTGTTTCGGGTTCCCTTGCCGGTTGCGCCAGCGACAGCAAGCTCGGGAAAGCGATGGACAAGACCCTGCAGGCCGTGGGCATCCGCGAGGAAAAGCCGGAAGCGCCGCCGACCGTCCCATTACGCCTGTACGCCGGCACCAACCTCAATGCCGGCAACGACAAGCGGGCGAGCGCGGCGGTGGTCAAGGTCTACCACCTGCGCAGCCTGCAACGGTTCGAACAGGCGCCCTTCAACGCATTCCTGGACCAGGCCGGAGAGCAGGCCGCCCTCGGTGCCGACCTGCTGTCGGTCAATGAGGTGGTGCTGACCCCCGGGGCCCGGCAGGAATTGTCCGAGCAGCTGAGTGAAGGAAGTGCAGTGCTGGGCGTGGTCGCCCTGTTCCGCGCCCCCGCCGAGAACCGCTGGCGGCTCGCGTTCGACACCAAGGGCAAGACCCTGCCGCAGGACGGAGTGACCATCGGTGTCCACGCCTGTGCCCTGACCAGCGACAGCAAGGCCCTGCTCACACGACTTTCCGGCGATCCGGGCAGTCTTGCCTCGATCCGCTGTGCAGGCGCGAAATAGGACCGCGTCGGAATTCTGGCACTCAAATTGCCGCGATGCGATAGTATCTCCCGCGCAACGTTTGCCCCGCCGCAATCAATGTGCGATGTGATTCACATTTTCACATTGCAAGGCAGGGCCTTCGCCGCAGCGGAACGCGAGGACGGCGGAACCGGCCCCCAGCGGGCAACCTTTCAAGGTATTTCCAAGGATTGAATGTGGCTTATGTAAGCAGGATGTCGAAGGTTCTCTGGGGTGAAGGCCTGTTCCTGCGGCCCCAGCATTTCCAGCGCCAGGACGCATATCACGAGGCACGACTGCAGGATCTTTCGCAGACGCTGCACCCGTACGCGTGGGGCGCGCGCCGCGTGCGTTTCGACCCCCATGCGTTGTCCGGCGGCACGCTGAGGCCGCTCGATCTGTCGGCGGTGTTTCCCGATGGCGAAACCTACGATGCCCCCGCCCACGACAGCCTGCCGGACGCGGTGTCGCTGCAGGATCTGCCGCCTGGCGTGCAGTCCACGGTGATCTACCTGGCACTTCCGCTGCTGCGCGATGACGGCGCCAACTGCACCGATGCGGAAGGCACCGTGCTTGCGCGCTATCGTCAGGCCAACCGCGATACGCAGGACCTGTTCACCGACGCGGTGGAGGCCGAGCTGGCCTACCTGAGCAAGGCGGTGAAGCTGCTCACCGACGACCAGCCCCGTGATGCCTATGCCACCGTGCCGGTGGCGCGTGTGCGCCGCACCTCCAGCGGCGGCTTCGAGCTGGACGATGAGTTCATCCCGCCCTGCGCGCAGCTGCAGGCCTCGCCGTTCCTGCATCGTGAACTGCGTGCGGTGCTCGATGCGCTGCAGGCCAAGGTCGATGCGCTGTACGGGCTGCATCGGCAGACGTCGCAGAACATCATCGAATTCCGCTCGGGCGACATCGCGTCGTTCTGGCTGCTGCATACGATCAACAGTTCCTTCAGCGCGCTGGCCCATCTGCTGCATCATCCGCAGCTGCATCCCGAGCGCCTGCACCAGGAGCTGCTGCGCATGGCGGGCGCGCTGCTGACCTTCTCCAACGCCTACCAGCTGGGCGACCTGCCGGTGTACCGCCACGACCAGCCGGAAGCTTCGTTCCGCAAGCTGCTGGAGATCGTACGGGCACTGCTGGATACGGTGATCTCCACGCGCTACTTCAAGATCGCGCTGAACGAGGTCAAGCCGTCCTACCACCTCGGTCGGCTGGACTCGCAGCGGATCGATGGCAACGCCTCGTTCTACCTGTCTGTCTCCGCCTCGCTGCCGGCGCAGGAGCTGATCCAGAGCGTCCCGGTGCGCTTCAAGGTCGGCGCGCCGGACGACGTCGAGAAGTGCGTGCTGTCCGCACTGCCAGGCGTGAAGCTTACCCACGCCGCGCAGGTGCCGGCAGCGATCCCGGTGCGCCCGGGCAGCCATTACTTCGAATTCGATTCGCGCGGCGCGCTGTATGAGCGCATGCTCAAGGCGCAGTCGGTGATGATCTACGTGCCGGCCGGCATTGCCGAGCTGAAGATGGAACTTGTGGCGGTGACCTCATGATGAATTCCCCCCTGCCCCCGACCCCGGGCCCGATGCCGTCGCTGACCGCCAATGGCGCGATGGTCAATCCGACGCCGCAGGCGGCCAATCCGCAGAGTCTGCAGGACCTGATGTCCGACGGCTTCTACCTGCTGCTTCTGCTCAAGCGTGGCCAGCTGCCACACGATGCAGAGGGCTTCGTGCAGACGGTGCAGAAGTTCCTCGATGGCGTCGAACGCAACGCGATGCGGCTTGGCGTGGCGTCCGAAGATGTCTACGCCGCCAAATACGCATTCTGCGCCGCGGTGGATGAGGCGATCCTGTCGCAGCCCTCGCCGCTGCACGAAACCTGGGAACGCAATCCGCTGCAGTTGCGCCTGTTCGGCGAGCACCTCGCGGGCGAGCACTTCTTCGACCGGCTGGAAGAACTGCGCCGCCAGGGCGCGGCGCGCCTGCCGTCGCTGGAGGTCTATCACTACTGCCTGCTGATGGGCTTCGAGGGCAAGTACCGTATCGAAGGCACCGAGAAGCTGGGCTATCTGACCGCGCGCCTGGGCGACGAGATCGTCTACCTGAAGGGCAAGCGCCACGGCTTCGCCCCGCACGCGCTGCCGCCCGACAACGTGCGCCACGGCCTGCGCCGGGTCGTGCCGCTGTGGCTGCCGGCCGTGGTCGTCGGCTGCTTCGGCATCGTCGCGTTCTTCGGCATGCGCGCCTACCTCGGACACGAAACCCGTCAGCAGCTGGCCGCCTACAACGACGTGGTGCAGATGCCCGAGCGCACCGCCCACATTACGATCACTCTCCCATGAGCCTGACGATATGGACATCTCGCGCTCCACGCTGCTTGCTTCCCTCGCCTCGCTGTCGCATCGGGATCGCCTGATCCAGCTCAAGGGCCTCGACGAGGGCCTTGTGGTCGAGCGGTTTGAAGGCACCGAATCGGTGTGCGGTGACAACCGCCTGCAGATCGACTGCCTGGCCACCGATGCGTTCCTGGAACTGGAGCCGTGGCTGGAGCAGCCGTTGACCCTGCAGCTGCGCCAGGCCGATGGCGCGCTGCGGCAGTGGCACGGGCTGTGCACCGAGGCGGCGCAGCTGGGAAGTGACGGCGGGTTGGCCCGCTACCGGCTCATCCTCGAACCCTGGACCGCCCTGCTGCGCCTGCGCCGCAACGCGGTGATCTTCCAGGACCAGGACACCCGCGCGATCTGCGAGCAGATCTTCGCCGACTACCCGCAGGCCGCCTTCCGCTTTGACGTGCAGGCCCAGTTGCCGGCCCGCGCGATCACCACCCAGTACCGCGAAACCGACTGGGCCTTCGTCACCCGCCTGCTGTCCGAGGCCGGCCTCGCCTGGCGCATCGAGCAGGCGCAGGAGGGCGACGCCGCCCACACCCTGGTGGTGTTCGAGCCCGGCGCCGAGCTGCCCGATGTGGGGCGAGTGCGTTTCCATCGCGCCGACATGGCCGAGAGCAGCGATGGCATCACTGCCTTCGCCGAACGCCAGCAGCTGGTGCCCAACGCCAGTACCGTCGCCAGCTGGCACAGCGAGCAAGTCAACGCAGTGGCGGCGCAGTCCAGTGCCGATGCCGGCACCCTGCCCGCGCTGGAGGTCTATGTGCAGCCGCGTGCCGGTCGCTTCGCCCAGCCCGCCTGGGCCGACGCCGAAGCGCAGGCGCGGCTGGACGCACTGCGCGTTGGCCAGGTGCTGTACAGCGGCAGCGGCAGCGAGCGCCAGCTGGCCGCAGGCAGCACCTTCAGCCTGGCCCAGCATCCGCAGCATGAGGGCCAGCGCTTCCAGCTGCTGGCCGTGCAGCATGTCGCCGTCAACAATCTGGACCAGGGCATCGCCGAGCTGCTCAGCAGTACCGATCTGGAGCGCGGCGCCTACCGCAACGCCTTCCTCGCCACCGGCGCCGGGGTGCCGCTGCGCGCCCTGCCGCAGGACCGCCCGACCCTGCATGGCCCACAGACCGCACGCGTGGTGGGTGTGGCCAATGCGGCCGTCAGCCCGAACCGCGAACACCAGGTGCGCATCCAGTTCGGCTGGCAGCGCGGCAGCCAGCCCAACCCGGGCGGTCTGACCGACACCGGCAGCGCCCAGACCGGCCATGCGCCCGGCGACCACACCAGCGGCAGCTGGGTGTCGGTGGCCGAATGGGTGGCCGGCCCGAACTGGGGCACGGCCTTCCTGCCGCGCATCGGCAGCGAAGTGCTGGTCGAATTCCTGCACGGTGACATCGACCAGCCGCGCGTCACCGGCCAGCTCTACAACGGTGAGGTTGCCCCACCCTTCGGCGGCGGCATCGATGAGAACGCGCGCCATCCCGGCGTACTCAGCGGCCTGCACACCCAGGCCCATGACGGCAGCGGCACCCAGCAATGGGTGATCGATGACACGCCGGGCCAGCTGCGTACGCGCCTGCACAGCTCGCTGGCCGACAGCCGGCTGGAGCTGGGCTACCTGATCGCGCACCAGAACACCGCCCGCGGCGCCCTGCGCGGCGAAGGCTTCGAGCTGGCCACGCAGGGCTGGGGCAACGTGCATGCCGCTGAAGGCCTGCTGCTGTCCGCCAGCGCGCAGGAGCGGGCCGCCTCAACGGTCATGGACAACGCCAGCGTAGTGGCGCAGCTCAAGGGCGCCGAGCGCAGCCTGGAGCAGATGCAGCAGACCCTGGCCCAGCAGCAGGTGCCCGGATTGACCGAGTTCGAGCGCACGAAGCAGCTGCGCGAGCAGATCGATCCGCAGGCACAGGGACGCTACGAAGGCGAGGTCAACGGACAGAGCGCGATGAAGCCGGGCGGCGATGGCCGCAGCCCGGGCGACCAGCCGGTGGAGCGTCTGGCCAAACCGCTGCTGCTGGCCGAAGCTCCACACCACATCGCCTGGACCACGCCAGCCAGCGCAGTGGCCTACGCCGGGCAGAACCTGCAGATGACGGTGCAGCAGGATCTGCACATCAGCGCAGGCGAGACCATCGCCACGGTGTCCGGCGAGCACGTCTCACTGTTCGCGCAGAGCGGCCCGCTGCGGGTGATCGCCGCCCAGGGCCCGGTCAGCCTGCAGGCCAACGATGGCGAACTGGAGCTGCTGAGCGACCAGGCACTGACCATCACCGCCACCGATGACCGCATTGATGTGCTGGCGCAGAGCAAGGTGGTGCTGCAGGCCGGCAGCAGCGCGATCACCCTGGAGGGCGGCAACATCACGTTCAGCTGCCCGGGCGAGTTCAAGGTGAAGGCGGGGGAGCATCCGTTCATGGGGGGGGAGAATGCAGCTCCATTCATCCCATCACTTCCGGGAGGACTGCAGAGCATTCCCGATTGGATCGCTCTGGACTACCGCGATGCGGAGACGCTCCAGGCCATGGCAGGCACCCCCTACGAGATTCACTTCAAGAACGGCTCAGTCATCAAGGGAAAGCTGGATGATGCCGGCAAGGCCCACCATGAGCCCATCCCGAAACAGGATGTGGAGAAAGTCGTCTACGAACCCCGCGAACCTGATGCAGAAGACAGCTGGCCCGACCTGGAGCTGATCGCCAACCCACAACAGGACAGTCGCCATGGGTGATCCGCGCGCAGATCTCCCAAACCAGGCAGCCCCCGTCTCACTGCAGCAGCTTCGCGAAGCTCTCGCCTTCATCAGCGAGCAGTACAAGAGCGCTGTCGATGGCGGCAAGAATGTCTTCGTATGGCTGTGGGAGTCGATCCAGGGGGATTTCAACCAGGATCGCACCACTGGTCAGGTCGTGTTCGACACCGCCATCTCGATGATTCCCGGTGTCGACCAGGTCTGCGATGTCCGCGACATCATCGCCAACTGCAAGCAGATCAATGAGGACAAGAGCAACTCCTGGGCCTGGATCGCGCTGGTCCTGACCCTGATCGGCCTGATCCCCACGCTGGGCTCCCTGCTGAAGGGCGTATTGAAGATCTTCTTCCTCTTCATTCGCCGCTTCGGCTTGAACCATCTCGTCCGCGCTGTTGATGAGGCCATGAGCTGGGTCATTACTCTTCTGCGCCGGCGTGAGGTTGCCAAGTACTGGAAAGGCATGCGCTGGGACCGTGTGTTCCACGAGTTGGCGAAGCAGACCCGTGTCGTACGCGGACTGGTGACCAAGGCGCAACTGTTGAAGGCCTTTGATCGTGCCGTGTTGCTGATGCGCAACCTGCTGGGCAAGGTGGCCGACATCCCGCTGGTGGGGCGCCGTGCCCAGGAAACCATCGATCTCGTCGTTGGCATCCGAAAGATCGCGGACAACTACATCGGCCAAGTGCTGGCGCCCGTACAGCGAATTCTGGACACCATCATCAAGCGTCTTGAATTCGAGGACATGGTGCAGCGGCGCGGCATCCTCAACGCGGGCAACTTCCACTTCACCGGCACGCTGCCCGAGGCCCATGCAGTGACGTTAATGCGGCGGGTTGATCCGCCGCCGTCGTGGCTTGGCAAGGGGAAGCCGACGAAGAATCTGCCGTTGGATGCGACAAAGATGCGCGCCCATGTGGATAGAATGGCAAAACAGGACTTTCCAAAGCTGAGCGACAGCCAGATCGAAAGCTTCGCCAAAGGCATGCGCACGGATACGATCAAGGGCCCAGCCAAGTTGTATCGAGTCGTCTCACCCGCGAACTTCAGCGCGGGCGCGGACTGGGTTACCGAAGAAGTGTTCAATACGATCATGAAGTCAGCCGACCCAAGGGCCACTTGGCGTAAGCATCTGGCCGTTTGGCCTGACTGGAATCCCAATGGACAGTTCGTCGTCTATGAGCTCAAGGCAGGTGAAGAGCTGAAGGTGTGGCGTGGACCGGCTTCTGCGCAGACCAAGAAGGAACTGAAGGATCACCATCTTGAAGGCGGCTATGAACAGATCAAGTTCGATGCTGCCTTTGAGTACGATGCCCTCGGCAACCCAGGGAAGAGAACTCTGGGCGACAGTTCGGAATACTACGCGGTCAATGAAACGACCGGCGCCATGACCAAGAGCAGCATGACTTATGACAAGTGGAAGCTGCTGCCTCCGCATGAGCAGGTGAAGTACGTAAGCCTCCGGACGGAGATCAATAATCCACGCATTCTTGGCCCGCTCGACACCGGCTGGGGCACCATCGACTTTGGCAGCCAAATGACCGACGTGAAACTGGGTCTGCCAAACATCTCTGGCCAGAAACTCAACCGCTGAACATGAAGATTCAATACCTCGAACTCAATCCTTGGCACAAGCGACAGGCTGCCCTCATCCATCATTTCACCTCGATGGAGTACCTGAAGGCACTGTTGCCACAGATCGACAGCCTGCTGGCACTGACCGACCAGATGCTTGACGAGCGCTCGCATCTGGATACGGCCGGCAGAGCGTTGGCAGGTTGGAGCTCCCAAAATACGGCCTCACACTTCTCGACGTACGCCTACCCGGCACTCATGGAGTTTCGTGAAGGCATCATCAAGGACATAGCACTGCGCTCAATCGAGCAGTACCGTGTGGCCGGCGAGCACCAATGCGCTCGTATGCTGGAGGAGTACGCATACCAGATGGCCTGGGCTACGCCGGAACAGGAAAGGCTGTTCCGCGAGACCGCAGAAAGAACGTTCGATTATGCTCGACAACTATCGCGGATCGTTGCTCGTCCGTCGACCATGGATGATTTTGTTCACTGGCATCTATGGAACGAAGGAGTCGTCAACACTCACCGAGTACCTAAATTTCGCATCCGAACCGACATTGTCGTACGGACCAACCAAGTTCCTCCGCGAAGTGGGATCTACGTTGCGAAAGACGACCCCATGGTTTCACTTCAGTTTGCCTGGACAGGCGGCTACGGAGAACTGTGCCCAGCAATGGCCCTCAACGATACTGGAAGGGCGGTCCTCAAGCAGGTTGGGCGCGAAGGACTCTGGGGAGATACAGTAGCTCTGTATCGCTTCCTTGATGCAAATCGGCATCTTGATCCCTATGGCTGGTCCGACGTTCAAAGCGATCTGATGGAGCTGGCACCGTCAGCGATCGCAGTTTCGTCCTTCGATATGAAAGACTGCGAATGGCATTTTGTCGAACCCATCCCTGATGCATTCGAAGATATCGACGGCAGCTACGCCGGCACGGATCAGCCGGACCGCCGGCCGGATCGAGTCGCCGCCGGCAAGCGGGTTCCTGTGGCCGGCTGGTGGTACACGCCTGCACAAGGCAGCCGGCGCTTCTTCAAGGAAGGCGATGTGTTTCCCGCCATCAACAGCGACTGGGGTGACACCTTCTGGATCTGGGCCGCAGACCAGACGCCGCCGACTATAGGTTGAGTACACCTCATCCCGCGCCCTGCTCTTTCTGGAACTGCCCGATCGGAAACATGCCCGCCCTGTGGAACTGAATCCCTGGCACAGGCGGCAGGCTGCCCTCATCCATCATTTCACCTCGATGGAGTACCTGAAGGCACTGTTGCCACAGATCGACAGCCTGCTGGCACTGACCGACCAGATGCTTGACGAGCGCTCGCATCTGGATACGGCCGGCAGAGCGTTGGCAGGTTGGAGCTCCCAAGATACGGCCTCACACTTCTCGACGTATGCCTACCCAGCACTTATGGAATTCCGGGAATGTGTCGTTGAAGACATAGCACTGCGCTCGATCGAGCGATATCGAGGCGCAGGGGAACACCAATGCGCTCGCATGCTGGAGGAATACGCCTACCAGATGGCCTGGGCGACGCCGGAACAGGAAAAGCTGTTCCGCGAGACTACGGAACGAGTATTCAGTTATGCCCGTGAACTCTCCGGGCTAGTCGCACGCCCTCCTATCGCGAATGACTTCTCATTCTGGCTGCTCTGGAACAAGGGGCTGATCGACTCACATCGAATTCCAAAATTCCGTGTCCGTACAGATTTTGTCGTGAGAACCCATCAGGTTCCTCCGCGCACCGGCATCTACATCGCCAAAGGCGATCCCATGGCTTCACTTCAGTTTGCGTGGACCGGTGGGTACGGAGAACTCTGCCCCGCCATGGTCCTCAACGATGTTGGACGGGCCGTTCTTAGCCAGATCGGTCGAGAACGCATGCGGGAGGATACCGACGCCTTCTATCGCTTCCTCGATGCAAACCGGCACCTGGATCCCTATGGCTGGTCCGATGTCCAGGCCGATCTGGTGAAGGTGGCACCGTCAGTGATTGCCGGTTCGGCCTTCGATCAGCAGGACTGTGAATGGTATTTCGTCGAACCCATCGCCGATGAATTCGAGGACATCGACGGCAGCTACACGGGCACGGATGAACGGGGTTGCCGTACAGATCGCGTCGCAGCACATCCCGAAGCCCGACCCGCACCTGATCTCGAGGGGAGTATCCGATGGAATCAGACGCATCCTATGGAGCACCGAAAGTGATGCAACTGTTCGGGAAACGACAGCCTGCAACGCTTGCTGTTCTCGTAGTGGGTTCTGTTGGATGTGCTGCACCGACGGTGCCACCAGCGCTCAAAATATCCGCTGATGTTTCCCGTGCGGAGCTGACGCGTCTTTACACAGGCACGTTGCTGAAAAAGGTGGCATTCGAGGACATCGACGGGCCAGGCCTGCTGCTGCTTTCGCGCAGCGAACAGACAGTGCCGGCGCAGGGCGATGAAGAGCCTATGGATCAGATCACGCTGCGTGCGGAGCTGTTCCGGCGTGCCGGACAAGCGGCCCCTTGGACCTCGCGATGGAGCGTGGAAGATCCGGTTCAATGCGAAGGTCTGGATCTGGAGGCCGGCTACTTCCTGGACCAGGTGACTGCAACGGACCTGGACAACGATGGCCGCGCGGAGTTGACGCTGGCCAGCCACAGCTTCTGCGGCGGCGGCGTTGATCCGCAGCAGTTACGCATTGGCCTTCGCCAGGGCGAGCAGTATTACGAAGTACGTGGTGAATCGCTGGTGGAGGTGGAAGGCGATGAACCCTTCGGCGGTGACCGGCAGGACGATCCTGCGCTGGCTTCGGCTGCGCCAGTGCTGCGCGCGCACGTAGACAAGGTGTGGGAGGCGATCAAGCGCGGAAGTTCACCGTGACGTCGCCAGGATCCCAGAGCCTGTATCAGGCCCTCCTGCTGCTGGCGCTCTCCGCCGCTGCGGACGTCTCCATCGCGCGTACTCCGCTGCCCAGCGCGCTGCAACGTGCGTGCTCGACCGCCATTGACGACCGTATCGAACTGTTGCCGGTGGAGGGAAAGCGCGTCAGCGCATGTCCCCCGGGGAACGACGAGGGTTGCCCATACAGCGCCCGGGAAGGAAAGACCTTCTTGGACGACACGCCCGATCTCAACAACGACGGGCGCGAGGACGCGATCCTCACCTACTTCGGCAGCAGCTACGGCGGTATCGATGTTACCGATAAACTGATCCTTGCCCAGTGTGCGGATGGAACCTATATCCGGCTGTTGGAGGGCAGGTTCACGACATTGACGGCCCCTGTCGCGCCGCATGCTGCCTGGCCAGCACTGGACGCGACACGGGACTGCCCAGCCGGCCAGAACGGCACCGTCCGTACCGAGAACATCCAGCTGCAGGTCGACCTGGCGACGATGCGGTATCGCGGTCCAGCAGGCATTGACCTGATCCAGGTCTGCAGTGAATAGCGACAGATACGGCGCAGAACCGATAGGCCGAATGCCAGGACAATGCTGGGTTGACTCGCAACGTGCAGATGCGCTCCATGCACTCCGCAGGAGGGAATGGTAACGGCCAGGACGCGCCAACCTCGTCAGTGCCTGTGTTCCCGAGCCCCCTCCTTTGATCCAGCGCATGCCGTCGCCACAGGCAGGGTGCTATGGTGGCGCCACCATCTCGCAGGAGCGCCGCTCATGACCCGTTTCCGTTCCGCCGGCTTTGCCCTGGCCGCAGTCGCCACGCCGATGCTGCTCGCCGCCTGTGTCAGTACGCCCGGACCGGAGGTGAAGGGTACCGGCCGCTGCGACGCCAGCCAGCTCGGCTGGGCAATCGGCCAGCCGGGCAATGAAGAGAACATGCGCCGTCTATCGCGTGAGAGCGGTGCCGGCCTGGTCAACCCGATCGGCCCGACCACGATTACCACCAAGGATATCCGTCCAGATCGTCTGCGCGTCTACATGGACAAGGACAACATCATCACCGCTGCCCGCTGCGAGTAACCACCGCCGCACGCCTCTGTAGAGTCGAGCCCACGCTCGGCTCTCCAGCGTGACAGGGCTCAGGGTTCGGTATAACCGGCGCAATCCGGCAGTGGCTGGTCGGGGTGAAAACGGCCCTCACTGAAGCGGAAAAGACGCGAATAGCTGCACGCTGGGTCCTGCTCGGTACGCAGGTCCTTCGCCTTCAACGGCCCCTTCGCCAGCGAATCCTCGAAACGCGATGCACCTGCGGGGAAGCGGGTCGCCACCGTCTGGTAACGAAGCACCGGCATGCCCTGCACTGCCGGATCCAGCCCCAGCTTTGCCGAGAACCCATACTCATCGTGGCAGGCACCGGCACGCTGCTTGATGTCCTGCTCGCTGAAGCAGGCACGGATCATCGCGTTGCCCACCCACGGCACGGTCAGCACATCATCGTCCACCTGGATGCCATCCTGCAGGTGGCGCACGCGTGCCAGCTGCAGCGTCGATGCGTCTGCACCACCGCCTGAGTACATCATGCTGAAGGTGACCGTGGCGCCTACCAGTACGTTCTGGCGGGCACGCGGCTGCGGGTCAATCACGTCCTCATCCGCGCCGACACCGGGTGCCAGGCGTACGATCCACGGCCACAGCTTCAGTTCGCTTTCCTGCGGCACGTCAATGCGGACGTGGTAGCTGTGCGGCTTGCCCTGGCCCCGCACCTTCTCAAGCACTTCCAGCACGGTGGGGCGCTGCCCCTCTTCGGCCACCGGTTGCACGCGCACGCACCAGTTGCCGTCCCGGGTGCACTCATAAAGTCCTGCCGGGCCCGCCTCCTGGGTGATCAGCACCTGCCCCAGCGGCTCCATCACGTTGCCAGCGGCATCGCGCTGCTGCGGCAGGATCGAGCCCTGCGCCAACACCAGCAGCGGAGCGGCCAGCAGTGCAGCACACACGGGCGTGCGGGCAACGATGGGGGGCATGGGCGGCTCCTGGGGCTGGGACTTCGATGGTAACCGTTGCCCGGGCAGAGTCGAGCCATGCTTGACTGCTGCCTGCCGGGAAGAGCAGCCGAGCACGGGCTCGGCTCTACATCATCCGCAGTCGCAGCCCCCCCAGCCCCTGGCCTTCGATGTCTGCCCGATGCCCGGGTTGAACGTATTGCTGGGGTCCAGCTGGCGGTAGAACCCGGCCAGCGCCGGCTTGGCCGGGTACAGGTGGCCGACGTTGTGCTCGGCCGGATACTCGGCCCCGCGCTGGTCCAGCAGTGCCCACATCGCGTGCTCGATCGCCATCGGATCTTCGCCCTTGCGCGCGATGTAGTCCTGGTGGAACACGTGGCACAGGAAGTGGCCGTAGTACAGCTTGTGCAGCAGGCGGCTTTCGATGTCGGCGGGCAGCTGCTCGAACCAGTCTGCGTCGTCGCGACGCAATGCGATGTCGAGCGCGACGATGTCCTGCACCTGTTGGCGATGCACCTCGCGATAGCGCACGGCAGCACCGGCCACGGCAAAACGGTGCAGGAAGGCCTTGCGCCCTTCTTCGGCCGTGCAGTGGAAATAGCCGCCTTCGTGCTCGGCGAAGAATTGCTGCAACCAGGCCTCGGTCTCCGCTGCATCCTGTGCGGAGACCTTCAGCAGCAGATGATGCTCGTAACGCTGCCGGAATTCGCCCATGCGCTGGGGCAGGTGCGAGGGCAGCAGGCCGGTCAGCACCTGCATCACCCGATCGGTCACGCCGCGCAGGCCCAGCCGCTCGAACCAGCCGTCAACCCTGCTCTTCAGTGCGAATGCCGCGGGCACCCGTGCGGTGCCGAGCCGGTCGATCAGCAGGAATGTGTCCTTTCCATAGCGCTCGCCGATATCGTAGGCGTCTCGGTGGATGTACTCACCGGCGATCGGCAGGCGATCGAAGCCGGTCAGCAGTTGGCGGCGGATGGCAGTGAAACTCCCGGTACGGTTGCTGCCGATGTAGAAGACCTCGGCGGGCTCCTTCTCAAACGTATCCAGGCGCACCGCGAACACCGCCAGTTTGCCGGCTGAACCCGCCGCTTCGTAGTGACGACTGGGATCGGCATTGAAGCGCGCCGGGGTATCGGCATCGACCCTGCGCACTTCGTCGGCGTAGCGCGGATCGGAGGCGGAACGGCCGTCGCCGTCACTGACATCGGCGGCACCGTAGTCACCCGCCTGCAGGCGCTGCAGGATCTGCTCGGGGGTATCGCCCAGCGCGATGCCCAGGTGGTTGACCAGCTGCAACCGGCCTTGCGCATCGACCTGCGCATACAGCGCCAGCTCGGTATAGGCCGGGCCACGCCGCACCAGCGCACCGCCGGAGTTGTTGCAGATGCCGCCCAGCACCGAGGCGCCGATGCAGGACGAGCCGATCACCGAATGCGGCTCGCGCCCCAGCGGCGCCAGCGTCTGCTCCAGCCGGTCCAGGGTGGCGCCCGGCAGACACACCACCTGGCGGCCTTCGTTCAACAACTGGATGCCGGTCAGGCGCAGGGTACTGACCAGCACGACCGGGCGTCCATAATCATTGCCGTCCGGGGTCGAGCCGCCGGTCAGGCCGGTATTGGCGGCCTGCAGGATGATCGCTGCCCCGCCCTGCACCGCCGCCTGCAGCACACGCCACAGTTCCAGCAACGTGCCCGGACGCACCACCGCCAGCACCGCGCCGTCGCCGAAGCGGTAGCCCCGGCGGAAGCGGCGGGTCGCCTTGTCGCGGGTCAGCACATGGCGGCTGCCGACAGCAGCGCGCAGCTGCGGCAGCATGGCCTCGTGGCCAGTCATGGCAGACGCACCAGTGAATCACGGCCGATGTCGGCAATGCGGTGCGCGCCGGTCAGCGTCATCGCCACGCGCATCTCCCTGGCGATCAGGTCCAGCAGGTTGGCCACGCCGGCCTCACCCTGCGCGGCGAGCGCATAGACGAAGGCACGCCCCAGCAGCACGGTGTCAGCGCCCAGCGCCAGCATGCGCACCACGTCCAGTCCGGTGCGGATGCCGGAATCGGCGAGGATCTTCAGATCGCCCTGTACCGCGTCAGCGATGGCCGGCAGCGCGCGTGCGGTGGACAGCACACCATCGAGCTGGCGCCCCCCGTGATTGGAGACCACGATGCCATCGGCACCGAATGCAACCGCGTCGCGTGCGTCTTCCGGGTCGAGGATGCCCTTGATCACCATCGGTCCCTTCCAGAACTCGCGGATCCACTCCAGGTCCTTCCACGAAATGGATGGATCGAAGTTGCTGCCCAGCCAGCCGATATAGTCCTCCAGCCCGGTGGGATTGCCGCGATAGGTGGAGATGTTGCCGAGATCGTGCGGACGTCCGAACAGCCCCACGTCCCAGGCCCAGCGGGGATGGGTGATGGCCTGGCCGATGCGGCGCAGCGGTGCATTCGGACCGCTCATGCCGGAGTGCGCGTCTCGATAGCGCGCACCCGGTACCGGCATGTCCACGGTGAACACCAGCGTCGTCACGCCCGCTGCCTGGGCGCGCTCTAGGGCGTTGCGCATGAAGCCGCGATCGCGCAGCACGTACAGCTGGAACCACATCGACCGCTGGATCGCCGGGGCCACTTCCTCGATCGGGCACACCGACACGGTGGACAGGGTGAACGGAATGCCGCGGCTGTCAGCCGCCCGCGCCGCCTGCACTTCACCGCGGCGTGCATACATGCCGGTGAGGCCGACCGGCGCCAGTGCCACCGGCATCGCCAGCGTCTCGCCGAACAGCTCGGTCTCCAGGCTCAGGTCGGACATGTTGCGCAGGACACGCTGGCGCAGTGCGATATCGGACAGATCCGAAACGTTGCGCTTCAGCGTGTGCTCGGCATAGGCGCCGCCATCGATGTAGTGGAACAGGAACGGCGGCAGCCGGCGTTTGGCTGCGGCGCGGTAATCGGTGGAGGCGGAGATGATCATGGGGTCAACCGTGTGGTGAAGGCAGGCGCGAGGCCCGTGCGCGCCGGGCTTCGTTGTCGTCGAGCGTGCGCAGCGTGGTATGCACGAATTCAAGGTGGGCATGCGCGGCGGCGCGCGCGCGCTCCGGGTCACCGGCCAGCACGGCATCCATCATTTCGCGATGCTGGTCGGACAATGGCGAGAATGTTCTTGCCGAGGTGTAGAGCTTTTCGCGGCTCTGCGAGATGTTGGTCTGCAGCAGATCGAACAGGCCACGCATCACCTGCAGCAGCACCAGGTTGTGCGAGGCCTCGGCGATGGACAGGTGGAAAGCCGCATCGGCCTGCGCCTCGCCTGAAGGATCATCCTTGCCATGCGCATCCATCATGGTCTGGAAGGCCTGGGCGATACGCGCCCGATCCTCATCGGTGGCACGCAGCGCTGCATGCCAGGCCGTCGCGCCTTCCAGCGCATGACGGATCTCCAGCACGTCGAAGCGGTATTCCGGGTCGCCCTGGAACAACGGCAGGTACGGAGCCAGGGGTTCATCCAGCGCCTGCCGCGCGCGCGTCGCCGGCTCCGCCACGTAGGTGCCGCCGCCCACGCGTGCGCTCAGCAGGCCCTGGCTGGACAGCTGCGCGATGGCCTCGCGCAGCGCCGTGCGCGAGACACCCAGCTGCACCGCCAGCGCGCGCTCGGCCGGAAGCCGGTCACCCGGCTGCAGCTGCCGCTCCTGCACCAGACCACGCAGCTGCGCGGCCACCTTGTCTGAAATCCGTTGCGTGCTCATGGCGCCATTGTGGCCCGAAGCGCCTGGCAGGTGCGGCCCATGCTGAGCGGGTAGGTCGTCGGCTGCATGGCTCAGGGAATCATCCAGGTCAGCCAGTACGCCTGCGCGGTGGTGATCAGGCCGACCATCACGGTGAAGATCAGGCTGTGCTTGACGGTGAAGCGGAACAGGTCCGATTCCTTGCCGGCCAGGCCGACCGCGGCGCAGGCGATGGCAATCGACTGCGGCGAGATCATCTTGCCGGTGACTCCGCCGGTGGTGTTGGCCGCCACCAGCAGCACCTCGGACACGCCGATCTGCTGCGCGGTGGTGGCCTGCAGGGCCGAGAACAGCGCGTTGGAGGACGTGTCCGAGCCGGTCAGGAATACGCCCAGCCAGCCCAGGAACGGCGAGAAGAAGGTGAACGCCTTGCCGGTATGGGCCAACGCCAGCGCCAGCGTGGCCGACAGGCCCGAATAGTTGGCGATGAAGGCAAAGGCCAGCACCATGCCGATCGAGTAGATCGGCGTGCGCAGCTCGCGCACGGTCTCACCGAAGGTCTGCAGCGCCGCCTTGGCCGGCATGCGCAGGGCCAGGATGGCAATCACTGCGGCGAGGATGATCGACGTGCCGGTGGCCGAGAACGCGTCGAATTTATAGACCGCCTCGTAGCTCAACGGCGCAGGCACGATCGGTGGCATCTTCTGCACCATCTGGTCCAGGCCCGGCACCGGGATCTTCAGCACCCAGCTTTCCAGCGGGCCACCCGCCGCGAACAGCGACTTGAAGGGCTTGATGCTCCACAGCGTGACCATCGCGGTGAGGATCAGGAACGGCCACCAGGCCTTGGCAATCTGGCCGGCACTGTGACGCGGCGTCTCAAGCGGCTGCACGGCCGCCTCGGCACGGGTTTCGGTATCGAAGCGGAAAATGCGGACGGGTTTCCAGCGGCGCAGGAACAGGGTCAGGCACACCAGCGACGCCAGCGACGCGGTGATGTCCGGCAATTCCGGGCCGATGAAGTTGGAGGTCAGGTACTGGGCAATGGCGAACGACCCGCCGGCCACCAGCACCGCCGGCCAGGTTTCACTGATGCCACGCCAGCCGTCCATGATTGCCATGATCCAGAACAGCACGATGATGGTCAGGAACGGCAGCTGGCGACCGGCCATCTGGCCGATCTCGAAGGCATCCAGGCCGGTGACCTGTCCCGCCACGATGATCGGAATGCCCATCGCACCGAATGCCACCGGCGCGGTATTGACGATCAGGCACAGGCCCGCTGCATACAGCGGCTTGAAGCCCAGCCCGACCAGCAGCGCTGCGGTGATCGCCACCGGCGCGCCGAACCCCGCCGCGCCTTCCAGGAAGGCACCAAAGGCGAAGCCGACCATCAGCATCTGCAGGCGCTGGTCTTCGGTCACCGACAGGATCGAAGCGCGGATGATGTCGAACTGCCCGGTCTTGACCGAGACCTTGTACAGGAACACCGCGCCGATGATGATCCAGGCGATCGGCCACAGCCCGTAGACGAAACCGAAGCCGGCCGCGCCCAACGCCTGGGTCAGCGGCATGCGGTAGAACAGCAGGGCCACGGCCAGTGCGATGGCCACGGTGATCGTGCCGGCCAGCCAGCCCTTCATGCGCAGCACGGCCAGGGCAACGAAGAAGAATGCGATCGGCAGCAGCGCGATCAGGCTGGACAACCACAGGTTGCCGGCGGGGTCGTACAGGTGTTGCCAGGGTTGCATGGAGGCTCTCGACGGGGGCGGAATGTTTCCCCACCGCATGCGATGGGACGCCGTGGTCACGATTATTGGTATTACCAATAATCAAATTCATCGGACCACTTGAAGCGGATTGAACCGCCATTTCGACGAAGAGCCTATTAGACCATAGAGTTACCGGCCATATTGGTATTACCAATAGAGCGCCGCGTGACAAAAGCTGGAAGGTGCTGCTGCCCCGCTAGAGCCTGTCCGCCAGCCGTCGCATCACCGCCAGCACCAGCAGGCACAGCACGCTCACGCCAAGGGCAATGACGTACTTGCCGATGCCCACCGCAATACCGATGGCGGCGGCCATCACCAGCGAACTGGCCGTGGTCAGCCCGCTGACCTGGTCCTCGCGGCTGCCACGCAGGATGGTGCCTGCGGCAACGAAGCCGACGCAGGCCACCACCGCTTCGATCAGGCGCACCGGGTCGACCTGCAGCAGATCGCGGTAGCGCTCCTGCTGGAAATGCTCGGCCACGGAATCGCCGAGACCGACGATGAGGGCTGCGGCGCCGGCAATCATCATGTGCGTGCGCAGGCCCGCCGCATGCTTGCCCATCTCGCGCTCGATACCGAGCACGCCACCGAACAGCATCGCGGCGGCCACGCGCAGCAGGATCGATACATCCTGGTTGAGTTCCATCGACGTCTCCGGGAGTTTCCCGAAGCGTTGCGCGTCAGCCGTCGGATCGCGGTGAAGGCCGCACCACGGCCCGTTCACCCGGTAGCGCCGGGCCATGCCCGGCACCACCGTCCCTGCGGTCACCGCATCATTGCGCCAGATAACCGCCATCGATCGCGTAATAGGTGCCGGTCGCGAACGAGGCATCGTCGCTGGCCAGCCAGGCGACCAGCGCCGCCACTTCCTCGGCCTTGCCCAGCCGCTTCAACGCGTGGCGGTCTTCCAGCGTGGCGCGCACCTTCGGATCCATCTTCTCCAGCAGCGGCGTGGCGATGAAGCCCGGTCCCACCGCGTTGACACGGATGCCATCGGCAGCGTGCTCCCACGCCGCGGTCTGCGTCAGGCCGACCACACCATGCTTGGCCGCCACGTACGCGGTCGAACCGGCATAGCCCACCTGGCCCAGGATCGAGGCCATGTTGATGATGCTGCCGCCCTTCCCGGCCGCGCGCATGGCCTGGATCTGCGCACGCTGGCACAGGAATACACTGGTCAGGTTCACATCGACCACCCGCTTCCAGCCATCGATGGGGTAGTCGCCGCTGCTCGCCGCCGGGCCGCTGATGCCGGCGTTGTTGACCGCGACGTGCACGCCGCCCAGCTCCTTCACTGTGCGCTGCACCGCCGCCTCCACGGCAGCTTCATCCGTGACGTCCAAAGCGATGCCGATGGCGCGGCTGCCACGCCGGGTCAGCGCTTCCACGGTGGCGTCCACCGCGTCCTGCTTCAGGTCCCACACTGACACCGCAGCACCGGACGCTGCCAGCAGTTCGGCCACGGCCAGGCCGATGCCGGAAACGCCACCGGTCACGATCGCCGCCTTGCCGCCGAGCTGATAGTCGATCATCTGTGTTTCTCCATCTATCCATCGGGAATCGATGTGGACACGTGTCCACGCGCGGCCCACGGTACGCCCCGCCGTGTTACGGCCGCGCCACTTCCAGGCGCTGCAACGAACCTTCCCATCGCTGCAACGCGTTCGACCGTATGCTCGACCTCACCCTCCCCTGCTGTGGAAACTCCAATGAATCCCGCTGACGCCCTGCTGTTCACGCCCACTCACCTGGGTGACATCGCTGCCGCGAACCGCATCGCCATGGCACCGCTCACGCGCAACCGCGCCCTGCCCGACCGCGTCCCTTCTCCGCTGGCGATCACCTATTACCGCCAACGTGCCAGTGCCGGCCTGATCATTGCGGAAGCCACCCAGATCAGCCCTCTGGGCCAGGGCTACCTTGATACGCCGGGCATCTACAGCGCCGAGCAGGTCGCTGCGTGGAAATCCATCACCGACGCGGTGCACGCCGAAGGTGGCCGCATCGTGCTGCAGCTGTGGCATGTGGGTCGCATCTCCCACACCAGCCTGCTGCCGGAAGGCGAAGTGCCGGTGGCACCCAGCGCCCTCCGCGCCAATGGCAAGACCTTCACCGCCAATGGATTCGAGGATGTCTCCGCGCCGCGCGCATTGGCGCTGGAGGAGATTCCGCAACTCATCGAGGATTACCGTAGCGCCGCGCGCAATGCCATTGCCGCAGGCTTCGATGGGGTCGAGGTACATGCAGCCAACGGCTACCTGATCGACCAGTTCCTGCGCGATGGCAGCAACCATCGGGACGATGCCTACGGTGGAAGCATCGAGAACCGTACGCGGCTGCTGTTCGAAGTGGTCAGCGCGGTCGCCGAAGCAATCGGCGCCGGCCGCACCGGCGTGCGCCTGTCACCGGTCACGCCGGTCAATGATGCCCATGACAGCAACCCGCAGCCGCTGTTCAACCGTGCGGTGGAGCGCCTGGACACGATCGACGGACTGGCCTTCATCCATGTCATCGAAGGTGCGACCGGTGGTGATCGGGACAACATCGCATTCGACTACCCTGCGCTGCGCGCACGCTTCCGTGGCGCCTGGATTGCCAACAACGGATACGACGCTGTGCGTGCAGGGCAGGCCCTTGCCAGCGGCTATGCCGACATGATCGCGTTCGGCCGGCCCTTCATCGCCAACCCGGATCTGGTCGCGCGACTGCGTAGTGGTGCCGCGCTGGCGGAGCTCGATCCGGCCACCTTGTATGGCGGTGGCGAACACGGCTACATCGACTACCCGGCACTGGATGCCTGACCACGGGTGCGAGCCGGTCCACCCGGCCCGGCGTGGCCCATGGAAGGTAGCGCCGGGCCATGCCCGGCGTTGCCCGCCCCGTTTCAATACACCGGCAGATCGATGTAGCTGGCCTGCGCCGCGCTGTGCCAGACCCGCTGCGTGGCCTTCTGGTAGTCGCCCGGCTTGGCCAGGTAGATGTTCGGCACATAGGTCTGCGGGTTGCGGTCATACAGCGGGAACAGGCTCGACTGCACCTGCACCATGACCCGGTGCCCCTTCTGGAAGGTGTGGTTGGCGTTGGGCAGGTCGAAGCGGTAGGGCAGCACCTGGTTCGCCGCCAGCGGCTTCGGATCGCTGAAACTCTCACGGTAGCGGCCGCGGAAGATCGCAAGCGAGACCGGCAGCTCATAGCCGCCCATCTCCGGCGTCGAGGCCTCCTGGTCCGGATACACATCGATCAGCTTCACCACCCAGTCGCTGTCGGTGCCGCTGGTGGACGCCTGCAGGTGCACCACCGGCGCGCCGCCGATGCGCAGTGGCGCGGCCAGCGGTTCGGTGATGAAGGTCAGCACGTCGGGACGGCCATCGACGAAACGCTGATCCTTGACCAGCCAGGTCGTCCACATGTCGCGGTCGCCGAAACGCACCGGGCGCGGTACGAACGGCACGGGCTTGGCCGGGTCGGACACGTACTCCTCGAAGTCGCCCTCGCCCGCCGCCGGCGCCTGGAACGCCAGCTTGCCGCCGGCACGCAGATAGAGCGGCTTGCTGCGGGCGGCGCAGCCCTGGTCGCAGCTGCGCGGCCAGCCCTTCAGGCGGTCCCAGTGGTTTTCGCCGGTGTTGTAGACCAGCACCGGCGGCGTATCGGCCTTCGGCGCCCCCTCGACCAGGTACTGGTCGAAGAACGGCTTGAGCACATCGCGGCGGAACTGCAACGCGGTATCACCGTCGAACTTCAGGGCACCCAGCTGGGTGCCATCGTAGTTCACCTGGCTGTGGCGCCATGGCCCCATCACCAGATAGTTGCGGTCGTTGCCGCTGTCGCGCCCTTCCATCGCCTGGTAAGCGTGGTTGGCACCCCACATGTCCTCCTGGTCCCACAGGCCCTGCAGCCACAGGGTCGGCACCTTCAGTTCCGTCCTGGCCATCACCGCATCCAGCGCCTGGCCCTGCCAGAAGGCGTCATACGCCGGGTGCTCGACCAGCTTCTTCCACCAGGTCAGCTGGTCCACGCCGGTGAAACGGGCGTAGTCGCCAGCCGAGCCGATGCGCAGGAACGTGCTGTAGTCGTCATAGCCCAGGCTCGGCAGCGGCGTGCCCTTGCCGCGCTTCTCGGTCTGCATCGCGAAGTAGTTGAAGTTGACCTGGCGGAAGGCACCGTAGTTGAGCCAGTCGTCGCCCATCCAGCCATCGACCATCGGGCTCTGCGGTGCCGCCACCTTCAACGCCGGATGCGGATCGGTCAACGCCATCACCACGGTGAAACCTTCATAGGACGAGCCCAGCATGCCGACCTTGCCGTTGCTCTCCGGCACGTGCTTCACCAGCCAGTCAATGGTGTCCCAGGCGTCGGTGGAGTGATCCACCTTGGTGTTGTTCAACGGCCCGCGCAGCGGTCGGGTCATCACGTAATCGCCTTCCGAGCCGTACTTGCCACGGATGTCCTGGAACACGCGGATGTAACCGCCGTCGACGAACACCTCGTCGCCCTGTGGCAGCAGGTCGCGCATCCGCGGCGAGTCACTGCGGCTGGCGCGACCGGCAGCATCGTAGGGCGTGCGGGTCAGCAGGATGGGCGCGTTGCGGGCGCCCTTGGGCACCACGATCACCGTATACAGCCGGGTGCCATCACGCATCGGCACCATCACCACGCGCTTGTCGTAGTCGCGCCCCACATCCGGGGCAACGAAAGGCTTGCCGCTGATATCCGGGGTCATCGGCGGCGTATCGGCCGCCAGCACGGCGCTGGACAGGCAAAGGGCGACGGCTACAGCAACGGCTCGCATACGCATGGATACTTCCTTCCGGCAGGGAAGTCCCAAGCCTACTCCTGCCCTGCCCTGTGAAGTGTGTGACGGCTTTGCATTCTGCGGCGGATGCGGGCAGGACTGATGGCACATGTGCCTTCGTTGCCGCTGCGCTCGCCGGGCATGGCCCGGCGCTACCGCATTCCTCTGGCCTTCGTTGCGCCGCCGGGCATGGCCTGGCGCTACCGCTCGTGCCGGCCATGGGGTAGCGCCGGGCCATGCCCGGCGAGCGCAGCGGCAGCCCGCAAACAGACACGGCCCCTTGCGGAGCCGTGTCTGCAAACGTGAGCACCACGCAGTGTCAGCGCAGCACCTGCTCCACCAGCTGCACGTCAGCGCTCTGCAGCGGTTCGGCGGCATTGCGCGCCAGCTGCACCTGGTAGGTGCCACCTTCAATCTTCCACTGGCGGGCCTGCGCGTCATAGTGCGCAAGCGTCTTCGGCTCGGCTTCGATACGGATGCGGCGCTGCTCGCCCGGCTGCAGCTGCACCTTGTCGTAGCCGATCAGGCGGATCGGCGTGCTGCTGCCCGCCGGCAGCTTCAGGTACAGCTGGGCCACGTCGGCACCGGCGCGCTTGCCGGTGTTGCGGATGTCCACGCTGGCGACCAGGCGCGAGCCTTCCACGCTCACCTTCAGGTTGTCGTAGGCAAAGGAGGTGTAGGACAGGCCATGGCCGAAGGCGAAGGTCGGGGTCAGGCCCTTGGCGGCCATCCACTTGTAGCCGACGTTGGCGCCTTCGATATCGAAATCGAACACATCACCGAACGGCTTGGCCGGCTTGAAGCCCAGGCCATCGACATGCGGGCGCGGCAGCTGCGATTCGTCCGTCACCCAGGTCACCGGCAGGCGGCCGGACGGATTGACCTGGCCGGTCAGCAGTGCGGCGATGCCCTCGCCACCGCGGATGCCGGGATACCAGGCCTGCAGCATCGCCGGCACCTGCGCCAGCCACGGCGTGCGCACCGGGCCGTTGGTTTCCAGCACCAGCACGGTCTTCGGGTTGGCCCTGGCCACCGCAGAAATCAGCGCATCCTGATTGTCCGGCAGTTGCATGTCCGGCAGGTCCACCGATTCGGCGGCCCACTGCGTGGCGAACACGATGGCGACATCCGCCTGTGCGGCGGCCTTGGCTGCAGCCGCGGCATTGCTGCCGTCCACATACTCGATGGTGGCATCCGGGCGCGCTGCACGCAGCGCCTCCAGCGGCGAGGACGGATGGAACATCACCGGGCCCGGCCAGTTGGTCGGCATCACGCCCGGCACCGCGTTGGTGCCCTTGGCGGTCACGCCCACCATCGACGAACCGCCACCACCGATCACGCCCTTGTCGGCATGGCCGCCGATGATGACGATGCGCTTCACGCTGTCGGCCAGCGGCAACAGGTTGCCTTCATTGCGCAGCAGCACGCTGCCCTCTTCCACCGTGCGCTGTGCCACGGCAAAACCGGCCTCGGCATCGACCTTCTGGTGCTGCGGCGGGTTGTCGAAGTTGCCGTGCAGGAACATCGTGCGCAGGATGCGCGCCACCATGTCGTTCAGGCGCGCCTGCGGCACCACGCCGCCGTGCACGGCCAGGCGCAGCGGCTCGTCGAAGAACACCGCCGCGTCGAACACTTCACCGGCCGACTGCTGGTCCAGGCCGGCCAGCGCTGCCTTCGAGCCACTGTGCACGCCGCCCCAGTCGGACATCACGAAACCGGGGAACTTCCATTCCTGCTTCAACACCTGGTTCATCAGGTAGCCGTTCTCGCAGCCGTAGGTGCCGTTGATCTTGTTGTACGAGCACATCGCCACGCCCGGGCGGCCGGTCTCCAGCGCGATCTCGAAGGCCAGCAGATCGGACTCGTGCATGGCCTGTTCGCCGATGCGTACGTCATGGAAGTTGCGGCGGGTCTCCATGTCGTTCAGCGCGAAGTGCTTCATTGAGGAGATCACATGCTGGCTCTGCACGCCCTGGATCAGCGCGCCGACCATCGAACCTGCCAGCAGCGGATCTTCGCCGGCGTACTCGAAGTTGCGGCCGTTGCGCGGATCGCGCTGCAGGTTGACGCTGCCGGAAAGCAGGATGTTGAAACGCTGCTGCCAGGCCTCGCGGCCCATCGTCGCGCCGCCTGCGAAGGCCACTTCGCGGTTCCAGCTCGATGCGGTGGACGGGCCGGAGGGCATGGCGGTGGCGAAGTCGCCGGGCCGGATGCCGCCGGGGTTGGTCACACCGACGCCGGCGTCGGCCGACTGCTGCGAGGGAATGCCCAGGCGCGGCACGCCCGGCACGAAACCGGCCGAACCGACCGCGCCGTCCGGCAGCGGGCCACCGTCCTTGCCCAGCCCGAAGTAGCTGTGCAGCATCTGGAATTTCTCATCCTCGGTCATCGCCTTCAGCAGCAGCGCAGCGCGGGCGTCGGCGTTGAGGGTGGTGTCCATCCACGGCGCATCGCCCCCCTTGTCGGCGGCATAGGCCAGGGTCAGCAGGGTCGCGCGCAGGGCGCTGCCCTCAACCTTGAACGGCGCACTGCTGGCGGCCTGGAAGCCATCGCTGAAGTAGCTGGCATCGGCTTCCAGGGCCACCCGCGCCGGATCGAAACCGGCAGCCTTGGCGGAATCGCCAGCAACAGCGCCGAGCAGCACCGCCGGCGCACCCAGCCGCGAACGCGACACCAGGGCCGGCAACTGCAGGGCACCCGCGCCGGCATCGGTGTAGACCGCGACGGTGTGGCGACCGTCATCCAGGCGCAGGTAGTTCAGCCCCGGCTGGTCCGGGCCGGATTCCGCCGCGATCGGCAGCCGGGTCAGCACGGCCTGTCCGCGCTGGGTCCGGCCATCGTCCTTCCCGGCGGCGATGAAGCGGTATTCGTAGCCCAGGCCATCGGCCAGCAGCTGCAGCGGATCGACCTGGTCGATGCTGCGCTGCACCTGCCGCACGCTCACGGCATCCACCTGCAGGGATCCAAGCTGGGTGGCCAGGGCCGGCATTGCTTCGGCCGGCGGCGCCTGCTCCAGGGTCAACACGGTGAACGCGGCGGGATCGGCCCACGCTGGCGCGATCACGGCGGCGGACACGGCGAGGGACAGGGCAAGCGGCTTTGTAAACGTTTTCATCGACGGGCGTAATTCCGTTGCCAAGGCAATCGGTCCAGGGAAAATGCCGCCGAAGGGTGCAGCGTTCATGCCGTACAGGCGTTGCCGGGCAACACCTCAGGCCGGAGGGCGGACCGGTCTGCGCGCGGGACCCTCCTCCCGGCGTGACAACCTGCCTGCCCGGGCCACGCTCGTGGCCCAACCTGTGAAGATTGTGCGAGGGCGTTCATGCCTGTCAACAGGACCTAAGGCACAGGCCAGCCCCTGCACGCCGGTTATCAGTCCATCACCGGCGGTCATCAGTGGGGTGCGCGGCGCTGCCGATAATGGAAGCCCCTGGCCACGGATCACGTCCATGAACGTACATCGCGACTTCGACCATCTCTGGCGCGACCGCTGTGACACCTCCAGCCAACGCAGCCCGCGCGTGCTGATCCGCGTATTCGTCGCTCCCGGCGAACTGGAGCGCAGTGTGGCGTTCTACGAGCAGCTGCAGGGTGTGGTCGCCGATGCCGGGTTTCCGTTTCCCGATGCCGGACTGCGCCTGGCCATGGTCGGTGCCTTCCTGCTGATCGAAGGCAGCGAGACCGCACTGGCGCCCTTCACCTCGACCACGGGCACCCTGCTGGTCGACGATGTCCGGCCCTATCACGACAAACTCATCGCTGCCGGAGCCGAGATCATCTTCCCGCTGCAGATCGTCCCGACCGGTGCGGCGTTCAATGCGGTACATCCCGATGGCACCGTGGTCGAGTATGTGCACCACCGCCCGGATCCGCAGGGGCGGTGAGTGCGGGGTACGTTGATCGATGACCCGCGCCCGGCCTTCAGCAACCTGAAACGCGGCGCTCGAATTCATTAGTAATTCTACTCACTAGGCGAGTAGCATGGCCGGTCTCAGCCTTTGATACCGGCCTGTCGATACTCGCTCCATGCCAGCCGTTTCCGACAACTATTGTCGCTCTCAGCCAGCCCCCACGCGCTTCCGGACGGTGGACTGATGGGCGCGGTCATTGCCCTCGACCGTCTCCTGGACGGCCGCCAGCTATGGCGCGGTCCGGCACGGCACGGCCCGGCCAGCGACCATCTGGCCAGTGGCCACCCTGCTCTGGATGCACGCCTGCCCGGGGGTGGATGGCCGGCCAGCGGGCTGTGCGAGGTGCTGCAGGCCGCGCCGGGTGTAGGCGAACTGGCGCTGGTCTGGCCGGCATTGGCAAAGCTGAGCCGCCGCGAGCGGCCGATCGTGCTGGTCGCGCCGCCTTACCGGCCGCATGCGCCGGCCTGGGCCGCGGCCGGGCTGGATCTGGCGCAGCTGCAGATCATCCAGGCCGGGCCGAAGCAGGCGCTGTGGGCCACCGAACAATGCCTGCGCTCGGCGGCCTGCGCGGCAGTGCTGTGCTGGCCACAGCAGGCCGACGACCGCGCCCTGCGCCGTCTGCAGGTAGCCGCCGACAGTGGCCAGTGCCTGGGCTTCGTGTTCCGCGAGGCGCGTGCGGCCCGCAACCCGTCCCCGGCCAGCCTGCGCCTGCAGCTCGATCACGGCCAGGTCCGGGTCCTGAAGTGCCGTGGCGGATTGCCGCCGGCACAGCCGCTGCCACTGGCCATCGCCCACTGAGGCGGCCGCATGGACTGGGCCTGCCTGTTGTTGCCGCAGCTGGCGCTGGATTGCGTGCTGCGCCTGCAAGCGGATCCGCAGCGGCCACTGGTGCTGCTGCAGGGGCCGGCGCAGCGTCGCGTGCTGCGCGCCGTCAGCCCTGCTGCGCGTGCAGCCGGCCTGCGTCCGGGCATGCTGTTGTCGGCCGCACAGGTACTGGTGCAGGACCTGCAGCTGCATGACTACGATCCGGCCACCGAGCTGCACACCCGCCAGTTGCTGGCCAGCTGGCTGTACGGCTTCAGTTCGCAGGTCAGCCTCGACTTTCCCCATGCACTGGTCCTGGAGATCGGTGCCAGCCGTGCCCTGTTCGGCGATTGGCTGGCGATCGAACGGCGCCTGCGTGATGGCCTGCATGAACTTGGATTCCGTCACCGCCTGGTCGCGGCGCCCAATCCATATGCCGCACGGGTGCTGGCCAACGTGCATGATGGCCTCGGTATCGATGCAGGACAGTTGCCAGCCCTGTTGGCGCAGCTGCCCTTGCCGCGCAGCGGATTGCCGGCCGATGCGGTGACCGTGCTTGGCCGCTCCGGGCTGCGTACGCTGGGGGCGGTGTTCGACCTACCGCGCGAAAGCCTGGCGCGCCGCTTCGCGCCGGACGTGCTGCAGCAGCTGGACGCGCTGCGTGGCCTGCCCACCGCCCCCCTGCGCTACTACCAGCCACCAGACCGTTTCGACGCACGCATCGAATTCGAGTACGAGATCGAATCCAGCCAGGCCCTGCTGTTTCCGCTGCGGCGCCTGCTGCTGGATCTGGCGGCCTTCCTGTGCTCGCGCGATGGCGGCGTGCAGCGTTTCGACCTGTATTTCGAGCACGACCTGCTGCCTGCCAGCGTGCTGACCATCGGCCTGCTCGCACCCGAGCGCGATGCCGCGCTGCTGTTCGAGATCGCCCGTAACCGCATGGAGGCCTTCCCGCTGCCTGCAGGCAGCCGGGCCCTGCGCCTGCAGGCCGAACAGCTGCCGCCCTTCGTGCCCGCCGCACGCGATCTGTTCGACACCCGCCCGGCACAGGCGATGCCCTGGACCCAGCTGCGCGAGCGCCTGCGTGCACGGCTCGGCGATGATGCCGTGCAGCCCCTTGCCGTGCAGGCCGACCATCGCCCCGAACGCGCCAGTGGCACCCAGGCACCCGCCAGGCCACCGGCGTCCTGGCCTCTGCGCCCCGGCTGGTTGCTGGACACACCACAGGTGCTGCGTGACCCGCGGCTGCGCATCGTCACCGGGCCTGAGCGGATCGAATCAGGCTGGTGGGACCAGGCCGATGCGCGCCGCGACTACTACGTGGTGGAAACCGCACACGGCCAGCGCGGCTGGGCCTTCCGTGAGCGCAATGATCCACATGCACCGTGGATGCTGCACGGCTGGTTCGGCTGAACCGCCATGCACGATGAACTGCCCGGCTATGCCGAACTGCACTGCCTGTCGGCCTTCAGCTTCCAGCGCGGTGCCTCCACCGCCGAGGAACTGTTCGCGCGTGCCCGCGGCCAAGGCTATCGCGCGCTGGCGATCACTGACGAGTGTTCGCTGGCCGGCATCGTGCGCGCCTGGCAGGCAGCGAAGACACAGGACGTGGCGCTCATCGTCGGTGCCGAGTTCCAGGTCGAAGAGGGGCCGAAGCTGGTGCTGCTGTGCACCGACCAGGCTGCCTACGCCGGGTTGTGCCAGTTGATCACCACCTGCCGGCGGCGGGCCGGCAAGGGCGAGTACCGCTGTCTGCGCGATGACCTGTCCGGCCTGCCCGACGGCCTGTTGTGCCTGTGGCTGGACCGGCAGCCCGCCGCCACCGATCTGCCACTGCTGCGCGCAGCCTTCAAGGACCGCCTGTGGCTGGCGGTGGAACTGCACCATGAGCACGACGACGCGCGCCGCCTGCAGCAGCTGCAGGCGTTCGGCGAACGCCACGGCCTGCCGCTGGTCGCCAGCGGCGATGTGCACATGCATGTGCGCCGCCGCCGCGCGCTGCAGGACACGCTGACCGCGATCCGTCACCGCTGCAGCGTGGCCGAAGCCGGCTGGCGCCTGTTCCCCAATGGCGAACGCCATCTGCGCCCGCGCACTGCGCTGGCCCGGTTGTACCCCCCCGCACTGCTGGCCGAGACCGTGCGCATCGCCGAGCGCTGCCGCTTCACCCTGGACCAGTTGAAGTACACCTACCCGCGTGAACTGGTGCCGGATGGGCATGACCCGGACAGCTGGTTGCGTGAACTGGTGGAAGAAAAGATTCCCTGGCGCTGGCCGGAGGGCATCAAGGAACCGCAGCGCAGGCAGATCGAGCACGAGCTGGCATTGATCAGGGAGAAGAACTATGCCTCCTACTTCCTCACCGTGCAGGACATCGTGCGCTTCGCCCGCAGCCAGGGCATCCTCTGCCAGGGCCGTGGCTCGGCCGCCAATTCAACGGTGTGTTTCGTACTGGGCGTGACCGAGATCGACCCCGCACGCAGCAATCTGCTGTTCGAGCGCTTCATCTCCGCCGAGCGGAATGAACCACCGGATATCGATATCGATTTCGAGCATGAACGGCGCGAGGAAGTCCTGCAGTACGTGTTCAAGCGCTATGGCCGCGAACGCGCCGCGTTGACGGCGGTGGCGATCAGCTATCGCGGCCGCAGTGCGATCCGCGATGTCGCCCGCGCACTGGGACTGCCGATGGACCAAGTCAATGAACTGGGCGCGGCGATGGACCACTGGGGCGGCAACATTCCGCTGCCGGAAACCCTGCGCGAGCGCGGCTTCGACCCGGAGACGCCGCTGATGCGGCGACTGCTGTCATTGACCGCCGAGCTGATCGACTTCCCGCGCCACCTGTCGCAGCATCCGGGCGGTTTCGTGATTTCCGAACATCCGCTGTCGACCCTGGTGCCGGTGGAGAACGCAGCAATGGCCGACCGCACCGTCATCCAGTGGGACAAGGACGATCTGGATGCCACCGGCCTGATGAAGGTCGACTGCCTGGCGCTGGGCATGCTCACCGCCATCCGCAAATGCCTGGCGATGCTGAAGCAGCATGGCCTGCACGAAGGACGCATGGATGCGATCCCGCCCAAGGATGCGAAGACCTTCGACATGATCTGCGCCGCCGACACCATCGGCGTGTTCCAGATCGAATCGCGCGCGCAGATGGCGATGCTGCCGCGCATGCAGCCGCGCACGTTCTATGACCTGGTGATCGAAGTCGCGATCGTGCGGCCGGGTCCGATCCAGGGCGACATGGTGCATCCCTATCTGGAGCGGCGGCGGATCCTGCGCGAACACGGCCCTGAGGCACTGAACGATCCGCACAATCCGCTCTACCCACCACGCCTGGAACGCGTGTTCGCACGTACGCTGGGCGTGCCATTGTTCCAGGAACAGGTGATGCAGCTGGCGGTGGATGCGGCCGGTTACACCCCGGGCGAGGCCGATGCCCTGCGCCGTTCGATGGCGGCCTGGAAGCGCCGCGGCGGGCTGGAACCGCATCGCGAAAAGCTGTTGGCCGGCATGCTGGAGAACGGCTTCAGTCGCGAATACGGCGAGCACCTGTTCGAGCAGATCAAGGGCTTCGGCGATTACGGCTTCCCGGAGAGCCACGCCGCCAGCTTCGCCCTGCTGACCTATAACAGCTGCTGGCTGAAGTGCCATCATCCGGCCGCGTTCACCGCCAGCCTGATCAACAGCCAACCACTGGGGTTCTACAGCCCCGACCAGCTGCTGCAGGATGCGCGCCGGCACGGCATCATCGTGCTGCCGGTGGACGTGCGCCACAGCGATTGGGACTGCACGCTGGATTTCAGCAGGGGCCCAGCCGCGATCCGGCTGGGCCTGCGCCTGGTCGATGGCTGCAACGAACAGGTGGCACAGGCCATCATGCGCGAACGTGCGCGACGACCGTTCGACGACGTCGGCGATCTGTGCCAGCGCACCGCCCTGGACCGGCGCCATCAGGGCCTGCTGGCCGATGCCGGCGCGCTGCGCGGCCTGAGCGGGCATCGCCATCGTGCGCGCTGGGATGTCTCCGGTGTGGAAAACCGCCTGCCGCTGTTCGATCAGGCCCGCACCACCGCTGAAGCACGCGTGCCGTTGCCGTTGCCCAGTGCGTGGGAAGACATGCAGGCCGACTACCGCAGCATCGGCACTACCCTGGGTCGCCACCCCATGTCATTCCTGCGCACGCAGCTGCGCAGCCGCGGCTGCCTCGACGCCGCACAACTGGCCGGCCACGGCCACGGCCGCCGCGTACGCATCGCCGGGCTGGTACGCATGCGCCAGCGCCCCCAGACCGCCAGCGGCGTCACGTTCCTTACCCTGGAAGATGAAACCGGCATGGTCAATGCCGTGGTCTGGCGGCACCTGGCCGACCGGCAGCACCGTGTACTGGTCGATACCCAGTTGATGCAGATCGACGGCCGCCTGGAGCGTGTCGATGGCGTGCAGCATGTGATCGTGCAACACATGCACTGCCTGGATGAACTGCTGCAGGGCCTGCGCAGCCGAAGCCGCGACTTCCACTGAAGACACACCGCGTCACACAGCGAACTGGTCATGAGCGGCCCGCTTCCGTTATCGTCGGCACATCCAAGGAAGGACGATCCGATGCCCCGCGCACTCACGCTGACCACGCTGCTGGTCTCCACCCTCGCCCTGCTCGTTTCCGGCTGGACTGCCTGGAGCCTGCATCTCAGCCAATCGCCGCAGCGGGTGATCGAAGCCCGGGGCCTGGTCATCCACGATGGCGCCGGCCAGGCGCGGGTGATCCTGGGCGCACCGGTGCCCGACCCACGCAGTCGTGGCCAGGTGCAGGGAACACGTGCCAGCGCCCTGTCCGGCCTGGTTCTGCTGGGTCCGGACGGCTCCGAACGCGGCGGCTACGGCACGACCGACCACGGTGGCGAAGCCCTGCTGACGCTTGACGATGCAGCCGGCACCACCGAAGTGTTCAAGGTGGTCGCCAACCCCGACCGCGGCGCCAGCCTGATGGTCAAGCACCAGAACAACACCGGCGCGATGCTCACCTCCTGGCAGGGCAAGCCGGAGTTGATGTTCGTGGATGACAGCGGACAGTCCTACTACGTGCGCCCCGGCGTCAGTGCCGCGCCCTGAAGGACGCGGCCCTTCATCCCAGCACGGCCGCCAGGTCATCGGCCAGCTGTCGCTGCTGCGGGGTTCCCAGCGCCGCACAGGTGATGCGCAGGCCATGGCCGGGGGCGGAGACCGCGAACACTTCGCCAGCACGCACATGCCAGCCGCGGGCGGCCAGCGCCAATACGCGCGGGCGGCTGTCATCCGGCAGCGGCAACCACAGGTTCAACCCCTCCATCGGCACGGCCTGCTGTACGCCCCGTGCCTGCAGCAGCATCTGCAGCGACTGCAGCCGCTGCTGGTAACGCACGCCGGCCGATGCGATCTTCGCCCGCTGCGGGGCTGATTCCAGCACCGAGACCGCCGCGTCCTGCAGCAGATGGCTGACCCAGCCGGTTCCCGCTGCCAGCCGCAGGCGCAGCCGTACCGCGGTTTCCTCATCGCAGGCCAGCCATGCCAGGCGCAGATCCGGGCCCAACGGCTTGGACAGCGAGCGCAGCAGTGCCCAGCGCCGGCCATCGACGGGCAGCACCGAGTGATAGGCCTGCTGCGAGAGCAACGCGTAATGATCGTCGATCAGCACCGCTACCTGCGGGTAGCCGGCCAGCAGCTGGCGCAGTGCCCGCGCCCGCTTCGCATCCAGGCTGGCGCCGGTAGGATTGTGTGCGCGCGGCGTCAGCAGCACCGCGCGTGCGCCAGCCTCCAGCGCCTGCCGCAGCGACGCCACCTGCATCCCATGCGTGTCCACGGCCACGGGGAGCGGCGTGTGGCCAGCGGCATTGAGCACGTTGAGGCTGCCAAGGAAGCAGGGATCCTCCACGGCGATGCGGTCGCCGGGTAGCAGCCAGGCGGCCAGCAGGCGTTCGATGCCATCGACCGCACCGTGGCTCAGCTCCAGGGCGTAGCCCTGCGGACAATCGGCATCCAGCGACGCACGTGCCAACCGCTGCAGGCGCGGGTCGACCGTACCCACGCCATACAGCCGAGGTGGCGCCGGCGCCAGGCGCAGGCTCGGCAACAGCCGTGGGTCCGGATTGCCACCTGCCAGATCGTGCAGCGCCAGCCCCGGCGGACTGCCTTCGCGCGCAACGGGGGCCGGCACTCCACGCACGGTGGTACCACGCCGCCCTCCCGTACTGGCCAGGCCCGCCGCGTCCAGCCGCTTGTACGCGGCCGCCACCGTGTTGCGGTTGACGCCCAGCCGCTCGGCCAGCTCGCGCACCGGTGGCAGCACGCTGCCAGCGGCCAGCCGCCCGTCGCCGATGCCCTCGCGGATGCTGTCGAAGATCGATTCGGCGCTGTGCCCGGTGATTTTCATTTTGTCCTATGCCAAAATAAACCTTGTCCTGTGCCAGTGTATCCCACCCTGGCCACCCTGCATTGGAGGTGCACGCATGCCCCTTGCCGCCGCCGACTGGCCTGTCGCCCAGTCCGTCGAACAGATCGCCAGCAACCTGCTGACGGTGCGCCAGCGCATCGCGCGTGCCTGTGCCCGCGCGGGCCGCGACCCGCAGAACGTGCGTCTGCTGCCGGTCAGCAAGACCGTGGATGAGGCGCGCATCCGCATGGCCGTGGCTGCCGGCTGCCATGAGCTGGGTGAGAACAAGGTGCAGGAGGCACAGCGCAAGGCCGAGTCGATGGCCGACCTTGGCGTGCACTGGTCGGTGATCGGCCATCTGCAGACCAACAAGGCCCGCCATGTGGCGCGCTTCGCCAGTGAATTCCAGGCGCTGGACAGCCTGCGAGTGGCCGAAGCGCTGCAGCAGCGCCTGCTGTTGGAGGACCGCACTCTGGACGTGTTCGTGCAGGTCAACACCTCCGCCGAACCCAGCAAGTACGGCCTGGAGCCCGGCGCCGTCGACGCTTTCGTGCAGCAGCTGCCCATGTTCGACCGTCTGCGCGTACGCGGATTGATGACCCTGGCCATCTTCACTCCGGAGGTGGAACGCGTACGCGCCTGCTTCGTTCGCCTGCGCACGCTGCGCGACCAGCTGCAGCGCAGCGCGCCGACCGGCATCGACCTGTCGCAGCTGTCGATGGGCATGTCCGGCGACTTCGAGGTGGCCATCGAGGAGGGCGCCACCGTGGTCCGCGTCGGCCAGGCCATCTTCGGAGCACGCGCGACACCGGACAGCGCGTACTGGCCCACCGGCGGAGGGGCCGCATGAAGCACGCGGTCGTCCTGCAACACGTCGCCTTCGAAGATCTCGGCACGCTGCAGCCGCTGCTGTTGGCCCAGGGCTGGCAGCTGCAGGTGCTGCAGGCCGGCATCGATGCGCTTGACGTGGCCGAAGCGGCTGATCTGCTGGTCGTACTGGGCGGCCCGGTCAGCGTCAACGATGGCCTGCTCTACCCTTTCCTGGCTGACAGCATCGCGCTGCTGCAACGCCGCCTGCACCTGCAGCGGCCGACCCTCGGCATCTGCCTGGGTGCGCAGCTGATGGCACGTGCGCTGGGGGCGGAGGTGGCGCCCAGCGGAGGCAAGGAAATCGGATTCGCGCCACTGCTGCTGACCGACGAGGGCCAGCGTTCTCCCCTGCAGGCATTGCAGGGTATTCCTGTACTGCATTGGCATGGCGAAGCCTTCGAACTCCCGGACGGTGCGCACCGCCTTGCCAGCACACCCGCCTGCCGCCACCAAGCCTTTTCCATCGGGAAGCATGCACTGGCCCTGCAGTGCCACCCGGAACTGGACGCGCGGCAGTTCGAACGCTGGCTGATCGGCCACACGCTCGAGCTGGCCCAGGCGGGCATCGACCCGAACGATCTTCGCGCGCAGGCACGCCGCTATGGCGCCCCGCTGGCCGCAGCCGCGACTGCGATGTTCAACCACTGGCTGCAGGATCTGCCGGAGAACGCACGATGAACTACCGCCTGCTGGTCTACCGTCACGGCGCCTACTGGGGTCATTTCGACTGCCAAGGGGCCGATGCGCTGCAACGCCTGGAGACCATCGCCGCCCAGCTGCCCGACGCAGCGGGATTCCACCTGCAACGCCAGAAGGGCGTTGGCGAAGAACGCATCCTGTCCAGCAGTGCCGAAGGCCTGCGCGTGCTCGCTGCACAGATCCAGTACCGCGACCTCTGACGCAGAACGCGCTGCCGGCCTGCTCGCCTTCGATGCACTGGCGCCATGGATGCAAATGATTCTCTTTTACTGTAAGGTGCAGGCGCTGCCCTTGCCGCCGCGGGCTGTTCCCTTTCCCAGTTGTCGCCCGCCCCGTGTCCACGCCTGTCGAACCGACGGATGTCGCGCATCTGTGCGCCGCCCATTACCGGCCGCTGCACGCCCACGTCCGCCGCAAACTCCCGCAACGCAGCGATGCCGATGACGTCGTCCAGGAGACCTGGCTGCGTGTCGTCAAGGTCGCCGCCAGTGGCCTGCTCAGCAATGGCCGCGCCTACCTGTACCGCGTCGCCCACAACCTGATCGCCGACCATTACCGGCAACGCCAGCGCCGCCGGGAAGACCCGCTGGACGAAGCATCTCTGACCACCCTCGCCGATCCGGCGCCCCAGCCGGAACAGCGCCTGCTCGATCTCGAACAACTGCGTCACCTGGACGCGATCATCGCCGCCCTGCCGCCGCGCTCGCGGCAGGTGTTCCTGCTGGCCCGGGTCGAACAGATGGCTCTGGCCGATATCGGTCGCCAGCTCGGCATCAGCCGGCAGACCGTGCATGGACACCTGCTGCGTGCGCTGGTCGCGCTGCAGCAGGTGCCCGGCCCATGAGCCGGGACACGATCGCACGCGAAGCCGCACGCTGGTGGCTCGACGGCCACGACGGTACCCGCGACGAGCGCGCGTTTGCCCACTGGTATCAGGCAGATCCGCGCCATGCAGCACAGTACCTGCACCTGCAGCAGCTGTGGCAGGCCGGCGCCGGCCTGCCCAGCCTGCAACGCCAGCAGCAGCGTCACCGCCGGCGGGCCCTGCGCGAGGCGGGCATCGGCGCCCTGCTGCTGTGCGTGCTGGGCCTGTCGCTCCGCCAGGACACACCGCCGCCAGAACAGGTGCTGCGTACCACCGTCGGCGAGATCCGCGAGACCTCCTTGCAGGACGGTTCGCGCGTCGTGCTGTCTCCTGGCAGCGAGGTGCGCGTCCGCATCGACGGACAGCGCCGGCAGTTGCAGCTCAAGAAGGGACAGGCCTGGTTCCAGGTTGCCGCCGATGCCGACCGGCCGTTCCAGGTGCGCACGCCGCATGGCAGGGTCACCGCGCTGGGCACCGCATTCGATGTCGCCGTGCAGAACGGCAGCAGCGTGGTGACCGTCACCGAACACCAGGTGCGGGTGGACAGCGGCAGCGGCAGCGGAGAGGCAAGCCAGGGCGAACAACTGCGCTTCGATGGCCAGACACCCGGCACCCCGTCGGCCGCACCGGCAGGCGTGCTCGCCTGGCGCGAGCGGCGCCTGCACTGGGTGTCGGCCCCACTGGAGGATGTCGCCCGGGGGCTGGACCGCTGGGACGGCGGACACACCTGGATCATCGGCGCGCGCCTGCGCCAGCAGCCGGTCACCGTGCTGGGCAATGCCGCCGGCGCCACCGGCAACCGCGACCAGCTCGCCCGGCAGCTGCAGGTCCGCGTGCTGCGCGTCGGTCCCGGACTGCAGCTGTGGCTGTCATCAACGCACGGCACCGGCCATGCACCCTGACATCGCCCCTGCCCGCGCGTCTTCCCAGGCTGACGACGCTCTGCGTCACTCCCTGGAGACCTCGATGCTGTCCCACCGCCCCCTTGTCCTGGCCTTGTCGCTGGCCTGCGCCGGCCCGGTTCCGTTCCTGTCCGGCCACGCCCAGGCACAAACCGCAACCCGCCACTACGACCTGCCTGCACAGCCGCTGGCCGGCGCACTGGATGCCTACAGCCGGCTCACCGGCGTCGATCTGGTGATCGGTCGCGCGCTGCCCCCGCGCCAGATGGCGCCCGCCCTGCGCGGCAACTTCGACGACAGGCAGGCGCTGTCACAGCTGCTGGCCGGCACCGGCCTGCGGCCCCGCTTCATCGACGCACGGCGCGCCACCCTCGAGCCGGCGCCTGCCGAGTCCAGCGATGGCAGCCGCCGCACCGGTCCGTTGCGCGTGCAGGGGACACCTGCACAGGACCACGCGCCCGGCACCGGCGCCAGCCAGTACGTCCCCGCCACCCGCGATGGCTTCGCGCCCGCCGTTGGCAGCGAACGCGTGGCGATGGCCGAGCGCCAGGAGGGCAACAGCCTGCTGCGCTCGATGCCCGGCACGCACAGCTTCCACTCGCGCAGCCAGCCCGGTCTCCAGGTCAACATCCGTGGCATGACCGGCGCCGGCCGCGTCAACACGATGATCGACGGTGTCACCCAGACCTTCCGCAACAACGCCGGGCACGGCTCCGGCGGCCCGTTCGCCTATGTCGATCCATTCCTGCTGGCCGGGGTGGATGTGCAGCGCGGTGCCGTCGCTGGCGGCGATGGCGCTGGCACCCTGGCCGGTACCGCCAACTTCCGCACGCTGGATATCGATGACCTGCTGGGTGAGAGCCGCGACTGGGGACTGCGCGCCGGCTACCGGCACGGCAACAACGGCTATGGCAGTGGCCGCACCTTCGCCGGCGCCTGGCGCCACAGCGATGAAGGCGGTGACCGCCAGTTCGGCCTGCTTGCGGCGGCCAGCAGCAGCCGCAGCAGCGAGTACGCGACCGCGAACGGGCAGAAGAACGGCGCCGATCCGGGCAGCCAGCACCCGAGAAGCTGGCTGCTCAAGGCCCGCCTGCAACCCAGTGAGCTGCACCGGCTGGACCTGAGCCACATGCGCTACGAGAACGACTTCTATCACAACTACCCGTGGCAGATTTCGGCACGCAACCAGCGCGCCAGCTATCACTACACGCCCTACACACCCTGGATCGACCTGCGCGCCAGCTTCGCCGCCAACAAGACGCGGCTGTTCTATCCGCCGGTGGAAGTGTCCAGCTACATCGGCCGGCGTACCCACAGCAGCCTGAGCAGCTGGAACATCGACAACACCAGCCGCTTCGAGATCGGCTCGCTGCAGGCACGCTGGAACACCGGCCTCAAGCACCAGTCGGACATTTTCGTTGCTGATACGCCCACCCTGCGCGGCGCCAACCCGCAGGGACGCAGCCAGCTGGACAGCGTGTTCAGCACGCTCGAACTGCAGTACGGCATCTACGCACTGACCACCGGGCTGCGCCAGGACCGCTATGGCATCCGCGGGCACATCCCGGCCTGTTCGGATGTGCCGGGCCAGTGCACCCAGATCAACGGCGGGGGCATCGACATCCGCCGCCGCCAACATGCACTCAGTCCCAGCCTCTCGGTTTCGTTGCAGGCAACCGACTGGCTGCAGCTGTACGCCGAGGCCTCGCGGACATCGCGGCCGCCACGCGTGCAGGAGATGTTCTTCGAGAAGATTCCGCTGGAAGGCATGAGCGATGCCGATGGCGTGGGCGCCAATCCATTCCTGCGCCGCGAACGCTCGCGCAACCTGCAGTTCGGCGCCAACCTCAGCACCGACTCGCTGCTGCGCGACGGCGACCTGGCCCAGTTGCGGGTGACCCGCTTCGACAACCGCATCCGCGACTACATCAAGCCGCAGTACCTGCTGATCGTGCATCCACCGGAAATCGAGCCCGTCGTGGTACCGATCGACAGCGACCCGCAGCTCTCGGCCTGGACCGATGCGCTGGATGTGGACGACTTCAGCGTCACCACCCGCTGGATGAACGACCCCGGCGTGGTGCGCATGCGTGGCATCGAGCTGGAGGCCCACTACGCCAGCGAGCACTATCACGCGACGCTGAGCTGGACACGATCACACACCAGCGCACCCACCATCGAGTTCGTCAACCTGGAAGACATCACCGCGCTTCCCGACCGCTACTGGACGCTGGACGTCGGCGGTCGCTGGTGGCAGCAGCGCGTGCAGGCCGGCGTGCGCGCCGAATACTCCGGCCCTACCGAGGAAGGCTACGACTTCTTCCAGACCCGCAAGACCCGCGGCACGGGTGTGCTGCTGGACTTCTACGCCAGCTTCAAGCCACAGGCCAGCACCACCGTGTGGCTGAACATCGAAAACCTGCAGAACAAAGCCTATGACAACAATGCCTCGATCGACAGCATCTTCAGCCCTATCCTGGACCGCGGCAACGGCCGCGGCCGCACCGTCTCGATGGGCGTCAACGTGGCGTTCTAGCCGACGCTGGTTGCCGCTGTGCCTGCTTGCCGTGCTGGCGACCGGACAGGCCCAGTCAATGCCCGGCACAGTGATCGACCTGGCCAGCGGCCGGCCGTTGCAGGAAGCGGCGTTCGTGCAGCGCGTCGCCGCCGCCCGGCACCTGCTGCTGGGGGAACGCCATGACGTCGCCGCCGACCATGCCGCCGAACGCTGGCTGTTGCAGGCCCTGCACCAGCAGCGACCACAGGGTGCGCTGGTCCTGGAGATGATCGGCAGCGAACGCCAGCCCCGCCTGCAACGCGTGCAGCGCTGGCTGGACAGGGGCAACCGCGCCGACGGGCAACGCCTGCAGGAACTGCTGGGCTGGGACCCGCGCTGGCCGTGGTCGGCCTATGGCGGACTGGTGCAGGATGCCGCCGCTGCCGGCATCGCACTGCACGGTGGCAACCTCTCGCGTGCGGAGGTCGACACGCTGCTCGCTTCGTCGGCACCGGCGCGGTTCCCGGTGCCTGGCGCCCGCCACCGCCTGTCGAACGTAGTGCTGGCCGAGCACGCCGACGCCGCACCGGCGCTGGAAGGCATGCTGGCCGTTCAGCAGGCCCGCGATTCGCGCATGGCGCAGATACTGGCGACCGCGCGGACACCCGCACTGCTGGTTGCCGGCCGCTGGCATGTGCTGCGCGGCACCGGCGTGCCGGGCCATCTGCCAGCATCCGCGCCTGCGCTGGTGGTCGCTCTGGCATCAGCGGGAGAAGCCATCGACGCCAGCGACGCCGACCTGCTGTGGGTGATCGCAGATGAGTGAGCGCAGGCAACACCGGCAGGCGATGGCGATTACCGTCGGCATCCATCTGCTGCCGCTGCTGCTGCTCGTGCACTGGGTGGCAGCCCCTCCTCCGCTGCCGCCGCCAGAGCAGGATGTGCGGATCAGCCTGCGCCTGCTTGCGCCGGCTGCGCCGCCACAGCCTGTGGAGGAACGCCAGGCCGAACAGCCCAGCCAGGCACAACAGGCGCGCGCCGCGCAGCCACGGAAGTCGCCGCCGCCACCCGCGCCGACCCACGCGCGTGAAGGCGAACTGGCCGCCAGCGAGGTCGTCGGCACCGGCCGGCAACCCACGCAGGTCGCCCCACCTGCGGCCACAGCCGATGCCCCTCCCGCACCGGCATCGATCACGGCCGCGCCGCCTGCTCCAGACGCCCCACCCGCGGACGTCCAGGCCGGCGCCGCCAGCGACCAGTGGGAAGCGCGGCTGATGGCACGACTGGAGCGATACCGCTACTACCCTTCCAGCGCGAGATCACGGCGCCAGCAGGGCACCAGTTGGGTCCGCGCAAGCATCGACCGCGACGGACGCCTTCTGGCCCTAAGGCTGGAGCAGTCCAGCGGCCAGTCCCTGCTCGATGACGCGGCGCTGCAGACCTTCCGCCGCGCACAGCCGCTGCCACGCATTCCCGACGAAATGAAGGCGCCGCAGGAACTGGTGGTGCCCGTGGAGTACTACCTGCGCTAGGCGCTGTACGCTTTACGCTTCGATCTGGAACAGCATGCCGACCACCGCCAGACGCAGCAGCGGGATCAGCGTGCCGGTGCACCACGCTCCACCCTTGGCAGGCCTCCGCGCCGCGTTGCGCGCGGAGGACCTGGAACGGCTCAGGCCTTCAGCACTTCCACCTTGTACGAAACCGTCTCGCCGTCGTGCTCGATGATCAGTCCGTGCACGTCCGACTCGAAGCCCGGGAAGCGCGCGTTCTGCTCGCGTGCGATGCGCAGCGACTCGATGATGGGCTCATCGCTGGCACCGAAGCGCTCGCCCGGCATGATGGTGGGAATGCCGGGCGGGTACGGCACCAGCATGGTCGCCGCGATGCGACCGCTGAGCTGTTCGATGTCCACCCGTTCGATTTCTCCCTTCACCAGATGGTTGTAGGCATCGGCCGGGGTCATCACCGGCGTCGGCAGGTCCACGTACATCTCGCGCATTACCCGGGCCACGGCGAACTCCTGGTTGAAGGCATGCAGCGCATCGCAGAGGTCGCGCAGTCCCCAGCCGGCGTAGGCAACGGGATAGTCCGCCGCCAGGGTCGGCAGGGCCTGGCTCAGCGGGGCGTTGCGGTCATACAGTTCCTTGAACGCCATCAGCTCGGTGACCAGCGTGCTCCACTTGCCCTTGGTGATCCCCATCGAGAACAGGAACAGCACCGAGTACAGGTTGGTCTTCTCCACGGTGATGCCACGCCCCCACAGGAACTTGCTCAGCACCGCCGCTGGAATGCCCAGCCGGCCCATTCCGCCATCCATCGACAGGCCCGGGGTCAGCAGAGTCACCTTGATCGGATCGATCAGCACATAGTCGTCCACCAGATTCTCGAAACCATGCCAGTGCCCATCCGGCTGCAGGTACCACTCCTCCCGCTTGGCCACCATCGGCGCCGGCGTGTCGCCCTTGTCCAGGCTGCGCTCAACCTTGGTCGGCTGCCACACGCTGAACCACCAATCATCACGGCCGAGATCGTCGCGCACATGCAGCATGGCGCGCCGGAATGCGATTGCCTCGTCGTGCATCTCCTGCACCAGCGAGCGGCCGGCCTCGCCTTCCATCATCTTCGACGCGACATCACAGGCGGCGATCACACCGTAGTGAGGGCTGGTGGAGGTGTGCATCATGAACGATTCGTTGAAACGCTCGGCATCCAGATTGCGCTGTGCCGAGTTGCGCACATGGATCATCGAGGCCTGCGAGAACGCGGCAAGCAGCTTATGGGTGGAGTGCGTGGTGAAGATGATCGCATCCTGCTCGCGCGGCTTGCCCTTGGCCATGCCGTAGTGATTCTCGTAGAAGGGATGGAATGCGGCATAGGCATACCAGGCTTCATCGAAGTGCAGAAAGTCCACCGCACTGCCGATCTCGTCGGCGATCTTCTCGGCGTTGTAGCACAGGCCATCGTAGGTGGAGTTGGTGACCACGGCGATACGCGGCTTGGAGCCCGCCTTGTATGCCTTGCTCGCCAGCGGGTTCGCGGCGATGCGCTGCTGCAGCGATTCCGGAGTGAACTGGTCCAGGCTGATCGGGCCGATGATGCCGTGCGCGTTGCGGCTGGGCGTGAAGTACACAGGTACCGCGCCCGTCATGATCAACGCATGCAGGAGCGACTTGTGGCAGTTGCGGTCGACGAACACCACATCGCCCCGCGCCACCGTGCCGTGCCAGACGATCTTGTTGGCCGTCGAGGTGCCATTGGTCACGAAGAACGTGTGGTCGGCGCCGAAGTTGCGGGCCGCTTCGTTCTCGGCGTCCTTGATCGGCCCGGTGTGGTCCAGCAGCGATCCCAGCTCCGGCACCGAGATCGACAGATCGCTGCGCAGCGTGTTCTCGCCATAGAACTGGTGGAATGCACGGCCAACCGGCGATTTGGTGAAGGCTACGCCACCAGCATGGCCGGGCGTATGCCAGGAGTAGTTCGACTCGGCGGCATGATGGATCAGTGCCTTGAAGAACGGGGGCAGCAGGTGCTGCATGTAGTCTTCGGCGGCCCGCATCACCTGCCGGGAGATGAAGTTCTTGGTGTCCTCGAACAGGAAGATGAAGCCGTGGATGTACTTGAGCAGCTTGCTCGGCACCTTCTCGATGGTACGGCGTTCGCCATACAGGAAGACCGGCAGGTTCGCGCGGCGAGCACTCTGCTCGCGCAGGAACGCGGTCAGGCGCTGGAACTCGCCATCGACTTCCTCGCTGCCATCGATCGATATCAGCACGGCTGACGCCGCGACATAGGTGCGCGCTCCGGCACGGGCGTCGTCCAGGTTCAACCCGCACAGCACGCGCTGGTCGTTGCTGCGCAGTTCTTCCACCAGGGCGCGGATCAGGATTCCGCCGATGCGCGGCGAGTCGTAATCACCGTCGATGACTATGACCGGATAGTCCAATGACTTGAAATACACGTTGTTTCTCCTTGTCCGAATCAGGAATGCTGAGCGCCGGCAGAAATCGCCGCCGCCTCGCGGGCACGCTGCCGCTGCTGGCGGCGCTCCTCGCTGAAGAAGGGATAGAACACGGTGATGAACAGCACGAACAGGAAGGCGTACTGCACGATCGTTCCCGACGAGCCATAGATCGCCCACAGGCAATACACGACGGTGAGGCTGGTCAAGGTCCAGAACGCACCGGTATGTACCAGGGTGTGCGAGCGTTCGACCACGAAGTAGCAGGCCACGCAGGAATAGATGTAGGGCAGCAGGGTCAGCACCACCGCTGCCGAGGTGATCACATCGAACTGCGCGGAGGCCGTTTCCGAGGTGGAGGTGACCAGCACGGCCAGGGTCATCAGCACCGCCACGATCAGCACGCCCTTGACCGGCACGTCATCCTTGTTGGTTTTGCTGAAGATGCTCGGGAACAGGCCATCATCCGATGCGGCCTTCGCGCTTTGTGCGGTCAGCAGGATCCAGCCGCCGAGCGAGCCGGCCGCACCGATGAACGCGCACAGGCTGACCAGCGCACCGCCCCAACCACCGACGGCCTTGGCCGCCGCCAAGGCGAACGGCGCGTCCGAAGTCTGCAGTTCGCCGTTGGGCACCATGCCCATGATCACCGACGAACTGGCGATGTAGGCGATGGCCGCAAGGAACACGCCGGCCAGCGTAGCGCGCGCGACGTTCTTCTCCGGGTTCTCGACCACGCCCGCAGTCACCGACGCCGACTCCACGCCGATGAACGCCCACAGCGTCAGCGCGGCTGCACTGGAGATCGCACCGAAGTTGGATTCACCGGAGACGTTGTAGGCCCCCTTGAAGATGTCGGCATCGAAGAAGAACCAGCCGAAGATGGCGATGCCCAGGATCGGCACCAGTGCGAAGCTGGTGGTGACGGTCTGCACGCGGCTGACGAAGGCCGGGCCGATCACGTTGGCGAAACTCAGCGCCCATACCAGTACCAGGACCGCGATGCAGCGCACCAGCGGCTCGGACAGGATCGGGAAGAAATAGCTGAAGTAACCCACCGCCGCGATCGGAATGGCGACATTGCCGATCCAGTTGGCGAACCAGTAGATGGTATTGGTCTGGAAGCCCATGTAGGGGCCAAACCAGTCGCGCGCATAGGCATAGGGGCCGCCGGCCTTCGGGGCCAGCTTGCCCAGTTTGGCGAACACGAACGCCAACAGCAGCGCACCCGCCGTGGTGATCAGCCAGCCCCAGATCGAGGCGGTACCGATCTTGGCCAGGCTGGAAGGCAACAGGAACACACCTGAGCCCATCATGTTGCCCGCGACGAGGAAGGTGGCTCCCACCACCCCGATCTTCTTTGCTTCTGCCATGACAATCTCCTGTACCGGCATCAGCCCGGTTGCGCCGGGCATGGGGACTGGCTGCGCTGGCGTGCTGCCGCTGGCGCCTACTTGATGAAGTTGTACTGCAGGCTGCCCTGCACTCTTACCGTGTCGCCGCGTGCACCGTCCTGCTGCTGCAGGCGGCCGTAAAGCAGCTCCATGCCCATCGTCCACGAAGGCGCGGGGCTCCAGATCAGGTTGAAAACGCCGTAACGGCTTTGCCGGAACGCGTCACTGGCAAGAGCCGCGTTCCGCTCCAGCGTGAGCTGTCCGAAAATCAGATTCGAGCGCCACAGGTCGGACCAGTAATGGGTGTAACCGACGAAGCCGCCGTGCAGATCCAGGGCATCCAGGCGACCGTCCGCATCCACCACGGCATCCAGGCCAGAGCCGGTCAGGTCAGCCGTGTAGCGGCTCAGGCCGCGGCCACCCAGCGCACCGAACAGCAGCAGGTCGCGCGTGCCCACGGAAGCAGAACCGCTGAGCTGCAGGCCGCCGGCGATGCGCCGGTCGCGCTGGTCCTGGCCGTCATAGGCCAGACTGCGGGCCACCGCACCCAGCTGCAGGTGGCCCCAATCGCGCTCCATGCGCGCGGTTACCGTGACATCCGGCAGCCGGTTCACCGCCGCCAGCGTCTCGCTGGCCCCGGCCAGTTCCGTCTCCGGATCTTCAGCGGCGATCGTCAGCGTGCCGCCCCTGCCCAGCGCGAAGCTGTGGTGGATGCCGGCCACCAGCAGGTAGCCAGCACCTCCCGGGCCTGCGAAATCCAGCGTGTCGGGCAGGCTGTCGGCATCCATGAAGCTGGAGTAGCCATAGCCGGCATAGGTATTGCCAAGCTGTCCATAGGCGTGGCGCAGGCGGAACTGGTATCCATCGCTGCTGCCGAAGAAATCATTCTCCAGATAGAAGCGCAGGTTGCCGTGCGTGGTCGGCCGGCGCGCCTCGAAGCTGAACCGCGTCTGCTTGGCGTGGATGTTGAAGTTGGAAACGTCGCGATGGCTGTCCCCTACCGGCATCGATGAGGGGATGAACTGGTCCTCGTCCCCTGCCCCGCGCGAGTCGGCGATGGCGTCGAGCTTGGCATAGCCGCCGATGCGGATGACCGTGTCGGTACCGGGGATGGCGAAGAAGCCTTTCAGATCCGCGTCGGTGGGGCCGGCGGCGTTGTCTGGACGCGAGGCTGCCGTCGACGGATCCGCCACTGATTCGCGCGCCGGCAGCACCGGTTGTGCCACGCCGGGCACGCGGGTCGGCTGCAGTGTGGCGGCCGTCGCCGCCGCAGCGGGCGACACGGGCGTGGCCGTAGTGGCAGGCGCGACGCCCGCATCATGCTGCTCGATCTGGTCCAGGCGCCGCTGCATGCCTTCCAGGGCCTGCCGCATCGCCGCAATCTCACGGCGCAGCGCCTGCGCGTCGCCGTCGGCAACCGTCTGCGCCTGCAGCGGCGCAGCGGCCAGCGCGGCCAGGCAGGCAAAACTCAGTACTGCCATGCGCATTGCATCCCCCGTGCACGAACCCTCGCCACGCGATGCCGGACCGCACGCCATGCGCCGTCCTGGCTCCGCTCCGTCGTTGCTGAAAATACGGATACTGCGTTTACGACAGATGGCCGCCCGCAGACCACAGATGACAGGACGACGACACTGCCCTGCCTGCGCCGGGACGTCCACCTTCAGGTTCGCACTGCCGATGAGGTAGCGACCGGAGCGGTCTGGGTAACAAGCGCCCAGTGAGAGTGTCGTGAATTGCCATGCAGGCATGCTCTGGGTAGAGACCTGCGTGCGCAGCAGTGCAGAGGCGATATCGCTGGATTTCATGCGTCACAGGCTAGTGCGCACGTCGTTTTTGGCCTTGATTGGAATCAAGGCACGTTGCTTGATCTCAGTCACGATTCAGACGTGACGGCGAACAAGCACTGCGCAGCCGTTCGCGCCGTCATTGGCCTTGAAAACGCAGCAGGCCCGCACGTTTCCGTACGGGCCTGTCGATGTCACCCTGCATGCAGGATCGCTTTTCAGCGTGGACCCAGCACCGTCTGCAGATCGGCACCCTGTGGAAGACCGGAGCGACGCTGCACCTGGCCCTGCGCATCCTGGAACAGGATGCCCGGCGTGCCCTGGAAGCCCATCTCGATCATCAGGACCTGATTGGCATCCAGCTTCCCCGCGATCTCGCGGCTGATGTTCGGCAGCGGTTTGATGCCGCCGTGGTCGAACTGGCGTTCATTCTCCAGCAGCGCGGCACTGGGATCGCGTGCGGCCAGAATCGCGGCCGCCTTGGCCGGGCTGTCCTCGCGGATCACACCGACCATCACATGACGCAGCTGCACCTTGCCCGCGTCCACCCATGGGCGTGCCGCCTCCCAGAACTTGTGGCAGTACGGGCAGTTGGCATCACTGAAGGTGTAGACAACGCGAGGGGCGTCGGCCCTGCCATCCCGCACCCACGCACTGGCTTCCAGCTTGCTCCACATCTTGGCCGACATCGGCGCGGCCACCAGCTTTTCCACCGCATCAGCGGCGACGTCGTTACCCTCGGCATCGAACAGACTGCCTACCACCACGTGCTTGCCATCTGCGGTCACGTAAGCGGCGGCAGGCTGCTGGCCACCAACCACGCCGGCAAAGCCGCGCAGCCCACCCGGTGCGTCAAACTCGGCGACGACCTCGAAACCATGCTTCTCGATGCCCTTCAGGACCGCCGGGCGATCGCCCTTGGCAGCGGAGGCCGGCGCACCGGCTGCCGGCGCAGCTCCTGCCTTGCCCGGTGGCGTCTGCGCCTGGCTGCAGGCGGCCAAGGCCAGCAGAGCCGGCAGCAACAGCACCGCAGGAACGGTGCGCAGGGAAATCAACGACATGGGAACTCCATAGTGGGATGCCAGCGCAGGCTACCGCAGCCGGCGCAGTTTGTGTTCAAGCCCTGCCGTGGTCAGTTCACCCAGATGCAGCTCCTGCAGGCGCCCATCGGCATCGAAGAACAGGGTGGAAGGATAGGCCTGCACCCCGAGCGCCGCAGATGCGGCAGCATCGCCATCCAGCAGCACGTTGCGCAGCTGCAGGCGTTCGCCGGCAATGAAACCCTGGACCTCGTCCAGACTTTCTCCCTGATTGAGGAACACGAACCGCACATCGTCATGTGCGTCCTGCGCGGCTGCCAGCACCGGCATCTCACGTCGACACGGACCACACCACGTTGCCCATAGATTCACGACCACCGGTCTGCCGCGGAACTGCTGCAGATCGATGACACGGCCCTGCAGGTCCACGACTTCCAGCCTGGGCAGCGGCATATGCCGTGCCTGCCACCCGGACACGCCGTGAGTGGCTGCACCCCACAGCAGCGTGCCTGCCAGCGCTGCTGCCAGTACCGGCCGGCGCAGCGCGGGATGTCCACGCAGCCGCCACAGTCCCCACGCCAACCCAGCCATCAGCACGACGACCAGGTGGTAACCGCCATCGGTGATCTGCAGAACGCTCCATGGCGAGTCGCGATACAGCGCCGCATTGACGGCGACGAAGCTGATGCGGCCACACAGCAGCCCCACCAGCAGCATATCCAGCACCATGCCGGCCGCCGAAGGCTGCGGTCCCTGCGCACGGCGACCGGGCCAGAGCCGGGCGATCGTCATCGCAATCAGTACACAGATCAGTATCACAACGACCGGCATCGGCACCGGCCCAACGCTGGACATCACTCCACCCACTCAACGATCGACTGACCGCATGGTCGAAGCGTCGCGCCTGCGATGCAAGCGCGACGACCGACCGTCAATCGTCAAGCCGCGCTGCGCCCCATCTGGATGCCCGGCGTCGGCGCCGGCGCCAGTCCGCGCAGGCTCCCCGCCACGGAGGGCAGCAGCGGGCGTTCGCGGCGCTTGTTGCTGACATGACGTCGATAATTCGCCGGCGTCATTCCGACGATGCGCAGAAACAGGCGCCGGAACGCACTCTGATCGGCATAGCCGACCCCCCAGGCCACCTCATCGATACCCGCCCCCTGCTGCAGCAATGTCTGCGCCTTGGCCACCCGCAGGCGCTGGCAGTATTCGATCGGACGCAGCCCGGTCGCTCTCAGGAAGCGGCGCTGCAGAGTGCGCGGCTCCAGCCCGGCCACTTCGCAGATCGAAGCGAGCGTGGCGCCGCGCGCCGCCGTGGTGTGCAGCCAGCGCTGGGCCTTCAACACGTCGCGGTCACCATGGGCGAAGTTGGCGCTGAAGCGCTCCAGATCCTGCTGGATCGGTTCCGGAACGGTGATCGCAAGCTGCGTGGCCACAGCGCTCGCCACACCCTGACCGAACAGCCGGTGCAGCAGTCGCAGGCCGAGAAAGCGCCAGGCCTGCACACCTGCCACGGTCAGCAGATCACCATCGTCCACCAGTGCGCGTTCGCTGGGCACCCAGCTGGCGGCCTGCGCCACCAGTCCGGGATGGCGGCTGAGATCGGGACCCGACACGGTACGGCCCGCCAGCAGGCCGGCCCGGGCCAGTACGCTCACGCCATCGGCCGCAGCCGCCAGCAGGCTGCCGCCGTCATAGTGCGCACGGAGCCAGTCGAGCAGGATTTCGTCGGTACGAAGAGATGCCGTCGAACTGACCTGGCCCGGAACCGCGATCACTGCGGGAATGGCCGCATCCAGCATGTCCGCGCCCGCGATGCGGTGTACCCCGCTGCGGCTGGCCGGCACGATCCAGCGGGTCACCAGCACCCGCTTGAACGGGCGCCGCTGCTGCTGCGCCACGCGGTTGGCCACATGTGCCATTTCAGCCAGTACCGATGCTGCCGACGGATCGCCACCGGGGTACTCGACCACCCCCACTTCGACGAACCCCTCGCTCCTGATTCCCTCCACGGTGCACCTCCTCGGTTCTGGCCAGCGAATGACCGGTTCAGGTGCAGGGTAGAAAGTGCTCCATCGGCGAGGCTATGAAGAAAGTTGCAAAGTGCGCTGGATGCGTGTCTCACACATCGCATTGACCCTGGACCAGACTCAAGGGTTCAGAATGGCGACCGGAAACCCGAGGAATTCCGCCATGAACATTGGTCAGCTCGCGCGCCGGGCCGGCGTCCCGATCGATACGGTCCGCTACTACGAGCGCCAGCAGCTGTTGCCCACCGCGGCACGTTCGGCCGGTGGCTACCGCATCTTCGGCGAGCAGGACCTGCGTCGCCTGCGTTTCATCCGCCGTGCGAAGGCGCTGGGATTCAGCCTGGAGGAGATCGCTGAACTGCTCGCACTGAGCGACCAGCACCAGCACGACATGGGGAGCGTGCGTGACACCGCACGGACGCGCCTGCTCGATATCGAACAGCGCATGACCGAACTGCAGCGCATGCATGCGGCACTGTCGCAACTGGTCGAGGCCTGCCCTGGCCACGGTGCGCTGGTGCACTGCCCGATCCTGGCAGCGCTGACCGAAGACGGCGAGTGACCACACACCCGGCGGACCGATGGCGCACCCGGCTGCGGACGTGAAGAAAAGTGCAACAAATGCTTGCCAACCCCAGGGGGCATCGCTATTATTTCGCTCCTCAGCGACGTGGGGCCATAGCTCAGCTGGGAGAGCGCCTGCATGGCATGCAGGAGGTCAGCGGTTCGATCCCGCTTGGCTCCACCAATCTTTCGGCATTAGGCCGTCGAAAGGTCGCTAAAGAACATTGATGAGAATTGCGTCCCCATCGTCTAGAGGCCTAGGACATCACCCTTTCACGGTGGCGACCGGGGTTCGAATCCCCGTGGGGACGCCACTCATCACGAACAACGAGGACCCGGCCGATAACCGGGTCTTTTTTGTTCACCGCCAACCGGCATTCAGGTTGTGGCGTCACGGTGGTCTCCCGGATCGTATGCGGGGGCGCCGGAACGAAAAAAGCTCAAAAGGCTTCCACAAACGTGAACACGCAGGTATGATAGGCGGCTCGGTAACACGGGGCCATAGCTCAGCTGGGAGAGCGCCTGCATGGCATGCAGGAGGTCAGCGGTTCGATCCCGCTTGGCTCCACCACTTTCGACATTAGGCCGTCGAAAGTTCTACAACTTGAAGTTTTTCGTGCGTCCCCATCGTCTAGAGGCCTAGGACATCACCCTTTCACGGTGGCGACCGGGGTTCGAATCCCCGTGGGGACGCCAGTTTCAAAAGGACCCTGCTCCCGGCAGGCATCCTGGTTTCATGGGGCCATAGCTCAGCTGGGAGAGCGCCTGCATGGCATGCAGGAGGTCAGCGGTTCGATCCCGCTTGGCTCCACCACTTTCGACATCAGGCCGTCGAAAGTTCTACAACTTGAAGTTTTCGTGCGTCCCCATCGTCTAGAGGCCTAGGACATCACCCTTTCACGGTGGCGACCGGGGTTCGAATCCCCGTGGGGACGCCAATTTTCTGAAAACCCCGGCTTCGGCCGGGGTTTTTCTTTTCAGAAGCGTCGATACATTCCGATCGAGGCTGGCGCCGTCGGCGCGAATCCATACTGCGCATACAACCGATGCGCCTCGCCATCGGCGAGCAGGCTCACATAGGCTGACGGCGGAAGATTGGCCTGCATCCATTCGTCCAGACGCCGCATCACCTCCTTGCCCAGCCCCTGCCCCTGCGACCGTGGCAGCACGGCGATATCGCAGACCTGCAGGTGGCAGCCGCCGTCGCCGACGATCCGGCCCATCGCCACCAGCTCACTGCCCTGATAGGCGCAGACACCGAACAGGGTATTGGGCAGCGCACGTGCAGCCGCTTCTGCGGTCTTGGCGCTGAGCCCGGCCAGCGCCCGGAGCTGGCAATAGGCCTCGACCGTGGGCACGCCTTCACGGAAATGGCAATGGGCCGGATCGTTCATGCGGAATCTCCCTGAGTGTCAGGCTATCCTGCCGCATCCGCGTCGCAACCGCCGCGACCCACACCGACAGATATCGCATGTGCTACTCCGCTTTGATCCGGGCCGACTACGCCAAGCTGGTGCGCGAGTTCGGTGCCGTGCTGTCGCTGGAGGAGTTCGCCGCGCTGTACGCGTACGACCCCGGCAAGAAGCAACCCAGGACGCCCAAGGCCATGGATGACGGCTTCGCCGGCGCGCGCACGGAGCTTGGCCGCGACATCGTGGCCCGCATCCAGCGGTGGCATGCACAGGAGCAGGCCGCACTGGAAGCCGAGCTGGCCCAGCAGCGCGAACGCCGCGACATCGCCAGCGCGGCCCTGGCCACCCGTCCCACACTGAAGGCGCGCAACGAACTGCGCATCGCCGGCAACCGCATCGATCGCGCGCAGACCCGGCTCGACGATCTGCATCGCGTGCAGCTGCTGCCACGCGAAAACCGCATTTTCCCCGGCACCTACGCGCCGGTGATGGTGAGCGAAAACGGGCAACGGGTGATCAAGCCGATGCGCTACCGGTGCCGTCTGCCGGATGCGCCCGCGCGCAACGACGTGCTCTATCCGGGCAGTTACAACGCCCGCCGTGACAGCCTGGAAGGCTACTGGCGCGGCGCCTTCGGGCAGCGTCATGGCGTGGTTGTCATCCAGGCCTTCTACGAGCACGTGTCCCGGCATCCGGTTGGCGGACGTGCGCCGGCCGCTGATGACAAAACGGGGGATGTGGTCCTTGAGTTCCGTCCCGACCCGCCCCGCGACCTGCTGGTGGCCTGCCTCTGGGCCGAGTGGAACGGCCCCGAAGGCCGCCTTCTCTCCTTTGCGACCATCACCGATACGCCGCCGGCCGATATCTCCGCCGCCGGCCATGATCGCGGCATCGTGCCGATCCGGCCCGAGCACCTCGATGCATGGCTCAATCCAGAACCTGGCGATCTGGCCAGCCAATACCGCATCCTCGATGATCGCGAGGAGATCCGTTACGTCTTCGAGGAGTCCGCCTGAGCACGCACTACGGTCGGATCGTCCGGGCACCGCGCCTGGATCAGGCGCGGGCGCTGGAGTGCCCGACCGCGCGGGCCAGCGCCTGCGACAGTTCCGCGGACAGGTAGGGCTTGACCAGCAGCACACCCGACTGCATGGCCTGTGGCAGCTGCTCCACCGACATGCCGGTCGCCAGCACGAAGGGCACGCCGCGGGCGGCCAGCGCCGCCGCGACCGGCTCACTGGTTTCCTGGTGGGCAAGGCGATAGTCCAGCAGAGCCACATCCGGCGTGGCTTCTTCCAGCAGCCTCAGCGCTTCGCCGACGCTCGCAGCCAGCCCCACCACCTGCGCACCGGCCTGCACCAGTTGCATCTGCAGCAGGGCCGCGCTCATCTCGTCGTTCTCGACCACCAGTACCCGCAGGTCCTGCAACGCCGCCATCGATTCCCGCTCCTGTGCATATCAAGCCGGCGCAGTATAGCGATCACGGGGGCGATGCCGGCAGATTCGGCCTGGATCGTCCCGCGCCGGGCAGCCCCTATGAAAGTACGCTCGACCTCGGGTAAAATCACCCGCTGCCTGCCGGTGTGGCGGAATGGTATACGCAGCTGACTCAAAATCAGCCGGGGGCAACCCCATGAAGGTTCGAGTCCTTTCACCGGCACCATGCATCAAAGGCCAGGTCCACGACCTGGCCTTCTGCATTTCTGGCCCGTCACCTGCGCCGCCCTCCCGCGCGGCGACCGCCCGGCGCCGCCACTGTGCGCGCCGCGGCTGACAACGTTGCCAGCAGATCCACGCCGCGGAATTCTTGCAAGGCTCACGCGCATCTGCCTATCGTGACTGGCCGTACCTGGGGGCGGGGGAATGCATGACGTTACCGGCTGCACTGTTTTTTCTGGTCACGCATGCATTCGTCGTCGGCCTGGCAGGCCCTGGAGATCCGGTGGGTTCGTTCCTGATGTCGAGCGCCGCACCGCTGCTGGCGGCCCTGGCATGCGTGCGCCGTGCGCGTGACAGCCACGCCGCCTGCAAATGGCGGACCTTCGCTTTCGCTGTCAGCCTGTTTCCAGTCGCACTGCTGCCACTGCTGTTTCCCGGCATCACCGATGCCTGGCCGGCGCAGGTCGCACTGACATCGTTGATCCTCTACGTGTTCTATCGCATCCCGCTGACCTATGTGGCCGCCAGCGCCGACAGCCGGAACCGCCACGTCCGCAGCGTCGACCTGTCGATCATCGGCCTGCTCTGGCTGCTGTACTACACGCATGCGCAATCGACTGCGCCGCTGGATACCGCGCTGTGGACGCATGGCCTGAACGCCATCAGCACCACGCAGAACAGCCTGCTGTTCAGCTTCGCGCTGATCCGCTACTTGGCCGAGGACAATGCAGATCGCCGCGACTTCTTCCGCACCCTCACCCTGTTCCTGCTCGGCTACTTCCTGATCGAGCAGTACGTCAGCCGGTATCGGCCGCAGACCCCGGACGGCGGATGGGCAGATCTGCTCATCAGCGGCCTGTTCCTGCTGCTGGCGGTGAGCGCCGGCAGTCCGCGGCGCAGGGCCGCGCCGCCCGTCCCGCGCAACCTGCGGCGTTTCGTCGAGGCCAGCGTGCCGTTGATGCTGCCGCTTCTGCTGATGCTGGTCGCATTGCTGATGGCGCGCACGAACCAGACGATGGCAACGGTGGGCTTCATCGGCGCCATGCTGGGCTATGCGCTGCGCAGCGTGCTGAGCCAGGTGGACATCCAGCGCCAGCGCGACGAGCTGGCAGCGCTGGCCCGGCGTGATCCGCTGACCGGGCTGGGCAACCGCCGCAGTTTCGATGAATCGCTGCCGGGTGCCCAACGGCGCGCGCGGCGCCAGGGCCTGGGCCTGGCGGTGCTGATGATCGACATCGACCATTTCAAGCGCCTCAACGATACCTACGGGCACCCGGAAGGCGATCGCCGCCTGCAGGCGGTGGCCGCGATCATCGATGGCTGCCTGCAGCGCGGCGACGACCTGCTGGCCCGATACGGCGGCGAGGAATTCATCGCTGCACTACCCTCCTCCGACGTGGCCCATGCGATGGCCATGGGCGAGCGCATCCGCGTGGCGGTCGAAGACGCCGCGCTGCCGTCCGGCCCGTCCAGCGTGACCGTCAGCATCGGCGTGGCATGGTTGGCTGCCGATGCCCGGCAGGAGCCGGACAGCCTGGTCGAACGTGCCGACCAGGCCCTGTACCGGGCCAAGCGCGCGGGCCGCAACTGCGTCCGCGGCGAGGCCTTGCCGGAACGTACAGCGGCCCCTGCCCTGCGCGCCTAGACCACGCGCAGGGTCGGCACGCCATGCGCCTGCAGGGTAGCGCCGCCCGCCGCCCCCTGCACACGGAAACCGGCGACGGTCTGCAGCAGGTGAGCCGACTGTTCTTCCATGCTGCGTGCCGCGGCAGACGCTTCCTCGACCAGCGCCGCGTTCTGCTGGGTTCCCTGGTCGATCAGGTCCACCGCGTGATTCATCTGCTGGATGTCATCGCTCTGCTGCTGCGAGGCGCTGCTGATCTCGGTGACCAGATCACTGACCCTGCGCACGTTGACTACGATCTCGTCCATCGTGCGGCCAGCACTTTCCACCTGCGCCGTGCCGGCACCGACATTGGCCACCGATGCGTCGATCAGCTGCTTGATTTCCTTGGCGGCGCTGGCCGAGCGCTGCGAAAGTTCGCGGATCTCGGTGGCGACGACCGCGAACCCACGGCCGTGCTCGCCTGCACGGGCCGCCTCCACGGCAGCGTTCAGCGCCAGGATGTTGGTCTGGAACGCGATGCCATCAATCACCCCGATGATGTCGACGATGCGACGCGAGGAGGCATTGATCAAGGCCATCGTCGCCACCACCTCGTGCACCACGCTGCCGCCGCGCGCGGCCACCTCCGCTGCACCGCCGGCCAGCTGGCTTGCCTGGCGCGCATTGGTCGCCGTGCGCTGCACAGTATCGGCCAGGCCCTTCATGGACACGGCGGTTTCTTCCAGCGAGGCCGCCTGCTGTTCGGTGCGCTGTGACAGGTCGCTGTTACCCTGCGCGATTTCGGTCGCGCCGATCGCGATGGTATCGGCCGCGAACTTGATCTGGCCGATGATGCCCGCCATGGCTTCGACCAGCGCGTTGACGCCATCGCACAGCTCGGCAATGGGCCCACTCTTGTCGGCGATGGCGACGGTGCGGGTCAGATCGCCCTGCTTGGCTGCTGCCACCACCTCCCGGGTCTGCGCCACCGCACGCTGCATGGCCTGGTTCTCATGCACCTGCGCAGTGATGTCGGTAGCGTATTTGACGACCTTGAACGGCCTGCCATTGCCATCCAGGATCGGGTTGTAGGAAGCCTGGATCCAGATCTCGCGGCCGCCCTTGCCGAGCCGCCGGTACTGCCCGGCGTCGTATTCGCCGCGCCCGAGCTTTTCCCAGAACCGGCGGTACTCGGCACTGCCGCGAAGCTCGGGCTCCACGAACAGCGCATGGTGCTGGCCGCGCACTTCTTCCAGGCTGTAGCCGGTGGCGGCGAGGAAGTTGGCGTTCGCCGAGAGAATGTGCCCGTCCAGGCTGAACTCGATCACCGCCTGCGACTTGTCGATGGCGGCGAGCTGCCCCGCCGAGTCGGCGGCCTGCAGCTTCTGCGCGGTGATGTCGGTCGCGAACTTGACGACCTTGAAGGGCCGTCCCTGCGGGTCCAGCACCGGGTTGTAGGAGGCCTGGATCCAGATCTCGCGCCCGCCCTTGCCGAGCCGTCGGTACTGCCCGGCATCGAACTCGCCACGCCCCAGCCGGGCCCAGAAGTCCCGATACTCGGCGCCGGACGCCTGATCGGGGTCGACGAACAGCGAATGATGCCTGCCCTGGATCTCGTCCAGACGATAGCCCACCGCCTGCAGGAAGTTGTCGTTGGCCTGCAGGATGGTGCCATTCAGGTCGAATTCGATAACCGCCTGCACGCGATGCAGTGCGGCCACCTGGGCGGCCAGTTCGGCATGACCGCGGTCGGCGTCGGCCCTGCCGGGACGGGCCGGTCCCGCCAGCGCCCCCAGCAGGGAACGCCACGGCGACCAACGGGTGTGCAGCTCGGCCGGCGCCTGCGCGCCCTCCGTGAGGCCTGGAATGAGCATTGTCTGGTCCTCGGTGTCCTGTAAGCGGTTGCGATCCGCCAGGCGGAATGCCCGGCGGCGACATCAATTGCTTGGACTACAGGTGCCGGCAGGCACCTCTCGAGCAGCGGGCAAGAACATCTCTGGGGGCGGGTGCGATCGGCATCTGGGAGCGGCGGAACACACTGCGCGGGCCGCCCGACGGGGCAGCCTGGGGTCCTGCAGCGGGTGACTGGAGCGGGATCCACTGAGGTTATCGGCACCCCCGGGCCGGGCTTTAGCCCCCTCCGCAGCGGGCCCTGTCCAGCCCACCTGCAGCGCCTGGCGGCCTGCGGGCACCCTCATCGATGCAGCCAGCAACGAAAAGGTTGCCATGACCAACGGGGCTGTCGGCAAGGGGGTGGACGGGCAAGCATGCGCCCATCTCGAACCGTCCATCGACACGGAGATCGCATGTTTCCACGCGTGGCTGCTCTTTTCGTCCTGGGCCTGTGCAGCAGTGGCGCGCTGGCCGCCGATGCAGGCTATCGTCCCAGCTTCGATCCCGGGCAGCTCAAGGGCCCACCCGCCGGCCACGTCAACGAAGTGCTGGTGCTGGGCTCACCGCACCTGTCCGGCCTGCCTGCGACCTTCCAGCCGGCGATGCTGGAGCCGCTGCTGCAGCGGCTGCAGGCGTGGCGGCCGACGGCGATCGCGGTGGAGAACCTGTCCGGACTGCAATGCGATTTCATGCGCCGCAATCCCGCCCGCTATGCCGAGAGCGTGGAAAGCTACTGCGTCGATCCTGCACCTGCCCAGGCCGCCACCGGCCTGGATGTTCCGGCGGCCAACGCCGAAGTCGATCGCGTGCTCGCGGCATGGCCCGCCACACCGACGCACGCACAGCGTCGCCGGCTGGCCGCACTGTTCCTGGCCGCAGGTGAGAACGGCTCTGCGCTGGTGCAGTGGCTGCGCCTGCCGGCGCAGGAACGTCGCGCCGCAGAGGGCCTGTCACCGCAGCTGGTGCAGTTCCTCGACAAGCGTGCCGCGCGACGTGACGAAGTCAGCCTGATCGCTGCCGAGCTTGCCGCACGCCTGGGCCTGGAACGCCTGTGGGCGGTCGATGACCACACCGCCGATTCGCCCACACCCGCGGCACTGGAGAAGGCTGCTGGCGAAGCCATCATGAACGCCTGGAACAATCCCGCCAGCAAGGCACGGCGGGCCGCCGATGCGGCCCTGCAGGCCGGCCTCGGCAGCACGGACGGCCTGCTGGCGCTCTATCGGAACTACAACGCGCCCGAAACCATCGCCCAGGTCTACGACAGCGATTTCGGCGCAGCCCTGGTCGAACCATCACCACAAGGCTTCGGCCGCAGCTATGTCGGCTACTGGGAAACCCGCAATCTGCGCATGGTCGCCAACATGCGCGAGGTGCTGGGCCAGCACCCGGGCACCCGCATGCTGACCCTCGTCGGCGCCTCGCACAAGGGCTACTACGAGGCCTACCTCAACCAGATGCATGACGTACAGCTGGTTGATGCCAACAGCGTGCTGGACTGAGCGCCGGGGCTAGCAGCGTGCCGGCGCATCCCGGCGCCGCGACCGCCACAGCAGCACGCTGGCGGCCACGATGGCACCCAGGGTCAGCATCAGCAGCACCACCACGCCGCCCTGCAGGGTGGGCAGTAGCGCCTGCGCCCGGGCATCGCCGTGCAGTTGCTCCAATCGCAGGCAGGCGGCTACCGCCAGCCACCAGCCGACCATTGCCGGCGCGAAGGCACGCAGGGCATCCGGGGTCCAGAAACGCATGTCGCTCTCCAACGGGAGTGGGTGTGCGCGCAGTATTCGCGGCCGCCCTCTCACAGACTGAGATCAGCCACCGCCCGCGTCACCGTCCATGCCCTCACCCGGCCATTCGCTGGCTTCCCCCTGCACCTGCACGTTGTTGCGTCCCATCGCCTTGGCCCTGTAGCACTGCGCATCGGCCGCAGCCACGGCTTGGTCCACCCCCATGCCGCCCAGCAGCGGTGCGATACCGATGCTGGCGCCCACCCGCAGGCGGTGCTGGTCCCAGGGAATGGAGAGGCTGGCCAGGGTCTGCAGCAGTTCGCCGCCGATCCGCGCCGCGCGGCGCGGCGTGCAGCCGGACAGGATCACCGCGAACTCGTCCCCGCCCAGCCGGGCCACCACGTCCGAATCGCGCACGCCATGGCGCAGCACGCTGGCCACCGCCCACAGCACCGCATCGCCGGCCAGGTGGCCCCAGGTATCGTTGACCGGCTTGAAGCGGTCCAGGTCGATGTACATCAGCGATGCCGCCTGGCCGGTCCGCTCGACCCGGGTGATGGCCTGCTGCAGATGGACCTCGAAGCCGCGCCGGTTGCTCAGTTCGGTCAGTGGATCGATCTCTGCCAGCTGGCGCGCCTCACGCTGCCGTGCACGCTGCTGGGTGTCGTCGCGCAGCACCCACACCGCGCCGCGCACATGGCCCTCATCGTCGCGCAGCCAGGCGCGGGTCAGGTCCACGGGCACCGTCGCCGTGCCCAGCCGCAGCAGCAGGTCGGCATGCAGATCGACCGCGTTGCTTTCCGGGTCCAGCAGTACGGCCACGTCCAGCATCGAGCCGGGGGCGTACTCGGTGGTCAGTTGCAGCACGTCCTGCACCCTGTACCCCGCCAGCGACTGTGCGCCGTCGCCGGCCAGCATGCGCACGGCGGCGGCATTGGCATATTCGATACGCCCTTCCAGGCTGACGCTCAGCACCAGGTCGGCAACGGCGTCGAGGGTGATGCGGCTGCGCTGCTCGCTTTCAAACAGGCGCTGTTCACTGCTGCGTTGTGCACTGATGTCCTGGATCTGCGAGACGAAATGCACCGGCTCACCACGTTCGTTGCGCACCAGCGATACCGACAGCCGCGTCCAGATCACCCTGCCGTTGCGATCGAGAAAGCGCTTCTCCAGGTGGTAATGGCTGCAACGGCCCGCCAGCAGGTCCTGCACCAGGGCCAGGTCGGCCTGCAGATCGTCCGGGTGGGTCAGCCGCTGGAAATCGACCTGCAGCAGTTCCTCGCGCGCATAGCCCAGGATGCGGCACAGCGCGTCATTGACATCCAGCCAGCGCCCTTCCAGCGAAACCAGCGCCATGCCGAGCGCAGCCGAGGTGAAGGCGCCTGCGAACTTTTCCGCCGCCATGCGTGCTTCCGCACGTGCCTGCAGGATCTCGGTGATATCGATGGCCATGCCGACATAGCCGATACGCGTGCCATCGGCGCCGTCCATGCGGCTGATCGAAAGCCGCACCTGGCGTTGCCGGCCATCCTTGCGCAGCAGCGTCCATCGCCGCGAATAGGTCTGCCCTTCGGCATGCGCACTGAGCGCTTCGAACACATCCGGCAGTTGACCCTGCGGGTCGGCCAGCGGTTGCAGCCAGGCCTTCAGCTCATCCGGCTCATGGAACGCATCCAGCCGCCGCAGGCCGACCACCTCGGCGGCGCTGTAACCGAGCAGGCGCTGCGCCCCCGTGTTGAACAGGGTGATGGTGCCGTCGGTATCGGTCGCGATCACCGCGACGTCGTCGGAGGCGTCCACCACCGACTGCAGGCGCTGGCGGCTCTCGGCCGCGTCCTGTCGTGCCTGCTGCAGCTCGGTGACGTCGGCGTGGGCACCCGCCATCCACAACGGCCGACCCTCACCGTCCCATTCGAATACGCGACCACGGTCATGGACCCATATCCACTGGCCGTTCTTGTGGCGCATGCGCACCAGGCACGCGTAGTTGTCGCTGCGCCCGTCGAAATGCTCCTGCAGCGCGGCGTCGGACAGCGCGATGTCATCCGGATGCACCAGTGCCGCGAAGGTCTTCTGGCAGATCGGCTCCAGCTCTTCCAGCCGGTAGCCGACGATTTCGGCCCAGCGCCCGTTGACCCGCATTTCGCCGGTCTGCACGTTCCACTCCCAGGTGCCGGCAGCGGTGCCTTCGATGATCATCGCAAGCCGCCGACGCTCTTCGGCCAGCGCATGAAGACGACGTTCGAGCAGATCGTTGCTGTTGTTGCCCTGACCCGCCATCAAGCCCTTCTCCGTTCCGCGCAGGCGTGCACGGGCCGCAGCAATCCGCTGCAGCCATCACGGAATCGGACGGGGCGTGCTGGCGTCATGGTCCTCCCCAGCGACAGCGGGTCGGCCACGCGCCTCCCCAGATGCGCAAGTGTGCGCAATCACGGGGAAAATCGACAAGTCCCCCGCCCCGGTTCAACCGTGACGGGGGGCACGCTCCTCAACTGCGCTTGGCGCGGGCGAAGGCTTCAGCCAGTGCGTTGTTGGCCGGGGCTGCCGATGGGGCGGGCCGACCGCCGTTGCCCTGGCCCCGACCCTGGCTCCGGCCCGGACCGCCTGCATCACGCCGCGGCCCCTGTCCCTGACCACGCTCGTCACGGCTGCCGGGGCGGCTGGTGGCCTGGCCAGGGGTATCGTCCAGGCGCCGGGTCAGCGCGATGCGCTTGCGCGGCACGTCCACCTCCAGCACCTTCACCTTGACGATATCGCCAGCCTTGACCACGTCGCGCGGGTCCTTCACGAAGGTGTCGGAGAGCGCCGAAATGTGGATCAGGCCGTCCTGGTGCACGCCGATATCGACAAAGGCACCAAACGCGGCGACGTTGCTGACCACGCCTTCCAGCACCATGCCCTCGCGCAGGTCCTTGATGTCCTCCACGCCTTCGGCGAAACGTGCGGCCTTGAACTCCGGGCGCGGGTCACGGCCGGGCTTTTCCAGCTCCCTGAGGATGTCGCGCACCGTCGGCACGCCGAAGGTCGCATCGGTGAACTGCTCGGCCTTCAGCCCACGCAGGAAGCTGCCATCGCCGATCAACGCCTTGATCGGGCGCTGGGTGCTGGCGACGATGCGTTCGACCACCGGATAGGCTTCCGGATGCACGGCCGACGCGTCCAGCGGCTCGTCGCCGTCGGCAATGCGCAGGAAGCCGGCGCACTGCTCGAAGGTCTTCTCACCCAACCGGGCGACTTTCAGCAGGTCCTTGCGGCGCTTGAACGGACCATTGTCATCGCGATGGCGCACGATGTTCTCGGCCACGGTCGCCGACAGGCCGGACACGCGCGACAACAGCGCCGCCGAGGCGGTGTTCACGTACACCCCGACCGCGTTCACGCAGTCCTCCACGCGGGCGTCCAGCGCGCGCGCCAGGCGGTACTGATCGACGTCATGCTGATACTGGCCCACGCCGATGGCCTTCGGTTCGATCTTGACCAGCTCGGCCAACGGGTCCTGCAGGCGGCGCGCGATCGACACCGCGCCACGCAGCGACACGTCCAGGTCCGGGAACTCCCTGGCTGCGAACTCGGAGGCCGAGTACACCGAAGCACCGGCCTCACTGACCACCACTTTCTGCAGCTTCGGGTTGCCCATCGCCTTGATCGCTTCGCCGGCCAGCTTGTCGGTCTCGCGGCTGGCCGTGCCGTTGCCGATCGCGATCAGTTCCACGTTGTGCCGGGTACACAGCTGCCTGATTGTCTGCAGCGACTGCTCCCACTGGCGCCGGGGCTCGTGCGGATAGATCGTCTCGGTGGCGACCAGCTTGCCGGTGGCGTCGACCACTGCGATCTTGCAGCCGGTGCGGATGCCTGGATCCAGCCCGAGCACGGTCTTCGGGCCCGCCGGCGCCGCCAGCAGCAGATCCTTCAGGTTGTCACCGAACACGGTGATGGCGTCCGCTTCGGCCTTTTCGCGGGCCTGGTTGAACAGATCCAGCAGCAGGTGCATATGCAGCTTGGCACGCCAGGTCAGGCGGCAGGCATCGAGCAGCCAGCGGTCGGCGGCACGGCCCTGGTCGGCGATGCCGGCCTTGCGGGCCACGCGCCCCTCTGCGTACTGATGGCCTGCCTCGGCATCGCTGCCCGGGTCCAGTTCCAGGAACAGGATTTCTTCGCGACGCGCGCGGAACAGTGCCAGCAGGCGATGCGACGGAATCTTCGCCAATGCCTCGGCGTGCTCGAAATAGTCGCGGTACTTGGCGCCTTCGGTCTCCTTGCCCTCGGCCACGCGGGCGCGGATCACGCCGTGCTCGGCCAGCCAGGTGCGCAGTTCGCCCACCAGCGCGGCATCTTCCCCCCAGCGCTCCATCAGGATCGCCCGCGCGCCCTCCAGCGCCGCCTTGATATCGGCCACGCCCTTGTCGGCATCGACAAAGCTGGCCGCGAATGCCTGCGGGTCCTGCGTCGGATCGGCGAGCAGCCCATCGGCCAGCGGCTCCAGGCCAGCCTCGCGGGCAATCTGCGCGCGGGTACGGCGCTTGGGCTTGTATGGCAGGTACAGGTCTTCCAGCCGGCTCTTGGTATCGGCGGCGAGGATGTCGTTGCGCAGTTCGTCGCTGAGCTTGCCCTGCTCGCCGATGCTGGCCAGCACCGCCGCACGGCGGTCTTCCAGCTCGCGCAGGTAGGTGAGGCGCACTTCGAGATTGCGCAGTTGGGTGTCGTCCAGGCCACCGGTCACTTCCTTGCGATAGCGGGCGATGAACGGAACGCTGGCACCTTCGTCAAGCAGGCCGACCGCGGCGCGCACCTGGCTGGGCTGGGCACCGATTTCCTCGGCGATGGTCTGGGCGATCTGCTGGGCGAGCGCGCTCTGGGCGTTCTTGGCGTCGTGCATTGCTTCAGGTCTGTGCCGCGTTACGGGAAGACCCCATTCTGGCAATCCACGACGGAGCCGGACAAGGCATTGACAGCAGACGAGGTTCAGCGGCGTGGCCGGTCTGGACGCCGGCATCCTGGCGGGGGGGGGCTCGGACTGGCCCGGGGCTGGGATGCCGGCGCGGGCGCGCGATGGTGGGCGCGCCCTGCCGCGTGTTGCGGGGGTCAGCGGTAGTGGCGGGCGGCGCGCTGCATGACGATCTCGTCACGCATGCCTTCCAGTGCCATCAGCCTGACCTTGCCGACACCCTGCAGTTCCATGAACCGCTCGGTGTAGAACTCCGGCCCCAGCGCGGTGTCGGCGCGCGATTTGCTGAAGCCATAGGGCACCACGCCCTTCTCGCCATCCTTGCTACCACCGACATAGAGAACGATTGCCATGTGATGTATTCCTCCAAATTGCTACTGCGTACTGCACTCGATGAGCGATGCTGCGAGCCCATCGGAGAGGAGCTTACCGCGTTGTACCTGACTGGAACGTCACGCAGGCTAATGACGATCGGTTGCATGCAGATGACGGCGGGATCGCAGCAGAATGCTTACGCATCCTTAACTTCCAACTAACGAATCCCAAGGGAATTCCCGCCAACGGCGCAGCCCCTCGCGGGTGGTTGGGTGGCTTGCGGAATGCCGGTTTCCTGTGGGCTGGCCGGGTGGGTGGGACTGGCGGGGACGCCGTGAACCCGTCCTTGGGGGCTTAGCCGCGCCATCCATGGCGCGGATACCCCGCCAGCCCCACCCACCCGGCCGCTGACAGTTTCCTGCTGCGTCTACCACCCGCGGAAAAGAAAAAAGAAGATCAAAAGCAAAAGCAGCCTGGCCGGCTGCTTGATCCTTTCCTGTAGAGCCCGATCATGCTCGGCTCACAAGCACGCGCAGCGGGCGACCCGCTTCTGCTGTTTTTTTTCTTTTCCGTGGGTGGCGCAGGCCACAGCCCTCTGTCAGAGGGCGGTCGGGTTGGGTTCGCGGGGGTGTCCGCGGCATGGATGCCGCGGCCAAGCCCCCAGGGACGGGTTCACGGCGTCCCCCGCGAACCCGACCCGACCGACCAGCCCGCCGGTTCTGCATTTGGCGACAAAGCATCGCCATCCACTAGGGGCTGTGCCGTTGGCTGCAGACTACGGCCACCAGCCGTGCCCGAACCGGGCGTAATGATCGGCCGCCCGCTCGAACGGGTTGCGCGCACTCACCCCGCCGCACAGCAGGTACACCGGCAGGTACAGCGGCCCCAGCACCAGGTACTGGTAGACGTGCGCGCGCTCATGGTCGTCCAGCCGGATCAGCGGCTCCGCGCCCCACCCCGCCTGATGCGCATAGGTCCGGCAGGGGATCGACAGATCATGGCCGGTATGCAGGATCACGTTGCCCAGGGTGATCGCCCCCCCGGGGCCCCACGGCCAGCGATCAAACACCAGCGCACAGTCGCGGCCGCTCCAGCGCACCGTCGCACCGCCCAGCAGCCCAGCCAGCCCTCCGACCAGGCCGATCAGCGTATTGGGGACGGTCCAGGCTGCACCCAGCACCTGCAACGCACGCAGCCAGATCGGCCGGACCATGGCAGGGCGGTTCAATCGGCCTCGTTCGGAATCAGCAGCCACAGGATCAGATAGACCAGGATGCCGGGGAATGCCGCCGATGCCAGCGACACCAGTACGAAGACCACCCGCAGCAGCGTGGAATTCCAGCCAAAGCGATGCGCGATGCCGCCCATCACCCCGGCGATCATCCGGTCGTTCAGCGAGCGCGACAACGTGCGGGGCGCGGTACTCATGGCGGATCCTCCTGGGAGTGCATAAAGCAGTCGAACAGGGCTCGACTCTACACCGCCCCCCTGTCTACGGCGTGCGTTGGCGCAGCGCCTGCAGCCGGGCGCTGAACCATGCGGCCGACGTCTGCTCCGGTTGCCCGGGGCACTGGATGCGGTAGGCCTTGCCGCTCATGCTGCTCTGGGTGGCCGCGCGTTCGATGAACTGCTCGGCGCTGTCCACCAGGTCCTTCTTCAGCAGGTAGTCGTACTTGCGCTGCAGGTGCGCGCGCGCACTGTTGCCGTCGTACCAGCGGCCGTTGCGCTGGAAACGGCACTGGGAACCGTCCAGGCTGGAGATCAGCTGCGCGATTTCGCCGCGCGCCTGGGGGCCCGGGGCTGCGTGGGCCCATGCAGGGGTCAGCAGCAGCGCTGCAACCAGCAGTGATTTCCGCGACAGCATCGTTGGCTCCAACCCGTCCAGGGCGCCTGAGACTAGCCCTTCCCGTCCCGGGCCTTCAACCAGCCATCAATCGTAGCCGGCACTTCGCGCTGCGCCCGCCCGGACACATAGATTCCAATATGCCCCCCGCGGAAACTGGACTCGGTGTAGTCCTCCGTGCCCAGGCGCCCCCGCATCGCGCGCGACGCATCCGGTGGCACCAGATGGTCCTGTTCGGCATAGATGTTCAGCACGGGCAGGGTCACCTGCGAGAGATCCACGGCTTCCTCGCCGATCCGCACCGTACCGCTCACCAGCGCGTTGTCCTGGTAGAACTGCTTGATGAAGTCGCGGAACGCCTCGCCCGCCAGATCCGGCGAATCGAAGATCCATTTCTCCATGCGCAGGAAATCCTCCAGCGCAGCCTTGTCATCGAGGATGTCCAGCAGGCCCACGTACTTCTGCACGTTCAGGCGGAACGGCTTGAGCATCAAGTAGCTGGCATTCATCAGGTCGGCCGGGATGTTGCCCAGCGTGTCCACCAGCAGGTCCACGTCCACCTGCCGCGCCCAGTGCGAGAGCATGTTGTCGGCGGTGTGGAAATCAACGGGCGTCACCATGGTGATCAGCTTGCCGAGCTTCTGCCGGCGCAGCGCCGCATAGCACAGCGCGAACACACCGCCCTGGCAGATGCCGAGCAGGTCCACCGGGCCGCCGCTGCGCGCGCGCAGGGCATCCACCGCGCCCTCGATGTAGCGCAGCAGGTAGTCCTCCAGCGTCTGGAACCGCTCGGATCGATCCGGGTAGCCCCAGTCCAGCACGTACACGTCCTGCCCCAGTGCCAGCAGCTTCTGCACCAGCGAGCGGTCGGCCTGCAGGTCGACCATGTAGGGGCGGTTGACCAGTGCGTAGACGATCAGCAGCGGTGTCCGCCGGGTCGGTGCTTGTTCGCCGACGAAGCGATAGAGCACCACCTTGCCGTCACGCCAGACTTCCTCGCGGGCGGTCACCCCGTAATCGACATCTTCCACCTGTGGCAGCAGCTTCAGCCCTTCCATCAGCTTGCGCTGCATGGCCAGGGTCTCCTGCATCAGGTCATCGGCATTGAAGCCCAGAGGTCCTTTCATCGGTCATGTTTTCCGCGAGGACGTGCGGGGCGTCGCCTTCCCGGCTGGCGCGCGCTTTGCGGCGGCCTTCTTGACTGTCGCCTTCGGCGTCGGCGCCGCCTTCTTGGCGGCCGCCCTGCGACTGCCAGGCTTCACCCTGGCCGGGGCTGGCTGTGCGGCCGGATCCACCGTCGCCGTGCCCGCCAGCACCGTCACCTGCGCCTGCAGGCGACGCAGGCTGCGCTCCAGCTCGGCAATGCGACGGTGGGCTGCATCCATTTCGGAACGGGTCGGCAGGCCGATCCGCTCGCTTACCTGCTCCACTTCGCGCTGCAGCCCAGCGCGCAGGCGCATCTGTGCGTTGCCGAGGTCGGCATAGACCTGCTGGAACGGCTCGGACAGGGCCACCCTCGCGTAGGCCTCTTCGGCCGCCTCGATCCACAGGTCGAACATCGCCCGCGCGCTGGTCAACTGGCTGCCGGGCTGCTCATGCTGGGCCAGCCGCTGCTCGAACAGGTCGAAGGCCTCGTCCAGCGCCTGCCGGATCTGTTCGACATAGGCGCGCGACTGCTGCTGGTAATCCTCCTGCGCGCGCAGCAGGGCCTGCCAGCGCGCCTGGTGTTCACGGCCGGGACCGAACGCGGGGCTCTGCAGCCACGGGCCCGCCTGCAGCTGCCATTGCTGCAGCCAGCTGGCGAACTCCGGCAACGAACCGCCGGCCTGGGTGCTGCCGCGCGCGCCCTGCAGCATCCATTGCAGCAGGCCATCCCCCTGCCCCTGCACTGCCTCACGCCAGGCCTGTGCCACTTCTGCGCTGCTGGCATCGCGACCGGCGAAGCGGCTGGCGACCTCCTGCATCGTGCCGTACCAGCTGCCCGCCTGCTCGCGGAACCGGCGCACCGCGTCCTCCGGCGCCCCCGGCCCCTGCTCGGGCAGCATCTGGCTCCACCCGTCAAACAGGCGCTGCCAGCTGCCCGCATCGCCGCTGCCCGGCGCACCAGCGGCGGAGGCGTGGCGCAGGGCATCCCCCCAGGCTCCGAAATACTGCCGGGCCAGAGTCTCGAAATCGCTGCTGCCGGCGTCATGGGCCGAACTGGTCATCGCAGGCCTCCGCAGGATGCCGTCATGGCTTGGGAATACGCAGGGTCTTGCTGATCATCAGCGACCCGGACAGGGCGAACAGCAGCACCATCGGATGCAACTGCCACGGACCCAGCTGCCATTGGCCGAGCCAGATGTCCGGGCCGATCGCGTCGGTACCCGCCGCGATCGCCAGCACGATCACCAGCACCAGGCTGGTCGGGATCGGGGTGCCCTCGAAGAACTTCACCTTGCCCTCGTCGCCGGCAAGCGCCTCGGCGGTCACGTTGTAGCGGGCCAGGCGGCTGACGCCACAGCAGACGAAGTAGCTCAGCACCAGCCAGTCCCACCCGCCCTGCATGCCACAGGCATAGGCCAGCGCGGCCGGGGCCACGCCGAAGGAGATCACGTCGGACAGCGAATCCAGCTCGCGACCCAGCGTCGAACTGGATTTGCGCCAGCGCGCGATGCGGCCGTCCAGCGCGTCGAAGATGAAGGCCAGCGGGATCAACGCCATGCCGAACAGCAGGTAGCCACGCTCGCCATCCTGCAGGAAGCGCATGGCGGCGAACACCGCGCCGGTGCCGCAGAAGGCGTTGGCCAGGGTGAACCAGTCCGCCAGCTGGAACTCGCGCAGCATCGAGAAGTGACGTTTCATGAAGTCTCACGGGGCATCAAGGGTCACAGGTTACCGCGAGCGCAGCCGCTGGCGACAGCACGGCCCGCGTTCCCCCTTCACCGGTCGCTCACGCATCCTCACCAGCGGTGAATTTTTCGCCACCCATCTTGACAGCCTAGGGGGGTGGCGCCTGTCGAGGCTTATCCACAAAGTTGCCCACGCGTAATCCACACCCCCTGTGGACAACCGTTCTCACCGACTGCGACGGTGGACATTTGCTCATCACTTCCGGCGAGGTTTCCGCCCTTCCCAAGCCGGCGCTCTGGCGCTATGGTCAGCGGCGGACCCGCCGAACGCCACGTCCTGACACCCTCACTGGACGATGCCGATGCTGGACGCAGCCACCCTGGCCGCTCAACTGCGGATGCCCCATGGCGACCACGCCCTGGACGTAGCCGACGCGATGAATCGCAGCAATGGCGGGCTCAACCAGGCCGCCATCCGCCTGCTCGCGACCGCTGCAGGCGAGAGCGTGCTGGACATCGGCCCGGGCAATGGCGCGTTCGCGCCCCTGCTGCTGCAGGCGGCCAACAGCCGCTACCTCGGTATCGAACTGTCCACCGCCATGGTTGCCGCGGGCAACCAGCGACTGGCCTCGGCCGGCCTGGGTGATCGCGCCGCACTGCGCCATGGCGACGCCCACGCCCTGCCCGTCACCGATGCCTGCGTGGACGCGGCGCTGAGCGTGAACACCCTCTACTTCTGGCCGAACCTGGCACCGGTGCTGGACGAACTGGCGCGGGTGCTGCGCCCCGGCGGGCGCCTGTGCCTGGCGTTCGGCGATGCTGCCTTCATGCGTAGCCTACCGTTTGCTTCGACCTTCCACCTGCACGAACTGGAGGCGGTGGAACGGGCGCTGCGGATTTCAGGCTTCCGTGTTTCGGCCTGGCGGGAACACCGTGAAACCGCAGAAGGCAACGACGGCCAGCAACGCGAGAAGCACTTCCATCTGCTGCTGGCGCACCGGCAGTGATCGTTTCCCGCCGGGCATGGCCCGGCGCTACCTCAAGGATGCCGGCCCGGTAGCGCCGGGCCATGCCCGGCGAGCGCAGCGGCCAGGCGCCCAGGCGCTCAGCCGGCAACCCTGCGCCGCCAACGGGCGAAGCAGAACAGCTGCAACACCAGCATCATCACCAGCCCCAGCGGCCAGGCCCACCACAGTCCCGCCAGGCCATGCCGCGCATGCAGCCAGGCCGCCAGCGGCAGTTCCAGCAGCACGATGGCCGCCATTCCGAGCAGCGCCGGCCACACGACCGTGCCGCTGCCGCGCATCACGCCGACCAGCACCGAGGCGCCGCCCATCGCCAGCACGCCCCAGGCCACCGTGCGCAGCTGTGCTGTCGCCAGCGCGCGTACGTCCGGTGCGTCCAGGATCAGGCCGACCAGCCACGGTGCCGACAGCATCACCAGCCCCACCACCGCGGCCAGCAGCCCGCCCCCCAGCCACGCACCGGTGCGGGCAATCGCAGGCAGCCGGGCCACGCGCCCCGCGCCCATCGCATGCGCGGCCAGGACAGTGGCGGTGATGCCCAGCGACATCGCCGGCAGCTGCACCCAGCTCATCAGCTGGTTGACCGCGCCATAGGCGGCGGTCGCCAGGTAACCGTGCCGGTTGATCCAGCCCAGCAGTACGATTTCGGCAACGGCCAGGCTGAGCATCTGCAGCGACGACGGCACCCCGATCCGCAGCATCGAGCGCGCGGTGCTTCCCTCCACGCGCACCGCACGCAGCAGATCACGGGCGGGTGCCAGCGGATGCCCCTGTCGCCGCCAGCGCCGCAACAGCCAGGCCAATGCCAGCGTGGAAGCCAGCACCGCGGAAAATGCGGCGCTGGCTGCTCCCATCCTCGGCAGGCCTGCGGCACCGACGATCAGCAAGGGTGTACACAGCAGGCCGATCAAGGTGGCGATCAGCAACGCGTGCAGCGGCGACATCGCATCGCCCACCGCGCGGCTGACCGACGTCGCCAGCCAGAGCAGGAAAATCACCGGCACGCCGCTCAGCATGATGCGCGCGTAGGCGATGGCCTCGCCCAAGATCGGCGCCGGCGTGCCGAGCGCCTGCAACAGCTGCGGTGCCAACACGATGCCAGCCACCATCACCAGCAACGACACCGCCAGCATCAGTGCGATCGCCGTTCCGGCGACCCGCCGCACCCGCACCACATCACCGCAGCCCCACGCCTGCCCGATCAGCACCGTGGCGCCCGTGGCCAGGCCCATCGCCAGGGCCAGCAACAGGAAGAACATCGGAAACACCGCCGCCGCCGCGGCCACCGCATGCGCACCGAGCAGGTGGCCGAGGTAGATGTTGTCGAGCGTCCCGGAGGCCAGCTGCAGGGCGTTGGTCAACAGCATCGGCAGCAACAACCCGAGATAGGCGCGCCACAGGGGGGGCGGCACAGGCGGTGCAGACAGTGATGTGGGATTCATGGGCATTCCATGGGCAAGGCGTTGCCCTGCCCGGCCAAGGGGCCAGCAGGAGACGCAGGTGGGAGGAGTGATGGCGCGCGGTCAGCGCGGCCGCTTGCATCTGCGGGGCGGCAGGTCAGTCGTCGGTGCTGCCGGCAGGTTCGTCGAAGGCCAGACGCAACGCGTGGCTGCGTACGTCGACAGGCCAGCCTTCCAGCACAGCCTGCAGGCGCGCGCGGTCGTGCGCGAACAGTGCACGCGTGGCTTCCTCGAAGCCGGGCAGATCGCCGCCGATCGTCTGCAGGAAGTGATACGCGCGTTCGGCGTTGCGGCGCTGCCGGTCCAGATCGGCACCGGCCCGGCTGGCCGCTTCCACCAGCCGCCGCAGCGCCACCGAGGCGCCGCCCGGCTGTCCGGCCAACCAGGTCCAATGACGCGGCAGCAGCGTGACCTCGCGCGCGACCACACCCAGTTTCGGTCGACCGCGCCCGCGCGCCACCACCGGTTCATCGGTGGCCGCCGTCTGCACATCGGCGTCCGGGTGTGATGCCGGGAAGGCCTGGGCGATACGCGCCAGCAGCTGCGCGACGCTGCCACGCGTGTCGAAATCCCGGGTCAGGCCGGTGGCGTTGTCGAACACCAGCAGCGGGCCGGCAGCCGCATCGGCACGCAGTTGCCTGAGTGCCAGCGCGGCGACGTCCGGCGTACCGGAAACGACAAGTCGATGACCGTCGAAGCAGCTGAACGGCGGAAGGGGAGCATTGGACATGGCACGGGCACCGGGACGATGCGGAAATATTACCCGGGTAATTTTATGGCGTCAATATTGCCCGGGTATTAATGCACGCTGCCTCGACGCGGTTCACAGCCGGCTGAACGACCAGCTCTGCATGCGTCCGTCCTTGTAGGGCATCACCCCGTGGAATGGACGCGGATCCGCATCGAACACCAGCGGCAGGAAATTACGGTCGCCCTCCCACATCGGCAGCGTGTCGAGCTTGTCCAGGTCCACCCACTCCAGCGTGCCCTCATGGTTGCCGCCATGCGGGCTGCCTTCAAAGCCGTCGATCACGAACACGAACCCGAACCAGTCCTCACCGTGCTTGCCGAAACCCGGCCAGCTGATGGTGCCGCGCAGGCGCATCGAGGTGCACGCGATGCCAGCCTCCTCTGCGATTTCGCGACGCATGCCGGCTGCCACGTCCTCGCTCGGCTCGATCTTGCCGCCCAGGCCGTTGTACTTGCCCAGATGGTGGTCGCCGGGGCGGGTGTTGCGATGGATCATCAGCACCTGGCGCCCGTCGGGCGAAAGCACATAGCCCAGGGTGGCGACGATCGGGGTATACGGCATGGCGGCATCCGGCGGCAGGTCAGCCCCGGATTATGGCCGATCAGCGCACCAGCGACAGGCGACGCTCGCCATCGGCTGCCGCGCTGCCGTCCGGATCGCGACGCAGGGTGGCCACGCCATGGCCACGCTCGGCCAGGTATTCCAGCCACTTGCCGAGGAAGGTGTTCATCCGCATGCGGTGGCTGATCAGTTCGGCCGGCGGCGGATACAGGCCCATGGTGTCCTGCCAGCGGCGGCCGACGTAGCAATGGGTGGTTTCAGCCTGGCGTGCGTCACGGTACAGGCGCACATAGGCCGACGGGTCCGGTTCGCCGGTCACCGGGTCGGCCAGGTCGTAGGTCAGGCGCAGTTCGACGGTGTAGCGATGGCACTCGATCACGTCCAGGCGCACATCCAGGCCATCACCCACTGAAGAGATGTAGCTGCCCGCAACCAGCTCGGCCGGTGCGAACAGGCGCACCAGGTGCCGGTAGTTTTCCGCATACAGGCCCATGAGCCAGCTCAGCCGGCTCAGGCGGGGAATGCGTTCGGTGCGGGGCAAGGCTCGGGCCATGGGTCGATCCTACACGTTGGTGGTTCAACGTGGGGGCGGTTCAAGCCGCAGCCAACCCACCGGCGGCGATCGTCCCTGTGCAGCCACGCGCCGACGGGTAGCGCCGGGCCATGCCCGGCGAGCACGCGCGCAGCCATCAAGCGTGGCCCGGCATCGCCGGCGGCGCCGGGAGAGGATCAGTACATTTCGCGCTGCAGACCCAGCGTGCCCAGCACCTTGCTGGAGATTTCCTCGATGGAGGTGTGGGTGGTGCTGAGGGTCGGAATCCGCTCCATGCGGAACATGGTCTCGGCCGCAGCCACTTCGCGCCGGCAGGTTTCCAGATTGGCGTAGCGCGAATTCGGCCGGCGCTCCTGGCGGATCTGCTGCAGCCTGTCCGGGTCGATGGTCAGGCCGAACAGCTTGCGACGGTAGTTGCGCAGCCGCGCCGGCAGGCGGTCGCTTTCCAGGTCTTCATCGGTCAGCGGATAGTTGGCCGCGCGCACCCCGTAGTGCAGGGCCAGGTAGATGCAGGTCGGGGTCTTGCCGGCCCGCGACACCGCCACCAGGATCACGTCGGCATCGTCGTAGTTCACCGCGATGCCGTCGTCGTGGGTCAAGGCGAAGTTCATCGCATTGATGCGGCGGTGGTAGGTGTCGAAATCGACCATGCCGTGGGCCTGGCCGACCCGGGCCAGGCGCGGGCTGGACAGTTCCCGTTCCAGCGGCTCGATGAACGGCGCGAACACATCCAGCATCAGTGCCCCGCTGTCGGCCAGGATCAGGCTCAGGCTCTGATCCACGCAGGAGTTCACCACGATCGGCCGGACCTGGTAGCGCTCCCCCGCCGCCTGGATCCGGGCACAGGCTTCACGGGCCTTTTCGGGGTCATCGACGAACGACATGCGATCGGTAATGAAGCTGAACCCGGAGAACTGGGTCAGCAGGCTATGTCCAATGGTTTCAGCGGTGATACCGGTTCCATCGGAAACATAGAACACCGGGCGGATGGTCGACATGCGCGCTTTTACCCCCTACGAAGCCTAAAAAGGCCGCCAGCACAAGCTTGTGCCGACGGTACTCTGCCCGGCATCATATCGGCTTCTTCCTACGGACGCGGCCATTACAGCCCGCCTCGGGCGATGGCCAAACGGAGCATCGCGCTTGAACGAGAACATCCTGTGGTTGCACGAACTGCGTCTGGCCGACCTGGCCCGCGTAGGCGGCAAGAATTCGTCGCTGGGCGAGATGATCGGCAATCTGGCCGGTCTGGGCGTGTCGGTGCCGGGCGGTTATGCCACCACCGCTGAAGCCTTCAAGGACTTCATCGCGCACAACGATCTGTCCAAGCGCATCTTCGACAAGCTGGCCACGCTGGACGTCGAGGACGTGACCGCGCTGACCGCGGCCGGCAAGGAAATCCGCGGCTGGGTCATCGACGCTCCGCTGCAGCCGCAGCTGGACCAGGACATCCGCGCCGCCTATGCGCAGCTGAGCAACGAGAACGGCGGCGGCGACGTGGCCGTGGCCGTGCGCTCCTCGGCCACCGCCGAGGACCTGCCGGACGCCTCCTTTGCCGGCCAGCAGGAAACCTTCCTCAATGTCACCGGTGCCGACGATGTCGTGCACAAGGTCAAGGAAGTATTCGCTTCGCTGTACAACGACCGCGCCATCGCCTACCGCGTACACCACGGCTTCAAGCATGAGGACGTGTTCCTGTCCGCCGGCGTGCAGCTGATGGTGCGCTCGGGCGTGGGTTCCTCCGGCGTGCTGTTCACCCTGGATACCGAATCGGGCTTCCGCGACGTGGTGTTCGTCACCTCCTCCTTCGGCCTGGGCGAAATGGTCGTGCAGGGCGCGGTCAACCCGGACGAGTACTACGTCTACAAGCCCACGCTGCAGGCCGGCAAGCCGGCGATCCTGCGCCGTTCGCTCGGCAGCAAGGCGATCCGCATGGTGTATTCGGACGTCCCCGGCGAGCGCGTCAGGATCGAGGACACGCCCGCCGAACTGCGCTCCACCTTCTCGATCAGCGACGAGGACGTGCAGGAACTGGCCAAGCAGGCGCTGGTGATCGAAAAGCACTACGGCCGCCCGATGGATATCGAGTGGGCCAAGGACGGTGTCAGCGGCAAGCTGTTCATCGTGCAGGCGCGCCCGGAGACGGTGAAGTCGCGCAGCCACGCCACCCAGATCGAGCGCTTCGCGCTGACCGAGAAGGGCGGCAACGTGCTGGCCGAAGGCCGCGCCGTCGGCGCCAAGATCGGCTCGGGCGTGGCCCGCGTGGTGAAGACGCTGGACGACATGAACCGCGTGCAGCCCGGTGACGTGCTGATCGCCGACATGACCGACCCGGACTGGGAACCGGTGATGAAGCGCGCTTCTGCCATTGTCACCAACCGTGGCGGCCGCACCTGCCACGCCGCGATCATCGCCCGCGAGCTGGGCGTACCGGCCGTGGTCGGCTCGGGCAACGCCACCAAGGTCATCGAAGACGGCCAGCAGGTCACCGTCAGCTGCGCTGAAGGCGATACCGGCTTCATCTACGAAGGCAAGCTTGGCTTCGAGCGCACCACCACCGATCTGGGCAACATGCCGCCGGCCCCGCTGAAGATCATGATGAACGTGGCCAACCCGGAACGTGCCTTCGACTTCGGCCAGCTGCCGAACGCCGGCATCGGCCTGGCCCGCCTGGAAATGATCATCGCCAGCCACATCGGCATCCACCCGAACGCGCTGCTGGAATATGACCGCCAGGATGCAGCGACGAAGAAGAAGATCGACGAGAAGATCGCCGGTTATGGCGACCCGGTCAGCTTCTACGTGGACCGCCTGGCCGAAGGCATCGCCACCCTCACCGCGTCGGTCGCGCCCAATCCGGTGATCGTGCGCCTGTCGGACTTCAAGTCCAACGAGTACGCCAACCTGATCGGCGGCAGCAGCTACGAGCCGCACGAAGAGAACCCGATGATCGGCTTCCGCGGCGCCAGCCGTTATGTCGATCCGAGCTTCTCGGCTGCCTTCGCGCTGGAGTGCAAGGCCGTGCTGCGCGTGCGCAACGAAATGGGCCTGGACAACCTGTGGGTCATGATTCCGTTCGTGCGCACCCTGGAAGAAGGCCGCAAGGTGGTCGAGGTGCTGGCCCAGAACGGCCTGAAGCAGGGCGAGAACGGCCTGAAGATCATCATGATGTGCGAAGTGCCGTCCAACGCGCTGCTCGCCGATGAGTTCCTGGAGATCTTCGACGGCTTCTCGATCGGCTCCAACGACCTGACCCAGCTCAGCCTGGGCTTGGACCGCGACTCGTCGATCGTCGCCCACCTGTTCGACGAACGTAACCCGGCCGTCAAGAAGCTGCTGTCGATGGCGATCAAGTCGGCACGGGCCAAGGGCAAGTACGTCGGCATCTGCGGCCAGGGCCCGTCCGATCACCCGGACCTGGCCGAATGGCTGATGCAGGAAGGCATTGAATCGGTGTCGCTGAACCCGGACACCGTGGTCGATACCTGGCTGCGCCTGGCCAAGCTGAAGGCCAGCGCATGATGCGTTGAAGGCTGCAGGCTGACGTCGTTTTCATCGACGTCCGCCCATACTGCTGCTGCATGCAAGCCCCGCCTCTGCGGGGCTTGCTGTTTCTGGCGTGCCCGCACGCCCTGCCCTGGGCAGCCCCCTTCCGCAGCAGAGGACCACCCGCATGATCGCCGCCGCACCCGCTACGCCCGCCACATCATCCTGGTTCCACACCTTGAACTGGGAGCGACTGCTGGAAACCTATGGCGTGCCACTGCTGGCCGCCATCGTGGTGCTGCTGGTCGGCCTGTGGGTAGCACGTCGCCTGTCCAATGCGATGCCACGCGCGACCGCGCGCATGGGCGTGGATCCGATGCTGGGCAGCTTCCTGCGCAACGTGGTGTATGCGGCGTCGCTGGTGATCGTGGTGGTGCTGGCCATCGGCACGCTGGGGGTGCAGATCACCCCGCTGCTGGCCGTGCTCGGTACCGCCGGCCTGGCGGTCGGCCTGGCGCTGAAGGATTCGCTGTCCAACATCGCTTCAGGCGTGATGCTGGTGACGCTGCGTCCGTTCCGCGTGGGCGATGTGGTGACGGTCGCCGGCCAGACCGGCACGGTACGCGAAGTGCGCATTTTCCAGACCGTCATCACCGGCGCAGACAACCAGCACACCACCATTCCGAACACGCTGATCACCGCTGCGCCGATCATCAACCTCACGGCTGAACCCACCCGCCGCATCGAGCTGGTGGTCGGCATCGGCTACGACGACGACATCCAGCTGGCGCGCGATACCGCACTTGCGCTGATGAAGGCCGATGCGCGCGTACTGCAGACGCCGGTGCCGGATGTGGTGGTCTACGAGCTGGGCGCGCATGCGATCAATCTAGGCATCCGCTGCTATGTGAAGTCGGCCGACTGGTTCGGCACCAAGGTGACTCTGCTCGAGCAGATCAAGCTGGGCTACGACAAGGCCGGCATCAACATCCCCTACCCGCAGCAGGACATGCATCTGTACCTGCACGGCAAGGACGGTGGCGTGGTCGAGGCCGATGCGCTGGTGCGCGACACGCCCTGACCGCCGCGCCTCTTCCCGCGCTGCGCGCTCGCCGGGCATGGCCCGGCGCTACCTGCTCGACCGGGCGGCACGGGTAGCGCCATGCCCGGGGGATGCGGAATCAGGCAACGACGCTTTCTTCCAGCATTGGATAATCGGTGAACCCCGCGGCCCCGCCCCCGAAGCACGTCGCGCGATCCGGCGTCGTTGCGGTCCCGCGCTGCGCGCTCGCCGGGCACGGCCCGGCGCTACCTGCTCGACCGGCCGCACGGGTAGCGCCGGACCATGCCCGGCGGATGCGGAATCAGGCAGCGACGCTTTCTTCCAGCGCCGGATAATCGGTGAACCCCGCGGCCCCGCTCCCCGAAGCACGTCGCGCGATGCGGCGTCGTTGCGGTCCCACGCTGCGCGCTCGCCGGGCATGGCCCGGCGCTACCTGCTCGACCGGCAGGCACGGGTAGCGCCGGGCCATGCCCGGCGGATGCGGAATCAGGCAACGACGCTTTCTTCCAGCGTTGGATAATCGGTGAACCCCGCGGCCCCGCCCCCGAAGAACGTCGCGCGATCCGGCAGGTTCAGTTCCGAACCCTGGCGGAGGCGCTCCGGCAGGTCCGGGTTGGCGATGAAGGGCCGGCCGAAACCAATCAGGTCGGCCCATCCTTCAGCCAGCGCCTGCCCGGCGCGGACGGCGGTGTACTTGCCGGCGTAGATCAGCGTGCCCGGATAGACCATGCGCAACGCCTGCTTGAATGCCAGCGGCATCGGTGGTGCGTCGTCCCAGTCGGCTTCGGCGATGTGCAGGTAGCCCACACCCAGCCCGCCCAGCAAATGCGCGGCAGCCAGATAGGTGGCCTGCGGCGTATCGTCCACCGCCCCCTGCAGCGTAGTCAGCGGCGCCAGGCGCACCCCCACCCGGTCGCCGCCCGCCACCTCGACCACCGCCCGCGTCACCTCGCGCAGGAAGCGCAGCCGGTTCTGCAGCGCGCCACCGTAGCCATCGGTGCGCTGGTTGGCCTGCGAATCGATGAACTGGTTGATGAGATAGCCATTGGCCCCATGCAGCTCGACCCCATCAAAGCCCGCCGCCAGTGCATTGCGCGCCGCCTGTGCATAGTCCTCGACGATGCCTGGAATCTCGTCCTCGCGCAGGGCGCGCGGCATCGAGTGCTGGATCATCTCGCCCACGCCGGCCTCCGGACCGGCACCGGTCGGGTCAACGAACACCTTCACGCCTTCGGCCAGCAATGCCGACGACGACACCGGAGCCTCACCGTTCGGCTGCAGGGCAACATGCGAAACACGGCCCACGTGCCACAGCTGCGCATAGATGCGTCCGCCGGCCGCGTGCACCGCATCGGTGACCTGGCGCCAGCCCTGTACCTGCTGCGGACTGTGGATGCCCGGGGTCCAGGCATAACCCTGGCCCTGCGGGCTGATCTGGGTGCCTTCGCTGATGATCAGGCCGGCGCCGGCACGTTGCGCGTAGTACGCCGCCATTTCGGCGGTGGCAACATTACCGTGGGCCGCACGCGAACGGGTCATCGGCGGCATCACGATGCGGTTGGGCAGGGTCAGTGCGCCCAGGCGGTGGGGAGTGAACAGCATGTCGGCCATCTCTTGCGGGGGTGCCGGCAAGGATGGAGACGGCGACCGCGCGGCAACAGGTGTGCGCTGGCAAAACAGTTGTTCCCGCCGGGCAAAGAACGTGCCGGTTACAGCGTCGGCTCGATCAAGGCGCCGCCATGCGCCACACGGTCGTAGCAGATGCGCACCACATCCTCACCGTACTTGCGCTCCAGCCTGCGCACGATGAAATGCCCGCGTGCCATGTCCTGGTAGTAGTCGGTGAACATGGTGTTGAGCGTGGCGCCAGCGGCAGCGCCCACGATGGGGACCGCCTGCGCGGCGAACTTCTCGGTCACCACCACACCGAAACGCGCGGCGACCTTCTCCACCAGCTTGGCCAGCAGCTTGCCGGCCTCCTTCGGGGCCACGCCCAGGGTGAGGTCGCGGCCGGTCACCACGCGGCCGGCCAGCTCGGCCGACAGGTGGCGCATCACATCGGTGGTGAAACCGCGGGCCAGGTAGTAGCCGGTCTCGCTGGCGTCGTCGCGCGGCGAATTGCCGCCCAGCGCGAACACTTCCAGACACGCCTGGCGGGTGCTGAACTCGGACAGGTCGAAGCCTTCGCTGCGCGCCACATCGGCCACGGCGCGCATCATGATGGTGGTCGACACCGGCAGTTCGATGAACAACGCGGCAAACCCGAAGGCACCGCCGACAGCGCCGGAGGTTGCGGCAGCCACCTTGTGCCAGCGGGTGGATGCGCCCTTGCCGGGTGAATTGTCCATGCTCCACAGCGCCGCCTGCGCGGATTTCGACAGTGCCGCCTGCACCGCGCCGTGGATGCGGCTGGACACCGACGTCGGCAGGGCCTTCACTGCGAACTCCAGCGGAGTGCCGACCAGATTGGCCATGCGCGCGGTCAGGGTCGGCGCCTCCAGCAGTGCCACCGCCCGCTGCAGGTCGGACCAGTCGCGGGCGTCGTGGGCGATATCGCGCGGCAGCAGGATCGGCTCGTTCATGGGCCGATAGTAGCGCCACGCGGTTGAACGACGGGTAGCGCCGGGCCATGCCCGGCGTCGTCGTTCAGGCAGCCGGCAGCCCCGAAAGCGCGCCCATGAACCGGCGGTAATGGCGCAGCTCGTTGATCGAATCATGCACGTCGCTGAGTGCGGTGTGGCTGCTGTTCTTGCCGACGCCGGCGGCCACGCCCGGCGCCCAGCGCCTGGCCAGTTCCTTTACCGTGGACACGTCCAGGTTGCGGTAGTGGAAGTACTTCTCCAGGCGCGGCATCTGCCGGTGCAGGAAGCGGCGATCCTGGCAGATCGAATTGCCGCACATCGGCGACAGGCCGGCCGGAATCCACTCCGCCAGGAAATTCACCGTCTGCGCCTCGGCCTGTGCAAGCGTCACGCGGCTGTCCAGAACGCGCTGCCACAGGCCGGAACGACGATGCTGGTTGCGGTTCCACTCGTCCATCGCCTCCAGCGTCTCCAGCGGATGATGGATGGCGAATTCCGGTCCTTCGGCCAGCACGTTGAGCTGGGCATCGGTCACTACGGTGGCGATCTCGATGATCGAATCGTTGTCGGTATCCAACCCGGTCATTTCCAGGTCGATCCAGATCAATCGCTCGTTGGCCGCGCCGTTCTCCACCATCGTGTCGTCTCGCTGCAGGGCTGGCCCGCGGGCCGCCGGAAAAGGAAAGGGGCGCCCATCATACCCTTTCGCTGCTCAACCCTCGTCCGCAGGACCTTCCAGCAGCAGGGGCGGCTTGCCGCGCTTGGCGCGGAAATAGTTGGTCAGGCGCATGCTCGCCTCCTTGGCCAGCACCCCGCCATGGATCTCCACACGGTGGTTGTGGCGCGCGTCGCCCAGCAGGTCGAACACACTGCCACAGGCACCGGTCTTCGGGTCGCTGGCACCGTAGACCAGCCGCGACACACGCGCATGCACGATCGCCATCGCGCACATCGCGCACGGCTCAAGCGTCACGTACAGCGTGCTGCCCAGCAGTCTATGGTTGGCCAGCGCCTTGCCGCCGGCACGCATCGCAACGATCTCGGCGTGCGCGCTGGGGTCGTGCGAAGCGATATTGAGGTTCCAGCCCTCACCCAGCAGCTGGCCGTCGGCACCGACCAGCACCGCACCGACCGGGATTTCATCGAACTCATGCTGCGCGCGTTCGGCCAGCGCCAACGCATGGCGCATCCACTGTTCGTCGGCGTCGTGCACCGGTACACCCGGGGCGTCGGTCATGGCGGTTTCCGTGAGGCGGCGGAGCTCAGGCGCACAGTGTAACGCCGGGCTGCGCAGCGGATGCCAGAAGACGTCATACTGCGTTGCCAACCCGCTTCACGTTCCCGCCCATGACCACCCTGCGCCCCTCGCGCGCCGATGACGGCGCCGCACTTGTCGACCTGTGGCGCCGCGCCGTCGACGCCACCCACGACTTCCTCAGCCCTGAAGACCGCCTGGCCATCGATACCGAAGTGGCTGGTTTCCTGCCCCAGGCGCCGACCACCGTGGCCGTGGATGCCGATGATCGTCCTCTGGGCTTCATGTTGATCGACGGTACGCACCTGGAAGCCTTGTTCATCGACCCGGACGTACGCGGCACCGGCATCGGCCGCCAGCTGCTGCAGCATGCACTGACCGTGCATCCGCAGCTGAGCACCGACGTCAATGCGCAGAATGCGCAGGCAGTGGGGTTCTACCTGCGCATGGGCTTCATCGAAACCGGTCGCTCAGCGCTGGATTCGCAGGGCCGTCCTTATCCGCTGATCCATCTTCGGCACGCGGGCTGAACGCCTGCGATCAGGCGGTCGCTTCGAACGCCTGGGAGTAGCGCACCTCTCCCTGCGCCAGCGGCGGTTGCAGGCACAGCGCCTGGAAGTACTCGGCAGGAACGCCCGGCAGCACCAGCCCCGGCTCGGCGCGGAAGCCGAAACGACCGTAGTACCCCGGCTCGCCCAGCAACACGCAGCCTCGCGCATGCTGCTGGCGAAGGGCGTCGATGGCCGCGCGCATCAACGCGGCACCGATGCCCTGCCCCTGTCGCTCCGGCAGCACCGAGATCGGGCCCAGGCCGTACCAGCCGCTGCTGCCGTCGGATACCGTTACCGGCGACACGGCCACGTGGCCAAGCAGCCGCTCTTCGTGCACCGCCAGCAGCGAAACCGACAATTCGCCGCCGGCACGCAGTGCGTCAACGATGAACTGCTCGGTGTGGCTGCTGTGCTCGGCTGTGGCAAAGGCCGCGGCCGTCAGCGCATGGATGCCGTCAATGTCGGCGGGTGTTTCAGGACGGATGAGAAAGCTCACAGAGCACCTCGTTCAGTGCGGCAGGCCCGGCGAGCGGGCCCGCAGAAAGTGAAAAGGGTCGATACGACGCGCGCACGACACTCTCCAACATGGAAAACCACACTCAGCAGGCGTCTGCGTGCTGCAGGCACGCGCACGTTACCCAGCCCCCCTGCGGCGGGTCAATCTCGGCCCCGGCGCGATTGGGCGATAATCCAGCCTCCAGCAGCAGGAGGCAACGATGGACTGGGTCGTACAGGCGCGCACATTGGCAAGCGAAGCCCATGCCGGGCAACAGGACAAGGCCGGACGGCCCTACATCGAACATGTCGCGCGCGTGGCGGCCGCGATCCATGACGACGACACGGCGAAGGCGGCCGCGTGGCTGCACGACGTGGTGGAGGATTGCCCAGACTACGCGCCCCGGCTGGCGGCCTTTCCGGCGCCGATCCGGGACATCGTGACCCTGCTCAACCGGCACAGCGCTGCCGACGCCCAGCATTACTACGCAGGCATCCGCCAGCACCCACGGGCATTGAAGGTGAAGCTGGCCGACATCGCCGACAACGCCCATCCACGCCGGTTGCTGCAGCTGCCGCCGGAGGTGGCCAACCGCCTGCGTGGCAAGTACGCCGCCGCATTGGCCGCCCTCGGTAGCCGGAGCGCATCCACGGACGTGTCCGACCCGGCACCCGCCCGCCTGCTGTCGTTGATGGAGGCGGCGCGCACGCTGGTTCAGCTGGCTGACGAGGCCGGTGCAGGCGCCCCTGCCAACGGCGACGAGTCCCCCACGCAGGCGCTGATCAGGGTGCGTGACATCGTGCTTGCCGAACTCGAAGCGCAGATGACGCCGGAAGCCTTCCTTCTCTGGAGCGACATGTACGTGCTGGCCTGACCCGCCTCAGGGCGCGGTCGGCACCACCTGCCAAACGCTGATTCTTGGCAGCGGGCGATGCCCCTGCTGCGGTGCAGCAGTACAATAGGCTGCTCCCCGCCCCCTGCGTCCCCGCATGAGCCCCAATTCTTCCCTGGCCGCGCAGCTGACGCCCCGCCAGCGCACCCTGATCATCCTCGCCCTGTCGCTCGGCGGCTTTGCCATCGGTACCAGCGAGTTCGCCAGCATGGGCCTGATGCTGGAAATCAGTCGTGGCCTGTCGATCACCGAAACACAGGTCGGCCATCTCATCAGCGCCTACGCCATCGGCGTGGTGGTCGGTGCACCGATCCTGGCGTTCGTCGGCGCCAGCTTCCCACGCCGTCGCCTGCTGCTGGCGCTGATGGGCTTCTACGCGGTCGGCAATCTGGCCAGCGCGCTTGCACCCAACTACGCCACCATGCTCATCGCGCGCTTCGTCGCGGGCCTTCCGCATGGCGCTTACTTTGGCGTGGCGATGCTGGTGGCCGCGGCGATCAGCCCGGCCGGCCAGCGCGGCCAAGCGATGTCGCGCGTGCTGCTCGGCTTGTCCATCGCCATCCTGATCGGCAACCCGCTCACCACCTGGCTGGGCCAGCAACTGAGCTGGCGTACGGCGTTTGCGCTGGTCACCCTGCTGGCCATTGCCACCGTTGCGATGATCGCGCGCTTCCTGCTTCCCGACCCTGAAGAGGTGCGCACCTCGCCGATGCGCGAGCTGCGCGCATTCAACACCACGCAGGTATGGCTGGCGCTGGCCATCGGTGCGGTCGGATTCGCCGGCATGTTCTGTGTGTTCACCTATCTTGCGCCGACCCTTGTGCAGGTGACCGGCGTTGCCGAATCGTGGATGCCGCTCGCCGTGGGTGTGTTCGGCATTGGCGCCATCATCGGCAACATCGCCGGCGGCTGGCTGGTGGACAGATTCCACTTCAAGGCCGCCGCGCTGGTGCTGGTGTGGTCGATCGTGATGCTGCTGCTGTATCCGCTGGCAGCGCAGTCGGTGTGGACCATCGGCCCGATGATCATCACCGTGGGCACCATGGGTGCGCTCGCCGCCGTACTGCAGACCCGCCTGATGGATGTGGCGGGAGAAGCACAGACGCTGGCTGCGGCCTCCAACCATGCCGCCTTCAACACCGCCAACGCGCTGGGACCGTGGCTGGGTGGCATGGCCATCAGCGCCGGCTTCAGTCCCGCCACCACCGGCTATGTCGGCGCAGCCACGGCCTTCGGTGGCCTGCTGCTGTGGTGCGTGGCGGTGACGCTGGAAAAGAACCGCGCACGCACGGTCGCCCGCAGCCACTGACACTCCTGTCCTCCGGCCGTCCCGCAGCGCCGCGCGCGGCAGGCCGGCCTGCGGCGGCCGCCGACGGTACTACACATGGCGTGGATATCCGTTCGGGCAGACTTCGATCAACACCCCCTGGTCGATCGTCCGGACCGCAATGCCTCCCCGCCGTGCCCCTGCCCACCATGACGCGGTCGCCCTGCAGGCCGGCGTGCTGGGCAGTGTGCTGGGTATCGCGCTGTTCAAGGCGTCTGCCCTGTCCGCCATCGCTGCCGGCTCACTGATGACCATCGGCCTGTGGCTGCTCACCTGCGTCCTGCTGGCGGCCTGGGCCCTGGCTGCCTGCCTAGCCTGCCTGGCCCTGAGCCGGCGGGTCTTCATGCTGATGCTGGCGCTGTCCGCACTGTTCATGATCTGCGTCGCGTAGCGCGCAGACGCCACAACCGCAGAGTATCGTCACACTTGTTACTGAATAACAAGTGCAGGCAGACCGATTGCGTCGGCACGGGGTCACATCATTGAATTAGGCACCCCCTCTTTCCAGGATGCCGTCCATGCCGATCTGCTTCGCCCCCGCCGCGCTGCGCGCCTCGGCCTGTGCCGTCATGTTCGCCTCGCTCGCTGCCTGCGCCACCTATGACGACACGGCCATGCATTCGGGCTGCCAGGAGTCACCGCATCTGAAGGACCTGCCGCCGCAGGTCGCCGCACGCGAAAGCCGCTGCAACAAGAGTCTTGAAGTCTGGTCCAGCGAGCGCAAGGACGATGACAAGCCATTGGATCTGAGCGGCAAGAAGAAGGAGCTCTGAAGGAAGGAGCTCTGACGGTGGGGCATCTTGATCCGGTCGATGCACGCAGCTGACTGCGCCGTCACGGGTGGCAGGCGAGGATGCGGACGTGTACTACTCGCGAGTGGTTATGTCCCACCCTGTCATCCGCGCTTTCGAAGCCGTCTTCAACCTGTCCGGTGGTGTTGAACGCATCACCGCGCTCACCGTCACCTGCCAGCATTGCGCGGAGACCACCTCCGCCAGCGAGGACACACTGCTGCAGCTGCCAGGCGGTGCGCTGTTCCGCTGCGAGCGTTGCGGCTGCCACCAGCCGATCAGCCATGCGCGTGTTTCGGAGTGGCAGCTCCCGTCGCTTCTGGGGGTATGAGGTGATGGGGCTGACTGCAGCACAGATCAGGATCCTGCAGGACATCGCAGACGCGCAGCCGGTGCGCGGTGATGCCGCGACCTGGGCGGTGAATGCCGGCTTTGCGGTGCAGGCCGAGGATGCGGACATCGACCTGACGCCGGCGGGCCGGCACGCCCTGGCCGGGCAACCCGGCCAGGAGCCAGGCTAGCCGCTGCGACTGCCCTGCCGCGCCAGCGGTGTGCAGGCCCTGCTGACATCGGTTCGGCTATGCTGCCGCACCTTCCCGCGCCGACGGCCATGCATCCTTTCCCCCTTCCCGTCTCCGCACCCGACCAGCTTGCCTATCGCCTACTGCAGGACAGCGACTGGGCACGCTCGCCGGCGGCGGCACAGGCGCCCTGCGAGCTGCGCACGCTGCTTGCGATGATCCTCGACTCTGCCGAACCCCTCTGGATCGCCTGGGGCCAGAGCGAGAAGGCATTTTTCTTCAACGATGCGTACCTGCCGATGCTGGGTGACAAGCTGCACGGCGCCATGGGCAACCGCCTGGACATGGTGTGGTCGGACGTCTGGGCCGATGTGGAGCATGCCGTAGACGACGCGTTCGAGGGCCGCAGCCGCAGCTTCAAGAATCTCCCTCTGATGATGGATCGAGACGGCACGCTGCGGGAGACCTTCTGGACCTTCTGCTATTCGCCTCTGCGCGATGCCAGCGGTGCCGTCGCCGGGATCATCTGCGTGGTCAGCGAGCAGACCGAACGCGTGATCGAGCGCGACCTGCACAGCCGCCAGGTCGCAGCGATCACCGAACAGGCGCGCGAGGCGCACCTGGAACTGGTGCGGGCCCGCGAGCAGCTCAGGCAGTCGCAGAAGCTGGAAGCCATCGGCCAGCTCACCGGAGGCGTCGCGCACGACTTCAACAACCTGCTGCAGGTCATCACCGGCTCGGTGGACATGCTGCTGCATACCTGGCCGGCGGAAGATCCGCGACGCCGCTACGTGCAGGCGATCAGCAACGCTTCGGACCGGGCCACACGGCTGACGGCACAGTTGCTGGCCTTCTCGCGCCGGCAGAGCCTGTCACCGGAGGTCTTCGATCTGTGCGAGAGCGTGCAGGCCCTGTCGGACATCATCACCACGGTCCTGGGGGCACGCATCCAGGTGTCGGTCAACCTGCCTGATCGCCCGCTGCCGGTGCTGCTGGACCGCACCCAGCTGGACACCGCACTGATCAATATCGCCGTCAATGCGCGCGATGCGATCGACGGCCACGGCACGGTCACCGTCGATGTCGAGCAGGTTACGGCGGTGCCTTCGGTCCGCTTCGCGGCACCGCTGAAAGGTGACTTCGCCGCCATCAGCGTGACCGATACCGGCTCTGGCATCGACCCGGGCGTGGTGGATCGCATCTTCGAACCCTTCTTCACCACCAAAGGCATTGGTGCCGGCACCGGCCTGGGCCTCAGCCAGGTATTCGGTTTCGTCAAACAGTCCGAAGGCGAGGTGGACGTCAAGAGCCAGGCGGGCGTCGGCACCCGGTTCACGCTGTATCTGCCGCTCACCCGGTCCAGCGAGACGGTGGCGCGGCCAGCGGCACAGCCGGGCCTGCTGCACGGGCACGGGCTGTGCGTGCTGGTGGTGGAGGACAATGTGGATGTGGCCGAGTTCGCGGTCGGAGCCCTGCGCGAACTCGACTATGAGGTGGTACTGGCCCGCAACGCCAATGAGGCACTTGCCGAACTGGAACAGGACGCCATGCGGTTCCATGTGATGTTCAGCGACGTGGTGATGCCCGGCACCAACGGCCTGGAACTGGCCCGGCACGTGCGTGATCGCTTTCCGGATCTGCCCATCATCCTGACCAGCGGCTACAGCGAGCTGCTGGCGCGCGACCCCGGCCACGGCTTCACCCTGCTGCGCAAGCCCTACTCGCTCAAGCAGCTCGCCGTCGTGATGACCGAGGCCGCGGGTCAAGGGGACGTAGCGGCGGTGCGGGCGTAACGCTCTCCGCGCGGGCCCCGATGTGCATCGCGCCATCGGGGAATAGGCAGAGCATCACCGCAAATGCTAATCTTTCTCATTTGCAGTTGCCAATCCCCCGCCATGTCCCCATTCCAGCTCCGCCGCCGCGCGCTGTGCGCGGCCCTCGCCCTGCCCCTGGCACCCCTGGCACAGGCCGCCGCACCGCCCGCCACCGCGACCACCGAGCTCGACAAGGTCGAAGTGCGTGGCCGCGCGCAGACGCTGTACCGGGTTGACGACGCCGCGGTTGGCACCCGCACCGATACCCCGCTGGAGCTGGTGCCGCAATCGGTGCAGGTGGTGCCGCGCGAGCTGATCGACGACCAGGCGGCGCGCCAGGTGACCGACCTGTACCGCAGCATCAGCGGCATCAGTTTCTTCAGCTATGCGGGCGTGACCCTGCGTGGCTTCCGCCAAGAAAACGTGCTCTATGACGGCCTGCGCGGCGACCCGTATGCGGGCTTCGCGGTGCCCCAGCTGTTCAACATCGAGCGGGTGGAGGTGCTGAAGGGTCCGGCCGGCGCACTGTATGGCGGTGGTGATGCCGGCGGCGTCATCAATTATGTGACCCGCAAGCCCCGGGCCACGGCTGAGCGCCGCATCGAAGTCCAGCTGGGCAACGAGGATTTCCGCGCCGGCTCGATCGAGGCCACCGGCCCGCTGGATGCGGCCGGCCGCGTGCGCTACCGCGCCGGTCTGTACGGTGACACCGAGCAGGGCGTGCGCTGGAACAGCGACAGCGAAAGCGTGATCGGCGATGCCTCGTTGGCCTTCGATGTGGGCGATACCGGCGAGCTGACCCTGCAGTTCACCGACATCACCCAGAACCTGGGCGGCAACCGCCTGCGTGGTGTACCGGTGAATGACGCAGGTACGTTCCTGACCGATCGCCGCTGGAACCACAACGAGGCCAGCGACTTCCTCGACATGCGCGCGAAGGTCGCTCTGGCGCAGTATGGCTTCGCGCCGGCCTCGAATCTGGATGTGGATTTCGCCGCGCGCTGGTTCACCAACAACGAGCATCAGATGTATCACGAGCCGATGGGGCTGATCGACCGTGATCGCGATGGCGTGGCCGAGTGGATGACGCGCCAGCTGCGCAACCAGATCCGCGACAACGAGGCGTTTACTGCCAACGGCAATGCCGTGTGGCGGGTCAGTACCGGCCGCATCGAGCATAAGGTGCTGTTCGGCGCTGACGTGTACCGGCTCGATGCCGACTTCACCGCGCAGACCGCCAACAGTGCCGACCTCGCGCGCGGTGCGGGCCCGGTGCGTGGCATCGACCTGTTCAATCCGGTGTATGGCGCCAGCACCTGGCACGACTACGCTCTGGCCTCCCTGCCCTGGCGCAGCACCTCGACGCGCAGCACACGCTACGGCGGCTACCTGCAGGACGAATTTGCACTGGGCACGCGCTGGCATGTGCTGGCCGGCCTGCGCTGGGACGGCTTCAAGGACGAGGATCGCCTCGGCGGCAGCAGCGTGGATGGCCATGACCTCAGCTGGCGGCTGGGCAGCACTTTCACCGTGCGCGAGGGGCTGAACCTGTACGCGAACGTGGCCAGCGGGTTCGTGCCACAGAGCGCGGCCAACCAGGACCGTGCTGCCGGCGGCCCGTTCGACGCCGAACGCAGCAAGCAGTGGGAGATAGGCATGAAGTCGCTGCTGGCCGAGCGTGTGACCCTGAACATGGCGGCCTACCGCATCGACCGCAGCAACATCGTGCAGGCGACCGGCGAAGTGATCGCAGGCGTGAACCAGCTCGCCGCGCTGGGCCTGGTGCGCAGCACCGGCATGGAACTGGATCTGCTGGCCGACGTGACCGATCGCTGGGTGGTGAACCTCACCTACGCGTACAACGACGCACGGGTGAAGGATGCAGGCCCGAACGGCATCACCAATGCCTCCGGAGACCGCTTCGCCAATGCACCGCGCAACACGCTCGGCCTGTGGACGCGTTACGACCTGCCTGCACTGAACTCGGCCATTGGTTTCGGTGCCGACCATGTCGGCGAGCGCATCAGCCTGGACGGGCAGACCGTGAAGGCCTACACCGTGTTCGACATGAGCTGGAAGACCACGTGGAAGCAGTGGCAGTTCCAGGCCAACGTCAAGAACCTGTTCGACAAGGTGTATGCGGCCAGCGGCTTCATCGCGCGCAACGGGCACTTCCCTGGGGAACCGCGCCGGCTTTACGTGCAGGCAGCCTACCGCTTCTGACGGGCGGTCGGGCCGCCGGCCCCGCGCAGGGGCCGGCAGCCTGCAGCACCTGCATTACCGGGCCGGTGCCGCCGGAACCAGCACGCCATCCTTGAACGAAAGCGGGATGGTCACGGCCCCCTGCGGCGATGACAGCTGAAGGGTCAGCGACTGGCGGGCCGACGTGCAGGAGGAGGCGATGCCCTGGAACCAGGAGCGCTCCGGTACCTGTGCATTGATGGCCTGCAACTGCGCGGCAGGAACCGCGACGCCATCCACCTTCAGGCCAGTCAGCCTGACCGGACCCGGCGATTCCACCACGAGCTCGAACACGCGGCTGCCACAACTCATCTGGTGCTGCGAGGTGTAGCGGTTCGCAGGCAGTCCATCTTCGCTGCGCAGCACCGCCAGCCCTGGCGAATCGGCACGCGCCACCGGCGCACAGGCTGCTGCGCCCACGGCCAGAACGGCCACCGCCCATGCGGCCTCTATCTTCATAGCGTCGTACCCAGCGTTTCCGCATCGCGGTCGTTGAAATCATACTCACGGGTCACACCATCGGGCCCGATGATGTAGTAGCGGAACTCTTCGGCATTCATGCCGTTGTCGCGCAGCAGATCGGCCACACCCCAATCCCCGCCCTCATAGGCCACGCCGCCAACGGTGCGGTTGTCGGACGGGTACTTGTTGACCTCATGCGTCTCCGACGGGAAGACCCCGGCCGGATGGGAATGGATGATGCCCACCACCTGGCCCGGCGTGATGCCCCACTCCAGCAGCGGATAGCTGATGGCCCCGGGATTGCTGGCATCACCGCGCGCCAGCGGGCTGGTCTTGATTTCACCGGTCACTGCGTCGCGGTAGATCACCGTGCCCAGCTCCTGGCTCTGGTAACCCGGATCGGCCTTGATCAGTGCTTCCACCTCACGCGCGATGGTGTCAGCCTGTCCATCGACCTGCTCATACGCGCTCGGCGGCGCTTCGCCACCGCCACCGCCGCCACCACCACCACCACCACCATCGCCTGGATCCCACGGATCGGTCCAGTCCGGCGGATCGATATCCGGCCAGCCGCCGTCATCGGGCGGCAACGCATCCACCGGCGGCAGATCGGTGGTGTCCATCTGCGCACCGCCAGAAACCAGTGCGAGCTCTTCCAGCGACAGCTCGCGAATTCCATTTTCCTGCATGCGTGCAACTCCTTGCTTCGAGCGTGAGGTGTGGTGTTTAGCGCAGCACCTGCGTGAAGGTCAAATAGCACATTCGCATTACTTCAAGATGAAGAATCGTCGTTGCGCAAGTGCGATGTGCGTTCATTTTTGTCGTTTGTCACCCTTCCGTCCGAATCAGATTTTTCTGACAGAGCACCGTCCACTTCGTGTGATAAATGTCCGAGCGCCGCACGAAGGCGGCGACGACGCATCCGTAATCTGCATCGGACAAACAAGGAGTTGTGAGATGTCTGCAAGTGGAGTTCGTGATCTCTCCCCCGAAGAACGTGCACTCGTCTCCGGTGGCGCGCAGGTGGACACCACCGATCTGCCGCCGGTCGATGTGACCCCGCCGGACGACTGGGGTCCCAACCCGGATCCGCCGGACTGGCCCGATCCGTGGGATCCGGGCGATGGTGGCGGCGGCGGCGGTGGTGGTGGTGGCGGTGGTGGTGGTGGCGGCGGTGGTGGCGACGGCGGTGGTGACGGCGATGGACAGCCGGACTTCACCTTCATCGATGTCAAGCCTTTTGAAAGCAAGCTGACCTACACGCCGGGCGAGAATGGCGAGCCGGGCTTCAACAAAGCGGTATTGACCTACCCGATTCCCAATGAATTCGGCCAGTGGACGGTCAGCACCGAGCTGAAGTTCAACACCGACGGCACCTTCAAGGACGGCAAGGGCACATTGGATTTCGTCGGCAACGATGGCAGTCTTCTCAAGTGGCAGCTGAACGAAGGTTCCTGGACCTCCACCGTCAATGGTGGTTACTACTGGGATATCGGCGCCGGCTTCGGTTTTCAGATCAACGTGATCTACAACACAGCAGACAACGACATAAAGGGCGAAGCCCAGTTCCTCTACAACAAGAGTCCTTGATCCCTCTTGGGATGCCGCGTCCACGGACGCGGCATCCATCTGGAGTCCCATGCGTCACTTTTCACTTGCATTGCTGCTCGTTTCATCCTGTGCTGGTGCCGCTGAGACAACCAGCGTCACGCAGATATTCAACGACCCAACGCCGGTCAGCCAAGCGCTGGCTCAAGGTGATGTCGCTGCACTACGGCAGTTGCAGGTCAATGCAACCAATACCGTCGTAAAGGAAATGGCCAGGGCCGCCGAACGCCGGGTTCTGCTGGACCTTCCTGGAGCCCGCGAGGCGTCGGATGAATGTATCCAGATGGCGCAGCAGACCACGCATCTGGCCGGACTGACAGTCTGTGGAGCACTGCGAGCTGGCGTCGAGGTGGTAGCGGGTGACCTGCCTGCATGGGCACGCCTGTCGATGCAGGCGCGGGAGCGCGTTCGGGCCGCTGCGGAGAAGCGGGGCAAAACACTGGGTAACGTCGATGTATTCACCCGCATTCCAGACTACGCCGCGATGGCCGGCCGGCCCGCTCCCAAAGTCGATTCATCTGGCCAAGGCCGCATCGCCCTGCACACGGGGACGGTTACAGTAGCGTCCAGCCAGGATCATGACGGCGGCCGTGTCGCGTATCCCAACATGGCGCAACTGCAGATTGATGGAAAGACTGTTGAGGTTCTGGTCGACACCGGCTCGGCACTGACCATAGTGCATCCCGCGGCGATAACTACGCCCCCGCTCATGGAGGGATTCACGCTGTCCGGCGTGCTGGGCGACTCACAACAGCGCAGCAGGATGGCCCAGCCGCAGACCCTCCAGTTTGGTCACTTGATCATCTCGCAGCCATTGGTATCCGTCAGCGAACGCATTCCTGCGAACCTTCTTGGCCTTGATGTTCTATCTCGTCTCGGCCGAGTCCTGATCGGCAAGGATGGCCTGCAGGTGCTCGCGGAGGGATCTGCTGCTCCGGCCTGCGACGCCCCGATGTTCTCGGCGGCAGACCTGAGCGGTACGCAGACCGTCCCAAGGTTGTTCATTACTGTTGACGGCAAGCGCCAGGAAGCAATGCTGGATACTGGCAACAGTGGCGAGTTGATGGAAGCCTTGCCAATCGGTGTGGCTCTGCCAGCAGGTCCAGTTCAACACAGTGTTGTTCAAGGCGTACAAGGACAGCAGCGAAGAGCATCAGTCGCGCGCGAGGCCGTTGTGCAGACCTTGGACGGCTCTGCAGAACTGCAGATGAGCACATCCACTGGAAACCATCCAAGCAAGACGCGCTATGTGCTGGGTGGCGGAAGCCTGCGCAAGGTCTCCATCTATCTGGATTTCATCACAAACAAGGCCTGCCTGATGTCTTTGGGGTCCACCCAGTCGGCACAGTGATATCGCATCCTGCTTGAATCTCCGCATCAGCACAGCCACTCAGGCCAAATGGAATCAGCCGGCTGATGATGAGGCGCCTGACACGATCAACTGAAAGGGTCTGCTGCAGTGCAGAGCAAACTACTCGTATTCGTGGCTGTCGTTGCGATGGCATCCTGCAGCAGCCATGGCGACCCCTATCTGGCGCAGGGCCGTGAAACCACGGCTGCACGCCAATGCATGGACCAGTGTCGGGACCACTATGCCAGCTGTCATTCCGCCGGAAGCAGTAGCGGTTGCCTGGGCTCGGCATCCCAATGGGGTGGCAACTGCGAAGAAATCCAAGACAGGGATCTTCGTCGATCATGCCAGGCGAGCATGGATTTCTGCCGGAATCGCCTTCCGGACATCAAGTGCGGCGAAATACGCGACCGTTGCCTGAGTGCCTGCGGTGGGGGCTAGCGTGTGATGGCAAGCGGCCGCCAGAACGAAGTAAGCGCAAGGCGCGTTCATTTTTGTCGTTTGTCACCCTTCCGTCCGAATCAGATTTTTCTGACAGAGCACCGTCCACTTCGTGTGATAAATGTCGGAGCGCCGCATGAAGGCGGCAACGACGCATCCGTACTCAGCATCGGACAAACAAGGAGTTGTGAGATGTCTGCAAGTGGAATTCGTGATCTCTCCCCCGAAGAACGTGCACTGGTCTCCGGTGGCGCACAGGTGGATACCACCGATCTGCCGCCGGTCGATGTGACCCCGCCGGACGACTGGGGTCCCAACCCGGATCCGCCGGACTGGACCGATCCGTGGGATCCGGGCGATGGCGGCGGTGGTGGCGGCGGCGGCGGTGGTGGTGGTGGCGACGGCGGTGGCGAGACCACCTTCAGCTCCAACGCCAGCATTGATGGCAACGGTGTAGCCAGCGCGACCCAGACATGGGTATTGCAGGACTACAACCTGACCTTCAATCTGACCGAGAACCTGAATCTGACCAATGGCAACTGGGGCCTGGCCGGTAACGGCAGCTTCCAGTATGCAGGCCAGACCTACACCCTGGGCCTGACCACCGATCACTTCAATGTGAGCAACTACAGCGCCAGCTTCAACCAGGACTTCGGTAACGGTGTGTCGTTCAACATCGGCCTGACGTTCGATCCGAACACCAACTCGTTCACCGGCCAGTTCAACCTGGTCATCAACGGGTTCTGACGCTGCACCGGAACATCGGCCGCCCGGGAGACCGGGCGGCCGATACGTGTCACAGAGGAGCTGAGGCAATGAAATTCCTGATGTCCGCAGTGATCGCACTGGGCGTGGCCGCCCCCGCCGGGGCCCGCGATGTGGTCGCTGAAGACAGCCATGGCATCACCGTGGCGGTGATGCAGGGCAACGGCGCGGCCCTGGAGCGGATCGGCAGATCCAATACCACGGCTCGGTTGGCCGCACGCGCCGGCTACCACCGCACGCGTGGCGAAATCGCCCAGTCCAACCGCTGGGCCGACACCTGTATCGCCGACGCCGCCGTGGTGGCCGAGAAGAGCCAGGGCGTCATGTACCTGTGCCGGAGCCTGCGTGCCGGCAACCGCCTGCTGGAAGGCGACATCGCCGGCTGGGCCGCCGACATGCAGAAGGTCCGCGCGCTCTATCAGCAGCATGTCGCGCCGTCGCTGCGTGCGGGCGAGGAAGTACGCGCCATCACCGTCCCCGCGTTCGAGTCCTTCAGCCAATGGCCGCGGTCGGCCACGCTGGCCGCACCGCCGCCTGCCGGAACCCGCCTCCCGCTGTCGGCCAAGGCCGGTGTTCCTGTCATCCGCGGCAAGATCCGCGGCGGCCAGGATGGAAAACAGCGCGACATCGACTCCGATTTCATCGTCGACACCGGCGCCACCCGTTCGCATATCAGCCGCAAGGCCGCACAGGCGATGGGCCTGGCCGTGACCGACGACTTCGCCACCGACAACTCACGGCCCGGGCAGACCGTGGCGATCGGCCTGGCCGCCCCGGTCGATGTGCAGCTGGGCGATCTGCACTTCAGCAACGTCGCCTTCACGGTCACCGACCAGATCGAGTTCAACATCATCGGCCTGGACCTGCTGTACCGGCTGGGTCCGCTGGTGCTGCGGCCCACCGAGCTGGAGCTGTTGAAGGCACTGCCTGCCGATACCTGCCGGCAACCCCTGGCAACCACCTCTGCACTGTGGGGCGGCCAGTATTCGCTGCGCCTGCCGATGCGCATCGGCAAGCGCGACGAGCTGGTGCTGCTCGACACCGGCACCGATGTCGCACTGGAAGCCTCCGGCGTGAACCTGGCCACCTACCCACAGGCCAGCCTGGTGCAGCGACGCCGCTGGACGATGCACGGCCTGCAACCGGTCCGCTACGCCGAGGCCACCGCCCCGGTCACGTTCAATGGCCGCACCGTCACCCTGCAGACCCAGGTCTCCGACCAGCCGGCCAACGTGTTCCCGATCTCCTGGCGGGTGGGCTTCGACCTGCGCGACGATTACGACTACTACGTGGACGTGGCCGGTGGCCATGGCTGCCTTGCGCCCCGAACCGCGCGATGATGTCCCTCCCCATCCCACTCTCCGCAACGACGCGGCAGCGCAGGCCACATGGAACCAGCCAGAAAGGATGAGACGGCGGATGTGATTCCGCTGTTCCGCAACGAAGCGATCGAGGCAGCCACGCAGCGCTTCGGCTCACCGGTGCAGGCACCGGGCGTCGGTATGTGGCTGGCCACCGGCTTCGTGGTTGCGCTGCTGGGCTTGGCGGTACTGTTCCTGGTGACCACCTCGTTCCCGCGCAAGGAAACCGTATCCGGTGCGCTGGTCCCCTCGCGCGGCCTGTTGCCGATCATCAGCCAGCGCTCGGGCATCGTCAGCAACGTGCATGTGGAGGAAGGCGCGAAGGTCCGCCAGGGCGACCCCATCGTCAGCGTTTCGGTGGATTCGGTGATCGACACCGGCGAAAGCACCGGCGCCACCCTGTCCGGCATGGCCGAGCGCCTCACCCAGGCTTCGGTCGATCGCGAACGCGCCACCGAAGCATCCCTGGAAAGCCAGGAGGCCGGCATCCGCGAGCGCATGCTGGGCACCACCCGCCAGCTTTCGGTACTGCGTGACAACGTCACGCTGTACCAGCAACAGCAGGCCATCGCCGAGAAGACCGTGCACGACCTGGGCCGCCTGCGCGCGGACAAGCTGGTATCCGAACTGCAGTACCGCGACGCGGAGGTGCGGGTACTGAACGTGCGCCAATCGGTGGCCGAAGTGCAGACGCGCATTGCCCAGCTGGAACAGGAGCACGAGCAGATGCGGCACGAGCTGGGCCGCCTCAAGGCCGAGCGTGACGCCAACCGTGCCACCGCGCTGTCCGAACTGCTGGGCGCGCGCGAGAAGGCGATCAACTACAAGCTGGGCACGCAGTTCAATCTGGTGGCGCAGTCCGCCGGGCAGGTCACCTGGTTGCAGGCCAAGCCGGGCGCCACGGTCACCGCCGGGCGCACGCTCGGGGTGATGATGCCGGAAGGCTCGCAGCTGTTCGCCGAGCTGTGGGTGCCCTCCTCGGCCATCGCCTTCGTCAATGTCGGCACCGATGTGCGGCTGATGTACGACGCCTTCCCCTACCAGAAGTTCGGCGTCGGCCGCGCCCGGATCGTCAAGATCGCGCGCTCACCGACGTCACCGGAGGAACTGCCCGCCGACCTGCAGGCGGTGGAAAGCCAGTACCGCCTGCTGGCCGCGCTGGACGACCAGCAGATGCAGGCCTATGGCAAGGCGCTGGCACTGACCCCGGGCATGCGCCTCAAAGCCGATCTGGTTCTGGAGAAGCGTTCGCTGCTGGACTGGCTGCTGGAGCCACTGCTGGCGGCGAAACGACGGCAGGAATGAGGTTGACGGTCGGCGCCGTCGCGGAACTGCAACGCCCACGCTCCGCGCAGAGCGGGCGATGAGGTGGCTTCCATGTGGCAACTTGGCGGCCATTTCCAGGAACAGGAACGATGAACCTCAATCTCTCCCCGGAAGCATCTCCTGCTGCCTCTGTTGGCGTTGACCCTGTCACTCGCATTCCAGGCATCTGCTGAAGACGGCGCCAGAGGGAAGGACAGCAACGAGAATTCACTTGAAGACGTGATTCAGAAGCTTGCCGATGCCCCTTGGCCGCTGGGCTTCGATTTCTTCCGAAGCATGGGCGCACGTGGATTCATGCAGCAGGGCAGCAGCAATACCGACCCCGTCGTTTTCAGGTCAAGCCCGATCGAGACCCGCGATGGTTACCGGATCGCCTATACCGAATTCCGGATCCATCCGCGCCTGGTGCAGGGAATCAGTTTCTTCTATGCCAAGCTGGAACAGGGTCATTGCTATCCCGCTGCGTCCTTGAAGGAAAAATACGCGCTTGAGCAGTTCATGTATCCGCCGAGCCCGCACAATGCAGCCGCTGAACGAGTGAGCAGGGAATCTGCTTACGAGCTTCGTTCCAATGGGACTGTCCTGCACTTCACTACCGATGGATCCCGCGACGAGTGCCTGCTCAGCTTCTATCGCGCCGCACGCTAGGGATATGAGCCCCACCGTGCAGTGAAGGATGGCGATTGTCGGGCGCTGGGCGCCCGGCAATTCTGGTTGGGTGCCCGCGTCGGCGTGGCTTCATTCCTGGCTGTAGGACGCCTCAAAGCCGATCTGGTTCTGGAGAAACGTTCGCTGCTGGACTGGCTGCTGGAGCCACTGCTGGCGGCGAAAGGACGGCAGGAATGAGGTTGACGGTCGGCGCCGCTGTGGGCGCCGCTGCGGTGGGCTTGCGGGTATCGCCCACCACCCTGCCCTGGTCGATGCGCACCAGACGGTCGGCCAGGCGCATGGTGTCGGGGCGGTGGGTGATCAGGATGCGGGTGATATCCAGCTGCGCCAGCGCCTGGTAGATGCGGCTCTCACGCGCCACGTCCAGGTTCGCGGTGGCCTCGTCCAGCACCAGGATGCTGGGCTTGCGGTACAGCGCGCGGGCCAGCAGCAGGCGCTGCTTCTGGCCACCGGAGAGGGTCGAACCCATGTCGCCCACCAGCGTTTCCAGCTGCATCGGCATCCGCTGCACATCCTCCTTCACTGCCGCCATTTCCAGGCACTGCCAGACCAGCGCGATGTCCGGGCGCTCGGCGAAGAAGGTCACGTTCTCCACGATCGAACCGGTCAGCAGCTCATCGTCCTGCATCACCACGCCCATCCGCTGGCGGACCACGCGCGGCCCCCAGCTGGCGATGTTCAGCCCGTCATAGAGCAGCTCGCCGGCACTGGGCGGATACAGCCCGGTCAGCACCTTCACCAGCGTGCTCTTGCCACAGCCGGACGGGCCGGTGATGGCCACGAACTCGCCCGGCGCAATGGCCAGGTTGATGTCTTTCAGCGCCGGCGCTTCCTGTGCCGAGTACTGGAAGTACACCGAACGCAGCTGGATGTGCCCTTCCATGCTGTCCGACGCCGAAGGATCCTTGCTGAAGCCCTCTTCGCTGGGACTGAGCGCGATATCGGCAATGCGGTCCGAATGCAGCTCGGTCAGGCGCCAGGCGATGCACTGGTCCACCAGCGTGGTCAGCCGGTTGCTCAGCTGCTGCCGGTAGGCCACGAAGGCATACAGCGCACCCACTGTCAGCGTGTTGGCCAGAACCGCCTGGGCGCCGATGTAGACGATGGCCACCAGGCTCAGGCCATCAAGCAGGGTGCGCCCCGCGCCGATGCCGATCTGCAGGTTGGCGCTGTTCAACGAAGCGCGCACCAGATCGGCGTACTTGTTGGCCCAGATCGATTCGCGCGAGAACTCGCCGCCCATGGTCTTGATCGACTGCATCGCGCGCAGCGTTTCGATGCGCGTCCCGCGCTCGGCGATGTTCGCCTGCAGGCTGGCCATGCCCATCTTCATCGACATCGGGATGGCGGCCACCCGCATCAGCACGTACAGCCCCAGCGCAGTCAGTGCGACCAGACTCATCAGCGGCGAGTAGACGAACATCAGCACGATGATGCCCAGTGCCAGCACACCGTCCAGCAATGCGCCGATGAGCCCGTTGGCGATCAGCTGGCGGATCGGATCGATCGACTCCATCCGCGACAGCGCATCGGCCAGACGGCGCCGGTGGAACCAGGTCAGCGGCAGGCTGACCAGATGGTGGAACAGGCGCCGGCTCATGTCCCAGCCCATCAACGCGGACGCCCGCTGCAGCGTGACCCCGCGCAGCGCTTCGGCCAGGCTGTTGAACACGGCCACCGCGCCGAACCCCAGTGCCAGCGCCATCAGGAAGCCGCGGTCGCCGCGCAGGACACCTTCGTCCACTGCCAGCTGCATGAAGAACGGTGACAACAGCACGAAGCCCTGCAGCAGCAGCGTGTAGACCAGCGTATGGAACAGCGCGGTGCCGACGCCGCCCTTGAAGCGGATCATCGACCAGATGTTGAGCGGCGAACGCTGCTTGCGCGGCCGGAAGCTGGGCGAGGAACTGACCTCCACCGCGATGCCGGTGAAGGCCTGGGAAAGCTCCGCTTCGCTGAAGGACAGCGAGCCATGGGCCGGGTCGATGATGTGGTAGCGGCCGCGCGAGACCTTCTCCAGCACCACGAAATGATTGAGCTTCCAGTGCAGGATGGCCGGCGTGCCCAGATGCTGCAGATCGCTGGGCTCGCAGCGCACCGGCCGACACTGCATGTCCAGCGCGCTGGCCAGCGCGATCAGCTGGTTCAGGTCCACACCGCGCTGGGAGTTGTGGTACTTGCGCCGCAGCTCGCTCATTTCCAGATCCGCGCCCAGCATGGACGAGCAGATCGCCAGGCATGCCAGCCCACATTCGCTTACTTCAGACTGCACCCGCCAGTAGCGCTTGTTGAACATCAGACATCCTCGTTCCGGTCGGGCATGGCCGGCTGCTGTCCCAGCCATGCATACAACTCGATTGCCGTGCAGTGCCAGGCGTATAGCCCTTCCCAGCGACCGTACAGTTCCGCCTCGCGCAGGCGCACTTCGTAGCCGCCACGGGACAGCACCGTCAGCACCTTCAGCGGGATGAAGCAGGCCTGCGGAAGCCCGGCACGGTGCAGGCAGAAATTGAACAGCGCGCGCCCCAGCCGGCCATTGCCGTCGGCAAAGGCATGCGCATTGTTGGCCAGCGCCAGCAGCTGCACCGCAGACCGCAGGCCCTCGGCCGGATCGGGCGCGGCCCGTTGCCGCAGCAGCTCGTCCCAACGTGCGGCCCCCTGCAGGGCGGGAACCATCGGCAGCTGCGCGCGCCCATCACGGGCGCGGATCCATACGGGCCCGCTACGCAGCGCGCCGTCACCGCCCGTGCTGAGCGAGACAAAGCGCTGTACGTCGGCCATCGACAGCGGCCCCTGCACGGTGCGGTGCCACCGCCGATAGACGTCGGCCTCGGCAGCCTCCGCCGCAGCCAGCGCGGCCAGATCGAACGCCGGCATCTGCATGTGCGCCGACAGCGGATGGCGCAGCTGCTGCACCGCCGCCCGCAACCGCGGATGCCCGCGATGGGACCACAGCGTTTCGCAGGGCTGCGCGCAGGGCAGCAACGCGGGCAAGCCGAGGTCGCACGCCCGCAGCCGATCCGCCAGCGCCAAGGACGGCTGCGGGGGTGGCAGCGGCATCAGCACCCGTTCGGTGGCGACGGGGGCATCCGCGGGTGCGGTGGCCAGGCGTACGGTCATCACTGCCCCGCCCCGGTGCCGGGCAACAACAGCACCAGGCCACGTTCGCGCGCGTCCGTGCCCGGCCGGCGCGATTGGTACAACTGGGTGAAGTACGAGGTCAGCTTGACCATCAACCACGGCTCGGCGTCGCACGGCACGAAGCGCATGTCGATGTGTTCAAGCAGGAATTTGCGGGTCAGCCGCTGCAGGGCACGCCCCGGCTCGAAGCGGACGTCTGCCCGCGCACTGTAGAACACCACGATGTCCAGATCGTTCGGCGCGGCATTGGAGACGTCCACGAAGCTGCCGCCCACCAGACAGCAGTGCACCTGTACCACCTGCGCCAGGTCGGCGAGTGCGCGCCCCAGCGCCGCCAGCCGCACCTGGCGCAGGCTGCTGCCGCCGAACGCGCGCTCGAAGGCCGCACGGTCGGCCAGCCACGGCGAGGCATTGCCCGGCGTACTGGCGGCGATGGGCAGCAGGTACTGCGGCAGGCCCGCATCCACGATGTGCTGGAAGGGGGTATCAACGGCGCTGGCGGGCGCCGCACCGGCCGGCCGGGCAGCGGACGCCGGGCCCGCAACGCCCAGGTAGGCACGGATGCGCCCCGCCTGTGCGCGCACCAGCGCGGCCTGGTCCGGGAACACCGCGACCGAGACGTAGGCGAAGCGATCGGCCACTGAAAGTGAAAGCGCATCGAATGCCTTGCGCACTGCGATGCGCTCGTCGGCGGGGAAATCACGCTCCGGGAAGCGGGCGGCATCGGCCGACGCCGCCGTCGGCGCCGAACACCGCTGATACAGCCCCGCGTTGACGATGGCCAGATCCAGATCGGAAAACGCGGGATCGAATGCCGCGCCATCGCGCAGCGAAAAGCCGAAGCGGGCCGAGCCGACAATCTGCACATCGGCCACCGGCACCGCCAGCAGTTGGCTCACTCCCCGAAGCAGCGGCGCAAGGCTTTCGCTGTCGCCTGCACACAGTGCCGGCCCGTCCAGCGCGGCCTCGGCGATCTGCTCGGCCGCCACACTGCGCGCGTGCTGTTCGCGAATCCATTCAGCGTAGTTCATCAGGCATCCAGGCCAACGGTGGAACGTCTCAACGCTAGCATATCCACGCGTCGGGCTTGTGCACGCAGTCCCCGCAAATACATGCCTGAACAGGCAGCGCAACGCGTCGGACCGGCGCCGTTGCCGCAGAGCGTGGTCTACTGTCGTCCCCCAAGGATGAGGCATATCGCATGATCCACCCCCGTTCCGCGCTCGGACGCGCGTTGCCGCTGGCCCTGCTGGCCCTGCTCTCGGCCTGCCAGAGCGAGAAGGTCGGCGAGTTCTTCAACCCGCCGCAGGACGTGCAGGCGCACAGCGAGTTCCGTGTCAGCGGGCTGCCGGCGCTGGCCTACCCGAACCTGGTCTCGTCGGCCTCGGTGGAAGGCGGGCAGGCCCGCGTCGATGGCAATGGCCCCGGTTACATGGATCTCCAGTTCTTCCCCATCACCTCCGCCGATGCGCTGGACAGCACCGACACTGCGTGGCCCCGGCAATCGCAGTACCGCGCGCCGGATCTTTCCGGCATCGACTTCAGCACGCAGTTCGCCTTCCTGGTGGCGCACCCGGAGCTGTCCGGCTATGCCGCGATGACCAGCGGCCAGTACGCCACGTTCTTCAGCACGGTGAAGGTGGCGTACCTGGACGACCGCGTCGTGGTGCATCTGGACGCCAGCCGGCTGGGCAACATCAATCCGATCACGGCCCTGGGCAGCCCCTGGGCCGGCAAGCTGTACACCCTCGAACGGCGCGGCCGCACACAGCTGGAAGTGAAGCTTTACGAGAACCGCTACCGGTTCACGCTGGTGCCGGAGACCGCGCCTCCGATGGCGCCCTAGCGGACCTTGTACAGCACCGCGGCGCCAGGGCGCGGCTCGAAGGCCGGCACGGTCTGCTGGCTCAGCGCCCTGCCCCGGGCATCCCACACCAGGGTCTCCACCGGGTACTCATCCTTGCGCGTCATCGCGTCGATCTGGCCGACGACCACGGTCGCTGCCGCTGGAACGTCCGGGTTCCAGCCGAACACGCCTACCCGGCCATAGAACACGGCCGGCGCGCTGGCGTCCAAGCGCCGGTCCGGGCACATCACCAGGCCACGATCGAGCATCACCCGCAGCGCGCCGACCGGTACCTTCTTCACCGTGGGCGTGGTGCGCTCGGCGCTGTGGCCGGGGCAGACATTGGCGGCGCGGGTGACCATGTGTTCGGCCACCTCGCGATCGGACTGGGCGAAGGCCAGCGTGGGGGCGAGGCAGAGTGCGAGCAGCGTGAGCGAGGACATCCGGGTCATTGCAGGTTCCTGTTCGGGGTGCGCAGCGACCTTAGCAATCGCGGACGGCGGAAATGCAAACGAGGTGTGAGGGACGACAGGCGGCTCAGGGAACGAGGCAGCGCTCGATCTGCAACGACAGCGCATGGCAGGCATCGAACATGCCATGGACCAGCGCCGCCGAGGGATAACCATCCGGATCGTCGTTTTCCCGGGCCACGTGGGACGCCTGCAGCACTGCCGTCAGCGCGGTGATGCCGGATGCGCATCGGGTCGCCAGCGCCAGATCGAACGCGCGCCCCGGGCTGAGGCGGGTTTCGGTCCAGGGCTGGCCATCCGCGCGCAGGTTCCTGCCATGGCCCAGCAGATGGGTGAAGAACGCGGACGGTGGCGAGGACGCGGCGGCATCGCTGAGGGCGTCCTCCATCTTTTCAGCAAGGCTGTTGGGAAGATCACGCAGCGCATCGCCGAGCAGGGCGTGCAGGCGGGGGTAGTCGGGGCGCAGGTCAGGCATGGCGGCAACCTCACAGATGGGCCACCTGCAGAGGCAAGGTGGCGGACGGTGCGGGTTGGCGTGCCGGATACATGACGCAGGAAGCCGGCGGATCAGTGATCCCCACGCACCATCCGCCATGGACTGGCAGAGTGATGCATTGTCGCGGTTGCAGTTTTCACCACAACGGCGACGCCGCGCGTCATGTATGTTCGGGACGCCAATCCCGGCCACGGCGGATGCCTTGGCGCGGCCATCGTTGGCCCTGCGCGGCCTCTGGAAAAGAGGCAGATGCGGCATTTGGCGCAGCACGCGACAGAGCGCCGCGAGTAAAACATCAACGTGTGACCGCCTTCACTCGACGCCACTTACCGATGCACGCCTGCGTCGAACCAGAACCCGCAGCACCACGGCGGGTCGCGACACACAGCGGGCCCGCCATCGGTCTTGCCGCCTATTCAGCCAACCCGACCTGAACCGGCGCATCATGGAGGCCTGGTCTGCAACGGAAGCGAACCATGGGACGGAACTGGATTGTGATGGGAGACCCGACCTCCAGCGGCGGACGGGTCATCACGGCCTCAAGTGAAACCGACATCGGCGGCATCGGCGTCGCGCGGGTCAGCGACAAAGCGACCTGCCCTACCCTGCATAAGGGCGTCTTTCCGATTGTCGAAGGCGATGCCACCTTGATGGTGGACGGCCAGCCGGTGGCGTTGCACGGCAGCGCGCTGGCCTGCGGCTGCCGGGTGTTGTCCAGCCAGCAGGCCGTGGTGCATGTCACGGGTGGCGGAGGGGGTGGCGGCGGGAGCGCAGGCGGTGCCGGCAAGGCGGCCGCGGTAGCCAGCACGGCCGCGCAGCTGGCACGCACCCTGCCCACCGCGTTCGACCAGGCCATCCGTTTTCTCGGCGTGCAGGGCGCACCGTTGGCCGAGGTGCCCTACACGCTGCATCTGGCTGATGGCCAGACCCTTTCCGGCACCACCAATGCGCAGGGCGAGACGGCGCGGGTATCGACCGCGCAAAGCCAGGCCATCGTGCGTGCCGAACTGCGCCCGCCGACACAGCCGACCGGCTGCTGTGCGCGCACGGCACCGGCCAGCACCGACGAAGCAGAAGTGTTCGATGTGGACGGTGTGGTGACCACCGCCGAGGGCATGGGCACCTCCGTGGTACCGGTCAGTGCGCCTGGCCACGAACGTGCGATGACCGCCGGCGAGATCGAGATGGCACGCCTGGTGTTCGGCGATGCAGTCGACTACAGCACCGTGAAGGTCCACAACCACGGCTACTGGATGTTCTTCGGTTTCCAGGACAAGGACACTGCCGTGACGCCCAACGGGCAGATGTATTTCCCGAAGGGTATCTATCGGGAGGATTACTCGCTGGATACCGTGAGATTCCAGGCATTCTTCATCCATGAGATGGCCCACGTCTGGCAGTATCAGCTCGGCTACAACGTCAAACTGGTGCGGGCACCCCGGCCGAACATGAGCTACGACTACGTGCTTGACGAGACGCGGCTGCTGCAAGACTACAACATGGAGGCCCAGGGTGACATTCTGGCGGACTACTTCCTCGTCACGTTCCGTGGCTCACAGTCGAGCATGAACAACACCCGTTATCGCGCGACAGCTGGCGTCGGCGCACAACTGGAGCGCGCGCTCTCCCAGTTCCTGGCCGACCGCAGCAGCAAGGACAACCTGCCGAGGACGACCCGATGATGCGACTACAACTGCCGGTGGCTCTGCTGGGGCTGCTCCTGCCGATGATGGCCAGCTGCTCATCGCCAGCCGGTCGCTACCAGCAGGCGACGATACAGGGCCGTGAGGGCGTGCCCTGCTTCGGCGTGCCCGATACCCATGAAACGCGCGTCAACGCCCCCCTTGTCACCGGCGTGTCCGTGATGGAAGTGGGCACCGGCGGCACCCCGCTATGGGAACATGATTTTCTGCGCGAGGGCACAGCCGAACCTGCGCTGCCCCCCAGCCAGTGCCTCACCTACGGCGCGGGCGCGGCATCCGCCCCCGCGCTGCGGCCGGGCAAGCGCTACCAGGTGGAGATATGGGGGCGCACACCTGGCACGCCGGGCAAGAAGGATGAAGCACAGGCGCGTGTGTTCAGTGCCTGCTTCCACATGGTGGACGTGGCCGGCAAAAGCATGAAACCCGTCATATCGGACTGCGCGTCTGCACTCTCGTCTGGACCGCCACCCGTGCGCGAAGACGGCACGTAGCAGATGCCTCTTCGAGGTGACCCGCTGATGCGACAGACGGTGGCCCTGGTGATCCTGCTGTTGCCAATGATGGCCACGGGTTCACAGCCCCATGGGACCTATCAGCGCGCCACGATCCAGGCACACGATGGCGTACCGTGTTTTGGCGTGCCTGACACGCGTGAGACACGTACTGCCCCGCCGATTATCGCGGGCGTGACAGTGACGGAAGTTGGCAAGGGACATCCGCCTGTCTGGCAGCGCATCTTTCTGCGCGAAGGGTCTATCGAGCCTGCACTGGGTCCTGGCCAGTGTCTGCCGTACGGTCAGGAGGGAGAGCCTGCACTCGGCACAGCTTTGCGTGCGGGAAAGCACTATAGGGTGGTTGTTTCGGGCTACACCCCGGGTACCTTCGGTACCACGAATGGTGCGGAGAAGCGTGTGTTTAGCGCCTGCTTCTACATGGTGGAAGCGGCTGGCGCCGTGAGACCTGTCGAATCGGACTGCTCAACTGCGGCTTCTGCCGATCTGCGCCTGGGGGAGGTGGAGTCCAGGTAGCGGCTGGCCTTGGGGGTATCCTGGCTTTGCTGGGCTGCGGGTGTCCATGAGCAAACTGCTAATCGCCGTCCGAGCGCTATCGGCCAGCGACGATGCATGACCGGATGGCGCACCGTGCCTCGGCGTGGCTGACAGGGCGAAGTTGACTAGTCGGTATTCCCATGTGCGTGCGGGTCAGCAGGTGCACCCATGCCCGTTGCACAGCAGTCAATCAGTTGCGAATTTCTCTTCGGGCACTGCAAGCACAAAATTCAGGTCAAATCCCCCCTTGATCCCACCGGACCATTCGAAGAGGGTCACCCCTACTGAATGGCCTCCAACGATAGCCACCCGCCCCACTTCAAACTCAAACGGTTGGTTCTGCGTGCACGAAAAGGGAAGCGCTTTGCTGAGAAGCTCGTGGCAAAGCATGCCAAAGTGCTTAGTAGCCTCCTCTTGCTCCTCCGGGCGATTGACATTGAGCTTCAGGCGAAGCTCTTTGACTTTAAACGCGTCTCCGGAGATGTAGTAGGCCACATTGTTGGGAAAGACCCCAGTGCCCAAATCCACCATGGCAGACGCAGCCAGCCACTCCCGATCATCCGCGCGATAGTAGGGCCGCGTCTTCAATCCTTGGCTGGAAAGAAAGCCTATCGCGTCTTCGGGCAGCCAGCCGATCACCGGCCTCACGCGGTAAGGATTTTTCTGACGACGACGCGTCTTCTGGACTTCCAACACCGACGCTTCAATCTCAGCAAAACTTGAAGGTTCAAAACGCGCCGCATGACTCTGCCACTGGCGCCACGCTAGCATATCCAACCCTAAGTGACGCAGAAGCTTGACGCGTGCGTATCGCGCAAGCTTGGGTTCCCCTCTTTGGAGTTTGAAAGCGACCAACACACTCTCGGCAACCAAGTAAGCATTGAGAAGAAACAAGAAAGGCAACAGCAGTAGGCCTAAGATGATGGGCAATAGGAACTCCCGAACGGTCTGCATCTTGGCAAAATCGTTGAAATCGACCGTGATGTTAAAGATCGACTTTCCAAGCATCAGAAAGCCGAGTGCAATCAGCACGGCATTGGACCCGCGATGCACGAGGCGCCGCGAGGGCTCTCGGGCACTTGTCGCGCTCAGTGCGGCCAGAAAAAATGCACCGCCGGCAATAAAAAATTCCACCCAAAGCGGAAATGTATCGATTGCCGTTAGGAATTCCACAATAACGGCAACACCGATAACCTCTCCTATTGCGCGCCGGAAGAAGCTCGCGTCGCCTTCCACCTTCTGGACATTGAAGACTGCAACGCAGGCAGAACCGAAGGCCCAAATCAGCGTCGCTTTCAGGTTGGCAATCCCCCACCAGCCCAGATACCAAAGCCCCAAGATGATCAGTGCTATGTAGGCAAACAGTAGCGCCAGAATTGAAACAATGCTGCGTTGGCTCAGGGCTATTAGAAGGACCCAGAAAGCCCGCCTCAAATTGGCACTTAGAAGCACCCCAATGAGAGCAATGGTTAGCCAAATCACCAATGCCCATTCACGATTGTCCAGTGCCATGGATTGAGCTACCCCCATCAGCTTCTGCTTGGCCCCGAAGTGCCCCGCCGAGATGATCACCCACCCAAGCGTCCAGTGGGAAGCACTCGCCTTACTTGGTCATCAAGACATCACCGTAGGCCGTCATGGCCAAGGCGTACTGTGGCACGATCCCGAACTGAGCTTCCACCCTTTTGTTGGCCAGATGCGTTGCATCCATGGCCGTCAAGCCGTCTTCCCACCCTGCCATGAACGCTTCAAGCCAACGCCCGGTAAAAATGGGGGAGATTGGCCAAGGCGAGGCGATGACTACGCGTGAACCCGCGACCAGGAGTTGCTTCGGAAGCCCCACTGCCGTATTGGCGTGCGGATGGCGGTCCACTCGACCACCACTACACACAAACAGGATCACCAGTTCAGTTCCCGCCAAGGCGCGACTGAGGTTGCGGGGTGTTAGCGTCAAAGTTCCTTCGTCACTGACCCGGTGAAAAAAGCGCCCATCTGCACCCACGCTGCCGTGTGCCGCCACCACGGCGATACTGGCCTCGGTCAGTGTCTCCGGCACCGAGCCATCGGTGCTGACTTCAAATCCGTGATCTTCAAACGCGTTGCTGGTGCGCACCAGCACTGCGGAGAGCGCGCTGTTCTCTACCTCACCGCCCGGCTCTGAAATCCAGGCAAGCCTCTTCGCATTGCTTAATCTTGGCTTAGCTCTACTGGCCTTGAGCCAAGTGAGCGAGGGGATAAAGCCAACGGCGCACGACTGGCCCAAGAACTGGTCGCCATCTGGAACCAGATTGAGCGGCACTTGGAGCAGTTTGGGCTCAGCCACCACAATCATGCGCCTGGATTTCGGGATCGGGGTCGACAACGGCCCCATCGACATGAAGAACTCGTTGTTGCCATCCTGAGGATCGATCATGCCGTAGCGCCAGGGATAGCTAGCCGACCAGTTGTCGAGCACATGACCAAAGGCCAGTTGCTCAGCCTCGCGCTCAACCAGAAAGGTCCGCCCCTGGTCATGCAAGACGGCAACAAGCACATCGTCCCGATCCAGCGCCATCATGAGCCCGGCACTTCCCGGCGGTGTGATCTGTTCCATGAAGGCTAACGGCCATGCTGCGTCCTCTAAGCGCGCGCCATCCTCCGGATCGAGCTCGCGATCAGCCAGCAACTCAATCGCGGCGGCAGCATCGGAATGCGTCAAATGATCAGCGCTGGTAGAGAGGACCCGTCGGGAAACGATCTCGGCAGCCAGAAGGTCAGCCGGAACATCATCACCATAGCGCGCTCCTTCCACGCGACGACTTAAACGAATTGCATCGTCAATCGACGGGCGTGCGTTTGAGATCAGGCGGACATACTCCTTAGCGTTCTCGTCAAGCCCCGCGATCGCCTCTTCCAAAGCCGCCAGCGCCTCTGCTCCAACCCGGCCACCCAACATCTCGCATTGACCGATGGCTTGGCCCAATAGCGCTGCCGAAGGTAGCAACTCATCACAAGAATCTTGCACCAGACGGTAATTGGCTACAGCGTCCACAACCAGCTGCTCATAAGATGCGATGTCCCGTCCTTGGGGATCCCCCAGTCTAAGCCCCAGCTCAAACGCACGAATCCTAGCCTGTCCAGAAGGACTGTCATCCACATGAACCTGCAAGGCTTGAAGCGGGACGAGGAGCTGCCTAGCAAAGTCAATCAATCCAAGATCTCGCACGACGCGAAAAAGCGTATAGATCTCCCACCAACGCTCGCGTGGCCCGACATCACAGTCAATATCAAAAGCGCAGGACAGCCCCACCAGGGCGTCAATCGGGTGGCGCGAGCGCTGATAGATATCGGCGTAGGCATTCCAAGCGATACGCTTGCGGACATCAGAGTTCTGGGAAATTTCCAAGATGTGCTCAGCCATATCTCGGCTTCGCTGCACTTTCCCGCTGATTGAGAAGCGACTGGCTACCAGACGAAGCACATCCAGATCGAGCGTGGTGTCCTGCACCTGCCGGGCCAACATTGACCCGACCATTGCGAAGCGATAAGCCGCTTTAAGATCTTCATCTTGGCCTTCATCGATCAACTCCCTGACCATCTTGACGAGAGCTTCAAGCAGGGGCGCAGCGTCTCCCTTCAGAACATGACTGGGCAAGACCGCCTTGCTGAAATCAATGGCGCCTAGGCCTTCCATCCACTCAAAGCTTCGCTCTAAAAAAGCTTTCAACTCCGCCGGAGTAGCAGCTGACCTTTCCAGCTCCACCGGAGCAACATTTTCTAGCTCTTGGCGTGACAGGTGAACGACCTGAGCCACCAACACCGACAGTCCCCTCCTCCCGCTTGCCTCCACCCCAAATAATCCGCAGAAAGCCTCACGAAGCGCGGGCTCTTCCGGATGATGAGCCACATAATGGCGCAGCCGGGAGACTGGCAAGTCGAAGAAAACACCATCTTCATCTTGCTGCGCCTCTTTCAGTAGTAGCTCACGCAACGCTGCAGCGACCAACCAACTCGTCTGCCGTGCATAAGGGCCTTGCAGATTGATACCCAGCGTGCAATCAATTGCAGCACGAGGGTTTTGCTGGACCTGAGCGCGATGTCCTAAGCACAGTAGAGCAAAGTCACGCTGCTCTTCTGTGACCTCTTCCAACAACGCGTCGAGTCGATCTTTGTCACCACCCCCTTCGTCGTTCAGAAAATTCGCGATCTTGCGCTGCTGCTCACTGAGATCTACATGCGCGACCAGCTCGCGTGCAACGCCAGCATTTATCTGAGCACTCAGCCGCAGTAGCAACCGCTCTCGATACACATCAAGATACCGGGCGTGCTGATAAAGGCTTGCTAATCGCCGATAAATCCGAAGTTCCAACTGAGCATCCTGTAATGCAGCCGCCGAACCCAAGGCACTGGCAAGATAGGCCTCGCTTACGGTGCCATCGACGCCAGCTGCCAGCCAAGCCTTGGCGATCTCACATTCTCCGCATTCTTGGGCAAAGCTGCCAAAACGCAGCGAGAACTCAGGCGGAAGAGCAGGGCCTGATGCGAGTTCTCGCAACTCAGCTGCCATACGCAGCGACTCTTTGGCGCGATGGAGCGCTTGGATACGCAGCTGTCGCTTGACCTGATCGTCCAACTCAGAGGCATCGATTTCATTGATCGCTTGATCCACGCGACCGGTTCCTGCCAGGCCACTCCAACGGGTGTAGCGCTCGGCAACCCAAGTCATCTGCTGCGCGCCTTTGTCATTTCCCCAGAAGGCAACCAACAGAGCCGGTATTTCATCAATGGCATCCTTGTTGACGCTTTTGACAGGGGCATCTTCCGACACGCTCACGACTATCAAGCAAGGTTGGCCACTGATCGCCTCAACGGCCTTCGTTAGCCAGCTCGACAAATGTGGGACCCACTCATCTTCCTTGGTCAGCGCACTCACGCGGCCCATATCGGGAGGCACCACCGCGTCAGCGTCCTTGTAAAGGTGCGCCAAGGGAATGAGCACGAGCTTACCGGTCAGCTCTGAAAGACGCGCGAGCAAGGCCATGGACGTCAAATCCTGGCAGCGAACAACCTCAACGTGAGCAGCAAGACCGGGATCTTTCGCCATGCCAGGATACTTGCCAAGCAACTCGCAATGCCCGTCAGTCACCAAGCCAACCAGTTCTGCATCGCTCTTAGCCCAGGCCTGGATCGGTGGTGCCAATATGACCGCCCTATCAAATGCGCGCTGTCCGGCTGGACCAGTGAAATGCAAAAGCCCAAACGCACCTGTCCGACCAATCACCTGCTCGGTCTTGGCGCCCACCACCAACACTGAACTGACCTCTTCAGCGTAGAGCTCGACTGGATCGAATCCCTTCATGCGTGCCATCTCCTACTTAGTCTTCCTTGGACGACCTGGCGCCGGGCGGGATGAGGTTGAACGGACTCCCCGAGATCCAAGGCACCGATGGCGGCGACTTCGGCCGCATTGATCCAGGTCTGGTTCTTGCGGAACAGCCGCAGATCTTCATCACTATCAGTCTGCCAGCGTTAGCTGCTCATGTCGTTCGGAGCTTGCGTTCGATGCAAGGTCAAATCGCGGAGTGATGCGCCTTGGCTCAGGCGTTCGACCAGAGCATCCATGTCCTTCCTACCAAGCCTATCCGCACGTCGATCCCTCAACACGTCAAAGCCCTGAGCATAGCCTGCGGCAAGCATCATCGCCCGCAGTCGCGCGCTCGGCAGTTCTTTCGTGTGCAGTAGATCAACGGGGACGAACTGTCGAAAGGACTAGTGACCAGAGGGAAATCGGACGAGATGATGAGGGATGCGCATCGGGAGATGTGTCCCGATTTGTGCCCTGCCCCAGACCTCTCACCAAAATCAAATGTAATTCATTGATTTATTGAGACATGGCGGAGAGAGTGGGATTCGAACCCACGGAAGGTTTAACCCTTCGCCGGTTTTCAAGACCGGTGCCTTAAACCGCTCGGCCATCTCTCCGTATCGGCCCGGCACTGCTGGCCGGGCACGCATTCTCGCACGGCTGGGCGATTTGCCCAAGACCGTCGTCGCGGCCGGGGCTGGCCCGGCGTTACCGCTTCAGGCTCAGCCCGCATCCACCGCCAGCGCACCCAGCGCGCTGGCCTTGATGCGCTCCTTGGCCTTCTCGCAGGCGCCGTCGCAATGCAGGCGCGAGGCCTCCAGCTGCGGCGGCAGGTGCTCGGCCAGGAAATCGATGAACACGCGCACCGCCGGCAGCAGGCCGCGACGCGAGGCGAACACGGCGTGGCACACGCCCTGTGGCAGCGACCAGTCCGGCAGCACCACTTCCAGTTCGCCATTGCGCACGGCATCGGCGCACACGGTTTCCGGCAGCATGGTGATGCCGAAGCCGTCCTTCACCATGCTCTGCAGCAGCGGGAAATCGAAGCCGGCCACGCGCGGCTGCAGGTCCACCCGGCGCACTTCGCCTTCCGGGCCATGCAGTTCCCAGCGCTGGCGCGCCTCGTCCTCGCTGATGCTGAGGGTGACGTGCTGGGTCAGCTCTTCCGGCTCCTTCGGGCGGCCGGCGCGGTCCAGGTACTTCGGGCTGGCCACCAGCAGTTCCTGCACCTGGCCGAAGCTGCGCATCACCAGGCTGCCGTCGTCGTCCAGGCGCGAGCGCACGCGCAGGGCCACGTCGTAGCCTTCGTTGATGATGTCCACGCGGCGGTTGCTGATGTTCAGCTGCAGCCGCACCTTCGGGTACTGCTCCAGGAACTTGGGCAGCAGCTTGGGCAGCTGCATCTGCGCCAACGACACCGGCACGCTGGCCCGGACCACGCCGCGCGGCTCCGCGCTGAGGCGGTCCACCACTTCGCGTGCGGCCTGTGCTTCGGCCAGCATGGTCTGGGCGTGACGGTGCACGCTGGTGCCGACGTCGGTGACCGCGAAGCGGCGCGTGGAGCGCTGCAGCAGGCGCACGCCCAGGTCGGTCTCCAGCTGGCTGATGCGGCGGCTCAGGCGCGACTTGGGGATGCCCAGGGCGCGCTCGGCCGCGGCGAACCCGCCGTGGTCGACCACCATTGCGAAGTAGTACAGATCATTCAGGTCATGCATGCCCGAGTTCCATATCTAGAACAATACGTGGCATTCAACCACCTTTATTCCGCCTTTGCAACAACCTATCGTTCTCTCCGTCGGCGGCAAACCCGCCCCCTCCTTCCAGAACATAGGTGACTGCCATGAAGCTTCTGCATCTCGACGCCAGCGTGCTTGGCGACAATTCCGTCTCCCGCCAGCTGTCGGCGGCGGTGGTGGCCCGGTTCAAGGACCAGATCGACGGCCTGCAGGTCGATTATCGCGATCTTGACGCCAATCCGGTACCGCATCTGCGCAGCAGCTCGCTGGCCAAGACCGATGCGGCCGAGGCGACCGATGCTGAACAGGTGATGCAGCAGTTCCTCGATGCCGACGTCGTGGTGATCGGCGCGCCGATGTACAACTTCAGCATCCCCTCCACGCTGAAGGCCTGGATCGACCGCGTGGCCGTGGCCGGGCGTACCTTCAAGTACACCGAGAATGGCCCGGTGGGTCTGGCCGGTGGCAAGCGGGTGATCATCGCCAGCAGCCGTGGCGGCATCTACACCGATTCGCCGGCCGACTTCCAGGAGCCGTTCCTGCGCCAGGTGTTCGCCTTCATGGGCATCAATGAGGTCGAGTTCGTGCGTGCCGAGGGCATCGCCTACTCGCCGCAGCACCGCGAAGACGCCATTGCCGGTGCACTGGCTGCACTGCCCTCGCATGAGGCGGCGGAAGCGGCAGCGGCGTAACGCGTTCCAGCGTTCAGCGCCCCTCTCTCCTCGTCTGGGCGTTGAACGCGGGCCGGGATTCCCCTCCCCCCCTCCCGGCCTACCCCGACGGCCCCGCAATGCGGGGCCGTTTTTTCGTGGCCTGGCTCCTGCCCGCCGGGCATGGCCCGGCGCTACCACACCGTCAGGTAGCGCCGGGCCATGCCCGGCGGAGACGGTACAGTGGGCCATGGACTACATCGTGACGACTACGCACCGCAGCGAATTCCCACACCCGATCACCCTGCGCCGCGGCCAGGCGCTGGTGGTAGGCGAGCGTTATGAAGGCCCGGAGGGCTGGGAGGACTGGTTCCTGTGCCAGGCCGAGGGGCAGCAGCCTGGATTCGTGCCGGCACCGGTGATCGGTCGCGATGCGCAGGGTGACGCGTTTGCCACCGCGGATTACTGCGCGCGGGAGCTGGATGTCGATCCCGGGCAGCTGCTGCGCGGGGTGCGCACGCTCAACGGCTGGGCATGGTGCGTGCCGGAAACCGGGGACGCCGGCTGGGTACCGTTGCAGAAGCTGCGGGTGGTCGCCCCACAGTAGAGCGGCCGGGCGTGAGCCCGGCCCAGTGTGCCGCCGATATCAGGCGATGGTGTCCAGGCCACCCATGTACGGACGCAGCGCCTCCGGCACCGTGATGCTGCCGTCGGCGTTCTGGTAGTTCTCCATCACTGCGATCATCGCGCGGCCGACCGCCACGCCCGAGCCGTTCAGGGTGTGCACCAGCTCGGGCTTGCCGGTAGCCGGATTGCGCCAGCGCGCCTGCATGCGGCGGGCCTGGAAATCACCGCAGTTCGAGCACGAGGAGATCTCGCGGTAGGTTTCCTGCGACGGCAGCCAGACTTCCAGGTCGTAGGTCTTCACCGCCGCGAAGCCCATGTCGCCGGTGCACAGCAGCACCTTGCGGTACGGCAGGTCCAGCTTTTCCAGCACGACTTCCGCACAGCGGGTCATGCGCTGGTGCTCAGCCTCGCTGTCTTCCGGGCGGCAGATCGAGACCAGCTCGACCTTCTCGAACTGGTGCTGGCGGATCATGCCGCGCACGTCGCGGCCGCCGCTGCCGGCCTCGGAACGGAAGCACAGGGAGTGCGCCGTCATGCGCAGCGGCAGGCGCTCAGCGTCCAGGATCTCGTCGCGGGCGATGTTGGTCAGCGAGATTTCCGAGGTCGAAATCAGATAGCGCTTCTGCTCACCCAGCTCAGTGATGAACATGTCCTCCTCGAACTTGGGCAGCTGGCCGGTGCCGTACAGGCTGTCGGCATTGACGATCACCGGCACGTTGGTTTCCTGGTACTCGTGCTCGCCGCTGTGCAGGTCGAGCATGAACTGGGCCAGGGCGCGGTGCAGGCGAGCCAGCGGACCACGCAGTACAGTGAAGCGCGAGCCAGACAGCTTGGCCGCGGTCTCGCCATCGAGCCACTTGTTGCGGGCGCCCAGTTCGACGTGGTCCAGCACCTTGAAGTCGAACTGGCGCGGGGTACCCCAGCGCGCCTGCTCGACGTTGTCGTTCTCGTCGGCACCGGCCGGTACGTCGTCGGCCGGAATGTTCGGAATACCCAGCGAGATTGCTTCGATCTTCTCGCGCAGCTCGTCCAGCGCCACTTCCGAGGCCTTCAGCTCGTCGGCGAAGGCGGCGACCTCGGCCATGATGGCCGAGACGTCCTCGCCCTTGGCCTTGGCCTGGCCGATGGCCTTGGAGCGGCTGTTGCGCAGGCTCTGCAGCTCCTGGGTCCGCACCTGGATGCGCTTGCGATCGGCCTCCAGGGACTCCAGGGCAGACACGTCGAGCTCGAAGCCGCGGCTGGTGCGCAGGCGTTCGGCGAGGTCGGCGGGCTGGTGGCGGAGCAGGGCTGGATCAAGCATGGCAGGTGTCGTGGTGGGTGTCAGGACCGGGATTATCGCCTGTTATGCGGATTTCTGCCGCCCGGTTCATTCGGGCCGTGGCAGAATCGGGCTATTCCGTACTGGTCCGGTCCATGTCTGCACCCCGCTCGTCGTCCGCCAAGTCGTTCACTGTCCATATTCCGCGCAACGCCCTGAAGATCGCCGGCATCGCTTTCGGCGTGGGGGTGCTGCTGTTCGTGGTGGTCTGGCTGACCGGCCGCGACAAGGAATTCTTCCGCGCCGACCCTGCGGCACAGACGCCGCAGGAAACCGCCCAGGTGGAGCCTCTGCCGGAACCCCTGCCGGCGGCAGCCGGGTCCAGCGACATGCCCGACGCCAAGCCGGCGCCGGCACCGGAAGACGCGCCGAAGCTGGTGGAAACCGCCCCGCCCCCGCCGCCCGCAACGACTGAACCGGCACCCGCCGCGCCCGGCACCGCGCCGGTCGCCGGTGGCGGCAGCCAGCCCATGCCGATCGCGGGCCAGTCGCCGCCGCCGGCCTATCCGGCCGCTGCACTGCGTGCGGGCGAAACCGGCAGTGTGGTGGTGCGGGTGGAGGTGGACGCTACGGGCTATCCGAACAACGTCACCGTCATCCAGCGCAGCGGCTCGCGTGACCTGGACCGCGCAGCGACCGACGCGGTGCGCCGCTGGCGCTTCACCCCGGCGCAGAGCAACGGGCAGGCGGTACCGGGCACCATTGAAGTGCCGTTCGACTTCAAGACGCAGTAACTGAACGCATACCGGAAGGCAAACTGAACCCTCCCGGTTGCGTTGACGCAACACTGACACTTTTCTTCGTGGCCTCGGGCAACACTCGGCACGTCGTCAACCGACGTAAGGAGTTTGCGATGACTGTCACCACCCATGAAGACCTTCATTCGCCGCAGATGCAGCAGGACGGCACGCCGCGCCGGGCCACGTCGCCCTGGCTGTGGGTTGCGCTGATCGTGGCGATGTTCGCGGCCGCGCTGCTCTGGCTGCGCTATTCCGGACCGGATGAGGTTGCGCCTGCGCCGGTCGGCGAGCGCATGCTGCCCGCCACCGGGCAGACACCTGTTGCCGAAACGGCACCGCCTGCGGCGCGACAGGCCACGCCGGCCACCAGCGAGCGCAAGGCGGTGCCGGCGGTACGCAACCGCGAGGCGCGCCCGCTGGCCAGCAACAGCAAGCCGGACTATCCGGCGGCCGCGCTTCGTAACGGTGTGCAGGGCAGCGTGATCGCCAGCCTTGATGTCGATACCCGCGGCAACGTCACCAATGCTGCGATCGTGTCGCGCAGTGGCGAACGCAGCCGTGACCTGGATCGTGCGGTCCTGCGCACGGTGCAGAACTGGAAGTTCCAGCCGGCCGTGCAGGATGGCCGTGCTGTAGCCAGTGTGGTGCGGGTCCCGGTGGATTTCCGTACCGAGCAGCGTTGATCGCGGACGAGGGGTTCGTGATGTTCGACGGAGGCTTCGGCCTCCGTCATTTTATCTGCGGGACGGGTGCGTGTTCGCCGGGCATGGCCCGGCGCTACCGATTCTGCGGGCCTCGCCGGGCATGGCCCGGCGCTACCGATGATCTGCGAGGTTGAATCCGGCGCTGCGTGCCAGGCCGTCAAAATCGGGGAACGAGGTGGCCACGTTGGCGATGTCGTTGATCCGCACTTCGCCGTCGCTGATCTGGCCGGCAATGGCAAAGGCCATGGCGATGCGATGGTCGCCGTGGCTTTCGATGGTGCCGCTGCCCAGACGGGTGCCGCCATGCAGGGTGGCGCCATCTTCGGTTTCATCCACCTGCATGCCCAGCGCGCGCAGGCCGGTGGCCATCGCTGCCAGGCGATCGGATTCCTTCACCCGCAGCTCTGCCGCACCGCTCACCACGGTCTGGCCTTCGGCGGCGGCGGCGGCGACGAACAGGGCCGGGAATTCATCGATCATGTCCGGCACCAGGGCTTCGGGAATGCGTGCGCCCTTCAGCGGCGCGTAGCGCACCACCAGGTCAGCGACCGGCTCACCGCCCTGCTCGGCCGGGTTTTCTTCGGTGATGTCCGCCCCCATCAGCCGCAGCGCATGCAGCAGGCCGGTGCGACGCGGGTTCAGGCCAACCTGCTTCAGGCGCAGCTCGGAGCCGGGAATGATGCTGGCGGCCACCAGGAAGAACGCAGCCGAGGAAAAATCGGCCGGCACCACGATGTTGGTGGCACGCAGGCGCTGGCCACCACGCAGGCGGGCCTTGCCCGGCGAGAACTCGATCTGTACGCCAAAGGCGGACAGCATGCGCTCGGTGTAGTCGCGGGTCGGGTGCGGTTCGACGACGCTGGTTTCGCCCTGTGCGTACAGGCCCGCCAGCAGCACGGCCGACTTGATCTGCGCGCTGGCCACCGGCGAGGTGAACGCGATGCCGTGCAGTGCCTGGCCACCATGCACGTGCAGCGGCGGCGTGCCATCGTCCTGGGTATCGATCTTCGCTCCCATCTGCGACAGCGGGCCGGTGACACGGCGCATCGGTCGGCCGGACAGCGATTCGTCGCCGATCAGGGTGCAGTCGAACGACTGCCCGGCCAGCAGGCCCGCCAGCAGGCGCATGCCTGTGCCGGCGTTGCCGCAGTCCAGCGCTGCGCTGGGCGCCTGCAGGCCATCGATGCCGACGCCATGGACGATGCGCTGCGACGGGCTGGGGGTTTCGATGCGCACGCCCAGCTGGCTGAAGATGCGCGCGGTGGCACGGGTGTCTTCGCCTTCCAGGAAACCCTCGATGTGAGAGGTTCCGTCGGCCAGCGCGGCGAACATCACCGAGCGGTGCGACACCGACTTGTCGCCGGGAATGGTGAGGCTGCCCTGCAGCGGCTGGCCCTTGCGGGCGATCCAGTGTTGCGCGTTGCTCATCGTTCGATCATTCCGTAGACGCCGGCAGGCCGGCGGTGCATCAAGGGGCGGTGGCCGCAGCCACCGCAGCAGGCATCAGGGCACGGCCACCGGATAGGAGCCGAGGACCTTGATCTGCGCCGAGTGGGCTTCCAGTTCGGCCAGCGCGGCCTGCATCGGCGCATCGTCGATGTGGCCGGCCAGGTCGATGAAGAAGCCGTACTCCCACTTGCCGTGGTGCGAAGGCCGGGACTCGATGCGGTTCATGCTGATGCCGTGGCGCGCGAACGGACTGAGCACGTCGAACAGTGCACCCGGCTTGTCATGGATGAAGACCAGCACCGAGGTGCGGTCATGGCCGGAGGTCGGGAAGATGTTGCGGCCCACCACCAGGAAACGGGTGGTGTTGTCGGCATCGTTCTGGATCGGCTTGGTCACCACCTTCTTCAGGCCGTACACGTGGCCGGCACTTTCGCCACCGATGGCCGCCGCATCGTCGGCGTTGCGCGCGCGGCGTGCGCCTTCGGCGTTGCTGGAGACCGGAATCTTCTCGGCCTTGGGCAGGTTGGCGCGCATCCACGCCGAGGTCTGCATGAACGACTGCGGGTGGCCGTAGACGCGTTCGATGTCCTCGATGCGGCCGCTGCGCGACATCAGGTACTGCTGCACGCGCAGTTCCACTTCGCCGCAGATCTTCAGATTGGAGGTCAGGAACATGTCCAGGGTGATCTGGATGGTGCCCTGCCCCGAGTTCTCCACCGGCACCACGCCGAAATCGGCGTTGCCCGCTTCCACTTCCTGGAAGACTTCTTCGATGCTGGCCAATGGCAGGCCCAGCGCCGAGCGACCGAAATGCTTGAGCACGGCCTGCTGGCTGAAGGTGCCTTCCGGGCCGAGGTAGCCGATCTTCAGCGGCTCCTGCTGGGCCAGGCAGGCCGACATGATCTCGCGATAGACGTGCACCAGCACTTCATCGCTGAGCGGGCCTTCGTTGCGGTCCACCACCATGCGCAGCACCTGTGCTTCACGCTCGGGGCGGTAGTAATCGACGGCAGCGGCAAGCTTGCCCTTGGCCTTGCCGACCTGGTGGGCGAACTGCGCGCGCTCGGCGATCAGGCGCTGGATGTCACGGTCGATCTGGTCGATCTTCGAACGCACGTCGGCCAGCGCCAGCGGCGCCTGGGTGGGGGCCGGCGTCGATGCAGTCCTGGCCTTGGACGTGCCCTTGGACGCAGTGCTGTCCTTTGCCGGTGCGGCCTGCTTCGGCGCCTTCTTGCTGGATTTGCTTGCCATCGGAATTCCCTGTTGCGTGGGCACGCACCCGACGGTGCGCCGTTCATTGCTCAGCCGTAGCGCTGCTGGAAGTCGGCCATGAAGGCGACCAGCGCCTCCGCACCCGCCAGCGGCATGGCGTTGTACAGCGAAGCACGGATGCCACCGACCACCTTGTGACCTTTCAGCGCCAGCAGGCCGGCGGCCTTGGCCTCGGCGACGAAACGCGCATCGAGATCGGCATTGGGCAGGAAGAACGGAATGTTCATCCGCGAGCGCGCCGCGTGCGCGACTTCATTGCGGTAGAAGCCGCCGGACGCATCGATGGCGCCGTACACCAGCGCGGCCTTGGCCGCATTGCGCCGGGCGAACTCGACGACACCGCCTTCAGCCAGCATCCACTTGAACACCAGCCCGGCCAGGTACCAGTTCCAGGTGGGCGGGGTGTTGAGCATCGAGTCGCGCGCCACGTGCGAGCGGTAGTCGAAGATGTCCGCGCGCGGCTGGCCACTGCGCTCCAGCAGGTCGCGACGGATGATCATCACCGCGATGCCGACCGGGCCCAGGTTCTTCTGTGCGCCCGCATAGATCACGCCGTAGCGGCGCACATCCATCGGTTCGCTGGCGATGGACGAGCTGAAATCGGCCACCAGCGGCACATCGCCGGTATCGGGCACGTCACGGAACTCGACGCCATGGATGGTCTCGTTGGCGGTGATGTGCACATAGGCCGCATCGGACGAAAGCTGCCAGCCGCTGCGCGCGGGCAGCTCGCGGTATCCCCCGTCCTCGCTGCTGGCAGCGATGTTGACGTCCACATAGGGGCCGGCCTGCTTGACCGCCGTCCTGCCCCAGTGGCCGCTGACCACGTAGTCGGCACGCTGGCCCGGGCTGGCGAAATTCAGCGGGATCAACGCCTGCTGGGTGGTGGCGCCGCCGGACAGGAACAGCACGGCGTAGTCCTCGGGAATGTCGAGCAGGCGGCGCAGGTCCGCCTCGGCCTCGGCGGCGACGGACATGAACTCCGCACCGCGATGGCTCATTTCCACGATCGAGGCGCCGGTACCGTGCCAGTCCAGCATTTCCGCCTGCGCCTGGCGCAGGACCGATTCCGGCAAGGTTGCAGGGCCGGCACTGAAGTTGAACGCGCGCGTCATGTCACACCTGTGGGGCAAGATCCCTAGTATGCCGCAGTGCACCAGCCTTGCGGCCTTGCGCGGCAAGGGAAATTTGGTTTCATCGGAATCCATCGCCCGCAGCAATGCGCCGGCAGTTGCCGACCAGGGCCGGCGCCTGCCCGAAGCACGGGTGACGAACGGCTCAGCGCGCGCCGAACCAGAGCAGCAGGCTGAGCAGCGCAGCCAGCAGCAGCGCGCTGACCAGCAGCCACGGCCAGCGGCGGACCCGGCGCGGGGGAAGCGGTTCGGCGGGCGCCCGTTCGGCCTCGCGGCTGGACTCGTCCTCGGCCGCCAGTGGCCGCCGGCGCGGATCGCGCGGCACTTCCAGCACGAAACGGTGCTGGCCATCGAAAACCACCTGGTCGCCCGGCTGCAGCCAGCAGTGGCGCACGGCCACGCCGTTGACACAGGTGCCGTCGGCGCTGCCCAGGTCACGCAGCAGGACGCGATCACCGTGCACTTCCACGCGCGCGTGCTGTTCGGCGAACGCCGGATCGTCGATGGCGATGTCGGCCTCGGTGCCGCGGCCGATCACGCGGGCGCGCGACAGGGTGAAACTGCGGCCATGGTGCAGGCCACCGACGCCCCGCAGCAGGCGCTGCTCGTCGCCGGCATCCTCGCCGTCCGGTGACGGTGCCTGCAGCAGGCTCTCGGCTTCGCCCCGCAGGACCATTTCCACGCCATCGACATACACCGCATCGCCGGCGCGCAGCAGCGCCATGCGCCGTACCGGGCGGCCGTTGACATGGATGCCGCGGATGCCGTTGCCGACCTGCAGCCAGAGGCCGCGATCATCCATGCAGAACTGCGCCAGCAGCAACGCGCCGTTGCCCGCCTCGCCCAGCCGCACGCTGCCGTTGGCATGGCGCACGATGCGCTGCACCCCGGGCCGCAGCGGCTGGTCGGGCTGTTGTTGTTGACTGAAGTGAACAAGCAGGTTCTGCACGCGGCGCAGCCTAGCAGGTTGGCCGGCATCGAAGAAGAACCCCGGATGAGCGCTTGGCGCGGACGCGATCGATGCGCACAATGCTCGCCCTCTCTGATCACCCCGCCCTGCGCCAGGAGCCTGCATGTCCACCATCGATGTCCGCCACGCCCACGCCCTGCCCGACGCACAGGCGCGCGAGGCAATCGAACAGGTTGCCGCCAAGCTGGCCGAGCGCTTTGGCCTGAAGTCCTCGTGGAGCGCCGATGTGCTGAATTTCTCCGGCAGCGGTGTGGACGGCGCGATCGAGCTGCAGCCGGGCGCCGTGCGGGTAACTGCCAAGCTCGGCTTCCTGCTGTCGGCGATGAAAGGCATGGTCGAAAGCGAAATCCAGCGCGTGCTGAAGGAAAAGCTGGGCTGAACCACGACAGCGGCCGTCACGGCCCTGCAACGGCGGCGCGCGCTACTCTCGGGGCAGGTCCAACTCCCACGGGAAGTGCGATGAACCGCTACGAAAATGACGACCGCCGCGACGACGACGCCACCTTTGGTGAACAGGCCGGACGCTTCTCACGCAAGCTGAGCGATTCGGCCCAGCAGGTCTGGCTGGCCGGACTGGGTGCGCTGGGCCGGGCACAGGCCGAAGGCAGCCGTTTCTTCGACGGACTGGTGAAGGAAGGCGAAGCCTGGGAGGCCCGCCGCCGTGAACGCGCCGGCGAGCAGGGCCCGGGATGGCGCGACAACGTCGAGTCCTCGCTGGATGAGGCGCGCGAGAAGGCGTCGGGCACCTGGAACAAGGTCGAAAAAGCCTTCGACGACCAGGTGCAGGGCGTGCTCAAGCGCCTGCATGTGCCCACCGCCGACGAGCTCACTGCGCTGGAGGCACGCCTGGACGCCCTGCATGCGCGCCTGGCCAAGCTCGAGACCCGGGCGGCCTCTGGCAGCGACGCGCCGGCGCCGGGCAGCCACCAGTCGCCGGGCAGCGTGCCCTGACGATTGATTGTTGCAATGCAATAAAATTTGCCTGACAATCGCGAGCAACCCGCCAATCGCTTCGGCTGCCGTTTGTTCCCTCCCCTCACGGCTTCAGGATTGGCGGGTTTTTCGTGTCTGCGGAACGCCGATCTGAGCGTTCCATCACGCTTGCTGTGGGGAACGTCCTGACCCTGCCAGGCAGTGCGCGCTTTACACTGTCCGCTTCCGTTTTCGCCCCTTCCGCGCTCTCCCTGCATGCTTCCCTGGATCCTGGCCCTGCTGTCGGCCCTGCTTACCTGTTCCCTGGCCGTTGTTCACCTGTGGTGGATCAAGCGGCGGCAGAAGGAGATGCAACTGGGCCTGCAGGCCTTGGCCGGCATGCACTGGCGGGAGTTCTCCGCGCTGGTCAAGCGGATGCTGCGCGAGCAGCGCGGCCTGCGCGAACTGGAGGTTCCTGCCGAGGATGCACGCGAACCCAGCAGCGATTTCCTGCTCAGCGATGGCCCCAATACCTGGCGGGTGTCCTGCAAGCATGGCCTGGCCTATCGCATCGGTACCGCTGCGGTGAACGAACTGGGCGCGGCAGCGCGGCTGGCCGGGGCCAAGGGCGGGGTGCTGATCACCGAAGGTCGGATCCAGCGCGATGGCCGCAGTGCCGCCGAGCTGCAGGCCGTGGAGGTGCTGGACGGCCCGCGCCTGTGGCCATTGCTGCAGCCCTATCTGCCGGCCGACATCGATGCGCGCGTGCGCGCCACAGCGCGCCATGAGGCCCTGCGTCGCATTGCCATTGCCGCGTTGGCGTCGGTAACCGTCGGCCTGCTGGTCGGCCTCGGCCTGCAGGGCCTGCATCTGGCGTCACCGGCACCGCAGGCGGTTACCGCCCCGGCCTCCGCCGACATCGCCGCCGCTGCGCCTGCCACTGTCACCCCGGCGGCCGCACCGGCAGCCGCGGCGCCTGCTGCGGCCGTTTCCACCCCGGCAGACGATGGCCACAGCGATCCCAACCCGGATATGGCGACCCTTGACCGCTACCAGGCGGATCTGGCCCGGGCGCTGGCTGGCCAGCCCGGCATTGCCAGCGGCGTCTGGCTGACCCGGCAGACCCTGGCGATCAACCGCACCGGCGAACTTGACGACGTATGGCCGCGCGTCTGCACGCAGGTCCTGCGCTACCCCGCCCTGCGCACGGTGCGCGTGCAGCTCAATGCCCGCCCCGGCGTGGATGAGCCGGTGCGCTGGCGGCAGTGCGCGACGTATTGATCTGAACGCGCGGAGGCGTGCGCGCTAGCGCGCGCCGGGCGCGAAGCGGGCTACCAGATCCCAGGCGTCGCCGAGGAACACCTGGCGCACCCGGGTGATGGGCTGTTCGCCCCGCCAGGTCAGGCGTTCGATCACCAGGCAGGCGGTGCCCGGCTTCACGTCCAGCAGGCGGGCGGACGCCGTGTCCGCACCCCACGCGCTGATGCGGTGCTGGGCCCGGGTCCAGGACACGTTCTGCAGCAGCCAGCTACCCGGCGCGGTGGTGCTGAAGTCCACCTCCAGCACCTCCGGTACACCCACCGGGCTGATCAACCGGTGCTCCAGCGCCAGCGGGCGGCCGTCGGCCAGATGCAGGCAGCGCATCGCCAGCAGCATTTCACTGCCGGCCAGCTCCACTTCACCGCCATTGCCGGCGTCGGCCAGGCGCAGGTCACGCTGCAGCAGCCGGTACCCGTACTGGTGGCCACGCGAGCCGACCTCCATCGCGATATCCGGAATCTCCAGGGCCACCTGTTCCAGATGCGGTGGCTGCCGGGCAACGAACGAACCGGCCCGGCGACGACGCTCGATCATGCCGCTCTCGGCCAGCGCGGTCAGCACCTTGTTCACGGTCATCCGCGAGCAGCCGTACTGCTCCATCAGCTCGTGCTCGTAGGGGATGCGGAAACCCGGCGCCCATTCTCCGCTGAGAATGCGGCTTTCCAGGTCGCTGCGGATGCGCTGGTTGAGCGTGGCGGACTTGCTGGCCTTCACGTGACAGGTCTCGGTAGCGGGAAGCGATCAGCCCAGCACGCCGCGCAGGGCGGTGGCGAACGCGGTGGTGATCGCCTCGCGCTGGAGGTGGCGGCCTTCGGCCACGCATTGGCGGCCATGGCGCCAGACCGATCGCAGCGCGCCATTACGTGCGGCGAACACCCAGCTGTCAAGCCATGCGTCATCGCGTCGCGCCTGCAACGCGGGGTGTGCAGCGTCCAGTTCGAGCAGGTCGGCACTCGCCCCGACCTGCAGGCCGGCGGCCACGCCCAACGCCTGTGCGCCGCCGTGCAGCGCCCTCTCGAACAGGAATCTGCCGCTGCTGCGGCTGGCATCGGCAGCCAGCACGTTGCGCCCGCGCAGCGACAGGCGTTGACCGTATTCGAGCAGCCTCAGTTCCTCCGCCGCATCGATCAGCACGTTGGAATCGGACCCCACGCCGAAGCGCCCGCCTTCGCGTGCGAACGCCTGCATCGGGAACAGGCCATCGCCCAGATTGGCTTCAGTGATCGGGCACAGGCCGGCGACGGCCCGGCTGGCGACGATGGAGGCGCGCTCCTCATCGGAAATGTGAGTGGCGTGCACCACGCACCAGCGCGCGTCCACCTCGGCGTGCGCATACAGCCACTGCACGGGACGCTGTCCACTCCACGCCAGGCAGGCGTCGACTTCGCGCACCTGCTCGGCGATGTGGATGTGCACCGGGCCCTCGTTCAACGGCAGCAGTGCGGCCAGTTCATCGCCGGTGACGGCCCGCAGGCTGTGCGGGGCGATGCCCAGCACCGCATCGGGCAACGCGGCCAGCGCAGCGCGGGCGCCCTCCAGCAACCGTGCAAAACCGTCCACGTCGTGAATCAGCCGACGCTGGGCCGGGTTCGGTGCCGCACCACCGAAATCGGCGTGGGCATAGAACACCGGCAGCAGGGTCAGGCCGATGCCGGTCTGTGCCGCGGCCGCGGAAATGCGTGCACTCATCTCGGCACGGTCGGCATAGGGCCGCCCCTCCGCATCGTGGTGCAGGTAATGGAACTCGCCGACACGGGTGAAGCCGCTTTCCAGCATCTCCATGTACGCCTGGGCAGCGATGGCCTGCACTGCGTCGGGACGCAGGCGGGCGAGGAAGCGGTACATCAGTTCGCGCCAGCTCCAGAAGCTGTCGCCGTCGCCGCCCCCGATCTCGGTCAAGCCGGCCATGCCGCGCTGGAACGCATGGCTGTGCAGGTTCGGCAGGCCCGGCACCAGGATGCCGACCCGGGCATCCCCGTCCTGCGCGGGCTGCCCCACGTCGATCGCGGCAATGCGCCCTGCCTGCACCTGCAGGCGGACATCGCGGGCCCAGCCGTCGGCGAGCAGCGCGTGGGCAGCATGGAAACAGGACGGGGAACGCGAATCGGACATGGCTGGACAACCCGAAATGGACACCTATATTGTATAGACATATAAGCACAGCCGCAGTGTGGATGCCATGCATGTCGATACCCTCTGGTCCAACGTCCATCTGATCACCCTCGACGGTGAGGGCCTGGGTGTCCTCCGTGACGGCGTGCTGGCCTGCACGGGCGGGCGCATCGTCCACGTCGGCCCAGCCGGCAGCGATGCCCATCTGCAGCCGACCACCCGCATCGACGGCGAAGGCCGCTGGGTCTCGCCCGGCCTGATCGACTGCCACACCCACCTGGTCTACGCCGGCAACCGCGCCAACGAATTCGAGCAGCGCCTGCAGGGTGTGAGCTATGCCGACATCGCCCGCGCGGGCGGCGGCATTGTCTCCACCGTGCGCGCCACCCGCGCCGCGACGCCGGCCCAGCTTGCCGCCGAGAGCCGTCCTCGCCTGCTGGCGATGCGCGCCGAGGGCGTGACCACGATCGAGATCAAGTCCGGCTACGGCCTGACCCTGGACGACGAGCGCAAGCAGCTGCAGGTCGCACGCGAGCTGGGCCAGGAGTGCCGGGTGAATGTGGTGCCGACCTTCCTGGGCGCCCATGCGGTTCCCCCGGGCCGCCAGGCGCAGGAGTACATCGACGAGGTCTGCGACGTGATGATTCCGGCCATCGCTGCCGAGGGCCTGGCCGAAGCGGTTGATGTGTTCTGCGAGAACATCGCCTTCTCCCCTGCGCAGGCGCGGCAGGTGTTCGACGCCGCACGCGCGAACGGACTGGCGGTGAAGATCCATGCCGAGCAGTTGAGCAACCAGCACGGCGCGGAGCTTGCCGCCGGCTTCGGCGCGCTGTCGGCCGATCACATCGAACATCTGGATGACGCCGGCATCGCCGCGATGGCGGCGGCCGGCACGGTTGCCGTGCTGCTGCCGGGCGCGTTCTATTTCACCCGCGATACCACCCCGCCGCCGATTGCCGCACTGCGTGCGGCTGGTGTGCCGCTGGCACTGGCCACCGACAGCAACCCGGGCACCTCGCCGCTGACCAGCCCGCTGCTGGCGATGAACATGGGCGCGACCCTGTTCCGCCTGACGGTGGACGAGTGCATTGCCGGTTTCACCCGCGAAGCAGCGCGTGCGCTGGGCCATGGCGACCGCATCGGGCGCCTGGCGGTGGGCATGGACTGCGACCTGGCGATCTGGGACATCGACGCGCCGGCCGACCTGGTCTACCGCATTGGATTCAACCCGCTGCACGCGCGCGTGGTGCGCGGTCAGCCCGACCTGCCTGCCTCCTGGAGCAACACATGAGCAACACCCTGGTTCTTCGCCCCGGCCATGTCACCCTCGCCCAGTGGCGACAGGTCTATCGCGGTGCGCCGCTTGCGCTGGATCCGGCGGCGCTGCCGGTGGTACGCGCCAGTGCCGCCGCCGTGGCAGCCATCGTCGCCAAGGGTGCGCCGGTGTACGGCATCAATACCGGCTTCGGCAAGCTGGCCAGCGTGCGCATCGAGCGCGAGGACCTGGCCACGCTGCAGCGGAACATCGTGCTGTCGCACGCCGCAGGCGTGGGTGAGCCGATGCCCGCCAGCGTGGTGCGGCTGATGATGGCGTTGAAGCTGGTCAGCCTGGCCCAGGGGGCTTCCGGTGTGCGCGAGGAGACGCTGCTGCTGCTGGAGGCGATGCTGGTCAGGGGCGTGTTGCCGGTGGTGCCGGCGCAGGGCTCGGTCGGCGCATCGGGTGACCTCGCACCGCTTTCGCACCTGGCCAGCGTGATGCTGGGCGTGGGCGAAGCCTTCATCGGCGATGAGCGGCTGCCGGCCCGGGACGCACTGGCGCGGGCCGGCCTGCAGCCGGTTGAACTGGGCGCGAAGGAGGGCCTGGCCCTGCTCAATGGCACCCAGTTCTCCACCGCCTATGCACTGGCCGGCCTGTTCGAGATCGAGACCGTGTTCCAGGCCGCGCTGGTCACCGGCGCACTGTCGGTGGAAGCGGCGAAGGGATCGGATACGCCGTTCGATCCGCGCATCCATGCCATCCGTGGCCAGCGCGGACAGATCGCCACGGCCGCCACGCTGCGTACGCTGATGCAGGACTCGGGCATCCGGGAATCGCATCGCGACAACGACGTGCGCGTGCAGGATCCGTATTGTCTGCGCTGCCAGCCGCAGGTGATGGGTGCGGCACTGGACATCCTGCGCCAGGCCGCTACCACGCTGGAAATCGAAGCCAACGGCGTGTCCGACAATCCGCTGGTGTTCACCGATACCGGAGAGGCGCTGTCCGGCGGCAACTTCCACGCCGAGCCGGTGGCCTTCGCGGCCGACATGCTGGCGATGGCGGTGTGCGAGATCGGCTCGATCAGCGAACGCCGCCTGGCCATGCTGGTGGATCCGGCACTGTCCGGCCTGCCCGCTTTCCTGACCCCGCGCCCCGGCCTGAACTCCGGCTTCATGATTCCGCAGGTGACCGCCGCCGCGCTGGTGTCCGAGAACAAGCAGCGGGCCTATCCGGCCAGTGTGGATTCGATCCCGACCTCGGCCAACCAGGAAGACCACGTGTCCATGGCCGCACACGGTGCGCGCCGGCTGATGCAGATGGCCGAGAACGCGGCCAATGTGATCGGCATCGAACTGCTGGCCGCCGCGCAGGGCTGTGACTTCCACGCGCCGCTGCGCTCCAGCGCTGCACTGGAGAACGTGCGCGCCACCCTGCGCGCGCAGGTGCCGACCCTGCAGGACGACCGCTACTTCCACCCGGACATGGTGGTTGCCACCTCGCTCGTGCGCAGCGGCGCGCTGGCACGGGGCCTGGAAGCTGTCCTGCCGACCGTGGAGCCGCAGGCATGAATGCCCACCCCGACTGGCTGACGGTGCACGAGGGCGATGCCCCGCTGATCGTCAGCTTCCCGCATACCGGCAGCGAACTGCCGCACGACCTGATCGGCGACTATCACTCGCCGTGGCTGGCGCGTCGCGACGCCGACTGGTGGGTGCACGAACTGTACGACTTCGCACGCGGCATGGGCGCCACCACCGTGCGGTCGGCGATCTCGCGTTCGGTGATCGATCTCAACCGCGATCCCAGCGGGGTATCGCTGTACCCGGGCCAGAACACCACCGGCCTGTGCCCGTTGACCACCTTCGACAACCAGCCGCTGTACCACGCCGGGCGCGAGCCGGACGAAGCGGAGATCGCGCGCCGTCGGGACACCTATTTCGCGCCTTACCACGACGCGCTGGCCGCGCAGATCGCGCGGCTGCGCGCCCGTCACGGCACGGTGGTGGTGTATGACGCGCACTCGATCCGCTCGCACATTCCGCACCTGTTCGACGGTGAACTGCCGCAGTTCAATCTCGGCACCGCCGGTCCGTCCGGCGCACCGGATACCTCCTGCGACAACGCACTGAGCGATGTGGTGGAGAACCTGCTGAAGATCAGCGGCATGAGCCAGGTACGCAACGGCCGCTTCAAGGGCGGCTGGATCACCCGTCACTACAGCAACGTGACCGGCGGCGTGCACAGCCTGCAGATGGAGCTGGCCTGCCGCGGCTACATGCACGAACCCCTGCCGGACCAGGTGGACGAGCACAGCTGGCCCACCCCGCTCGACCCCGACCACGCCGCACCGCTGCGCCACACCCTGGCGCAGGTGCTCAATGCCTGCCTTGAATTTGCTACGAACCGGAGCGCCGCATGACCCGCAACGACCCGTCCCGCACCCTTGCCGCACCGACCGGCACCACGCTCAACGCCAAGAGCTGGCTGACCGAAGCACCGCTGCGCATGCTGATGAACAACCTGCATCCGGACGTGGCCGAGCGGCCGCAGGAACTGGTGGTGTACGGCGGCATCGGCCGCGCCGCGCGCGACTGGGAAAGCTTCGATGCCATCGTCGAAACGCTCAAGCGCCTGGACGATGACCAGACCCTGCTGGTGCAGTCGGGCAAGCCGGTGGGCGTGTTCCGCACGCATGCCGATGCGCCGCGCGTGCTGATCGCCAACTCCAACCTGGTGCCACGCTGGGCCAACTGGGACCACTTCAACGAGCTGGATAAGAAGGGCCTGGCCATGTACGGCCAGATGACCGCCGGCAGCTGGATCTACATCGGCGCCCAGGGCATCGTGCAGGGCACCTACGAGACCTTCGTGGAAATGGGCCGCCAGCACTTCGGTGGCGACCTCACTGGCAAGTGGTTGTTCACCGGCGGCCTGGGCGGGATGGGTGGCGCGCAGCCGCTGGCCGCAGTGATGGCCGGTGCTTCCTGCCTCGCCGTTGAGTGCCGCAAGAGCAGCATCGACATGCGCCTGCGTACCGGCTACCTGGATACCTGGACCGACAACCTGGACGAAGCACTGCGCCTGATCGACGAATCGTGCAAGGCCGGCACGCCGAAGTCGGTAGGCCTGCTGGGCAATGTGACCGACGTGCTGGCCGAACTGCTCAAGCGCGGCGTGAAGCCGGACCTGCTGACCGACCAGACCTCCGCGCACGATCCGGTGAACGGCTACCTGCCGCAGGGCTGGACCGTCGAACAGTGGGACGAGAAGCGGGTTTCCGCGCCGAAGGAAGTGGAAAAGGCCGCGCGTGCCTCGATGGCCAACCACATCCGCGCCATGCTCGGCTTCCACGCGCTGGGCGTGCCGACCGTCGATTACGGCAACAACCTGCGGCAGATGGCGCTGGAAGAAGGCGTGGCCAATGCCTTCGACTTCCCCGGCTTCGTCCCGGCCTACATCCGTCCGCTGTTCTGCCGCGGCATCGGCCCGTTCCGCTGGGCCGCGTTGAGTGGTGATCCGGAAGACATCGCAAAGACCGACGCCAAGGTGAAGGAGCTGATTCCGGACAACCCGCACCTGCACCGCTGGCTGGACATGGCCGCCGAGAAGATCAAGTTCCAGGGCCTGCCGGCGCGCATCTGCTGGGTGGGCCTGGGTGACCGTGATCGGCTGGGGCTGGCCTTCAACGAAATGGTCGCCAACGGTGAGCTGAAGGCGCCGGTGGTGATCGGCCGCGACCACCTGGACAGCGGCAGCGTCGCTTCGCCGAACCGCGAAACCGAAGCCATGGCCGACGGCTCCGACGCCGTCTCCGACTGGCCGCTGCTGAACGCGCTGCTCAACACCGCCAGCGGTGCGACCTGGGTGTCGCTGCACCACGGCGGTGGCGTGGGCATGGGCTTCTCGCAGCACGCCGGCATGGTCATCGTCTGCGATGGCACCGAGGCGGCCGCCAAGCGCATCGGTCGTGTGCTGTGGAACGACCCGGCCACCGGCGTGATGCGCCACGCCGATGCCGGCTATGAGATCGCGATCGAGTGCGCGAAGGAAAAGGGACTGGATCTGCCGGGAATTCTGGGCTGATCGTGACCCAGGTGTCGCCGGGCATGGCCCGGTGCTACCGGTGGCGGTACCTGCGACGCCGGGCATAGCCCGGCGCCATGCGCTTGACCCCGCCCCTGCTGCTGACCAAGATGCGCCATCGCCACTGACGGATCATCGCGATGTACCGCGCCCTTGCCGCGCTCTTCTGTGCCGTGACCGTTGCCCTGCCTGCTCTGGCGCGCGATGTCCCCGATGATCTTCCGACCCGGCTGGATGCGCAGTTGCAGGCCAACCGCGAGCGCTACGGCATCGCCGGCCAGGCGGTGCTGGTCGCGCGCAACGGCACGATCCTCTACCAGGGAGCCAGCGGCGAGCGTGATCCGGCCACCCACGCACCGGCCGCCGTCGATTCCATCTTCGCCGCGCAGTCGATGGCCAAGCTGTTCACCAGCGTGCTGGTGATGCAGCTGGTCGATGAGGGCAAGGTGGACCTGGATGCACCCGCCAGCCGCTATGTGCCGGAACTCCCCTCGGCATGGCAGGCGATCCGTGTGCGCGATTTCCTCAACCACAGCTCCGGTATCGCCGAGTACTACGAGCGGCTGGACAACCGCTGGGTGAGCAAGGGCTATCCCGGCATGGCACCGGATCTGGCAGCTGCGCTGAAGGTCGCCGGTGCGGCACCGATGCAGTTCGCTGCCGGAAGCCGCGTGCAGTACACGCAGGCCAACTATCTGGTGTTGACCGCCTTGCTGGAAACGCATTACGGCAAGCCCTACCCGGCGATCGCCCGCGAACGCATCCTGCAGCCGTTGAAGATGGCCAGCACCTCGTGGGGTGTCGCCAGCGTGCCAGCCCAGCGCGCGGCCGTGCCGTACATCGGCAAGGATGGCCAGCTCCAGCCGGCCAACGAAGACCCGTGGCCGGACTACGGCTGGGGCCATGCCGATCTGCAGACCAGCGTGGGCGACATGAACCGCTTCCTGCAGGCGCTGGCCACCGGCAAGCTGCTGCGTACGGCAACACTGGAAAAGCTCTGGCAGCCGCAGAGGCTGACCGATGGCCGCAGCAATTTCTTCTCCACCGGCTGGGATACCACGCGCAGCGATGGCTACACCCAGGTCGGTCACGATGGTGGCACCCGCGTGCGTGCGCGGCTGGCGTACAAAGACACCCTGTCCAGCGGCTACTGGCTGTTTGTGTACTTCACCAACGGCAGCGCCCGCAACGTCTGGTCGAGCACCCTGGTGGAGAGCACGATGGCCGTCGCCGCACCGGATGCGTTTCCGCACGCAGCGCTGTCCGAACGCCTGATTGCCTATGCGTTGGACGATGACGCAGGGGCGGCGCAGGCCATGCGGGCGTGGTTGCGCGAGGACCACCGCATCACCAGTAGCGAACTGGAACGTGCAATCAACAGCGATGGCTATGGCATCCGCGAGAGCCTGGGCGCGCGCAGGGCGTTGAAGGTATTCGCACTCAACACCGAGCTGTATCCGCGGTCGGCCAACGCCTGGGACAGTCTGGCCGAATGCCATGCCGCGCTGGGCGAGAAGGAAGCGGCTGATCGGCTGTACGCGAAGGCCAAGGCGCTGGCCAAGCCCTCACCGTAAACACTGCTGTAGCGCCGAGCCCATGCTCGGCTGCTCTTCGTTGCGATTGGAGAAAACCCGCGCTGCGCGCATGGCCGAGCGTGGGCTCGGCTCTACGGGGACACTGAAGGCGGCCATACGCGGCCGATGGGTGACGTAGCGCGCGCGACCTGTTAACTTGCGCGCCACTTTCGTGGTTTACAGCATTCCCGCATGTCGCTCGCGCCGTACCGCCCTACCCCGTCGCTGCTGTTCCTGGCCGTCTCCTTTGGCTTGGCCTCGACCGCCCAGGCCGCCCCGCAGGCCACCACCCTTGATGCCGTGCAGGTCACTGCGGCCGATGCCAGCGCACAGGCACGCGAAGCGCTGAAGCGCGTGCCCGGCGCCAGCAACGTCATCGACGTGGCCAAGGCCGACAGCCGACTGGCCAGCAGCGCCGATGTGCTGGCCTTCCAGCCGGGCATCAGCGCCCAGTCGCCCGGCAACGAAGGCACCAAGGTCTCGATCCGTGGCTCGGGCATCAATCGCGGCCCGGGCGCACATGCCTCGGGCATCGCCGTATCGATCGACGGCCTGCCGTTGACCGGCCCCGGCGGCACGCCCTACGAACTGCTGGAACCGCTGTGGCTGTCGCGGGTGGAGGTGCTGCGCGGCGCCAACGGCTTCGAGCGCGGCGCGCTGGCACTCGGTGGCGCCATCGACTACACCAGCCGCAGCGGCCGCGATTCGGCCGGAGTGCAGCTGCACTACGAAGCGGGCAGCCGTGGCTACCAGAAACGCGGCATCAGCTGGGGCGGCGTCAACGGCGATCTCGATTACTTCCTGGCTTATACCGATACCGAGTTCGATGGCTACCAGCGCCATGCCCGCGGCGACGGCAAGGGCGCGATGGCCAACCTCGGCTGGCAGATCACCCCAAACCTGCAGACGCGCTTTTTCATACGCTACCGCGAGACCCACCATGAGACGCCCGGGCGCCTGACCCGCGCGCAGGTCCGCAACGATCCGCGCGCGGCCAATCCAGCCAATCTCGCCATCGATGCACGCCGCCCGCAGCCGGGCAGCACCTGGGTGGGCAATGTCACGACCCTGCAGATCGATGACGATGCCTCGCTGCAGGCCGGGGTGGTCTATCACACGTATCCGATGGACTTGAACGAGAGCCTGTACCGCCAGCAGCTGGACTACGCCAACCTCAATGCCACGCTGGACTACCGCCGTCGCCACCTGTTGTTCGGGCGTGACAGCGAAACCACCCTGGGCCTGCGCGTCACCCACGATCTGGACGCCGATGTGCGCGAATCGCTGCGCTTGGCCAGCAACGGCTACGCCGCCGGCACGCGCACGCGCGATTTCCGCCACCACGGCACCGACAGCACGCTGCACGTCAGCAACGCACTCGCGTTGAGCGAGCGCCTGCGCATGCAGACCGGGCTGGCATTGATCAACACCCGCCGCGATGTGCAGGTAACCTGGCCGAGCAGTGGCGGCCGCCTGCGCAACCAGCACTGGGACTACGCGCCGCGGCTGGGCTTCACCTGGCAGCACAGCGCGCAGACACAGTGGTTCGGCAACCTCAGCCGCTCGGTGGAAGCTCCCCACCCGTGGTCGATGATCTGGGGTTCCAACCAGTACTTCGGGCCGGGCAACGGCCCGTCCAGCGGCCGCCAGCGCGCGCCGGTACCGATGCAGAACCAGACCGCCACCACGCTGGAACTGGGTGCACGCGGCGATGCCGTGCTGGGCCGCTGGGAGCTGACGGGCTACTACGCGCACGTGAACCACGAGCTGCTGACTGTCGAGCTGCAACCGCTACCCAACCTGTTCATCGCCGAGAACAACGCCAGCCCGACCGTGCACCGTGGCATCGAAGCCGGTCTGGACAGCACCCTGTGGCAGGCCGCACCGGGCCGCCTGTCACTGCGGCAGGCCTACACCTTCAGCGACTTCCGCTATCGACACGACGCCCGGTTCGACCGCAACCGCCTGCCGGGTCTGCCCCGCCACGCCTACCAGGGCGAACTGCGTTTCGATCATGCCTCCGGCCTGTATGCGGCGCTCAGTACCGAGTACGCCTCGCGGATCGCCGTGGACTACGCCAACAGCTACTGGGCCGACAGCCACGTGATCTTCGGCAGCCGCATGGGCTACGACGCCCCCTCGGGTCGCTGGCAGGCGTGGGCGGAAGTGCGCAACCTCGGTGATCGCCATTACGCGGCCACCGTGACCCCGGGCTATGACGATGCCGGCAAGGATGTCGCCCGCTCCACGCCCGGCGAAGGCCGGGGCATCTATGCGGGCGTGCGCTGGCGTTTCGATTGATCGCCTCAGGCGGTGCCGGGTGTGATCCGGCACTGTCGATTCAGCCACTTCGACGACGTACCCGGCAGCGTCCCGCCGTGCGAACCATCGCTGGCGTGAGCTGCCGCGTGCGCTTGTGCTTGTCAGCGCGCGGGCGCCGAAACGCCTGGCTGCATCACTCAGGCCGCGCCTTGGTCACCGCTTCGATACGATGGCCATCGGGGTCGACCACGAACGCCGCGTAGTAGAAGTCACCGTAATCGGGGCGCAGGCCGGGCGCACCGTTGTCAGCGCCGCCGTTGGCCATGGCGGCTGCGTGGAAGGCATCCACGGCCGCTGCCGAGTGGGCGGCAAACGCTACGTGGAAACCGGGACCCGGCGCCGCGGCGTCATCACGCAGCTTCAGGCACAGCGTGTCCTCATCATCGACCACCCCATAACCGATCGCGGTCTCGTCCTCGAAGACCCGGCGAAACCCAAGCGTGGCAAGTGCGGCATCGTAAAAGCGGCCTGCGGCATCGAGGTCACGGACGCCGAGGGAGAGGTGGTGCAACATGGGGACGTCCTTGCCGGGCACGCAGCAGCGCGTTCGCGTTGATTCTAGCGTGCAGGTGGCGCGACAGCCCTGAGCAGCTGCGCGGCCACCTGGTCAAACGGAGCAATATCCTGCAGCGCGCGGCACATCGCCACCGCGCCTTCCACGCTGGCAATCACCAGGCTGGCCAGCTCCCCCGCAGCGGCTGGCGCATGTCCTTCGGCGACGAGCGCCGTGGCGAGATGATCGTGCCAGCGCACGAACACCTCGGCAGCTGCCGCGCGGGGCTGGCTCGGCACTGCGTCCATCGGCTCCTCAACGGCAGCGGCCAGCACCGGGCAACCGGCACGGAACCCGGAGCGCAGCAGGCGCTCGCGCCACATCGCCAGGAACTGCTGCAGGCCCTGCACTGCGCCGCCCTTCAGCAGTTCCACCAGCAGCGCTTCCACCTTGTCGCCGGCCATAAGCGTGGCGCGCGCCAGCAGTTCCTGCTTGCCGCCGGGAAAGTGATGGTAGGTGGAGCCCAGCGGCGCGTCGGCCAGCTTGGTCACTTCACGGATGCTGGTTGCGTTCAGCCCGACCCGAGCAAGCATCTGCGCGGCGGCATCGATCACGCGCTGGGGAGCGTCGGACGTTCGCGGACTCATGGCTGCGCCTTGCTAAGACAGTCGTCATAGACTAGCGTACCTTCGATTCTATAACACTCGTAATAATCATGAATCTCTGGTTCCGCCTGCTCCATCTGCTGCTGTGCAGTCTGTTCCGGCCCAGGCTGGAGGCGCCTTTCGGCGTCTCGCGGCTGCAGTTCCGGGTGCTGCCCAACGACCTGGACAGCAACCTGCACATGACCAACGGCCGCTACTGGAACATCTTCGATCTGGGACGGTTGGACCTGATCCTGCGCATGGGCCTGGGCAAGGTGGCGCTGCGCGAGAAATGGGCGCCGATCGTCGGCGCCGGCACCATCCAGTTCCGCCGCGAGCTCCGGCCATTCCAGCGCTTCACCCTGGAAACACGCCTGGCCGGCTGGGTCGGCACGCGCGTGATCATGGAGCAGCGCGTGCTGGTCGGCGAGGGCCAGAAGATCGCCACGCGCGCCCTGCTGGTCACCGGCATCTATGATCGCCGCGCGCGCGCGTTCGTGGGCATGCAGCAGATGATGGACGCCATCGGTTCGCCGTTGCCGCCCTCGCCCGCACTCAGCGCCGCCGCCGAAGCGCTGCTGGCTGCCGACGCCGCGCTGAAGCGCGACGACGACTGAGCTCCCGCCAGCACATCCCGACCTGCGGCATGTTCCCGCCGACCATCACTCGGCGGCGCGCCTCGCCAGCGCCTGGTTGATCGCAGCCTCGGCCAGCGGTGCCATCACCGCGTAGCCTTTCGTGGTGGGATGCACGCCGTCGCCGGCCAGGTCGGCATCCAGACCGCCCTGCGCGTTGGCCAACGGCGTGTGGTAATCCAGGTAGACCAGCTGTTGTTCGTCGGCATGGCGTTTCAGTGCGTGGTTCAAGGCGCGCACCTTCGCGGCGGGGTGGATACCAGGCATCCAGGGGTACTCGCTGACCGGCAGCACCGAGGCCAGCACCACGCTGATGCCCTGCGCTTTCGCCAGTGCCACCATCGCCTGCACGTTGTCCTCGATCATCGCCTGCGTGGCCTGGCCGGTATTGCCGGCGATATCGTTGGTGCCGGCCAGGATCACCACCACCTGGGGATGCAGCGCAAGCACATCCTGCGGGAAGCGAACCAGCATCTGCGCCGTGGTCTGGCCACCGATGCCACGATTGAGATACCCCTTGCCGGGGAAGAAGGCGGCACTGCCCTCAGCCCCCCAGCCTTCGGTGATCGAGTCGCCGTAGAACACCACGCGTGGCTGTCCGGGCCGGGCCGCAGGCAGGGCGGCGTTGGCGTCACGATAGCGCTGCAGCTGTGGCCAATCCGCCAGACGCTGCTGCATGAAACGGACTTCGTCCGACCGCAGCTGCTCCACTGGCCGTGTCAGCAGCGGGTTGATGGCGGGTGCCTCGGCCGCTTTCACGCCGCCGGTCATCGCCCATGCCAGCGCGATGGCGCCGGCCGTCAAAGCAGGAATGCGCATGCCGATCTCCCGTAGCGTTCTGTTCCGCACTCAGCGTGCCGCAGCGCGTGCGGCCACGCCAGTCACCTTCGCCGGCATCCACATGCCCGGCGTCCAGCCACTGGCCGCCAGGATCGCCTTCGGATCGTCCTGTTCGATCAGGGCGCGCACCGCTTCGCGCTTGTCCCTGGCCTGCAGGTAGTACGCCTTGGCGATGCGGTAGCCCACCCAGTAGCCCAGATCGTAGGGGGCGTCGGAGCCGGGCGTGTAGTTGTACAGCCAGGGCGACAGATCGGTACTGTCCAGGTCCAGCGCGAATGCACTCTCGATGTGCACTTCCCTGCCCCGGGTCCATGCCGCGTGGCGTCCGTTGCCGACGTTGCCGGAAACCAGTTCGGTGATGAACTCGGCCACGCCTTCGGCCAGTGACAGGCGCAGCACCGTCGCGCGCGGATCGCCCTGCTCGAAATCGATCGCACCGGTCTGCTGGATGTGCACGTACTCGTGCGCGATCACGTGCACGAAGCGGTCCTGCACATTGGGGTTCATGAAGTCAGCCGCGCAAAGAGCTTCCAGCCCGATCAGCACGCCCCCCGGATAGGTCAGGCCGACCGGGCGGCCGCGACCGACCATGATCGCGACCGGTGGAAACCTCGCCTGCGGATAGATCGCCTGCAGATTGGCGAACACCTGCACCAGCCGCTGGCGTACCGCAGGCAGTTCATCGAGACAGGTCCTGCCATTGGCATACATCGCCGGGTCACGACGCATGGCGTCGGCGATGCGCTCGGCGGTGACCCGTCGCCGGCTCGCGAACTCGCCCAGGCTGGGCGTTCCTTCGGCCAGGTACTGCGCCAACTGGGCCACGCTGGGCTGGCCATCGGTTGTGTCGTAAACGGCATAGAAGCGGCTGGCGTCGGATATCAGGATCTCGGGCCCGGGCGCTGCACCATGGGCCACGCCGGCCGTCCCGGCCAGCGCCAGGGCAAGCAGGCCACGCAGGGAAACCAACATCGATCCGTCCTTGCTGGAGACAATGCCAGGCACGCAATCTATCACTGCGCCCGCCTCGTCGCAGCAGGCGGGTGCGGCCGTTACGCCACTGTGCCAGACTCACCTCGGCATCTGCCATGGATGATGGCGCACCGCACGATGATGATCGTTCCCGCGTACTGGGCCGAAGCCCGCCTGCAGGCCCGTTTCCGCGGCCGGCCGGTGGTCGTGCGCCGCTTCGGATGGTCCGACACAAGCCCTGCCGACGCTCAGGGCCACGCCGAACGCCGGGCCAACGAAGCGCTCAATGCCATCCTCGCCGGTCAGGCACTGCCGCGCCGCGAGGTCCGCAGCAACTACGGCGTGGAAGGCGTGCCGATCCGCGAGCAGATCGTGCAGCGCGATGGCGGTGTTGTGATCACCCGCAACAGCTACGGTGCGCTGTGCCTGAACACCCCGGACGTACTGTTCGCCGACATTGACCATCCGCAACCAGCGGCAGGGTGCGTGATGCCCGTCGTCATCGCGGCAACCCTGCTGCCCACCGTCGCCATCATCGGCACCCTGCTCTGGCACTGGCTGGTGGGGCTGGTGCTGGGCGTGGCAGCCGTGGCTCTGGTGAATACCGTGATGCTGATGCAACGCAGGCGTCGCCTGGCCGCCGCCGGTGGCGCCGAGGGCGTGGCCCTGCAGCGGGTTGCGGACTTCAGCAGACAGCACCCGGACTGGCATCTGCGCGCGTACCGGACGCCGGCCGGGCTGCGGATACTGGCCATGCATGCCACGTTCTCGCCCGGCGACGAAGCGCTGCAGGCGTTCTTCAACGCACTGGGCACCGACACGCTGTACGCACGCATGTGCCGGCTGCAGCACTGCTTCCGGGCCCGGCTGACACCGAAACCGTGGCGTGTCGGCCTGAAGCACCGCATCCGCCCGCCAGCGGCCGCGTGGTCAGCCGAGCAGGCCGACAATCCGGATCGGCTGGCCTGGATTGCGGAGTATGAAAGCAGGAGTGACGGCTTCGCCGCCTGCGCCTATCTGCGCAGCTTCGGCGACACCACCCGGGTACATGCCAAGGCCGAGCATGTGCGCGACCTGCATGATCGCCTTTCGCGCGCGCAGGACCGCCTGCCGCTGGCGTGAGGGCGGATGCTCAGGCAGCGCGCTCCACGGACAACTTCCCTGCTGGGGCTGCAGTCCGGCCGCACCGCGATGGACCTGTCGCTGTCGAGTCTGCACGGTTGATCGCAGAGCATCCGCGGATGATCACTCTGCGGTTTCCCTGCGCAGCGCTCCACAACGCAGCGCCTCCTGGGCAATGTCGCCTCGCAATCTGTTCTGCAACCAGGTGATCCTGAAGCGTTCGCGGCTGGGTTCGCCCGCAGGCAGCAGCGCCATCAGTGCATCGCTCAACGCCGGACGCCACTCTTCCTGCGCGCCTGCCAGAACCTGCCGGTCGAAGTTCGTCGATGACAGGCGCTTCCATGGCAGCATCATCGTGTACTGGGAGGTGGACACCAGCACGGTATCCGGGCGGCCCGGACGGGTTACGACCACGGTCATGATGGGATGGTCATCGGTCCAGAGGCCGTGGAAATGCTCTGCAACGCGCGCCTGCAGGCCTCGCCCGGCCAGCGCCCGGCGTGCCCAGGCCTGCTGCTGCGCGAACGAGCATCTGGCCGGCGGCGTGCTGCGCAGCTGTGGATCCAGCTTCAGCATGGTGGACCGGTCCAGCCGCGAAGCGATCAGATCCACCGTGGCGTCCCGGGTCAACGGCGCTGCCTGCAGCGCAGCCTCGAACGCTGACATCGCGCCGAACGGCAGCAGCTCCGGCACGCGCGGTTGGACGTCGGGCGCGTCAACCACCTGTGCACGGGTGGTCACGCCGTAGGCATCGCGCCGGATGACCCAGCGCTCAGATACGGAACCCCAGCCAGACCACTCGTACGTAACGTGCACGCTCATCGGCCGCTGGACCGCCATGGCCACAGGAGAAACCAACAGCAGAGCGAGCGCCAACATCCATGCCTTCATGCGACTTCCCCAGCGCTGTCCAACAGCAGCCGATCAAGGCTCGGCTCCACAGGATGCAGGAAGGCCGCCCGAAGGCGGCCTTTCCATTCCTCACTTGGCGTTCTTCACGTAGGTGTCGAACCAGTTGAGCATCTCCGCCACCAGCTGCTCGTTCGACTCCAGCGCCGTATACCAGTGCGGCTCGTTCGGCAGCATCACCAGGCGGGTGGTGCCGCCGTTGCCACGGATCGCCTGGTACAGCTTGCGCGACTGGAACGGCTCGGTACCGGGATTGGCATCGTCCTCGCCATGCACCAGCAGCAGCGGCAGCTTGATCTTGTCGGCGTAGAAGAACGGCGATGCCTTCAGGTAGACATCCTGTGCCTGCCAGACCGAACGCCGCTCGTTCTGGAATCCGAACGGAGTGAAGGTCTTGTTGTAGGAGCCGCTGGTCGCCACGCCCGCCTTGAACAGGTTGGTATGCGCGATCAGGTTCGCGGTCATCAGGCCGCCGTGGCTGTGGCCGGTCACGCCGATCCGGTTGCGATCCACCACGCCCATGTCGACGGCCTTGTCCACGGCCGCCTTGGCGTCGGCTTCCAGCTGCTCCAGGTAGGTGTCGTAGGCGTTCCTGGGATCACCGACAATCGGGAACGACGCATTGTCGATGATCGCGTAGCCGGCCAGCAGCATCAGGCGGTACGGCTGCAGGCGGGTGAACGTCTGCTGCGAACCGGAGACCTGCCCGGCCTGCGCGGCATTGGCGAAGTCTGCCGGATAGGCATAGAGGATGGCCGGGACGCGCTGGCCTTCCCGGTAGCCGGGGGGCGTGTACAGGGTGAACGACAGGTCCACGCCGTCGGCACGCTTGTAGGTCACCAGCTGCTTCTTGATCTGCCGCACTTCAGGCGTGGGGTCGACCAGCTTCGTCAGCGCCGTCGCAGTGGAGGTGTACTGCGCCTCGCCCTGCGCGGCGTCCGCCACGGCATCGCCCTGCTGACGCAGGAAGGCGTTCGGCGGATCGATCACCGACTGGTGCCAGGTCAGGTAGCGGCCGGGCGTATTGCTGAAGCCCAGGAACTGCTCGTAGGCATCGGCATCGCTGCGGAACAGGCGCTCACTCTTCAGTGTGGCCAGGTCCAGACGGTCCAGGAAGGGGCGGTCTCCCTGCGGCGAAGCGCCCTGCCCGCGCAGGAACACGTACGTCCCTTCCTGCCGCACCACCGGTGCACCATTGGGCAGGCGCTTGAACACCAGGTTGCCCGGATCGCCGTACAGCTCGTCGCTGGACATGTCCCACAACAGGCGGCCCTCCTGCCGGGGCTTGTCCACATCGACGATGCGGGTCTGCACCCAGTGCCGGTTCTCGTCATTCTCGAACTGGAACGACACGGCCGGGTCCGCCGTCCAGGCAATCCCCTCGAAACGCTGCGCGGTACGTGCGATCTCCACCGGCTTGCCGGTGAACGGCGCCTTGAGCATCAGCACACGGTCACGGTGCGGCACGCTCACTTTCCAGTCGCCCTTGTCGAGTGCTTCGGCATACACCAGCGTCGCCGGATCGGTGGAGCGCCAGTCGAAACCGCGCGGCCCCTCCGGCACGCCGTGCACCGGCACGCGGTCGGCCAACGGCAGGCGGGCGATGGTGGTCGTGCGCCCACTGCTGACATCCAGTACCGCGACGTCGTTGGCGAAACGCTGGTAGGTGACCGCATGCGAGAACGGTGGCTTGATGGACTCGGTCAGCACATGCACGCCGTCGGGCGCCGCGCTGACATCGTTGTAGATGGCTGGCTGGCCGACCGGTCGCACGCTGCCTGCTGCGGTATCCACCACCGCCAGCTGCGAGGCCCCGTAGTAGGCGAACAACGCTTCATCATGCACGCTGGTCAGCGTGTCGCGTGCCTCGTAGGTGCTGCTCTCGCCACTGCTGCCCAGCGACTCCTGTGCATCAGGTCCGGTCGGCACGCCGCCATCGGACGGCGCCGGCCCCTGGTTGGCCGGTACCAGCTTCACCAGCAGTGTCTGGCTGCCACCCAGCCACTGCACGGTGCTGCCGAAAATCGGGCTCAGCTGGACGTTCGGTACCTGCTTGACCTGACCGGTGGCGGCATCGCCCACCCACAGCTGCACGCTGGTCTCGACCGCGTTCTGGAACGCGAAGTGGCTGCCGTCGGCCGACCACAGCGCGCCACCGGCACATCCCTGCGGCAGGTTGACCTTGGTCTCCTTGCCGCTGCCGATCTCGACCAGGGTGAAGTCGGCCACGCAGGCCGGTATGCCATAGCCTCCGGGCGTGTCATGACGGCTGCGGTTCTTCGGCTCCAGGCGCACGCCGGCCAGCTTCAGGTAGGGCTGCGCCACCCGGCTGATCGACGGATAGGTCTGCGCGGTGGTCAGCAACAGACGCTGGCCACTGGGGTCCACGTTCGGCGTCGGCGGCGGCGGTGCCTTCAGCACCTTCAGCAGATGCTCCGGCGGTCTGGCATAGTCGGCCCATGCCGGGCCTGCCGACAACAGGGTGACGGTGACGACGGCAATGGCAGCCGCCAGAGAGGTACGACGGATGAGCATCCTTATCCCCTGGTAGTGTTGGGCTGCCCGCGAAGCGGGCATGCGCCGAATCTAGCACCGCCCGGCCCGCGTTCAATGGGCCGGATGGGCTAGTCACCGGATAAGGCAAAGCGCAAGCCGGGCCACTACTGCCGGGCGTGCAGGTCCCAGGTGGCCAGATAGTCCGGGTCCACGACGATCATCCCGGTGGAACGCATGCAGTACTCGCCCGGCTGGGCTGGCAGGTACTGGTCGAGCATGGGCGGCAGGTAGCGCTCGTGGCCATCGTTCTCGTCGGCAAGCACCACGCCTTCGAACGCGCTGATGCGCAGCACCGTGCCGGCATACTGCTCCAGCCCTTGAACCTGCCCGTCACCGCCGTAACGGGTCACGCCCACCAGCACTACCTTGCCGATCATTTCTTCGGCCTTGGCATCATCCAGAGGCGGCAGTGCCGCATTCAGTTGGTCGCTCATCCCTGTACCTCCGCATCTGGTGGAGACATTGTGGAGCAGGATCCGCGCGGCGTTTCCGCGAACGCCATGGACAGGATGTTGCCCGCGCCGTCCGGAGGATCGTGTGAAACGCGGCACATTGCGCAGCGTGCATTCAGCATTGCCTGCGTTGCGTCGGCAGGCGCAGCGCGTGCGCTGGGACGCATCCGATGCAGCACCGCGCGCCACGCTAGAATGCGTGCATGCGCACCGTGAATGCTCTTCGTTACATTACGCCCCTGCGGGAGGGCGGCTCCCTGCCGGCCGTGGTCGAGACCGACGACGACGGCATGGCCGTACTCAAGTTCCGGGGTGCGGGCCAGGGTCCCAAGGCCCTGATCGCCGAACTGATCGCAGGTGAAATGGCCCGTACCCTGGGCCTGCCGATTCCCGAACTGCTGTTCGTCGAACTGGACAGCGAGTTCGCGCGTACCGAACCGGATCCGGAGATCCAGGAACTGATACGGGCCAGCGAAGGTCTGAACCTGGGCCTGGATTACCTGCCCGGCGCGATCAACTACGACCCTGCGGCGATGCCGGTGGACGCAGACCTGGCGTCGCGCATCGTCTGGTTCGATGCGTTCACCAGCAATGTCGATCGCACCACACGCAACCCGAACCTGATGGTGTGGCACCGCCAGCTGTACCTGATCGACCACGGTGCAGCGATGTATTTCCACCACGACTGGGCCAACGCCGGCGATGCCTGCGAAAGGCCGTTCGTGCTGATCCGCGACCACGTGCTGCTGTCGTTCGCCACCCGCATTGCCGAGGTGGATGCCGAGCTGGCGGCTCGCCTGACCGATGCCGAGATCGAGCGGATCGTCGGCCTCGTGCCGGACAGCTGGCTGGTCAATGAGCCCGCGTTCGACAGCCCGCAGGCCTACCGCCAGGGCTACATCGACTATCTCAAGCATCGCCTGAAGGTGCGTGCGGTGTTCGTGCAGGAGGCCATCCGTGCCCACGCTGCACACGTATGACTATGCGGTCATCCGCGTTGTACCGCGGGTGGAGCGCGAGGAATTCATCAACGTCGGGGTGATCGTGTCCTGTCCGGGCGCGCGTCATCTGGAGGCGGCCATCGAGATCGACCCGGCACGCCTGCAGGCGTTCGCCCCGACGCTGGACCAGCAGGCGCTGCAACCGTGGCTGGATGCCATCGTGGCCATCTGCCGCGGCGATGCCACAGCTGGCCCCATCGCGCAGCTTCCGGCGCGCGCGCGCTTCCATTTCCTCACTGCCAAACGCAGCTCGATCGTGCAGATGTCCAGCACGCATGTGGGCCGCACAGCCGACCCCGCGGGTGTGGTCGAACACTTGATGACGAAGATGGTGCGGGTGCCGCAGTAGCGCGGCAGACGGCCGCTACCGCGCAATCTCGGCGTCCTGCAGCGGCCAGCGACACCAGCCATGGGGATACTCGCCCACCTGCCCGGCCAGCCCCGCACTGACCGGGTGAGCGAGCACCTGCCGGGCCCGCACAGGCAACGAGGCATCATTGTCGATCACCTGATCGAAATAGCCGGCCTGCCAGACCGCTCCGTTGCGGCCACGATGGCGGTTGATCAGGAAGCTGCTGCGCGCCTTGAAGCGCTGCACGCAGTATCCGGGTGGATAGCCACGCAGCTGCGCCAGCCATCGCACATGGTCGGGCATGACAAGCCAGGCCAGCGAGGTGGTCAGCCCCTCGCGGTCCATGGCGGCCAACAGCTGCATCGCGACATCCACATGCGCCGCGTTCTCGAACAGGCGCTGCTGATTGCAGCAGGTCAAGGTGAGCAGATGGACATTGCCCATGATGGGCTCGCGACTGACAGGGTTCGACAGGCTGGGCATGCGCAACAGCGTGCCCGCCGGCACACCGATACTGCATCGGTGGACACCACGTCATCGGGTGGGAAATGGCCGCTTCCGGGAATCGGCGGACAGGCCCCGCCGCAAACGATGCTCAATGTTCGGGCAGGGCAAACGCCATCACGTAATCGCCGGGCCGGGTCTCCATGAAGTGATGGCCTGCTGCGACGATCACCACGTACTGGCGCCCCCCCTGCTCGTAGATCATCGGGGTGGCCTGGCCTCCGGCAGGCAGCTTGGCATGCCACAGTTCCCGGCCCGTCTTCAGATCGATCGAGCGCAGCAGATCGTCGGTCGCGGCGGCGATGAATACCAGACCGCTTGCAGTGATCACCGCACCGCCATTGTTGGGCGTTCCGATCTCGATCGGCAGGCCGGAGCGGATGCCGAACGGGCCGTTGCCGCGCGCACTGCCAAATGGCCGATCCCACAGCAGCGTGCCCGTGCGCAGATCGATCGCGCGGATGCCGCCATACGGCGGCTGTTTGCACGACAGGCCGGTCAATGGCAGCCGCCATCCAGCATTGACGTCGATGGCATACGGCGTACCCACCTGTGGGTCGCCTGCCCCTTCGCCAGCACCGCGGTCGGCGCGGATCTGCTCACGCGGCAGCCATCCCCGCCGGTCGGCCTCGGCACGCGGTACCAGCCGGTTGTAGTTGGGCATGTCGTTGTAGTTGGCCACGATCACGCCCCGGCGGGTATCGATGGCCACGCCACCCCAGTCCGAGCCGCCGTTGTAACCGGGATACTCGATGGAATGGCGATCACTGGTGGGCGGCGTGTAGAAGCCCTGGTAGTGCGCCCTGCGGAACTGGATGCGGCAGACCAGCTGGTCGATCGGCGTGATGCCCCACATGTCACGCTCGGTCAGCGGCTGCTCGCGCCGCAGGGTGTGATAGAGCGAGAACAACTGCGTCGGCGAGCGCTGCTCCGGCTCCACGCCGCCCTGCGGAACCCTGCGCTCTTCCGCGGGTGTCAGCAGCCGGCCGTTGCGCCGGTCGAGGATGTACACGTCACCCTGCTTGGTCGGCAGCAGGATCGCCGGCACCTTGCCGGCTGCGGTCGGAAAATCGATCAGGCTGGCCTGCGAACCGAGGTCGTAGTCCCAGACATCCTTGCGTACGGCCTGGAAATGCCAGACCGGCTTGCCGGTGGTCACGTCGAGTGCCACCAGCGAGGTGGCATAGCGGTTCTGCTGCTCGCTGCGCGAGCCGCTCCAGTAGTCGCCGGCAGCATTGCCCAGCGGCAGGTAGACCAGGCCCAGTTGCTCATCGCCGGTGGCGGTGGTCCACATGTTCGGCGTACCCCGGGTATAGACCTGCTCGCGGGGTGGCGGACCGGTGCGCTCGGGCCGCTCCATGTCCCATGCCCAGCGCAGCTTGCCGGTGATCGCGTCATAGGCCTGGATCACGCCGGACGGCGCATCACGGCGCTGCCCGTCCAGCACCTGGTGGCCGGTGACGATCACGCCGCGCACGATGGCCGGCGGCGAGGTGATCGAGACATAGCCCGGCGGCACCTCGCCCATGTCGAGGGTGATGTCGATCTGGCCATTGTTGCCGAAATTGACGCACGGCCGACCGCTGTCGGCATCCACTGCGATGATGCGTCCGTCCAGCGTGCCTTCGATGACGCGCGCCCAGCAGGGAGGCCGCGCGCCCGCCGCCGCGCCCGGTCGAACGCTGGGAGGTGGCAGGGGCAAGGCGAGATCGGCAGCCACATCCGCCAATGCTGCATCGGCGAACACCGGCACGGCGGGCTGCTCGTAGTAGGACACCCCACGGCAGGCGGCGGTGTACGGAATGGAGGCGTCCTTCACCTTTGGATCGAACCGCCACAGCGCCTTGCCGGTGCTGGCATCGAGGGCGATCAGGCGGTTGCGCGCCGTGCACAGGTACAGCCGGTCGCCGATCTTCAACGGCGTGGTCTCGGCACCCCAGCGCTTCTGCGGCAGGTCACCGGTGCGGAACTGCCAGGCCAGTTGCAGGGTGGCTACGTTGGCGGGCGTGATCTGCTGCAGCGGCGAGAAGCGGGTGGCCGCATTGCTGCGGCCCCAGGCGGGCCAGTCACCCTCGGCGGGCTGGTCGGCCGGCTGCAGGCCGGTGGTGTCTCGGGTCGGCTCCAGGCCTGCGCTGAACGCTGCTTCCGGGAACGGAGCACGGCCGTCCACGCTGCCGTGCGGACTGAACGCCAGGGCAAACGCGCCAACGAACACCAGCAGCAACACGGCGGCGATGCTGCGCGACAGCCGTTTGGACAGCGGCGCGCGCAAGGTCGGCGTCAGCAGCGCCAGAACGATGCCCAGCGCGGTGACCAGCCCCAGGCGTGGCACCCAGCGCCAGTAATCGCTGCCCGATTCCCACCCCGTCCACAGCAGCGTGCCGACGAACACCAGCGCGTACAGCAGCGCACCGCTGCGACGGTTGAGCCACAGCAGAACGCCGCTGGCCAGCAGGCCACAACCGGCGATGAGGTAATAGGCCGAGCCACCGAGCTGCAGCAGCCATGCGCCCAGCCCGCCGATCACCAGGCCGAGGATGACCAGCAGCAGCGACAGGACCGTGACCAAGGGGTGGCGGCGCACAGGCGCCGGCGTAGACTGCGGCGTGGCGGACATCGGCGATCTCCGGGAGCAGCATGCTGCCCTTATCCCACCGCCGCCGTGAAGCGCGTGCGTATTCCATGCTCCCGCATACGACGACGCCGGCACAGGGCCGGCGTCGTCGGGTACCTCTCACTGCGGCAGGATCACTCCTGCGCGGCATCCTCGCTGCCGGTGGCGGCTGGGGCGCCTTCGCCCATGGCCGGGGCGACCGCGGCCACCTCGTCCTCGTCCTCATCGATCGAGGCATCCAAGCGCTCAACCGCCTGCAGCTTCTCGTCCTTGGACAGGCGGATCAGGGTGACGCCCTGGGTGTTGCGGCCCACGCGGCTGATTTCCGAGCCACGCGTACGCACCAGGGTGCCGCCATCGGAGATCAGCAGGACTTCGTCATTCGAGCCCATCAGCACCGCGGCGACCAGCTTGCCGTTGCGCTCGGTGGTCTGGATGCCGATCACGCCCTGGGTGCCGCGGCCCTTGCGCGGGTAGTCCGGCAGCGGGGTGCGCTTGCCGTAACCATTCTCGGTGGCGGTGAGGATGTACTGCAGGTTGGCGTCGTCGGCACCGTCGATCACCGCATCGCCATTGGCGACCGCTTCCTCGATACCGTTGTCGTCCTCGTTCTCGTCCTCGATGCCACCGGCACTTTCGGCCACGATCAGGCTGACCACTTCCTCGCCGGCCGGCATCTTGATGCCACGCACGCCGGTGGCGGTACGGCCCATCGAGCGGACTTTGTCCTCGCCGAAGCGCACGGTCTTGCCGTTGGAGGCGAACAGCAGGATGTCCCGCTGGCCGTCGGTCAGGCCGACGCCGACCAGGGCATCGCCCTCATCGAGGTTGATCGCGATCTTGCCGCGGGCCAGACGGAACGCGAACTCGCCCAGCGGGGTCTTCTTGACCGTACCGTTCTTCGTGGCGAAGAACACGAACTGGCCATCGGCGTACTCGCGCACCGGCAGCACGGCCTGCACGCGTTCGCCCGGTTCCAGCGGAATCCAGTTGATGATCGGACGGCCACGGGCGTTGGAACCCGCTTCCGGCAGCTGGTAGACCGGCAGCCAGAACACCTTGCCCGAACTGGTGAAGGTCAGCAGCGTATCGTGCGTGTTGACCAGCCACAGCTGTTCGATGAAATCCTCTTCCTTGGTCGCCGCCGCACTGCGGCCACGGCCGCCGCGTCGCTGCGCGCGGTACACGCTGACCGGCTGGCGCTTCACGTAGCCGGCGTGGGACACGGTGACCACCACGTCCTCCGGCGCGATCAGGTCCAGGATGTCCAGGTCTTCTTCGCTGTGGCGGATTTCGGTGCGACGTTCGTCGCCGAACTCGGCCTTGACGCTGACCAGCTCCTCGCGGATGACCTGCAGCAGGCGATCGGGATCTTCCAGGATGTGGATCAGCCCGGCGATCACTTCCAGCAGCTGCTTGTACTCGTCGGTCAGGCGGTCCTGCTCCAGCCCGGTCAGGCGGTGCAGGCGCATTTCCAGGATCTGGGTGGCCTGGATCTCGGTCAGCTGATAGCCGCCCTCGATCAGGCCCACGCCCTTGGGCAGGTCTTCCGGACGCGAGGCCTCGGCACCGGCGGCGCCCAGCATGGCCCCGACCAGGCCCGGCTCCCACAGGCGGGCGAGCATGCGTTCGCGCGCCTCGTTGGGATTGGGCGAGGTCTTGATCAGCTCGATCATCTCGTCGATGTTGGCCAGCGCGACGGTCAGGCCTTCCAGCACGTGGGCACGGGCACGCGCCTTGCGCAGCTCGAACACGGTACGGCGGGTGACCACCTCGCGACGGTGGCGGACGAATGCCTCCAGCATCTGCTTGAGGTTCATCAACTGCGGGCGGCCATCAACCAGCGCCACCATGTTGATGCCGAACACCGATTCCATCTGCGTCTGCTGGTACAGGTTGTTCAGCACAACCTCGGCAGATTCACCGCGCTTGATCTCGATGTAGATGCGCATGCCGTCCTTGTCGGACTCATCGCGCAGCTCGCTGATGCCTTCGATCTTCTTTTCCTTGACCAGCTCGGCGATCTTCTCGATCAGACGCGCCTTGTTCACCTGGTAAGGAATTTCAGTGACGATGATCGATTCGCGGCCGTTGTCGGCCACTTCGATATCCGCCTTGGCGCGGATGCGCACGCGGCCACGGCCGGTACGGTAGCCGGCGACGATGCCGGCGGTGCCGTTGATGATGCCCGCGGTCGGGAAGTCCGGACCCGGGATGTACTCCATCAGGCCGTCGACGTCGATTTCCGGGTTGTCGATCAGCGCGATGCAGGCATTGATCGATTCGCTCAGGTTGTGCGGCGGGATGTTGGTCGCCATGCCCACCGCGATACCGGCCGAACCGTTGACCAGCAGGTTCGGGAACCGGGTCGGCATGACCGTCGGCTCCAGTTCCTTCTCGTCGTAGTTCGGCTGGAAATCGACGGTTTCCTTGTCGATGTCGGCCATCAGCTCATGCGCGAGGCGCGACATGCGCGCTTCGGTGTATCGCATCGCCGCGGCGGAGTCACCGTCGATCGAACCGAAGTTACCCTGGCCGTCGACCAGCATGTAACGCAGCGAGAACGGCTGGGCCAGGCGCACCAGCGTGTCGTACACCGACTGATCGCCATGCGGATGGTACTTACCGATGACGTCACCGACGATACGCGCCGACTTGAAGTAGGGCTTGTTGCTGTGCGCGTTGAGCTCGTTCATCGCGTACAGCACGCGGCGATGCACCGGCTTGAGGCCATCGCGCGCATCCGGGAGCGCGCGGCCCACGATCACGCTCATGGCGTAATCGAGGTAGCTCTTGCGCATCTCGTCTTCCAGGTTGACCTGGATGATTTCCTTGGCGGTTTCTGCCATTCGGGTTCCGTTGTCTGGTAGCGGTCCAGTCCGGCGCGGACACCTGCGGGGGTGGCCATGCCGGAACCTCGATTCAACCTGTGGATACTACCACATCGGACCATTCCCCGCCTGTGTTTACAGGGGTTTTACCGGCACAAATCAGGAACTTAGGGGCAGGACGGGGCCCATCGGGCCACGCCCGGGTCCGGCGGCGGCGGACCCGGCAGATCCGCCCGGCTTCCGCGGCGCAGACCGCCCGTGCGTGTCAACCGCCGAAGGCGGCGCGCATGTTCTCCACGGTCGGGTTCAGGATCACGCCGCGCTCGGTCACGATGGCGTCGATCAGCTCACCCGGGGTGACGTCGAACACCGGGTTCCAGGCGGCAATGCCTTCGGCCACCGTGCGCGTCCCGCCCACGCCGTACAGCTCGCCCGGATCGCGCTGCTCGATCTCGATCTGGCTGCCGTCGACGGTCTCCATGTCGACCGTCGAGGACGGTGCCACGACCATGAATTTCACGCCATGGTGGCGCGCGGCGATGGCCAGCTGGTAGGTGCCGATCTTGTTGGCGGTATCGCCATTGGCGCAGATGCGGTCGGCGCCGACGATCACCCACTGCACGGCCCCGGTCTTCATCAGGTGCGAGGCGGCCGAATCGGCGATCAGGGTGGCGTCGATGCCATCCTGCTGCAGTTCCCAGACGGTCAGGCGCGCGCCCTGCAGCCACGGACGGGTCTCGCCAGCGAACACGCGGGCGATCCGGTGCTGGGCCATGCCGGCGCGGATCACGCCCAGCGCGGTGCCGAAGCCGGCTGTGGCCAGCGAGCCGGTATTGCAGTGGGTCAGCACGCCGCTGCCGGCATCGATCAGGCCGGCGCCGAGCGCCCCCATGTGGCGGTTGGCGGCCAGGTCTTCCTCGGCGATGGCCCGCGCTTCCGCTTCAAGCAGCGTCTTCCAGTCCGCACCGGCGCTGCCCAGGCAACGACGCATCCGCGCCAGTGCCCAGGCCAGGTTGACGGCAGTCGGGCGTGAGGCGTTCAGCCGCTGCAGCGCCGGCTCAAGCTGCTGCAGGGCGAGCGGGCCATCGGCAGCCTGCACCTCACGCGCCGCCAGCACGACGCCCCAGGCAGCCGCGATGCCGATGGCCGGGGCGCCACGTACGGTCAGGGCATGGATGGCCGCGGCGACTTCATCGCTGTCCCGGCATACCACATGCTCGACCACGAACGGCAGCTTGCGCTGGTCCAGCAGTTGCAGGGCATCGCCGGTCCACAGGATCGGGCGGATGTGGTCGTAGCGGGCGTAATCGAGGTCGGTGGCAGTGTTCATGGGCCCATTGTAGGGCCACGCCCCCCCGCGCAGGCATCCGGCCGGATTCAATTCACCGAGAATTCGGCGCGGCAACCGCCGTCCACCCAGATGCCATTGCGGCTCCAGCCCCAGGTGCTGCCCTCCACGCACTCGGTGCTGGACAGCTGCTGTCGCACCGCGGCACCGACGGAGATGCTGGCGCCGCAGAAACGGCGCTTCTTCGATTTGGATTCGCAGGTCAACCGGCGCGGCACGTCGACGAAACGGCCATCCTCATCGGCCACCTCGAAATCACCCTGGCAGCCACGGCTGGTCCACACCTCGTTGCGCTTGTAACCCCAGCCCTGCCCTTCCCGGCATGGCAGCACCGACAGCTGCCGCAGCAGGCGTACCGGTGCGCCGTCCAGACGCACCGGACAACTCTGCGGACGGCCATTGGATTCACAGCGGACCACGCGGCGCACCTTGCGCTTGCTGCCTGGCTCGGCCGCAGCCACTCCCTGCGCCGGGCGCGCCCGGAACTCGGCACGGCAGCCGAGCGTGACCCACACGCCGCTGCGGTCGGTGCCCCATTCGCTGCCACGGATACAGCTGTTGCTGGACAACTGGCGGACCAGATCGACGCCGTTGCTGACATCGATATCGCAGTGCACCCAGGCCATGTCGCGTGACTCGCAGGTGACGACTTCGCCGTCGTAGCCGGCCTGCTGCGCCGATGCCGGCAACGGCGTCAGCACTCCCCACATCGCGATGGAGTAGACCGGTGCCGCCACAACCGCAAACCACTTGACCAAAGCCTTCCCCATAGGACTGGACGAACTGCCATGCCAGTGTCTGGCATCGGGAGTGATGAGAGCATCATCGTGCTTGCTGAATCAAGCGCGCGGGCGCGGCAATCCGTTCAGTCTGTCTGGTTCAGAAAGCCGCGTGTGCTCAGGCGTCGGCGAAATCGAAGGCCAGCACGTCGGCGATGCGGGGCGTGCGGTTCATCGCCATCAACAGGCGATCGATGCCGACCGCAACTCCCGCACACGCAGGCATCGCGGGCAGCGCCGCCAGCAGTGCCTCGTCCAGCGCTGGCTGCACCTGCCCGCGCGCATGGCGGCGCTGCAGGTCGTGCTGGAAGCGCGCCCGTTGTTCGTCGGCATCGTTCAGTTCGTGATAGCCGTTGGCCAGCTCCACGGCCCCCAGGTACAGCTCGAACCGCTCGGCCAGCGGCGGCGTGCCGGGGCGGATGCGCGCCAGTGCTGCCTGGCTCGCCGGCCAGTCGTGGACCACGGTCATGACCGCGTCATCGAAATGCGGTTGGATGCGATGGGTCATCAGCAGATCCAGCCAGTCGTCGCGAGTCAGCCCGACCGGGTCGATATGCACCTCACCCAGCGCAGCGCGCAGCCCGGCCTCATCGGTCTGGAACGGATCCACGCCCACCTGCTGCTGGAACAGCTCGCGGTAGCTCAGCACACGCAGGCTGGCGCTGCGTCCGACCAGGCCCAGAGCCAGCCTGACCAGCTCCGCGGTTTCCTGCACCAGCCGGTGGTGGTCCCAACCAACCCGGTACCACTCCAGCAGGGTGAACTCCGGGTTATGGCGCCCGCCGGCCTCGCCGTTGCGGAACACCCGCCCCAGTTCGTAGCAGTCGCCCACACCGGCGGCGAGCAGCCGCTTGAGCGGGTACTCCGGCGAGGTGCGCAGCCAGCGACGGCGGCCACCGGCGTCGACATGGCCGCTGAAGTCGGTATGGAAGCTGTCGATGTTGGGCTCGGTATTACCGGCCACCGACAGGATCGGTGTCTCCACCTCCAGCACCTCACGCTCTGCGAAGAACCGGCGCACCAGCGCGTTCAGTGCGGCACGCTGCTGCAGTTTGCGCCGCAGGGCGTCGCTCACAGGATGCCCTCCGGGTGCGGGTGATCCAGCGGCAGGGTCAGCAGGTCGCGGGTGTCATCGATGTAGCCACTGGCCAGGTACAGCCGACGCGCCAGTTCGTTGTGGTGGTTCACCTCCAGGCGCAGGCGACTGACCCCGCGTCCGCGCGCACGCTGTTCGCAGATGGCCAGCGCCTGCTTGCCCCGGCCACGGCCGCGCGCCCGCGGCCCCAGATAGAGCTCGTCAAGCAGCATGAAATGCCCGCCCTGCTCCAGGCTGAAGCCCATCGCGATCACCGCATAGCCGACCACCTGACCGGCTTCGTCCAGCCACAGCAGCACTTCGCCGTTACGCGGATCGGCCAGCAGTGCATCGACACCGCGACGCACGCGCACGTCATCGAACTCGATCCTGTCCTCGGCGTAGAACGCGCGCATCAGCGAGATCAGCAGTTCCTCGTCGGCGCGGGTGGCCAGGCGGAAGTCCAGCGGGGCAGTCTGCATCGGGAATCCTTTGCTGTTTCGGGCCGAGCGCATGTCACGCCCGGCAGGGTCATCATTCGTGGTCGGCGAGGAAGGCCAGCAGACGCGCTTCGTCCCACACCGGCACTCCCAGGGCCTGCGCCTTGTCCAGCTTGGAGCCGGCTTCGGTACCCGCCACCACGAAGTGGGTCTTTTTCGACACGCTGCCGGATACCTTGGCTCCCAGTGCCTCCAGTCGCTCCTTGGCCACATCGCGGGTGAGCTGGGCCAGGGTGCCGGTCAGGACCACGGTCTGCCCGTCGAGCGGACCGGCGACGATTTCGGTCAGCGCGGGCGCCTTGGCCAGGATCTGCTGCATCGCCTCCTCGGCAGCCAGCAGCATCACGCCATGGCTGTCCGCTTCCAGCCACTGGGCAAGGCCGCGCGCGGTGTCCTCGGGCAATCCGGCATTGACGAACCGGCCATGCTCGGCATCGAGCACGGCCTGCGCGCTGGGCAGCACCGCCACCAGCTTTTCCGCGCGCAGGCGGGTGATGCCGGGGATCTCCGATTCCACCAGCAGCTGAGCCAGGTCCAGTCCCTCACGCAGCTTCGCACTGGGCGGATGCACGTCGCTGATGCGCACCTGGCCGACCTGCAGCAGATCGTCGATGGCCTGCTGGTTGCCCTGCTGCTCGAAGAAGTGACCGAGCGAACGCGCCACTTCGCCACCGATGTCCGGCACGCGCTTGAACAGTGGCCAGGGCAGCCGGCGGATCAAGGCCAGATCACCGAACCACTGCGCCAATGCCTTGGCCGTGCTTTCGCCGACATGTTCGATACCCAGCGCGAACAACAGGCGTTCCAGCGTGGTGGCACGACTGGTGTCGATCGCGGCGATCAGGTTGTCGGCCCAGCGGGTGGCGATCTTCTTCGTGTTCCACTCGAAGCTGGCCGGCTGCGCCAGTGCCTGCGCGCGCCAGGCCGCAGCGTTGCCATCGAGCTTGAGCACGGCATTGAGCACCGTGCCGCTGCCTTCGGCCGGCAGGTGCGGCGCCAGGCTCGCGGCCAGCACGGACGGATCTTCCGCGTCGAGCACCAGCTTCAGGTGCAGCAGCTGGTCGCGGGTAAGCCGGTACAGGTCCGCCACGCCCTTGACGATGCCGGCATCCACCAGGGTTTCGATGTACTTGTCACCCAGGCCATCGATATCCATCGCGCGACGTGAAGCGAAATGAGCGATGGCCTCCTTGCGCTGGGCCGGGCACGACAGCTCACCGGAGCAGCGCCACGCGGCCGCGCCCTCTTCGCGCACGATCTCCGAGCCACAGACCGGGCAGCGCGTGGGCATCTGCCACGGCGTGGTGCCCGGCGGCCGGCGGTCGAGGATGACGCTGACCACTTCGGGAATCACGTCGCCGGCACGGCGCACGATCACGCTGTCCCCCACCCGCACGTCCAGGCGCTCGATCTGGTCCGCATTGTGCAGGGTTGCGTTGGAGACGATCACGCCGGCCACGGCGACCGGCGCCAGGCGCGCGACCGGAGTGGCAGCGCCGGTGCGGCCGATCTGGATCTCGATCGCTTCCAGCGTGGTGCTCTGCTCCTGCGCCGGGAACTTGTGCGCGATGGCCCAGCGCGGTGCGCGCGAGACAAAACCCATCGCCTGCTGGCCAGCGCGGTCGTCCAGCTTGTAGACCACGCCATCGATGTCGAAGGGCAGGCCATCGCGGCGTGCGCCGATATCGCGGTAGTAGGCCAGCAATCCATCGGCGCCTTCCACCACCCGGCACAGATCGCTGACCGGGAAGCCCCAGGCACCCAGCTGCGCGAGCGTGCCCGAGTGGGTATCGGGCAGTTCGCCGCCCTGCACTTCTCCGGTGCCGTAGGCGAAGAAGCTGAGCTTGCGCTGTGCGCTGATCTTCGGGTCGAGCTGGCGCAGCGACCCGGCCGCGGCATTGCGCGGGTTGGCCAGTACCTTGCCCCCATGCAGCCGCGCGCGATCGTTGTAGGCTTCAAAGTCGGCACGGGCCATGTAGACCTCACCGCGCACTTCCAGCACGTCCGGCCAGCCCTTGCCGTGCAGACGCCGGGGGATGTCGCCGATCTCGCGCAGGTTGGCCGTCACGTCTTCGCCGGTCGTGCCGTCGCCGCGGGTCGCACCCAGAACGAAATGTCCATCCTCGTAGCGCAGGCTGATCGCCAGCCCGTCCATCTTCGGCTCCGCCGAGAAGCGCGCGGCACCGCGTCGCAGGCGTTCGTCGATGCGGCGCACGAAGTCGGTCACCTCCTCATCGCTGAAGGCGTTGGACAACGACAGCATCGGCACCGCGTGGCGGACTTCAGCGAAACGCCCGGAGGGACGCGCGCCGACCTGCTGGGTCGGGCTGTCCGCGCGGGCCAGTTCGGGGTGCGCACGCTCCAGTGCTTCCAGCTCGCGCACCAGCCGATCGTAATCGACGTCGGGGATCTCCGGCGCATCCAGCTCGTGATAGGCGCGGTTGGCCTGGGCGATCTGCCGGCGGAGTTCATCGACGCGTTCGGCGGGGCTGGGGCTCATCGTGATCGGGTGACTCTGGGGCGGCTGGAGATTCTACCGCGCCCGGCCGTCACGCCCTGTAACGCCCTCGCCCCGGCAGCGCCGGGTCCCGCGCCACGAAAGCCGGGCTTGCCGCCTTCCACCGGCAGCGCTAGCGTGCCTCGGCCGCCCTCCGGAATCCTGCCCATGACCCTGCCCGCGTCCCGTCGTCGCTTCCTGCAGCTGGCCGGTGCCGGCCTCGCCGTCGCCGGCAGTGGCCTGCCGGCCCTGGGACACGCGCGAACCGCCACGGCTGCGGCTGCCGCGTCGCCGCGCGCCGATGGGCCGGTGCTGCTGAACTTCAATGAATGCCCGTATGGACCTTCCGCCGCCGCGCAATCGGCCGCACGCGACAGCATCGCGCGCTGCGGCCGCTACCGCTTCGAGCTGGCGGCGCAGGTCCGTGATGCGTTCGTCGAACACAGCGGCGTCAGCGCCGATCACCTGCGCCTGTACCCAGGCTCCAGCGAGCCCCTGAACCGCGCCGCCGCAATCTGGACCGGCCCGCAGCAGGGCCTGGTCGTGGCCGATCCGACCTTCGAGGCGATTGGCGACGTGGCCGCCGCGCGTGGCGCACACGTCAGCAGAGTGCCTCTGCGCAGCGACGGCGCGCACGACGTGCGCGCGATGGTGGCTGCCGCGCACGCGCGCCCGACCGGGCTGATGTATGTGTGCAATCCCAACAACCCCACGGGTTCGATCAGCCCGCCCGCCGAGCTCGCCTGGCTGCTGGCCAGCAAACCCGCCGGAACCCGGGTGCTGGTGGACGAAGCGTACCTGCAGTACAGCGACCAGCCGAGCCTGATCGCGCAGGTGGCGGAGCGCGATGACCTGATCGTGCTGCGGACCTTCTCCAAGCTGTATGGCATGGCCGGACTGCGCCTGGGCGTGGCAGCGGCCCATCCCGATCGCCTGCGCGAGCTGGGCAGCCTCGGCGACAACCCGTTGCCGGTGCCGGCGCTGGCCGCCGCCCTGGCCAGCCTGCACGATCCGCAGCTGGTTCCGCAGCGCCGTCTGCAGAACGCGCAGATCCGGCAGGCGACCATCGCCTGGCTGGGCAAGCGCGGCTTCAGCTGCCTGACGTCGGAAGCGAACTGTTTCGTGGTGGACGTCCAGCGCGACGGTGCCGCCTTTGCCAGGGCGATGGCCGCACAGGGTGTGGTGATCGGCCGCAGCTGGCCGATCTGGCCGCAGCGTGTCCGTGTGACCGTTGGCACCGAGGAGGAGATGGCAGCGTTCCGCGCCGCGTTCGCCCAGGTCGCCGGGGTGCCTTCCTGACCTCATCCACGCAGGCGATGGATCTGCTGTGGTTGTGGGTGCCGACCGTGGGTCGGCATACCCGGGATGACCGCGCTTACCAGCGCGGGGTCTTGGTCAGGGGCGGCGCCTGGTGCTGGCGGTCATAGGCACGCAGCTCGTCACGGATGTGGGCGATGCGCTGGCGGCCGAGCGCGTTGCGGCTGTCGTCCAGCACCACGCCATCCAGCAGCTCGGCCATGCGCTGCACGGTCGGCAGCATCTTCTCCCAGGCATCGAGCGCGGTCAGCGGCGCCGGCAGGGTCAGGAAGAAGGCGATGGCCGGCGTCTCCATGGCGCGGATGTTGGCCATGTCGAAACTGCCCGGCTTCATGATGCTGGCCATCGAGAAGATCGGCCCCCGTTCCGGATGGCCCTCCACCAGACGGTGGAACACGTTCATGTGGCCGAACACCAGACCGGTTTTCTCGGCCGCGACGACGATGTCCTCGCCCCGCAGCTGCTCGCCGGCCCGTGCGGCCACGAACAGCGAGACGATCTTGTCGAAATCCTGGGTAGCGCGCTTGCCCAGGTCGCTGGCCGCGCCGGCTTCGGTGTCGGCCAGGCCCAGTTCGGCCTGTTGACCCTCTTCGCCCAGTGCCGGATCGAGGCGGGTATCGGCCAACGGTACGCCGTCCTCGCCCAGGACCGGTTCGCGGCGCTCGCTGCTGGTCGGTTCGGTGCCTTCCACGCGGCGGCCCTGGGGCTTCTTCTTCGGACGGCCAAACAGGAAGATCGCGGCGATCAACAGCAGGCCGGCGGCCAGGATGCCGATGCGCAACAGTGCCGTGTCGGACATTCGATAGGTTCTCCGGCTAGTTCATTCAGGTAACTAGGATGGCACGTCAGGCCGCGCCCGCCAATCGCGCGGCCTCTTCCAGGTCCACGCTGACCAGGCGGCTCACGCCCGGCTCGCGCATGGTCACGCCCGACAGCTGCTGCGCAGCTTCCATCGTCGCCTTGTTGTGGCTGACGAACAGGAACTGCACCTTCTCGCTCATTTCCTTGACCATGTTGGCCAGGCGGCCCACGTTGGCCTCGTCCAGCGGTGCGTCCACTTCGTCCAGCAGGCAGAACGGCGCAGGATTGAGCTGGAAGATCGCGAACACCAGCGCCACCGCGGTCATCGCCTTCTCGCCGCCGGACAGCAGCGAGATGCTGGATACGCGCTTGCCCGGCGGACGCGCCATGATGGTCACGCCGGTGTCGAGCAGATCTTCACCGGTCAGTTCCAGATAGGCATGGCCACCGCCGAACAGGCGCGGATAGAGGGCCTGCACACCGGCGTTGACCCGGTCGAACGTGTCCTTGAATCGGCCGCGGGTTTCGCGGTCGATCTTGCGGATGGCGTCTTCCAGGGTCTCCAGCGCCGTGGTCAGGTCCACATGCTGCGAATCGAGATACTCCGACCGCTGCGATGCCTCGCCGTACTCGTGGATCGCCGCCAGGTTGACCGGCTCCAGCCGGCGCATGCGACCATCGATCTGGTGCACGGCCTGCTCCCAGTCCCCCAGGCGGGCGTCCTCGGGCAATGCGTTGAGCAGGTCGGCCATCACGAAGCCGGCCTTCTCCACCGCAGCCTGCAGAGTGTCAGCACTGAGCACCAGGGCCTGCTGGTCCAGCTTGCGCTGGGAAATACGCTCGCGCTGCGCCAGCGCCTGCTCATCACGCTGGTGGCGGGTCTGCTCGAAATTGCGCAGCTCGGCGTCGATGCCGTCAAGCAGAGTACGCGCTTCGGCCAGCACACGGTCGGCACGCACGCGCTCTTCCAGCGCGTTCTGGTGCTCGGCCTGCAGCGATTCGACCGGCGAATCACCCTCGTCCAGCTGCGAATGCAGTTCGCCCAGGCGCGAGTCCAGCTGCCCGCGCTGGGTGCTCATGCGCTCCAGCGCCTGGCTCAGCGATGCCACCTGCGCCCGCTGAGATTCCAGGGTCAGTGCCAGCGAATGCGCGCGTTCGCGCACCGCCCGTGCGGCTTCGCGGGCGAGGTCGCGTGCTTCGGTCAGCTGCCGGCGCTCGCTTTCCAGGCCCTGCCGGGTCGACTCCAGGTCGCCCATGCTGCTGACGGCACTCTCCAGCCGCGAACGCGCCTCGCGCGCCTGCTCACGGTTGACCTCGAGGGTCTCCAGCAGTTGGCTCAGTTCTCCTTCGATGCGATCGATGCGCGTGCGTGCGGCCTCCACCTTGCCCTGCTGGCCCTGCAGCTGACCCGCCAGTTCGGATACCGCACGGTGCGCGAGGTACAGCGCCCGTTGCGCATCTTCGCGTTGCTGTTCGGCGGCCAGCAGCTGCTCGCGGAAGCCGGACAGCTGTTCTTCCAGCTCGACCTCGCGGTTCTGCAGCTGTTCGATCTGCTCGCGCAGCTCATTGATCTCGCGCTCGCGCAGCAGCGCACCCTGCTTGGCCGCACCGGAGCGCGACACGCGCACCCAGCCCTGGCCCAGACGCTCGCCGCGCTGGGTGATGATCGAATCACCGGCGGGCAGCCGGGCTTGCAGGGCGCGGGCCTCGTCCAGATCCCGCGCGCCATGCAGATGCGCCAGCAGGCGTCGGATCGCCGTCGGTCCGCGCACGCGCGCGGCCAGCGATGTCGCGGCAACGTCCAGATCGCTGGCATCGTCAGACACCAGTGCGATGCGGCCTTCGCCCAGTTCGCCCAGCGCATCGACCAGCGCTGACGGGTCGTCCACCAGCACGCCTTCGATCAGCTGGCCGAGGGCGCTTTCCACCGCATTTTCCCAACCGGCATCGACATCCAGACGCTCGCCCACGCGCGCGGCCGAATCCAGCCCGCGCGCCTTCAACCAGGCAACCGCGGCGCCCTGCTCCTGGCCGAGTGCGGCCTGCTGCAGGGTTTCCAGCGATGCCAGGCGACCGCGCAGGCCATTGACCTGCTTGCGCAGCTCGGCCAGTTCGTTCTGGCCATTGCGCTGCTGTTCCTGCACGGTGGCCACGCCCTGCTTGCGCTGCTCGACCTGTTCGCTCAGCTCGTCCAGTGCGGTCTTCTGCGTGTCGTGCTGCAGGTGCAGCTGCTCGAAGGCTTCTTCCAGCGCGTCCACGTCCAGCCCGGCACGCTCGGCGGCCAGCGCCTCGCGACGCCGGTCGGCGTCAAGGATTTGCCGGTCCAGGTAGTCCACGCGGGTACGCTCGACATCGCCTGCGCGCGAGGCTTCGGAACTCTGCGAGGTGTGCTGCTCCCACCGGTGCTGCCAGTCGGCCAGGCGGGCTTCGGCCTCGCGCAGGCTTTCCTGCTTGATCTCGTTCTCTTCCTGCAACGCCTCCAGCTGCGGGGTCGCGGCGTCCACCGCCTCACGCAGCACCATGAGCTTGGCCTCATCGCCACTGATGTGCTGGCCCAGCTCGGCCAACGCCTGCCGCGTCTCGTCGCGGGCCTTGTGCAGGCGCTGCGACAGCTCGCGCTGGTGCTGGATCTGCTGCTCCAGGCGGGCCAAGGTACTACCGACCTGGTAGACCGTGGCCTGCGCGGTATTGAGTGCGTCGGCCGCTTCCTCGCGGCGCATGCGCGAGGTCTCGATGCGCGCCTCGGCGTCGCGCTGGTCCGCGATCAGCTGCTGAAGCCGGGTTTCTTCCTGCGACAGGCCCTCGCGAAGCTTCGACAGGCGTCCATCGAGGCCACGGAACTCCAGCGCCTTCCACTCGGCATCCTTGACCCTGCGCTCTTCCTGCAACGCCTGGTACTGCTCCGCCTGCCGGGCCTGGCGCTTGAGGTGCTCGAGCTGCTTGCTGATCTCCTCACGCAGGTCGCCCAGGCGATCAAGGTTCTCGCGGGTGTGGCGGATGCGGGTTTCGGTTTCCTTGCGCCGCTCCTTGTACTTGGAGATCCCGGCGGCCTCTTCCAGGTAGATGCGCAGATCCTCGGGACGCGCCTCGATGATCTGGCTGATCATGCCCTGTTCGATGATCGAGTAGCTGCGCGGGCCCAGGCCGGTGCCCAGGAACAGATCGGTGATGTCGCGGCGGCGGCACTTGGTGCCGTTGAGGTAGTAGTTGCTGGTGCCGTCGCGGCTGACCGTGCGCTTGACCGAGATCTCGTTGAACGAGGCGTATTCGCCGGAGATGGTGTGGTCGGAGTTGTCGAAGATCAGCTCGACCGTGGCCTGCGAGACGGGCTTGCGGGCGTTGGAACCCGAGAAGATCACGTCGGTCAGCGAGTCGCCGCGCAGGCGGCTGGCCGAACTTTCGCCCATGACCCAGCGCACGGCGTCGATGATGTTCGACTTGCCGCAGCCATTGGGCCCCACCACGCCGGTCATGTTGGTCGGCAGATGCAGGGTGGTCGGATCGACGAAAGACTTGAAGCCGGACAGCTTGATCGTGGAAAGACGCATAGGGGTTCCGGACTGGGGCCAGCAAGCGGCCTGCGTTTACCCTCCAAGTCATTGATCCTGTTGGGATCGCCGGCCGTGGAACGGGTGTGACGCCCTGAGTATACCGATGTGGCCGTGTTCTACGAATGGGCGTGGAACATCGGGGCCCGGGCGCCCGCCGGGCGGGCCCACAAAACAAAACGGGCACCCTCGCGGGCGCCCGTTCTGCGGTGATGCCAGGCCTTGCGGCGTGGGATCAGGCTTCGGCTTCGACGACGACCTTGACGGTGGTCTCGACGTCGGCGTGCAGGTGGATCAGCACATCGTACTCGCCGATGTTGCGGAACGCGCCTTCGCCCAGGATGACTTCGCTCTTTTCCAGCGGCAGGCCGGCGGCGGTGAAGGCCTCGGCGATGTCGCGCGGGCCGACCGAGCCGTACAGCTTGCCTTCGGTCGAAGCATTGGCGGCGATGGTGACGCTCGCGCCTTCCAGCTTCGCCTTGCGGGCTTCAGCCTCGGCATGGATGGACTGGGCCTTGGCTTCGTACTCGGCGCGCTTGGCTTCGAACTCTGCCTTGTTGCTCTCGGTGGCCGGAACGGCCTTGCCCTGCGGCACGAGGAAGTTGCGGCCGTAGCCCGGCTTGACGGTGACCAGGTCACCCAGGTTGCCGAGATTGGTGACCTTCTGCAGGAGGATCAGCTGCATGGTTTTGCTCCAGATAAGTTATTCGTTAGCGAGGCGATGCCCCGCAACAAAGGCTGTCCGAATAGCTGGCACAACGGGGCGGCACGCGGCCACCCCGCCGGGCATCAGACGTCGTGGTTGTCGGTGTACGGAATCAGGGCCAGGAAGCGAGCGCGCTTGACGGCGGTCGCCAGCTGACGCTGGTACTTCGACTTGGTACCGGTGACGCGGCTCGGCACGATCTTGCCGTTCTCGGTCAGGTACTGGCGCAGGGTGTTGAGATCCTTGTAGTCGATCTCCTTGACACCTTCAGCCGTGAACTTGCAGAACTTGCGGCGACGGAAGAACTTGGACATGGGAAGGCTCCTTAGGCGGCGGAAGCGGCGTCGTCGCCGGCTTCGTTGTCAGCGGTGGTGGTGGACTCGCCTTCTTCGTCGTCACGACGACGGCGCTCACCGCGCTCCGGCTTGTCACCCTTCTCGTCCTTGCTCTTCATGATCAGCGACTGCTCGGTGTCAGCCTCGTCACGCTTGATGACCAGGTTGCGCAGCACGGCGTCGTTGAAGCGGAAGCTCTCGGTCAGCTCGTTCAGCACGGCCTGGTCGGCTTCGATGTTCAGCAGCACGTAGTGCGCCTTCACCAGGTTCTGGATCGGGTACGCCAGCTGGCGGCGACCCCAGTCTTCCAGACGGTGGATGGTGCCGTTGCCGTTCTCGACCAGCGACTTGTAGCGCTCGATCATGGCCGGGACCTGCTCGCTCTGGTCCGGGTGGACCATGAACACGATTTCGTAATGACGACTCATGTTTTTTCTACCTTTCGGATGTGGCCTTGCGGCCGGACAGCCCCCCGCCGTTGAGACCGCGGTGGGGCAAGGGTTCCCGCCAGGAAGGCAGGAAGCCGCGCATTATGGCGCAGATGGGGCGGCCGGGCAACCGTGGCCGAACCTGAACCCGGCAGCACCGGGACTTGTCCGAGGACCGGCCGGCAGACCCGGGAAGCGGCGCTCAGGCCTTGTCGGCGTCGGTGGTGAAGCTCTCGCCGCAGCCGCACTCGGCGGTCGCGTTCGGGTTGCTGAACGTGAAGGTCTCGCTCAGGCCGTGCTTGCCGAAGTCGATCACGGTGCCGTCGACCAGGGCCAGGCTCTGCGCATCGACGTAGATCTTCACGCCGTCCTGGTCGAACACCGTATCGCCCTCGCGCTCGTCACGGGCCAGGTCGGTCACGTGGCCCCAGCCGGAGCAGCCGGTCTTGGTCACGCCGAAGCGCAGGCCCAGCGCACCCGGGGTCTGGGCGACGAAGCGCTGCACGCGCTCGAAGGCAATGGGGGTCAGGCTGACAGCCATGGGACTACTCCAGAGGAACAGGGACATTATAAGGAGCCTTGGGCCGCAGAAATGCCTCGCAAGCAGAACGCTGCAACCGGTAAACTCCCGTGTTCACAGATCGAGTCGATCAGCAGAGGATTCAAGTCATGACGGTGGTCAGCGTTGAACATGCGCTTGCCGGGAAGATCCCGGAAGGCGGCGAAGTCACGGTACGCGGATGGGTGCGCACGGTGCGCGGTTCAGCGAATCTGGCCTTCGTGAATGTGACCGACGGCTCCTGCTTCGCCCCGATCCAGGTCGTAGCCAACGACACCCTGGCCAATTTCGACGAGGTCAAGCGCCTTACCACCGGCTGCTCGCTGGTGGCCACCGGCATCCTGGTGAAATCGCAGGGCAAGGGCCAGTCGTTCGAGATCCAGGCCAGTGCGGTGGAGGTGGTCGGCTGGGTCGAAGACCCGCTCACCTACCCGATCCAGCCCAAGCCGATGACGCCGGAGTTCCTGCGTGAAGTGGCGCACCTGCGCCCGCGCACCAACCTGTTCGGCGCGGTCACCCGCATCCGCAACTGCCTGGCCCAGGCCGTGCACCGCTTCTTCCACGAGAACGGCTTCAACTGGATCAGCACCCCGATCATCACCACCTCCGACGCCGAAGGCGCCGGCCAGATGTTCCGCGTGTCCACGCTGGACATGGTGAACCTGCCGCGCGATGAGAAGGGCGCGATCGATTTCAGCCGCGACTTCTTCGGCAAGGAGACGTTCCTGACCGTGTCCGGCCAGCTGAACGTCGAGGCCTACTGCCTGGCCCTGAGCAAGGTGTACACCTTCGGCCCGACCTTCCGCGCCGAGAACAGCCACACCACCCGCCATCTGGCGGAGTTCTGGATGATCGAGCCGGAGATCGCCTTCGCCGACCTGGCTGAAGACGCGCGCCTGGCGGAAGAGTTCCTCAAGTACCTGTTCCGCGCCGTGCTGAACGAGCGCAGCGATGATCTGGCCTTCATCGCCGAGCGCGTGGACAAGAACGCGATCACCAAGCTGGAAGACTTCATCAACGCGCCGTTCGAGCGCATCGACTACACCGATGCGGTCAGCCTGCTGCAGAAGTCGGGCCGGAAGTTCGACTTCCCGGTCGAATGGGGCCTGGATCTGCAGACCGAGCACGAGCGCTGGCTGACCGAGGAACATGTCGGCCGCCCGGTGGTGGTGACCAACTACCCCGAGCACATCAAGGCCTTCTACATGCGCCTGAACGACGATGGCAGGACCGTGGCCGCGATGGACGTGCTGGCGCCGGGCATCGGCGAGATCATCGGTGGCAGCCAGCGCGAAGAGCGCCTGGACGTGCTGGACGCGCGCATGGCCCAGTTCGGCCTGGACCGTGAGCATTACAGCTGGTACCGCGATTTCCGTCGCTACGGCTCGGTGCCGCACGCCGGCTTCGGCCTGGGCTTCGAGCGCCTGGTGGTGTACGTCTGCGGCCTGTCCAACATCCGCGATGCGATTCCCTACCCGCGCGCTCCCGGCAGCGCGGACTTCTAAGCCCCACCGACCACGGAGGTACTGCCCCCATGACCCTGTTCTTCGCCCTCTGCTTTGTCGGCGTCGCAGTGGCCGGGCTCAGTGCCTTCGTGATCTTCTGGCCGCTGACCCTGGTGCACGTGCGTGACCGCCATCCGGCGCTGGCACAGCGCTTCGGCAGCGGCGCCTTCCTCAAGCCCGACGCCCTGGCCTGGCTGCTGCGCCGCGACTACCGGCAGCAGCCGGATCGCTCGCTGTCCGGGTTGGCCACACCGGCCTGGGTTTCGCTGCTGACCCTGCTGGCCGGGCTGGGCATGGCTGCCCTGCTCTGGCTGGCTTCGCTCTGGTAACGCATACATGAACGATCTCTCCGCCCCGCACGACAGCTGGTGGCTGGCCAGCCTCGGCAACACCCTGATCTGGGCCCGCCTTCGCGTGCGCCCGGCCGGCACGGCCGAAGTGCTCGACAGTGATGGCAACACCCTCAGCTACGACAGCGAGGACACCGCCCGCGCGCAGCTGTTCGACGCCGATTTCGTCGAATTCGACGGCCTGGACGAAGAAGATGCGCTGGTGCGCGGCTTCAGCCTGCATGAGGTGCAGCCACCGCACGCCGACAGCGACGAGGGCCTGCGTGGCCGCATGGTGCAATCGCTGGGCGGGCGCGCCTGAGCCCAGGCCGATGTTCACTCCGCGCGCCTTCGCCGAGACCGACCTGATCTGGCTGGACCGCCTGCTGGTGCGCGATCCGTTCGTCACCGTGCTCACCACCGGTGACGACGGCCTGCCCGAACTGACCCGCGTGCCGGTGCTGTACCGGCGTGATGGCCAGCGCATCGAACTGCGCGGCCACTGGGCGCGGGCCAACCCGCAGTCGCGTCGCGAAGGCACCGCCAAGGTGCTGGTCGACGGCCCGCATGGCTATGTCTCGGCCAGCTGGTATCCGGACAAGGAACCGGCGGCACGCGTTCCGACCTGGAACTACGCCGCCGCCGAGCTGCGCGGACAGCTGCAGCCGTTCGACGGCACCGATGCGCTGGCCCAGCTGGTCGGCGACATCAGCGACCGCTTTGAAGCCAGCGTCGGCCAGCAGTGGCGGTTCGAGGCTGGCCGCCCCGAGCATGGCCCGGAGCTGCGCGCCATCGTCGGCTTCCACTTCCACGTCGAACAGGTACAGCTGAAACTGAAGCTGAGCCAGAACCATCCCGATGCCAACCAGCAGGCGGTGATCGACGCGTTGGATCGCCTGCATACCCCGCCTTCCACCGAACTGGCGCAGTGGATGCGCTGGTTCCGCGATGAGGCCGCCACCGGCGGCTGAACGCACCGACTCCCGCGACGACGCGGCCGGACAGCCGCGACTTGCCCCCACCGAGGTCAGGGACCCGAACATGAAAGACATCCACAAGCTGCTGCAGAACAACCGCGACTGGGCCGACCGCATCGAGAAGGAAGATCCCGAGTTCTTCCATCAGCTGGCCAAGCAGCAGCACCCGGAATACCTCTGGATCGGCTGCTCCGATTCGCGCGTGCCGGCCAACCAGATCATCGGCATGGCACCGGGCGAAGTGTTCGTGCATCGCAACGTCGCCAACGTGGTCGCCCACACCGACCTGAACTGCCTGAGCGTGGTGCAGTACGCGGTGGACCAGTTGAAGGTGAAGCACATCCTCATCGTGGGCCACTACGGTTGCGGCGGCGTGCATGCCTGCCTGCACAACACCCGCGTCGGCCTGGCGGACAACTGGCTGCGCCACGTCGGCGATGTGATGCAGAAGCATGCGGCGATCATCGATGCGCTGGAGACCGACGAGCTGCGTCATGCCCGCCTGTGCGAGCTGAATGTCATCGAGCAGGTGGCCAACCTGTGCCGCTCGACCATCGTGCAGGACGCCTGGGCACGCGGCCAGAAGCTGATGGTGCATGGCTGGGTCTACAGCCTGAAGGATGGCCGCGTGCGCGAAATGGGCATCGATGTCGGCTCGCCGGAAGAGCTGCAGCCGGCTTACGAGAAGGCGCTTTCCTACGTCCCCCGCAAGGGCAAGCGCGACTGATTCCCCACGGAGCCCGACCATGCTCGCCTCGCCGATCAACCTGCACGCCTGGATCGAAGAACATCGTCACCTGCTGAAACCGCCGGTGGGCAACAAGATGATCGACAACGGCGACTTCATCGTCATGGTGGTCGGCGGGCCGAACTCGCGCACCGATTATCACTACGACGAAGGCCCCGAGTGGTTCTACCAGCTCGAAGGCGAGATGGTGCTGAAGGTCCAGGAGGATGGCGCGGTCCGCGACATCCCGATCCGTGCCGGCGAGATCTTCCTGCTGCCGGCGAAGGTGCCGCACTCGCCGCGCCGGCCACCGGGCGGCGTCGGGCTGGTCGTAGAGCGCAGGCGGCTGCCGCATGAGATGGACGGTGTGATCTGGCATTGCGAGCGCTGCAACCACAAGCTGCATGAGGAGTTCTTCGCCCTGCAGAACATCGAAACCGACCTGCCCAAGGTCTTCGCGCGTTACCACGCCAGCCTGGAACTGCGTACCTGCGACGAATGCGGCCACATCGACCCGTTGCCGGCACCGGCGGCGGACTGAACGATCGCCGGGCATGGCGATTGCTGATGCACCTGCCGGGCATGGCCCGGCGCTACCGGCGTTGCGATTGCCGATGCACCCGCCGGGCATGGCCCGGCGCTGCCGGCGTTGCGATTGCTGACGCACCCGCCAGGCATCGCCCGGCGCTACCGGCGTTGTGATTGCCGATGCACCCGCCGGGCATGGCCCGGCGCTACCGGTGTTGTGATTGCTGACGGCCCGGCGTTACCGGTGTTGTGACTGCTGACGCGTCCGCCGGCATGGTGCGGCATGGCCGATGCGCGTGATCTCCAGGTAGCGCCGGGCCATGCCCGGCGAGCGCACCGCGCGGCATCACGCAGGCCCCAGGCGCTACACTGGCAGCCCCGTTGCAGCCTGTTGCCCGACCATGTCCGACCTGCTGAACCGCACCCATGCCATCGCTCTCGACGCCGCCGATCCGCTGCGGCCGCTGCGCGGTGAATTCCAGATTCCGCGCCACGGCGGTGGCGAGCAGACCTACTTCGTGGGCAACTCGCTGGGACTGCAGCCGCGCGGCGCACAGGCGGCGGTGCAGGAGGTGATGAAGCAGTGGGCTGAACTGGCAGTGGAAGGCCACTTCACCGGCCCCACCCAATGGCTGTCCTACCACCGCCTGGTCAGCACGCAGCTGGCGCGGGTGGTCGGTGCGCTGCCCAGCGAAGTGGTGGCGATGAACACGCTGAGCGTGAACCTGCACCTGATGATGGTCAGCTTCTACCGGCCGACCCGGGAACGACCGGTGATCCTGATGGAAGCCGGCGCCTTCCCGACGGACCGCCATGCGGTGGAAGCGCAGATCCGTTTCCACGGCTTCGACCCGGCCGACTGCCTGGTGGAGGTGCAGCCGGACGAGGCCAGCGGCACGATCTCGATGACCGCGATCGAACGCGCGATCGCCACGCATGGCCCACGCCTGGCTCTGGTGCTGTGGCCGGGCGTGCAGTACCGCACTGGCCAGGCCTTCGACCTCGATGCGATCACCCGCGCCGCACGCCTGCAGGGCGCGCGCATCGGCTTCGACCTGGCGCATTCGGTCGGCAACCTGCCCCTGCGCCTGCACGACGTGGCGCCGGACTTCGCCGTGTGGTGCCATTACAAGTATCTCAACAGCGGCCCGGGGGCAGTTGCCGGGGCGTTCGTGCACGAGCGTCACCACCGTGACAGCACCCTGCCACGCTTCGCTGGCTGGTGGGGCCATGACGAAGCCACCCGCTTCCAGATGTCCCCGCAGTTCACGCCCGCCATCGGCGCCGAAGGCTGGCAGCTGAGCAATCCGCCGATCCTCGGCCTGGCGCCGCTGCGCGCGTCACTGGACCTGTTCGAACGGGCCGGCATGGATGCCCTGCGCAGCAAGTCGCTGGCACTGACCGGCATGCTCGAAGCCCTGGTGCGCGCGCGCCTGGCCAACGTGCTCGACATCGTCACCCCGGCCGAGCCGGACCGGCGCGGCTGCCAGCTCTCGCTGCGGGTGATCGCCGGCCGCGAGCGTGGCCGCGCCCTGTTCGAGCACCTGCGCTCGGTCGGCGTGCTCGGCGACTGGCGCGAGCCGGATGTGATCCGCATCTCCCCCACCCCGCTCTACAACCGCTACCTGGACGTCCACCATTTCGTCGAGGAAGTGGAAGCCTGGGCCGGCCTCTGAACCGGCACCTCCCCTCCTGCTGGACAGTTCGTTGATCGCACATGCCTCCCGCTCGTTGAGCATCATTGGTGCCGGCCTGGCCGGATCCCTGCTCGCCATCCTGCTGTCGCGGCAGGGCTGGCGGATCACCCTGTACGAGCGCCGTGGCGACCCACGCGTGGCCGACTACGAAAGCGGCCGCTCGATCAACCTGGCGCTGGCCGAGCGCGGGCGCAACGCGCTGCGGCAGGCCGGCGTGGAGGACGAGGTGATGGCCCGCGCGGTGATGATGCGCGGACGCATGGTGCATCCGCGCGATGGCACCGCCCAGCTGCAGCGCTATGGCCGCGACGACAGCGAGGTGATCTGGTCGATCCATCGCAAGGACCTGAACACCACGCTGCTGGCGCTGGCCGAGCAGGCAGGTGCCACCGTGCACTTCCACCGCCGGCTGCATACCGTCGATTTCGATGCCGGCCATGCACGCTTCATCGATGATCGCGACGACAGCCCGCACGACATCCACTTCGACAGTCTGATCGGTGCTGACGGCGCCGGCTCGGCGCTGCGCGCGGCGATGAACCGGCGCGCGCCGCTGGGCGAGGAGATCGCCTTCCTCGATCACTCCTACAAGGAACTGGAGATTCCACCGGACCGTGATGGTGGCTTCCGTATCGAACGCAACGCATTGCACATCTGGCCGCGGGGCCACTTCATGTGCATCGCCCTGCCCAATCACGAAGGCACGTTCACCGTCACCCTGTTCCTGCCCAACCAGGGCGAGCCCAGCTTCGCCACCGTCAACACCGGCGCCCAGGCCGAAGCCCTGTTCGCGCGCGAGTTCGCCGATGCGTTGCCGCTGATCCCCGACCTGCGCACGGACTGGGAGCAGCATCCGCCCGGCCTGCTCGGCACGCTGACGCTGGAGCGCTGGCACCAGCAGGGCCAGGCCGTGCTGATCGGTGATGCCGCGCATGCCATGGTGCCGTTCCACGGGCAGGGCATGAACTGCGCGTTCGAGGACTGCGTGGCACTGGCCCGCCATCTGATGGAAGCCAACGACCTGCAGGGCGCATTCGCCGCCTTCGAGGAAGAACGCAAGCCGAACGCGCGTGCGATCCAGCAGATGGCCCTGGAGAACTACCTGGAGATGCGTGACCGCGTCGCCGACCCGGCCTTCCTGCTGCAGCGCGAGCTGGAGCAGGAGCTTCAGCGTCGCTGGCCGACCCGCTTCGTGCCGCACTACACCATGGTCACGTTCCTGCACACGCCCTACGCCGAGGCACTGCGCCGGACCGACATCCAGCGCGACATGCTGGTGGCAGCCACCGTCGGCCATACGTCGCTGGAGAACATCGACTGGGCGGCTCTGGGCGCGCAGATCCATGCCCGGCTGCCGGTCCTGGAGGGCGCACACTGATGGCTGACAGCTTCCTGTTCTACGATCTGGAAACCTTTGGCCAGGATCCACGGCGAACGCGCATCTCGCAGTTCGCGGCGATCCGCACCGATTCCGATCTGAACGAGATCGACGCGCCGGTGAGCTTCTTCGTGCGCCCCGCCGACGATCTGCTGCCCTCACCGATGGCCACCCTGGTCACCGGCATCACGCCGCAGCGGGCACTGGCCGAAGGCATCAGCGAAGCCGAAGCGTTCGACCGCATCAACGAACAGCTGTCGCGCCCGGGCACGTGTGCCCTGGGCTACAACACCCTGCGCTTCGACGACGAGTTCATCCGCTACGGCCTGTTCCGCAACTTCCATGACCCCTACGAGCGCGAGTGGCGAAACGGCAACTCGCGCTGGGACCTGCTGGACATGCTGCGGCTGATGCGCGCCCTGCGTCCCGGAGGCATCCACTGGCCACTGCGCGAGGATGGCGCCACGTCGTTCAAGCTCGAACACCTGGCCGAAGCCAACAATGTGCGCGAGGGCGACGCGCACGAGGCACTGTCGGACGTGCGCGCCACGATCGGCATGGCACGCCTGTTCAAGCAGTCGCAGCCGCGGTTGTGGGACTACGCGCTGAAACTGCGCGACAAGCGTTTCGTCGGCAGCCTGCTGGATGTGGGCGCGCTGAAGCCGGTGCTGCACATTTCCATGCGATACCCGGCCAGCCGGCTGTGCGCGGCGCCGGTGCTGCCGCTGGCGATTCACCCGACGATCAACAACCGGGTGATCGTGTTCGATCTGGAAGGTGACATCGACGACCTGCTGCAGCTGCCGGCCGAAACGATCGCCGAGCGGCTCTACCTGCGCGCCAGCGAACTGCCCGAGGGCGTCGCCCGGGTGCCGCTGAAGGAAGTACATCTGAACAAGGTCCCGGCGCTGGTCGCCTGGAACCACCTGCGGCCCGACGATCACGCCCGCCTGGGCCTGGATGTCGCCGCCATCGAAGCCAAGGTCGAACGGCTGCGTGCATTCGCGCCGCAACTGGCCGAGAAGGCACGGCAGGTGTACAACCAGCCACGGGACGCCGTCGTGGCCGACGTCGATGCTTCGCTGTACGACGGTTTCCTCGGCAATGGCGACAAGCCGCTGCTGGCCCTGGCGCGGACCACGCCGCCCGCAGAACTGGCTGCGCTGGAAGGCCGCTTCCGCGATCCGCGCCTGCCCGAACTGCTGTTCCGCTATCGCGCCCGCAACCATCCCGACACCCTGGCACCGGCCGAGCGCCAGCGCTGGCAGGACTACCGCCGCCAGCGCCTGCTCGGTGACGGCCGCCTGGGCGAACTCAACCTGCCCCAGTACCAGCAGCAGCTCGATGCACTGGCCGCCGAGGCGCCGGACGACGATCGCCGCCTGGCCCTGCTGCAATCGCTGCGCGACTGGGGCCAGCACCTGCAGGAGAGCTTGTGAGCACCTATTTCAGCGACGCCAGTTTCAGGTTCCTGCGCAGCCTTGCGCAGCACAATGAAAAGGCCTGGTTCAACGAACATCGCCAGCAGTACGAAGACCATGTACGGCAGCCGTTCCTGCGCCTGCTGGGCGACCTGCAGCCCGCGCTGGCCGAGGTCAGCGGGCATTTCCGTGCCGATACCCGTGGCGTCGGTGGTTCGCTGTTCCGCATCCATCGCGATGCGCGCTTTTCCAACGACAAATCGCCGTACAAGACCTGGCAGGGCGCGCGCCTGTTCCATGAACGCCGCCGCGAAGTGGCCGCTCCGTCGTTCTACGTGCATCTGCAGCCGGGCGAGAGCTTCGTCGGTGCCGGCCTGTGGCACCCCGAACCGGACACCCAGCGCCGCGTGCGCCATTTCATCCTGGACAACCCCGGCAGCTGGAAGGCCGCGGCGCATGCACCGGCCCTGCGCCGGCGTTTCGATTTCGAGCAGAGCGAGAAGCTGGTCAGGCCGCCGCGCGGCTTTCCCGCCGATTTCGAGTTCATCGACGATCTCAAGCATCGCAACTGGGTGATGTGGCGCTCGCTGGACGATGAGACGATGACCGGACCACGCCTGCTGTCCACGCTCGGCAAGGACCTGGCCGCGCTCGGCCCCTTCGTCGACTATCTGTGCGCGGCACTGGATCTGGAGTTCTGATGCCACTGGCCCGGCAACGCCGCCCGCTCGGCCGCACCGGCCTGTCCGTATCGCCGGTCGGGCTGGGCTGCTCGGGCTTCTGGGGACATCGCCGCTTTGCCGAGCATGCCGCCGCGGCTGTCGTCGAGCACGCGCTGGCCCAGGGCGTGAACCTGTTCGACACCGGCCACAACTACTCCGGCTTTCACGCCGAACCACGCCTGGGCCGCATCCTGCGACCGCTGCTGGCCCGCTACCCGCGTGAGTCACTGGTCATCTCCAGCAAGGGCGGCACACTGACCGGACAGGCCGGCATCAGTGGCGCAGAACAGCGTGATTTCTCGCCCGCGGCCATCACCGCCAGCTGCGAGGCCTCGCTGCGCAACCTTGGCCTGGATTACCTGGACATCTACCAGCTGCATGGCGCCACCGCGCACGACATCAACGACGATCTGCTCGATGCGCTGCAGCGCCTGCGCGAACGCGGCCTGATCCGCGCCACCGGCATCAACACCCACTCGGCCTCGACGCTGCACTGGATGCTTGCGCATCCACAGGCATTCGACGTGGTCCTGCTGGACTACAACGCGCTGCAGCAGGACCGTGCGCCTCTGATCGACCAGCTGCATGCGGCCGGAATCGGCGTACTGGCAGGCACCGTGCTCGCGCAGGGGCACCTGCTGCCCGGCAAGCCTCGCCGGCCGAGATTGGCCGATGCCTGGTACCTGGCGCGCGCGTGGCTCAAGCCCAGCAGCCGCCGTCTGATGCGCAGCGCACGTGCGATGCGCCGGGCCATCGCGGCGATCGACAGCCAGCGACCGGCGCAGACTGCGTTTGCCTACGTTCTGGGCCACCCCGGCGTGGCCGCCGGCATCCTGGGCACCACCCGCGTCGACAGTCTGGAGGAGGTGCTGGCCACGCGACCCGAGGCACTGCGCCCTGCCGACCGGCAACGCCTGGTCGCGGCTTATGGCGACGGCAGCGGTTCGCCCAGTCATTGAGTCTTCACCCCGCCCGGCCGCACTTGCGGCAGTCTGGCGGCATGAAGAAGCTCACTGCGATCGTGGTCCTGCTGGTGATTGCCCTGGCCGGCGTATGGTTCGGCGGCCCCTACCTGGCCATACAGGGTCTGTCCAAGGCCATCGAACAGCGCGATACCGCCGCGCTGGAACGCTACGTCGACTTTCCGCGCGTGCGCGTCAGCCTGCGTGCGCAACTCAATGATTACCTCGTGCGCCAGGCCGGCCCCGATGTGGCCAGCAGCCCGTTCGGCGCCCTGCTCTACGGCCTGGGCGACCAGCTTGGGGGCGCGGCGGTGGACACCCTGATGACCCCGACCGGCATCGGTGCGATGCTGCAGGGCCATGTGCTGTGGAAGCGTGGGCGCAACGAGCTGCAGGGCGGAGATGCGTTCGCGGCGACCGAACCGGCACGGCCCTTGAAGAACGCCCGCCACCGTTTCGAAGCGTTCGACCGCTTCGTCGTCGACGTTGATCGCGGCCCGGGCCAACCTCCGTTGAAGGTCGTGCTGGAACCCCAGGGGCTGCGCTGGAAAGTGGTTGACGTGCAGCTGGGAATGGCCGGCACCCCATGACGCAGAACGCCGGGCGTGGCCCGGCGCTACCGCTTCATCCCTCGTTGGCGACGCCGTGCGGTACATGGCCCGCGGCAACGTGTTCGCGGGCACTGTCGATGTTGTGCTGCGAATCATCGAAGAAGATGTCGGCACCGAAGGCCTGCAGGAACGGCCCCTTGTGGCGGCCGCCCAGGAACAGCGCCTCGTCCAGGCGCACGCCCCATTCGCGCAGCGTGCGGATCACCCGCTCGTGCGCGGGCGCAGAACGGGCGGTAACCAGCGCTGTGCGGATCGGCGCACTGTCACCGGCCGGGAACACCTCCTGCAGCGTGTGCAGCGCGGACAGGAAGCCGCGGAACGGGCCACCGCTGAGCGGTTCGCGCGCACGTTCGCGCTCGTGGCGACCAAATGCCTCGACCCCCTGTTCGCGCGAGATACGCTCGCTTTCATCACCGAAGATCACCGCATCACCGTCAAAGGCAATGCGCAGCTGGCCGGACGGTCGCCCGGTGTCGATCTGGTCCGCGGCGGCCGCAGCGGTCTCGCCGGGTGGCTTGGGCAGGATTGTCGCAGCGGCGATTCCGTGGCGCAGCGCACTGCGGACCGACTCCGGATTGGCCGACAGGAACAGATCGGTGCCGAACGGTTTCACGTAGGGCCAGGTCGGCTCACCGGCGGTGAAGGTGGCACGGATGATGCCCAGGCCGTAGTGCTGGATCGAATTGAAGATGCGCAGGCCGGTATCGGCCGAATTGCGCGACAGCAGGATCACCTCGACGCGCGGGTTCTCCGGGCTGGCGCCCTGGTTCAGCGCCAACAGCTTGCGCACCACCGGGAAGGCCACGCCGGGACCGAGGATGTCGTCCTCGTGCTGGCGCTGGTACTCCGCATAGGCCGCCACGCCATCGGTCTCGAACAGCGCGTGGCTTTCCTCGAGATCGAACAGGGCGCGCGAGGTCACCGCGACGGTCAGCAAACGGGGGGAGTTGTCGCCCATCGGTGGGGGTCCTTCTGGCGGTCGACGGGACCGGCAGCCTATTGTCCTCAAAAAACGAACTGTTCGCTCAGGATCCGGTCTTCCAGATTGTGTTCCGGGTCGAACAGCAATGTCACCCGGCGGTCACGCGACTCGCGGATGGTCACCTCGACCACGTCGCGCGTCTCGTGCGAATCGGCGGTCACGCTGACCGGTCGCTTGTAGGGATCCAGCACGCGGAAGCGCACCTCCGTGTCCGCCTTGAGAATGGCACCACGCCAGCGTCGCGGGCGATACGGTGCCAATGGCGTCAGCGCGATGGTGTGCGAGCCCAAGGGCAGCACGGGTCCATGGGCCGAATAGTTGTAGGCGGTGCTGCCTGCGGGCGTGGCAACCAGTACGCCGTCGCCGATCAGCTCGGCCACCCGCTCCTGGCCATTGAGGTCGATGCCGATGTGCGCGGCCTGGCGGGTCTGCCGCAACAGGGACACGTCGTTGTACGCCAGCGAACCGGTGCTGGTGCCCGATTCGGTCAGCGCCACCATCTCCAGCGGACGCAGGTTGGCCGGTTCCGCGCGGGCGATGCGTGCATTGACATCGTCGTCGCCCCGGTACTGGTTCATCAGGAAACCTACGGTGCCCAGCTTCATGCCGAACACCGGTTTTCCCAGGTGGCCGTGACGATGCAGCGTCTGCAGCATGAAGCCGTCACCGCCCAGCGGGCAGAGCACGTCGGCCTGCTCGGGGGCATGGTCACCGAAGCGCGCGACCATGGCCGCGCGGGCCATCTGCGCGGCTTCGGTGGTGCTTGCCAGGAAAGCGATGCGGGGGGTGTCGCTCATCGATGGATCCGGGGGGAAGGCGTGAGGGAGAGCATAACCGAGCGCCGCTACGCTCGCCGGGCATGGTCCGGCGCTACCCGGTCCCGCGCTCCCGGCGCTACCGGGGCGACGAAGCTCCGTAGTCCCGGTAGCGCCGCACCATGCCCGACGAAGCTCCGTCGTCCCGGTAGCGCCGGGCCATGCCCGGCGAAGCTCCGTCGTTCCGGTAGCGCCGGGCCATGCCCGGCGAATCGCCAATGGCCGGAAACAGAACGGCCCCGCTTTCGCGGGGCCGCTCCGTGTCACGCACGCCGGGCGTGGCCCGGCACTACATCAGTCACGCACCGTGTGCAGCCAGCTGGCCCAGGCGCTGGACCGCGACCGAGACGGTCGGGTAGTCCAGGGTCTTCTGCTCGGCCAGTTCCGCCAGCATTGCCAGGGTGAAGCGCAGGCTGTTGTCATCGCGGCCCATCCACGCAGCCACCTTGGCCTCGGCACTGCTGCCCTTGGTGGCCAGCACCTGACCGGCCAGATTGCGGTGGTTGGCGGCCAGCTCGTCGCGCAGCACGCCACGTGCCACCGCGTGCCAACGGCCGTTGACTTCCAGTGCATCGACCTGCTCGAACAGCCACGGCAGCTGCAGGGCATCGCCCAGGCGGAAGTGCACCTTGGACACGTCCACCGGCTTCAGCTTGCGGGTACGGGCCAGTTCGATGATGTCGAACGCCGGTTCCAGGAAATGCAGCTCGGACAGCTGCTGTGCCAGCGCGGACGGCAGGCCCTTCTCCTTCCACTCGGCCACCAGCGCCTCGTAGGTCGGACGCTGCGAATCCGGCAGCACACCCGACGCGACGCGGATGTCGTTGAACGGGCCCTGATAGCGGTTGACCGCTTCAGTGATGCCCGGCATCGCACCCGGACGCGACAGCAGCCAGCGCACGAACGAACGCTGCAGCTTCCAGATCACTTCCAGCGCGTCGATCTGCACCGACTCCGGCACCTTGCCGTCGAGGGCGTCGATCTGCGCCCACAGCGCGCGCGCATCCAGCGTCTCGCGGCTGATGGTGTAGGCCTTGGCGACCTCGGCGATGGAGCGGCCGGTGTCTTCCTGCATGCGCATCAGGAACGTCGCGCCCATGCGGTTGATGGTCTGGTTGGTCACCGCCGTGGCGATGATCTCGCGCTTCAGGCGGTGACGCTCCATCGCATCGGCGTACTTCTTCTGCAGCGGCGTGGGGAAGTAGCGCAGCAGCTCCTTGGACAGGTAAGGATCTTCCGGAATATCCGACTCCAGCAGCTGGTTGAACGCCACCAGCTTGGAGTAGGACAGCAGCACCGACAGCTCCGGACGGGTCAGGCCCTGGCCGCGCGCCTTGCGCTGGGACAGCTCGGCATCGGACGGCAGGAACTCGATCTGCCGGTCCAGCAGACCCTGCTGTTCCAGGGTGCGGATGAAGTGCTGCTTGGAACCCAGGCGCTTGACCGCCATCCGCTCCATCAGGCTCAGCGCCTGGTTCTGGCGATAGTTGTCGTTGAGCACCAGGTCGGCGACTTCATCGGTCATCGAGGCCAGCAGCTTGTTGCGCTGGTCGACCGTCAGCTTCTTCGCCCGCACCACATCATTGAGCAGGATCTTGATGTTGACTTCGTGGTCCGACGTATCCACGCCGGCCGAGTTGTCGATGAAGTCGGTGTTGAGCAGCACGCCGGCCTGCGCGGCCTCGATACGGCCCAGCTGGGTCATGCCGAGGTTGCCGCCCTCGCCCACCACTTTGCAGCGCAGCTCGCCACCGTTCACGCGCAGTGCGTTGTTGGCACGGTCGCCGACATCACTGTGCTGCTCGCTGGCGGCCTTGACGTACGTGCCGATGCCGCCGTTCCACAGCAGGTCCACCGGTGCCTTCAGGATCGCGCTCATCAGGTCGTTCGGCGACAGCGCCTTGACGTTCTCGTCCAGGCCCAGCGCTTCACGCACCTGCGGGGTGATCTCGATCGACTTCAGGCTGCGCGGGTACACGCCGCCGCCCTTGCTGATCAGCTTGGCGTCGTAGTCTGCCCAGCTCGAACGCGGCACGGTGAACATGCGCTCGCGCTCGACGAACGAGGTCGCCGCGTCCGGGTTCGGGTCAAGGAAGATATGGCGGTGGTCGAATGCCGCGACGAGGCGGATGTGGCGCGACAGCAGCATGCCGTTGCCGAACACATCGCCGGACATGTCGCCGACGCCGACCGCAGTGAAGTCCTGGCTCTGGCTGTCACGGCCCAGCGCACGGAAGTGGCGCTTGACCGACTCCCATGCACCGCGCGCGGTGATGCCCATGCCCTTGTGGTCGTAACCCACCGAACCACCGGAGGCGAACGCATCGCCCATCCAGAAGCCATGGGCGATGGCCAGGCCGTTGGCGATGTCGGAGAAGGTCGCCGTGCCCTTGTCGGCGGCCACCACCAGGTACGGATCGTCCATGTCGTGCCGCACGACATCCACCGGCGGCACGATCTTGTTGTTGACGATGTTGTCGGTGATGTCCAGCAGGCCCTGGATGAACAGCTTGTAGCAGGCCACGCCGTTGGCGAAGATCGCGTCGCGGTCGCCGTTCACCGGCGGGGTCTTGGCGAAGAAGCCACCCTTCGCACCGACCGGCACGATGACGGTGTTCTTGACCATCTGCGCCTTGACCAGACCCAGCACTTCGGTACGGAAGTCTTCGCGACGGTCCGACCAGCGCAGGCCGCCACGGGCCACCGCGCCGAAGCGCAGGTGGGTACCTTCCACGCGCGGACCGTAGACGAAGATCTCGCGGTACGGACGCGGCTTCGGCAGGTCCGGCACCAGCGCCGAATCGAACTTGAAGCTGATCACATGGCCGTGCTGGCCATTGGCGTCGGTCTGGTAGTAGCTGGTACGCAGGGTGGCATCGATCACGCCCATGAACGAACGCAGGATGCGGTCTTCGTCCAGGCTCGACACGCGGTCCATCAGCTTCAGCAGCGCATCGCGCGCGGCCTGCATCTGCGCGTCGCGGTCACCCTTGCGGGCGTCGACCACGGTCTTGAGCACCTTCAGGGTGGCCTCGTCGCCGGCGGCCAGCACATCGAAGTGGGCCTTCAGCTGGGCCTGGCCGGCCGCGATATCGTCCTTGCTCTCGTGGCCGGTGGCCGGATCGAAGCGCGCTTCGAACAGCTCGACCAGCAGGCGCGCCAGCAGCGGATAGCGGGCGAACGTGCCTTCCACGTACGCCTGCGAGAACGGCACGCCGGTCTGCAGCAGATACTTGCAGTAGCCGCGCAGCATGGCGACCTGGCGCCAGTGCAGGCCGGCGGCCAGCACCAGGCGGTTGAAGCCATCGTTCTCGGCATCACCGTGCCACACGCGGGCGAAGGTTTCGCCGAATGCTTCGTCGACGCTGGCGGCATCGATCGCACCGGCCGTCGATTCGACCTCGAAGTCCTGCACGTACACCGGGGCGTTGTCGACCGACAGGCGGTACGGACGCTCGGCGATCACGCGCAGGCCCATGTTCTCCATCATCGGCAGCGCGTCCGACAGCGGAATGTCATCCAGCTGGCGGTACAGCTTCAGGCGCAGGCCATCGCCGCTTTCGCGCGGCACCGCCTGCAGGCTCAGGCGCAGATCGTCCGGACCGGTCAGCGCGTCGAGCTGGCTGACATCGTTGGCGGCAACCGCGGTGCTGTTGTCTTCGATGTAGCCGGCCGGCAGTGCCTTGCCGATGCGGGCCGCGATGCGCAGGCCTTCGCTTTCGCCATGGCGGGCCACCAGCGCTTCGCGCAGGTCGTCCTGCCAGTTGCGCAGCACCTGGGCGAGCTTCCGCTCCAGTTCGGCGGTATCCACGTCAAGCATCTCGCCCGGCTTCGGGCGCACGATCAGATGCACCTGGGCCAGCGGCGATTCGCCCAGCACCACCGAGCTGTCGACGTACTCGCCATGCAGCGCTTCCTTCAGCATCGCCTCGATGCGCAGGCGCACGTCGGTGTTGAAGCGCTCGCGCGGCAGGTAGACCAGTGCGGAGATGAAGCGGCTGTACTTGTCACGGCGCAGGAACAGGCGGCTGCGCACGCGCTCCTGCAGGCCGAGCACGCCCATCGCGGTGCGGAACAGTTCGTCCTCGCTGGACTGGAACAGTTCTTCGCGCGGCAGGGTTTCCAGGATATGACGCAGGGCCTTGCCGCTGTGGCTGGACGCGGCCAGGCCGGACTGCTTCATCACGTATTCGTGGCGCTGGCGCACCAGCGGGATTTCCCACGGGCGGCGGTTGTAGGCGCTGGAGGTGAACAGGCCGAGGAAGCGCTGCTCGCCGATGATCCTGCCCTTGGCGTCGAATTCCAGCACGCCGATGTAGTCCATGTAGCCGGCGCGGTGCACGCGGGAGCGCGCATTGGTCTTGGTCAGGATCAGCGCGTCCTTCAGCCCCGACGTGGCGTTGAGGCCCTGGGCGGCGAGCGTCTTGACCGGGCGTGCGGCGGACTTGTCCTTGCCGCGCATCAGGCCCAGGCCGGTCTCGTTCAGCGGCGCCAGTACGTCTTCCTTGCCCTGCTTCTCGACGCGGTACTCGCGGTAGCCGAAGAAGGTGAAGTGGTTGTCGGCGGCCCAGCGCAGGAACTCCTGCGCTTCGCTGCGCGAGGCGTCGTCGACCGGCAGCGCACGGCTGCCCAGATCGTCGGCCAGTGCCAGTGCCTTGTCCTTCATCGGCTGCCAGTCGCGCACGATCGCCCGCACTTCGTCCAGCGCCTTGCCGATGGCCTGCTCGATGGCGGCCATGGCATCGGCCGGCTGGCGGTCGATCTCCAGCAGCATCACCGATTCGGCCTCGCCCTCGCCGACCTTGACCAGCTTGCCGGCCTTGTCGCGGGTGAAGCGCAGCACCGGGTGGCCCAGCACGTGCACGCCCACGCCCTGTTCGGCCAGTGACATGGTCACGGTGTCGACCAGGAACGGCATGTCGTCGTTGATGATCTGCAGCACGGTGTGCGGCGATTCCCAACCGTTCGCCTTCACCGTCGGATTGAACACGCGCACGTTGGCCTTGCCGGCCTTGCGGGCACGGGCGAACTCCAGCGTCTCGGCCGCGAGCGCGGCCCACTCTTCAGCGCTGTGGTGCGGGAACTCGTCCGCCTCCATGCGCTTGTAGAAGTCAGCGGCAAACGCCACTGCTTCGGCCTGGGCGGCCGCCGGGTAACGCTTGCGCAAGGCCGTGTATACCGGCTCCAGGGAGAAACCAGCGGTCACTGCGACCTCCGACTCAGCTGGTTTGGTCTTGTTTTTCACGGTCTTGGCTGCGGTTTTTTGCGGTTTCATGGCAGAGCGATGCGCTTGCTCAGTTGGGAAAATGAAATTGTAGCCCTACCGCACGAAAAGGCCTTGCTGCAGGACGGAATAAGCAGATTCGGGTTTGCTGCGGTTTAGACGCCTATTCAGTTCGCCCAGGTACGGAGCGCGCGGGGGCGCCGCCTTGCCGACAGGATCGGCAAACCGTGTTACCGGAAGACACACGCGGCAACGTCGTTTCGATTCCACAATCCTGAACTGGACGGTATAGTCCACCGCGTGAACCCGGCCTACCTCCCCGTTGCCCTCGATGCGCGCGATGAGCGCGTGTTCGATGCCGTGCGCGAACTGCTGGCCCAGCAGGGCATGCAGATGAGCATGGATGCGGTGGCCCAGCACGCCGGCTGCTCCAAGCAGACCCTGTACTCGCGCTATGGCAGCAAGCAGGAACTGCTGCGGCGGGTGATGCAGCGGCATGTCGGGCACGCGACGGGGGCAATGCTGCGTGCACTCCGCAGTGACGACCTGCGTGCCAGCCTGTTGCAGTTCGCCATCGACTTCCTGGAGCATTTCAACCAACCGCATGTCGGCCAGGCCTGCCGGCTGATCGCTGCAGATGCCGCCCAGTTCCCCGAAGAGGCCCGGGCCCTGTACCGGCATGGTGCGGGCGCGCTGACACTTCATCTTTCTGAATGGATTGAAACCGTTTGCAGGCGTGGCCTGCTCCGGCATGACGACCCGCACTTCATGGCCGAACTGCTGCTGAGCATGATCGCCGGTCAGGATTTCGACAAACAGCGTTTCCATACCCCCCATCGTGATGACGCGCTCCTGCGTCGGCGCTGGGCAGAGTTCTCCGTCGACAGTTTCCTGCGCGCATTTGCGCCGCAGCCGTCGCCGGCCCCGTCTACAAACCAACCCCGGAGTTCCTCCTGATGACCGCCCCACTCCGCACCCTTGCCTTGACGTGCGCCGTTGCTGTCGCGCTGGCTGCCTGCAAGAAACCGGAACAGCAGACACCCCCGCCGCCGGAGGTGGGCGTGATCGATGCGAAGCCGCAGACCCTGCCGCTGCAGCGCGAACTGGTCGGCCGCCTGTCGCCGTTCCGCAGTGCCGATGTCCGCGCACGCGTGCCGGGCGTGCTGCTCAAGCGCGTCTACCAGGAAGGCTCGCAGGTCAAGCAGGGGCAGACCCTGTTCCTGATCGACCCGGCACCGCTGCGTGCCTCGCTGAACGCGTCCGAGGCCCAGCTGGCGTCGGCGCGCGCCACCTACGCCAACGCCAAGGTGGCGGCCGATCGGGCCCGCTCGCTGGCACCGCAGCAGTTCGTCTCCAAGTCCGACCTGGACAACGCCGAATCGGCCGAGCGCACTGCACTGGCCGCGGTCAAGCAGGCCGAAGCGGCGGTGACCTCCTCGCGGATCAACCTGGGCTACGCCGAGGTGACCGCGCCGATCAGCGGTGTGGCCAACAAGCAGCAGGTGACCGAGGGCGCACTGGTCGGCCAGGGCGACGTGACCCTGCTGACCACCGTTGACCAGCTCGATCCGCTGTACGTCAACTTCTCGCTCAGCGTGGACGAGCTGACCCAGCTGCGCGCGCAGCAGGCCAAGGGCGCCCTGGCCCTGGCCGGCGACGGCAAGGCCACCGTCAACGTGAAGCTGGCCGATGGCAGCACCTACAGCGAGCCGGGAACCCTCGACTTCTCCTCGACTACGGTCGACCCGGCCACCGGCGCGGTGTCGCTGCGTGCGCTGCTGCCCAATCCGCAGCAGATCCTGCTGCCGGGCGCCTTCGTCAGCTTCCAGGCCAACCTCGGCGAGCGCAACAACGCCTATCTGGTGCCGCAGCAGGCGCTGCTGCGCGACACCACCGGCGGCTACGTGATGGTGGTCGGTGCCGATGGCAAGGTCGCGCGCAAGAACGTCAAGACCGAAGGCGCGCAGGGCGGCAACTGGCTGGTCAGCGATGGCCTGACCGCCGGCGACAAGGTGATCGTGGCCGGCGTGCAGAAGGTCAAGGAAGGCAGCCCGGCCGTCGCCAAGCCCTGGACCCCGGGGCAGGACGCCGCCGGCAAGCCGGCCGCGGGCGGTGCCGGCCCGGCCACACCCGCCGCTGCCGCCGACAAGGCTCCGGCCCAGACCGACGCAGCCGACAAGGCCGCGCCGGCCGCCACCGACTCGAACAAGCAGTAACGGGAACCTTCCGTCATGCCTAAATTTTTCATCGAACATCCAGTCTTCGCCTGGGTGGTGGCGATCCTGATCTCGCTCAGCGGCGTGATCGCGATCCTCAACCTGGGCGTGGAGTCCTATCCCAACATCGCCCCGCCCCAGGTGACCGTCTCGGCCACCTACCCGGGCGCCAGCGCGGACACCACCGAAAAATCGGTCACCCAGGTGATCGAGCAGCAGCTGACCGGTATCGATCACCTGCTGTACTTCAGCTCTTCGTCCTCGTCCAATGGCCGTGCGCAGATCACCCTCACCTTCGAGACCGGTACCGATCCGGACATCGCCCAGGTGCAGGTGCAGAACAAGGTGTCGCTGGCTACGCCACGGCTGCCATCGGAGGTGACCCAGCAGGGCGTGGTGGTGGCCAAGGCCAACGCCGGCTTCCTGATGGTCGTGGCCCTGCAGTCGGATACGGCGGCGATCAACCGTGACGCGCTGAACGACATCGTCGGTTCGCGTGTGCTCGACCAGGTCTCGCGCATTCCCGGCGTCGGCAGCACCCAGCAGTTCGGTTCCGAGTACGCCATGAACATCTGGCTGAACCCGGAGAAGATGCAGGGTTACGGTCTCTCGGCCAGCCAGGTCCTGGCTGCCGTGCGTGCCCAGAACGTGCAGTTCGCCGCCGGTGCGCTGGGCTCGGACCCGTCGCCGGAAGGCCAGCACTTCACCGCCACCGTATCGGCTGAAGGACGTTTCAGCTCGCCGCAGGAGTTCGAGAACATCATCCTGCGCGCCAACGCCGATGGCTCGCGCGTGCTGCTCAAGGACATCGCCCGCGTCGCCTTCGGTGCCAACAACTACGGCTTCGACACCCAGTACAACGGCAAGCCGACCGGTGCCTTCGCCATCCAGCTGCTGCCGGGCGCCAACGCCCTGAACGTGGCTGATGCGGTGCGCGCCAAGATGGACGAACTGCAGCCCAGCTTCCCGGCCGGCGTGACCTGGTTCTCGCCGTACGACAGCACGACCTTCGTCAAGATCTCGATCCAGGAAGTGGTCAAGACCCTGTTCGAAGCGGTGCTGCTGGTGTTCCTGGTGATGCTGATCTTCCTGCAGAACTTCCGCGCCACCCTGATCCCGACCCTGGTCATCCCGGTCGCCCTGCTGGGTACCTTCCTGGGCATGTGGATGATCGGATTCACGATCAACCAGCTGACCCTGTTCGCAATGGTGCTGGCGATCGGCATCGTGGTCGACGACGCCATCGTGGTGATCGAGAACGTCGAACGCATCATGAGCGAGGAAGGCCTGGCACCGAAGCCGGCCACGCAGAAGGCGATGACCCAGATCACCGGCGCGGTGGTGGCGATCACCGTCGTGCTGGCAGCGGTGTTCATTCCGTCCGCACTGCAGGGCGGTGCCGCCGGCGAAATCTACAAGCAGTTCGCGCTGACCATCGCCATCTCGATGGCGTTCTCGGCCTTCCTCGCGCTGGGCTTCACCCCGGCGCTGTGCGCGACCTTCCTGAAGCCGACGCACAACGACAACCCGAACATCGTCTACCGCACCTTCAACAAGTACTACGACAAGATCAGCCACACCTACGTGGGCCACATCACCTCGGCGGTGCGCCATGCCCCGCGCTGGATGATCCTGTTCGTGGTGCTGACCGCGCTGTGCGGCTTCCTGTTCACGCGCATGCCGGGCAGCTTCCTGCCGGAAGAAGACCAGGGCTATGCGCTGGCGATCGTGCAGCTGCCCCCAGGCTCGACCAAGGGCCAGACCAACGAGGTGTTCGCGCAGATGCGCGGCATTCTGGAAAAGCAGGATGGCTTTGAAGGCATGCTGCAGGTGGCCGGCTTCAGCTTCGTCGGTTCCGGCGAGAACGTGGGCATGGGCTTCATCCGCCTGAAGCCGTGGGAAGAACGCAAGTTCACCGCGCCGGAGTTCATCCAGAACATGAACGGCGCGTTCTACGGCATCAAGGAAGCACAGATCTTCGTGGTCAACCTGCCGACGGTGCAGGGCCTGGGCCAGTTCGGTGGCTTCGACATGTGGCTGCAGGACCGCAGTGGTGCCGGCTACGAGCAGCTGACGCAGGCCCGCAACATCCTGCTCGGCCAGGCGGCGCAGAAGCCTGAAGCACTGGTTGGCGTGCGTCCGAACGGCCTGGAGAACGCTCCGCAGCTGCAGCTGCACGTGGACCGCGTGCAGGCGCAGTCGATGGGCATGTCGGTGTCGGACGTGTACAGCACCATCCAGCTGATGCTGGCGCCGGTGTACGTCAACGACTTCTTCTACGAAGGCCGCATCAAGCGCGTGACCATGCAGGCCGATGGCCCGTACCGCACCGGCCAGGAGTCGCTGAAGAGTTTCTACAGCCCCTCCAGCCTGACCACCAACGCCGACGGCACCAACGCGATGATCCCGCTGAGCACCGTGGTCAAGTCCGAATGGGTGTCCGCGTCGCCGTCACTGAGCCGCTACAACGGCTATTCGGCGATCAACATCGTCGGCTCGCAGGCGCCGGGCACCAGCTCGGGTGAGGCGATGCAGACCATGGAGAGCATCGTCAACAACGACCTGCCGGCCGGCTTCGGCTACGACTGGTCGGGCATGTCCTACCAGGAAATCCTGGCCGGCAACGCAGCGACGCTGCTGCTGGTGCTGTCCATCGTGGTGGTGTTCCTGTGCCTGGCGGCGCTGTATGAAAGCTGGTCGATCCCGGTGGCGGTGCTGCTGGTGGTGCCACTGGGCGTGCTTGGTGCCATCGGCCTGTCGATGATGCGTGGCCTGCCGAACGACCTGTTCTTCAAGATCGGCCTGATCACCGTTATCGGCCTGGCGGCGAAGAACGCGATCCTGATCGTGGAGTTCGCGGTGGAGCAGCGTGCGGCGGGCAAGAACCTGCGCGATGCCACGATCGAGGCCGCACGCCTGCGCTTCCGCCCGATCCTGATGACGTCCTTCGCGTTCATCATGGGCGTGATCCCGATGGCGATCTCCAGCGGTGCCGGCGCCAACTCCCGTCACGCCATCGGTACCGGCGTGATCGGCGGCATGCTGTTCGCCACTCTGCTCGGCCTGCTGATGATCCCGGTGTTCTTCGTGGTCGTGCGGCGCATGCTCGGCGACAAGCTGGACGAGCCGTCGAAGGAGTTCCTCAGCCGCCAGCGCGAGGGTGAAGCAGCGCATCGTCCGGATCGCTGATCCACCCTGAGCTGCAATGAAAAGGCCCCGGAGCGATCCGGGGCCTTTTTTGTTTGCCGCGGGGGATGCCGGAGCGGATCAGCGCAGCAGCGCGACCGCCACGCACACCGCCAGCAGAACCAGCGCGACCCATTGCATGGGTACGAAGAAGAAGTGGTGGGGCGCAGCTTCCCCCTTCTGCCGGGGCGCACGGTTGAGCCACAGGCCCAGCACCACGTTCACGGCTGCACCACTGCCTGCACCCAGCAGCACCTGGGGCAGCGGGATGTTGCCCCGGGGGCCATCGTGCGGGAAGAAGTAAGCCAGCAGCAGGATCGCTGCGATCGGCGTTACCAGTGTCAGGATTCCCCAACCTCGATAGATCATCTCTGCAGAACCTGTAAAAACGCCCTGCATTGGAACAGATCGGGCATCGCCCGACCAACAGGTCTGTGCATGCAGGGCATTGGATCTACCGGCTGCACCGCTGTTGCAGCGGCGCAGCCGTTTCGACTCAGCGCAGCCCCGTCTCGTTGCGGGCGATCACCAGGCGCTGGATCTCCGAGGTGCCCTCGTAGATCTCGGTGATCTTGGCATCGCGGAAGTAGCGCTCCAGCGGCATTTCCTTGGAGTAGCCCATGCCGCCATGGATCTGCACGGCCTGGTGGGTGATCCACATCGCCGCTTCCGACGCCGTCAGCTTGGCGATGGCCGCTTCATTGCTGAAACGCTTGCCCTGGCCCTTCACCCATGCCGCGCGCAGCGTCAGCAGCAGGGCTGCGTCCAGCTTGCACTTCATGTCGGCGATCTTGGCCTGGGTCATCTGGAAGGTGCCGATCGGCGCGCCGAACGCCTTGCGCTCCTTCACATACTCCAGCGTCGCCTCATAAGCGGCACGGGCGATGCCGATGGCCTGCGATGCGATGCCGATGCGCCCGGCATCGAGCACGCCCATGGCGATCTTGAAGCCTTCGCCCTCCTGGCCCAGCACGTCTTCCGGCTGGGCGACGTAATCGTTGAACTCGATCTCGCAGGTCGCCGAGGCACGGATGCCCAGCTTCGGCTCGGTCTTGCCACGGCCGAAGCCGGCCTTTTCGGTGTCGACCAGGAATGCCGTGATGCCACGCGCGCCCTTGTCCGGCTCGCTCATCGCGAACAACACGATGTACCGGGCCACCGGGCCGGAGGTGATCCAGCTCTTCTTGCCGTTGATGACGTAGGTGCCGTCGGCCTGCTTGACCGCGCGGCAACGCATGGCGGTGGCATCCGAGCCGGACTGCGGCTCGGTCAGGGCGAATGCACCGATGGCCTCGCCCTCCGCGATGGCACGCACGTACTTCTGCTTCTGCTCCTCGCTGCCGTGGGTCAGGATGCCGTTGCAGAACAGCGAATTGTTGACCGACATGATGGTCGAATGGGCCGCGTCGCCGGCGGCGACCTCCACCATCGCCAGCACATACGCGATCGGGTCCATGCCGGCGCCGCCGTATTCGGTCGGTACCTCGATGCCCATCAGGCCGTTCTCGCCCAGCAGGCGGATGTTCTCCAGCGGGAACTCGCCGGTACGGTCATGATGCTCCGCGCTCGGGGCGATCTTCTCCTGCGCGATGCGCCGCGCCACGTCCTGCAGCATCAACTGCTCTTCAGTAAAGCTGAAATCCACAACACCCTCCCGGGTACATGAGGTTATGGCCGCGCAGCGCGCGCCCAGGTGCGCCGATTGTACCGGGGCCCGGGGAGTTTCCATACGCCACCGACTTGACCACGGCGGCCGATCCGGCGAATATATCTCTATATCGCGATAGGTAGATATTCATGGATCTGGAAGACTGGTCAACCCGCCTGAAGGTGTTCGCCGATGCGACGCGGGTGCGCCTGCTGGCGCTGCTGGAGCAGGAAGAGCTGACCGTGGCCGAGCTTTCGGCGATCACCCGGCTGGCCCAGCCGCGCGTGTCCACTCACCTGGCACGCCTGAAGGAAGCGGGCCTGGTCCGCGACCGCCGCGCCGGCGTGTCGGCCTACTACCGCTTCGACGAAGCCCAGCTGGATCCGGCGCAGCGCGCATTGTGGCATGCCTTGAGCAACGGAAGCGACGATCCGCTGCTGCGACAGGACGCTGAACGGGTCGCCGCCGTGCTAGCCAGCCGTGCCGCGGACCAGAACTGGGCCGACAGCGTGGCCGGCGACATGGAACGCCACTATTCTCCGGGCCGCACCTGGGAGGCGCTGGCGCGTACCGCCCTGCCCCTGCTGGAAACCGGCGACGTGCTCGATATCGCGTCCGGCGACGGCGTACTGGCCGAACTGGTGGCGCCGCATGCCAAGCGCTACATCTGCATCGACACCAGCGCGCGCGTGGTGGCCGCTGCCAGTGAACGCCTGCGCCGCCTGCCCAATGTGGAAGTGCGCGAGGGTGACATGCATGCCCTGCCCTTCAAGGACCGCAGCTTCGACCTGGTGGTGCTGATGCACGCGCTGACCTACGCCAGCAAGCCGGCGCAGGCCGTCACCGAAGCCGCGCGCGTGCTGCGCCCGGGCGGCCGCCTGCTGCTGTGCAGCCTGGCGCGCCACGAACACAAGGCAGCGGTGGAGGCCTATGGTCACGTCAACCTGGGTTTCAGCGACAAGGAACTGAAGAAGTTCGTCGACAAGGCCGGCCTGCAGGTTTCCAGCCTGGAGACGGTCACCCGCGAGAAGCGGCCGCCGCACTTCGAAGTGATCTCGCTGATCGCCAACAAGCCCTGAGTCCGGAATCATCATGTCCGTCCTGCCCTGGTTGCACCCCGAACGTGCCAATGCCCTGCTGGGCGCGCTGCGCGAGCGGATCCTGATCATCGACGGAGCGATGGGCACGATGATCCAGCGCCATGGCCTGCAGGAAGGCGACTACCGCGGTGAGCGTTTCGCCGGTGGCTACGATCACCTGCACGGGCCGGGCTGCGACCACGCCGCGCCACAGGGCCACGATCTGAAGGGCAACAACGACCTGTTGCTGCTCACCCGGCCGCAGGTCATCGCCGACATCCACACCGCCTACCTGGAAGCCGGCGCCGACCTGGTGGAAACCAATACCTTCAACGCCACGTCGGTCAGCCAGGCCGACTACCACCTCGAGCATCTGGTGTACGAACTGAACAAGGCCGGCGCCGCCGTGGCCCGCGCCTGCTGCGATGCCGTTGAAGCCACCACGCCCGGCAAGCCGCGCTTCGTGATCGGCGTGCTTGGCCCCACCAGCCGCACCGCATCGATCAGTCCCGACGTCAACGATCCGGGCTTCCGCAACACCAGTTTCGATGAGCTGCGCGACACCTACCGCGAAGCCATCGATGGCTTGATCGACGGCGGCGCGGACACTCTCATGGTCGAAACCATCTTCGACACGCTCAACGCCAAGGCGGCGCTGTATGCGGTGGAGGAAGCCTTCGATGCGCGCGGTGCGCGCCTGCCGGTGATGATCTCCGGCACGATCACCGATGCCTCCGGCCGCACCCTGTCCGGCCAGACCGCCGAAGCCTTCCACGCCTCGCTGGCACACGCGCGGCCCCTGTCGATCGGCCTGAACTGCGCGCTGGGTGCCGATGCAATGCGCCCGCATGTCGAAACGCTGGCGCAGGTTGCCGACTGCCATGTCAGCGCGCATCCCAATGCAGGCCTGCCCAATGCCTTCGGCGAGTATGACGAGACCCCCGAAGAAATGGCGGCGACCCTGCGTGGCTTCGCCCGCGATGGCCTGCTCAACCTGGTCGGCGGCTGCTGCGGGTCCACCCCCGACCACATCCGTGCCATTGCCCAGGCGGTGGCCGGCCTGCCACCGCGTGTCCTGCCGGACCGCCAGGACCAGGCGGCATGAACGTCGCCGCCACCGTCCCGCACTTCCCGCCCTGCCGTTGCTGAGCCACTGCCTGCCATGACGCCTGTCCGCCCCACCCGCCTGTCCGGCCTGGAACCGCTGGTCATCACCCCGGACCTGCTGTTCGTCAACGTCGGCGAGCGCACCAACGTCACCGGCAGCGCGCAGTTCCGCAAGCTGATCAAGGAAGGCCGCTACGAGGAGGCCGTGGACGTGGCCCGGCAGCAGGTGGCCAGTGGCGCACAGATCCTCGACGTCAACATGGACGAGGGCCTGATCGACTCCGAGGCGGCGATGACCCGCTACCTCAACCTGATCATGTCCGAGCCCGACATCGCCCGCATTCCGGTGATGGTCGACTCGTCCAAATGGAGCGTGATCGAAGCCGGCCTGAAATGCCTGCAGGGCAAGAGCGTGGTCAATTCGATCTCGCTGAAGGAAGGCGAGGCACTGTTCCGCGAACACGCGCGCAAGGTGCTGCGTTACGGCGCGGCAGCGGTGGTGATGGCGTTCGACGAAAGCGGCCAGGCCGACACCTGTGCGCGCAAGGTCGAGATCTGTACGCGCGCCTACCGCATCCTGGTCGATGAGATCGGCTTCCCGCCACAGGACATCATCTTCGACCCGAACATCTTCGCTGTCGCCACCGGCATCGAGGAGCACGACAACTACGCGGTGGACTTCATCGAAGCCACGCGCATCATCAAGCAGACCCTGCCGCACTGCCACGTCTCCGGCGGCGTGTCCAACGTGTCCTTCTCGTTCCGTGGCAACGAAACGGTGCGCCAGGCGATCCATTCGGTCTTCCTGTACCACGCCATCGCCGCCGGCATGGACATGGGCATCGTCAACGCCGGTGCCATGCCGATCTACGACGAACTGGAGCCGGACCTGCGCGAGCGCGTGGAGGACGTGATCCTCAACCGCCGCCGTGACGCCACCGAGCGCCTGCTTGAGATTGCCGAACGCTACAAGGGCAGCAAGGGCGCGGTGAAGAGCGAAGACCTGGCCTGGCGCGGGAAGCCGGTCGAGCAGCGCCTGGCCCACGCCCTGGTGCACGGGCTGGATGCATTCGTGGAAGAGGACACCGAGCTGGCACGGCAGGCCTCCAGCCGTCCCCTGGACGTGATCGAAGGACCGTTGATGGACGGCATGAACGTCGTCGGCGACCTGTTCGGTGCCGGCAAGATGTTCCTGCCTCAGGTGGTCAAGTCGGCCCGCGTGATGAAGAAGGCGGTGGCCTACCTGCTGCCCTACATCGAGGCGGAGAAGGCCCGCAGCGGTGACACCGCCAAGAGCAACGGCCGCATCATCATGGCCACCGTGAAGGGCGATGTGCACGACATCGGCAAGAACATCGTCGGCGTGGTCCTTGCCTGCAACAACTTCGAGGTGGTCGATCTGGGCGTGATGGTGCCGGCGCAGAAGATTCTCGATGCGGCACGCGAGCACAAGGCCGACCTGATCGGCCTGTCAGGGCTGATCACGCCGTCACTGGAGGAAATGAGTCATGTCGCCCGCGAGATGCAGCGCCAGGGATTCGACCTGCCATTGCTGATCGGCGGCGCCACCACCTCCCGCGCGCACACGGCGTTGAAGATCGACCCGCACTACCATGCCCCTACGGTGTGGGTGAAGGATGCCTCGCGCGCAGTGGGCGTGGCCCAGTCGCTGATCTCGCGCGACCTGCGCGCGGGCTTCGTTGCTGCCAATGAAGCCGACTACGCCGAGATCCGCGCCCGTCATCGCAACCGTGGCGATGCCAAGCGACTGGTCTCGCTGGAGCACGCGCGCGGCCAGAAATTCCAGGGCGGCTGGGACAGTTACGTGCCTCCGGCGCCGAATCAGCCCGGCCTGCATGTGTTCGAGGACTATCCGCTGTCGGAACTGGTCGACTACATCGACTGGACACCGTTCTTCCAGGCCTGGGAACTGGCTGGCAAGTATCCGGCCATCCTCACTGACGAGATCGTCGGCACCCAGGCCAGCGAGCTGTACCGCGACGCCCGGGCGATGCTGGCGCGCATCGTCACGGAGAAGTGGCTGACCGCCAAGGCGGTGTTCGGCCTGTGGCCGGCCAACAGTGTCGGTGACGATGTCCGCGTGCAGCATCCACAGGGCGAGACCACCCTGCACTTCCTTCGCCAGCAGGTCGACAAGCCGGCCGAGCGCCCCGACTTCTGCCTGGCCGATTTCATCGCACCGGCCGACAGCGGGCGACAGGACTGGATCGGTGCGTTCGCGGTCACCGCCGGTATCGGCATCGATGCCCATGTCGCGCGCTTTGAAGCCGAGCACGACGATTACAACGCAATCCTGATCAAGGCCCTGGCCGACCGCTTCGCCGAAGCACTGGCCGAACGCCTGCACCAGCGGGTGCGCACCGAGTTCTGGGGCTATGACCGCACCGAAGCGCTGGACAACGATGCGCTGATCGACGAGAAGTATCGCGGCATCCGGCCAGCCCCCGGGTATCCAGCGTGCCCGGAGCACAGCGAGAAGCGCCGCCTGTTCGATCTGCTGCAGGCGGAAGCCAACGCGGGCATGACGCTGACCGAGAGCTTCGCGATGCTGCCCACCGCGGCCGTCTCCGGTTACTACTTCAGCCATCCACAGAGCCAGTACTTCGTGGTCGGCCGCCTCAGCCGCGAACAGGTGGGCGACTACGCGCGGCGCAAGGGCGTGGATCGCGCGCAGGCCGAGCGCTGGCTCGCATCCAATCTCGACTACGATCCCGAGTAGACCGCGCAGAAACAGCAACGCCGGGCATTGCCCGGCGTCGCCGATCACTGCGGTGAAGGCTTACCAGACCAGATCGTCCGGCACCTGGTACTGCGGATCGGCGTAGGGGTCGTCCTCAGCCGGGGCATCCGGATCGACCTTCAACGCCACCGAGGCCGCGAACACGGCTTCGGCCTGGTTCAGCACCTCGGCGGTGACCAGCAGATAGCGGCCATTGAGCTGCACCACGCCCAGCTCGCCGGCATTGAGCGCGGTCAGCTGTGCCGCGGTGACATAGATCCGCTTGATCTTGCCGCCATACGGGAAGTGCCGCGCGATGTCGGCCGCCTCGTCATTCAGGCCCTTGTCCTTCAGCAGTTCTTCCAGCTTCGCCTTCGCCTCGCGGCGCTGGCGCGCTTCCTCCTGCTTCAGGCGCTCGGCTTCGATGCGCTCTTCCTTCTCCTTCTGCGCACGGATGGCATAGGCCTTGGCCAGATCCATCTCCTCGGCACTGCGCGGCCTGCGTGGGCCCTGCGGGCCCTGTCCACGGTGCTGCCCCGGCCTGCCGGGCGCACCACCGGGACCGCGACGCTCACCGGGCGTGTGCTCGCCCTTGCCTGCGCCCTGCGGCTTTCCATTGCTGTTGCCGCCCTTGCCCTGCGGGCGGCCATCACGGCGGGGGCCATCATTCTTGCGCTCGGGCTTGGGCGCGGGCTTGAAGCCCAGGCCCAGCAACTGGTCGCGGAGGGTATCGCTCATAGATAAGGGTACGGATCAGTAGTGCGGCGGCGGCGGTTCGCTCGCCGGATCGGAGGAATTCAGTGCGTTGCGGACCTTGCCCAGGTCTTCCAGCAGCACGCGCAGCACATCGGCGTTGCGGGTGCCCTGCATCCGGGCATCGGCCAGTGCGTCGCTCAGTTCGGCCAGCGCGTGTTCCTGGAAGGACACACGCATCTCCAGTTCGACCAGGCGCGCTTCCAGCGCCTGCTCGCGTTCGGTCGGCAGCTCAGACATGCAGTGAACGCCCCCGGCCGATGCCGTAGTACGCCAGGCCCGCCGCTTCGACCTCTGCCGGGTCGTACAGGTTGCGGCCGTCGAACACCACCGCGTCCTTCAGCCGTTCGCGCAGCGTCGAAAAATCAGGGCTGCGGAACTGCTTCCATTCGGTCACCACGATCAGCGCATCGGCGCCCTGCAGCGCGTCATCGGCACTGTCACAGAACACCAGATCATCGCGCTTACCGAAGATACGCTGCGCTTCGTGCATGGCTTCGGGGTCGAACGCACGTACGGTCGCCCCACCCTCCCACAGCTGCGCCAGCAGGCGGCGGCTGGAGGCCTCGCGCATGTCGTCGGTATTCGGCTTGAAGGCCAGCCCCCACACGGCGAACGTCCTGCCGCGCACGCCCTCGTCCTCGCCCTTGTCGTAGTGGCGCTGGACCAGGGCGAACAGGTGGCCCTTCTGCGCGTCGTTGACCGCTTCCACCGCGTTCAGCAGCTTCGGCTCCAGGCCGCTCTGCTGGGCGGTGCGGGCCAGCGCCTGCACATCCTTGGGGAAACACGAGCCACCGTAACCGGCGCCCGGATAGATGAAATGCCAGCCGATGCGCGGGTCCGAACCGATGCCCTGGCGGACCTGCTCGACGTCGGCGCCGACACGCTCGGCGATGTTGGCGATCTCGTTCATGAACGAAATCTTGGTCGCCAGCATCGCGTTGGCGGCGTACTTGGTCAGCTCGGCCGAGCGTACGTCCATCTCCACCACGCGGTCGTGGTTGCGGTTGAACGGTGCATACAGGCGGCGCATCACCGCCACCGACTCGTCGCTGGTGGCACCGATGATGATGCGGTCCGGCCGCATGCAGTCGGCGACCGCGTCGCCCTCCTTCAGGAACTCCGGGTTGGAGACCACATCGAAGGCGATGTCGGCGCCGCGCGCCGCGAGTTCGTCGGCGATCGCTGCACGGACCTTGTCGGCGGTGCCGACCGGCACCGTCGATTTGTTGACCACCACGGTCGGCACGCTCATGTGCCGGCCGATGGTGCGGGCCACGGCCAGCACGTACTGCAGGTCGGCGCTGCCATCCTCGTCCGGCGGTGTGCCCACGGCGATGAACACCACCTGGCCATGCGCGATCGCCGCGGCCGCATCGGTGGTGAACGCCAGCCGCGCCGCAGCGTGGTTGGCCTTCACCATCGGCTCCAGGCCCGGCTCATAGATCGGGATGATGCCCTGGTTCAGGCCATCGACCTTGCCCTGGTCGATGTCGACGCAGATCACCTGATGGCCGACATCGGCCAGGCAGGTGCCCGTCACCAGGCCGACGTAACCGGTACCGAAAATCGCAACGCGCATGTCCGTGCAGGCTCCGTGGTGGCTTACGGCAGAACGCCCAGCAGTTCGACGTCGAAGGTCAGCGTGGCGTTCGGACCGATCGGGCCGCCCGGGGTGCCGTTCTCACCGTAGGCCAGCTCGCCCGGGATCCAGAAGCGGTACTTGGAGCCGACCGGCATCAGCGCGACGCCTTCGGTCCAGCCCTTGATCACCTGGTCCAGGCCGAACTCGGCCGGGCCACGGCTGGCGGAGCTGTCAAAGACGGTGCCGTCGAGCAGCTTGCCTTCGTAGTTCACGCGCACCTTGCTGGTCGGCAGCGGACGCTCGCCGCTGCCCGGGCGGATCACCTGGTACTGCAGCCCCGAGGCCGTGGTCACCACGCCCGGCTGGGTCTTGTTCTTGGCCAGGAATGCATTGCCTTCCTGACGGTTGGTCTGTGCAGCCTGGGCGGCCTTGGCCTGCATTTCGGCCTGCTTGGTGCCCATGAACGCCTGGATGGTGGCCGTGGCGTCAGCCTCGGTCATCTTCGGCTGGCCCTTGCTCAGACCAGTGCTGATTGCGTCAAACAGCGACGCAACGTCAATGTCGTCCTTCAGCTGTGCCAGCGACGGACCCACCGAGTAGGAACCGATCATCTGTGCGACCTTCACCCGATCGACCTTCGGCGGCTGCGAACCCGGCGCAACGCCCGGCACCTGCTGGCCGCTGCGGGCCATCACGACCTGGCGCAGGGCGGCATCGGTAGCCTTGGCCTGTTCCTGGGTGATCTGCGGCTGCAGGCCTTCGAACGAACGCTCCACGGCCGTGCGCAGGGCAGCGACGTCGATTTCATCGGCGATCGGGGTGAACGACTTGGCGACATCCAGGCCGATGGCGTAACCGAGCTTCTGCTTGGGGGAATTCAAGGTTGCGGTCTCCTTGGCGGCTGCGGGTGCAACCGGTTGTTGCGACAGAGCGACACCCGAAGTGCCCATCGCCAGAATCAGAACCGACGCCGCTGCGCCGCGCATTCCCATCTTCATTCGCTGCATTCCTGGAAGTGACTGGGCGCCGACGTCGGCGCGAAAAGAAGCATTGTCGCACGCATGCCGTCGATGTCGAGGCATCCGTGCCGGATATCAACGCGCGGCGGCGGGCGCGGCCAGCGCCTTGTCGATGGCCGCGATCAACTGCGGATCATCCGGCGTGACCTTGCTGGCGAACTGGGCGATGACCCTGCCATCGCGGCCGACCAGGTACTTGTGGAAATTCCAGCCCGGCGCCACGCCGGTTGCCGCGGTCAGGCGCTGGTACAGCGGGGTGGCCTGCGCGCCGACCACGTGGACCTTCTCGAACATCGGGAACTTGACGCCATAGGTCAGCGTGCAGAACTCCTGGATCTGCGCTTCGTCACCGGGTTCCTGGCCCTTGAAATCGTTGGACGGGAAGCCGAGGACCGCGAACCCGCGGCGTGCATAGCGCTGCTGCAGCGCTTCCAGGCCTTCGTACTGCGGCGTGTACCCGCACTTGCTGGCGGTATTGACCACCAGCAGCACCTGCCCGTGATAGCGCTGCTGCAGGTTGACCTGCTGCTTGCCGGCCAGAGGCCGGTAGTCCACATCCAGCAGGTCGGCGGCCAGGGTGAGGCCGGGAAGAGCAAGTCCGGCCAGCAGGGCCAGCAGGGAAAGACCGCGCAGGCGGCGCGGGAAGACGGTCGGCAGGGGCATCGGAGCGGTCCGCGGTGGCCATTCACAGGGCCCGGCCGGGAGCGGCCGGGAATCGGCCGAACTATAGCACCGGGCCCCGGGGGCACCCGGCCGCGCGCCGTCCCGGTGCTTTGCGCGGATTGGCGGCAACGCAGCCCGGGCCAGACGCTGGCCGGTGCTTGACATAGCATGGACGCAGCTGAATGGAAGCGACGCGATGGCCTGCGTCCGCCGCGCATCGTTCCGCATTCAAATCAATGGCTTGCAGAATTGCGTCTGCGCCATGACACCCCCTGCCATCAGTTGGGTCATGTCGGGGGTTGCACGTCGGCGTGCCGGTGTTATAGTTGCATACAACACCAGTCACCTGAGACAGGGGGTATGCCATGAACACCCGGATGCATCGCAACGTCACCGCTCCCGCGATCACCGCCGTTTCGACCCTGCTCGTGATGGCGTGGCTGGCCTCGCCACGCGCGCCCATTGCCCCCTCCTTGTCCGATACCCCGCAGGACGCGCCCACTCCCACGGCCGGGACGCCGGAAGCTTCACCCTCCCCCCCGCGTCGGCTGCACAGCTCCCTGTCCATGCCGTATTTCTCGTTCGCACAGCCGCTGACCCCACGGAGCTGACCATGAGCGACATCCAGTGGAGCGACGGCGCTCCCATCTACCGCCAGCTGAAGGAGCGCGTGATCGCCATGATGCTCGACGGAATCCTCAAGCCGGGCGATGCCCTGCCTTCGGTGCGCCAGGTGGCCGCCGACTACCAGCTCAACCCCATCACCGTTTCGCGCGCCTACCAGGAACTGGCTGACGAAGGCCTGGTCGAGAAGCGCCGGGGCCTGGGCATGTTCATGACCGAGCAGGCGGCCACGCAGCTGCGCAGCAGCGAGCGCGAGCGCTTCCTCAATGAAGAATGGCCGGCCGTCCTGGAGCGCATCCAGCGCCTGGGGCTGAGCCTCGACGAATTGCTGACCCAGGGGAAAGTCTGATGAATGCCAGCCTCACCAGTACCGCTGCAAGCGACGCGGTCATCACCGCCCGCGGCCTGCGCAAGGCCTACAAGAGCACGGTCGCGCTCGACAATGCCAGCTTCACCATTCCGGCGGGCCGGATCATCGGCCTGATCGGACCCAACGGTGCCGGCAAGACCACCGCGTTGAAGGCCATCCTCGGTCTGACCCCGGTGGAAGGTGACCTCAGCGTGCTCGGCCGCGACCCGCGCCTGCATCGGGATGAGCTGATGAAGGACATCTGCTTCATCGCCGACGTCGCGGTGCTGCCGCGCTGGCTGAAGGTGCGCGAGGCCATCGACTTCGTCGCCGGCGTGCATCCGCGCTTCGATCGCGCCCGCTGCGAACGCTTCCTGGCCAACACCAAGCTGCAGCCGAAGCAGCGCGTGCGCGAACTGTCCAAAGGCATGATCGTGCAGCTGCACCTGGCCCTGGTGATGGCCATCGACGCCCGCGTGCTGGTGCTGGACGAGCCGACCCTGGGCCTGGACATCCTGTACCGCAAGGAGTTCTACCAGCGCCTGCTGGAGGACTACTTCGACGAGCAGAAGACGATCATCGTCACCACCCACCAGGTCGAAGAGATCGAGCACATCCTCAGCGACGTCATGTTCATCCGCGACGGCCGCATCGTGCTCGACGCGGAGATGGACGATGTCGGCCAACGCTACACCGAACTGCTGGTCAACGCCGAGCAGCTCGACACCGCGCGTGCGCTCAAGCCGATCGACGAGCGCGCCCTGGCCTTCGGCAAGACCGTGCTGCTGTATGACGGCGTGCCGCGTGACCAGCTCACCTCCCTTGGCGAGACCCGCAGCCCGGGCCTGGCTGATCTGTTCGTCGCTGTCATGAAGGGGACCTACGCATGAACGCCGTCAATCATCCCGTCGGTCCCGCCGGCACGCTGCGCTGGCTGCTCAAGCGTGAATACTGGGAGAACCGTGGCGGGTTCCTCTATGCGCCGCTGATCGCCGGCGTGGTGTCGCTGCTGATGAGCGGTGTGGGCATCGCCTTCGGTCTGTTCGCCCTGCATCGGGCTGCGCGCGACGGCAATCTGCACATCGATGGCGAGGACGTGAACATCAACGGCCTGGACCTGGCGCTGCTGACCCGCAACATCAATGCCAAGGACATGGCCGACCTGGGCAACGGCCTCGACCTGACCCTGGTGCTCAGTTCGGCCTGGCCGTTCCTGGTGCTGGCGTTCGTGATGTTCTTCTACTGCCTCGGCGCCCTGTATGACGACCGCCGCGACCGCAGCATCCTGTTCTGGAAATCGCTGCCACTGTCCGATACCCAGACCGTGCTTTCCAAGGTGATCAGCGCGCTGGTGATCGCCCCGCTGATCGCAGTGGTCGCCGGCATCCTGACCATGTTCGGCTTCCTCGCCATCATCAGCCTGGTGGCCGCGCTGCACGGTGGCAGCCCGATGAACCTGATCTGGGGACCGGCCAGCCCGCTGACCCTGGCCGCCGGCCACTTGTCCTGGATTCCGGTCTACGTCCTGTGGGCGCTGCCGACCGCCGGCTGGCTGCTGCTGTGCTCGGCCTGGGCCAAGTCCAAGCCCTTCCTGTGGGCGGTGATGCTGCCGCTGTTCGCCGGGATCATCGTCTCCACCACCAAGGTCATGACGCTGTTCGGGCTTACCAGCGGCTGGTTCTGGCAGAACGTCGTCGGTCGCCTGCTGCTCAGTGGCGTGCCCGGCATGGACCTGATCTACCGCACCGGCCTGCAGGACTCGCGTGCGGACCTGGAATCGGTCACCGCGCTGATGGGCCCGGTCGCACAGCTGAAGTCGCTGGCGATGCCGGGACTGTGGATCGGCGCTGCGTTCGGCGCGCTTTTCATCTTCCTCGCCATCCGCCTGCGCCGCCGCGCCGGCGAAATCTGACCCCTTACCGGAGCCACCACCCATGCGTTCCCTGCTCGCCTGTACCGCGTTGTTGCTGATGCCGCTGTCGGCCCTGGCCGCCGATGCACCGAACTGCAAGTTCACCGCTCCGCGCACGTTGAAGCTGGACGCGGCCGGTGCCAAGGCGGTGGTGTTCGAGGTGAACCAGTTCGACCTGAAGGTGACCGCCCGCAGTGGGGGCGGTCAGCTCGACGGCCGTGCCTGCGCGTCCAGCCAGGACCTGCTGGACCAGCTGGTGCTGGACCAGCGCCGGGAAGGCGACAAGCTGGTGGTCAGCCTGCGCCGCGCAAGCCGTGCCGGCCTGAACCTGGGCAGCACCTACGCCTGGCTGGACATCCGCGGCAGCGTGCCGGACAACCTGCCGCTGCAGTTCAAGGTCGGCTCCGGCGACGCCAGCATCGAAAACGCGCAGTCGCTGAGCGTGGATGTCGGCTCAGGCGACGCCGTTGCGCGCGGCACCCGCGGCACCATCCATGCCTCCGTCGGCTCCGGCGACCTGGAGATCGACGGTGGCAGCGCACTGAACCTGCTGTCGCTCGGCTCGGGTGACGTCAAGGCACGCAACATCGGGGGCGACGCGATCGTCGGCACGGTCGGCTCCGGCGACCTCACGATCAGCGACGTGCGTGGCAACGCACGCCTGGACACGGTCGGATCGGGCGACGTCGACTTCAAGCGCGTGCAGGGCAGCGTCCAGATCGGCGTGGTGGGCTCGGGGGGCATCGACCTGGGTGACATCGGCGGCGATGTGCATGTGCGCAGCCATGGCTCCGGCGACATCGACGTCGATGGCGTGCGCGGCAACCTGACCGTCGATCACAGCGGCAGCGGCGACGTCGTGCATCGCAACGTCAGCGGCAGGGTCACCCTGCCCCGCAACAAGTAAATCCCAACCCACCGATTCGAGGGGAATGCCATGAACCTGATGCGCCTGCTGCCTGCCACCCTGCTGTGCCTGCCGCTGATCGCCTGCGGTGGCACGTCCTCCGCGCCCGATACCAGTGTCGGCAAGAGCGTCGCCGACACCTCCAGCGGCGTTGGCAGAAAAGTCCAGGAAGCCATGGATGAGGCCCGCAGGGAGATCACCGAGGGCAACATCAAGATCTCCGCGGACAATCAGCCGCGCGCGGAGATCACGCCGGACGGACATCTGCTGATCGGTGGCAAGGATGTGCCGACCAACGACACGCAGCGCCGCCAGCTGCTGGAGTACCGCGGTCACGTGGTCGCCATCGCGACGGACGGGATGAATGTCGGCCTGGCCGGTGCCAAGCTCGGTGCCAACGCTGCCGGTGAAGCGCTCAAGGGCATCTTCAGCGGTGACAGCGAAGGCGTGGAGAAGCGGATCAACGCCGAGGCCGCCAAGATCGAAGCGCAGGCCAAGCGCATCTGCGACCGACTGCCGGCGATGCTGGCCAGCCAGCAGGCACTTGCCCGCGAACTGCCGGCCTTCAAGCCCTACGCCAGCATGGACCAGAGCGACGTCGACGACTGCGGGAAGGACAGCTCGGTCACCTTCTCCAACTGAGACACTTCAGCGCACCCGGCCGGCAGCGGGCCCCCGCTGCCGGCACCGGGCTTACAATGGGCACCCCGGATGCCCCCGATCGAATCGTCATGAAGAAGCTGTTTCTGCTGCTGGCTGCCCTGCTCTGCCTGGGCCTGGCCGGCTGCGACCAGGACTACCGCAACCACCGCGCCGAGCGTGGCAAGCCCAAGATTTCCGTCAGCGAAGGCATGGTGACCGTGCGCCGTCCACCGGCACCGAACATCATCATCCTGGCCGACGGCACGATGAAGATGGACGAGATCCAGATCCCGCTGGACGACGCGCAGAAGCAGATGCTGCAGACGATGTTCGGCAAGCTGCAGGTCCTGCGCCAGAACACGCTGGTGGCCGCCCCCGCCGACCCGAACATGCAGCCGGTGAAGATCCAGCCGCCGGAGGGCATGGACGTCATTCCAGGCGACCTGATCCAGCGCATCCCCGAGTTCAAGGACTACACCGAGACCTTCGGCAACATCGTCGCCGACCGTCGCTGAACGCAAACGCCGCCCGAGGGCGGCGTTTCTCATTGGCCCGGCACACCTGATCGGCAGATCAACCGCCGCCACCGCCTCCCGCGTGGATGCCGCCAGCAGTCAGCGCCGTCGGATCCAGCAGGCGCCGCAGTTCCGCTTCGCCCAGCCCGCTGTCCTCCAGCGCCACCTCCATCACCGGTCGCTGTTCCTTGTAGGCGCGCTTGGCGATTGCCGCGGCCTTCTCATAGCCGATGATCGGGTTCAGCGCAGTGACCAGGATCGGATTGCGCGCCAGCGCCTCCGCCACGCGGTCCTCGCGCACCTTCAGGCCGGCAATGGCACTGTCGGCCAGCAGCGTCGACACGTTGGCCAGCAGGCCGATGCCTTCGAGCAGGTTCACCGCGATCAGCGGCAGGGTCACGTTCAGCTGGAAATTGCCGGTCTGCCCGGCCACCGTGATCGCCGTGTGGTGACCGATCACCTGCGCACAGGCCATCACCGTCGCCTCCGGAATCACCGGATTGACCTTGCCCGGCATGATCGAGCTGCCCGGCTGCAGGGCCGGCAGTTCGATCTCGCCCAGCCCCGCCAGCGGCCCGGCATTCATCCAGCGCAGATCGTTGGCGATCTTGATCAGCGCCACCGCCAGCGCATTGAGCTGGCCGGACAGCTCCACCGCATCGTCCTGCGCGGCCAGGCCTTCAAACTTGTTGTCGGCACTGTCGAACTTGAAACCGGAGTGCTGCTTGAGGGCCTTGGCCACCTGAGCGCCGAATCGCGGATCGGCATTGATGCCGGTACCGATGGCGGTGCCGCCCAACGGCAGGCGGCGGACGCGCTTGAGGCTGTCCTCGATGCGCGCCTGTGCCGATGCCAGCTGCGCCGACCAGGCGCCGAACTCCTGCTCGAAGGTCAGCGGCATGGCGTCCATCAGGTGGGTACGGCCGGTCTTGACCACCTTGCGCAAGCTGCGACCCTTCCTGTCGATGGTCCTGCGCAGATGCGCCAGCGCGGGCAGCAGCTGTTCGTGCGACGCCAGCACCGCCGAGACGCGCAGCGCGGTCGGGATCACGTCATTGGAGCTCTGCCCCTGGTTGACGTGGTCGTTGGGATGGACCGTGGTCTTGCCGGCCTTGCCGGCGCGGTTGGCCAGGGTCGCGATGACCTCGTTGGCATTCATGTTCGAGGACGTGCCCGAACCGGTCTGGTAGACATCGATGGGGAAATGCGCGTCCCAGTCGCCCGCCGCCACTTCCGCGGCGGCGGCCTGGATCGCCTTGGCCACGTTCCTGGGCAGGTGGCCCAGCTCGGCGTTTACGCCGGCAGCGGCGCCCTTGACCAGACCCAGGGCACGGATGAACCCGCGCGGCATGCGCTGGCCGGACACCGGGAAATTCTGCACGGCGCGCTGGGTCTGTGCGCCCCACAGGGCGTCGGCAGGCACCTGCAGCTCGCCCATGCTGTCGTGTTCGATCCGGAACGCCTGGGAGGCACCCTTGCTTGCAGCTTTGCTCATTGCATCGACTCCGCACTACTTCAGTTGGGGAAAGGGAAGCGGCGGCTGGCAGGGTGTCGCTTCCCGGGCTGGCGGCGGCAATCACGATACTCTCTTGCCCGTTGCATGGCATGACGGAAGCGGGCCGGATCGTTTCATCTGCGGCACCGTTGCACATCGGGAGCGCCGGCCCCGGCCGGGCGAGGACAGAGCGCAGCCTCCCGGCGTGGCCCGGTGCCGCCAAGCATGCGAAGGCCACGCGTCGTAGAATATCGGCCCCGCCGCTCGCTCCCGCCCTGCCGACATGTCCGATTCCGCTCTGCTCGCCCTGTCCCCGCTCGATGGCCGCTACGCCGGCAAGGTCGATGCCCTGCGCCCGATCTTCTCCGAGTACGGCCTGATCAAGGCCCGCGTCACGGTCGAGGTGGAATGGCTGCTGGCGCTGGCCGCCGAGCCGGGCATCGTCGAGCTTGCAGCGTTCTCCGAAGCCGCCACCGCCCGCCTGCGCACGCTGGCCAGCGGCTTCAGCCCCGCCCATGCCGCCCGGGTGAAGGAGATCGAGCGCACCACCAACCATGACGTCAAGGCGGTGGAGTACTTCATCAAGGAGCAGCTGAAGGACGACGCCGAACTGGCGCCGGCGCTGGAGTTCGTGCATTTCGCCTGCACCAGCGAGGACATCAACAACCTCAGCTACGGCCTGATGCTCGAGCAGGCGCGCCGCGAGGTGCTGCTGCCGACGCTCGACGGCATCGCCGCCACCCTGCGCGGCCTGGCCCACGCCCAGGCCGCGCAGCCGATGCTGTCGCGCACGCACGGCCAGACCGCTTCGCCGACCACCCTGGGCAAGGAGCTGGCGAACGTGGTGGCGCGCCTGGAGCGTCAGCGCCGCCAGATCGCCGCGGTCGAGCTGACCGGCAAGATCAACGGTGCGGTCGGCAACTACAACGCGCACGTCGCCAGCTACCCGGATGTGGACTGGCCGGCCTTCGCCGAACGCTTCGTGACCGGGCTGGGCCTGGTGTTCAACCCGTACACCACGCAGATCGAGCCGCACGACAACGTCGCCGAAATCGGCGATGCCGCCCGCCGCGCCAACATCATCCTGATCGACCTGGCCCGCGACATCTGGGGCTACATCTCGCTGGGCTACTTCAAGCAGCGCCTGAAGGAAGGCGAAGTCGGCTCGTCGACCATGCCGCACAAGGTCAACCCGATCGATTTTGAAAATGCCGAAGGCAACTTCGGCATCGCCAATGCACTGTTCGAGCATTTCAGCGCGAAGCTGCCGATCAGCCGCTGGCAGCGCGACCTGACCGACTCCACCGTGTTGCGGGCGCTGGGTACCGCCTTCGGCCACAGCCAGGTGGCGCTGGATTCGCTGGCCAAGGGACTGGGCAAGCTGGAGGTGAATCCGCAGCGCCTGGATGCCGACCTGGATGCGGCGTGGGAAGTGCTGGCCGAAGCGGTGCAGACGGTGATGCGCCGCCACGGCCTGCCAAACCCCTACGAGCAGCTGAAGGCACTGACCCGCGGCCAGGGCATCACCGCCGAGTCGATGCGGGCGTTCGTACAGGGGCTGGAGCTGCCGGCGGATGCGAAGCAGCGCCTGCTGGAGATGACCCCGGGCAGCTATACCGGTCTGGCCGAGGCGCTGGCGAAGAAGATCTGAGGGGTTTTCTTTGCGGCGGTGGCCGCGGCGCTGCCTGCGGCAGGCGTGTACTGCCAGGGCAACAGCAACAGCAACAGCGGTCCAGGCTCTGGATTGCTGGGAGTTGGGCGGGGCGGGTTGGGTTCGCGGGGGACGCCGTGAACCCGTCCCTGGGGGCTTGGCCGCGGCATCCATGCCGCGGACACCCCCGCGAACCCAACCCGCCCCACCTCTGACAGCGTCCCGGTGACGGATCGAAGAGCATCTGTTGTCGGGACGGAATTTGAAGGAGGGACGCGGCTTCGCCGCGTCCCTCTTTGTTTTTCGGCTACACGAGCAAGCGCAGCGCGCGGCCCGCTGTTGCCTTAGGGGCCGGGCGGGTGGGCTGCGCGGGGGTGTCCGCCGCATGGATGCGGCGGCCAAGCTTACAGGGACGTACTTGCAGCGTCCCCCGCGCAGCCCACCCGCCCGGCCAAACACGGCTTTCACTTTCAGCGACCAACCCAGACCCCGCCACGAGGGGCTCCGCCGTTGGCCGGACACCCCGCGACAAACCACCGCACGTGCGCAATCCCAACGAACGTCGGACAATGGACGCCTTGGCGGCACGCCGCGCCGCCCTCCCGCTTTCCGCTGCAAGGATTCCCCCATGGCCGCCCGCAAGTCCTCCGCCCCGCTCATCGAAGTCACCGCCCGCCCCGGCCAGCCGCTGGGCATGTCCCCGGCCGTGTTCCTGCGCGATTTCTGGCAGAAGCGCCCGCTGCTGATCCGCAACGCCTTCGCTGATTTCCAGTCTCCGGTGCAGCCGGAAGACCTGGCCGGGCTGGCCTGCGAGGAAGGCGTGCTGGCACGCCTGATCGAGCACGACAAGCGCCAGGACGGCTGGCGCGTACGTACCGGGCCGTTCCAGGAGGACGTGTTCCCCGCCCTGCCCGACCACGACTGGACCCTGCTGGTGCAGGACGTGGACAAGTGGGACCCGGACGTGCGCGCGCTGATCGAGCACTTCCGCTTCCTGCCGCGCTGGCGCATGGACGACGTCATGATCAGCTTCGCCGCCACCGGCGGCTCGGTCGGTGCCCACGTCGACCAGTACGACGTGTTCCTGCTGCAGGCCCAGGGCCATCGTCGCTGGCAGATCGATGCCAGCGAGTCGATCAAGGGCCGGCGCCCGCCGCTGGGGTTCCGTCCGGACGTGGAACTGAAGCTGCTGGAGGTGTTCAAGCCCACCCACGACTGGGTGCTGGCGCCCGGCGACATGCTCTATCTGCCGCCGAACGTGCCACACCACGGCGTTGCCGAAGACCCCTGCCTGACGTTCTCCTTCGGCATGCGCGCGCCGTCCTCGGCCGAACTGATCAGTGACTACCTGGACACCCTGATCGCCGATGCCGACGAGAACATCCGCTACCAGGACGCCGACCTGAAGGTGCCGGCCGATCCGAACGAGATCGACACGGTGGCGATGGCACGGGTGATCACCGCACTCAACGCCATCCGCATGAACGATCCAGACCGGCTGGGCGACTGGTTCGGCCGCTTCATCACCACCTACCGCGCCGCCGGCGAAGTGATGGCCCATCAGGCCGCGCCGGAGCAGGAAGAGGTGGTCGCCGCCCTACAGTCCGGCCTTCTGCTGCAACGCCACCCCTGGGCCCGCCTGGCCTGGCGTCGGGCCAAGCGGGGCGCCAGCCTGTACGTCAGCGGCCAGGACTTCGCGCTGCCGGTGAAGGATGCGCAGCGCCTGGCCGGTGCCGAGCAGCTCGACGCGGCCGCCTATCGCGGACTGTCGGACAAGGGCCGCGCGGCGGTCCAGCAGCTGCTGGTCGGCGGCGTGTTCCAGCTGATCGACCCCAGCGAACTGTATGGCGCCGACGACGAGGGCGAGGATGACAGCGTGCTCGGTGAGGTGGTCGAAGGCCGCGACCAGGTGGAGGTGATCGATGACGACGCCGTGTCCGACGATGTCCACGTGGTGACCGTGCATGACGATGGCATCGAGGTCATCGTCAACTTCGAAGACGACGAAGAAGACGACAGCGACGCCGGTCGCGCCTGAGTCATGCCCTCGATCCGCGTCCATCAGGTCGGTCATGCCGATGCGCATGGCGCCATCCACGCTGTGCGCCAGCAGGTGTTCGTGCAGGAACAGGGCATTGCCAGCGAACTGGAGCGCGACGCGATGGACCCGGTCAGTGCCCATGTACTGGCGCTGGATGCCGACGGCACGCCGGTCGGCACTGGCCGGCTCACGCCTGATGGCCGCGTCGGCCGCATGGCGGTGCTGGCGAGCCACCGCAGCCAGGGCATCGGTGAAGCCCTGCTCGAGGCCCTGGTCGAGGCCGGCCATGGCCTCGGCCTGGCCGAGCTGCATCTGCACGCACAGCTGCCGGCCCGCGACTTCTACGCGCGGCAGGGCTTCCTGCCTGAAGGCGAGGTATTCGAGGAGGCCGGCCTGGGGCACCAGCAGATGCGCCGCCGTCTGGACGCGGCCAGCGCGATCGACAGCCGCGCCGAGGCCGTGGCCGCCACCACCGCCATCCTCCACCGTGCCCGTCGCCAGGTGTGGCTGCACAGCCATCTGCTGGACCCGGGCCTGCTCGATGCCGGCCCGGTGCAGGCCGCCCTGCGCCGCTTCGCCAGTGCCCGCCACGACAAGCAGCTGCGGGTGATCGTGCATGACGCGGCAGCCATTGGCCGTGCCGGCGCGCCGCTGCTGGCGATGGCACAGCGGCTGCCCAGCGTGATCCTGTTCCGCGAGGTGGCCGATCCGGTCGACCGGGCACTGGCGTCCGCCTGCCTGATCAATGACAGGGGCGACTTCTACTTTCGTCTGATCGGCCATCGCCTCGACGGCGAGGCCGGCATCGCGCTGCCGGCACGTTCGCGGCCGTTCGAGCAGCAATTGCAGCGCGTCTGGGACCGTTCGCGCGATTGCGGCGAACTGCGCGCGCTCGGCCTCTGAGCGCGACGGTCGGGTTCAACCTGTCTGGAAGCGGCACCGGGGGACGCACGATGGCCTCCGCGATGCCCCTTCGTGTCCGGATGGGGGTACAATTTGGCTGTTTGAACGCGCCTGCGCAGGGCTATTCATCTTCCTGCCGGGTCCTTCTTAAGCCATACCCCACAAAGCGAATCAACACCCTCCATCGTGGACAATCTACTGAAGCAGTTTGCGCAATCTTCGCAACTCGCCGGCGGCAACGCCTCCTATGTCGAGGACCTGTACGAGCAGTACCTCGTCTCCCCGGACAGTGTCGATCCCAAATGGAAGACCTACTTCGACGGCTTCAAGGGCCGTGAAGCAGGTGACATTCCGCACTCGGCCGTCATTTCCCACATCGCGGACGCGGCCAAGGATGCGCTGAAGGCCGGCACCGGCGCAGGTGCGGGCGACGAGCGTGAGCGCAATGTCGGTCGTCTGATCACCGCCTATCGTTCGCGCGGCCACCTGGATGCGCGCCTGGACCCGCTGGGCCTGGCTGCGCCGGTCAATACGCCGGACCTGGGCCTGCCGTTCCACAGCCTGTCCGATGCCGACCTCAACAGCGAGTTCAGCACCGGTGGCGTCGGCGGCCAGCCGCGCATGAAGCTGCGCGACCTGCTGGCGCGCCTGAAGGCGACCTACACCGGTTCGATCGGTGCGGAGTTCATGCACATCGCCGAGGTCGAGCAGCGCCAGTGGATCTACAAGAAGCTGGAACTGGCCGGCGGCAACTACCAGCTGGACGCTGACACCCAGCGCCGCACCCTGGAGCGCCTGACCGCGGCCGAAGGCCTGGAGCGCTACCTGCACACCAAGTACGTCGGCCAGAAGCGCTTCTCGCTGGAAGGCGGCGATTCGCTGATCCCGATGATGGACACCATCATCCGCAGCGCCGGCAAGGACGGCGTCAAGGACGTGGTGATCGGCATGGCCCACCGCGGCCGCCTGAACGTGCTGGTCAACACCCTGGGCAAGAACCCGCGCAAGCTGTTCGACGAGTTCGAGGGCAAGTTCGAGCACGACGAGCACGCCTCGGCCGGCGACGTGAAGTACCACATGGGCTTCTCCGCCGACGTGGCCACCGAGGGTGGCCCGGTCCACCTGGCGCTGGCGTTCAACCCGTCGCACCTTGAAATCGCCGACCCGGTCGTGGCCGGTTCCGTGCGTTCGCGCCAGGAGCGCCGCAAGGACACCGCCCGCAAGCAGGTCATGCCGATCCTGATCCACGGCGACGCGGCCTTCTCCGGCCAGGGCGTGGTCATGGAACTGTTCCAGATGTCGCAGGCCCGCGGCTTCGCCGTCGGCGGCACCGTGCACATCGTGGTCAACAACCAGGTCGGCTTCACCACCTCCAATCCGCTGGATACGCGCTCCACGCGCTATGCCACCGACGTGGCGAAGATGATCGCCGCACCGGTGCTGCACGTGAACGGAGATGATCCGGAAGCGGTGGTGTTCGCCGCGCAGCTGGCCTTCGAGTTCCGCCAGAAGTTCGCCAAGGACGTGGTCATCGACCTGATGTGCTACCGCCGTTGGGGCCACAACGAGGCCGACGAGCCGGCCATCACCCAGCCGCTGATGTACCAGGTGATCCGCAAGCACCCGACCACCCGCGAGATGTATGCCGAGCAGCTGGAAAAGGCGGGCGTGATCGCCGCCGGCGCCGGCAAGGCGATGGTCGATGCCTACCGCGAGAAGCTGGACGCCGGCGAAGTGACCACCGAACTGGCCAAGGTCGAGAAGACCCCGCCGAGCAGCCCGCTGTTCGTTGATTGGCCGAAGCTGCTGGAAGGCAAGCTGTCCGACCCGGTCTCGACCAAGGTCGAGAAGAACAAGCTGGTCGAGCTGGCCAAGCTGATCAACACCATCCCGGACGAAGTGCAGCTGCACTCGCGCGTGGCCAAGGTCTACGACGACCGCCGCAAGATGGCCGCCGGCGAGATTCCGGGCGACTGGGGCTTTGCCGAGAACCTGGCCTACGCCACCCTGCTCGACGAAGGCCATGCCCTGCGCCTGGTCGGCCAGGACGTCGGCCGCGGTACGTTCACGCACCGCCACGCGATCCTGCACGACCAGAAGACCGACAACTACTACATGCCGCTGCGGCAGCTGGTGGATTCGCCGGAGAAGGCCACCGTCATCGATTCGCTGCTGAGCGAAGAGGCGGTGATGGCCTACGAGTACGGATTCTCCACCACCGATCCGAACACGCTGTGCATCTGGGAAGGCCAGTTCGGCGACTTCGCCAACGGCGCCCAGGTGGTGATCGACCAGTTCATCGCCGCCGGTGAAGCCAAGTGGGGCCGCATTTCCGGCCTGACCCTGCTGCTGCCGCATGGCTATGAAGGGCAAGGCCCGGAACACAGCTCGGCGCGCCTGGAGCGCTTCCTGCAGCTGTGCGCGCTGGAGAACATGCTGGTCGTGGTGCCGTCGACCCCGGCCCAGGCCTTCCACATGCTGCGTCGCCAGCTGCACATGACCACCCGCAAGCCGCTGGTGGTGATGTCGCCCAAGTCGCTGCTGCGCCACAAGCTGGCGGTGTCGACCCTGGACGAGCTGGCCAACGGCGAGTTCCAGCACCTGATCGGCGATGCCAATGCCGACGCCAAGAAGGTCAAGCGCGTGGTGCTGTGCTCGGGCAAGGTCTACTACGACCTGCTGGAAGACCAGACCAAGCGTGGCCAGGACGACGTGGCGATCATCCGCGTGGAGCAGCTGTATCCGTTCCCGCGTGCGCTGCTGGCTGCCGAACTGAAGAAGTACGGCAAGGCCACCGACGTGGTGTGGACGCAGGAAGAACCGCAGAACCAGGGCGCGTGGTACCAGATCCGCCACCACCTGCAGTTCTGCCTGGCCGAGGGCCAGAGCCTGCACTACGCCGGTCGCGCACGTTCAGCGTCGCCGGCTGCCGGTCACATGGCTGACCATGTCCGCGAGCAGCAGCAGCTGATTGCCGACGCACTGGTCAACCCGTTCAACGACCAGGTCGCTGAATAACTCTCCTCCCCCTTATTTAGAAGACAAACCAGGAAGCTCCCGCATGGCCACCGAAGTCAAAGCCCCGGTACTGCCCGAATCCGTCGCCGACGGCACCATCGCCACCTGGCACAAGAAGGTGGGCGACGCCGTCAAGCGCGACGAAAACCTGCTTGACCTGGAAACCGACAAGGTCGTCCTGGAAGTGCCGTCGCCGGTCGATGGCGTGCTGAAGGAGATCAAGTTCGACGTGGGCGCCACCGTGACCTCCAGCCAGGTCGTGGCGATCATCGAGGAAGGCGCCGTGGCGGCTGCCCCGGCACCGGCTGCTGAAGAAAAGAAGGCCGATGCCCCGGCTCCGGCCGCAGCCGCTGCTCCGGCTCCCGCCGCAGCTCCGGCCCCGGCAGCCAAGTCGGCCGCCGATGCGCTGCCGCCGGGCGCCCGCTTCACCGCCATCACCGAGGGCGTGAACCCGGCCGACGTGGACGGCACCGGCCGTCGCGGCGCGGTCACCAAGGAAGACATCGTCAACTTCGCCCGCAACGGCGGCGCCGGCAAGGCCGGTGGCGCACGTCCGGAAGAGCGCGTGCCGATGACCCGCATCCGCAAGCGCATCGCCGAACGCCTGATGGAGTCCAAGAACTCCACCGCCATGCTGACCACCTTCAACGAGGTCGACCTGTCCAAGGTCTCGGCCGCGCGCAAGGAACTGCAGGACGAGTTCGTCAAGGCCCACGGCATCAAGCTGGGCTTCATGAGCTTCTTCGTGAAGGCCGCCGCCAACGCGCTGCAGCGCTTCCCGCTGGTCAATGCCTCGATCGATGGTGACGACATCATCTATCACGGCTACTCGGACATCTCCATCGCCGTGTCGACCGAGAAGGGCCTGGTCACGCCGGTGCTGCGCAACGTCGAGCGCATGTCGTTTGCCGACATCGAGAAGACCATCGCCGACTACGCCAAGAAGGCCCGTGACGGCAAGCTGAGCCTGGAAGAACTGCAGGGCGGCACCTTCACCGTGACCAACGGCGGCACCTTCGGTTCGCTGCTGTCCACGCCGATCATCAACCCGCCGCAGAGCGCCATCCTGGGCATGCACGCCATCAAGGAGCGTCCGATCGCCCAGAACGGCCAGGTCGTGATCGCGCCGATGATGTACCTGGCGCTGTCCTACGACCACCGCATCATCGACGGCAAGGACTCGGTGCAGTTCCTGGTGGACATCAAGAACCAGCTGGAAAACCCGGGCCGCATGCTGTTCGGCCTGTAAGACCTCCCGCCCTCTTCCGCGTCCGCGCGGAAGGGGGTTCCGGTAAAGCATCAAGGACTAATTCAATGGCTGAACAATTCGACGTCGTCGTCATCGGTGCGGGCCCGGCCGGTTACCACGCTGCCATCCGCGCGGCCCAGCTGGGCCTGAAGACCGCCTGCATCGACGCAGCGCTGGGCAAGGATGGCAAGCCGGCGCTGGGCGGCACCTGCCTGCGCGTGGGCTGCATCCCGTCCAAGGCGCTGCTGGATTCCTCGCGCCAGTTCTGGAACATGAGCCACATCTTCGGCGACCACGGCATCAGCTTCAAGGACGCCAAGATGGACGTCGAGGCGATGGTTGGCCGCAAGGACAAGATCGTCAAGCAGTTCACCGGCGGCATCGCCATGCTGTTCAAGGCCAACAAGGTCGCCACCTACTACGGCTTCGGTGAACTGCAGCCGGGCAACGTGGTCAAGGTGAAGCAGCACGACGGCTCGGAAGTCGAGCTGAAGGGCACCAACGTCATCATCGCCGCCGGTTCGGATTCGATCGAACTGCCGTTCGCCAAGTTCGACGGCGAGACCATCGTCGACAACGTCGGCGGCCTGGACTTCACCGAAGTGCCGAACCGCCTGGCGGTGATCGGCGCCGGCGTGATCGGCCTGGAGCTGGGCAGCGTGTGGAAGCGCCTGGGCGCTGAAGTCACCATCCTCGAGGCACTGCCGGAGTTCCTGGCCGTCGCCGACGCCGAAGTCGCCAAGACCGCGGCCAAGGAATTCAAGAAGCAGGGCCTGGACATCCGCTTGGGCGCCAAGGTCTCCAAGACCGAGATCACCGGCAAAGGCAAGAAGAAGGAAGTCGTCGTCACCTACACCGACAGCGAAGGCGAGAAGACCCTGACCGTGGACAAGCTGCTGGTGGCCGTCGGCCGTCGCGCTGCCACCAAGGGCCTGCTGGCCGAAGGCACCGGCGTGAAGGTCAACGAGCGTGGCCAGATCGAAGTCGATGCGCATTGCCACACCGGCGTCGATGGCGTCTGGGCGGTGGGCGACTGCGTGCGCGGCCCGATGCTGGCGCACAAGGGCTTCGAGGAAGGCATCGCCGTGGCCGAACTGATCGCCGGCCTGCCGGGCCACGTCAACTTCGACACGATTCCGTGGGTCATCTACACCGAGCCGGAACTGGCCTGGGTCGGCAAGACCGAAGCACAGCTGAAGGCCGAAGGCATCCCGTACAAGGCCGGCAGCTTCCCGTTCGCCGCCAACGGCCGTGCCGTGGCGATGATCGAGCCGGCAGGTTTCGTGAAGATCCTGGCCCATGCCGAGACCGATCGCATCCTCGGCATGCACCTGGTCGGCGCCAACGTGTCCGAGCTGGTGCACGAAGGCGTGCTGACCATGGAGTTCAGCGGTTCGGCCGATGATCTGGCCCGTATCTGCCACGCCCACCCGTCGCTGTCGGAAGTGGTCCACGACGCGGCGATGGCGGTCAGCAAGCGCGCCATCCACAAGGCCAATTGATCGGCCCGATGGCATGACAGGAAAACCCCGCCTCGGCGGGGTTTTTTTTGGCCTTCTGATCGGAGCCGAGCATGGGCCCGGCGCTACACCTTTCCAGCAGGTGGCTCCGGTGCATCGTCACAGATGCGATGCTGCACCACGGTCTCACCCACCTTCCATTCCTTCACCACCCTGCAGCGTTCCCCGGGCTTGGCCGGCTTGGCGACCTGGGCCGCCGCAGCATCCGCTTCATCGGCCGCGGCGGTCTGCTGGCGTTCCAGCCAGGCGGAGGGCGGTGTCGCGGACGCGGCAGGGTCCGGCGCCGCGAGCGCCAATGCCAGTACCGCGATGGCCGGCGTCATCACGCAGCCACCGGGCCGCGGCCGCCACCCAGCAGGCGTGCCGGCAGCATGAACAGCGCGCGCAGGAACGCGAACAGCGCCGAGAACGTGATGCCGACCAGGCGGAACGGCAGGCTCAGCAGCCACACGAACGGCCAGGCGATCAGGGCAAGGATCGCCAACGGCCAGCACAGCACGAACAGCAGGCACCACACGCCCAGCGCGAACAGGGTCTTCATCACGGTCTCCTTGCAGCGGCCCCTTGCCGCCTGCGACCACAGTGACGCCCTGCCCCGGTGGGAGCAAACGGTTTGCGACGAAACCCGGCAGGGCGCGATGAAACCCGGAACGCAGCCGCTATACCTGCACCGCCCCCGGGCGGCCGTGGGCGACCTGGAAACGCGCGGCGGTCCGCACCGCGGCATCGGTACGCAGCACGCTGTCGGCGAAGCGCAGCTGCGCGTCCACCGCCTGCCGGTTGAGTTGCAGCTTCCACCAGCCACGGCGGTCGCCGTCGAAATAGCGGATGTGCGGATTCAGGGGAATCGACGGTCCGTAGTAAGGGCCATACGGTGTGTCGTCTCCGCCACTGCTGATGGCGGGGGCGATGAACTCGGTGGCCACCACGGGCGCATCGGCCGCATCGAAGTCCAGCTTCAGATCGTTGACGAAAGTGGAATGCCAGTCGCCTCCCAGCACGATCGCATTGCCCTGCCCGCCCGCCTGCAGCGCCTGCAGCAACCGGTTGCGCGCGGCAGGATACCCATCCCAGGCGTCGTTCCAGAACCGCTCGCGCGGGGTGCCGCCGTCCAGCCTCAGCTGCGCCATCAGCAGCTGCTGCACCACGACATTCCAGCGCGTGCCCCGCGCGGCCGCCATCGACTGCGCGAACCACGCTTCCTGGCCGGTGCCGAGCATGCTCATGCGCGGGTCCAGTGCCGCCTCGCAGCGCGGCGACTCGCCCACACCGCAGGGGTTGGCCGGGCGGAACTGCCGGCAGTCGAGCAGGCTCAGCTGCGCGAGGTCGCCGTAGCGCAGGCGCCGGTGCACCCGCAGGCCACCATTGCCGGCCGGAGCGCTGCGCATGGGCAGGTGCTCGTAGAAGGCACGATAGGCCGCTGCCCGCCGGACGATGAAGTCCTCCATGGGCACGCTGTCCTTTTCAGGATGGACGCCGGAGTAGTCGTTCTGCACCTCATGGTCATCCCAGATCACCGCGAAGGCGTGCGCGGCGTGCGCTGCCTGCAGATCCGGATCGAGCTTGTACAGCGCGTACTGGTCGCGATAACGCTGCAGGCTGACGGTCTCACCGCTGAAACGCTCCGCATCCAGCGTGCGGCCGCGTGCGTTCTGCAGCGGACTGTACTCGTACAGATAGTCGCCGGCATGCAGCACCAGGTCGACGTCGCTCCGCGCGATATCACGCAGTACCGGGTAGTAACCGCTGTTCCAGGCCTGGCAGGTGCACAGGGCCAGGCGCAGCTGCTGCAGCTGCGCGTCCGGCAGCGGCGCGGTGCGGAAGTGGCCGACCGCGCTTTCCTCATCACCGTCGCAGGCAAAACGGTAGTAATAGTCACGGCCGGGACGAAGGCCAGTGATCTCCACGTGTACCGAATGCGCCAGCTCGGGCACCGCTGCGGCGACGCCACGCTGCACCGGACGGCGCATGCCAGGGTCTTCGGCCACGAACCAGCGCACCGGCACCGCCCGCGACGGCATGCCACCGCCGTTGAGCGGATCGGGGGCGAGCCGTGTCCACAGCACCGCCCCCTGCGGATCCGGATCGCCGGCGGCGACGCCGAGGGTGAACGGATCGCGGCCCAGCCGCGGCCGTCGGCCTGCCGTGGCCAGCCCCGGCATCGCCGCCAGTGCGATCGCCGCCCCCGTGCCCTGCCACGCCATGCGCAGCAGGCGGCGACGGTGCTCCGGATCCACGGGCCGCTGCATCAGAAGCGCACGGTCGCGGTCGCCATCACCTGCCGCGGCGCCCCCACCTGCATGGTGGCCAGGCTGCGCGTGGGATCTGCGGCGTAGGTGCCGTTGGTGTTGATCGAAGACAGGTAACGCTTGTCCGCCAGGTTGGTCAGGTTCACTGCCACTGTCAGGTTCTGCGCGGGCCCCAGGGAGCCGAAATCGTAAGCCACCGAGGCGTTGACCAGCCAGTAGCTGGGAACCGACAGATCATTGGTGTAGGTCACGTAACGCTTGCCGACATGGTTGGCGGACAGGCGCATGTCCCACGGGCCCGGCGTCCAGGCCAGGGTGCTGGCGAACATCCATTCCGGCGTATCCACGGTCTTCCTGCCGCGGGTCGGTACCACTCCGTTGTTGACGTAGTCGTCGTCGTAGGTGCTGTCGTTCCACGACAGCGCGTTGGACCAGGTCACGTCCTGCACCGGCTTCAGCTGCAGGGTCGCCTCGGCACCGCGGCTGGTCACCGAACCGACGTTGGAGAACAACGCAGGGCAGCCGAGGATGCCCACGCACTGGGCGATGGCAAGCAGGCGGTTGTCGAACTTCACGTCGTACACCGCGACCGACGCCTCATACCCCTGCCCGTAGCCGCGCCAGCCCAGCTCGATCGTGCGCGACTGCTCCGGCTTGAGGTTGCGCGCGCTGGCGTCGAAGGCCTGCTGTGGCACGTTGAACGGACTGCCCACGCCCAGCGCATAGGCGGCGATGTTCCTGGCGAACGAACCGAAGATCTCGTTGCCTTCGTTGAGCTTGAAATTGAAGCCGGCCTGCGGCAGCAAGCCCTTGCTGGAGGTCAGGCTGCTGTTGTTGGCATAGCTGCCCAGCGGCGTGCGGACGCGGGTGCGGGTGTGCGGCGACTTCGCGCCGATATCCACCGTCAAGCGGTCGTCGAACAGGCGGAAGCGGTCCTGCACATAGAACTGGCGGGTGATGGTGGTGTAGAGCTGGCGCCACACGCGCTGGTCCGGATTGCGCAGGAAGAAGTCATCGGTGATCGGGCCATCGATGTAGTAGAAGTTGCGCTGCACGCTGTGGCCGTTGTCCTCGTACCACAGGCCGGCTTCCAGCTCGTGCCCGCCGACGTTCCAGGTGAACGCGGAGGTCACGCCGGTGCGGTCGATCGCGTACTCGGTGGTGCGGATCGAGATCGGAATCTCGCGCGCGGTGCCGGGATTGGAGGGATTGGACGGACTGAACCAGTGACCCTGTCCGCGGTTGCTGTGATTGTAGACATTGACCTTCAGACGCATCGCTTCGTTGAGGCCGAAGTCGCCGGCGACGCTGGAGATATCGTCGTTGCGCAGGCCATGGCCGGAGTAGTACGCATCCCAGGGGCTGTTGACGCCGCCACTGAACTGCCCGCGTGCCGCGGCCAGCGCGCGGTCCCAGTCCGGCGCGTAGTTGTCCCAGTTCCAGCCCAGGCGGTCGATCATCTCCAGCGACAGATCCTGGTAGTCCGCCTCGACCCGGCGGGAAGCGTTGAACAGCGCAGTGATCCTGCTGTCCACGCCGAAGTTGTAAACGGCCTTGCCATTGAACTGCTTGAGCTCCTGCGAGCCCTTGCCCTTCCACTTGTCGCCTTCGGAGTACACGCCGGACAGGTACGCGGCGAACCCCTGGTGCTCGCCGGTCTCCAGGCGCGCATAGCTGCGCCGCGCATTGTCGCTGCCGAAGCCCTGCGCCAGCACCACGCCGTACTCGGTGGAAGGATCGATCGAATAGAACTGGAACACACCCCCCAGGTTGCTGGTGGACGGCGTCCCCAGCGCACCGATGCCGGTGGAGACTTCCGCACCGCCCAGGTTCTCGCTGATGACCGCGCGGCTGACATGCAGGCCGTTGCTGTTGCCGTAGCTCATGTTGCCCAGCGGGATACCGTCCAGCGTGTAGCCAAGCCGGTTCTGGTTGAAGCCGCGCAGGCTGATGCTGGTCGACCACTCATAGGCACCGGTGGCGTCACCCGACTCGAAATGCACGCCCGGCTTGCTGGCCAGCAGCTTGAGCGGATTCGCGCCCGGCGGCAGCACCTTCATGTCCTCGGCGGTGACACGCTGCACCTGGCGCGCTTCACCGCGGCCGATCACCGAGATCGAATCGAGGGTGGTCGCCGACGGTGCATCGGAGGTGGGGGTGGTTTCAGCGGCAGCCAGCGACGGCAGCGAGGCACAGACCAGCAGAGCCAGCAGATTGCGGCGGAGCGGAGCGTGGGACGGCATGGGAGGCGGATTCCTTGGACGCGCTGGACGCCGGCGACGGGCGTCGGAAGTGGGAGGACAGCGGCGGCATGGTAGGAAGGCCCAGTTACATGTCAGTTACACGTCATGTGACCAACGCCCGGCAAGGTAGGCGCCTTGCGCGCGCACCAACGCAAAGAGCCGGGCACGGGCCCGGCTCCTGCAGGACAGAAGGAGATCGCCGGCCCGCGGCCGGCAGCACTACTCGAACGAACCGACCGAATCGTGGGCCAGATTGTCGAAACGCGTGTACTCGCCGAAGAACTTCAGTTTGCACGAGCCGGTGGGGCCGCCGCGGTGCTTGCCGATGATGATTTCGGCCAGGCCCTTGTCCGGTGAGTTTTCCTTGTTGTAGTAGTCGTCGCGGTAGATGAACACGATCATGTCCGCGTCCTGCTCGATGGCGCCCGATTCGCGCAGGTCGGCCATCACCGGGCGCTTGTCGGTACGCGTTTCCAGCGAGCGGTTGAGCTGGGAAAGTGCGATCACCGGCACGTTCAGCTCCTTGGCCAGGCCCTTCAGCGAACGCGAGATCTCCGAGATTTCGGTCGCGCGGTTCTCGCTGTTGCCCGGCACGCTCATCAGCTGCAGGTAATCGATCACGATCAGGCCCAGGTCGTGCTCGCGCTTGAGGCGGCGGCACTTGGAGCGCAGCACTTCCGGCGATACGCCCGGCGTGTCGTCGATGAAGATCTTGGTTTCCTTCAGCATCTTGATCGCGCTGGTGACGCGGCTCCAGTCCTCGTCTTCCAGCTGGCCGGTACGCAGGCGCTGCGCGTTGATTCGGCCGTTGGAGGAGATCAGTCGCATCGCCAGCTGTGATGCGGACATTTCCATCGAGAACACCGCCACGCCCTTCTTCGACTTGATCGCCGCATACTCGGCGATGTTCAGCGCGAAGGTGGTCTTGCCCATCGCCGGGCGAGCGGCCAGGATGATCAGGTCGGTCGGCTGCAGGCCGGCCGTCATCGCGTCGAAATCGTTGTAGCCGGTTGGCAGGCCGGTGATGTTGCCGCCGTTCTCGAAGCGGTTGCGCAGTTCCTCGAAGGCATCTTTCAGCGCGCCGGGCATGGCGACGAAATCCGTACGCCCGCGTGCGCCCTGCTCGGCAATGGCGAACACGCTCTTTTCCGCCGACGCCAGCAGCTCGCTGCTGTCGCGGCCTTCCGGCTGGAAACCATCGTTGACGATGTCGGTACCAACCTGGATCAGCTGCCGCAGCACCGCCTTGTCACGCACGATCTCGGCGTAGGCCGCGATGTTCGCCGCCGACGGCGTGGTGCTGGCCAGCTCGATCAGATAAGCGCCATCCCCTACCAGCTCCAGCTTGCCCTGCGACTCGAACCATTCGCCGAGGGTCACCGCATCGAAGGGGCGATCACGCTCGGACAGCTCGCGGATCGCGCGGTAGATCATTTGATGATCGCGGCGATAGAAGTCGGTCTCGGTCAGCTGGTCGTTGACCCGGTCGAACGCTTCGGGTGCCAGCATCAGGCCACCCAGCACCGCCTGCTCGGCCTCCACGGAATGCGGTGGCACCCGCAGCTGGTCGATGCGCGAATCATCGCGTTCGAAGCCATCACCGCGGTCTCTGCGGTTGGAACGGAAGCCGGGACGGGCGGACATGCGGCGGTGTTTCCTGCAAAAGTGGGCCAGACGAGTGTAGGCATGCGCCGACCCTGGCGGCCATGGACAAGCCTGTGGATAAGCCGTGGAAGAACGGGGGATATCCGCCGGAGCCTGGCCAGAATGGCGCGGAGGCGTCGCACTGCCTGCGACGGGCGCCCGTGCGGCGCCCGCAGCCCGCCATTATCGCAGATCCCTTCGCTCGCAGCGGCCTACCGGCCGTGCGTGGCGATCAGCGCCAGGAACCGGTCCACATACCCCTGCAGGAATTCCCGCGTGGCGTCGTTGTTGATCGTACCGTCGGCCTCGATCAGGCCGTCCTTGAAATGGATGAACGCTTCCGGCTGGCCGAGCACATGCATGTCGAGGAAGGCCAGGCTGTTGCGCAGGTGCTGCTGGGCCACCGCGGTGCCGATCTGGCCGATGGACGCACCGATCACCGCAGCCGGCTTGCCTGCGAAGGCGCTGTCGCCATAGGGGCGCGAGCCGATGTCGATGGCGTTCTTCAGCACGCCCGGCACCGAACGGTTGTATTCGGGTGTCACGAACAGCACGGCGTCGGCGGCACGCACCTGCTCCTTCAGGCGGACACACGATGGCGGGTAATCGGCGTCGAAATCCTGGTCATACAGGGGAAGGTCGCGGATCTGCACGTACTGGAACCGGGCGCGATCGCCGGCAAGCTTTTCCAGCGCATGGGCCAGCCGGCGGTTGCAGGACTCCCGGCGCAGGCTTCCGACGAACACGGCGATGGCGGGAACGGACATCGGGCGGACTCCTCATGGTGCGGGAAGCCCAGCCTATTCGCCGCACCCTTTCCAGACAGTGAAGGTCAGCCGCCGACGCTGGCCCGGACCTGGCGCCAGTGGGCCTGCCATGCCTGGAACATCAGCACGTTCCACAGATGCGTGTGCCACTTGCGCTGGCCGCCAAGGAACTGCTGCCACAGCGGCTGCACCGCGGCCGCCGACAGCACGCCTTCGCGTTCCAGCCGCGACGGCTGCAGCAGATCGTCGGCCCACGGCCGCAGGTCGCCCTTCAGCCAGTCGCTGACAGGCGCACCGAAACCACGCTTGGGCCGATGCACCATCGCGTGCGGGACGTATCGGCCCAGCACGCGCTTGAGCAGGACCTTGCTGGTCGTTTCACTGCGCTTGAAGCCCAGCGGCAGCGACCAGGCGAACTCGGCCACCCGCCAGTCCAGCAACGGCGCACGCGCCTCCAGGCTGACCGCCATCGAAGTGCGGTCGACCTTGCACAGCAAGTCATCAGGCAGGTAGGTCACGAAATCGGCCAGCATCATCGCGTCTGCCGGCGTGCCCGCGCCGTGCAGCGGATCGGCCAGGTCATAGAAGCTGCCAGCCGGCTGCGCACCGGGCACCACCGCCGCCGGGTCACGCCAGCGCGAAATGCGGTTGCGGTACACATCGCCGATGCCACGGGCGCCGGTTTCGGCCAGCAGCGCCGCCAGGCCTCCCGTGCGCGACGCCTCGCCCTGCTGATGCGCGCGGGCACCCATCCAGCGCCGCAGCGGGCCCGGCACGCGACCCAGCATCTGCCAGTTGCGCAGCGCGCGCACGTAGCGGGTGTAGCCGAAGAACAGCTCATCGCCACCATCACCGGACAAGGCCACGGTCACCCCCTGCCTTGCCAGCCGGGCCACCAGCGCGGTCGGCACCTGCGAGGCATCGGCAAAAGGCTCGTCGAACATCGTCGGCAACTGCGGCACCACCGCCAGTGCGTCGGCCCCGCTGACGTAGAGTTCGGTGTGGTCGCAGCCCAGATGCGCGGCCAGTTCCCTGGCCAACGGTGCCTCGTCGTGGCTTGAATCCTGGAAGCCGATGCTGAAGCTGTGCACTGGCTGCCTGCTCTGCGCCTGCATCAGCGCCGCCACCAGCGACGAATCGGTACCCCCGGAAAGGAACACGCCGACGGGCACGTCCGCGACCATGCGCAGCGCCACGGCGTCACGCAGCAGGGCATCGAGCTGCTCCTCGGCCTCCTCGGTGCGGCCCTGGAAGGGTGCGGCCAGTGCGGCCTGCATGCGCGCACGCGCGTCCCAGTACGGACGCTGCGCCTGCTCCGGCCGGTGCGCGCCGGCTCCGGAGGCAACCATCGCCGCATCCACCCGCAGCACCCGGCCGGGCATCAGCTTGTAGCAGCGCTGATGGATGCTGTGCGGCGCCGGGATGTAGTCCAGCCGCAACAGCAGCGTCAACGCATCACGATCGATATCGTTGTCGAACGCTGGATGCTGCCACAGGGCCTTCAGCTCGGAACCGAACACCAGCGTGTCACCGGCCCAGCCGTAGTACAGCGGCTTCTTGCCGACCCGGTCACGGGCCAGCCAGAGGCACTGCTCGCTGCGGTCCCACAGAGCGATGGCGAACATGCCGTTGCAGCGCTGCAGGGTGTCTTCCACGCCCCATTGCAGGATCGCGGCCAGCAGCACCTCGGTATCGGAATGGCCACGGAAAGCATGGCCCAGCGGCTCCAGCTCGGCGCGCAGGGCGGCGAAGTTGTAGACCTCGCCGTTGTAGGCCATCACATAGCGGCCGTCGGACGATGCCATCGGCTGGTGGCCCAGCGGGGACAGATCGAGGATGCTCAGCCGGCGGTGCGCCAGCGCGATCCCGGCAGCGGCGTCGACCCAGGTGCCACCATCATCCGGCCCGCGATGGTGCAGCGCCTGGCCCATGGCCAAGGCCTGTGCCTGCAGTTCCTCGGCCGGCACCACCGGTGCCGGCAACAGCATTCCCGCCAATCCACACATGCATCAGGGTTCCTGCGCCAGGTCGAGGGCGGCGCCAATCACCGCATTGTCGCTTGGAAGGCCGAACATTGCTGCCCCCGCCAGCGGCGTATAGGTATCGGCCCCGCAGATCCGGCGCAGCGGCAGGTGACCGAAGCCGGCCTCGACCAGGGCCGTGACCACCCCCTCGCCCACCCCGCCGCTGTGACGCCCCTCGTCCAGCACCAGCACACGCCGTGCCGTGGCCGCCTGGGCGGCAATGAATCCGCCGTCCAGCGGCACCAGCCAGCGCAGGTCGACCACCCTTACCTGCCACCCGAGCTGCTGGTCGATCACCCGCGCGGCACGCAGCGCCATCGGCACGCCATTGCCATAGGTGTAGATCACCAGATCCTGCGCCTCGGGGGCATACACCCGTCCCTCCCCTGGCAGCAGCGCCTGGCCCTGTTCCGGATAGTCGAACAGCCACTGGCCGTCACCCGGCTCGTGCAGGTCCTTGCTCATGTACAGCGCGATCGGCTCCAGGAACACCGCCACGCGGCCATCCACCCGGGCCAGCGCCGCCAACGTGCGCAGCATCATCACGGCGTCGTCGCCACGCGAGGGACAGCCCACCACCAGGCCGGGAATGTCGCGCAGGGCCGTGATCGAATTGTCGTTGTGGAAATGGCCGCCGAATCCCTTCTGGTAGCCGAGCCCTGCCACCCGCACCAGCATCGGGTTGCGGAACTGGTCATTGGAGAAGAACTGCAGCGAACACGCCTCGCCACGTATCTGGTCGATCGCGTTGTGCAGGTAGGCCAGGTACTGGATCTCGGGGATCGGCAGCATGCCCATGTTGGCCAGCCCCTGCGCCATGCCCAGGATCATGGTCTCGTCCAGCAGCGTGTTGAACACCCGACGCGGGCCGAAACGACGCAGCAGGTCGCGGGTCAAGGTGTACACGCCTCCCTTCTGCGCCACATCCTCGCCGAACAGCAGGCTTTGCGGATACTTGCACAGCAGTTCCTGCAGTCCGTGATTGATCTGGATGGCCAGATGACGGGGCGGTTGCCGCTCCGGCAATGCCTCGGCGCCGCCATACAGCGACACTCGCGCCTCGTCCGCGACCGCGCGCCGGGCCTCGGCGTGCACCGCTGCAGGTGTGTAGGGCGCCAGCGGTGCCATCACCTGCTCCAGGGACTGCAGCTTGGGCTGGCGCTCGGCATCGGCGGCGGCCGCCATGCAGCGCACGCGCATCGCTTCATAGGCCGCCTCGACGGCCGCGGCATCCATCCAGCCCGACTCCATCGCGATCTGCGCCGAGCGCAGCAGCGGATCCTGCGCCTCCGCCGCACACAGCTCCGGCAACGCGCGCCACTCCACCTCGAAATCGGTACCGGCATGCCCCATCAGCCGCGTGGTACGCAGGTGCAGGAAGGTCGGCCTGCGGGTCGCCCGGCAATGCTCGACCGCGGCCTGCACCTGCGCGTGGCCGCTGGCCAGATCCAGCCCGTCAGCGAAGAAGTAGTCCAGTCCCGGCTGGCCGCCAAAGCGCTCGGCGATCCACCCCTCCGGTGTTTTCACCGAAATGCCCAGGCCATTGTCCTCGCAGACGAACAGGATGGGCGCCGGCAGTTTCTGGTAGGCCGACCACATGGCGGTGTTGAACGCCGTCTGTGCGGTGGCGTGATTGGCCGAGGCGTCGCCGAAGGAACAGACCACGATGCTGTCGGCCGGAATCGGCAACGGCTGGCCCAGGCGCTTGCCGCTCTCGATGGCCAACGCAGTGCCCAGCGCCTTGGGCAGGTGCGAGGCGATCGTCGATGTCTGTGGCAACACCCACAGCGGCCGGCTGCCCCACACCTTGTGGCGGCCTCCGCTGGCAGGATCGTCGGCGCTGGCGGCGAACGACAGTGCCGCGTCGCGCACCGGATCCATGCCCGGCACCTGCCGCGCGCGCTCGGCCATGAAGGCGCCGGAGCGGTAGTGCAGGAATGCGGGATCGGTGTGCCGGCAGGCCCGCGCCAACAGCGCATTGCCCTCGTGGCCGGACGAGCCGATGGTGTAGAAGACCTTGTTCTGCACGCGCAGCACGCGCGCCATCAGGTCCAGCTGGCGGCTGGCCAGCTGCGAATCGAACAGGTCGGCAAAGGCACCCGCGCTGAGCGTGCTGCCTGGCAGGATCGGCGCATGTGGCGCCGGCCGTGGCCGCGGCGTGCCCCGCCAGCCGCGTACCGCCTCCAGGAAATTGACGTCGCACACTTCGGCGCGGTTGAGCCCGCGCATGCGCGCGGGAATGGGATCTGGAACCACAGCGAACATCGAACACCCTCCGTGTCGTTGTTGCGTAGCGTGGCGCGGGGCCCGTCCGGCTTCCCTCGCAGCCGGCCTGCCCGACGCTCCCCCGGGAATCAGGCCACCGCGTTGAATCGCGCCAGCACCTCCGCGCCCACGGCCGGCATCGGCACGAACCGCGGCTGTGCCCGGACCCGCTGCAGCCACGCCTGCACCTGCGGGAACGGATCAAGGCGGATGCCTCCATCGCTGGCAACGTCGGTGTAGGCAAACAGCGCGATATCGGCGATGCCATAACTGCGACCGGTGAACCAGGGTGACTGCCGCAGGTGCTGTTCCATCACCGCCAGTGCGGTGCTGGCGCGCTCCTGCAGGCGCGGTAGTTCGGCGCGCCGCGGGGAATCGGCCGGCGTCCAGCCACGGATGAAACGGGCCACCGCCACGCAGGGTTCATGCGTGTACTGCTCGAAGAACATCCAGCTCAACGCCTGCGCCCGCTCCCAGCCATCGCCGGGCAGGTAGGGCGTGCCTTCGGCCAGCCAGAACAGGATCGCGTTCGATTCGGTCAACACGCGGCCGTCCTCGCGCACGATCAACGGCACCTTGGCATTGGGATTCAATGCCAGGAACTCCGGCGTGTGGGTCTGGCCATGGGCGCTGTCCACCTCCACCCAGCGATAGCGGCTGCCGAGGTGTTCCAGCAGCATGCGCACCTTGTGGCAATTGCCTGAAACAGACATGCCATGCACCGTCAACGGAACGCGTTCTTCCACCATTGCCTGCTCCAGGAGACCCGGCCGACGACCGGTTGCGCGCAGTCTGGCAAGCGCGCCCGCCGATGCCAAGCGCGGGTGCAGCATGCCCACCGCGCAGCCCGCCGCTGCAGGTTGCCCGCCGGGCGGTCAGCGCGCGCGCTGCTGCCACTGCTGACGCGACTGCCCCCATATCTGCATCGGTTTGCCCTGGTACGGAGGCGGCAGTTCGCCCATGCGCAGCAGCGTACTGCCCAGCTTGCGGGCCACGGCACGGGAATTCTCGTTGTCCTCGGCAATGGTATGGATCACCTCCTCCCACCCGAGTGCGTCGAATGCCCAGTCGATCGCAGCGGTCGCCGCCTCCGGCGCGTAGCCCTTGCCCCAGCTGGCACGCCGGATGCTCCAGCCGACCTCGGTGCCCGGCCAGTCCTGTGGCTGCCAGGGCCCCATGCGACCGATCCACTCACCACTGGATTTCTCGATCACGCTGAACATCGAAAAGCCGAACAACTGCCACGCGCCAGCCAGGCTGCAGAATCCGCGCCATGCCATCGACGGTGGCTGCACTCCGCCCAGCGTGCGCATCACCTCTTCATCCGCGCAGAACGCCAGATAGGGCTCGAAATCCTCGCGATGCGGCGGGCGCAGGATCAGGCGCTCGGTTTCCAGGCGCAGGTCGAAGATGCTCATGCCGACTCCAGGGCGATGACGGAGCGCCATCATCGCAAATGTCACCCGGCCACAAAAACAGACAGGCCGGCAGAAGCCGGCCTGTCACGTGTCCGCTGCGGCGGAAGGATTACTGACGGGTTGGTGCCGTGGCGCCGGCTGCAGCCGTCTGCGTGACCAGCTGGCCATCGACCACCGGCAGGCGATCGCTGGCCGGCTTGTTGTCCATGCGCACGGTCTTCTCCGCGCCATCGTAGCGGTAGGTCACGTTGTACCCCTTGACCACGTCGTTGGTGCCCATGGCGATGCGGTTGCCGGGCTTGCTGGCCATGCGCATGGTGCCGGTGGTGCCGTCCTCGTTGCGATAGGTGACGTTGTAGCCGGTGACACGGCTCGACTCGGAGGTGGCGGTCTCGGTGTGGCACTGGCGCTCGGTACGGTTGACCACACGGCCACCGACGTGGCGCTTGTCCACCTGGTTGCCGATCAGGCCACCGGCCACGGCACCGGCCGCAGTCGCCGCCTTCCTGCCATTGCCACCGCCAACCTGGTTGCCCAGCAGGCCACCGATCACCGCGCCGGCGACGGTGCCACCGACGTTGCCATCACGCTCGGGCAGGCGTTCCTGCACGACCACATCCTGGCAGACCTCGTGCGGCGTCTGGGTGGTGGAGGTCTCGCGCACCGCGTCGGTGCCGATGACCGTGGCATACGCCTTCTGCTTTTCGGTGATCGGGTCGACCTTCAGCACATCGGCGTACTCCAGGCCGCGCGGCGCGGTGGCATCGAGCTGGTCGCCACGCGCACCATCATCGGTGACGCTGCCATCGGCCAGACGCGATTCGCCGTTGGGGGCGCCGGCACTGATGGAATCCGGCGACGGGCTGCCGCTCTTCATGAAGGCGGCCGTGGCGATGCCACCCACCAGCAGCGCGCCCGCTGCGACCAGGACAGTTGTAGTTGTGCTTTTCATGACCTGCTCCTTGCGGACCGTCCGCAACGTTCTCGGCACAGATTGCAGCACGGCCTCCCTGAACGGAATCTCCACATTTCCTGCTCGTCGCCGTAACCCATTCAGCATCGGGAAATGCTGGGCCCGTGGTAGCGTTTGCATATTCACCAGGAGGATCCCGCCATGGCCAACCCGATGCTGCTGCCGGTACTGCAATGGGCGCGCCGGCTGCGCTACCCCACCCTGTTCAAGCTCACGGCCGGACTGTTCGCGCTGACCCTGTTCATCCCCGATCCGATTCCCTTCGTCGATGAACTGGTGCTGGGCCTGGGCACGCTGCTGCTGGCCAACTGGAAGAGCCGCGGCACCCGCACGCCGCCACCGCTGGAGCAGCGCTGAGCGTGCTGGTCGACAGCCATTGCCATCTCGATGCAGGCGAGTTCGATCCCGACCGTACCGCCGTGATCGAGCGCGCGCGCGCGGCCGGGGTGCAGATCCAGGTCGTGCCGGCCGTCACCGCCGCCAGCTGGCCGAAGCTGCGCGAGGTCTGCCTGCAGGCACCCGGCCTGTACCCGGCGTACGGGCTGCATCCGATGTTTCTTGCCGAGCATCGCGCCGGGCACCTTCCGCTGCTGCGGGAATGGATCGAGCGTGAGCGTCCGCGGGCGATCGGCGAATGCGGCCTGGATTATTTCGTGGACGGCCTGGATGCGGAGGCGCAGCAGACCTATTTCATCGGCCAGCTGCGCCTGGCACGCGACTTCGACCTGCCGGTGATCGTGCATGCGCGTCGGGCCGTGGATGCGGTGATCGCGGCGATCCGCCGCATCGGTGGCCTGCGCGGCGTGGTGCACAGTTTCTCCGGCAGCCCGCAACAGGCGGCACAGCTGCATCGGCAGGGCTTCCTGCTGGGTCTGGGCGGCCCCCTGACCTATGAACGCGCACAGCGCCTGCAACGCCTGGTCCGGGAGATGCCGCTGGAGCAGCTGCTGCTGGAAACAGACGCGCCCGATCAGCCCGACGCGGCCATCCGCGGGCAGCGCAACGAGCCGGCACGGCTGGCAGTGATCGCACACCACGTGGCCGCGCTGCGGCAGACCGACCTGGACACGGTGGCCAGGACCACAACCGACAACGCGCGGCGGCTGTTCGCGCTGCCGGCCGCCTGATCGCCGTTTGGCCGGGCACGGCCCGGCACTAACGGTCAAACCTCGGCGGATCCGGCCTTGACCCTCTTCGGCTCAAGCAGCATTTCCAGCGCCTTGCCGACGGCGGCAAAGGCGAAGGCACCGGTGATATGGGTGGCCGCCCCCAGCCCTGCGCCGCAATCAAGCTTGAGTGCAGCGTCCGCCCCCAGGTTGGGACGGAGGCCGCAGACACTGCCATCGGCCTGCGGATACTTCACGTTCTCCAGCGAGTACACCGCCGGCACGCCGAAGTAGCGCTTGGCGTTCTTGGGGAAGTTGAATTCGCTGCGCAGCTTCTTGCGGATCAGCGCCAGCATCGCGTCGTGCTCGGTGCGCGAGACATCGCGGATGCGTACCAGGGTCGGATCGGTGCGGCCACCCGCGGCGCCGACCGTCAGCAGTGGCAGCTTGCGGCGGCGGCACCAGGCGATGGTTTCCACCTTGACCCGGAAGCTGTCGCAGGCATCGATCACCAGATCGAAGCGACGATCAAGCAGTTCCGCCATGTTGGCGGTGGTCAGGAACGCCTGCACCGCGTCGACATCGAGTTCCGGGTTGATCGCCCGGCAGCGCTCGGCCATGGCGTCGGCCTTGTTGCGCCCGTAATTGCCCTCCATCGCCGGCAGCTGCCGGTTGGTGTTGGAGACGCAGATGTCGTCCGCATCGATCAGGGTGAGATGGCCGACCGCCGAGCGCGCCAGCGCCTCGACCACCCACGAACCGACCCCGCCCATGCCGACTACCGCCACGCGGCTGCCCTGCAGGCGCTCGAGCGCACCCACGCCATACAGCCGTTCGATGCCGGCGAAGCGTTGTTTGACCTGTTCGTTCATCGGTCTATTTTAACGTGCAGCGGCCGGCGCCCACAGCACGCCGGGCCGAACCCACCGTTGCACACCCGGAGCGCCCGCCATGAACGCCAGCCCCCCTCGCCCCCCGTCCTCCGCCTATCGCTACCTGTTCGTGCTCGCGCTGGGTCTGCTGATCGGCCTGATCGCCACGGTGATGGTCGGCCGCGCCCTGCAGGCCCGCCGTGACCCCTTCCCGGACAGCCTGATGCAGGTGATGCAGCGGCAATCCCAGCTGCTGCAGCAGGCTCAACAGCAGAACCGCTGCAGCCTGGCCGACAGCGTGCCGCGCCTGCAGACGCTGCGCCTGCTCTCCAACGACCTGGACCTGGCCTTCCCCGGCCTGAAGGACAGTGCGCGGTTCCAGCAGCATGCCAGCCAGTACCGGGCCGGCCTCAATGCCGCCCTGGCGGCGCCACCGGCGGACTGCACCGCGCTGGCCCAGGTGGTGCAGACGCTGCAGGCCGACTGCCGCGCCTGCCATCAGGATTTCCGTTGAACAGCGTTCATCCCGCAGCCGGTCATGGCGGCGTTGATTGGCGTCTTGTTCACGTTGGAAAGGAGACGATTCGCGCACCCTGCTGCATGACGCAGTACCACCCAACACATCCGCCTTCACGGCCAGGAGACGCCTCATGAAGATCCAGCTCATCGCCGCCAGTGCCATCGCCACCCTCGCCCTGGCCGGCTGCGCCACCTCGCCGGGTTACGGCGGCGGCGGCTACAACAATGGGTACAACAACGGCGGCTACGGCAACAACTCCGGCTACAACCAGGGCCGTTGCGCCGACTGCGGCATCGTCACCCGCATCAACACCGTGCAGTCCGGCCGCACTGCGCCCAGCGCGACCGGCGCGATCCTCGGCGGCATCGTGGGTGCGGTTGCCGGCCATGAGATCTCCGACCACACCGGCGGCAGCCGCGGCAACAAGAACATCGCCGCAGCGGCGGGTGCCGTGGGTGGCGCGCTGGCCGGCAACCAGATCCAGAAGAACGTGACCAGCGATACGTATGACATCAGCGTGCGCATGGATGACGGACGCACCATCGTCGTCAACCAGCGTGATCTGGGCGGCATCCGCGAGAACACCTACGTGCGCGTGGTCAACGGCCGGGTGATCCTGCGCTGATCCGCTGCCGGTCCCGGACAAAGAAAAAGGCCCGCTTGCGCGGGCCTTTTTCATGTGACGGCTGCAGACCGGTCAGATCGGCTGCACGGCGTCGGCCTGCAGGCCCTTCTGGCCCTGCACGACGGTGAAGGTGACCTTCTGGCCTTCCTTCAGGCTCTTGAAGCCCTGGGTCTGGATGGCGCGGAAGTGCACGAACACGTCTTCGCCGTTTTCACGGCTGATGAAGCCGAAGCCCTTTGCATCGTTGAACCACTTGACAGTACCGTTCTCGCGTTCGGACATCTCACTAACTCCCTGATGACTCTCTCTTGTTGTTGGAAACGCCTTGTGGGCGGCTGACAAGCAAGGGGGAAGCGAGGTGCATCGATGCAGCGGATCGGGAAGATCTTGCTTCATCAGGCCACGATCCACGGTGACCTTGCCAAGCTCAGCGACTGCAACTTAACCCGGCCAAAACGAAAAAGCAACTGGCAAAATCTTTCACTGTCAACCCCAAAAAGACAACCATACGGGACAGCATGGGCCTCTCATTCATCTTGTATCTGCTAGCGGTCATTTTTGTCCTCGTTGGTATTGCCGGCATCGTCCTGCCGGCACTTCCAGGCGTCCCGCTGGTGTTCGTCGGCCTGCTGCTTGCGGCGTGGGCCGACGGCTTCACCCATGTCGGCTGGCCAACCCTGCTGGTACTGGGCGTGCTGACCCTGCTTTCCCTGCTGGCCGATGTGCTGGCCACGGTGGTCGGGGCCCAGCGCGTCGGGGCCAGCCGCAAGGCGCTGTGGGGCACCTTCATCGGCAGCATCGCCGGACTGTTCTTCATGCCCATCGGCCTGTTCGCCGGCCCGCTGGTCGGTGCTCTGCTGGGCGAGTACTGGCACACGCGCGAACTGGGCCGCTCGACCCGGGTCGGCCTTGCCACCTGGTTGGGCATCCTGCTGGGGCTGGCGCTGAAACTGGCGGTGGTCATCGCGATGCTGGGCCTGTTCGCATTTGCCTGGTTCCTGTAACGCATACCGCACGGTCTTCACGCCGCGCGCACACCTGCGCCGGGCATAAGACTCCGTAGGGCTGGCCGTTGCTGCGGGCAGCCGCCACACTGTGCGTCTTCCCGTAGTCATCCCGAAGGGCCTGCTGCAATGACCCTCCCGCCGTTGCTCCCCCGTCTGGCGCCGTTGGCGCTTGCCCTGGCCAGCGCGCCGCTGGCCGCGCAGGAAATCGCGCCTGCCACGACCACCACTCCGGCCGGTTGCGCCGCCATTGAAACCGACGCCGCCCGACTGTCGTGCTACGACCGTCTGTTCGGCCGTAACGCACCGGCCACCGCCGAGGCCGATGCCGCCGCGCAGCAGGCCGCGCAGGCGCTGCGCGAACAGCGTCGCGCCGCCCGCCTGAGCCAGGGCGAAGAGAACCTGCGGGCGCGGGTCAGCGATGTGCTCCGCCCCGCCCCGGACGACAGCGCCCTGGCCAATGCAGGCCGCGGTTCTCTGCTGGACAGCCGCTGGGAACTGGCGGAAGACTCCAAGCTGGGCCCGTTCCAGCTGCGCGCCTACAAGCCGGTGTACCTGCTGCCGGCGTTCTGGACCAGCGACAAGAACCAGATGCCGCAGTCGCCGAATCCGGCCAACAGCGTGACCGAGCCGCAGGCGCTGGACAGTGCCGAGCTGAAGTTCCAGATCAGCTTCAAGACCAAGATCGCCGAGAATCTGTTCGGCGACAACGGCGACATCTGGGCCGGCTATACCCAGAGCTCGCGCTGGCAGGCCTACAACGCCGAGAATTCGCGCCCGTTCCGCGAGACCAATTACGAGCCGGAAGTGATGATGGTATTCCGCAACGGCTACTCGATTGGTGGCTGGCGCGGACGCATGACCGGCATCAGCCTCAACCATCAGTCCAACGGCCGTGCCGATCCCCTTTCGCGCAGCTGGAACCGGGTGATGCTCAACATCGGGCTGGACCGCGAGAACTGGGCGCTGGTACTGCGGCCCTGGTACCGCATTCCCGAAACGCGCAGCGATGACAACAACCCGGACATCGAGGATTACATGGGCCGCGGCGACGCGACCCTGATCTGGAACCGCAATGGCCACGAAGTGTCCCTGATGGCGCGCCATTCGCTGCGTACCGGCGACCGTTCGCATGGCGCCCTGCAGCTCGACTACGGTTTCCCGATCAGCAACCTGCTGCGCGGCCACATCCAGGTCTTCGACGGATACGGAGAAAGCCTGATCGACTACAACCACAAGGCCACCTACGTGGGCGTGGGCGTGTCGCTGCTGGAATGGTTCTGATGGGCGTGACGATCTGGCACAACCCGGCGTGCAGCAATTCGCGCGGCGCACTGAAGCTCATCCGCGACGCCGGCATCGAGCCGGAGGTGATCGAGTACCTGCAGGCACCGCCCGACGTGGCGACCCTGCGCCAGCTGCTTGCCGAATCCGGGCTGGCCGCCGCCGACCTGGTGCGCAGCAAGGAACCGGAGTTTGCCGGTCTGGCGCTGGCCGGGGCCGATGAGGCGACCCTGCTGGCGGCGATGGCGGCGCACCCGCGCCTGATCAACCGGCCCGTGGTGCGCACGGCCAAGGGCACGCGCCTGTGCCGCCCGCCGGAAACGGTGCTGGAGATCCTGTAGCCCGGCCACAGGCACTCGGCCCAACGCCGGCGATCATCGCCAGTCGCTGATGCCTTCGCGTCGATAGACTTCCGCGAAGGCGGGGCGCGCCTTCAGCGCGGTTGCGTGCGCCTTCAGCACCGGCCAGGTGTCAGTGGGCCGGGGCATGTTGCGCGACAAGCGCATCAGCATCACCAGCATGAAATCGACCACGCTGGGCGCGTCGCCCAGCAGGTAGGGGCCGTGCGCCTGCAGGTGCGCCGCCACCTGCTGCCAGGCCGCCTCCAGCTGCTGCCGGGCCATCGCACGCGTTGCCTCCACGCAGGCCTCGCCCGCCGCTTCGTGCGGATAGAACCATGCACGATAGGCAGGCTGCAGGGTGTTGGCACACCAGAACATCCAGCGATAGGCCTCGCCCCGCGCGGGCGTGCCCACGGCCGGCAACAACCCCGCTTCGGGATGGCGGTCGGCCAGGTACAGCGCGATGGCCGCCGCCTCGGTCAACACCTGGCCATCGATCTCCAGGGTCGGCACCCTCCCGGCCGGATTCAACGCCAGGTAGTCCGCAGCCTTGTGCTCGCGCCTGTCGAAATCCAGCAGCACCAGTTCATGCTCGATGCCCAGCTCGATCAGCAGCCAGTGCACGACCAGCGAAGCAGTACTCGACGAACCATACAGGGTGGTGCTCATGCGCGGGATCCGCTGCGGGTGGAGCCGGCAATTATGCGCCCGCCCGGCGACCACTGCTCAACCGCAGCTGCTCATGCAGGTATCGCGACGTTCGCCGCAGCTCATCATCGGCTGCCGCAGCGTGCAGTCATGCGCCTTCAGTTCACAGGAGCGGCGCAGATCGGCATTGGCGATGTCCTTGCAGCGCTTGTCGGCAGCCGGAGCCATCTGCTGTTCACAGCTGCTCTGCCGACTGCCCAGGCTGTCCGCCTGCGCCATGCAGCTGCGATGGCTGGCCTGGCACTGCATGCGGCATTGCGCCGATGCGCTGAAATCCGCTCCTTCATACGAGGAGGAGGTGCTGCTGCAGCCGGCCAGTGCGAACAGCCCGGCAAGCGCGAAGTTCCGTAACAGCGGCATGAACGTTCCCGGTTCGAGTCGCATGGAAACTAGCAGAAGTTCCGTGCCGGCTCGTTAAACGACAAACGGCGCCAACAGGCGCCGTTTGCCATCAAGCGTGTGCCGCGCTTACTCCACCACCACCGGAATCTTGCCGATGCGGGCCTGCCATTCGCGCGGGCCGGTCTTGTGCACCGATTCACCGGTGGAGTCGACCGCCACCGTCACTGGCATGTCCTGCACGGTGAACTCGTAGATCGCTTCCATGCCGAGATCGGCGAACCCGACCACCTTGGCCGCCTTGATCGCCTTGGACACCAGATAGGCCGAGCCACCGACCGCCGTCAGGTACGCCGACTTGTTGTCACGGATCGCCTCGATCGCAGCCGGGCCGCGCTCGGCCTTGCCGACCATGCCCAGCAGGCCGGTCTGTTCCAGCACCTGGCGGGTGAACTTGTCCATGCGCGTTGCCGTGGTCGGGCCGGCCGGACCGACCACTTCGTCGCGCACCGGATCGACCGGGCCGACGTAGTAGATGAAGCGTCCCTTCAGATCGACCGGCAGGGCTTCGCCCTTGTTGAGCATGTCGACCATGCGCTTGTGCGCGGCGTCGCGGCCGGTCAGCAGCTTGCCGTTGAGCAGAAGCGTCTGACCCGGCTTCCAGCTGGCCACCTCCTCCGGGGTGATCGTATCCAGGTCCACACGGGTGCCCTTGGAGGCGTCGTAGGTCAGCTTCGGCCAGTCCTCCAGCGACGGCGGATCCAGCATCACCGGGCCGCTGCCATCCAGGGTGAAGTGCGCGTGGCGGGTCGCGGCGCAGTTCGGGATCATCGCCACCGGCAGGTTGGCCGCGTGGGTCGGGTAATCGTTGATCTTGATGTCCAGCACCGTAGTCAGGCCACCCAGGCCCTGCGCGCCGATGCCCAGCGCATTGACCTTCTCGTACAGCTCCAGGCGCAGCTCTTCGATCCGGTTGGACGCTCCACGGGCCTGCAGCTCGGTGATGTCGATCGGCTCCATCAGCGCTTCCTTGGCCAGCAGCATGGCCTTCTCCGCGGTGCCGCCGATGCCGATGCCCAGCATGCCCGGCGGGCACCAGCCGGCCCCCATGGTCGGCACGGTCTTGAGCACCCAGTCGACGATGGAGTCGGACGGATTGAGCATGGCGAACTTGGTCTTGGCTTCCGAACCGCCGCCCTTTGCGGCCACGATCACATCCACCTTGTTGCCCGGCACGACCTTGACGTTGACCACGCCCGGGGTGTTGTCCTTCGTGTTGATGCGCTTGCCGGCCGGATCCGCCAGCACCGAAGCACGCAGCTTGTTGTCCGGATGCAGATAGGCGCGGCGCACGCCTTCATTGGCCATGTCTTCCACGCCCATGGTGGCGTCGTCCCAGCGCACATCCATGCCGATTTCCAGGAACACGGTGACGATGCCGGTGTCCTGGCAGATCGGACGATGGCCTTCGGCGCACATCCGCGAATTGATCAGGATCTGGGCCATCGCCTCCTTCGCGGCCGGCGACTCCTCGCGCTCGTAGGCAGCGGCGAGATTCTTGATGTAGTCGACCGGGTGGTAGTACGAGATGTACTGCAGCGCGTCGGCGATGGACTGGATGAGGTCTTCCTGCTTGATCGATGTCACGGCTTGCTCGCTTGCTCGAGGCTGGCGGGGGTAATCCGCCCATTTTACCCCCTCCCCGGCTGCGGGTAGAGTCTGTGGGGTCAGAACCCTTTCCCGGGGAAAGGGATCTGACCCCAAGCCCTTGTCACGCCCCTGCCCGCTGCGGCGTCCTTGCCCGCATGAACGCCGAAACCGCCTTCCAGACCCACCGTCCGCGCCTGATGGCGCTCGCCTACCGCCTGCTGGGCAGCCGCGCCGACGCCGAGGACGTCGTCCAGGACGCGTGGCTGCGCTGGTCCGGCGCCGACCCGGCCAGCGTCCGCGATGCCGAGGCATGGCTGGTCACCACCACCACGCGCCTGGGACTGGACCGGTTGCGTGCGGCCAAGCGCGAGCGCGCGCATTACGTGGGCCCGTGGCTGGCTGAACCAATGGCGGTCACCCTGGAGCCGGACCCGGCGCCCGGGCCGGCCCAGTTGCATGCCCTGGCCGATGATGTATCGGTGGCCTTCCTGACCCTGCTTGAACAGCTCGGCCCGGAGGAGCGCGCCGCGTTCCTGTTGAAGGAAGCGTTTGACCACGACTATCGCGAGATCGCCGACCTGATCGGCCACAGCGAGGCCAACTGCCGGCAACTGGTGCACCGGGCCCGGCAGCGGCTGCAGGCCGGCCGGCCGCGCTTCAATGCCGACGCCGGCCAGCACCGGCAGTTGCTGGCACGCTTCATGGACGCGTCACAGCGTGGCGACAGCGAGGCGATCCAGGCCCTGCTGCATGCCAACGCGCTGATGGTGTCCGATGGAGGCGGCGTGGTCACCGCAGCGGTGCGCCCGCTGCTGGGTGCCGAACGCATCGGCCGCCTGTTCTGGGCCATTGCCCGCCGTGGTGGTACGCACCCGGCCCGGCTGGGCTACGTCAACGGCGAGCCGGCGATCCTGGGCTTCGACGGCGATCGCCTGCATTCGGTCACCACCATCGAGGTGATCGACGGCCGCATCGCGCGTCTGTACAGCGTGCTCAATCCGGAAAAACTGCCAGCGGTTGTCACGCACGCAGACGCGGCGGCGTCCTGGTAAGGGAAGGCGGCCATCGGGGCCGCCGTGGAGCCCACCATGTCCAACCTCGCCTCACCCCGCGTTCCCTATACCCGCCTGGCCGCCAAGGCTTTCAAGGGCCTGCTGGATACCAGCCAGGCAGTACATGACAGCTCGATCGATCCGACCCTGATGGAACTGGTGTTCCTGCGCGTGTCGCAACTCAACGGCTGCGGCTACTGCATGGACATGCACGGTACGGCGCTGCGCAAGAGTGGCATCGAGCCGCGCAAGCTGGACACCCTGCCCGCCTGGCACGAAAGCCGCTTCTTCGATGCCCGTGAGCGCGCTGCGCTGGGCTGGGCCGAGGCCCTGACCCGGCTCACCGACGCCGCGCCATCGCAGGCAGCGTTCGATGCGCTGGCACCGCACTTCGATGAGAAGGGCATCAGCGACCTGAGCATGGGCATCGCGGTGATCAACGCCTGGAACCGCCTCGGCGCCGGCCTGCTGCCGCCGCTGCCGTGAGGCCGGGGCGGCCGCAGCCCCCGAGGCGGCCCTGCCCTACTGGAATGGCTGGATCTGTTCGATGATGGCAGCCTGCTGCCCGTCATCCAGCACGGTGCCACCCGCGACGGTCCGGTTCCGGTATTGGCCGTCGCGGATCTCGATGCCATAGGGACGCAGCAGCAGCGTGTCAGGTCCGAGGCGCACCGCCCGGGACGTCCAGGACTCGACAAGCAGCGGTCGCTGCCCTGGAAGCCGGGCAAACAGGTCGAGCCCGGCAGCGTAGTCACTGACAGGATTCATGCACTGCAGCAGGTGTCGCATCAGGGTCGGCACCAGATCCATGTGACTGGTCACCGCAGGCTCGTCGGCCGGTGCGCGGCCCGGCCAGCGGATCAGCATCGGCACGCGTACCTGGCTGTCGCTGAAATTGCTGTTATGGCCCCAGTCGTTCTGCCCCAGGTCGTTGAAGGACTCGCCGTGGTCGCTGGTAATGATCACGACCGTGCTGTCCGTCAGGCCGGTCTCATCCAGCGTGCGCAGGACATCACCCAGCAGGGCATCGGCCTTCAGCACCGCGTTGCGGTAGCGGTTGAACAACGGCAGCCGATCGGTACGCCGCCCCGCCGTCACATGATCGCCGGACCTCGCCTGTGGCAGGAAGCGGCGCTCTGCTGACGCCGGCACCGCATAGGGTGCATGGGCGCTGTCCAACAGCGCCAGAGCAAAAAAGGGGCGTTGCGGATCCTGCGCAGCCAGGTCGCTCCGCAGGCGATCGATGACGTTGCGGTCACGCCGATCACGGGGCGCATCGCTCGGCGCGGTCTGCAGGTCGGCATCTGTCTGGACGAACACCGCGCGGTCCAACCGCGCGCCCTGCAGGGACGCGCCGCCGTACAGATGGAACTGATAGCCGCGGCTGGCCAGTTGCAGCAGAAGCTCCGGACCTCGCCGATGATGGATCATGGTGTCGACATGCAGCCCGGGCAGACCGTAGAAGAGGCCGAACATGCCATGCATCGTATTGTTGCCCGTACTGTAGTGGCGCTCGGCACGCCATGACTGCTCTGCAAAGCGCGCGACATGGGGCATCTGCACCGGATCGACCATGTCGTACCGCAGCGAGTCGACGACCAGCAGAACCACATTCATCGGCGTCTGTGCATGGCACTGCATGGGCGTACGTGGATAGTTCAGGGCCGACCGCTGCGGCCCCTGTGCCTGCAGGTGGTCCGCGCGCCCTGCCAGCTGCGCCAGCCCCAGCTTTTCCATTGCGCTGCGTGCTGTCGCGGTATGCATCCAGGGCACCGCCTGCAGCGGTGCCAATGCATCCCCCCTTGCAGTGGCGTCATACCAGATTGCCGCTCCCTGGCTGATGACGATCAGGGGCAGCAGGCATGCCACGCTCCGTGCACCAGGAACCCACCGCAGGCGCGGCATTCTGGAAAGACGCGTGGCCACCCACCCGTTCAGGAGCACGATGCACGCTGACACGGCGATCACCGCGCTCCACATCCATGAGCTCACTCCAAGCTGCTGCAGCAGTCCGCCCTGCAGAAGCAACCCGACTACCAGCCCGTTGAGATGGAACCCGAACACCTGGTACACGCGGGCATCGATCAACACGACGATAAGCCACGCGCTGGCCAGCACCGCAGCCACGGGCACCGCGAATGGGCGCAGGGATTCCAGCCTGAGACACACCCATGCGGGAGCGCAGCACACCACCGCCGCCAGGCCCAGATGGCCAAGCATGGCCACTGCCACGAAGATACGGGCGTCCCAACCCGCCGGCCATTGCAGATTCATCAGCGTGGGCACAAGCGTGGACAGGATGAGGAAGAGAACGAAGGAAGGCATCCAGCCTGGATGCCGCTGCGCGGCTGGCGTGGAACAGACACTGTGCATTACGGCCGGACCTGGGAGACTGCCGTCGAACGTAGGCCCCGTCCTGCGCGCCGATAATAGAAAAAGTTGCGATCTTGCGATCACGCTGGAGGCCACCGGCACCGCTGTGCAACCGATCCTTCCATCGTCCCGCCAACAGCTGTCCTGACCTGGTCTGCACGCCGCAGACGGGCACAATGGCGACATGCCTTCAGCCGAAAAGAAGCCCAGCCTGCGCCAGCGCTTCAATGCGATGCGCAACGTGCCACCGTTCCTGCGGCTGGTGTGGAAGACCAGCCCCGCGCTGACCCTGGTCAGCCTGGGGCTGCGCCTGATCCGTGCCCTGCTGCCGGTCGCCATGCTGTATGTGGGCAAGCTGATCATCGACAGCGCGCTGCAGCTGAGCCGGCACGACGCCGGCTTTCCGCCGCTGGGTGAGGCCCTGGCCAGCGGCCTGCTCAATCCGCTGCTCGGGTTGCTGGCCCTGGAGCTGGGCCTGGCCATCGTCTCCGACCTGCTGGGCCGGATGGTGGCCTACGCCGATGCCCTGCTGTCGGAGCTGTTCGCCAACGCCACCAGCATCCGGCTGATGGAGCACGCCGCAACGCTGGATCTGGAGGACTTCGAGGATCCGGACCTGCAGGACAAGCTGGACCGCGCACGACGCCAGACGATGGGCCGGATGAACCTGATGAGCCAGCTGTTCGGCCAGGTGCAGGACGCCATCACGGTGGTCAGCCTGGCGGTGGGCCTGCTGGTCTACGCACCGTGGCTGATCCTGCTGCTGGCGCTGGCCCTGGTACCTGCCTTTATCGGCGAATCGCACTTCAACGCCGCCGGCTACAGCCTGAATTTCCAATGGACGCCCGAGCGCCGCCAGCTCGACTACCTGCGCCAGCTCGGCGCCAGCGTGGAGACGGCCAAGGAAGTGAAGATCTACAACCTGCACCGCTTCCTGGTGGAGCGTTACAGGAGCCTGTCGGTGGCGCTGTTCAAGGCCAACCGGGCGTTGGCCCGGCGCCGTGCCTTGTGGGGCACCCTGCTGGCCGCGCTGGGCACGCTGGGTTACTACACCGCCTACGCCTACATCGCTTGGCGCACGGTGCGCGGCGATTTCTCGATCGGCGACCTGACCTTCCTCGCCGGCAGCTTCCTGCGCCTGCGCCAGCTGCTGGAGGGCCTGCTGATCGGCTTCTCGCAGGTGGCCAGCCAGGCCCTGTACCTGGACGATCTGTTCTCGTTTTTCCAGATCCAGCCGGAGATCCATTCGCGCGAGGGCGCCGTAGCCGTGCCGCAGCCCATCCGCCAGGGCTTCGTGTTCGAGAACGTCGGCTTCCGCTATCCCGATGCCGAGCAATGGGCCGTCCGCCACCTCGATTTCCAGCTGCATGCCGGCGAAGTGCTGGCACTGGTCGGCGAGAACGGTGCCGGCAAGACCACGCTGGTCAAACTGCTGGCACGGCTGTACGAGCCCGACGAGGGGCGCATCCTGCTCGACGGCCGGGACCTGCGCGACTATGACCTGGATGACCTGCGCGCCAATCTCGGGGTGATCTTCCAGGACTTCGTGCGCTACAACCTGAGCGCCGGGGAGAACATCGGCGTTGGCCAGGTCGAGGCGATGGCGGACCGGGAACGGGTTGCCGATGCCGCGCGCCGGGGCATGGCCCAGGAAGTGATCGAGTCGCTGCCACGCGGCTACGACCAGCTGATCGGGCGTCGCTTCAAGGAGGGCGTGGACCTCTCCGGCGGGCAGTGGCAGAAGATCGCCATCGCCCGCGCGTGGATGCGCAATGCGCAGGTGATGATCCTGGACGAACCGACCGCAGCGCTGGATGCGCGCAGCGAGTTCGAGGTATTCCAGCGGTTCAGGGAACTGGCGGACAATCGCACTGCCGTACTCATCTCCCATCGCTTCTCGTCGGTGCGCATGGCCGACCGCATCCTGGTGCTGGCCGATGGCCGGATCGAGGCCAGCGGGACCCACGAGCAGCTGATGGCCCAGGGCGGCCGCTACGCCGAGCTGTTCGAGCTGCAGGCCGCCGGCTACCGCTGAGAACGCCTCTCGTTCCGCCTAATGAGAACCTGTCTCATTTGAGATAGAATTACCCCGACGACTTCCAACAGATACGCCCATGTCTTCCGCTTTCGGCGCCGAAACGGTGCTTGAGGTCCGCCACTGGACCGATGCCTACTTCAGCTTCACCCTCACCCGCGACAGCGGTTTCCGCTTCGAGAACGGCCAGTTCGTGATGATCGGCCTGGAAACCGACGCCCGGCCGCTGCTGCGCGCCTACTCCATCGCCAGCGCGAACTGGGAAGAGCAGCTGGAGTTCTTCAGCATCAAGGTGCAGGACGGCCCGCTGACCTCGCGCCTGCAGCACATCAAACCCGGCGACAAGGTTCTGGTGGGCAAGAAGCCCACCGGCACCCTGCTGATCAGCGATCTGCATCCGGGCAGGAACCTGTACCTGCTGGGCACGGGCACCGGCCTGGCGCCCTGGCTGTCGATCATCAAGGACCCGGAAACCTACGAGCGTTTCGAGAAGGTGATCCTGTGCCACGGCGTGCGCTACGAGAAGGACCTGGCGTACCGCGACTACTTCGAGAAGGACCTGCGTGAGCACGAGTTCCTCGGCGAGATGATCGGCGACAAGCTGCTGTACTACCCGGCCGTCACCCGCGAACCGTTCGCCAATCAGGGACGCCTGACCTCGCTGATGGAAAGCGGGGAAATGCAGCGCACCCTGGGCCTGCCGGAACTGAGCCCGGAGAATGACCGCGCGATGATCTGCGGCAGCCCGCAGATGCTGGCCGACCTGCGCACGGTGCTCGACGCCCGTGGCTTCCAGGTCTCCCCGCGCATCGGCCAGCCGGGTCACTACGTGTTCGAGCGCGCCTTCGTCGAGAAGTGATCCGTAGCGCCGGGCCGATGCCCGGCTTGCGCGTGGCGTGCCTGCACGGCAGGTCCGTGCAGCCGCCGGACCTGCGTCCGGCGCTGCCGCGGGAAGCTGCGGGCCCTCATCCCCGGGGCTGCAATGCTTTCTCGATGTCCCCGCGCAGGCTTTCCGGCTTGTCGGTCGGCGCGTAGCGTTTCAGCACCTGCCCGTCGCGTCCGATCAGGAATTTGCTGAAATTCCATTTGATCGCGCTCAGGCCCAGCAGGCCGGTCTTCTCCGCCTTCAGCCACTTCCACAGCGGGTGAGCGCCATCGCCGTTGACCTGGATCTTCTCCGAGAGCGGGAAGTCCACTGCATAGGTCAGCGCACAGAAGCTGCGGATCTCCTCGGCATTGCCCGGTTCCTGGTGGCCGAACTGGTCGCAGGGGAAGCCGATCACCACCAGGCCCTTCGGGCCGTACTCGCGCCACAGCGCCTCCAGTCCCTCGTACTGCGGGGTGAAACCGCACTTGCTGGCCACGTTGACCAGCAGCAGTGCCTTGCCGCGGTACTGCTCCAGGGCCTGCGGCCGGCCGTCCAGGTCGGTGAAACCGAAATCGAACGCAGTGGTCATGGCAGATCTCCGCAGGGGGGGGGGGTTCCGATGGTATCCCCGCCCATGCCTTTCGACACAAGCCCGATCCCATTACCCCGGGTTAACCTCGGGCACTTGTCTGCCTTACCGGAGTACCGCCTTGACCACCCGCCTTGCCCTTGCCGTGGCCATGACCCTCGGCCTTGCCCTGCCCGCCTATTCCGCCGGCGCCGCCACCCCGGCTGCCAGCACCACCGCACAGCAGGCCAACCCGTTCTTCGCCGAAAGCCCGCTGGCACTGCACTATCCGCAGTTCGACAAGATCAAGGACAGCGACTTCGCTCCAGCCTTCGACGCCGGCATGGCGCAGCAGCTGAAGGAAATCGAGGTCATCGCCAACAACAAGGCCAAGCCGACCTTCGACAACACCATCATCGCCCTGGAAAAGAGCGGTGACATCCTTGACCGCGCGACCACCGTGTTCTTCGCCCTGGTCGGCGCGGACACCAACGATACCCGGAAGAAGCTGCAGGCCGACTACTCGGCCAAGTTCGCCGCGCACAGCGATGCGATCGCCCTGAACGGCAAGCTGTTCGCGCGTATCCAGGCGCTGTATGACACCCGCACGCAGCTGGGTCTGGACGCCGAAGGCGTGCGCCTGGTCGAGAAGTACTATGACAACTACGTGCGCGCCGGCGCCAAGCTGTCTGACGCGGACAAGGCGAAGCTGAAGGAAATGAACGCCGAGCTGGCCAACCTCGGCACCCGCTTCAGCCAGAACGTGCAGTCGGAAGTGAACGCCTCGGCGATCACCGTCGATGACGTGAAGGAGCTGGATGGCCTGTCCAGGGAGCAGATCGCCGCCGCCGCCGAAGCCGCCAAGGCCCGCGGCCTGGACGGCAAGTACGTGATCACCCTGCTCAACACCACCGGCCAGCCGCCCCTGACCAACCTGGCCAACCGCGCCCTGCGCCAGAAGATCTACGAAGCATCGGTCAGCCGTGGCAGCCGCGGCGGCGAGTTCGACAACACCGCCATTGTCTCGCGCATCATGCAGCTGCGTGCCGACAAGGCCAAGCTGATGGGCTTTGCCAACTTCGCCGCGTACAACCTGACCAACCAGACGGCCAAGACCCCTGAGGCGGTCAACGCGATGCTGGGCAAGCTGGCCCCGGCCGCAGTGGCCAACGCCAAGCGCGAAGCGGCCGACCTGCAGGCAATGATCGACCAGGAGCAGAAGGCCGCGGGCAAGCCGACCTTCGCGCTGGAGCCGTGGGACTGGGCCTTCTACAGCGAGAAGGTGCGCCAGGCCAAGTACAACTTCGACGAGTCGCAGCTGAAGCCGTACTTCGAACTGAAGAACGTGCTGGAGAATGGCGTGTTCTTCGCCGCCAACCAGGAATTCGGCCTGACCTTCAAGCAGCGCACCGACCTGCCGGTCTATCACGACGATGTCACCGTCTACGACGTGTTCGACGCCGACGGCAGCCAGCTGGCGATTTTCCTGTTCGACCCGTACGCCCGTGCCTCCAAGCGCGGCGGCGCATGGATGAACTCGTATGTCTCGCAGTCGAAGCTGACCGGCTTCAAGCCGGTGGTGGCCAACCACCTCAACATCCCCAAGCCGCCGGCCGGCCAGCCGACCCTGCTGACCTGGGATGAGGTGACGACCACCTTCCACGAATTCGGCCACGCCCTGCACGGCATGTTCTCGAACGTGAAGTACCCGTACTTCTCGGGCACCTCGGTGCCGCGTGACTTCGTCGAGTTCCCCTCGCAGGTCAACGAGATGTGGGCCGATGACAGCGCCATCCTGAAGAACTACGCCAAGCACTACCAGAACGGCACCGCGATGCCGCAGGCACTGCTGGACAAGGTGATCGCCGCGGCCAAGTTCAACCAGGGCTTCGCCACCACCGAGTACCTGGGTGCGGCCATGCTGGACCAGCGCTGGCACCAGATCGGCCCGGACCAGGTGCCGGCCGCCAAGGACGTGATGGCCTTCGAGCGCGCCGCGCTGGAGAAGGACGGCATCTACTACGCGCCGGTTCCGCCGCGTTACAAGACCCCGTACTTCAGCCACATCATGGGCGGCTACTCGGCCGGCTACTACGCCTACATCTGGTCGGAAGTGCTGGACGCCAACACCCAGAAGTGGTTCCGCGAGAACGGTGGCCTGAGCCGCAAGAACGGCGACCACTTCCGCGCTACCCTGCTCTCGCGCGGCGGCAGCGTCGACGCGATGCAGCTGTTCCGCGATTTCGCCGGCCACGAGCCGCAGATCGAACCGCTGCTGGAGAAGCGTGGCCTGACCGGCACCGGCAACTGATCGCCGGTGCGGTAGCGTGAAACGAAAACCGCCCGGGAGACCGGGCGGTTTTTTCGTTGTGGTTGGGGTCAGAGCCCTTTTCTGCGAAAGGGATCTGACCCCGCTCTGGCTTCATCGCGGCGCCACATAGCCTCCCGGCACGCCTTCCGGCGACAGCACCAGCTGCCACAACTGCGCGTGCCGGCAACGGAAGGTCGCCATCGACCCGGCCAGGTAGAAGCGCCACATCCGCCGGAAATGCTCGTCATAGCGCGCATCCAGCCGCGGCCACGCCGCTTCCACGTTGCGCCGCCACGCCTGCAGGGTCAGGTCGTAGTCGGTGCCGAAATTGTGCCAGTCCTCCAGCACGAACCGCCCCTCGAACGCCCTGCTGATCTGCGCCGCCGAGGGCAGCATCGAGTTGGGAAAGATGTAGCGCGCGATCCACGGATCGGTACGATGCCGCGACACGTTGGTCCCGATGGTGTGCAGCAGCAGCAGGCCACGCGGCGACAGGCAGCGCCGCGCCACCTCGAAGAAACTGCGGTAGTTCTTGTCACCGACGTGCTCGAACATGCCGATCGAGAAGATCGCATCGAAGGGTTCGTCCAGCGCGCGGTAGTCCTGCAGGCGGATCTCGATCGGCAGACCGGCGCACAGCTCGCGCGCGAATTCGGCCTGCTCCTGCGAGATCGTTACACCGACCCCGCTGACACCATAGCGTTCGGCAGCGAACTTCAGGGCCTCGCCCCAGCCACAGCCGATATCCAGCACCCGCTGGCCCGGGCGCAATCCCAGCTTGCGGCATACCAGGTCCAGTTTCGCTTCCTGTGCGGCGTCCAGGTCATCGGCCTGCCGCCAGTAGCCGCAGCTGTACACCAGGCGCCGGCCCAGCATCGCCTCGTACAGATCGTTGCCCAGATCGTAGTGGCGACGGCCAACTTCGTAGCTTCCCTGCCCGGCCTGCAGGTTGAACAGGCGCGCTTTCAGCGCGTCGGCCACTTCCCGCCAGCCGTGCACCCGTTCGTCCAGATGCGCCTGCATGAGGTGGACCAGGAATTCGTCCAGGACGTTGGCGTCCCACCAGCCATCCATGTAGCTCTCGCCCAGGCCGAGCGAACCGTGCGCCATGACCCGCGCGAAGAACCTCGGATCATGTACCTGGATGTCCTGTGGCCGGGAGCCGCCAATGCGGACCCCGGCTTCGTGGAGCAGGCCGCTGACCCGCTCCTGCAACCCTGTATCCACGCCCCCTCCTCGTCTGCGCTCAACCGCGTGCGAACAGCTCCACGTAATCCTTGGCCACGTGCGGCAACAGCACCGCCGCCGGCACATCGGCGGTCTGCGTTCCATCCGAGTATGGACCCACCTGGTAGGGCGGGAAAACAAAGCGCAGCGCGGTGATCTGCCCCTTGTCGTCGGTCAGTGGCTGGAACTGGCTGAAATTGTCGGGCTGCGGGCCGGTGCCATCGGCGATCATGCGTGATGCATTGCGCAGCGACTCCTGCAGCTCGGCCGGCTCCATGTCCTCGCCGCTGAGGCGTGTCGCCACGCGCTCGCGCAGCTGGTCCGCGACGAAATCGCTGATCGCCTTCCAGCCCTTGCTGTCGGTCACCAGCTTGTCGGCGCTGAGCATCTGCTGCTGCTCCGGCAACCAGACGAAACGTGCCACCAGGGGCTCGCCGTGGGCGCCGCCGGTGTAACGGCTGCCATCGGCACTCACCACCACCAGCTGCGGCGTCTCCAGCACCTTCTCGAAGCTCAGCGAGAGTTCGTAGGGCATGGTCGGCTTGTCATTGCCCAGCCCATCCAGCGCCTGCTGCAGTTCGCTGCGCGCCGTGGTGGCGTAGTCCTGGAGCGCACGCGCCAAGCCCGGATAACGGTCGATGCCTGACGGATAGCTGATGCCCACCACCTCGCGTTCGTTGTTCTCGATCACGTCGCGCAGGTCGAGCGGTGCTTCCGCAGCGGGCGCCTCGCCCGTGGCGGAGGCATCGGCGGCCGGCGCCGCGTCGGCCACCGGTGCCGGGGTTTCGGCTTCACGCTGGCAGCCCGCCAGCAACAGCACGCCTGCCACACCGGCCAGCACGCTTCCGCGCAGCAGCCGGTTGTTTCCAATCTTCATCGGGATCCCCTGTTCATGTTCATCCATCATCGCCCGCCCTGGCTTAAGCGTAGCCCGCTGGCGTCATCCCGCCAGAAGGTCGTGATACTCCTCATGCCGCTGCAGGAATGCCTCGGCGTAGGCACACGCCGGCACGACCTTGTACTTCTGCTCCCGCGCGAACCGCAGCGCCACGCGGGTCAACTCGCCGGCGATGCCCCGGCCGGCGATCGGCTCGGGAACCTCGGTGTGGGTGATGACCATACGTCTGCGCTTGATCTGGTAATCGAGCACCGCCACCTGTCCACGCACACGGGCAGTGAAGCGGTGGTTGGCCTGGTCGTGATCGACCTCGTAGGCCAGACCGGGGGGCGTGACCGAAGCCATGGGACTGTCTCCTGCGGCGACTGCGTGGATGGTGCGCAGCCGGGCGCCATGATCGCGTGAAGCCTGAACAGGGGCAAGTCCAGGCCCTCCACGTCAGTTTGCGACCCTAAAGCTGCAGCGCCCGCGGCCGCTATCGCCTGCGGAGGGGTCCGGCCACGCTGGCACGGCCCTTGCGACCGTAGACCGTGCGACTGCCGTGGAGGCCTCCGATGCACCCCAGCGATTCCCATTCCGATACCGACCGCGCCCTGCTGGAGGGCTTGCTCCAGCTCGCCGTGGAAGGCCAGACCGACGAGCAGGCCTTCCAGCGTATCGGCGAGGAAGTCTTCGCCCGCCTGCTGGACACCTACGGCCAGCAGACCCGGGCCTGACCAGCGGGGGCCCTGCCCCGGGGTCGGATCCAGCGGGTCCGACCCCAGCCTCTCAACCGCCGCCCAGGCGGAAGGTCGGGTTGGACAGTTCGCGCAGGAAGTGGGTAAAGATGCTCGGCTGCATGGCCAGCATGAAGATCACGCCGAACGCCGCGCCGGCCAGGTGTGCGCTGTGGTTGATGCGGTCGCCGCCGCGCTTGTCCATCCAGATGCTGTAGCCGACATAGAACGCGGCATACACGATGGCCGGTGCCGGGATGAAGAACACCAGGATGATCGACCACGGCTTGATCAGGATGAAGGCGAACAGCACCGCCGACACCGCACCCGAGGCCCCCAGGCTGAGGTAGTTCGGATTCTTCTGGTTCTTCAGGTAGCTCGGCAGGATCGAGACCACCAGCGCGCCGATGTAGAACGCCGGATAGGTCAGGTAGCTGCCGGTCAGCTGCACCATCACGCTCTCGATGAATCCCCCGAAGAAGAACAGGGTGATCATGTTGAAGATCAGGTGCGACCAGTCCGCGTGGATGAATCCATAGGTCACCAGCCGGTCGTACTGGCGGTGGCGGTCGATGGCCGGTGGCCACAGGATCATGCGGTCGGCCAGCGCGCGGTGGTTGAACGCCCTCCATGACAGGATGGCGGTGATGGCGATCAACAGCAGATTGACGGGGGTCATGTCAGGCTCAGGCAGCGCGGTAGTTGTCGACCATACGATAGCGTTTCGCGTACCAACCGAAGGCCAACGCTGCGATGAAGGCGAAGCCGGCGAAGAAGAACATCAGGAACGCCGCCTCGCTCAGGCCGGTGCCGGCGATCTGGTGGGTCACCGTTTCGTTGCGTACGGCCGCATTGGACAGCAGCACCCACAGGTTTCCGATGGTGGTGGTCAGGTTCCAGAAGCTCATCACCACTCCCTTCATCGCCTGCGGCGCCTGGCTGTAGGCGAACTCCAGGCCGGTCGCGGACACCAGGACCTCACCGAAGGTCAGCAGTGCGTACGGCAGGATCTGCCAGAAGATCGACATGGCATTGCCGCCATCCATCACCACCTGGATGCTGCCGACGACGATCCAGGCCAGGCCGCTGAAGGCGATGCCGGCCGTCATCCGGCGCAGTGCGGTCGGCTCGAAGCCGAAGCGGCGCAGGGCCGGGTACAGCACCAGGTTGTTGAACGGGATGAGGATCATCACCAGCAGCGGGTTCAGGGCCTGCATCTGCGAGGCGGTGAACCAGCTCGGCATCTGCATCTGCTGTCCCTGCAGCACCCAGGTCGAGGCCTTCTGGTCGAACAGCGAGAAGAACGGCGTGGTCAACGCGAAGATCACCAGCACGCGCAGCACCGAACGCACGCCCTCCACGGCTTCAGCCGGATGGTGCGCGCGGGCGCGGTCCAGCTGCAGCCAGGTGCCGCCACCGACACCGGCCAGGATCGCCACCAGCGCAAGGCACAGGCAGATCACGATGCCCAGCGAGCCGACCAGGCCGAACGATGCCACCGCCAGGACCAGGCCGGCCACGGCGATCGCCAGACCCGGACGGCCCTGGCCGGCCACCCGCGCGGTCAGCGCCGTGCGCGTCACGTTGGCGAACGAATGCGGGTCCTTCGGCGGCAGCGGCACCAGCACGTAGCGCTTGCGGCCAAGCCAGAACACGAAGGTCGCCACGAACATCAGGATGCCCGGGATGCCGAACGCCCACTGCGGGCCCCAGTTCTTCAGCACCAGCGGAATCAGCAGCGACGCAAACAGCGAGCCGAAGTTGATGATCCAGTAGAAGGCATCGAACACCAGCTTGGCCAGGTGCTTGTTGCTCTGGTCGAACTGGTCACCCATGAACGAGGCCACCAGCGGCTTGATGCCACCGGCACCCAGCGCGATCAGGCCCAGGCCGAGGAAGAAGCCCTGGCGGCTGTTCTCGAACAGCGCCAGGCACAGGTGGCCGGCGCAGTAGACCAGGCTGAACCAGAGGATCGTGTGGTACTTGCCGAAGAACCTGTCGGCCAGCCAGCCGCCCAGCAGCGGGAAGAAGTACACGCCGATCATGAAGCTGTGCATGATGTCCTTGGCTTCACCGGCACGGCCTTCCGCAGTGATTTCCTGCAGCAGCAGCGAGGTGATCAGGAACTGCACCAGGATGTTGCGCATCCCATAGAAGCTGAACCGTTCGCAGGCCTCATTGCCGATGATGTACGGGATCTGGCGCGGCATCTTTCCCTGGCCGGCGATGGGGGCGACTGCGTCGTGGCTCATCCTGTAAGGCATTCCTGCAAAGCGAAAGCCGCAAGGTTACCGGAACCTGCGGCCTGGAAGCACGCTGCGGGGCTGCATGACAGCGCCGCCGATCCATGGCAGGCAGTACCGGCGCCCTGCCGGAAGTCACGGCACCTGCACGACAAAAGCGTAAACTTATCGTTATGCGCGCCCTTGTCCTCGTCCGTCCTCTGCTCGGCTGCTGCCTGTTGCTGCTTGCATTGCCGGCACCGGCGCGGCCGCAGGCCGCGGACGCCGCGACCCTCGACGCGCAGGCCCGGCAGCTGACCGTGGCGGCCCTGGAACTGCCCGGGCGGGACGATGCGCAGTGGAAGCAACGCCGCGAACAGGTGGCGCAGCTGTTGACCGAGCTGCAGCCGGACGTCATCTCGGTGCAGCAGGTGCGGCAGCAGCAGGGGCGCAACCCGGCCTGCTGGCTGGCCAACCGCCTGCGCTACAGCTGCGACTTCGTCACGGCCGATCCTCCCAGCCAGCCGCTGCGGCACGGCAATGCGATGCTGACACGGCTGCCGGTCAGCGAGGATGGCGTGACCCTGCTGCACCCGCCCGGTGCGTTCAGCGCGGCGGGCATGATGCGGCTGCGGCTGGGCGAGGCCCTGGTCAACGTCTACGTGACACGCCTGCGCCCGGAACCGGATGAAGCGGCGGCCCGCCAGCACCAGACCAGCGATCTCATGGCCTGGATCAGCGCGACCGCAGAAGGCCTGCCCAGTGTGATCGCAGGCGATTTTTCGGCCGGTACGGTGGAGCTGGTGCGCGCCACGCCGGGCTTCCAGCCGGCCCGGCGCAGCCCGGGCGGTCGGGCGGAAGCGTCAGCTTCCGGTGCCGGCGGCGCCAGCGGCCACGGCCTGGATGTCCTGTTCCAGGTCAAGCATTTCGGTGGCATCCGCCAGCAGCCCATCCTGCTGCCGGCCGACGGCGAGCTGCCTGGACTGCGCCTGGGGATGATGGCCACCCTGCGCCTGCAGGGCGATACGGCCACCGCGGAATAGGCCCGCCCTGGGCCCCGGTGGGTGCCGACCTTGGTCGGCCCCCACCAGGTCCCGCCAGACGTCCAGAAGCTGGCAAACAAAAAGGCCGGGGTCTCCCCCGGCCTTCTCATGTCATCCCGTCACCGCCTTCAGGCGATTGCGTCCTGGTAACGGCGCTCGACTTCGTTCCAGTCGATGACGTTGAAGAACGCGCCGATGTATTCCGGACGACGGTTCTGGTACTTCAGGTAGTACGCGTGCTCCCACACGTCCAGACCGAGGATCGGCGTGTTGCCTTCCATCAGCGGGCTGTCCTGGTTGCCGGTGCTTTCCACCACGACCTTCTTGTCGGGGGTGACGCTCAACCACGCCCAGCCGCTGCCGAAGCGGGTCAGCGCCGCCTTGGTGAAGGCGTCCTTGAACTTGTCGAAACCGCCCAGGTCCTTGTCGATGGCCTTGGCCACATCGCCCACCGGGTTGCCGCCCGCGTTCGGCGCCATCACCGTCCAGAACAGCGAGTGGTTGGCATGGCCACCGCCATTGTTGCGCACCGGGCCCTGCAGGTTCTCCGGCAGCGACTTCAGCTTCTTCACCAGCTCTTCCACCGGCAGGTCAGCGTACTCGGTGCCTTCCAGTGCCGCGTTGACGTTGTTGATGTAGGTCTGGTGATGCTTGGTGTGATGGATCTCCATCGTCGCCGCGTCGATATGCGGCTCCAGCGCGTCGTAGGCGTAGGACAGCTTGGGCAGGGTATAGGCCATGATGCATCTCCTGATTGCGAGGGCACCCGACGGTGTCGGGTGTAGCGCGGTGAATGATGGGGACAGACCGCTAGATTACCAAGGGGGATGTAAAGGAAATTGCGTCCTGCCGGTGAGCATGCCGGCAATTGTTACGCAGCGGTGACGCAGCGGTTCCTCATGCAGCGTGCAGCGCACAGGCGCTACAGTGCATGCACCACCCTCACCCGTTCGTGCCCATGCGCAACCCCCGGCTGCTGATCACTGCCATCGCCCTGCTGCTGCTCGGCCTGGTCGTCAACCACGTCATGCAGCGGCCGCCGGCACCGCAGTTCGCGCCGGACCTGCAGGGCGCCCCGGCCCGGAGCGCCCCCACCCCGGGACACGGCGATGGCGCACGCACCGGCCTGCCCGCCTTCCTTCCCGCCGAAGCACGCCAGACCATCGCCCTGATCCAGCGGGGCGGGCCATTCCCGCACCGCCAGGATGGCAGCACCTTCGGCAACCGCGAGCAGCGCCTGCCGCCGCGGCCACGTGGCTATTACCGCGAGTACACGGTCGATACGCCCGGCGCGGGCAACCGGGGCGCACGCCGCATCGTCACGGGCGGCGATCCGGCAGAGGCGTGGTACTACACCGATGACCATTACGGCTCATTCCGCAGCTTCACCGTTCCAGCCCCCGGAGACGCTCGATGAGCCACGATGATTTCGGCCTCGGCCTGCACGACATCAACAACGCCGGCGTGTACGCCATCGACAGCGCGGACATCGGTGCGCTTGCCGCGGCCATGCGCGATGCCGGCCTGAAGGTGATCCGCATCGATCTGGAGGGCGTGACCGACAAGCGCACCCTGCTGGCGCGGCTGTCCGCGCAGCTGGACTTCCCGGCCGGTTTCGGCGGCAACTGGGATGCCTTGTCGGACAATCTTCGCGACCTGCAATGGCTGCCGGCCAGCGGTTATGCACTGTTCCTGGCCGATGTCGACGCGCTGCGCGCTGGCGCAGCCAGGGATTTCGACACCCTGCTCGACGTGCTGGACGAAGCCAGCCGCGATTGGGTCGGCCGCGACGTGCCGTTCTGGGTGTTCCTGTCACAGAGCGCTTGAACGGCAGCGCCGGGCCACGCACGGCGAGCGCCCGGCACGGCAGACAGTCCGCCCTCAACGGCTGCCGTTGTCTTCCTGCAGTTCCTTCTTGAACGGGATATCCGGCGGCGGCCGGGCCACGGCCGGCTGGTCCTGCATGTTCGGGTCGGTCAGGCCGCAGCCGCCACCCGCCTGCAGAATGGAGATGACGCAGGAAATCCTGGTGCTGGTGCCGGGAAGCGGAATCTCCATCGTCTTGACGCCCTTGCGCACCCACTCGGCCAGCAGCGACTCCTGCGGCACCCAGTATTTGTCGAACGAGGTGGGCGTGTAGTCGTAGGGCGGTCGCTTCAGCCATGTCCCCGACTGGGCGATGCGTTCCTTGCTCCAGCCGTCGTTGTCACCCCCGGGAGCGCCACGCTCCGCATTGCCGGGGCCGTCCTGCCCCGGTACACGCACGCTGCCGTCGGCGTTGAACAGGCCGTTGCCCCGGCCCGCGCTGCCCGCCTGCGCGGCGCCGCTGCGGGCGCCGTCACGAGTGCGATCCGATGCCCCCCAGTCGTCGCCCCGGGCCGGCGTAGCCCAGTTGCCCGGGGTCGGCGTCGGGCGGGCACCGGCCTGTGCCGGTGTCGCGCTGGCGGCTGATGGCCGCGCCGCGGGGCTGCTCACCGCAGCCGCGCTGCCCTGCGCTGCGGGGGCGGAGGCTGCGGCACTGCCACTGGAAGGCGCAGGCGCAGCGACCGGCGCAAACGCCACTTCACGTTCGCGCACCTGCACGTCGCGGCCTGCGGGCGCCCGTACTGCAGGCTCACGGCCTGCGATCGGCGCCATCCGCACCTGCGGATCGACAACCGCCTGCACTTCGCGTTCGCGCACCTGCACATCCTGCTGCGGCACGCGGACCGGTACTTCCGCTGCGCGCACCGCCGGAGCCACGACGGGCGTCTCCACGATGGCCACCTCACGTTCCTGCACCTGCGGCTGGCGGATCTGCGGCACCCTCACCTGGACATCCGGTGCGCGCAGCGGCTGCGGCGCCGGCGGCGCCTCCAGCGGCTGCACGCTGCGCTCGCGCACGCTGGGCGTTCTGTCGCGCGGCACGATGCTCACTTCGGTGCGCGGCACGCTGACCGGTGGCACCACGAAATCGGTCGTGGCCTGCGCCACGTCGGTCGCCTGGACCGGCGAAGGCGGCGGCGTGGCCGGTGGGGCCGGCTCGGTCGGCGTGGCTTGCGGTGGCGTACTGGCCGCAGCGGGTGCCGCAGCCGGGGATGGCTGCGGGCGCACCGCGACCGGTTGCGGCTGCGGCGCAGTTGCCGATCCCGACGCATCCCCCGCAGCCGTGCGGCCGGCTGCAGCCGCGGCAGCCGATTCGGCGCCGGGCTGGTCGCCTCCGCCCTCCTGGCTGGCGCGGCCGACAAACTCGATCTGCACGCGCTCACCGTCGGCCCCCTGCTCGGCAGGCGCCGAGGTGCGGATCACCGCCACCCACAGCAGCAGCAGGAAGAACAGCAGGTGCAGCAATGCACTGGCGACGGCCGACGTCCAGCGCATCCAGCGCTGGTCGCGCGGCGCGGGCTCCCAGTCCTGCCACAACAGGCGCCGCAGCGCCTGCCAGCGCGGCAGCGCCGGCAGCGTCCCGGGGCGTCCCGGCAGAGGTCTCGGCAGCAGCACCGCGATCACCTCGCGGGCATGGAACGGGCGTGGCAACGGGCTCAGCGAGCGCAGCCACAGCGCCCAGCCATAAGGCAGGCGCGTGTTCTTCTCCAGGATGATCGGTTGCTGCTGGCGCGCCAGCAGCAGGTCGATGAGTTGCTCGGCTCTGGGCAGAGGCACGCGTCGGCGATCAGGCGGCGTTGCCGCGCGGGATGTACGGTGCGTGGCCGCTGTCGTGGTCGGTCGCGTCGCGCACCGCGGTCACGCCGGGCACCCGGCCCATCAAGGTCTTTTCGATGCCCTGCTTGAGGGTCACATCGGCCATGCCGCAGCCCTGGCAGCCACCACCGAAACGCAGCAGCACCACGCCCTCGGCCGAGACTTCCTGCACTGCGACCTTGCCGCCATGGGAGGCGAGTTGTGGATTGATTTCATTCTCCACCACCCAGTGCACACGCTCGACAAGGGACGCGGCCTCCCCGGGCGCTTCGCCCTTGATGCGCGGCGCCTTGATGGTCAACTGCTGGGCACCTGCCGCGCCGGCCACGATGTCGATCTCAGCGCCATCGAGCCAGCCGACGCTGCCGGCGTCGACATACAGGGTGAAACCGTCGCAGTCCACGGCCCATTCGTCGCCGTGCAGGTCCGAGGGTTCGGCGAATTCCAGCCGCGCATCGGCACGCGGAGTGCCGGGATCGACCGCGCTCAGGCGTACGCCCATGCCGGGCGCGCCCTCGCGTTCGATCAGCTTGCGGAAATGGGTCTGGGCAGTGTCGGAGATCTGGATCATCAGGCTATTCTAGCCAAGTAAGTGTCAACCGCTCATTCGGTTTATACACCGTCCGGCGCATTGTTCAGTCAACACGAGGTGGAGATTCCCATGGCCGACCTGATTCCACTGGCCCAGGCCCGTTGCGTGCCGCGCAAAGGCAGCGACCACAAGCTCGGCGAGGCCCGCCTGGCCGAGCTGCTGCCGCAGATTCCCGGCTGGGAACTGGCCGAGGGCGGCCAGGCGCTGCTGCGCACCTTCCGCTTCAAGGACTACTACGCCACCATGGCCTTTGTGAATGCACTGGCCTGGATCGCCCACCACGAGGATCACCACCCGGACCTGGGCGTGCACTACGACCGCGCCGTGGTGCGCTATTCGACCCACGACGTCGGCGGCCTGAGCGAGAACGACTTCATCTGCGCGGCCAAGACATCGGCCCTCACGGAGCAACTGCCATGAATGTGCGAGTGCTGAGCCTGTCCCTGATCGCCGTGACCGGCCTCGCCGGCTGTGGCGCCTCCGAGCCGTCGCCGCCCGTGCCGCCGCCGACCGAGGTGGCCGCGGTGAAGACGCCGCCACCGCAGTACCCGCTCGAGCTGGCCTGTACCGGTACGGGCGGCACCAGCACCTTCAAGGTGACCATCGGCACCGACGGCAAGCCCAGCGAAGTGACCCTGCTGAGCGGCGCGGGCAACCCGCAGCTGGATGAGCTGGCCAGGAATGCCGTGCAGGGCTGGCAGTTCAAGGCCGCCACCCGCAACGGCCAGGCCGTGCCCGCCACCATCCAGGTGCCGGTCAGCTTCAACCCGCCGCAGCCGAAGCCGGACCAGTGTTTCGCGGTGGAAGAGCGCCTGCGCCGCGGCGGCTGACCGCGCACCATGACGAGGCCAGCCGACGCCCGCCTCGCCCTTGCCACCCCGGCAGTGCCCGGGGCGGCTGTCTGTTGACCAGGACCGCGTCGGTACATGCTGCAGATCCCCCCCGAAAACATCTGGATCGCGCTGGCGGTCACCCTCGCGGCCGGCCTCGCTACTGCCATCGGCAGCCTGCTGGTGCTGTTCTCGCGCCGCCCCAACCCGCGCCTGCTGGCGTTCGGCCTGGCCTTCGCCGGCGGCGCGATGGTCTACGTGTCGCTGTCGGAAATCCTCAACAAGTCCATCGCATCGTTCGCCCTGGCCTATGGCGAGCGCACCGGCTTCACCTACGGCACGCTGGCGTTCCTGGCCGGTGTGATCGTGATCGTGCTGATCGATCACTTCATTCCCAATCCACACGACAGCCTGGACAAGCAGGACCCTGCGTTCCGCGAGAACAGCCGCGAGTACCTGAAGCGCGTCGCGCTGCTGACCTCGGTGGCGATCACCGCGCACAATTTCCCGGAAGGGCTGGCGACCTTCTTCGCTACGCTGGAAAGCCCGTCGGTGGGCATGCCGCTGGCTTTCGCCATCGCCATCCACAACATTCCCGAGGGCATCGCAATCGCAGTGCCGGTGTACTTCGCCACCCAGAACAAGTTCTATGCGTTCGGCGCCAGCCTGCTGTCGGGCCTGGCCGAGCCGGTGGGGGCCATGCTGGGCTACTGGCTGCTATCCGGGTCGCTGTCGCATGCCACGTTCGGCTGGGTGTTCGGCCTGATCGCAGGCGTGATGGTGTTCCTGGCCCTGGACGAACTGCTGCCGGCGGCCAAGCGCTACGCCAAGGGTCACGAAACGGTGTACGGCCTGGTTGCAGGCATGGGAACGCTGGCGATCAGCCTGGTGCTGTTCAAGTGGTGAGAGGGTTGCGGCCAACGGGCTGAGCCCCTCGCGGCTGGCGGAGCGAGATCCCGGGGTTGGGCCGGGCGAGGTGGGTTTGCGGGGGACGCCGTAAACCCATCCTTGGGGGCTTGGGCGCACCGTCCATGGCGTTTACACCCCCGCACTCCCACCTCGCCCGGCCTCTGACAGGCTATAGGCGTGCCAGCGGCGCAATGAAAGAATGAAAAAGCGAAGCCCGCGCTGCGCGCGTGAGTCGAGCGTGGCTCGACTCTACAAGGGCTGCGTGCGGGTATGGGTCTACGCTGCGGCTGTCAGGTCCGCCTTGTAGCGAGCCGAGCACCGCAGGTCCGGCGAGGGCGAAGAGGCGCGGGTGTCTGAGCGCAGCGAGTTCCGCGCCGGCTCGCGGATGGCGGTGTGTTTCTTTGGTTACTTTCTTTGCACGAGCAAAGAAAGTGGCAAGCCCACTCATCGCAGGGAAGCGCCGGTGCCGACCAAGCACCCGGCGCCGCCGAACCGCCGTCAGCGCAGGCGGTCCAGTGCCTCGACCAACTCATCCGCCAGCGGAGCGTTCAGCACGTAGGGGCTCTTGCCGTCGTCCAGCGCGAACTCCAGCGAGGCCGCGTGCAGGAACAACCGCTTCAGGCCGATCTGCTCACGAAGCCGCTTGTTCACCGCAGGATCGCCGTACTTGTCGTCACCAGCCACCGCATGCCCCAGATGCTGGGCGTGCACCCGGATCTGATGGGTCCGGCCGGTCTCGATGCGCACCTCGCAGTAGGAATGGCCTCCACGCCGCTCCAGCACGCGGAAATGGCTGATCGATTCCTTGCCGATCGCATTGACCTGGACATGTCGCTCACCGCCCTGGCGCAGCCCCACGTGCAGCGGCGCGTCCACCGTCATCACCCCGTCGGGCATGCGTCCGGCCAGCAGGGTCAGGTAACGCTTGCGGATGCCGGCGCCATGGTCTTCACGCAGCAGCGCCTGCAGCTCGCTCAGCGCCGAGCGCTTCTTGGCCACCACCAGCAGGCCCGACGTATCGCGGTCGAGACGGTGGACCAGTTCCAGCGTCTGGCCCGGGCGCAGGGCGCGCAGGGTCTCGATGGCGCCGAAGCTGATCCCGCTGCCGCCATGACTGGCCACGCCCGAGGGTTTGTTCAGCGCCAGCAGCCGTGCGTCCTCGAAGACGATGGCCTGTTCCAGACGGCGCATGAACGACTCGGGAGGACCGGCTTTGTCTCCCTCTTCGGTGAGACGGACCGGCGGCACCCGCACCTCGTCGCCCGCCTCCAGCTTGCGCTCGGCCTTGGCGCGGCCGCCATTGACCCGCACCTGCCCGCTGCGCACCAGCTTGTAGACCAGGCTGCGCGGGGCCCCTTTCAGCTGGCCGAGCAGGAAATTGTCCAGGCGCTGGCCGGCGCGGTCGGCGGGAACGGTGATCATGCGCACGGATGGCTTGTCGCCAGCTGGCTTGGTGGGGTCTTGGGCGGTCATCAGGCTGTTTATTCTGTTACACTCGGGGGGCGAGATAAGGGATTGATTTCGTTGGAAGTTACTCAGGGCCAGAAGCCCAGCTTCCGACGAATCCGGCACAGTGCGCGACCACCGCCCGCGGGGCGGCCATGTTAGCGGCTCACCGGCCTTCCCGGCCATCGCCGGATGCCTGACACGCAACCGTGCTGAACATGTCCCGCGTGGCGCTCCAGCCTGGCTGACAGCTGCCTGCGGCCCTGCAACACCCCAAAAACCATATGAGTGAAGCGCTCCCGCGGCCTGCCGTGGTGTCGTAGCGCTGGAAACCCAAGCCCCCCTCCCCGCGCTTGCGCGAATGGGTGGCGAGCCGTATCCAGAGGCGAAACCCCATGGCGTTCCGCGCGGTAGCCGCTTGCGAGGAACGCAACAATGAAGCGAATGCTGATCAACGCCACGCAGGCTGAAGAGCTGCGTGTTGCCATCGTGGATGGCCAGTCGTTGTATGACATCGACATCGAGCAGCCGTCGAAGGAACAGAAGAAGTCCAACATCTACAAGGGCCGGATCTTCCGCATCGAGCCCTCGCTGGAAGCCGCCTTCGTCGAGTACGGCGGTGGCCGCCACGGCTTCCTGCCGCTGAAGGAAATCTCCCGCGACTACTTCCAGGCCGGTGTCGACCACAACAAGGCCGGCATCCGCGAGCTGCTCAAGGAAGGCCAGGAAGTGGTGGTCCAGGTCGACAAGGAAGAGCGTGGCAACAAGGGCGCCGCCCTGACCACGTTCATCTCCCTGGCCGGCCGCTACATGGTGCTGATGCCGAACTCGCCAAGTGCCGGCGGCGTCTCACGCCGCATCGAGGGCGAAGACCGGGCTGCCCTGAAGGACGCACTGGACAAGCTGAACATTCCCGACGACATGGGCGTGATCATCCGTACCGCCGGCGTCGGCCGCGATGCGGAAGAGCTGCAGTGGGATCTGGACTACCTGCTCAGCGTCTGGCGGGCGATCGCCGAGGCGGCGCTGAGCAAGCCGGCCCCGTTCCTGATCTACCAGGAATCGCGCCTGATCGTGCGCGCCCTGCGTGACTACCTGCGCGCCGACATCGGCGAGATCCTGGTGGACACCGAGGAGATGTACGAGCACGCCAGGGAGTTCATGCAGCAGGTGATGCCGCAGACCCTGCGCAAGCTCAAGCATTACAAGGACGACATCCCGCTGTTCAACCGCTTCCAGATCGAATCGCAGATCGAAGGCGCCTACGAGCGCAACGTGCGCCTGCCGTCGGGCGGCTCGATCGTGGTCGACCAGACCGAAGCACTGACCGCCGTCGACGTGAACTCCTCGCGCGCGACCAAGGGCAGCGACATCGAGGACACCGCCTTCCAGACCAATCTGGAAGCGGCCGAGGAAGTGGCCCGTCAGCTCCGCCTGCGCGATCTGGGCGGCCTGGTGGTGATCGACTTCATCGACATGTCCTCCAACAAGCATCAGCGCGAGGTCGAGAACCGCCTGGCCAACGCGCTGAAGTACGACCGCGCACGCGTGCAGGTCGGCCGCATCTCGCGCTTCGGCCTGCTGGAAATGAGCCGCCAGCGCCTGCGCCCGAGCCTGGGCGAATCCAGCCAGATCGTCTGCCCGCGCTGCGATGGCCACGGCCGCATGCGCAGCGTCGAGTCGCTGTCGCTGTCGATCATCCGCGTGGCCGAAGAGCACGCGATGAAGGAGAACACCGGGCAGGTGCTGGTGCAGGCGCCGGTGGAGATCGCCAATTACCTGCTGAACGAGAAGCGCAGCGCGCTGCGCGAGATCGAACAGCGCCATGAAGCGCCGATCGTGATCGTCGCCGACGAGCAGCTGCATACCCCGCACTATACGGTCACCCGCCTGCGTGAGAACGAACTGGGTGAGGAAAGCAGCCGTCCGAGCTACCAGCGTGGCACCCCGCGCAAGCTGCCTGTGCACGCCCTCACCAAGGGCCAGCTGAACATCCCGCCGCCGGTGGTGACCCAGGTCAAGCACACCTCCCCCGCCCCGGTGCGTGAGGAAGTGGAGCCGGCTGCAGCGGCACCTGCGCCAGTGGTGGCCGCGCCCGCTGCCCCGTCGACCGGCGGTGGCGTCATCGGTTGGATCAAGCGCGTGTTCGGTGGTGAACCGGCCCCCGCCCCGGCGCCGCCTGCCGCCCGCCAGCCGCAGCAGGACGGTGGCCGCAGGGAGCGCAACAAGGATCGCAACAAGGACCGCAAGGACCGTCGCGACGACAATCGCGGCAACGGCAATGCGCAGCAGCAGAAGGAGGGCGGCAACCGCAAGGATCGCGGCGAACAGCGCAAGGACGGCCGTCAGGGCGGCAATGGCAACACCAACGGCAACGGCCAGCCGCAGGGCAAGCAGAAGGACGGCCAGCAGCCGCAGCAGCAGAACAAGCCGCGCAACGAGCAGCCGGGCCAGAACCCGCAGCAGCAGCCGAAGCTCAAGCAGCCGAAGCAGCCGCGTCCCCAGCAGGACGGCGACAAGCCGGCCGAGAAGCCGCAGCGTGGGGCCGCGGAAGCCCAGGCCGACACCGCGACGGCATCCGCTGCGGTAGCGGCCGGTGCCATCACCGCTGCTGCGGTGACTGCGCGGGAGGCTACGGCGCCGGTCGCGCCGGTGGTCGCACAGCCGCCGGTCGAAACCGCGGCGCCGGCCGAAGTCGTGCCTGTCACCGCCATTGAAGGTGACGTCGCTGCCGTGACGGGCGAAGAGGCACCTGCCGACACCACGGGCGAGCAGGCCGGCGAAGGCGCGACCCGCCGTCGTCGTGGTCGTCGCGGTGGCCGTCGCCGTCGTCGTGGTGGCGCCGAGAATGCGGCCGGCACCGATCCGCTGGGCGAAGACCAGGATGACGGTGACGAAGGTGATGACGCCGACAGCACCGACAGCGCCGAGCCGCGTGTCGATCACGCTGCCGGGTCAGCACCGGTTGCAGCCACCCAGCCCGCCCGCTCGCAGCCGGAGTTCGACTTCGATGATGACGTCGAGCCGTCCATCGTCGAAGGCGAGAAGCCGGCCCGCGTTGCGGCCGCCGTCGCCGCCGCACCGGCCACCGTGGTCAGCAGCGCCGTGGTTGAAGCCGCCGCGCCGCTGACCGCCGCGCCCCCGGCACCGGCACCGGCACCGGCACCGGTCGAGACTGCTGCCAAGGCAGAGCCGGCGCCGTCGCCGGTGCAGACCAGCATGCTCGACGCCATCGACGCCGCGACACCCGCACAGCCCGTGGCAACGGAAGCCCCGGCAGCGGACGCTGCACCGGTGATCGAAGCGACGCCGGTCGTGGTCGAAGCGGCCCCTGTGGTGGACGTGAAGCCGGTCGTGGTCGAGCCTGCGCCCGTCGTGGAATCGAAGCCGGAGGCTGTTGAAGCAGCGCCCGTGCCTGAAACCGCGCCGGTGGCCGTTGAGGCTGCCCCGGTGGTTGAAGTGAAGCCGGTCGTCGAGCCTGTCGTGGTTGCCGAAGCCGCGGTCACACCGGTGGCCGTGGAAGCCCCACCGGTGGAGGCCCCTGCTCCGGTCGCCGATGCCGTCGTGACGCCGACCATCGACCCGGTCGCTGATGGCCATGCCGATGCTGCCGCCCAGGCCGCCGAAGCCAAGGCCGATGAAGAGGACGAAGAGGCCGCCAAGCGCACGCCGCCGGCCAACTGACCGCTCCTTGATCGGGTGACAGCAGAACGGCGGGGATCGATGATCCCCGCCGTTTCTCTTTGTGCATCGGGCTGTATCGTGCCGACCGGGATATACGCCCCCTGTGTCGTTCTTCAGGGTTTCGGCGCGAACTGCAATCGCGTCCAGACGCCGTAATGATCCGAAGCCCAGCGGCCGCTGTCATCCGGCTGGTCGAACAGAAGCCTGGCCTCACGCGCAACCAGCTGATCCTGCTGGAAGAAGATGTGATCGATCCGCGAGGGCGCCTGGTAGTAATGCCGATTGAGGGTGCTGACAGCCGCGAGGTCGGTGTTCACGTGCACGCTGCCATAGCTGTCGCCATAGTGACTGCGCAGCTCGCTCAGGTCACCCGCATCGACCAGCGCATTGAAGTCGCCTGCGATCACCACCGGCGCGCTGTCCGACGTTGCGGCGATGAAACGCAGCAGATCCTCCACCTGCGTCCGCCGGATGCGCTTGCCGCTTTCATCGCTGCGCTCATTGAGATGGGTTGCATAGAGGTTGACTGGCCGGCCCTCCACCTCGATGCGCAGGTGCGCCACGGTGCGGTAGTCGTCCAGCGGCAGCAGCAGGTGCTCGCCTTGGGCGAGGATCGGCTGTCGCGTCAACAGTGCGTTGCCGTAACGCTTGGGCGCGCCGACCGGATCGGTGGACACGAACACGTATCGGTAGCCCAGCTGGCTGGCGAGCCATTGCGCCTGGTTGCGCACGTTGCGCCGCTGGATCACTTCCTGCAGCGCGATCGCATCAGGTTGCAGGCGCTTGAGTTCTGCCAGGATGGTACGACGCCGGCTGGGCCAGTCCTCGCGGTCGTGGTGCAGGTTGAAGGTGACCATGCCCATGCCAGGCGCGTGGGCGGCTGCGTCCACACCGTCCGCCCGTGGCACGTCCGCCATCGCCGCGGCAGGCAGCGCCAGCGCGATCGCCATGCCCAGTGCGCACGCTGCCGCGCGCGCACGCCATGCCTCCTTTCCCATGCTTACTGTCCCTTGCGCTCGGAGCGACGCACTGCCGCCGGCACTTCGATCTCGACGCGGGCCGGCAGTTCGTGCACATGCAGTTCGCGGTCGATCCATTCACCCGGCGCGCCATTGATGGTGGCGTCACCCGGTTCGCCCGCGTAGGGCCACGGAAGCACGACGCCTCCAGCAGGGGGCACCAGGCCGGGCTGCACGTCCAGCACCAGCAGCTTGTCGCTGCGCCGCAGCCGGTAGTTCAACTGCCCCTGCGGCGTACGCAGGCCCTGCACCGCGATGCCGTCACCCTGCAGCCAGGCCGTTGGAACGCCGCCGGCCAGCACCAGTGACTCATCCATGTCGCGGCTGTAGGCGAACATGTCCAGCGCCGAGCGCACGAAATCCGACGCGACCCATGCATGCGGCAGGTCGCCGACGAAGAACGGCTTGCGCGGTGTCCGCGAGACCACTTCCGCCCATTGGTTCCATGCCTGCGGGGCACGGTCCTTGAAGAAGAACTCGGTCGCCTGCCAGGCGCGGTCGCGCCAGCCCAGGCGCACGAAGGCGGCGACGTTGCGCCACTCATACGGCGTGTAGTCCTTCCATTCGCGCTTGCCATCGCGACGCGCGACGAATTCATTCCAGTAACGCTCGAAGGTTGCTTCCAGGGCCTGCTGCGGCAGCCGACCCTGCTCGCCCCCGGGCGCCAGTGCGATGGTCGTCGATGTCGCGTCGAAATCGCCCAGCTCGGCCGAGCCCGGCAGGTAATCGATGTTGTGCTGCTGCATGGCCGACAGCAGCGATGCCTGCAGGTCGTCGCGGAACTGATCGCGTGACTCGGCGATCTGCATCGCCTCCACCTTGCCCAGCTGGGTCGCCAGCAGCGCAGCGTCCTTGTAGCCGCGCAGCGCCCAGAAGTTGTCCCAGTACGAATGCATCGGCTTGGCGGAGTAACCCTCGTGGCTGATCGAGGCCGGCATCATCCCGTAGAAGGCCGGGTTGCGTGCTCGGTTCTCCTCGGTGCGCTCGCTAGCACGCAGCTGCTCCATGTACTGATAGGCCCCCTGCACATGCGGCCACATCAGTTCCATGAACGTGCTGTCGCCGGTGTAGCGGCCATACTCGGCGATGTTGTAGATCAACTCACCATGGCTGTCGTTCTCCGGCACCGGGTCGCTGCCGCGTGCGTCGACGCAGCACGGCACCTTGCCATTCTCGAACTGGAACGGCGCATACCAGTTGAGGTAGTCACGCACCGCGTCGCTGCGGCCCATGCGCAGCAACCCCTCGGAGATCATCGCGCCGTCGCGGATCCAGCTGCGCGCATACGAGCGCGTGCCCGGCTGCAGGCTTGGCCCCACACGTGAGATCAGCATGTGCGCTACCGCGGTGCGCAGCGTATCGACCAGCGGCTGGCCCGCCGTCGGAACCTGCAGCGACACCACGCCGAGCTTGGCACGCCACATATCGGCCACCTGCTGCTGCGCCTTTGCCACGTCCACGGCCTGCGGCGCCCAGCCACCGGTCTGCGGCAGCACCACCGCCACTTCACGGCTTTGCCCGGGTTCCAGGGTGATCGTGTACAGCAGCGCGCCGGATGCCATGCCGGTGCTGTCCTTCACCGTGGTCGTCGACGGCAGCTTGCCCGAGGCGAGGTGCATCGCATCGAGCTTGCCGTCGAAAGAGGTGGCAAAACGCGCATCAGGTACCTGCAGCGGGTAGATGCGTGGCTCGCCATTGATGCGGACCAGCTGCTCGCCGACGTCGAGGCTGTCGATGCGGCTGAAGCCGCCGGTGGTGTTGAGGAACTGGGTTGGCGGATTGACCTGCCAGGGGCGGATGGCCAACGCCAGCGTGTACTCGTGGGCCACCTTGTCGGGATTGCTCAGGCGGTAGCGACCGATCAGCTGCGCACGCTCGGGCGTGCCCTGCACGAATCCGGTGACCGCCAGCCCCACCTTTTCATGCACCCAGTCGACATTGGCGATGGGCAGGTAGCGATCCTGCAGCGACTGGGTGATGGCCACATCGCTCCAGGCGATCAGCTTGCCATCCAGGCGGACGAACGGCTCGATGCTGAAGCTGCCCTTGGCAGGCTCCAGCGCACCATCTTCGCTGATCAGCGCCTGCTGCTGGCCGCCATCCAGACCCAGCAGGGTCCAGTACGGCTGTTCGCCAACGAACGCGCGCGGTACCGCACCGCGTGGGAGATCAGCCGCAACCGACGACAGGAATGCATTGGGCGTGGCTGCGAAGTCCAGCGGCTTGAGCGTGATGTCACGGATGCCATAGCGCCAGTTCGGGCCTCCCTGCAGGTCGAAGCGCACATATCGCGCGTCGGTATCGGGCAGCGCCAGCCAGTCACGGCCACCGCCACCGGCGGTCACTTCGCGTACGGTGCGCCAGTCGCGTCCGTCCACGGACGTGCGCACGGTGTAGCGGGTCGCCTGCAGGTCCGGCAACCAGTCGATCACCGCGCCGCCGATCTCACGGCTCTTGTGCAGGTCCAGGCTGATGGTCTGCTGCTTCACCCCACCGCTGATCCAGAAGGTATCGCTCTTGCCGTCCACCATCCGGTCCTGCAGCGCCGTGGCGGTGTCGGCGATCACCTCCGGCCGCAGCGGCGATTCGTCCCGCGCGGGCAGGCCCTGCAGGGTCAGTTTGTCGAAGCACACCGTGCCGCGTCCGCCGACCTTGCTGTAGATCGTGAACTCGACCGCGGCGCTGCGCGCCATTTCCTTCTCCGGCGACGGCCCCCACGCCTTGTCGATCTGCCGACGCCGGTACTCGACCGGCGTCCACGACCTGGGGAAACTGTAACCGGGGCGGTTGACCCACCACACGTTGTCACCGCTGGCGTCGATCAGCTTGAACTGCAGATCATTGGCCGGTGAATCACCGCGCAGCTGGAAGCCGAAGCGGTAGTTGACCGGATACTCGACGGCGAGCGCGCGACGGATGCCGACGTAGCCCGATACGTTGTGGAAGTCGTAATCCAGGCACAGCGCGCGGCCGCCACCCGCGCCGCTGACCGGGCGCAGCGAACCGCTGACCTGGTCGGACAGCACCAGCTTCCAGGCACCGACATCGTCGAAGTCGTCCAGCACCTTCGGCGCCGGCAGCGCCGGAGGGGCGGCGATCGCCAGGGAGGTCCACAACAGGCCCAGTCCAACGGCGATCGCACCCTTCATCCCTTCACGCTCCCCAGCAACAATCCTTGGATGTAGTACCGCTGCAGCACCAGGAACAGTGCCAGCACCGGAACCACGGTAACCACCGCGCCGGCCATCATCATTTCCACGTCCATGATGTGTTCGCGCGAGAGGGTGGCCAGTGCCACCGGCAAAGTGTAGTGCTCCTGATCGGTCAACACGATCAGCGGCCACATGAAATCGTTCCATGCGCCCATGAAGGTGAAGATCGCCAGGGTCACCAGCACCGGCTTGAGCATCGGCAGCACGATCTGGAAGAAGATGCGCAGCTCCCCTGCCCCGTCGATGCGCGCGGCCTCCAGCAGTTCGTCCGGGATCGACCGCGCGTACTGCCGCACCAGGAAGATGCCGAACACGCTCGCCAGCGCCGGCACGATCACGCCGCCGAAGCTGTTGACCAGCCCCAGCTGCTTCATCAGCAGGAACAGCGGCAGCATCGCCACCTGGGCCGGAATGACCAGCGCCGCCATCAACACCTGGAACAGGCGCTCACGGCCGACGAAATTCAGCTTGGCGAACGCGTAACCGGCCATCGTGTTGAGCAGCAGCGAGCCCAGCGTGATCGCCAGCGACACCAGCAGGCTGTTGGCGAAATTGCCGCCCATGCCGGTACGCGCGAACAGCTCGTGGTAGTTGTGGGTGGTCACCTGCGAGGGCAACAGCGGAGGCGGGAAATGGCTGGCCTCGCCCTGCGGCATGAACGAGACCGAGACCATCCACAGCAGCGGTGCCAGGCTGACCAGGGCCAGCACCAGCAACGCGCCGTTGATCCACCACGGATGCCAGCGCGACTGGCCGATTTCACGACTCATACCAACTGCCTCCTGCGGCCAAAGCGCAGCATCACGGTGGTCACCGCCAGGATGATCAGGAACAGCAGGAATGCCACCGCAGAGGCGCGTCCCAGGTTCCACCACTTGAAGCCTTCCTCGAACATGAAATACAGCACGCTGACCGTGCTCTGCAGCGGGTCGCCACGCGTCATCACGTAAGGCTCGGCGAACAGCTGGAAGTAGCCGGAGACGGTGATCACACCGACCACAAGCAGCACCGGTCCGAGCATCGGCAGGGTGATGTGCAGGAACTGCTTCCAGCGCGAGGCACCGTCGATCCGCGCCGCTTCGTACAGATCATGCGGAATCGCCTGCAGGCCGGCCAGGAAGATCACCATGTTGTAGCCGAAGTTCTTCCACACCGCGAACAGCATGATGGTGGGCATCGCCCAGTTCGGGTCGCCCAGCCAGTCGATCGGGCTGATGCCCAGATGGCCCAGGCCGTAGTTGACCAGGCCGTAGCTGGTATGGAACAGGTAGCGCCAGATCACCGCCACCGCCACCAGCGTGGTTACCACCGGCGCGAACAGCGCGGTGCGGAACAGCGCCTTGAAACGCGCGGCAGGCGCGTTCAGCAGCATCGCCGCGCCCAGTGACACGCCGATCGACAGCGGCACACCGATCAGCACGAAGTAGCTGGTGTTCCACAGCGACTTCCAGAACATCGGCGTCTGCAGCAGGTCGATGTAGTTGCCGAGGCCGACGAAACGCAGGTTGCTGCTGTCGGCCAATGCGTACAGGTCGAAGTCGGTCACGCTGAGCGCCAGCGCCGAGGCGACCGGCAGGCCGAAGAACACCCCCAGCACGATCAGCGAGGGGCCTGCGAAGATCCATCCGGCCAGCGAAGTTCGTTTCATTGCGCGCTCCCGTTGGCCAGGGTGCTGCTTGAACGCGTCGGCGATGGCGCGCGCTCCTGCAGGCGTTGTTGTTCATGCATCCAGCGACGCTTGGCCAGCACCTTGTCCACGCGCTGGTCCAGCTCGGCCACAGCGTCGTCCTGCGGCATCCCGCCGCGCACCACCTTTTCGGTGACGATGCGCATTTCCTGCACGATGCGCTCCCATTCAAGCACCTTGGGCGTCGGCCTGACCCGCTCCAGCTGGTCGCGGAACGCCGCCGCCAGCGGATCACCGGCCAGGGACGGTGCATTCCAGGCACTGCGACGCGGCGGCAGATCACCGATGATCGAATGGAAACGGGCCTGGATTTCCGGGCGCGACAGGAACTCGATCAGCTTCCAGGAGGCTTCCTTCTGCTGCGATTTGCGGAAGATCACCAGGCTGGTACCGCCGGCGATGCCCGCACCGGGGCCATCCGGGCCCGGCAACGCGGCGGTGCCCCACTGCCCTTCCAGCGCCTTCGGCTGCAGCTTCTTGAACTCGCGGATGTTCCAGGGGCCGGAGATGTAGAACACGTTGAAACCGCGGAAGAATTCATCCCAGACATTGGAGATCTGCGTCTCGGACATCTTCGGCGCCCAGCCCTGCTCGAACATGTTGGCGTAGAAGGCCAGCGTGCGGCGGAAGCCCGGGCTGGAGAAGTTGCCACGGGTATCGTCGTCGCGCAGCAGCGGATCGGGTTGCTGCAGCGCCAGCGACAGCTGCTGCTCGAACTCGTTGATCGGCATCAGCACGGCATAGCGGTTCGGGCCCTGCATGCGCTTGATCGCCGCCATCTGTTCGTTCCACTCCTGCCAGGTCCGCGGCGGGTGGTCGTAACCGGCCTTGGCCAGCAGGTCCTTGCGGTAGTAGATCAGGCGGGTATCGACGTACCACGGCACGCCCACCAGCTCGCCATGGATCACGTTGGTATCCCAGATGCCCTGGAAGTAATCCTTCGGGTCGACCACCGCCGAGCGCTGCACGAACGGTTGCAGCGGCGTCAGCGCATCGAGCTCGGCGAATTCGGGAACCCAGGTGTTGCCCAGCTGGCAGACATCGGGCAGGCCATCAGCGGCGAACGCGGTGAGCAGCTTCTCGTGCGCCGCAGTCCATGGGATGTTCTGCACATCCACCTTGATGCCGGGATTCTCGGCCTCGAATTCGTGGATCAGTTCGCTGACCACTTCCGCTTCGCGCCCCATCGCCCAGAAGCGCACGGTGGTGGTGCCCGGTTCGGTACGGGCGCAGCCCGCCACGACCAGCGCGGCCAGGGCCGGCAGCGCCCAACGGCGCATGCGATGGAGCCAGTTCTGCACAGCGTTACTTTCCCTGGCCTGTGGTGCGGTTGGCATTGTTCTTCTGTTCCTGTGCGGCGGCCGCGCGTGACTCGGCGATGCCGACCGCGCGCGCCGATGCAGCCTTCTCGTCCTTCTGCAGTTCCAGCGGCTGGAACGAGCCCTCGGGGGCCAGCCAGCCGCCGCTGAATCCAGCGCGCTCCAGCCCCTTGCGGATGTAGGGGTTCTTCTTCATGACTTCCCACACGAAGTCGTTGCGGTAATTGGCGATCATGGTCAGGATCGGGCCCTGGTCGATGGCGATGTAGTCGCTGGCGACCCAGCCACGATCCGGCACCAGGCGCCCGGTCTTGATCGGAATGTCGTAGCTGAAGCTGGGATTGAACGAATCCAGGAAGCCGTAGCTGGAATAGATGTAATCGCCGAAGCGCTTGTGCATCTCCAGCGTGGCCGGAATGACCTGCTCCGGGGCGAACACGATCGAGGCCACCGCGGCGGTCGGCGCGATGGTGCCGTCGTCGAAGTTCTCGCGCAGGCCGGCGCCGCGCGAGGAGTAGTGGCGGAACTGGCGCTGCTCGCCGCGATAGTCCTGGGTGGTGTTCTGCGGGCCATCGCTGGCGGTCAGTCCCCACACGTTCTCGCCGTACTCCTTCCACTGCATCGGGTTGGCGATGGCGTACTCGCGCTGGGCCAGCGCGGCCGAGCGGCTGTTGAGGAAGTAGGTGCTGCCGCGCTCGCGCATGTAGGCATCCTGGATATCGCGGAAATCGATCCAGACATGGCTGTACTGGTGGCCAAACAGTGGGCCGAAGGACAGGTATTCCTGGCCCTGGTAGACGCCCCAGTCGTTGTCGTAGGTCCGGGTCCATACCGTCCACGCGTCGGGGCTGACCGGATGCGTGGGCGAGCCCAGGGCAAGGATGTACACCATCATCGCCTCGTTGTAGCCCATCCAGTCGTGGTCGATGAAGCCGCTTTCGGGGAACCAGCCCATCGAGATCAGCGGCGCGCGCTGCTGCAGCCACGGCCAGTCGATCTTCCTGTACAGGGTATCGGCAATCTGCCGGATCTCCTTCTCGCGCGGATCATCGCCGTCGTAATAGGACTGCGCGAACAGCACGCCCATCATCAGCAGCGCGGTATCCACCGACGACAGTTCGACCCAGCTGTCGTAGCGGCGGCCTTCCTGCATGTCCAGGAAGTGATAGTAGAAGCCCTTGTAGCCGGCCTTGCCGGTGCGCTGCGGGCCCATCGGCACGTCACGGAAGAATTTCAGCGTCGTCAGCGTGCGGTCGATCGCCTGGTTGCGGCTGACCCAGCCATTCTCGATGCCGATCGGATAGGCGGTGAGCGCGAAGCCGACCGAGGCGATGCTGGCGAACGGGCGTGACGGATAACGGTCCGGCGTCAGGCCGTTCACTTCATTGGTGGTGTCCCAGAAGAACTGGAAGGTGCGGCGTTCAATGTCATCGAACAGCGGCGGCAGCTCCGGCTTCATCGGCCGCGGCGGTGCATCGGCCTCGATCAGGATCACCGGCGGCCGGGGTTTGGCGGGCTCCTGCTGGGCCGGCTTGCAGGCGGCGATGGCCAGGGTCATCGCTGCGGCGGACAACAGGTGGCGTGCCTGCATGGCGCGGTTCCTCCGGTGGACTGATCGATGGGAAAGCATAACGTCCAATGATCTGAAATCGTTTACAAACCACACATTTAAAAAAGCCACGGGAACGTGGCCTGACAGCGCGATCATCGCAGTTGCCGATGCCGCCGGCGAACCGGCGGCATCGACTCCTGCAGCAGGCGTACCCGCTTAGAAGCGGAAGCCCACTTCCGCCTTGATCTGGCGGGGCGTACCGATGATGTCACCGGTCTCGTTGTAGCTGGCCTGCAGCTTGCCGTTGGTCTTGACGTAGTTGTAGGTGGAGAAGTTGTCGAAATCGAACACGTTGATGATGTCCAGGCGAGCGTACAGCTCGGTATCACCCGGCATCTTGAACGTCTTCGTCGCCTGCAGGTCGACCGAGCGGTAGCCGAAGATCTTGCCCCCCACCAGGAACTTGCCGTTGGCGTTGGGCACGGCCGCCTGCGGGGTCGGCAGGGTGTAGCCGCTGGCCTGCGGCACGGGGTACCAGTCGTTGACGGCCGTCGGCGTTGCCAGGGTGATCTTGCCGCCGAAGGTGATGCCCCAGAAGCCCGCGTACGAACCGGTCACCACCAGGCGGTGACGAGGAGCACCGTTGGAACGGATGGTCGGGTAATCGCCGATCAGGCCGCGGTCGAAGGCGTACTTCTCGTTGATGTCGCGGTTGTGGCGTGCGGTGGTCCAGGTGTAGGCGATCGAGGTGCCCCAGCCGCTTTCCTTGGTGAACGGCTTCTGCGCCGACAGCAGGACCTGGGTGGCGCGGGTCTTGATGCCCTGCTGGCCGATGATCAGGCTGCCGAAGCCCGGCACGTTGCAGCTCCAGGCCTGGCTCAGGCCCGGCTCGGTGCCGCCGCACAGGCGCGGATCATCGAAGAACTGGCCGGTCGGGTAACGGTTGCCCAGGGTGAAGGCGAAGCCGTCGTAGCTCAGGGTGCGGGCGATGGTGGCGTCGGTCAGCCAGTCACCGATCTGGTTGCTCATGCCCAGGCTGAACTGATCCGAGTACGGAGCCTTCAGCTTGTTGTTCAGCAGGTCGACCTCCAGGCCGGCGTTGCTGGTCGATCCCACCAGCGCCTGCAGGTTGCCGATGCCGTTGAGCAGGTTCGGGTTCCAGTCGTAGCAGGCGGCCTGGCCGTTGATGCAGGTTCCGGTGGCCGGGTTGCGGAAGTAGATGGTCGGCTGCGGCAGGGCCAGCTTGGTGGTCTCCAGCTGCAGGTTGTCGAACAGGTCGCGGTCGTAGGAACGGCCGGCGCCACCGTGGATCACATGCTGCTCGTCGGCGTTGATGTCATACGAGAAGCCCAGGCGCGGCTGCCAGGCATCCTTGAATGCCTTGCGGTTGTGGCCGTTGCTGATGTAGTCACTGATGTCCAGGCCGCCCAGCGCCAGCGAATCGGCGTAGGTCTGGCCGGCGGGTGCGCGCGGATCCTGCGAATAGATGGCATCGACCACCTGCTGCGGGGTCACGAAGTCCAGGTAGGACGGGGTCTTCTCGTAGTCCCAGCGCAGGCCGATGTTCAGCTGCAGGTGGTCATTGACCTGCCAGTCGTCCTGGATGAACACGCCGTACTGCTTGGACTTGGAGCGTACTTCGCCGGACACGCCCGACACGCCGGTCACCGGCTTGACGAACTGCGCCTTGTACGGGATGGAATCGGGGAAGTCCGGATCGCCCAGCGAGTAGGTGAAGGTCGGATTGATCTGCGCCGCATCGGAAGCGTACAGGTCGATCTGCTTGTACTTCACGCCCATCTTGATGGTGTGGTCGCCCGCCCACTGGATGCCATCCAGGGTCAGGTTGTCTTCGATCGACCAGCCCTTCTGGCCCTTCACCTGCGAGTCCAGCGCCGAGGCGCCACCGATCTTCACGATCGTGCGGTCTTCAGGACCGTCCGGCGCGGTATAGGTGATGCCGTTGGCCAGGGTCAGCGGGGTCGGGTTGTTGAACGAATCTTCGTGGGTGACCATCAATTCGTTGTAGTAGCGCTCGCCGCTGTGGTTCCAGCGCAGAGCGTAACGACGGTCGGTATTGACCACTTCACGGCCGGCTTCCGGCGAGGTCTGGCCACTGAACTGCGACTGCGTTTCGTCGCGGTCCTGGAAGGTCAGCTCGATGCGATCGTTGTCGGTCGGCTCGAAGTCGATCTTGCCGAAGATCAGGTCCTGCTGGAACGGCTGGCTGGCCGGGCCGAGACCGGCGGCGCCGGCGGGCGGCAGCAGACCGGCGGCACCGGTAACCGCACCGTCCGGTGCGATGGTGACCGGCAGGTCGAAGCGCTTGGCTTCGTAGGTCACGAAGAAGTGGGCCTTGTCCTGGATGATCGGGCCGCCCAGCGCGAAGCCGTATTCCTTCTCGGCCGACACCTGCTTGTCCTTGCCGCCCTGGCGTTCGGCCGGGGTCTTGGCGCGCATGTCCTCGTCGGTGTAGCGATAGAACGCCTCACCCTTGAATTCATTGGTACCGGACTTGGTCGCGGCGGTCACCGCAGCGCTCGAGACCTGGCCGTACTCGGCCTTGTAGTTGCCGCTGATGACCTTGTATTCGCCAATGGCCAGCTGCGGGAAGGGGTTGCCGGCGCTGCCGGACTGGCCGGCGACACCGCCGCCCTTGACGTAGCTCTTCTGCCCCACGCCATCGATGTACACGTTGGTGCCATCGGCATTGGTGGCGCCGCCGCGCAGCGAGGTGTTGCCCTTCGCATCACGGGTGAAGATCAGGCCCGGCACCGCGTCGGCGAACTCCAGGAAGTTGCGCGACACCTGCGGGGTGGTCTGGATCTGCTGCAGGCTGACGGTCTTGCCGACTTCGGACGTGCGCACTTCCTGCAGCAGGGTCGGCGCGACGACGTTGACGGTGTCCAGGTTGGTGGCAGCGGTCGAACCCGGGGTGCTGCTGGCAGCGCCGGCGAAGTTCAGGGTGGCGGTGGAGGCCACGGTCACGGTGACCTTCTGGCTCTGGCCGTTGGCCACCACGTCATAGGTGCCCGGGTCCAGGCCCATCAGCGAGTAGCTGCCGTCGGCGCGGACGGTGCCGCGGCGCACGGTGCCGGTCGCAACGTTGGTGGCGGTGACTTCCGAACCGGCCTGTGCGCCGGCAACCTGGCCGCGCAGGCTGGCGTTGGCCGACTGCGCCAGGGCGTTCGGGGCGGCGGCCAGCATCAGGCAGCTGACCAGTGCGGTGCTCAGCAGCCGGCGCGCCGGCGTGCGGATAGTGGAATGCATCATCAACTCAATCTCCGGGTGGCGGCGACCGCGTGTGCGGTCCCCTGCGATCAATCAAAAAAGAAGGAACGCCTCCGGCTTCAACGGCCGGATGGCGGAGTGGTGGAATCGCGAACAACGAGACGGGGTACCAGGGTGTGCTTGTCCCCGGCCCCTTCCGTGGAGGTGCCGTCCATCAACTGCATCAGGCGCGTCATCGCCCGATCGCCAAGCTCGGCGATGCTGACCTGCATGGTGGTCAGCGACGGGTGAACGAAACGTGCCAGCGGAATGTCATCAAAACCCGCCAGGGCGACATCGGACGGAACATGGACGCCTGCCTGCGCAAAGGCGTACAGGCAGCCAAGTGCCATCATGTCGTTGGCGGCGAACACGGCATCGGGCAGCGTGCCGGCTGCCAACAACTCCTGACCGGCGCGATGGCCGGAAGCTTCGTCGAAATCACCGGGCAGCTCGATGCCTTCGGCGCTGCCGCCGGCAGCCGCCAGCGCGTCACGGAAGCCGCGCAGGCGCTCGCGCGCGTCGAAGTTGAGGTCCGGGCCAGAAATGAACGCGATGCGCCGGTGACCGGCATCGAGCAGATGACGGGTCATCGCCATTGCGCCCGCGTGGTCGTCGATGCTCAACACCGGATGATCCTGCCCAGGCAGGTAGGTGTTGATCAGTACGGTGGGCAGCGACTGCGGCAGGTTGTCGGTCAGGAAGCCGGGGCTCTCGGCATAGGGCGAGAGCACCAGCAGGCCATCGACACGCCCGCGCATGGCGCGCAGGGCAGCACCCTGCTGCTCCTGGTCGCCGTGGTAGCTGGACACCAGCAGATGCTGGCGGCGACTGCGGGCAACGCCGTCGATGCCGCGCATCAGCTCGGAGAAGAACTCGCCGTACAGGTCCGGCAGCACCACGCCGACCGTGTTGGTGCGGCGGCTGCTCAGGCTGCGGGCGGCGGCATGCGGGGTGTAACGCAGCCGTGCGGCCACCTCCAGCACCAGCTGGCGGACCGGTTCGGCAACATTTTCATGCCCGTTGAGCGCGCGGGAAACCGTGGCCACGGAGACCCGGGCTTCGCGTGCGACATCCTTGATTGTAATGGCTGCCTTGTTCACGAAGCCGCCCTCCACGGCTTGGACCTACCAGCATTGGCGCGGAATGTAAGCGTTTCCATCTGGGCTTGTAAACTGTCCGTTAGACGAATGTCCTGAAATGGACATGGAAATCTGTCCCTGACGGTCCGCGCACGGACCGGCAATGACAGTGCGGGACAAGGGCTCAGCCCTGTTCTGACGGTGCCAGCGCGCGGATGGACAGCGCGTGGATGTCGGTCTCCATCATCGCCCCCAACGCGGCGTATACCGCGCGGTGGCGGGCCAGCGGGCCGAGGCCGGCAAAGCGCTCGCTGACCACATGCACGTTGAAATGGCCACGGCCATCGCGCGCGCCAGCGTGGCCGGCATGACGGTGGCTGTCGTCCTCGATCTCGAGCACGCTCGGGGCCAGCGCCTGCTGCAGCGCATCACGGATCCGCTCGATCCGGTCCGCGTTCACGGCAGCACCTGGCGGAAGGGCCGCACCTGCACCCTCACGTAGACACCTGCGGCCACATAGGGGTCCGCGTCGGCCCAGGCCTGCGCCTCCGGCAGCGACCCGAAGCGGGCGATCACCACCGAACCACTGAACCCCGCCGGGCCTGGATCTTCGCTGTCGATCGCCGGACAGGGCCCGGCCAGCAGCAGTCTCCCTTCATCACGCAGCGCGTGCAGCCGCGCCAGGTGCTCCGGTCGGGCCTGCAGCCGTTGCGTCAGCACGTCCTGGCCGTCATAGCCTTCAATCACATACCACACCGGCATTTCCTCGCTCGCGTTGTCGGGTCCGCCGATTCTAGCCAAAGCCCCCTCGCCCTGGCCGCGGCTGGACACTGGCGCGGCAAAGGCTTACCCTAGAGTCCATTGCACGTGGCTGGATGCAGCAACCCGTCGGTTTTTGCGGCCAACGCAGCCCCCGACGACCGACCTGCCGCTTCCGGGCAGGCCACGTAGACGACCTCCCCGTAGTCCCGTCGCTGCCGTCTCCTGCGGCGCGTCCTGCTGTTTGATATGTGTGGAATCGCGCCGAGACAGGCGCGCCTGGTGCCTTGGGGCCCGCGGTGCACGCGCGGCGCCGGGTGCCGCGACTGGTCCGTTGCAATCCTGATGTCCATTAGATGACTTCCGAACTCGCGCTCGACGCGAACCCGCCAACCCGGCCGCCCGCCCCCCAGCAGCAGGAAATGCCGCTGGCCGTCGTGCATGGGCAACCGGTCCTGCAGATCCCGCAGGACCTGTACATCCCGCCGGATGCGCTGGAAGTCATCCTGGATGCCTTCGAAGGTCCGCTGGACCTGCTGCTGTACCTGATCCGCCGGCAGAACCTGGACGTGCTGGACATCCCCGTGGCCGAGATCACCCGGCAGTACGTGGAGTACATCACCGTGATGCGCGAGCTGCGCTTCGAACTGGCGGCCGAGTATCTGGTGATGGCAGCGATCCTGGCCGAGGTGAAGTCGCGCATGCTGCTGCCGCGCCCGGTCAGCGACGAAGGCGATGAAGCCGATCCGCGCGCCGAACTGGTGCGCCGGCTGCAGGAGTACGAACGTTTCAAGCAGGCGGCGGAGGACATCGACGCCCTGCCCCGCCAGGACCGGGACACCACGGTGGCCCACGCCTTCATGCCCGAACGCGCCACGGTGAAACTGCCGCCGCCGGTGGACCTGAAGGAGATGCTGCTGGCGCTGCACGATGTGCTCAAGCGCGCCGAGCTGTTCAGCGGCCACGCGATCAAGCGCGAGGCGCTGAGCGTGAGGCAGCGCATGGGCGAAGTGCTCGGCCGCATGGAAGACGGCAGGTTCTACCGTTTTGAAAGCCTGTTCACTGCTGAAGAAGGCAAGCTGGGCGTGCTGGTCACCTTCCTGGCCGTGCTGGAACTGGCCAAGGAACAGCTGCTGGACATCGTCCAGGAGGAACCGCTGGCGGCGATCTACGTGAAGTCGCTGGCGGCCGGCAACACCAATGCCCCGCTGCAGTTCAGCAGCGAGTTCGACGACAACGACGCCGCCAACGAGAACGAGTGAGCGCTGCCTGCCGATGGATCAACCGCTGATCAACCGCATTGTCGAAGGTGCCCTGCTGGCCTCCAGCCAGCCGCTGACCCTGGCCCAGCTGAAAGACCTGTTCCCGGAAGAGGAACCCGCACCGCCGGGCAGCATCGAACGTGCGCTGGAGCACCTGCGCGAAAGCTGCGAAGGCCGCGGCGTGGAACTGGTCGAGGTCGCCTCCGGCTTCCGCTACCAGGTCACCGGCGAGGTGCATGGCTGGATCAGCCGGCTGTGGACCGAACGCAAGACCCGCTACACCCGTGCCACCCTGGAAACACTGGCGCTGATCGCCTACCGGCAACCGATCACCCGCGGCGAGATCGAGCAGGTGCGCGGCGTCGCCGTCAGCAGCAACATCATCCAGGCACTGGAAGAGCGCGAATGGATCCGCGTGGTGGGCCACCGCGACGTGCCCGGCAAGCCGGCACTGTTCGGCACCACCAAGGGCTTCCTGGATTACTTCGGCCTCAAGCGCCTGGATGAGCTGCCGCCGCTGTCGGAGTTGAAGGACCTGGGCGAGCTGGAACCACAGCTGGCCCTGGACCGCGATGCACCGGCTGCCGCCAGCGCCGACGGCCCCGACGTCTCGGCCGAGCCGGACGGGGCCGCCAATGATGATGCCGGCCTGGCCGGTGGCAACACCCCGCATTCCGCCGACGCAGTCCCTGCGGCGGCCACCGATGAGCAAGCACCTTCGCCCCTCGATGATGGGCACCCCGATTCCGCGCCGGGCGAGCGCGCGGTGCCAGTGAACGAACGCGAAGACAACGCCGTCGCGACGACGACCGTGGCTGTTGACCAAGCCGATTCCGAACCAGAGGCCGACCTCGAAACCGTCGGCCGGAGCAAAACTGATGAGTGACACCTCTCGCAAGCTGTCGTTGAACAAGCTCTCGCTCAAGCGCGAAGCCACCTCCGAACAGTTCAAGTTGGAAGAACGCCTGCACAAGGTCCTGGCCCAGGCCGGCCTGGGCTCGCGCCGCGCGCTGGAACAGCGCATCGCCGAAGGCCTGGTCAAGGTCAACGGTGAAGTCGCGCAGACCGGCATGTCGGTCAAGAGCGGCGACAAGATCGAACTGGACGGCCGCGGCTTCGTCGCCACGGCCCTGTCCGAACCCTCGCGCGTGCTGGTCTACAACAAGCCGGAAGGCGAAGTGACCACCCGCGAGGACCCCGAAGGCCGTCCGACCGTGTTCGAATCGCTGCCGCCGCTGAAGGGCGCGCGCTGGATCGCGATCGGCCGCCTCGACATCAACACTACCGGCCTGCTGCTGGCGACCACCGACGGTGAACTCGCCAACGCGATGATGCACCCGTCCTTCGAGGTCGAGCGCGAGTACGTGGTCCGCGTGCGTGCACCGGAAGGCCAGGAAAAGGTGGCCGATGCCATCGTCGACCGCCTTGCCCGTGGCGTCGCGCTGGAAGACGGCCCGGCCAAGTTCGACGAGATCGAACGCATCGGCGGTACCGATTCGCACGACTGGTTCCGCGTCGTGGTCAAGGAAGGCCGCAACCGCGAAGTGCGCCGCCTGTGGGAATCGCAGGGCTGCCAGGTCAGCCGCCTCAAGCGCACCCGCTACGGCCGGGTCAGCCTGCCGCGCGAACTGGCCCGAGGCCAGTCGGTCGAGCTGCCCAGCGCCCAGGTCGAAGCACTGCGTGCCGAACTGAAGCTGGAAGAAGGCGCTCCGTCGGCCCTCACCCTGCAGCCGGTGATCGGCCAGCGCCGCGCCGCCAAGACCACCGTGCGCGTGCGCGAAGGTGGCCGTGGCAACGCCTACGTCAATGGCCACAGCACGGCCGACGAAGGGCGCGAACTGCGCCGTTTCGACACCCTGCGCGAAGACCGTGGCCGTGGCCGCGGCGGCAAGGGGGGCGGCTTCAAGGGCGGCCTCACGGTCAGCGGCGAGGCCGCGGCCAAGCAGTCGCAGAAGCCGTTCAAGCAGCGCAAGCCGAAGAATGACCGTTCGCTGCCGGAAGGCAATCCGGCCGCGTTCCGCACCTGGTACGTGCCCGATGGCGTCAGCACCGGCCCGAGCGGCCACCGCAACGCCGGTCCGGGTGCGCGTGGTCCGGGCGGCGGCCAGGGCCGTCCTTATGGCAAGCCGAAGGGTCCGGGCGCCGCAGGCGGCCAGGGCCAGGGTCGCGGTGGCGCCGGTGGCCAGAGCCGTCCCGGCGCGGGCAACCGCAGCCAGGGCGCGCAGGGCAACAGGCATCCGTACGGGCATCCGGGCAACGCCCCGAGCTTCCCGTCCGACCACGCCAACCCGGGCTTCAATCCGTATGGCAGCCCGAAGCCGGCGCAGGGTGCCCGTCCGGGCAGCCGCGGCCCCGGCGGCGGCAACCGCGGCCCGGGTGGCCCCGGTGGCAATCGCGGCCCCGGCGGTCCGGGGGGCAACCGCGGTGCGGGCGGCCCCGGCGGCAATCGTGGCCCGGGCGGCCCCCGTCGCGGTGGTCCGCGCGGCGGCTGATCGGCGGCACGCCTGACATGAAAAACCCCGGCATTGGCCGGGGTTTTTCGTTATCGGCTGCCGCTGCGACGGGAACCGGTCAACGCCGGCTGATGGTGAAGGCCGTGCCGTCCACACCCAGGTCCCAGCCCTTGCCGGTACCGGACAGCGCCAGCGAGATGTCGCCCTTGGTCATCACCTGCGCATTGCTGGATTTCACCGCACCGGCATGGGCACCCACCGACGCGTAGGTACCGAGCAGTTCATCCACGCTGACGGCGCCGGTGAAGCTGCCGCGCCCGTCGGTGATCTTCGATTTGCCCACGGTCAGGCCACCGCCCTTCATCTGGATGCGCACCGGCAGACTGGCACCGTTGCTGCAGCTGACGGTGCCGGTGCCCGACGCCGTCTTGTAGATCAGCGACCAGCCGGACAGGTTGTAGCGCAGGTGGCAGTCGAGGTTGCCGCCGGCATGCGCGGCCGGAGCCAGGGAGGTGGCGGCCAGCGCCAGCAGCAGGGCAAGGGACTTGTTCATCGGCAGGACTTCCACAGCGTTCGGACTGCCGGCGAATCTAGCAGCGCGCGCGTGCAGGGTGAATGCAGGCGCGCGCGGTGATGCGGGCAGCGTTCAGCCCTTCGTTCAGGCCTGCACGTCCAGATGGAAAGCATCGGCATCGAGCATCGCCGGGAAGCGCGCACGGTGCAGCGCCAGCGCGTCGGCCGAAATGGTGGTGGTCACCACCTGCTCGCGCTCGCGGATCTCCACCTGCGGCTGGCCGAGGAAATCCAGCACGGCGCTGTCGCCGGCATAGTGCAGCTGGTTGCCGTCCACGCCGACACGGTTGACCGCAGCGACGAAGCACAGGTTCTCGATGGCGCGTGCGCGCAGCAGTGTCTTCCACGCGTAGGCACGCGCCGAGGGCCAGTTGGCAACGAAGATCTGCAGATCGAAATCCAGCTGTTCTGGCCGTTCCACGTTGTAGCGGTTGCGGCAGAACACCGGGAACCGCAGGTCGTAGCAGACCTGCGGATTGATGCGCCAACCCTTCCACTCCACGCAGAGGCGGTCGCGGCCGGCGGCATAGCGCTCGTGCTCGCCGCCATAGCGGAACAGGTGGCGCTTGTCGTAGTACTGCAGTCCACCGTCGGGGGTCGCGAACAGCAGCCGGTTGTACACGCCCGCGCCGTCGCGCAGCTGCACGCTGCCGACCACCGCCGCGTTCAAAGCCCTGGCCTGTTCGCGCACCCAGGCCACGGTCGGGCCATCCATGCCTTCAGCCTGTGCGATGGCCTCGTTGGAGAAGCCACTGGTGAAGGTCTCCGGCAGGATCACCAGGTCGGTGGTGCCGGCGAGCGGCGCCAGCAGCGCGCCATAGTAGGCGCGATTGCCGGCCGGGTCATGCCAGCGGGTGTCGCCCTGGACGAGGGAAATGCGCAGATCCTGCATGGTCGTCACTCCACTCACAGCAGGCGCAGGCGTTCGATCGCCGCGTCCAGGGTCGCCTCGTTCTTGGCGAAGCACAGCCGTACCAGGCGCTGGCCGGTCGGTGCGGTTTCGTAGAACGGCGACAGCGGGATGGCGGTCACGCCCTTCTCGACGGTCAGCCACTTCACGAATTCGTGGTCGGGCAGATCGCTGATGGCCGAATAATCGACCAGCTGGAAGTAGCCGCCCGGCACCGGCAGAGGCTTCAGCCGCGTACCGGCCAGCTGCTCGCGGAAGCGGTCACGCTTGGCCTGGTAGAACGCGCCCAGTTCCAGGTGGTGCTCCGGTTCGTCGCGGATCATCGCGGCAAAGCCATACTGGGCCGGGCCGAAGCTGGTGAAGGTATTGTACTGGTGCACCTTGCGGAATTCCGCAGTCAGCAGCGGCGGCGCCACCGCATAACCGATCTTCCAGCCGGTGCAGTGGTAGGTCTTGCCGAAGCTGGAGATGACGAAGGTCCGCTCGCGTAGTTCCGGGTAGCGCAGCACTGATTCGTGGCGGCGGCCATCGTAGATGATGTGCTCGTACACCTCATCGGAAATCAGGTAGATCTGCGTGCCACGCAGCACGTCGGCCAGTGCCTGCATGTCAGCCTCGTCCAGCATCGCACCGGAGGGGTTGTGCGGGGTGTTGACCATCAGCATGCGGGTGCGCGGCGTGATGGCCGCACGCACGCGGTCCCAGTCCACGGCGAACGTCTGCGGGTCCAGCGGCACGTGCACGGCGGTGGCGCCGGCCAGCTCGATGGCCGGCTCGTAGCAGTCATATGCGGGGTCCAGCACGATCACTTCCTCGCCGGCACGCACCACGGCGTGGATGGCGTTGAAGATGGCCTCGGTCGCGCCGCTGGTGACGGTGATTTCGGTGTCCGGGTCGACCTGGGCGCCGTACAAGTCCAGTGACTTCTGCGCGATGGCCTGGCGCAGCGGCGCCACACCGGTCATCGGCGGATACTGGTTCAGGCCGGCCGCCATCGCCCTGGCGGTTTCGTCGATCAGGCGCTGCGGCGCGGAAAAATCCGGAAACCCCTGGCCCAGATTGACTGCACCGTGCTCGGCAGCGAGCTGGGACATGACGGTGAAGATGGTGGTACCGACCTTGGGCAGCTTGGTGGTGGGTTGCATCGGCCTGGGCTAATGAGAACAAGGGCTGGAAGTGTACGAAATCCGGACCCGGCCTGCGGCGCGAGCCGGTGGCGACGGGTCATGCCGGGCGGCTGTTTGCACATGCCCTTTCAGCGGGATACCGCACTGGGCGCTCGCCGGACGTGGCCCGGCGCTATCGGGCGGGTTTCATCGCTACAATTGCCGCCGCACTCCGGCATGAAGATCCCTGCCCCTTGGACACCCCTGCATTGCTGGCCGCCAGCGGCCTGAGCTTCTCGCGCAATGACGCGCCCGTGTTCGGCCCGCTGGACTTCCACGTGGATGCTGGCGAGGCGCTGCTCGTGCAGGGCGGCAACGGTGCCGGCAAGACCACCCTGCTGCGCGTGCTCGCCGGCCTTGCGCGACCCGGCGCCGGCCAGGTGCGGATCGACGGCAGGCCCGCCAGCAATGCCGAACGGGCGCGCTATGTCGCCTATCTCAGCCATCTTCCCGCGCTGAAGCCGGACCTGGACACACTGGAGAACCTGCACTTCCTGTGCGGCCTGCACGGGCGCCGTGCGCGGCAGATGCCGGGCAATGCGCTGGCCATCGTCGGCCTGGCCGGGTATGAGGACACCCTGGTGCGGCACCTGTCGGCCGGACAGAAGCGGCGGCTGGCGCTGGCCCGCATCTGGCTCTCGCCCGCCCCGCTGTGGCTGCTCGACGAGCCCTACGCCAACCTCGACCTGGAGGGCATCACCCTGGTCAACCGGATGATTTCGGCACACCTGCGCGCAGGTGGCGCCGCCCTGGTCACCACCCATGGGGCCTACGCCGCACCGCCGGTGCGTACCCGCCAGCTCGACCTCGGCGGTGCCGCATGATCGCCCCGGGTACCGAACCGGGCCTGTGGCAGACCGCGCGCGCCCTGGTCAGGCGTGACCTGCGCCTGCTCTGGCGCCGCCGCGGCGATGCGTTGCAACCGCTGCTGTTTGCCCTGCTGGTGGTGGTGCTGTTCGCACTGGCACAGGGACGCGATCCACAACCGCTGGCGGCGACCGCTGGTGCGGTGCTGTGGCTGGCGGTGCTGCTGGCCGGGCAGCTTGCGCTGGATTCGCTGTTCCGCTCCGACGCCGAGGATGGCTCGCTGGAGCAATGGCTGCTGGCACCGGTGCCACTGGCGTGGCTGGTGCTGGTGCGGGTGCTGCTGCACTGGGCCACCACGGCCCTGCCACTGATCGTACTGAGCCCGCTGCTGGCGGAAATGCTGCATCTGCCGCATGACCAGCTGCCGATGTTGCTGGCATCGTTGCTGCTGGGAACACCGTTGCTGAGCCTGATCGGTGGTGTGGTCGCTGCACTGACCGTGGGCATCCGGCGCTCTGGTATTCTCGTGGCGTTGCTGTCGTTGCCGTTGTACGTACCGGTGCTGGTCTTCGGTGCAGGCAGCCTGGCTGCAGCCAGCCGTGGACAGGATCCGGTCGGCGCGCTGCTGATGCTGGGTGCCGGCCTGCTGGTGGCACTGGTGCTGGCACCGCTGGCGACTGCCGCTGCGATTCGTATTTCTCTGAGTTGATCGAGCTGAGAGCCAATCCACCCCTGCTGGATAGCCGTCACGCATGAATCCGATTGTCCGCTGGTTCCACCAACTCGGTTCTCCGCCCACGTTCGATCGTTTCGCCGCCCGCTGGTCGCGGGTGTTCTACCTCGCGGCCGTGCCGGTCCTCCTTGTCGGAATCTGGCAGGCATTGCTGGTGGTGCCGCCGGAAGCCCGGCAGCTGGACAGTTTCCGCATCCTCTACATCCATGTGCCCAGCGCCTGGATGAGCCTGTTCGTATTCGCGCTGATGGCGCTGTACGCCGCCATTGCCCTGATCTGGCGGATCAAGGTCTGCGAGATCCTGGCCATGGCGTGCGCGCCGATGGGCGCGGGGTTCACGCTGATCACCCTGCTCACCGGCAGCATCTGGGGCAAGGGCACGTGGGGGACGTGGTGGGACTGGGACCCGCGCATGACCAGCGAACTGGTGCTGCTGTTCCTGTATCTGGGCGTGATCGGCCTGTACCACGCCATCGAGGATCGCCGCAGTGCCGCCCGTGCGGCCGGCCTGCTGGCCATCGTCGGCGTCAGCCTGCTGCCGGTGATCCGCTATTCCGTGGACTGGTGGGGGGGATTGCACCAGCGCCAGTCGATCAACGTGTTCGGTGAATCGGCCATCGACAGCGCGATGATCGCCCCGCTGTGGTGGATGGTGATCGGCACCAAGTTCTGGTTCGCCGGTTCGGTGCTGGCCAAGGCGCGTGCCGACAATCTCGACCGCGAGGCCGGCAAGGCCTGGGTCGGTGGCCGCATCGACACCGCGCAGGCAGCAGCGGAGAACCCGCGATGAGCCACCTGCCCTACGTGATCGGTGCGTACGCAGTGTTCGTGCTGGTGCTCTGCGCCGACGCGCTCGGTTCCTGGCTGCGCCTGCGCGCCGCCCGGCGCATGGCACAGGCCCGGCAGCAGCGGCAGCAGGTACGTGCCAGCGCCCAGGATGTCCCACCGTCGCTGTCCACGGAGCTGGAACGATGACACCGGTCCAACGCCGCCGCCTGGCTTGGGTCCTGCTGGCCCTGCTCGCTTCCGGCCTGGCCACCGCGCTGGTGGCGATGGCCCTGGAGCGCAACATTGCTTACCTGTACACGCCCTCCGAAGTGCTGCGTGGCGACGTCGAGCCGCAATCGCGGTTCCGCCTCGGCGGCATGGTGGTGAAGGGTTCCTTCAACCGCCCGCCCGGCTCGCTGGAAGCCCGCTTCCTGGTCACCGATGGCGATGCCCAGCTGGCGGTGACGACCTCGCGCATCCTGCCGGACATGTTCGCCGAAGGCACGGCCGTGGTCGCCAGCGGCCGCCTGCAGGATGGCGCGCTGCAGAACGCTGTGTTCGTCGCCGACGAAGTGTTGGCCAAGCATGACGAGCAGTACGTGCCGAAGGAAGTGGCCGACAAGATGGGCCAGGCCCATCTCAAGCACGACGTGCCGGTGACGGCGCCCGAGGTCCGCTGAGTGCTGCCCGAACTGGGTCAGATCCTGCTGCTGTGCGCACTGCTGGCGTCGCTGCTGCTGGCCGGCCTGCCGCTGGCCGGCGCCCATCGCGGCAACGCGGCGTGGATGGCGGTGGCACAGCCGGCCGCTTACGCGCAGCTGCTGCTGGTGGCCGGTGCATTCGCGGTGCTGACCGCCACCTTCGTGCAGCAGGACTTCTCGGTGCGCTACGTGGCCGAGAACTCCAACTCGCTGCTGCCACTCATCTACCGCTACTCGGCGGTGTGGGGCGCGCACGAAGGCTCGCTGCTGATGTGGGCGCTGGTGCTGGCACTGTGGACCGGCGCGGTCGCACTGTTCTCACGGCACTTGCCCCGGCACGTGCAGGCGCGCGTGCTGGCGGTGATGGGGATCGTCAGCGTGGGTTTCCTCGCCTTCCTGATATTCACCTCCAACCCGTTCCTGCGCTTGAACCCGGCCCCGCTGGAGGGCCGTGACCTCAATCCGCTGCTGCAGGATCCGGGACTGATCATCCACCCGCCGATGCTGTACCTGGGCTACGTGGGTTTCGCGGTGCCGTTCGCCTTCGCCGTGGCTGCGCTGCTGGAGGGACGCGTGGACGCGCGCTGGCTGCGCTGGACGCGGCCATGGACCAATGTCGCCTGGGCCTTCCTGACCCTGGGCATCGCCCTGGGCAGCTGGTGGGCCTACTACGAACTGGGCTGGGGCGGCTGGTGGTTCTGGGATCCGGTCGAAAACGCCAGTTTCATGCCGTGGCTGGTGGGCGCCGCACTGATCCACTCGCAGGCGGTCACCGAGAAGCGCGGCACCTTTGGCAGCTGGACCCTGCTGCTGGCGATCGCCGCATTCGCGTTGTCTCTGCTGGGCACGTTCCTGGTGCGCTCCGGCGTGCTGACCAGCGTGCACTCGTTCGCCGCCGATCCTTCGCGGGGCCTGTTCATCCTCGTGTTCCTGTCACTGCTGGTCGGTGGAAGCCTGCTGCTGTACGCGCTGCGGGCGGGCGGGCTGAGCATCGACGCCGATGATGCCCGCCGCGGCTTCACCGCAACCTCGCGCGAAACGCTGCTGCTGGCCAACAACCTGCTGCTGGCCACCGCCTGCGCGATGGTCCTGCTCGGCACGCTGTACCCGCTGCTGGCCGATGCGCTGTCGCTGGGCAAGATTTCGGTCGGCCCACCCTACTTCGGCAGCCTGTTCCTGCTGTTGATGGCCCCGTTGGTGCTGCTGCTGCCCTTCGGCCCGCTGGTGAAATGGCAGCGCGACCAGCCTTCGCGCGCCATGGCCCTGCTCGCCCCCTGGCTCGGTCTGGCGGTACTGCTCGGTGCGCTGGCCTGGTGGCAGGCGCCGCAGAACGGATGGAAAGCCGGCATCGGCGTCGCCGCAGCGGCCTGGGTCGCGCTGGGTACCGCCCGCTTCGTCTGGCAGCGGTTGCGTGGCAATGGCCGCTTCACTGCCGAAATGCTCGGCATGATCGTCGCCCATGCCGGCGTCGCCGTGTTCCTGGCGGGCGCGTTGCTGGTGGAAGCGCTGAACGTGCAGCGCGAAGTGGCGCTGGCACCGGGCCAGCAGATCGTGGTCGGCGGTCACGACGTGCGCTTCGAAGGCGTGGATCACCGCGAGGGCCCCAACTTCATTGCCGACCGCGGTCATCTGCGGGTGTTCCGCGACGGCCGCGAACTGGCCCTGCTGCATCCGGAGAAGCGGCAGTACGCCAGCGGTGGCCAGGTGATGACCGAGGCCGGCATCGATGCGCGCATCGGCGGCGATGTCTACGTGGCATTGGGCGAGCCGCTGGGCAACAATGCGTGGGCGGTCCGCGTCCACATCAAACCGTTCGTGCGCTGGATCTGGCTGGGCGCGCTGCTGATGGCGCTGGGTGGATTCATCACCGCCGCTGACCGCCGCTTCCGTCGTCCGTAGGAGTTTCCATGTCCGAGTCCCCCGCCCCGCGTCCCTCCCGCCCACTGCCGCCGGTCGCCATCGTGATCGGCGTGCTGTTCTTCTTCGGCCTGCTCGGGTTGATGATCTACGGCGTGATGAAGTCGGGCGACCCGCAGCGCGACGTGCTGCCTTCGGCCCTGATCGACAAACCTGCCCCCGCCTTCGCGCTGCCGGTGCTGCACGACCCGCAGATGATCGTGCGCAGCGAAGAACTGCGCGGTGCACCCTATCTGCTGAACGTCTGGGGCAGCTGGTGCGCGGCCTGCCGCGAGGAACACCCGGTACTGACCCGTTTCGCCGAGAGCAAGCGCGTGCGCGTGATCGGCTACAACTGGAAAGACGACCCCACCGATGCCCTGCACTGGCTGGAACAGCTGGGCAATCCGTTCATGGTAGTGCTCAGCGACATCGAAGGCCGCACCGCGATCGACTGGGGCGTGACGGCCGCGCCGGAGACCTTCCTCGTCGACGGCAGCGGCATCGTGCGCTGGAAGTACAGCGGAGCGATGACGCAGAAGGTGGTCGACGAGAAGCTGATCCCCGCGCTGGAGAAGATCGAGAAGGCACAGAACGATGCGGCTGGTTCGCAGCGCGTTGCTCCGTAGCGGCCTGCGCGGGCTGCTGGTGCTGCTGCTGGCCGGGTCGTTGCCCAGCCTGGCGCAGCAACCACTGCATGACCCACAGCCGCTGCAGTTCCGTGATGCAGCGGAGGAGCGTCGTTTCCACGACCTCGCCGCGCAGCTGCGCTGTGTGCAGTGCCAGAACCAGTCGCTGGCCGATTCCAACGCCCAGATCGCCCAGGACCTGCGCCGGGAGGTACTGCAGCTGATGCAGCAGGGCCATGACGATACGCAGATCAAGCGCTTCCTCGTCGCCCGCTACGGCGACTTCGTGCTTTACCAGCCCCCACTGCAGCCGGGCACCTGGTTGCTGTGGGGCGGCCCGCTGCTGGTACTGGGCGCCGGCGCGCTGGTGGTGGTGGGCATCGTCCGCCGTCGTGCCCGCACCGTGGCCACCGCACCGCCGGCAACGGCCGACGTGGGAGAGGACTGGTGAACGATTGGCTGCTTTTCGCGGCTGCCGGCAGCGCTGCGCTCACTGCGCTGCTGGTGTTGTGGCCGCTGCGGCGGCAAGGCCGCACCGGCTTCCTCGTCGCCGTGCTTGCCGTGGGCATCGCCGGTGCCTGCCTGTACCAGCTGGTCGGGAACCCGCAGGCGGCACGGGTGCAGCCGGCGCCATCGGTGGCGACCCTGCGCGAAGGCGTGCAGGCCCTGCAGGGCGCGCTGCAGCGCGATCCACAACGTGCCGATGGCTGGGCCCTGCTCGGCCGCTCGCAGAGCGAACTGGGCAATGCCGCCGCGGCTGCCGAAGCCTTCGCGCGCGCGGTAGCACTGGCACCGGACGACCCGGGCGTGCTGGTGGAAGCGGCGCAGGCGCGCGCCCAGGCCGATGCCGGAAAGCAGTTCGATGACACCGCTGTATCGTGGCTGCAGCGGGCACGCACGCTGGCGCCCGATGCCGAACGGGCCAGCTGGCTGCTCGGCATCGCCCTGCGCCAACGCGGCCGCAACAGCGAAGCCGCCGATGTCTGGAGCGGCCTGCTGCCGCACCTGGAACCCGGCGCCGCGCAGGCGTTGCAGGCACAGATCGCCATTGCCCGCGAAGCGGCCGCACAGGCGCATGAGCCGGCCCCGGCGACCTCGCCTGCACTGCTGCAGGTGCGTGTGCAGCTGCCTGCCTCCGTGCAGCATGCGCAATGGCCCGCGGGCGCGCAGATCTTCGTGCTGGCACGTGCGGTCGGCGGCCCGCCGATGCCGGTCGCGGTGCGCAAGCTGCCCCTGGCCGGTTTTCCCGGCACGGTCGGACTTGGCGACGGCGACAGTCCCATGCCCACCGCTCCCCTGTCAGCGCATCGCGAGGTGGAAGTGCTGGCGCGCATCTCGCGCAGTGGCAATGCCAATCGCGGCGATGGTGACCTGCAGAGCCTGCCGGTAAAGGTGAGCCTGCCGCATGAGGGCGTGGTGGAACTGCGGTTTCCGTGAGATGCGACCGCCGCGCTCGTCGGGCATGACCCGGCGCTGCCCCGGCATCGTGGAATCAGCAGCGCCGGGCCATGTCCGGCAGAGGGTTGGCCTGCGATATTCGCCCGCTGATGGAAACCAGCGTGTCGCCAGCTCCACATGTGGCCCCGCTAGAATGCCCTCATGACCGAATTCATTCCGCCCGGCACCCGCTTCCATGCGCTGCCTTCGCCCTTTCCGTTCAAGCGCGGCGGCGCCCTGCACGGTGCGCGCGTGGCCTACGAGACCTGGGGCACGCTGGCTGCCGATGGGAGCAACGCGATCCTGATCGTCACCGGCCTGTCGCCGGACGCGCATGCCGCCAGCAACGCAGGCAATCCTGCACCAGGCTGGTGGGAGGCGATGCTCGGGCCGGGCAAGCCGATCGATACCGACCGCTGGTTCGTGGTCTGCGTGAACTCGCTGGGCAGCTGCAAGGGCTCGACAGGACCGGCCTCGATCGATCCGGCGACCGGCGAACCGTACCGGCTCGACTTCCCCGAACTGTCGATCGAAGACGGTGCACGTGCCGCCGTCGAGGTGGTGCGTGCGCTGGGTATCGAACGGCTGGCGTGCGTGATCGGCAACTCGATGGGCGGCATGACCGCGCTGGCGGTGCTGATGCTGCATCCGGGGATCGCACGCAGCCACATCAACATTTCCGGCAGCGCGCAGGCGCTGCCGTTCTCCATCGCCATCCGATCGCTGCAGCGGGAAGCGATCCGTCTCGATCCACGCTGGAACAGTGGCCGCTACGACGACACCCACTACCCGGAATCCGGCATGCGCATGGCGCGCAAGCTGGGGGTGATCACCTACCGCTCGGCGCTGGAATGGGACGGCCGCTTCGGTCGGGTGCGCCTGGACTCGGACCAGGCCGACGACGATCCGTTCGGCCTGGAGTTCCAGGTCGAAAGCTATCTCGAAGGCCACGCGCGCCGCTTCGTGCGCTTCTTCGATCCGAACTGCTATCTGTACCTGAGCCGCTCGATGGACTGGTTCGACCTGGCCGAGTATGCCGATGGCGATGTCATGGCTGGCCTGGCCGGAATCCGTGTGGACAAGGCGCTGGCCATCGGTGCCAATACCGACATCCTGTTCCCGGTGCAGCAGCAGCAGCAGGTGGCCGACGGCCTGCGCGCCGGCGGCGCCGATGCACGCTTCATCGGGCTGGACTCGCCGCAGGGCCATGATGCCTTCCTGGTCGATTTCGAACGGTTCGGCCCGGCTGTTCGCGACTTCCTCGACACGCTGTAGGTGGGGTGGCGGCGTCATCTCGCGCTGTCGGCCTTCGGCGCGCTGATCGCACTGACGATCAGCGGCGTTCTGCCCCTGTGGCTGAGCGGCTGGTGCCTGCTGGCCAGTGCCGTGTCGTTTGGCCTGTATGGCCATGACAAGCGCGCCGCACAACGCAATCACCGGCGCATTCCGGAACGGACACTCCAGCTGCTGGCCTTCGCCGGCGGCTGGCCCGGCGCATTGCTGGGCCAGGCGACGTTCCGCCACAAGCATCGCAAAGCCGCATTCCAGTGGGTGTTCGGGTTGTGCGTGCTGGCCAATGTGGCCTCGATCGCCGTGATGCTGCGCGAATTCTCCTGATCAGGCGCGCCGCTCACACCTCGCGGATCAGCACGCCATCGCGCAACCGGTACTGCGCGTCGACCACGCCATCGGGCAGGTCGTCATGGGTGATCATCAACAGACTGCGACCGTCCAGCAGGCCGGCCAGATCCTGCAGCAGCGCATGGGCTGTGTCCACGTCCAGGCCTTCGGTCGGTTCGTCCAGCAACAGGATCGGTGCGTTGCGCAACAGCGCGCGGGCCAGCGCCAGGCGTCGCGCCTGCCCCGCGGACATTGTCGCACCGTTCTCACCGACCCAGGCCAGCAGGCCACCATTGCGCTCGGCCCACTCGCCCAGCCGCACTCTGTGCAACACCGCCCACAATGCAGCGTCGTCGGCGTCCGGATTCCCCAGGCGCAGGTTCTCCGCCACGCTGCCGGCGAACACCGGGGCGTTCTGCGGCAGCCAGGCCAACTGCCGATGCCAATCGGCCTGGGCGAAATCGCGCAGGTCCCGCCCGCCATAGGTCAGCCGGCCCTGCTGCGGGTCCCACAGGCGCAGCAGCAGGCTGGACAATGTGGTCTTTCCGCAGCCGCTGTCGCCACGGATCGCGATGCGCTCGCCGGGCGCCAGCGTCAGTTGCAGCCCGCGCAGCACCGGTCGTACCGCTCCCGGCCACTGGAAGTGCACGTCATCCCAGTGCACGCGTGCGTGCACCGGAACCGGCTGCGGTGCCAGCGGCTCGTCCACGGCCGGCGTCTGCTCGACGATGGACTGCAGACGATCGGCCGAGATTCGACCGGACTGCAGCGACTGCCATGCCAGGCCCATCCCCGCCCACAGCTCGATCAGCGCCACCGTCAGGAACACCAGTCCGGCTGCCATTTCAGCGGCGATGCGCTGCTGCTCGGCCGCATGCAGGGCCAGTGCCAGCATCGCCACCAGGCCGAGCCCGGCCACGCTGCCGTGCAGTGTCGACGCGGCGATCAGGCGCCAGCGGCGACGGCGATCACGCGCGGCCAACTGCTTGGCGGCCACCCGCACCTTCAGCTGCCACGCCGCGTCGGCATGCAGCGCCGCCAGATCACCCGCGCCTTCCAGCCCTTCAAACGCAGCAGTACGCAGCGCGGCTCGATGCGCGGCGCGATCCGCTTCCTCGCCATCGCGGCCACGCACGCCCAGCCATGGCACACCGAAGGCAATCAGCGCAGCCAGCACCGCCAGCAGCACCGCTGCCGACGGCAGGATCATCGCCGCCGACAGCACGGCCACCATCGACAGGGCACCCAGCGCGACCAAGGGGCCCAGCGCGCGTACCAGCAGGCCGTCCACTTCACCGATATCGCCGAGCAGGCGCGCAAGCAGCTCGCCGGTGCGGGTGGCACCCAGCCGCGCCGGCGCCAGTGGCAGTGCACGCCGGAAGAACCATACACGCAGGTCGCGGGCGATGCGCAACGTGGCATCGTGGCCAACCAGTTTCTCGAAATAACGGGAAACGATGCGTGCCATGGTCAGGCCACGGATGCCGGCCGATGGCGAAAAGAAGTTGAAGCCTTGGCCGAGACCAGCGGCACCGGCCAGCGCCGCTGCGGTGAGGAAGCCACCGGACAGGCCAAGCAGGGCGGTGCCTGCCAGCATCGTGGTCCACAGCAGCAGCACGGTCAGCAGCAGACGCGGCCGCTGCTGCAGGAACACCGCACGCAGCGTGTCGGGCGAGCGGCTCATGCGTGCACCGCCTGCGCCGGCTCGACCAGACGTCCTTCCGGCAGCAGCAGGCAGCGATCAGCCCAGGCGATCACGGCCGGGCTGTGGGTGGCAACCACCACGCTGCGACCCCGCGCGTAGGCGGCCAGACTGCGCAGCAGCGCTGCTTCGGTATCTGCATCGAGGAAGGCGGTCGGCTCATCCAGCAGCAGCACCTGCGGATCGCGCAGCAGCAGGCGGGCCAGGCCGATGCGTCGTGCCTCGCCTCCGGACAGGCCGAAGCCGCGTTCACCGATGATCGTGTCCAGCCCCTGCGGCAGCCCCTGCGCGAACGTGAGCACCTGCGCGGCCTCGGCCACCGCGCGCAATCGGGCATCACTGGCGCCAGGATCGGCCAGCCGCAGGTTGTCGGCGATGCTGCCGTGGAACAGATAGGGGCGCTGGCTGGCATAGGCGACCTGCACGCCGGGACGCAGCATCAGCCTGCCCCCGCGCGGCGGCAGCCAGCCGGCCAGTGCCTCCAGCAGCGTGCTCTTGCCGCTGCCGCTGGCACCCACCAGTGCCAGCCGCTGGCCTGGCTCCAGCAGCACATCCACGCCCTGCAGCACATCCTGCGACGCGCCCAGCGGGCGCAGCACCAGGCCCTGCGCCTGCAGCGGCGGCAGTGCGGCCTCGGCCGGCTCCACTGCCAGCGGCACAACCTCGTTCTCGATCAATCCCTGCTCATCCGGCAACGACTGCAGCAGGCGTTCCACTTCGGCTGCCGCGGCCAGCGCGTTGGCACGATCGTGATAATGCGCGGCCAGCCGTCGCAGCGGTGCATAGAATTCCGGTGCCAGCAGCAGGCAGAACAGGCCTGCGCCCAACGTCGGCACGGCCGCATGCAGCGACATCATGCCCAGGTAGCTCAAGCCCAGGTACAGCGCGACCATCGCCACGCTGACGGAAGCGAAGAACTCCAGCACCGTGGACGACAGGAACGCGATCCGCAGTACCTTCATCGTGCGCAGCCGGACGCCTTCGGCAGCGGCTTCTATGCCTGCCAGCTCGGCCTCGCCCCGCCCGTACACGCGCAGCAGGCCCAGGCCCTTGATGCGGTCGGCGAAATGCCCGCTCATGCGCGCCAGCTCACCCAGCTGCGCGCGACCTGCCGCTTCGGCGCCCCACCCCACCAGCATCATGAAGAACGGCACCAGCGGCGCCGTGAACAGCAGGATCAGCGCCACCACCCAATCCACCCAGGCCACCGCGGCCAGGATCAGCACGGGCACCACCACCACTTCGGTGCGCACCGGCAGGAAACCACTGTAATAATTCTCGATCGCATCACCGTGATGCAGCAGCAGCTCGCCCAGCTCGCCGGTGCGGCGCTGCCGCAGCCACAGCGGCCCGTGGCCGAGCAGGCGCGCGAACACGCGCTCGCGCAGGGCCAGGCGGGCGGTGTCGGCAACATCGCCGGCGGCGGCCTGCGTCGCGCTGCCCAATGCCGTGCGCAGCAACAGGATCACCGCCAGCGCGGCCAGCACCGGCAGGCCCGAGGACAGCGGCGCCTGCTCCACCAGAACCTGCTGCACCAGCCAGGCGATGGCGGCGGCCTGGCCGATCAGCAGCGCGCCGGACAGGCTGATGCATACGGCCGCCAGGCGCTGGCGGCCCCGTGCACCCCGTGCGAGGTCGGCCAGCCACGCGGTGCGGGCACGCCGCTGCCGGTTCGTCTCGGCTTCCGGCAAAAGGACGGTCGGTTCGGCAGCGCTCAAAGGGTCTTCACAGGGAGTGGAGGATGGGTGGCATTGTAGGCACAGGCAACAGCCTCCCCCTGCGGCCAGGGGTCGCAGTTTTCACAGGGCCTGCATACGATCTCTTCGCGTACCTGTTCATACATTGATCTGGATCAAGGCTGTCTGAAGTAGTCGGTCACATCATTCACGTCGTAGACCACCCTTCCCGCCACCTGCAACGGCACTATCCAACGAGGTAGCCAGGCCATGATTGATCAGACAGTCGTAGAACTGTCGCGGCTGCAATTCGCGCTGACCGCGATGTACCACTTCCTATTCGTACCACTCACCCTGGGCCTGTCGTTCATGGTCGCCATCATGGAGAGTGTCTACGTGATGACCGGCAAGGAGATCTGGCGCCGGATGACCCTGTTCTGGGGCGTGCTGTTCGGCATCAACTTCGCCATGGGCGTGGCCACCGGCATCGTCATGGAATTCCAGTTCGGCATGAACTGGTCGTACTACAGCCATTATGTGGGTGACATCTTCGGTGCGCCGCTGGCGATCGAAGGGCTGATGGCCTTCTTCCTGGAAGCCACCTTCGTCGGCCTGTTCTTCTTCGGCTGGAACCGGCTGAGCAAGGTCAAGCACCTGACGGTCACCTGGCTGATGGCGCTGGGCACCAACCTGTCGGCAGTGTGGATCCTGATCGCCAATGGCTGGATGCAGAACCCCACCGGCGCGGTGTTCAACCCGGAAACCATGCGCATGGAAGTGGTCGATTTCATGGCCGTGGTGTTCAACCCGGTGGCGCAGGCCAAGTTCGTGCATACCGTCAGCGCTGGCTACGTGACCGGCGCGGTGTTCGTGATGTCGATCAGTGCCCTGTTCCTGCTGCGCAACAAGCACAAGGACCTGGCCCGCCGTTCGTTCGCGGTGGCCGCGGCGTTCGGCCTGCTGTCATCGCTGTCGGTGGTGGTGCTGGGCGATGAGAGCGGCTACGCCGCCAGCGAGCACCAGAAGATGAAGCTGGCCGCGATCGAGGCGATGTGGGAGACCGAGCGTGCCCCGGCGGACTTCACCGCCTTCGGCATTCCCAACCAGCAGACCCACCAGAACGACTATGCGGTGAAGATCCCGTACCTGATGGGCCTGATTGCCACCCGTTCGCTGGACCAGCCGATTCCGGGCATCCTGGAACTGGTGGAACGCGCCGAGCACCGCGTACGCGGCGGCCAGCTCGCCTACGGTGCGCTGGAACGCCTGCGCGCCAACAAGAACGATGTCGAAGCCCGTGAGATGTTCGACCGCCACTGGCAGGACCTGGGCCATGGGCTGCTGCTCAAGCGCTACCGCGAGGACATCCTCAACGCCACGCCCGAGCAGATCTCGCAGGCGGCAATGGATACCGTGCCGCGCGTGATGCCGCTGTTCTGGACCTTCCGCGTGATGGCGGGCCTGGGCTTCTATCTGATCGCCTTCTTCGCATTGGCCTTCTACTACTCGTGCCGCAACAACTTCCAGGACAAGCGCTGGTTCCTCACGCTGGCCCTGTGGACGCTGCCGGCACCGTGGATCGCGATCGAGTGCGGCTGGTTCGTGGCCGAGTACGGCCGTCAGCCCTGGGCGGTTGATGGCGTGCTGCCGACGTTCTACGCGGCATCGGGCCTGGCCCTGCACCAGATCGTGCTGACCCTGGCCGGCTTCACCGCGATCTACACCGCACTGATCGTGGTCGAGATCAAGCTGATGCTCAAGGCGATCCGCAAGGGTCCGGACGAGGTACTGCCGTCGCTGCAGTCGCCCCGCCCGCATGCTTCCCACAATGCCGCAGCGCCGGCCGCCGGCCAGGCCTGAGGCAGGAGAGAACCAAGATGGATTTCATTCTTCTGGACTACACCACGCTGCGCGTGATCTGGTGGCTGCTGCTCGGCATCCTGCTGATCGGCTTCGCGGTGATGGATGGTTTCGACCTGGGAGTGGGCACGCTGCTGCCTTTCGTGGCCCGCACCGACGCCGAGCGCCGGTTGGTGATCAACACCATCGGCCCGGTATGGGAAGGCAACCAGGTGTGGCTGATCCTGGGTGGCGGTGCGATCTTCGCCGCCTGGCCGCCGCTGTATGCGGTCAGCTTCTCAGGCTTCTACCTGGCGATGTTCGTGATCCTGTTCGCCCTGATCCTGCGCCCGGTCGGCTTCAAGTTCCGCAGCAAGATGCCCGGCGAGCGCTGGCGCAACACGTGGGACTGGGCGCTGTTCATCGGCGGCTTCATCCCCGCGCTGATCATGGGCGTGGCGGTGGGCAACGTCCTGCTGGGCGTGCCGTTCCACTTCGATGACAGCATGCGCATCTTCTACACCGGCTCGTTCTTCGGGCTGCTGATGCCGTTCGCGCTGCTGGCCGGCCTGCTCAGCGTTTCCATGCTGGTGGCCCACGGTGCCGCGATGCTGGTGATCAAGACCGATGGCCCGGTGGCTGAACGCTCGGCACGCTTTGGCAGCATTGCCGCGCTGATCGCCTTCGCACTGTTCGCGGTGGGGGGAGCCTGGGTGGCCTTCGGCCTGCCGGGCTACCAGATCACCTCGCAGGTGATCACCGACGGCGCCACCAACCCGCTGCTGAAGAGCGCCGAGCTGGGCGCGGCCGGCGGCTGGATGCGCAACTACAGCACCATGCCGGCCACCCTGCTGGCGCCGCTGGTCGGCCTGCTCGGCCTGCTCGCCAGCGCGGTGTTGCTGCGTGCCCGTCGTGGCGGCCTGGCCTTCATCGCCTCCGGCGCGGCCATCGCCGGCATCATCCTGACCGTCGGCTTCGCGATCTTCCCGTTCCTGCTGCCCTCCTCCAGCCAGCCCACCTCCAGCCTGACCGTGTGGGATGCCTCGTCCAGCCATCTGACCCTGTGGATCATGCTGCTGGCCACCGTGGTGTTCCTGCCGATCATCCTCGCCTACACCACCTGGGTGTACCGCGTGCTCAAGGGCAAGACCACCAGCGATGAAATGGGCAACAACCCCAACGCCTACTGATCCCCAGCCTCCCAAGGAGAACCGAACATGTGGTATTTCGCCTGGATCCTCGGCGCCGGCCTCGCCTCGACGGTCGCCATCCTCAATGGCATGTGGTTCGAAGCCCGCGAACAGAACCGCATCGACACAGAGAATCGCCGCTGAAATGTAAAAAAACCTTGCCGCCCAGGCCTTCACACGGTATCTTAGGCGGCTCCTTCGGGGTGTAGCTCAGTCTGGTAGAGCGCTACGTTCGGGACGTAGAGGTCGCAGGTTCGAATCCTGTCTCCCCGACCACTTCGGTGGTCGCATTGAAGCCTGGTGAAGTCGTCCAGGCTTTTTTGTTCCCTGAAGAGCCGCTGCCCCGGCAGCGTGAAGGAAACGGCGTTCACCCCTTGCCGCCATCGGGGTGAATGGCTAGAATAGGCGGCTCCCTTCGGGGTGTAGCTCAGTCTGGTAGAGCGCTACGTTCGGGACGTAGAGGTCGCAGGTTCGAATCCTGTCTCCCCGACCACTCCGGTGGTCACCAAGAAGCCTGGAAGACGTCATCGTCCTCCGGGTTTTTTTGTGCCTGCCGTCCAGCGACCGGCCGGACGCAACGCCGGAGAGGCGCGCCGCAGTGTGCCGGAAGGTGCCGATAGCGACAGATTGCGCCGACGGGACCTCGCCTCGCCAGCCACGTACAATGATGTCCACTCCCCCACCTGCCGCGTCGGCGTAGACCGATGCCGGCGCTGCACGCCACTGTGGCGGCGTGCGACACCTGCAAGGACCACCATGAGCTCCTCCTCATCCGAATCGCCGTCGCTGCTGCACGGCCGCGTTCTGGCATTCGCCGCCATCCTGCTGGCGGCGGTCAACCTGCGCACTGCCGTCACCTCGATCACCCCGCTGCTGGACGTACTGGGCCAGCAGTTCGGATTCGGCACCACCATGACCGGCGTACTGGGCATGCTGCCGACCGCCTCGTTCGCGCTGTTCGGCGTGGCCACCCCGGCCCTGGCCCGGCGCCTGGGCCTGGAGCGCACCACCCTGCTGGCGATGATCCTGGCCACGGCAGGCCTGCTGCTGCGCTCCAGCGCCGGCAACGTCGGCACCCTGCTGCTGGGTGCGGTCGTCGCACTGGCTGGAATGGGCATCGGCAACGTGGTGGTGCCGCCGCTGGTGAAGCGCTATTTCGCCAACAAGGTCGGCACCATGAGCACGCTCTACATCAGCGTGCTGCAGCTGGGCACCATGCTGCCGGCACTGCTGGCGGTGCCGGTGGCCAGCGCGGCCGGCTGGCGCGTATCGCTGGGAATGTGGGCATTGCTGGCACTGGCCGCCGCGCTGCCGTGGCTGGTACTGGCCAGGCGCGCACCGAAGCCGCAGGCCGACGCTGCCGATCCCGCCGCGCAGCCTCACGGCAAGGTCTGGCGCACCTCGCTGGGCTGGAGCATGACGCTGATGTTCGGCATGACATCGTTGATGACCTATTCGATGTTCACCTGGCTGCCGCGCATCGTGGTCGAAGCCGGCGCCACGCCTGCGTTCGGCGGGGTGATGGTGGCGGTGTTCTCGGCACTGGGCCTGTTGCCGTCGCTGGTCATTCCGTCGATGGCGGTGCGCCTGCAGAATCCGTTCCCGCTGGTCCTGATCGGCTATTCGTCATTCGTGATCGCCTTTGCCGGCCTGCTGCTGGCTCCCATGAAGGCGCCGCTGCTGTGGGCCTGCCTGCTCGGCGTGGGCCCCTCGACCTTCCCGCTGGCACTGACCCTGATCAACCTGCGCACGCGTACCCCGACCGGTTCGGCCGCGCTGTCCGGCTTCATGCAGGGCGTGGGTTACAGCTTCAGCTGCCTGGGCCCGTTCCTGGTCGGCTGGCTGCATACCGTCAGCAACGGCTGGACGCTGCCGTTCGGCTTCCTGTTCGGCTGCGCCACGCTGATGCTCTGCGCATCGTGGGTGGCCTGCAAGCCGCGAAAGCTGGAAGACCTCTGGTAAACGGATCGCCGCCGGCCAGCCCCGGCGGCTGCCGGGGTCAGACCCGCGTCTGACCTTCGCCGCGGACCACGAAGCGCTCGACCGTGAGCGCCTCCAGGCCCATCGGGCCATAGGCATGCAGGCGCGTGGTGGAGATGCCGATCTCGCTGCCCAGACCAAGCTGGCCGCCGTCCGAAAAGCGCGAGGACGCGTTGACCATCACCACCGCCGAGCGCAGCGCATTGACGAACCGCTCGGCATTGACGGCATCGGTGGTCGCGATCACTTCGGTGTGGTCGGACGTGTAGCGGCGGATATGCGCGATTGCCGCATCGAGATCATCGACCACGCGCACGGCCAACACCAGGTCGAGGAATTCGGCCGCGTAGTCCTCGTCGGTCGCCTCGGTGCTGCCCGGCAGCAACGGACGCGCGCGCGCATCCGCGCGCAGTTGTACGCCCCGTTCGCCAAGCGACTGCGCCACGCGCGGCAGGAACTCGGCCGCCACGCGCTGATGCACCAGCAGCGTCTCCAGTGAATTGCATGCGGCCGGCCGGCTGCACTTGCCATCGACCAGCAGGCCGACGGCCTGGTCGAGATCGGCGCTGGCATCGACGAACAGATGGCAGACGCCCTTGTAGTGCTTGATCACCGGCACGCGTGCGTGTTCGGCGACAAAGCGGATCAGGCCTTCGCCGCCCCGCGGAATCGCCAGGTCGATCAGCTCGTGCAGCTGCAGCAGCTCCAGCATCGCCTCACGCCGCAGGTCGGTCAGTACGGTCACCGCTGCGGGTGGAACACCGTTGGCCTGCAACGCACCGGCCAATGCCTGGGCAATGGCGGTATTGGAATGGATCGCCTCGGAGCCCCCACGCAGGATCACGCCATTGCCCGCCTTCAGGCACAGTGCGGCCGCTTCTGCGGTCACGTTCGGGCGCGCCTCGTAGATCATCGCGATCACGCCCAGCGGTACCCGCACCTTCTGCACGCGGATGCCGTTGGGGCGGACGTCGTCGCGGGTCACCTGCCCGACCGGATCGGGCAACGCGGCAACCTCACGCACCGCGTCGGCCATCGCCAGCAGACGCGGCGGGTCCAGTGCCAGCCGGTCCAGCATGGCACTGCCGACGCCCTTGTCGCGCGCGGCGGCCAGGTCGCGCGCATTGCCGGCCAGGATCGGGCCGGCATTCGCTTCCAGTGCCCGTGCCATGGCCTGCAGCAGCGCGCACCGCGCTTCGCTGTCGAGGCCTGCAACCGCCTGCGCCGCATCACGGCAGGCGCGTGCCTGTGCTTGGATGTCACTCATCGGGGTGTCCTGCGGTCCGGTCATGGCAGCACCAGGTCGTCACGATGGACGACGCTGCCCCCATAGTTGTAGCCCAGCACGGCCTGGATGTCGCGCGAATGGCGGCCAGCGATGCGGCGCACGTCGTCCGCCGCGTACTGGCTGACACCACGGGCAACGCAGACCCGCCCTTCCGCGGTGTTCCAGCACACCTGCACCATGTCGCCCCGGCGGAAATCACCGTCGGCACCGGTGATGCCGCCGGGCAGCAGCGAAGCGCCCTTCTCGCGCATCGCCTGCGCCGCGCCGGCGTCGATCACGATCGCGCCATCGGCCAGGGGGGCATGGCGCAGCCAGTGCTTGCGTGCGGCTTCACGGCTGCGTGCGGCATGGATGCGGGTGCCGAACAGGCGATCCTGCGCCAGCGCGCGCACCACCTCGCCGCTGCGGCCGTTGAACAGATAGGTTTCGATCCCCAGCCGGCCGGCCTTGGCGGCGGCTTCCAGCTTGGTACGCATGCCCCCGGTGCCCGCCCGCGAGCCGGCGCCGCCGGCCATCGCCAGCACGTCCGGACCCAGTTCCGGCACGTCGTGCAGAGGCCGTGCGTCGGCCACGGTGCGTGGATCGGCGCTGTACAGGCCATCGATGTCGGTGGCGATGAACAATGCGTCGGCATCGACCAGCGCCGCCACGGTAGCGGCGAGGTTGTCGTTGTCACCGAGCTTGAGTTCATCCACCGAGACGGTGTCGTTCTCGTTCACCACCGGCAGCGCACCCAGCCGCAGCAGTTCGGTGAGGGTGGCGCGGGCGTTGAGGTAACGGCGGCGGTTGCGCAGGTCGTCGTGGGTCAGCAGCACCTGCGCGACCGGGCGCTCGAAGAAGCGCTGCCACAGGCCGATCAGCTGCGCCTGGCCAAGCGCAGCCAGTGCCTGCCGTGCAGCCATCGCAGCGCCCGGCTCATCGGCACGCGGCAGGATCGCGCGTCCGGCGGCGACCGCGCCGGACGAGACGATCACCACTTCGCGGCCGGCCAGCACATTGGCCGAGACGAACTGGGCCAGGCCCAGCGCGTGGCGTGGCGACAGGCCGCCTCCATCGGCAGCGAGCAGACTGCTGCCCACCTTCAGGACGGCACGTCGCCATGGCGGCAGCGCCTGTTCGGGAAACGGCGAAGCGACGGGGGCGGCGTGCGGGGTCATGGCCGGGCTCTCAGCGGGTATTCCATTCGTGCACGGTCAGCTCGGAGGCCTGCATCGTCACCAGCGGATCCGTGGCGACGATGGCCTGCGCCTGCGCGAGGCTCTCCACGTTGCACAGCACGTAGGCACCGCCGCTGCCGTCGGCGAAACCACCGGTGAGCTGCAGCTGGCCCTGCGCACGCAGGCCATCGAGGAAATCCAGATGCGGCTGCACAGCGGCAGCATTGAAGCCGGGCCGGCGCATGGCCAGGACCAGATAGACGGTGCCCGCCATCAGGAAAGCGCCTGCCAGCGCGCGCGCAGTTCATCCAGGCGCAGGTCCGATGCCGAACCCGGCGAAACACGCGCGGCCAGGCTGCCCTCCGGCGTGCGTCCCTGCCCTGCGCTGTCGGCACCTGCCGCGGCAGCCTTGTAGGCGTCGCGGAACGGCACGCCGGCCACGGCGGCCTCGACCGCGACGTCGGTGGCATACATGCCGGAGTCGATCGCCGCGCGCAGCCTGTCCTCGCGCCATTCCAGATTGGCCAGCAGCGCCGGCAGTAGTTCCAGCGCGGCCAGGCCGCGACCGAAGCCGTGGAAGATGGCCCCCTTGGACGATTGCAGGTCGCGATGGTAGCCGGACGGCAGCGACAGCAGCTGTTCGATTTCGGTGCGCGCCGCGGCAACGCTGGCGTGGGTGGCACGCATCAGCTCGATCACATCGGGGTTGCGCTTGTTGGGCATGATCGAGCTGCCGGTGGTGTACTGCGCCGGCAGCGCGACGAAGCCGAATTCGGCGCTGGTGAACAGCGACAGGTCCCAGGCGATGCGACGCAGGTCCAGGGTAGCGCCACCCAGCGCTTCCAGTGCGGCCAGCTCGAACTTGCCGCGCGACAGCTGCGCATAGATCGGTGATACCTGCATGCGCGCGAAACCGAGCGCGGCCGTGGTGTGTTCACGGTCCAGCGGCAGGTTCACGCCATATCCGGCGGCGGTACCCAGCGGGTTGGCATCGACCAGCGCATGGGTGTCGCGCGCACGGATGGCATTGTCGATGAAAGCTTCCGCCCAGCCGGCCCACCACATGCCCGCCGAGGACACGACGGCACGCTGGATGTGCGTATAGCCCGGCACCGGCAGGTCCTTTTCCGCCTGCGCGCGGTCAAGCGCGACCTTGGCCACCTCGGCGCTGAGCTGGGCCACGCGCTGCAGCTTTTCCTTCAGCCACAGGCGGGTGGCGACCAGGATCTGGTCATTGCGGCTGCGACCGGTGTGGATCTTGCGGCCGGCATCACCCAGCCGCTCGGTCAGGCGCGCTTCGATCGCCGAGTGACCATCTTCATAGCGCGTATCCAGCACGAAACGGCCTGCGCGGAAGTCGTCTGCCAGCACCTCCAGCTCGCTCAGCAGGCCCTCCAGCTCGCTGGCGGCGAGGATGCCGATGTGCTGCAGGCCCTGTGCATGCGCGGCACTGGCCGCGATGTCATGCAGGAAGAACTCGCGGTCGAGGATCACGTCATCGCCGGCGAGGAAGGTCTGGATCTGGGCGTCGACAGCGACACCGGGTTTCTGCCAAAGAAGGTCTGCCATGGGGGCTCCGGATGCGGGTTCAGTGCGGGATCGACGTCAGTTCGTCGATGCCCAGCGCAAGGTTGAGATTCTGCATGGCCTGGGTGGCCGCGCCCTTCAGCAGGTTGTCCAAGGTCGCCACCACCACCACCCGCTTGCCGCCCGGGGCCAGGGTGAAGCCACCGATCTGGGCACCGTGGCGGCCGGCGATGCGGCTGACCCACGGCGCGTCATCCACCACCTCGATGAGTGCTTCGCCGGCATAGGCCTGCTGGAAACGCTCGACGATCTGCTCGCGCGTCTGTGCGCGGTTCAACCACAGATTGGCGGTCAGGGTGATGCCGCGGAAATGGGGCGCCACATGCGGCATGAACTCGACTGCCACCCCCAGCTGCACCGACACCTCGCGCTCGTGCACGTGGTTGGTCAGCGCGTACGGCATCAGGTTGTCGGCCAGCAGCTCGACGTTGTTCTTGTCGGAGGGCGTGGTGCCCGCACCGGAATAGCCGGACACGCCGAAGCACTGCGGCGGCCCGGCCAGCAGGTCCAGCAGCGGATGGATCGCCAGCTGCATCGCGGTGGCGTAGCAGCCAGGATTGCTGATGTGCTTCTGCCCGGTGTAGCGACCGCGGGTCAGCTCCGGCAGACCGTAGTACCAGCTGTGGTCGAAGCGGTAATCGGCCGACAGGTCCACGATCACCGTATCCGGCCGGGCGCTTTCAAGCGCGGCCACGAACGGTGCGGCCAGACCATTGGGCAGCGCCAGGATCACCGCGTCCACGCCCTTGGCCGCCACCGCGTCGGCGTCGAGGTTCTCGTAGCGCAGGTCACCCTGCACTTCCGGGTGATGGTCAGACAGGCGCTGCCCTGCACGTTCGCGCGAGGATACGAACGCCAGGCGCAGGCGCGGATGCGCGGCAACGAGCTTGATCAGTTCGGCACCGGTATGGCCGCGGGCACCGATGATGCCCAGGGTGAAAATCGAATCGTTCATGCGTGGCTGTCCAGACGGTACTGCAGGTGGCGCTTCACGCCCTGCCATTCCGCATCGATGATGGAAAAGATGACGGTATCGCGCGGCGTGCCGTCGGCATGCCGCTTGTGGTTGCGCAGCACGCCATCCTGCTTGGCGCCCAGGCGGGCGATGGCGGTGCGCGAGGTGGTGTTGAACCAGCTGGTTTCCAGCACCACGCTGATGCAGCCCATGACTTCGAAGGCATGCTGCAGCAGCAACAGCTTGGCTTCGGTATTGGCACCGGTACGCTGCGCGCGCGGTGCATACCAGGTGTAGCCGAGACTGAGCCTGGGCACGGCAGCATCGAGGTCATAGAAGCGGGTGCTGCCGACGATGTCGCCAGCGGCATCACGGATGACGAAGGGCAGCACCCTGCCCTCGGCCTGCGCCTGCAGCGCGGCCTGTACGTAGGCATCTGCCTGTGCCGGCGCCGGCACCTGGGTGTACCAGAGCCGGTCCAGGCCGCTGCCTTCCAGCGCGGCACGCAGGCCGTCCACGTGGGCATGCTGCAAGGGCTGCAGCGTCACATGCTGGCCGCGCAGGGTCGGCACCGTCGCCCAGGTGTCGGTGACGGTCATCGTTCAGCCCTGCAGGCTCGGTGCGCGTGCGGCGCAGTGATCGACATAGGTGCGGATGCGGTCGATGCCATCGGCACCGAACCAGAACACCTTCCACTGATCCTGCTTGTAGCAGCCGTCGGATTCGGCGTAGTAGAAGTGGTTGATGGGATTGCCGTGACGCGAGCGCCAGAACAGCTGGGGCGTTTCCTCCAGCATCACGTTCCAGACCGCACGCCCCAGGCCCTCGCCCTGCGCATCATCGAGCACGGCGAACTTGTCCAGATAGACGCCCTCGGCCTCGTTGGTCAGGATGACGGCGGTCCGATAGTTCTCGCTGACGTACGCGCGCAGCAGCTTGGTCTTCTGGAAGTAGTCCGGCACCAGGGTGCGGCCGAAGCTGGATTCGATCAGGCCCTTCAGGCGTTGCAGGTCCAACGCGTCCCATGTGACCGCGCGCAGCACCTTCTCGCCCTTGCGCACCAGCGTGCCGGAGCCCTTGTGGGTGAACAGTTCCTTGGCCAGATCGGCCGGGCGGGTGATCGACACCGACGATTCCAGCGGCAGGCGATCGAGCAGATCCTTGATCTGTTCAATCTTGACCTTCATGCCGCCGTGGATCCATGGCTGTGCGATCAGGTGGTCGTACTCGGTGGACAGGTTGATCGAATCGATGACGTTGCCCTGTTCATCCAGCAGGCCACCGGTACCGGTCAGGAAGATGATCTTGTACGGCTGCAGTTCCTGCACCAGCTCGTTGGCGGCAAAGTCGGCATTGACGTTCAGGATCTGTCCGCCGGCCGTCTCACCCAGGCTGGTGATGACCGGGATCGATCCGGCGCGCAGGCTGGCTTCGATCGGCGCCAGGTTGACCTTCTTCACTTCACCGACCAGGCCGTAGGTATCCACGTCCAGGTACTCGGCCTCGAACACGCCACCGGTGATCGAGGTGGCACGCGCGCCATTCTGCTGCAGGGCTTCGACCAGGCGCAGGTTGGATTGCTGGAACACCCGGCGCACGATCGCCAGTGCTTCCGGCGAGGTCACGCGCAGGCCGTTGACGGTCTGCTTCTCGATGCCGGCAGCGGACAGCTCGGCGTCCAGCTGAGGGCCGGCACCGTGCAGCACGATCGGGGTCAGCCCGACTTCCTGCAGGAAGGACAGCGAGGAGGTCAGCGCTTCAAGATCGTCGCGCAGCACGGCGCCACCGACCTTGACCACGGCGAAGCGCTTGGCGTCCAGCTGCGAGAAGCGCTTGAGGTACTGGCTGATCTCCTTCGCGCTGGCCATGCTGGACAGCAGGCGCACGATGGTCTGGCGGGTCTGGCGGTGGGGCTGGAGGGCAGGAGACATTTCGGTTTCGTCACAGGCGGCGGTCGCCGCGTTGCAGTTCCACCATGCCGGGGCATGGCGGCGTTGTGGGGTTGATCAGGCGCCGGCGCCGATGATGCGATGCACGGCGTCGGCATAGCGTTGCAGCTGCTCCAGCGTCACGAACTCATCGGCCGTGTGGGCCTGGGCGATGTCGCCGGGGCCGAACACCAGCGTGGTATAGCCTGCCGCGGAGAACAGCGAGGCCTCGGTCCAGAAGTCCACCGCGTTGCCGATCGGCAGCTCCAGTGCATCGGCCACGTCACGCGCCAGCAGACGGCGGTTCTCGGCCTCGGCGATGTCACCGGCAGGGAGGCTGGGGCCACGGAAGGTTTCGGTGAACAGCGCGGCTTCCGGTTCGGCAAGACCCGCGAAGGTCGCCAGCAGCGCATCGATGTCCATCGAGGGCAAGGGGCGGAAGCCGAAACGCACTTCGGCTGCCGGTGCGATCATGTTGGCCTTGATCCCGCCTTCGACGCGCCCGATGTTGAAACGCAGGCCGGTCAGGCCACCGAAGCGTGCAGACGCCAGGGAGTCCACATGATCCAGGGCCCGATTGCCCCAGCGCATCGCCTGGTGCAGCGCACTGGCGGCCGCATCCTGCCTGCCGGACGCATGGCCCGCACGGCCGGCGAACTGCATCAGCACCGAGCTGATGCCACGGTGCGCGAGCACGGCCTCGCTCATGGTCGGCTCGGCCACCAGCACCGCGTCATAGGCAATTCCACGGGCCAGGAAAGCGGCGATGCAGCGTGGATCGTTGGCTTCCTCGTCGCTGGAGAACAGGAACGCAGCATCGCCGTCACTGGCATTGGCCGCAGCCACCAGAGCCGCCGCAGCGCCCTTGATGTCACACACGCCCAGGCCGACCACACGATCGTCCAGGCGGCGCATCACGTGCGGGTCGGCAGTCCAGTGTGGCGAATCCGGCACCGTGTCCAGATGCACGTTGAACAGGTACTTCGGTGTGCCGCGCACGGCATACAGGCTGACCGCACCGGCCCCGTGATCGATCACTTCAACGGTGAAACCCGGCAGGTTGGCGCGCAGGTAATCGAAGATGCCAGCGGTGGTGATCGCGCGCGGCGGGTTGCGGGTGTCGAAGGACACCAGGGCCTGCAGGTGATCGAGTGTCTGTTCAAGCATGAATCAACAGTTCCTGTGAAATTCCGCCGGGCATGGCCCGGCGCTACCGTATCGCCTCTGCTGGAGAGCCCCAGCGCGATCGCGGATCAGCCGCGGTTGACCTGCGCGTACAGCGTGGAGCTCATGCCGAACAGCTTGATGAAGCCTTCCGCTTCTTCCACGCCCCAGTCGGCCGACTGCGCATAGGTGGCACCCTTCGTGTTGAGCAGATGCGGCGACTTCACCGCCACCGCGTCCACACGCCCACCACGGGTCTCCAGGACCACCTCGCCGTTGACCTTGGCCTGCGAGGACTTCAGGAACGCCTCGATGTCGGTCTTCAGCGGGTCGTGATAGAAGCCTTCGTAGACCAGCTCCACCCACTTGCGCGCCACGTCCGGCTTGAAGCGGTTCTGCTGCTTGGTCAGCACCGCGTCTTCCAGCGCGCGGTGGGCGGTCAGCAGCGAGACCAGGCCGGGGGCTTCGAACACGATGCGGCCCTTCAGGCCGATCACGGTGTCGCCGGTGTACACGCCACGGCCCACCCCGTACGGAGCGAACAGCTTGTTGAGCTGGGCCAGGATCTGGTCGCCCGGCAATGCCTTGCCGTCGAGCTCGACCGCTTCGCCCTCGACGAACTTCAGGGTGACGGTCAGCGCCTGTTCCGGCCATTCACTGCGCGGCGAGCACCAGCCACGCGCGCCCTCGCCCGGAGCTTCCCAGCGGTCGATCTCGCCACCGGACATGGTCACGCCCAGCAGGTTCTCATTGATGGTGTAGGCCTGCTGCTTGGCGCGCACGCCGAAACCACGCTCCTCCAGGTACTTCTGTTCGTAGGCGCGGGTCTGGGTGTGTTCCTTCTGGATCTCGCGGATCGGCGCGATGATCTGGTAGTCGCCCAGCGCCTTCACCGCCAGATCGAAGCGGACCTGGTCGTTGCCCATGCCGGTGCAGCCGTGGGCGATGATGTTGGTGCCCAGTTCGGCGGCACGCTTCAGCGCGGCATCGACGATCAGGTAGCGGTCCGAGACCAGCAGCGGGTACTGGCCCTGGTAGCCCTCGCCCGCCCACACGAACGGCTTGACGAAGCCCTCCCAGATGGCCGGGCCGCCGTTGACGGTGACATGGCTGGTCACGCCCAACTCGGCGGCACGCTTCTCGATGAAATCACGCTCTTCATCATCCACGCCGCCGGTGTCGGCGAACACGGTATGCACGTTGTAGCCGCGCTCCTGCAGGTACGGCACGCAGAAGCTGGTATCGAGGCCGCCGGAGAAGGCGAGGACGACGTCTTTGTTGCTCATGGGGGGTATGTCCTGGTAGCGCCGGGCCATGCCCGGCGGGGTTCTTGAATGGGAAAGAATCAGCGCCCGGCGACTGCGGCCATGATCGCCTTCTGCACGTGCAGGCGGTTCTCGGCCTCGTTGATGGCGATGCACTGCGGCGAGTCCATCACCGCGTCGGTCGCCTTCACGTTGCGACGCAGCGGCAGGCAGTGGCTGAAGACACCGTTGTTGGTCAGCGCCATCTTGCGTTCGTCAACGATGAAGTGCTTGAACTGGTCGCGGATCGGCTTTTCCGGCTCCCAGTTGCCGAAGAACGGCAGCGCGCCCCAGCTCTTGGCATAGACCACATCGGCACCGGCGTAGGCGCTGTCGATGTCATGGCTGATCTTCAGCGAACCGCCGCTCTCGGCCACGTTCTGCTCGGCCCAGCCCATGTAGCGGTCGTCGAGAATATAGTCGGCGGTCGGGCACAGCAGGGTCACGTCCATGCCCATGCGGGTGGCGATGGTCAGCGCCGAGTTGGCCACGGCGGTATTCAGCGGCTTGGGATGATAGGTCCAGGTCAGCACGTACTTCTTGCCGCGCAGGTCCTGGGTGCCGAAGTGCTCCTGCAGCGCCATCACGTGAGCCAGTTCCTGGCACGGGTGGGTGATGGTCTCCATGTTGATCACCGGCACCGGCGAATACCTGGCGAAGCTGTTGAGCACGATGTCCTGGCGGTCATAGGCCCAATCCACGAACTTCGGGAACGCGCGCACGGCGATGATGTCGCAGTAGCGGCCCAGCACCTTGGCCACTTCGGCGATATGTTCTTCGGTATCGCCATCCATCACCGTGCCGAGGTTGAACTCGATCGGCCACGCATCCTTGCCCGGTTGCAGCACCACCGCGTGGGCACCCAGCTGGAACGCGCCCAGCTCGAAGCTGGTGCGGGTGCGCATCGACGGATTGAAGAACACCAGCGCGATCGACTTGCCTTTGAGCTGGTCGCCGAGCTTGTTGCGCTTGAACAGCGCTGCCTGGGTCAGCAGCGCATCAAGCTCGCTGCGGCTCCAGTCCTGGGTGTTCAGGAAGTGCTTGGGGGACATCATCTTTCCTTGCGTGGCGGCGTCAGGTTCGACGCGGTGGAAGGGAAATGCGGAAACCAAAGGTGCGGCGAAATCGTTGCAGTTGAAGCTTTCAGGAAGCGGAAACGAAAAAACCCAGCCGGCGGGCTGGGTTTCTATCGGACGAACAGCAAAAAGCTCCGGTTACCCAGCGAGAATGTGGGGTTCCGGTCGACGCGCACGCGAGGTCATGCCCGACGCCTGTCGGGCTGCGCTGCTGTCGTGCTGGAAGTCGGTGAGCTTCATGGCCGGGCATCTTTGCACGCGGCCGGCGCCGGCGCAAGGGGCCGGGGTCCCAGAATCAGGGATTGCTGGCGGTGCCCTGCTCTGGGCCGACCCAGGGCGTGATCGAGACCCGGACCTTGAGCCGGTTGCCGGGGTCTTCCGGCAGGCGCGAGCGGTATTTGGTGCCCCTGTAGACGTAATCCACGTCGTAGGCGATGGGGCGACGGAACTCGCGCCCGACGGGAACGATCCGACAGTCGCGGGTCAGCATCGGCCCGTTGTTGGTGGGACCGGTGGGCGCGGCCGGCGTCTCGACTGCGGTCTCGTCCACCGCCTCCTCGTCGCTGCGCTTGAACATCGAGCGCACCGAGTCCCAGAAGCGGCTGATCCGGCCCTTGTCCTCCGTCGGCTCCTCGCCGGTGACGTTCACCGGGGCCAGGGTCCGGGTCGACACCGGCTCGCAATGCTCCTCGGTCCGGGTCGCGCGCAGGGTCTGGAACACCGGCTCGACGTTCAGCACCTGGGCATAGTCGAACTTCACGTTCTCCACGATCACCACCCGGTTGCGGGGCTCCCCCTCCTGGGCCAGAGCCACGGCCGGCAACGCCGACAGCCAGGCCAGGGTCAGCAACGCGGTGGATTTCATTGGCGACGGGAGCAAGGACACGGCAATAGTGTAGGCAGTGACGAGCGCAAGGGGCTGAACATTACCCGTCCGCGCCGCTCCTGCCCACCCCACCTTGGTGGCCCCCGGGTCCACCGGTGGCAGGCGGTCCCCCCAAAGGGGGCCGACACGTTCTAAAATCGCAGGCTTGTCCCCCAGCCACACCCCCATGACCCTGCGCCTGCACAACAACCTGACACGCCAGCTCGAACCGTTCATTCCGCTCGACCCGGCCTGTCCGACCCTGTATGTGTGCGGCCCGACGGTCTACAACTACGTGCACATCGGCAATGCCCGTGGGCCGGTGGTGTTCGGGGTGCTGGCCGACCTGCTGCGGCGGCGTTTCGGCGCCCTGCGCTACGCCCGCAACATCACCGACGTGGATGACAAGATCAACACGGCCGCGCGCGAACAGGGGGTGCCGATCAGCACCATCACCGACCGTTTCGCCGCCGCCTACCGCGAGGACATGGCCGCGCTGGGCGTGGTGCCGCCGGACATCGAACCGGAAGTGACCGCGCACATGCCGCAGATCATCACCATGATCGAGCAGCTCATCGCCAATGGTCATGCCTATGCCGCCGAGGGCCACGTGCTGTTCGCCGTGGCCAGCTTCGATGGCTACGGCAAGCTCTCCCGCCGCGACCCGGAAGAAATGCTGGCCGGCGCCCGCGTCGATGTCGCCCCGTACAAGCGCGATCCGGGCGATTTCGTGCTGTGGAAGCCGTCCACCGACGACCTGCCGGGCTGGGCGTCGCCGTGGGGCCGTGGCCGCCCCGGCTGGCACATCGAATGCTCGGCGATGGCTGCCGCCCATCTGGGCGAGACCATCGACATCCATGCCGGTGGTGTCGACCTGCAGTTCCCGCACCACGAGAACGAAATCGCGCAGAGCGAATGCGCCCATGGCGGGAAGATCTTCGCCCGCTTCTGGCTGCACAACGGCATGCTCAATTTCGGCGGCGCCAAGATGAGCAAGTCGCTGGGCAACATCGAACGCGTGCACGACCTGGTGCGCCAGCACCCGCCGGAAGCGCTGCGCCTGGCCCTGCTGTCGGCCCACTACCGGCAGCCGCTGGACTGGTCCGACGCGCTGATCGAACAGTCGGTGCGCACGCTGGACCGCCTCTACGGCACCCTGCGCGAGCTCGCCGCGGTTCCGGCCGTGGCGGTGATCCCGGCCACGGTCGAGGCAACCCTGGATGACGACCTCAACACGCCGCAGGCGCTGGCCGAACTGGCGCGCATCGCCGCCGAAGCACGCCGCGCCATCGAGCCGGCCGAACAGGCGCGCCTGAAAGGCGAGCTGCTCGGTGCGGGTCTGGCGCTGGGCCTGCTGCAGGCCGACCCGGCGCAGTGGTTCGGCACCGTTGCCCACGATGATGGCGAGGATGCGCGCATCCAGGGCCTCATCGATGAACGCGCCGCCGCCAAGAAGGCGCGTGACTTCGCCCGTTCCGACGCCATCCGCGACCAGCTGGCCGCCGAAGGCATCGTGCTGGAAGACACCCCGCAGGGCGTGCGCTGGTCGCGCAAGCGCGGCTGATCCGCGCCTGTCACGCCCCCACCCAAGAGATTGCAGTGATCGACTCCCCGTTCCCGCTTGAACCCACCACCGCCGAGGCCCAGGCCGCCATCGCCGAGGAATTCGGCTTCTTCGGCGACTGGTCCGAGCGCTACCAGTACCTGATCGACCTCGGCCGCAAGCTGCCGGCCTTCCCAGAAGAGTGGAAGACCGAAGAACACCGCCTGCTCGGCTGCCAGTCGATGGTCTGGATCGTTCCGGAAGGCAATGCGCAGTCGCTGCGCTTCCACGCCATCAGTGATTCGGCGATCGTCTCCGGCCTGATCTTCCTGGCCCTGCGCGTCTATTCCGGGCGCTCGGCACAGGAAATCCTCGATACGCAGCCGAGCTACATCCAGGACATCGGCCTGGCCCGCCATCTGTCGCCGACCCGCAGCAACGGCGTCGCAGCGATGCTGGCCTTCATCCGCGAGACGGCGCAGGCCCAGCTGCAGCGCGGACAATCGTGAGCGGGGCCGCCCCGGCCGAAGACACGGCGCTGGGCCTGCTGGCCCGGCCGGGCTTCGCCAAGCTGCTGGCCTACCGCATCTTCGCCATGCTGTCCTACCAGGTGGTGGCCGTCACCGTCGGCTGGCACATCTACGAAGTCACCCGCAATCCGTTCTCGCTGGGCCTGATCGGTCTGGCCGAGGTGCTGCCGTTCTTCTGCGTGGCCCCGTTCGCCGGCTATCTGGTCGACCATCTGCCGCGGCGCAAGCTGGGCATGGTTGCCTGCTCCGGCCTGATCGCCACGGCGCTGGTACTGACCAGCGTGGCCAAGGGCTGGCTGCCGTTCCAAGGCGTGTGGCCGATCTATGCGGCAATTGCACTGACCGGCATGGTCCGTGCCTTTCTTTCCCCGATCTACAACGCTTTGTTCGCCCGCGTGCTGGCGCGCGATCAGTTCGCACGCGGTGCGGGACTGGGCGCTGTGGTGTTCCAGGCCGGCATGGTGGTGGGTCCGGCGCTGGGCGGCGTGCTGGTCGGCCTGGGAGGCAAGGGGCTGTCCTATGGCGTGGCGACGGCCTTCGCGCTGGTGGCAGTGGCCTGCCTGGCGACGCTGAAGGTGGAGGAACCGGTGCACAGCGGCCCCGCAGCACCGATCTTCCAGAGCATCGCCGAAGGTGCGCGCTTCGTGGTCGGCAACCGCATCATGGTCGGCGCGATGGCGCTGGACATGTTCTCGGTGCTGCTGGGCGGTGTGGTGGCGATGCTGCCCGCCTTCCTGCATGAGATCCTGCACCATGGACCCGAAGGGCTGGGCATCCTGCGCGCTGCGCCCGCTCTGGGCTCGATCGGCGTGGGCCTGTGGCTTGCGCGGCATCCCCTGCACCGCAACGCCGGCCGGGTGCTGTTGTTTGCGGTCGCCGGGTTCGGGCTGTGCGTGATCGGTTTCGGGCTGTCGCAGCACTTCTGGCTGTCGGCGCTGATCCTGCTGTTCTACGGCGCCTTCGATGGCGTGTCGGTGGTGGTCCGCTCGACCATCCTGCAGCTGGCGACGCCCGAGGAAATGCGTGGGCGGGTATCGTCGATCAACGGCATCTTCATCAGCTCGTCCAACGAACTGGGCGCCTTCTATGCCGGCACGATGGCACGACTGCTGGGCCTGGTACCGGCAGTGGTGCTGGGGGGCTTCGCGGTGCTGAGCGTGGCCGGGATCACCGCGTGGAAGAACCCGACGCTGCGGAAGTTGAATCTTCGCGACCTGCAGTGACGCTGCGAACAGCGGATTCGGCGGCGCCGGGCGTTTGGCTGGGGCCGTTGCTCTCCCTCGATGATTGGGCTTGTCACTTTCTTTTCGCGAAAAGAAAGTAACCAAAGAAACGCTCCGCCATCCGCGAGCGCACGCATGACCGCTCCTCGTAGAGCCAAGCCATGCTGGGCTGCTTTTGCTTTTGCTTTTGCTCTTCCTTGCCCTCCGGCTTCGGCCTGAGCCGAGCGTGGGCTCGGCTCCACCCCGGGCTCCACCCGATACCCGGAAGGCGCTGCTCTACACAGCCAACTTGAACCCAACAAAAAACCCGGCCGAGGCCGGGTTTTCTGCATGACGCTACAACGACCGGGAATCAGTCGCCCTGCTGCTTCTGCAGGTGCTCCCAACGCTCCTGGGCGTCGATGGTGCGCTCGGCCGTCAGGCGCGCTTCCAGGCGCTCCAGACCGATCTCTTCACCCGTGTCCACGCAGTAGCCGTAATCACCGGCTTCCAGGCGCTTGAGCGTGCTGTCGATCTTGCCGATCAGCTTGCGGTAGCGGTCGCGGGTGCGCAGTTCCAGCGAGTTCTCGGTCTCACGGGTCGCACGTTCGGCCTCGTCGCCGATGTCACGCACTTCCTCGCGCAGATTCTCGATGGTCTGCTTGGACTCCTCCACCAGGTCCGCGCGCCAGTTCTGCAGGCGCTGGCGGAAGTACTCCTGCTGCAGCGGGCTCATGTATTCCTCTTCCGACGACGGCTTGTAACCGGCCGGCAGGATCGGGCGGCCAGTGGCCTCGTCGGTCTTGTACTCGACGACCTTGTACTTGCTGCGCGGGGCCGGCGCGGCCGAGCGGGCGGCGACGGCCACGGCCACCTTGCCGACAGGGCGCGACACGGTCTTCGGAGCGGGATCGGATTTCACGGCGGTTTTGGCAGGCGATTTCGAAACGGGCACGGGATTCTTGGATTGCGGGGCGGTCGATGCGGAAGGTGCAGCGGCCGAGGCCGGCTTGGATGCCGGTTTGGCTGCAGCACCTGCCGCGGTCTTGGCCGGGACAGGCTTGGCCGGAGCCTGCGTTGCGGCAGGCTTCGGTGCGGACTTCACTACGGGGGCCGGTGCCGGCTTGGCAGCCGGCGTGGCGATATTCTTGGTGACCTTCTTTACAGCGGCAGGCTTGGCCGCCGGCTTGAGCGCCGCGGCCTTCTTTGCCGCTGGCGGTGCAACCGGCTTTTTCACCGCCGCCTTCGGCGCCGGCTTGGCTGCCGGCTTCTTCGCAGCCGGTTTGGCAGCAGCCTTCTTGACCGGGGCAGCCTTGCTGGCGGTCTTTTTCACTACCGGCGCCTTCTTGCTGGCAGCAGCAGGTTTGGCCTTGACCGGCGCAGCGGCCTTCTTGACGGCCGCTTTGCTTGCCTTGGCCGGCGTTTTTTTCGCGGTGGCCTTCCTGGCCGCCGGTTGCGAGGACGCTGCCTTGGTCGCCGGCTTGGCCGCCGGCTTCTTGACAACGGGCTTTGCCGCCAACTTCTTCACAACAGGCTTGGCGGTTTTCTTGGCGGCCTTTGCGGCCTTCTTTGCAGTTTTTTTAGCAGCCACGAAACGCTCTTCCTTGGATTCCCCGGGGCCCGGGAAAGCGGGCCTTTATAGCCTACCCGACCCGCAGCAGCAACCTCGACAGCCCCGCTCCATTCAGTCCTGGAGTCAAGGCCCCCAAGGGGCAGTCCGACGAACACGGACCGCCTCGCGCGGTACGGAACCTGGCCGGCACCCGAAGGTGCCGGTACCGGTCGCAGGCCATCGGCGACATGCGACCAACGGCCCATCCTGCACAAATGCGGCCTTCATGCCAACTGGCATAAGATGACTGGGTGATCTCGCGCCTGCTCATTGCCCTGCTGCGCTTCTACAAGCGCTTCATCAGCCCCCTGCTGGGGCCACGCTGCCGTTTCGTGCCGAGCTGTTCTGAATACGCGATGGAAGCCATCTCCCTGCATGGCCCGCTGCGCGGCAGCTGGCTGGCCGCGCGCCGGCTCGGCCGCTGCCACCCCTTCCACCCCGGCGGTGTCGACCTCGTTCCCGAACGCACCGACACCCCTTCATGCCGTTGCACAGGAAAACACTGACATGTCCTCCACGCTCATCACCAACGCCCGCATGGTCAATGAAGGTCGCACCTTCGACGGCGACCTGCGCATCGAGAACGATCGCATCGCGCAGATCGGCACCGGGCTGGCGCCGCGCGAGGGTGAACAGGTGGTGGACGCCGCCGGCCGCTGGCTGTTGCCCGGCATGATCGACGACCAGGTGCACTTCCGCGAGCCTGGACTCACCCACAAGGGCGATATCGCCAGTGAATCGGCCGCCGCGGTGGCCGGCGGCCTGACCAGCTTCATGGACATGCCCAACACCAATCCGCCGACGCTGGACTCCACCATCCTAGAAGCCAAGTACGAACTGGCGCGCGGCCGCGCCTGGGCCAACTACGGCTTCTACCACGGGGCCAGCAACGACAATCTTGAGGCCATCCGCCAGCTCGATCCGAAGAAGGCACCAGGCGTGAAGGTGTTCATGGGCGCGTCCACCGGCAACATGCTGGTCGACAACCCGGAAACGCTGGACGCGATCTTCCGCGAGTGTCCGACCCCGATCATCACGCACTGTGAAGACACGCCGATGATCGATGCCAACCTGAAAGCCTTCCAGGAAAAATACGGCGACGCGCTGACCCCGGACATGCACCCGGACATCCGTTCGCGCGAAGCCTGCATCAAGTCGACGCGGCTGGCGATGTCGCTGGCACGCAAGCACGGCACCCGCCTGCACGTCCTGCATATCTCCACCGCCGACGAACTGGCCCTGTTCGAGAAGGGCCCGCTGATCCGGGCCGATGGCAGCCGCAAGCAGATCACCGCCGAAACCTGCGTGCACTTCCTGCACTTCGCCCGCCCGGATTACGCCACCAAGGGCAACCTGATCAAGTGCAATCCGGCCATCAAGGACGTCGCCGACCGCGAGGCGATCACCGCCGCGCTGGCAGACGACGTGCTGGACGTGCTGGCCACCGACCATGCCCCGCACACCTGGGAGGAGAAGCAGAAGCCCTACGCGCAGGCGCCGTCCGGCCTGCCCCTGGTGCAGTACGCGCTGGTGGCCGCACTGGAGCGCGTGCACGAGGGCAAGCTGACCCGTGAGCAGGTGGTGCAGAAATTCGCGCATGCCCCGGCGCAGCTGTTCGACGTGGAGCAGCGCGGCTTCCTTCGCGAAGGCTATTTCGCCGACCTCGTGCTGGTGGAAGACGTGCCGTTCACGGTCAAGCGCGAGGACGTGCTCTCCAAGTGCGGCTGGTCGCCGTTTGAAGGCACGACCTTCCGGTCGCGCATCGCCTCCACATGGGTCAACGGCCAGCGGGTGTGGGACGGCAGCACACTGGTGGGCGAGCCCGCCGGCCAGCGCTTGACCTACGACCGCTGATGCGTCGGGTCCTCATGCTGGGGGTGCTGCTTGCCGCTCCCCTCTGGGCCGCATCTGCGGCACAGGCCCAGGACGACATCGGCAGCCTGATCGACAGCCGTGTGGTGTTTCCCGCCAGTGCGTCGCAGGGCGCGCTGGTGATCGGCAAGGTTCCCGCCGGCAGCCGCGTGCAGTATGCCGGCCGCTCGCTGCGCGTGAGCGGTTACGGCAGCGTGGTGTTCGGTATCGGCCGTGATGAAAAGGGACCGCTGCGCGTGCAGGTGCAGCGCCCGGACGGCGGCAGCGAAACGGCCACCATCACGGTGACGCCGCGTGACTGGCCGACCGAACGGGTCAACGGCGTGCCGCCGAAGACGGTCAATCCTCCGCCCGCCATTGCCGAACGGATCAAGCGCGAGCAGGCGCAGGTGACCGCCGCGCGTGCCCGCGATGATGACCGCACCGACTTCACCCAGACCTTCATCTGGCCGGTGCAGGGCCGCATCAGCGGCCGCTTCGGCAACGCCCGCGTCTACAACGGCCAGCCCGGTGCCGGCCATTCCGGCATGGACATCGCGGTACCGACCGGCACGCCGGTGAAGGCACCCGCCGCCGGGGTGGTCACCTTCGCCGGCCCCGACCTGTACCTGACCGGTGGCACGCTGCTGATCGACCATGGCTACGGCGTCAGCTCGAACTTCCTGCATCTGTCGCGCATCGACGTCAAGGTCGGTGATCGCGTGGAGCAGGGCCAGGTCATTGCCGCGGTTGGCGCCACGGGCCGTGCCACCGGACCGCATCTGCACTGGGGCATGAACTGGTTCGACACCCGCATCGATCCGCTGCTGGTGCTGGAGCGGAAGTAACCGCGTGCACCCTCGCCGGGCATGGCCCGGCGCTACCAGAGCCGCCAAACGGCAGCGCCGGGCCACGCCCGGCGAGCGCAGCGGCAACGGAATCAGCGACGCGCAACCCGGCAGCGCCGGGCCATGCCCGGCGGCGCAGCGGCCACGGAATCAGCGACGCGCAACCTGGCAGCGCCGGGCCACGCCCGGCGGCGCAGCGGCAACGGAATCAGCGACGCGCAACCCGGTAGCGCCGGGCCATGCCCGGCGACGCAGCGGCAACGGAATCAGAGCGACGCGCAACCCGGTAGCGCCGGGCCACGCCCGGCGAGCGCAGCGGCCACGGAATCAGCGACGCGCAACCCGGTAGCGCCGGGCCATGCCCGGCGACGCAGCGGCAACGGAATCAGAGCGACGCGCAACCCGGTAGCGCCGGGCCACGCCCGGCGAGCGCAGCGGCCACGGAATCAGCGACGCGCAACCCGGTAGCGCCGGGCCACGCCCGGCGAGCGCAGCGGCCACGGAATCAGCGACGCGCAACCCGGTAGCGCCGGGCCACGCCCGGCGAGCGCAGCGGCGACGGCATCAGCCGCGTGCGGCCCACCACACCCGCAACAGGGTGCGCAGCGGGGTCGCCTCGATCGGCTTGCCGGCCGCCTGGGCCGCCAGACGTGCACGGGCCAGGCTGGACCAGACCCGGCGTGGCCGCGGCCCGGCGGCACGGGCGCTCCAGCCCTTCAGCAGGTGCTGCGCCCAGCGCTGCGCGGCGGAGCCGGTGTCCTCGTCCAGCAGGCTGCGCGGCACGCCGGCCACGCCTGCGTCCTGCAGGCGCTGGGCCAGCGTCTGCAACTGCACGGCACGCCCCGCACCGGTCCGCGGCCTGTCATCGAACAACACCACTTCCACGCCCGCGACCGCTTCAGCGTAGCGGGCCACCGCGGCTTCGGCACTGGCCGCGTCCGGCGCGACGGTGCGTGCCTCCACCAGATCCGGCAGCGTTTCCGCCAACCGCGCCCACGGCGCACGCACCGGTTCCAGCACACGTCCCAGCGGATGGCGCGAACGCTGTCCTTCCCAGCTGCGCAGCTCCTCGCCCCACCATGCCAGCTTGGCATCGGCCGGCAACGGATCGCCGCTGGTGTTGAGCATGTCGTCGAATTCCTGCAGCAGCGCGAACCACGCCACGGCCAGCTCACGGTGCGATTCGGCCACGAACGGCGCGGCCACCGACCATTCCGGCCAACGGCTGCGCCACTTGTCGAGGAAGCTTTCCAGCGCGGTGCTGCTCACTACGATCGTCCTTACGGGTGGGCCGGGCGTGCCGGCCGGGTCGGCCACAGGCTGGCCAGTTGCAGAAGTGCGGCGTTCTCGACCAGTGCGTCGGCCTGCCAGGCCAACGGGTCGTCGCTGTGCAGGCGGTAGCCCCACAGCGCTGCCACCGATGGCATGGCCGCGGCGCGCGCCGCGATGATGTCGCGCTCGTCGTCGCCGACATACACGCAGTCGCCGGCCGCGACACCGATCGCCTGCGCAGCGTGCAGCAGCGGCAGCGGGTGCGGCTTGCGCTCGGCCAGGCTGTCGCCGCCGACCAGCACCGCGCAGCGCTGCTGCCAACCGTGCTGCGGCAGGATCAACCGCGCCAGGTACTCGGGCTTGTTGGTAACGATGCCCCATACCGTTCCAGCGGCATCGAGCGCGGCGAGCATGCCGGCGACGCCATCGAACAGCACTGCGTGCTGGCCGATCAACGCTTCATAGCGCTGCAGGAACTCCGGGATCAGCGCGTCACGCGCATGCGCATCCAGGTCCGGGAAGGCCGCAGCGATCATCGCCCGCGAGCCCTTGGACACCACCGGGCGCAGCTGCGCCGGATCGATCGGCGCGCGTCCTCGTTCGGCCAGCATGGCGTCGCAGGTGGCAACGAAGTCCGGCGCACTGTCCAGCAGGGTGCCGTCCAGGTCGAACAGCACCGCGCGCGGGAAGTGCGTGGTGGTCATGCCGGCTTGACCGCGTAGGCCAGGTAGTTGATGTCGGTGCGGGTGCTGAGGCGGGCACGGTTGCGCCACGGCTCGTACGCCATGCCGCTGACATCGGCCAGCTGCAGATCAGCCTCGCGCAACCAGCGTGCCAGTTCGGCCGGCCTGATGAATTCCTGGTAGTGGTGGGTACCCTTCGGCAACAGGCGCGCCACGTATTCGGCACCGACAATGGCCACCGCGAATGCGGCCGCCGTGCGGTTGATGGTCGACAGGAACAGGTGACCACCCGGCTTCAGCAGCCGCCTGCAGGCCTCGATGATCGCCCCCGGGTCCGGCACGTGCTCAAGCATCTCCATGCAGGTCACCACATCGAAGCTGCCCGGCTGTTCAGCGGCCAGGTCCTCGGCGGCCTGCACCCGGTAGTCGACCTTGGCACCACTTTCCAGTGCGTGCAGCCGCGCGACCTTGACCAGCTCCGGGGCCAGATCGATGGCGGTGACATCGGCACCGGCCTGGGCCAGTGCTTCGCTGAGCAGGCCGCCACCGCAGCCGATGTCGAGCACGCGTGCGCCGCGCAGCGGCACGCGGTCGGCCACGTACTTCAGGCGCACCGGGTTCAGCGCATGCAGCGGCTTCTGCGGACCATCGGCGTCCCACCAGCGGTTGGCCAGGGCGGCGAACTTGTCCAGCTCAGCCTGATCGAAATTGGAGGAAGCATGGGGAGCAGTCATGGGGAAATCCTTGCAGCGCCGGGGTTCAGGCGCGGATATGGCGGATGCGCTCGCGCCACTGGCGCGCGTTGGCGATGATGCCCGGCAGGTCCATGCCGACCAGCTCGCGCTGCACCAGCTTGGGCTTGCCGGCAATCCAGACGTCGCTGACCTGCTGCCGGCCCGTGGCGTACACCAGCTGCGAAAGCACGTTGTGCAGCGGCTGGGTTTCCAGCGCGGACAGGTCCACGCAGACCAGATCGGCCTGCTTGCCCACCTCGATCGAGCCGATCCGCTCGCCGAAGCCCAGCGCACGGGCACCGCCGAGGGTGGACGCGCGCAACGTGGTGGCCGCGTCCAGCGCGGTGGCGTCGTTGGCGACAGCCTTGGCCAGGATCGCCGCGGTGCGGTTCTCGCTGAACATGTCCAGGTCGTTGTTGCTGGCACAGCCATCGGTGCCGATGGCCAGGTTCACGCCTGCGCGCTGCAGGGCGCAGGCCGGGCAGAAGCCCGAGGCCAGTTTCAGGTTCGATTCCGGGCAGTGCACCACGCTGACGCCACGCTCGGCGCACAGGTGGATCTCCGCGTCGGTCAGCTGGGTCATGTGCACCGCGATCAACCGGTCATTGACCAGACCGAGGCGGTCGAGCCGCGCCAGCGGACGCTGGCCATGCAGCCTGATCGAGTCGCTGACTTCCTGCGCGGTCTCATGGGTGTGCAGGTGCACCTGCATGTCGAGCTGGTCGGACAGCATCCGTACCCGCTCGAAATTGGCATCGCTGACCGTGTAGGGGGCATGCGGTGCGAACGCAACGCCGATCAGGCTGTCGTTGCGCCACTGGTCGTGCAGTTCACCGGCCTTGGCGAAGTACTCGTCGTCGCTCTTCGCCCAGGCGGTCGGGAAATCGATGATGACCGCGCCCACCAGCGCGCGGAAACCATGCTTCTTGTAGACCGCCGCCTGCACGTCGCCGAAGAAGTAATTCTCGTTGGCACAGGTGGTGCCGCCGCGCAGCATCTCGGCGATGGCCAGCGTGGTGCCGTCGGCTACGAACTCGGGGCCGATCACCGCCGCTTCCACCGGCCAGATGTGCTCCTGCAGCCAGGTCATCAGCGGCAGGTCATCCGCAACACCACGCAGCAGGGTCATTGGGTTGTGTGTGTGCGCGTTGACCAGGCCCGGCATCAGCGCGGCATCCGGACGGCTGACCACCTGTGCGGCACGGAAGCGCGCCCGCGCTTCGGCACGCGGCAGCACGGCCACGATCTCGCCGCCCCGCACGGCTACGGCATGGTCTTCCAGCACCACGGCATGCGGTTCGATCGGGACGACGTACCCGGCTTCGATGAGCAGGTCGCAGGCTTCGGGGAGGTGCGGGCTGTCGCTCATGCAGGCTCACTTGGCTGGGGGGAGAACCTCACGGGAGGCGGTAGCGCCGGGCCATGCCCGGCGACTGTCCGTTGCGGCGCCGTGGACGCCGGCAACGGTTCCGGGCGATGCCCGGAAAGCCGAACTTGGGCCCGGCTCACAGGTCATCTCATCCGGCTGCGCCGGATTACTTCACGCGCGAGGAGTACTCGCCCGAACGGGTGTCGACCCGGATGACCTCATCCTGGTTGACGAACAGCGGCACGCGGACGACGGCACCGGTTTCCAGAGTGGCCGGCTTGCCGCCACCGCCGGAGGTGTCACCGCGGACGCCCGGATCGGTTTCGGTGATCTTCAGCTCGACGAAGTTCGGCGGCTGCACGAAGATCGGCGCACCGTTGAACAGGGTGACGATGCAGGCTTCCTCGCCCTTGAGCCACTTTTCGGCGCCGCCCATGCCGGCCTTGTCGGCCTGGACCTGCTCGAAGGTCTCCGGATCCATGAAGTGCCAGTACTCGCCATCGCTGTACATGTAGTTCATGTCGGTGTCGACCACGTCGGCCACTTCCAGGTCGTCGGTCGCCTTCATGGTCAGTTCGACCACGCGGCCCGAACGGATGAAGCGGTACTTGACGCGGGTGAACGCCTGGCCCTTGCCCGGCTTGACGTATTCGGTATCGGTGATGACCGCCGGTTCATTGTTGACCAGGATCTTCATCCCGTTCTTGACGTCATTCATGCCCACAGTGGCCATGCTCAAGCTCCTCAAATGGCAAACCGCCGCGGGTGCGGCGAGCCGGTAGAATGGAAAGCCCACCGGATGCCGGTGGGCGACTGTTTTTCTGCCCCCATGATAACCGCAGGCCCCCTCTCCATGCAGCTTTCCGCCTTTCCCCGCCTGTCGTCGCCGGGTGCACCCGCACGCTGGCAGGAACTCTGGCGCCAGGCGCTGCGCGACCCGCACGCACTGCTGGCGCGGCTGGAGCTGGATCCGGTCGCACTGGGCGTGTCCGAGGCGGCCATGGCCCAGTTCGCGCTGCGCGTACCGGAGGGGTTCGTGGCCCGCATGCGCAAGGGCGATGCGGCCGACCCGCTGCTGCGCCAGGTGCTGCCGGTCAATGACGAGATGCAGGTCGTTCCCGGGTTCAGCTTCGACGCGGTGGGCGATGGTGCGGCCAGGAAGGCCACCGGGGTCATCCAGAAGTACCGGGGCCGGGCCCTGCTGGTCGCCACCGGCAGCTGTGCGATCAATTGCCGCTACTGTTTCCGCCGGCACTTCGACTACGCTGCCGAAAATGCCGCCAAGGGGGGCTGGCGGGAAGCGGTGGACGCCATCGCCGCCGATCCGGATATCGACGAAGTGATCCTGTCCGGGGGTGATCCGCTGTCGCTGGCCACCCACAAGCTGGTCGAGCTGACCGACGCGCTGCGGCGGATTCCGCACATCCGTCGCCTGCGCATCCACACCCGGCTGCCGATCGTGCTGCCGGAACGGGTCGACGACGAACTGCTGGCCTGGCTGGGCAGCCTGCCGTGGCCACTGGCGATCGTGGTGCATGCCAACCATCGCAACGAGTTCGATGCCAGCGTGGACGCGGCGATGGCGCGCCTGCGTGGCACCGGCGCCCAGCTGCTGAATCAGGCGGTGCTGCTGCGCGGAGTCAACGACAGCGTGCAGGCACTGCAGGAGCTGAGCGAACGCAGCTTTGCCGCCGGCGTGCTGCCCTATTATCTGCACCAGCTGGACCGGGTCGAGGGCGTGGCCCACTTCGAGGTGGATGACACCCGCGCCAGGGAGCTGATCGCCGGCCTGACCGCGCGCCTGTCCGGCTACCTGGTTCCCAAGCTGGTACGGGAACTGCCCGGCGACCCGAGCAAGCGCCCGCTGTAACGATACCGCCGGGGTCAGAGCCCTTTCCTGCGGAGAGGGAGCTGACCCCTGGACCAGGATTCAGACGCCGGACTCGATCATCCGCACCACTTCGGTCGCGGTGACCGGGTGGCTCAGCCAGTAGCCCTGGCCAAGATCGCAGCCGCGCTGGGCCAGCAGCTCGAACTGCGCCTGCTGCTCGATGCCCTCGGCCACCACCGTGATGCCCAGCGCGTGGGCCATGGCGATGATCGCCGTGGTCAGCGCCAGGTCGTCCGGATCACGCTGCATGTCGGCGATGAAACTCTTGTCGATCTTCACGCCGTCCACCGGCACCTGGCGCAGGTGGCTCAGGCCCGAGAAGCCGGTGCCGAAGTCGTCCAGCCACACCTTGACGCCGGTGCGATGCAGCTTGTCCAGCAACTGCGCGGCCACCATCTCATCACCGATCACGGCGGTCTCGGTCAGTTCCAGATGCAGGCGCGAAGCCGGCAGCCCCGACTCATGCAGGCACTGTGCGACCAGTGACGGCAGCTCGCCGCCACGCAGCTGCCGGGGCGAAACGTTCACCGACACGAACAGATCATCGCCGCCCGCACCGCGCGGCCACTGCGATGCTTCCATGCAGGCCGCACGCAGCACCTTCGGCCCGATCACCTCGATCAGCCCGCTCTGCTCGGCCACTTCGATGAACACCGATGGCGGGATCGTGCCCAGAGTGGGGTGCTGCCAGCGCAGCAGCACCTCGACCCCGACCATCCGCCGGTCGCGGGTGCGGAAGATCGGCTGGTAGGCCAGGCGCAGCTCGCCGCGCTCCCAGGCGCCGCGCAGTTCCTGTTCCATGTGCACGCGGCGCTCGACCGCGTGGTCCATCGCCCGGCTGTAATACCGGTAGCAATTCTTGCCGGCCATCTTCGCCTGGTACATGGCGATGTCGCCGTTCTTCAGCAGTGTGGTCGCGTCTGCGGCATCGTCCGGGAACAGGGTCACGCCGATGGAGGTGCCCAGGAACAGTTCCCTGCCCTGCACCACCAGCGGCTTGCCCAGTTCGCGCACCAGCACCTCGGCCAGCAACCGCGCATTGGCAGCGACATCGCCGTCGCCGACCAGGATCACGAACTCGTCGCCGCCGAAACGCGCCAGCAGCGCCTCATCGCCCCCGGCCTCGGCGACGGCGCGGCCGATCCGCTGGGCAAACTGCAGCAGGGCTTCGTCGCCTGCTTCATGCCCGAGGGTATCGTTGACCCGCTTGAAATCGTCGATGTCCGCGAACAACAGGCCCAGCCGCTGCTTGGACGCACGCGCGGCCATCAGCCGGTGGTCCAGGGCTTCGCGGAACGCCAACCGGTTGGTCAGGCCGGTCAGTGCGTCGGTGTAGGCCATGTGCCGCACCTCGCGGTCGTGGCGGGCGATGGCATCACGCATGCGGGCGAATCCCCGCACCAGCTCGCCGACCTCGTCGTCGCGGGTATTCTCCAGCAGTGGCGCCTGGTAGTCGCCGGCTTCGATGCGGCGGGCCGCCACGGCCAGGTCGCGGATCGGCGCGACCAAGGTGCGCTGCACGTAGAAGATCACCGCCACGCCGATCACCACCAGCAGGCCAAGCATCAGCAGCAGCCAGCCCAGATGACGGCTGCCGACCTGCTGCAGGCGCTCGCCCAGCGTTGCGTTGGCGGCCTGCTCGCGCTGCTGCACTTCGTCCAGCGCCATGCCGACGCGCACGCCGCCGATGCGCTGGTTGCCGACCATGATCGGCATCGTGTTGTCGAGCACCTTTGGCGACTGCTGCACCACCAGCGTCCGCGCGGCGATCGCGCCCGGTGCCAGGGGATCCCCCATGGGCTGGCCGAAGGCGGCGACCTCCACCGAACCGTCGTGCACCAGCCGGCCACGTTCGTCGAACACCAGCACATAGCGCACCACGGGCTGCCGCGACGTGCTGCGCACCAGTGCGCCGACCTGATCGAGATCGTGGTAGTACAGCGGGTTGGCCAGCGCATCGGAAAGCTCACGGGCGATCGCTTCGCCGCGGCTGCGCACGCTGCGGTCGAACAGTTCATGGATGACGCCGCCGCTGAGGTTGCGCACCTCGCTCTGCATCGCCGCCTGCCGCCCAAGCAGCACTGCCAGGATCGCCACCACCACGAGCATCGCCCCGCCCATCGCGAGCAGGAACCGCGCCTGCATACCCGAGCCGAGCCACTTCATTCCACTTCCATCCGCACGCGCGTCAATCCTTGTTTCAATTCATCCAGCCGCTGCTGCGCATGCGCGTCGACGCGGTGGAAACCGGAAGTACCAAAAAAACGGTGCAGCGCCGCCTGTGCCTGCGGATCACTGGCCGCCTGCAGCAGGACCTCCTGCAGGCGATCACGGACGCGTGCATCCAGGTCGGCGCGCACCACCTCCACTGCGCGAGGATAGGGCTCCGTGCGCAACAGTTCGCGGAAGTCGCGCCGGAACGCCCGCGGCATGCGCCGTTCATCGTTCCAGTCCACGCTGCTCACCGCGCCACCATCGGCCACGCCCTTGTGCACGTAGGTGGCGATGTTCAGCTCGCTGCGGGCGAACACATAGCCGACGCTGTCCGTGCCCGGAGCGTCCCACGTACCCGCGAGGATCTGTGGGGACAACCCGTGGCCCAGCAACGTCATCACCGGCACCAGATAGGCGCTGGTGGATGCGGTGTTCTGCAGCGCAAGACGGTGGCCCCGCAGGTCTTCCAGCCGCTGGAACGGGCTGTCGCGGCGCACGAAGAATACGGTCTGGTACTCACGCACGCCATTGCGCTCGGTCAGCAGCAACGGCCGCGCACCGCTGCGCTGCCCCAGCGCCACTGCGGTTCCGGCGGTTTCCGTGACCCAATCGACCTGCCCGCGCCGCAGATAGCTGGCCATCTGCTGCGGATCACGCGCCATCAGTATCCTCCCCTCCTGGATGCCGACGTCGCGCATGCGTGCCACCACGTAGTCCAGCAGCGGCTGCAGCTGCTGGTAATGGGCCTTGGGGTCGTCGCTGATCCGGCCCAGCACAAGCACCGGATCCGGCGCAGCGCGCACCGTTCCGGCCAGCAGGACCATGGCCAGGCTCAGCAGCGCCCCCTGCATTGCCGTTCGCAGACCCGACACCGGTTTCATCCCCCCTGGGTATCCGGACAGACTACCCGAAAAAATGAGAACGTCGTCAGCCGTTGTGACTGCCCGGCTTGGCCAGACGCGCCATGCGCTGGGCATCGGCCAGGATGCCGCGCAGCAACCGCACTTCCTGCTCGCTCGGCTCGCTGCGCAGGAACAGGCGGCGCAGCTTGCGCATCGCCGACTCCGGCGCACGGCCCTTGTGGAAATCGATCTCGTCCAGGGTGTCGCCCAGCTGGGCGAAGAAGCTCTCCATCTGTTCGTGGCTGGCCACCTGCTCACGAAAGCCCGGTTCGGCGCCAACGGCAGGCTGGGCGCCGAGCAGCTGCATGCGCACCTCGTAGGCCAACACCTGCACGGCGGCGGCGAGGTTGAGCGAACTGAACGCCGGATCGGACGGAATGTGCACCGCCGCATGGCACAGCTGCAGTTCCTCGTTGGTCAGGCCGGTCCGTTCCCGGCCAAACACCAGTGCCACCTCGGCCCCCTCACCGGCCTTGGCGACCGCACGGGCCGCTGCGTCGGCGGGCAGGTACTCCTCCAGCTGGACCCGGCGTGCGCGGGCCGTACACCCCAGCACCAGACGGCAGTCGGCGACGGCCTCGGCCAGGGTGGCCACCACGGGCGCATCGCCGAGTACGTCCTCGGCGCCGGCCGAGCGGCGGAATGCTTCCTCGTCCAGCGGTTTTTCCGGGGCCACCAGTACCAGGCGGGCCAGGCCCATGGTCTTCAGGGCGCGGGCGGCGGCGCCCATATTGCCGGGATGCTGGGTTCCGACCAGGACGAATCGGAGGCGGGTGGCGGCGGGGAACTGGGACATGAACAGGGAAAAGGTCGAGCTGGACGATGACCAATGGTAAACTGTGCGGCCGGCCACTGCGCCGGACCCGCTCTTTTCCCCCGCCAGCCCTACCCTTCTGCCTTTCCGGGAGCCCACGCCATGCAGAAACCCGCCGTCACCGTCATGGTCAAGGCCGCCCGCCTCGCCGGCAACGTCCTGTTGCGCAACATCAACAAGCTCGAGGCACTGAACGTGGTGCAGAAGGGGCGGATGGACTACGCCAGCGAAGTCGATGCGGACGCGGAAAAGGTCATCGTCAAGGAACTCAAGCGCGCGTATCCCGAGTACGGCGTGTTTGGCGAGGAAGGCGGCGTGCAGGGCGAACATCGCCACATGTGGGTCATCGATCCGCTGGACGGCACCAGCAACTACCTGCGCGGCGTGCCTCACTACTGTGTATCCATCGCCCTGGTCGAGAACGGCGAGCCGACCGACGCGGTCATCTTCGATCCGCTGCGCAACGAGCTGTTCACCGCCAGCCGTGGCGCGGGCGCCGTGCTGAACGACCGCCGCATCCGCGTGGCGGATCGCAAGGACCTGGGCGGCACCATGATCCAGACCGGCTTCGCGCCGCGCGAGCGCGCCCGTGCCGGCGCCCAGCTGAAGGCCGTCGATGCCCTGCTGGTGCAGGCCGAGGACATCCGCCGTACCGGTTCCGCCGCGCTGGACCTGGCCTACGTCGCCTGCGGTCGCGCCGACGCCTACTTCGAGGCGGGGGTGAAGGCCTGGGACATCGCGGCCGGCGTGCTGCTGGTGCGTGAGGCCGGTGGCAAGGTGTGCGACTTCAAGGGAGCGCCGCTTGCGCGCATGGACAACCGCGGTCCGGAAACCCAGCAGGTGGTGGCGGGCAACCTGAAGGTGGCCGAGTCGCTGCAGAAGGTGCTGGTCAACACGGGCTATGCAGCCGAGTTCGACGCGAAGTTCTGAGCTTCCCTGTAAAGCGGTTCATGGCAACGGCACCTGCGAAGGTGCCGTTTTCGTATCCGCAGTGATCGCGCTCGTCACTTTCTTTGCTCGTGCAAAGAAAGTAACCAAAGAAGCACGCCGCCAGGACGCGAGCTCGCTCAAGGCGGACCCAAGGTCAAGAACCACAGCTGCACGACGATGACGGGTAGCGCCGGGCCATGCCCGGCGAGCGAAGCGGCCGCTTCGCCTTCGACCTTGAAAGTGACACCCCTCCGCAGTCGCGGAAACGATCCCGCGGGCATGCCCCGCTACCGCCGACGCGCAAACAGAAACGCCCGGCACGGGGCCGGGCGTTCCTGTAGTAGTGCATTGCAACCGGAGGCTTACACCACCGTCGACGCCCGCAGCGCGGCGATGCGCTCTTCCAGCGGCGGGTGGCTCATGAACAGCTTCTTCGCGGTCGAACCGGCGATGCCGAAGGCAGCAATCTGGGTCGGCAGCGTGCTCTGGCCGTGGTTGAGCTGCAGGCGCTCCAGCGCGGCAATCATCTTCTGGCGACCCGCCAGCGAGGCACCACCGGCATCGGCGCGGAACTCGCGATGGCGCGAGAACCACATCGAGATCATGGTCGCGAACAGGCCGAACACCATCTCCAGCACGAACACGATGATGTAGTAGGCGAACCCGCGGCCGCCGCCTTCGCGGTTGCCCGACAGCGCGCTGTCGATGACGCCGCCGACCACGCGCGCCAGCACGATCACGAAGGTGTTCAGCACACCCTGCAGCAGCGCCATGGTGATCATGTCACCGTTCGCCACGTGGGCGATCTCGTGGCCCAGTACCGCTTCGGCCTCGTCTTCGCTCATGTTCTGCAGCAGACCGGTGGACACCGCCACCAGGGCGTTGTTGCGGTTGGCGCCGGTGGCGAATGCGTTGATTTCCGGGCCATCGTAGACCGCCACTTCGGGCATGCCGATGCCGGCCGCCTTGGCCTGGCGCTCGACCGTGGCCAGCAGCCAGCGTTCCGTCTGATTGCGTGGCTCGGTGATCACCACCGCTCCAGTGGAGCGCTTGGCCATCCACTTGGACAGCAGCAGCGAAATGAAGGAACCGCCGAAGCCGAAAATCGCGGCCATCACCAGCAGGCCGCTCATCTGGTTCGGATTGACCCCCAGCAGCGACATCACGATGCCGGCCAGGATCAGCACTGCAAAGTTGGTGGCTAGAAAGAGTGCGATGCGGGTAAACATGGGAAATTCCGGCTCGGAAGGGGTCGATATCCGCCAATTTGCGGTGCGGTCAGCTTGAATTCAAGCACCAACCTGACCGACGATTCAGCCAGCATGACCTCCCCCCTTTCCTGCGGGCGCTTCGCGCCCTCGCCTACCGGCCTGCTGCACCCCGGCTCGCTGCTGGCTGCATTCGGCAGCTGGCTGCTCGCGCGCCATCACCATGGCCTGTGGCGGCTGCGCATCGAAGACATCGATCCCCCACGCACCGTGCCCGGGGCTGCGCACGCGCAGTTGCAGACACTGGCGGCATTCGGCCTGGCCCATGATGGTCCGGTGCTGTGGCAGAGCGAACGTGGCGATGCTTACCAGCAGGCTCTGGACAGGCTGCTGGCCAGCGGGCAGGCCTTCATCTGCCACTGCAGCCGCAGCGAACTGGCGGCCCGGGGGGGCATCCACCATCGCTGCGTCGCGCGGCAGCCCCGACCGGACCCTGCCGTCCGCTTCCGCGTACCGGCCGGCAGCGTGGTGCAGTTCGACGATGGCCTGCGCGGCCGTCAGGTGCAGGACGTCCACGCCGAGGTGGGTGATTTCGTACTGCGCCGCGCCGACGGGTGCTGGGCCTACCAGCTGGCAGTGGTGGTCGACGATGCCGCGCAGGGCGTCACCGACGTGGTGCGCGGCGCCGACCTGCTCGACTCCACCGCGCGGCAGATCCTGCTGCAACAGGCACTCGGACTGATAGTGCCGCAGTACTGGCACCTGCCCCTGCTGCTGGACGCCCCCGGGCACAAGCTGTCCAAGTCGCTGGCCGCGCTGCCGGTCGACAGCGCCCGCCCGGTGCCGGTGCTGCGTCAGTTGTGGGGCCTGCTCGGCCAGTCGCCCGCCGCACTCGACGGTTGCGACGATCTGCACGGCCTGCTCGCGGCCGCCCGGCAGGCATTCGATCCGGCCCGCCTGCCACGCACGGACATCCTGTTGCCGACGGGCGCACTTTCCGCGCCGATGTTGCAGAATCCCCCTTCCCCCACCTGAAACCCGGACTGCACTCCATGACATCTCGCGTCGCACTGGTCACCGGCGGAACCGGCGGCATCGGTACCGCCATCTGCCAACGCCTGGCCGACCAGGGCCACCGGGTCGCCACCAATTATCGCGATGAAGCCAAGGCCCGCGCCTGGCAGCAGGCGATGACCGAACGCGGCTACAACGTGTCCATCTTCGCCGGCGACGTGTCCGATCCGGACAGCGCCGAAGCGCTGGTGCGCGCCGTCGAAAACGAACTGGGCCCGGTCGAGATCCTGGTCAACAACGCCGGCATCACCCGCGATACGACCTTCCACCGGATGCGTGCGGACCAGTGGCATGACGTGATCAACACCAACCTCAACTCGGTGTTCAACGTCACCCGCCCGGTCATCGAAGGCATGCGTCGCCGCGGCTGGGGCCGGGTCATCCAGATCAGCTCGATCAATGGTCTGAAGGGCCAGTACGGCCAGGCCAACTACGCCGCCGCCAAGGCCGGCATGCATGGCTTCACCATCTCACTGGCACGCGAGAACGCGGGCTTCGGCATCACCGTCAACACCATTTCGCCGGGCTACGTCGCCACGGACATGGTCATGGCCGTGCCGGAGGAAGTGCGCGCCAAGATCATCGCCGACATTCCGACCGGGCGCCTGGGCAAGCCGGAGGAGATCGCCTACGGCGTGTCCTTCCTGGTGGCCGAAGAGGCCTCGTGGATCACCGGCAGCAACCTGGACATCAACGGCGGCCATCACATGGGCTGGTGAGCCGCGCGGGGCGGCCGGTCACGTGCCGGACCGTACCTGCCTGGGGCCATGCTGCGCAGCACGCAAACCCTTGTTGCGCAACACGATCTGCCGTGAAAGCCAAGCCTGGCGGGGGCTGGGGCGGTTGCAACGGCTGCTGCACTGCGCCATGCTGCGCGTCTACTGTGACGAGTGACCGCTTCATGGCTGCGACCCGCATCATCAAGAAGTATCCGAACCGCCGTCTCTACGACACCGAGATCTCCAGCTACATCACCATCGAGGACGTCCGCCAGCTGATACTGGACGGTGAAGACTTCGAGGTCCGCGACGCCAAGAGCGGCGACGACCTTACCCGTTCGGTCCTGCTGCAGATCATCGCCGACCAGGAGCAGGACGGCGAGCCGATGCTCTCCACCCAGCTGCTGAGCCAGCTGATCCGCTTCTACGGCGACTCCCTGCAGGGATTCATGGGCAACTACCTGGAACGCAGCATGCAGGTGTTCCTGGACCAGCAGCAGCAGTTCCGCCAGCAGATGGGCAACCTGCTGGGCCAGACGCCCTGGGCGATGATGAACCAGCTGACCGAACGCAACCTGGAGCTGTGGCAGGAATTCCAGCGCAGCATGGGCACCGGCTTCGGCGGCCCCCGCCCCGGCGGAACCGGCACGGGAACCGGAACCGGCAGCAAGCCGAACGAACCGGGCACCGGCACCGGCGGCAAGACCCGCCGCTGAGCCACAGCATCGACTGACATGAAAACGGCGCGCCACCGGCGCGCCGTTTTCGTCTGCGGGTCATCCGCAGGCGGACGTCAGCGCTTTGCCTTGCACGCTGTGCAGACGCGCTCGACCTTGTAACCCTTCGCCCTGAGCTTCTCGACCACGCCATCGCTGCCAAGCAGATGCAGCGTGCCAACCACCACCAGCGTGCCACCCTGCCCCGCCTGCAGATACGGCACCAGCTTCGGCACCCAGGCATCATTGCGGCCGGTATTGATGCGCTGGTAGAGCTGCGGGTACTGCTGGCGCATCTCGGCAGCCATTTTCGTCCACAGCAGCCGCTCGTCACCGCGGCGCCATGCGTCGTGCAGCAGGCGCGCCTGTTCATCCCCCTTGTCGGCCTGATCAAGGGCTTCGGACAGCATCTGCCGCTGCTCCTGCACCGACATCCCATCAAGCATGCCGATCTGCGTATCGATGTCCTCCAGACCACCGGTGCTGCGCCCGGTCGCCTGTGCGCGCTCCATGAAGTGACGGTCCAGACCGAGCGCCGGGTCCAGACCCATCTTCTGCATCTGCCCCACTGAAATGCTCAGGCCGACAAACCAGGGCTTCATGCCCTGCATCTGCGCCAGCGGCAGCTTGTTCACGGCGGCGAAAGCCTGCAGCTTCTGCCAGGTCGCTGCATCGAGATCACGCTTCAGTTCGCTGCCGTCGGTGCGCACGGCGGCCTGCACCATGCGGCTGGCCAGCTGCGGCGACTGCATGTCTTCCGGCGAGAGTTCGAACAACACGCGCTGCGAGGCCCCGAAGGCCTGCTCCACATCGGCCGACAGCGGATAGTCCTGCGGCTTCAACAGATGGAACGAGCCCAGCAGATACAGCCGTGAATCGCCGGGGCCGGTGACCTTCCACAGCAGCGGTACCGGCGGCTTGACCGACGCACCTTCAGCGGCCGGGGCATTGCGGCCCTGCGCCAGTGGCGCCACCGCGCAGGCCAGCAGCAACACGGCGGCGTGGAACAGGTGTCTGATCATCATGTCAGCCTTCTCCTTCAGGCAGGTGGGCCTTTTCGCCCGCTTCCACGCGAAGGTCCAGCCGGTTCTCCGGCGGTGCCAGCGGGCAGGTCGCGTAGGGCGTGAACGCGCAGGGCGGGTTGTAGGCGTGGTTGAAATCGATGAGCACGCGGCCATCGGCGCCGGGTGCGCCGGTATCCAGATAGCGGCCGGCGGGATAACTGCCGCGGCCGCTGGTGCGGTCGGCGAAAATCAGGAACAGGGGCTCGCCGGGGGCACCGATCGCCTCCAGCCGCCAGGTCCGGCCATCACGCTCGAACTCGACGGCACCGGCATTGGGCATGTCGGTGGTCAGTCCGGTGATGTCGACGATCGGCAAGGTCTTGCCCGGTGCGTGCGCAACGAAGCGCGCCTGCACCTGCCAGCCGGGACCTCCCGGCCAGTACTGCAGGCCGGCGAAGTCCCGGCGTGCAGGCGCGTCGGCATGCTTGACCCTGAGCGCATCGCGCGGACCACGCCGGATCAGGCTGAGCTGGCCCTTGCCGCCGTCGAAGGCAAGCAGGGTGGGCTGCGGATCCTTGTCGGTATCCATGCGGATGCGCCCTCTTACCGGCTGGCCGTTGTGGGTGAGCTCCGCCCCGGCTTCCGGCGTGAACCACCATTGCCGACCCTCGCGCCGCAGCAGGCCGAGCTTGTCCGGCCCCACTGCCAGACGGATGCCATTGGTGGCACCGCTGCCAACGAAGTGCGATCTGTTCTGCAGCCAGTGCAGACCGACCAGCGCCGTCCAGCCATCAGGCCGGGTCAGATCCTGATAACGCGCCACGCGCCATTGCTGCTGCGCGGCGGCGTATGCCGGGTCTTCCACCACCGCAGGCGCCGGCGGCGGCGCCGGGCTGCAGGCTGCCAGCAACAAGACAGCCAGCAGGCCGCCCACTCCCCGATACGCCATCGATGCTCCCCTCAACGTCCGCGCAGGAACCAGCGGTCGATCTCCGCCAGCGAAAAACGGGCCCAGGTCGGCCGGCCGTGGTTGCACTGGCCGGATCGCTCGGTGATCTCCATGTCGCGCAGCAGGGCGTTCATTTCCGGCACCGTCAGCCGGCGATTGGCACGCACGGCGCCATGGCAGGCCATGGTCGACAGCAGTTCGTCGCGCGCGCTCGCTACGCGGCGGCTCTGGCCGTGCTCACGCAGGTCGGTCAGCACGTCGCGCAGCAGCCCCTCCGGCTCGGCGTGGGCCAGCAGCGCGGGAATGCTGCGCACATGCAGCGAGCCCGGGCCGGCGCGCGTCACCTCGAAACCAAGCGCGGCCAGCGTCGCGGCCTCGCTCTCTGCGGTATCCGCTTCGCGTTCGCCCACCGCCAGCGTGATCGGCACGAGCAACGGCTGCGACTGCAGGCCGATACCATCGTGCGCGTTCTTCAACCGCTCATAGCCGATGCGCTCGTGCGCCGCATGCATGTCGACCACGATCAGGCCTTCGGCATTCTCGGCCAGGATGTAGATGCCGTGCAGCTGCGCGATCGCATAGCCCAGGGGCGGCACGCCCGCGTCGGCACGGGTGTCCGGCAGGCCGCTTCCGCTTGGCATCGCAGGCTGCGCGGTGCCGCCTTCGCCTGCAGCAGGCGTGGCATAGAGCGCGGCGTAGGCGGCCGGCGCATCGGCAACCTGCAGGCCCAGCGGCTGCTGCGGGCGCCATCCCTGGTATCCGCCACCGCCGCCCGACCCCGGAGCAGGACCACGGACCAGACCGAATCCGGACGCGCCCACGGTCGATGCCGCCGCTGCTGCCCCCGCATCCGCCGCCTGCCCGGCACCTGCACCGATCTCCTGCGCCGACACGCCGGCCCGGGTATCGGCCAGCGCGTCCTTCAGCGTGCGGTAGACGAAATCATGGACCAGCCGCGCATCACGGAAACGTACTTCGTGCTTGGCCGGATGCACGTTGACGTCGACGCGCGTGGGGTCAAGTTCCAGGAACAGCACGTAGGCCGGCTGCCGGCCATGGAACAGCACATCGCCGTAGGCCATCTTCACCGCGTGGGCAACGCTGCGGTCGCGTACCGAGCGGCCGTTGACGTACAGGTACTGCTGGTCGGTACTGGCCCGCGAATAATGCGGCTGCGCGATCCAGCCGTGCAGGCGCAGGCCCGCGCCGCTGTGATCCACACGCACCGCCTGCAGCGCGAAGTCATCGCCCAGTGTCTCGGACAGGCGCGCGTCCGAATACAGGTCACCCGGCTTGTAGCGGCGTGATGCCTTGCCATTGTGCGAGACCCGCAGCTCGACGTCCGGCCGCGCCAGCGCCAGCGAGCGCAGCCATTCTTCGATGTGCCCCAGTTCGGTGCGCTCGGCGCGCAGGAACTTGCGTCGCGCGGGCACGTTGTAGAACAGCTCGCGCACTTCCACCGTAGTACCCGGTGCGTGCGCGCGCGGCGTGACCTCGCCGATCTTGCCACCATCGATCTGCAGCGCCGAACCGTGCTCGTCATCCGCGCGGCGCGACGCCAGGGTGAAACGACTGACCGACGCGATCGACGGCAGCGCTTCGCCGCGGAACCCGAGCGTGGCCACCGACTCCAGATCGTCCAGATTGGCGATCTTGCTGGTGGCGTGCCGCGAGACGGCCAACGGCAGCTGCTCCGCTGCGATGCCACTGCCGTTGTCGCGGATGCGGATCAGGCGCACGCCGCCTTCTTCCAGGTCGATGTCGACACGGCTGGCGCCGGCATCGATCGCGTTCTCGACCAGCTCCTTGACCACCGACGCGGGACGCTCGACCACCTCGCCGGCGGCGATCTGGTTGATCAGGATGTCCGGCAAAGGCCGGATCGGGCGCGGGCCGGGCGCGCTCATGGGGCAATGTGGGCAGCAGACTTCATGCGCCGATGATAGCGGAGGTACCGCGTGGAGAGTCGAGCCCGGTCACCTGCACGATGCCGATGATGCGCCATGCCCTCCGGGCATGGCCGGTCCAACGCGGTGCGGCCTACTTGCTGCCGCCGGCCATGGTGGCGGCCGCGTCGATCTCGGCCTGCGCACGGGCCGCATAGAGCGTCCCCGGTGGCGGCTGCCGGCTGAAGAACGTATGCACGCCATCGAGCACCGCACCCGCGATCTTGCGCTGGTAGCCCGGGTCGATCAGGCGACGCTCCTCGTCCGGATTGGAGATGAAGGCGGTTTCCACCAGCATCGCCGGCATGTCCGAGGTGCGCAGCACCGCGAAGTTGGCGCGCTCGATGTTCGGCTTGTGGTTGTTGCCGATCCGCTTCAATCCGCCCAGTACATGACCGGCCGCATCTTCGGACGCCTTCATGTAACCGCTCTGCGCCAGATCGAGCAGAACATTGGCCAGCGTGCCTTCGGTCTGCTGCAGGCGCACGCCACCGACCAGATCGGCGGCGTTTTCCTTGTCCGCCAGCCAGCGTGCACGCTGCGACGAGGCACCCTTGGTGGACAGCACGTACACCGACGAACCGGTCGCCGAGCGGTTCTCGGCGGCGTCCGCGTGGATCGAGATGAAGATGTCGGCCTTGTTCGCGCGGGCCTTCTGCGCGCGCATCGGCAGCGGGATGAACACGTCGCTGTCGCGGGTCAGATAGGCCTTCAGCCCCGGCGTGGCATTGACCTGGCGGGCCAGCTCACGCGCCACCGCCAGGGTGACGTCCTTCTCGCGCTTGCCGGTGGGGCCGATCGCGCCCGGGTCCTGGCCGCCGTGGCCGGGATCGATCGCCACCACCAGGTGCCGCATGCCGGGCTGCATGCGGATGCGCGAAGCGTCGCTGGGCATCGCTGGGCGCGGCGGTTCGGCCGGCGGCGATGCCGGTACCGGTGCCGGCGCCGGAGGATTGCTCACCACCGCAGCGGTGCGCTGTCCGGCCAGGATCGCCGCCGGCGACGATGCCGGCGGGGTGCTGCTGGCGCTGGTGCCCGCAGCGGCTACCTGCACCGGCGCGGTGGACGGCGCCGGCGTGGGTGCGGCCGGGGCGGCAGCCGTGGCACTGGCCTGCTGCTGCACCTGCGCGGTCAACAAAGCGGTAGCGCGGGCGGCGTCGCTGCGCGTCTGCACGCCGGGTGCCGTCGTCTGCGTCGTCGTGGCAACCGGAGCCGGCGCCGCAGCGGCCACGCCCGGGCTGTCGCCCGGCCATTCGATCACCAGCTTCGACGCCTCTCCTTCGCGCTGCATCTGCGGGCGGAACGGCGCCACGGACTCCGCAAGATCGAAAACAACGCGGAAGGTGCCCGGAACCGGTTGTCCGGTGCGCACTGCCGTCACCACGCCCTGCGCGGCCGGCATCTTCAGGTTGCGCACGGCAGTGGAGTCCGGGAAATCGACCACCAGCCGGTTCGGGTTGGCCAGCGACAGCGTCTTGTAGCCGCCACTGCCGACCAGCGAGATTTCCGCGCGGGTGCCGGTGGAGCCTGTATTCAGCTGTACCTGGCGGACTTCACCCGCCCACGCACCAAGGCTCGCCAGACCCAGTCCGACGGCGGCACAGATGGCGATGAGACGGTTCCCCAGGCGCATGGCTCAGGATTCAATCACCGCGCTGAACGGAATGCAATACCTTTTTCCTTAATAATCCGTAACCTGCCGGCCTTTGTTCTCGTCAGGCGACAGAAACAGGCCGCAAGTCTCCACCTTCGGCCAGCCGCTGCAGCCATTCCCGGCCGGCGTCGCTGAGCCCACTGAGACGCGCCCGACGCCCCTGGCCCTCGATCTCCAGCGACACGACCAGGTCCGTCGGCGGCAACGCGCCCGCCCCCCGTTCCGGCCACTCGACCAGCCACAGCACCGCACTGCCCTCGTCCAGGCCCAGGAAATCCAGCTCCCCGGCCTGGCCGATGCGGTACAGGTCCAGATGCCACGCTTCGCCACCACTGGCCAGCGGATAGCGCTCGACCAGGGTGTAGGTCGGGCTGCGGATCGCCCCCTGCACGCCCAGCGCACGCAGCAGCGCACGCGCGGTGGTGGATTTGCCGGCGCCGAGGTCGCCGCGCAGTTCGATCAACGCCTGCGGCGGTCGCGTGGCCGCCAGCCACTGCCCGAGACGTTCGGTGGCGTCGCTATCGGCAAGGAAGAATTCGGTCATGGGGAGCCTTCAGGATTGGCCAGCCGCCGCAGGGGCGCCAGCAGGTCGGTGGGAAGCAGGCCACGCGCGCCGTCGATGGCAGCGGCGTCGCCGGCAAGTGCGTGCAGCAGGGCGCCGCCTGCTGCGGCATCGAATGCGCCCAATCCCTGCGCACGCAGTCCAGCGATGACGCCGGTCAGCAGATCTCCCATGCCCCCGACCGCCATGCCCGGGTTGCCGGCCGCGATCAGCCGCGGCAGCCGCGCAGGTGCCGCGACCACGCTGCCGGCCCCCTTCAGCACCACGGTGGCGTGATAGCGCTCGGCCAGCGCCTGCGCGCTGCCGAAGCGATCGGCCTGCACCTCGGCAGTACTGCAGCCCAGCAGGCGTGCAGCCTCTCCCGGATGCGGCGTCAGGATGGCGTCAGGTACCGCGTGCGGGTTCTGCGCCAGCAGATTCAGGGCATCGGCGTCGATCACCAGCGGACGACCGCAGGCGAGCACGCTGGCATGCAGCGCGCGTGCCCAGTCGTCCTGGCCAAGGCCCGGCCCGATCGCAACGACCCGTGCGCGGTCCAGCAGCGCAGGCAACGCCGCGCCATCTTCCAGCGCATGCGCCATCGCCTCGGGCAGGCGCGCAAGCATCGCACCCACGTGCTCACGACGGGTTCCGACACTGAGCAGTCCGGCACCGGCACGCAGTGCGGCCTCGGCCGCCATCACCGCTGCGCCGCCACTGCCGTGGTTGCCGCCCACACACAGCACATGCCCGGACTCGCCCTTGTGGGTATTGGCCCGGCGCGGCGGCAGCAGCGTCCGCAGACGGTCGCCGACCCAGCGCTCCGCACTGGCCGCGATGCCTTCCCGCGCCGCCTCCGGCAGGTCCAACGGCGCCAGCCGACGCTGGCCGACATGATCCAGCGCCTCGCCGGTGTACAGGCCCCGGTGGCAGACAATGAACTGCAGGGTGACCGCCGCGCGCACCGCCACGCCGGGCACGCCGCCCTGATCGGCATCGACACCGCTGGGTACATCCAGGGCCAGCACCGGCGCCGGAGAGGCGTTGAGTGCTTCGATCAGCGCCTGCGCCATGCCGGCCGGGGCCCGATCCAGGCCAAGACCGAACAGCGCATCCACGCCGACGTCGGCGACCGGCAGCTGGCCGTCGAATTCGATGCTGCTGCCGCCGGCGGCCGCGAACGCCGCCGCTGCCTGCTGCGCCAGCGGCGTGGCGGGCAGCCTGCCCGGCAGGGTGATCACCTGCACCTGACGGCCCGCCTGCAGCGCGTGGGTCGCCAGTACGTAGCCATCGCCGCCGTTGTTACCGGCGCCAGCCACCACATACAGACTGCGGGCATCCGGCCATTGCTGCAGCAGGCACTGCCAGCCCGCCAGGCCGGCCTGCGCCATCAGGCTCCAGCCACCATCACCGGCAAGCGCCGACGCGCGGGCGTCCAGCGCGCGCGCAGCAGCGGTGTCGAACAGAAGAGAGAGATCGGGCATGCCGGGATTTTATACTGGTGCACATGTCCTCCGTCCCCGCCCCTGCCCCAGCCGACCCGGTCCAGGCCGTGCAGCGCATCCGCGAACTGGCCCGTGCGCACGGTTTCCAGCGCTGCGGCATTGCCGGCATCGAGCTGGGCGAAGACGAGGCACATCTGGCCGACTGGCTGGGCCAGGGCCTGTACGGCACCATGGACTGGATGGCACGCCACGGCACGCTGCGCGCACGCCCGGCCGAACTGCTGCCGGGCACGGTGCGGGTCATTTCCGTGGGCATGGACTACAGCCACCGCGACGATACCGAAGCGTGGGCGACCCTGGCCGATCCCGGCCGCGCCTATGTGGCGCGCTACGCGCTGGGACGCGATTACCACAAGCTGATGCGCAACCGCCTGCAGAAGCTCGCTGCGCAGATCAACGATGAAGTCGCGCCGCTGGGCTACCGCGTTTTCGTCGATTCGGCACCGGTGCTGGAACGGGCCCTGGCCCGCAACGCCGGGCTCGGCTGGATCGGCAAGCACACCTGCCTGATCGATCGCCAGGGCGGCTCATGGTTCTTCATCGGTGAGATCTACATCGACCTGCCCTTGCCGGTCGACGCGCCCGCCACTGCCCACTGCGGTACCTGCACGCGCTGCATCGACATCTGTCCCACGCGCGCCATCACCGGCCCGCAACGGCTGGATGCGCGCCGCTGCATTTCCTATCTGACCATCGAGCATGACGGCGCGATCCCCGAGGACATGCGGCCGCTGATCGGCAATCGCATCTACGGCTGCGACGACTGCCAGCTGGTCTGCCCGTGGAACAAGTTTGCCAAGCGGACCGATGAAGCCGATTTCCGCGCACGCAACAACCTGGACACCGCGCGCCTGGATCAGCTGTTCGCCTGGGACGAGGCGGAATTCCTGCGCCGCACCGAAGGCAGCCCGATCCGTCGCAGCGGCCATGAGCGCTGGCTGCGCAACATCGCCGTGGCACTGGGCAACGCGCCGACAGCGCCGCAGACCCTGGCCGCACTGCAGACCCGTATCGATGATCCCTCGCCGCTGGTGCGCGAGCACGTGCAGTGGGCGCTGGCACAGCACCGCACGACCTGAGCCGGGCGTGCCCGGCGCGCGCCAACGTGCGATCCTGAGTGCCCGCTCCACCCGCAGCGCGCCGTAACCATGCAGCCACGCAACAACGACATTCTCACTCCCAGCCAGCTCAACACCCTGGCGCGCGACCTGCTGGAAGGCAGCTTCCCGGCGATCTGGGTCGAAGCCGAACTGGGCAGCGTGGCCCGCCCTGCCTCCGGGCACCTGTACTTCACCCTGAAGGACGCACGCGCACAGCTGCGCGCGGCGATGTTCCGGATGAAGGCGCAGTACCTGAAGTTCGTACCGCGCGAGGGCATGCGCGTGCTGGTGCGTGGCCGGGTGACCCTGTACGACGCACGCGGCGAGTACCAGATGGTGCTCGACCACATGGAGGAAGCCGGTGAAGGCGCGCTGCGGCGGGCGTTCGAGGAGCTGAAGGCGCGCCTGGACGCGGAAGGCCTGTTCGATCCTGCACGCAAGCGGGCGCTGCCCGCGCATGTGCGGCGGCTGGCGGTGATCACCTCGCCGACCGGCGCCGCCGTGCGCGATGTGCTGAGCGTACTGGGCCGCCGTTTCCCGCTGCTGGAGGTGGACCTGCTGCCGACCCTGGTGCAGGGCTCCAGCGCCGCCGCGCAGATCACCCGCCTGCTGCAGGCAGCCGATGCCAGTGGTCGCTACGACGTGATACTGCTGACCCGCGGCGGCGGTTCACTGGAAGATCTATGGGCATTCAACGACGAAGCGCTGGCGCGCGCGATCGCCGCCAGCGATACGCCGGTCGTGTCGGCCGTCGGCCACGAGACCGACTTCAGCCTGAGTGATTTTGCCGCCGACCTGCGCGCGCCGACACCTTCGGTGGCGGCCGAGCTGCTGGTCCCCGACCAGCGTGATCTGGCCCTGCGCCTGCGCCGCAATGCGGCGCGCCTGGTACAGCTGCAGCGCCACGCGGTAGGACAGGCGATGCAGCGCGCCGACCGTGCGCTGTTGCGATTGAATGCGCAGAGCCCGCAGGCCCGGCTGGACCTGTTGCGGCGCCGTCAGCTGGAGCTGGGCCGGCGCCTGCACGCGGCCTTCAACCAGCAGCAGGAGCGCCGTGCCGCGCGTCTGCGCCATGCCGCCGCGGTGCTGCGTGGCCATCATCCGCAGCGCCAGCTGGATGCGATGCAGCGTCGCCTGTCGGCCCTGCGCGGACGCCCCCACGCAGCGATGCAGCGGCTGCTGCAACGTGATGCGCTTCGCCTGCGCGGCCTGGCCCGGTCCCTGGAAGCGGTCAGTCCATTGGCCACAGTGGCACGCGGTTACAGCATCGTGACCCGTGCCGATGATGGTGCACTGGTACGACAGGTTGAACAGGTCCAGCCCGGCGACGCACTGCAGGCACGCGTGGGCGACGGCGTCATCGACGTGCAGGTCACCTCGGTCAGGTAATGGAGGGCGGCCAAGGCGCAGCCCGGCGTGCGCCTTCCTACCTGGCCGCCTCGCAGAACTGCTTCCGGTACTCCAGCGCCTTCGGCATCAGTGCCTGCAGATTCTGGATCCGGGTTCCCGGGTTGGGATGGGTGGAGGCAAACTCCGGCGGCGACTGACCACCACTGGCCTGGCCCATCCGCTGCCACAGCGGCACCGCTTCGCGCGGATCGAAACAGGCAGCCGCAGCCAGCATCAGCCCCACCTCATCGGCCTGGGTCTCGTGGCTGCGCGCATAGGGCAGCAGATAGCCATACCCCATCGCCGACATCACCATCTGCTGCTGCTGCGCATCCATGCCGCTGGCAGCCCCGGCCATCTGCCCGATCTGGGTCAGCTTCTGCTGCGCCATGCGCTGCGCACCATGGCGCAGCAGCGCATGGGCGATCTCATGCCCCATCACCACCGCCATCGCATCCTTGGTCCGCGCCACCGGCACAAGGCCGGTGTAGACCGCCATCTTCCCGCCCGGCAGGCAGAAGGCATTGGCCTGCTCGGAGGGGATCACGTTCACCTCCCACTGGAAGCTGCGCGCGAAATGGGCCGGCTCCACGCCATGCTCCCGCGCCAATGCGGTCTCCACCACATCGACCTTGGCGATCAACCGCTCGGCAATCGCACGCACATCACGCGAGATCTGCGCGTTCGGGTCCAGTGGCCGCTCCTGCGCCAGGATCTGCTGGTAGGCCTGCAGGCCCAGCGCGGTTTCCTGCTGGGCATCCAGGCTGCTGTCGATCATGACCTTCTCGCCGGTATAGGGATCGACCGTCCGGTTCGAAAACCAGTAAAAGGCCGCGTAACCCGCCGCCAGCAGCAGCACCCACCAGCGGATGTTGCCGAACAGGCCACGCCGCTGCGGGCCCTGCGGCGAGCGGGAAAATGGATCGTTGCGCATGCGGTGGTCTTCCAGCTGGCCCCGCCGGCCGGCGGGTACGGCGCAATCTTAGTGTGCCGGAGCCCGCGCCGGGTGAAGCCGGCCGCTCAGATGCCGCGCACCAGGCGGAACCCGATGCGGGCATTGGTGGTGTCCGAGTCCTGCGATTGCCGCCAGGCCGCCCGGGTCTGTTCGGGAGAGTTCGCCCAGTTGCCTCCGCGGATCACCCGCGCCCGGCAGCCCGGGTTGAACCAGGCCACGCCGTCGGAGGGCGCACGCCGGTAGCTGGAATGCCAGCAGTCGGCCACCCATTCGCTGAGATTTCCGGCCATGTCGTGCAGGCCGAACGCGTTGGCCCGGAAGTTCGCCACCGGCGCCGGGCCCCACCAGCCATCGCCATAGCCGATGAACGCGTTGTGCCAATGCCGGCCGGACGGCGAGACATCCTTGCTGCCGGTGAAGTTGCCGCTGCCCGGCGGGGGCGTGCCTGCGTCGCCCCAGGGATAGCGGCCGCTGCTGCCGGCGCGCAGCGCATACTCGAACTCTGCCTCGCTGGGCAGCCGGTAGCTGTAGCCGGTCTGCTCGGACAGCCACGCGGCATAGTTTTCCGCGTCGCGCACGCTCACATGCATCACCGGCGCGTTGCCCAGCGCGCGTGCGCCGTCGTAATCCGAGCGCCAGTCAACGCCGCTGCGGCGGATGAAGTTGCCGCTGCGCTCGTCATAGACCACCGAATGACCGCGACGGGTCGCGCGTGGACGGGCATTGGTGGCTTTGACGTAGCGCTCGAAATCGCTGACGGTCACCTCGGTGATGGCCATCGCGAAACCGCGGTCAAATCGCACGTAATGCGAAGGGCGCTCGGCATCGGTGGCGCCGGGCTCGCTATCCCCTGCGCCCATCTGGAAGCCGCCATGCGGCACCACCACCATCTGCGGGCCACGCCCCCCATCGCGCATCGCGTCGCTGAACACCTGGCCGGGACGGAAGCTGCCGTAATGGGTTGCCAGATCGATGCGCTCGCGAAGCTGCGCCACGACCGCGTCGCCGGGCAGCGCGATGCGCAGTGCTTCGGCCAGCTTCTCGCGTGCAGGTTTCAGGCCCTGCGGCGTCGCCAGGTCGCGCAGGCCCTCGTCGCGCAGCTGCGCCAGGGTGTCGGCCCGGATCTGCTCGATGCGCTCGAAGGCGTCGGCGATGGTCGGCGAGGAATCACGGACCTTGCTGGCTTCGGCCAGCCAGGTGCCGGCACTGGCGAAGTCACGGCGGCGGGCGGCCTCCTCAGCGCGCCGGATCAGGCCGCTCTCCGCTGCGGCAAGGCCCTGGCGTGCGCGGCGGTTGCCCTCGTCGAGCGCCAACGCCTCGCGGAAACTGCCGATCGCGCCGTCACCGTCCTCGCCGATCCGGTCCGCGCGCAGGTCCTCCTCGCCGGCCCGGTTGTAGGCCACCACGCGTTGCGCGGTCTCCACCCGCGCCTGCAGGGCACGGACCTTTTCATCGTCAGGGGCCAGGGTCAGCAACACCAGCGCCTGGCGTCCCGCTTCGGCCAGCGCCTCGCGCTGCTGCAGCGGCCGTACCAGCAAGGCGTCGGTCTGCTGCAGCAGGCGCTGGCGGGCACGCTGCAGGCCAGCACGGGCCTGGCGGTCATCAGGCACCTCCTGCTGCACCGCCAGCCACAGCGGGATGGCGGCATCGCCATCCTCGTACAGCCGATCCTGGGCGAACGCCTGCTCGGCGGCCCTCCGCAGCTGCGCCAGGCTGCGCCCCTCCCGATCGACACGGGGCGGCGTCCACTGCTGCACGTCTTCGGCGGCATCCTCACCTGCGATGGTCACACTGCCCTGCACCGGCGGCCGATCCTCCGGCGCCGGTGGCGGTGCAGCCCGGCCGGTACCCTCTCCGGCCTTGCCTGCCGGTGTCGGCGGCGACGGCGTGCAGGCGACCAGAGCCAGGGCCAGGCTGGCGCACAGCGCGGACGACAGCGGAAAACGCAAGCAGAGCCTCCTTCGGCACGGACGCGGACCGACGTTAGGCTATTCTCCCCTGCCTGAGCAAACCCGAGTAGCAGGCCCTGACCCGTGGCAATCTGGATCACCACCCCCGCCGAGCTGGATGCGTACTACCAGCAGCGTCCCACCCGCATCGGTCTGGACACCGAATTCATCCGTGAACGCACCTTCTGGCCGCAACTGGCGCTGGTGCAGATGGCGGTCGACGAGGACATCCTGCTGATCGACCCGCTGATTCCCGGCATGCCCGAAGCACTGGCCCCCTGGCTGACCGATACGTCGATCATCAAGGTGATGCACAGCGCCAGCGAGGATCTGGTGGCCTTCAAATGGACCTGCGGCGTGCTGCCACGACCGCTGTTCGATACCCAGATCGGCGCGGCGCTGGCCGGCATCGGTGCCGGCATGGGCTACCAGAAGCTGGTGCAGGAGATCACCGGCGTGACCCTGGCCAAGGGCGAGACCCGCTCGGACTGGATGCGCCGCCCGCTCTCCGAGTCGCAGCTGCAGTATGCCGCCGATGACGTCGAGCACCTGTTCGCGCTGCATGACGCGATCGACGCGAGACTGCAGGCGCTGGGACGCCAGCAGTGGCTGCACGACGACGCGGAGCGCCTGCTGGCCAGCGTCGCCAACGATGAAGACCGCTGGCCGCACCTGTCCATGCGTTCGGCCCAGTTCCTCGATGCCGAAGCACAGCGACGCCTGCTGCGGCTGCTGCGCTGGCGCGATGTACAGGCTCGCCAGAGTGACCGGCCTCGGAGCTGGATCCTGGACAACGAACTTGCCGCCCTGCTGGCGCGCTCGCCACCGGCCGATGTCGACGCACTCGCCAAGCTGTTCGAGCCGTTCCCGAAGGCGCCGCGCAAGCTGACGGCCGCCGTGTGGCAGGCTCTGGACACTCCGCTGGCCGATGAGCAGGACGCGCCGCTGGCAAGCCAGCCCACCGACAGCAGCAAGAAGACGCTGAAGAAAATGCAGGACGCCGTGGCCGAATGCAGCCGCGAACTGGGCCTGGCGGACGGCGTGCTGGCCTCGCGCAAGCATCTGGAAAGCTATCTGGAGCACCGCCAGTGGCCGTCGGCGCTGGCCGGCTGGCGCCAGCAGGCGCTGGAATCGCGCCTGCAGCCATTGTTGCCGGTGCGCTGACAGCCCGCTGCAGCAACGGAAAGGGCGGCCAGGATCACCGGGCCGCCCCTTCCCGCAACCGTTCGATTACCAGTTCATGTTCAGCGACACACCCACGGTACGCGGCTCGTTGTACACCGCGGCCATGTAGTTCTCGATCACGCCCTTGAGGTTCTTCTCGTTGGTGATGTTGCGTGCGAACAGCGCGACTTCATAGGCACCGTAGTTGCCGGAGTAGCCGATCTTCAGGCCGCCCTCGAAGTCCCCCTTGGAGTTGAACTCCTTGCTGTCATACAGCACGAAGCTGGTGTAGCCCTGCTTGTTCCAGTCAGTGGACACGAACATGGTGGCGGCGTCGCTGACCGGGAAATCGTAGCGTGCGGCCAGGTTGACGTTGTACTTCGGTGCGTTCGGCAACGGGTTGCCGTCGATCTGCGCGAAGGTGTTCGCCCCCACCTTGATGGTCGGATCATCCACCGTGCACACCACCTGGCCATTCAGGCCGCAGACCTGCGCGTACACGCGCTTGTCCTTGATTTCGCTGTGCAGCAGGCTGACGCCGGCGCTCAGGGTCAGGTTGGGAACCGGACGCAGTTCCATGTCCGCTTCGAAACCATACGCCTTGGCCTTGTCTGCGTTGAACAGCACGCCGTTGCCGTCCGAATCGTTACCGTTGAGCTGGATATCGTTGACGGTGTAGGTGAACGCGGTGGCGTTCAGGCGCAGGCGGTTGTCCCACAGGCTGCTCTTCACGCCGGCCTCCCAGGACAGGATGGTCTCCGAGTCGGCGGTGGTGAAGTCGGCATTGAACACAGCCGAACGGCCCTGGATGGTCGGCCCGCGGAAACCGCGCGCCACCTTCGCATAGACGCTGACGTCCGGCGTGATCTGGTACATCGCACTCAGGTCCCAGCTGGGCGTGGTATCGGACATCCTGACGTCGGTACGGCCCTTGTAGGTCACCACTCCGGCAGCGGTATCGGCGGTCTTCAGCAGCCGGGTGTGCTTCTCGTCGCGGGTCTGGCGCAGGCCGGCGGTGACCGTGAACCTGTCGGTGAAGGCGTAGCTGAGCTGGCCGAAACCGGCCCAGGAGGTGTTCTTGTTGCGCAGGCGTACCCAGTTGTTCGGATTGCGCGCAGCACCCTGCAGGAACCAGGCACGCTGGTAGAAGTCGGTGGTGTCGCTGCCGTTGAAATAGAACGCGCCGGCCTGCCACTGCAACGCGCTGTCGTCATGGCTGGCCAGACGGAATTCCTGGGTCCACTGGTCGAGGTCGCGGATCCGGCCCATCGACTGGCCGTAGCCATTCGGCACGCCGTTGACCGGATAGTTCACCGCAGCACCGCCATCGGTATCGCCACGGCTGTAACCGGAGGTGGTTTCATACGCGGTGATCGAAGTGAAGTCGATCGCGCCGAAGTCGTAGCGCGCCTTCACCGAGCCACCGTAGGTCTTGTAGGCCTGCGGGTTGTTGTCGGCTTCGTCGTAGGCGACCTGGTCGCGCGGCACGTCGGTGCGGTTGGAACCCTTGGTCAGCGCACCGCGCAGGAACAGGGTCGAGGTGCCTTCGTAATCGCGCGCGTGTGCCGAGGCCAGGATCGAGAACTGCTCGCTCGGCGCCAGCAGCAGCTGGGCGCGGACGTTGCGGTCATCGAAACCACCCATGGCGTTCTTCTTCGGGCTGACGGTGCCGTCCGCACTCGGGCCGCTGTAGGTGTTGTCGACATAGTCGTCGCGATGCTGGTACAGGGCCGACACACGGAACGAGGCGATATCGTTGATCGGACCGCCGAAACCGCCATCGATCGACACGCTGTTGTAACTGGCGTAGCTGGCGCTGACGCGACCGGTGTAGTCCTGCGTCGGCTTGAGCGTGTCGAACTTGACGATGCCGGCCGTGGTGTTGCGGCCGAACAGCGAACCCTGCGGGCCGCGCAGCACTTCCACCTGGTCCACGTCGTAGACCGGATTGGACTTGAGCACCACGTGCTCCAGCACCACGTCATCCTGGATGATCGACACCGGCTGGGAAGCACCCAGATAGAAATCGATGTTGCCCAGCCCGCGGATGTAGAAGCGCGGGAAGATGCGACCGGTGGTGGTTTCCGCATACAGGCTCGGCACGCGGCCGGACAGCGCCAGCAGGGTGTCGTCACCGCCGGCGGTGAAGTCGCGCATGCGCTCGCCCTGCACGACGCCCACCGACACCGGCACCTCCTGCAGATTCTGCTCACGGTGTTCGGCGGTCACGGTGATGGTATCCAGCCCGGTGGGGGTCGGCGCACTGTCCTGCGCCGCGGCGCCGAAGCTGCCGACCAGCGCCAGGCCTGCGCAGGCCAGCGCGAGCGGATGGCGACGGAAGGAAACGAGGGAAGACGACATGCCCGACAGACGGCGGGAATCGGTATGGGAAGGCATCGAAAGCTCTGAGGAGACGTCCGGGCGGCCTGCGCGGGCCGGGCGGCGAGAAAGGGAACTGCTGCGCAGACTGGGGATTATCCTCCAAATTGTTACGATTTCGTTTCGCGCAGCGGAATCGCACGAAAGCCGGCGGACTCGGCACAGTCGCCTCTGGCCACGGTCGGGCGCGTTGCTTGGCAAGGCCGACCGCCAGCGATACAATGACGGCGCACTACGGGGCCATAGCTCAGCTGGGAGAGCGCGTCGTTCGCAATGACGAGGTCAGGAGTTCGATCCTCCTTGGCTCCACCACCTACAGCCCACCAGGGCATGAAAAAGGCCGGAACTCCTGACACCCAGGGTCCGGCCTTTTTCGTTGCACGCCCCGGGCGACCGGGTCGATGGGATCCGCGCCTTGCGCATGACCGATCCCGGTGGCGACACACCCAGCATCGGGCAGCCGCTGACCCGGGCCGACGGCGCCTGAAGCAATCACGCTTCAGGCAGGCTCCTGCCCCCCATCCTTGCGCCGTGGACTGCGCGAGTGGGTGTCACGTACCTGCTGGTCGCGCTGTCCCGGACGCTGCTTGGCGACGTCGTCCTGCTTCCGGTCCTGGCGGCTTTCCTGCACCCCCTGACGTGGATCGGGCGTGTCCTTTTCGTGTCTGCTCATGCGTGGCTCCGCCGCCGGCGGAGGCCGACGCTGATGCCACGCTAGAGGTCGCCGGGTAACGGACGGGTCATTCCGGCGCGAACGCCATGTGCAGCCGCCTGCCGTCCGCTCAGGTGCGATTGATGGATACCCCGCCGTCCACGCGCATCGCACTGCCGGTCACGAAGCTGCCTTCATCACTGGCCAGGAACAGCGCAGCGTTGGCGATCTCTTCCGGCCCGGCCAGACGCTTGAGCGCATGCAGCGACCGCACGAAGTCCAGCGCATCCTCGTCGGGGGCAGCCTGCCGGCCCATCTCGGTGTCGGTGCCACCGGGCAGCAGCACGTTGCAACGCACGCCCCGTGCGCCGTACTCGGCGGCGATCACCTGGCTCAGGCCGATCAGCCCGGCCTTGCTCGAGGCGTAGGCGGCCATGCCGGGCAAGCCGACGGTATGGCCGACGATGGTGCCGACGAACACCAGCGAGCCGCCGCCCCGCGCCAGCAGGGCCGGCAACTGCGCACGCGCGGCGTGGAAGGCTGCATCGAGGTTGGTGGCCATCACCTGCCTCCAGGCGTCTACCGGAAACTCCGCAGCGGGCACGCCCGGCCCCAGCATCCCGGCGTTGTTGATCGCGATGTCCAGGCCTCCGAAGGCCCGCTGCGCCAGGTCGACCAGCACCTGTGCAGTGTCCGGCCGGGCGACATCGGCGGAATGCACCACCACCTCGCCCCCGGCAGCACGGATCTGATCGGCCAGCGCCTGCAACGGCTCCGGCTGCCGCGCGTTGAGCACCAGCCTTGCGCCCTCGGCGGCGAAACGCAGCGCGCAGGCGCGGCCGATGCCGGCACTGGCACCGGTGATGAGGGCGATCTTGTCGTGCAGGCGCATGTTCGGGGTCCAGGCAGTGAAGTGGACCCTACGATGTCGCGCCCCTGCCCCGTTGACACTCCGTTTCCGGGCCCTGCTGGCGCGTGCAGGAAACGGAGTTTCCGCCAGCGGGGCACGTGCCAGAATCAACGCATGGACACTGCCATCGCAACCACCGATGCCCGCGTCGAACGCGTCTGCCGCCACCTGCAGGCCCGTCTCGACGAACCCTCGCTGCAGGAGCTTGCAGAACTGGCGGGCTGCAGCCCGACCCGGCTGCATCGCCTGTTCAAGCAGGCCACCGGATTGACCCCGAAGCAGTATGCGGCAGCCCTGCGTGCCGATCGGCTGCGCACAGGACTGCAACAGCAGGCGCGCATCACCGATGCCTTCCACGACGCCGGCTTCGGCTCCAGCGGCCGCTTCTACGAGAACGCGCCGCGCCTGCTGGGAATGACGCCGCGGAAATGGCGCAGCGGTGGACGCGGTGAGGTGATCCATTTCGCCATCGCCGAAAGCTCGCTGGGCAGCGTACTGGTGGCCAGCAGCAGCATCGGCGTGGTGGCGATCCTGCTCGGCGACGATCCGGAAACGCTGCTGCAGTCGTTGCAGCAACGCTTCCGCCAGGCGGAGCTGGTCGGCGCTGACAGTGGCTACGAGCAGCTGGTGGCGCAGGTGATCGGCCTGGTCGAGGATCCGGCACGTGGCGCGACACTGCCACTGGACATCCGCGGCACAGCCTTCCAGCAGCGCGTCTGGCAGGCGCTGCAGCAGATTCCCCAGGGGCAGACCGCATCGTATGCCGACATTGCCGCGCGCATCGGCGCGCCGCGCTCCAGCCGCGCGGTCGCGCGTGCCTGCGCCAGCAATCCACTGGCGGTGGCAGTGCCATGCCATCGCGTGGTGCGCCGCGATGGCGATCTGTCCGGCTATGCCTGGGGTGTGGCCCGCAAGCGCGAACTCCTGCGCCGGGAGAACGCCGCCAACGGCTGATGCCGCCACATCAGGACCGGTGGATGCCGACCGTGGCCGGCTCGCGCCGTGGCAGCGCCGGGCCATGCCCTGCGGACACCGGCGAGGGCTCAGTCCAGCTTCACCACCAGCTTGCCGAAGTTGCGCCCCTGCAGCAGCCCGAAGAAGGCATCCGGTGCGCTCTGCAGCCCTTCGACCACGTCCTCGCGATACTGGATGCGCCCTTCCCGCAGCCAGTGCGCCATCTCGCGCTCGAACTGCGGCCACAGGTGGTTGAAGTCGTGCACGATGAAGCCGCGCACCGTCAGCCGCTGCCGCAGGATCTGGCTGAACAATGCCGGCAGGCGATCGGGCCCGGGATGCTCGACGCCGCGCGCGTTGTAGGTGGCGATGGTGCCGCAGACCGGAATGCGGGCGAAATCGTTGAGCAGTGGCAGCACCGCGTCGAGTACGTGGCCGCCGACATTCTCGAAGTAGACGTCGATGCCGTCCGGCACGGCGGCGCGCAGCTGCGCGGCGAAATCAGCCGCGCGATGGTCCAGCGCTACATCCACGCCAAGCGACTGCAGGTAGGCGCGCTTGCCATCGCCGCCGGCAATGGCGACCACGCGGGCGCCCTGCAGTTTGGCCAGCTGGGCAACGGTTGCCCCCACCGGCCCGGTCGCAGCGGCGACCACCAGCGTCTCGCCCGGCTGCAGCCGGGCGATTTCATGCAGGCTGGAATACGCGGTGAATCCCGGCATGCCATACACGCCCAGCGCCGTGCTGAGAGGCAGGCCCGCCGGGTCCAGCCGGCGCCCCAGCACCTGTGCATCCAGCACCGCATGGGTCTGCCATCCACCCGGCGCCAGGAACAGCGCGCCCACCTCGATTCCGGCCGCATTCGACTGCAGCACTTCGGCGACGGTCTGCCCTTCCATCACCGCACCCACGGCGACGGGAGGCGCATAGGAGGGTCCCTCGTCCATGCGCCCGCGCATATAGGGATCCAGCGACAGATAGCGGTTGCGCAGCAGCACCTGTCCTGCTGCCGGCGCCGGCAGCGGCGACTGCTCCAGGCGGAAATTGGCAGCGATCGGCGCGCCCTGCGGCCGCGAGGCAAGCACGATGCGGGTAGTGGTCGGTTGATCAGCCATGGGATGGACTCTGCTGCGGGCAGCATTGGACAGGAGGGGCGACAATACGCCGCGACGATCGGCGCATGCGGCGGCGAAAACAGCGTTCCATCGCCTGCCTGATGCAACCGCGGCCGCACGCCTTGCCCCTGCATGTTTGCCGATGCGGGCGGTCCGCTGATTTCCGCTGCAGGCGACGATCCTCGCCGCCGCCGCGACCACCCGCCTCGTCCGCCATCGACCTGCGCCGCCACCTCGACACGACGCAGGATCAACCACTTGCGCCCGCGCAGACGGCAATGTGAAGGTTTTTTTCCAAAATGCTTGCCGAAGACAGCCGACCTCCGTAATATGCGCGTCCTTGGCAGCGACGTCGCTGCAACGAAACACGTGGCCGAGTAGCTCAGTTGGTAGAGCAGGGGATTGAAAATCCCCGTGTCGGCGGTTCGATTCCGTCCTCGGCCACCACGTTCGAAGGCCTGCAGAAATGCAGGTCTTTTTTTTCCGGCCACCGCTGTCGATCGCGGTCTGCCGCACAATCTGGCCGAGTAGCTCAGTTGGTAGAGCAGGGGATTGAAAATCCCCGTGTCGGCGGTTCGATTCCGTCCTCGGCCACCATGCTTGAAGACCTGCAGAAATGCGGGTCTTTTTTTTGTTTCCGGCGCGCCATGCAGGCGGTTGACGAAACATTCACACCGGCACGCAGCACGCCCCCTACGCTCCAGTGTCCTGCCCGGAGTCTGCCGATGCATCTGCGCCCTGCCCTGTTCGCCTGCCTCCTGCTGGCTTCGCTGTCCGCGACCGCCAGCGAACCCGTGCGTGCCGTCGATGCCCTGGACATCGACCGCTATGCCGGTCAATGGCACGAGATCGCCCACCTGCCCGTGTCGTTCCAGAAGCGCTGCGTCGGCGACATCACCGCACACTATGCACTGCGCCGCGATGGCCGCATCAGCGTCACCAATGCCTGCCGCAACGGCGACGGCGAACGCGTGGTGGCTGAAGGCGTGGCCCGGCCGGTGGCCGGACATCCCGGCCAGTTGCAGGTGCGCTTCGTCCCCGACTGGCTGAGCTGGGTGCCGCTGGTCTGGGCCGACTACTGGGTGCTGGCGCTGGATCCGGAGTACCAGTGGGCAATGGTCGGCGGCCCTGACCGCAAGTACCTGTGGATCCTGTCGCGCCTGCCGGAGATGGACCGCGCACGGTTTGAACAGCTGAAGGCCAGGGCCGAGGCGATGGGCTACGACCTGGCACCGCTGCGCCTGATGGCGCCGATACGCGACGCACCGGCCGACTGAGCCGCTCCGCGCGGCTGCGCGCAACGCGCCCACTCCGGCGCTGCGCGTGCCCGGCCGCCATCTTCACGCGCTACCCTCTGCGGCGGATCGCCACAGGCGATCCACTGAACCATACGCCGTAGTATGCTTACGCCAACGCACCCCCTTCAGAGGATTTGCGCCCATGTTGCACCGCTTCCGTACCGTCTTGATCGTCCTGTGCACCCTCGCCCTCGCCGCCTGCAGCGACGGCATCGTCAAGCGCGTCTCGGAACCGGCCGCCAGCCTGCAGCAGCTGACCGTCCGCGCCGACGGCAACTGGACCGTGGCGCTGCGCCTGCAGAACTACAGCTCGATGCCGATGACGTTCGACGATGTGTCCTTGGCGCTGAGCGTCGGCGACAGCGAAGCCGGCACCCTGCAGGCCCGTCCCGGCATCTCCATCGGCGGCACCTCCGCCGACGTCATCACGGTCGACCTGGTGCCCAGCTCGGCCGCACGCTTGGTGGTGGCCGATGCGCTGGCCGGCAACCGCACCCTGGCCTATGGCCTGAAAGGCTCGGTGACAGCCACGCCGCAGGAAAAGAAGCAGCGCAGCTTCGACGTCAGCAGCCGCAGCACGTTGAACCAGGCGCCGGGCCTGCCGGGCGTGCTGCGCTGAACACCGCTTTCCATCGCGGCGCACCGCGCCGTTCTCCCTGTCCCTGATCGAGACGTATCCGATGAGCAGCTACACCGCCCCGCTTTCCGACCTCCGTTTCGCCCTGCACGACGTGCTCAAGGTCGAACCGCTGTTCGCCCGCCTGGGCTTCACCGACGCCACCGCCGACGTGGTCGATGCCGTGCTGGAAGAAGCCGGCCGTTTCAGCGCGAGCGTGCTGGCTCCGCTCAACAGCGTGGGCGATGAAATCGGCTGCGTGCTCGACCAGGCCACCGGCGAGGTCACCACCCCGCCCGGCTTCAAGCAGGCCTATGACCAGTTCGTCGATGGCGGCTGGACCGGCCTGACCGCCGCGCCGGAGCTGGGCGGCCAGGGCCTGCCGCACACCCTGGGCGTGCCGCTGAACGAAATGATCAACGCTGCCAATCTGGCGTGGGGCAATTTCCCGCTGCTCTCGCACGGCGCCATTGAAGCGCTCAAGCAGCACGGCGAAGCGTGGCAGCACGACGCCTTCCTGAAGCCCCTGATCGAAGGCCGCTGGACCGGCACCATGTGCCTGACCGAACCGCACTGCGGTACCGACCTGGGCCTGCTCAAGACCAAGGCCGAGCCGAACGACGATGGCAGCTACGCGATCACCGGCACCAAGATCTTCATCACTGCCGGCGAGCACGACCTGACCAGCAACATCGTGCACCTGGTGCTGGCCAAGCTGCCCGACGCGCCTCCGGGCGCAAAGGGAATCTCGCTGTTCGTCACCCCGAAGTTCAAGGTCGACCGCGAGGGCAACGTCGGCGAGCGCAACGCGCTGCGCTGCGGCTCCATCGAACACAAGATGGGCATCAAGGGCTCGGTCACCTGCGTGATGAACTTCGACGGCGCGCAGGGCTATCTGGTCGGCCAGCCACACAAGGGCCTGCAGGCAATGTTCACCATGATGAACACTGCGCGTCTGGGTGTCGGCCTGCAGGGCATCGGCCTGTCCGAACGCGCCTATCAGAACGCGCTCAAGTACAGCCGTGAGCGCCTGCAGTCACGCGCCCTGAGCGGCGCGAAGTTCCCGGACAGGCCCGCCGACCCGATCCTGGTCCACCCGGACGTGCGCCGCATGCTGCTGACGGTGAAGTCACTGGTCGAAGGCAGCCGCCTGCTGGCCCTGCACGCGGCCACCCTGATCGACATCGCCCACCGCGCCGACGACGCTGCCGAGCGTGAGCGCGCCGACACCCTGGTGAGCTTCCTGACCCCGATCTCCAAGGCCTGCCAGACCGAATGGGGCATCGAGAACACCTACAACGCCCTGCAGTGCTTCGGTGGCCACGGCTACATCCGCGAACACGGGATGGAGCAGCTGGCGCGCGATGCACGCATCACCACGCTGTATGAAGGCACCACCGGCATCCAGGCGCTGGACCTGATCGGCCGCAAGACCGCCTCCAGCCAGGGGGCCGGCCTCAAGCTGATGCTGGCCGAGATCGAGGCCTTCGCCAGGGAACACGAGGGCAACGAAGCGCTGGCCGAGTTCATCGGCCCGCTGCGCGCCAAGGCCGCCGAATGGGGCAAGCTGACCATGGACGTGCTGCAGCGCGCGGCCGGCAACTCGGACGAGCTGGGTGCGGCCAGCTACGACTACCTGTTCTATTCCGGGTACGTGGTGCTGGCGTACTGGTGGGCACGCAGTGTCGCCGCCGCCGACGCCAGTGCGCACGGCGAGGCATTCGCGCAGGGCAAGCGCGAGACTGCGCGCTTCTACTTCGCCCGGGTGCTGCCGCGTACGCTCAGCCATGCTGCCGCGATCCAGGCCGGTGCCGCGCCGCTGATGGCGATGGACGACGAGCGCTTCGGCGCCTGAGCCCATCCCGCCGGTAGATCCACGCTAGGCGCGGATGAGAGGTCAGAGCCCTTTCCTTCGGAAAGGGATCCGACCCCGGCCTGACCGCCCTCGATCATCTCTCTGGAGAAAAGCCCCCTTTTGTTAAAGGGGGCGCGCCGAAGGCGCAGGGATTAGGAGGAATGCGCGGACCTGAATCTTGCGATTTGCGTATCGCCGACGGGCGATACACAAATCGTCAACATTCAGGTATAAGCTGTTCTCCCGATGGAGACAGACACTACACGCTTGGGTCTGATCGAAGCCGGAGCCCCGTTTTCTGCTCCGGGCGTCGAAGCATCGCCCAATGTCACGACGTTGCACCGCCCCGGTTCGGTCCGGCTGCTCTCGCTCGACGCCCACGGACGCGTACTGGACTGGATCACCTGGCAGGATGCCGCCTGCCTCTACGCCCGCGAGGCCGTCGCCTGGACCCTTGGCGACCCCTGCCTGCACATCCACGGCGGAACCAACCGGTTCAGCGGCCTGCAGAGTGGCCTGGACCTGCATCCGATCATCGCCGCGCGCGGCCACGCACGATCCCGTGCCATCGACCCTACCCCGAACCTGACCAACCCGGCCCTGTTCGCCCGCGATTCGCACCTGTGCCTGTACTGCGGCCAGCAGTTCAACCGCCCCTCGCTGACCCGCGACCACGTCATGCCGCTGTCCAAGGGCGGGCTGGACTGCTGGGAAAACGTGGTCACCGCCTGCTTCCACTGCAACTCGCGCAAGAGTGACCGCACCCCGCAGCAGGCCGGCATGCCACTGCTGGCGGTGCCCTACCGGCCCAGCTGGATCGAGCACCTGATCCTGTCCAACCGCAACATCCTGGCCGACCAGATGGCGTTCCTGAAAGCGCAGCTGCCCAAGCGTTCCAAGCTCAGCACCTGAACCTGCCGGCCGGCAACCCTCACCGTCCTGTCACGGACGGCGGCGTTTGCTTGCCCCACCCCCGTTTGAGGGCGAAAATGGTCGTTCAGAACACGTGCGAACATGATGATCGACTCTGCCCGCTATCCCCGCCTCGCGCACATCCAGACGCCGGATGACCTGCGCACGTTCGACGAATCCGAGCTGAGGGCGGTCGCCGACGAACTGCGCGCCTACCTCATCGAATCGGTGGGCAAGAGCGGCGGACATTTCGCCGCCGGCCTGGGCGTGATCGAACTCACCGTCGCCCTGCATTACCTGTACCAGACCCCGCATGATCAGCTGGTCTGGGATGTGGGCCATCAGACCTACCCGCACAAGATCCTCACCGGCCGCCGTGACGAGATCCACACCGTCAAGCAGAAGGACGGTGTGGCGCCGTTCCCCAAGCGCGAGGAGAGCGAGTTCGACACCTTCGGCGTCGGTCATTCCTCGACCTCGATCTCCGCCGCGCTGGGCATGGCCATTGCCCGCCAGTCACAGGGCGACGACCGCAAGATCGTGGCAGTGATCGGTGACGGCGCGATGACCGCCGGCATGGCCTTCGAGGCACTGATGCACGCGGGCGGGATGGAGCCGGAGCCGAATCTGCTGGTGATCCTCAACGACAACAACATGTCGATCTCCGAGGCCGTCGGCGGGCTGACCAAGATGCTCGGCCGCGCCACCGGCAGCCGCACGCTCAATGCACTGCGCGAAGGCGGCAAGAAGATCCTGGGCGACAAGAAGAACAATCCGGCGCGCTTCGTGAAGCGCTGGGAAGAGCACTGGAAAGGCATGTTCGTGCCCTCCACGATGTTCGAGGAGATGGGCTTCCACTACACCGGCCCGATCGACGGCCACGACCTGCCCGCCCTGCTGTCCACGCTGAAGACGCTGCGCGCCTCCAAAGGCCCCAAGCTGCTGCACGTGATGACCACCAAGGGCAAGGGCTACGAGCCTGCCGAAGGCGACCAGATCGGTTATCACGCAGTGGGCCCGTTCGATCCCGACAAGGGCCTGGTGGCCAAGACCGGCACCAAGAAGCCGACCTACACCGACGTGTTCGGCGACTGGCTGTGCGACGCTGCCGCCGCGGAGCCACGCCTGTACGGCATCACCCCGGCGATGCGCGAAGGCTCCGGCCTGGTGCGCTTCAGCAAGGAATACCCGCAGCGCTACTTCGACGTGGCGATCGCCGAGCAGCACGCGGTCACCCTGGCCGCCGGCATGGCGACCCAGGGCGGCAAGCCGGTGGTGGCGATCTATTCCACCTTCCTGCAGCGCGCGTACGACCAACTGGTGCATGACGTGGCGATCCAGGACCTCGACGTGCTGTTCGCGATTGATCGCGCCGGCGTAGTCGGACCGGATGGAGCGACCCATGCCGGCAACCTCGACCTGAGCTTCCTGCGCTGCGTGCCGAACATGGTGGTGATGGCCCCGTCGAACGAGGCAGAGTGCAGGCAGATGCTCAGCACCGGCCTGCAGTACGCCGGTCCGGCTGCGGTGCGTTATCCGCGTGGCAGCGGTACTGGCGTCGCCGCCGGCAGCGACCTGTCCACGCTGCCGATCGGCAAGGGCGAGCTGCGCGTGCAGGGCAGCCACATCGCCCTGCTGGCGTTCGGCAGCACCGTTGCCGCCGCCGAGCAGGTGGGCCGCGAGTTGGGCCTGAGCGTGGTCAACATGCGCTTCATCAAGCCGCTGGACCGCGATCTGGTGCTGGCAATGGCCGCCCAGCACGAAGGCCTGGTGACCATCGAAGACAACGTGGTGGCCGGTGGCGCCGGTTCCGGCGTGGCCGAACTGCTCAATGCCGAAGCGGTGCTGCGACCGATCCTGCATCTCGGCCTGCCCGACGCCTACCAGCATCATGCCAGCCGCGAGGACCTGCTGGCTGAAGCCGGTATCGATGCCGCCGGGATCCGCACGGCCGTGCTCAAGCGCTGGCCGCAGTTGGCTGCCACCACTCCGCCGCTGAGCGCGGCGGGCTGACCGCTCTGGGGGGAACCGGGCAGGCGCCCGGTTTCCTCCACGCCCGCTGCGGAACTACGCACGGCCCCTGTTCAACCGTAGCTGATCGCTTCCACGAACGCGCCGCTGGCTTCCACGCGCACGGCGGCGCGCTGCCCGGTATCCACGAAGTGCAGCCGGGCCAGGGCCTGGGCGAAATCAAAGGCGCGGGCGCCGTCGCGGAACTCGATCGGCTCCGGTCTATCCGGGTGTAGAACGCGCCACTGGCGCTGTTCGCACTGAAGGCGGATCAACATGCAGCTCACTCCTTGAGGCAGCGTATCGATGATGGCGGAAGGCGTGCACCGGTGCCGGCACGGGCTGCCGATGCAATCAGGGCACCCGCGCCCTGATCGCAGACGATACGGCGTTCAAACTGTGAGCAATATCAGATTTTTCTGATTTTGACGCAGATGGCCAGAAGGACTCAGTTCACCTGGAACTGGGCGCGGCACCCATCGCTGACCCAGATGCCACGGCGGTCCCAGCCCCAGGTCCGGCCCTCGATACAGGCACTGCGGGAGTCCTGACGGATCAGGCGTACGCTGCGGCGGACGCGGGTGTCACAGTACTCCTGCCGATGGCCGTTGGAATGACAGGCGATCACTTCGCCACCGCGGCCATTCCCGTTGCCCCATCCATCACCCCATCCATCACCCCATCCGCCGCCACGACGCGACTCGCCGACGAACTCGGCCCGGCAGCCCCGGGTGACCCACACGCCGTAGCGCGACTGGCCCCAGGTCTCGCCCTCCACGCACGGCGAGCCGGACAACTGGCGGATCAGCCGGGGCCGTCCTTCCAGGCGGCACTCATTGCTGCGGTTCTTGACCGATTCGCATCGCACGATGCCGTTGCCGTCGCGGCCGCCATGGCGATCATCGTCGTAACCATAGTACTGCGCCTGCGCGCCCCCGGCAGCAGCCAGCATCGGCAGCAGTGTGCAGGCCAGGGTGCGCCAGGTGAGTGCGTTGCCCATCGAGATCTCCAGATGAATGCGTGGCGGCAAGCATCCAGGATTCGCAGCGCGGCGCACAGAGGGCACCGCACCGTCGGTTCTTTCCCCATTCAAACAGCTCAACCGCGGCTGACTGCGCCGCGTGGCCGGCCGCTAGGCACCGATCCGCAGTACATCCACGGAACCCCCCAGCGCCTCCACACGCACGGTGCAGTGCTGGCCCGTGCGGCGGTGATGCTCCTGGGCCAGTTCGGTGGCGACATCGAACGCGTCGGCGCCGCGGGCGAACGAGGCGGTGGTGCGCGCCTCGGGGTCCAGCACGAACCAGTGCTGGGCATTGCAGTGGACGGTAAACACCATGATCGACTCCAACGGAGGGAATGGACGGGGCGCCGGGACGAAGTGAGAGCGCCGATACCTGTTTAGGCTAGCGAGCCCTTCAGGCACGGCCTATCAGATTTGTCCGAAAAATCCCCACCGGCGGATCGGAATTCGCGCTTCGTCACATCCCTGAGCCCGTTCACCCCATGACTTTCGTGATTCTTGTCACGAAGTCAGCTTGGCTTCACACTATCGTCATCAACAGGGGGCCCCTTCCACATGCGCACCTTCCAACCGCCGCAGCGCTCGACGCTGCTGAAGTTCTACTTCGCGGCCTGCTATCTGGTCCTGATCGAGGAACTGATCCGCGCGTCGATGAGTTGAGCGCTTGCCGCTGCTGCAGGTCCGCCGCACACTGATGGTTTAGGCCACGGAGTGTCCTCGATGAAAGCCCTCATGCTGGCGCCGCTGCTGCTGGCCTTGGCCGCCTGCGCGGCACCGCAACAGACGCCCGTGCGCGAAGCGGCAGCCACTGCCGCACCCATGGTCGGCGGTGATCGCGATGCCCATGGCTGCATCGGCTCGGCGGGCTACCAGTGGTGCGAGCGCAGCCAGCGCTGCGAGCGTCCCTGGGAACTGGCCCAGGCGCAGGGCCTGGCCAACACTGCGGAGGCGATCAACGCCTACTGCGCGACGCCGGCACAGCCGGCGCGCAGATGAGTGCCGCACCGATGACGGCCCTCAGTCCCCTGCCCACGCTTGCGCGCGGTCGCTATCGCCATTTCAAGGGCGGCGAGTATGAAGTGATCGACATCGTGCGCAGCAGCGAGACACTGCAGCCGATGGTGCTGTACCGCGCCCTGTATGGCGAAGGCGGATTGTGGGTGCGGCCCTATGCCATGTTCATCGAACAGGTATCGGGTGCACTCGGCCCGCAGCCTCGTTTCGCACGTATCGACGACTGAAGGCTGTGCGTCTCGCGTGGCAGCACACCTGCGCGCGCTGCCACGCGGTCAGCCACTAGCTGACCTTCTTCGCGACGGTCATGCCCAGCAGGAACAGCACCACGGCAATGATGATGCCGGCCCAGAACAGGAACTTGGCGATACCCACCGCGGCACCGGCGATGCCGCCGAAGCCGAGCACGCCGGCGATCACACCGATGATGGCGAAGATGATGGCCCACTTGATCATGTCGATCCTTTCCCCACAGGGACTGAAAACAGTGCGATCAGCCTAGGCCGCAGCCGATGCCAGCCTCGTGAGGGAGCCGCGCGTGCGGCGTGAAGCCGCGTACCGGTCAACGGGGCCGGAAGCGCAGCAGGGCCACCGCGAACGCCAGGAACACGCTGCCCACCAGCCGCTCGAACCAGCGCCGGGCGAACGGCCGGCCGAGCCAACGGCGCAGGCCATGGCCACCGGCGGCATACATCACGTACCAGAACAGCTCGCAGCTGGCGAAGGTTGCCACCAGTACGCTGTACTGCACGGCCTGACCCCGCGCAGGATCGACGAACTGCGGCAGGAACGCGGTGGCGAACAGCAGCAGCTTGGGATTGCTCAGGCCCACCAGCAGGCCACCGCGGAATACCGCCCAGGCTCCGTCCGCTGGCAGCACCGTCGCCGGGGCGTCAACGTCCACCGGTGCTGCCGGCCGGCTGCTGTCGCGCCACGCTTTCAGGCCCAGCCAGGCCAGGTAGGCCACGCCCAGATAGCGCAGCACTTCAAACAGCATGGGGGAGGAGTGCAGCAGCGCGCTCAACCCGGCGGCGGAGGCCGCCAGCACCGCCAGCATGGCCAGCAGGCAGCCGGCCATGGCCGGGAGGCTGGCGCGGAATCCCAGGCCGACGCTGCGCCCGAGGATGTGCAGCATGTTCGGTCCAGGGGTGCCACACAGCACGAAGACCGTAGCCAGGAACCACCACCAGGTCTGGAGGGACATTCGACCATCCACGAAAGAGAACCGTCCCAGCATAGGCGGCCGCCCACCGCGGCGTCACATACAGCGCGATGCCGATGCGACGGTTACAGGCGGCCGCGATCTGCAGGCCCGCCCGGCAGACGTACCGATGCGCCTGCCAGCGGTCGCGGCGACATCGCTGCCCGCCTGTGCTGCAATGGCGCCTCCCCACCTGGAGCGGCACATGAAGACCCTGGGCCTGATCGGCGGCATGAGCTGGGAGAGTTCGGCGCAGTACTATCGCCTCATCAACGAAGAGGTGCGCCGTCGCCTGGGGGCCGCGCACTCGGCGCAACTGCTGATGTGGTCGGTGGATTTCGCTCCGATCAAGCAGTTGCAGCACGACGGCGACTGGGATGCGCTTGCGCGGCACATGGTGGATGCGGCAGAGCGGCTGCAGGCGGGTGGCGCCGATGTGCTGCTGATCTGCACCAACACGATGCACGCGCTCACCGCGCAGATCGAAGCAGCCTGCCCGCTGCCGCTGCTGCACATCGCCGACCCGACTGCCACCGCCATCGTGGCGGCCGGTTGGCGCAGGGTGGGCCTGCTCGGTACCGCTTTCACCATGGAGCAGGACTTCTACCGGGGACGCCTTGCCGGACGCTTCGGGCTGGAAGTGCTGGTACCCGACGCCGAAGATCGCCAGCAGGTCCACGACATCATCTACCAGGAGCTGATCGCCGGCGTGGTCAGCGATCGCTCGCGACAGGTCTACGCAGACGTGATCGCGCGGCTGGTGGCGCGTGGTGTCGAAGCGATCATTCTCGGCTGTACCGAAATCATGCTGCTGGTACGCCCGGAAGACAGTGCGGTGCCGCTGTTCGACACCACCACCCTGCACGCCCTGGCAGCGGTTGACGCTGCGCTGGCGGGATAGACGGCCGGCGTGGACGCGATCAGTCCGCCCCCTGCAGTTCCAGCGCCGTGACCAGCCAATCCACTACCGCCTGCGAGTCGCACAGGAAGAAGATCGCATCCCCGGACCGGGCCTCGGTCAACAACCGATAGACCGTGATCGCCACCGCCGACTGGTTGGCGATGAACACTTCGGGGCTGCGCGGCCCCTCGTTGTGCCGGGAAACGGCCTGCAATGCGCGCCGCGCGGCCACCGTTGCGGCCGGGTCGGCACTGCGGGTCAACTCGGGCCCACGCAGGCCCCAGCTGACAAAAACGTGCTTGCCCTTGAACGTGGTGTCCAGGACCTGCACCTCGGCGGCACCTGCCTCAGCCGAGCGATGAATGACGGTACTGCTGATCAACGCAACCCCCTGTGGTCGTCGTGGTCCGCGCATCCACCTCCACGGACCCGCTGCACGCCCGTGACCGCAGCCACATGCTGCGCCAGCGGACGCGGAAGAGAGACGGAAGGAGAAGCCGATGCGATCGGATGTGCAGCGATGATACGGGATGTCGGTCACGCATGGGCTGGCGTATACGGCCGCATCGCCCATCGGTTCACCCACAAAAAAGCCCACGCATTGCTGCGCGGGCCTTCTGTTCCATCACAGTGGTCGGGACGGCCGGATTCGAACCGACGACCCTCTGCCCCCCAGGCATCGTTACTGTCCGGCGCATCTCGTTGATCGGGAAGGAATCTGCGTCAGAACGACGCTTCCAAAAAGTGCCGATTGCGACAACTGAAATCAATCACTTACGAGCCAATAGGGTGCAGCTGTCCGGGCCTAAACGCCACGCCGCAGCTGCTGCAGCGCCGCCCTCACCCGCGCCTTCTGAGGATCCCTCGCCCTGGGCTTGGTCTCCGCCGGCGGCTTGCGCGGCTCCAGCGCTTCCTTGATCCGTGTCAGATCCAGCGCCCCAGACTCAGCCAGGCGCCGCGCCTGTTGCTGCTGCTCACGCGTAGGCGGCAGGCCGAGCAGTGGCGACGGCAGTTGGAACCGCGTGCTGTCGGTCAGACGGGCGACAGCCTCGCGCAAAGGCAGCTCAGGATAGAGCCTGGCCGCGCACCAGCGCTCGGCGTACCGCTTCGCCTGCCGGGTGCTCGCCGCGCGCACTTCCTTCACCTGCCACATCTTCTGGCCTTCCATCCACAGGCGCACGCCGACACCACCATCGGGGACAACGCTGGCCGTTTCCCGGCCGTTGTACCAGAGCGCCCAGCGCTCACCGGTCTGGACCCAGCCGGACGGGCGTAGGGTGGTGCGGAAACCTTGGTGGACGTACGAAGGAAGCATGGCCGGGAGGATACGGACCCACATCTCAGAGGCTGCGACTTCCCGGCCCGATCTAGCAGTCGCGGCCGGTTTGATGAACTGTTCACAGCGCCATGCAAGACTGGCCGTACTTGGCTCTTCTCCGGTGCAAATCCTTTGCCCCCGTGTCCAGCCCCCGACCGGCATTGGACATGCATCCTCCCCGAGCTTTCAGGATCCACGCGGTCCAACCGATCTTCACTCGAGGCGGCGTAGTGGATCGACTCCATTCGCTCGACGCCACGTGCGCCGCCTGCGCAACGCTATCAAGACTGGTTAGCGGCATCGGATGTCGCCATGGCCAGGGCGGAACCCTGTTGACATGCCCGACCTGTGGCGCTCTGGCTCTCATGGACGAGCTGGAGATATGGAACCACTGGCTCGATATGCGTCGGCGAGATCGCTTGCTCTCGCGATTCACCAGCCACGCCCACTAATGGCGATCTCAACGCAGCCTGAAGCTGCATGTGACGAGCCGCTTCGCTGCAAAAGAATTTGTGAGGTCTGAATTCTTAACAATTCATGATGTATGGTTGACACTCTTGGCTCCTCTCCGGCGCGAAATCCTTCGCCCCCGTGTCTAGCCCCTCACAGGCAAGACACACATGACCTCCTCTGCTGCCTTTCGGATCCTTCGGATCCGCCCTCTGCTGCATCTCAACGGCACGATCGAGCGTGTCGAATCAATCCAATCCAAATGCAACACTTGCGGAGACGAGTCCCGAATGTCACGCGGATGCGGACTTTTGGATGTGGAAGAAGGAGTCCAGCTCACCTGCCCAGCCTGCAATGCCCAAGGACTTCTGAGCGACGGCCAAGCTTGGACCCACTGGCGTGAGCAGATGAGGCAAGACCGGATTCTCGCCCTCGCCGGGCTTGAGCCGAAAGATCTAGATCTTCCCTAGATCCTTGACCACTGCCTGCCCCTGCTGCAGGAATCCGATCAATAGACGGCCGCCGGCCACCCGTCGGCCCTCCCGCTCATTGAGGTAGCTCGCCTGCAGCCGCCCGGCGGCCAGCAACTCGGCCTGGGCCATGCTCGGCGGCACTGTCTTCAGGGGCTCCCCCGGCGACGCCAGTTGGCCAGTTATGGGCTGCACGCGTGCCGGTTGCCCACTACCGCTCTTCGAATACGCCGTGGCGATCATCCTTCCCTGCTGTGGAGACCAGCCACCCAGGACGATCTCGGTTCCCAATTGCTCGATCGGCAGGCCAGCCTCGGCCACAGCCTTTTCGTAGTTCGGCCACAGCTGGTCAATCGCAGAGCCGAGTTCCGCGCTCAACCGTCCCACCGTGAACTCGGCGCGGAAGCTCGCCTGCAGGGCCAGCTCGTAGATCCGGAGGAAGAACTGGGCGGATCCTCGGGTGGCCAGCAGGAGGTTGTGCTGGGGGATCAAAAGCATCTTGGCGCCCGCCGAATGGGCGCCGGTCAGCGCGTCCTCGGCGAGCGTATCGACGGCAATGACCATCTGCTCGCGACTGAGCAAGACGTTGAGGATGCTCATAGGGTCATCCGATGGCGTTACAAGGAACTATCGCGGGAAGCCGCGCCCACCTGCAAGACTTTCAGTAGTCCTGCTGGCCGGTCCGCCTACCTGGGCTACTCAGAGGACTCTCCGCCACGATGGAGGCGTGATATGCGCCAGCCACCATGCGACTTGAAGTAGCCGGTGTCCCCAGTAAGCGAGTATCTGAGCCCCACCCACGCCGAGGTAAGGACTGGTGTGTGCCAGCCGCGTGCCTTCTGATAGGCGTAGCGAAACGCCTCCATCACCGAAGACTCAGTCGTCGGGTGCGGCGGATAGCCAGGGCTTTCCACCCCCAAACGATTCCATGGACGAGAGCAAGCAACGCGCCCGCGGCCAATGCCGGGCTGGCAAGGGAGATGAGCAGATTCACGGCGGCAGTCCTACAAGCCCGTGGGGGAGTGAGCACAGCCGAACGCCCGGGCATTGAGCGCCTAGCAGTCCCCCTACCGCTCTGCTCCAAAAATCGCCGGAACTCCGTGAGGAAGGCGTGAACATTTCGGTGTAGGTGTAGACGCACGCACCATCCGGCTGGGTGACCCCTACACGCCCCAGGCACGGCAGGTCGGTCTACCGTCCGGCCATGTGCGGCCGATTCGTCCAGCTCCCCGTCGTCAACTTCGGCCAGGCCGAGCTGGCTGACCTTGCCCCGGGCCTGGCCGAGATCCAGCCCAGCTACAACCTCGCCCCGACGCAGCGGGCGTCGGTGATCCTCGACCGCGGCGAAGGCCGGCAGGTCACCCGGCTGGCCGATGCGATTGTCGTGTTCCGCCGCGATGACGTGCCGGGCAGGAAGTGGGCCCCGAAGACGGCCGAGGTCTACGAAAGCGTGATCCGACGCATCGAGGCCGGGCTGGGTTCGAAGGCAGTCGCCGACGTGACGGTGAAGGTCTGCGCCACCTTCATCCGCGAAGTGACCGAATCCGACCGAGCGCGCCAACAGTTCCGGCTGGTGCTGGGCTGGATCCTGGCCTGCGCCGTGGAGGAAGGCTGGATAGATACCAACCCCGCGCTGGCGACTCGCCGGTTCCAGCACGAACGGAAGCGCGTGCGCCTGACCCTCGACGTATACCGGGCCATATGGGACCAGGCCGCACCCTGGCTGCGCAACGCCATGGACCTGTCGCTGGTGACGCTCCTGCGCCGCGAGGACGTGGTGACGGTGAAGTTCGCCGACGTGCGCGACGGCCACCTGTGGGTGGTGCCGTCTAAAACCGAGGGCTCGACGAACGTTCGACTACAGATTGCCGTCGCCGGGCCGCTGCTTGACCTGCTGGCCAGGTGCCGCGATGACGTGGTTTCGCCGTTCGTGATCCACCGGCTGCCAGAGAAGGCCAGACCAAGCGACAAGCGGGCCAGGGACCGAGCGCACCACACGCAGGTGCTGCCCGAGCAGCTGTCACGTGCGTTCGCAAAGGCGCGCGATGCTGCGGGCGTGGGTGGCGATGCGCCGCCAACCTTCCATGAGATCCGCAGCTTGGGCGGTGCGCTGCTGCGCGAAGCGGGCTGGACCACTGAGCAGATCCAAACCCTGATGGGGCACGGGAACGCGTCGATGACGGAGCATTACCTGGGCGGCCATGAGGCACCATGGACTCCGGTGGATCTGGCGATCAAGCCTGGGCGCTGACGTGCCTGCCACGGGAATCGACTTCGTACTTGCGCACGACAACTTCGGGGGGAATGTCGCCTCCGCCGGGTGCGGAAAGCGAAACCTCCCGCTCGTCCGCCCATTCAACATCCTCGCCATCCCAGGCAAGAATGCCGTGCTTTTGGAGCAGAGCCTCATCTACGACGTACACCACCCCCGGCTCACTGAAGTTCGAAGTGGCGAACCGGTGCGCTTCGATAGCGTCCCGGGTAAAGGACACGACACTGCCGCCATACAGTCCCGACTCCAGCCGATGCGCACGTGCTGCGTTCTCGAACGTCTCGCCGAGCGTGATTGTGCCGTCGCACAGGAACTTTCCATCCGCAAGAATTGCGACTTTCGGCGCACTGCCATGCGGCTTTATCCGACCGCCGTTATCGTCATCAATCGCCTTGGAAACGCCTCGATATAGCAATGCCATAGGGTGGCCATAAGGTGGCAATAGGGTGTGGAACGAAAAAGGGCCCACACCGCAAAGTGTAAGCCCTTGTTCTATCAACAGTATTGGTCGGGACGGCCGGATTCGAACCGACGACCCTCTGCCCCCCAGGCAGATGCGCTACCAGGCTGCGCTACGCCCCGACTGATGCTGCGATGTTCCCGCCAGTGCGGCGGGGCGTGAAGTATAGCGGATCACGCGGGATTTGGGTCACCGGCGAAGCAATTGCAGCACTTCTTCCAGCTCCATCCGCACCTGCTTGATGATCTGGTTGCTCAGCGCCGATTCCTCGCGGGCATCGGGGCCGTCCAGACGCAGGCGGGCACCGCCGATCGTGTAGCCCTGTTCGTACAGCAGGCTGCGGATCTGCCGCACCATCAGCACGTCATGGCGCTGGTAGTAGCGGCGGTTGCCGCGGCGCTTGGCCGGCTCCAGGCTGGGAAACTCGGTTTCCCAGTAGCGCAGCACGTGCGGCTTGACGTCGCACAGCTCGCTCACCTCACCGATGGTGAAGTAGCGCTTGGCCGGGATCGGCGGTAGTTCGCGGTTACTGCCCGGATCCAGCATAAGCTTCCACCCTTTCCTTGAGCTTCTGGCCCGGACGGAAGGTGACCACCGTACGGGCGGAAATCGGAATTTCCTCGCCGGTCTTCGGATTGCGGCCCGGGCGCTGGTTCTTGCGCCGCAGGTCGAAATTGCCGAAGCCCGACAGCTTCACCTGACGTCCCTGTTCCAATGCTTCACGCAGCACATCGAAAAACGCGTCGACGAATTCCTTGGCTTCACGCTTGTTCAGACCGACTTCGTCGAACAGCTTTTCCGCCATCTCCGCCTTGGTCAATGCCATTGCCTGCTACCCCCGAGTGCTGCCCGCTCAGCCGCGGATCCGGGCGTGGTGTTCACGCTCGATGGCGGTGACCGCCTCGGCCACCACCGCATCCACGTCGCGGTCCGTCAGAGTGCGCGACTTGTCCTGCAAAATCAAGCCCATAGCGAGACTCTTGAATCCCGGCTCGACCCCCTGGCCCACATAGCGGTCGAACAGGTTCAGCTCGCGCAGGAGCGGGCCGGCGGCCTGGCGGACCGTGGCGGCCAGATCGCTCCAGGCCACCTGTTCCGGCACCAGGAACGCCAGGTCGCGGCGCACCGCCGGGAAGCGCGACAGCTCGCCGGCACGCGGCAGGCGGCGCGCCGACAGCGGCTCCAGGTCCAGCTCGAAGGCGTAGACGTCGGCCTCGATGTCCATCGCCTTGGCCAGGCGCGGGTGGATCTGGCCGATCCAGCCGATCGCAACCCCGTCGCGGAACACCTCGGCCGAGCGCGCCGGGTGGCCATGCGCACGGCTCGACGGGCGGAACTCCAGCGAGGCACCACTGGCGGCGGCCAGGGACTCCAGATCCCCCTTCAGGTCATGGAAATCGACCTTGCGGGACGGCAGGCCCCACTGCACCGCCTGCGCATCGCCGCACACCGCGGCCGCGACACGCAGGGTTTCCAGCGGCGCCGGCTGGCCCTCCCCAGCCTGGCGGGCGAACACGCGGCCGATCTCGAACAGGCGCACCCGGCTCAGCTGGCGCGCGGCATTGCGGCCCAGCGTGGCCACCAGGCCCGGCAGCAGCGACGGGCGCATCACCGCCAGTTCGGCCGACAGCGGATTGGCCAGCGGCACCAGATCGTCGCGCAGCTGCCATTGGGTCAGCAGCGCATCGTCGACGAAGGCGAAATTGAGGGTTTCCTGCAGGTCGCGCGCGATCAGCTGGCGACGCACACTGAGGGTGTCGAGCTGGGTCTCGCTCGGCATCGCCACGCGCGCGGCACCGCCCGGCAGGGTGGTGGGAATCTGCTCGTAGCCATGGATGCGGGCCAGCTCTTCGATCAGGTCCTCTTCGATGGCGATATCGAAACGGCGGCTCGGTGCGGTGACCTGCCAGCCGTCGGCCGTGGCGACCACCTCCATGCCCAGCGCGCGCAGGATGCGCTCCACTTCGGCATCCTCGATGGTGATGCCGAGCACGCGGGTAATACGCGCGCGGCGCAGCGCGATGGTGGCCGGCTGGGGCAGGTCGGCCTCGCGCACGGCCTCGGTGACCGGTGCCGGGGTGCCGCCGGCCAGGTCCAGCACCAGGCGGGTGGCGTACTCGATGGCGGTGCGCGGCAGCGCCGGATCGACGCCGCGCTCGAAGCGGTGGCCGGCATCGGTATGCAGGCCCAGCTTGCGGCCACGGCCCATGATCGCTGCCGGCGCGAAGTGCGCCGCCTCCAGGAACACGCTGGTGGTGGCGTCGGTCACACGGGAATCGAAGCCCCCCATCAGACCCGCCAGGCCCACCGCGCGATCAGCATCGGTCACGACCAGGAAACTGTCGTCCAGCACGGCATCGCGGCCATCGAGCAGCTTCAGGTTCTCGCCTGCGCGTGCGCGCCGCACGGCGATGCTGCCCTGCAGGGTACCCAGGTCATAGGCATGCATCGGCTGACCCAGTTCCAGCATCACGTACTGGGTGATGTCGACCAGCAGCGACACCGGACGCACGCCACTGCGGCGCAGGCGCTCGGCCATCCACAGCGGGGTCTTCGCCGCAGGGTTCAGGCCCTCGATGACGCGCCCCAGGTAACGCGGCGCCTCGGCGCCGGCGTCGAGCCGGATCGACAGCTCGCGGCTGCCGACGGCAGCGACCGGTGCTGCCGCGAAGTCCAGCACCTGGCTGCGGGTGGCGGCCGCCACGTCGTAGGCGATGCCGCGCACGCTGAAACAGTCGGCACGGTTCGGGGTCAGCTTGATCTCGATGCTGGCATCAGGCAGGCCCAGGTAGTCGACCAGGGTCTGGCCAACCGGGGCATCCGCAGGCAGTTCCAGCAGGCCGGAAGCATCGTTGTCCAGGCCCAGTTCCTTCGCCGAGCACAGCATGCCGTTGGATTCGACACCCCGCAGCTTGGCCGGCTTGATCTTCAGTTCGCCGATCTGCGCACCGACCATCGCCAGCGGCGCGACCAGGCCCGGCCGCGCGTTCGGCGCGCCACAGACGATCTGCAGCAGTTCGCCCTGCCCGGCATCGACCCGGCAGACCTGCAGGCGGTCCGCTTCGGGATGGCGCACGGCCTCGACGATGCGCGCCACCACCACGTGCTGCAGGCCCTCGCCCAACGCGGTCACGTCTTCCACTTCCAGGCCGATCGCGGTCAGCACCGCACTCAGCTCATCGCGCGACGCGCGGGTGGGGACGTGGCTGCGCAGCCAGTTTTCGGAGAATTTCATGTTGTCACCCTGGTGGACCCGGCGCAGGCGCCTGGGCCGTCGAATGTTTGAGTCCGCCAGGCTGGGCCCGGCGTTGCCGAATGCGTTACGCGAACTGCTTCAGGAATCGCACATCGTTCTCGAAGAACGCGCGCAGATCGTTGACGCCGTAGCGCAGCATCGCGAAACGCTCCACGCCCATGCCGAAGGCGAAACCGGTGTAGCGCTCAGGATCGATGCCGACGCTGCGCAGCACGTTCGGATGGACCATGCCGCAGCCGAGCACTTCCAGCCAACGGGTGCTGCCATCGGGCTGCTGCCAGGCGATGTCCACTTCCGCACCGGGCTCGACGAACGGGAAGTAGCTGGGACGGAAGCGCATCTCGAAGTCGCGCTCGAAGAAGGCGCGGACGAACTCGGCAAGCGTGCCCTTCAGGTCGGCGAAGGTCGAGTGCTCGTCCACCAGCAGGCCTTCGACCTGATGGAACATCGGCGAGTGGGTCTGGTCGCTGTCGCTGCGGTACACCTTGCCGGCGGCGATCATGCGCAGCGGCGGCGCATGGTCGCCCATGTAGCGCACCTGCACACCGGAAGTGTGAGTGCGCAGCAGGCGGCCGTCACCGAAGTAGAAGGTGTCATGCATGGCGCGCGCCGGGTGGTGCGGCGGGAAATTCAGCGCCTCGAAGTTGTGCCAGTCATCCTCGATCTCCGGCCCTTCCGACAACTCGTAGCCCAGCCGGCCGAAGATGCCGGTGATGCGCTCCAGGGTACGGGTGATCGGATGCAGGCCGGCGCGGTCGCCATTGCGGCCCGGCAGGGTGATGTCGATGGCTTCGGCGGCCAGGCGCGCATCCAGTGCCGCATCCTCCAGCAGCGCCTTGCGCTCGCCCAGCGCGCGGGTCAGCGCGTCGCGGGCCTGGTTGATCGCTTCACCGGCGGCCTTGCGCTCGTCGGCCGGCAGGGCGCCGAGCTGCTTGAGCTGTGCGGTGATGCTGCCGCTCTTGCCGAGCAGGGCCACGCGCAGCTGCTCCAGCACGTCGGGGCTCTGTGCAGCGGCCACCTCGGCCAGCGCCTGGGTGGTGAGGGATTGGATGTCGCTCATGGGGGGCCGGAACTCCAGTCGATCTGCCATCGCGGCAGGCGAAGGGCCGACCCCTGTCGCCACCGCCGTCCCCGCGTCGCCGTGGCCACGCCGGGACCCAAAAAAGAATGGGGAAGGACTTGCGCCCTTCCCCATGCATTGCCTTGACCTGACACCGTTCCGGATGAACGGCAACGGCATCGGGAAGGACTTATGCCGCCAGCGCGCCCTTGGCCTTTTCGGCCAGCGCGGCAAAGCCGGCTGCGTCGTGCACGGCGATGTCAGCCAGGACCTTGCGGTCCAGGGTGATGCCGGCCTTCAGCAGGCCGTTCATGAAGCGGCTGTAGCTCAGACCATTGATGCGGGCAGCCGCATTGATGCGGGTGATCCACAGCGAACGGAAGTTGCGCTTCTTCTGCTTACGGCCGATGTAGGCGTACTGCTGTGCCTTGATGACCGCCTGCTTGGCAACGCGGAAGACCTTGCGGCGAGCGTTGTAGTAACCCTTCGCCAGGGTCAGGATTTTCTTGTGGCGGCGACGCGCCTGTACGCCACGCTTTACTCGTGCCATGTGTCAGTCCTCAGAGGTAGGGAAGCATGCGGTCCAGACGGCCTGCGTCTTCTGCACGGACATGGCCCGTCTGACGCAGATTACGCTTCCGCTTGGTCGCCTTCTTGGTGAGGATGTGGCTACGATTTGCGTGGCCGCACTTGTACTTGCCGGACGCGGTCTTGCGGAAGCGCTTGGCCGCCGCCCGGTTGGTCTTGATCTTGGGCATTGCTATGTCCTTGATGGTGTTTTTTTACTGACCAGGGCGGTGGCTGCGCCACGCTTTCCGTCCGTGCCCTTGCCTGCTTTTAAGCCCTGCCTCCCCGGGGGAGTGGGCCGGTCCTGTTGCCGTATTCAGTAAAACAGAGAAAACAGCACCCGGCGAACCGGGCCGCCCATTATGCCCGCCCTTCCCGACCGATGCAAACCTTTGATCGGCTGGGAGTTGGGGCAGCCATCGAGGGACGATGCCGGGCGCGCCCGGGCGTCTCGCCACGACCCGAGACCGGGCCCATGACGAACAAAGCCGGGCATGCGCCCGGCTCTGCAGGGAGGCGGCCGGGCAGCTGCCCGACAGGCCCTTACTTCTTCTTCGGCGCGATCATCATCACCATCTGACGCCCTTCCAGGCGCGGACGGGATTCGATGACGATGTCCTCACCCAGATCGGCTTCGATCCGGTTGGCCATTTCGCGGCCCAGTTCCTGGTGGCTCATTTCACGGCCACGGAAGCGGATGTTGACCTTGATCTTGTCGCCCTCTTCGAGGAAACCGCGCATCTTGCGCAGCTTGATCTGGTAGTCGCCCTCGTCCGTGACCGGACGGAACTTCACTTCCTTGATCTCGACCTGCTTGGTCTTCTTCTTGGCCTCGCTGGCCTTCTTCTGCGCTTCGAACTTGAACTTGCCGAAGTCCATGATCTTGCAGACCGGCGGATCGGCCTGCGGCTGGATTTCGACCAGGTCCAGGCCTTCGTCTTCAGCCATGGACAGCGCTTCGTCGCGCGACAACACGCCGATCATTTCTCCGTCACTGCCGATCACGCGGACGCGCGGCACCCGGATTTCCTGATTCTTGCGGTTCTGTTTGTTGTCAGGGGTACTGATATTGCAATCTCCCAGAGGAATCGAACCGGCCTGCGCACCCTCTGGCGCGCGGGCCGGACCCTATCAAACCGCGCTCTCGGCCTGCAGCCGCGAGATGAAGGCCTCGACGCTCATGCTGCCCAGGTCCTCGCCGGAACGCGTACGCACGGCAACCGCGCCGTTTTCCTTTTCACGGTCTCCAACGACCAGCAGGTACGGCACGCGCTGCAGCGTGTGCTCGCGAATCTTATAGCCGATCTTCTCGTTACGCAAATCGGCGATGACTCGGAAGCCTTGATCCGCAAGGGTTTTGCGAACCTGATCAACGTATTCAGCCTGGGCGTCGGTAATGTTGGCCACCACCACCTGGGTCGGCGCCAGCCAGGCCGGGAACTGGCCGGCATGGTGCTCGATCAGGATGCCGATGAAGCGCTCCATGGAGCCGACGATCGCCCGGTGCAGCATGACCGGGTGCTTCTTCTGGCTGTTCTCGTCCACGTACTCGGCGCCCAGGCGGCCGGGCATCATGAAGTCGACCTGCATCGTGCCCAGCTGCCAGGTACGGCCGATGGCGTCCTTCAGGTGGTACTCGATCTTCGGGCCGTAGAAGGCGCCCTCGCCCGGCAGTTCCTGCCACTCCACGCCGCAGCTGGCCAGCGCCGAGCGCAGTGCGCCCTCGGCCTTGTCCCAGGTGGCGTCATCACCCAGCCGCGATTCCGGGCGCAGCGCGATCTTGATCTGGATCTCCTCGAAGCCGAAGTGCCGGTAGACCGCCAGCGCCTGCTGGTGGAAGGCGGTCACTTCGGATTCGATCTGCGCCTCGGTGCAGAACACATGGCCGTCGTCCTGGGTGAAGCCGCGCACGCGCAGGATGCCGTGCAGTGCGCCGGAGGGCTCGTTGCGGTGGCAGGAGCCGAACTCACCGTAGCGGATCGGCAGGTCGCGGTAGCTGTGCAGGCCCTGGTTGAACACCTGGACGTGACCCGGGCAGTTCATCGGCTTGACCGCGTAGGTGCGCTTTTCCGACTCGGTGAAGAACATGTTGTCCTGGTAGTTGTCCCAGTGACCGGACTTCTTCCACAGGCTCACGTCCAGGATCTGCGGGCAGCGCACTTCGCCGTAGCCGCTGTTGCGATAGACCTTGCGCATGTACTGCTCGACCACCTGCCACAGCGCCCAGCCCTTGGGGTGCCAGAACACCAGGCCCGGCGCCTCTTCCTGCAGGTGGAACAGGTCCTGCTGCTTGCCGATGCGGCGGTGGTCGCGCATTTCGGCTTCCTCGATGCGCTTGATGTAGGCATCGAGCTGCTTCTTGTCGGCCCAGGCGGTGCCGTAGATGCGCTGCAGCTGCTCGTTCTGCGCGTCACCACGCCAGTACGCACCGGAAATGCGGGTCAGCTTGAAGGCCTTCAGGAAGCGCGTGTTCGGCACGTGCGGGCCACGGCACATGTCCACGTACTCCTGGTGGTAGTACATGCCCATGGCCTGGATGTCGTCGGACATGTCCTCGATCAGGCGCAGCTTGTAGTCCTCGCCACGCGCCTTGAAGATCTCGATCACTTCCGCGCGCGGCGTCATCTTCTTGATGACGTCGTAGTCCTGGGCGATCAGCTCACCCATGCGCTTCTCGATCGCGGCCATGTCGTCCGGGGTGAACGGGCGCTCGGAGTAGATGTCGTAGTAGAAGCCCTCGGCGATCACCGGGCCGATGACCATCTTCACGTCCGGGTACAGCTGCTTGACGGCATGGCCGACCAGATGGGCGCAGGAGTGGCGGATGATCTCCACGCCCTCCTCGTCCTTGGCGGTGATGATGCGCAGGCTGGCATCGTGATCGATGACGTCACTGGCATCGACCAGCACGCCATCGACCGAGCCGGCGATGGTCGCCTTGGCCAGACCGGCACCGATCGACTGGGCGACGTCCATGACGCTGACGGGGTTTTCGAACTCGCGGCGGCTGCCGTCGGGAAGGGTAATGTTGATCATCGCAGTGGCTTCGTGCGGGGCCCGCGCTGCGGGCTGGAAAGCGGCTCCGGGCAGGCGCCCGGGCAATAAAAAAGCGCCGCGAGGGCGCCTGGAACGCAGGGCCTTCGGGGGCAGGTCAACCGTGGGCGGTGGTAGTGCTCATGTCGCACGCTCGGCCGGCGCTGGGCGCGGGCCACCTTGTTCCAGTCAGGATAATGACTGCGATTTTAGACCAGTGCGCGGGAAAGCCCAAGCACTACCCGTCGCGCCCCTGAATGGCCGTCGCTGGCAGCCTGAAATCGCAATGATTACCATATCCACGCAGCCCGCCCCGTGCCAGCCTGCCCGCTTTCCCCCCAGGACCTCGTGATGCGCCACCCGCTCCGACCGGCCTACGCCGGCCCCGCCCGTGTCCCGCGTTCGCCGCCCTCGCGCCGCGCAGGCTACCGGCAATGATCACTGTCGGCCTTTCCACGCTCGGCTTCTGCAGCCTGGGCGTGCTGTCTGCGATGTTCTCGGCGACGGCCTTCTATGCCGCCTCGCCGCATTGCCGCTGGCCGCGCCTGCGCCGGGCCGGCCGGCTCGGCCGACAGATCGGCCTGGTTGCCGCTGCGGCCGCACTGTGGCTGTGGATGGCCGAACTGGGCTTCGCCGCCGGGCTGGTGGCGATGCTGTGCACCTGGATGCTGGCGGCGATGCTGCTGCCGGCCATCGCCGCCTGGCACCGCCCCGGCGTGGAGCCGCGCTGATGTGGGCCCGCGCCCTCGCCGGTATCTTCGCCGGCTTCCTGCTGGCCGCGGCCGCCACCGGACTGGTGGCCTGGCTGCCGCCCGGCCCATGGCAGCACGCCCTGGTACCGGCCCTGATCGCCTTCATCCCGCTGTGGATGCTGGCCGCCCTCTGGGCGTTCAGCTTCCGCCGCGCCGCGCACGCCTGGCTGGCACTGGCCGGCAGTGCTGGCGCCGGCTTTGCCGTGCTCGGCCTGCTGCGCCTGGCCGGTGCGGTGCAATGAGACCGTCCCCATGAAGTTCTCCTCGCAGACGCTGCGCACATTCACCACCCTGCACACCTGGGTCGGCCTGGTCGCCGGCTTCGGCCTGTTCGTGGCCTTCTATGCAGGCGCCCTGACCCTCTTCCACCATGACCTGCCGTTGTGGCAGACGCCGGGCGCGGCGACGGCAGTGCCCGCGGACCTGGATGACGCACAGCACCTGCTCGAGGACGTGCTGGCAGCCCACGCGGAGGCACGCCGCCATGTCGGCATGACCTTCCCCGGCACCGACCATCCGCAGCCGCTGGCCTACTGGCAGACCGATGACGGAAGCTGGCGCTACGCGTGGCCGGGACACACCGCCGGCAGCCCGACGCCGCCGCAGACCGGTCTGGCCGAACTGGTCAATGAGCTGCATTACAGCCTGGGCCTGCCGGTGGCCGGCGTGTATGTGATGGGCATCGTCAGCCTGCTGTACGGCATGGCCCTGCTCAGCGGCCTGGTGATCCACCTGCCGAAACTGCTGGGTGACCTGTTCGCGTTGCGCCCGGGCCGCAACCTCAAGCAGCAGTGGCAGGATGCGCACAACGTGATCGGCGTGCTCAGCCTGCCCTTCCATCTGATGTTCGCCGTCACCGGCGCCCTGCTCTGCCTGGCGTTCGTGCAGATGGCACTGCTCAATCCGCTGATCTTCGATGGCAAGCTGCTGCAGGCCGTGCCGACCGCGATGGATACCGCTCCGGTGCGCGAGGCCAGCGGCGTTCCGGCACCGCCGGGCAGCCTGCAGGTCCTGCATGCGCGCGCCTTGGAAGTGGCCCGCGCACAGGGCGTGGCCAACTTCGAACCGGCCTATCTGAAACTGGCCAATGGTGGCGACGCCAAGGCCACCATCGAGATTACCGGCGAATCCACCGGCACGCTGGGCCCGCTGGGTGCGGTCGCCCTGGATGTGACCACCGGCGACGTGCTGGCCACGCAGCTGCCGGGCCAGCGCGATGCCAACCACGCCACGCTGAGCGCCGCCTATGCGCTTCATTTTGGCGAGTTCGGCAACGGCGTGGTGGTCTGGTTGTACTTCCTGATCGGGCTCGGCGGCGCCTTCCTGTTCTATTCCGGCAACCTGCTGTGGATCGAATCGCGACGCAAGCGACGCCAGCCCGAGCAGTCGCGTGCGGCCGTCAACATGGCGCGTGCCACCGTCGGTGTCTGCATCGGCCTGTGCGTGGCGATCTCGCTGGCGTTCGTGGTGGCGCTGGTGCTCGAACGCGCAGCACCCGCGGCGGTCGACCAGGGCATCCGCTGGGCCTGTTTCAGCAGCTGGGGCGCGTGCGCGCTGTGGGCGTTCCTGCGCAGGCCCGCGCAGGCTGCCCGGGAACTGCTGTGGGCCGCTGCGGCCGCGACCGCGCTGGTGCCGGTCCTGCATGGCGCATTGAACGGTGACTGGCTGTGGCGTGCCGCCGCTGCCGGGCACTGGCCGCTGTTCTGGATCGACGCCGTCGCCCTGGCGATGGCCTTCGGCTTTGCGCGCCTGGCGCTGGCCAGCCAACGCCGCGCGCGCAACGGCGACCCCAACAGCGTCTGGGCCGACTGACCGCCCCGCCGGGTCATGCCGGCGGAGCGCCGCGCCTTCAATCGCCCACGCGGACCTTGTGCCAGGGCGCCAGCATCGCGTTGAGCAGGCTGGCCTGTTCATCGTCGCCGGTCAGCTCCCACATGAAGACGCCGGCCAACCCCTGTTCGCGGGCGAACTGCGCCCGCAGGCCGATCGAACGCGGGTCTTCATAGCTGATGAAGACGTTCTCCCGCGGGTTGTACAACCACGGGCTCTGCGCCTTCGGATGCCAGTGCCTGGTCCAGCCCGGCTGATCGAGGTAACGCGCCTTGATCACCCGCCAGTCGCCGGCGTCGGCCGGCGCACTGTAAGCCTGGTACAGGCCGTCGGCAGTCTCCCCGGTCACCTTGAAGCCGCGCCCGTAGAACGGCACGCCCAGCACCAGTTTGTCCGCCGGTACGCCATGTTCGCGGTAGTACTGCACCGCACCGGCCACGTTGTTCCAGCGCCGCAGTTCCGACGCCAGCGGGTCGGCCGGCACTTCATGCAACGGCGCGTTGAAGGTCGACACGGCCGAGAAGCCGGTACCCATGTCGTAGCTCATCAGGTTGATGAAATCGAGTATCCCGGCCAGCGCAGGCAGGTCGTAGCTGGCGGCGGGATCATAGGGGCCATCGGTCTGCAGCCGGCCAGCGGCCAGCGCGGCGGTCAGCAGCATCGGCTGCCCTGCCCTGCGCCCGTAGGTATCGAGCGCGGTACGGAACGCCTGCGCCAGGCGCGTCATGTTGGCCCGGTCCTGCGGACGATGCGCCAGTTCCTTCGGGCCCCCACTGACCGGGAACTCCCAGTCGATGTCCACGCCATCGAAGCTGCCTGCGTGCCGCTCGAAGAACAGCGTCATGCAGGAGTCGACCAGGCGCCTGCGGCTGGCTTCGGTCAGCGCGGCATCGGAGAAGCCGCCGGCACCCCAGCCGCCGATCGAGATCAGCGTGCGCAGATGCGGATGCGCTTTTTTCAGGTCAGCCAGTTCGGCAAGGTTCTTCGATGCGTCGGCACCGATCACGCATCGGCCGTCTTCGATGGTGGAGAACGCGTAGAACAGATGCGTCAGGCGCTCGGCTGGAATGCTCGACACCGGATAGCGCCCGGCGGAACCACCGGGGTAGTAGGCGCCGAAGATCGGCGACTGCGCCGGTGCAGCGTGCACTGCGCCAGGCAAGGCAGCGGCGACGAGTACGGCAAGGACGGCCACGGTCTGGCGGAACATGGGATCTCCCGGTTCGAAGGCGCAGCCACGGTAGCAAACCGATCACGCCCCGGCGCGGCTTCATCGAATGTCGTCCACTGGACAGGCACGGACGCCCGCAGGATGACATCGGCATGTCCCTCACGCCCCACGGCAGGACACCGCGCTGCCGTCGCCGGTACTGGCCCTTCAGAATTCTTCAGACACGCTTCCAGCACTTCAGCGAGGGACCGGGCTCAATCCAGTCTCCTTCCCGATGGAGCCCGACCATGCGTCCGTTGATGTCCTTCCTCCTTCTGCTGCTGGCATTCATACCCCACACCACCGGCGCCGCGACACCCGCCTCCGTCCGCCTGCCCGCCCTGGAGCAGGCCATCGCCCGCGATGACCTCAAGCAGATCCGCAGCGTGCTGCTGCAGGTCGACGGCAACGTCGTCTACGAGGGGTATTTCAACGGCGCGGACGCGGGCACCCTGCACGATGTGCGCTCGGCCAGCAAAAGCGTGACAGCACTGCTGATCGGCGCCGCCATCGGCGAGGGGGCACTGCCGGGCGTGCAGGCCCGGGTCTACGACTACTTCCCCGGATTCACCGCGCGCCACACCGTCGACCCACGCCTGCGCGCCCTCACCCTGCAGGATCTGCTGACCATGAGCAGCCTGTGGGAATGCGACGACGAGAACCCGTTCTCGAGCGGCCACGAAGAGCGCATGTACGTGAGCGAGCGCTGGCTGGACTTCGCCCTGTCCCTGCCGGTGAAGGGCTTCGCGCCCTGGATGCAGCGACCGGAGGACAGCCCTCATGGTCGTTCCTTCGCGTACTGTACGGCCGACTCGTTCGTGCTCGGCGCCGTGCTCGAAAGGGCCACCGGCATGCCACTGTCGGAGTATGCCGCTCGGGCACTGGAACGTCCGCTGGGCATCACCGAGAGCCACTGGAACCGTTCACCGGAGGGCATCGGAATGGGAGGCGGCGGCACGCGCTACCGCAGCCGCGACCTGGCGCGGCTGGGGCAGCTGGTGCTGGATCAGGGGCGCGGCAATGGCCGGCAACTGGTTCCCCGCGACTTCATCGCTGCAATGATCCAGCCACAGGCCCGCACCGGCGATGGCAGCGAGTACGGCTATCAATGGTGGGGCCTGCAGCTGACGGTGCAGGGCAGGCAGCGGACCGTGTGGGCGATGTCCGGCAACGGCGGCAATTATGTCTTCCTGATTCCAGACAGGAATGCCGTGGCCGTAGTCACCAGCCAGGCCTACAACCGCAGCTTCGCCCATCCGCAGTCACGGCGGATTCTCACCGAGTTCCTGCTTCCGGCGCTGCGCTGAGACCGGACAGATCGGAGGGTCGCCATGCGGCGGCGAGGACCTGCGCCCGCTGCCTGGCGACATCCGCATCGATACGCGCCAGCAGCGGTCCCCACTCCGGCGCGCTGCGCAGCGGAGCATACAGCGGCGTGACACGCAGCCATGCGGCATCGCGGAAGCCATCATCCACCGCCTGGTGCAGCGCGACCACAGCGCCCTTCGCATCACCCACCGACTGCAACAGCAGGGCCCGCTCGAGCGCGGCATCGGCCCAACCATCACCACTACCCGCCGGCAGGCGCTGCAATCGCGCGCGTGCCCATGCCGGATCGATGGCCGTCGATCCGTACAGGCCGGCCAGCGTCTCTCCCAACGATTGCTGCGGCCGCAGCCGGTGCGCCGTCGCGAACGCCTCGGCCGCCGCCGCGGTGTCACCGGCCAGCAATGCCAGTTCTCCCTGCAGGCGCAGCAGTTGGGGGTGCGGTGTGCCCCGCGTCAATGCGATGGCCAGCTCCTCCCGGGCGCGCCCGGCGGCCCCGGCAACGTACAGGCTGCGCGGCCAGGCGATGTTGGCGAACACGTTGTCCGGATAAAGCTGGAAGTTGCGCGCGTGGCGCTGCGCTGCCGCCTGGGTGAAACCGAGCAGTTCCATTTCGCGCGCCACCTGCACATCCCGGAAGCGGATGCGTTCGGGTGCCTTGAGCGCGAGGTTGGCGTGCAGCGCCAGCGACAGGTGACCCTGCTCCTGCTGCAGGTAGGCCAGCGATGCCCGGGTGCGCTCGTCCGCAGGATCAAGCTGGATCGCGCGCGCGTAGTCGGCCACGGCGTCGTCCATCCGCCCAAGGCAATCATGCGCATATCCGCGCAAGGCGTACGTGGCACCGTCATCCGGCGCCCGTGCGCGTTCGGAGTCAGCCAGCGCCAGCGCTTCGCGCATCTGCTGCGGAGAACCGTTGAACAGGCATCCCTGCGCCGCCAATGCGCGTGCCAGCCCACGCCGGGCCGCGCTGGATTCGGGATCGACCTGGAGTGCCTGGCGGTAGAGGGCAATCGCGCGCTCGTTGTTGCTCGCCTGGCCGATGCCGGCGTAATAGTCCGCGCGCTGCAGCAGGGACGTGGCTGCGGCGGGCGGCGCCCGGCCCGGCCACGCCAGCACCGCCACCGCCAACCCGCCCCCCGCCACCAGCGCTGCAGCCCACCACCAGCGCCCTCGTGACGATCGGATCACCGGCGGCGGTGCCATCGGCGTCGGTGCAGCGCACAGCTGATAGCCGCGCCCACGCACCGAACGGATGTAGCGCGGCCGACGGCTGTCATCGCCGAGTGCCTGCCGCAGCAGTTTCACCCGCTGACTGACCGCATCCTCACCAACCACCGCAGGCGCCCAGACCTGGGCCGCCAACGTGTCGAAATCCACCACGCGGGTGCCGTGTGCAAGCAGCACGTCGAACAGCGTCCAGCTCAGGCCACTGACGGGCAGGGCCACACCGGCGCGGCTCACGCGCTGCGCCGGGCGGTCGATGTCCAGGTCGAGCAGGCGCAGGAGGTCCATTGCAACAGCATAGCGGCAAGCCCGCTCCGGATGCCGGACAAAGAAAAAGCGGGCCGAAGCCCGCTTTCTCATTCCAGCGATGTCAGCGGCGGTGGCTCAACCAGGGTTGACACCTGCCGTGATCGACCGTGGGTCGATCATTCGGCGCTGGCGCCTTCGCCTTCTTCCACGGCCTTCATCGACAGGCGGATACGGCCCTGCTTGTCGACTTCCAGCACCTTGACCTTGACCACATCGCCTTCCTTCAGCTTGTCGCCGACCTTCTCGACGCGCTCGCTGGAGATCTGCGAGACGTGGACCAGGCCGTCCTTGCCCGGCAGGATGGTGACGAACGCGCCGAAGTCCATGATCTTGGCGACCTTGCCTTCGTAGATGCGGCCCGGCTCGACGTCCGAGGTGATCTGCTCGATGCGGGCCTTGGCGGCCTGGGCAGCGATCGCGTTGACCGAAGCAATGACGATGGTGCCGTCATCCTGGATGTCGATCTGGGTGCCGGTTTCCTTGGTGATGGCCTGGATGGTCGAGCCACCCTTGCCGATCACTTCGCGGATCTTGTCCGGGTGGATCTTGATGGTCAGCAGGCGCGGCGCGTAGTCGGACAGTTCCGAACGCGGAGCGGTCAGGCCGTGGGCCATTTCGCCCAGGATGTGCAGACGGCCAGCCTTGGCCTGCTGCAGAGCCTGCTTCATGATCTCTTCGGTGATGCCTTCGATCTTGATGTCCATCTGCAGGGCGGAGATGCCCTCAGCGGTACCGGCCACCTTGAAGTCCATGTCGCCCAGGTGATCTTCGTCACCCAGGATGTCGGACAGGACGACGAAGCGATCGCCTTCCTTGACCAGACCCATGGCGATACCGGCCACCGGGGCCTTCACCGGCACGCCGGCGTCCATCAGGGCCAGCGACGAACCGCAGACCGAGGCCATCGACGAGGAACCGTTCGACTCGGTGATTTCCGAGACGACGCGGATGGTGTACGGGAAGGCTTCCAGCGACGGCATGACAGCCAGCACGCCGCGCTTGGCCAGGCGACCGTGGCCGATCTCGCGGCGCTTCGGGCCCATCATGCGACCGCACTCACCCACCGAGAACGGAGGGAAGTTGTAGTGGAACAGGAAGTTTTCCTTGTACTCACCGGCAACGGCATCGATGACCTGACCGTCACGGGCGGTGCCCAGGGTGATGGTCACGATGGCCTGGGTTTCGCCACGGGTGAACAGCGAGGAGCCGTGGGTACGCGGCAGCACGCCGGTCTTCACGGAGATCGGGCGGACGGTGTCCAGCGCACGGCCGTCGATGCGGACCTTGGTGTCCAGCACCGAGTCGCGCATGGTGCGGTATTCCAGTTCGCCGAATTCCTTCGACAGCTCGGCCGGGTTCCAGCCTTCGGCAGCCACGCGGCCCGCCAGAGCTTCGACCACGTCCTTCTTGATCGCCGAGATGGCGTCGCGACGCTGCAGCTTGTCACGCACCTGGAAGGCTTCGCCCAGGCGCGGGCCGATGGCTTCCTTCAGGGCGGCGATCAGCGCTTCGTTCTTGGCCGGGGCTTCCCAGGTCGACGGCTTGGTGCCGGCTTCGACGGTCAGCTCGTTGATCGCGTTGATGACCTTCTGCATTTCGCGGTGACCGAAGGTCACGGCGCCCAGCATCACTTCTTCCGACAGCAGCGCGGCTTCGGATTCGACCATCAGCACGGCGTTGGAGGTACCGGCAACGACCAGTTCCAGCTGCGAGTCAGCCAGTTCACTGACGGTCGGGTTCAGGATGTACTCGCCGTTCTTGTAACCGACCTTGGCAGCGCCGATCGGACCCATGAACGGGGTGCCGGCCAGAGCCAGGGCCGCCGAAGCACCGATCAGGGCCGGAATGTCACCGTCCACGTCCGGGTTCAGCGACATCACCGTGGCGATGATCTGCACTTCGTTCTTGTAGTCTTCCGGGAACAGCGGACGGATCGGACGGTCGATCAGACGCGAGATCAGGGTCTCCTTCTCGGTCGCACGGCCTTCGCGCTTGAAGAAACCACCCGGAATGCGGCCGCCGGCGTAGAACTTCTCCTGATAGTCGACGGTCAGCGGGAAGAAGTCCTGGCCTTCGCGCGCGCTCTTGGCGGCGACGGCGGTGACCAGCAGTACGGTGTCGTCCATCTTGACGATGACGGCGCCGCTGGCCTGACGGGCGACTTCGCCGGTCTCAAGCGTGACGGTGTGCTTGCCGTACTGGAAGGTTTTGGTGATTTTTGCCACGGAGGGTGTCCTTGGGGATGCTGTCTGCGAATTTGGACCGTCGGCGACCCTTGCCGCCAGCGGGTGACCGGATCGTTCCGGCCTGAATCGGGGATTGCGGTACTACAAAACAAAACCGCGGCGCATCGCTGCGCCGCGGGGGATTCGTTGCTTAGCGACGCAGGCCAAGCTTCTCGATCAGGGCCTTGTAACGCTCGACGTCCTTCTTCTTCAGGTAGTCGAGCAGGCTGCGACGGCGGTTGACCATCTGCAGCAGGCCGCGGCGGCTGTGGTGATCCTTCTTGTGGGTCTTGAAGTGGCCGGTCAGCAGTTCGATGCGGGCGGTCAGCAGGGCCACCTGGACTTCCGGGGAGCCGGTGTCGGCGGCGCTGCGCTTGTTGTCTTCAATGACCTTCTGGGTGTCGATCGACATGTCTTTTTTCTCAGTGATGCGTGGCCGGCAGGAACGCGCTTCGCGCACCGCCAGGCTCGCCGTGGACTACAGGGATGAAACCTGCGCGGGGCAGGCTGCCAGAAAATGGCCGCGAAATTGTAACGGCCAGGGGCTCCGGGGACAAGGACCGGGGCTGAACCGCCCCGCCCTGTTCAGAGGTTGAAGCGGCGCTGCGGGGCCAGCAGGCCACTGTCATCGACCTGACCGAGGCCCTGGACAGCGGCGTCCGGACCGAACACTGCCACCAGACCGCGCGGCCAGCCGGCATCGCGCAACCGCTGCCCCATGCAGAACCGTTGCGTCTGGCTGGCGTCCAGCTCGACCCGCGGATACCCGGCCAGACCGTCGGCCAGCGGCAGCAGCAGCGCATCCATGGCCGCCAGGTCGCCCGTTTCGACCATGGCCCGTAGCTGGTCCAGGGTGACCATCGCCGGCTCGCGGAACGGTTCCACCCACAGCCGGCGCAGGGCGCTGATGTGTGCGCCACAGCCCAGCGCCTCGCCGAGATCACGCGCCAGGCTGCGGATGTAGGTACCCGAGCCACAGGTGACACGCAGGCGCAGCCGCTCGGGCTGCTGTTCCAGGACCTCGATGGCATGCACCTGGACCTGCCGCTCCGGCGCCTCGATGGCGTCGCCGCGGCGGGCCTTCACGTACAGCGGCTCGCCTCCCTGCTTCAGCGCTGAATAGATCGGGGCCCGCTGGCGGATGCTGCCGGTCAGCGGTGCCAGCGCGGCCTGCAGGGCGTCAGCAGTGATCTGCGGCACCGGGCGCTGCAGCAGCACCTCGCCTTCGGCGTCATCGGTGTCGGTGGTCTGGCCGAGCACGATCTCGGCGTCATAGGCCTTGGCCGAGCCCAGTAGCAGGCCGGCGATCTTGGTCGCCTCGCCGAAGCACAACGGCAGCAGGCCGGTGGCCAGCGGGTCGAGACTGCCGGTATGCCCGCCCTTCTCGGCACGGAACAGGCGGCGCGCCACCTGCAGGGCAGCGTTGGAGCTCATGCCGGTCGACTTGTCGAGCAGCAGGATGCCGTCCAGGCGGCGGAACTGAATTCGGGTCATGACAGATACGGGTGTAGCGCCGGACCATGCCCGGCAAGCGCGCGGCGCGGCCTGCATCAGACATCGCGCAGCCGGAATGCAGCAACGCCGGGCATGCCCGGCGTCGCGCGGTTATTCTTCGTCGCTTTCGCGGCGCTTCTCGGCAGCCACGGTGTCGGGCAGATCGCGCAGGATGTTGTCGATGTGCTCGCCCCGATCAACCGAGTCGTCGTAATGGAAATGCAGCTCCGGCACGTGGCGCAGCTTCATCGCCCGGGCCAGGTCCATGCGCAGGCGGTAGCCCAGTTCCTTCAGACCGGCCACCGCTTCGGCCGAGCGTTCCGGCATCAGCGCGGTGACGAAGACCTTGGCATGGGCCATGTCGCGGGTGATTTCCACGTCGGACACGCTCACCGAGGGCAACCCGTGCTCGCGCACGGCGTTGTGCACCAGGGTGCCGAGTTCACGGCGCAGCTGGGCGGAGACACGGTCGGTTCGATGGAAAGTCTTGGGCACGCGGTCGGGCTCTTGAATTGAATGTGACCCGACCAAGGTCGGGCCCTACCGGGAGAGACGGCCCGACCGGGGTCGGGCGCCACCTGGGGTGGACCGGCCCGCGAGGGCCGGTCCGTTGCAGCATTACAGGGTACGCGGCACTTCGATGCGCTCGAAGCACTCGATCTGGTCGCCCGGCTTGACGTCGTTGTAGGCCTTCACGCCGATACCGCATTCGGTACCGTTGCGGACTTCCTCGACGTTTTCCTTGAAGCGACGCAGCGATTCCAGCTCGCCTTCGAACACCACCACGCTGTCGCGCAGGACGCGGATCGGCTTGCTGCGCTTGACCACGCCTTCGATGACCATGCAGCCGGCGACGGCGCCCAGCTTGGAGCTGCGGAAGACATCGCGGACCTCGGCGATACCGATGATCTCTTCGCGGATCTCCACGCCCAGCAGACCGGAGGCCACCTGCTTCACCTGATCGATCACGTCATAGATGATCGAGAAGTAACGCAGGTCCACGCCGTTGGATTCGATGATGCGACGGGCCGAAGCATCCGCACGCACGTTGAAGCCGATGACGGTGGCCTTGGAGGCGGCAGCCGAATTGGCGTCCGACTCGGTGATGCCGCCGACGCCGGAGTGGATCACGTTGATGCGGATGTCGTCGTTGGACAGCGCGACCAGGGCCTGGCTCAGCGCCTGCACCGAACCCTGCACGTCGGCCTTGATGACCAGGTTGAGGACCTGCTGGCCCTCACCCTTGCCCAGGGTCGCCATGATGTCTTCCATCCGGCTGCCCGCCGTGGCGACCAGGCGCGACTCGCGGCGCTTGGTCTCACGCTGCTGGGCAACGTCCTTGGCCAGACGCTCGTCCTCGACCACCACGAAGTCGTCACCGGCTTCCGGCACGCCGGACAGGCCCAGGACCTGCACCGGGATGGACGGACCGGCGAACTCCGGCTGCTTGCCGGTTTCGTCGAACAGCGCTCGCACGCGGCCGTACTGGATGCCGCACACCAGGTAATCGCCCTTCTTCAGGCGGCCCTGCTGCACGAGCACGGTGGCGACCGGGCCGCGGCCCTTGTCCAGCGACGATTCAATCACCACGCCGGACGCGCGGCCTTCATCGACAGCCTTCAGTTCCAGCAGTTCGGCCTGGATCGAGATGGCGTCCAGCAGGTCGTCGATGCCCAGGCCGGTCTTGGCCGAGATCTCCACCATCTGGGTGTCGCCACCGAAGTCTTCGGCCACGACCTGCTCGGTCAGCAGTTCGTTCTTGACCCGCATCGGGTCGGCGTCGGACTTGTCGATCTTGTTGATTGCCACGATCAGCGGCACGCCGGCAGAACGGGCATGCTGGATCGCTTCCTTGGTCTGCGGCATCACGCCGTCATCGGCGGCGACCACCAGCACCACGATATCGGTCAGCTTGGCGCCGCGGGCACGCATCGAAGTGAAGGCTGCGTGGCCCGGGGTATCCAGGAAGCTGATCACGCCCTTCGGCGTATCCACGTGGTACGCACCGATGTGCTGGGTGATGCCGCCGGCTTCGCCGGTGGCGACCTTGGTGCGGCGGATGTAATCCAGCAGCGAGGTCTTGCCGTGGTCGACGTGGCCCATGATGGTGACCACCGGCGGGCGCTGCACGGCTTCGCCCTGGTTTTCACCGGTCGATGCCAGCAGTGCGTCTTCGGCGTCGTTGTCGTTGGCACGGATCGCCTTGTGGCCGAGTTCTTCGGTCACCAGCGCCGCCGTGTCGTGGTCGATGGACTGGGTGATGGTGGCCATCACGCCCATCTTGAACAGCGCCTTGACCACCTCGCCGCCCTTCAGCGCGAGCTTCTGCGCCAGGTCGGCCACGGTGATGGTGTCGCCGATCGCCACTTCACGCACGACCGGTGCGGTCGGACGTTCGAAGGCATGCGGACCGGCGTTGCTGCCACCGCGCGACATGTCGCGACGGCCGCCAGCCTGGTTCCGGCCGCCCGGACGACCACGGGTAGTGCTGTTGCTGTTGCCACGACGTGCGCGGTCGGCGGCCGACAGGTGCATCTGGCCGGAGAAACGATCGCCCGGGCCACGCTCGTTGCGCGGCGCGCTGCGGTTGTTGCGGTCGTCGCTGCGCGGCGGAGCGCCACGCGGGGCAGCCGGGGCTGCGGCCGGGGTACGCGGCGGACGCGGTGCGGTTTCGTCGATCGGAGCGCGCACCTTCGGCTGGCTGGCGGCCAGCGCCTCGGCGGCCTTGGCGGCAACCGCTGCTTCCTCGGCAGCCTTCTTCTCGGCTTCGGCACGCTCCTTGGCAGCAACCTCTTCCTCGCGTGCACGGACGATGGCCTCGTCGCGCAGACGGTCCTTCTCGGCCAATGCCTGCTGTTCGGCGAGGTTGCGGGCGCGCGACTCTTCCAGCTTGCGCAGGATGTCGGCACGCTCTTCGTCCGGAGTCATCGCACGACCACCATCGGCCTTGACGTAGGTGCGCTTCTGGCGCACCTCGACATTCACGGTCGTCTTGCTGCGACCGGAATTGACCGTCACTTCCTGCTGTTTACGGCGGTTGAGGGTGATCTTCTTTGCAGACTGATCGGTCTCTTCCGGCGCCTGCTCGGGCTTGCCGTGCGAACGACGAAGGAAGCCCAGGAGCTTCACCTTCTCGGTGCTGGTCACGACCTGGTCGGGACCGCTGAACTTCATGCCGGCACCGGCCAGCTGTTCAAGCAGTTTTTCGACCGGCGTGTTGACCAGTTCGGCAAGCTTGCGGATGGTGGTTTGCTGCGACATTCGGATCCTATGATCTTGTGGGCGCCCCCCCGCATCTGGAGGTGGCGCGGATTCTACGCCCTGAGCGGCTCAGGGCCCTGTTCATTGCCGGCTCATTCGCCGCGTTCCAGTCGGGCGATCTCCTCGGCACGCGCGGCCAGGATCAGCGCGGCGGCGCGCTCCTGGTCCAGCCCTTCGATGCCGAAGTCCACGACCTCGTCGGCGGCCAGGTCGGACAGATCCTCGCTGGTGCGCACGCCGTGGCCGGCCAGCGCATACGCGGTGGCTTCGTCCATGCCCTTCAGGGACAGCAGGTCCTGCGCCGGCTGGCCGTCTTCAAGGCCTTCCTCGACTGCCAGGGCCTCATTGAGCAGCGCATCGCGGGCACGAGCGCGCAGCTCTTCGACGATATCCTCGTCGAAACCTTCCACGGCCAGCAGTTCGCCGACCGGGACATAAGCGATTTCCTCGACGGTGCCGAAGCCTTCGCTGACCAGGATGCCGGCGATCTCCTCGTCCACTTCCAGCTTGTCCATGAACAGCTGGCGGGCCGAAGCCTGCTCGGCCTCCGACTTGGCGGTGACCTGGTCCTGGGTCATCACGTTGAGCTGCCAGCCGGTCAGGCGGCTGGCCAGGCGCACGTTCTGACCACCCTTGCCGATCGCCTGGGCCAGGCGGTCCTCGGCAACGGCCAGATCCATCGAGTGCTTGTCCTCATCGACGATGATCGACTGCACCTCGGCCGGCGCCATCGCATTGATGACGAAGTTGGCCGGGTTGTCGTTCCACAGCACGATATCCACGCGCTCGCCATTGAGCTCGTTGGACACCGCCTGCACGCGCGAACCGCGCATGCCGATGCAGGCACCGATCGGATCGGTGCGCTGGTCGTGGGCCAGCACGGCGATCTTGGCGCGGTCGCCCGGATCGCGGGCACAGGCCTTGATTTCCACCAAGCCCTGACCGACTTCCGGCACTTCCAGCTTGAACAGCTCGATCATGAACTCCGGCGCGGCGCGGCTGATGAACAGCTGCGGGCCACGCGGCTCCGAGCGCACTTCGGCCAGGTAGCCGCGGACGCGGTCACCGGCGCGCAGCACGTCGCGCGGAATGCCCTTGTCCTTCGGGATGAAGCCTTCGGCGTTGCCGCCGAGGTCGACGTAGATGTTGCCACGCTCGGCACGCTTGACCACACCGGTGATCAGCTCGCCGACCCGGTCCTTCCATGCGTCCACGACCTGCTGGCGCTCGGCTTCGCGAACGCGCTGCACGATCACCTGCTTGGCGGCCTGGGCGGCGATGCGGCCGAAGTCCGGGTTCTCGATCTGCTCTTCGATGTAATCGCCGACGTCCACGCCCTCGGCTTCATCGATGGCGTCCATCAGGCGGATCTGGCGGTCGGGCGACTCCATGACCACGTCATCGGCCACCACTTCCCAGCGACGGAAGGTTTCGTAGCTGCCATCCTTGTGGTCGATGACCACGCGGGTCAGCACTTCCTCGTCGGGATAGCGCTTCTTCGCTGCCGAGGCTAGGGCGGCCTCGATGGCATCGAAGATCACTTCACGCGGCACGCCCTTCTCGTTGGCGACCGCGTCGACTACCAGCAACAGTTCCTTGCTCATTGGCTCACTCCGCGCGCGGCTTCTTTGCCGCCGGCTCGTTGGAAGAAGAATTCTTGTTCGGCTTCGGACGCTTCGGTGCCGGACCGGTCGGCTTGCTCGGGGCCAGCCCCAGCGCCACCCAGTCGGGCAGGATCCGTGCCTTGTCGATGTTGTCTGCCGACACGACCACTTCGGCCTTGTCGACGATGAAGGTGATGGTGCCCGCAGCCTCGTCGGTCGCTTCGATACGGCCCTGCAGGCGACGTCGGTTGTCCTGCGGCAGCTTCAGGGTTACCTTGGCCGACTCCCCCAGGTGGCGAGTGAACTGCTCCAGGTTGAACAGCGGACGATCGACGCCCGGCGAGGACACTTCCAGCGTGTAGTTGCCGCTGATCGGGTCTTCGACGTCCAGCTGCGCCGACACTTCGCGGCTGACCCGCTCGCAGTCGTCGACATTGATGATGCGCTCGGGCTGTTCAGCCAGCGGCACGTCGATGTAAAGGCGCAGGGTCGCACCGCCGGGGGCCGGCAGATACTCAACGCCCAGCAGCTCCAGGCCCAGCGACACAACGGTCGGGGCGAGCAGATTCGCGATGTCGGTTGCCTTGTCGCTCACAGCCTGCCTTGATCTCTTGGTTGGGTGCCGGCCATGGCCGGCGTGAACATGACGCCCCGGAAACGACAAAGGGCCCGCAGGGCCCCTTTTTCCGGAAAGACTCCGGTGACTGGATTCCGGTTGCAGCACGCCGCGGAGGCATGTTGCGAGCCCTCCTTCCGGGTGAGGTCTCCCCAGGGGAGCGCCGCCTTCAGGGGTACTGCTTAGGCCGCTGATGATAGCGGCTGCACCGCGCTGGTGCAAGGCAGGGACCCGGGGTCAGATCCCTTTTCCGCGGGAGAGGGATCTGACCCCGAACACGCGGAACGTACACATACCTCAAAGAAAAACGCCTTCGAAGCAGAACTTCGAAGGCGATCTCTTTACTTGGTAGCGGGGGCAGGATTTGAACCTGCGACCTTCGGGTTATGAGCCCGACGAGCTGCCAGACTGCTCCACCCCGCATCAGAAGCGGAATCATGAGGCATAACTGCAATAAATGCAAGCTTTCCCTCATTCATCAAGCCGGATGGCGCCGGTCTGATGTTGGTAGCGGGGGCAGGATTTGAACCTGCGACCTTCGGGTTATGAGCCCGACGAGCTGCCAGACTGCTCCACCCCGCACCGGAAGTGTTTGAGCTGCTGCCCCTGGCGAGGGGCTGTCGCAACGATGTTCTGGCTGAACCGCTGCAGTGACAACTCAGGCTGCGCATATTACACGAATCGCGCAGCTTTGTGTCAACTTTTATGCAAGATGCGCAAAAGCCTGCTGGCACCAGACCATGATCGGGTTCCAGGCCAGGCCCAGGGCCAGCAGCGCCAGCGCGTTCACGCCCAGCACCAGGCCCAGCACGCGATCGTTGCTGCGCGGAATGGCCTCGCCCACCGGCTCATCGAAGTACATGACCTTGATCACCCGCAGGTAGTAGAAGCAGCCGACCACTGCGCACAGCACGCCGAGGATCGCCAGCCACAGCAGGCCGCCGTTGACGGCCGCACCCAGCACCGCCAGCTTGGTCCAGAAGCCGAGGAACGGCGGAATGCCCGCCAGCGACGCCATGATGCACAGCACCAGGCCGGCCATCCACGGGTTGCGTGCGTTGAGGCCCTTGAAGTCCTCGATGTTCTCGGCCTCGAAGCCGGCACGCGACAGCGCGATGATCGCGCCGAAGGCAGCGGTGGACATGATGGCGTAGGCCAGTGCATAGAACAGCGCGGCGGCATAGCCCTGCGAGCCACCACCGGCGATGCCCATCAGCAGGAAGCCGATGTGCGAGACCGTGGAGAACGCCAGCATGCGCTTCAGATTGCTCTGCGCGATCGCCATCAGGTTGCCGATCACCAGCGATACGGCGGCCAGACCGGCGATCAGCAGCTGCAGCTCGGTCGACAGCGGGCCCACGCCCATTTCCAGCAGGCGGTAGGCCATGCCGAACGCAGCCAGCTTCGGTGCCGAGCTGATGAACAGCGCGATCGGCGCCGGCGCACCCTGGTAGACGTCCGGCAGCCACATGTGGAACGGTGCCGCGCCCAGCTTGAAGGCCACGCCCGCGATCATGAACACCGCGCCGGTGATCAGCAGCACGCGCTCTTCGGAATGCGGGATGGCGTCGCGGATCACGTCCAGGTGCAGGCTGCCGGTGGCGCCGTAGATCAGCGACATGCCATACAGCAGCAGGCCGGAGGCAAGCGAACCGAGCACGATGTACTTCATCGCCGCTTCCGAGGCCAGGCCGCTGTCACGGTTGCTGGCCACCAGTGCATACGAGCACAGCGCAAGCAGTTCCAGGCCCAGGTAGACCATCAGCAGGCTGCCGGCCGAGACCAGGATCATCATGCCGGCCGTGCCGAACAGGATCAGCACCGGGATCTCGCCCTGGAACAGGTTGCGGTCGCGCAGGTAGCGCCAGCCGTACACGAGGGTCAGGCCGCTGAGCAGCACGATCCCGGTCTTCATCACGTCCGCGGCGGTATCGCGCACGAACATGCCATGGAAGACCTCTCCCTGCCCGCCCACGCCGGTCGCCAGCATGAACAGCACTACGGCCAGTGCAGCAACCGAGAACAGGTGGGTGACGATCTTGTTCCGCTCGCTGACGAACAGGTCGAGGATCATCAGGGCGAAGGCGCTGCCGATCAACACCAGCTCGGGGGCGAGCGGAGGCAGGTCAGCAGCAGTCAATGGCAGCAGCGGCGAGGTGGTCATCATCAAATCCTGGAATTACAGCAGCTTGCTGGATGCGATCTGCATCGCCAGCTTCGCGATCGAGGGCTCCATCAGGTCGGTCAGCGGCTTGGGGTAGATGCCCAGGGCAAGCACGCCGATGGCGAACACGCCCAGCACCAGCCATTCGCGGCCGTTGATGTCCTTCAGTTCGGCGACATGGCTGTTGGCCACTTCGCCGAAGAAGATGCGCTTGTACAGCCACAGGGTATAGGCCGCACCGATGATCAGGGTGGTGGCCGCGCCCAGGGCGATCCACGGATTACGCTGGAAGGCGGACAGGATGACCATGAACTCGCCGACGAAACCGCTGGTGCCCGGCAGGCCCGCATTGGCCATGAAGAACAGCATGGCGAAGGTGGCGAACCAGGGCATCACGTTGACCACGCCGCCGTAATCGGCGATGCGGCGGCTGTGCATGCGGTCGTACAGCACGCCGACGCAGGAGAACATCGCACCGGACACGAAGCCGTGCGAGATCATCTGCACCATCGCGCCCTGCAGGCCCAGGCGGGCGGCATCGACGTTGCCGGCTTCACGCACCAGCCACAGGGCAATGAAGGTACCCAGGGTGACGAAACCCATGTGCGCGATCGACGAGTACGCGATCAGCTTCTTCATGTCGTCCTGGACCAGGGCGACCAGGCCGACGTAGATCACCGCGATCAGCGACAGCGCGATCACCAGCCAGGCCCATTCCAGCGAAGCATCCGGCACGATCGGCAGGTTGAAGCGCAGGAAGCCGTAACCACCGATCTTCAGCGCGATGGCGGCCAGGATCACCGAACCGGCGGTCGGCGCTTCCACGTGCGCATCCGGCAGCCAGGTGTGCACCGGGAACATCGGCACCTTGACCGCGAAGGCGATCAGGAAGGCGAAGAAGATCCAGGTCTGCTCCTTGGCCGTCAGCGGCAGCGCGTACAGATCGGCCAGCTGGAAGCTGCCGCCCTTCATGTACAGGTAGATCAGCGCCACCAGCATCAGCACGGAGCCGAGGAAGGTGTAGAGGAAGAACTTCAGTGCGGCGTAGATGCGACGCGGGCCACCCCAGACACCGATGATGAGGAACATCGGGATCAGCATTGCTTCGAAGAACACGTAGAACAGCATCGCGTCCGTCGCGGCGAAGATGCCGACGGTGACGCCTTCCAGGATCAGGAAGGCCGCCACGTACTGGTTGACGCGCTTGTCGATCGCGCTCCAGGCACCGATCAGGGCAAGCACGCTGACCAGGGTGGTCAGCAGGATCAGCGCCACGGCAATGCCGTCCACGCCCAGGTTGTAGCCGATCTTGTACGCCGGGATCCACGCATGGGTCTCGACGAACTGCAGGCCATCGATGCCCGGGTTGTAGCCGCCCAGCAGCGAGAGGCTCGCCACGAAGGTCAACACCGCCACGCCCAGCGACGCCCAACGGGCGGTCTGCGCATCACGGATCGCAAGGATCAGGGCACCACCGATGATCGGCAGCCAGATGAGGACACTGAGTAGAGGCCAGTTCGACACGTCTTCTTATTCCGTACAGGTCATCAACGCAGGTAATGCATCAGCACGCCCAGCAGGGCAATCAGGCCGATGATCATCGCGAAGGCGTAGTGATAGAGGAAACCGGATTGGGTACGACGCAGCACGCCGGCTGCGACATCCACAACACGTGCCGAGAGATTGACCACGCCGTCGACGATGTTGCTGTCGATCCAGCGCGAGACCCTGCCGAGCTTGACGCTGCCACCGGCAAAGCCATCGATCCACAGCTTGTCGAAGCCGTACTTGTTTTCCAGCACCGACACCAGCGGGGCGAAGGCCTTGCGCGCCTTGCCCGACAGGTCCGGCTTCCACAGGTAGAACAACGCGGCCAGCAGGAAGCCCGCCAGGGTCAGCCAGAACGGCGGCAGCATCATGCCGTGCAGCGCGAACGCCACCGGGCCATGGAATTCCTCGCCGAGGAAGGCCACGGTGTTCTTGGCCGGATCGTAGAAGTCGACGATGCCGGTGAAGAACGTGGTCGCCTGGCCCTTGATCGCCTCATGGGCGTGGTGGCCGGCCCAGTCGGTGCCGTGCAGCATCGGACCGATGCTGAAGAAGCCGATGGCGATCGACGGGATGGCCAGCAGGATCAGCGGCAGGGTGACCACCCACGGGGTCTCGTGCGGCTCGTGCGCGCCGTGGCCGTGGCCGTGACCGTGGTCGTCATGGTGGGCGTCGGCATGGTGCGCATCGGCGGCATGGTGATCGTCATGGCCGTGGCCATGGTCGTCATGCGCGTCGCGGAAGCGCTCCTTGCCATGGAAGGTCATGAACAGCAGGCGGAAGCTGTAGAAGCTGGTCACCAGCACGCCACCCAGCACCGCCCAGTAGCCATAGGTGGCCACCCAGCTGCCCTGGATATGGGCATGGATCTCGGCGGCCTCGATGATAGTGTCCTTCGAGTAGAAGCCGGAGAAGAACGGCGTACCGACCAGGGCCAGGGTACCGATCCACATGGTGATGAAGGTGATCGGCATGTACCTGCGCAGGCCGCCCATCTTGCGCATGTCCTGCTCGTGGTGCATGGCGATGATGACCGAGCCGGCACCGAGGAACAGCAGCGCCTTGAAGAAGGCGTGGGTCATCAGGTGGAACACGGCGGCCGAGTAGGCCGAAACACCCAGCGCCACGGTCATGTAGCCCAGCTGCGACAGCGTCGAGTACGCGACCACGCGCTTGATGTCGTTCTGCACGATACCGATCAGGCCGGTGAAGAAGGCCGTGGTGGCACCGATGAACAGGATGAAGTCCAGAGCGGTCTGCGACAGCTCGAACAGCGGCGACATGCGGGTGACCATGAAGATACCGGCGGTCACCATGGTCGCGGCGTGGATCAGCGCCGAGATCGGCGTCGGGCCTTCCATCGAATCCGGCAGCCACACGTGCAGCGGGACCTGGGCCGACTTGCCCATGGCGCCGATGAACAGGCAGATGCAGATCAGGGTGGCGATCGACCAGATCACCGGCTCGTTCAGCAGCTGCATCCCGAACAGGGTGCCGTCCCAGATCTGCAGCTGGGCGCGCGGGTCGGCCAGCATGCTGGCCTGCGAGAACACCTCGGAGTAGTCCAGGGTGCCGAACACCCACAGCACGCCGGCGATACCCAGCAGGAAGCCGAAGTCACCGACGCGGTTGACCAGGAACGCCTTCATGTTGGCGAAGATCGCGGTCGGGCGCTTGAACCAGAAGCCGATCAGCAGGTAGGACACCAGGCCCACCGCTTCCCAGCCGAAGAACAGCTGCAGGAAGTTGTTGCTCATCACCAGGGTGAGCATCGAGAAGGTGAACAGCGAGATGTAGCTGAAGAAGCGCTGGTAGCCCGGATCGCCCTGCATGTAGCCGATCGTGTAGATGTGGACCAGCAGCGACACGAAGGTCACCACCACCATCATCATCGCGGTCAGCTTGTCGACCATGAAACCGACGTGGGCCGAGTACTGGCCGACTTCGAAGAAGGTGTAGACGTTCTGGTTGAACGGCTGCGCCCCGCCCCACAGCAGCTGGTAGAGCGTGTACATCGACAGGCCGCACGCAACCGCAACGCCGAGGATGGTGATGGTCTGCGCGCCGAAGCGCTTGACCTGGCGACCGAACAGGCCGGCGATGATGCTGCCGAACAGCGGTGCAAGCACCACTGCGATCAACAGACTCTTGGAGAGAGTGATTTCCATCTGTGGATCAGCCCTTCAGCGAATCGACTTCGCCGACATTGATCGTGCGGCGGGTACGGAACAGGGTCACCAGGATCGCCAGGCCGATGGCGGCCTCGGCAGCGGCGACGGTCAGGATGAAGAACACGAACAGCTGGCCGGATGGATCGCCCAGCTGGCGCGAGAATCCGACGAAGTTGATGTTCACCGACAGCAGCATCAACTCGATGGACATCAGCAGCACGATGATGTTCTTGCGGTTGAGGAAGATGCCGGCAAGGCTGATGCAGAACAGCACCGCGCCCAGCGCCAGGATATGGCCCAGAGTGATCATGCCTTGGTCTCCTCTTCGCCCGCCGCAGGCGTGCTGTTGCTGTGCACCACCGGCTGCTCGGCACTCATCTTGACCACGCGCAGGCGATCGTGCGCCTTGACCATGGTCTGCTGCGTCGGGTTCTGGGTCTTCAGGCCTTCGCGGCGACGCAGGGTCAGCATCACCGCGGCCACCACGGCCACGGTCAGGATGACGGCGGCGAACTCGAACGGCAGCAGGTACTCGGTGAACAGGCTGCGGGCCAGCCAGGTGACGTTGGACGTGTCAGCGGCCAGAGCGGCGGCATTGTCGGCCGGGAACGGGTTGACCGCCCTGCCCTTGACGCCGATCAGCATCAGCATCTGCACCAGCATCGCCACGGCGACGATCAGGCCGACCGGCAGGTAACGCACCCAGCCCTCGCGCAGGTTCGACGGATCGATGTCGAGCATCATCACCACGAACAGGAACAGCACCATCACCGCGCCGACGTAGACCAGCACCAGCGCCACACCGAGGAACTCGGCGCCCACCAGCAGCCACACGCAGGCAACGGAGAAGAAGGTCAGCACCAGGCACAGCACGGCGTGCACCGGGTTGCGCACGCTGATCACCGCCGCGGCGGAGATGCCGGCCACGATGGCGAAGACCCAGAAAGCGATATTTACCCAATCCATCTCTCGACCTCAGCGGTAAGCGGCATCGGCGGCGCGACGCTCGGCGATCTCGGACTCGAGACGGTCGCCCAGGGCCAGCAGCTGCGGCTTGGTAACGATGTTTTCGCCACGATTCTCGAAGTGGTACTCGAGGATGTGGGTTTCGACGATCGAGTCCACCGGGCAGCTTTCCTCACAGAAGCCGCAGAAGATGCACTTGAACAGGTCGATGTCGTAGCGGGTGGTGCGGCGGGTGCCGTCCTCGCGCTTGGCCGAATCGATGGTGATGGCCAGCGCCGGGCAGACCGCCTCGCACAGCTTGCAGGCGATGCAGCGCTCCTCACCGTTGGGATAGCGGCGCAGCGCATGCAGACCACGGAAGCGCGGCGACTGCGGGAACTTCTCCATCGGGTACATCATCGTGTACTTCGGCCTGACGCTGTACTTCAGCGTCAGCCAAAGGCCGGCCAGCAGTTCGAGCAGCAGCAGGCTCTTGAAGTAATGGGTAATCCTGTTCATCACTTTAGACGCCCTTTTGAATCACGCCGAAGAACACCATGACGGCGGTGACCGCGATCCAGAAAATGGTCAGCGGAATGAAGACCTTCCAGCCCAGGCGCATGATCTGGTCGTAGCGGAAGCGCGGGAAGCTGGCACGGAACCAGATGTAGGCACTGGCGAAGAAGAACACCTTGACGAACAGCCACGGCGCGCCACCCTTCCAGATCCAGTCAACCAGCGGCGACACATTGCCCGGATCGACCCAGCCCTGGATGGGGCTCAGCCAGCCACCGAGGAAGAAGATCGAGATCAGGAAGCTGATCAGGATCATGTTCGCGTACTCGGCCAGGAAGAACAGCGCGAACGCGCCGCCCGAGTACTCGACCATGTGGCCAGCGACGATTTCCGACTCGCCTTCCACGACGTCGAACGGCGCACGGTTGGTCTCGGCGACGCCGGACACCCAGTACACGACGAACAGCGGGAACAGCGGAAGCAGGAACCAGTCGAAGAAGCCGGAACTGCCGGCCTGGGCCATCACGATGCTGCTCAGGTTCAGGCTGCCCGAAGCGATCATGACGCCGACCAGGGCGAAGCCCATCGCGATTTCGTAGCTGATCATCTGCGCCGAGGCACGCATCGCACCCAGGAACGCATACTTCGAGTTGGACGCCCAGCCGGCCAGGATGATGCCGTAGATGCCCAGCGAGGTCATCGCCAGCAGGTACAGCAGGCCGGCATTGGCGTTGGACAGCACGATCTGCGAATCGAACGGGATCACCGCCCAGGCCGCGAACGCCGGGGCCAGGGTGATCAGCGGTGCCAGCAGGTAGATCGCCTTGTTGGCGTTGCTCGGCTGGACCACTTCCTTGAACAGCAGTTTGAAGACGTCGGCGAAGGCCTGGAAGATGCCCATGCCCACATACATCGGGCCGTGGCGGACGTGCATCCAGCCGATCAGCTTGCGTTCCCAGACCACGTAGAAGGCTACCGAGACGATCACCGGCACGGTGATCACCAGGATCTTCAGGATGATCCAGAGCAGCGCGCCGATGTCACCGAGGCCGAGCAGCCACTGGTGCAGCGGATCGACCGCGTTCAACAGCAATTCGTTCATGCAGCCACCACCGTTACGCGAGCGGCACCCAGCGGCGCGGTCGCGCCGTGGCCCGATTCAATCCAGACCGAACCCGCAGCGACGCGGGCGTCGACCACCACCGGCAGGGTGGCACGACCGGCATCGGTGCCGACCTTGGCCATCTGCCCTTCCTGCAGCTGCAGGCGCGCGGCATCTTCCGTGTTGAGGACGATGCGCGGGGCGTTGTTCAGCGGATGCGACTGCAGCGCCGGAGCGCGGCGGACCACGGCATCGGTGCGGTAGATCGCCGCCGTCGAGGCCACTTCCAGGCCCTCGCCCGTAACGGCCGGCTGGGCCGACGCAGCAACGGTGACCGATACCGGTGCCAGGCTGGCACGCAGGCCCGCCAGATCGATGAAGTCGAAACCGGCCACCGCCAGCTCACCGCCCAGCGCACGCAGGACGCGCCAGCCTTCGCGGGCCTCGCCCGGCAGCTTGCCGCCGGCACGGGCCGACTGTTCGCGGCCATCGAGGTTGGTCAGGGTGGCGTCGATTTCCGGCAGCGCACCAATCGGCAGGATCACATCGGCGACGTCGCGGGTCGAGGCGCAGGCGAAGTGGCTGAACGCCACGACCTGGGCACCGGCCAGCGCCTTGCGCGCGGCAGGCGCATCGGCGAAGTCCAGGCCCGGCTCCAGGCCGTACACCACGTAGGCCTGGCGCGGCTGCGCCAGCATCGCGGCGACGTCCCTGCCGGCCGGCAGCACGCCCGCACGGGTCAGGCCGACGGCGTTGGCGCCCTGCGGAATGCGGCACAGGCGGGCACCGGTGGCGGTGGCGAAATCACGCGCGGCGGCGCGGATCGCGGCAGCCTGCGGGTGGTTCTCGGCGATGGCACCGACGATCAGCACAGTGTTGTTGCCACCCTGCACCGCCGAACGCAGCTCGGCGTTGGCCAGGGCATCGACGAACTGCGACGGTGCGACGATCTGCTTGCCGGCGATGCTGAAGGCGAAGTCGAAGTCGACCGGGTTGACGACGTGGATCTTCGCGCCGTTCTGGGTCTGCGCCTTGCGCAGGCGGGCATGCAGCAGCGGCAGTTCATGGCGGATGTTGCTGCCCAGAACCACGATGCGGTCAGCGCCCTCGATCTCCGCCAGCGGCAGACCGAACACTTCGGCGGTGGCGGCGTCGGAGAAATCGCGGTTGTTGATGCGGTGATCGATGTTGCCCGAACCCAGGCCCTTGGCCAGGCGCGCCAGCAGAGCGCCTTCCTCGTTGGAGGTCGACGGGTGCACCAGCACGCCCAGGTTGTCGCCCTGGTTCGCCTTGAGGATGTCGGCGGCAGCGGCCAGGCCTTCGGCCCAGCTCACTTCCTTCCACTCGCCGTTGACCTTGCGCAGCGGCTTGACCGCACGGTCTTCGCTGTACAGGCCCTGGTGCGAGTAGCGGTCGCGGTCGGACAGCCAGCATTCGTTGACTGCTTCGTTGTCACGCGGCACCGAACGCAGCACTTCACCACGGCGCACATGCAGGAACAGGTTCGAACCCATCGCGTCGTGGTAACCCAGCGACTCGCGCGCGGTCAGCTCCCACGGACGGGCACGGAACTGGAACACCTTGTTGGTCAGCGCGCCGACCGGGCACACGTCGACGACGTTGCCGGACAGCTCGGTGGTCAGCGGCTTGCCGTCGTAGGTACCGATCTGCAGGTTCTCGCCACGGTACATGCCACCCAGTTCATAGGTGCCCGCCACTTCGGCAGTGAAACGGACGCAGCGGGTGCACTGGATGCAGCGGGTCATCTCGGTGGCGACCAGCGGACCCATGTCCTCGTCCGGCACCACGCGCTTGCGCTCGTTGAAGCGGCTGACCGAACGGCCATAGCCCAGCGACACGTCCTGCAGCTCGCACTCGCCGCCCTGATCGCAGATCGGGCAGTCCAGCGGGTGGTTGATGAGCAGGAACTCCATCACCGAGCGCTGGAACTTCAGCGCCTTCTCGCTGCGGGTGGCGACCTTCATGCCGTCCATCACCGGGGTGGCGCAGGCCGGCGCCGGCTTCGGCGACTTCTCCACGTCCACCAGGCACATGCGGCAGTTGGCGGCGATCGGCAGCTTCTCGTGGTAGCAGAAGCGCGGAATCGGAATGCCGGCCTTGTCGGCGGCCTGGATGATCATCGAACCCTTGGGCACGACCAGGGACTTGCCATCGATCTCGATGGTCACATGGTCCGGTGGCACGTTCGGGTTTACGGGTTGCGCGCTCATGCGGCGGCTGCCTCCACCTTCTTGCCGTCAACCATCGAATGACCGTTGACGATGTAGTACTCGAATTCGTCCCAGAACTGGCGCAGGAAGCCCTGGATGGGCCATGCCGCCGCTTCGCCGAACGCACAGATGGTGTGGCCTTCGATCTGGCCGGCCACCGCCTTCAGCTGGTGCAGGTCTTCCATCGTGGCCTTGCCGGCGACGATGCGCTCGAGCACGCGGTGCATCCAGCCGGTGCCTTCACGGCACGGCGTGCACTGGCCGCAGGATTCCTTGTGGAAGAACTGGCTGATGCGGCAGGCGAACTTGACGCAGCACACGCTGTCATCCAGCACCACGACCGCCCCGGAACCCAGGCCGGAACCCAGCGCACGGATGGTGTCGTAGTCCATCGGCAGGCCCTTCAGCTCCGCCGCGGTGAGCACCGGCATGGACACGCCGCCCGGAATCGCGCCTTTCAGGGTGCGGCCCGGGCGCAGGCCACCGGCCATCTCCAGCAGCTCGTCGAAGGTGGTGCCGAGCGGGACTTCAAAGTTGCCGCCGTTCTGCACGCAGCCGGAGACCGAGAAGCACTTCGGGCCGCCATTGGCGGTCCGGCTCAGTCCCTTGAACCACTCCGGACCGTTGCGGATGATCGCCGGCACCGAGCCGTAGGTCTCGGTGTTGTTGATCGTCGACGGCTTGCCGTACAGGCCGAAGTTGGCCGGGAACGGCGGCTTGTAGCGCGGCTGTCCCTTCTTGCCTTCCAGCGATTCCATCAGCGCGGTTTCTTCGCCGCAGATGTAGGCGCCGGCACCGAGAGCACCGTAGATGTCGATGTCCACGCCGGAGCCCAGCACGTTCTTGCCCAGCCAGCCGTTCGCGTAGGCGTCGGCCAGGGCCTGCTCGAAGTGCTCGAAGGGCTCGTGGTGGAACTCGCCGCGCAGGTAGTTGTAGCCCACGGTCGAACCGGTGGCGTAGCAGGCGATCGCCATGCCTTCCACTACCGAATGCGGGTTGTAGCGCAGGATGTCGCGATCCTTGCAGGTGCCCGGCTCGGATTCATCCGAATTGCAGAGGATGTACTTCTGCATGTTGCCCTTGGGCATGAAGGACCACTTCAGGCCGGTCGGGAAGCCTGCGCCACCACGGCCACGCAGGCCGGAGGCCTTGACCATCTCGATGACCTGCTCCGGCGGGATCTTCTCTTCGAGGATCTTGCGCAGGGCGGCGTAGCCACCGGTCTTGAGGTAGCTTTCGTACGACCACGGAGTGTCGTAATGCAGGGTGGTATAGACCACCTGGTGCGGCAGCGGAGCGGGACCGACCGGGCCCTTGGATTCGTGGTGATGTGCCATGCCCTTACTCCAGCCCGTCCAGCAGCTCGTCGACCTTTTCCAGGGTCAGACGCTCATGGTAGTGACCGTTGATGACCATCATCGGCGCACCGCCGCAGCCGGCCAGGCACTCTTCCTCGCGCTTGAGGTAGACGCGGCCGTCCGGGGTCGATTCGCCGTGCTTGATGCCCAGCTTCTTCTCGCAGTGGCGCACGATGTCCTCGGCGCCATTGAGCCAGCAGCTGATGTTGGTGCAGATGGCCACGTTGTTGCGGCCCACCTTCTCGGTCTCGAACATCGAGTAGAAGCTGGCGACCTCGTAGGCCCACACCGGCGGCAGGTCCAGGTACTTGGCCACGCCGGCGATCAGCTCGTCGGTCAGCCAGCCCTCGTTCTGCTCCTGGGCCGCATGCAGGCCCTGCAGCACGGCAGAGCGCTTGCGGTCCGGCGGGAACTTGGACAGCCAGTGATCGATGTGAGCGCGGGTCTTGTCGCTCAGCACCACCATCGGGTCGACGTCGCGCGCCGCCTCGAAATTACCTGTCGCCTTCATCGGCCGACCTCAGCGAAATGCATAACGTGAAATTCCAGGAACTGCGGCGCCGGCTTGCGCCGGCTGCCTGCAGCAGGCGTTGGCGTGGCGGACGGCATTACCGGTCAACCTCGCCGAACACCAGATCGTAGGTACCGATCATCGCCACCACGTCGGCCAGCATGTGGCCGCGCACGATCGAGTCGATCGAGGACAGGTGGGCAAAGCCCGGCGCACGCAGGTGCACGCGGAAGGGCTTGTTGGCGCCGTCGGAAACCAGGTAGCAGCCGAACTCGCCCTTCGGGGCCTCCACCGCCGAGTAGGTCTCGCCGGCCGGCACGCAGTAGCCTTCGCTGAACAGCTTGAAGTGGTGGATCAGCGCTTCCATGTCGTCCTTCATGTCCTCGCGGCTGGGCGGAGCGACCTTGAAGTTCTTGACCATGACCGGGCCGGGGTTGGCCTTCAGCCATGCCACGCACTGTTTGATGATGCGGTTGGACTCGCGCATCTCGGCGACGCGGACCAGATAACGGTCGTAGCAGTCGCCTTCCTTGCCCAGCGGAATGTCGAAATCAACGGCATCGTACTTGGCATACGGGCGCTTCTTGCGCAGATCCCAGGCGATGCCCGAGCCGCGCAGCATGACGCCGGTCATGCCCCACTGGTGCGCCAGTTCCGGGGTGACCACGCCGATGCCGACGGTGCGCTGCTTCCAGATGCGGTTGTCGGTCAGCAGGGTTTCGTATTCGTCGACGCGACCCGGGAACTCATTGGTGAAGTTCTCCAGGAAATCCAGCAGCGAGCCCTCGCGCGAAGCATTGAGCTGCTTCAGCGCCTTGCCCTTGTGCCAGCGGGATTCCTTGTACTTCGGCATGTGGTCCGGCAGGTCGCGGTAGACACCGCCCGGACGGTAGTACGCCGCGTGCATGCGCGCGCCGGAAACCGCTTCGTAGCAGTCCATCAGCTCTTCGCGCTCGCGGAAGGCATACAGCATCACCGCCATCGCGCCCAGGTCGAGCGCGTTGGAACCCAGCCACATCAGGTGGTTGAGGATGCGGGTGATCTCGTCGTACATGGTACGGATGTACTGCGCACGCTCCGGCGCCTCGATCCCCATCAGGGTCTCGATCGCGCGCACGTAGGCGTGCTCGTTGCACATCATCGACACGTAATCCAGGCGATCCATGTAGCCGATCGACTGGTTGAACGGCTTGGACTCGGCCAGCTTCTCGGTACCACGATGCAACAGGCCGACGTGCGGGTCGGCGCGCATGATGGTCTCGCCGTCCATCTCCAGGATCAGGCGCAGCACGCCATGCGCGGCCGGATGCTGCGGGCCGAAGTTCATGGTGTAGTTGCGGATTTCCTGCCGGCTTTCGGCGGCATTGCTGGCGAACGCTTCGCCGGCCTGGTGTACGTGGCTCACTTCACTGCCTCCTGCGCGCGCTCGCCGGCTGCGGTCTGCAGACGGGCGTCGTCGCGGATCACGCGCGGCACGCCGACACGCGGCTCAACCGAGGTGACCGGTTCGTAGATCACGCGCTTCTTTTCTTCGTCGTAGCGCACTTCGACATTGCCGATCAGCGGGAAGTCCTTGCGGAACGGATGGCCGACGAAACCGTAGTCGGTCAGGATCCGGCGCAGGTCCGGGTGGCCTTCGAAGATCACGCCATACAGATCGAACGCTTCGCGCTCGAACCAGTTCAGGCCCGGCCAGATGCCGGTCAGCGAGGACACCACCGGCAGCGCTTCGTCAGGTGCGAAGCAGCGCAGGTGCATCATCAGGTTGTGCTGGTACGAGCGCAACTGCGCCACCACGGCAAAGCGCTGGGTCGGCATGTGCTGCGGGCGGGCGCCTTCGGCACTCTCCTCGCTGGGGAACTCGCCCCACGCGAAGCGGCCCTGCGCCTTGCCCTCGACGCCGCGGCTGAAGCCGTGCGAGGACACGTCGGCGGTGTCCCATTCGTCGGAGCCATAGCCCAGGTAGTCGACGCCGCAGAGGTCCACGGCCTGCTCGAAACCAAACTCGTCACGCAGCGCCAGGGCGGTGGCGTGCCACTCGGCGGCAGGCACTTCCAGCGTCACTTCGCCGCGGGGTTCGACCACGATGACCTTCGCACCAGCGAAACGTGCGGAGAGTCGGTCGATGAAGGATGCTTGCTCTGCCATGGGGGCTTGGCGCGCTCTTGTCAGGTGAAGGGGTCAGCGGGCGATGGTCTGTGTACGCCAGATCTTCTTCTGCAGCTGCAGGATCCCGTACACCAGCGCCTCGGCGGTCGGCGGGCAGCCCGGGACGTAGACGTCCACCGGCACCACGCGATCACAGCCGCGCACGACAGAATAGGAATAGTGGTAATAACCACCGCCGTTGGCACAGCTGCCCATGGAGATCACCCACTTGGGGTCGGGCATCTGGTCGTAGACCTTGCGCAGTGCCGGGGCCATCTTGTTGACCAGCGTACCGGCGACGATCATCACGTCGGACTGGCGCGGCGACGGGCGGAACACCACGCCATAGCGGTCCAGGTCCAGGCGCGCGGCGCCGGCGTGCATCATCTCCACGGCACAGCAGGCCAGGCCGAAGGTCATCGGCCACATCGAGCCGGTACGCGCCCAGTTCAGCAGGGCGTCGACGCTGGTGGTGACGAAGCCTTTTTCCAGCAACGGGTTGTCGCCTTCCGGCCGCAGGATGTCATCAACCCGCCCTTCCGGGGTCGGATTGTTCATGAGGCCATCGAGCGTCTGAATCACTCCCATTCCAGCGCTCCCTTCTTCCAGACGTAAATGAAACCGAGGAACAGCATGCCGACGAACAGGCCCATGGTGACCAGCGAACGGGCACCCAGCTCCATGAAGACCTGGGTCCACGGCACGATGAAGATGATTTCCAGGTCGAAGACGATGAACTGGATCGCGATCAGGTAATAGCGCACATCGAACTTCATGCGCGCGTCTTCGAACGCCTCGAAGCCGCACTCGTACGGTGAGAGCTTTTCCAGATCAGGGCGGCGGGGACCGAGGAGTCGGCCGACCAGCATCAGCACGACGCCGATACCGGTGGCAACGATCAGAAACAGCAGAGACGGCAAATATTCGGCCAGCACAGCGATTCTCTCTTGCCTCTGCCGCTACGCCTGCAGGCGCTTTGGCATGGGGGAGTGGACGGGAATCGCCCTGGCGCATTGCGCGCCAGGTGAACCCGCTTTACTTACAAATGGTGCCCAAGAGGGGACTCGAACCCCTACGACTTGCGTCGCTACCACCTCAAGGTAGTGCGTCTACCAATTCCGCCACCTGGGCAAACGATCACATCAGACTATCTTCCCGATGCGCCGCGTATTGTAACCGGCTTCAGTCTTTCTGGGAGCCTTCCGACGGCTTTTCTTCACCAGAAACCGAAGATTCCGCCTGAGCCGGCACAGTCGCCGCCGGAACCGGGGCTGCCGGGACCTCATCGGCCTTCGGAACGGCCGGCAGTTCGCCCGCAGGGGCGGCCGGAGCGCTGGCCGCCGGGACGGACATCAGGCCCAGGTCCTGCTCGGCGGCAGGACGGCTGCCGTGGCCGGCATACCAGGCCATGAAGAGGCTGATGCCGAAGAACACCACGGCCAGCCACTTGGTCGACTTGGACAGGAAGTTCGAGGCGCCACGCGCACCGAACACCGTTCCCGAGGCACCGGCACCAAAGCCCGAACCAGCCGCTGCGCCCGAGCCACGCTGCATCAGGATCAGCGCGATCATGGCTACGGCAACCAGCACGTAGACGACATTGAGGATCAACATCAGCATTGGAAATCCGCCCTCGGACAATACTTCTAGGATTTAGTTCGCGGCCGCCGCCTTCGCGATGGCCAGGAAGTCCGCGGCCACCAGGGAGGCGCCGCCGACCAGCCCACCATCGACATCCGGCTGCGCGAACAGTTCCCCGGCATTGTCGGGCTTCACGCTGCCGCCGTAAAGAATGGGCAGTGAATCAGCAATTCTAGCATCGATGCGCGCGACTTCGCCACGGATGAACGCGTGCACCTGCTGCGCCTGCTCCTTGCTCGCGGTGCGGCCGGTGCCGATCGCCCAGACCGGCTCGTAGGCGACCACGGCGCTGGCGAAGCCGTCGGCACCGACGAGATCCAGCACCGGCGCCAGCTGGCTGGCGATGACCGCTTCGGTCTGTCCGGCCTCGCGCTGCCCCAGGGTCTCACCCACGCACAGCATCGGCACCAGGCCGGCATGCAGGGCAGCGGCGAACTTGCGGGCGACCAGTTCGCTGCTCTCGTGGTGGTACTGGCGACGCTCGGAATGTCCCACCAGGCCATAACGGGCACCGACCTCGTGCAGCATGGCCGCGCACACTTCGCCGGTGTAGGCCCCCTTCTCGTTGCTGCTCACGTCCTGGGCACCGAAGGTCATGCCGGTCGCGCCGAACTCCTCGACCAGCTCGCCCAGGTACGGCAGCGGCGGCAGGATGACGACATCCACCCCGTCCAGCGGCAGTTCCGCAGCCACCTGCCCCAGCAGTTCATTGGCGAATTGACGGCTGCCATGCAGCTTCCAGTTTCCGGCGACGATCTTGCGGCGCATGAGCGGGTGGCTCCTGTGTGAAGTCAGCCGGTCATGATACCCGTTACGGCAAAAATCCGTTTCCGTGTAAGCGGTTACATGGATTTCCAGCCAACGGCGCGGCCCCTTGTGGCGGGGTGAGGTTGGTCGCGGGGAGCCCCGGGTGGTTGATCGGCCTGGCCGGGCGGGTGGGGACTGCGCAGGGGACGCTGCAAGTACGTCCCTGTAAGCTCGATCGCCGCATCCATGCGGCTCACGCCCCTTCGCAGCCCCACCCGTCCGGCCTCTGATACATTCCGGCGGTTCCGCCCGCCACGGAAAGAGAAAAGAAGATCAAAGGCAAAAGCGGCATTGCGGGTGGCTGCCGGGGTCAGATCCGATCTGACCCCTGCCCACCTCGGTATGACAGATCTCATCCATCCGTCACCGGGAAACTGTCGAAGGCGGGGAGGTGTCGGATGGCGGGGTGTCCGCGGCATGGATGCCGCGGCCAAGCCCCCAGGGATGGGTTTACGGCGTCCCCGCCATCCGACGCCTCCCCGCCTCCCCACGGAACATCCCAGAGCCGCTTTGGCTTTGGCTTTGGCCTCTGCGGGTGCAGGGGGCCGCCCTGCCGGGCACCTTCCGCGGCGCTCGCCGGGCGTGGCCCGGCGCGACCCGTTAATGAAAAGGCCGCCTTGCGGCGGCCATTTCATTACTTCAGCTTGATCTCGCGCAGGCGTTCCTCGAGGAAGCCGTGGGCGGTGATCGGCTCCGGATACCGGCTCGGGTTCTCCGGGGTGATGCAGGACGGCAGCACGTCGATCAGGAAGTCCGGGTTCGGGTGCAGGAAGAACGGCACCGAGTAGCGCGGCTGGCGGGCCAGCTCGCCCGGGGGATTGACCACGCGATGGATGGTGGAGGGATACACGTGATTGGTCAGGCGCTGCAGCATGTCGCCGATGTTGACCACGATGGTGTCCGCATCCGAGGTGAAAGGCACCCACTTGCCATCGTGCGACTGCACCTCCAGGCCCGCCGCGCTGGCACCGACCAGCAGGGTGATGAAGTTGATGTCGCCATGCGCACCGGCACGCACGTTGGGAATGTCGTCGGTGGTGATCGGCGGGTAATGGATCGGGCGCAGGATCGAGTTGCCGAAATTGGTCTTGTCGGCGAAGAAATCCTCCGGCAGGCCGATGTGCAGCGCCAGCGCCGACAGCACGCGCGACCCGAGGTTGTCCAGCGCCTGGTACAGGCCGTAGCCCCGCTCACGGAAGCCCTCGACCTCGGCCGGCCACAGGTTCGGCGGCATCACGTCGCGATACCTGGAGTCATCGCCGATCTCCCGGCCGATGTGCCAGAACTCCTTCAGATCGAAGTGCTTGGACCCCTTCGCGGTTTCCACGCCGAACGGGGTATAGCCGCGTGCACCGCCGCCGCCGGCCACGTGGTACTTCCGCTTGACCTCCTCGGGCAGGGCGAAGAAGGCCTTGAAGACGTCGTAGGCCGCGTCGATGTCGGCCTGCGGAATGCCGTGGTTGCGGATGCCCGCGAATCCCCATTGGCGGTAGGCCGCCCCCAGCTCGGCCACGAAGGCCTCGCGGTCGCTGTCAAAACGGGTGATGTCGAGGGTCGGGATCTGGCTCACAGCGGTTCCTGGCTTGTCATTGGGTCTGGAGGGCCGCCGCATTAAGGGCCCACCTGAACATTGTGACAGATCGCCCGCGGGTCGACACCGATACGTTGAAACAAACCGATACAATGCGCGACCCGCGCGCGCATCCCCCGGTCGCGGCGGCGCCGCCCCTTGCCTCCGCTCCTGCTGAACACGTACCGACGATGCCCTCTGCTCCACCCGCCGCCGATCCAGCTTCCCGACCGGGTTGCACCCAGCACTGGCGCCGGCTGGCCTGGTGGTCCCTGTTCGTGGCGGCGAACGCCGTACTGGCAGCCGTCATCACCCTGGGCAACGTGCCGCTGGGGGACAACCCCGGCGGCACCGCCGGTCTGGCGTATCTGGCCGTTGCCCTGCCCGGCCACCTGCTGGCATTCGGCGCGCTGGCCGGCCTGCTGCCGCTGCTGCTCGGTCTGTGGGCCCGCAGCGCGCGTCCTCTGAGCATCGGCGCGGTGGTACTGCAGGGCCTGTGGCTGTGCCTGCTGCTGGTCGACGCCAAGGTGTTCGCGCTGTACCGCTTCCACCTCAACGCCATGGTGGCGAACATGGTGTTCGGCGGCGCGCTGCACGATCAGGTCGCACTGTCCTGGAAGACCTGGCTGCAGGCCATCGCCCTGGTATCGGCCATCTTCGCTGCCGAAGCCCTGCTGGCGTGGGCCTGCTGGAAGCTGCTGCCTGCCCTGCCCCGGCGGCGCCACGTCCTGCAGGCATGGACACTGGTCGTCCTGCTGATGGCAGGTGGCCAGGTGGCGACCGCCTATTACGATGCGCGCGGCGAGCGTGACGTGATCAGCCAGTGGAACTACCTGCCCTGGGCGCAGCCGATCACCGCCAAGAGCTTCATGCGTCGCCTGGGCGTGGTCAGCCAGCAGCAGGCGGGCCTGCCCGATCCCCGCCATGCGCAGCTGCATTACCCGCTGCATCCGCTGCGCTGCCAGAGCCACCAGCGGCCGAACGTGCTGATGGTGGTACTCGAATCACTCCGCCACGATGTGCTGACGCCACAGATCATGCCGAACACCACGGCATTGGCGCAGTCCTCCCGCGTTTACGAGCATCACTTCAGCACCGGCAACGCGACCCGCTACGGCCTGTTCGGCCTGCTCTACGGCCTCCCCGGTGGCTACTGGGCAAGCATGCTTGACGAGCAGCGCGGCTCGCAGCTGTTCCAGGTCCTGGGACAGCAGGGCTATGACCTGCACCTGTACGGCAGCGCGCCGATGTACAGCCCGGAATTCGACCGCACCGTGTTCGCCGATGTCCGTGACCAGCTGCACCAGGGGCCCTCGGCACTGAAGCCCGATGGCCGCGACCGTGCCATCGTCGCGTCGCTGCAGCAGGACATCCGTACCAGCCAGGCCGCGCAGCGCCCGTGGTTCGGTTTCGTGTTCCTCGACTCCACCCACGCGCCCTACCACCTGCCGGCCGACTATCCGCCCCTGGCCACGCCGATGGCCGCGGACATCGACTTCCTCAAGTTCGGGCCGGATCACGATCCGACGCCGGAACTGAACCGCTATCACACCTCCGTCCACTACGCCGACAGCCTGGTCGGGTCGCTGCTCGATACCCTGCGTGCGCAGGGCCTGGAGCAGGACACCATCGTGCTGGTCACTGGTGATCACGCAGAGGAGTTCAACGACCTGGCGCTGAACTACTGGGGCCACAACGGCAACTTCTCCGACTACCAGTTGCAGGTGCCGTTCGTGCTGCACTGGCCGGGCGAGGCCAGCGGCCGTGATGCGCGCACCAGCTCGCACGAGGACTGGGTGCCCACGCTGATGCGGCACGCCCTGGGCTGCGAGAACCCGCTGGCCGACTACAGCACCGGCCAGGATCTGCTGGCGGACCCGGAAGGTGTCCGTGCCCTGGTGGTGGAGAGCTGGTCGCAGCGCGCCGTCCGCCACGGCGATGCCCTCTACGTGTTCGACAAGTTCGGCAATGCCACCGCGCTGGATCTGCACTACCGCCCACTGCCGCAACAGGCGCCGGACGCAGCCGCGATCCGTTCCGCCTGGGAAGCGCTGACGCGCTTCCGCAATCGTTGATATCAAGGATCGAGTCCGCATGAAACGTTCGCTGCGCATCCTGCACACCGAAGCCGCCAAGGGAATGGGCGGGCAGGAGATCTACATCTTCCGCCACATGCAGGCCATGCGCGCGCGCGGCCACGACGTCTCGCTGCTGTGCCAGCCCGAGGCACGGCTGGCGCAGCTGGCGCGCGATGATGGCTTCACCGTGCACACGCTGCGCATGGGCGGGCTGGCGCGCCTGCTGCGCGGCATCTGGTCGGTTTCGCGCCTGGTGCGCCGCGAACGCTATGACGTGGTGAACACCACCAGCCGTCGCGACGCCTTGATTGCCGCCGCCGGCGCCCGCCTCGGCGGTGCGCCGCTGGTGGTGCGCTCGCGCCACCTGATGAGTCCGGTCAACTCGCTGCTGACCTATACCGGCCTGCCGCACCGGGTGCTGACCGTCAGCAGCTTCGTCAAGCAGCTGCTGGCCGACCGAGGCATTCCCGCGGAACGTATCGGCATCGTGCCGCCGATCGCGGTTCCACCGCGCTGGACCGATATCCGCAAGGAAGATCCGTGGCAGTGCCTGCAGGATGTGCGTGCCGAAGTCCGTGCCGAGCTCGGCTTCAGTGAACAGGACATCGTGGTCGGCTGCGTGGCGGTGCTGCGCGAGCCCAAGGGTCATGCCGATCTGCTGCAGGCAATGGTGCCGCTGTGCAAGGCCAATCCGAACCTGCACCTGGTGGTGATCGGCGACGGGCAGCCGGTGATGGAGCGCCTGCAGGCGATGTGCGCCGAGCACGGTCTGCAGTCGCAGGTCCACCTGCTCGGCTACCGCGACGGCGCCTGCCGGCTGATGGCCGGCTTCGATATCTTCGCCCTCGCCTCGCACAAGGAAGCCGCCGGCACCGTGTTCCTGGAAGCGGCGTACGTCGGCGTACCGATCGTGGCGACGCGGGTTGGCGGCGTGCCGGAGATGGTCGTGGACGGCAGCAATGCGATCCTCACCCGGCTGGGCGACAATGCTGCACTGGCGGGTGCCCTGCGCCTGCTGGTGGACGATCCGGAACGACGCCGGCAGATGGGCCGTGCCGGCTGGGAATGGATGCGCGCTGCGCACCGCTTCACACCCACCGGCCACGGCGAGACCACCGAACACTACTACCGCCAGTGGCTGAAGGAGCTGGGACATGGCTGATGCCCGAACCGTACCGGTGCTGATGCACCATCACGTCAGTCCGTCGCCCGGCATGATCACGGTGTCGCCGGAGAATTTCGAAAGCCAGATCGCCTGGCTGGCCAACAGTGGCTGGACCTCCCTGACACTGGAGCAGTACGCCGGGTTCCTGGCCGGCAGGCCGGTGCCGCGCCGGTCGATCGTCATCACCTTCGACGATGGCTACCTGGACAACTGGGTCTACGCGCATCCGATCCTGCAGAAGTACGGCATGCACGCGGTGGTGTTCGTGGTCACTGGATGGATGGGCGAAGGCCCGGTGCGGCCGCATGCAGGCCTGCCCGGCGCGGTACTGCCGGCAACGCCGGACCATCGCGGCTGCGAGGCCGCCATCTACGAGCAGGGGCGCAGCGACGATGTGATGATGCGCTGGAGCGAAGCGCGCGCGGCGATCGACGCCGGCACCTTCGAGGTGCATTGCCATACCCACACCCATACACGCTGGCTGCGCCGCGACGACCTGGACCGCGCGCAGCGCCGGGCCGGCATCAGCAACGACCTGACGCTCTCGCGCCAGGTCCTGCAGGACAAGCTGGGCGCGGTTTCGGACACGTTGTGCTGGCCGTACGGCGACTTCGACGATGACCATGTCGAAGTCGCGCGCGAGCAGGGGTTCCGTTACCTGCATACCACCCACCCGTTCGGCCGCAACGTGATCGGCGGCGATCCCGAACGCATCTACCGCTTCGCGATCCGCAACCGGCCGGCCAGCTGGTTGCGCAAGCGCATCGCACAGAGCTACAACCCGTTGATCGCGCCGCTGTTCAACGGCTTCAAGGCCCGCCAGAAGAAGATGGTGCCGGGCCCCTGAGCCTCCCTCGGCCCAGCAGCAGCCCCTGAACAGAGAACGCCCCGGTCGTCCGGGGCGTTGTCCGTTGCGGAACCAGCTACGGGCTCAGGCCGCGGCGGCGGCCTTCACTGCGGCCGACAGCCGATCCAGCGTGTCCTGCATCAGTGTTGCGTCATCGGCCTCGACCGTCACCCGCACCACCGGCTCGGTGCCGGACGGGCGCAGGAATGCGCGCCCACGGCCGGCCACGGCCTGCTGCGCCTCCCGCAGTGCCGACTGCACGCTTCCGGCCTGCACGGTGGTCTTGGCCGAGACATTGCCCAAGCGCACGTTCACTGTCTTCTGCGGGACCTTCACCAGCGGCTGCAACGCCTGCCGCAGTGTCTGTCCGCTGCTGCGCAGCGCAAGCAGCACCTGCAGCGCACTGACGATGCCGTCACCGGTCGTGGCCCGGTCCAGGCACAGCAGATGGCCCGACGCTTCGCCACCGAGCACGCCGTCACCTTCGATCAGCGCCTGGTGCACGTAGCGGTCGCCGACGTTGCTGCGCTGGAACGGGATCTGCAGGTCGGCGAGCGCCTTCTCCAGTCCATAGTTGCTCATCAGCGTGCCGACCACCGGCCCACGCAGGCGGCCTTCCGCCTGCCAGGTGCGTGCCAGGATGTACAGCAGGTCATCGCCATCGACCGGATTGCCCTGGTCGTCAGCCATCAGCACGCGATCACCGTCACCGTCGAAGGCGATGCCGAGATCGGCGCGGGTCTCGCGGACCTTGGCGGCGAGGTTGTCGATATGGGTCGAACCGACGCCGGCATTGATGTTCACCCCGTTCGGCTCGGCACCGATGCCGATGACCTCGGCACCCAGTTCGCGGAACAGCAGCGGGGCGATCTGGTAGGTGGCGCCATGCGCGCAGTCCAGCACCAAGCGTACGCCACGCAGATCGAACGCACGCGGCACGCTGGCCTTGCAGAACTCGATGTAGCGGCCCACCGCCTCGCGCGCGCGCGACGCCTTGCCCAGCCGCTCCGATTCGGCCGTGGTGAACGGCACGTCCAGCGCGGCTTCCAGCGCCAGTTCCGTGGCGTCGTCCAGTTTCTCACCCTGTGCGGAAAAGAACTTGATGCCGTTGTCGTAATGCGGATTGTGCGAAGCACTGATGACGATGCCCGCATCAACGCCCAAGGTGCGGGTCAGGAACGCCACCGCCGGGGTGGGCATCGGGCCGAGCAGCTGCACATCGGTACCGGCAGCGACCAGGCCTGCCTCCAGCGCCGCTTCGAACATGTAGCCGGAAATGCGGGTGTCCTTGCCGATCACCACGATCGGGCGGCGCCCGTCCTGGCCGTGCCGGGCCACCAGCACGCGGCCCAGCGCATTGCCCAGGCGCAGCACGAAGTCGGCCGAGATCGCTCCCTCACCGACACGTCCGCGGATGCCATCAGTACCGAAGTACTTGCGGCCTCCCATCAAGCCACCTCCGGCGCCGGCTGGCGGCCCAGCATCGCCAGCAGGTCGGACAGGCGGTCACGCATTTCGCGGCGGTCGCAGATCTGGTCGATGGCACCATGCTCCAGCAGGAATTCCGAACGCTGGAAACCTTCCGGCAGTTTCTCGCGCACGGTCTGTTCGATCACGCGCGGGCCGGCGAATCCGATCAGCGCCTGCGGCTCGGCGATGTTGATGTCACCCAGCATCGCGAACGAGGCCGACACGCCACCGGTGGTGGGATGGGTCAGCACCGAGATGTACGGCAGCCCAGCTTCACGCAGCTTGCCCAGCGCAGCCGAGGTCTTGGCCATCTGCATCAGCGAGAACAGGCCTTCCTGCATGCGCGCGCCGCCACTGGCGGAGAAGCAGACGTAAGGCGCGCCGATCTCCACGGCAGCCTCGGCCGCCAGCGAGAAACGCTCGCCGACCACCGAACCCATCGAACCGCCCATGAAGGCGAAATCGAACGAGGAAGCGACCAGCGGACGCCCCTTGAGCAGGCCGCGCATGGCGATCAGCGCGTCGTACTCGCCGGTGTTCTTCTGCGCGATCTTGATGCGCTCGCTGTACTTCTTCTGGTCCTTGAACTTCAGCAGGTCGGTCGGCCCCAGGCGCGCGCCGATCTCGGTGGTGCTGTCAGCATCGAACAGCGCGGCCAGGCGCGCGCGCGCGCGGATCGCCATGTGGTGACCGCACTTCGGGCAGACCTCCAGGTTCTCTTCCAGTTCCGGCCGGTACAGCGCGCTGCCGCAGTTGCTGCACTTTTCCCACAGGCCCTCGGGGACGCTGCGCTTCTTGCTGGGGGTGTTATCGGTGCGGATGCCGGACGGCATCAACTTGCTGAGCCAACTCATGCGGGAGGACACTTCCGTTCAGGGCGGCCCGGGGGCCGCAAAGGCGGACAGTCTAGCTCCGCTTTCCCCGCCCGTGCACCCCTTGCCGGCCTGCGGGCGGCGGCGGAAAAACCATGCTGGGACGTACGTTTAGCGCAGGCAGCGCCGGGCCACGCCCGGCGGATACCCCCTAGCGCGCACCGCCGGGCATGGCCCGGCGCTGCCGTCAGGCATCCAGGGCCCGGCGCAGGGGCGCCAGGAACGCGTGCGCCCGCTGGGCCGCCTCTTCGGCCGAGGTCGCTTCGGCCAGTGCCGCGACCAGGGCGCTGCCCACCACCACACCGTCCGCCTCGCGCGCCATGGCTGCCGCACTGGCGGCATCGCGGATGCCGAAGCCGGCCACTACCGGGACCGTGGCCCGTTCGCGCAGCGCCTGCAGGCGCACGCTGGCGGCCTCGCTGTCGAGGCGGTCGGACGCACCGGTGACACCGGCAAAGCTGACGTAGTACAGGTAGCCCCGCGCCAGCGCGAGCAGTTTGTCCGCGCGTGCCGGGCTGGTGGTCGGGGAGGCAAGCAGGACCAGGGCCAGGCCTTCCGCATCAAAGGCCTGCTGGGCTTCGCCAGCTTCCTCCGGCGGCAGGTCGACCAGCAGCACGCCATCCACGCCGGCGGTCACCGCGGCCTTGGCGAATGCTGCGTAGCCATGGATCTCCACAGGATTGAGATAGCCCATCAACACCACCGGCGTCTGCGCATCGCGCTGGCGGAACTGCTCTACCGCCTGCAGGACGTAACGGCTGCCTGCACCGCGCGCCAGCGCACGTTCGGAACTGCGCTGGATGGTCGGGCCGTCGGCCATCGGATCGGAGAACGGCACCCCCAGTTCGATCACATCGGCGCCCGCCTCAACCAGTGCATGCATGACCGGCACGGTTGCTTCCAGCAGAGGATCGCCAGCGGTGACGAAGGGAATCAGTGCCTTGCGCTGCTGTTCGCGCAGGCGCTGGAAACAGGCGTCGAGTCGGGATACGGGCATGTCAGGTACATCCTTCGATCAGGTCAACGGCGCCGCTGGCGCCCCAATGCATTCTGGATACGGTGCCATCCACGATCTCCACGCGGATCGCCAGATCGGAACCGGGGTCCTGCCAGAGCAGGGATTCGCCGGCGTCGGCATCAACGCCCAGGGCAGCTGCGATGACCCCCTGCGGCATCTGCTGCAGGACCTGCGCACGCGGCATGTCCAGGCGCAGCCCGAACGGCCCGGGCTGGGTCACCACCAGGCCCGAATCGTCGATCGGAGCCAGGTCGAAACGCACCACGTTGCCGTCCTGCACCAGCATCGCCACGCCCTCGGGCAGCGTGCCGCGCTCGTAATAGTCGCAGCGCCCGGCCGTCGCCTCGGCGAGGCCAGCCGAGTGCCACTGCGCCTCGGCCTGCAGTTCGCTGAAGGGCTGGCCGATCAGCACCTCGCCGGCATGGTCGAGCGCGACCGAAGCCACCGTCGGCGCGGCCGCGTCATCTGCGACCTCCCCTGCTGCAGGCAACGGTGCATCGTCGATCGGGTGATGGGCAGCATCGTCGTCGTTGCTGGCCACCTGGCGGGCCGGGGCGATGGCCGCCGGAGACGTCGCCGCCGGCGCCAGCACCGGCGGATCGGGCGGCGTGCAGCCGCCCAGCCCCACTGCCAGTACCAGTGCGCCACCATGACGCAGCATGGGACTCACAGCACCAGCCCTTCGCGTGCGGCGATGGTATGCACGTCCTTGTCGCCACGCCCGGACAGGTTGCACAGCACGATCTGGTCGCGCGGACGCTCGCGCGCCAGCTTGATCGCCTGCGCCAGCGCGTGGCTGGACTCCAGCGCCGGCAGGATGCCCTCGGTGTGTGCCAGCAGATGGAACGCCTGCAGCGCTTCTTCATCGGTGATGCCGAGATAGCGCGCGCGCCCGCTGTCGGCCAGGAACGCGTGCTCCGGGCCGACCCCCGGATAATCCAGGCCGGCCGACACCGAGTGGGTCTCGATGATCTGGCCGTCGTCGTCGCACAGCACGTAGGTGCGGTTGCCATGCAGCACGCCTGGACGCCCTGCCGCGATCGAGGCGGCATGGCGGCCTGTGTTGATGCCATCACCGGCCGCTTCGGCGCCGACGATTTCGACCTGGCGGTCGTTGAGGAAGGCATGGAACAGGCCGATCGCGTTGCTGCCACCGCCCACGCACGCCGTGATCGCATCCGGCAGCCGGCCGTACTCGGCCAGCATCTGTTCGCGCGCTTCGCGGCCGACGATGGCATTGAAATCGCGCACCATGCGCGGATACGGGTCCGGGCCAGCCACGGTACCGATGATGTAGAAGGTGTCCTGCACGTTGGTCACCCAGTCGCGCATCGCTTCATTGAGCGCATCCTTCAGGGTCGCCGAACCGGAGGTGACCGGCACCACCGTCGCGCCGAGCAGCTTCATCCGGTAGACATTGATCTTCTGCCGTTCGATGTCGGTGGCGCCCATGTACACCACGCACTCCAGGCCCAGGCGTGCGGCAACGGTGGCGCTGGCGACGCCATGCTGGCCGGCACCGGTCTCGGCGATGATGCGCGTCTTGCCCATCCGCGCCGCCAGCAGCGCCTGACCGATGGTGTTGTTGATCTTGTGCGCGCCGGTGTGGTTCAGGTCCTCGCGCTTGAGCAGGATCTGTGCGCCGCCCACGTGGTCGCTCAGGCGCTGGGCGTGATAGATCGGGCTCGGCCGGCCCACGTAATGAGCCAGATCGCGGTCGTAGGCCGCCTGGAACGCGGGGTCCTGGCGGGCCTGGTCATAGGCCTGGGCCAGCTCCTGCAGCGGACCGACCAGGGTTTCGGCGACAAAGCTGCCGCCATAGCGGCCGAAGTGGCCCTGGGCATCCGGGAAGGCGTGGTAGTCGGCAATGGGGGAGGCAGACATGGCAGGGACCGGTGGTTCAGACAGGTGGATACTCTAGCGCACGGGTCATGACCGGAAAATGGATATTATCTGGCACATATCGTCAGGAAATCTCACATGAGCCGATCCCTGCTGCCGCCACTCAATGCGCTGCGCGCGTTCGAGGCCACCGCCCGTCTCGGCGGTGTGGGCCGCGCCGCGCAGGACCTGCATGTCACCCACGGTGCGGTCAGCCGGCAGCTGAAGCTGCTGGAGGATCATCTGGGCCTGGCCCTGTTCCAGCGCGCCGGGCGTGGCCTGCGCCTGACCGCGTCGGGAACGCGGTTGCAGGCGGCCTGCAGCGAAGCCTTCGCCGGCATCGAAGACTGCGTGCGCGAGCTGCGGCGGCCAGCGGCGTCGCCAGCGCTGGTTCTGGGCTGCAGCGGCAGTGTGCTGGCGCGCTGGATGATTCCGCGCCTCCCCGCCCTGCAGGCCGCACTGCCCGGTGTGCGCCTGCAGTGGTCGGCACTGGACGGCAGCTTCACCGAGGCGCAGGCGGCACTGGATGCGGTCCTGCTGCTGGCACAGGGGCCGTGGCCACGTGGCTGGCAGGTGCGCGAGCTGGCGCCCGAGCGGGTTGGCGTGGTGGTGGCACCGTCACATCCGGCGGCGCAGCGCCTGCGCCATGTGCCGCCCTCGGCACTGCTGCAGGAGACGCTGTTGCACACCAGTTCACGGCCACAGGCATGGCCGACGTGGGCGCAGGCACACGATCTCGACCCTGCCCGGCTGCGGCTGGGCACGGGTTTCGAGCACCTGTACTACCTGCTGGAAGCGGCGGTGGCCGGGCTGGGTCCAGCGATCGCGCCGGAGCCGCTGGTCGCCGAGGATCTCGCGGCAGGCCGGCTGCTGGCCCCGTGGGGTTTCGCCGCCACGGGCGGCTTCTGGGTCCTGGCGCGGCCGGAGGGCACGGCCGACGCACGCGTCGACGCCCTGGCGGACTGGGTCGCGGCCCAGCTGAGGTGACGCGCCGCCGCAGCAGCGGCGGCGCCTCCCGGCCCTACTCCAGCACGGTGCAGTCGGCGCGGCGCACTTCCTCGACGAAGGTGCGCATCCTGTAGCCGTCCTTGATGCCCGGCTCCAGTTCGATGCCGCTGGAGACGTCGACGCCCCACGGCAGGGTCGCCAGCACGGCGTCGTACACATTGTCCGGGGTCAGCCCGCCGGCCAGCAGGAACGGCCGATGCAGCCCGGTCGGGATGCGGGTCCAGTCGAATGCAACCCCGGTACCGCCACCGCCACCCGGTGCGTGGCTGTCGAACAGGAAGCCGGCCGCGCTCGGATAGCGCAGTTGCAGGGTGCGCGCGTTGACATCCTCACGCCCCCCCATCGCGACCGCCTTCAGGTAAGGCATGTTGAAGCTGCGGCAGAAGCTCTCGTCCTCCTCGCCATGGAACTGCAGCAGAGTGGGCCGCACGGTGCGCAGCACTTCGCGCACCTCTTCCTTGCTGTTGTTGCGGAACAGCGCCACCACATCGACCATCGGCGCGATGGCCTGGCGCATCGCGCGCGCTTCAGCGGGCGCAACCCGGCGGCTGCTCTCGCGGGCGAAGATGAAACCCACCGCATCCACGCCGAGCTCGCCGGCCAGGCGCACGTCGCCGGCACGGGTCATTCCACAGAACTTGATGCGTGTACGGTAGTAGGAGCGGCTCATAGCGTGACCTCGGCGGGCAGATGCCAGTTGTCGGGGTACAGCGGTCCAAGAAACACCAGGCCCTGCGGCGGTGCAGTGGGACCGGCTACGGTGCGATCCCGTCCGGCCAGCAGCTCGGCGATCCACTCCACCGGTTTCTCGCCGCTGCCGACCAGGATCAGCGAACCGACGATATTGCGAACCATGTGATGAAGGAATGCATTGCCTTGTACCGCCACCTCGATCACCTCGCCGTGGCGGCTGACCTGCAGTGACTGCAGCTCGCGCCGCGCATGCAGGGCCTGGCACTGGACCGAGCGGAACGCGCTGAAGTCGTTCTCACCCAGCAGCGCCTGCCCGGCCGTGTGCATCAGCGTCGCGTCCAGTGCGCGACGCTCCCAGCTCAGCGTCTGCCGGTCCAGCGCCGGCCGTACTTCGCGGTTGAGCAGGCGGTAACGGTAGCGGCGCGCCCGCGCCGAGAACCGCGCATGGAAATCCTCCGCCACCGGTACGCACCAGCGCACTGCGATCGAGCGCGGCAGGCGGGTGGTGGTACCCAGCATCCAGGCGCGCGGGTCGCGCACTACGTCGGTGTCGAAATGCACGACCTGGCACTGGCCGTGCACGCCGGCGTCGGTTCGGCCAGCGCAGACCACCTGCAGCGGCGCGTCGGCCACCGAAGACAGGGCCTGCTCAAGACTGGCCTGGACGCTGGGACCGCCCTCTCCCAGGTTCTGCCAGCCTCTGAAATCGCTGCCGTCGTACTCGACGCCAAGCGCATAACGCATGTGCTACCTCGATGTTGCGGAGTGGACGACGCTCAGGCCGGATCGCGTTCCGACCAGACCGCCAGTTCATTGCCACCGGGTTCGACGAACTGGAAGCGGCTGCCGCCCGGGAAGGAGAACACCGGCCGCACCACCTCGCCACCGGCCTGGCGCACGGCCATTTCGGCCGGGGCCAGCTGATCGGCGTACAGCACCAGCAGCGGGGCGCCTTCGGTGGCGCGTTGCGGCTGGCCGCGGAAGAAGCCACCCTGCAGGCGACCATCGTCGAAGGCGGTGTAGTCGCTGCCGTAATCGACGAACGACCAGCCGAACACCTTCTCGAAGAAGGCACGGCTGGCGGCCGGGTCGCGGGACGCGAACTCAACATAGTCGATGCGACGCTCGCGGGTCATGGCAGGGTCCTTGTCGAAGGTATCGGTCACGGCAGCCGGGCCAGCAGCTCACGCGCCTGCGCCTGGCAGTCCGGGTCGCCCCCTTCGGCAACCTCCAGCAGCAGGGTGCGCGCGGTCTGTGCGTCGCCCAGATCCAGGTAGGCGATCGCCAGCTCCAGACGTTCCTGCCCGGCGCGGGGCGACCATGTGTCGCCGGCGTCCTCCACCGACGAGGCGCCGTTGTCCTGCAGATCGGCGGGCAGGTCGAACACGCCCCGGAACTGCGGCTGCTGCTCGGCATGCAGCGCGTAGTCCGGGACCGAAACCCCGGAATCGGCTTCCTGTGCCGTCGGCCGGCCAACACCCCCCTCGTCCACCGGTTCGTCCCAGCGTGGCAGGTCGGTCACGGGTTCCGGCAACGGTGCCTCGTCCTTGCCATCGCCCGACGGTTGCCCCTCTGTGCCGGCCGATCCGTCTTCGGGTCGGGCGTCGGCGACCGTCGCCCAGGCCGGCATCGCCGGCTCCTGGCGCCCACTGTCGGCATCGGCGGTAGACCACGCAGACTGCTCGGCCAGCGTATCGAGCGCGGCACCGGCCGGCACGGCCGCCGCCAGAGCTGCGGCATCGTCCTCCTCGCGCAGCGGCGGGAGCGGCGATGGCTTGCGACGGCGCAGCAACCATGCGGCGCCTGCCAGCACCAGCAGCACCGGCAGTCCCAGCCAGTACCACGGCGTTCCGGCATCACGCGCGCCCGGCGCCTGTGCCAGCCGCTGCTGGGCTGCCGCCAGGTCGTTGTCCTTCATCGCGATCAGCGACTGCTGTTGTGCCTTCAGCGTTTCCAGTTCGGCCACACGCTGTTTCAGCTCGCCGATCTCGGCATCGCGGGTGGCGATGTCCTCGCGGGCCTGGCGAAGTTGTTCGTTGCCCAGCATGTCACCCTCGCTGCCGGCTCCGGTGCCGGTGGTTGTGCCCGCGCGCGCGGCGTCGGACGCCAGCGCCGGGGCGATCTCAAGTCGTGCCCCGGCCGCAGCGGCCGGAGAAGTGGCCAGCGCAGCGGCCGCAGGTGCAGGAACGCCTGCCGGCTGCGGCACGGTACGCGCCTGCCGCCACTGCGCGGCGTGTTCGCGGACCAGTGCACCGGCTTCGGCTGCATCCACCGCCGCCAGCGCGTCACTGCCGGGGATGCGCAATACCGCCCCCTGTTTGAGCAGGTTGATGTTGCCCCGGATGAATGCCTCGGGATTGGCACGCAGCAGTGCAATCATCGCCCGGTCGCGGCTGACCTGGTTGCCTCGGGCAACCGCGCTGGCGATCTGCGACAAGGTCTGCCCACGCTGCACGGTGACGCTGCCATCGGCAGCCGGCGGCAACGACGGTGCAGCGGCTGCGCGCGGACGCACCGGTGCAGCCGCCGTGGTCGCAGTGGCCGGCGTCCCGCCCTGCGCAGGCGCCGGTATCGCCGCTTCGACGGGCGGATCGCGGGCGATGGTATTGGAGAGCGTGCCCGCCGGTGCGACGATTTCCGGTTCCGCCACGGCCAACGCGCTGGAGGGCGCATCGATCAGGGCCGAATACTCGCGCACCAACCGTCCCTGCCCCCAGTCGGCCTCGACCAGGAAGCTCAGCGACGGCGTTTCCACCGGCATCTGCGAGGTGACCCGCACCACGGCCCGCCCCTGCGCATTACGGGTCAGCTCGAACTGGAGCTCGCCCACCAGGCCGGTCGGCTGTTGCAGGCCGACACGCTCGAACGTGGCTGGCGATGCCAGCGCCACGCGCAGATTCTCCAGTTCCGAAGGATCGGCGGACACCACCGGAATTTCCGCCAGCAGCGGCTGACCGGGCCGGGACAGGACGCGGATGTCGCCCAGCCCCAGCGCGAACACCGGACTGCTGGCCAGAGCCAGCAGTGCGGCAGACAGATAGGTGAGCGGGCGCGATGCGCCCTTGGCCCGTTTATTCATGGGCGACACTATAAAGCGTGCGGACCGGGGTCCGCACGCACAGAGCAGCCCATGGCGCCCGGGCTGTCGATCAACGCTGCTCGGCAGCGACCAGCTCTGCCAGCTGCACCGCGTTCAGGGCAGCGCCCTTGCGCACGTTGTCCGACACGATCCACAGATTGAGGCCACGCGGATGCGACAGATCCTCGCGGATGCGGCCGACGTACACCGCATCGGTGCCCGATGCGTGGGTGACCGGCGTCGGATAGCCGCCGGCTTCATGGCGGTCGACCACCTCGATGCCGGGCGACTGCTCAAGCAGCGCACGGGCCTCGGCCACGGTGACCTTGTCGCGGGTCTCGATCGCCACCGACTCGGAATGGCCGTAGAACACCGGCACGCGCACCGCGGTCGGGTTCACCAGGATGCTGTCGTCGCCCAGGATCTTGCGGGTTTCCCACACCAGCTTCATTTCTTCCTTGGTGAAGCCGTTGTCCTGGAAGTCGTCGATGTGCGGGATCAGGTTGAAGGCGATCTGCACCGGGAAGCGCTGCGGATCGATCTCCTGGAAACTCAGCAGCTGGCCGGTCTGCTTGCCCAGTTCCTCCAGTGCGGAGCGTCCACCGCCGGATACCGACTGATAGGTGGAGACGTTGATGCGCTCGATGCCATAGCGACGATGCAGCGGCGCCAGCGCGACCAGCATCTGCATGGTCGAGCAGTTGGGGTTGGCGATGATGCCGCGCGGACGATTGCCGATCTGGTCCGGGTTGACCTCGGATACCACCAGCGGCACGTCATCGTCGTAACGGAAGGCCGAGGAGTTGTCGATCACCACCGCACCGGCGGCGGCGAACTTCGGCGCGTACTCCTTGGAGACGCTGCCACCTGCGGAGAACAGGGCGATCTCCACACCCTTCGGGTCGAAGCTCGCCAGGTCCTGGATCCTGACCTTCTCGCCGTTGAACTCGACCTCACCACCGGCCGAACGCTCGGAGGCAAGCAGGCTCAGGGTTCCGACCGGGAAACCGCGCTCGGCCAGGATGGCCAGCATGGTCTCGCCGACGGCGCCGGTGGCACCGACGATGGCGACATGGAAGCGGCGTTGTGCATTGCTCATGGGGGGAACTCTCAAGAAAACGGATGGGAAAAATTCACGCACGACAGCTGGGTTCGGGGAACCTCCTCGGACGGAACGCGCGGAGGCTCCCTATCGTTTCCCGTTTTTTTTGCCCAGGGCGGCACGTGCAGCCAGCGCCGCGTCGGCATTGATCGCGCTCGGCATGTGCGCCGGCCCGCCGGCCAGGCCGAGCGCGGCCAGCAGGTTGTCCACCGCCCGCTGCACCATCGCCGTACGCGTGGCCAGCGACGCGCTGCCGATGTGCGGGGTCAGCACGACGTTGCGCAGCGCCAGCAGTTCCGGGCGTACGGCCGGCTCGCCTTCGTAGACGTCCAGCCCGGCCGCGGCCAGGCGCCCATGGGCCAGTGCATCGGCCAGCGCTGTTTCGTCGACCAGGCCTCCGCGCGCGACGTTCACCAGCGTGGCCGTCGGCTTCATCTTCGCCAGCGCAGCGGCGTCGATCAGGTGGTGCGAGGCCGGGGTGTAAGGCAGCACGAGCACCAGATGGTCGGACTGCGCCAGCAGCGTATCCAGATCGACATAAGCGGCCCCGACTGCGGTTTCGGCATCTGCAGGCAGTCGCGAGCGGTTGTGGTACAGCACCTTCATGCCGAAGCCATGCGCGCCGCGGCGGGCGATGCCCTGGCCGATCCGCCCCATGCCGAGAATGCCCAGGGTGCTGCCGTGGATGTCGGTACCGAGCATGGTCTGGAACGACCACTGCTGCCAGTGCCCTTCACGCAGCCAGCGTTCGGACTCGGTGATCCGGCGCGCGGTGGCCATCAGCAGTGCGAAGCCCAGATCGGCGGTGGTCTCGGTAAGCACGTCGGGGGTATTGCTGGCCAGGATGCCCGCCGCGCTGAGCGCGGCCACATCCAGGTTGTTGTAGCCCACGCCGACGTTGACGACGACCTGCAGCCGTGAGGCATGCGCCACCTCGGCCGCGCCGATGCGCTCGTTGAGGGTGATGATCGCGCCATCGGCGCTGGCCAGCTGTACGGCGATCTGGTCAGGCGACCACACGGTGACGGCGTCGGTGGTGCGCAGCTGCACGCGATCACGCAGCGGCGCGATGGCCGCCTCGATCAGCGGCTGGCTCACCCACACCGTCGGCCGCGTTTCAGCCATCGACCTGCCCGGGAATGCGGGGCGTGATGGTGCCGACATCGCCGCATTGCGCGCGGTGACGCAATGCCTGGTCCATCAGCACCAGCGCCACCATCGCCTCGGCGATCGGCGTGGCGCGGATGCCGACGCAGGGATCATGGCGGCCGGTGGTGACCACTTCGACCACGTTGCCGGCGGTGTCCAGCGACGGGCCCGGCAGGCGCAGGCTGGAGGTCGGCTTCAACACCATCGACGCAACCACCGGCTGGCCGGTGGAAATGCCGCCCAGGATGCCGCCCGCATGATTGCTGGCGAAACCCTGCGGGGTCAGCAGGTCACGGTGTTCAGTGCCCTTCTGGGCCGCGCTGGCGAATCCGTCGCCGATCTCCACGCCCTTGACCGCGTTGATGCTCATCAGCGCCGCCGCAAGCTCGCCATCGAGCTTGCCGTAGATCGGCTCGCCCCAGCCCGGGGGCACGTTGTCGGCAACCACGTCCACGCGCGCGCCGACCGAATCGCCGGACTTGCGCAGCGCATCCATGTACGCCTCCAGCTCCGGCACCTGCGCAGCGTGCGGCCAGAAGAACGGATTGTCTTCCACCGCCGACCAGTCGAAACCTGCAGGAGTGATCCCGCCCAGCTGCGACAGATAGCCGCGCACGGTGACGCCGAAGCGCTCGGCCAGCCACTTCTTGGCGACCACGCCCGCGGCCACGCGCATGGTGGTCTCGCGCGCCGAGGAACGGCCACCGCCCCGCGGATCGCGGATGCCGTACTTGTGCCAGTAGCTGTAGTCGGCATGGCCCGGCCGGAACTGCTGGCCGATGTTCGCGTAGTCCTTGCTGCGCTGGTCGGTGTTGCGGATCAGCAGCGCGATCGGCGTACCGGTGGTCAGGCCCTCGTACACGCCGGACAGGATCTCGACCTCGTCGGCCTCGCGCCGTGCCGACGTGTGCCGGCTCTTGCCGGTGGCACGGCGCTGCAGATCGTGGGCAAATTCAGCCGCGTCCAGCGCCAGCCCGGGCGGACAGCCATCGATCACGCAGCCGATGGCCGGCCCGTGCGACTCGCCGAACGTGGTGACGGTGAACAGCTTGCCGAACGAATTGGAGCTCACGGCCGTTGCGCCGCCAGTTCGGTGATGCGGGCGCTGTGGGCGATCAGCTCGCGGCATTCGACCGCGAAGATGCCCATCTGCCCGACCTTGAATTCAATCCAGGCGAAGTCCACTTCCGGCAGCAGCTTGACCAGGTGCTGCTCGGACTCGCCCACTTCGCAGATCAGCAGGCCGTCCTCGCTCAGGTGCAGCGGCGCATCGCGCAGGATCTTCAGCACCAGGTCCAGGCCGTCATCGCCGGCACGCAGGCCCATTTCCGGCTCGTAGGAATATTCCTGCGGCAGGGCATCGGTCTCGTCGTTGGTGACATACGGCGGGTTGGTGACGATCAGGTCGTAGTGGCGGCCGGTCAGGCCACTGAACAGGTCGGACTTGATCAGCGTGACGTTGTGCGCCTGCAGGCGCTCCTTGTTCTCTTCGGCCAGCGACAGTGCGTCGTCGCTCAGGTCCACGCCGTCCACGTCCCAGTTCGGGTAATAGTGGCCCATGGCGATGGCGATGCAGCCCGAGCCCGTGCACAGATCCAGCGCGCGGCTGACGTCGCGGCCAGCCAGCCATGGCTCGAAACCACACTCGATCAGCTCGGCGATCGGCGAGCGCGGCACCAGGGCGCGCGCGTCGCTCTTGAAGCTCAGGCCGGCGAACCACGCCTCGCCGGTCAGGTAGGCGGCCGGGATGCGCTCGTCGATGCGGCGCTGGAACAGCTCCAGCACCCGCACCTTCTCCTCCTGCAGCAACCGCGCCTGGCCATACGCCGGGCCGAGATCATGCGGCAGGTGCAGGCTGTGCAGCACCAGCTGGGTCGCCTCGTCCAGGGCGTTGTCGTAGCTGTGCCCGAAGGTCAGCCCGGCGGCGTTGAAACGGCTGGTGCCGTAGCGGATCAGGTCGATGATCGTGTGGAGTTCGGCGGCCGTTTCAGCGGTCATGGCGGTACTGCGGGCAAAGTGGCCCCCGATTATAGGGGCTGGCGCCTGCGCCGGCATCCGTTGCGACGGAAACGATCAGGCCGCAGCCGGTATGATGGGGACCACTTCGCGCGGGGGCTCCCATGTTCAATCGCAACGTCGGCATCATCCTGCTGATCGCCCTGGCGGCGGGCCTGGGCCTGCTCGCCGCGCAGCAGGTCTTTGCTCCGAAGCCACCGGCCGGCCAGCCGGCCACCGAAGCGATCACCCTGTACCCGCAGCCGCGCGAGCTGCCCGACTTCAACCTGGCCCAGTCCGATGGCACGCGGCTCATTCCGGGCGAGCTGAAGGGCCATTGGACCCTGGTGTTCCTGGGGTTCACCTTCTGCCCCGACGTGTGCCCGACCACCCTGGCCGAACTGGCCGGGGCGCAGCAGCAGTGGGAAGCACTGCCCGACGGGCTGCGTCCGCGGGTGCTGTTCGTCTCCGTCGATCCCGAGCGCGACAGCGCCACCCGCCTTGGCGAGTACGCGCACGGCTTCCACAAGGACACCCTGGCGGCCACCGCCGACGTCCCTTCGCTGGAACGCTTCGCCACCGCACTGGGCTTCGTGTTCCAGAAGGTGCCCGGCAAGCACTTCGACGAGAATCCCGAGGATTACACCGTCGAGCACTCGGCCAGCCTGGCCGTGCTCGATCCGCAGGGCCGGCTCGCCGGCCTGGTGCGGCCCCCGTTCAACGCGCCGGCGATCGCCCGCGACCTGCAGAAGCTGACCGAGAAGACCGCCCCATGAGCCTCACCACCGCCCTGACGTACGCCCTGCCCCATCGCCTGCTGTCCTCGATGGCGCGCTCGCTGGCGTACTCGGACAACCCGCGCGTGTCGCGCTGGCTGATCGACACCGTCAGCCGCAGGTTCAACGTCAATCTGGACGAAGCCGCCAACCCCGACCCGCGCAGTTACGCCACCTTCAACCAGTTCTTCACCCGTGCGCTGAAACCGGGCGCACGCGTGGCCGATGCCGATCCGCGCAGCCTGGTGATGCCGGCCGACGGCCGCGTCAGCCAGCTCGGCAACATCGAGGCCGGCCGCATCTTCCAGGCCAAGGGCCAGTCGTTCACCGCCGCCGAGCTGCTGGGCAGCGCCGAGGACGCCAAACCGTTCAACGATGGCCTGTACGCGACCGTCTACCTGTCCCCGCGCGATTACCACCGTGTGCACATGCCCTGGACCGGCACCCTGCGCGAGACCGTGCATGTGCCGGGCCGCCTTTTCAGCGTGGGTCCGGCCGCCGTGGCGGGCGTGCCACGCCTGTTCGCACGCAACGAGCGCCTAGTCTGCCATTTCGATACCAGCTTCGGCCCGATGGTGAGCGTGATGGTCGGCGCGCTGCTGGTGTCCGGCGTGGAGACAGTGTGGAGCGGCGAGGAGATCCCGCAGTACGGTGACCGCATCACCCGCAAGGACTATCGCGGCCAGGGCATCCGCCTGGAGCGCTTCGCGGAGATGGCGCGCTTCAACTATGGCTCGACCGTGGTCGTGCTGCTGCCGCCGGGCGTCGCGGAGTTCGCGCCACACCTGGGTGCGGAGTCACCGGTGCAGCTGGGCCAGGCCCTGGCCACGCTGCGCTGACATTCCCGCCACCGTGTTGCTGCGCAGCGCCGGGCACGCGCCCGGCACTACGCACAGGCCCTTACTGCAGGGTGGGGGCCGGGCCGACGTCCATGCCGTCGTAGTCTTCCACACCCATCTGCGCTGCCAGCGCTGCCAGTTCCTGGTTGCGGCGATCCAGCGACGCTTCGTCGTGGACCTCCACGCGCTCCACATGCAGCACGTGGAACGGCGCGTCGCCCTCGTCGGGCTCCTGCTCGAACACCTCCACCAGGGTGTAGCCCTGCGCCTGCAGATGCGCGGCCAGGGCCTGCAGCGGCTCGGCAGTGGAATGCACGAAGAAATAGCCCCACAGCAGCGGGCCACTGATGTCCCAGTCGGTGTTTTCGCGCAGATTGGCGAACAGGTTGCGGGTCGCTTCAAGGTCCATGGCGGTTCCGGAGGTCGTGGAGATTACTTTTCGCAGCCCTGCAGCTTCAGCGCCTGGCCGTGGCGCAGGCTGTAGGCCGGCGCCTTCAGACCATTGGCGCGTGCCAGCGTCGGCACGTCGCACTGGAACCTGGCCGCGATGCGCCCCAGCGTCTCGCCCCGGCCTACCTTGTAGCTGCGTGCCGGCTTCGGTCGCGCGGCCGGTGCCGGCCGGGGCGTGGCCACTGCGGCCACCGGGGCGGTCGGCACGCTGGTCGAACTGGCCGCATCGGCCACCGGCACCACGCCGCCCACCGCGACGCTGCCGGTGTAGCTGGCAGCGCTTGGCCGCACGATGGCGGCGTTGAGGTCGGCCGTGATCAGGGTGCGCGCCAGGTCGGCACGCGGTCCACTCACGCAGTTGCGCTGGTAAAGGCTGGCAATGCGGGTGGTTGCGTTGATCAGGGTGCCGGCCGGAATCCAGCCATCAGCCTCGTAACGCGGATTGAGGTTGCGCAGCGCACGCATGTAGCCATCGCGGGTGCCGTGGCTGCCCAGGCAGATGGTCAGCTCGTAGATGGTGGTCGAGCGCGCCAGGCGCAGGGTGGCCGGCTGCGCGCTGATCTTCGGGAACTCCACGCCGTACTGCTGGGGGTGCAGGAAGATCCACGCCGCAGCGATCACCATCGGCACGTAATCCTTGGTTTCACCGGGGAACTGGTTGTAGACACGGTCGACCCAGAAGCTCTGCCCCGGATTCTCGCGCGCCACGCGCAGGGCGCGCCCTTCCCCCCCGTTGTACCCGGCCAGCGACAACTCGATGTTGTTGTTGAGCTCGCGCATGCGCTCGTTGAGATAGGTCGCACTGGCTTCGGCAGCGCTGTGGGCATCGAAGCGGGTATCGAACCCGGTGCCGTCCGGACCGAGGCCGAAACGCCGCCCGGTGGCCGGCATGAACTGCATCAGGCCGGCGGCGCCAGCGCGCGAGGACGCATGCACGCGGCCATTGGATTCCTTGGCCATGATGCCGAACAGGAGCGCTTCGGGCAGGCCGCGCTTCTCCCATTCCGGCCACATCACGGCACGCAGGTTCTGGTAGTTCTCGTAGCTGGTCAGCAGCGCCGGACGCATGTCGGTCAGCCAGCGGCGGATGCCGGCCTGGACGGCCGGGTTGTACTCGACCATGTTGTCGAAGGCGTGCCGCTTGTCGTTGAGCAGTGCCGCCGCGCGTGCGGCTTCCGGCACGTCGGCGGTCAACGGACCGATATGGTCGGGGTCAGCTTCCAGACGCTCGGCAGGCAGGTCACCGCCCTCGTCTTCCGCGGCCGCATCGGCATCACGCTTGAGCAGGCGCTTGTAGGTGGCCAGCATGTTGCTCATCTGGCAGCCCTTCTGCTTCACGCACTCGCTGATGACATCCTCCATGTCCTCCAGCGCCGCGTCGGCCTCGTTGCTGCCCCTGGGGTCGGCGTTGGCCACCAGCAGCAGGGCATCGCTGTAACGCTTCTCGGCAGCCGTCATGCGCTGCTGCAGCGCGTCCACCTTCACTTTGTCCCGGGCGGAAACCCGCTGGGCGTGGGCATCGGGGGCCAGGGAAACCAGGCCAGCCAGGGCCAGCAACGGCCAGGTGCGGGAAATCAGGACAGGAACGGGCATTTTTGGCACTGTGTGCGAAACAGGCAGGCAGAGTAGCGGCGCCGCCAAGGTCGGGGCAAGCCGACCTTCGGGCCGTCATCGCTGCCGGTTAACATTGGGCGCATTCACCACAAGGGCTGGACCATGGATCCGATTCTGCTCGGCAAAGGCATCACCGACGATGTGGCCGTCACCCTGCTGCCGAAACTCGGCAACCGCCACGGGTTGGTGGCGGGCGCCACCGGCACCGGCAAGACCGTGACCCTGATGACCCTGGCCGAAGGATTCTCGCGGCTCGGGGTTCCGGTGTTCCTCGCTGATGTGAAGGGCGATGTGTCCGGCCTGGCCGTGCCCGGCACGGGCAGCGAAGCGCTGCTGAAGCGCGCTGCGGACATCGGCGTGGCCAACTATGCGCCGGCAGGCAGCCCGGCCATCTTCTGGGACCTGTACGGAAAGCTCGGCCACCCGGTGCGCACCACCGTCAGCGAGATGGGGCCGACCCTGCTCGCACGCATCCTCGAATTGAACGACACCCAGGCCGGCGTGCTGGACATCGTGTTCAAGCTGGCCGACGACCGCGGCCTGCTGTTGCTGGACATGGATGATCTGCGGGCCCTGCTCGGCCTGGTCGCCGAAGAGCGCAAGGACATTTCCACCGAGTACGGACTGGTCAGCGCGCAGTCGATCGCGGCGATCCAGCGTGCCGTGCTGCGGCTGGCGCAGGACGGCGGTGAGAATTTCTTCGGCGAGCCGGCACTGGAACTGGCCGACATCATGCGGGTCAATCACGACGGCCGCGGTGTGATCGGCATCCTCGCCGCCGACCAGTTGGTGCTCAAGCCCAAGCTGTACTCGACCTTCCTGCTCTGGCTGCTGTCGGAACTGTTCGAACAGCTGCCGGAAGTGGGCGACCTCGACAAGCCCAAGCTGGTATTCATCTTCGACGAGGCCCACCTGTTGTTCGACGATGCGCCATCCTCGCTGGTGCAGCGCATCGAGCAGGTGGTGCGGCTGATCCGCTCCAAAGGCGTAGGCGTGTACTTCTGCTCGCAGTTCCCCGACGACGTGCCCTCCAACATCCTGGGCCAGCTCGGCAACCGCGTGCAGCACGCGCTGCGAGCCTTCACGCCGCGCGACCAGAAGGCGGTCAGGACCGCTGCCGAAACCTTCGTACCGAACCCGAAGCTGGACGTCGCCAAGGTGCTGAGCCAGCTCGGCACCGGTGAAGCACTGGTTTCCACGTTGCAGGACAAGGGCGTACCGATGCCGGTGCAGCAGACGATGATCGCGCCTCCCCGCTGCCGGATGGGGCCGGTCACCGAGGCCGAGCGCGCACAGGTACGTGCCGGCAGCCCGGTCGGCAGCCGCTATGACACGGCGGTCAACCGTGAATCGGCCGCCGAGCTGCTGGCCCAGCGGGCGCAGAAGAGCGTGGAGCAGGCGCAGACCCCGGCCGCGCGCAGCCGCGAGCAGGACGAGGCACAGGAAGGTGGATTCGGCCAGGCGATCAAGGATGCGATCTTCGGCACCAAGCGCCGCCAGGGCATGATCGAAACCATGGCCAAGCAGACCACGCGCACGGTCGGGACCAAGCTGGGCAACCAGATCGTGCGCGGCATCTTGGGCGGCATCTTCGGCGGCAAGCGCTGAGGCCCTTTCGTATTCCTGAGAAGAAGCTGTATTACATGTCCCGTTGGCGTCCGCCCGCAGAGAAAAGCACCGCCCTGATCACCGCCGCCGGGCACGCCCGGCTGAAAGCCGAGCTGGACGACCTGTGGCGGGTGCGCCGGCCCGAGGTGGTGAAGGCGCTGGCCGCTGCCGCCGCCGAAGGCGACCGCTCGGAGAACGCCGAGTACACCTACCGCAAGAAGCAGCTGGGTGAAATCGACCGCCGCGTGCGCTACCTGACCAAGCGGCTCGAATCGCTGCGCGTGGTCGATACCACGCCGACCGATCCGCAGGCGGTGTTCTTCGGTGCATGGATCGAACTGGAGAACATCGACAGTGGCGAGACCAGCCGTTACCGCATCGTTGGGCCGGATGAAACCGACGCCGGCCTGGGCTGGATCAGCATCGACTCGCCGCTGGCGCGGGCCGTGCTGAAGAAGCGCCTGGACGATGAATTCTCGGTGGAACTGCCGGGCGGCCGGTTCACCTTCGCGGTGATCAGCGTCGAGTACCCGTCTTCCTAGTGCCGAGCCCTCGCGGCTGTGCTGTCAATCCAGCGCCGGGCCGGTGCCCCGGCGGACGGGCCTCGCCGCCGGGCATGGCCCGACGCTACAAGGGCAAGAGCGGCGGCGGGTACTGGCGGCCCTGCCGCAGCGGGCGGAAGTAGTCGGCGTTGCCATGGAAAGTGGCGTCCTGCTGCGGGCGCCAGCCGGGGATTCCGGCCAGTGGCAGCGGGCGCAGCTGCAGCGGATCGGTCACCGCCGCGCCCTGCTCGATCGCCCGGGCCACGGTCTCGATGCAGGCGCCCTCATCATCGCCGCGCACCACCACGCACTTGCCGACCAGCAGGCGCCCCGGCAGCAACGCCTGTTCCATCAGTGCATGGCCGAACGCCGCGGCGATGGTGATGCGACCGGCCTGCCAGTGCGGCAGCGCGAACAGCATCGACCAATCGTGAGCGTCCCACGCAGCGATCAGCGCATCGTCCTGGACACGCACGATCACGCCGGTCTCGTCGAACTGGGTCAGCGCCGCCTGCGCGCGATTGCGTTGACCGGTTGGCATCGTGGCGACATGCAGGCATTGCCGCCTGTTGAGCGCGTGCTTGAGCTGCGGGTAACACGCCCACACCAGTGCATTGAACAGATCGTGCCAGTTCGCCGCTCGGGTAGCGATACGCCCCTGCGCGATGCGCGTTTCGTAGTGCAGGCCATCGGCCAGCAACGCGGCATCCTGCTCGACCAGTCGCCGCCCGGGCAACGCCAGCCGCGCGTCCAGTTCCGCAACGGTCGGCCAGCGGTCGCCGGCCAGCAGGTCGCGGAAGGCACGCACCCGGGCAAACAGCGGATGATCGAACACCGCCGGGTCCACCGCCGTGCGCGGCGGCGGCACGAATCGCCGAGGGCTGCCAGCGTGGCCGGCAGCACCCTCGGCCATGATCAGAGCACCTTCAGGTCGAAGGCCGGGCGCATGGTCGGCGGCAGGGCGTCGCCATACAGATCGTGTTCGTCGCTCTCGGTGATTTCCACGTTGATGAATTCGCCTACGCGCAGCGGCACCTGGTCGGCATTCTGGATATGCACCAATCCATCGATTTCCGGTGCGTCGGCCCGGGAACGGGCCACGGCGATGTCACCTTCGATGGCATCGACCAGGCACTGCTGGACCGTGCCGATCTTGGCCTCCAGGCGTGCGGCCGAGATCTGCGCCTGCTTTTCCATGAAGCGCGCCAGGCGCTCCTGCTTCACCTCTTCCGGGACAGGGTCCGGAAGAGCGTTGGCGGTGGCACCCTCGACCGGCGAATACGCAAACGCACCCACGCGGTCCAGCTGCGCCTCATCGAGGAACGACAGCAGCTCCTCGAACTCCGCTTCGGTCTCGCCCGGGAAACCGACGATGAAGGTCGAACGCACGGTGATGTCCGGCGCGATGCGGCGCCAGTTCTGCACGCGTTCCAGCGTCTTCTCCACCGCACCGGGGCGCTTCATCAGTCGCAGGATGCGCGGGCTGGCGTGCTGGAACGGAATGTCCAGGTACGGCAGGATGCGGTTCTCGGCCATCAACGGCACCACGTCATCCACGTGCGGGTACGGGTACACGTAGTGCATGCGCACCCACGCATCCAGCTCGGACAGGCCCTCGCACAGCGCCTTCAGGCGAGTCTGGTAGGCCTTGTCGCGCCACATCTTCTCGGCGTACTTCACGTCCACGCCGTAGGCGGAGGTGTCCTGCGATACCACCAGCAGCTCACGCACACCGCCCCGGACCAGGCGCTCGGCTTCGCGCAGCACTTCATCGACCGGGCGCGAGACCAGCTTGCCGCGCATCGATGGAATGATGCAGAAGCTGCACGTGTGGTTGCAGCCTTCGGAAATCTTCAGGTAGGCGTAGTGGCGCGGGGTCAGCTTGATGCCGTAGTCGGGCACCAGGTCCACGAACGGATCATGCCGGGGCGGCAGCGCCTCATGCACCGCCTCCATCACGCTCTGGTAGTCCTGCGGGCCGGACACCGCCAGCACGTTCGGGTACGCCTCACGGATCTGCTCGGGGCGCTTGCCCAGGCAGCCAGTGACGATGACCTTGCCGTTCTGGTTCATCGCCTCGCCGATGGCGTCCAGCGACTCCGTCACCGCCGAGTCGATGAAGCCGCAGGTGTTGACCACCACCACGTCGGCCGAGTCATAGGACGGGACGATGTCGTATCCCTCCGACCGCAGCTGGGTCAGGATGCGCTCGGAATCGACAAGGGCCTTCGGGCAGCCAAGGCTGACGAAGCCGACTTTGGGGTTCAGCTGGGACATGGAATCGCGGGACTCTGGGGGCCTGGGCCCCTGCCGGAGTGGCAGGGGTTCCTGGGGGCCGGGGCCTGAAAGGGCGCCAGTATACCGGGGTTGGGGGCCGCGCTCTGAACGGCCCTGGGTGTACTGAGGGGAGCGCCCCGGATTCGGCCCCACTGCCATCTCCATCAGCAGGGTGCTCGTGAATGCGTCAAGCCCCACGGCGGCATGAGCTGAAACTCCGGCTCGGCCCGGCGGAACGCGCTCCGACGGCTCGACGCCCACGGAGCGGCAATCGTCTCACGTCCCACCGTCGCCACGGCCGCACGGGAGTGTTGATTGCAACATCAATAGACGTTGATTGATCCGTTGTTTGTTGAGCAAACCCGCGGAATGCATGCTGACGTAGCAGTTGGGATAACGCCTCGCTTCACACCAATACACACCACCTGAAGGGTGTAATCGCTCGCGGAGGTCATGCAGCGCCCATTATCAAGCGAGAGAGCTCCTGTAGATTTCCCTGCCAATGAACTCTGGAAACGAGCAGTACCCACCGAATTGAAGTTGACTCCGATTGGCGCACTCCCACTGGGCGCCAATGCAAAGACGTAGTACCCCACCTTGGGCTGCGTCACGTCGCTGGAGGCTGGATTCGAATCCTCCGCCGGATCTGAATCACCCTCACAGGACCAACCAACGACTGCCGACTCGCCAGATATCACGGTTTCGCCACGCCGCGCCTTGGAGTTCATGACTTCGCAGGCGACCTGGTGGTAGAGCTTTGTGGCTTCATTCTGATCATCGTAACGATATACAAAACCGCCCTTTCCATCCTTGAAAAGGCGCACCTGGACAGCCACGTCGCCGCCTTCGAAATCAGAGAGGCGCACCGTCCGCTCAACCCACTGCCTGCCATCCGATGACGCCATCTGGCGGTCCTGGTACGACGATTGGTTGGCCATAGCCACCGTGTGCATTGTTGCCATCCCCATTGCACACAGAAGGCGAAATTCCTTTTTCATTTCATGAAACTCCATTTATCGAGCACCTGCGCCTTCACGCCACACCCCGGAAACATGCCGAGTTATGATCAGCCCCATGGCGTCCCTCCAGACTGGAGTTCCGCGAACGAAATGCTATTTTCTCGTCCTCTTGGCTTCAGCTGGTGCTTTACTGAATCTACTGTCAGAGCCATGCCGAATCAGATGCCAGAATCCCTGGCAGGATCGTCCGCGACGCATTCGGTCGAGTCGCGATCCGACGTCGCTCGATGCATCAGCCACCCGATCACGCACAGCCGCAGACGCCGCGCTAACCCGCCCAGCGCCGACAATGCAGGCCTGTCCACTGCTACGAGGAACCCGACGATGTCCGAATGGATCACCCTGGATACGCATCATGGCCCGGTCCGGGCCTGGCAGGCCCTGCCGGCGGGCACTCCGCGTGGCGGCCTGGTGGTCGTGCAGGAGATCTTCGGCGCCAATCCGCACATCCGTGGCGTGGCCGAGCGCTTCGCCGCCGAAGGCTATGCCGTGCTGGCGCCGTCGTTCTTCGACCTGGTCGATGGCCCGGACGCCGACCCCGACGCCCTGCCCTATGACCCTGAAGGGGTGAAACAGGGCCTGGAACGGGTAAGTGCGCTGGGCATTGAGCGGGCACTGGAAGTGGTGCGTGCCGCAGCAACCCGGCTCGCCCCCTTCGGCAAGGTGGGCACGGTCGGCTACTGCTGGGGCGGAACGGTGGCGATGCTGTCCGCGCTGCGCCTCGGCCTGCCCTCGGTGAGCTATTACGGCGCACGCAACGTGCAGTATCTGGACGAGACACCCAAGGCGCCGGTGATCTTCCACTTCGGCGCGCAGGACCGCAGCATCCCGCCGGAGGCCGTGCAGGCGCATCGCCAGAAGCTGCCGCAGATGGCGACCTACGTCTACCCGGCCGACCATGCCTTCAACCGCGAGGTCGGACATGCGTATGATCCAGACAGCGCCACCCTGGCGCTGCAACGCACCCTGGACTTCTTCACGGAGCATCTTGGATGAGCGATTTCGAACTTGATTCCCGCCTGGCCACCGACAGCGTTCTGGTGGCACAGGGCCCGCTGTCGCAAGTGCGGTTGATGAACGACGAACGGTTTCCCTGGCTGATCCTGGTGCCGCGTCTGGCCGGGGTAACGGAGTGGATCGAACTGGACGGCGACCAGCAGGACAAGCTGCGCACCGAACTCAACCGCGCCTGCAAGGCCCTGAAGGGCTCCGACGGGGTGGAGAAGATCAACATCGGCGCATTGGGCAACATCGTGCGCCAGCTGCATTTCCACGTGATCGGCCGCCACGACGGCGATCCGGCGTGGCCGGGACCGGTGTGGGGCAGCGGCCCTGCGCACCGCTACGAACCGGACGCCCTGCAGCAGCATGTCGCCTACTGGAAGGAACGGCTAGGATATCCGGCCCACTCCTGAGCCTGTGCCGACACGATGCGATTCAACCTCGTCGCCGCCATCCTGCTGATCCTGATCGGCCTGTTCATGCTTGCCAGCAACCTGGGCTGGACGCATCTGAACCTGTCCAAGCTGCTGCTGACCTGGTGGCCGGTGGCCCTGGTCGGCGTCGGCATCGCCATGCTGTTCGGCCGCGGCAAATAAGCGAAGGCGGCGCAAGCGCCGCCTTCGATCATGCGACGCCGGGCATGGCCCGGCGCTACTGGTCCGTCAGGTGCGCGGCAGGGTGACGCCGGTCTGGCCCTGGTACTTGCCGCCACGGTCCTTGTAGGACGTTTCGCAGACATCATCGGCCGCCGCCTGGAAGAACAGCATCTGGGCCACGCCTTCGTTGGCGTAGATGCGCGCCGGCAGCGGCGTGGTGTTGCTGAACTCCAGGGTCACATGGCCTTCCCACTCCGGCTCGAGCGGAGTGACGTTGACGATGATGCCGCAACGCGCGTAGGTGCTCTTGCCCAGGCACACCACGAGGGTGTCGCGCGGAATGCGGAAATACTCCACGGTACGTGCCAGTGCGAAGCTGTTGGGCGGGATGATGCATTCGTCGGCGGTGATGTCGACGAAGCTGCCCGAATCGAAGTGCTTCGGGTCCACGATGGTCGAGTTGATGTTGGTGAACACCTTGAACTCGCGCGAGCAACGCACGTCGTAACCGTAGCTGGAGGTACCGTAGCTGACGATGCGCTGGCCGTTGAGCTGCTTCACCTGCCCGGCCTCGAACGGCTCGATCATGCCGTGCTGTTCGGACATGCGGCGGATCCAACGGTCACTCTTGATGCTCATGCTCTGTCCTGGGTGCGAGGGGGCGCGAGGATTCTAGCAGGGGGCCGGGCGCCACCGCCCTCCCCGGCCGGTCCCTACAGCAGCGACGACAGGATCGGGATCGAGGCACGCGGGCGCTTGCCCACTTCCTCGATGAGCCGCTGCGCGGCATGGCGATAGGCCTGGGCCGGCAGGGAATCCGGCTGCGCGGCGGTGATCGGCGTGCCTGCGTCACCCTGCTCACGGATGCCGATCTGCAACGGCAGCGATCCCAGCAGCGGCACGCCGTACTGCGCCGCCATGCGCTCTCCGCCCCCCTCGCCGAACAGGTGCTCGACGTGGCCGCACTGGCTGCAGGTATGTACCGCCATGTTCTCGACGATGCCCAGCACCGGCACTTCGACCTTCTCGAACATCTTCAGCGCCTTCTTCGCATCCAGCGTGGCGATGTCCTGCGGCGTGGTGACGATCACCGCACCGGCCAGCGGAATCTTCTGGGTCAGCGTCAGCTGGATGTCGCCGGTGCCGGGCGGCAGGTCGATCAACAGGAAGTCGAGGTCGTCCCACAGGGTGTCGTTGAACAGCTGGGTCATTGCCGAGGTCGCCATCGGTCCGCGCCAGATCATCGGCGTGTCCTCCTCGATCAGGTAACCGATCGACATGGTGTCCACGCCGAAGGCACGCAGCGGCTCGATGCTCTTGTTGTCCGGGCTTTCCGGACGGCCGGACAGGCCCAGCATGGCGGGAACGCTGGGGCCATAGATGTCCGCATCGAGCACACCCACCCGCGCGCCCAGCTGCTGCAGCGCCACCGCCAGATTGACCGCCGTGGTGGACTTGCCCACACCGCCCTTGCCCGAGCCGACCGCGATCACGTTGCGGATGCGCGCGTGCGGTGCCAGCCCCTTCTGCACCTGGCTTGCATGGGGACGACGGGTCGGACTGTTCACTGCGGGCTCCGGCGGAAATCAGGAAGGAGAACCCGACATCATACCGCCGGAGCCTCGAGGACCGGCGCGCAGGATCGCCGTGGCCAAAGATGTGGGCGCCGCAGAGAATTTTTGCCCCCTGTTCACCCCGCCCACCCCGTTAAGGATGCAGATACGATTGTCACATGGACATAAAATCCAGTTGAATCAATACACTGCGCGAATTTCGACACGCCTTGATACGTTCTGACAGGAAATCGACCACAGAAAGATGACTGCGTTGTGAACGTTTGACACGCTTGGTTAATGCCGTGTTAATCTCGGGTCACTGGCTTGTGAAGCCGGTACCAAAACCGGGCGGCGGCGCGCTGCCGATACCGGGCTAGGGGCACACGGAGACGCCCGCAAGGTCATGTCCCCGGTGTACGACGCAATCATTCGATTCAAGGGGATTTCAGATGATCAATCGCAAGTCGCTTGGCAGGAACCCGCTGAGCTTCGCCCTCGCCTCTGCTGTGCTGCTCGCCGCAGCCGCCCCGGCGATTGCCCAGGATGCGTCGGGCTCGACGCAGACGGCACAGGACACGCCGCAGGAAGCACCGAAGTCCAAGGCGACCAATCTGGACACAGTGACCGTCACCGGTTCGCGCATCAGCCGCGACGTGTTCAACTCGGTTTCGCCGGTGCAGGTCGTGACCCGCGAGGAGACCACCCTGGCGGGCTTCAACTCGACGGCCGCCGCGCTGCAGAGCAACAGCGTCACTGCCGGCAGCGCACAGATCAACAACTCCTTCGGCGGATACGTCACCAATGGCGGCCCGGGTGCGAACACCCTGTCGCTGCGTGGCCTGGGCGCCACCCGCACCCTGATCCTGCTCAACGGCCGCCGCGTTGCACCGGCAGGCTCGCGCGGCTCGGTCGGCTCGGCCGACCTGAACGTGCTGCCCAGCGCGATGGTCGACCGCGTGGAAATCCTGAAGGACGGTGCTTCGTCCATCTACGGTTCCGACGCCGTGGCCGGCGTCGTCAACATCATCACCCGCAAGAACGTGGACGGTGTTGAAGCCGAGTTCCAGCACAACGCCACCGAGAGCGGCGGCGGCGACGAAACCCGGTACTCGATCGTCTTCGGCAGCACCGGTGAGCGCTCGCACTTCTCCGGCTCGTACGAGCACTACCGCCGCAATGAAATGACCGTGGGCGATCGGAGCTGGGCCAGCTGCCCGACCGACAACCTGCGCGACATGGATGTGGGCAACTACTTCGGCAGCGGCGACTACATCGATCCGACCACCGGCAAGTCGAAGTGCTTCACGCTCGATTCCGGCGGTGTGACAATCAACACCCTGGGCACCGCCACCTTTGGCGGGTTCAACCGCTGGCGTCCGAATCCGGCCGTCACCACCGGCCGCCTGCCGGGCTATGAGTCCGTCGGCTACTACGACCGCGACACCTACGATCCGGGCCTGCTGAAGGAATCGCTGGTATCCCCGGCCGAAACCCACACCCTGTTCTTCCAGGGTGGCGTGGATCTGGGCGTGATGGGCGATGCTGAGTTCTACTACGAGTTCCTGGGCAACAAGCGCGACTCCACCCAGACCGGCTACCGCCAGCTGTCGTATGACTACTCGGTCGGCAATCCGCTGCTCGGCAACCTGTCCAACCTGCCGGCCTTCGCCCTGCCGACGGAAACGTCCAATGGCAAGAACGTATCGGCCCGCACCTTCATCGGCTTCGGCAACGACCGCAGCAAGCAGTCGGTGGACTTCTTCCGTGCCACCGCCGGCGTACGCGGCAGGCTCGGTTCGGAGTGGAACTATGACTTCATGGTCAGCCACGCCGACTCGGATGCCGATTACACCTTCAACTCGTTCCTGACCGACCGCCTGGCACAGAGCCTGGATGTTGTGTCCGACGGCGCAGGCGGCTTCAACTGCGTAAACCCGGCCAATGGCTGCGTTGCCGCACCGATGCTCAATGCACAGACCCTGGCCGGCAACCTGCCGTACGAGTGGAAGAACTTCGTCTATACCCCGGTCACCGGCAACACCAGCTACCAGGAATCGACGGCGAACCTGAACGTCAATGGTCCGCTGTTCGATCTGCCGGGCGGTACTGCCGCCGGCGCCTTCGGTGTCGAGTACCGCAAGGCCAAGATCGACGATACCCCGAGCATCCACTCGATCAACCGCAACCTGTACAACCTGACCAGCTCCGACCCGACCCGCGGCAGCGACTCGGTGTGGGAAGCCTACGGCGAAATCGAACTGCCGCTGCTGTCCGGCGTCACCGCTGCCGAAGAGCTGACCTTCAACGCCTCGGCCCGCTACACCGACTACCAGTCCTACGGATCGGACACCACCTGGAAGCTGGGTGGCCTGTGGACGCCGGTCAAGTGGCTGTCGCTGCGTGCGTCCTACGGCACCTCGTATCGTGCTCCGGCGCTGTTCGAACAGTTCCTGGGTGCCACCAGCGGCTTCCTGAACGCCTCCAGCGATCCCTGCAACAACTACGGCTCGCGCAATCCGACCAGCCCGCGCTACATCAACTGCGCCTCCGAGGGCCTGCCCACCAGCTTCACCGCGACCAACTCGGTGCGCGTTGACTCCATCGGTGGTGGCCTGGTCGGTGCCAACCTGAAGGCTGAGACCTCCGACGCGTTCACCGTCGGCCTGGTGTTCCAGCCGGAGTTCGGCAGCGGCTTCGGTGATCTGTCCTTCGCCGTCGACTACTACGACATCGAAGTGGAGAACGGCGTTGCCCAGATGGGTGCCTCCTACATCCTGAGCACCTGCTACAACGGCACCACCGGCGACTTCGCCGCCAACAACGGTCTGTGCCGTCTGATCAGCCGTTCGCCCAACAACACCCTGACTGTCCAGAACGGCTATGCCAACCTGGCCACCGACAAGGTGCGCGGCCTGGACTTCACGACCCGCTACGTGCGCGACATCGGTCCGGGTGAGTTCCGCGCCAACGTGCAGGTCTCGCGGTTCCTGGAGCAGTCCGGCAAGGTGTTCGAGGACGATCCGCTGGTTGACTCCAACGGCCTGATCAACAACCCGAAGTTCACCGGCCAGCTCGACCTGACCTATCGCGTCAAGGAATGGCGCGTGCGCTACGGCCTGAACTGGGTGGACAACATGTCCAGCTACGCGTACTACGAGGAAGATCCCGCAACCTCGGCGTACAAGCTGGCCGTGCCGAACTACATCACCCAGGACTTCTCGGTGCAGTACACCGCCGACAAGTGGCAGGCCACTGCCGGCGTGCGCAACTTCGCCGACAAGGAACCGCCGACCATCAGCCCGGGTGCCGGCATCTACAACACCATCGGCAACGCCCCGCTGTACAGTGGCTACGACTACTTCGGCCGTACGTTCTTCGTGAACCTCAGCAAGAAGTTCTGAGCCATGCGTCAACAGCCGCCGTCCGCAAGGGCGGCGGCTGCTTTTGGGGCGGGTGCAATGCCCGCCTTCCCATTGCACGGACACAGTGAGACGTCGCATGAAGCACTACCTGCTGCTGGCCGCGCTGGCCGTCGCCGCGCCGCTGCACCTCAACGCCAAACCCGCGGTCCCTACGATCGAACAACTGGCCGCGTTCCCGGACATTTCAAGCCTTTCCGTGTCGCCTGACGGCACGCAGATCGCTGGGCTGCAGGCCCGCGGCGAAGAGCGCGTGATCCTGGTCTGGAAGACCGATGATCTCAGCGCAGCACCGAGCACGATCGGTGCGGGCCGCATGAAGTTCCAGAGCGTGGGCTTCATCAAGAACGGGCTGCTGGCAGTCACGCTGTGGCAGCCCTTCGACCTGCGCACCGACCGGGTCAACAAGACCTTCATCAGCAAGTTCTTCATCACCGATACCGAAGGCAAGCAGTGGAAGGAACCGATCAGCGTTCCGCGCGCCACCAGCCGCAACGAAGAACTGGAACAGGCGCTGTCCAATGCCACGGTACTGGACACGCTGCCCAACGACCCCGACCACATCCTGGTGGTCAACGGCTCGGGCAGCAATTCCGGTGACGTCTACAAGGTCAACCTGCGCAGCTTCACGTCCCAGCGCATCCAGAAGACCGAAGAACGTGTCGCCGGCTACCTCACCGATCTGAACAGCGAACTGCGCGCACGCCTGCGCCAGGACGTGGACGGTACCGGCGCTTACGTCGCCACCGAGTTCCGCAACCCGGCCACCAACGCGTGGGAAGAGCATTTCCGCTCGCACGTGAAGGATCGCGATATCACCCAGGTCGTCGGTTTCGCCGATGACCCGAACATCGCCTTCATCCAGAGCAACGTCGGCCGTGACAAGACCATCATCTATGAGTACGACATTACGGCCCGCAAACAGAGGGAAGTGCTGTTCGAGCACAAATTCTTCAATGCGGGCACCGTTCATGTGAACCGCTACAAGGACGTCGAGGGGGTGCCGTTCGGCGCACTGCTCGGCGTGACCTACAGTGGTCCGCGCGAGAACGAGGTTGAATGGACCCATCCGGTGTTCAAGGGCCTCAACCAGGGCGTCCGACAGGCCCTGGGCATCCAGTCCAGCGACGTCACCCTGGTCGATCCCGCAACGGGCCAGCGCGCGACCACCCAGGCCGACACCGGCCGCGCGGTGCGCGTCGTCGACTACAGCAAGGACCTGAAGACCTTCGTGCTGGCCGTCTCCGGGCCGGCCAACCCGCCGGAATACCACCTGTTGCGCAACGGCAAGCTGACCCTGCTGGCCAAGTCCTATCCGAAGATCGATCCGGCTGCGCTGGGCGATACCAGGCTGGTCTATTACAAGGCCCGCGATGGTCTGGATATTCCGGCGTTCCTGACCACACCGAACACCGAACTGTGCGGTGCCGGCCCGTGGAAGGCGGTGGTGCATCCGCACGGTGGCCCGTGGGCGCGCGATGGCATGGACTTCGACGGTTCGATGTGGGTACCTCTGATGGCCTCACGCTGCATGGCGGTCCTGCGCCCGCAGTTCCGCGGTTCGGCCGACTGGAGCCGCAAGCTGTGGATGGCCGGTGACGCCGAGTGGGGCCAGAAGATGCAGGACGACAAGGACGACGGCGCCAAGTGGATGATCGAGCAGAAGATCGCCCAGCCTGGCCACATCGCCATGTTCGGCTTCTCCTACGGTGGCTATTCCGCGTTCGCTGCCTCGGTGCGCCCCAATGGGCTGTACAAATGTGCGATCGCCGGTGCTGGCGTCTCGGACATCAAGAAGATCTGGGCACGCTTCTATACCAACCCGTTCTTCCGCCAGGCGCAGTCCAAGACCGTCGACGGCCTGAATCCGCTGGACAAGGCTGGCGAGATGAAGATCCCGCTGATGGTCTACCACGGTGACCGCGACCGTACGGTGCCGATCGAGCAGTCGGAGTGGTTCGTGAACAAGGCCAAGAATTCAGGACAGCCGATCGAATTCCACGCCATCGCCGACTACGCGCATGGCCCCGCCTGGACCCGCGCGATCATGGGCGACCAGCTCAGGTTGATCGACGACTACCTGACCAAAGGCTGCGGCGGCGGCGGCCTGTAAGCCTCATCGCTGCCAGGCAAGGGCGCCCACGGGCGCCCTTGCCCGTTCTGGCCCTTGCACCCGCCCATGACCTTCGACACCCTTGCGGGGTAGGCTGGCGGCGTATCGTTCGGCCCACGGCCGTCCCCGCGGCTCTTCCCTGACTCACTCGGCCTGGAGGCCAAACATAGTGATCACGCGTACTCCCAAGATCGTGCTGCTCAGCCTGGCCGTGTCGGCCGTGCTGGCCGGCTGTGGCAAGAACGAAACCCCGGCCAAGGAGGCCGCTGCGCCTGCCCCGGCCGCCGCCGAAGCCACCACCTACACCCTGGATGAGAGCAAGCTGCCGGCCTACAACGCCTTCCAGCCCAGCGATCTGGACACCAACCTGGACGCCTGCACCGCGTTCGGCGACTACGTCAACAGCAAGTGGCTGGCCGCCAACGAGATTCCCGGCGACCGCACCAGCTGGGGCGCGTTCACCATCCTCGACGAGCGTTCGGTGGCCGTGCAGCACCAGCTGGCCGAGCAGGTCGCGCAGGTCAAGAACCCGAGCCACATCGAGAAGATCGTCGGCGACCTGTGGGCCACCGGCATGGATGAGGCCAAGATCAACGCCCAGGGCATCGAGCCGCTGAAGGCCGACCTGGCCGCCATCGACGGCCTGCAGGACAAGGCCGCCATCGCCGACTACCTGCGCACCAGCGCAGCCAAGGGCGAGAACGTGCTGTTCGGCTTTGGCGCCGAGGCCGACTTCAAGAACTCGACCATGAACCTGGCCTATGCCAGCCAGGGCGGCCTGGGCCTGCCTGACAGCACGTACTACACCGACGCCAAGAACGCCGACAAGCTCAAGGCCTACCAGGCGCACGTCGCCAAGGTGCTGGAACTGTCCGGCGTCCCGGCAGCCGACGCCGCCAAGCAGGCTGAGGACGTGGTCAAGTTCGAGACCCGCCTGGCCAAGGCATCCAAGTCGCGCGTCGAGCTGTCGCGCAATGTGGAGCTGTACTACAACCCGGTCACCCTGGCTGACGCCGACAAGCTGACCCCGAACTTCAGCTGGACCGAGTTCTTCAAGTCGCAGGGCGTTGCTGCGCCGGAGAAGTTCTCGCTGGCGATGCCGGCCTTCCATGAGGAAGTGAGCAAGGCGCTGGGCGACACCGACCCGTCGGTCTGGCGCGCCTACCTGCGCTTCCATACTGTCGATGGCGCCTCGCCGTACCTGGCAGATGCCTTCGTACAGGAGAACTACGAGTTCTACGGCAAGACCCTCAATGGGCAGAAGGAACAGAAGCCGCGTTGGAAGCGCGTGCTGGGCACCATCGAGAACGATGCCGGCGAAGCGTTCGGCCAGCTGTACGTGAAGGTTGCCTTCTCGCCGGAAGCCAAGGCGAAGATGGAAGAACTGGTGAAGAACCTGGCCGCCTCGCTGAAGGAACGCATCCAGGGCCTGAGCTGGATGAGCGAGGAAACCAAGGCCAAGGCCATCGCGAAGTGGGAGACCTTCACTCCGAAGATCGGCTACCCGGACAAGTGGCGTGACTGGTCGGGCCTGCAGACCCAGCGCGACAGCTACCTGGCCAACGTGCGTGCGGCCAACGAGTTCAACTACAAGTTCAACCTGTCCAAGATCGGCAAGCCGGTGGACAAGACCGAGTGGGGCATGACCCCGCAGACGGTCAACGCCTACTACAACCCGCTGCAGAACGAGATCGTGTTCCCGGCCGCCATCCTGCAGCCGCCGTTCTTCGATCCGAAGGCAGACGATGCGCTGAACTACGGCGGTATCGGTGCGGTGATCGGCCATGAGATGACCCATGGCTACGACGATCAGGGTGCGCGCTTCGGGCCGACCGGCAACATGGAAGACTGGTGGACGCCGGCCGACAAGAAGAACTTCGAAGGCCTGACCGGCAAGCTGGTCAAGCAGTTCGACCAGTACAAGGTTGACGGCCAGGCCGTGAACGGCCACCTGACCCTGGGCGAGAACATCGCTGACCTGGGTGGCCTGGCCACGGCCTACGATGCGCTGCAGAAGGCCTCGGCCGGCAAGGAAGATCCGAAGGTCGACGGTTTCACCCGCGATCAGCGCTTCTTCTTCAACTGGGCCACCGTGTGGCGTACCAAGTACACCCCGGAGAACGCCAAGGTCCGCCTGGCCACCGATCCGCACGCCCCGGCGCAGTTCCGCGCAATGGGCGCGCCCTCGAACCTGCCGACCTTCGCGGCCGCGTTCCAGTGCAAGGCCGGTGCACCGATGGCGCGCAGCGGCGAGCAGCAGGTGGTGATCTGGTAAGCCACGGCTGACGCCAAGGCAGACCTGCAAGGGCCCGGGATCTCCCGGGCCCTTGCTTTTGCGCGGCCCGCCACGGCCGCCAGGCATACCGTGATACGTGCATGCTGCGCCCATGCGCGGCTTGCTATAGTGCGCCCGCCCTCAATCCATCATGGATTCGTTCTACATGCCCAATTTCCGTCCGCTTGCCATCGCCCTGGGCATCAGCCTGGCGACCCTGGTCCCGAGCCATGACGCGTTCGCCGCGAAGAAGAAGGCCGCCCGCGCCCCGGCCGTCAGTGCCCAGTGCAGCGACTTCTACGGCGCCACCAACGCTGGCTGGCTGAAGGCCAATCCGGTACCGCAGACCGGAGCCAGCACCGCGCTGGGCCAGCTGGTCGAGCGCAGCAGGCAGCAACAGCGCGAACTGCTCGATGCGGCCATGACGTCGCCGCAGGGCAACGTCCAGAAGCTGCTGGGCGATTTCTGGGCCAGTGGCCTGGACGAGGCGGCGGTGGAAGCCGATGGTTCCAATCCGATCGCGCCGCTGCTGACCCGCATCAATGCGATCAAGAAGTCCAAGGATGTGCCGGCGTCGATCGCTGCACTGCATCAGGTCGGCATCCCGGTCGCCTTCAACTTCGGTCCGGACGTCGACCTGAAGGCACTGGATCGCCATATCGGCTACTTCATGCAGGGCGGCATGGGCCTGCCGGATCCGGCGTTCTATACCCGCACCGATGCCGATACCGTCGCGCTGATGGGCCGCTACCGCACCTACGTCAAGCAGATCCTGGCCCTGACCGGCACTCCGGCAGCCAAGCTCGATGCGGAGTCGCAGGCGGTGATCGCGCTGGAAACCGAGCTGGCGCGCAATGCACAGTCGCTGGCCGGCATCAACAACCCGTTCAACAACTACGCGCCGATCTCCACCAAGGAACTCAACAGCCGCTATCGCAACCTGCAGCTGGAAGCCTTCCTGAAAGCACAGGGTGTGAACGACGATCTGGTATCGCTGGCCGATCCGGGCCTGTTCCAGCAGCTGGATGGCATGGTCACCAAGCTCAAGCCCGACCAGTGGAAGGCCTACCTGCGCTGGCGCGTGGGCGACTCGATGGCGCCGTACCTGTCCAAGGCCTACCGGGACGCCGAGTTTGAATTCCGTGGCCGCGTGCTGCGCGGGCAGACGCTGCCGCCGCAGCGCTGGGAAGCGGTGCTCGATGCCATCAATGTGGCGGCCGGGCCGATGGTCGGCCGCGAATACGCTGCCCGCCATCTCTCGGCTGAGGACCGCCGGCAGGCGGCATGGATCGTCGACAAGGTCCGCGAGGTGCAGATCGAGGCCGTCAGGAACAGCACGTGGATGAGTGCCGACGCCAAGGCTGAAGCACAGGCCAAGCTGGCGGCGCTGAAGATCGAGATCGGCACCCCGCTGCGCGACCTCGACTACACCGTGCAGCCGATGGGCCGGGGCTCGTTCGGTGGCAACATGCTGATCGCCTCGACCTGGCGTCATCGCGAGGAGATGAAGCGCATCGGCAAGGGCAATGCCGACCGTCGCTGGGATGTGCTGCCGCAACAGCCGTCGCTGGCCTATGACCTGGCGCAGAACCGCCTGATCGTCACCGCGGCCATCCTGCAGGGCCCGGTGTTCAACGCCAAGGCCGACAGCGCCGACAAGTTCGGCAGTTTCGGCGGCCTGGTCGGCCACGAGCTGACCCGTGCCATCGATGCCAAGGGCGCGCTGGTCGATGCCAAGGGCGAACTGCGCAGCTGGTGGACGCCGGCCGACAAGACGGCCTGGACCCTGCTCGGCAGCCGCGTGGCCGCGCAGTACGGCGCCTATGAGTTCCCGGGCGTGAAGGGCGCCAAGGTCAATGGCACGCTGACCCAGGAAGAGAACCTGGCCGACATCGCCGGCCTGGAACTGGCCTGGGCGGCCTACACCGCACAGGAGCCGAAGGCCAAGCCGGCACAGCAGCAGGGCTTCTTCCGTGCCTGGGCCGCGTTGTGGGCGCAGCAGCTGTCGCCGAACGAAGCCGCACGCCGCCTGACCGCCGACATCCGCGCGCCGGGCATGTGGCGCACGAATGGCACGCTGGCCAACCTCCCCGCGTTCGGCGCCACCTTCAGCTGCAAGGCCGGCCAGCCGATGCAGCGCACCGATGCCGAGCAGATCAAGGTCTGGCGCTGAGCCAGCCGGCCGTGACATGAAGGGCGCCCTCGGGCGCCCTTTTTTTTGCGCATGCAGCACGATCCGCCATTAACACGCGGCATGCTATCGCTGCGCCTGCGTCCTGCAGCGGAGCCCGACCATGGCCCACAAGAACACGATCTGCATCTGGTACGACAGCGAAGCACTCGAGGCCGCCACGTTCTACGCCGGGATCCTGCCCGACAGCGCGGTAACCGCCGTGCATCACGCACCGGGTGACTATCCGGACGGCAAGGAGGGCAACGTGCTGACGGTCGAGTTCACCGTCTGCGGCATTCCCTGCGTCGGACTCAACGGCGGCACCGCGTTCACGCACAGCGAAGCGTTCTCGTTCCAGATCCAGACCGAGGACCAGGCCGAGACCGACCGCCTGTGGAACGCGATCGTCGGCAACGGCGGACAGGAAAGCCAGTGCGGCTGGTGCAAGGACCGCTGGGGCATCTCATGGCAGATCAGTCCACGCATGCTGATCGAAGCGGTGACCAGCCCGGACAAGGCGTTGGCCAAGCGCGCCTTCAACGCGATGATGCCGATGAAGAAGATCGACATCGCCACCATCGAAGCGGCGATCCGCACCGTATGACCGCGTGGGATGCAGTCATCGTCGGCGGCGGCCACAATGGCCTGGTCTGCGCGGCCTATCTTGCCCGTGCCGGCAGGAAAGTACTGGTGCTTGAACGCCGTGGCGTGCTCGGCGGTGCGGCCGTCACCGAGGAGTTCCATCCGGGTTTCCGCAACTCGGTCGCCTCGTACACCGTCTCGCTGCTGCAGCCGAAGGTGATCGACGAGCTGCAGCTGCACGCGCATGGCCTGCGCGTCGTCGCGCGCCCGGCCAACAATTTCCTGCCGCTGCCTGACGGGCGCTACCTGCTGTCGGCTCCCGGCCGTACCCCGGCCGAGGTGGCGAAGTTCTCCGAGCGGGATGCGCAGCGCCTGCCAGCCTATGAGGCCCGGCTGGAGGTCTTTGCCGACGTGCTGCGCGCCTGGGCCCTGCGCGTGCCTCCGGACCTCGGCGTCGCAGGCGGCTGGCGCGCATTGCCGGCATTGTGGCGGATGGGCCGGCTCGGCCGGGAACTGGCGGCACTGTCCCCTGCCCTGCGCCAGGAGCTGCTTGATCTGTTCACCCTGTCGGCCGCCGACTATCTCGACCGCTGGTTTGAAAGCGAGCCGATCAAGGCCCTGTTCGGATTCGATGGCATTGTCGGCAACTACGCCAGTCCGTACACGCCCGGCAGTGCCTACGTCCTGCTGCACCACGTGTTCGGCCAGTGCAACGGCGTGAAGGGTGCCTGGGGCCATGCGATCGGTGGCATGGGCGCGATCAGCCAGGCCATTGCCGCGTCGGCGCGCGCCGCCGGCGCCGAGCTGCGCGTGGATGCCGGCGTGAAGCGGCTGCTGGTCGAGCACGGACGCGCCGTGGGCGTCGAGCTGGCCGGCGGTGAGGTACTGCGCGCGCGCGTCGTGGTAGCCAACGTCAATCCAAAACTGCTCTACGAGCAGTTGCTGGAACCGGAGCAGGTGCCGGCGGCGACGCGCGAACGCATGGCGCAGTGGCGCTGCGGTTCGGGCACCTTCCGGATGAACGTGGCGCTGTCGCGGCTGCCGGACTTCCACGCCCTGCCCGGCGCCGGTGATCACCTCAGTGCCGGCATCATCATGGCGCCCAGCCTCGACTACATGGACCGCGCGTGGCTGGATGCGCGGCGCGACGGCTGGTCGCACGAGCCGATCGTGGAGATGCTGATTCCCAGCACGCTGGACGATTCGCTGGCGCCACCGGGCCAGCACGTCGCCAGCCTGTTCTGCCAGCATGTGGCACCGGTCCTGCCCGGGGGTGGGCATTGGGACACGCATCGCGATACCGTCGCCGACCTGATGATCGCCACCGTCGATCGGTATGCGCCCGGCTTCGCCGACAGCGTGCTCGGTCGGCAAGTGCTGTCACCGCTGGATCTGGAGCGGACGTTCGGCCTGGTGGGCGGCGATATCTTCCACGGTGCGCTCAGTCCCAACCAGCTGTTCTCGGCGCGGCCGATGATCGGCCAGGCCGGCTACCGGGGTGCCCTGCCAGGGCTCTACCTGTGTGGTTCAGGCACGCATCCCGGCGGCGGCGTGACCGGCGCGCCGGGCCACAATGCCGCGCAGGCGATCCTGCAGGATCTGTAAGGGTGTGCCGACCAGGACTGGCACACCTACCGCATCAAATGACCCTGCGGGTCATTTGACGCTGCGCAGATGATTCGGACGGTTCGGCGGGCCGGGGGGACGGCGCTTGTTGAACGGCGGCTGGCCGCGCCAGTAGCGGATCAGCAGCCAGCCGAACAACATGCCGCCCAGGTGCGCGAAGTGCGCCACGCCCGGCTGCCAGCCGGTCATGCCCAGCACCAGTTCACCGACACCGAACAGGATCACGAACGTGCGCGCCTTCATTGGAATCGGTGGGAACAGCAGCATCACCCGCTGGTTCGGGAACAACATGCCGTACGCCAGCAGCAGGCCGAACACACCGCCGGACGCCCCCAGCACCGTGGCCGGATTCTCCAGCAGCGTCCCTACCAGCAGCTGGCAGACGCCGGCACCGGCCACGCACACCAGGTAGTAGAGCAGGAAGCGCTTCTCGCCCCAGGTCTGTTCCAGCGGCGCACCGAACATGAAAACGGCCAGCATGTTGAAGAACAGGTGGCCGAAGCTGCCGTGCAGGAAGCCGTAGGTCAGCAGCTGCCACGGCTGGAAGTTGCCACCCGGGGAGAACGCATCGAAGCCCTGCTGCAGCGGCTGCAGCATGAACGGCTCGAAGGTCTGGTTGCCGAGCAGGAACGGCTGCTGCAACAGGAACAGGATCGCGTTGGCGATCAGCAGGGCCTTGGTGACGGTTGGCAGTCGCGGGAACATGGGGACACCGGCATGGAACGGTCTCCATCATAGCCGCACCGTCGTGTCGTGTCGGCGACTGCCGCGTGCGGCCCGTTCAGACCCCGGTCGCGCTCAGCCCGGTCCCCACACGGCTTCATCCAGCGCCGCCGCCGGGTCGGACGCGGGCATCCGCACCCGGCCGTTCTCCACCACCACGCCTTCCGCGCGCAGCCGTTGCGACTGTTCCCGCCAGCCCGCCGACCCCTCCGCCATGGCAATGCGCCCGTCGGAGCGCAGCACGCGGTGCCAGGGCAGTGTCGGGTCATCGTTCTGGCCGAGAACGCGTGCCGTCAAGCGTGCCCGCCCCGGCAGGCCCGCGCGCATCGCCACCTGTCCATAGCCCATCACCTGTCCCGGCGGGATCGCGTGGATCACCGCCAGGATGCGTGCACGCGCCTGTTCCGGCGTCAGCGGCGCAGGCGCGTCACCAGCAGTACGCCGAGCAGGACCAGCGCGGTGCCGGCGATCTGCGCCGGCCCCATCGGTTCGTCGAGCAGCCATAGGCTCATTACGATGGTGGAAACAGGGCCCAGCATACCGACCTGCGCTGCCAGCGAGGAACCCACGCGCTGCACCGCCAGCATGATCGCCAGCACCGGCAGCACGGTGCAGACCGTGGCGTTGACCAGCGACAGCCACTGCACCGGTGCAGGTGCCTGCCACAGCAGTGGCAGCGGATGGGTGATGGCGAAATGCAGCAGCACCAGACCGCTGGCCACGCAGCTGGCATAGGCGGTCAAGCGCACCGCGCCGATCCGTGCCACCACCTGGCCGCTGCCGAACAGGTACAGCGCATAGCTGAGCGCGCTGCCCAGCACCAGCAGGCTGCCGACGATGATCTGCCCGCCTTCCCGCTGCAGATCGTGGCCGAACGCCAGCAGCACCCCCAGGTAGCTCAGCACCAGCGCGGCGACCTGCCAGCGTCCTGGCCGCTGCCGCGCCAGCAGCACGTTGATCAGCAGCACCAGCGTCGGGTTGAGGTAGAGGATCAACCGTTCCAGCGTGACGCTGATGTACTGCAGGCCCTGGAAATCCAGCAGGCTGGACAGGTAGTAGCCGGTGAAACCCAGCCACAGCACGCGCGCCCGGTCTGCCCACGACAGCGGCTCGACACGGCGCGAAGCCCACACCGCCATCAATGCGAACAGGGGCAGTGCCATCAGCATGCGCAGCGCCAGCAGCGTGGTCGCATCGACACCGTGGCGCAGGCCGAGCTTGACGATCACCGCCTTGCCGGATGCGGCAACGGCGCCGATCGCGGCCAGGCCGATTCCCCCCAGGGCGATGCGTGGGGATGCGGTGGCGATGCGCGGGGAGGAGCTGGACATTGGAACGGCGGCGGGCCGCGAGGGGCGGCCCGGGGGTGCGTGTGGACGCCCATTGTCGCATGGCCCGACGCGGCGACCGCAGCGTCAGCGCATCAGCACCACTTCCTCTGCGGAGGTCGGGTGGATCGCCACCGTGTCATCGAACTGGGCCTTGGTCGCTCCCATCTTCACCGCCACCGCGAAGCCCTGCAGGATCTCGTCCGCGGCCTCGCCCAGCAGGTGCACTCCCACCACGCGCTCTTCCGGCCCGGCGCAGACCATCTTGAACAGGCTGCGCTGGGTACCGTTGGCCAATGCCTGCAGCATCGGCCTGAAACGGCTGTGATAGACCGTCACCTGCTCGAAGCAGGCACGCGCCTCCTCCTCACCCATGCCCACCGCACCCAACGGCGGATGCGAAAACACCACGCTGGCCACATTCTCATAGTCCATCTTCGACTGTGGGCGGCCGCCGAACAGACGGTCCATCAGCCGACGCGATGCAGCCACCGCCACCGGGGTCAGGCCCACCTTGCCCGCGATATCCCCCACGGCATGGATGCTGGGTACCGCCGTGGTCTGCCATTCGTCCACCTGCACCTGCTCGTGCTCGCCGATGTCGATGCCCAGCGCCTCCAGACCCAGGCCCCGGCTGTTGCCACGGCGGCCGGTGGCGAAGAACACCGCGTCGAACACGCTGTCCATGGGGCCATCATGGCCGAAGGCGCGGACGCGCTCACCGTCGCGCTGCAGTTCGCGCAGGCGGTAATCAAAGTAGATGCGCACGCCCTGCTGGCGAAGGTTTTCCGCCAGCTGATCGGTCAGCTCGTAGTCGAAACGTTCCAGCAGGCGCTTGCCGCGTACCAGCAGGCTCACCCGGCTGCCCAGTGCCTGCAGCAGCCCGGCCAGCTCCACCGCGATGTAGCCGCCGCCGATGATCGCGACCTCGGCCGGGGCTGCACGCAGCTCGAAGAAGTCGTCGGATACCAGGCCCAGCTCCGCGCCGGGGATGTCCGGACGCTGCGGGTGCGCTCCGGTGGCGATCAGGATGTGGTCGGCGGTGTAGCGCACGCCGTCGCTGCAGGCCACCGTGTGCGCGTCGAGCAGGTGGCCGCGCGCCGGAATGCGGACGACGCCGGTTTCATCCAGACGCTTGTGGTAGCTGGTATGGATGTTGCTGATGTAGGCCTGGCGATGGATCACCAGTTCCTTCCACGACAGTGCCGGTCGTGGCGGCACATCGAAGCCCATCGCGCTTGCCAGACCGATACGCTCGTGCAGATCGGCGGCCAGCCACATCGCCTTCTTCGGTACGCAGCCAACGTTGACGCAGGTCCCGCCCAGTTCGCCGGGTTCCAGCAGCGCCACGCGCTTGCCGTACTGCGCGGCGCGGATGGCGCCGGCCAGGCCGGCAGAGCCGCCGCCAAGGACGATCAGGTCGTAATCATGGGAAGCCGTGTTCATCGGAATCGCTCGGGTCGGTAAGGGGCGGGATCGATCGCTGGCGTGCGGCCACAGACGAGATCGGCGATCAGCTGGCCGGTGCCAGCGCTCATGCTGATGCCGAGCATGCCATGCCCTGCCGCAAGCCAGACGTGAGGATGCGCAGGCGCGCGGCCGATCAACGGTACATCGTCCACGCTCATCGGACGCCAGCCGCACCACTGCTCCTGCAGCTGCGCGCCACGAGGCATGCGCAGGTGGCGATCAGCGGCCAGCTGCAACGCCTGCAGGCGCTGTGCACGCAACCGCGGGTCGGCACCGGCGAATTCCATCGTGCCACCCAGTCGCAGTGCATCGCGCCAGGCGATCACGAAAACGGAGTGATCTTTCAGCACGACCGGACGGGCCGGCACCAACGGCGGGCGCGACCAGGTCAGCGAGTACCCCTTGCCGGGCTGGATCAGCACCCGCAGGTCGAGCAGCCGTGCCCATCGCGGCGACCACGGGCCGGTGGCCAGCACCAGTTCGCGCGCGCGCAGCGTGCGTCCGCCGGCCTGTACACGGACCCCGCGTGCGTCGCCGCTGAAGCCCTGCATCTCGACCTGCTCATCGATCTCGACGCCCTGCGCACGCAGTACCCGCGCCAGCTCCGCGGTGAAACGGTCCGGACGCAGCTGCGCGTCGCCCGGGAAATGAATCGCTCCGGCAAGCCGATCATGGAACGCCGGATTGTCGCGTGCGTAGTGGCCGCCATCGATGCAGCGGGTCGCAATGCCGTGCGCATCCAGCGCTTCGCACTGGGCAATGTGCTGGTCGAAGCTGCGCGCATCGCCGAACACGTAATCAAGGCCGCGCGTCTCGAATTCACAGTCCAGCCCATGTGTTCCCACCCATTCGGCCAGGCGCACGCGGGAATCATTCAACAGCGCGGCACGCGCGCGCGTGGCCTGCAGCCAGTGCCGCGCATTGCAGCGCGCGCTGAACTGCAGCAGCCAGCGCCACAGCGCGGGATCGAGGCGGCTGCGCACATACAGCGGCGCGCGTGGGTCGAGCATCCAGCGCAACGCACGCAGCGGCACACCCGGCGCGGCCAGGGGCGGTGCATGGCTGGGCGTGACGGTGCCGCAGTTGCCGTACGACGTCGCCGCACCCACGCGGCCACGATCGATCACCCGCACCTGCCGTCCCTGTCCGCACAACGCCAGTGCCGTCGCCAGGCCGATGGCACCGGCACCGATCACGATCACGTCATCGTGCGCCGCCTGCATCGCTCAGTCCCGTCCGGCCTCGCGGCGCATCGGCGGCCATTGGCGATAGGTCACCGCCCGCCACAGCCACTCCATCGGCCCGAAGCGGAAGCGGCGCAGCCAGGCATGGGAAAGGGCGACCTGCGCGGCGAACAGCAGCACAGCGAACAGCAGCTGCACGCTGCGCGGCATCACGTCGAAGTAGCCCAGGCCGTGGTGGTAGAACACCCACGTGCACACCAGCGACTGCCCCAGGTAGTGGGTCAGCGCCATCCGGCCGACCGGTGCCAGCCAGCCCAGCCGAGCGCGCCACTGCACGATCCAGGCGAGGTAGCCCAGGCACATCGGCAGCGCGCCGATCATCACCAGCGCCATCGCCGAGGTCACACCAAGGTCGTAGGCACCGGGTGCGAGGTAAGGTTTCCAGGCCACGCCCAGCACGGTGACCAGCAGGCCCAGCGGCAAGGCGACCCAGCGCAGTGCCGCGAACAGGCGCGGATGGCGTTCCGGCGTGGCCAGCGCGCCACTGCCGGCCAGTCCACTGCCGATCAGGAACATGCCCAGTACCGCCGGGCCCGTGATCAGCAGCGCCCCCATCGACGAACCAAACTCATGCAGGCGCTGGATGCAGGCCTGGATCCAGTTGCCGTGTCCGTAGACCATGCGCTCCCGGGCGATGCTCTGCTGCGCGTCGACCAGCATCTGCTGCGCGTCCTGCGGCGTCGCCAGTGAAACCATGGCGCCGAGCAGCAGCATCATCGCCGCGCCACCGAGATAGACGATGACACCCATCCACGGCAGCCAGCTGCGCGGTGCCTCGCGGCACGCCAGCAGGGGCAGCGAGGCCAGTGCGTAGAGCACCAGGATGTCGCCGGACCAGACCAGCAGCGCGTGGCACAGGCCGATCAGCATGAGCCCGGCGCTGCGGCGCAGATAGAACGGAGTGAACTCGCGGCCGGCGGTCTCGGCGCGCTGTGCCATCACTGCGAATCCGGCACCGAACAGCAGCGAGAACAGGGTGAAGAACTTGCCCTGCACGAACACGTAGACGAAGGCGTCGGCCCAGTAATCGATTCCCTGCCAGCGCACGTCGATACCGGTGAATGCCAGGTCCAGCGGTCCGCTGAAGGCCTCCATGTTCATCAGCAGGATGCCCAGCAACGCGGCCCCGCGCAGTATGTCCAGCACGGCGATGCGGTCGCCGGAGGCAACCGGCTGCAGGGAAGACGAAGCGCTGTTCACAGGACATCCGGCGGGCAGGTCCTTCATTATGCAGCCCGCCTGCGCGCCGTGGACGAGCGCGTGGTGTTCCAGACATGCAACGGCCCGCCGAAGCGGGCCGTTGCTGCCGTCACGATCGCCGGGCGATCAGTGCGCGTGACCGCCGTCGCCGTGGACGTGGCCGTGCTCGATCTCTTCCTTGCCGGCTTCACGCACGTCGACGATTTCCACGTCGAAGTGCAGGTCCTTGCCGGCCATCGGATGGTTGAGGTCGACGTCGACCACGCTCATGCCGACCTTCTGCACGGTCACCGCACGCGGGCCGAAGTTGGTCTGCAGCACGACCTGCTGGCCCGGCGCCAGCTTGGCATTGCCGAAGTGCTTCTTCGGCACGCGCTGGGACAGGCCTTCGCGGCGCTCGCCATAGGCGTCGGCCGCCGTGACGTCGACACTGAAGGTCGCGCCGGCTTCCTTGTCCATCATGGCGTTTTCCAGGCCCGGGATGATGTTGCCGTGACCGATCAGGATCGCCAGCGGCTCGCCGCGGTCCTTGGACGATTCGATCGGCTCCTGGCCGACTTCGGAAACGGTGTAGTGGAAGCGGACAACGCGGTCTTTTTCGATCTTCATGCGCGACTCTGTCTGGATCTGCCGGAGGCAGACGGGTTGGGGCGGGTTGTCGCCCGGCGGGGACGCCGCCATCATGACGGCCAATCCAAGGTGGCGCATTATCCGGAGAACATGCACATCACGCCAGTTTCGTCCGGCCCGCGCCGGCTGTTCGTGCCCGCCCTGCTGCTGGTCCTGCCTCTGCTGCTGACCGCCTGCGGCGGCGGCAAGGCCACCCGGCCGGCGCCGCCCCCGCCGTCGGCGCACTGGCCGGCGACCACCCCGGACAATCCCGAGGCCGCCAATTCAGTCCTGATGCGTGCCATCAGCCTGGTCGGCACGCCCTACCGTTACGGCGGCAACACCCCCGAATCGGGCTTCGACTGCAGCGGCCTGGTCGCCTATGTCTACCGCGAGATGCTGGATCTGAAGCTGCCGCGCACCTCGCGCGACCTGGCCGCCGTACAGGGCCCGAGGATCGATCCGAAGCGCCTGGCCACCGGTGACCTGGTGTTCTTCGGCAGCCGCGGCAACGTCACCCATGTCGGCATCTATGTCGGCGAGGGGCGCTTCGTGCACGCCCCCAGCACCGGCGGCACGGTGCGCCTGGACTCGCTCAGCGGGCCCTACTGGAAGGACCACTACACAGGGGCCAAACGCGTCCTTCGCTAAAATGAACAGGCGACATGTTCAAAATTGAGAATTGCGTCACAGTGGAAATAACGGTTTTATAACGGAATTTTTAACTTATCGGTGCTTTTACAGGGCATGATGCCCCATCGTTTTTTTTCTGTGACCGACGCGTGACGACTGACGACCTGACGTGCAAAGGCCAGACCGCCGCTTCTCCGCGTAGTGTCCGCCCTATTCTTCTGGGCTTGGCACTGTGCCTGACCAGCCTCCCCGCCTGGTCGCAGACCGTTCCTTCACGCGCCGATGCTGCGCCGGTCCCGGCCGCCGACACTGCCGTGCGTGTGACGGGCAAGGCCGAGGCCGCAGCCCCCCAGCGCAGCCGCACCGATGCAGCCGCCAGTGCCACGCTGGCCGCCCTGCTGCCGCACCTGGCCGCCAACGACACCATTCCGCTGATGGACCGCTCGGCCATGGTCGCCGGCGATCTGAGCCGCCTGCTCGCCAACTACGACACCAGCAGCGCTGCCAATGGCAGCGTTGTCGGCAGCGCCGCCGACAATGGCAAGGTGCAGTCGCTGCTGCGACGGGCGATGACCCTGCTCGGCACCCCGTATCGCTGGGGTGGCAGCAATCCGGACAGCGGCTTCGACTGCAGCGGCCTGGTCGGCTACGTCTTCCGTTCGGCGCTGGGCATCGAACTGCCGCGCGTCTCCCGCGAGATGGCGCATGACAACAACGCCGAGCTGATCAACGACCGTGCCGCCCTGGCCGCGGGTGACCTGGTGTTCTTCGGTCGCAAGGGCCGGGTCGACCACGTCGGCATCTATGTGGGTGACGGCCGCTTCCTGCATGCCCCGAGCGCAGGCAAGGATGTGCGGGTCGACACCCTGCTCAGCGGCTACTGGGGCAACAAGTTCATGCAGGCGCGCCGCGTCGAGCTCTGACCACCGCCTTTCCAGGCATCGCCGGATACCGGAAAGCCGCTGCCCTGCAGCGGCTTTTTCGTTCCCGCGGTATGCCTGGGATGCGTCTTCCCTGGCCCGGCGGGGCACGCCCACAACGAAAAGGCCCGCCAGTCCGGCGGGCCTTCATCTCTCGCATGACAGGCCGCTGCGCGGCGTCTCAGCTGCGTGGCGGCGTAGGGTCCGGGTCATCCACGCCCACGTTGCTGGAGGGATTGTCGTACACCGACTGGTCGAGCAGGCCGGTCTCCTTGGCCACCAGCACCGGCACCAGCATCTGACCGGTCACGTTGGTCATGGTGCGCATCATGTCCAGGATACGGTCGATGGCATACAGGTAACCGATGGTCTCCAGCGGCAGATTGGCGGCACTGAGCACCACGGTGGCCATGATCACGGCCGTACCCGGCACACCGGCAGTACCGAAGCTGCCCAGCACCGAGGCGATCAGCACCACCACGTACTGCTCCGGCGTCAAAGGCACGCCGCTGTACTGGGCAATGAAGACCGCACACAACGCGGGGTAGATCGCGCCGCAGCCGTCCATCTTGATGCTCGCACCCAGTGGCACCGCGAATGCACCGTAGTCCTTGTTGACGCCCAGGTTGTGGGTGATCGAGCGCAGCGCCACCGGCATCGCGGCGAAGCTGGAGGAGCTGACGAAGGCGACCTGCATGCCCGGCGCCGCGCCGCGGAAGAACTTCAGCGGATTCAGGCCGTGCGCCAGCAGCAGCGCGCTGTAGACGACCACGATGTGCAACGCACAGGCCACGTACAGGGCCAGCACGAAATGCCCCAGCGGCAGCAGCTTCTCGAAACCGTAACTGCCCACCAGGCCGGCAATCAGGCCGAAGGTACCGATCGGGGTGACTTCCAGCACGAAGCGGGTCACCTGGATCATGATGTCGCTCATCTGGCCGACCAGCTTGCGCGCCTCGGTCACCTTCTCGCCCAGCTTGACGATGGCAAAGCCCACCAGGCCGGCGAAGAAGATCACCGGCAGGATCGAGCCCCTGCCAGCAGCCAGCACGGTCTCGCCGGCGGCATTGACGCGGGTGCCGATGCCGGACAGTGCATAGAAGACGTTGGCCGGCACCACATCCAGCAGCACCTGTACCACGCTGGGAACCTCGCGCGGTACATAGTTGCTGGCCATGGACAGCTGCAGGCCACCGGCACCGGGCTGCAGCACGGTGCCCACGCCCAGGCCCACGCACACCGCCAACGCAGCGGTGATCACGAACCACAGGAAGGTGCGGCCACTGAGCGCGGCAACCGACTTCTGGCCATGCAGTGACGAGATCGCGTTGATGACCGCGAAGAACACCAGCGGCACCGCGATCATCTTGATCAGGGTGACATACAGCTCACCGAGCGGACCGAACCACGTTTCCGCAGCGGGGCCGAGCGCCCAGCCGGCCAGCGCACCAAGCACGAAGCCGCCGACCACGCGCTGCCAGAATGGAATCCGCAGCCAGGCAGAGACCAGCGTCATAGGCAATCCAGAGGGGAAGGAAGGGATGCTGGCACGATAGCCCAAGGCGGCCCGCAGAACGACCGTCCGCCCGGCAAATCAGTGTGTCATCGGCGTGCCTTGCGAGGGCGGGCATAATGAACGTCCCGTTACAGTTTGTGAGATCCCAGCGTCCATGCGCCGTTCCGTCTCCCTGTTGGCCACGTGTGCCACCACCCTGCTGCTCGGCGCCTGCGCCAGCCCCCCCCCCGCCTCCGCGCCGGCAGGCCTGAAGGTCGCCGTCGAGCCGGTTGCACACCCGGCCGGCGAGACGCCGCAATGGTGGTACCGCAGCGGCGCCGCCCAGGCCGCCGCCAATGGCGCGATGGCCGGCAAGGCCCGGAATGTCATCCTGTTCCTCGGCGACGGCATGAGCCTGACCACCGTGGCCGCCGCGCGCATCTACGAGGGCCAGAAGAAGGGCGGATCGGGCGAAGAGAACCTGCTGTCCTGGGAACGCTTCCCGGCCACCGCGTTCAGCAAGACCTACAACACCGACTCGCAGACCCCTGATTCGGCGGGCACCATGACCGCCATCACCACCGGCGTGAAGACCCACATGGGCGCGATCGGTGTCAGCGCAGGCGCCCGAACCGATTGTGCCGACAGCCTGTCCAAGGGCCTGCTCACCTGGCTGCAGCTGGCTGACAGCGCCGGCCTGGCGACCGGCATCGTGTCCACCGCGCGCCTGACCCACGCCACCCCGGCGGCCACCTACGCGCACTCGCCGGAGCGCAACTGGGAGAACGACACCGATCTGACCGAAGCGGCCAAGGCCGCCGGCTGCAAGGACATCGCCCAGCAGCTGCTGTCCACCTCGCGCTATGGCCGCGGCCCGCTGGTCGCGCTCGGCGGTGGTCGCGGTGAATTCACCACCGTGGAAGAGCGCGATCCGGAATACGACGACAAGGTCGGCCAGCGCCTGGATGGCCGCAGCCTGGTACAGGAATGGCAGCAGGCGCATCCGCAGGGTGCTTACGTGTGGAACAGCAGGCAGCTGGCCGCCGCCGCGAATGCGCCGGCCATCCTCGGCCTGTTCGAGCCGGACCACATGCGCTACGAGTACGAGCGCCCACAGGATCCGGCCGGTGAGCCGAGCCTGGCCGAGCTGACCGCTGCTGCGATCACAAATCTGTCGCGTCATCAGGAAGGTTACGTGCTGATGATCGAAGGCGCTCGCATCGACCATGCCAACCACAGCGGCAATGCCTATCGCGCACTGACCGAAACCGTGGCGATGTCCGATGCGGTGCGGGTGGCGTCGGAAATGACGTCGGCCGACGACACGCTGATCATCGTCACCGCCGACCACTCGCACACCCTGAACTTCGTCGGCTACCCCGCACGCGGCAACCCGATCCTGGGCAAGGTGAAGGACAAGGGCGGTGAGGACGGCGCCGGCAAGCTGGACTACGCGCTGGACGGCAACGGCCAGCCCTACACCACCTTGAGCTACGCCAATGGACCGGGCCACACCGGCAGCACCAACCAGCAGCCGGCGGGCAGCAAGCGCTACCCGCACAACCCGAGCAGCTTCGAGCCGGCCAAGGGGCGCCCGGACCTGCACGATGTCGATACCGAGCATCCGGACTACATGCAGGAAGCGCTGGTGCCGATGAAATCCGAATCGCATGGTGGCGAGGACGTCGGCATCTGGGCGCGCGGTCCCGGCAGCAAGGCCATCCGCGGCACGCTGGAGCAGAACACGATCTATCACATGATCGTGCAGGCAACACCGGCGCTGCGCGATCGCCTGTGCCAGGCGGGCACCTGCGACGACAAGGGCGTACCGGTGCAGCTGCCGGCGCCCAAGGCCTTCGAACGCAACGCCGACGGAAAGTAACGGCACGGCGGACGCACCGTGCAGCCGGGCCATGCCCGGCTGCATTCCGCCCAGGAGTCGAAGGCGCGGCGCGACCCCGCCGATCACCCTACACTTCACCCGTGACTGCCTTCCCCGCCCTGGTTTCCCTCGATGCACCGCTGCTGGTCGGCTACAGCGGCGGCCTGGATTCGACCGTCCTGCTGCACTGGCTGCGGCGCTGCACGCAGGCGGCCGGCGTGGAACTGCGCGCTGTGCACGTACATCACGGACTGCAGCCGGACGCCGATGCCTGGGTCCAGCATTGCCAGCAGCAGTGCGCGGCCCTGGGAGTCGAACTGGTCGTACACCGCGTGCAGGTCGAGACCGGCACCGGCCTGGGCCTGGAGGGTGCAGCCCGGCAGGCGCGTCGCGCTGCCTTTGCCGCCTCTCTGCGCGATGGAGAGACGCTGGCCTTAGCCCAGCATCAGGACGATCAGGCCGAAACCTTCCTGCTGCGCGCGTTGCGCGGTTCCGGTGTCGATGGCCTGGCGGCAATGAGCGCGGACAGCGTGCTCACCGGCCACCGGCTGTGGCGGCCGCTGCTGCAGGTCCCACGCGACGCCCTGCGTGACTATGCGCGGGCCCACGATCTGCACTGGATCGAAGACCCCAGCAACGACGAAGCGTACGCCGACCGCAACTTCCTGCGCCTGCAGGTGCTGCCGCTGCTGCGGCAGCGCTGGCCGCACGCCGCAGCGGCCCTGGCCGGCAGTGCCGATCATTGCGCACGTACCCGTGGCCTTCTGCAGGAAGAGGACACCGAACTGCTCGCGCACCTGGAAGCAGCCCCGCGCGTGCTGTCCTTGCAGCTGCTGCGGCAGGTATCGCCGGAACGCGCCGCACGCGTCCTGCGCACCTGGGTGGCCAGCCATGGCGCGGCCCCGCTGCCGGGGCGGGTGCTGCAGCAGATGCTCGACGAAATGCTGCCCTCCGCTTGCGACCGGCAGGCGCGGGTGCGCTGGCAGGATCACGTCATCCAGCGATGGCGCGAGCATGCCTATCTGCTGCCGGCCGAGCTGCCTGCCCTGCCGCTGGACTGGCAGCAGGAGTGGGACGGCCGGGCGCCTCTGCCCTTGCCTGATGGCGGCCAGCTGCGCCTGCTGGGCGCCGGGATGTTCCAGCAGCCCATGCAGGTGCGTGCACGGCGTGGCGGCGAGCGCATCGTGCTGCCGGGACGCAGCCACGCCCATGCCTTGAAGGACTGCCTGCAGCGTGAACATCTGGCCCCCTGGCGGCGCGCGCAGCTGCCGCTGCTGTTTGCTGACGGCAACCTGCTGGCTGCCGCCGATGTGGTGATCGCCGCACCGCTGCAGGCCTGGCTGCACGCTCATGGCGCCCAGCTGCGGTGGCAGCCGGGTGGCTGGTGAATTGACCCCTGCGCGCGTGCCGTCCACACTTGCCGCATGGCCAAGAAGTCCCCCGAAAACGCCTCCCCTGTCGCCCAGTTCGAGCAGTCGCTCGAATCGCTGGAGCAGCTGGTGGAGCAGATGGAAACCGGCGAGCTGAGCCTGGAAGCGTCGCTCAGTGCTTACGAACGTGGCGTGGGCCTGTACCGCCAGTGCCAGCAGGCGCTGGAGCAGGCCGAACTGCGCGTGCGGCTGCTCAGCGATCCGGCACAGCCCGATACGGCAGAACCCTTCGATCCGCCCAGCCATGACGGCTGAGGCGGCGTTTGCGCGCTGGCGCGACCGGATCGAAAGCCAGCTCGATGCAGCCCTGCCCTCGCCGGCCGATGCACCGCAGCGGCTGCACCAGGCCATGCGCCATTCTGTTCTCGGCGGTGGCAAGCGCATGCGTCCGCTGCTGGTCTATGCCACTGGCCAGTTGTTCGGCGCGCAACCGGAAAGGCTCGATGCGGCCGCGATGGCGGTGGAACTGATCCATGCCTATTCGCTGGTGCACGACGACCTGCCGGCAATGGACGACGATGCACTGCGCCGTGGCAAACCCACCACCCACATCGCCTTCGACGAAGCCACCGCGATCCTGGCCGGCGACGCGCTGCAGACCCGCGCCTTCAGCCTGCTGGCCGATGCCCCCCTGCCGGCAACACTGCGCGTGGCCTGCCTGCAGGCGCTGGCGCACGCCTCCGGTGCCGCCGGCATGTGCGGCGGCCAGGCACTGGATATCGATGCCACCGGGCAGCAGCAGTCGCTGGCCGCGCTGACCCGGATGCATGCGCTCAAGACCGGCGCGCTGATCCGTGCCGCGGTGCGGATGGGTGCATTGTGCGGCGATGCGCCGGAGCCGCAGCGGGTGCAGCTGGACGCATTCGCCGATGCACTCGGCCTGGCATTCCAGGTCCGCGATGACATCCTCGATGTCGAAGCCAGCTCCGAGCAGCTGGGCAAGACGGCAGGCAAGGACCAGGCGCAGGACAAGAGTACCTTCCCCGCCCTGCTCGGCATGGAGGGAGCGAAGGCGCAGCTGGGCGAACTGGCGGCCCGCATGCAGGCTGCTCTGGCGGGCTACCACGAAGAAGCCGATGCGCTGCGGGCGCTGGCCAGGCTTGCGGTGGAGCGCGATCACTGACGTGGTGCGCAACGAAAACGCCCGGCAATGCCGGGCGTTTTCATGTCCGCCTGCAGCCGGTTTTACTTGATCAGGCGCAATGCGAACGGGTAGCGATAGGCTTCGCCGTTGTTGGCCTTGACCGCGGCAATGATGGAGAACACCAGGCTGACCAGTCCGACGATCGGCATCAGGATCGCGCCGATGACCACGATGGTCAGGATGATGCAGACCACCATCGCGATGGCCACGGTGATCTGGAAGTTCAGGGCCTCCTTGGCCTGGTCGGTGACGAAGGACTTGCCGGCGTCGTCCTTGTTGATCAGCCAGATGATCAGCGCGCCGATGAAGCCGGTGAAGATGCCCAGCAGGTGCGCGGCCAGGGCCATGGTGCGCTGGTCTGCCGGGACATCGGCGGTAACCGGCGGCGGCGGCGGGACGTTATCGAATTCACTCACGACAAAACTCCTTTTCATTGGGTGGTCTTGACCCACCGGCATCAGGCCGGTTGCGTCAGGCGGCCATAGCTTACGCCATCGACGCCATCAATCATTACCGGCGATGGTCATCCGCCCCACCAGAATCGAACCGGTCCGGATGTGCGAGCGCGGATCGACATCGCTGCCCACCGCTTCGATCGCCATGAACATCTCGCGCAGGTTGCCGGCAATGGTGATGCCGTCCACCGGGTACTGGATCTCCCCGTTCTCGACACGGAAGCCACCGGCCCCCCGCGAGTAGTCACCGGTCACGCCATTGACCCCCTGCCCCATCAGCTCGGTCACCAGCAGGCCGCTGCCCATCTGCCGGGCGATGTCTTCCAGCGGCCCGGCGTTGGCCGCCAGCTGCAGGTTGTGCACGCCGCCGGCATTGGCCGTGGTCTGCAGCCCCAGCTTGCGGGCCGAGTAGCTGCCCAGTACGTAGCGCTGCAGCACGCCATCGCGGACCAGTGCCGACGCGCGGGTCGCCACGCCATCGCCGTCGAAGGCGGCCGAGCGCAGGCCGCGGCGCAGGTGCGGCAGCTCCTCGATCTGCATCCAGTCCGGGAACAGTCGCTGGCCGGCGCTGTCCAGCAGGAAGCTGGCCTGGCGGTAAAGCGCGCCACCGGACACGGCCGACAGCAGATGGCCCACCAGACTGCGCGCCACTTCCGGGGCGAACAGCACCGGCATGCTGCCCGTGGCCAGCGAGCGCGGTTGCAGGCGGGCCACGGTACGCGCGGCGGCCTGGCGGCCGACCTGGGCCGGATCTTCCAGGTCCTGCCTGGCCAGCGCGCTGGTGTACCAGCCGTCGCGCTGCATGCCATCGCCCTGGCCGGCGATCAGCGCACAGCCGATCGAATGATGGGTGCCGCGCTCACGGCCAATGAAGCCGTGCGAATTGGCGTACACCGACAGGCTCTGCGAGCTGGACACCGCCGCGCCATCGGAGTTGCGGATCTGCGCGTCGGCCTCGCGCCCGGCGGCCTCGCAGGCCAGCGCCAGGTCCACCGCCTCGTCGGCCTGCATGGCCCAGGGATGCCAGCCATCCAGCTCAGGAAAATCCTTGGCCATCAAGGCGGCATCGGCCAGTCCGGCGGCCGGGTCATCCTCGGTGTGGCGGGCGATCGCGCAGGCCTGCTCCACGGTGGCCGACAGGCTGGCCTCGTTCAGGTCGCCGGTACTGGCGCTGCCCTTGCGCTGGCCGAAGTACACGGTCACGGCAATGCCGCGGTCGCGGGTGGACTGCACGGTTTCCACTTCGCCGAGGCGCACATTGACCTCCAGGCCGCGGTCCTCGCTGCAGCTGACCTCGGCCTGGCTGGCCCCCAGCGCGCGGGCACGCTCGAGCAGCTGCTGGGAGAGGTCGGCCAGCCGTTCCAGGCGGGCCGGGCTGTCGTCGCCGACAACCACTTCAGGGGCGATCACGTTCAATGCTTTATCCTGTACGGGTTGGGCCCGGCATCACGCCGGGCGACTTTTTTTGAAAGCAGGTGTGGACGATGCGCGGACGCGACGAAGAAACCGGTGAATTCCTTGACAAGAGCCGCAAGCAGAAGCGCGGCGAAGCCCTGGAAGTCCTGGCCCTGGGTGAGAAGCTGGTGTCGCTGACCCCAGCCCAGTTGGCCCGCCTGCCGATTCCGGAGGACCTGCTGCCGCACATTGCCGAGTGCAAGCGCATCACGGCCCACATCGCCCACAAGCGGCAGCTGGCGTTCCTGGCCAAGCACATGCGCCGCGAGGAAGACGAAACCCTGGAGGCGATCCGCGATGCGCTGGACGCCAACAGCGAGACCTCGCGCCGCGAAGTGGCGATGATGCACCGCGTGGAAGACTGGCGCGAGCGCCTGCTGGACGACGGCGACAAGGCGCTGGCCGCGCTGCTGGACGAGTATCCGCAGGCGGATCGCCAGCAGCTGCGCACGCTGGTGCGCAACGCCCAGTCCGAGAAGGCGAAGAACAAGCCGCCGCGCGCCTACCGCGAGATCTACCAGGTGCTGCGCGGGCTGATGCTGCCGGCCGCGCTTGGCCTGAAGGGCGCCACCGGCGACGACACCGGCGCCGATCTGGACGACGCGACCGACGAGGACTGAGTCCCCGCCGGCCGCGATGCTGGCCGGGGCCCTCGCCATGTTCAGGCCTGGGTGCCGCCGACGGTCAGGCCCTCGATCAGCAGCGAGGGTTGGCCGACACCCACCGGCACGCTCTGCCCGTCCTTGCCGCAGATGCCCACACCCTCGTCCAGGGCCAGGTCGTTGCCGACCATGCGCACCTTCTGCATGGTTTCCGGGCCGTTGCCGATCAGGGTCGCGCCCTTCACCGGCGTGGTGATGCGGCCATCCTCGATCAGATAGGCCTCGGTGGCCGAGAACACATACTTGCCACTGGTGATGTCGACCTGGCCACCGCCGAAGTTGACCGCGTACAGCCCCTTCTTCACCGAGCGGATCATCTCCTGCGGATCGTGCTGGCCGGCACGCATGTAGGTATTGGTCATCCGCGGCATGGTCAGGTGCGCGAACGACTCGCGGCGCGCGTTGCCGGTCGGTGCCATGCCCATCAGCCGTGCATTGAGGCTGTCCTGCATGTAGCCGACCAGGATGCCGTCCTCGATCAAGGTCGTGCACTGGGTCGGATGGCCTTCATCATCCACGTTCAGCGAGCCGCGACGACCGTCCAGGGTGCCGTCATCGACGATCGTCACCCCCGGGGCCGCCACGCGCTCGCCGATGCGACCGGCATAGACGCTGGTGCCCTTGCGGTTGAAGTCGCCCTCCAGCCCATGGCCGACCGCTTCATGCAGCAGCACACCAGGCCAGCCCGGGCCGAGCACCACCGGCATCACACCGGCCGGCGCCGGCACCGCGTCCAGGTTCACCAGCGCCTGGCGCAGCGCCTCGCGGGCGAACGCTTCCGGCCGGCCATCGGCGAACAGTTCTTCGTAGCCATAACGGCCACCACCGCCGGCATAGCCGGACTCGCGGCGACCGTTCTGCTCGACGATCACCTGCACGTTCAAGCGCACCAAGGGGCGGACGTCGGCGCCCAGCACGCCGTCGCTGCGCGCGATGAGCACGGTGTCAACGCCACCGGAAAGGCTGACCATCACCTGCTTCACCCGCGGGTCGGCGGCACGCAGATAGCCATCCAGGCGCTTGAGCACTTCAACCTTGGCCTCGTTGCCGAGCCCATCGATCGGATCCAGCGCCGGATACAGCGCGCGTGCATTGCCACGCAGCAGCGAGCGGCCCGCCTGGGCACCGCCCTCGCGCGAAATCGCGCGCGCCGACTGCGCCGCCGCCAGCAGCGCATCGGCATGGATGTCATCGGAATAGGCGAAGCCGGTTTTCTCGCCGGCAATGGCACGCACGCCGACCCCCTGCTCGATGGAGTGGGCACCGTCCTTGACGATGCCGTCTTCCACCCTCCAGCTCTCACGCCGGGCGTGCTGGAAATAGAGGTCGCCAAAATCGACACCGGGGCCGAGCAACTGGCCGAAGGTGCGCTCCAATCCAGCGGTATCCAGGCCGCCGGGGCGCAGCAGGCGGTCTTGGGCAAGCGTCAGGGCGATATCAGTCATGGGTCTCGATCTGGGGATGCAGGGGCACTCAGGCAAGCCCCGGGGAATGGGAGGCCGCGCTCAGCGCGACCGCGGCAGGTCGGTCACGGCCGGTGGAAGGGCCGGCGCGGGTACGGGAGCCGGCGGGGTCCGTTCGCGGCTGCGTTCGATCACCTCCACCTTCGGCTCCTTCCAGGGACCGGTCACCTTGTAGGTACGGGCGCCGATCTCGCCCAGCGGCTTGGACAACACCGCATTGGTCGCCGCCCCCAGCGCAGCCCCGACCGGGCCGCCGGCCACTGCGCCGACCACGGTCAGCAGATTGCCGGCACGCGGATTGACATCGATGGTCTGGTCGAACTGCTGCTGGCGCAGGTCGGCCTGGCCGCGGATGGTGATGTTCGCCGCAGGCCCTTCAATCAGCACCTTGTCGGTGCGGGCCACGCCCTGGCCGAACTGCAGGCTGCCCTCGATCTGGTTGAACGCGAAGCCCTTGGAGAAGAAATCACGGAAGTCGAACATCAGCCGCCGCGGCAGCTGGGCCACGCTGAGCAGACCCAGCACGCGACCGGCACCGGGGTCCAGTTCCAGCAGCTGACCGTTGCGCGCATGGATATCCAGCTGGCCCTGCAGATTGCCCAGCTGGAAGTCCGACGGCCCGCCATTCCACGACGCCTGCAGCTGCGCCTGGCCGGCGCCGCCACGCAGCTGGCCAGCGTAGTCGAGATTCTGCATCAGCGCGCCGAGATCCTCGCTGCGCACCTGCGCGTTCAGCTCGGTGCGGGCACCGCTGCTGCTGCCCAGCCAGCGGCCGGTGATGTCGATCTCCTGGTCGGGCGCGCGGAAGCGCAGTGCCTGCACCTCCAGGCCGTTGCCCCGTGGGCGGGTGCGCAGCACGGCCTGGCCGAGCGCCACCTTGCCGAACTTCAGGTCGGCGATGTCCAGCGCGAACGGCGGCAGTTTGGCCGGATCCATGTCGTTGGCCCCGGCCTGCACCCGGGCCGGTGCCGCTGGCGCACCGGACGCGGCCGGCGGTGACTGCCAGTACACCCGGTCGAGCTGGCCACTGATGGTGCCGCCCTCGGCATTGGGCACGCTCAGGCGGCCGGCCAGCGAAGGGCCGTCCAGGCGCACATCCAGCGCCTGCGCGCCCGGACGCAGTTGCAGGCGGGTCTGCTCGAACACCCCTCCGATCAGCATCAAGCGGCCGACCTGCACGTCGATCGCCCGCAACGGCATCGGATCGCCGTCACCGTCGCCGCCGCGGGCAAGGCCGATCCACTCCAACGCGTCCAGGGTCGGGCTGTGACCGTTCACCGACAGCCCGCTGGGAGGCGGCTCGCGGTCGACCTGGCCACTGCCGAGGGTCACCTGCACGCCGGTCTGATTGTTGTGGCTGCGCGCGGCCAGGGCCAGGCGCTGGCCAAACGCCACGTCGATACGGCCATCCCCCATCGGCAGCTGCGCGGTCACGGTGGTGGCCAGTGGCTCGTCGGCGGGCTTGTCCAGCGGGGCGGGAAGATCCAGGCGCGTGCCTGCCAGATCCGAGCGCAGGCGCAGTTCGCTGGGAGGAGCGGGCGCACCTGGGGCGACCTTCGGCAGGTTGACGGCGATGGTCCAGGGCGAGGTACCGGTGATGTAGGGCTTGAGCCAAGCCATTTCCGGCGCGCGGTCAATCAGCACGCCTGCGTCAAGGCGCGCAGAAAGCTCCGACTCGAAAGCCAGCTTCGGGTCACGCACGAACCCACCCGCGCGCAGGCTCAGTTGGCCGTCCTGGCCCAGATGGCGCACCGCCAGTTGCTCGGCGGCAAAACCACCGTTGCCGTAGCGAGCCAGCCCGCGCATGTTGTCGAATTCCAGCGCGAAGCGCTTCTCCACCAGCTTCACGCCGGCCAGATCGACCGTGCCCTGCAGGTGACCTCCCCCCTCGTCGGCATGCAGCGGCTGCAGCAGGTCGAAGGTCACCTGCGCCGGACCGGAGGCGGTCAGGTTGTCCAGCGTTTCGCCGTATTCCTGGTGCAACGGGCTCCGCCGCAGCAGCGCCAGCAGCTTTCCGGCTTCGCTGCGGGTATCGGCACGCACGTACAGCGGCTGCTGGCCGAAATCCTTGATGCCGGCCTCGAAGTGCTGCACCGGCACGCCGGCCAGGTCACCGCGCCCCTGCATGTGGAAGCCAGGACCGATGAAGGCGATGTCGGCATCAACCTGGCTCATCAGCGGCCAGTCGCGCTGGAAGCGGATGTCGCCGCGGGTGATATGGCCGGTGGCCTCGAACCGTCCGTCGTTGTTGTCGAAGGGCCAGTCGTCGAGGTCACCGGTGACCAGGCCGATACCCTCACGCACCTGGCCGCCGGCCAGCGCCATGTCCAGCCAGTCGGTGGCTCCCTTGCTCATCTTTGAATGGATCCAGAAGCGCTTGGCGGCCGTCATCGGTACATCGTCCAGCTTGGCTGCCAGCTGCAGCCACGGACGCGTGCCATTGCCCTGGAACCAGACACCGCCGCGCAGATCGGCTGCGTAATCCGTGCCTTCCACGCGCACGGCGGCCGTGCCGATGCGCCAGCCGCCGCCTTCGTCGCGCCACCCCACCACCTGGCCCGCCAAGTGCAGGTCATGGCGCACGCCAAAGCCGGTCGGCCAATCGAACTGAAGCTCGCGCTGCGGCTGCAGCTGCAGGCTGAAGCCATCGGCGTCGCCTTCGAAATGGCCGCCCAGCCCACGCAGGCCAGGTGCATCGCCGACGCTGGCAAAACCCAGCGACTGCAACTCGCCCTGGGCCCACAACGGACCGTTGCGCGTGCCGGCCAGCTGCAGTTCACGCAGATCCAGCTGCGGCTTTGACAGGAACAGCCAGCGCCGCAGGCCAGGGCCCAGGCGGTCACTCAGCGCCAGCGCACGCAGCGCGGTGCCGGCCTGCACCGTCCCGCTGCGGATGCGCAGCTGCGTGCCGACCTGCAGTTGCAGTCCATCAAGCTGCTGCGCGCCGGTGTCGTCCACCAGCCGCAGGCGCGGTACCTGCATCGCCCATCCGTCCGCCTGCCGCTGCCAGCGCAGCAGCGCCTGCATGCGCTGCAGCTGCAGCCGGGGCACTGCCAGCCCCGGCATCGGTGCACCGTCGATGCGCAGATCCCGCAGATCCGAATCGGTGGTCAGCGCCACGGGGACGAAGTCGCGCAGGGTCAGCCACACATTGAGTTCGCCGCGTCCTTCACGCAGGCGCACGCCCCCGGCCGCCAGCAACGGCGACCAGGCGCGGAAATCGATGGGATCGGCGCCCAGCCATGCCTCGCCGTCGCCACGCACACGGTCCACATCCAGCACGGCGGTCAGCGGCAGTGCGTCGGTCTGGGCCCAGGCCCGCACGCCTACCCGCAGGCGGTCGCCATTGACGCGCAGGCGCAGATCGACGCGCGGCAATACGGTGTCGATGCCGAGTGCCGGGGCCTGCACGCCCAGCCGGCCGCCGATCACCTGCAGCTCGCCCAGGCGGCGCAGCGCCTCCAGCGGGTCACCCCCGCTGCTGGGCTGCGGCAGGCCACGCACCGACCAGCGACCGTCCTCGCTCTGCTGCAGATCCAGCGAAAGGCCGCGCAGGCGCAGCTCGGTCAACGAACGGCCCGGCAGCAGCCCGCTGTACATCGACACCAGGATTTCAGCCTCGCCGACCGCCAGGCCCTGCCCGGCGCCGATGCGCAGGCCCTTCAGCTGCAGCAGCGGGCCACGACGGGTCCACGCCGTGTCCAGCTGGTCGAAACGGACCGGCTGGCCTGCGCGCTCGCTCAACCAGGCGGCGATCCTGTCGGGGTGTCGCTCGGCCAGCGGCAGCAGTTGGCTGAAGGTGCCGACCAGCAGCGCCAGCCCGACCAGGGCCACCGCACAGGCAGCAATGAGATGACGGCGGATCCTTCGCAGTCGCAGGCGCGGCGGCGCGCTCATCGGCCGCCGCCGACCTTCGGCCGGCGTGGATCAGAGCAGAACAACATCGAACTGCTCCTGCAGGTACTGCTCATCCGCCTGGAAGCGGATGCTCTTGCCGAGGAATTCTTCCAGCTCGGCCACCGCCGCGGATTCCTCATCGGTGATGCGCGCCACCACCTTGGTCGACGCGATCACCAGCAGGCGCGCGGCATCGAACTGGCGCACCGCGCGGGTGATCTCGCGGAAGATCTCGTAGGTGACCGTTTCGGTGGTCTTGATGGTGCCACGACCGCTGCACTGCGGGCAGGTCTCCGACAGCTGGCGCTCCAGGCTTTCGACCGTGCGCTTGCGGGTCATCTCCACCAGGCCCAGCGGCGAGAAATCGTAGACCGTGGTCTTGGCATGATCCCGCGCCAGCGCCTTTTCCAGGGTCCGCAGCACCTGGCGGCGGTGCTCGGCATCATCCATGTCGATGAAGTCGATGATGATGATGCCGCCGAGATTGCGCAGGCGCAGCTGCCTGGCCACGGCCTGCGCCGCCTCCAGGTTGGTGCGGAACACCGTCTCCTCCAGATTGCGCTGGCCCAGGAACGACCCGGTGTTGACGTCGATGGTGGTCATCGCTTCGGTCTGGTCGATCACCAGGTAGCCACCGGACTTCAGCGGCACCTGCTTGTCCAGCGCGCGGCCGATCTCGTCCTCCACGCCGAACATGTCGAAGATCGGGCGATCGCCGGAGTACAGCTCCAGCTTCTCGGCCAGCACCGGCATGTACTTGGCCACGAACGCCTGCAGCTGCGCGAACGTTTCCTTGGAATCGACCTTCACCTTGTCCACGTCCTTGCGGATCAGGTCGCGCACCGACCGCAGCGGCAGGCTCAGGTCTTCGTAGATCACGCTGCAGGGGGTGGCGTCGCGGCCGCGGCGCTCCACCACGTTCCAGACCCGCGACAGGTAGGCGATGTCCTCGGCGATGGCTTCGGCCGGCTGCCCTTCGGCATTGGTGCGCACGATGTAGCCGTAGCCGCCGTGCTGTGCCGACAACTCGGTCACCAGCGCCTTCAGGCGCGCGCGCTCGGCCTCGTCCTCGATGCGCGCGGACACGCCCACCACTTTCGATTGCGGCAGCAGCACCATGTAGCGCGACGGGATGCTGATCTGCGTGGTCAGCCGCGCGCCCTTGGTGCCGATGGGATCCTTCACCACCTGCACCACGATGTCCTGGCCGTCGCGCAGCAGCTCGACGATCGGCACGCTGGCCGGCGGTGGCAGCGTGGTGTTCTCGGTGTCGGCACTGGCCACCGGCGCCGGCCGTACCACGTCGTTGGCATGCAGGAATGCAGCGCGCTCGAGGCCGACCTCGACGAAGGCGGCCTGCATGCCCGGCATCACCCGCTGCACCTTGCCCTTGTAGATGTTGCCGACCACACCCCGGCGCCAGCCGCGCTCGATGTGCAGTTCCTGCAGCATGCCATTCTCGATCACCGCGACCCGGGTCTCGCGTGGGGTCACATTGACCAGGATTTCCTCAGACATCTGCAGCCTCCCTGGCGGCGTTGGCAATGGGAGCCGGCACGCCGCAGCGGGCCAGCAGACGATCGGTGTGCAGCAGCGGCAGCCCCATCACACCGGAGTAGCTGCCGGACAGGTGTTCGATCCAGCGCTCGGCCCCACCCTGGATGGCGTAGGCCCCGGCCTTGTCCAGCGGCTCACCGGTGGCCACGTAGGCGGCGATGTCGGCGGCGCCGATCGCGGCGAACGTCACCTCGGACACCACCAGTTCGCTGTCCAGCCCGGCCGCGCCGACCACCACCACGGCCGTCATCACCTGATGCGTGCGTCCGGCCAGGCGGGCCAGCATTGCCCGGGCATCGGCGGCATCGACCGGCTTGCCGAACACCTCGCCATCAAGCACGACCTCGGTGTCCGAGCCGAGCACCCGTGCGTCCGGGTCATCGGCCAGCACCCGGGCCAACCCGGCGCGCGCCTTGTCGGCCGCAACCCGGCAGACGTACTGTTCGGCGCTTTCACTGGGCGCGCGCTGCTCGACAACCTCCAGGTCAAGCGCCTGGAAGGGGCGTCCGAGTCGGGCCAGCAGCTGGTTGCGTCGGGGGGAGCGGGAAGCAAGATAGAGCATCGGCACAGCATAACCTGAGGCCGCCGCCTGAATCGTCGGCAACCTGTTCCCGCGTGCCGTCGACCCCGAACGGACTCACAGCGCGTTCATCGCTACGACACCACCCTCACGCCACAACAAGGAGATCCCATGCGCCTGACCGCCTCCCCGCTGCTGCTTGCCCTGTCCCTCGCCCTTGGAGCCTCGATGTCCGCCCATGCCGCCCCGCCGCCGCCGATCGCCGCCCCGGCCGAGGGCACCCTGCTGAACATTTCGGCCAACGCCGAAGCGACCCGTGTGCCGGATGTGGCCACCCTGTCGGCCGGCGTGGTCACCCAGGCCGCCGACGGCAACAGCGCCATGCGCCAGAATGCGCAGCAGATGGACAAGGTGCTGGCCGCGATCAAGGCGGCCGGCATCGCCGAGCGCGATGTGCAGACCAGCGGCGTCAGCCTCAACCCGCAGTACCGCTATGCCGACAACGAAGCGCCGAAGATCACCGGCTACCAGGCCAGCAACACCGTCAGCCTGAAGGTCCGCGACATCGCCAAGCTCGGCCGGGTGCTCGATGCGCTGGCCGCCCAGGGCGCCAACCAGATCAACGGCCCCAGCTTCGAGATCGACCAGCCGGAGCCGGTCTATGACGAAGCCCGCCTGGCCGCCCTGAAGAAGGCACAGGCCCGCGCCCAGACCTATGCCAAGTCGCTGGGCCTGCAGGTGCACCGCATCGTCAGCATCTCCGAGAACAGCAACGGCGGCTTCCGCCCGGTGCCGATGATGCGGGCACAGATGGCCTCGGCCGCCATGGACAAGGCCACGCCGGTCGCGCCGGGTGAATCCACTGTGTCGGTCAACCTGGACGTGGTGTTCGAACTGGGTCGCTGACGACCCGGCACGGCGCGGGCCCTGTCCGCCGGACAGCGCCCTGCCCTGATCTGCTGCCCACGGGGCCGGATGCCTTTCCAGCGGAAAGGTCTCCGGCCCCGTTGCGTAGATGAAGGCCAGTTCAACATCGCGTGACATGCCTCTAGGCAGTGGCGGCCACCACGCGCTAATGCTTGGCTGCCAGCCGCGTGCGGCAACCCCGATGGCGGCCCTGGTGCGTTGACGTCTTTCGACATTGGCACGGAGGTGGACCATGGTTCGTACGTATCCCGTTGCATCCGCGCACTTCGACCCCGCCCGCATCGCCGCCTGGAGCGCGGCCATCGCACTGCATCTGCTGGCGTTCCTGCTGCTGCTCATCCCCGCCACCTACCAGGCGGTACAGGCCCCGCGTGACACGACCACGGTCCGCTGGATCGAGAAGGTCAAGACACCGGAACCTCCGCCGATCCTGCCCACCAAACCCGAACAGGTGAAGGTCGCACCCCGCTCCCAGGCGGTGCCGACCGCACCGGTGCTGCCAGCTCCCACCGCAACGGTCGAAGATGCGCCGGGCATCGTCCTGCCGGCCGCCGAACCGACCGCCGTGATGGTGCCGCAGACGCCGGCGGCGGCTACGCCACTGGCGGGAGCCCAGCTGCAGTACCGCAGTGCGCCGCCCCCGGCCTATCCCATCGCCGCGCTGCGCAACCGCGAACAGGGCACGGTCCTGCTGCGTGTGGAAGTGGGCAGCAACGGCCAGCCTGTGACGGTCAGCATCGAACGCAGCAGTGGTTCGCGCAGCCTGGACCAGGCCGCACGCCAGCAGGTGCTGCGCCACTGGCGGTTTGAGCCCGCCCAGCACGACGGCGTGGCGGTGCCTGCGATCGGCATGGTGCCGGTGCAGTTCTCGCTGCCCGGCTGACCGTCGCACCGGCCCGGCCTCACGCCGGGCCGGAATCCGCGACCGGGTTTGCGAATCCGCACACCGCCCGTCCGCGCGTTGCCGATTAAGCAAAATTTCACGACTCCGTCACCTGCCGGAAACCTAGATTGGCCCGTCCCGGACCTGATCCGGCGACAGCCCTCAACGCAAGGTTTTCCAGTTAGGAGAGAAGCTGTGAAACACCCGATCCATCGGCCCGCCAGCCGCCGTGACACCCTGGCATCGTCCATCACTCACATCCTCACCGGCAGCGCCCTGCTGCTGGCCGGCGCCGTGGTTTCCTCCTCCGCCTTCGCCCAGGAGCAGGCCACCAATCTCGACCGCATCACGGTCACCGGCTCGAACATCCCGCGCACCAATACCGAGACACCGTCCCCGGTGCAGGTGGTGACCCGCCAGGAGATCGACCGCACCGGCAAGACCACGGTCGCCGAATACCTGCAGACCCTGACCGCCGACGGTTCCGGCTCGATTCCCAAGACCTTCGGCAACGGCTTTGCCGGCGGCGGCGCCGGCATCTCCCTGCGTGGCCTCGGCGCCGGCTCGACGCTGGTGCTGTTGAATGGCCGCCGCATGGCCACCTACGGCCTGGCTGACGACGGCCAGAAGGTCTTCACCGACCTGAGCACCATTCCGCTGGATGCGGTGGAGCGCGTGGAAGTTCTGAAGGACGGCGCATCGGCGATCTATGGCTCCGACGCCATCGCCGGCGTGGTCAACATCATCCTGCGCAGCGACTTCCAGGGCGCGATCCTGCGCGGTTCCTACGGCGTCTCCGGCGACGGCGACGGCGATGCCAAGAAGGCGACGCTGACCGCCGGCACCGGCGATCTGGCCACCGATGGCTGGAATGCATTCTTCAGCCTGGACGTCGGCAAGTCCGACGCGATCAAGATCGGCGATCGCAAGAACCGCAAGTGGATCGGCACCGGTGACATCCGTCGTTGGGGCTATTCCGCCGCCGACGCGCAGTTCCTGGGCGGTGCCTACCTGTCCGGTGGTACCGCCGGCGGCGTGGGCCCGAACGGCTCGGTGTTCGACGACCGCAATGTCGACGACGACAATCCCGCGTTCCTGGTGGCTCTGCCGGGCTGTGCCAATCTGACCAGCATTCCCGGCCAGACCGATGCGACCGCACAGCAGCAGGGCTGCCTGTGGGATCCGGCGCAGAAGTTCCGTGACCTGAGCCCGGAAGAGAAGTACATCAACGTGTTCGGTCGTGCCAGCTTCGCCTTCGGCGAAGGCGGCGAGATCTACACCGAGATCGGCTACTCGAAGAAGGAAACCACCTTCAGCAACACGCCCTCGGGCGTGTCCGGCGGCTGGGGCTATCCGGAAGGACCGGTCAACGCCAACAGCGGTTCCGGTGCCACCGTGCTCGGCCCGGATCATCCGGACAACCCGATTCCCGGCCAGGCTTCGCGCCTGCGCTATTCGGCCTGGGACGTCGGTCCGCGCGTGACCAACAACACCAACGAGTTCAACCGCTTCCTGGTGGGCGTCAAGGGCAACTGGGGCGACTGGAACTATGACACCGCCTACCTGCATTCCGGCACCGACCTGATCAACCGCCGTACCGGCTTCCTGCACTACGACAACGTCCGCTGTGCACTGGCCAACCCGAACTGTGCCGGTGGCGTGTGGCGCATCGGCGACAACGCCAACCTCAACTCGCAGGCACTGTACGATTTCATTTCGCCGGAAATCAGTGCACGCGCCAAGTCCAGCCTGGACATGTTCGACTTCACCGTGTCGCGCAGCCTGATGGACCTCAAGGGTGGCCCGCTGGGCCTGGCGATGGGCACCGAGTGGCGCAAGACCAGCAACAGCCTGACCCCGCAGACGTTCACCGACACCGGCGACATCATCGGCCTGGGCTACTCGGCCTATGACGGCACCCAGAACGTGTACGCCGGATACGTCGAATTGTCCGCGCCGGTGCTGGAACAGCTGGAGCTGTCCGGTGCACTGCGCTACGACAAGTACGAGAGCGGTGAAGGCAAGGCTACCCCGAAGCTGGGCGTGAAGTGGACCCCGGCCGACTGGATCGCGCTGCGCGCCAGCTATGCTGAAGGTTTCCGTGCGCCGAACCCGGCCGAGAACGGTGACGGTGGCCTGGCCGCCTTCTCCAACGCCCGCGACCCGGTGCGCTGCGCCATCAGTGAAGCCGAATGCACCGCACGCTCGGTGGCGATCATCACCCGCCCGAACAGCGACCTGAAGCCGGAGGAATCCAAGAGCTATTCGGTGGGCATCGTGCTGCAGCCGACCTCGTCCACCTCGATGACGGTGGATGCGTGGCAGATCAAGCGCACCAACGAAATCGCCCAGGGCAGCACCGCCGACGCCATTGCCGCCGGCAACGTCCTGCGCGACACCAACCTGCTCAACGGCATTGCCGGCACCGGCAGCATCCTGGCGGTCAACACGCAGTACATCAACGCCGCCTCCACCCGCGTGCGCGGTATCGACACCGATATCCGCCAGACCTTCGATATCGGTCCGGGCCAGCTGGAAATGGACCTGCAGTGGAGCCATGTGCTGAAGTTCGAGCGCACCGATGCCGACGTGACGGTCGACTACGCCGGCACCCACGGCAACTGCGACGTCACCAACTGCATCGGCACGCCGAAGGACCGCATCAACTTCGGCACCACCTGGAGGCAGGGCCCGTGGAGTGTCAGCGGCGTCGCCAACTACATCAGCAAGCTGGAGAACAAGGACCGCCGTGGCGGCGACTACCTGGCGTTCTATGAGGATGGCTCGCCGGTCGAGAAGATCTCCTCGTTCACCACCTTCGACCTGTCCGGTCGTTGGAACATCACCGAAGCCTTTGAGCTGAACGCATCGGTGCAGAACGTGTTTGATCGCATCGCACCGCTCGATCCGACCACCTATGGCGGCGTGAACTACAACCCGCTGCACTTCAGCGGAGCCATCGGCCGCTACTTCACGGTGGGTGCCAAGTACACCTTCAACTGATCCTCGCTGCAGCATCACCTTCGGAGGCCCGGGCACATGCCCGGGCCTCCGTCGTTGCAGATGTTGCATGCGGCTTCACGGCACTGCCGCTACTGTGCCCCTGCGGCCACGCTGCCGCAGGGGAGATTCATGGCTGCAACCTCACAACGGCTGGGCCTGGCTGCACTGACCGCTCTGGTGGTCGGCTCGATGGTCGGCGCCGGCATCTTTTCCCTGCCGCAGAACGTGGCGCGCAGCGCCGGTCCCGCCGCCGCGATCATCGGCTGGGCGGTGAGTGGCGCCGGCATGCTGATGCTCGCCTTCGTGTTCCAGGCCCTGGCCAACCGCCGGCCGGACCTCGATACCGGCATCTACGCGTATGCGCGGGAAGGCTTCGGCAACTACATCGGCTTCTCTGCGGCATGGGGCTACTGGGTTGCCTCGGTACTTGGCAACGCCAGCTTCTTCGTGCTGATCTTCAGTGGCCTCGGCCACTTCGTGCCGGTCTTCGGTGAAGGCAATACGCCGGCAGCGGTGGCGGCCTCGTCGCTGCTGCTATGGACCGTGCACCTGCTGGTGCTGCGCGGCCTGCGCACTGCCGCCATCGTCAACGGCCTGGTCACCGTGGCCAAGCTGCTGCCCATTGCGTTGTTCCTCATCCTGGCCGCCGGCGCGTTCCGCATGGACGTGTTCAGTGCCGATTTTCTGGGCACGCCCGCACTTGGCGATCTCGGCCAGCAGCTGCGCGGCATGATGCTGGTGACCGTATGGGTGTTCATCGGCATCGAAGGCGCCAGCATCTATTCCCGGCGCGCTGCGCGTCGTGCCGATGTAGGGCGCGCGACGGTGATCGGCTTTCTCGGCGTATGGCTGCTGCTGGTGCTGGTGAGCCTGTTGTCGATGGGGGTGCTGTCGCAGGCCGAACTGGCTGCCCTGCCCAATCCATCGATGGCCTACGTGCTGCGCGCCATCGTCGGCGAATGGGGCGCGACCGTGATCATCATCGGCTCGATCATCTCGGTGCTTGGCGCCCTGCTGGCCTGGGTACTGCTGTGCGCCGAGGTGCTGTATGCGGCCGCCGGCGACGGCACGATGCCCGCGTTCCTTGGCCGCGAGAATGCGCGCGGCGTGCCGGCCAACGCGCTCTGGCTGAGCAACGGCCTGATCCAGTTGTTCCTGCTGCTGGTGCTGGTGAATTCCGGCAGCTATACCGGGCTGGTACTGCTGGCTGCATCGATGAGCCTGGTGCCCTACTTCCTGTCCACGGCGTTCGGTGTGCAGCTGGCCTGGCGTGGCCAGGCCTATGCGGGCGGCGAAGCAGGAATCCGCTGGCGCGACTTCAGCGTCGCGCTGCTGGCGAGCGCGTACGCGCTGTGGCTTGTATATGCCGGTGGCCTGCACAACCTGCTGCTGTCGGTGCTGTTGTATGTGCCGGGCGTGGCGCTGTTCGCGCTGACCCGTCGCCAGCGCGGCGAACAGGTGTTCACGCGTTGGGAGTGGGTGCTGTTCGGCGCCATCCTGGCGGTTGCGATCGCCACACTGGTGGCGTTCTGGCGAGGAGCGCTGACACTGTAGAGCAAAAAAAAACCCGCATCTCGCGATGCAGGTTTCTGAAAGTGGCGCCCGAAGTTGGACTCGAACCAACGACCCCCTGATTAACAGTCAAGTGCTCTAACCGGCTGAGCTATTCGGGCAGACGAACAGTATAACGGCTCTTCACGCGCGATGGTAGGGGTGATTGGCAATCATTGCGGCAGCCCGGTACAGCTGCTCCGCCACGACCAGCCGCACCAGCATGTGCGGCAGCGTGAGCGGACCGATCGACCACTTCTCGTCGGCCAGTGCCGAAACTTCGGGCGAATGCCCCTCGGGACCGCCGATCAGGAACGCCAGGTCCCTGCCCTGTCCCCGCCAGTGCTCCAGGCGCTGCGCCAGCTGTTCCGAACTGAGCTGGCGGCCGGGAACATCCAGCGCCACGACGTAGGCATTCTTCGGCAACGCGGCGATCACCCGCCGGCCCTCGTCCTCGGTGGCACGACGTGGATCGCGGCCCTTGCCGCGCAGGCCGGGCTCGATCTCGACCAGCTCGAACGGCAGCCAGTGCGAGAGCCGCTTCTGGTACTCGGCGAACCCCTGCGCCACCCAACTGGGTGCGCGTTCACCGGTGGCGATCAGGCGGGCTTTCATCAGCGCTCCTCGAAAACGTCGACGGCGCCATCGGCGCCGTCGAAGGGATGCATCAACGTGCGGCTCAGGCCACTTCGTCGTCGCTGGACGGCGGCTGGTCACCGACCGTCCACAGGCGCTCGAGGGCGTAGAACTCACGCACGCGCGGCAGCATCACGTGGACGATCACATCGCCCAGATCGACCAGTACCCACTCGGCTTCGCGCTCGCCTTCAACCCCCAGCGGCATCACGTCGATCTTCTTGGCGAAGCGCACGACCTCGTCGGCGATCGACTTGACGTGGCGGGTCGAAGTGCCCGAGACGATCACCAGGTAATCGGCAACGCTGGACCGGCCGCGCACGTCGATCTCGACCAGGTCCTTGGCCTTCAGGTCTTCGGTGGCTTGACGGACACTGGCCAGCAGTTCCGGCACGGACGGCGGCGGGCTGGGCAGATCGACCTTGATGGTCTGGGGCTGGGTCTGGTTGCTCAAAATGGATCGACTCGATAAACGTGGAGGCGATTATACGGGGATGGCGCGGTTGCGGCATTCACGGTGTTGCCGGATGGTACAGCCGCTGCGCGGCCACGTAGTCGGCCACCGCCGGCGGCAGCAGGGCACGCCAGGGCCCTGCCGCGGCGATCTGCGCGCGCACGGCGCTGGCCGATTCCTCGCGCAGCGGATGGTGCAGGCGCAGGATGCGGCCGGCCGGACTGGCAAACAGGGCCTGTTCGCTGTCGGCCCACCGCCCTTCCAGGATACGGCCGAGCTCGCCGTCGACCGAGGCCTGCAGTGGACTGCCCGGCCGCTCCGCCACCACGAAGTGGGCCAGGCCGAACAGCGCCTCCCACTCATGCCAGCCGGGCAGGCCCAGCAGGCTGTCGGCGCCGACCAGCCAGGCCAAGGGCCGGCTGGGACCGAGCTCGCCACGCAGTTCGCGCAGGGTATCGACGGTGTAGGACGGGCGACCGGGAAAGCGCGCGGCCCGATCCAGTTCGTGCCGGTCCAGCAGCAGCCCCGGCTCGTCGCCGATGGCCAGCGACAGCATCGTGCAGCGCTGTTCGGCGGTCGCGCCGGGAACCGGGCGGTGCGGTGGATCGGCCGCCGGCAGCATCCGCACCGCGACCTGCAGTTCATCGCGCGCCGCGCGCGCGATCGCCAGGTGTCCCAGGTGCACCGGATCGAAGGTGCCCCCGTAATAGATCCGCAGGCTCACCGATCAGGCCCGGGCCAGCAGCCGCACGGCGCGCGGCTCGGCCACGGCCACCAGCAGGCGCTCCAGCGCCAGCCAGGCGTCGCCGTCGGCGCGCCCCTTGGCGATGCGGTCGACCAGCCCGGCCTCGGCCACGAAACGTTCCCAGCGCTTGCCTTCCGGATGCCGCTGCAGCGCACGCTTGTAGGGTGCCTGCCGCGATTCCCAGATGCCGCGCGATTTCATCTCGGCGGCAAGGTTGCCACCGCGTGCCTGCACCCGCGCCAGCCCGGCACCTGCCAGCAGTTCCCGGATCACGATCGGCATCAGCGCGGCCACCGCCTCGCCTTCGCCGCGCAGGCCGGCAAGCATGCGCAGCACCGCCGCCGGTTGCCCGGAGAACGTGGCTTCCACCAGCCGGAACACGTCATAGCGGGCGGCATCGGCCACCAGCGATTCCATCCGCTCCACGTCCAGCGCGTGCCCATCGGCCAGCAGCGCCAGCTTGTCGATCTCCTGCGCCGCGGCAAGCAGATTGCCTTCCACGCGCTCGGCCAGGCGCTGCACTGCGGCCGGATCCGCGCGCAGGCCTTTGCTGCGCAGGCGACGCTCGATCCAGTCGGGCAGTTCATGCGGCTTGATCGCCCAGGCCACCGACAGCACGCCGACCCGGCCCACCGCTTCAGCCCACTTGCCCTGGTGCGCCTTGCTCCATTCGTTGGCGGTGATCATCAGCACGACGTCCGGTGCCGGATCGGCGCAGAACCGGCTGATCACCTCGGTACCGTCCTTGCCCGGCTTGCCACTGGGCAACCGCACTTCCACCAGGCGACGTGCACTGAACAGGCTGGGCGCGTTGAAGCTGGCGTCGAGCTGGCCCCAGTCGAAGTCGCGACCATCGGCGTCGAACACCTCGCGCTCACCGATGCCAGCGGCGCGCGCCCGCGCGCGGACCGCGTCGGCAGCTTCCAGCACGCGCAGTGTCTCAGGACCGGCGATCAGGTACACCGGCGACAGCGGGGTATCAGCGCCCTGGCTGGCCAGCTGCTCCGGACGCAGTTCCATGCCGGTCCCGGCTCAGGGCTTGATGGCCGGTGCCGGTGCCGGCTCGGCCGGAACCGCAGGATCGACCGGCTTCGGCGCGGACAGGCTGCCCCCCTTCGCGACTTCGGCACGGACCACGCTGTCGATGCGGCGGATGATCGAGGCCGACATTTCGCGGCGCAGTTCATCAGCCAGGATCTCGCGCTCGGTGGTGGTACCGGTCGCGTCGGTGGGCGGCGACACGTAGTCGCGCGACAGTTCAATCACCTGCTGCGGCACCAGTTCGCTGCCATCCTCGCGACGGAAGATGAAGATCACCGCGTAGCGCAGGCTGTATTCCTGCGCACGGCCCTGCGAGTCGATCGCGATCGGCAGGTCGCCCCAGCGTTCGGACAACACCTGCAGCTGGGTGCTGGGTTCGTTGCCATCCTCGCTCGCCAGCTTGGCGCCGGACGCCTGCAGACTGCGGTTGAGCAGCTTGACCAGTTCACTGTACGGGGCGGTGGAGACCACCTTCACCGGCGCGGTGTCGGTCGGCAACATCAGCTTGTTGCGCAGATGGAAGCCACAGCCGGCAAGGCCGAGGACAAGAACGAGGGCAAGCAGGAGTCGGGTCATGGAGAACAGTCTGGCGGAGCCGGGCGATCACGGCAACAGACAGCGTGCCCGAGACCGCGTGAACGCAGGGCCATCAACCGCATGCCCCCGCGTTGCTGGAACACCGGCCGCCGGGAGGGCGGCCGGTGCGGGGTACATCAGGCGGCGACGATGTTCACGATCTTGCCCGGGACGATGATGATCTTGCGCACCGTCAGGCCTTCCATGAACTTCGCCGCGTTCGGCTCGGCCAGGGCCAGCGCTTCGACCTGCTCGCGGGCGGCATCGGCGGCCACTTCGATGGTGCCGCGCAGCTTGCCGTTGACCTGCACGGCCAGGGTCAGCGCGTCGCGCACCAGCGCGCTGGCGTCGGCCTGCGGGAACGGCTGGTCTTCCAGCAGCGTCTCGCCATGGCCCAGCACCTGCCACAGGGCGTGGCTGGCATGCGGGGTGATCGGATTCAGCAGCAGCACGATGGCCTGCAGTGCTTCCTGGCGCACCGCGCGGCCCTGTTCGCTGCCGTCCTCGAACTTGGCCAGCGCGTTCATCAGTTCCATCACCGCAGCGATCGCGGTGTTGAAGCTGTGGCGGCGGCCATAGTCGTCGCCGACCTTGCCGATGGTCTCGTGGGTCTTGCGGCGCAGCGCCTTCTGGCCGCCGTCCAGCGCGGCCACGTCCAGCGCCGGGGCTGCACCCTCGGCGGCATGCTTCTGCACCTGGGCCCACAGGCGGCGCAGGAAGCGGGCCATGCCGTCCACGCCGGCCTCGTTCCACTCCAGCGACTGTTCCGGCGGCGCGGCGAACATCGAGAACAGGCGCACGGTGTCGGCACCATACTTGCCGACCATCGCCTGCGGATCCACGCCGTTGTTCTTCGACTTGGACATCTTCTCGGTGCCACCGACCACCACCGGCTGACCGTCGGCGATCAGGGTGGCGCCGGTGATGCGGCCGCGCTCGTCACGCTGCACTTCCACGTCGGCGGGGTTGATCCAGTCCTTGGAGCCGTCCGGGTTGGGACGGTAATAGGTCTCGGCGATCACCATGCCCTGGCACAGCAGATTGCGGGCCGGTTCGTTGCTGTCCACCATCCGCGCGTCACGCAGCAGCTTGTGGTAGAAGCGGAAGTACATCAGGTGCAGGATCGCGTGCTCGATGCCACCGATGTACTGGTCCACCGGCAGCCAGTAATTGCCGCGCTTGTCCACGGCATCACGCGCGCCCGGCGAGGTGTAGCGCGCGTAGTACCAGCTCGACTCCATGAAGGTGTCGAAGGTATCGGTCTCGCGCTCGGCTGCGCCGCCGCACTCCGGGCAGGTGGTCTTGCGCCATTCCGGGTCGGTCTTGATCGGCGAACCGGTGCCGGAGAACGCGACGTCCTCCGGCAGCACCACCGGCAGCTGCTCTTCCGGCACGGGTACCGCGCCGCACTTGGCGCAGTAGATCACCGGAATCGGGCAACCCCAGTAGCGCTGGCGGCTCACGCCCCAGTCGCGCAGGCGGTAGTTGACGCGGCGCTGTCCCTGCGCCTTGCGCTCGAAACGCTCGGCCAGGGCTTCAAAGGCGCCCTGGAAATCCAGCCCGTCGAACTCGGCCGAATTGATCAGTTCGAAGGCACGGTTCTTGTCGCTGTACCAGTCCTGCCAGCGCGCGCCATCCCAATTACGCTCGTCGTCGTTGCGCGGATCCTTCAGCGCGATGACCTGCACGATCGGCAGGCCGTACTTGTTGGCCACTTCGTTGTCGCGCTGGTCATGGCCGGGCACGGCCATCACCGCACCGGTGCCATAGCCCATCAGCACGAAGTTGGCGACCCACACCGGCACCTTCTCGCCGGTGACCGGATGGATGGCGCGCAGGCCGGTATCCATGCCGCGCTTTTCCTGGGTCTCCAGCTCGGCCTCGGACACGCCGCCCTGCTTCATTTCCGACAGCAGCGCCGCCAGTTCCGGATTGTTCTTCGCCGCGTGCAGCGCCAGCGGGTGCTCGGCGGCGATCGAGACGAAGGTCACGCCCATCACCGTGTCCGGGCGGGTGGTGAACACGCGCAGCGGATCCAGCACGCTGCCATCGACGTCACGCACGTCGAACTGGATCTCCAGGCCCTCGGAACGACCGATCCAGTTGCGCTGCATGGTCTTGACCGATTCCGGCCAGCCGTCCAGCTCGTCCAGGCCGTCCAGCAGCTCCTGCGCGTAATCGGTGATGCGCAGGAACCACTGCGGAATCTCACGCTTCTCGACCAGCGCACCGGAACGCCAGCCACGGCCGTCGATGACCTGCTCGTTGGCCAGCACGGTCTGGTCGACCGGGTCCCAGTTCACCACCGCGTTGCGGCGGTAGGCCAGGCCCTTGCGCATCAGACGGGTGAACATGCGCTGCTCGTGGACGTAATAGTCCGGGCGGCAGGTGGCGAATTCGCGCGACCAGTCGATGGCATAGCCCAGCGACTTCAGCTGGCTGCGCATGTGGTCGATGTTCTTGTAGGTCCACGCCGCCGGCGCGGTTTTGTTCTTGATCGCCGCGTTTTCCGCCGGCAGCCCGAACGCGTCCCAGCCCATCGGCTGCAGCACGTTGTGGCCGGTCATGCGCTTGTAGCGGCTGATCACGTCACCGATCGTGTAATTGCGCACATGCCCCATGTGCAGCGCACCGGACGGGTACGGAAGCATCGACAGGCAGTAGTACTTCGGCTTGTCGGAAGTCTCGTCGACCTCGAACGCGCGGGTGGCGTCCCAGTACTGCTGGGCGGCGGATTCAACCTGCTGCGGGTCGTAGGCGTTGGGTTCAGCGCTGGTCATGGAACACGCGGATGCGGCGGCAAAGCGGTACAGCGTACCGCAGTGCGGCAAACGTCTCCAATCCTGTCCGACGGCTGCGGGCCCGGTGGCGGCCCCGCGACCGTCTCAACGGGTCCGCGACAGCGGCAGCGCCAACGCCAGCCAGACCGCCCAGCAGGCGAAGGTCAGCCGCTGCGACAGGGGCGCCGGCAGCACGCCCTGCAGGGCGAAAGCTGCCAACGCGGCGACCACGCCACAGGCCAGCGCCACCCCGCCCGATGCCCGGCCCTGTGCGTCGCGCAGGCGTGCCGTGCCCAGCAGCAGGGCGCCGGCAACGAAGCCCAGCACCCATACCATCCAGGCGCTGGCATGCAGCTGGCTGGCCGGCCCGTGCAGGTCATCCACATCCAGCGGCAGCGCGCCCATGGCGGCGAATGCCAGGCCGGCCAGCAGCAGCATCTGGCTGCCCACACGCGGGGCCCAGCCGGCGGTGGCGGGCAGCTGCCGGCGCAGGCATTCGGCCACCACCACCGCCAGCAGGCCCGGCAGCATGAAGCCCAGCACGTTGAAGGCCAGGGCATGCGGCACGCCCTGTGCGCCCAGCAGCGCCACCGGATGGCGGGCCTGCGCATAGCCGTCGAGGCCGGCACCGAAGCCGATGACCGCAGCCACGAAGACGAGTGCGGCGATCACGCCCGACAGGCGCAGCAAGGGGGACAGCGACGACATGCGGGCTCCACGACAACGGCAACAGGAAGGCTGCATTGTCGGCCATTTGCAGCGGCCCGGGTTGAGACGGGCAGGTCCCGCCACCATAGAATCCCTCTCCAGATGCCAAGCGATGCCTCCTCCATGACCGAGACGACCTACGTATTCGACGCCACCACTGCGACCTTCGAGGCCGAAGTCCTGCAGAAGTCGCTGCAGACGCCGGTGCTGGTCGATTTCTGGGCCACCTGGTGCGGTCCGTGCAAGACCCTGGGACCGATGCTGGAAAAGCTGGCCGGCGAGTACAACGGCGCCTTTGAGCTGGCCAAGGTCGATGTCGACAAGGAACAGCAGATCGCTGCCGCCTTCCAGATCCGCTCGGTGCCGACCGTGTTCCTGGTCAAGGACGGGCAGCTGGTGGACGGCTTCCCCGGTGCCATCCCGGAGGGCCAGCTGCGCGAGTTCCTGGCCCAGCACGGCATCGTCCCCGCTGATGTCGGCGATACGGTCAGCGAAGAGGAAGCACCGCTGGACCCACAGGCACAGGTGGACGTGCTGCGCGCGCAGATCGCCGCCGAACCGGACAAGGACGAGCTGAAGCTCGACCTGGCCCTGGCCCTGCTGCAGATCGGCGGCGTGGATGAAGCCGGTACGCTGATCGACCGCCTGCCGGCCAACCTGGCCACCGACGACCGCGCCGTGCGCGCCCGTGCACGCCTGGCCTTCGCATCCGCACTCAAGGACGCCCCGGCCGCCGAGGTGCTCGAATCTCGCATCGCCGCCGATGGCAGCGACCTCAAGGCACGCCATCTGCGGGGCGTGCAGCTGCTGCTGGAGGGCCAGGACGAGGCGGCCATGGCCCAGTTCCTGGAAATGCTGCGGATCGACCGCGGTTTCGAGGACGGATTGCCGCGCAGGACCCTGATCGACGCCTTCAATGTGATCTCCGACGAGGACCTGGTCGGGCAGTACCGCAGGAAGATGGCCTCGCTGCTGTTCTGAACGGAAGCCTGTCCCGTTCAGAATCCCTGCACTGAACGCGGGCGATAATGTGATCGATGGCGGCCGTTCGGCCGCCGCGATCCATTCGGGGGGATGAGGGTCGGGGCCATTGGGTCTTGCTGCTGCGCCTCCGCATTGCCGGGACTGCAAACTGTGACCTTCGTCCGCACATCGCCTTTCATTACGCGCCTCCAACGTGTGCTGCTGTGTGCCCTCCTGCTGCTGCCGGCCATCGCCGCCGCGCAGGACTGGAACTACCGGGTCCGTCCCGGTGACACCCTGTGGGACCTGGGTGGCCTGTACCTGAAGCCTTCCGTGCCCTGGCAACAGCTGCAACAGCACAACCGCATCGCCAATCCCTATCAGCTGCCGCCGGGCCAGCTGCTGCGCTTCCCGATCAGTTGGCTGCGCACCGAGCCTGCGCCAGCACGGGTCCTGTCCGTGCGCGGCAAGGTCGGGCTGGTGGGCGGCGATGGCAGCGCCACCCGCGCGGTGCGGGCCGGAGAGCAGCTGCGCATCGGCGACACCGTGGAAACCGAAGGCGACTCCAGCATCACCCTCGAATTCGCCGATGCCTCGCGGTTGCAGCTGCGCGAGTATTCGCGCCTGCGCCTGGACCAGCTCAGCCGCTACGGCCGCACCGGCATGGTCGATACCCGCCTGCGCCTGCAGCAGGGCCGCGCCAGCAACCGGGTCACCCCGGCACGTGGCCCGGCATCGCGCTACATCATCGATGCACCGACGGCGACCAGCAGCGTGCGCGGCACGGTCTTCCGCGTCAGTGCCGGCGACGGCGAGGCCGGCCGGATCGGTGCCACCGAGGTGTTGGAAGGACGGGTGCAGGTCGCCAACATCCACGGCCAGCGCCTTGTCCGTCCGGGTCAGGCCAGCCGCAACGCCAGCGCCGACAAGGCGCCCGCCGCCGTGGCCGCGCTGCTGCCGGCGCCGACGCTGCGCCAGGATGAGCTGAAACTGGCACCGCTGCCGAGCCTGCTGGCCTGGGACCCGGTCGCCGGAGCCGACCACTACCGGGTGGAGGTGGTGCAGGCGGCCACCCCGGAAATCCTGCTGTTCGCCGCCACCACCGCCGACACGCGACTGGCGATCGGCGATCTGCCGCCCGGTGAGCTGCGTGTGCTGCTGCGTGCGGTCGACGCACAGGGCGTGGAGGGCCTGGACGCCAGCGCCGACTTCGAACTCAGCGACCAACCGCCGCCGCCGTTGACCGTCTCTCCGCTGCACGGCCAGACCGTCAACAGCGATCGCCCCCGGTTCCGCTGGACCCAGGCCCCGGGAGCAAGCAGCAGCGTGCTGCAGGTCGCCGCCGAACCGACGTTCATGCAGCCGCTGCAGGAGCAGGCCAGCACCGATACCGACCTGCGCCTGGCGCAGCCCTTGCCGCCGGGCCAGTACTACTGGCGCGTTGCCTCGCGCGATGACAACGGCCACCAGGGGCGCTATGGACAGGCGCTGCCACTGCAGCTGACCAACGAACCGGTGGACCCTGCCCTGCAGCCGCCCGAGGCGGCGCACGGCCAACTGACCCTGCGCTGGCAGGCCGGCAGCGAAGGCCAGCGCTACCGCGTGCAGGTGGATCGTCGAGGCGACTTCGCCAGCCCGATGCTCGATGAAACCGTCGAGCAGCCCCAGGTCAGCTTCAAGCGCCCATGGAGCGGCACCCTGCACGTGCGCGTGCAGTACATCGATGACGACGGGCACGCAGGCGACTTCTCGCCCGCGCAGCAGGTCAAGCTGCCCTGCCGCCTGTGCTACGGCGCCGGCGGCGGCGGTGCGCTGCTGCTCTGGCTGTTGTTATGAGGCGTTCGCCGCTTCCATGGTCCCGACGGATCGCACTGGCCGTGCTGGCCGGTGTGCTGACGGCCGTGGCCAGCCATGGCCAGTGGCTGTGGCGCCAGGATGAAGCGGCCTACGACGCGATGGTCGGCGGCTGGGACTATCGACCCGATCCCAGCGTGCTGATCATCGCCATCGACGAAGGCAGCCTGCAGCGCATCGGCCAATGGCCATGGCCGCGCTCGGTCCATGCGCGCCTGCTTGATCGCCTTACCGACGCCGGCGCCGAACGTATCGCGCTGGACCTGATGCTGTCCGAACCCGACCGCCGTGACAGCCACCAGGACGAAATCCTGGCCGCCGCGATCCGGCGCAATGGCCGCGTCGTACTGCCGGTGCTGGCAGCACCGGCAGCCGGCGACCGCATGGCCGAGGAACTGCTGCCCATTCCACTGATCGCGGCCAGCGCTGCGGCGATCGGCCACAGCGATGTCGAAGTCGATGGCGATGGCGTCGCCCGTGGGGTGTACCTGCGCGCCGGCATCGGCCGGCCGCATTGGCCGGCGCTGGGCCTGGCCCTGGCGGGACTGCCGGCCAGCGCGATCGACGGCCTGCCGGATCCCGAGCCGGAGGTCGATTCCCCCTATCAGTGGCGCCGCGACGATTATGTGCGGGTGCGCTACGCCGGCCCGCCGGAACGATTGCCGCAGGTGTCCTATGCCGACGTGCTCGAGGGCCACGTGGACATGGCGATGCTGCATGGGCGACGCATCGTGGTCGGCATGACCGCCAGCGGCATCGCCCCGCGCCTGCTCACTCCGACCACGCGCGAGTACTGGATGAGCGGCAGCGAGTACCAGGCCAACATCGCCTCGATGCTGCTGCAGGGCAGGCAGATCCACGTCCTGCCACGGCTCTGCCAGGACGCCATCGGTGGCCTGCTGGTCGCGCTGTGCGTGATCCTCCTCAGCCTGCGCCTGCCGTGGCTGACGGCGCTCTGTTCGCTGCCGCTGGCCCCGCTGCTGAGCTGGGCGCTGCTGCGCGCCGGCAACCTGTGGTGGGCACCGGCCAGCGCGATGCTGGGCATCGTGCTGGTGCTGCTGGCCTGGGCGGTATGGCGGATCGCGGCCTGGCACCGGCTGGCCAACCGTGATGCGCTGACCGGCCTGGGCAACCGGCTGCGTTTCGAACAGTCGCTGCAGCAGGAATGCGATGCCGCGCGGCGCAGCGGCAAGCCCCTCACGCTCGCACTGATCGACGTCGATCACTTCAAGCACCACAACGACCGTCACGGTCACCAGGTCGGCGATCGCGTGCTGCGCGAAGTGGCGCGGCAGATCGCCGCGCACGCGCGTCGCCCGCGCGACAAGGCGGCACGCTACGGTGGCGACGAGTTCGCGCTGGTGCTGCCGGATACACCGGCCGAGGGCGCGCGGCAGGTGATCGAAGACCTCATCCACAGCATCCGCGCCCTGCCCGCACCGGGCGAAGGCCATGACGGCGGCATCACCCTGACCATCGGCGTCTATACCCGCATCCCCAACGGCGAACTGCAACCGCACCATTTCGTGGAAGGTGCCGACGCGGCGCTGTACCAGGCCAAGGCCAATGGTCGCGACGGCTACGTGATCGACGCCGCAGGGTGACACGCGCCGCGCCGCGCACAGCTACAACATACGCATGCGAATGGTTAGACTTGGGGCCCGCCCTCCGCCCTCGCGATGCACATGAACGCCCGCCTGTTCCGTTTCGGCATCAACCTGTGGCCGCCCTTCCTGTTCACCGGCATCCACGTCACCCGGGTCAGCCCGGACTACCGGCAGATCGACGTCGAGCTGCGCCAGCGCCTCTGGAACCGCAACTACGTGGGTACCCACTTCGGTGGCAGCCTGTTCGCGATGACCGACCCGTTCTGGATGCTGGGCCTGCTGCATATCCTCGGCCGCGACTACTACGTGTGGGACCGCGCCGGTGCGATCGACTTCCTCAAGCCGGGGCGCGGCACCGTCCGCACGTCGTTCCGCATCGACGATGCGCTGCTGGACGAACTGCGCGCCGACGCCGCTGGCGGCGGCAAAGTGCTGCGCTGGTTCAGCAACGATGTGGTCGATGAAGGCGGCGAGGTGGTCGCCCAGGTGCGCAAGCAGGTCTACCTGCGGCTGAAGCCGCACGCACGCTGATCCCGGCCGCATTCCCCGCATCATCGGCAAGCGCTGGCCGCTACAATGCGCCCATGTCGCTCGAAGCCCCCTCCCTGGTTCCCCGCCCCTCCCTGCAGCGCCTGTTCCTGACCGGCCTGCTGACCCTGCTGCCGATCTGGCTCACCTGGGTCGTGGTCAAATTCGTGTTCGTGCTGCTGTCGGGCATCTCCAGCCCGCTGGTGGTGCCCCTGTCGGAACAGATCGCGACCAGCTTCCCGCATTACCTGGGCTGGGTGCGCGCGGAGTGGATCCAGAACACCATCGCGCTGCTGGCGACGCTGCTGGTGATCCTGGCCGTGGGCGTGGCCAGCCGCCGCGTGCTCGGCCAGCGCCTGCTGCGCTGGATCGGCGCGGTGATCAAGCGGATCCCGCTGGCCAGCATCATCTACGACAGCGCCAAGAAGCTGCTGGACATGCTGCAGACCGAACCCGGCAGCACGCAGCGCGTCGTGCTGATCGACTTCCCGCACCGCGACATGAAGTCGGTCGGCCTGGTCACGCGGGTGATCAAGGAACACGGTACCGACCGCGAACTGGCAGCGGTGTACGTGCCGACCACGCCGAACCCGACCTCGGGCTATCTTGAAATCGTGCCGGTGGAACTGCTCACACCGACCGACTGGACCGTGGACCAGGCGATGAGCTTCATCATTTCCGGTGGTGCCGTCGCGCCGGCCAGCGTGCCGTTCACCCGCGCGGGCGAACGCAGCGAATGAACACGACGCCGGTCGAGCGCCCGCTGCAGGATCGCGCGGTCCTGCTGTTCATCGTGCTGGCCGCGTTCTTCTGCGGCAATGCCGTGCTGGCCGAGCTGATCGGAGTGAAGATCTTCGCGCTGGAAGACACGCTCGGCATCGACCCGCTGAACTGGAACCTGTTCGGCCAGACCGGCTCGTTGAGCTTCACCGCCGGCACGCTGCTGTGGCCGGTGGTGTTCATCATGACCGACACCATCAACGAATTCTTCGGCAAGCGCGGGGTGCGTTTCATCTCGTGGCTGGCGGTGGTGCTGATCGCCTACGGCTTCCTGTTCGCCTTCGCGGCGATCTCGCTGGCGCCGGCCAGCTGGTGGGTCACCTCGATGAACGCCCATGGCGTGCCCGACTACCAGGCCGCGTTCGCGGCGGTGTTCGGCCAGGGCATGTGGACCATTGCCGGTTCGCTGGTGGCCTTCCTGCTCGGCCAACTGATCGACGTGGCCGTGTTCCACCGGATCCGGCAGGCCACCGGCGAGCGCCACGTCTGGTTGCGCGCTACCGGTTCCACTGCGGTCTCGCAGCTGGTGGACAGCTTCGTGGTGATCTGGATCGCCTTCGTGCTCGGCCCGCAGCAGTGGCCGACATCGCTGTTCCTGGCGGTGAGCAGCGTCAACTACGTCTACAAGATGGGCTTTGCGATCGCCCTGATTCCCCTGCTGTACCTGATGCGCCGTGCGATTACCCGATACCTGGGTGTCGAGCGCGCGGCCGCGCTGCGGGCTGCGGCCGCGGCTGACTGAAGGCCCAGCGGGCGCCAGCTGACTGCGCTCCCGCGCTGGCCGTACGCGGCCGGATCGTGCAAGCTCCACGGTCTGTGTTCCACGGAAGCTCCTGATGCCGTATTCCACCCGCGCCCTGGCCGCCGCCATTGCCGCGTTGTTCCTGTTCAGCGCCGTTCCGTCGGCCGAAGCCGCAAAGAAGAAGGCCAGCCGGCCGGCTGCGACGCAGAGCCGTCCGGCGGCCAAGCCCAAGGCCCGGCCCAGCACGCGCGCCACCGCGCCGGCACGCAGCGCCACCCGTGCCCCCGCGCGCCCGGCCGCCGCCGCCCGCGCCGTGCCCAAAACGGTCCAGCTGGAGCGCCTCTACGACGAATACTGGGACGCGTCGATGCGGTTGAACCCGCTGCAGGCGACCTTCCAGGGCGAAACCCGCTACAACGACCAGCTGCCGAACATCCTGTCCGCGGCGTGGCGCCAGCAGTCGCATGACTTCACCGTGGAGTGGCTGGGCAAGGTCGAGAAGATCGGCAGCGACGGCCTGCAGGGCCAGGACCTGCTGAGCTACGAGATCTTCGTGCGCGACGCGCGCGCGACCTTGGCCGCTGAGCCGTATCCCAGCTGGATGATGCCGATCAGCCAGTACTACAACGTCGGCAGCATCATGGCCATTCTCGGTGCCGGCGCGGGTGCGCAGCCGTTCAATACCGTGCAGGACTACGACACCTGGTCGCGCCGCTCGCTGGGCATTCCGGCGCTGTTCGACCAGGCCATCGACAACATGCGCCAGGGCATGAAGGCCGGTGTGGTACAGCCGCGCGACCTGATGGAAAAAGTGCTCCCGCAGCTGGACGCGGTGATCAAGCCGACCGCCGAGGAAAGCATCTTCTGGTCGCCGATCCGGACCATGCCGGAGTCGATTTCCGCCGAGGACAAGGCACGCATCAGTGCCGAGTACAAGCGCATGATCGAACTGCGCATCATGCCGTCCTACCGTGCCCTGCGCGGCTTCATCGCCACCGAGTACCTGCCGGCCACGCGGACCAGCAGCGGCCTGGGCGCCCTGCCCAATGGCCAGGCGTGGTACGCCAGCCTGATCGTGCAGACCACGGCCAGCGAACAGACACCCGCGCAGTGGCACGCGCTCGGCGAACAGCGCGTGCAGGAGCTGCAGGCGCAGATCGCCGCAGTGATGAAGGATGCGAAGCTGCGCGGCACGCCGACCAAGCTTCTGCGCAGCATGCGCAGTGATCGCCAGTTCCAGTATGGCGACGCCAACGCGCTGCTCGGCCGCTACCGCCAGGTGCAGCAGCAGGTCGCCACGCGCTTGCCGCAGGTGCTCGACACGCTGCCGAAGGCTGCCCTGGACATCCGTGCAGTGGAGCCCGAGCGTGCACTCACCGCGGCCGCGGCCTCCTACCAGCCGACACAGCCCGGCGAGGCCGGGGTGCTGTATGTGAACACCCGCGACCTGCCCAGCCGCAAGCGCTGGAACGTGCCGGTGCAGTACCTGCATGAAGGCATTCCCGGCCACCACGTGCAGCTGGGCCTGCAGCAGGAGCTGGCCAAGCAGCCGCGCTTCCGGCGTGCCGGCGGCGACCTGGCCTTCATCGAAGGCTGGGGCCTGTACTCGGAAACGCTGGGGGAAACGCTGGGCGTCTACACCGACCCCTACGACCGCATCGGCTATCTCTCCTCGCGCCTGCTGCGCGCAGCGCGCGTGGTCGCCGACACCGGCGTGCATGCCCAGGGCTGGAGCAAGCAGCAGGCCGTCGCCTACCTGCAGAAGACCGTGGACATGAGCAGCGATGATGCCAATGCCGAAGTGGAGCGGATCATGGCCCAGCCCGCGCAGGCGCTGTCCAACGTGGCCGGCCTGACCACCCTGCTGGCACTGCGCGACAAGGCCAAGGCACGCCAGGGCGCGGCATTCGACCTGCGCCGTTTCCATGCCGAACTGCTGAAGGACGGCTCGATGCCGCTGGACGTGCTGGAGCGGAAGATGGAACGATGGCTGTCACAACCGCCGGGGGCCGCGCCGGCCCCCTGATCGCCACGGAGCCCTCATGCGTCCCGCCACCGTCGTGTTCGCTGCCGTACTGGCCCTGCTGCCGCAGGCCGCGCCTGCCGCACCGGCGGTGATGCCACCGGATGCGGGCATCGATGGCCTGATGCAGGCCTACGATGGCCAGGTGCCGGGAGCAGCGGTACTGGTGCTGCACGACGGGCAGGCGGTGTTCCGCCGCGGGTACGGCCTGGCTGTGGTGGAAGATGGCACTGCGGTGACCGCGGCCAGCAATTTCCGGCTGGCCTCGGTGAGCAAGCAGTTCACCGCCGCCGCCGTGCTGCTGCTGGTGGAAGAGGGCCGCCTGGGCCTGGACCAGCCGGCGCGACGCTGGCTGCCGGAACTGCCGCCTGCGGCCTCCTCCGTCACCCTCCGCCAACTGTTGTCGCATACCAGCGGCCTGCCTGACTATGAGGACCTGATGGACCCCGCCGACAGCCGCCAGGTGCACGACGCGGACGTGCTGACGATGCTCGCGCGCGCGGACCGGCTGGATTTCACACCGGGCACTGCGTATCGCTACAGCAACAGCGGTTATGCGCTGCTGGCGCTGATCGTCGGGCGCGCGTCGGGGCAGGATTTCGCCACCTTCCTGCAGCAGCGGATCTTCGGCCCGCTGCACATGACCCACACCGTCGCCCACCAGGACGGCGTCGATACGGTCACTGCGCGGGCCTACGGCTACAGCTGGCTCGATGGTCGCTGGCAGCGCACCGACCAGAGCGCCACCAGTGCCGTGCTGGGCGATGGCGGCATCTATTCCTCGCTGGACGACCTCGCCCGCTGGGATGCCGCACTGTACGACGACCGCCTGCTGTCAGCCGCATCGCGGCAGGCGATGTTCAGCCCGTCCACCGCAACCACCGAACCGGACGTACCGCATTACGGCTTCGGCTGGCGCCTCAACGGCCGCATGCAGTGGCACAGCGGCGAAAGCATCGGCTTCCGCAACGTCATCCTGCGCTATCCGGACCGGCACCTGACAGTGATCGTGCTGAGCAACCGCAACGCCCCCGAACCCTATCCGCTGGCGCTGAAGATCGCCCAGCGCTGGCTGGACATCCTGCAATGACCGACGCTCCGACCGCCCTGCTGGGCATCCATCATGCCGCGCTGATCTGCAGCGACTATGCGCGCTCGAAGGATTTCTACGTGCGCATCCTCGGCCTGCGCGTACTGGCCGAGAACCACCGTGCCGCGCGCGATTCGTGGAAGCTGGACCTGGCACTGCCCGATGGCGGCCAGCTGGAACTGTTCTCGTTCCCGTCACCACCGCCCCGGCCCAGCCGCCCGGAGGCACAGGGCCTGCGTCACCTCGCCTTCCGCGTGGCCGCGCTGGAGCCGTTCATCCAGCGCCTGGCCAGCTGCGGCGTGGACTGCGAACCGGTCCGCGTGGACGAATACACCGGCCGCCGCTTCACCTTCTTCGCCGACCCGGACGGCCTGCCGCTGGAGCTGTACGAAGTCGGTTGATGGCGTGGGGTCAGATCCCTTTTCCATCGGGAAAGGATCCGACCCCACTCACCTGCTCGACCCGCCGCCCCCTTCCCCATACCCCGCCGAATGGGTATACAGTCGGCGTGTACCGGCACCGTGCCGGAATGAACCCTGGGAGGGGACCATGCGCAAGACCTTCAAGACCCTGCTGCTGGCGCTGCCGCTGTGCCTGGCGGCGCTCTCGGCGCAGGCCGCCGATGGCGCGGCCGGCCGCTGGAAGACCATCGACGACAAGACCGGCCAGGTGAAGTCCATCGTCGAGATCAGCCAGGCCGCCAACGGCACGCTGTCCGGCAAGGTGGTGGACATCCTGCACTCGGACAAGGGACCGAACCCGGTCTGCGACGGCTGTGAGGGTGCCAACAGGAACAAGCCGGTGAAGGGCATGACCATCCTGTGGAACCTGAAGGCCGACGGCGCCAGCAAGTGGTCCGGCGGCACCATCCTCGACCCGGCCAACGGCAAGACCTACAAGTCGAAGATGGAACTGCAGCCGGGTGGCAACAAGCTGGACGTCTCCGGCTGCATCGCCTTCATCTGCCGGGCGCAGACCTGGGTACGCGAGTAAGCCACCGGCCCGTCCGTGCATTCCCGTGACCCGGCCCCGGCCGGGTCACCTCGTTGCGGGCATGCGATAATCTGCGGTTCCCCTCGGCTTCACCCCGCGACCATGACCCGTACCGCGCTCGTCACCACCGCCCTGCCCTACGCCAACGGCCCGCTGCATCTGGGCCATCTGGTCGGCTACATCCAGGCCGACATCTGGGTGCGTGCACGGCGAATGAGCGGCGGCAGGACCTGGTTCGTCTGCGCCGACGACACCCATGGCACGCCGATCATGCTGGCAGCCGAGAAGGCCGGGGTGACCCCGGAAGCCTTCATCGCCAGCATCCAGGCCAGCCATGAACGTGATTTCGCCGAATTCGGCGTGGCCTTCGATCACTACGATTCGACCAATTCGGCGGCCAACCAGGCGCTGACCGAGGCGTTCTACCTGAAGCTGGAAGCTGCCGGCCACATCAGCCGCCGTTCGGTGGCCCAGTTCTACGACCCGGCCAAGGGCATGTTCCTGCCGGACCGCTACATCAAGGGCATCTGCCCGAACTGCGGCAGCGCCGACCAGTACGGCGACAACTGCGAAGTCTGTGGCGCCACCTACAGCCCCACCGACCTGAAAGAGCCGAAATCGGTGATCTCCGGCGCTACGCCCGAGATCCGCGATTCGGAGCACTTCTTCTTCGAGGTCGGCCGTTTCGAGAGCTTCCTGCGCGAATGGCTGGGCGGCGACGTCGCGCTGCCCGGCGTGAAAGCCAAGCTGATGGAGTGGCTGGACGCGGAGGGCGGCCTGCGCGCGTGGGACATCTCGCGTGACGCGCCGTACTTCGGCTTCCAGATCCCGGGCCATCCGGGCAAGTACTTCTACGTCTGGCTGGACGCGCCGATCGGCTACCTGTCCAGCTTCCAGACCCTGTGCGGCACGCTCGGCGAGGATTTCGAAGCCCACCTGCGTGCCGGCACCGCCACCGAGCTGCACCACTTCATCGGCAAGGACATCGTCAATTTCCATGGCCTGTTCTGGCCGGCGGTGCTGCACGGCACCGGCCACCGCGCGCCGACCCGCCTGCATGTCAACGGCTATCTGACCGTTGACGGCGCCAAGATGAGCAAGTCGCGCGGCACCTTCGTGATGGCGCGCACCTTCCTCGATGCAGGACTGGAACCGGAAGCGCTGCGCTACTACTACGCGGCCAAGTCCGGCGGTGGCGTCGACGACCTCGACCTGAACCTGGGTGACTTCGTTGCCCGCGTCAACGCTGATCTCGTCGGCAAGTTCGTCAACCTGGCCAGCCGCTGCGCCGGCTTCATCAGCAAGCGTTTCGACGGCCTGCTCGCCGCGCAGCTGCCCGATGCCGCCCAGTACCAGCGCTTCGTCGACAGCCTGGCGCCGATCCGCGAAGCCTACGAGCGCAACGATCCGGCGGCTGCGATCCGCCTGACCATGACTCTGGCCGACGAAGCCAACCGCTACATCGACGACGTCAAGCCGTGGGTGATCGCCAAACAGGAAGGCGCCGACGCGCAGCTGCAGGCCGTGTGCAGCCAGGGCCTGAACCTGTTCCGTGTGCTGGCCACCGCACTGAAGCCGGTACTGCCGGCCACCGCCGCCCAGGCCGAGGCGTTCCTGGCCGCGCCAGTGGCCGACTGGACCGACCTGGCGCAGCCGCTGCTGGCCCATCGAATCACCGACTACACCCCGCTGTTCACCCGTATCGACCCGAAGAAGATTGACGCCATGATCGACGCCTCCAAGGACACCCTGCAGCCGACCGCTGCTGCCCCCGCCGCCAAGGCCGACGCTGCCAAGCCGGCGGCTGCCGTGCCCGCCAGTGCCACAACGGCCAGCGCCGAGGCACCGGCCTACATCGGCATCGACGACTTCGCCAAGCTCGACCTGCGCATCGGCAAGGTGCTGGTGTGCGAGTTCGTGGAGGGTTCGGACAAGCTGCTGCGCTTCGAGCTGGACGCCGGCGAACTGGGCAAGCGGCAGATCTTCTCCGGCATCCGTGCCAGCTACGGCGAGCCGGAAGCCCTGGTCGGCCGCAGCGTCGTGTTCATCGCCAACCTGGCCCCGCGCAAGATGCGCTTCGGCCTGAGTGAAGGCATGATCCTGTCGGCAGGTTTCGATGGCGGCGCGCTGGCGCTGCTGGACGCCGACAGCGGCGCGCAGCCGGGCATGCCGGTCCGCTGATGCACTGCGCGGGTGCGGCCACGGTCGCGCCCGCCGGTCACGGCAACGACGGGACGCACCACGGGAGGCATCGGAATGGAACTGGCGCTGTTCGACTTCGACCATACCGTCACCACCTGCGATACCTATGGCCGCTTCCTGCGCCGCGTGGCCACCGCCGAGCAGCTTGCGCAGGCGTGGTGGAAGGTGGGTCCGTGGCTGGCGGCGTACCGGCTGAAACTGATCTCGGCCGAACGCATCCGCGCCCGCGTCACCCGCCTCACCTTCAGCGAGCGCCACGCCGACGACATCGCAGCGCTGGCCACCGGCTTCTCGCGCGAGTTCCTGCCCGAGGTGGTGCGCCCGGAAATGCTGGAACAGATCCGCTGGCACAAGGAACAGCGGCACACCGTGGTGGTCGTGTCCGGTTCGCTGGATCTGTACCTGCGTCCCTGGTGCGAGGCGTTGGGTCTTGAACTGATCTGCAACCGCCTTGAGAGCCGGGACGGACGCCTGACCGGCCGTTACCACGGCGGCGATTGCGGTCCTCGCAAGGTCGAGCAGATCCGTCGCCGTTTCGATCTGTCGCGTTACACGCGCATCCACGCCTATGGCGACAGCGCCGAGGACCGGCCGATGCTGGCCCTGGCCCACGAACGCTGGTTCCGTGGCAAACCCCTGAAATGATCCCTACGCGCAGCCTTCGCCACGCATGAGCCTGATTCCGCCGCTGACCGAACGCCTGGACCGACTGTTGCCGCAGACGCAATGCGGGCAATGCGGCTATGACGGTTGCCGCCCCTATGCGCAGGCGATGGCGCGCGGCGAGGCGGGCGTGGACCGCTGCCCTCCGGGCGGCGATGCCGGCGCGCGTGCACTGGCCCAGGTACTGGGTGTGCCGGCACTGCCGTTTGATCGTACGCGCGGCGAACACAAGGCGCCGCAGGTCGCGGTGATCGTCGAGGCCGACTGCATCGGCTGCACCAAGTGCATCCAGGCCTGCCCGGTCGACGCGATTGTCGGCGGCGCGAAGTACATGCATACCGTGATCGCCGACCTGTGCACGGGCTGCGAGTTGTGCATTCCACCGTGTCCGGTGGACTGCATCGTGCTGCTGGAACGGTAGCGGTGTCAGATCCCTTTCGGCAGGAAAGGGAGCTGACACCCTCCCGCCGTTACGGCACGGCCGCCGTCACCACGATCTCGACCTTCCACTCGGCGTGCGCCAGTTTGGCTTCGACCGTGGCACGGGCCGGAGTCGCACCCTCGACCACCCATTCGTCCCACGCCTTGTTCATGCCGTCGAAGTCGGCCATGTCGGCCAGGAACACTTCCGCGCGCAGCACATGCTGGCGATCACTGGCCACCAGTGCCAGCAGCTTGTCGATCTCGGCCAGCACCTGCCGGGTCTGCCCGGTGATGTCCTGGCTGGTGTCCTCCGGAATCTGGCCGGAGAGGTAGGCAACCTTGTTGTACACGGTCATTTCGGACATGCGCGGTCCGACGTCGTAACGCTCCATCATGGGCGTGGCTCCTGCGGGTGATCAGGCCTGCATTGTCCTCCAAACCGGCGGCGGGTGGGTGTCCTGCACCACCGCTGTTCAAATGCCTTCGAGAGGCGCACGATGCGCCACGCCCGCGTTGACACCGCCCTCGCCCTCCCTGCCGCACCCTTGCGCCGATGACCGTCCCTTCCGATCCCGCAACCGCTCCGTCCATCCCGGTCTGGAAGCGGCTGCTTACCATCTTCGTTCCCCTGCTGATCCTGGCCCTGGCCCTGCATGGCCTGGCCGGCGAGTTCGACGAACATGGCTACCGCGCCATCCGCCAGGCGTTCCATGCACTCAGCGCAACGCAGATCGCGCTGACCGTGCTGCTCGGCCTGGCCAGCTACGCGTGCCTGATCGGCTTCGATGCCATCGGCCTGCGACGCAGCGGCATCCGCGTCCATCCCGCGCGCATCGGCATCACCGCGTTTCTCGCCCACACCCTGGGCCAGACCGTCGGCTTCGCGGCCTTGACCGGCGGCGCGGTGCGCCTGCGGGGCTATCGCGGTGCCGGGCTGGATCTGGCCCAGATCGGCCAGGTCGTGCTGATGAGCACGCTCGGCTTCATGTTCGGTGCATGGCTGCTGATCGGCCTGGCGTTATGCCTGGAACCTTCGGCGGCGGCGCTGGCGCTGCCGTTGGATTCCAGCGCCGTGCGCGCGGTCGGCATTGCCGCCCTGCTCGCCTATCTGGCCACGGTGCTGCTGGTCGGCCGCAACGGACGCCAGTTCCGTGTGTTCGGCCACGCCCTGTGGCTGCCCGACCGGCTGACCATGCTCGGCGTCACCGCGCTCAGCGTGATCGAACTGGTGCTGGCCAGCGCAGCGTTCTACGTGCTGCTTCCGGACTCCACGCCGACCGGGCTTCCCGGCTTCGTCGGCCTGTACCTGGTGGCGGTGCTGGCAGGGCTCGTCTCGACCGTTCCGGCCGGCCTGGGCGTGTTCGAGTGGAGCCTGCTCAAGCTGCTGCCGCAGGTGGCACCGGCGGCGGTGCTCGCAGCCGCGCTGATCTACCGCGTCACCTACTACGTCCTGCCGCTGCTGCTGGCCACCGTGCTCGCGCTCGCGCCTGCACTGCGGCGACCGCTGCGCGCCAGCGCCGGCGCCACCCGCGCCGGCTGGAACGCGCTGCGCCCCTGGCTGCCGCAGATCATCGCGCTGGCGGCTTTCAGCATCGGCGCCGCCCTGGTCATCGATGGCACCTTGCCGACCCCGCGCCGCCATCTGCTCAATGCATCGCTGCCGATCCTGGAAACATCGCACCTGATCGGCAGTCTTGGCGGTGTCGCCCTGCTGCTGATCGGCCAGGGCCTGGCCCGGCGCAGCCACGCCGCATGGATGCTGGCGATGGCGGTCTGCGTGATCACGCCGCTGCCGCTGTGGCTGCGCGGCGGCCAACCCTTGATCGCGGTATCGGCGGTACTGGTCGCGATGGCACTGTGGGCTGCACGCCGTGAGTTCTACCGCCAGGGGGCGCTGCTGGATGAGGCGTGGTCGTGGCCATGGTTGCGCAACCTCGGGCTGGTCCTGGTCGCGGTCACCTGGCTGCTGTTCTTCACGTACAGCCATGTCGAGTACCAGAACGAACTCTGGTGGCAGTTCGCACTGTCCGGCAACGCGCCGCGTGCGCTGCGTGCGCTGCTGGTGGTGGCCATCGCCCTGGTGATGTTCGGCCTCGCCCGTCTGCTGCACAGCACGCGCAGCCCGCTGCCGGCCGCTGACGAAGCCACGCTGCAGGCGTTGGCACCGGTGCTGGCCAGCGCCACCGACACCCAGGCCTGCCTGGTGCTGACTGCCGACAAGGCGGTGCTGCGCGACGATGCCCGGCAGGGCTTCGTGATGATGCAGCGCTACGGCGGCTCGTTGATCGCGATGGGTGATCCGGTCGGCCCGCCGGAGGTCGCACGTGCCTTGATCTGGCGTTTCCGTGAGGAAGCCGACCGCCTCGGCCTGCGCCCGGTGTTCTACCAGGTGGGCGAAGCCTACTGGCAGACCTATCTGGATCTCGGCCTGGGCTTGGTCAAGCTGGGCGAGGAAGCCATCGTGCCGCTGCATGACTTCGGTCTGGAAGGCCGCGAACGCGCCGACCTGCGCCAGGCATGGAACCGCGGCAAGCGCAATGGCCTGTCGTTCCGGGTGGCGCCGGTGGAAGAGGTACCCAGCCTGCTGCCGCGCCTGCATGCGATCTCCAATGCCTGGCTGGAAGACAAGTCCGGTGACGAGAAAGGATTCTCGCTGGGCAGCTTCGATCCCGATTACCTGGTGCGTTTCCCGATCGCGCTGGTCGAAGCCGAAGGTCGGATCGTCGCCTTCGCCAACCTGTGGCAGGCGCCGGCCGGTGCCGAGCTGTCGGTGGACCTGATGCGGCACGTCAATGACGCGCCGAAAGGCACGATGGATTTCCTGTTCATCGAACTGTTCCTGTGGGGTCGGGCGCAGGGCCATGCGCGTTTCTCGCTGGGCATGGCGCCGCTGTCCGGGCTGGCCCAGCATCGCCTGGCGGGCCGCTGGAATCGTCTTGCCGGCCTGCTGGCACGGCATGGTGAGCGCTTCTATGGCTTCAGTGGCCTGCGCCGCTTCAAGTCGAAGTTCGATCCGCAGTGGCGCCCGCGCTACCTGGCAGCGCCCGGTGGCATGCACCTGCCGGCAGCCCTGCTGGACGCCACCCGCCTGATTTCGCTGGATCCACGCCGCGGCTGAGCCGCCCGAGCGCCGGGCATGGCCCGGCGCTGCCCCTGCAGGCGCGTGCTGATTACGCGCCGCCCTTGAGGATCACCTCGGCCAGACGATCGTAGTCGCCACCGAAATGGTGGTCGCCGGGCAACTTGATCCTGCGCACGCCCTCGTCCGCAGGCAGGTCCGGACACAGCGCGTCCTCATCCTTGTCGCCATAGACGCACAGGGTCTTGGCCGCCGGCAGCCTGGCCACTTCCGGCGCGATCGGCAGGCCATCGCCACCACCGCCCAGCCAGTTGCTGACATGGAACTCGAAATCAGCCTTCCGCCCCACCGACAGCAGCACGATGCGCGCGAGCGCCTCGCGGCTGCCGGCATCGAGCCGGTTGATGGTGGCCGGCAGCACGTCGGCACCCTGCGAGAAGCCGATCAGCATCACCTTGTCGCGCCGCCATTGCTGGCGGTAGTGGTCGATGATCTTCTGCAGGTCAGCGGCAAACCCCTCCGGCGTGCGTTCGCTCCAGAAATAACGCAGCGAATCGATGCCGACCACGGCCACGCCGTGTTCGGCCAGCGACGATGCCACGTCCTTGTCCAGTCCCGCCCAGCCGCCATCACCGGAGACGAAGATCGCCAGCGTATCGCCGTCGCCGCGCGCGGGGACTTCCACCACGGGCAGGCCCTTCAACGCCGCCGGCGGCGGTGCCAGGCTGATGCCGGCCTGCGCACCGATCACCCGCGCCGCAGCCACCAGTCCCGGCGTGGCATCGCCGCGGGCGCTGCGCTTGAACCCGCGCGCCATCGCGACCTGCTGCACGAATGGACCCGCGCCCTGGCCCCTGCAGCCCACATCGCCGATGGCATTCAACCAGGGAAAGTTCAATTCGGCCGGTTGCAGCCGCCCCTGCTTGACGCCGTCTCCGCAGACCATGCGTTCGTGGGCATGGTCGGGACAGAAACCGGAGGTCAGCAGGCCGGCGAACACCTGGGTGTCGGCCTGTGCGGCCAGACTGTAGGCCAGCTCGGCACCTTCACCGTCGCCGCCGACCAGCGGCAGGTGATACCCCGGCAGGTGCAGGAACGCCTGCACCCAGCGCGAGAAATTCTCGACGTCGCCAGCACCGAACGAACAGGTACTGTCGCCTTCGCGTTCAAGCACGCCCCGCAGGTGCGCCACATCCACCGCCGCCACCAGCGCACCGTCGGCACGCAGTGCTTCGATCGGCGCCAGGCTGGCAGCGCCATAGGGCCCTTCGTGGAACCAGATCACCACCCGCTGTGGCACTCCCGCCGGCAGATGCACCGGCACCTGCTCGAATCGGCCATGGCTGACCTGCTGCACGGATGCCGCGGCCACCGCCGGCAGCGCCGCCAGCGCCATCACCAGTCCCATCGCCCTGCCCAACCTTGCACGCGTCATGTCGCTACCCCAGTGGAATGCGCACACGATACGCCGCCACCGCGTGCACGACACGTACCGGTCACGGCGGTTCGCCAGGCCCGCGGCCAGGGTTCAGGCGCGTGTGCGCGCCAGACCGCGCCGGTACAGCGTGACAGCCAGCCAGAGCAGCCAGCCGACGATCACGGCGATCACCAGCTTCTGCCCCAGCCCTCGCGGCGGCCCGTCACGCCAGAGCACATGCAGCCACAGCAACGCGAAGGCCAGCCAGGCCCAGCCCCACAGCAGGGCAGCACTGCGCTGCCAGCCCGGCTCGCGACGCAGGTACCACGCCTGCAGCAGCATGCCGACGCTGGCACACAGGAAGGCCGTGTTTGCAGCCACGCCATGCACCAGCGGCGCCAGCAGCGGCGTCGCCTGCGGCAGCCAACTGTCGCCGATGGCGACCGTCGCCAGGCCCAGGGCGGACACGGTGAACAGCAGCGGCGCGGCCGCGCTGCGGCGGGGCCCCACGCTGTGACGATAGAGCGCGATGCCGAGCGCGGCGATCGCCACCGCCAGCAGGCAGTAGGCGGCGCGCAGCGCCAGGCCCCAGGGACCGTGCAGGTACAGGCTCAGGGTCGCGCGCATCCAATCCAGGTCAGCGCGCGCGAACTGCGTCCACAGGGCCGTCGCCACGAACAGCAGGAGCGCCACCAGGGCCAGCAGCGCAGCCGGACGCGCTCCGGTCATGGCATGGCCTCCGGGTGGCGCGCCTTCCATTCGGCCAACGCCTTGCGGTAACGCTGCAGCTCTTCGGCATACAGATCGAGTACGCACAGCGGGCAGCCGCTGCCGCAGCACTCGTTGGGACCAGGTTCTTCCGGTGCGGTCGGCCGGGGATCAGGATCGGGAACGGACACGGTGGGCGGCGCTACCTTGCAGATGCAGGCCGCCAGTGTAACTGCCCCGCTCAGGTGTCCAGCCGGCGGCGCAGGTTCGCGCGTGCCGCGGCATCCAGGCGCTGGTGGAAGAAGTCGCTGAGGAAGATCCGCGGTGCGCGCAGCAGCCCCTGCAGGAAGCGGCGGCGGCCGGCGCGGTACAGGAAACCCGGGACCACCCCCTGGTACTCCTCGGCCACACCGCGATCGTAGGCATCGAACACCGGTGCAGGCGCGCCCAGGATCGCCATGTCGCAATCCAGGAACAGCGCCGCTTCGGCGTCGACATCCGCAGGACCGAGTTCGCCATGACGGGCAGTCAGCAGGATCAGCTGCTCGACGCGGGCGGCGTCGATGCCCGCCAGCGCAGGCTCCTGCGCGATGGCCTGCACGGCCAGTGCCGCCGAGCGTGCCTCGTTGTCCTTGCGCCCCGCCTCGTAGACCGCATCGTGGTAAAGCGCGGCCAGAAAGACCTCGGTGGGCTGCCGCCAACCCGGTCCATCGGCGACGTCCTGGCAGTGCTGCAGCACAGCGCGCACGTGGCCGAAGTGATGGTACGCGCGTGGCGGCGTGGCATATCGGTCCTGCAACGCCTGCCACTGCGCCGGATCGAGCGGAATCGGGGCGAAGTCCATGCCGGCATGATCCCGCCAGACGCCCCGGCCAGCAAGCTGGACAATAATTCACCACGCACTCACAGCCGCCGTCCGGCAAGGGCGGAGCACAGTTGTCCACAGCTTTGCCGAGCGCTGGTCCACATCGCCTGTGGATGACCGCGCTGCCGACCGGCGGTCGATGCACGGGCGCACGGGCAGGACTACACTCGGCAGCAGGCGGATGCGCCCGCCGCTGCCGGGAATTGCCATGCAACGTCCTGCCACCCGATTCCTGCTGCTCGCCCTGCTCGCGCTGGCAGCGCCGGCCGCCGTCGCCCTGGACGGTCCTGCCGCCGCACCATCCGGTCAGGACCTCCCCGCGCCGGCAAGCGTGCCGACCGCAGACGAAGTACTGGCGATTCCGCCGGCGCTGCGCGCGATGCTGACCCGACAGGTGATCGCGCGCAGCCACTCGCGCGACCAGCGCCTGCAGGCCCTGGTGGAGATGATCTTCGATCGGCAGGGACTGGATCTGCAGTACGACGCCGACGCGACCTATACCGTCGGCGAGGTCTGGCAGTACCGCCGCGCCAACTGCCTGGCATTCACGCTGCTGTTCGTGTCGCTTGCACGCGAGGCCGGCATCCAGGCCCGGGTGCAGGAAGTCGGCAGCGTGGTGTCCTGGTATCAGGACCAGGACCAGGGCGTGGTCTACAGCGTCGGCCACGTCAATGCCGGGGTCGACGTCGGCGGCCGCTTCGGCACGGTCGATCTGGACCGCAACGTGCTGTACGACCGCCACGGCCCGCAGCCGATCGACCGTGCCCGTGCGTTGGCGCACTTCTACAACAACCGTGGCGCCGAACGCATGGCCAGCGACGATCTGGACGGTGCCCGGGTGTTCTTCGATGCCGCAGTGGCGCAGGACGCGCGATTCGCACCGGCCTGGAACAACGTGGGCGTGCTGGACAACCGGAAGGGAGACACCGCCGGCGCGCGGCGTGCGCTGGAAATGGCATTGCGCCTGGATGGCCGTCAGGATGCGGCACTGAACAACGCCAGTGCGCTTTACCGGCGGTTGGGCCTGGTGGCAGCAGCGCAGCAGCTGGAGCGCCGCCTGCGCGCCGTGCAGCGCGAGGATCCGTTTGCCCAGTACATGCTCGGGGCCCGCGCCGAACGCGCGGGCGACCTGGCCGAGGCCATCCGCTGCTACCGCCGGGCGGTGCGCCTGTACGATGCCGCACACCAGTTCCATTTCGGCCTGGCGAGGGTGTACTTCCTCGCCGGCCAGCTGGCCCGCGCCGACAAGGAACTGACACGGGCCCAGGAACTCGGCGGGGCGCCGCAGCAGGCCCGCTACCAGGCCAAGCTGGACAGCCTGGCCCGCTGGCGGGCGCAGCAGCAGGCCAGGCGCTGAGGGCCGGTCAGGCCTTCTTGAGGAAGCAGGTTTTCAGCACCAGGCCCTTGATCTTGTCCGAGTTGCCTTCGATGTGCTCCGCATCGTCCTCGACCAGCCGGATGTTGCGGATCACCGTGCCCTGCTTGAGCGGAATCGAGGAGCCCTTGACCTTCAGGTCCTTGATCACGGTAACGGTGTCGCCGGCCTGCAGGGTGTTGCCGTTGCTGTCGCGCACGACCAGCGCCTGCCCCGCGCCCTCCTCGGCGGTCCATTCGAAGCCACAATCGGCGCAGATCCACAGCGCGCCATCGGCATAAGTGTTTTCCAGGGTGCACTGCGGACAGGCGGGAACGGACGACATTGCAAGTACCTCAAAATGAATCAACGGCCGCCATTGTAACCGCCCGCTCATTTCACCCGTTCTCCCGCGGCCGCACCCGCTGCCGGCGCGACGCGGCCGGCAGGCGCTTGCAGCGGACCGCAAACTGCAGCAGAGTGCGCGGCCCTCGTCCGTCCCTGGAATTCCGCATGCGCCTCGGCATCGACTTCGGTACCAGCAATTCTGCCGCCGCCATCGTGCACGAGGGCCGCCTGTTGCCGATCCGCTTCGGCGACGCCGAACAGTTCCGCACCAGCGTCTACTTCCCCGGCGTGGTACCCGATCCGGACGACTTCCAGCCCGATGCCAGCCAACAGCATGCGCTGGAGCAGATGATCGACAGCGCGGCGCGTGCCGCCCGCGCTGCCGGCCAGGAGCGCCCGCCGCAGGCACTGCGCCGCGAAGCACTGCGCGCACTGCGCCGCGAATGGATGGAGGCCCGTGCCCGCGAAGCGCGCAGCGCCAGCGACCTGCTGCAGAACGCGATCTACGGCGATGACGCGCTGGAAGCCTATTTCGAGGAGCATGAAGGCAACCTCGTGCAGAGCCCCAAGTCGATGCTCGGCTACAACCTGCACCCACGCGCGAAGCAGACCATCACCGGCATTGCCGCGCATATCCTTGAGCACATCCGCCTGACCGCCAGCGCCCAGCTTGGCCAGCCGCTGCGCGCCGCCCTGCTCGGCCGCCCCGTGCAGTTCCGCAGCTCGATCGGCGAGGCCGGCAACGCGCAGGCGCTGGACATCCTGCGCGAGGCAGCGGCGCAGGCCGGCTTCGACCACATCGATTTCCTGGAAGAACCTGCCGCAGCGGCGATGCACTATCACGCCGGAAGCGCGACACGGCACCGGGCCGTGATCGTCGACATCGGCGGTGGCACGACCGACATCGCCCATGCCGAAGTGGGAGGACCGGTGCCCCCGCATATCCACCGTGCGTGGGGCATCGCCCGTGGCGGCACCGACATCGATCTGGCCCTGAGTCTGTCCAGCTACATGCCGCTGTTCGGTCGTGGCATCACCCGCGTGCCCGCCCACCACTACGTGGAAGCCGCCACCGTGCAGGACATGACCCGCCAGCGCGACTTCCGCCAGCACAACTACGAGGCGGTCGACGCACCCTGGGGCCCGCGCCTGCAGGCACTGCAGGACACCGGCAACACGGCGCGCCTGTACCGTGATGTCGAGCGCGCCAAGATCGCCCTGAGCAGTTCTGCCACGCACCGCAGCACGCTGGACTACATCGGCCGCGACCTGCACGCCGACAGCAGTGCCGAGGGCCTGGCCTGTGCGGCCCATGGCTACCTGGAACAGATCCGGACGCTGCTCGCCCAGGTGCGCAGCGACATCGGCGGCGACCCGGACGCGGTGTTCCTGACCGGTGGCATGTCCCGTGCGGGCTACCTGCGCCAGGCCGTGGCGGAGGCGTTTCCGGGTGCCCGGATGGTCCATGGGGAGCCCTCGCTCGGGGTGGTGCAGGGCCTGGCGCTGGCCGCAGCCAGCCGGGATTAACAAAACGTTACGCAGGGTTTGCTACTCTCGGTAGGCTTGATCCACAGCTGTACCTTCCATCGGCCCTGCCGGTGTGTGTTCCGGGTGCAGCGCGGCCCGCCACGCGGGTCTTGCGGCCGTGCCTTCCTGGCTCGTTCATGGCCGCGCATCACCCGAGCCGCCATCGAGACCCGCTTTGGGCACCCGCCAGGCCCCTGTGGCCTTACAACCTGACGCCGCACCTGCACCCATCGACTGCCGCCGTTGTGACGCGGTCTGTTGCCGGCTGCCGGTACTGCTGCAGCCCGGCGACCACGTGCCCGGCCAGTTCCTCGCGCGCGACGCCCACGGCCAGGCCGTGATGGCGCGCAACGAGGAAGGCTGGTGCGCGGCGATCGATCCCTATCACCTGCGCTGCACGATCTATTCGCAGCGCCCGGCGATCTGCCGCCAGTTTTCGATGGGCGGCGATGACTGCCGCCGCGAGCGGCAGGACTACCTGCGCCAGGCCGATGCCTGTGCGCTTTCCTCCCCTTCCACCTGACAGGAGCAACCATGCCCCGCAAGGCAAAGACCCCCGCGAAGGCTAACAACAGCATCCGTAGCGAACGCAAGGGTGCAGCCGCCAGTACTGTGGTCAGCAGCGACTCGATCGCGTCTGATCTGGCCGCGTTCCGCAAGGCCGGTGGCAAGATCGAAGTGCTGGGTACGACCTGGGCGCTGAAGAAAGCCAGCTGACCCTCCCTGACCGCGGCGGCGCTGCCGCCGCGGCCTGCCGGTCGGTGCTCAGCGGTCCAGTCGGACCCGCACGCTGCCCGAATGCGACTGGATGCGGATATCGCCGTCACCGCCCCCCAGCCGCGTGTCGAGATTGCTGCCCGGCCCATAACGCGGCCGCTCCACCGTGCCGGCATCACTGTTGATCGAGCCACTGAAGCTGTTCACCGACAGCTGCGCCGACACCGCCCGCGGCAACCGCAGATTGACCGATGCGCTCACCGATTCGACATTGATGCGGCCCCCCGGCGCCAGACCGGAAGCGGCCAGTTCGATGCTGCCTGACACCGTCTCCACCGCCAGGCGCTGGATGCGCCCGGCATCGACATCCACGCGTCCGGACACGGTCTGCGCACCGATGTCGCCGGACACGCCTCCCCCCGCATCAATGCGGCCGCTGACGGTGTTCACGTCCAGCCGCGGCGTCTGCAGACGGGCAGTGACGCTGCCGCTGACCGTGTTGAGCTTGGTGTCGCCGCTGCGGCCTGCCGCGGACAGGCTGCCGCTGACCGTATCGGCCTGCAGCCGGCGCACATCGATGCCACTGATGTCCTGGCTCGCACTGACGGTGCTGAGCAGCAGTTCCGCCGAGCGTGGCACGTTCAGCACCAGGGTGGCCCCGCCATTGTTGCTGCGGCGTGGATATTCCACCTCCCATCGCACGCGGTTGGCACTCTTCTCCTGACGCAGCTGCAGGCCGTCGCTGAGGCTGCCGGTGAGCTGGACCTCGCTGCGGTCCCAGCCGCGCACGGTGACCTTGCCGGCCACGTTGCTCAGTTCAATCCGGCCACCGGTGGCGAGTGCATGGCGTTCGTCGACGCGCGTGTCGGCCAGTGCCACAGCCGGTACCAGCAGCAGCGCGGCGCAGCAGAAAAGAAGGGGTCGCATCATGGGTCTCCTCAGGTTGTCAGTCCGGCGGCGGCCTGCGCCGCCTGCCGGGTCAGTTCCAGCCGCAGCGCATAGGTGCGCTTGAGCTGTCCAAGCAGGTGCGGCGCACGTGGATCCTGCGCCATCGCCGCGCGGATCTGCTCCGCGCTGCGGTCGAGTTCGTGCAGGGCCGGTTGCCACTCCGCTGCCCCACCCTGCGGCAGGGAGGCCACCGCCTGCTGGTACTGCTCGGTCATCGCTGCGGCCTGCAGCTGCAGCCCGGAAGGCGCCGGCGTGGCCTGCGGCGGCTGCCACCACGGTGCCACCGCGTAGACCGCCAGGCTGGCGGCCAGCGCCGCGCCCACCGGCAGCCACCAGCGCCGTCGCGGACGCGGCGTCATCGCCACCACCGTGCCTGCTGCCGGGAGCGGTCCGGGAGCGGACCCACGCGGTGGCAGGCTGGCCGACAGCCGCGCCCAGCCGTCCTCCGGAACGCTGCGCTCGCGGGGCAAGGCGCGCAGGCGCGCGATCAGGTCGTGGTCGTAGTCGGGGTCGTTCATCGTCATGTCATGTCTCCCAGCCGTGCACGCAGCAAGCCACGTGCACGATGCAACTGTGCCTTGGAACTGCCGACAGCCATCTGCATCTGCTCGGCGATTTCCTGGTGTTTCCAGCCTTCGATGTCGTGCAGCACCAGCACCGCACGCGCCCGCGGGGGCAGCGTCGCCAGCGCACGTTCCAGGTCGCGCTCGGTGCCGGCGCAGCGGTCATGCACGGCCAGCTCCGGTACGCCACCGTCCACGTCATCGAGGCTGTCGTGGTCGTGCCCTCCCGCCCGGCCGCGCAGTTCCATCAGCGCGGCATTCACCCCGAGACGATGCAGCCAGGTCGACAGGCTGCTTTCGAAACGGAACCCGGGCAGTGCCTTCCACGCCTGCAGGAACGCTTCCTGCAGCGCATCCTCCGCACGTGCCTGCTGGCCGCCACACAGCCTCCACAGCACGGCGAACACCCGTGGCGCATGGCGTCGATACAGCAGTTCGTAGGCCGCTGTATCGCCACCGGCTGCCGCCCGTACCAGGGCAGGTTCGTCGACGGCGTCGGAGGCAGCAGGCGGTGCGGGCATGGTGGTGTCGAGCATAGTCCTTGGATGCGCCAGTCCCGCAAAAGGTTTAGATCCGATTCCTGCCAGGCGCGATGCAACCTTTTCGGCGGCCGCTGCATCCATGGAGGGTCCTTCGTGAAATACCGTCCGGGAGCCCGCCATGTCCAGCCCATCGTGTGCCGCCCTGCTGGCCGTCGCTGCCTGCGTCGCGCTGCAGGTGCTTGGCCTGTCGCTGCAGCTCCACCCCGAGCGCGGCCGGGCCTGCCTGCAGCAGCAGCGCCAGGAGCTGGTGTGCCTGGCGTGGGGGCCGATGGTCGAATCGCCGGCACGTGCCGGGTAACATCGACGACCATCACCGCTACCTGCTGTCGCCCCATGATGTTGTCGCTGAAGGATCACCTGCCGGCCTGGACCCATCCCTGGCTGCACAACATGGGCATCGCCCTGCAGATCGCGCTGGTCCTGCTGGCCGCCTGGCTGCTGCGGCTGCTGGCGCGCCGCCTGATCCGCCGCTTCGCCGACCACTACACCCTGCCGCCGGAAATGGTGATGGGCGCGCGCCGCATCACCAGTTTCGTGGTCTATTTCAGTGCACTGCTGTACATCCTGAGCCTGCTGGGGGCCTCACCGGCAGTGCTGTGGACGGCATTCACGGGCTTTGCAGCCGTCGGTGCGGTGGCCTTCTTCGCGGCCTGGAGCGTGCTCTCCAACATCTTCTGCACGCTGCTGATCTTCACTACCCGCCCGTTCCGCCTGCATGACTACATCGAGGTGCTGGAGAACGGCGAGAAGCCTGGACTGAAGGGCCGGGTGATCGATGTGAACCTGATCTACACCACGTTGCAGGAGACCGGCGAAGGCCACGAAGGCACGGTGCTGCAGCTGCCAAACAACCTGTTCTTCCAGCGCACCGTACGCCGCTGGCGCGATCCGGCACAGGCACCGGGCGGCATCCAGGGCGACGGCTGAGCCGCCCACGTCAACGCAGCTGGCTGTCTTTGCTGCCGCGACGGTTGTAGCTGCTGTGCGCCTGCTCTTCCTCATCGTGCGCCTGCTGGCAGGCCACGCACAGCCGTACGCCGGGCACGGCGTTGCGCCTCGCCAACGGAATCGGTGCGTCGCATTCCTCGCAGTGCTCCAGACCCGGGCCCTGGCGCAGCTGGCGCCGCGCGCGGGCGATCGCATCGTCAACCGTCGCGTCGATCTGGTCCTGGACCGCGCCGTCTCCCGCCCAACCGGTAGCCATGTCCGTCCTCCGCAGGTGTGTCGCCTGATATGGGGACGATACACCCGCGGAAAAGGCCGGGCAGTGCCCCGCCCGGCCCGTGCTTCAGCTACCTGTCTGCCCGTGTGGACGCCTGCGGCAGCGCCGCCGGCAGCGGCTTACCAGACCAGATCGTCAGGAATCTGGAACTGCGCGTAATAGGCATCATCTTCGGCGTTGCCGGTGGAGATCTCCTCGGTCGAGCCCGGCTGCCCATGGTCGACCACGATGGCTTCCGGCGCACGCTCGCGCACCTTTTCCGCCGCAGCGCGGGGCAGCAACGCGTAACCCTCGCCCTGGGCGACGATGACCAGCACGCCCACGGACAGCGCCTTGCGCAGCTTGGGGTCGATCAGCAGGGTGCGGATCGTGCTGCCATCGCTGAAGCGATACTCGTCCTCGCCCTTGTGCGGCACGGCATGGGCGGCGATGATCTGCTTCGCCTGCGCCTTCTGCTCGGCCAGCCTGGCCTGTGCGTTGCGCTCGGCGGCCAAGGCACGATCGCGCTCGATCTTCTCGGCGCGGGCGCGTTCAGCCTCACGCTGGACCTCGGCCGACGTCGATTCAGCCTTGCCCTGGCGCGCCTTGGCCTGTTCGCGCGCGGCGGCGCTGGCCTGCGACTTCTTGGCCAGGCCGGCCTTGAGCAATTGTTCCTGCAGCGCGTTGGGCTTTGCCATGGTCGATGCGTACCGCGTGTAATCTTGGTTGCCCCATTCTACCGACGCCCCGCCGCTCCTGCATGGCAGTCCTGAAGTACCTCACCGGTTATCCCGAACCCCTGGTCGCCCAGGTCAGCGAACTGCTGGCGCAGGGCCGGCTCGGCCCGTGGCTGCAGCAGCGCTATCCCGAGCCCCATGAGGTGCGCAGCGACCGCCAGCTCTACGACTACACCCAGGAGCTGAAAGACCGCTACCTGCGCAAGTCGGTACCGCTCAACAAGGTCTGCTACGACAACACGCTGGAAGTGATCAAGCATGCATTGGGCACGCATACCGCCATTTCCCGCGTACACGGCAGCCGCCTCAAGGCCAGCCGCGAGATCCGCATCGCCACGGTGTTCCGGCAGGCGCCGGCCGCCTTCCTGCGCATGATCGTGGTGCACGAGCTGGCGCATCTGAAGGAAGCCGACCACAACAAGGCCTTCTACCAGCTCTGCCAGCACATGGAGCCCGATTACCTGCAGCTGGAATTCGACACCCGCCTGTACCTGACCGAGCTGGCCAACCGCAGCCAGCGCTGACCGCGCGCAGGGGCTACACTGCGCGGCCCCTGCCCGACCTGCCCGCCCATGGAACCGATACGCCTCGACAAACGCCTGTCCGCCCTGCTCGGCATCCCGCGCGGCGAAGCGCGACGCTACATTGAAGGTGGCTGGGTCACGGTCGATGGCAAGGTGGTCGAACAGCCACAGCGCCCGGTCGATGACACTGCGGTGATCGTGGTCGATGAACAGGCCAACGACAGCAAGGCCGAGCGCGTGGGCATGCTGCTGCACAAGCCGGCCGGTGCTGCCGCCGAAACCCTGTGTGCGCTGGTCAGCAGCAACAGCCACAGCGCCCTTGATGCCAGCGGCATCCGGCCACTGCAGCGCCATTTCCACGGGTTGCAGCTGGCAGCGTCCCTGCCCGCGGCAGACAGCGGCCTGGTCGTGGTCAGCCAGGACCCGGCCACGCTGGCCCACCTGCAGCGCAATCTCGGCCGCACCGAACAGGAGTATCTGGTCGAAGTGGCAGAAGGCGGACCGGAACGGGGCCCCTGGCTGCTGGCCCGGCTGCAGCAGGAGTCGGGCGGAGCCAAGGTGAGCTGGCAGAGCGAGCAGCGGCTGCGCTTCGCCGGCAAGGGGCTGACGGCCAAGGGCCTGAAGACCGCGGTCGCTGCCGCCGGCCTGCAGGTCACCGCCCTGCGCCGCCTGCGCATCGGCCGGGTGGCACTGGGCCCGCTGCCGCCGGGACAGTGGCGCTACGTGGGCAGCGACGAACGGTTCTGACGCTACCCCGCCGCGCGGCACGCCGATCCACTAGCATGGGGCCATGAGCCCGCCTGCGCCTGTGTGGCGACGCCTGTTGCGCGTCGTTGCGATCATCTTCGCCATCCTCCTGCTGTTGGTCCTGTCCGGACTGCTGCTGGCCGACCACCTGACGCCACAGGCGCACGGTGAGCCGTCGCACGTATTGCCGCTGCAACCGGCACAGACCCGCATCGACCAGCAGGTCGTGCCGCTGCAGGAGGCCCACCCCGGGCAATCCGGCGTGGCCTTCCTCGGCGATGGCATGGATGCATTCGCGGCACGCGCGATGATCACCGCGCAGGCGGGGCGCAGTCTGGACCTGCAGTACTACATCTGGCACGACGACCTGATCGGTCACCTGATGGCCAGAGCGCTGCACGACGCCGCCGAGCGCGGGGTGCGCGTGCGCATCCTGCTCGACGACATGAATGCCAAGGACAAGGACGCGCTGATGATGGCGCTGGACCGGCATCCGAACATCGAGATCCGGCTCTACAATCCGTTCCGCAACCGCAGCGGCATCCTGCGCATGGTGGAGATGGTGCAGCGCTTCTTCAGCGTGAACCACCGCATGCACAACAAGAGCTGGATCGCCGATGGCCGTGTCGCCATCGTCGGTGGCCGCAACATCGGAGAGGAGTATTTCAGCGCGCGCACGGATGTGAACTTCCAGGACCTGGACCTGCTGGTCGCCGGCCCTGCCGTCGCACAGGCGAACCGGATATTCGACGACTACTGGAACAGCCCGGCGGCGATTCCGGTATCGGCGCTGGCCTTCCATACCGACGCGCAGCTTCGCCTTCTGGTGCGTGAGTCCGACCATGAAGCGGAGCGCGATGTTGCCCAGCCCTACCTTGCGCGCGTGGCCGAATCACGCCACAGGCAGCGCCCCAGCCCCGAGCCGCTGCACTGGAGCAGCACCGTGCGCATCGTCTCGGATCCGCCGATGAAGCACCGCAACGACGATCGCGCCAGCTGGCTCGTTACCGGGCTGATCGGTGAACTGGAGTCCGCGCGCAGCAAGGCCTTGTTGATTTCGCCCTACTTCGTACCGGGCAACGAGGGCCTGGACGGGCTCTCGGCAATGGCGTCGCGCGGCGTGCACGTGGGCATAGTGACCAACTCCCTTGCCGCCAACGACGTTGCGGCCGTGCACGGCGGCTACATGGGCTACCGCGTGCCCCTGCTGAACGCAGGCGTGCACCTGTATGAGCTGAAGGCACAGGGCCAGGCGGGTGATGCCGGCCTGTTCGGCAGCAGCGGGGCCAGCCTGCACACCAAGGCCTTCCTGGTGGACGACCGCCGCGGCTTTGTCGGTTCCTTCAACCTCGACCCGCGCTCGGCCTATCTCAACACCGAAATGGGGGTGCTGTTCGACGACCCCGTGCTGGGCGCGCAGCTGCGCGACGAGTACCTGCGCCTGGCCGACGCCCGGCACAGCTGGTGGCTGGCATTGGACAACCACGACCGGCTGCGCTGGCTGGAGCGTGAGCCTCCGCCGCGCTGGGTGGAGGACGAGCCAGGCGCTACGCAGCGCCAGCGCTGGCTGTCGCGGATCATCAGCTGGCTGCCGGTGGAATCGCAGCTGTAGCGCTCAGTGTGCGCTGGCCTCGCCCTCGTGCGGGGCATCGTCCAGTGTTTCCACGCTGCGCCCATGCAGGCGCCGCCAGATCCAGCGCAGCGCATGGGGCGGAGCCGACGGCAGCTGCTCCAGCAGGGCCAGCATGCGGCCCTGGGTGGAGTGGCCATGCCGGCACAGCAGGCTCGCCGCCGCCGCCGCGCTGCCCAGCCGCAGGCTGTCGGCCAGAGGGCCCGAGGCGTCGGCCGCCAGGGTCTGGTGCACCGGGTCGGGCAGCTCCCAGGCGGCGGCCACCCGCTGGGCCAGCGGCAACGACCACTGTTGCAGCAGCTGCAGGGCCAGGGCCGGCTGCACGTCCTCGCCGCGCGCCTGGGCCTCCTGCAGCAGCTGGCGCATCACCAGCGCCGCACCCAGTCCCTGCACCAGGCCCAGCCACTGCGCGGCGAAGGCATCGCCGGAGTTCACGCTGCGTGCGTGGTCGGCAGCAGCACGCGATGCCAGCAGGGCGTGCTCCCAGGTGATCGCGCTGAACTGCGGGAACCGCTCGCACTGAACCTGCATCACCGGCTGCACCAGCACAGCGCTGATGATCTGCCGCACGCCTTCCGTGCCGACCAGGGTCACCGCCCGCTGCAGGCTCTCGACCGGGCGTTCGTGCACCTTGTACGCGGGACTGTTGGCGATGCGCAGCAGGTTGCCGGTAAGTACCGGATCCTGGCCGATGATCGCCGCCATCACCCGTGCCGAAGCGGCATCATCGTTGACGGTCTGGATCAGCTGCGGCAGCAGCTGCGGCCGGCGCGGCAGCTGCCGCGTCGCCCAGTCGCGATCCTGCAGTGCGTCCGCCACCGCCTGCGCCAGTCCGGCGCTGGCGGCATCGACAGGGCCGGGCTCGCCGGCCAGTCGCGGGTACAGCGCCAGCGCGTGCAGGCCACGCTGCAGGTGCGCGGCGATTTCTCCCGGCGGCAGGGAGTCTCCCTGCAGGCGGGCAGCCGCAGCGGCCACCGCCTGACGCGGCCCGGCCGACAGACGTGACGGCGCCGCGCCGGTCAGCGACGCAAGCCAGCGGCGCACCCTGCGTGCCCAGGCCAGCGTCACCGGCCGTGATCCTGTCGATGTCGTACCGCGCTTGCCATGGCCCGTCTCTGTCTCTTCACACGATCCGGCCACTGGCCATCGACGCAGCATCGGCCGCGCTTTCATCTTCTTTAACCCGCAGTGCCCATCGACGTCGACGGCAGACGCCCGGGGAATGGACTAGAATGGCGCCGCGCGACCCGTCCCCCTGCACCGACGACGTCGCTTTTTTTGTTTTGGGACCCTACCGTTCACTGGTCGTTCGCTGCAGTTCGCCGCCGTTCGCACCATCGGAGACGCCATGCTATTCGAAACCCTCGCCACCACCGGCCACGAACAGGTGGTGTTCTGCCACAGCCATGACGCCGGCCTGAAGGCGATCATCGCCATCCACAACACCACCCTGGGCCCGGCCCTGGGCGGCGTGCGCATGCGTCCCTATGCCAGCGCCGACGAAGCGCTGGCCGACGTGCTGCGGCTGAGCCGGACGATGACCTACAAGAATGCGCTGGCCGGCCTCAATGTCGGTGGTGGCAAGGCGGTGATCATCGGCGATCCGAAAACGGACAAGACCGAAGTCCTGTTCCGCGCCTTCGGTCGCTATGTCGATTCGCTGGGCGGCCGCTACATCACCGCCGAAGACGTCGGTACCGACGTCAACGACATGGAGAACATCTACCTGGAAAGCCAGTTCGTGACCGGCGTACACCAGGTGCATGGCGGCTCCGGAGATCCCGCACCGTTCACCGCCTACGGCGCACTGCAGGCGTTGATGGCGTCGATGCGTTTCAAGTTCGGCCACGAGGAAGTGGGCAAGACCAGCATCGCGGTGCAGGGCCTGGGCCACATCGGCATGGAACTGGTCAAGCTGCTGCGCGACCGTGGCGCGAAGCTGTATGTCACCGACCTGGACACGGCCCTGGTCGATCGCGCGGTCAGCGATTTCGGCGCCGAAGCAGTGAAGCCGGACGAGATCCACGAAGTGAATGCCGACGTCTTCGCGCCGTGCGCGCTGGAAGGTTCGATCAATGCCGACACCCTGCCGCGGATCAAGGCCAAGATCATCTGTGGCACCGCCAACAACCAGCTGTCCAGCCTGGAAATCGGCGATGAACTGCACGCGCGCGGCATCCTGTATGCACCCGATTACGCGGTCAATGCCGGTGGCGTGATGAACGTGTCGCTGGAGATCGATGGCTACAACCGCGAGCGCGCGATGCGCCTGATCCGCAGCATCTACCACAACCTGACACGCATCTTTGAACTGTCGCAGCGCGAGAACATCGCGCCGCAGCGTGCGGCCGACCGTATTGCCGAGAGCCGCATCCTGTCGATCGGCAAGCTGAAGATGCCGCTGGGCCGCAGCACCCCGCGCCTGGGCAATCTACGCGGCGGTTGACCGCCCCGGCCGGGCCTCGGCACGGCGCCCGTCCGGGCGCCGGCAACCCGATGATGGATCAGAACCCGGCGCTGTAACGCAGCGCCGCTTGCCGTGCGTCATCACCGCCGACACGCTGATCGATGCCCAGGCTCAGACGGCCACCGCGCCCCCACCACGACTCCAGTGCAAGCCCGAGCAGCGCGCTGCCGCGCGGCGAGTCGGCACCTGGCAACGGTGCCCACGCGTCGACACCGACGAAGCTGGCCTGCCACTCCCCGGCGCCGCCCTGGAGGTGCTGCTGCCATTCGGCGTGCCCGCGCAGCGTCCAGCGTCCCCAGCCGCGCTCGCCGCGCAGTCCCGCCAGCAGTTGGCTGCGCTGCGCACGATTGGCTTCACCCCGCAGGCCGAATCCGAAGCCACCGCGCTCGTTGAACGCCGCGGTATCCACCCGCGTGGCACTGGCACCGACATACGGTGTCAACGACGCGCCGGCGGTGCCGAATCGATAGCCGCTTTCGACACTGGCGCTGCTGAAACGACCGCCGTAGCGCGCGGAAACGCCGTAGGCACCTGCACCCAGCAGCAGCTGCCGGTCCAGTTCGCGGGTAAACCGCCCGGTGCCGAACTGTGCCAGTGCATAACCGCGTCCAACGCTCCAGCCGGCATACAGCTGCGCCTGCGCCTGGCGGTCCTGACCGCGATCACCGTTGAAGGCACTGCCACCGTTGCTGCGTGTTTCACCGAACGCCATGCCCAGCAGGCCATGGCTGCCCAGCGGCACGTCCTGACCGGCCATCCAGCCCCGGCTGTCGGTCGCGCTGCCGGCGAAACTGCCCTGCCCTGCCTCACCCAATGTGCTCTGCCAGGCACCGCGCAGCGCAGGCAGAGCCTGCACGCGATCGAAACGGGCGGCCACCGCGCGTCGCGACATGTCGATGCTGTCGAAGGTCGCCGCCTCGGCACGCGCGTGGGCCTTGCCGGACAGGCTGTCCAGCATTGCCGCCAGGCCCGTGCTGCGCTGCAGGCCGGCCGCTGCGCCACCGAATGGCGAATCCTGCAACGCGTGGTTGCCGTCCAGTTCGACGAACGCGCCTTCCAGCCGCGCCGCCGTTGTCTGCACACCGGCATCGAGCCCGCGCGCAGCGGTGGTGACACTGATCCGGGTCAGGTTCAACCATGCGTTGTTGCTGTCATAGCCATAGCTGGTCTGCAGCAGGGCCAGCCCCTGCAGGCCACTGGATGTGGCTGCGGTGCTGAAGGTGCCGGTCAGGCCGGCTGCGGCATGGATCAGATCCTGCCGGGTACCGTCCTGCGGCACGTAGCCATCGACGAATCCGTGGACGTGCACGCCACCGTCCAGGCGGGCGCTGCCGGTGACCTGCAGCGCGTTGGCCCCCAGCGCGATCATCAGCTGTGCGCCAGCCTGCTGCACGTAGTTGCCTTCGATGGTCGCCGTGGTATTGGCGGTGGTCAGGAACACGCTGCTGCCGTTGGTCACGTTGCCGACCACGCGGGGCGTGCCACCATTGAACTGCAGGCCGCTGGATGATGGATCGGCCTGCGGCAGGATGCTCACGCTGGAACGGATCACGCCGCCGTCGCGCAGCGACAGCACACCGCCTTCGATGCGGGTGGCACCGCTGTAGCTGCTGTTGCCGGTCAACGCCAGCACGCCGGCGCCCTGCTTGACCAGGCCGCCACTGCCGACGATGTCGTTGCTCCAGACCGAGCCGGTAGATGCTGCGTCGACATTGGCAACCACGTCGCCCCAGTCGAAACGTCCCGGCCCCTTGATGGCGCTGCCGATGTCGAGCAGGCCGTAGCCGAACACCGGGTCCACGCCGGGAGCGCCGATGTCCTTGGCCGTGCCGAGCAGGGTCTGCCGTACCAGGTTGTTGTCGAAGTACGGGTACCGCTCCCACACCAGCGCGGCCGCGCCCGACACCAGAGGTGCGGCGAAGGACGTGCCATAGTTCCAGAAATAGCTGGTGCCCGCGTCATCCGGATAGACCGCGCTGCCCGGCGCCGCCAGACAGTAGCGCGCCGCCTGGCCGCAGGCATTGGCGTAACCGGCCAGCGTGTCCGGCGCGTAGGGATCGACGGCCGTGGCCACCAGCCAGCCGCGCTCCAGATCCGCAGCCGGCCGCGAGCCTGCCACGCCCGCCTGGCCCGGCAATGCCGCCAGGCTGCTGGGCTCGCTGCGCGCGTCGTTGCCCGCGGCGAACACCACCAGCCCGCCGTGATTGATGACGAAAGGCCGGTACTCGCCGGCGACCTGGGCGGTGGTGGGCAGGTCGGTCCAGTACAGACCACCCCAGGAATTGTTCATCACCTTGACGTTGTAGCTGATCAGGTCGCGGTGCACCTGGGCCACACCGAGGGTGCCGCTGAACGAATTGCCCTGGCCGCTGCCGTCGTCTGCCGGCGGCTTGTCGGAGATGATCCGCGCCGACACGATCTGCGCACCGGGCGCGATGCCGCCGGGCCAGCGCCCGACCGCGGCGCCCGCGGCCAGGCTGGCGACGGCAGTGCCATGGCCGACCACATCGTCCACCCCCAGATTGTTGCGGGCAGGATCGATGTAGGTGAGGTTGGCCAGTACCCGCCCGTTCAGCGCGGCGGCCGTGCGCTGCACGCCCGAATCGACGATGCCGATGCGCACGCCCCTGCCGGTGGCACCCGTGGCCTGCGCGGCGCGCGCATCGGTGACCGACAGGTGCGCGTCGAAGGCCGGCTCCAGCGGTTTGGGCGGGGGCGGCGTGGTCGGCGGTGGCGGTGCAGGCGGCGGCGTGGTGGGCGGCGGGTCAACGCGCACGTTGCCACCGCCACCTCCGCCCCCACACGCCGTCAGCGCCAGCGCCAGCGCCGCTGCCAGGACCGACCGTGCCATCGTCGTGCGTTCCATCGATTCCATCCCATGAACGTTGGCCCGCCTTCATCCCGGCGGGCATGCGGCGCCATCCAGCGGCAGCCATCCCCGACCCTCTATACTTGGGCCGACCCCCACGCAGTCTGCCGGGAAACCGGAGCGCATCCAACGCCCCCGGTCTCCTTTCCGAACATTGCTTACGCATCAACGAGATTGCCATGTCCAACATCGTCATCGCCGCCGCCAAACGCACCGCCATCGGCTCCTTCCTCGGCCAGTTCAACGGTGTGCCGACCCCGACCCTCGGCGCGGCCGCCATCGCCGCGGCGCTGGAGCAGTCCGGTGTCCCGGCCAGCGACGTTTCCGAAGTCCTGATGGGCTGCGTGCTGCCGGCCAACCTTGGCCAGGCGCCCGCCCGCCAGGCCGCGATCGCCGCCGGCATCCCACTGTCCGTCGGTGCCAGCACCCTCAACAAGGTGTGCGGCTCTGGCATGAAGACCATCATGCTCGGGCATGACCTGATCAAGGCCGGTTCGGCGAAGGTCGTGGTTGCCGGCGGCATGGAGTCGATGTCCAACGCGCCGCACCTGCTGCCCAACTCGCGCACCGGCAACCGCTTCGGCAACTTCCAGGCGGTGGACCACATGGCCCACGATGGCCTGGTCAACGCCTACGACGGCAAGGCGATGGGTGAATTCGCCGAATGCGCCGTGGACAAGTACCAGTTCAGCCGCGAGGAGCAGGACGCCTACGCCATCGAATCGGTCAAGCGCGCGCAGGCGGCCCAGGCCAACGGTGCGTTCGCCGACGAGATCGTCGCGGTGAAGGTGGCCACCCGCAAGGGCGAGGTCGAGGTCGACACCGATGAACAGCCCGGCCGCTCGGACATCGCCAAGATTCCGACCCTGCGCCCGGCGTTCAAGAAGGACGGCAGCGTGACCGCTGCCAGCTCGTCCAGCATTTCCGATGGCGCCGCCGCCGTGGTGCTGCTGACCGAGGAAGACGCCAAGGCCCGCGGCATCACCCCGCTGGCACGCATCGTCGGCCACGCCACGCATTCGCAGGAGCCGGAGTGGTTCACCACCGCACCGATCGGCGCCATCCACGCGTTGCTGCAGAAGACCGGCTGGTCGCTGGACCAGGTGGATCTGTTCGAAATCAACGAAGCCTTCGCCGTGGTGGCAATGGCCCCGATGCGCGAACTGGGCATTCCCCACGACAAGCTCAACGTGAATGGTGGCGCCTGCGCATTGGGGCATCCGATCGGCGCATCCGGGGCACGTCTGGTGGTAACCCTGGTCAACGCCCTGCGCACGCGCGGTGGCAAGCGCGGCATTGCCACCCTGTGCATCGGCGGCGGCGAGGCGACCGCAATCGCCATCGAATTGATTTAAAAAGGTTTAACTGCGATTTCGCAAAAATGAATGCGGGATCGCTTGACAGCCAAACGTGGCTTGTCATCATGTTGTCGGCGCGCAGTTGCGCGTTGCCTAATCTAACGACGAGGATTCACACAATGAGCATCAACAAGCTGCTGGTCGCGATGTCCCTGGCTCTGGCCCTGGCCGCCTGCTCGAAGCAGGAAGCTGCCCAGGACGCCGCTGCTTCGGCCAACGAAGCCGCCACCGAAGCCCAGGCCGCTGCCGATCAGGCCGCCGCTGCTGGCGCCCAGACCGCCGACGCTGCCCAGCAGGCCGCCGACACCGCCGCCACCGCTGCTGACGCTTCGGCTGACGCCGCTGCCCAGGCTGCTGGCGCCGCTACCGACGCTGCTGCTGAACAGGCCAAGGACGCTGCCAAGGCTGCCGAAGGCACCGCCGAGCAGGCCAAGGACGCTGCTGAAGAAGCCAAGAAGTAATAACTTCTTTCTTCACGCTGTTCTGGAAAAGCCGCTGGTTCGCCAGCGGCTTTTTCTTTGCATGGCGTTCCGCGACCCCGTCTTCACAGGGGCGTGAATAGGCTGGCGTCCCCATCCATTGCCGCAGTGCCCTACCGGAGACCGCCATGAAGATCCGCTCGCTGACCCTGTCCCTGCTGGCCGCCTCGCTGCTGATCGGCCTGGCCGCCTGCAAGGGCCCGGAAGCCGAACAGGCCCGCCAGGATGCGCAGCAGGCTGCCGACAGCGCAGGCGCCGCCGCCCGTGACGCGGTCGATCAGGCCGCCGCAGCCACCCGCGAGGCCGCCGACAAGACGGCAGCTGCATCCGAGCAGGCCGCGGCCGACACCCAGCAGGCGCTGGACAAGGCGGCCGACGCTACCGCCAATGCCGCTGACCAGGCCAAGGTCGCCGCCACCGACGCCGCTGCACACGCCAGCGATGCGACCGCGGACGCCGCACAGAAGGTCGCCGACAAGGCGCGTGATGTCGCAAATGACGCCAAGGCGAACGCGGCCCAGGAAGAAGCCAAGCACTGAGCCGCGTCCGGTACTGCAGAGCGCCGCAGCCACGCTGCGGCGCTCTACGGAATTCCACGCTACGGCAGCGCGCGCGCCAGGATTTCCGGCAGGTCCAACCCGGCCGGCAGGGTGCCGAATACCCATCCATGTTCACCGTCGAGCCGGCTGCGGATGAACGCATCCGCCACCGGACTGCGTGCACGCAGCAACAGCGCCGCCTGCAGCAGCAACGCGGTGCGCTCGCAGAACATCCGCGCCTGCGACTCTTCCGGTGCCGGGGCGGTCACCCATCGCTGCAGCGCAGCGGCATAGCGCGCATCGCGATCAGCCACCGCCGACAGCTCGCCCTGCAGCGCGGCCAGCGTCTCCGGTTCGCGGCCCAGTGCCCGCAGCACATCCAGGCACTGGATGTTGCCACTGCCTTCCCAGATCGAGTTCAGCGGCGCCTGCCGGTACAGGCGCGGCAGCATTGACTCCTCCACATAGCCCGCGCCGCCCAGGCATTCCTGCGCCTCGTTGACGAAGGTCGCCGCCCGCTTGCACACCCAGTATTTGCCCAGCGCCGTGCCCAGCCTGGCCAGCGCCGCCTCGCCGGCATCGATGGACGCATGGTCCACCGCGCGCGCGATGCGCATCGACAGCACCGTCGCCGCTTCCGATTCCAGTGCGAGGTCGGCCAGCACGTTGGCCATCAAAGGATGCTCTACCAGCAACCGGCCGAAGGTGCGGCGGTACCGGGCATGGTGCAGCGCCTGCGCCAGCGCCATGCGCATTTCCGCTGCGGCACCCAGCATGCAGTCCAGGCGGGTCATCATCACCATGCCGATGATGGTGGCCACGCCACGCCCCTCTTCGCCCACGCGCCACGCCTGCGCGCCGCAGAACTCGACCTCGCTGGATGCATTGGCCCAATCGCCCAGTTTGTCCTTCAGCCGCACCAGGCGGAATGCATTGCGGTCGCCGTCGGCAAGCCGGCGCGGCATCAGCAGGCAGGTCAGGCCGCCCGGTGCCTGCGCCAGCACGAGGAAGCCATCGCACATGGGTGCCGAGAAGAACCACTTGTGGCCGACCAGCCGATAGCGCTCGCCGTCGATGGGCTCTGCACGCGTGGTGTTGGCGCGCACATCCGAGCCCCCCTGCTTCTCGGTCATGCCCATGCCCAGAGTGATGCCGGCCTTGTCGGCCACCGGTACGTCGCGCGGGTCGTACACCGGTGCGGCGGCCTTGCGCGCCCACTCGGCCAGGTTCGGCTGCGACCGCAGCACCGCTACCGCCGCATGGGTCATCGTCAACGGGCAACTGGTACCGGCCTCGGCCTGGTGGTGCAGATAGCTCAGCGCCGCGCGTGCAACATGCGCACCCGGCTGCGGCTCATGCCAGGACAAGCCGGCCACGCCATGCGCCTTCGCGGCCGTCATCAGCTGGTGGTAGGCCGGATGGAACTCCACCGTATCGATGCGATGCCCCTGCGCGTCGTGGGTGCGCAGGCGCGGGCGGTCGCGGTTGGCATCGAATCCGAGCCGGTACAGCTCGTCACCGGCCAGCGCACCGTACTGCGCCAGGCGCGGGATGAAGGCTGCGGCGCCTTCGCGATGCACCGCCTCCATCAACGCTGCGTCATCGGTCCACAGCTGGCGCCCGGCGAACGGTGGCGGCTGATTGAGCACCACATGGGTCTCGAAGGGGGCAGTGCTGCTGAAACCCGGTCCACTCATGCGATCCATCCGGCGGCAAGAGGTATGCGATCCGATTGTGCCGCATGCTGCGCCAAGCCCGCGTTCAGGCCGGTTCTCACCCCGTGCACGAGCCGCGCGTCACAGTGCAGCCATGGCAGGCAACGACGATCTTGTGGTGCTGCGCCCGGAAGGGCTGTACTGCGCTGCTGGCGATTTCCACATCGATCCCTGGCGGCCGGTGCCGCGCGCGGTCATCACCCATGGCCATGGTGACCACGCGCGCCCGGGCATGGGCGAATACCACTGCAGCACGGGCAGCGCGCCGATCCTGCGCTGGCGGCTGGGCGACGTGCCGCTGCAGGCGCATGCCGAGGGCGCACCCTTTGCGCTGGGCCGGGTGCAGGTGTCGCTGCATCCGGCCGGTCACGTGCTCGGCTCCTCGCAGGTGCGCATCGATGACGGCCGGCAGGTGTGGGTCGCCTCCGGTGACTACAAGCGCCAGCCCGACCCCACCTGTACGCCGTTTGAAGTGGTGCCCTGCGATACCTTCATCACCGAAGCGACCTTCGCCCTGCCCATCTACCGCTGGCCGGACACCGCAGCGGTGGCTGCCGAGATCGCGTCCTGGCGCGAGGAATGCGCGCAGCGCGGTGAAGCCGCCGTCCTGCTCTGTTACGCACTGGGCAAGGCCCAGCGCGTGCTGGCCGAGCTGCTGGCACTGGGCGAACCGCCAGCATGGCTGCACGGTGCCATCGCCAATGGCGTGGCGGTCTATCGCGCTGCGGGCATACCGATGCTGGACACGATCGCCGTCGCCGAACAGGGGCGGCAGGCCGATGCGGCCGGACGGCTGATCCTCGCCCCGCCCTCGGCCGCCGGCACGCCCTGGCTGCGCCGCTTCGGGCGCCACCAGCTGGGTTTCGCCTCCGGTTGGATGCAGCTGCGCGGAAACCGCCGGCGCCGCAACGTCGATCGTGGCTTCGTGATCTCCGACCACGCCGACTGGCCCGCATTGCTGCGTACCATCGAGCAGACCGGGGCACGACGCGTCATCGCGACCCATGGCAACACCGATGCGCTGATTCCGTTCCTGCGCGAGCGCGGTGTCGCTGCGGAGGCTTTCCGCACCGATTTCGGGAGCGAGGAATGAAGGCCTTCGCCGCGCTGTACCAACGCCTCGATCGCAGCACCGCGACGCTGGACAAGCGCGCGGCGCTGGTCGACTACTTCCGTCACGCGCGCCCGCACGATGCGGCCTGGGCCCTGTTCCTGCTCAGTGGTGGCAAGGTCGGTGGTGCGCGCCGGAAGATCGCTGCCAGCGGTGAACTACGCCGCTGGATCGGCGAGGAAGCCGGACTGCCTGCGTGGCTGGTCGAGGACAGCTATGCGCAGGTCGGCGATCTGGCGGAGACACTGACCCTGCTGCTGGACGACCCAGCGGCGACGGCGCCGGACCGCCCTCTGGCCGACTGGATCGAACAGCATCTGCTGGCCGTGGCCAATCAGCCCGAGCCCGAGCGACGTGCAGCCGTGGTCGAGGGCTGGCGCCAGCTGCCCGCGAACGAGCGCCTGGTGTTCAACAAGCTGCTGACCGGCGCACTGCGCGTCGGCGTGTCGCAGCGGCTGGTCCAGCAGGCACTGGCCGAACTGTCCGGACTGGACATCGCGCGCATCGCGCAGCGCATGCTGGGCACATGGGTGCCTTCGCCCACCCTGCTCGCACAGCTGCTGTCGCCGGAAGAACTGCCGCTGGACCGCCAGCAGCCATATCCGTTCTTCCTCGCTTCGCCGCTGGAAGGTGAGCCCGGTGATCGCCTGGGCAGCATCGACGACTGGCTGCTGGAGTGGAAATGGGACGGCATCCGCCTGCAGCTCCTGCGTCGTCGCGGCGAGGTGGCGCTGTGGTCGCGTGGCGAAGAGCGCCTGGACGGCCGGTTCCCCGAGATCGAGCAGGCCGCCGCGCTGTTGCCGGAGGGATCCGTGCTGGATGGCGAACTGCTGGCCTGGGATGAGCCGGCCGATCTTCCGAAAGCCTTCACCGCCCTGCAGACCCGCATCCAGCGCCGCAAGCCGGGCGCCACCACGCTGCGTACGACGCCGGTGCGCATGCTGGCCTACGACCTGCTCGAACGCGACGGCAACGACCTGCGCGCATTGCCGCTCCAGCAGCGGCGCGTGCAGCTGGCGGAACTGCTCGGCATGCTGGGCGATGCGCGCATCCAGCTGTCGCCGGAGGTGCCCGCCGCGGACTGGGCACGGGCGGCCGCGCTGCGCGACGCGGCGCGCGAGCGCGGCGTGGAGGGCCTGATGCTGAAGCGTCGCAGCTCGGCATATCAGTCCGGCCGGCGCCGCGGTGACTGGTGGAAGTGGAAGGTCGATCCACTCACAATCGATGCCGTGCTGCTGTACGCACAGGCCGGCCATGGCCGGCGCAGCACGCTGTACACCGATTACACCTTCGGCGTATGGGACGGCGATGCGCTGGTTCCGGTGGCCAAGGCATACTCGGGCCTGGACGACCAGGAAATCCTCGCCCTCGATCGCTGGATCCGCGCCAACACCCGCGAGCGCTTCGGGCCGGTACGCAGCGTCCGCGCCGAGCAGGTGTTCGAGCTCGGCTTCGAGGCGGTCAACCGCAGCGCGCGGCACAAATCAGGAATCGCCGTGCGTTTTCCGCGCATCCTGCGCTGGCGCCACGACAAGCCGGCCAGCGAGGCCGATCAGCTGGCGACGCTGCAGGCCCTGGCACGATGACGCGGAGCGAGGCCCTGCAGCGGCTGAACGGCTGGTTCGCCAGCCGCGGCTGGAAACCCCTGCCCTTCCAGCGCGCCATGTGGCGTCACTACCTGGCAGGCGAATCGGGCCTGCTGCATACCCCCACCGGCAGCGGCAAGACGCTGGCGATGTTCGGCGGACCGCTGCTGCAGGCGATGATCGCGCCCGCGCCCGCACCCGCCCGCCCCAGCGCGGTGCGCCCATTGCAGGTGCTGTGGGTGACCCCGCTGCGCGCCCTGGCCAGCGACACCGCACGCGCACTGCAATCGGTCGTCGATGGCCTGGGCCTCGGGTGGCGCGTGGGCCTGCGCAGCGGCGACGCCAGCCAGCGCGAGCGGCGCCTGGCGCGCGAAGGGCGTATCGACGTGCTGGTGACCACCCCCGAATCACTGGCGCTGCTGCTCACCTACCCCGACACGCTGCCACGCATGCATCAGCTGCGCTGCGTAGTGGTCGACGAATGGCATGAACTGCTGGGCAACAAGCGCGGCGTGCTGCTGCAGTTGAATCTTGCACTGCTGCGCGACACCACGCCCACGTTGCAGCTGTGGGGATTGTCGGCCACGCTGGGCAATCTGCCGCAGGCGCGCGACGTGCTGCTGCCGGACAGGCCGGACGCACCCATCGTCGAAGGCACGCGCCAGCGTCCGGTCACCGTCAGCAGCCTGCTGCCGGCACCGGGCGAGCGCTTTCCCTGGGCCGGACATCTTGGCCTGGCGCAGCTTCCGCGCGTGCTGGAAGCACTGATGGCCGCGCGCAGCAGCCTGCTGTTCACCAACACGCGGGCGCAGGCCGAACTGTGGCACCAGGCGCTGGCAGCGGTGTGGCCGGAGGATGCCTCCACGCTGGCGTTGCACCACGGTTCGCTGGACCCCGCACTGCGGCAGCAGGTGGAAGACGGCCTGCGCGCCGGTGTGATGCGCTGCGTGGTTGCCACCTCCAGCCTGGATCTGGGCGTCGATTTTCCCGAAGTGGACCAGGTACTGCAGCTCGGCAGCCCGAAGGGCGTGGCGCGGCTGCGCCAGCGCGCCGGCCGTGCCCGGCATCGCCCCGGTGCCAGCGGCAGAATCCTGTGCGTGCCCAGCCATGCGCTGGAACTGGCCGAGTACGCCGCCGTCCGCCGCGCGCTGCGCGACGGCGTGGTTGAAGCCAGGCGACCGCCAACCCTGTCGCTGGACGTGCTCGCCCAGCATGCGGTCAGCCGCGCGTTGGCGGGGGGATTCACCAGCCGCTCGCTGCTGGCGCAGGTAAGGCGCACGCATGCATTCGCGCACCTGGGCGACGCGCAATGGCAGGCTGTCCTGGACTTCATCGTGCAGGGGGGACGGGCACTGGCGCAGTACCCGGACTTCCACAAGGTGGTGCTCGACGCGGACGGCCAGCATCGCGTGCACGACCGCCGCCAGGCCCTGCGCCATCGCTTGTCGATCGGCACCATCAGCAGCGATGGCGCCGTGCGTGTGCAGTTCCTGCGCGGCGGTGGCCTCGGCTCGGTGGAAGAACAGTTCGCCAGCCGCCTGCGCAGAGGCGATCGATTCCAGTTCGCCGGGCGCATGCTGGAGCTGGTGCAGCTGCGCGACATGACCGCCTATGTGCGCCTGGCCCGCAAGGGCGGTGAAGGCACCGTCCCGCGCTGGCAGGGCGGCCAGCTGCCCCTGTCGATGCCGCTCGGGCGCGAACTGGAAGCGGTGCTGTCCGGCGCGGACGACAGCGCCGAGTCGCGCTGGCTGGCCGCCCTGATGGCACTGCAGTCACGCCTGTCTGCCCGGCCATCGCCTGCGCACCTGCTGCTGGAGGACGTGCGGCGCCGCGAAGGCCAGTTCGTGTTCGTCTATCCCTTTGCCGGACGCCACATCCACGAGGCGCTGGCGGCGTTGCTGGCGCTGCGCTGCACGCGCCGGCAGCGCAACAGCATCGGCTATGCCGTCAATGACCACGGGCTGGTGCTGGCACCGACGCAGCCGATCGAGCTGGAGGCGGAGCAATGGAAGGAACTGTTCGCGGCCGATCAGCTGCTTGAGGACCTGCGTGCCGCCGTCAATCTGGGCGAGCTCGCGCGACGCCAGTTCCGCGGAATCGCACGCGTCGCTGGCCTGCTGGTACCCAGCCTGCCCGGTGGCGCGCCGCGCTCGCTGCGCCAGCTGCAGGCCTCGGCCGGACTGCTGTACGACGTGCTGCGCGAGCACGACCCCGATCATCTGCTGCTGGCATTGGCCGAGCATGAAGTGCTGCAGGACAGCCTGGATCTGCCGGGCCTGCAGCAGGTGCTCGAACGCATCGGCACGCAGTCACTGTCATTGCAGCATCCCGCCTCGCTGACACCGCTGGGCTTCCCGCTGTGGGCCGAGCGCCTGCGAGGACAGTTCAGCAACGAAGACTGGCGCACCCGCGTGCTGCGTGCTGCACAGCAACTGGAGCGACGCCATGGCCGATGAGCTGGCAGTGACGCTGGGCGGTGAACCCATGCTGCTGCTCGGTGCCCGGGCACTGTGGTGGCCGGCCCGGCAGGCCTTGCTGATCGCCGACCTGCACCTGGGCAAGGCCGACCTGTTCCGCCGCGCCGGCATCGCGCTGCCGTCCGGCGGCACCCGCGACGACCTGCAGCGCCTGCAGAGGCTGGTGCAGGCGAGGGCCTGCCGCGAGCTGTGGATACTGGGCGATGTGCTGCATGGGCCGGCGCATCGCGCGGCGTGGTACCGGCAATGGCTGGGATGGCGCGAGCAGCACCCCGCGCTGGCGGTGCATGTGATACGCGGCAATCATGATCGGCACCTGCCGCACGCGGCGCTGCAGGTGGAACTGCATGACGAGGTGCAGCTGGGCGCGTTCCTGCTCTGCCATGAACCACGGCACGTGCTCGCGGCGCACGTCATTGCCGGCCATATCCATCCGCAGATCGCGCTGCCGGCGCTGCGCCGTCGCTTTCCGGCGTTCTGGCTCCGCGAAGGATTGACGGTGCTGCCGGCATTCTCCGCCTTCACCGGCGGCTGGGTCATCGCACCGGCGCAGGGTGAACGGCGCATCGCCTGTGTCGAACAGGGTCTGGTGGCGATGCCTGCCCGGTAAGGCCAGCGGGCGCGACGGTCAGGCCGGCCGGATGCCCACCAGCGCCGGCATCAGGTGGAAATCGGGCGTGTCATTGCTCTGCCGGCGCGGCAGTGCCTGGACGGCCGACAGCATTTCCTGCGCGCAGGCGCGGATGTGCGTGTGGTGTTCCGGCAGCGCATGACTGATCAGGCTGCCAACATGGAACTCGAACACATCCTCCAGAACGTCGGGCTGGTCCTCGTGCAGCATCTGCAGCAATCCCCGCAGCTTGCAGATTTCCGATTCCAGCTCTTCGACCGCGAACAACATGGCGTCCTCCTCGTCAACTCGCAGCACATCCGGGCCGCAGCAGGCCGCGACGGCGGCGCCACCCGGGCCACGCGATGTTCGATCACGGAGAGGAAAACGGGCGACGCAGCTGTGGCGTGCTTCACTCTTGTCGCACAGACGCGGTGAGGTAACCGTTAATTCACGTGATGATGCGATTCACGCAGCCGCCGTGGCAGCCTGCGTGGCAAGCGCAACGGGCGGCCGGGCCAAGGCCTCGAGGAACGCTGGATCCAGAGCAAGCGAACCGAACCAGCCGTGCTGCGTTCCACTGAGCACCCGCAGCATGTGCCCGCGCCCCCCCGGCAGCCGCCCCATCGGGCCAAGCAGCGCATCGCGCGCCTTGGCCCACGCATCGCGGTCGGACTGGAACAGCGGCGTCAGCCAGCGGCTCCAGCGCTGGTACACCGCCACATGCGCACGTCGCTGCGCCTGGTAGGCCTGCAGTGCCGTCTCACCAGCGCCATGCACGCGCAGCGCGTCACGCAGCGCCAGCGCATCGAGCAGCGCCATGTTCACCCCCTGCCCCAGCTGCGGGCTCATCGCGTGCGCTGCATCGCCGACCAGGACCATGCGCCCCTGATGCCAGCGGGTCATCACCGCGTCGCGGTAAACCGCCCGCGACAGCTGGCCGGCATCGTGCAGGTGATCGAAGCGTGCGCTGGCCTCGGGCCAGAGCGCATGCAGTTCCTGCAGCCACGGTTGCATGCCTTCATCTTCCCAACGCGCGAAGTCGGCGCGTGGCAGGCTCCAGAAAAAACTCAGGCGCGGGGTGTCATCACCCGGACGCGTGCCCACCGGCAACAGGCCGATCATCTTGCGCGCGGCGACGTAGCGTTGGCGCAGCTGCTGCAGGTGCGGCCACTCCCCGGCCGGCAGCAGGCACCACAATGCGCCCCACGGATAGATGCGGTCGAGGCCAGCGCCGCCGGCAATGGTTGCGCGCAGGGACGACGCTGCGCCGTCGGCCGCCACCACCAGGTCGAACGGGCCATGCATGCGGCCCTCGGTGTCGCGCAGTTGACCGCTCGCGGTATCGACCGCGTCGATGGTGGTCCCCGCATGCAGTTGGCCGGCGCCATCGCGGGCCTGGTCCAGCAGCGAGAACAAGGCGCCGCGCTGCATGCCCAGACCGTGCAGGCGGACATCGAGGCCGCCATAGCCCATGTCCATCACCGCACGCCCGCACGGCGTGTCGCCATAAAGCCGATGCACCGGCGCGGCATGCGCGCGCACGGCATCCAGCAGTCCCATCTGCCACAGCACCTGCAGGCCGCTGGGTTGCAACAGGAAACCAGCGCCGACCGGCCCAGGGGTCGGCACGCGCTCGAAGATCTCCACGTCGTGCCCGTCGCGGGTCAGCAGGATGGCCATCGCCTGGCCAGCGGTGCCGTATCCAATCACGGCAATACGAAGTCGTTCCGTCATCCGCACATTGTGCCCCAGCCGAATCCGGATCGTTCTCCAAGCCGCGCGCTGGCGGGCCGCCCTGCCGGCGAATGTCCCCCGGCGCCGGCCTTCGACCGTCGCCTCCTCCTTTACTTCGCCCACAGGGCGGCCCGCCCGCGCGCGGCTTGGAACCGGCCCCATCCGATGGGCGCAAAAAAAAACCCCGCCGGAGCGGGGTTCTCAACGCACTGTCGAGTGGATCACTCGGCCGGCGTGATGTTCGAAGCCTGGGCACCCTTCGGGCCCTGGGTCACGTCATAGGTGACACGCTGGCCTTCCTGCAGGCTGCGGAAGCCCTTGGAGTTGATGGCGGAGAAGTGCGCGAACACGTCGGCGCTGCCATCCTCCGGCGAGATGAAGCCAAATCCCTTGGCGTCGTTGAACCACTTGACGGTACCGTTCGGCATGGTGATGCGAGACCTTATGCAATGAATGGGTGGTGTACGCTGAACCCGCGTACCGGCTGAGTATGCAAAGCTTGCTCGGCGAAGACAATCACCCCCGTGCCAATTCGCCGATCAGTTCCGGAAGTCCATTGCTCGCCGCCTGCACATTGGCCAGCACTTCGGCCATCGTGATCTCCTCGCCATCACCACAGCCCGCGGCCCAGTTCGCCACGATCGCCAGGCATGCGTAATCCAGTCCCAACTCCCGCGCCAGCGCGGCTTCGGGCATTCCGGTCATGCCCACCAGATCGCAGCCATCGCGCCGCATACGGGCGATTTCCGCGATGGTTTCCAGCCTCGGCCCCTGCGTCGCACCGTAGCAGCCACCGTCATGGACCGTGACACCCGTCACTTTGGCTGCGGCCAGAATCTTGCTCCGCAGCATCGGCGTGTACGGGTGGCCGAAGTCCATATGCAGCACCTCGGTACCCTCTTCTTCACAGATCGTGCTGATCCGGCCCCAGGTGTAGTCGATGATCTGGTCCGGGCAGGCCAGCACGCGCGGCCCGACCTGCTCGGTGATGCCCCCGACGGTGTTCAGCGCCAGCACGCGCTGGGCGCCGATCTGCTGCAGCGCAGCCAGATTGGCGCGGTAGTTGATCTTGTGCGGCGGCAGCGAGTGGCCCTCGCCATGGCGCGCAAGGAAGGCCACGCGGTTACCCAGCAGCGTGCCCACGCGCACCGGACCGGAGGGACGGCCGAAGCGGGTCTCGACCTCGTGGGTCTGCACATCGTCGAGCTTGGCCAGGTTGTAGACACCGGTACCGCCGATCACGGCCAGGGCGATCTGTTGCATCGAAAGCACTCCAGAGAAAGACGAACGCCGGCACCCGAGGATGCCGGCGGCGGCAAAGGACGGCCGCGGACGGCCGTGCCTGTTATTCCTTCATCGCGTAGATGGCCGGCACGCAGCGCAGGGTCTCGTTGACGTCCATGCCGAAACCGAACACGTAACGGTCGGGCAGTTCGATGCCGGCATAGTCAGCCGTCACATCCGGCAGCCCGCGATCATGCTTCTTCACTGTCATCGCCGCGATGCGCACGTCGGTCGCGCCCTGTTCCAGGCACCAGGTGCGCACGCCCTGCAGGGTGTAACCCTCATCGAGGATGTCATCGACCAGCAGCACACGGCGGCCGAACAGCGCGGTGGCCGGCTTGTGCTTCCACACCAGGTCGCCGCCGGTGGTTTCACCGCGATAGCGGGTGGCGTGCAGGTAATCGAACTGCACGTCCTGGCCGCGCGCACCCAGCTCCAGCGCCAGCTGGCCGGCGAACGGCAGCGCACCGTGCATGATCGACAGGAACAGTGGCACCTCGCCCTTGTAATCGCGCGCGATGGCGTCGGCGATACCGGCGATGGCCTTGTCGATGGTGGGGCGGTCAACCAGCAGGTCGGCCTGGGCCAGGGCCTGGGAAATGGTGAGGTTCGGCATCAGACGGTTCTTCCAAGGGTTTCAAGCAGACGGGATTGAGTGTCGCCATGGCGGGCATCGGCCAGCAGGCCATCCCAGCCAAGCGCGCCGCGGCCGAGCAGGCCAAGCAGCGCAGCGGTATTGAGGGAGCGTCCCTGCACCGCGTGCAGGGCTTCATCGACCAGCTCCGGATGGCAGACCAGCACGACGTCGCAGCCGGCATCCAGGTGCGCGTGCACGCGCGCCGCAACGCCACCGGCATGGTGCGAAGCGGCCATGCCGATGTCGTCGGAGAACACCACGCCGCGGAAGCCCAGCTCGCCACGCAGCACCTCCTGGATCCAGCGCGGCGAATAGCCGGCCGGTTCCGGCGCCACCTGCGGGTAGATCACGTGCGCCATCATCACGGCATCGGCACCGGCGGCAACACCAGCCCGGAACGGCACCAGGTCCTGCGCGCGCAGTTCGTCCAGCGTCCGCGGATCGACCGCGGTATCGACATGGGTGTCTTCCAGCACCGTGCCATGGCCGGGAAAATGCTTGAGGGTGGCCGCCATGCCGGCCGCGTGCATGCCGCGTACGTAGGCCGCGGTGAACGCAGCCACGACCTGCGGGTCTTCACTGAAAGCGCGGTTGCCGATCGCAAGGTTGCCGCGGCCCAGGTCGACCACCGGGGCAAAGCTCAGGTCCAGGCCACTGGCGCGCACTTCGCTGGCCATCAGCCAGGCGTGCTGCTCGGCCAACGCCAACGCGGCGCCCGGATCCTTCGCATAGCCGGCACCGATCTCCTGCAGCGGTGGCAGATCGCTGTAGCCCTTGCGGAAACGCTGCACGCGACCGCCTTCCTGGTCCACGCAGATCAGCTGCGGTCGCGGCGCGGCCTCGCGGATCGCGGCGCTGAGCTCACTCACCTGCTGGCGGGAGGCGAAGTTGCGCGTGAACAGAACGACCCCGGCAACGGCATCGTGCTGCAGCCAGTCGCGTTCCTGGGCGGTCAGTTCAGTGCCGGCAACGCCGATCAGCAGCATGGTCGTTCTCCACAACGGGCGCCCGCATGGCGCAGTGCCGCATTGTCGCAGAACCGGCCGTTGGACGCAGGTGGGGGGCGCCCATCGCGCCCCATCGAAGGGTCAGACCCTGCAGCCGTCCGCGCCGCAGGCGTCGTCGCCGCTGCGCCCGGTTGCCATGCCCTGCTCCGCCGCGATCTGCCGCAGCGCCTGGGCGAAGGCTTCCGGAGGCTGGGCGCCGGAGATCGCCCAGCGGCCGTCGATGACGAAGGTCGGCACCGAGGAAATACCCAGCGCACGGGCCTGGTCCAGTCCCGCTTCGACCTCGGACAGACCCCGTGAGGAGTCCAGCATCTGGGCGATCTCTGCCGCATCCAGTCCGCCCGCCACGCCAGCCCGGGTCAGCACCTCTGTGTCAGCCAGATTCTGGCCGTGCTCGAAATGGGCGCGGAACAGTGCCTCTCCGACCGCGTCCTGCACACCGTGCTGGCCGGCCAGCCACAGCAGCCGGTGCGCTGGCAGGGTGGTCACCCGCACCTGGCCCTGGCTGAAGTCCATGGGCAGGCCTTCGCCACGGGCCGTGGCCTGGGTCTGGCCAAGCATCTGCTCTGTGCGCTCGGCGCCGCCGAACTTGCGCGCATACGCCTCGCGCAGCGGCACCGGCGTGGTGCCCGCATCCGGGTCCAGCTGGAACGGCTGCCAATGGATGTCGAGTGCCGGGGCGTCGACCCCCAGCAACTGCACCCCCTGCTGGAAACGGTGCTTGCCGATCCAGCACCAAGGACAGACCACGTCGGAGTAGATGTCGATTCTCATCCCACCGACATGGGGCCCGGGCGCCCCGAAAAAAGGGGGAACGACCCTTTCACCAGCGTGAATAGGGATGACTGGCCAGTGCGACGTTGTAGTAGCGCGGGTCGTCGGTCACCTCCGCGCCGGCCCAGTCCGGCAGGACGATGGCCTGCCCGGCGCTGTCCAGCTCGACTTCGGCCACCACCAGGCCGGCGTTGTCGCCCAGGAACTCATCCACTTCCCAGGTCAGGCCGGCATGCTCGACCAGGTGGCGACGCTTGTCGATCAGTCCCCCCACGCACAGCGCCAGCAGCGCGCGCGCATCCTCCACCGGAATCGGGTAATCAAACTCCTGGCGGGTATGGCCGATCGTGCGCGACTTCAGGTTCAGCGCGGCGTGCTCACCTTCGATGCGCACCCGCACGGACGCGTTCTGGCGACCGCTGTCGAGCGCGCCCAGATCGTTGATGTAGCCCTGCGCCATCGGAATCACCCGGTGTGCGGCCAAACGCCAGCCGTCGCTGCTGACGAGGAATTTGCGTTCGATCTCGATGCCCATCGCGCCATTATGCGCGATGGGCATGACAGCGGGTCAGCGCTTTTCGAACACCGCGATGCTTTCCACGTGCGCGGTGTGCGGGAACATGTCCATGGCTCCGGCGCTGACCAGGGTGAAGCCCTGCTCGTTCACCAGGTAGCCCGCGTCCCGGGCCAGCGATCCGGGATGGCAGCTGACGTAGACGATGCGCTTGAACTGCTTCAACGGCAGCTGCTGCAGCACCTCGATCGCGCCCGAGCGCGGCGGGTCCAGCAACAGCTTGTCGAAGCCCTGGCGCATCCACGGTGTGGCGCGCTGGTCCTGGGTCAGGTCGGCGCTGTGGAACTGGGCGTTGCCCAGCCCGTTGCGCTCGGCGTTCTCACGTGCGCGGGCAACGAGGCCCGCGTCGCCTTCCACGCCGACCACCTCGCGCACGCGGCGCGCCAGCGGCAGGGTGAAGTTGCCCAGCCCGCAGAACAGGTCCAGCACGCGCTCGTCCTCACCCGGCTCCAGCAGATCCAGGGTGTGAGCGATCATCTTCTCGTTGAGCTTGGCATTGACCTGGATGAAATCCAGTGGCCGGAATGCCAGTTCGACATCCCACGGCGCCAGCCGGAACGACAGCGGCACGCCCTGCCCGTCCAGCGGATGGACGGTGTCCACGCCACCGGGTTGCAGGTAGATGGCAAATCCGTGCTGCTGGCCGAAGCCGGCCCATGCGGCGCGGTCAGCATCACTGAGCGGCTGCAGATGGCGCACGGTCAGCGCGATGGCCTGGTCACCGCCGATGAACTCGATCTGCGGGATGTCGCGCTTGCCGTCAAGCGACTCGATGAAGGTCGACAGCGCCTGCACCCTGGTGCCCACTTCGGGGATCACGGTCAGGCACTGGCTGAGATCGGCGACGAAGCGTGGATCCTGTTCACGGAAGCCGACCAGGGTCTTGTCCTTCTTCTCGACGCGGCGCACCGAGAAACGCCCCTTGCGACGGTAACCCCAGCTGTCGCCGACCAGCGGCGGCAGCACGCGGCCCGGTTTCACGTGACCGATGCGTTCCAGGTTGTCCATCAGCACGCGCTGTTTGGCAACGATCTGCTGGTCTTCATCCAGGTGCTGCAGCACGCAGCCGGCGCAGGTGCCGAAATGCGGGCACTTCGGCGTCACCCGCTGTGGCGAGGCCTGCAGCACTTCCACGGTACGCGCTTCGTCGAAATGGCGGCTGCGGGCGGTCTGTTCAGCCATGACCACCTCGCCCGGCAGAGCGCCGCTGATGAAGGTGACCTTGCCGCCTTCGCCTTCACGGCGGGCGACGCCGCGACCATCATGGCTGAGGTCGAGGATCTCGGTCTGGAACGGGGTACGGTCGATGCGGGAGCGGGATCGGGCCACGTGGCAACAGGCTGCGGGCGAAAATGGGCGCGTATTGTCGCAGATCCTGACCGGCGGGGCCTGCCGCCGCTTGCGCCAGCCGCCGCCGTGCTTGATGATGTCAACCAGCTGACATGGAGGCAGCCCCTGATGCAGATGACCCCGCGGGCCGGTCGGCCCCGCTTCCTGCTAGTCGAGGACGACATCATCAGCCGCGGGTTTTTCAAGGCCGCGCTGGAAACCCTGCCGGCGGACGTCGATACCGCGGACTCCCTTGCCAGTGCCCTGGCAAGCGCCGAGCCCGGGGCCCACGACCTGTGGCTGATCGACGTCAACCTGCCTGACGGCAATGGCGCGCAGCTGCTGCGCGAACTGCGCCGTTCGCATCCGGACACGCCTGCCCTGGCGCATACCGCCGACGGTGACACGTCCATTCATGCGCGCCTGCGTGAGGCCGGTTTCAGCGACACCCTGGTCAAGCCGCTCGGCCGCGACCAGTTGCTGAAGGCGGTCCGCCGTGCCCTGGTCAACTCGCCGGCCGGCATCGCCGTCGCTCCGGCCCCCGCTGCGGTCGAGCTGAACGGGCAGGACTGGGACGAGACCGCCGCTCTGGCCGCTCTCAATGGCCAGCGCAACCACCTGATCGCCCTGCGCGAGCTGTTCCTCGCGGAACTGCCGGGCGTCCGCGATGCGGTGGAGCAGGCCGTGGACCAGCATGACGAACGGCAGCTGCGCAGCCAGCTGCACCGGCTGCAGGCAAGCTGCGGCTTCGTCGGTGCCGCACGGCTGGGCCGCGCGGTGCGCCAGCTGCACCACATGCCGGAGTCGGACCTGGCCCAAGCCGGCTTCCGCGCTGCGGTGGCGGCACTGCTGCACTGAGGGTTTCCCGGCACGGGTCCGCCCTGCCCCGTCGGATATCGAAATCAATCCGGGGTCAGATCCCTTCCCCTGCGGAAAACGGCTCTGACCCCATCGGCCCGCAATCCCCTACCGCCGGGGGGCCAACTGCTCCAGCAGCTCCCAGGACTTCAGCCCCCGTGGCCCCAGGTGGTGCGCCAGCACCCGCCGCATGGGCAGCCGCAGGCTCGCAAGATCGGCAGGCGCTGGCTCCTCGTCGGCCGCCAGCGCCAACAGCGCCGAACCGGTGGCCGCCGCACTGCGCTCTCCACCGCGCTCGCTGAGCAGCCGTTGCGGCCCTTCCTGCGGATCCAGCGCATAACGCGCTGCCGGATCGATCGGCTGACCATCGCTGGCGCTTTCCAGATCGAAACCCAGCCCCAGTGCGGCAAGCAGCTCGCGCTCGAAGCGGCGCAGCGTCCAGGCCAGTCCGGCGCCCACCGCCAGCCGCGCGCGTGCCTCGCCATAGGCCAGATACAACTCTGGCAACGGATCCTGGCGTGGCGCCAGCCGCAGCGTCAGTTCACTCAGGTAGAAGCCGGCCAGCATGGCCTGGCCGACCAGCCGCGGCGCCGCATCCAGCGCTTCGGCTGCACGCAGCTGCGCCAGTTCGCCGCGCTGCTGTGCGCTGAAGCGGATCCACTGCAGCGGCTGCAGGGCCGCGCGCAATACCTGGCCCTTGGCCGTGGACACGCCGCGCGCAAGCAGGCCGATCCGGCCATGCTCCGCGCTCAGCACCTCCACCAGCAGGCTGGTTTCGCGATAGGCCCGTGCATGCAGCACGAACCCCGTGTCGTCCTCGATGATCACCGAAGCGATCGCCGTGGCTTACTCGTAACCGAAGGCCTTCAGCGCGGCCTCGTCGTCGGACCAGCCTTCACGTACGCGCACCCAGGTTTCCAGGAACACCTTGGCACCGAACAGACGCTCCATCTGCAGGCGCGACTTGGCCCCGATCTCCTTCAGGCGCGCGCCCCCCTTGCCGATCACGATGGCTTTCTGGCCTTCCCGCTCGACCCAGATCACCGCGCCGATGCGCAGAAGATTGCCATCCTCGGTGAAGCGCTCGATCTCCACGGTGGTGGCATAGGGCAGCTCCTCGCCAAGCTGGCGCATCAGCTGCTCGCGTACCAGTTCACCGGCAAGGAAACGCTGGCTGCGGTCGGTGATCTCGTCCTCGCCGAACATCGGCGGAGCTTCCGGCAGCAGCTCCAGCACGTCACGCACCAGGGCGTCCAGGCCGTTGCGCTTCTGCGCCGAGATCGGATGCACGGCGGCGAAATCACGGCCGGCGGTCACCTCCTGCAGGAACGGCAACAGCGCGCCCTTGTCCTTCAGGCGATCGATCTTGTTGACCACCAGCACCACCGGGATGCCGGCATCGCGCAGCACGTTGAAGGCCAGGCTGTCTTCGTCATCCCAGCGCCCGGCCTCGATCACCAGCAGGCCGGCATCCACGCCTTCCAGCGAGCCGCGTGCGGCGCGGTTCATCACCCGGTTCATCGCCCGCTTCTGCACCTTGTGCAGGCCCGGGGTATCGACCAGCACCAGCTGGCCTTCCGGATAGGTGGCGATACCGAGCAGACGGTGGCGGGTGGTCTGCGGCCGGTTGGAGACGATGCTGACCTTGGCCCCGACCAGGGCATTGGTCAGGGTCGACTTGCCGACGTTCGGGCGGCCGATGACGGCCACGCTGCCGCAATGATGGGAAGTTTGTTCGCTCACTTGGAATCCAGTTGTTCTAGGACGGCTGCAGCCGCCTGTTGTTCGGCAAGCCGCCGCGAGGCGCCTTCGCCCTCGGTGCTGGCGGCCGGGTCGGCCACATTGCAGCGTACCCGGAAATGTTTGGCGTGGTCGTCACCGGATTCTGACACCAGTTCGTACTGGGGCAACGCCTTCTGCCGGGCCTGCAGCCATTCCTGCAGGCGGGTCTTGGGGTCCTTCTCGGGGCGGCCGGTGGCCGGCAGCGCCTCCATCGAGGCCGTGAACCAGGGCAGCACCGTCTCCCGGCACGCTTCAAAACCGGCGTCCAGGTAGATCGCGGCCACCACCGCTTCCAGTGCATCGGCCAGGATCGAGTCGCGGCGGTGACCGCCCGACTTCATCTCGCCCGCGCCCAGGATCAGCCGTTCGCCCAGCTGCAGGGTGCGGGCGATCACTGCCAGCGCCCCTTCGCGCACCAGCTCGGCACGGGCGCGGGTCAGTGCGCCCTCGTCGGCCTTGGGCCAGCGCTGGTACAGCGCCTCGGCGACCATCATGTTGACGATGCTGTCGCCGAGGAATTCCAGGCGCTCGTTATGCGGCACGCCGGCACTGCGATGGGTCAGCGCCTGCTTGAGCAGCGCCGGGTCGCGGAAGGCATGGCCGATCAGGTCGCCACGTTGGATGAATTTACTGGCCACCGCTTCGGGTCAGGTCCTGGGAAGAATCGAATTTGCCAACCACATCGAGGTTGCCGATCAACGGGCGACGCACTTCGTAGTTGACCTTGAGGGTCCAGCCATTGTCGCGACGATCGAACTTGACGTTGCCCGGCTTCACGTTGTCCGAGTAGTTGATGTACAGCCGCTTGAAGAACAGATCCTGGATCCGTGCCGGCTCCATGCTGGCCACGCCCGGCTGGCTGGCCAGGCTCTTCATCGCCGAGCGTACCGCGTAATACTCCTGGTACATCGGGAACAGCTTCATGCCGATGTAGATGAAGAAACCGACCACGACCAGAACCACCAGGAACGAGGTCAGGGTGATGCCGCGCTGCGTGTTCATCGTCTTCATTGCGTTCTCCCCAGATACGCGTTGGATGTGAAAATACTCAGTTGATGCCCGCTCAGTTGATGCCCGAGCCGATCCGCGACGGCTCGAAACCGTCCTTGCAGAACCAGCCCTGGCAGTTCAGCCAGATCAGGAATGCCTTGCCCCGCAGGTTCTCTTCCGGCAGCAGCCCCCAGAAGCGTCCATCATCGCTGTTGTCACGGTTGTCGCCCATCACCAGGTACTTGCCGGCTGGCACCGTCCACTGGCCCTGGCCACGCGGATAGTCGGTCTCCAGCACGGTGTGGGTGCGGCCCGGGAGATGCTCGACCAGCAGGTTGGCGCCCTCACCCTGGCCCTTGTGGCCGGCGTAGATACCCTTGTTGTCGTACTTCACCGGCTCGCCGTTCAGCACCAGGCTGTCGCCCTCGAACACCACGGTGTCACCCGGCACGCCGATCACGCGCTTGATGAAGTTCTCGCCCTTGGCCGGGTCGTTGTCGCCGTGGCCCGGGAAGTGGAACACCACCACATCGCCGCGTGCGGGATCACCCACCGGCACGAAGCGGGTATTGGTGATCGGCAGGCGCAGGCCATAGGCGAACTTGTTGACCAGAATGAAATCACCGATCAGCAGGTTCGGCATCATCGAACTGGACGGGATCTTGTACGGCTCGGCAATGAAGCTGCGCACGACCAGCACGATCGCCAGCACCGGGAAGAATGCACGCGAGTAATCCACCAGCACCGGCTCGGTGTCGAGCAGGCCTGCACGCTGGGCGCGGCGCCTGGCGAAGTACAGCTTGTCCGCAAGCAGGATCAGGCCCGAGGCCAGGGTCAGCACGACCAGGAGGATCTCAAACAGTTTCATTCAGGGTCCTTTGCAACGTCACCGGACGACCGGCCCGGAAGGGCCGGTGCGGGCTTACTTGTTGTCCATCTGCAGCACGGCCAGGAACGCTTCCTGCGGGATTTCCACGCGGCCGACCTGCTTCATGCGCTTCTTGCCTTCCTTCTGCTTTTCCAGAAGCTTCTTCTTGCGCGAAACGTCGCCACCATAGCACTTGGCCAGCACGTTCTTGCGCATGGCCTTGACCGTGGTGCGGGCGATGATCTGCGAGCCGACAGCCGCCTGGATCGCGACGTCGAACATCTGCCGCGGGATCAGGTCCTTCATCTTCTCGCACAGCTCGCGGCCGCGGCGGTCAGCGTGACTGCGGTGCACGATCAGCGACAGCGCATCGACCTTGTCGCCATTGATCAGCACGTCCACGCGTACGAACGGGCCGGCGTCGAAGCGCACGAAGTGGTAGTCCAGCGACGCGTAGCCGCGGCTGACCGACTTCAGCTTGTCGAAGAAGTCCAGCACCACTTCGGCCATCGGCAGCTCGTAGCTGATCTGCACCTGGCTGCCCAGGTAGTTGATGCCGATCTGGCTGCCGCGCTTTTCCTCGCACAGCTTGATGATGTTGCCGATGTACTCCTCGGGGGTGAGTACGTTGGCACGGATGATCGGCTCGCGGATCTCCTCAACCTGGTTCACTGCCGGCAGCTTGGCCGGGTTATCCATGTTGATGATCGAGCCATCGGTCTTCAGGACCTCGTACACCACCGTCGGCGCGGTGCTGATCAGGTCCAGGTTGTACTCGCGCTCCAGCCGTTCCTGCACGATCTCCATGTGCAGCATGCCGAGGAAGCCGCAGCGGAAACCGAAGCCCATCGCCTCCGAGCTTTCCGGCTCGAAGCGCAGCGCGGCATCGTTCAGGCGCAGCTTGTCCAGCGCCTCGCGCAGGTCCGGATAGTCCTCGGCGTCGACCGGGAACAGGCCGGCGAACACGCGCGGCTGCATCTCCTGGAAGCCCGGCAGCGGCTTCGGCGCCGGATCACCGGCCAGGGTCAGGGTGTCGCCGACCGGCGCACCATGCACGTCCTTGATGCTGGCCGTGACCCAACCCACCTCACCCGCGCGCAGCGCCGGCAGCACCTTGCGCTTGGGGGTGAACACGCCGACGTTGTCGACCTGGTGGTTGCGGCCGGTGGACATCACCTGCAGCTTGTCGCCGGCCTTGATCTCGCCCTGCATGACGCGCACCAGCGAGACCACGCCGAGGTAGTTGTCGAACCAGGAGTCGATGATCAGCGCCTGCAGCTTGTCGGTATCGCGCGGCTGCGGCGGCGGAATGCGGTGGACGATGGCTTCCAGCACGTCCTGCACGTTCAGGCCGGTCTTGGCGCTGACCGGCACGGCGTCGGCGGCGTCGATGCCGATCACGGCCTCGATCTCGGCCTTGGCGCGTTCGATGTCGGCCGTGGGCAGGTCGATCTTGTTGATCACCGGCACCACTTCCAGGCCCTGCTCCACCGCGGTGTAGCAGTTCGCCACCGACTGCGCTTCCACGCCCTGGGCAGCATCGACCACCAGCAGCGCACCTTCGCAGGCGGCCAGCGAGCGACTGACTTCATACGAGAAGTCGACGTGGCCCGGGGTGTCGATGAAGTTCAGATGGTAGGTCTGCCCGTCCTTGGCCAGGTACGGCAGCGATACCGACTGCGCCTTGATGGTGATGCCACGCTCGCGCTCGATCGGGTTGGAGTCGAGTACCTGCGCTTCCATCTCGCGGGCCTGCAGGCCACCACAAAGCTGGATGATGCGGTCGGCCAGCGTGGACTTGCCGTGGTCGACGTGGGCGATGATGGAGAAGTTGCGGATGTTCCGCATCGAATCAGATGACATAGGTGGCGGCGGCGCGCGGCGTCGTCAGGGTAACGGTGGATTATCGCACGCCCGGGGCCCGCCCGCGAAAGGCGCCCGGCCGGGCCAGGGCCGGAACGACCGAAGCCCCGCCTGAGCGGGGCTTCGGGGGCGCAGCGGCTGCCGGAGCAGCCCGGTCCGGCCTTATTCGCCGGCCTTGACCGCCACGAAGGCGCTGTTGCCGTTGCCGGTGCGGACCAGCAGCATCACCACATCGCCCTTCTTGTAGCTGGACAGCGCGCGGTTCAGCGACTCCACGCCGCTCACCTGGGTGCTGGCCACCTGCAGGATCACCATGCCCGGGGACAGGCCGGCATCCCGGGCGCCCTGCCCCTTGACGCCGGTGATGCGCACGCCCTCGCCCGATTCCAGGCCCAGCTGCTTGCGCTGCGGCGCGGTCAGATCGCTGACGTCCAGGCCCAGCAGGGCATTGGCACCACTCTGCGGGGCGGCATCGGCCCTGGCGGTGGCGGGGCTGCGGGCGCTGGCCTGGTCATCCTCGGCCAACGCGGTCAGGGTGGCGCTCAGGTCGCGCGGCTTGCCGTCACGGATGACGCCCAGGGTCACCCGGCTGCCCGGGGCCATGGCGCCGATCAGCGGCGGCAGATCGGACCAGCTGTTGACCGGGGCACCGTTCACGGTGCGGATCACATCCCCCACCTTCACGCCGGCACGGGCGGCCGCCGAATCCGGCACGATCTGGTTGACCAGCGCACCCCGGCTGTCCGGCAGGCCCATGGCCTGCGCCTTCAGGCCGTCGATCTCCTGCACCACCGCGCCCAGCTGGCCGCGGGTGACCCGGCCGGTCTTCTTGATCTGCTCGACCGCGCTCATCGCCAGGTCGATCGGAATCGCGAAGCTGATGCCCATGTAGCCACCGGACGCAGAGAAGATCTGCGAGTTGATGCCGACCACTTCGCCCCGGGTGTTCAGCAGCGGGCCACCGGAGTTGCCCTGGTTGATCGCCACGTCGGTCTGGATGAACGGCACGTAGCGCTGGTCAGGGCCGCCGGTGCTGCGGCCGAGGGCGCTGACCACGCCGGCGGTGACCGAGTGGTCGAGGCCGAACGGCGAGCCGATCGCGACAACCCACTGGCCCGGCTTCAGGCTGTTGGAATCGCCGACACGGACGGTCGGCAGGTTCCTGCCTTCAATCTTCAACAGGGCGACGTCGTACTGCTGGTCGCTGCCCACCACCTTGGCGGTGAACTCACGGCGATCGCCCAGCTTGACCTTCACCTCGCTGGCGTCGGCAACCACGTGGTAGTTGGTCAACACGTAGCCGTCCGGCGAAATGATGAAGCCCGACCCCATGCCGCGGCCCTTGATGCTGGGACCGCCGTCGGGGCCGCCCGGCCCCTGCCCCGGCATCGGGAAGTCGGGGCCGAAGAAGCGACGGAAGAACTCCGGCATGTCATCGTCCCCCATCGGCCCGCGCGCCTGGCGGTTGCTGCGGACGATGGTGGTGTCGACGTTGACCACACCCGGGCCGACCTGCTCGACGAGGCTGGTGAAATCAGGCAGGCCGGTGACCAGCGGCTGTGCCGGAGCGCGGGGCGCGGCAGCGGCCGCAGCCGGCGCGGTCTGGGCTGCCGGGGACGGCGCCTGGGCACAGGCCACCAGCGGCAGGGTCAGGGCCAGCAGGCCGATGGCCTGCGTGCGGAATCGGGGAGTCATCGGACGGCAACCTCCGGATCGGATGGAAGGGAGAAGAAGGGCCCCGCGATGGGCGGGGCGTGGCGGCACCCGGCTCAGTCGCGCGGGCGGGGCGGCGGCGGCAGGTCGTCCTGCAGGCGCGGCTCGAAGGGGTAGAACGTGGCGCTGTCATGCGCCGGGAAGCTGGCGTTGAGCGCGCCACCTGCGGCCGGAGCCAGGCTGGAGCGCGGCCACGGCCGGGCCTGCAGACCGGCCACCTCGCCGAACGGCAGGTTGCGGCTGGCACCGGCCGGCACGGTCGGCACCAATGGCGCCTGTGCGGCGGCCACGGCCCGCTGCGACCCGTCGTCGCGCTGCGCCACCCGCGCAGCCTGCTGGCCGCGGGTGGCACTGGCGCTGGCGCGGCGTGCGTCCTGGCGACGGCTGGCGGCCAATGCGGCCGCCGGAACACTGGCCACCGCCACCACCGCCGGATCAACCGAGGCTTCTGTCACCGTCGCGGGCGATACCGGTACCGGCGGCAGCTCGGCCTGGCTGGCGACCACCTGGGGTGCCAGCGGCTCTCCGGCAGGGGTCTCCCTCAGCTTCTCGCCACCGATCAACAGGGCCACGGCAGCGACCGAGGCGGCCAGTGCGGCACCGCCTCCCCAGGTACGCCAGCCACTGCGGCGCACCTGCCGGTCCTGAAGACCGGACCGGGGCGTGGGTTCGGCGGCGATGGCAGAGGCAACCGCGGCGCTGAAGCCGGCGGGCGCGAGCACCGACGCCTGCCCGCGCATCACGTCGCCCAGCAGTTGCCAGCGTTCCTGGCAACCGGCCAGTTCCGGGTCATGCTCCATGCGGCGCAGCAGGAAGCGGGCCTCGTCGGCCCCCAGCTCGCCATCGACCAGGGCCGACAGCTGTTCCCGATGGCGCTGGTCAAGGCGCAGCCCGGCCGGCGATTGATGATTCTGCGATTCGTTGAATGGATGACTGGTCATACGCGGCTCTTCTCACGGGTGGCGCTGCCGATGTCGAGCAGCGGCCGGAGTTCGGTGTCGATCGCCTCGCGCGCCCGGAAGATCCGTGAACGCACGGTGCCGATCGGGCACCCCATCTTCTGCGCGATTTCCTCGTAGCTCAGGCCTTCCACCTCGCGCAGGGTGATCGCCGACCGGAGTTCTTCCGGCAGCGCGTTGACGGCCTTCATCACCGTCTGTTCCAGCTCCTGGCGCATCAACTCGCGCTCGGGCGTGTCGGTGTCGCGCAGGCGCGTGCCGCTGTCGAACTGTTCGGCATCGCCGATGTCGATGTCATCGGTCGGCGGGCGTCGATTGTGTGAAGCCAGGTAGTTTTTGGCGGTATTCACGGCGATCCGATGCAACCAGGTTGAGAACTGGGCATCGCCACGGAAGCTTCCGATCGCGCGGTAGGCGCGTATGAAAGTGTCCTGGGCGACGTCCTGACATTCACTCCAGTCGGCGATGTAGCGACCGACCAGGGCCACGACCCGATGCTGATACTTGCGCACCAGTACATCGAAAGCCGCGCTCTCGCCGCGCTGCACGCGCCGGACCAGTTCCAGATCCAGCTCCTGTGGTGTTTCAACCTCGGCCATGGGGGGCCGCACTCCTGTCAGCCCAACCGACGTCGGGCAATGAGACTGCCAATCCCGGGAAAAGTTCAGTCGCCGATCACCCGGCGCCGCACCAGCTTTTAACCACTGTTCCGTTAGCGTTCTGTTCCACGGCCATGGATCCGGAACCGCCACTCCCCTGCTATAGGGATTTGACGCGGGGGAAACAACCTCTGGATCATAGCCGCTTCTCCATACACAACCGGATGGAACGTCCATGCTCTCAGGCTTCGATGGTCTCCGCTTCAGCCACTGGCACCCCGAGATCCGCGACGACGGCGTGGTGGTCCTGTCCCTGGATCGTCAGGACAGCAGTGTCAACGCGATGTCGCAGGACGTGCTGCTGGAGCTGGGCGATCTGCTCGAACGCATCGCGCTGGATCCGCCGAAGGGCGTGGTGATCCAGTCCCTGAAGAAGGCCGGCTTCATCGCCGGCGCCGATCTGAAGGAATTCCAGGAGTTCGACCGGCGCGGCACCGTCAACGATGCCATCCGCCGCGGCCAATCCACCTATCAGAAGCTGGCGGAGCTGCCCTGCCCGACCGTCGCAGCCATCCATGGCCACTGTCTGGGTGGCGGCACCGAGCTGGCCCTGGCCTGCCGTTACCGCGTGGCCTCCAACGACAGCAGCACCCGCATCGGCCTGCCGGAAACCCAGCTGGGCATCTTCCCTGGCTGGGGTGGCAGCGCGCGCCTGCCGCAGCTGGTCGGCGCGCCGGCGGCGATGGACATGATGCTGACCGGCCGCACCCTCTCGGCCTCGGCTGCGCGTGGCATCGGCCTGGTCGACAAGGTGGTGGCACCGGCGGTGGTGCTCGACACCGCCGTCGCTCTGGCGCTGGCCGGCACCACGCGGCCGTTCAAGCAGCGTGCGCTGGCATGGGCCAGCAACACCTGGCTGGCGCGCAAGGTGCTGGCACCGCAGATGATCAAGCAGGTCGCGCGCAAGGCGAAGAAGGACCAGTACCCGGCGCCGTATGCACTGATCAGCACCTGGCAGCGCAGCGCCGGCAAGCCGGTGCAGGCCCGCCTGGATGCCGAGCGCCGCGCTGTGGTCAAACTGGCCAGCACGCCGACCGCGCGCAATCTGATCCGCATCTTCTTCCTGACCGAGCGCCTGAAGGGTCTGGGCGGCGGCGATTCCGGCATCCGCCACGTGCACGTGGTCGGCGCCGGCGTGATGGGCGGTGACATCGCCGCGTGGGCGGCCTACAAGGGCTTCGAGGTCACCCTGCAGGATCGCGAGCAGCGCTTCATCGATCCGGCGATGGAACGCGCGCAGGCACTGTTCGCCAAGAAGGTGAAGGACGAGAGCAAGCGTCCGGCGGTGGCGGCCCGGCTGCGGGCGGACCTGGAGGGCAAGGGCGTGGCCGACGCCGATCTGGTGATCGAGGCGATCATCGAGAACCCGGAGGCCAAGCGCGCGCTGTATCAGACGCTGGAGCCGGGCATGAAGGCCGATGCGCTGCTGACCACCAACACCTCGTCGATTCCGCTGGTGGAACTGCGCGACCACATCCAGCGCCCGGCGCAGTTCGCCGGCCTGCACTACTTCAATCCGGTGGCACAGATGCCGCTGGTGGAAATCATCCATCACGACGGCATGGCGCCGGAGACCGAGCGCCGCCTGGCAGCGTTCTGCAAGGCGCTGGGCAAGTTCCCGGTACCGGTGGCGGGCAGCCCGGGCTTCCTGGTCAACCGCGTGCTGTTCCCGTACATGCTGGAAGCGGCCACCGCCTATGCCGAAGGTATCCCGGGCCCGGTGATCGACAAGGCGGCGGTGAAGTTCGGTATGCCGATGGGCCCCATCGAGCTGATCGACACGGTCGGCCTGGATGTCGCCGCTGGCGTGGGCCGCGAGCTGGCGCCGTTCCTCGGCCTGCAGATTCCGGCGGCACTGCAGACGGTGGAGGCCGACAAGCGCGGCAAGAAGGATGGCCAGGGCATCTACACCTGGGAGAACGGCAAGCCGAAGAAGCCGGATGTCGCCAGCGACTACCAGGCCCCTGCGGACCTGGAAGATCGCCTGATCCTGCCGCTGCTCAACGAGGCGGTGGCCTGCCTGCACGAAGGCGTGGTGGCCGATGCGGACCTGCTGGATGCGGGCGTGATTTTCGGCACCGGATTCGCGCCGTTCCGCGGGGGTCCGATCCAGCACATCCGCGCGGTGGGTGCCGATGCGATCGTCGAGCGCCTGAAGGCGCTGCAGCAGCGTCACGGTGACCGCTTTGCCCCGCGCCCGGGCTGGGACAACCCTGCCCTGCGCGAACCGGTGGTGTGATGTGATGTGATCGGCCGGGCCTGCGGCCCGGCACCCGCGCAGGCAACAGCAACATCTGAAGCCAGAGCCGGAGCAACAGCCGGCTCTGGCTTTTCTGTTTGTCGGGCGGGGCGGTGTCGGGTTGCGGGGACGCCGTAAACCCATCCCTGGGGGCTTGGCCGCGGCATCCATGCCGCGGACACCCCGCAACCCGACACCGCCCCGCCCCCGACAGTTTCCCGGTGACGGTGGGGAACGGCGGTTCCGCGAATGGTTGCCACCTGGAGCGAAGCGACCGGCGTTTGATGTTGATTTTCTTCTTTCTTGTCCGTGGCTGACGCGCACGGAAACTGTCAGGGGCCGGGCGGGTGGGTTGCGCAGGACCGTTGGCGCCATGGATGGCGCCATCGAGCCCCCATGGATGGCTTTACGGCGTGTCCTGCGCAACCCACCCGCCCGGCCCAAACACTGACTCGCATCCTGACCTGTATCCAGCAATCCAGCCACGAGGGGCTGCGCCGTTGGCTGGAACACCCTGTTACCCGCATGGGGCATGTGTCCGTCACGGCTGCATGCCATGCTGGCGCTCTTGATCCCTGCCAGCGAGACGCCCGCATGACCACCATCATCGCCCCGCGCGTACACGACATCGGCGGCCTGGAAGTCCGCCGCGCCGTCCCCACCCTGCAGGCCCGCAGCATCGGTTCGTTCGTATTCGTCGACCAGATGGGCCCGGCCGTCCTTACCGCAGGTACCGGCATCGACGTGCGTCCCCATCCGCATATCGGCCTGGCCACCGTCACCTTCCTCTGGTCCGGCGCCATCGGCCACCGCGATACGCTCGGCTCGGACCAGGTGATCCGTCCCGGCGACGTCAACTGGATGACCGCCGGCCGCGGCATCGCGCACTCCGAACGCACGCCCCCGCCGGAGCGCGGTCACGACCACCCGATCCACGGGATGCAGACCTGGGTGGCATTGCCGAAGTCGCACGAGGAAGTGGAGCCGGCGTTCTATCACCATGCCGCCGCGACCCTCCCGGAGCAGCGCCGCAACGGTGCCTGGCTGCGCGTGATCGCAGGCCGCGCCTATGGCGAGGAGTCGCCGGTGAAGGTCTTCGCCGACACGCTCAATGTAGCCATCGACCTTGATCCCGACGCGGAGATCGACATCGATGACGGCCACCGCGAGCGGGCGCTGTACATCCTCGAAGGCCAGGCGCAGCTGGATGGCGTGGATATCCCGGCGCAGCACCTGGTGATTCCCGAGGCCGGCGCGCGCGGCCGGCTGCGCGCGAAGACCCCGCTCAAGGCCATGCTGTTCGGCGGCGAACCGCTGGATGGCCCGCGTCACCTGTGGTGGAACTTCGTTTCCAGCTCCAAGGAGCGCATCGAACAGGCGAAACACGACTGGGAAGCGGGCCGGTTCGGCAGCATTCCCGGCGACGACAAGGAGTTCATCCCGCTGCCGCAGTACTGAGCATCGCGCGCTGCACACACCCTGAGGTGTATCCCTGCACCAGCCTTTGACGCTATCGTCACTCGCCGGTCACTGAAATGTGACCTGTTTCACATTTTAGTTCATCAAAGGAGTGCAGTTCATGAGCATGGGTAAACGCTTGGCCGCCGAGTTCCTCGGCACTTTCTGGCTGGTTCTGGGTGGCTGTGGCAGTGCGGTACTGGCTGCCAAGTTCGGTGGCGACGGCAATCCGCTGGGCATCGGCTTCCTGGGCGTGGCCCTCGCGTTCGGCTTGACCGTGGTCACCGGTGCCTACGCATTCGGCCACGTGTCCGGCGCGCACTTCAATCCGGCAGTCAGCGTGGGCCTGTGGGCTGGCGGCCGCTTCCCGGCCCGCGACCTGGTGCCGTACATCATCGCCCAGGTCGCGGGTGGCCTGCTGGCGGGCTTCATCCTGCTGCAGATCGCTTCCGGCGCCAGCGGCTTCGCCATCGACGGCAGCCAGGCCGGGGCGTTCGCCAGCAACGGCTACGGCGCGCTGTCGCCCGGCGGGTACAGCGTGGCGGCCGCCTTCCTGTGCGAAGTGGTGCTGACTGCGGTGTTCCTGGTCGTGATCATGGGCGCCACCCATGGCAAGGCACCGGCAGGTTTCGCCCCGCTGGCGATCGGTCTGGCATTGACCCTGATCCATCTGATCAGCATCCCGGTCACCAACACGTCGGTGAACCCGGCTCGGTCCACCGCGGTGGCGTTCTTTGCCGGCAGTGGCGCGGTCAGCCAGCTCTGGCTGTTCTGGGTGGCCCCCCTGCTGGGCGGCATGATCGGCGGCATCATCTACAAGTGGGTCGGCAACGACCGTTGAGTGCTGCCCGGACCATTGCGGCCGACGTTCGGCCGCAATGGTTACGGTTGTAACCGCAATTTGTGCGGGCGCTCACGTTCCGTTAAGGTCTGTTTGACCGCTTGTGCACATGCCGGGCGGGGATGGCATCCGGGGATGGGATGCTACGGCCGCCAGCAGCACTGGCGGCGTCACACGACACGCCACCTTGGGGGATGCATGAAGTTCGCGCCTGTTGTCCTGTCGAGCCTGTTGTTTGCTGCGGCCCAGGCCGCCGCGCAGGCACCCGCCGAATGTCCTTCGCTGCCGGCCAGCAGCGGCCTGAAATGGCAGCAGCAGGTGCAGTCGGACTTCCTGCTCTGCCGCGCCAGCACCGAGGATGGACGGGAAGTACTGAGCCTGATGCTGAGCGCACGCGATCCGGCGATTCCGCTCAGCCGCTCGCTGCGCCAGGAAAAAGGCAGTTTCGCCGGCGAGTCACTGTACTGGTACCAGCCCGATCTGGGTGGACAGCAACCGCCGGGTTACGCCGAACGACGCATCAGCGTGATCAAGCTGGACAAGGGCCGCTATGCGCAGATCGCGCTGTACCCGGGCAGCACGCAGGAACTGGGTTCGCTGCAGCAGCTGGCGCAGGGCATGAGCCTGACGCCCTCAGCCGTAGCCGCCGGACGTTGACGGTGATGGGGATGACTGCCTGGCAGCATCCCCGCCGGATCCGACGCGTCGGCGGCAACGCCGGGCATGGCCTGATGGACGTCGGTTGCGCGTGGTGTGCCGGAGATCCGCCGGGCATGGCCCGGCGCTACCGGCTTCCGCCGGGGCGGCGACGTCGGCCCTCAGAACCTGCCTTCCTGGAAATCGACGAAGGCCTGCATCAGTTCCTGCCGCGTGTTCATCACGAACGGGCCATGCCGCATCACCGGCTCCCGCAGCGGTCGGCCGGCCACCAGAATCAGCCGCGCCCCTTCGCTGCCAGCCGAAACGTGCAGCTGTTCACCGCCACCGAGCACCGCCAGTTCCTGGCGCGCCACATCACGTGCGGCATCCTGCTCGCCGACCGTCATCGCGCCCTCGAAGACATAGGCAAAGGCGTTGTGGCCTTCCGGAAGCGTGTAGGTCCAGGCACGATCGGCCTCGAGGCGGACGTCCAGATACAACGGATCGGTGGCCGGCTGCACGATCGGGCCGGTGGTGCCATCGACAGTACCGGCGATCACCTTCACCTCCACACCCGGCTCCGGCCGCACCACCGGGATGCGCTCGGGCGCGAACTCCTGGTACTTCGGGTCCGTCATCTTCTCGCGCGCGGGCAGGTTCACCCACAACTGGAAACCGCGCATCTGCCCGCTTTCCTGTTCCGGCATCTCCGAATGCACCAGGCCCCGGCCTGCGGTCATCCACTGCACGCTGCCCGGGGTCAGCAGGCCCTCGTTGCCATGGTTGTCGCGGTGGCGCATGCGCCCGTCCAGCATGTAGGTGACCGTCTCGAAACCGCGGTGCGGATGCTCCGGGAAACCGGCGATGTAGTCTTCAGCGCGGTCCGTACCGAATTCATCCAGCAGCAGGAACGGATCCAGATCCGGCAGCGTCGGGCCGCCGATGACACGGGTCAGGCGCACACCGGCGCCGTCGGACGTGGGCATGCCACGGATGGTGCGCAGGACGCGGACCGGTTCGGGAAGGCTCATGGCGACTCCTGTTGGATGGATGCCACTGAAGATGGACGCCGCGGCGCCGTCCGCCAATGGATGACGCCGCAACCGATTGTTCCATCCCTGGTGTTCGCCGGGCGTCATGCCGGCGCTTCCGCGGCACGGATGTCTGCCCGCGGCCCATGCCGCACACGCGGTCACCACCTTCGTACGACCAAAGTACTACCGCCGATGGGCCCCGCACGCATTGACCCTGTCAAGGGCACGCGGGACTCTTTGACTGTCTTTCCGGGAGAGAGCACCTCATGAAAGGGTTTGCCAAACTGGGTTGGGCGGCACTCGCCCTGCTCGGCGCGTTCTGTCTGGGCACCGTGGCCTTGCGCCGCGGCGAACACATCAACGCGCTGTGGATCGTCGTCGCCGCTGTTTCGATCTACCTGATCGCCTATCGCTTCTACAGCCTGTTCATCGCCAACAAGGTGATGCAGGTCGATCCGACCCGGGCTACGCCGGCGGTGATCAACAACGATGGCCTGGACTACGTGCCGACCAACAAGCACGTGCTGTTCGGCCACCACTTCGCGGCCATCGCCGGCGCCGGTCCACTGGTGGGCCCGGTGCTCGCGGCGCAGATGGGCTACCTGCCCGGACTGCTGTGGCTGGTGGTGGGCGTGGTGCTGGCAGGTGCGGTACAGGACTTCATGGTCCTGTTCCTGTCCAGCCGGCGCAACGGCCGCTCGCTGGGCGATCTGGTCCGCGAGGAAATGGGACAGGTGCCCGGCACCATCGCGCTGTTCGGCGCGTTCCTGATCATGATCATCATCCTGGCGGTGCTGGCGATGGTGGTGGTCAAGGCGCTGGCGGAAAGCCCCTGGGGCATGTTCACGGTGATAGCCACGATGCCCATCGCGATCCTGATGGGCATCTACATGCGCTACATCCGGCCGGGCAAGATCGGCGAGATCTCGGTGGTGGGCCTGGTGCTGCTGCTGGCCGCGATCTGGTACGGCGGCAAGGTCGCTGCAGATCCGGTGTGGGGCCCGGCCTTCACCTTCACCGGCACGCAGATCACCTGGATGCTGATCGGCTACGGTTTCGTCGCTTCGGTGCTGCCCGTGTGGCTGCTGCTGGCACCGCGCGACTACCTGTCGACCTTCCTCAAGATCGGCACCATCGTCGCTCTGGCCATCGGCATCCTGATCGTGATGCCCGAGCTGAAAATGCCCGCACTGACCCAGTTCGCCGCCAGTGGCGATGGCCCGGTGTGGAAGGGCGGCATGTTCCCGTTCCTGTTCATCACCATTGCCTGCGGCGCGGTCTCCGGCTTCCACGCACTGATTTCCTCGGGCACCACGCCGAAGCTGCTGGCCAATGAATCGCACATGCGCTACATCGGCTATGGCGGCATGCTGATGGAATCGTTCGTGGCGGTGATGGCGCTGGTGGCTGCGTCGATCATCGATCCGGGCATCTACTTCGCGATGAACAGCCCGGCGGCGGTGATCGGTGCCGATGCGGCGTCTGCCGCGCACTACATCACCAACACCTGGGGCTTCACCATCACGCCGGAACAGCTGACCGCCACGGCCGCCGCGATCGGCGAGCCGACGATCCTGCACCGCGCCGGTGGTGCTCCGACGCTGGCGGTGGGCATCGCAATGATCCTGCATGAAGCCATTCCCAGCGGCAGCGACGCGATGATGGCGTTCTGGTACCACTTCGCCATCCTGTTCGAAGCGCTGTTCATCCTGACCGCCGTGGATGCGGGCACCCGCGCGGGCCGCTTCATGCTGCAGGATCTGCTGGGCAACTTCATTCCGGCGCTGAAGAAGACCGAGTCGTGGACGGCCAACATCATCGGCACGGCCGGCTGCGTGGCGCTGTGGGGCTACCTGCTCTACACCGGCGTGGTCGATCCCTTCGGTGGCATCCAGACCCTGTGGCCGCTGTTCGGCATTTCCAACCAGATGCTGGCGGGCATTGCCCTGATGCTCGGTACCGTGGTGCTGTTCAAGATGAAGCGTGACCGCTACGCGTGGGTGACCGCGGTACCGGCCACCTGGCTGCTGATCTGCACCACCTACGCCGGCTTCATCAAGATCTTCGACAGCAACCCGGCACAGGGCTTCCTGGCGCAGGCGCACAAGTTCCAGGCCGCCATCGCCAGCGACACCATCACCGCACCGGCCAAGTCGGTGGCGCAGATGCAGCAGATCGTGGTCAATGCCTACGTCAACACCGGCCTGACCGCGTTGTTCCTGCTGGTGGTGGGCGCGGTGCTGACCTATTCGATCCGCACGATCCTGGCCGCACGCCGCAATCCGCAGCGCAGCGACCGCGAGACCCCGTACGTGGCGCTGAAGCCACATGAAATGGTGGATCTGTAATGAGCACGCAACTGGTTCTCGTTGGCCAGTACCAGGCGCACCGCCGCTTGTGGCGACGCCTGGTGCAGACGGCACGCCTGTGCTGCGGCATTCCTGATTACGACAACTACGTCCGGCACATGCTGGAGAAGCATCCGGACCAGGAACCGATGGACTACAAGACGTTCTTCCGCGAACGTCAGGAAGCGCGGTACGGCGGACGCAACGGCGGACGCTGCTGCTGAAAGGCATGACGCGGGCGCCGGGCATGAAGCCCGGCGCCCGTTCCAGGGAACCGCGGAGTGCGACCCGCGCTCAGCCGTTGGCCATCCACTTCAGGATCAGGCCGGTGACATAGGCCAGCCCGGTGCCGGTGGCATAGCCCACCGTGCCAAGCAGCACGCCGACCGGTGCCAGTGTCGGATGGAAGGCCGCAGCCACCACCGGCGCCGATGCCGCCGCACCGATGTTGCCCTGCGAACCAATGGCGAAGAAGAACAGCGGCGCGCGGACCAGCTTGGCCACGGCCCACAGCACCAGCACGTGGGTCGCCATCCAGATCGCGCCGAGCAGGAACAGCCACGGCCGATCCAGCAGCGACAGCAGGTTCATCTGCATGCCGATGCAGGCGATCAGGAAGTACAGGAACACCGTGCCCAGGCGCGAGGCACCCGCCGCTTCCAGACGACGTGCACGGGTGAAACTCAGGCTCAGGCCCATCGCGGTCGACAGCAGGATCACCCAGACGAACTGGCTGTCCAGGCTGAACTGGCTGGCCCAGCTGACGTTGGCCTTGAACCAGCCCGACAGCGGCGCGGCGATCGCATGCGCCAGGCCGACACCGCCCAGGGCAACGCCGACGATCACCATCAGGTCGGTCATGCTGGGAATACGCGCGTTCTGCGCCTCATAGGCGCTGATGCGCGCCTTCATCTCATCGATGGCACGGGTGTCGGCACCGTTGCGCGTGTCGATCTGCTGCGCGCGGTTGGCCAGGAACAGCAGGATCGCCATCCACAGGCTGGCGCAGGCCACATCGACCACGGCGAACTGCCCGAAGGTCGTGGCATCGGTACCGAAGATCTCGCGCATGGCGACCATGTTGGCGCCACCGCCGATCCAGCTGCCAGCCAGCGCCGCCATGCCAGCCCAGGTGTCACCGGCCACGGTTTCCGGGTGGATCAGCTTCATCACCTGGAACGAGACGATGGCACCCAGCATGATGCCGGCGGTACCTGCACAGAACACCAGCAGCAGCTTGGGGCCCAGCTTGGCGATGCCCTTCAGGTCGATCGACAGGGTCAGCAGCACCAGCGCCGCCGGCAGCAGCACATCGCGCGCCACCGGGTTGTACAGCGAGGTGTTGTGGCCATCGATCAGGCCGGTGGTGTTGTAGATCGCAGGAACGAAGTAACACAGCAGCAGGGCCGGCACCCAGGCGAAGATCTTCTTCAGCAGGGGAGTGGGACCACTGGCGGCCCAGAAGATCAGGGCCAGGGTTGCGGCAATCAGGCCCAGGCCAACGATATCGTTGCTGATCAGGGCAGTAGCGGGTTCGGTCGGCATGGGATCCTCTGTCGATCGAAAGAGCGGAAAAAAAAGCGCCGCATAAGGCGGCGCGGGTCGAGATTAACACCGTCTTCACGGCCGGTCATGCTGCAGTGCCGGCCTCGCCTGTCCCGGCAAGGAGCGTGTCGATGCAACCGGGCGCCTTCTCGGTCAGCCGTTCGGTCAAGGACATGGCCGCCTCCCGCGCGTTCTATGAGGCACTGGGCTTCGCGGTCACCGGCGGCGATGCGACGCAGAACTGGCTGGTACTGCGCAACGACGGTGTCGTCATCGGCTTGTTCACAGGCATGTTCGACGGCAACTTGCTCGCCTTCAATCCCGGTTGAGACCAGCAAGCAGGAACTGCCGCGTTTCCAGGACGTCCGCGAACTGCAGGCGGCGCTGGATGCGCAGGGAATCGCGCTGCAGGTATGGGCCGATCCCGACAGTGAAGGCCCCGCCTTCCTGCGACTGATCGATCCGGACGGCAACGTGATCCTGGCCGACCAGCATGTGCAGCGGCCGAAGGCCTGATCCCGCGACTGCGATCATCCGCCGGGGCGGGAGGCACTGAAATCCAGGGTGGCCTGCGTTCCTCGCGGCTCGCAGGGCTGCAGCTGCAGGGTCCAGCCAAGGTGCTCGCACAGGCGCGCGATCAGGTCCAGGCCGATCCCGCCACGATCGACACGCTCTCCCCGGGCCATGCGTGCGTGGATCGCAGCGATCTCCTCCGGGCTCATGCCATGCCCCGGGTCCTGCAGGGTCAGCACCGCCGAAGCGCTCAGGCGCAGTTCGATGTGCCCGCGGCCGCTGTTCTCGATCGCGTTGCGCAACAGGTTGCCGATCGCCGCCTGCACCACCGCCAGCGGGGCGACGATGTCCACCGGCGCGGCCTGGATACCGATGCTCAGGTCCTTGTCGCCCAGCAGATGGCGATGATGCTCGACGATGTCCGGCAGCAGCTGGTCCAGTGCGATGCGTTCGGCACGCGCCGCCAGCCGCGCCGGATCGCGCGCCAGCACCAGCAGCAGCTCGATCAGCTGCTCCACGCCCTGCGCGGTGCGCAGCACGCGCTGGATCTGCTGCCGGGCACGGTCTGGCAGGCCCGGCTGCTCCAGTGCCAGCTCGGCGGCGCCGGTCATCACCGCAATGGGGGTGCGCAGCTCATGGCTGGCAGTGCTGATGAAGACCCGCTCGCGTTCAACGAACTGCTCGTTGCGTTCGAGGTAGTCGTTCAACGCATCGGCGATGGTGTGCAGCTCGGAGCTGCCACGCGGGTCGACATCGATGCGCTGGCCCTGCGCGCCCGGCCGCAGCGCGCCGATGCGCTGCGCCAGCAGGCTGAGCGGACGCACCATGCGCTCCATGCCGAACGACGCCATCAGCACGGTGACGAAGATCATGATCACCCCGGCCAGCATCACCCAGCGCGTGGCGAACTGCTCAAGGTCGTGGAAGTCGGAGATGTCCAGCACCAGCGCAACGCGCCCCATCGAGTCCGTGTCACGCACCATGACCGCCGTTTCGCGATCCTTCACCATCACCCCGTCATGCAGGCCGGGATGCAGGGTGCGCAGGCTGTCAGGCAGGTTCACCGCGTCGAAACGGTACAGGCTGAGCGTGTCCGAGTCCTGCCATCGATAGTGTGGCTCGTGCTCGACATGCTCGACGATGCTGTCCAGTTCGGAGTTGAGCAGCGCGCGCCAGGCGGCGTGTTCCGCGTGCTCGTGCACATAGTTGCCTACGCTGAACACTGCCAGCGAAAGCAATGCCAGGTAGCCCAGCAGCCACCACAGCACGCGGCGGTACAGCGGGCCGGGTTTACGCGCCTTCATCGTCATTCCTGCCGGCCTCGGCGGCGGTGGGCAGGGCCAACCGGTAGCCGACCCGCGGCAGCGTGTGGATCAGCTTGTCCACGAACGGTCCATCCACGCTGCGGCGCAGTTCGTAGACATGCGAGCGCAGCAGGTCACCGTCCGGTGGCTCGTCGCCCCACAGGGCGAATTCGAGCTGCTGGCGGGTGACCGCACCGGGGCTGGCGCGCATCAGCACTTCCAGCAGCTTGCGGCAGGCCGGATACAGATGCAGGACCTGTCCGGCGCGCTGCGCCTCCAGGGTCGCCAGGTCCAGCACCAGGTCACCCACCTGCAGCCGCTTGCGGGGGTTGCGCCCCTGCGCCCGCAGCAGCAGGGCTTCCAGCCGCACTTCCAGCTCCGGCAACGCGAACGGCTTGGTCAGGTAGTCATCGGCGCCGGCACGGAAGCCGGCAATCTTGTCCGGCAGTTCGTCGCGTGCGGTCAGCATGATCACCGGCACCTCCGAGCCATGCTCGGCACGCAGGCGGCGCAGCACTTCCGGCCCCTCCATCCGTGGCAGCATCCAGTCCAGGATCACCGCGTCATAGGGATGGCTGCCCGCCAGATGCAGGCCGGTGATGCCATCGGGGGCCACATCCAGCACATGACCGCGCGACTCGAAGTAGTCGAACAGATTGGCCACCAGCTGCCGGTTGTCCTCGATCACCAACAGGCGCATGCATGAAAGTTCCACGGAAGTTCGTACCATGGTAGCGCCACGTATGTCGGAATGAGGTCGCCCCGGCGATACTCCGACGCTTTTCCCACCCCCGCCGCCTCAAAATGGCCGTTTTGCTCCCGGAGCCTGCCGTGCCCGTAGCCCTGCCCCGCCGTTGGCGCCTGCCCCTGCTCTGGCTGTTGATCATCGCAGCACTGGCTGCCGGCATCGGCATGCGCCAGCCGCAGCCACCGGACGAACCCCGCTTCGTACTGGCCGCCAGGACCATGGTGGAAAGCGGGGAATGGCTGCTGCCGCACCGTGGCAGCGAGCTGTATGCGGAGAAGCCGCCGGTGTTCATGTGGCTGCAGGCGGCGGCCTACGAAGTGGTGGGCAGCTGGCAGTGGTCGTTCCTGCTGCCTTCGCTGCTGGGGGCCCTGCTCAGTCTGTGGCTGGTGTCGGATTTGGCACGCCGACTGTGGTCGCCGCGTCACTCCCTCTATGCCATCGGCGCCCTGTTCTGCACCCTGCAGTTCGGCCTGATGGCCAAGCGTGCGCAGATCGATATGGTGCTGGTGGGGATGACCACGCTGGCCTTGTGGGGCCTGCTGCGGCATCTGTGCGAGCGACGCAACGTGCCGGCGCTGTGGCTGGCCGGCTTTGCCGCCGGCCTGGGCACGGTGACCAAAGGCGTAGGTTTCCTGCCACTGCTGATGGTGCTGCCCTGGTTCGGCTGGTGGCTGTACCAGCATCGCCGCGGCCGTCGGATCGAGGGTCCGCACCCTGCGACCCTGCTGTGGCTGATCCCTGCATTCCTGCTCGGCGTGGCCGTCTGGCTGGCCCCGCTGGGCTGGGCCCTGCTGCACGAACCCAGTGCCTCGCTGCAGTCCTATGCGCATGAACTGCTGTTCAAGCAGACCGGCACCCGCTATGCCAACGCCTGGCACCACCGGCAGCCGGTCTGGTACTACCTGCAGGTGATCCTGACGCTGTGGCTGCCGGGTGCCCTGTTGCTGCCGGTGCTGGCCCGCCCGTGGTGGCGGCGCGTGCGCCGCGGCGACCGTCGCCAGTGGTTGCTGCTGGGGTGGGCGCTGCTGGTGCTGGTGTTCTTCAGCGCCAGCCCCGGCAAGCGCGAGGTCTACCTGCTGCCGATGCTGCCTGCCGTGGCCCTCGCCGCCGCGCCCCTGCTGCCCGGCCTGCTGCGCCGGCTGTGCGTGCGCCGGTATCTGTTCGGTTACAGCCTGGTGCTGATGCTGGCAACGGCCGTGCTGGGCGTGATGCTGCTCACCGAAAGTCACTGGGCGCAGGCGCAGCTGCAGCGGCGGGCGATGCCCGACACTTTGCTGCCGGTGCTGGGCGACGGCCTGCTGACGTTCGCGATCGCCGTGGCCACCCTGGCCGTGTGGTTGCGCGTGCGGCGCGCCGCCACCCTGGTACTGCTCACCCACGGCCTGCTGTGGATGCTGTACGGCCTGGTGCTGATTCCGGCGCTGGACCCCTACGCCTCGTCGTCGGCGCTGATGCGCCGGGTCGGCGCGAGGATCGGCCCCGATGCCGAACTGGCACTGGTGGCCTGGCGCGAGCAGAACCTGCTGCAGGCCGACCGCGCCGTGCGCGAGTTCGGCTTCAAGCGGCCCTGGCCTGAACAGTGGCACGACGCGGGTCCCTGGCTGGCTGAAGCCCCTGACCGGCGCTGGCTGCTGGTGCTCGACAAGGCCATGAGTCCCTGCGTGGATGCCACCCAGGTGATCGACATCGGCGTCGCCAACCGCAACCGCTGGCAACTGGTGCCCGGCACTGCCTGGGATGCCGGCTGCCACGCCGAGAGGGCCGGCGCCAACGAAGAGGAAGACTGAATCATCCCCCACGCGGGCCGGCGGTTAACCCAGCCCGAACGCAGGTCCGACCCTTCTCCGACATCAACCTGACGAGCATGGCGCCGGTTCATCGTCACGGTGTTTTCCTGCATGTCCGTCCGTCCTCCCGTCTCCGGGGTTGCTTCGGCCTACTCCACGCTGGCATCGCGGTTCGCCGTGACCCACCTGTGGCTTCCACTGCTCATCGTGCTGCCCCTGTTCGCAGTGTTCATGGAGGGTGGGGCCGATCAATGGCTGGCTGACCACCTGTTCCGGTTGGAGGGTGGCCGCTGGGCACTGCAGGACGCGTGGTTCACCCGCTCGCTGGTGCACCGGGGCGGCAAATGGTTCAGCACCGCCGCGGCGCTGGTGGTGATACTGCTGAGCTTTCACCACTGGCGCCGCGGACGTGATCGCACCCTGCGATGGGCGCTGCTTTATGTCGTAATTGCCCTGGCGCTGGGAACCGGCGGCGTGTCTCTGCTCAAGTCGCTGGTGCCGATGGACTGCCCGTGGGATCTGCTGCGCTACGGCGGCCACCAGCCTTATATCGGGCTTTTCAGCCATCGTCCGGCCGACATGCCGGTGATCGCGTGCTTTCCCGCCGGCCATGCCAGCGCCGGCTATGCCTGGCTGAGCCTGTACTTTTTCGCGCTGCTGTGGCGTCCTGCCTGGCGCTGGACCGGCCTGGCACTGGGCCTGGGCAGCGGGCTGCTGTTCGGCATCAGCCAGCAGCTGCGGGGTGCCCATTTTCTGTCGCATGACCTTGCCACAGCCCTGCTGTGCTGGCTGCTGTCGCTGGGGCTGTACGTTCTGGTCCGCCATCACCTGGACCGCACCAACCGCTTGGAGGCGAACGCATGAATGCTTCGGTCCAACGCTCGTTCCGTGTGCCATCGCTGGCCGGCCTGCGCAGCTGGCGGCCACAGCTGTCCACCGAAGCGTTGATCGCGCTGACCAGCCTGTTCTTCGCCCTGGCCGGCAATGGCCTGTTCTGGCGCAGCGCGATGGCCAGCCACCCGGAGAGCCTGCGCTACGCCACGTCGCTGCTGCTGTTGCTGCTCGGCACGCATGGCCTGCTGCTGGGCCTGCTGGTCTGGCGCTGGAACGCCAAGCTGGTGATCAGCGCGCTGCTGCTGGTGACTGCCTTCGCCGCCCACTACATGAGCCGTTACCACATCTATCTGGATGCGGACATGCTGCGCAACGTGCTGGCGACCGATCCGAAGGAAAGCCGCGAACTGATGACGGTATCGCTGCTGTGGCCGGTACTGCTGCTGGCGGCACTGCCGATGGCGGTGGTGTGGCGGGTGCAGCTGCAGCGGCGCAGCTGGGGGCGCAGCCTGCTGTGGCGTCTGGGCTTCCTGGTGGTGGCTGCGGCGACCGCCGTTGGCGGTGCGCTGATCTCGTTCCAGGACGTCTCCGCACTGATGCGCAACCAGCGTGAAGTGCGTTACCTCGCCACGCCGGCCAACGTGCTGCTGGGTCTTCCACGTGCACTGCGCGGCGACAACCCGGTGCAGCGCGCGCCGAAGCTGCCGATCGGCACCGATGCCAAAGCCACCCCACGCGCTCCGGCCAGCAAGCCTCGCCTGCTGGTGATCGTGATGGGTGAGACCGTGCGTGCACAGAACTGGGGCCTCAACGGCGGCCGCAACACCACGCCGGAACTGGCCCAGGCACCGGTGATCAACTTCCCCGACATGCACTCCTGCGGCACCAGCACCGAAGTTTCGCTGCCCTGCCTGTTCTCGCCATGGGGACGCCACGACTACGACGAGAAGAAGATCCGCGCGCACCAGTCGCTGCTGCACGTACTGAACCGTGCCGGCATCGCACCGCTGTGGCGTGACAACCAGTCCGGCTGCAAGGGCGTGTGCGAAGGGCTGGACTTCCAGTCACTGTCCGATGCGACCACCCCGGGCCTGTGCGCCGACGGCCGCTGCATGGACGAGATCCTGCTGCAGGACCTGGCCACCCAGGTGCGTGCCAGGCCCGGCGACCGCGTGGTCGTGCTGCACCAGCTGGGCAACCATGGCCCGGCGTATTTCGAGCGCTATCCGGCCGCCTTCGCCCGCTTCAAGCCAACCTGCGACACCCGTGACATCGGCCGTTGCTCACGCGAAGAGATCACCAACAGCTATGACAACGCCGTGCTGTACACCGATCATTTCCTGAGCAAGACCATCGGCACGCTGCAGGGCATGCAGGACTACGACACGGCGATGATCTACCTGTCCGACCATGGCGAATCGCTGGGTGAGAAGGGTCTGTACCTGCACGGCGTGCCCTATGCGATCGCCCCGGCCGAGCAGACCCGCGTGCCGATGACGATGTGGTTCTCGCCGGGCTTCGCCAGCAGCCGCGGGCTGGACCTGCAGTGCGTGCGCAGGCGTTCGGCGGCGTATACCGACCACGACAACCTGTTCCCGTCGGTGCTGGGCCTGATGCAGGTGAAGACGGCGCTGTACGAGCGCGATCGCGACGTGTTCGCCGGCTGCGAGAGTTGAGGGGTGTTCGGCAGGGCTTGCAGCCCTGCACCTGCTGCAATCAACGTCAACGGCAGAAGCTGGCTTTCCGTGGGTTGGCGGGGCACTGTGGGTTCGCGGGGACGGCGCAAGTACGTCCCTGTAGCCTTGGTCGCGCCATCCATGGCGCTCACACCCCGCAAACCCACAGTGCCCCGCCTTCGACAGGTTCACTCCGCTGTTGGTAGGTGTCGACCGTTGGTCGACACATCTGTCAGATATCGATATTCAGAATGGGGTCGGAGCCCGTGCCGTTCCGACAGACCGCAGAGAACTGTCGAAGGTGGGGTGGGTCCGGTTGCGGGGGCGTGAGCGCCATGGATGGCGCGACCGAGCCTGCAGGGACGTATTTACGGCGTCCCCCGCAACCGGACCCACTCCGCCAACCCACAGGAAACCCGCTTTTGCTCCGGCCGTTGCCGTTGCAGTTGCCTCTGCGGGTGCAGGGCTGCAAGCCCTGCCGACCCCCACCAACCTTCTCCACTTGCGGTAGGCACGCGCGCCCACTAGCCTTCGGCCGTCGTTCACCACCCAAGGACCGCCCGTGAAACACCGTCATCTCCTGCTGGCCGCTGCTGTCGCCGCCGCCACGCTGGCCCTGGCTGCCTGCAAGAAGGAAGCGTCCCCCGGCGCCGAGACCGCCGGCAGCAGCGCACCGGCCGGCGAGACCGCCGACCAGTTCGTTGCCCGCATCAATGCCGAATACAAGGCCGCCTATCCGGAGATGACCTCGGCGCAGTGGCTGTCCTCCACCTACATCAACAGCGATTCGGAGCGCATCGCGGCCAAGGCCAACGAGCGTTCGCTGACCCAGCTCAACAGCTGGATCGAGCAGGCCGCGAAGTTCGAGGGCCAGCCGATGAGCGCAGACAGCAAGCGTGCGATCCATCTGCTGAAGCTGATGTCCTCGATGCCGGCACCGCGCGACCCGGCCAAGCTGGCCGAGCTGACCCAGATCGCCACCCGCATGGAGGGCAGCTACGGTGCCGGCAAGTACTGCACCGATGCCAACGACCCGGCCTCCTGCCGCCAGCTGGGGGAACTGGAACAGGTGCTGGCACGCAGCCGCGACTACGACGCGCAGCTTGATGCCTGGCAGGGCTGGCACAGCACGACGCGGAACATGCGTGGCGACTACCAGAAGTTCGTCAGCCTGGTGAACGAAGGCGCCAAGGGCATGGGCTTCACCGATGCCGGGCAGATGTGGCGCAGCGGCTATGACATGCCGCCGGAGCAGATCGGCCCGGAAACCGACCGCCTGTGGGAGCAGGTCAAGCCGATGTACGAGCAGCTGCACTGCTACGCGCGCGGCAAGCTGGACAAGACCTACGGCAAGGACAAGGCCGAGGTGGGTAATGGCCTGATCGCCGCGCACCTGCTGGGCAACATGTGGCAGCAGGACTGGTCCAACCTGTGGGACCAGCTGGAGCCCTACCCCGGTGCCGGAAGCCTGGACATCACCGCCGCACTGGAAAAGCAGTACCAGACCAACCTGAGTGCAGCGCTGGCCAAGGCCGGCAGGGATGCCAGCGTCGCGGGCCAGTACAGGGCCCAGCGCGAGGCCGAACTGCGTACCGCGAAACAGATGACCGAGCGCGCACAGGATTTCTACGTGTCGCTGGGCATGCCCTCGCTGCCGCAGTCGTACTGGGACAAGACCCAGTTCATCAAGCCTGACGACCGTGACGTGGTCTGCCACGCCAGCGCCTGGGACATGAACATGGAAGGCGATGTGCGCACCAAGATGTGCATCAAGCCGAACGAAGAGAACTTCACCACCATCTATCACGAGCTGGGCCACATCTATTACGACCTGGCCTACAACCCGTTGCCGCCCCTGTTCCAGGGCGGTGCCAACGATGGCTTCCACGAAGCGATCGGCGACACGATCGTGCTGGCGATGACGCCCAAGTACCTGAACTCGATCGGCCTGGTTGACGCACCGCAGGAAAGCCGCGAGGCCGTGATCAACGCGCAGATGCGCATGGCGCTGTCGGGCGTTTCGTTCCTGCCCTTCGGCCTGATGATCGACCGCTGGCGCTGGGGCGTGTTCGATGGATCGATCACCGCAGACAACTACAACAAGGCGTGGTGGGACCTGAAGGCCAAATACCAGGGCGTTGCCCCGGCCAGCACCCGCGGCGAGGAGTTCTTCGATCCGGGCGCGAAGTACCACGTGCCGGGCAATACGCCGTACACCCGCTACTTCCTTGCCCGCATCCTGCAGTTCCAGTTCTACAAGGGCCTGTGCGATGCATCGGGTTACAAGGGCCCGCTGCACGAGTGCACCTTCTACGGCAACAAGGAAGCCGGCCAGAAGTACTGGGCGATGCTCAGCAAGGGCGCCAGCCAGCCGTGGCAGGCCACGCTGAAGGAGCTGACCGGCACCGACAAGCTGGATGCCGGCCCGATGATCGAGTACTTCAGCCCGGTCAACGAGTGGCTCAAGCAGCAGAACGAAGGCCAGATGTGCGGGTGGCAGGCCAGCGCGGCACCGGCGGCGAAATGAGAAAAGGGGCGGATCCGCGAGGATCCGCCCCTTTCGTTCCGGTGGCGCCGGGCCATGCCCGGCGGCCTTTATCGCACCGCTGCGCTCGCCGGGCATGGCCCGGCGCTACCCACTACGGGTCAGCTGTTCTTCTTCGCCGCCATCGCGGCGGCCAGCTCAGCCTTGTATTCCTCGAAGGTCTGGCCCTTCTCCCTGGCCTCGGCCTGCGCGGCATCGCGCAGCGCGTCGGAATACATCAGACGCACCGGCGTACCGTTGCGCTCGTGCAGTTCACCGGCCTGCATGATCAACGCCAGTACCTGCGCGGCGCTCTCGCTATGCCCGGCGATACGGCCATCCATGCCCAGCACCCACTCGCCATCGCGGCGCACGACACCTGCCAGCAGCGTGCGCTGCGCATCACGCAGTTCGGCATGCGGCTCCACCGGCGAAGTCTGGGCAGCGGCCTTGTTGGCAGCCTTCTCTTCCTGGCGGCGGCGCTGGTCGCGACGGGTCTTGGAGGTGGTGGACATGGGGGCGGCATCGCTACGGGGGGGCGCAAGGATAGCGCACCCCGGCCGTGGCGCCGCTTCACGGGTCGCCCGCCATCGCCCCTGCGGCCGGTCAGAGGTCCGTGACCACGGCCTGCACTGCGCGCTCACGGCGGTGTTCCCAGTACCAGAACACAAACCCGGCGGCGAAGAAGCCGGCCTGGCCCAGCGCCAGATGCAGCGGGCTGGCACTGAGCAGGGGCGAGACGACGCCGGCCACCACGGTGCTGATCATCAGCTGCGCGAAGGCCTGCAGCGACGAGGCCAGGCCGCGCTGGTGCGGATACATGTCGAGCACGGCCAGCGCCAGGATCGGGAAGATCAGCGCCATGCCCATGCCACCCAGGAAAATGGGCAGTACCGCCCACGGCAGCGCGAACTGCGCCGCCAGCACCACGTAGCCGACGTTGAGCAGCGTGGACAGCGCGCACAGGGAGAAGCCGATGGTCACCTGCCGGGTCGGCGTGGTGTGCCCGGCCATGCGCCCGGACAGGAACGCGCCGGCCGTCATGCCACCGATGGTGGGAATGAACAGCCAGGCGAAGTCGCCTTCACCCAGATGCAGGTGCTGCATCACGAACACCGGCGCGGAAGCGATGTACAGGAAAATGCCGCCGAAGCCGATGCTGCCGGCCAATGCCAGGCGCAGGAAACGCGGGTTGAAGCCGATGCGTACATAGTCACGCAGCAGTGTGCGCGGCGACAGCGGTACCCGCGCCTCCAGCGGATGCGTTTCCGGCAGGAAGCGCGCGGTGGCCACCAGCAGCACCAGCGAGAACACCACAAGGAACCAGAAGATCAGCGGCCAGCCGGCTCCGCTGAGCAGAATCCAGCCACCGATGATCGGGGCGATGGCCGGTGCGATGCCGAACAGCATCGAGACCTGGCTCATCAACCTCTGGGCATCATGGCCGTGGTACAGGTCTCGGATCACCGCGCGGCCGACGATCATGCCCACGCCCGCCGACAGGCCCTGCAGCGCGCGGAACGCCAGCAGGGTCGGCAGATCGGTGGACAGCGCGCAGCCGACCGAGGCCCCGGCAAATACCACCAGGCCGCCGAGAATCACCCGCTTGCGGCCCCAGGCATCGGACAGCGGCCCGTGCGCCAGGCTCATCAGGCCATAGAACAGCAGGTAGACGCTGATGGTCTGCTGGACGGCCACCTCATCCACCGCCAGGCGCTGGGCCAGCTGCGGGAAGGCCGGGAAAATGGTGTCGATGGAGAACGGGCCGAACATGGCCAGGCCCGCGAGCAGCAGGGCCATGCGACGGGTGGACGGAGCAACAGCGGCGGTCATGTGAAAGGTGTCCGGCAAGGCCATGCGCGGCACGCACGGCGGGCGCCGGTCCCGCTGCAGCAGGGGACGGCGCCAGATGAATTCGGGTATCTGCCCATCATAGGTGGGGAATGCGCCCGATGCCATGCAGCACTGCACAAAAACGCACGCCCGGGCCATCGGCCATTCAGGCGCCGGCCCCGCCCGGGCGGCCCCGGCGGCGGGCCATAACCGGCTATAATCGGCGGGCAACATGGTGGGAGAAGCGGAACACCGCTGCCGAAGGCGCAACGCCCGTAATCGCTCAGGCCCGATACCACCCGCAACACAACTCTGGAGAGACCGGTTCGATCCGGCGCCGAAGGGGCACGAAGCTGCGGCCAGCCGCGCTTCCAAACTCTCAGGCAAAAGGACAGAGGGGCGCCCCGCAGCCCGCCATCCGGCGGCTTGTGCCCGTGCGTGTGCCCTTTCCTGACGGATCCTTCGCCATGTCCCAGAACACCCCTTCCCTGCGTGAGCTCGAGCACCACAGTGCGTTCGTCGAGCGCCATATCGGCCCCAATGACGCCGAGATCGCGCAGATGCTCGATGTCGTTGGCCACGCATCGCTGGATGCGATGACCGATGCCATCGTGCCGGCCAAGATCAAGTCGCCGGCAGCGCTGGCGCTGCCGGAGTCGATCACCGAAGTGGAGGCGCTGGCGAAGATCCGCGCGATCGCCGACAAGAACACCGTGCTGCGCAGCTTCATCGGCCAGGGGTATTACGGCACCCACACGCCGAACGTGATCCTGCGCAACATCCTGGAAAACCCGGCCTGGTACACCGCCTACACCCCGTACCAGGCAGAGATCTCGCAGGGCCGCATGGAAGCGCTGATCAACTTCCAGACCCTGTGCGCCGACCTGACCGGCATGGAGATCGCCAACGCCTCGCTGCTGGACGAAGCCACCGCAGCGGCCGAAGCGATGACGCTGGCCAAGCGTTCGGCCAAGTCGAAGTCGGACACCTTCTTCGTGCACGATGCCGTGCACCCGCAGACGCTGGAGCTGCTGCGCACCCGCGCCGAGCCCATGGGCATCGTGCTGCGCGTCGGCACCCCGGCCGAAGCGCTGGAAGCGGACAGCTTCGGCGTGCTGCTGCAGTACCCGGATACGTTCGGCCAGGTCGCCGACTACCGGGCACTGGTGGAGGCCGTGCATGCACGCGGCGGTCTGGTCGCCGTGGCCACCGATCTGCTGGCGCTGACCCTGCTCGCCGCACCGGGTGAATGGGGCGCGGACATCGTGGTCGGCAACAGCCAGCGTTTCGGCGTGCCGTTCGGCTTCGGTGGCCCGCACGCGGCGTTCATGGCCTGCCGCGACGCCTACAAGCGTTCGATGCCGGGCCGCCTGATCGGCGTCTCGATCGATGCGCAGGGCAACCCGGCCTACCGCCTGACCCTGCAGACCCGCGAGCAGCATATCCGCCGCGAGAAGGCCACCTCCAACATCTGTACCGCACAGGTGCTGCTGGCGGTGATGGCCTCGATGTACGCCGTCTACCACGGTCCGGAAGGCCTGACCCGCATCGCCCGCCGCACGCACCGCCTGGCCGCGATCCTGGCCGCCGCGCTGCGCAAGGCCGGCGTGCAGGTTGCGGGCGACTTCTTCGACACCCTGCATGTCACCGGTGTGCACGCCGATGAGATCCACGCCAAGGCACGCGCCGCCGGCTACAACCTGCGTGCGATCGACAGCGACTCGGTCGGCATCAGCCTGGACGAGACCGCCACCCGCGCCGATGTGGTCGCGCTGGCTGCCGTCTTCGGTGCCGATGCCGATGTCGATGCGCTGGATGCCAGCACCGCCGACGCGCTGCCGGCCGGGCTGCTGCGCCAGTCCGCGTTCCTGACCCATCCGGTGTTCAACACGCACCACAGCGAGCACGAACTGCTGCGCTACCTGCGTTCGCTGGCCGACAAGGACCTGGCGATGGACCGCACGATGATCCCGCTGGGCTCGTGCACCATGAAACTCAACGCCACCGCCGAGATGATCCCGGTGACCTGGCCGGAGTTCTCGCAGATCCATCCGCTGGTGCCGGCCGACCAGGCGCTGGGCTACAAGGAACTGATCGAGTCGCTGGAAGCGATGCTGGTCGAATGCACCGGCTACGACGCGGTCAGCCTGCAGCCGAACTCGGGTGCACAGGGCGAGTACGCCGGCCTGCTGGCGATCCGCGCCTATCACCGCTCGCGCGGTGAGGAGCATCGCGACATCTGCCTGATTCCGGATTCGGCCCACGGTACCAATCCGGCCTCGGCACAGATGTGCGGCATGAAGGTCGTGGTCACCAAGACCGATGCCAACGGCAACGTCGATGTCGAGGACATCCGACTCAACGCCGAGAAGTACAGCGACCGCCTGGCCGCGATCATGATGACCTACCCCTCCACGCACGGCGTGTTCGAGGAGGAGGTGGTCGAGATCTGCGAGATCATCCACAAGCACGGCGGCCAGGTGTACACCGACGGTGCCAACATGAACGCCCTGGTCGGCGTGGCCAAGCCGGGCAAGTGGGGTTCGGACGTGTCCCACCTGAACCTGCACAAGACCTTCTGCATCCCGCACGGCGGCGGCGGCCCGGGCGTCGGCCCGTGCGCGGTCAAGGCGCACCTGGCTCCGTTCCTGCCGGGCAAGCTGGGTGACAACGGCCCGGTCGGCATGGTCAGCGCCGCCAGCTTCGGCAGCGCCTCGATCCTGCCGATCAGCTGGATGTACATCGCGATGATGGGCCGCGAGGGCCTGCGCAAGGCGACCCAGGTCGCGCAGCTCAATGCCAACTACATCGCCAAGCGCCTGGCACCGCACTTCAAGACGCTGTACACCGGCCGCAACGGCCTGGTGGCGCATGAGTGCATCCTCGATGTGCGCCCGCTGGAGAAGAGCAGCGGCATCGGCGCCGAGGACGTGGCCAAGCGCCTGATCGACTTCGGCTTCCACGCGCCGACGCTGAGCTTCCCGGTGGCCGGCACGCTGATGGTCGAGCCCACCGAGAGCGAGTCGCTGCATGAGCTGGACCGCTTCATCGACGCCATGATCCAGATCCGCGAGGAAATCCGTGCGATCGAGGATGGCCGCCTGGACCGCGAGGACAATCCGCTGAAGAACGCGCCGCACACCGCCACCGCGGTGACGGCCAGCGAGTGGACCCACGCCTACCCGCGCGAGCTGGCCGCCTTCCCGCTGCCCAGCCTGAAGCTGCAGAAGTACTGGCCGCCGGTGGCCCGCGTCGACAACGTTTACGGCGACAAGAACGTGATGTGCGCCTGCATCCCGGTCGACGCCTACAAGGACGATGAAGTCGAAGCGTGATTGACGGAACGGCCCGCGCAAGCGGGCCGTTCTGGTTCGGGCGTTACGGATCCGGCATCTGCCCCAGGCTCAACTGCCAGGACACACCGAACCGGTCCTGCACCCAGCCATAGCGGTTGCTGAAATCGTAGTCGCCCACCGGCATCAGCCAGTGCCCGCCCTCGCCCAGCACGCGCGCCGCGCGCTCGAACTGTTCGGCGCCACCGCATTCGACGAACAGCGAGATCGACGGACTGAAGGTGAAGTCGTGCACATCCAGGCTGTCGAAGCACAGATAGTTGGTGCCGCCGAGCATGAAGGTCGCCTGCCGCACCTGGCCGGGCACTCCCGCCCCTGCGCCGTCGGGATGGCGTTGCAGGGCAAGCAGGCGGAAATCGGCGAACGCCTCGGCGTACAGGGCCAGGGCTGCCTCGGCCTGGCCGGTGAACATCAGGAACGGACGACTGCGCAGCATGGGGTGCTCCAGTTCAGCGGGCCGATGACGGCCCCGCGAACAGGATGGCACGCAGGATGTATGCCCGTTGTAGAGCCGAGCCCATGCTCGGCTGTACGGATCAGGCCTCGCGCATGCGGCGCGCGATGGCACTGCCGGCCGCGATCGTGGCGGTCAGGGCCACCATCGACAGGAACTGCAGGCGCGTATGTGCCTCGCTCAGCAGCAGGCCGAAGATCAGCGCCAGGATCGCCAGCGCGCAGCAGGTCAGCCACGGGAAACCGGCCATGCGGAACGGCAGGCGCGCGCCGAGGCGGTCCGCACGGCGGCGCAGCACCAGCTGGGAGAGCAGCGACAGCGTCCACACCAGCAGGCAGGTCGAGCCGACGATGTTCAGCAGTACCGGCAGCACCTTGTCCGGGAACAGCAGCTCCATCACCGTCGCGGCAAAGCCGAACAGCACGCTGGCCAGAACAGCGATCACCGGCACCTGCCGCGGGTCGGTCCAGCCGAGCACGGCCGGTGCCTCGCGGCGCTGCGCCAGCGAATACATCATCCGCGACGCGCCGTAGAGGTTGGCGTTGAGGGCCGACAGCAGGGCGATCACCGCGATCAGCGTGATGGCCGTGCCCGCCCCTGGAATGCGGGCCGCATCCAGCACCGCGGCGAACGGCGACTTCAGCGCTTCGCTGGTCCACGGCACCACGGCGATGATCACGCTCAGCGAGCCGATGTAGAACACCAGGATGCGCCAGGCCACGGTGCGGATGGCGCGGGCGATGCTGCGCTCGGGATCCTCGGTCTCGGCCGCGGCAACGGCCACGATCTCGGTCCCGCCAAAGGCAAACACCACCACCAGCAGGGCTGCGCCGATGCCGGCCAGGCCCTGCGGCGCAAAACCGCCGTGTGCGGTGAAGTTGCTCAGTCCCGGAGAGGTCACCTGCGGCAGCCAGCCCATCAGCAGAGCGAAGCCGATGGCGATGAACGCCAGGATCGCCACCACCTTGAGAATGGCGAACCAGAACTCGAATTCGCCGAAATTCCTGACCCCCAGCAGGTTGATCGCGGTGAAGAAGAGCATGAACGCCAGGGCGGCCATCGGCACTGGAATGGCAGGCCAGACCGTGGCCAGCAGGCCCGCCGCTCCCACGGCCTCGGCGGCGATCACGATCACCAGCTGTACCCACCAGAGCCAGCCGACAGTCGCCCCTGCCGTGGCGCCCATGGCGTCGGCGGCATAGACCGAGAACGCGCCGCTGGTCGGCTTGGCCGCCGCCATTTCGCCCAGTGCGTTCATCACGATGATCACCAGTGCGCCGGCCACCAGGTACGACACCAGCACCGCTGGGCCGGCCGCCTGTACGCCCACACCGGAGCCCAGGAACAGGCCCGCGCCGATGGCGCTGCCCAACCCCATCATGATCAGCTGGCGTGGCTTGAGCGAATGGCCCAGGCGGGAGGGCGAGGCAGGCGTAACGGGGCTGGCGGGCATCGGCGGGAGTGGGCGGCGGCTACAGGGGCGTCACCTTACCTTGTCCCGCGCCTGTGGGGATAGGCACAGTGCAGCAGGCCGCTCAGGCCAGCGCCGGCTCGCCGATGCGGGCGCGGTAGGCGCGCGGCGAGAAACCGGTTTCGGCCTTGAACTTGCGGGTGAACGCGCTCTGGTCACTGAACCCGCAGGCCTGGCCGATGCAGGCGATGCTGTCGTCGCCATGCAGCAGATGCATGGCCATCTGGATCCGCAGCCGCGTCAGCACCTGCTGCGGGGTCATCTGGAACACCTTGCGGAAGCTGCGCTCCAGCTTGGACAGCGAGAACCCGGTGATGTCCAGCAACGTCTGCATGCGCACGTTCTCGGCGTAGTGCGCGTTGAGATGGGCCAGGGCCAGCCGCAGCTGCTCGTACTGGGTTCCCAGGCTGTCTTTCTGGCCCAGGTCGCGCGAGATGCCGATCAGGCCCTCGATGCTGCCGTCGACCACCAGCGGCCGCTTGCAGGTCAGGCACCAGCCCGGCTCGCGGTTGGCGAACAGGTGCAGCTCCATCAGGTTCTCGATCACCTCGCCGGACAGCACGCGTGCGTCCTGGTCGACATAGTCCGCACTGAGGCCGGTCGGGTAGATCTCGGCCGCGGTACGCCCGATCACGTCCTTGCGCGCGCGCAGGCCCAGCCGCCGCAGCATGGTCTGGTTGACGTGGGTGTAACGGCCCTGGCGGTCCTTGATGAAGAACAGCACGTCCGGGATGGCGTCGAACAGGGCTTCGATGTCGGCGGGCTCGACTCGCATGCCCCAAGCATAGCCGAGGCGCCCTTGTCCGCGCGATCACCTGCGCGGGACCGGGGCTTAACGTCTGGCGCGCGAGGGTAGAGGTTGACCCCCGCTACAGGACCTGGATCCATGGCCGCCAGCAAGCCCACCGGCAAGCGCGCACCCGCACCCGCCCCCTCTCCCGACCATCGCCGCGGCGACGGCGACGAACTGCACCTGCACGCCGGCGGCACGCACCTCCCGATGACCACGGCCCAGGGCATCCCCATCGCAGACAACCAGAACTCGCTGCGCCAGGGCCCACGAGGCCCCACCCTGCTGGAGGACTTCATCCTCCGCGAGAAGATCACCCACTTCGACCATGAGCGCATCCCGGAGCGCATCGTGCATGCCCGCGGCAGCGCCGCCCACGGCTATTTCGAGCTCACTCACTCGCTGGCCAAGTACACCCGTGCGCGCATCCTTGGCGAAGTCGGAAAGAAGACTCCGGTGTTCACCCGCTTTTCCACCGTGGCCGGCGGTGCCGGGTCGGTCGACACCCCCCGCGACGTGCGTGGTTTCGCGGTGAAGTTCTACACCCCTGAAGGCAACTGGGACCTGGTGGGCAACAACATCCCGGTGTTCTTCATCCAGGACGCAATGAAGTTTCCCGACCTGGTGCATGCGGTGAAAATGGAACCGGACCGCGCGTTCCCGCAGGCAGCGAGCGCGCACGACACGTTCTGGGATTTCATTTCGTTGATGCCCGAATCGATGCACATGATCATGTGGGCGATGAGCGACCGCGCCATTCCACGCTCGCTGCGCATGATCGAAGGCTTCGGCGTGCACAGCTTCCGCCTGTTGAACGAGGCCGGTGACTCCACCTTCGTCAAATTCCACTGGCGGCCGAAGCTGGGCATCCAGTCCACGGTGTGGGACGAGGCGTTGAAGCTGCAGGCCGCGGACAACGATTTCCATCGACGCGACCTGTTCGAGGCGATCGAGCGTGGCGAATTCCCCGAATGGGAACTGGCGGTGCAGCTGTTCACGGAAGAGGAGGCAGACGCATTTCCGTTCGATCACCTGGATCCGACCAAGATCATTCCCGAATCGCTGGTGCCACTGAAGGTGATCGGGCGCATGGTGCTGGATCGCTGGCCGGACAACTTCTTCGCCGAAACCGAGCAGGTGGCCTTCTGCCCGGCCAACGTGCCGCCCGGCATCGACTTCAGCAACGACCCGCTGCTGCAGGGCCGGCTGTTCTCCTACCTGGATACCCAGCTGATCCGCCTGGGCGGGCCCAACTTCCACCAGATCCCGGTGAATGCGCCGAAGTGCCCGTTTGCCAACCACCAGCGCGATGGGCATATGCAGATGCAGGTGCCCAAGGGCCGCGTGGCCTACGACCCCAGTTCGCTGGAGGACGACAGCCCGCGCGAGACACCGGCCGGATTCCGCAGCCATGCCAGCGCCGATGACGGTCGCAAGGGGCGCACGCGTGCCGAGAGCTTCGCCGACCATTACAGCCAGGCACGGATGTTCTTCCGCAGCCTGGAAGCACCCGAGCAGGCCCATCTGGCCTCGGCGCTGGTGTTCGAGCTGTCCAAGGTGGAAACGCTGAAGGTGCGGGTTCGTACCGTCAGCCACCTGCGCAACATCGACGAAACCCTCGCGCAGCGGGTGGCGGAAGGACTGGCGCTGCCCGCCCTGCCCGACCCGGCGCCCACCGCTACGCCGGTGCGGGACATGCCGCCGGCCCCCGAGGTGCGCGTGATTGGCCGCAACAAACCCACCCTGCAAGGGCGCTGCATCGGCATCCTGTTTGATGAAGGCTCCGATGCCGGTGTCATCAGCAGCCTGCGCAAGGCCGCCGAGAAGGCCGGCGCGGCGGTGAAGCTGGTCGCTCCCAAGGTGGGCGGCGCCACCCTGAGCAACGGCAAGCTGCAAGCGGCCGACGGGCAACTGGCGGGGACTCCATCGGCGGTGTTCGATGCGGTCGCGATCGTGCTCAGCGAGGAGGCCGGCAAGCGGCTGTCCAGGGACAGCGCGGGGCTGGAATTTGCCAGCACCGCGTGGGCACACCTGAAGGCCATCGGCAGCGATGAAGGAGGCCAGGTGCTGCTCAAGGCGGCGCGCGTCGGCAAGGACGCAGGCATCGTCGACGCGGGCGATGCAGGCGCTTTCCTCGCCGTCGCCGCCACCCGCCAGTGGGCCCGCGAACCGAAGCTGCGGCAACTGGCCTGACGGCCTCAACCCCATCGCCTGCAAGGAGACGTGTCATGCCCCGTGGAGACAAATCCGCCTATACCGGCAAGCAGAAGCGCCAAGCTGAACACATCGAGGAAAGCGAGCGCGAGCGTGGTGCCAGTGAAAGCACCGCCGAGCGCATCGCGTGGGCCACCGTGAACAAGCAGGATGGCGGAGGCAAGCGCAGTGGCAGTGCCCGCAAGGGCGCCAAGAAGACTGCGAAGAAGGCGGCAAAGAAGGCTGCGAAGAAGACTGCGAAGAAGGCCCCGGCAAAGAAGGCCGCAACGAAGAACACTGCGAAAAAAGCACCGGCGAAGAAGGTCGCAAAGAAGACAGCAGCAAAGAAAACAGCCGCGAAGAAGGCGCCCGCGAAGAAATCCACGGCCAGCACGCGCAGTGCAGCCGCGAAGAAGGCAGCGGCAACGCGGGCGGCAAAGAAGGCGGCACGCTCGACCGCGGCGAAGAAGGCCGCGCGGACCCGCGCAGGCGGTTGAGATGCCCCCGGCAGCGCAGCGGGCACAAGGTGCCTGCGGCCCTGCACGGTGACGTGGCGCGCGCCGGGCAGCATCAGCGCCCGGCGGCGCCACGGCTCAGTCAATCGCCGGCCCGGCCCTTGGCCGCCGGTACCGCCACGGCCACCGCCTGCAGCTTGCGCACCGCAGCGATCGGAATCGCTTCGGCCCGTCGCTGCTGCGGCCACCAGACGAACAGGAATGCGCTGCTGGAGCCCAGCAGGCGTGCGGTGCCGGGCAAGGGCGCCGCGTCGCCGTTCAACTGCAGGCGGATCACTTCCCCACGTCCCTCGTTGCGGATCTGCTGCCCACGTACCTGCACGTAGTTGGCCGCGCCGATGGCCATGAACGCGGCCACGGCCAGGGTCATCGCCGTCAGCGGCCGCAGACCTACGCCCTCCCAGCTGGTCAGTACCGAGCGCATGAGCACCGCCCGCCATGCCCAGTTGCGTGCGCGCAGTTGCTCCAGCTTGGCCGCATTGCGCATGCGCAGCGTTTCCGGCCAGCTCACCAGCAGCACCAGCAGCACGCCCGCAGCCAGCAGCAGTGCATAGGCCGGGTCACGGATGCCGGCCACCAGGAAATCGCTGGGCTGCATGTAATCCAGAATCGACAGCTCGAATCCCCGGTAGAACCAGAAGCTGCACCACAGCCCCAGCAGCGACACCAGCAGGTAGGCGGTGGTGAACAGCAGTGCCGGCTCACGGCGCATGCGGGACAGCGCCTGCATCACCGCCGAGTCATCATCACCACGGGTCAGCGGCAGCATCGACCAGTCGGTCGCTGCTTCCGGCTCCGGTGGCGCCGCAGCCACCTCGATGCCCTGCACCCGCGGCACATCGCCATAGGTTCCTTCCGGTTCCCTGTTGTCCATGCCCGCTCCCCTTTTCAGCGAGCATCGCCGAAAAAGGTGCCGCGCGGTAGACCACCGGCCTGCGGCATACTCCACGGTGCCGCAGGACGCAGGGGAGAACGGGCCTTGAAGCAATGGACTGGCATGTTGGGGCTGCTGGCGTGGCTCTGCGCCGCATCACCTGCCGTTTCCGGCAATGCGCGGGCGCCTGCCGCGCCAGCGGACGATGTGGGCACCGCGCAGGCCATCGCACAGGCCGAAGCGCGTGGCCGGCAGATGTTCGAGCACGACCTGGCGGCCGAGCGCGCAACCGACGCACTGCTCGCACAGGGCATGCGCGGCGACACCCGGGTAAGGGGCTGGATAACCGAGCAGCGCGGCAGCCACTACGAAGTCAGCATGATCGGCGACGGCGCAGTGGTCCTGTATCGGGCCGCCACCGACGTGCACGGAAGGATGACCGGCGCAACCGAGACTCTGGCTGTTCCAGCGGCGCCAACGACCTACCAGGCCGGCGCTGCCGCCGCACGGGCGCTGGCGTTGAACAGCGCCTTCGACGCCTGCGCGCAGACCTACAACAGCGTGGTGCTGCCGGCGCCCGGTACGGCCGCTGATGCATGGACGGTCTACCTGCTGCCCGCCACCACCGATCCTGCCGTGGTTCCGCTGGGCGGCACACATCGCCTCGACATCACCCACGGCCGGATCGTCTCCCGCCGCGCCTTCACCCACAGCTGCATCCAGCTGAAGCGTGCGCCACCCGGTGCGGCGATGTTCATCACCCATCTGCAGGACCCGACACCGACCGAGATCCATGTGTTCTGGAGCCTGTGGGCCCGCTCGCCGCCGTACGTCTCCACGGGCAAGGACGTGATCTGGAAGATCGAGGACGGCCGCATCCGCCGCATGCCGGACTGACCGGCCACCACGCGCGAACACGTGGCGGCCCGTGCCTGCAGGCGGCTGCCGACGGTCAGGCCGCGCGTGCTGCCACCGCGCGGACTGCACCGCTCTGCTCGATATGGAACACCGCAACCGACGCGGTCAGCGCATTGGCCTGCTCTTCCAGCGCGCGGCTGGCGGCAGTGGCTTCTTCCACCAGTGCGGCATTCTGCTGGGTCACCTGATCCATCTGCACCACCACCTGATTGACCTGTTCGATGCCGGCCGCCTGTTCCTTGCTCGCCGCAGCGATGTCACTCATCAGCTGGTTGGTGCGTGCGCTGGCCTCTGCCAGGCGGGCAATGGCCGCTTCCGATTCGACGGTGACCGCCAGGCCGCTCTGCACCTTGCCTGCCGCCTCTTCGATGAGTTCCTTGATCTCCTTGGCGGCGATGCCCGCACGCTGCGCCAGCGTGCGCACTTCACTGGCGACCACGGCAAAGCCACGGCCCTGCTCACCCGCGCGGGCAGCTTCCACCGCAGCGTTCAAGGCCAGGATGTTGGTCTGGAAGGCGATGCCATCGATGACCGTGGAGATTTCCGAGATGCGCGCCGAGGACTGATCGATCTCTCCCATCACAGACGCCATCTGTGCCATTGCCTGTTCGGTGGCCCGCACCGCCGCGCCGGCAGCGTGTGCCTCGCTGTCGGCCTGGCGGGCCAGCTCGGCATTCTGGCGGACGGTCGAGGTCAGTTCTTCCATCGATGCCGCCGCTTCTTCCAGGTTGGCGGCCTGCTGTTCGGTACGGCGCGACAGGTCGCTGTTGCCGGCGGCGAGCTCCTGCGCGGCATTGTTGATGCTGTCGGCAGCATCCTGGATGCCGCGCACGATGCCGGTCAGCTGAGCCGTGGTGGTGTTGGCGTCGTCGCGCATGCGGGCGAATACGCCGTCGTAGTGACCGTCCATGCGCGCAGTGAGGTCGCCACCGGAGATCGCGCGCAGCACATCGGAGACGTCGGCGATGCTGGCCTGCGAACTGGCCATCATGCCGTTGAGCTGCTCGACCATCGCCCTGAACTGATACTGGAATGCACTGGCATCCCCACGCACGCTGAAATCTCCGGCGCGTGCCGCGCGGACCAGGTCGTCGATCTGGGTGTTGACTGCCAGCAGGCTCTGTTTCACTGCGGCCAGGGTGCGGGTCAGCGTACCCTTCTCGCCGGGATAGTCCGGAAGGTCGCGGCTGAGGTCGCCGATGGCATAGCGCTGCATGACCTCGGCCATCAGCAGTTCCACCTGCACGTGTGATTCCACCAGGCTGTTGGTGGCCTGCACCATGCGCCCGAAATCGCCCGGAAACGCGCTGGCGTCCATGCGATAGCGGATCGCACCCGCCTCGTGCTGCTCGGCCATGTGCATCTGCGCCCCGATGGCCGCCTGCACGCTCTGCCGCACGCTGGCCATCGCCTCGCCCAGCCGGGTCAGCTCGTCACGGCCGCCGAGGCGGAATTCCTGGTCGAGCTGGCCCTTGGACAGGCGCTCGGCCAGGTGCACCGCACGTGCCAGCGGACCGGTCAGGCTACGACCGATCATCACCGAGGCGGCGATGCCGACCAGCAGGGCCACGCCTCCCAGCACCAGCAACTGCAGCAGACTGCGTTCGCCCAACCGGATGGCCTCGGCGGCGGCCTCGCGGCTTTCCTTCTCTTCGAAGTCGACCCCTTCGGACAATGCCTTGTTCCAGCCGTTGGCCGCGTCCTGCACCGGCCCCAAGGTCAGTGCCACGGCAGCGGGGTAATCGCCCTGCTCCATCAGTTCGCTGGTCTGCTTGTTGAGCGGGCGCGCGATGGCGCGCTTGGCGGCGATGGTTTCAGCGATGGTCTTGCCTTCGGCGTCACTGGGCAGCGCCTGATAGGCGGTCCAGCTGGCCTCGTAGCGCTTGACCAGGTCGGCAATGCGCTTCTCGTCGCTGCCGCGGTCTTCACCCTGGCGGATCAGCATCTCGCGGCGCACTACCATCATCTGGTTGTTGGCATCGAGCATCTGCGACAGCAGGCGCACCTTGGCCACGCTGACGTCGACCACCTGCTGCATCGCGCGCTTCTGCACGACACTGGCGGTGGCGCCGGTGGCCACCACGGCGGCGACCAGCAGCAGCAACAGGCCAAAGCCCAGCCCAAGACGCCAGGCAACCCTGACATTCCTCAAGTAATCCATGGGTACATCCAAAACGGGGGGATGTGGGCATATCGGCGCTCTCACCCCTACCTTGACCCGTGGCGGCAGGAGGCTTCGGGCTGGGTTCACGTTGGTGAGGCAAGCTGACCCACAACAAAAAAGCCCCGCTTTCGCGGGGCTTCTTCATCCAGCAACACCGGGCCGGGCCCGGCGTGGCCTGGCGGACACTCAGGCGAACGGATCCTGCAGGACCATGGTGTGGTCGCGATCGGGGCCGGTGGAGACGATGCTGATCGGGCAGCCCGCCAGCTCCTCCAGCGAACGCAGGTAGGCGCGCGCGGCCGGCGGCAGGTCATCCCACTGGGTGATGCCGTGGGTGTTCTCGCTCCAGCCCGGGAACTCCAGGTACACCGGGGTGCACTCTTCCCAGCCCTGCGCGTCCAGCGGCGCGTACTCGGTACGCTTGCCGCGGTATTCGTAGGCGATGCAGACCTTCAGCTTCTCCATGCCGTCCAGCACGTCCAGCTTGGTGATGCACAGGCCGCTGATGCCGTTGATGGCCACGGCGCGCTTGAGCGCGACGATGTCCATCCAGCCGCAGCGACGCGGGCGGCCGGTCGAGGCGCCGTACTCGGCGCCGCGGTCGCGGATGCCCTGGCCGATCTCATCGTCCAGTTCGGTCGGGAACGGACCGCCGCCGACGCGGGTGGCATAGGCCTTGGCGATGCCCAGCACGTAGTCGATCGCATCGGCACCCACGCCGGCACCGGCCAGTGCGCCGCCGACGGTGGTGTTGGAGCTGGTGACGTACGGATAGGTGCCGTGGTCGATGTCCAGCAGCGCGCCCTGCGCGCCTTCGAACAGCACGCGCTTACCCTGCTTGCGCAGGTCGTGCAGGATGCCGGCGACGTCGGACTTCATCGGCTCGACGTACTCGCCGAAGGCCAGTGCCTCGTCGTAGGTCTTCTGGAAGTCGATCGCGTCGGTGTTGAGGTACTTGGTCAGCACGAAGTTGTGGTAATCCAGCGCGGTGCGCAGGAGTTCTTCCAGCTGCTTGGGGTAATGCAGGTCGGCGATGCGGATGCCGCGACGTGCCACCTTGTCTTCGTAGGCCGGGCCGATGCCACGCCCGGTGGTGCCGATCGCCTTGCCGCCGGCAGCGCGTTCGCGCGCCTGGTCCAGGGCGATGTGGTACGGCATGATCAGCGGCGCGGCCGGGGAGATCTTCAGGCGCGAACGCACTTCCACGCCGGAGGTTTCCAGCTCGGCGATTTCCTTCTGCAGCGCGGCCGGCGAGATCACCACGCCGTTGCCGATCAGGCACAGTGCGTCATCGCGCAGGATGCCGGACGGGATCAGGTGCAGGACGGTCTTCTTGCCGTTGATGACCAGCGTGTGGCCGGCATTGTGGCCGCCCTGGAAGCGCACGACCGCGCCGATTTCCTCGGTGAGCAGATCGACGATCTTGCCCTTGCCTTCATCGCCCCACTGGGCACCCAACACTACGACAGACTGACCCATGACGGGCTCCTCGATTTGTTGCGGCCATCGGGGCCGCGGACGGGTAAACCGTGGCGGGGGTGGCCAGCGCGGTCATGGCGGCTCCAAACGGGGAGCGGCCGGCGATGGATGGCCCAGACACGGAAAAAGCCGAACGGGGGAGGCCCGTCCGGCTTTTGTGCATTATCCGGGTTTCCGGGGTCGGGTGCCACCTTTCCGACGGACGGCTTCACCCAGCGGTCAGGGGCCCGAAACGGGGTCAGATCCCTTTCCCGCGGGAAGGGATCTGACCCCTGCTAATGCCGTACCCACCACAGCAGGCTCAGGCCGGCCAGCAGGATCAGGCCGCCAAAGCTGCGCAGGGCCGGCCCAGGCAGGTCCAGCAGGCGCTCGGCCATGCGCTTCCAGGCCAGCGGGGCCGCGAACAGGAACAGGCCTTCCAGCACCGCGACCAGGCACACGGCCGCGAACAGGTCTTTCATCGGGAACTCCAGAAATGGCACGGGGCCCGGCATCTGGCCGGGCCCCGTGGGTAGTGCGTGCGACCTCAGCGATCGCTCTTGAGGTACTGCAGGAACGGGTCGTTCTTGTCGAGCACGATCACGCCGTTGCCGTCGGTCATGGAGCCACGGTAGGCCTCCAGGCTGCGGTAGAAGGCGTAGAACGCCGGATCGGCAGAACCGGCCTTGCCATAGATGCGCGCGGCATCGGCATCACCTTCACCGCGCAGGCGCTGGGCATCACGCTCGGCTTCGGCGATCAGCACGGTGCTGTCGCGGTCGGCCTGGGCGCGGATCGTCAGCGACTGCTCCTCGCCTTCGGCGCGCAGCTTGGCGGCCTCCTGCTTGCGCTGGGCGCGCATGCGCTCATACACGTCGTTGATGACCTGGCTGTCGGTCGGCAGATCGACCTGCTTGATGCGCAGATCGATCATCTGCATGCCCAGCCCCGCCACCGCCTCGTTGATCCCCTTCAGCTGCTCGGCGATCAGCTCGCTGCGGTCGCCGGACACCAGCTGCTGCAGGGTGCGCGAGTTGATCTGGTTGCGCAGCGAGTCGGTGATGATCGGTGCCAGGCGGGCATTGGCGATGCGCGGATCGCCGCCGGTGGCACGGAAGTAGTCACCCACGTTGGAGATGTAGCCGATCGCGAAGAAGTCGACGCTGACGTCCTTCTGCTCGGCGGTGAAGTAACGCGCAGGGGCGGTATCAAGCACCTGGAAGCGGCGGTCGAAGACCTTCACCGTTTCCACGATCGGCAGCTTGAAGTGCAGGCCCGGCTTGATGTCCGAGCGCACCACCTTGCCCAGGTTCAGGACCATGGCGGTCTGGTCCTCGCGGACCACGTACACCGAGCCCAGCAGGCCCAGCACCACCGCCACGATCACGGCGATCCAGATTGGACTCTTCATCGGCTGCCCTCCTCACGGCCGCTCGGTCGCCCGGTCGGGCGGCCCGTGGGCCGGCCCGGGTCACGGGAAGGTTCCGCTGCCGTGGTACCCGGCAACGATGGCATCACCACGTCCGGATTCGGCACGCCGGAGGCCGACGTCGCAGGACGGGTATCGCCGGTCATCGGCACGTAGATCAGCTGGCGGCCATCGCCGCCGATCACCTTGCGGTTCTCGCTCAGCACCTGCTGCACCGTTTCCAGCCACAGGCGCTTGCGGGTCACGTCCGGCGCATCCTTGTACTGGGCCTGCAGCAGGCTGAAGCGCTGTGCATCACCCTCGGCCTTGGACACCACGGCCTGCTTGTAGCCTTCGGCGGTGGTACGGGCGCGCGAGGCCTGGCCTCGTGCTTCCGGCACGACCTTGGCGGCGTAGGCCTGGGCTTCGTTGATCAGGCGTTCCTTGACCTGCTGCGCACCGTTGACCTCGTCGAAGGCCGGCTTGACTTCCTCTGGCGGACGGGCGTCCTGCAGGGTCAGGCCGGTGACGGTCAGGCCGGTCTTGAACGCGCGCAGCAGTGCCTGCAGGCGTTCCTCGGCAGCCGCGGCCAGCGGGCCACGGTTGTTCAGCACGGCGTTGAGATCGGCACGGCCGACTTCCTCGCGCACGGCACTCTGGGCCGACTGTTCCAGCACCTGGTTGGCATCGACCGTGCCGAACAGGTACTGCTGCGGATCATCGATGCGGTACTGGACGTTCAACGACACGTTGACGATGTTCTCGTCGCGGGTCAGCACCGGGACCTGGATCGAGAAGGTCTTGATCTCGGTCGCGTTGACCTTGGTGACCGACTCGATCGGCCACGGCAGCTTGAAGTTCGGTCCGGGCTGCAGGATGCGCGAGAACTGGCCGAAGCGCAGCACCACGCCACGCTGCTGCTCGCCGATCAGCTGGAAGCTGGAGAACAGCACCAGCAGCACCAGGGCGGCCACCACCCAGCGGACGATGCCGCCATCGAACAGATCCTTCAACGGCCCGGGCAGTCCGCCCCAGCCACCACCATTGCCACCGCCGCGCGACCCGAACGGCCCGCGTCGATTGTCCTCGGGGCCTTGTCCGCCCTTGTTGCCGCCGGGTGTATTCCAGGCCATGCACGCTCCATCAAGATATGGGCTGCGGCGCGGGCCCTTCCCGCGGCGCCAGCCGTGAACCATCACCGATCATACAAGATGGGGCGGATCGGCAGGATCGAAAGGGGGCGAACGGGGTAAGGTGGCGTTTTCCTCGAAGTCAGGCACGCCGATGGTCCCCACCACCCCGTTCACCGCCTTCCGCATCGAAAGCGACGACGCCGGCTACCGCAGCGGCCTGACCCGGCTGGGGGTCGACGACCTCAACCCCGGGCAGGTGCTGATCCGCGCCCGGTGGTCCTCGGTCAATTACAAGGACGCCCTGGCCGGCACCGGCAGGGGCCGGATCCTGCGCCGCTTTCCGCTGGTGGGCGGCATCGATGTGGCCGGCAAGGTCGTGGCCTCCACCGACCCGGCCTGGCGCGAGGGTGACGCCGTGCTGGCCACCGGCTGCGGCCTGAGCGAAACCCGCGACGGCGGCTACAGCCAGTACGTGCGGCTGGAGTCGAGTGCGGTGATCGCGCAGCCGCCCGGGCTCAGCCCGCGCGAGGCGATGGTGCTGGGCACGGCCGGTTTCACCGCCGCGTTGGCGCTGCTGCGCCTGCAGGACAATCGGCAGACCCCGGATCTGGGCCCGCTGGCGGTGACCGGCGCCAGCGGTGGCGTGGGTGCCCTGGCGCTGTCGATCTTCAGCCGCGCCGGCTATACCGTGCACGCCGTCAGCGGCAAGCCGGAGCAGGCCCGCTTCCTGCGCGACATCGGCGCCAGCGAGGTTCTGCCACGCGAGGCGTTGGCCGATACCGGCCCGTTGCAGACCGCGCGCTTCGGCGGGGGCCTGGACAATGCCGGCGGTGACATGCTGGCCAGCCTGCTGGCGCAGACCGTGCCCTACGGCAGCGTGGTCAGCGCAGGCCTCGCCGCCAGCCCGAAGCTGGACATGACGGTGATGCCCTTCATCCTGCGTGGCGTATCGCTGCTGGGCGTTTCTTCGGCCAACGCACCACGCGCCCTGCGCGAAGCCGTCTGGGCGCGGTTGGGCGACGACTGGAAGCCGCAGCATCTGCAGCAGATCTGTACGGCGGAAGTCGGCCTGGAAGCGCTGCCGGAGGTATTCGAGCGCATGCTGGCCGGCGGCTCGCTGGGGCGCACGGTGGTACGGATCGACTGAACGTTGCAGGCAGGCGACGGACGGCAGGCACCGCCCTCCCGCCGGTAATCCGCCCGCACTACACTGCGGGCATTACCTGGGGAACAACATGGCACGCATTCTGATCGTCGACGACTCACCGTCGCAGCTGTTGGGGATACAGCGCATCGTCGAGAAGCTCGGGCACCAGATCCTGACCGCCACCGATGGTGCCGCCGGGGTGGAAGCCGCCCGTGCCGAGCTGCCCGATCTGGTGCTGATGGACGTGGTCATGCCCAACCTCAACGGTTTCCAGGCGACCCGCACCCTCGCCCGCGACGAGGCGACCCGGCACATCCCGGTGATCCTGGTGACCACCAAGGACCAGGACACCGACCGCATGTGGGGCATGCGCCAGGGCGCCAAGGCCTACATCACCAAACCGTTCTCGGAAGATGAGCTGTCCGAGGTGCTGGAGCGGGTGTTCGCCGGCCAGGGCTGAAGCCGCAGCATGCGCGGGTAGCGCCGGGCCATGCCCGGCGAGCGCAGCGGGTCAGGAGCCGCCGGGCATGGCCCGGCGTTACCCCTGGGTTGATTCGCCGAGGGCGCCGCACAGGGCGTCAGATTGATTCGCCGAAGGCCTTGGCCAGGTTGCGGTATGCCTTCTTCTGCGCTTCGTCGGTGGCGGCCGGGGCAATGATCTCCAGCTCGACGATCTGATCGCCATCGGGGTTGCCCGGCAGGCCGCGGCCGCGCAGGCGAAGCTTGCGACCGGCTTCGGAATCGGCCGGAATCTTCAACTCCACCGCGCCGCCCAGCGTGGGCACGCTGATGCTGGTGCCCAGCGCTGCCTGCCACGGCGTGACCTGCAGCGAATACAGGATGTTGCGGCCATCGACCTCGAACTGCGGATGTGCGGCGTACTCCACCTCCAGCAGCAGGTTGCCGCCGTGGTTGCCCTGCCCCGCCAGACGGATCACCTGGCCGGGACGGATGCCCTTGGGCACGCGCACATCCAGCTGCCTGCCGTTGACGGTGATGCGCAGGCTGTCGCCGTTGTAGGCAGCCTCCAGCGGCACCGACAGCTTGGCGCGGGTATCGCGGTTGGGTGCATGCCCCTGGCTGCTGAATCCCGGGCCCGGTCCCTGGCCACCGCGCTGGCGGGCGAACAGGCTCTCGAAGAAGTCGCTGAAGCCGCCATTGGGGCCACCACCGCCGAACACTTCCTCGAAATTGAAGCCACCACCACCGTAGTTCGGCGGCACATTGAATTCCTCACCCGGCCGGTAGCCCTGCGCGCGCAGCTGGTCATAGGCCGCGCGCTTTTCCGGATCGCGCAGCGCCTCGTAGGCTTCATTGACCGCCTTGAACCTGTCTTCGGCCCCGGCCTCCTTGCTGACGTCCGGGTGGTACTTGCGTGCCAGCCGGCGGTATGCGGTCTTGATCTCCGCATCACCCGCACTCGGTTCCACCCCCAGGGTGGCGTAGTAATCCTTGAATTCCATCCAGCTACCTCGATTCGCTTCGGCCGCGCCGGTGGCGCCGCCCCGGGTTCATTCTACGCGCCGGCGATGCTACGCCGCCCCTCGTGCGGCCCCGGTGAGGCCGACTGATCCTGCGCAATGCGCCTGCCATCGGCCTGCGCCACGCTGTGGCTGGAACCCTGGCGCGTGCCCCCTGAAGATGGGGCCTGCACGCGGGGTTTCCAATGTCTTGACGCCCCTGTCCCATCCCGCCCACTAGCCTGCCCCAGCAAGGAGTCCATCATGACCATCCATGTCGGCGACCGCATTCCGGAAGTGACCCTCAAGCGCATCCGCGAGGGCATCGAGACGCTCGATACGCACTCGCTGTTCGACGCCCGAAAAGTGGTGCTGTTCGCCGTGCCCGGCGCCTTCACCCCCACCTGCTCGGCCCGCCACCTGCCCGGCTTCGTCGGGAAGTTCGAGGCGTTCCGCCAGCGCGGCATCGAGGTCTACTGCATGGCGGTCAACGATCCCTTCGTGATGAAGGCCTGGGCCGCTGACCAGCACGTACCCGAGGGCCTGCTGATGCTGTCCGACGGCAATGCCGAATTGACCCGCGCGCTGGGCCTGGAACTGGATGCCAGTGCTTCGGGCATGGGCATCCGCTCGCGCCGGTTTGCCCTGTATGTGGACGACGGCGTCGTCCGCGCGGCCTGGATCGAGCAGCCCGGCCAGTTCGAAGTGTCCTCGGCCGAGTACGTGCTGGAGCACCTGCCCACCTGATCTTCCACCGCAAGAGGAAACGGCCAGCCATGTCCAATACGCCAGCCAACGCCAGCACGTCCGCCCACCCGCTTCCCGGCATCAGCGACCGCAAGGTCCTGCGCGAACGCGCGCGGCGCAACCTTGAAGATGGCGCGATCACCGAAAGCTACAGTGCCGACCGCAAGACAGTGATCAAGCTGCTCAACGACGCCCTCGCCACCGAGTATGTCTGCGTGCTGCGCTACTACCGGCATTACTTCACCGCCAAGGGGATGCTGGCCGACGCGGTCAAGGCCGAGTTCCTTGAACATGCGCAGCAGGAACAGGCGCACGCCGGCAAGCTGGCCGAACGCATCGTCCAGCTCGGCGGCGAGCCGGACCTCAATCCGGACACCCTGACCGCGCGTTCGCATGCCGAGTACAAGGAAGGCAGCGACCTGCGTGACATGGTCCGCGAGAATCTGGTCGCCGAACGCATCGCCATCGACAGCTACCGCGAGATGATCGACTTCATCGGTGATCGCGACACGACCACCAAGCGCATCCTCGAGGAGATCCTCGCGCAGGAGGAGGAACACGCCGATGAGTTCGCCGACCTGCTGGACGGATGGATCGGGGAATAGCGCTGCGCGTATCGGATATCGCGTGCCGGCCTGGGCCGGCACCTACCGGAGGACGTTGAAACGTACCTGCGTCCATGCGCCATCGGCAGCCAGCGCGGTCAGCGTATGGGCACCCGGTTCGGCGAACTCGCGCTGCATCAGCTGTGCTCCCCGGGTCTGTGCGATCCAGCGGCCATCCAGCAGCCAGTCCACTGCCTGCTCGCTGCCCAGCGCGCGCAGCTGCAGGCGCACGCCGTGTTCGGCATTGGGCGCGCGCGCCAGCGTGGCCCCGTCATTCAGGCCGTCCACGTGCAGCGCCACGCTGGCCTCACGGCCATCGTCGCGGCAGTCCGGTGACAGCGCCGGCAGCTGCGACAGCTCCCGGGTCGCCTTCGGCAGCCACGGCGACAGCAGCGCCGGCCAACGGGCGATTTCGCGCGCCACCTCCTCATGGGGCAGACGGCAATCGGCCGAGACGCGCAGACCGGTGCGTGCATCTGCCAGGTAGCGCTGCCGGCCCGGTTGCCAGCGCCGGGCTTCGCGCTCGGGGAACGTGAGCGGTACGGCGCCGTCGAGCAGGTACGCCGGCATCCGCCGCTGGCACACGGCCGGCGGCAAGCCTTCGGCGCGCTCACCGGTCGGCCAGCAGATGTCGCCCTGGCTGACGCTGGCCGGCATCGGTGCCGCCGCCGAATCGCCACGCTGGCGCGGCAGGCTGTCGACCACCTCGAACATCAGCGGCAGCGCGGTGACCGCGCCGTACTGGCCCGGCAGGGGCGTACCGTCGGGCCGCCCCACCCATACGCCCACGGTGTAATGCCGCGTGCTGCCGATGGCCCAGGCATCGCGGTAGCCGTAACTGGTCCCGGTCTTCCAGGCAACGCGGGGGCGGCCTCCCACATCGAAGGTGCCCACGCCATACCCCGGACGCGGGTTCGACTCCAGCATCTCGCGCACGATCCAGCTCGCCCCCGGCGACGCCAACCGCCGCTCGATCATCGGCTCGTCATCGGTGTAGCGCACGCGGCCGGCGATACCGTTGCGGTTCAGTGCGGCGAATGCCCCGACCAGGTCTTCCAGCCGCGCGCCGGTGCCACCGAGTATCAGCGAGAGATTGGGGGTGCTGCCCGCGGGAAAACGCAGCTGGATGCCGGCGTGTGACAGGCGCGCGGCAAAGCGCGCCGCGCCGACCCGCTGCAGCAGGTCCACCGAGGGCACGTTGAGCGACAGGCGCAACGCACTGGAGGCGCCGATCGGGCCATTGAACGCCATGTCGAAGTTGCCCGGCCGGTAGCTGCCGAAGCTCTGCGGCGCGTCCACCAGCAGGCTCTCCGAGTGGATCAGGCCGTCATCCAGCGCCATCGCGTACAGGAACGGCTTGAGGGTCGAACCCGGCGAGCGCCAGGCCTGCACCATGTCGACGTGACCCAGGCGCTGGCGATCGCCGAAGGACAGTGTTCCCACGTAGGCGCGCGCCTGCAGGGTGTGGTTGTCGACCACCAGCAGCGCCGCCGACGTGCGCTCCGGCAGGCTCGAGAAATAGCTGGCCACGCGCTCTTCCAGCGTACGCTGCAGGCCGATGTCGATGCTGCTGCGGATGCGCGCCTGGCCGGGGTGTTCCGCATGCAGCCGCTGCGCCAGCAATGCCGCATGCAGCGGCGGTCGCAGCGACCGCGCCACCACGTTCTCGATGCGTGCATCCTCCACCTCATCCGGTGTCCACGCACCCCGTTCGGCCATGCGTGCCAGCACCTTGTCACGTGCCTTCTGCGCCGCTTCCGGGTGGCGGTCCGGGCGCAGCCGGCTCGGTGCCTGTGGCAGCACCGCCAGCAACGCAGCCTCGGCATGCGACAGCTGCGCCGCCGGCTTGCCCAGGTAGGCCCAGCTGGCAGCCTCCACGCCCTCGATGGTGCCGCCGTAGGGCGCACGCTCCAGATACAGGGCCAGGATCTCCCGCTTGGATAGATGCGCTTCCAGCTGAAGGGCACGCAGCACCTGCTTGAGCTTGCCCCAGGGGGTACGCGAATGCGGGTCGAGGATGCGTGCCACCTGCATGGTCAGGGTCGAGCCACCGGAAACGATGCGGCCGCCGCGCAGCAGCTGGCCGCTGGCACGCAGGATCGCCAGCGGGTTGATGCCCGGATGGCGCCAGAACCAGCGGTCCTCGTAGGTCAACAATGCCTGCAGGTACAACGGCGAGACGCTGTCGATCGAGGCCGGGTAGCGCCACACGCCCTCGGCATCGGCGAATGCACGCAGTGGCGTGCCGTCGGCAGCCACCACCAGGGTGCTGGTATCGCGCTGCTTGGGCAGCGGCGGCGGGAAAGCGACGTCCAGTACCAGCAGCAGCGTCAGCAGGCCCGCCGTTCCCCAGCGCAGCCACGGCCACAGCGGCCGCAGCCGGCGGCGCAGGTCCGCCCGCCGGGTCGTCATCGCGTTCTTCATTGCAGGTTGCCAGCAGGACGGGCCGCGCCGTCGCGGCCCGTCCGCGCGGTCACGGCTGCACCACCGTGATCGTGGTCGGGTTGCTGCGGCCGACGCCACGCAGCTGCGGCCGGTACATGTCTTCCACCAGCGGCGGCGGCACCGAGTAGGTGCCCGGGGTCACCGCACGCACCAGGTAGAACACATTGGCCTTTCCGCCGCGCGAGAGCTTGAGCGCAGCCACGTAGCGGTCGTCGCGGAACTCCTCATGCTTGGTGTCGGCCGCGTCACCGCGGTCGCTGATGGTGATGCCATCGACCACCACGTCTGCCCACTGCTTGGCATCGCCCAGGTTGAAGTTCTCGATCTCCAGGCCGGCCGGCAGCAGATCGGTCAGCAGCGCATCCGGCATGGTGGTGTCGGCACTGACGGTGACCCGCACGATCAGCGCTTCGCCTTCCTTCAGCGGGCGCGGCGTCCACGGCTTGCCGTCGGTACCGAAGTAGCTGCGCTCGACACCGATCACACTGTTGTCCGGCGCGGGCACACTGCGCGGGATGCCGGCCACATCGATGCTGGCGAACATCGGCGGCTGGCCCTGCGGACTGAAGCGCACTCCGCTGGCCAGTTCGCTGGCGCTGAAGGTGCGGCCGAACAGCTTGCGCTCGCCGATCGATTCACTGTTGCCACCGATGACCAGCTCGCCGGCCACCAGCGCCTTCTGGTTGGCCGCCAGCGCCTTGCCGAGGCGGGCGATGGCGACCTGCTCCTGCGTGCTCAGCCACATCCAGCCGGCGTTGCGGCGCGCATCCAGGCCGCGGCCGAGATCGACCGCACGCGCATCCCATGCCGGCTTCGCCAGCTTGTTCTCGTGGGTCAGCGCGATCATCAGCGCATCATCACGGATCGCGCTGCCGTAGTCGCCGAAGTACGACGGGCGCTCGCTGCTGGACTTGGCGAAGGCAGCTTCCAACGCGGCCTGGCCACGCTTGGCGTCGCCCTGCAGCGACAGCGCCACGCCCAGGTGGACCAGCGACAGGCCGCCGACCGCCTTGCTGCGCTCGTTGTCGTACAGCGTGCGCAGCGTACCCAGCGGCGCACGGTTGACCCGGGCCAGCACGTAGCCGGAATACGCCTGGTTGGCGAACTTCAGTTTCTCGCGCTCATCCTGCCCGTAGAACGGGTTGCCGCCGGACAGCAGATCCTCGCTGAGACGGTTCAGTGCCTTCTGCAGCACGTTGTCCGGTACGGCGAAGCCGGCATCCCGGGCATCGAGCAGGAACTCGGCGATGTACGGGGTCAGCCACGGGTTCACATAACCATCGTCGCCCCACATCGAGAAGTTGCCGTTGGCCACCTGCATCGACGCCAGACGGCCGAACGCGCCCTCCATGCGTTCGCGGCGGGTCTTGGCATCCAGGCCGTCTGCGCCGAGCATCGACGACGTGGCCTGGTCCAGGATCAGCGCAGCGTAGCCCTTGCTGGTGGTCTGCTCGGCGCAGCCATACGGGTAATTCAGCGCGCCCTGCAGGGCACTGGCGAACGGAATCGGGGGCAGCGGGCTGACCAGCAGGCGCGCATTGACCGACTCGGACATCAGGCCATCGGCCAGACCGCTGTCGAGGCTGACCGACGCCAGCGGGTCGAGCGTGCGTACCTGCGAGCGCAGCACCTGCGGCCATGCCGCACGCACCGGCAGGTCATAGCGGCGATCGGCCTTGAAGCCATTGCCTTCCACCCGCACCCGCACCTTGGCCACGCTGTGGCCTTCGCGTGCCGACAGCGGGAAGCTCAGCGTGGTCTTCGCATCGGCGTTGAGCTGCACGCTGCGGCTGCCCTCGCCCAGGGCCAGCGGTCCCTCGCTGTCCACGCGCACGTTGAACTGGCCCGGCTTGCCGGTGAAGTTCTGCACATCCAGCGTCACGGTGCTGCGGTCGCCCGGGGCGAGCACGCGCGGCATGCTGGCCTCGGCCAGAATCGGTGCACGCACCACCGTTTCCACGTCGCGCTTGCCGTACTGGTCATCGCTGTACACCAACGCCGACACGCGCAGTGTGCCGTTGAAGTCCGGCACCTTGAGGCGGATGCGGGCATTGCCCTTGGCATCAAGCTTGACCGGGCCGGAGAACAGATCCACGGTCTGCACGCGCGCGGTCGGCCGTTTGGCCTGCGGCAGGGCCTGCAGCGCCATGTCACCGCCGAACTTCAGCTTGCCGGCACCGCCGTCGAAGCTCTCGATCACCCGGCTGTAGATGTCATAGGCATCGATGCCGAGGCGGCGCTGGGCGAAGAAGTGCGCGCCGGCATCGGGCACGGGGAAACGGGTGATGTTGAGGATGCCCACATCCACCGCCGACACGGTGACGTGCGCGGCCTTGCCGGCCAGCTGCGGTGCGCTGACCGTCACCGGCAGGTCCTGTTCCGGACGCATCTGCTTCGGCGCCACCAGGCCGACGGCCACGGTGCGGCCCCTGCGGTCCATCGGTACGTGCACCACGCCGACAGCGCGCGCCGGGGTGATCTTGCTCGGCGCACTGCCGCCCCGGAACACCAGCGCGGTGATGTAGACATCGTGGCGCTCCCAGTCAGCAGTGACCGGGATGTTGAAGGTGGCACCGGGCTTGGCGTCGATGTCCTGCACGTACAGCATGCGATCGGTCTCGACCATCAGGATGCCCTTGCCGGCATGCGGCGGCGTCACCGTCACCTGCAGGGTGTCGCCCGCCTTGTAGCCGGTCTTGTCCAGGCCCAGCTTGACCTTGTCCGGACGCGCATCGAGACCGCGGTTGTCATCGCCCCAGCTCCAGCCGGCACGGAACGGATAGCGGCTGGTCAGGCCGGTGCCCGGATCGAACACGTCCACCCGGTACTCGCCCCACTCGACCGGGACATCGAACGCCACCGCGCTGCTGCCGGCATCGACCGTGCGGGTTTCCTTGTTCTCGAACCGGCGGGTGAAATCGTAGTCCCAACGGTTGTCGTTGAAGGTCCAGTGATAGTCACGCAGCTCGCGCACCAGGGTGATCTTCAGGCCCTTGGCCGGCTGCGGCCGGCCGGCCGCGTCCACGCGCACCAGTTCGAAGCGTGCGTTGCTGTTGGAGTCGGCACCATCGTCGGGGTTGAACAGCGGACGCACGCCGACCAGTGCATTGGCCGGCCACATCACCCGCTTCAGGGTGCGGGTCACCGTCCGCCCACCGGTCTCGTACAGGCTGCCGGACAGCACCACCGCGATCGGCGCCTTGGCCTTGGCCGCTTCTTCCGGCAGCGTCACGTCCTCGCGCAGCTGGCCGTTGGCCGGCAGCGTCGTGTCGATCACGTCCTTGGCCTCGCGCGGCAGCTGCAGGGTCGGGTCGCCGAAGAAGTAGCCCGGCAATCCCTCGACCGGCTGCTGTTCGGCTGCCACGGCCAGGCGCGCAGTGAAGCGGTTGCCGTCTGCCGGCGCGCCGTACAGATACGCGCCATCGGCCTGCAGGCGAAGATCCTCGCCCGGCTTGAGCGTCTTCTGCGGGCTGTCCAGGTCCAGCTTCATCCGTTCGGGCAGGAACTCTTCGATGCGCAGGGTCATGCCCTGGATCGCTTCCTTGCTGGCCGGATCGGTACGGAACTCCACCTGCCAGCGTCCTGTCGGCGCCTCGGCCGGGATGACCTGCTCGAAGGCGATGTAACCCTGTTCGCCCGGCTGCAGGCGGGTCTCGCGGAAGGTCTTGCCGTCTGGCTGCTTCAGGCGCAGGAACACCGGCTGCGACTTGACCGGCTTGCCATCATTGTCGCGCAGCAGCGCGGACAGGCGCACGGTCTCGCCCGGCCGATAGAGGTCGCGGCCGGACCAGGCATAGACATCGAACCAGGCGTTGTCACGGCCGGCAACGGCGAACTCGCTCAGGTCCAGGGCCGGCTGGTTGAAGGGCAGGAAGCTGGTGTCGCGGCCGCTGCTGGCCACCAGCACGTGGGTGGCGTCGAGCGTGTAGTTCAGCAGCGCATTGCCGTTGCCATCGGTACTGCCCTTGAGCACCACCTCGCCCTTGCCGTCGAGCACGCGCAGCTCGACGTTCTTCAGCGGGGCGCCGTCCTTCAGTCCGGCGGTGTGGACGAACAGCTTGTCCTTGTAGGCGCGCGTGTGCAGGCCGATGTCACTGACCGAGAAGAACGCGGTGTCGAACTCGCCCTCGTAATCGCCCGTTCGCTTGAGCAGTGCAAAGTACAGGCCCGGCTCCTGCAGCTCCTTGATGTCCTGGGTTGGCAGGTAGGTCAGCACGCGCTCGTTCTGCTTGCCGCCGAGGATGAAGCGGTTGACGTAGACCGGCTCGGCCAACGCATTGATCGGGCTGCGCTCGTAGTCGCTGCTCAGTTCCCAGCTGCCACGACGGCCGCCGCGCTGGTACTGGCTGAAGAAGGTCGGCAGATCCTTCTCGCGCACGCGCAGGAATTCGACGTCGACCTCGGGAACATTCACGGAGACAACCGGCAGGCCGCGGCTGTCCTTGGCCGGCAGCACGCTGCCCTGCGAGGCGAAGCCGGCCACCGGCTTCAATTCGCCACTGAATACCTTCTGCTTCAGCTCCTTGCCCAGCCGGCTGCCATCGGCGGCCAGCAGGTCCGGCGATACCACCAGGCTGAACTCCTTGCCGGCTTCGACGAACGGATAGCGCAGGGTCAGTCCGTCATCGGACAGGGTCCAGCTGCTGTCGTCGGTGCCGACCTTCTCTTCGAAGCGCACCAGCGTGTCGAAATCCTGGGTGCCGACCAGCGGGCGCGAGAACTCCAGCGCCAGCGACAGGCCGTCGTTCTTCTGGTCCGGGTAGGCGCGCAGCAGGGTGAACTCCTTCACCTGCTCGGCCTGGGTGGTAATGGCTTCACCGCTGGCCTTGGGCAGCTGCCCGCTGTCGTTGCGGCAACCGGCCAGGCCCAGCAGCAGGCCTGCTGCCACCACCGCCGTCCATCCCCACCGCTTCCGCTGTGCCGGACCGCTCATGTCGTCACTCCTTGATCGAGGCGGCCATTATAGGCGCGCCGCGTCAAGGTGTTGGCGCCAATCCGGCAGGTCCGCGCCCGGGGGCATCTACCCAGGCCCCTACCCCGGCCGGTACAGATCCAGGTAGTCGGTCACCGGCATGGCCGCCAGCGCCACCGGGTCCAGCGAGGCCGCCAGGATGCGCTGCTGCTGGGTGGTGGGGAACCGATGGGCCAGATGCCGCCGGAACTTGTCCATCAACCGGGGCATGCCTTCGTCGCGCCGCCGGGCGTGGCCGAGCGGGTACTCGACCAGGACCTCCGGCAGTTCGCTGCCGTCGTTGAAGCGGACAGTCAGGCCGTTCGCGATGCTGCGCTTGTCCGGGTCCAGGTAATCCGCGCTGAGCTGCGGGTCTTCGTGGCAGGTCATCCGCGCGCGCAGCGCATCGATGCGTGGGTCAGCAGCGACATCATCCTCGTAGTCCTCGGCCACCAGCCGCCCATGCAGCAGCGCGATGGCGACCATGTACTGCACACAATGGTCGCGGTCGGCCGGATTGTGCAGCGGGCCGCGCTTGTCGATGATGCGGATGCAGGCCTCCTGCGTGCGGATGGCGATATGCGCGATGTCATCGACCCTGCGCCCGCCTGCCCGCAGCTGCGCGTGCAGCGCGACCGCGGCCTCCACTGCGGTCTGGCCGTGGAACTCGGCGGGAAAACTGATCTTGAACAGCACGTTCTCCATCACGTAGCTGCCCAGCGGGCGACCCAGCGTCACCGTCTGGCCATGCATGGAGACCGCTTCGAAACCCCAGGTGGGAGCGCTCAACACGCTGGGATACCCCATCTCGCCGCTGGCCGCCATCAGCGCCAGGCGCACGCCGCGGCTGGTGGCGTCGCCAGCGGCCCAGCTCTTGCGCGAACCGGTGTTGGGCGCATGCCGGTAGGTCCGCAGCGCCTGGCCATCGACCCAGGCCAGCGACAGCGCATTGAGCATGCGCTCGCGATCCAGCCCGAGCAGGCGGGCGACCACGGCAGTGGTGGCGACCTTCACCAGCACCACGTGGTCCAGCCCGACCCGGTTGAAGGAATTCTCCAGGGCCAGCACGCCCTGGATTTCGTGCGCCTTGATCATCGCCACCAGCACATCGTGCACGGTCGGGGGTGGACGACGCAGGGCCGCGGCATTGCGCCCCAGCCAATCGCAGACGGCCAGGATGCCGCCGAGGTTATCCGACGGATGACCCCACTCGGCGGCCAGCCAGGTGTCGTTGAAGTCGAGCCAGCGCACCATCGCGCCGATATTGAACGCCGCCTGCACCGGATCCAGCACGTAGTGCGTTCCCGGCACGCGGGCACCGTTGGTCACGCTGATGCCCGGCACCAGGGGCCCGAGCAGCTTGCTGCAGGCCGGGAAGGACAGCGCTTCCAGGCCGCAGCCGAGGGTATCCAGCAGGCAGTAATGCGCGGTCTGGAATGCCAGCGGCGAGTCGATGCGCACGTCGCGCACGTAATCGACGATGTCCACCAGCAGCGCATCCCACGCTGCACGTTCGTTGGACGGGGTGTGACTGTCGGACATCATTCGGACTCCGGTAGCGCCGGGCCGCGCCCGGCGGTTCATGGGCGGGCCCTGCTGCGCTCGCCGGGCATGGCCCGGCGCTACCGCCATGGTCCCGCGTTACAAGGTGTCGGCCGGTACCCGCACGTTGCCTTCCATCAATACACGGGCGCTGCGGCTCATGATGGCCTTGGTCACTGTCCACTGACCGTCAACGAGACCCGCCTGCGCGCCCACGCGCAGCGTGCCGGAAGGATGCCCGAAGGTCACCGCCTCGCGCTGGCCACCACCGGCGGCACGGTTGACCAGCGTGCCCGGAATCGCAGCGGCGGTACCGATCGCCACGGCGGCAGTGCCCATCATCGCGTGATGCAGCTTGCCCATCGACAGCGCACGCGCATGCAGATCGATCGCCGATGCCGGGATCGCCTTGCCGCTGGACGATACGTAGTCCTGTGCCGGTGCCACGAACGCCACTTTCGGCGTGTGCTGGCGGGTCGCCGCCTCTTCCAGCGTCGAGATCAGGCCCATGCGCAGCGCACCGTGCGCGCGGATGCTCTCGAACTTCTGCAGGGCGGCCTTGTCGTCGTTGATCGCCGGCTGCAGCTCGGTACCGCTGTAGCCCAGATCGGCCGCATTGAGGAAGATGGTCGGGATGCCGGCGGTGATCATCGTCACCTCGAAACTGCCCACGCCCGGCACATCCAGGGTATCGACCAGGTTACCGGTCGGGAACATCGCGCCCGCGTCGCCATCGTCGGAGGGGTCGATGAACTCCAGCTGGATCTCGGCGGCCGGGAAGGTCACGCCATCCAGCTCGAAATCACCGATCTCCTGCACCTCGCCATCGCGCATCGGCACGTGGGCGATGATGGTCTTGCCGATGTTGGCCTGCCAGATGCGCACGGTGCACAGGCCGTCGCGCGGCACCCGGGCCGGATCGATCAGGCCATTGGCGATGGCGAACGGGCCCACCGCAGTGCTGAGGTTGCCGCAGTTGCCGCTCCAGTCGACGAACGCAGTGTCGATCGAAACCTGTCCGTACAGATAGTCCACATCGTGATCGGGCACGGACGCACTGGAGATGATCACGCACTTGCTGGTGCTGGACGTGGCCCCGCCCATGCCATCGGTGTGCTTGCCATAGGGATCGGGCGACCCGATCACGCGCATCAGCAGCGCATCACGTGCCGGGCCCGGCACCTGCGCGGCTGCGGGCAGGTCCTGCAGGCGGAAGAACACGCCCTTGCTGGTGCCGCCGCGCATGTAGGTGGCGGCAATGCGGAGTTGCGGAAGAAAGCTCATGGAACGGTTCCTTGCAATGAAAGACGGCCCGTTACCGGGCCGTCGGTTGTCTCATGCCACCCGGGCACCTTCGAGGAAATCCTGGGCGAAGCGCTGCAGTACACCGCCCGCTTCGTAGATCGCCACTTCCTCGTCGCTGTCCAGGCGACAGGTGACCGGCACGATGACGTCCTGCCCGTCACGGCGATGGATGACCAGGGTCAGGTCGGCGCGCGGCGTGCGCTCGCCCACCACGTCGAAGGTCTCGGTACCGTCGATGCCCAGGGTCAGCCGGGTGGTGCCCGGCTTGAACTCCAGCGGCAGCACGCCCATGCCGATCAGGTTGGTGCGGTGGATGCGCTCGAAGCCTTCCGCCGCGATCGCTTCCACGCCGGCCAGGCGCACGCCCTTCGCCGCCCAGTCACGCGAGCTGCCCTGGCCGTAGTCGGCACCGGCGATGATGATCAGCGGCTGCTTGCGCTCCATGTAGGTCTCGATCGCCTCCCACATGCGCATCACCTTGCCCTCCGGCTCCACCCGCGCCAGCGAGCCCTGCTTCACGCTGCCGTCGTCGTTGCGCACCATCTCGTTGAACAGTTTCGGGTTGGCGAAGGTGGCGCGCTGCGCGGTCAGGTGGTCGCCGCGGTGGGTTGCGTAGGAATTGAAGTCCTCTTCCGGCAGGCCCATCTTCGCCAGGTATTCGCCGGCGGCACTGGAGGCCAGGATCGCGTTGGACGGCGACAGGTGGTCGGTGGTGATGTTGTCCGGCAGCACCGCCAGCGCGCGCATGCCCACCAGCGTGCGTTCACCGGCCAGCGCCCCCTCCCAATACGGCGGGCGGCGGATGTAGGTGCTCTGGGGGCGCCAGTCGTACAGCGGGCTGACCGCCGCCCCCTGCTCCACGCGCACGTTGAACATCGGGTTGTAGACGCTGCGGAACTGCTCCGGCTTCACCGCGGCCTTCACCACCGCATCGATCTCGGCATCGCTCGGCCAGATGTCCTTCAGGCGCACCTCGTTGCCGTCGGCGTCCACGCCAAGCACGTCCTTCTCGATGTCGAAGCGCACGGTGCCGGCAATGGCATAGGCGATCACCAGTGGCGGCGATGCCAGGAAGGCCTGCTTTGCGTAAGGATGGATGCGGCCATCGAAGTTGCGGTTGCCCGACAGCACGGCGGTGGCATACAGGTCGCGGTCGATGATTTCCTGCTGGATCGCCGGATCCAGCGCACCGCTCATGCCGTTGCAGGTGGTGCAGGCGAACGCGACGATGCCGAAGCCGAGCTTTTCCAGCTCCGGCAGCAGGCCGGCCTCTTCCAGATACAGCTGCACCGCCTTTGAACCCGGAGCCAGCGACGACTTGACCCACGGCTTGCGCAGCAGGCCGCGTTCGTTGGCCTTGCGCGCCAGCAGGCCGGCGGCGATCACGTTACGCGGGTTGGAGGTGTTGGTGCAGCTGGTAATGGCGGCGATGATCACCGCGCCATCAGGCATCAGGCCCCTCAGCTGCTCTGCCTTGCCGGCGTCGAGCTTGGCTGCGTCGGCGATGCCGCGCTCGGCCAGCTCGGCCACCGGCAGGCGGCGATGCGGGTTGCTCGGGCCCGCCATGTTGCGGACCACGCTGGACAGATCGAAGCGCAGCACGCGCTCGTACTGCGCCGTGGCCAGCGCATCGGCCCACAGACCGGTGCTGCGTGCATAGTTCTCCACCAGCGCCACCTGCGATTCCTCGCGGCCGGTCAGACGCAGGTAATCGAGGGTCTGCCCGTCGATGTAGAACATCGCCGCGGTCGCACCGTATTCCGGGCACATGTTGGAGATGGTGGCACGGTCACCGATGGTCAGCGCGGCCGCACCCTCGCCGAAGAATTCAAGCCAGGCGCCCACCACGCGTTCCTTGCGCAGGAACTCGGTCAGGGCCAGCACCACGTCGGTGGCGGTGATCCCCGGCTGTGGCCGGCCGGTCAGTTCCACGCCGATGATGTCGGGCAGGCGCATCCACGACGCGCGGCCGAGCATCACGTTCTCGGCCTCCAGGCCGCCGACACCGATGGCGATCACGCCCAGCGCATCGACGTGCGGGGTATGGCTGTCGGTGCCCACGCAGGTATCCGGGAAGGCCACCCCGTCCTGCACGTAGATCACCGGCGACATCTTCTCCAGGTTGATCTGGTGCATGATGCCGTTGCCCGGCGGAATCACATCCACGTTCTGGAACGCCCGCTTGGTCCAGTCGATGAAATGGAAGCGATCCTCGTTGCGGCGATCCTCGATGGCGCGGTTCTTCTCGAATGCCTGCGGATCGAAGCCACCGCATTCCACCGCCAGCGAGTGATCAACGATCAGCTGCACCGGCACCACCGGGTTGACCTTGGCCGGATCGCCGCCCTTGTCGGCGATCGCATCGCGCAGGCCGGCGAGGTCCACCAGCGCGGTCTGGCCGAGAATGTCATGGCACACCACGCGCGCCGGGAACCATGGAAAATCCAGGTCGCGGCGACGTTCGATCAGCTGAGTCAGCGAGGCGGTGAGCAGCGCCGGATCGCAACGCCGCACCAGGTTCTCGGCCAGCACGCGCGAGACATACGGCAGCGTGGCGTAGGCACCGGGCTGGATCGCATCGACCGCAGCGCGCGCATCGAAGTAATCCAGCGGGGTGCCGGGGAGGGTCTTGCGGTAATCGGTATTCATGGGCTGGCGGAATGCTTGGGGCGGGCCGGATGCCGGCGAGCGGCAATGAAGGCATCCGGCCGGCACCTGGCCGACCGGATGGATGGATCACGCGGCGGTCAGGCGCGCTTGTCGATGGCCACGAACTCGCGATCTTCCGGGCCGATGTAGTTCGCGCTCGGACGGATGATCTTGCCGTCGATGCGCTGCTCGACGATGTGCGCGCTCCAGCCGGCGGTGCGGGCGATGACGAACAGCGGGGTGAACATCGCGGTCGGCACGCCCATCATGTGGTAGCTGACGGCGCTGAACCAGTCCAGGTTCGGGAACATTTTCTTGATGTCCCACATCACCGTTTCCAGGCGCTCGGCGATGTCGTACATCTTCATGCTCGACTGTTCTTCAGACAGCTCACGCGCGACGTCCTTGATCACCTTGTTGCGCGGGTCGGAAACGGTGTACACCGGATGGCCGAAGCCGATCACCACTTCCTTGCGCTCGACGCGGGCCTTGATGTCCTCCTCCGCCTCATCCGGGCTGTCGTAGCGCTTCTGCACTTCGAAGGCCACTTCATTGGCACCACCGTGCTTGGGGCCGCGCAGCGCGCCGATGCCACCACAGATCGCACTGTACATGTCGCTGCCGGTGCCGGCGATGACACGGCAGGTGAAGGTGGACGCATTGAACTCGTGCTCTGCGTACAGGATCAGCGAGGTGTGCATCGCCTTCACCCACGAATCCTGTGGCTTCTCGCCGTGCAGCAGGTGCAGGAAGTGGCCACCGATGGAATCGTCGTCGGTTTCCACGTCGATGGCGCGGCCGTTGTGGCTCCAGTGGTACCAGTACAGCAGCATCGAGCCGAGACAGGCCATCAGCTTGTCGGCGATGTCGCGTGCACCCGGATGGTTATGGTCATCCTTTTCCGGCGCCACGCAGCCGAGCACCGACACGCCGGTGCGCATCACGTCCATCGGGTGGGCCGACGGCGGCAGTTCTTCCAGCGCGGCTTTCACCGCAGCCGGGATGCCACGCAGCGACTTCAGCTTGGCCTTGTACGAAACCAGCTCGGCGCGGGTCGGCAGCTTGCCGTGCACCAGCAGGTACGCGATTTCCTCGAATTCGCTGGTGTTGGCCAGATCCAGGATGTCGTAGCCACGGTAGTGCAGGTCATTGCCGCTGCGGCCGACGCTGCACAGCGCGGTGTTGCCGGCGGCAGTGCCGGACAGGGCGACGGACTTCTTCGGCTTGAAGGTCGGGGTTGCGGTCGTATCGTTCATGTTTCCCTCCGAAAACTTGATGGTGCAGGGTACTGCTTATTTCTTGGCGGCGAACAGTGCGTCGAGCTGCTGCTCGAACGCGTGGTAGCCGATGCGGTCGTACAGTTCTTCGCGGGTCTGCATGGTGTCGACCACGCTGCGCTGGTGACCGTCGCGGCGCACCGCCTGGTAGACGTTCTCCGCCGCCTTGTTCGCCGCGCGGAACGCCGACAGCGGGAACAGCTGGATGGCGACCCCGGCCGAGGCCAGTTCGTCGCGGCTGAACAGCGGCGTGGCACCGAATTCGGTGATGTTGGCCAGCACCGGCACCTTCACCGCATCGACGAAGCGGCGGTAGGTGTCCAGATCGTAGGCCGCCTCGGCGAAGATGCCATCGGCGCCCGCTTCGACACAGGCGATGGCGCGCTCGATGGCCTTGTCCACGCCATCCACCTGGATGGCATCGGTGCGTGCGATCAGGAAGAAATCCGGATCGGTCTTTGCATCAGCGGCGGCCTTCACGCGGTCGACCATCTCGCCCTGCGAAACGATCTCCTTGCCGGGACGGTGACCACAGCGCTTGGCGCCGACCTGGTCCTCGATGTGGCACGCGGCCGCGCCGGCCTTGATCAGCGACTTCACGGTGCGCGCGATGTTGAACGCGCTGGGTCCGAAGCCGGTATCGATGTCCACCATCAGCGGCAGGTCGCAGACGTCGGTGATGCGGCGCACGTCCACCAGCACGTCTTCCAGGGTGTTGATGCCCAGGTCCGGCAGGCCCAGCGAGCCTGCGGCAACACCGCCGCCGGACAGGTAGATGGCGCGGAAGCCGGCGCGCTTGGCCAGCAGGGCGTGGTTGGCGTTGATCGCGCCGATCACCTGCAGCGGCGATTCGGCGGCCAGGGCCTGGCGGAAGCGGGCACCGGCGGAAGAAGGGGCGGAAGCGGTCATGCGGCAATCCAGGTTGAGGAACGGGTGGACAGGCGCAAGCACCATGCCAAGCTGCAAGCACTTGATTTCAAAGGCATGACCGGCCGACAGTGATGAAACATATGAAACATTGAAACAGATGTATCATGAAACATCCCGTGCCGGTGTCCGCCCCATGTATCTACCCCGCTCGCCCCTGCGCCATGCCGATGCCGACCCCGGTCGCCCGGTGATCTGGACGGTCAGCGTTTCGCGGCTGACCGGCCTGCTGGGTGACGTCATCCCCGAGTTCGACCGCCGCGCGCGCATCGAGCAGATCAACCTCGGCTTCGAAGAGGCGGTGGAGGTGATCGGCCAGCGCCTGCGCCGCGAGCACTGCGACGTGGTGATTGCCGGTGGCTCGAACGCAGCCTGGCTGCGCAGTCGGCTCGACCTGCCACTGGTGCCGATCCAGGCCAACGGCTTCGACCTGATGGAGGCTCTGGCGCGCGCGCGCCGCATTGCCGCACGCATCGGCCTGGTCACCCATGCCAGCGACGTGCCGGTGTTCAGCGGCTTCCAGCAGAGCTTCGGCCTGGATATCGAGCACCGCCGCTTCGTCACCCGCGAGGATGCGCGCGACTGCATCGCCGATCTGCGTGCCAACGGCATCGAAGTGATCGTCGGCACCGGTATGGCCATCGACCATGCCGAGCAGGCCGGGCTGCCGGGCGTTCTGCTGTACTCGGCCGATTCGGTACGGCAGGCCTTCGAGCATGCGCTGGAACTTACCCAGACCCTGGCACGCTCGGTGGGTCCACGCCCCGCCGTGCGGCGCAGTGCCGTCCCGCGCGGCGATGCCTACGCGCTGCTCGGTGACAGCGAAGCGATGGCGCAGGTACGCGCACAGATCGCGCTCTATGCACCGCACGACAGCACCGTGCTGGTCACCGGCGAGACCGGGACCGGCAAGGAACTGGTCGCACGGCAACTGCATGCGGCCAGCCGTCGGCGCGGTCGTTTCGTCGCGCTGAACTGCGGCGCGATCAGCGAATCGCTGCTGGAAGCCGAGCTGTTCGGTTACAGCGATGGCGCCTTCACGGGCGCACGTCGCGGCGGCCGGGTCGGCCTGGTCGAAGCGGCCGATGGCGGCACACTGTTCCTTGACGAGATCGGCGAGCTGCCCTTGCCGCTGCAGACCCGCCTGCTGCGTGTGCTGGAAGAACGCGAAGTGCTGCGCGTCGGCGCCACCGAGCCGACGCCCGTGGACCTGCGGGTGGTGGCCGCGACGCTGCAGTCGCTGGAGCATCGCGCAGCGACCGGCAGCTTCAGGCGCGACCTCTACTACCGGCTGGCGGCACTGCGCATCGCACTGCCCCCGCTGCGTGCCCGGCGCGGTGACATCCCTCTGCTGACCCGGCACTTCTTCCGCCAGCTGCGCGGCATCGACGCACCTCTGGACGAGGACGCGATGGCAGTGCTGGGGGCCGCCGACTGGCCGGGCAATGTGAGAGAACTGCGCAATCTGGTCGACCGCCTGCGCATCCACTGGCAGCCGGCGGACGGGACGATCGACGCTGGGCGCCTGCTGCAGCTGGCGCCGGAACTGGCGCACGACAGCACCCCGTCCCTACGGCTGGAAAGCAACGGCAGGCGCCCGTCACGGGCGCAACTGCAGGCGCTGCTGCAGGAACACCGCAATGACCGCGAAGGCATGGCCCAGGTGCTGGGCGTGTCACGCACCACGCTGTGGCGCTGGCTGCGCGCGGAAGGGATGTAGGCAGGCGCAGCGCGGGCGGCGCGGCACCGGGCAAGGTTGGCACTATCCTCGCGTGGCCACGCCCAGCGGCATGCGGAAATAGACCACCCGCTCGGTCTCTTCAAAGCCGCAGGCGCGGTGTGCCGCGTGCGCCTGTACGTCGTCCAGGCGGCTGTCCGAGGCCAGCTCGCTGCAGCCCACGTCCCGCGTCCATGCCTGCACTGCCGCCAGCAGGGCACGGCCGACAGCGCGCCCCTGCCACTGCGGCGTTACATACCAGCCTTCCAGGAACCCGACCGGCGAGGAACCGGTGCCGTTCACATAGTCGTGGCGCAGGCGTACCTCGGCGAAACCGACCGCCTCACCATCAGCCGCGCAGGCAAGGAACACCGCCCCTTCTGGATCGGCCAGCGACTGCGCCAGATCCTCCAGCGGATCATCGGCATCGGGCCACAGGCCCAGGCGCAGCTGCGACCATGCAGCGGCATCGGCCGGTGTGGCCTGGCGGATCGTGGCGGCGCTGCCGGTCATGGATACAGCAGGCGCTTGCTCCAGCGCCCCTCGGCGCCGGCTTCATAGCACCACCGCTCATGCAGGCGGAACTGCGCGCCGTACCAGAACTCGATGCGGTCGGGCACCACGCGCAGACCACTCCAGCCTTCAGGGCGGGGTACATCCCGGCCCTCGAAGCGCGCCTCGATCTCCGCGACGCGGTTGTCGAAGTCTTCGCGACCGGCCAGCGTCTTCGATTGCTGCGAAGCCCACGCGCCGATCTGGCTCATGCGCGGGCGGCTGGCGAAATAGGCGTCTGCTTCCGCATCGGCCACCTGTTCGACACGGCCTTCGATGCGGACCTGGATGCCGGCCTCGCGCAGGCTGCGCCACAGGAACAGCAGGGCTGCCTGCGGATTGGCCCGCAGCTCCTGGCCCTTCTGGCTGTCCAGGTGGGTGTAGAACACGAAGCCGCGCTCATCGAAGGCCTTCAGCAGCACGGTGCGCGCCGATGGACGACCGTGCAGGTCGGCACTGGCCACGGTCATCGCGTTGGGCTCGACCTCGCGGCTCTGCTTGGCCTCGTCGAACAGGGCGGCAAACGTGGACAGGGCTTCGGCGTACAGGTCGCTCATGATTGCGTTCTTCTCACACGGATTGATCTATTGTGGCGGCATGGTCGCTGCTGCGTATATGCCCCAGGTGAAAGGATTTCCCGAAACATTGGCCGAGCAGGCACTGGATGATGCGCTGGGCAGCGGCGCGGCGGTTCCAGTATTGGCGATCAGCGGGCTGCAGGGGAGCGGCAAATCGACGCTGGCCGAGCAGGTGGTGGCGCGCGCCCGGCACCGGGGCCTGAATGCCGCGACCCTGTCCATCGACGATGTCTACCTGACCCGCGCGCAACGGCAGCGGCTGGCACGCCAGGTCCATCCGCTGCTGATCACCCGGGGGCCGCCGGGCACCCACGACCTGCCGCTGGTCCACGCACTGCTCGATGCCGCCGCCGCGCGCGAACCACTGGCGCTGCCACGCTTCGACAAGCTGGCCGACGAGCGCCTGCCACAGGCGCAGTGGCCACGGCTGGAAAGGCCGCTGGACCTGCTGGTGTTCGAAGGCTGGTTCCTGGGCACACCGGCGCAGGACGAATCCGAGCTGGTCCAGCCACTGAACGCACTTGAACGTGATGCCGACAGCGATGGCCGCTGGCGCCACTGGTGCAACCAGGCCCTGGGCCGCGATTACCCGGCATTGTGGCAACGCTGTGACCGCCTGTGGTTCCTGCAGCCGCCGGACTTCTCGGTGGTACCGCGCTGGCGCTGGCAGCAGGAGCAGAACCTGCAGGCGGCCCAGCCCGGCCGGCATGGCATGAGCCGGCCGCAGCTGGAGCGCTTCGTGCAGTACTTCGAGCGGGTCAGCCGGCAGGCACTGCATGCGCTGCCGGCCCTCGCCGACCGGGTGGTGGTGCTGGATGCGCAGCGCCAGATACAGGCACTGCGCTGAGCCCCATCATTCCACCAGGAAGGTCACCCGCAGATTGACCCGCCATTCGGTGATCTCACCGCTGCCGTTGGTGACCACCTTGGTCTCGTTGATCCAGGCCCCCTGGATGCCCTTCACGGTTCCGGAGACCTTCTTCAGGCCGCTGCGCACGGCATCCTCCACGCTCGTGGGCGAAGAGGCGGTGATTTCGATGACCTTGGCAACCGACATGGCCTGTACTCCGTTGAACGCGGGAATCCCCGCAGGAAGTCCCACCCTGACGTGAAGGACGTAAAGGCCGGGGCACGGAGGTGTTAGCATCAGGGCGCATGAATCCCGCTCCGAACCTGATCCTGATCGGCCCGATGGGCGCCGGCAAAACCTGCATCGGCCGCCGCCTCGCCGAGCGCTTCACGCTGGACTTCGTCGATGTCGACCAGGCCATCGTCGACGCCGCCGGAGCCAGCATTCCCACGATCTTCGAGCACTCCGGCGAAACCGGCTTCCGCAGCCTCGAGCGCGAGGCGCTGGCCCGCCTCCTGCAGGGCCACGGCCAGCTGGTCTCGACCGGCGGCGGAGCGGTACTGGACCCGGGCAACCGGGCTTTGATCGCCCGCCGTGGCTTCGTGGTCTACCTGCGGGTCAGTGTGACCGCGCAGCTGGAACGGCTGGCCCGCGACAAGGCCCGGCCGTTGCTGCAGCGCCCGGACCGCGAACAGGTGCTGCATGACCTGGCCGCCCATCGCGATCCGCTGTATCGCGAACTGGCCGACCTCACCCTTGATACCGACCCGTACACCGCTGCCGACGCCACCGCCCAGCTGGTCGTCAAGCTCGCCGCGCAATGGCAGCGCCAGGACCTGACCGCATGACTTCCCCCACTCCGCTGCAGGTCGCCGTTGGCGGTGACCGCCCTTACACCATTTCCATCGGCGCCGGCGTCCAGAGCGACGGTCCCGCCCTCGCCCGCCACGTGCGGGGGCGCCACGTCCTGCTGCTCAGCGACAGCGACGTCGCCCCGCTGTACCTGGCGCGGCTGAAGCAGACCCTGCTGGCCGCGCGTCCGGACCTGATCGTCGGCGAACACGTGCTGGCTGCCGGCGAAGCCTCCAAGACCCTGGCCGAATTCGGCCGCGCCATCGAAGCGCTGGCGGCCCTGGGCGCCACCCGCGATGCCTGTGTGTTCGCGCTCGGTGGGGGCGTCGTCGGCGACCTGGCCGGCTTCGCCGCAGCCTGCTGGATGCGGGGTATCGACTGCGTGCAGCTTCCGACCACGCTGCTGGCGATGGTCGATTCGTCGGTGGGCGGCAAGACTGCGGTGGACATTCCTGCCGGCAAGAATCTGGTCGGTGCCTTCCATCCGCCGCGCGCGGTGGTGGCCGATACCGGCGTGCTGGCCACCCTGCCGCCGCGCGAACTGCGCGCGGGGCTGGCCGAAGTGGTGAAGTACGGCGCACTGGGCGATGCGGATTTCTTCGACTGGCTGCAGCACCATGCCGACGCGCTGTCCGCTGGCGAGGACGCGGTGCTGGCCGAAGCCATCGCCCGCAGCTGCAGGCACAAGGCCGCCATCGTCGAGCGCGATCCGTTCGAGAAGGGAGAGCGTGCCCTGCTGAATCTCGGCCACACCTTCGGCCATGCCATCGAAACCGAACAGGGCTATTCGGCGCCGGGCCGCGATGCGCTGAACCATGGCGAGGCGGTGGCAGTGGGCATGGTGCTGGCTGCCAGGCTGTCCACCGATCTCGGCCTGGCCGACGATGCCGACCGCGCGCGCCTGCAGGCGCTGCTGGAAAGGCTCGGGCTGCCGGTCGCGATCCCGGCCGGCCTGGATCCGCAGGCCCTGCTTGGCCGCATGCGACTGGACAAGAAGAACGTGGCCGGTCGACTGCGCCTGGTACTGTGGCGCGGCATGGGTCGGGCCGAAGTGGTGCCGGACGTGGATGAAGCGGCGGTGTTGAAGGTACTGGGCCAGGGCTGATCGCTTCCGCGTTCGCCGGGCATGGCCCGGCGCTACCGGGCAGGTGTCATGAGGTTGCCGGCCTGCGGCGGGCCTACCGCGTTGCGGCCGGGGTCACCCTGGCCCCGCTACAATCGGGCCATGCATGTCTACCTGCAACATCCCGAGGCCGGTGCGCAGGCACCGCGTTTCCTGCGCCTGAGCCTGCAGCCGGATCTTTTCGGCGGCTGGGAGCTGCTGCGCGAGAGCGGCCGCGTCGGCGGCCGATCGCAGCTGCGCCGCGAGCTGTTCCTGCAGGCCGACGAAGCCCGCCACGCCTTCGAGAAGGCGCGCGATGCCGAACTGCATCGTGGCTTCCAGATCCTTTCGCACGGCGACTGACGCCGCTGCCCACCTTCGATCCAAGGAACGTTCAACGTGACCAGCCCTCTCCGCAACGATCGCCTGCTACGCGCTCTGCGCCGCGAACCGGTGGATTGCACGCCCGTCTGGCTGATGCGCCAGGCCGGCCGCTACCTGCCGGAGTACCGCGCGACCCGGGCCAAGGCCGGCAGCTTCCTGGCGATGGCCAAGAACCCGGAGATCGCCTGTGAGGTGACCCTGCAGCCGCTGCGGCGTTTCCCGCTGGACGCCGCCATCCTGTTCTCGGACATCCTCACCATCCCCGATGCGATGGGGCTGGAGCTGTACTTCGTCGAAGGCGAAGGCCCCAAGTTCCGCCACCCGGTGCGTGACGAAGCCACCATCGCCAGGCTGGCGGTGCCGGACATGGAGCAGGACCTGGGCTACGTGATGGACGCGGTGCGCCTGATCCGCCGCGAGCTGGATGGCCAGGTGCCGCTGATCGGTTTCTCCGGCAGCCCATGGACGCTGGCCTGCTACATGGTGGAAGGCGGCGGCAGCAAGGATTTCTCGCGCATCAAGGCGATGGCGCTGAACCACCCGCAGGCCCTGCACCGCCTGCTGGAGGTCACCACCGACGCGGTCATCGCCTATCTGGGCGCGCAACGCGCGGCGGGCGCGCAGGCCCTGCAGGTATTCGACACCTGGGGCGGCGTGCTGTCGCCGGCGATGTACCGCGAATTCTCGCTGCGCTACCTGCAGCGGATTGCCCAGGGCCTGGACCGTGGCGAAGGCAGCGAGCGCACGCCGCTGATCCTGTTCGGCAAGGGCACCGGCCTGCACCTGGAAGCACTGTCGCAGACCGGTGCGGATGCACTGGGCCTGGACTGGACGCTGGATCTGGACGAAGCGCTGCGCCGCACCGGTGGTCGCGTTGCCCTGCAGGGCAACCTCGACCCCACCACGCTGTACGCTTCGCCCGATGCGATCGCCACCGCTGCCGCGCGCGTGCTCGATACCTACGCCGCCGGCAATGGCGGGTCGCGCGAGGGCCACGTGTTCAACCTGGGCCATGGCATGTCGCCGGACATGGACCCGGCCCACGTGCAGGTACTGGTCGACGCGGTGCACGCGCACAGCCAGCGCTGAGCATTGCGCATGCGGTTGCGGCGCGGTGTTGATCGCGCCGTGACCCGCAGTGCGCGATCATGGCGCCCCCACGTTGCACCGGCCATACCCCATGTCCACATCGCCATCGACCTACAACCGCCAGCGCCCCCTGCTGTGGCTGGTGTCCCTGGCGATCTTCATGCAGATGCTGGACTCGACCATCGTCAACACGGCGTTGCCGGCGATGGCGGCCAGCCTGGGCGAGAGCCCGCTGCAGATGCAGTCGGTGGTGTTCAGCTATGCGCTGGCGGTCGCCACGTTCATTCCCGCCTCCGGCTGGATTGCTGACCGCTACGGCACCCGGCGCACCTTCCTGGTCGCGATCATCCTGTTCACCCTCGGCTCGCTGGCCTGCGCGCTGGCCCAGCACCTGCATCAGCTGGTCGGTGCCCGCGTGCTGCAGGGCATCGGCGGTGCGATGCTGCTGCCGGTCGGCCGCCTGGCGGTGATGCGTTCGGTGCCGCGCGAGGACTTCCTGCGTGCGATGAGCTTCATCGCCATCCCCGCCCTGATCGGCCCCTTGATCGGTCCGACGCTGGGCGGCTGGCTGGTCGAGATCGCCTCCTGGCACTGGGTCTTCCTGATCAACCTGCCGATCGGCGTGATCGGCTTCATCGCTGCGATGAAGATCATGCCGGACCATTACGCCAGCCACCGCACCCGCTTCGACCTGCGCGGCTACATCATGCTGGCCTTTGCGATGGTGGTGCTGTCGCTGGCGCTGGACGGCATCTCCGGGCTGGGTACGCCACACGCGCTGGTGATGCTGATGACCGTGGCGGGGCTGGCCGCGCTGGTGGGCTATTGGCTGCATGCGGCCAATTCGACCGCGCCGTTGTTCTCGCTGGCGCTGTTCCATGTGCCCAGCTACCGCATCGGCATCCTCGGCAACCTGTTCTCGCGCATCGGCAGCAGCGCCATGCCGATGCTGATTCCGCTGCTGCTGCAGGTGGGCCTTGGCCTGGGGCCGATGAACGCCGGCCTGATGATGGTACCGGTGGCCGCGGCCGGCATGGTCTCCAAGCGGCTGGCGGTGAAGCTGGTCGAACGCTACGGCTATCGGCGCGTGCTGATGATCAACACCGTGCTGGTGGGCCTGGCCATGGCCAGCTTCATCCTGATGACGCCGGGCCAGCACCTGGGCTGGCGCCTGCTGCAGCTGGCCTTCTTCGGTGCGGTCAATTCGCTGCAGTTCACCGTGATGAACACCGTGACCCTGCGCGATCTGGATCGGGAGTTCGCCAGTGCGGGCAACAGCCTGCTGTCGATGGTGATGATGCTGGCTGCCGGCTTCGGCGCGGCGGCAGCGGGCAGCCTGCTGGCGGCCTTCGGCACGCACCTGGAGGGCCACGGCGCGACGGCTGCGTTGCACGCCACGTTCCTGTGCGTAGGCGCGATCACGCTGACCTCGACGATGATCTTCTGGCAGTTGCCGGACACCAAGCCCGAACCCCGCCAGGTCGAACACGTCGCGGAGTAGTCTGCCGGACTGTGCCCGGCTTCAGCGCCCCAATACCTTGGCGATGGCCTCCACCAGCAGCTCACCGGTGACCGGCTTGCGCAGGAAGCCGCCGATCCCGGCTGCTTCCACCTGCTTCTGCAGGTCCGGGTCCGTGCGCGCGGTCACCGCCAGCAACGGCAGCATGTACCCCTGGTTGCGCAGATGCTCGGCCAGCTCGAAGCCACTGAGGCCCGGCAGGTCCAGGTCAAGCAGGGCCACATCGAAATCACTTCCGCTGATCTCGCGCAGCGCCGCCAACGCATGCCCGGCATGCACCACCTCGTGGCCGCGCGCACTCAGAAGCCCCTGCACGACATCGGCCACCGTCGCGTCGTCTTCCACCAGCAGCACGCGCAAGGGGGGCATGTTCGCCACAGCATCCTGACTCCGTGCGGCGCTGTCGGCGTCGGCACCGGCGTCCACTTCCAGCGGCAGGGGCAGCATCACTCCAAAGCAGGTTCCGCGCCCCAACTGGCTTTCGACCTGGATCCGGCCCTGCATCGCCTGCGCCAGCTCGCGGCAGATCGCCAGACCCAGGCCGCTGCCACCATACTGCGCCGCGGTACGTGCACCGTCAGCCTGCTCGAACCGGCGGAACAGGCGCAGCTGCTGTTCCTGGCTGATGCCCGGCCCGGTGTCACGCACTTCGAACTGGAGTGAACGCATCGCGTCATCGCACCGGGCATGCAGGGTGATGGTGCCACGGCTGGTGAACTTCACCGCGTTGGACAGCAGGTTGAGCAGGATCTGCCGCACCCGGATCGCATCGCCGGTGGCCTGCAGGCCGGGCGGCAAGCGATTGTCCAGGACGAAGCGCAGTCCCTTCTGCGCGGCCAGCGGCCCCATCAGCGCCGCCAGGTCCTGCAGCAGGCAATGGAGCGCGAACGGCCGGGACTGCAGTTCCAGGCGCCCGGATTCGATCCGTGCCAGGTCCAGCGCATCGTTGACCAGATGCAGCAGGTGCTCGCCCGCCTGGCGGATGGACTGGGTGTAGCCGCGCTGCTGGGGATCCAGTGGCGAGGACAACAGCAGCTCGCTCATGCCCATCACACCGGTCATCGGCGTGCGGATCTCATGGCCCAGGTTGGCCAGGAAGCGTGTCTTGGCCGCCGATGCCTGCTCGGCCAGTTCCTGCTTGTGCAACGCCAGCTGGTAGGCGTGGCGACGCTGCAGGCGGCGACGGTACAGCCATGCGAACCAGCTGGTCAGCAGCAACGCGATCGACGTCAGCACCAGCAGGCCCGACAGGCTGCGCCACCACGGCGGCTGCACGCGGAACTCCAGGGTCTGCACCCGCGACCAGACATGGTCGGCCGAGCGCGCCTGCACTTCCAGCCGATAGCTGCCCGGCGGCAGTCGCGAGAACAGGCGTTCACCGGCGGGCCCGACCTCCACCCAGTCCGGGTCATAGCCGGCCAAGCGGTAGCGATACGAATTGGAGGCCGAATCGGCGAAGGACAGCAGGCGCGCCACGATGCGCAGATCGCGGTCGCCGTCGGCGATCAGCAACGGTGCGTCGTGGGTCAGGTCCAGCACCTGCTCGTTGCGGCGCACCTCGACCCGCTCGATCACCAGCGGTGCGCGGCGCACCGAAGGCCGCACCTGTTCCGGATCGAACACCACCACGCCGGCCGGGGTGCCCGCCACCAACCGTCCCGAAGACGTCGCGATCAAAGTGTGTGCGCGGAACTCCTGGCTGGGCAGGCCATCGTGCACGCCATACAGGCGCACGCTCTGGCCGTCCGCGCCGACCCGGACCAGGCCGCGTGCGCTGGTGGCCCAGGCCACACCCTGGGCATCGACCACCAGACCGGTAGCGGAAACTGCCGGATACCCCTGTTCGGCACCAATGACCCCCTGCCGCTCCAGACGTCCCTGGCTCCATCGATAGCGCGACAGCCGGCCGTCCTCGGACAGCCACACCTGACCGTCGCTGCCGGTATACGCCGCGTACAGTGCTGTCGCCGGCGCGCCGGGCACCGGCTGGAAGCGCTGCTGCTCAGGCTGCCACTGCAGCAGCCCGCGGCTGCTGGCCAGCCACAGCTGGTTCTGCGGACCGCATACCAGATCCTGGTTCAGCTGGCCGGTCTGCAGTCCGTTCTGGCCATTGTCCAGTTCGAGCAGCAGCCGTCCCTCCAGATCGCGCTGCTGCAGGCCGGCGGGCATCATCAACCACAGGCTGTTGCTGTCGCAGATCATCAGTGCATCGACATCGCCCTCCATCGCGGCGTCGGCAGGCGCGTCGCGTCCCCAGCGGCGCAGCTCGTCGCGTGCCGGGTCATAGCGCAGCAGCGCCCCGGACGAACCGATCCAGACCCGGCCATGGCGGTCCTCGCGAACCGAGGTCAGCCAGTGGATGCCATTGACGCCGCGCCGGAACTGCTCGATCTGGCCGGTACGGGGATTGAAGCGGTCCAGCGCGCCGTGGCTGCCGACCGTCCAGACGCCACCGTTGCTGGACGCACTGGTGCCGAGTACGTAGGCGTTGCGCAATGATGACGCATCGTCCTCCAGACGCGAGAACACCGAGAACTGCCACCACCGCGGCAACAGGTGCCAGAGACCGGCATTGGTGCTGGCCAGCCAGATGCCGCCCTCGCGATCCTCGTAGGCACCGGTCCAGTTCGGCCGCACCTGGCCACGGGCGATCGCGCTGTACAGCGGCACCGTCTGGTACTGGCCATCGACCGCGCGGCCGAGTCCGCTGCGGGTGTCCAGCCAGTAGCCCCCCTGCTCATCGCGCAGCATCATGCCCAGCACCTCGTCGCCGGCGGGCACCGACCAGGGTTGCCGCTCGAAGCGACCATCCGGCCGGCGCACGAACGCGCCGGCCAGCGTGCTGATCCACAGGCTGCCGTCAGGCTCGGCGCTCAGGCCGTTGATCAGCTGGCCGGGCACCTGCTCATCGCCGACCCGTTCGAAATCGCTGCCGGTCCAACGCGCCACGCCATGCTTGGTGCCCACCCACAGGCTGCCATCGGGCAGCGTGGCCAGATAGGGCACCGCAGCGGCCGGCAGGCTGCGCGGATTGTTCGCCTCGGGCAGGAAGCGCTGCACGCGATCATTGCCATCCACCCGGTACAGCCCACCTTCGTGGGTACCGAACCAGATCGAGCCATCGGGTGTGGCGGCCAGGCTCCAGATCGTATTGGTGCTCATCAGCGGCTGGCTGCTGCGGTCGAAGAACCGCAGCTGCCGGCGGTCGGCCGACATCCTCACCAGGCCGGCATTCTCGGTGCCGATCCACAAGCGGTTGCGGGTATCGACCAGTACGGTCCAGATGCGGTTGTCGCGCAGGCCATCCTCGGAGCGCCAGACCCGGTAGTTGCGGCCGTCGTATCGTGCCAGCCCGTCATTGGTGGCGATCCACAGGTAGCCGTAGCGGTCCTCGGCCATGCGGTTGACGGTGTTGGACGGCAGGCCATCGAACACCGTCACCTGCCGGGGCGTGGGCGGTACCGGCTGTGCGGCAGCGGGCGCCAGGCAGCACAGCAGAAGCATCAGCAGCATCGCCGACCGCAGATACGCCACTGATCGCCTCCTCACGCGTTCCCAGATGGTGCCCCGTCGTGCGGGCGTCGGCATGGTAAACCGAAAGTCGCGCCGTTCACGCCCGGCGCCGGCGCAATCAGCCCTCACCTTGGCGCTTGCTGCGAGCCTGCACGATGGCCGCCACCAGCATGTCGCCCGTGACCGGCTTGCGCAGGAAGCCGTCGAAACCGGCGGCCAGCACCTGCGCCTCCGCATAGGCATCGGACCGCGCGGTCACCGCCACCAGTGGCAGCTCATAACCCATGGCGCGCAGCTGACGGGCGATCGCCGTTCCGTCCAGGGCCGGCAGATCCAGGTCGAGCAGACCGACATCGAACCCCGCGGTGGCGATCTCCGACAAGGCCCCCAGGCCGTGCAGCACATGCACCACGTCGTGGCCACGGCCGCGCAGCAGGCCGGCGATGACGTCCGCCACCGTGGCGTCATCTTCGACCAGCAGGATGCGCAGCGGCGGCAGCGGCGGTGGCGACGCCCTGTCGGAACCGCTGTGGGCAGCCTGGCGGGTCCACGGCAGCGGCAACTGCACGCGGAACCGCGCGCCCCTGCCCGGCTGGCTCTCGACATCGATGCGCCCCCCCATCGCCACGGCCAGCTCCTGGCAGATCGCCAGGCCCAGCCCGCTGCCGCCATAGCGCGACGCTGTCCGTGGGCCATCGGCCTGCTCGAAGCGATGGAACAGACGCTGCTGCTGCTCGGCATTGATGCCGGGGCCGGTATCGAACACCTCGAAGCACACCCCGCCGCCATCCTCCTGCAGCCGCACCCCCAGGCCGACCTGGCCGCGCTCGGTGAACTTGATGGCATTGCCGAGCAGGTTCAGCAGGATCTGGCGGATGCGCATTTCATCGCCACTGACGCTGATCGGGCCGGGCAAGGCGTCCTCTCGCACAAAATCGAGCTGGCGCTGCTGCGCCATCGGCCGCATCAGCATCTGCACCTGGTCCAGCAGCGCGGCAAGATCGAACGGGCGCAGGTCCAGCTCCAGCCGCCCGGCTTCGATCCGGGCCAGGTCCAGGGCATCGTTGACCAGGCGCAGCAGATGGCTGCCCGCCTGCTGGATCGATCCGGCATAGCTGCGCTGTACCGGGTCCAGTGATGTGGCCAGCAGCAGTTCGCTCATGCCCAGTACGCCGGTCATCGGCGTGCGCACTTCATGACCCAGCGTGGCCAGGAAGTGGCTCTTGGCCTGCGAGGCCTGCTCGGCCAGCTGCTGCTTGTGCACGGTCAGCTGCCACTGCTGGCGCCTTCTCAGACGGCTGCGGATCGCCCATGCCAGCACCAGCAGCAGCAACGAGCCCAGCAGCAGGTAGCCGAAGATCGCCATGCCGCTGCGCCACCAGGGCGGCAATACTTTCACCTGCAGCCGCTGCGACGGCGTCCACGGACCACTGTCGGTGGCCGCCTGCACTTCGATCACGTAGGCACCGGGCGCGAGGCGTGACAGCGTGCGCTGGCCGTCGCCGCCCTGCTCCACCCAGTTCTGGTCATAGCCCTGCACCCGGAACCGATAGCGGTTGCCCTGCGGGTTGCCGTAAGAGAGCAGCCGCGCGTCGATCTGCAGATCACGGTCATCCGGACCCAGCAGCAGCACCCCGGTCGTCGGCAGGGGTTGCCAGCCGCGCGCATCGTCGCGACGTACGCGCACCTGCGCGATCACCAGCGCGGAGGATGGCAGTGGGGTGTCGGCGGCATTGACGTCGAAACCGACCGCGCCGGTCTGGGTCACCGCCAGCACCCGGCCATCGGCGTTCACCGCAGGCGGCCGGCCGGTGAATTCGGCATCGGGCAGTCCGTCGCGCTCGGTGAACTGCCTCAGCCGCCGCGTTTTCGGATCCCAGCGCAGCAGGCCGCGCGGCGTGGTGGCCCACAGGCGGCCATCGCCGGCCAAGGCCAGGCCCCCCATGCTCAGGGGTGGCACGCCGGCGGCAGCATCGACCCGCTGCACCAGGCGCAGGCTCATGCCGTCCCACTGGTAGCGCTCGAAGGCGCCCTGGCGGGCGAGCCACAGCTGCTGCGGATCGATCCACACCAGGTCGTAGATCGATCCCCGCGAGACGCCCGGAACCGCCTCGAAGCGCTCACCCTGCTGGCGCCAGAGGCCCATGTCCCCCATCACCCAGGCCTTCCCGCGCGGATCGAATCGAATCTGCTCGATCGGCGCATCGCCCAGGCCGCGGAATCCCTCGACGGGGAAGCTGCGCAGCACCCGGCCATCGTCGAGACGCTGCTGCACGCCGACGTTCATCACCGACACCCAGGCGGTGCCATCCGGCGCCTGCCGCATCAGGTCGATGCGCTGGCGCAGGTCGGAGCCGCCGTCGATGCGCCACTCCCGGGTTGCGCGGGTGGCCGGGTCATAGACGGTGATGCGCCCGGCGCGGCCCAGCCAGAGGCGGCCGTCCGGCCGCGGCAGTACCGACCAGACCGCGCCACTGCCCAGTTCACGATCACTGGCAAGCAGACTCAGCACGCCCTGCGCATCGATCCGGTACACGCCGTGTGCGGAACTTACGTAGTAATTCCGGCCATCGGTGGCCGCGCTGAGCAGGTACTGGCTGTCCAGCGGTTTGCCGTCGAGCTGGTTCCAGGTGGAGAAGCGGCGCCAGTCCGGCGGCAGGTAGGCCAGCCCCTGGGTCAGCAGGGCCACCCAGACCCCGCCTTCATGGTCCTGCAGCAGATCCAGCACGCCGCTGTGGGCGGTCAGGAAGCCGCTGCCGCGATCGCCCTCCAGGCGCCGCAGTGTCTGTGCATCACCGCGCAGCAGTCCATCCGAGGTGCCTGCCCAGTAGCCTCCCTGCCGATCAGCCAGCACCAGTGCCGAGCGCAGGCGATCACTGCCGGACCAGCGTGGACGGCTGACGCGGTCCTGGGCATCGATGCGGAACAGGCCTTCGTTCTGGCTGCCGACCCAGATCGATCCATCGGGGTCGCGGCTGAGACGCAGCACGCTGACCGTGCCCAGCTCGCGCGGCGCGATGGCCTCGAAGCCGTTGCCGTTCCAGCGGGCGACACCGGCCTCGGTGCCGACCCACAGGCGGCCCTGCGCATCGACCAGGCTGCTGAAGATGGTGTTGCTGGGCAAACCGCCGGGGCGCTGCGGATCATGCTGGAAGAAGCGCAGGCTGCCATCCTCGCCGAAGCGGCACACACCATGCCCGCTGGTGCCGATCCACAGCGCATCGTCCGCATAGGCCAGTGTCCAGAACTGGCTCTGGCATTCATTGTTCACCGTATCGAAGCTGGAGAAACGCTCGCGATCCGCGTCCAGCCGGGCGATGCCCTTGCCGTTGATGCCGACCCACACCCGGTCCAGCGGATCCACCAGCAGGGTCTCGATCTCGTTGCCCGGCAGCGAGCCCGCTCGCTCCGGTTCATGCTGCCAGACCCGCAGCGTCGTGCCGTCGTAGCGGGCCAGTCCACCATCGGTCGCCGCCCAGATGTACCCCTGGCGGTCCTCGGCCAGGGCCACGACCATGCGCGACGGCAAGCCCTCGGCGGCGCCGAAGCGGCGCAGCCGTGGTGTCTCCCCAGCCATGTCCAGAGTCGCGGCCACCGTGGCGCTTGCCAGCAGCAGCAGACCCGTTACTGCGATGCCTCGGCACCACAGACGCCAGCCACTCGTCATCCTGAACCCCCGATCCAGCCGCGATTGTCACACAGGCCCAGGCTTCACGACTGCAACAGCCCGTTTCCAGTGGCATCGCCACCACGAACTGTTGCAGCCATGCACGCAGCGTTGTCAGGGGCCTGTGCGTATGATCGCAGCGTCCCCTCCCGGAGCCCGCCATCGATGCGACCCCGCCTGCTCCTGCTGCCGTTGCTGCTCGCCGCTGCGCCTGCCTGGGCACAGCTCGATACCTACCGGCTGGATCCGGTGCACACGCGGGTGCTGTTCACGATCGATCATGCCGGCTACTCGCAGGCCATGGGGACGGTATCGGGCAGTGAGGGCCACCTTCAGTTCGATCCCGACAACTGGCGCGAGGCAACCCTGCAGGTGGATGTGCCGGTGGCCCGGCTGGATCTGGGTGATGCCAAATGGAACCAGGCCACGCTGGCCCGCAGCCTGCTTGATGGCGAGCGGTTTCCCAGCGCCCGTTTCGTATCGTCGCGGGTCGAACCGATCGATGCGAAGCACGCCCGTGTGTTCGGCACGCTGACCCTGCGCGGGGTCAGCCAGGAGGTCGCGCTGGATGTGACCCTCAATGCCATCAAACGCTATCCGTTGCCGCCATTCCGCCGTACCGCCGGCTTTTCCGCCAGCACCACGTTGAGCCGCCGCGCGTTCGGCATCACCGCCTGGCCCGGAGTGATCGGCGACGCGGTACAGGTACGGATCGAGGCCGAGGCCTTCCTCGACCGCAGCGACAGGCCGGGAACTCCTGCCCCGGTTCCCCACTCCGACAGCAAGACGGCCCCCAAGGACCCCGCATGACCGCCAAGAACTCCCCCGCCGCCTGGGGCAGTGTCAGCCAGACCCTGCACTGGTTGATTGCAATCCTGATCCTCGCCCTTGGCGTGATCGGCCTGACCATGGGCGAACTGCCCAGAACGCCCAAGTACTTCTGGGTCTACACCGCGCACAAGTCGATCGGCATCACCGTGCTGGCCCTGGTGCTGCTGCGCCTGGTCTGGCGCCTCTACGCCGGTGCGCCCAAGCCGGTGCCGGGGGTGCCCAGCTGGCAGGAGCGCATCGCCAGCGCCACCCACGTGCTGCTGTACGTGCTGATGTTCGCCATTCCGCTTTCGGGCTGGCTGTACGACTCGGCCAGCGGGCTGCGGCCCTTCCGCTGGTTCGGCCTGGTCGATGTGCCCAAGCTCAGCGGGCCGGATCCGCAGGTCGTCGCCGTGTCACATGCGATCCATGAGTACGGCTTCTGGCTGCTGATCGCAGTGGTGCTGGCCCATGCCGGCGCTGCCCTTTACCACCACCTGTTCCAGCGCGACGCGACGTTGAGCCGCATGCTGCCGCGCGGCTGGCTTGCCTCTCCCCAGAAGGACTGACCGATGAACCTGAAACTGACCACCCCGGCGGCCGTGGCCGCTGCCCTGGCCGGCATGCTGGCCACCGCCCCGGCGTCCGCCGCGGACTATGCACAGGCTCCCGGCGCGGGCTCGATCCTGGTGTTCGCCAGCAAGTACGATGGCGAAGTGTTCACCGGCAGCTTCCCGGGCTTCGCCACCAAGCTCAGCTTCGATCCTGCCAATCCGGCGGCTGGCTCACTCGACGTCGTGATTCCGCTGGCCGGCGCCAAGAGCGGCAACAGCGATCGTGACTCGACACTGCAGAGCGCGGACTTCTTCAATGTCGGCAAGTTCGCCACCGCGCGTTACACCGCGAAGGGCTTCCGCGCCATCGGCAATGACCAGTTCGCCGCCGATGGCACGCTGGAACTGCGGGGTGTCAGCAAGCCGGTGACGCTCACCTTCACCTGGAAGCCGGGCACGCAGCCGGTGCTGACCGGCAAGGCCACCGTCAAGCGCCTGGACTTCAGCGTCGGCGCCGGCGATTGGGCCGACACCAAGACCATCCCCGACGAAACCGCGATCAGCACGATCGTGAAGTTCGACGCGAAGTAAGCCACGGGCCATGCCCGGCTCCACCGTGGAACGGTGACACAGGGTAGCGCCGGGCCATGCCCGGCGGCTTCACCCCGCAGCCAGCCAGGCCCGCACCCGGGCCGCATCGAAGGGCCAGTCCAGTTCGCGGTCGCCCGCCTCGTCGCGCAGCACCGGTACCCGTGCGCCGTAGTGCGCCTCCAGCGCTGGATGGTCATCCAGGAACACCGATTCGAACTCGGGCGCGCGTGCCTTGGCCAGTTCGGCCAGGGCCATATCGCACAGGTGGCAGTCGTCACGCTGGAACAGGGTCAACACCGGCTTGCCTCGCTTGGCGGAAATGCTGCGCCGCAGCCATCGGAGGGCCCGGCAAGCCGCTAGAATAGCCGCTTGTCCGGTACCCGCAGTTTGGCATCCATGGCTGTCAGCACGTTCGACGTTTTCAAGATCGGCATTGGCCCGAGCTCTTCCCACACCGTCGGACCGATGAAGGCCGCCGAGCGGTTCATCCATCGCTGGCTGCTCGACCCGGGCCGCCTGCACGAGGTCGCACGCATCCGCGCTGACGTCTACGGTTCGCTGGCGCTGACCGGTCGCGGCCATGGCACCGACAAGGCGATCCTGCTTGGCCTGGAAGGCCAGCGCCCCAACCTGATCGATCCGGACATCATTCCGTCCACGCTGGAACGCATCCGCAGCAGCAAGCGCATCCAGCTGATGGGCCAGCATGAGATCGCCTTCGACGAGAAGCGCGACCTCGGCATGAACAAGCGGCAGAAGCTGCCGTACCACACCAACGGCATGCGCTTCACCGCGTACAACGCCGACGATGAAGTGATCGCCACGCGCGACTACTACTCCGTTGGCGGTGGCTTCGTGGTCAACCAGGACGACGCGGCCGATGACCGCATCGTGCCCGACGAAACCCCGCTGCCCTATCCGTTCAAGAGCGGCGACGAACTGCTCGCACAGACCGCACGCAGCGGCCTGAGCATCGCGCAGCTGATGTTCGAGAACGAGAAGTGCTGGCGCAGCGAGGACGAGATCCGCGCCCAGCTGCGCGAGATCTGGAGCGCGATGCAGTCGTGCGTGACGCGCGGCATCCGCGAGGAAGGCGTGCTGCCGGGCGGCCTGAAGGTCGGCCGTCGCGCGCCGGCGCTGTACCGCGAGCTGTCGTCGAAGCCGGAAGCGGCGATGCGCGATCCGCTGACCACGCTGGACTGGGTCAATCTGTACGCGCTGGCCGTGAACGAGGAAAACGCCGCAGGTGGCCGCGTGGTGACCGCGCCGACCAACGGTGCGGCCGGCGTACTGCCCGCGGTGCTGCATTACTTCGACCGGTTCTGCCCGGGCGCGAACGAGCAGCGCGTGTTCGACTTCCTGCTGACCTCGGCCGCGATCGGCATCCTCTACAAGGAAAATGCTTCGATTTCCGGTGCCGAAGTGGGCTGCCAGGGCGAAGTGGGCGTGGCCTGCTCGATGGCGGCCGGCGGCCTGGTTGCGGCGCTGGGCGGCAATCCAAGCCAGATCGAGAATGCCGCGGAAATCGGCATGGAACACAACCTCGGCCTGACCTGCGATCCGATCGGAGGGCTGGTGCAGATTCCCTGCATCGAGCGCAACGCGATGGGCGCAGTGAAGGCGATCAATGCCTCGCGCATGGCGATGCGCGGCGATGGCAAGCACAAGGTGTCGCTGGACAAGGTTATCAAGACCATGCGCGACACCGGCCGCGACATGCAGGACAAGTACAAGGAAACCAGCCGCGGCGGCCTCGCGGTGAATGTCATCGAGTGCTGATGACGGGCATCTGCCGGACGACACCGTCACCGCATTCCGGTTAGGCTCGGGCATCCCCTGTCACGGAATGTCCCATGCGCGTGATCGCTGCCGCACTGCTGGCCTGCCTGCCCCTCACCGCCGCTGCCGCACCGGCCTATGGGCCACGGCTGGAGGGGTTCGATTACGGCTACCCGGTACAGACCTTCACCCTGGAATCGCAGCAGCAACCGCTGCAGATGGCCTATCTGGACATCGCGCCGACGACCGCGCCGATCGGCGTGGTGGTGCTGCTGCATGGCAAGAACTTCAGCGCGGCGACCTGGAAGGAAACCATCCCTCCCCTGCTCGCCGCCGGTTACCGCGTGATCGCACCTGACCAGGTGGGCTTCTGCAAATCCAGCAAGCCCGAGCGCTACCAGTATTCATTCGGCCAGCTCGCCGCCAACACCCATGCACTGCTGCAGCAGCTGCAGCTCGGCGGCCTGCCCGTGCACCTGGTCGGCCATTCGATGGGGGGCATGCTGGCGGTGCGCTATGCACTGACCTATCCGCAGGACCTGCGCAGCCTGTCGCTGGTCAATCCGATCGGCCTGGAGGACTGGAAGGCGCTGGGCGTGCCGTGGCGAAGCGTCGATGCCTGGTATGCCGGCGAGCTGAAAACCAGTTACGAGAGCATCCGCCGCTACCAGCTGGACGTGTACTACGACGGCACCTGGAAGCCCGCCTATGAAACCTGGGCACGCATGCAAGCGGGCATGTACGAGGGCGACGGCAGGCAGGCGGTGGCCTGGAGCCAGGCACTTGCCTCGGACATGGTGTTCAACCAGCCGGTGGTGTACGAGCTGAAGAATCTGAAGGTGCCGACCGCGCTGTTCATCGGCCAGAAGGATCGCACCGCGATCGGTCGTGACCTGGCTCCGGCGGAAGTGAAGGCCCGGCTGGGCAACTATCCGGCGCTGGGCAAAGCGGCCACTGCGGCGATTGCCGGCGCGACGCTGGTCGAATTCGTCGAACTGGGCCATTCGCCACAGGTGCAGGACCCCACGCAGTTCAATGCCGCGCTGCTGAAGGTGTTGAAAGAGCGCTGATGCGGATCCGCCGGGCATGGCCCGGCGCTACCGGGACGGCACGGGTACCACCGGACGGACACGACATTGCAGGTAGCGCCGGGCCACGCCCGGCGAGCGCAGCGGGGCGCTGTTCATCCCACGATGCGCAGCACGTCATCCAGCAATGCGGCAGCAGTGACTTCCGCGCCCGCGCCCGGTCCCTGGATCAGCAACGGCTGGGTGCGATAGCGGTCGCTGTGGATGGCGACGCGGTTGTCGGTGCCCGCCCCCTGCGCCAGTGGATGATCGGCCGGCAGTTCACGCAGCCCCACCTGTGCGCCCTCAACGTCGACCCGGCCGACGAAGCGCAGAACACGACCGGTGTCCGTCGCCTGCTGCCAGCGCGCCTGCAGCGGTGCGTCCAGCTGCTCAAGTTCGGCCAGTGCGTCGTCCAGCGGCAGCGCAGCCAACGCCGAGGGCACCAGTGAATCCACGTGCACCTGCGCGGCATCCAGCGCCAGTCCGCTGCTGCGCGCCAGAATCAGCAGCTTGCGCCGCACATCCTCACCGGACAGGTCCAGGCGCGGATCCGGTTCGGTGTAACCCGCGGCCAGCGCCTCGCGCACCGCAGCCGAGAACGGCGAACGGCCGTCATAGCGATGGAACAACCAGGCGAGGGACCCGGACAACACCCCCTCGATCGCGTGGATGTGATCCCCCCCGGCCACCAGCGCACGCAGGCTGCTCAACAGCGGCAGCCCCGCCCCCACGGTGGCACTGTCGCCGTACCGTGCGCCGCTGTCAGCGCAGCTCTCGGCAATGGCCTTTGCACGTGACAGCTGCCCGCCACGGCCCAGCTTGTTGGCCGTCACCACATGCACCCCCCGCGCCAGCCACTGCGCATGGCGGGCGGCCACGTCTTCGCTGGCGGTGGCATCAACCACCACATCACCACGTTCCAGCCCTTCCGCACCGGCCCACGGCGGCACGCTCTGGCCGCCGCGCGGTGCGCGCCGCGCCAGTTCCAGCGGCAGGGCCAGATCGCGGTCGATGGCCAGCGCCGTGCGCGAGTTGGCCAGCCACTGCACGCTGGGCAGTTCCAGTCCGCGCGCCTGCAGGGCCTGGTAGCGCTGCACGAACGCAGAGCCCACCGTCCCGGTGCCCAGCAGTGCCAGGCGACCGCCACCCAGCGCCGGAATCTCGGCAGCCAGCGCGCTCATGCGTCCACCACCTGTTTGCGACGTGCGGCGGCGTCGATCACCGCTTCGGCGCGTGCCAGCGCCGCGCCCAGATCGGCCAGCAGGTCGCGCTCGGCCTCGATGCCGACCGACAGGCGCAGCAGCCCTTCGCTGATGCCGGCGGCAGCACGCGCCTCGACGCTCATCGCTGCATGGGTCATGGTCGCCGGATGCGCGACCAGGCTTTCCACGCCGCCCAGCGATTCGGCCAGGGTGAAGCAGCGCAGTCCGTCGACAAACGCGCGCACGGCAGCATGTGGATCCTCGCCGGCGCAGTCGGCCAGCTCGAACGACAGCATCGCGCCGAAGCCGCTCTGCTGCCGTGCGGCGATGGCATGGCCGGGATGCTCGGCCAGGCCGGGGTAATACACCCGGGCCACGGCGGGATGCGCGTCCAGCAGCGCGACGATCGAGGCCGTGTTTTCCTGGTGCACACGCAGGCGTGCATCCAGCGTGCGCAGGCCGCGCAGGGTCAGGAAGGCATCGAAGGGAGAACCGGTCAGCCCCAGTGCGTTGCCCCACCACACCAGCTGTTCGTGCAGCGCGGGATCGCGCGCGATCACCGCACCGCCGACGACATCGCTGTGGCCGTTGATGTACTTGGTGGTCGAATGCAGCACCAGATCGGCACCGAAGGAGAGCGGCTGCTGCAGCGCCGGCGACAGGAACGTATTGTCGACCGCCACCAGCGCGCCGGCCTTGTGCGCCGCCTCGATGACGAAGCGCAGGTCGGTGATGCGCAGCAGTGGATTGGACGGGGTTTCCACCAGCACGAGTCGCGGCTGGGTAGCCAGGGCCTGCGCCAGCGTGCGCGGGTCGGTGAGGTCGGCGGTGACCAGTTCGAAATGCCCCTTCTTCGCCAGCGCGTTGAACAGGCGCCAGCTGCCGCCGTAGGCATCGTGCGGTACCACCAGCGTGTCGCCCGGCTGCAGCACGGCATTCAGCACCAGGTTGATGGCCCCCATGCCGGTGGCGGTGACCACGCCACCGGCTCCGCCTTCCAGTTCGGCCAGTGCTTCGCCCAGCAGGTCGCGCGTCGGATTGCCACTGCGCGTGTAGTCGTACTGGCGCTTGTTGCCGAAGCCTTCGAAGCTGAAGTTCGACGACAGCACGATCGGCGGAGTGACCGCGCCATGGGCGGTGTCACGATCGATGCCGGCGCGGACGGCGGCAGTGGTGCGACAACAGGACGGCTCGGCGGCGTGCAGGCTCATGCGGACTCTCCAGAAGTGCGGAAGGCGGTGGCGAGGATCGCGTCGATGCGATCGGTTTCTTTGAGGAAGGCGTCGTGGCCGTATGGGGAGCGCAGCACGCGCAGGCTGCCGCGCGGACCCAGCCCCTCGACCAGGCCGACCAGGTCGGCCAACGGCACCAGCCGATCGCCTTCCACGGCCACCACCACGGTTGGCGGCAGGATGGCGGTGGGATCCACGCGGTGCAGGTCGATCGATTCGGACAGGCGCAGGTAGGCCGTCACCGGCGTGCGCGCGACGTACTGCGCGCCCGCCGCGTCGAGGTAGTCCTCGGCGGCCACGCGGACGCGGCCGTTGACCACCTCGGGCGGGGCATCGAAGCGCTCGCCGAACTCTTCCGGCGTGCGGTAGCTGAGCATCGCGAACTGCCTGGCCAGTGCCAGGCCATGGTCTTCACCGCATTGCAGCTGTCCCAGGGCGACCGCCCGGCGCTGCAACGCACGCCATGCCGCTGCATAGGGGTGCGGGCGGTGCGCACCACTGGCCAGCACCAGCTGGCGCACGCGGGCGCGATGGCGGACGGCGAACTGCTGCCCCACCAGGGCGCCATAGGAGTAGCCGACAAACGCCTTCAGCGTGCGGATGCCCAGGTGATCCAGCAGCAGGGCCAGCGCATCGGCCTGATCGGCCGTGTCGATCGGCACGTCCAGCGCGCCATCCGCGCCGATGAAGTCGAACGCCAGAACGCGCAGCTGCTGCGGATCGAGCGTGCGGCCACTGCCGACCAGTTCCTCGGCCCAGCCCTTCTCGGCGAACTGCGCGTTGGACGCCACATGGCGATGAGCGGAGATGCCGCCAGCCAGCACCACCACCGGTGCATCGACCGGTCCCACCCATTCGTAGCGAAGGCGTACCGGGCACGCGCCGGCGTGGCGCATCGACAGCACCGCGGCGAACTCGCCGCGCTCGGCGTGCACGCGGTCTTCGACCGGCACGCTGACGGGGACAAAGGGTTCGGGGCGAAGCGTGGTGCTGGGGGCGAAGCTCATGGCGGGATCCGTTAGGGGAATCGGCCATCGAGCCTTCGCGGGGCTCGCGTTCGAGATGCACCTGCGGTGCATGGTTCGAACCATCTTCCGGTGGACGCCACGGTCCCCGCAGGATTTGGCACCTACGCCGGCGCTTGCGCGCCTGCGGGCTGCCCCGGCTTCAAAGGGCCTGTCCCTCTGCCGGTCTCGATGGTGGAACCACGATGCCATCGCTTTTCGCCCATGTCAATCCCTTCATGCGGATAAAGCGATGAATACCCGGAGCGATCGCTGCGGCCCACCTTCCGCGGATCAGGTACAGTCGCGGCGGTCCCCCTGTCCGGAGCGCCCGATGCCGCGCCTGCCCTTGTCCTGCCTGCTGCTGCCGCTGCTGGTCAGCACCACCGCCGGAGCTGCCGACTGGCGGCAGGGCTGGGGCCTGGTGCCCCCACCGGCCCCCGCGCCCGGCACGCAGGGCATCGGCCAGGCGGCTCCCGTGGCGCAGCTGCGGCTGCAGCAGGTGGGCGACTACTGGCAGGCCCGGATCGACAACACCCTGGCCGGCCCATTGCAGGTTGAACTGCGCGCTGGACCCGGGCACCCCATCGAGGGCCTGCCGGTACGGTCGCTGGTGCAGGGCGACAGCAGCTTCGTGGTCGGTCACCTGCCCTCGCCCGTGGGCGGCAGGACGCTTGACGTGCGCCTGCAGTCGGTACCGGGCCGTCCCGACGCCCGCGCCGAAGACGTGGCCTATCGCCTGCCGTTCGACGCCGCACGCCTGCGCGTGGACCAGGCGCCGCAGGGCCGGTTCAGCCACGATGACGAGGAGAACCGCGACGCCGTGGACTTCGCCCTGCCCGAGGCGACGCTGGTGCTGGCCGCGCGCGAGGGAACGGTGATGCAGATCCAGGATGGCTTCCGCGGCAACGGCCAGGACCGCGAGCGCGACGGCGGCAGGGCGAATTTCATCCGTATCCTGCACAGCGACGGCAGCATGGCGCTGTACGGCCATCTGCAGGCAGGCGGCATGCGCGTGCGTCGTGGCCAGGCGGTGCAGGCCGGACAGCCGATCGGTCTGTCCGGCAACAGCGGCTACAGCAGCGCCCCGCACCTGCATTTCGTGGTGCAGGTCAACCGCGGCATGGCGCTGCGCTCGGTACCCGTGCGCATCTTCGCCTCGCAGGGACAGCTGCAGTTCGCCCGCCAGGGTGATACCGAGGGCGCGGCCGGGCGCTGACCGGCCACGGCCGGTATAATCAGGCGCTTATCTCTTTGAAAAGCGCCCCGGGCGGGCGCCACTGCCATGTCCGAAGTCGCCACCGAAGCGTCGCGTCGCCGCACCTTCGCCATCATCTCCCATCCTGACGCCGGCAAGACCACGCTGACCGAAAAGCTGCTGCTGTTCGGAGGCGCGATCCAGATGGCCGGTTCGGTCAAGGGCCGCAAGGCGGCCCGCCATGCCACCTCCGACTGGATGGCGCTGGAGAAGGAGCGCGGCATCTCCGTCACCTCCTCGGTGATGCAGTTCCCGTACGAAGGCAAGATCGTCAATCTGCTCGACACCCCCGGCCACGCCGACTTCGGCGAGGACACCTACCGCGTGCTGACCGCGGTGGACTCGGCACTGATGGTGATCGACGTGGCCAAGGGCGTGGAAGAGCGCACCATCAAGCTGATGGAAGTGTGCCGCCTGCGCGACACCCCGATCATGACCTTCATCAACAAGCTCGACCGCGAGGGCAAGGATCCGATCGAACTGCTGGATGAAGTGGAAACCGTGCTGGGCATCCAGTGCGCGCCGGTCACCTGGCCGATCGGCATGGGCCAGCGCCTGAAGGGCGTGGTCCACCTGCTGACCGGCGAGGTGCACCTGTACGAACCCGGCCGCAACTTCACCCGCCAGGATTCGACCATCTTCCCGTCGATCGATGCTCCCGGCCTGGCCGAGAAGATCGGCGCGCAGATGCTGGCCGACCTGCGCGATGAACTGGAACTGGTGCAGGGCGCCAGCCATCCGTTCGACCTGCAGGCCTACCGCGAGGGCAAGCAGACGCCGGTGTTCTTCGGTTCGGGCGTGAACAACTTCGGCGTGCAGCCCCTGCTGGACTTCTTCGTCGAGCACGCGCCGTCGCCGCAGGCACGCGCCACCACCGGCCGCGAGATCGCCCCGGAAGAGAGCAAGCTGACCGGCTTCGTGTTCAAGATCCAGGCCAACATGGACCCGCAGCACCGCGACCGCGTCGCCTTCATGCGGGTGTGCTCGGGCCGCTTCAGCGCGGGCATGAAGACCTTCCACGTGCGCACCGGCAAGGAAATGAAGCTGGCCAACGCCCTGACCTTCATGGCCAGCGACCGTGAAATCGCCGCCGAGGCCTGGCCGGGCGATGTGATCGGCATCCACAACCATGGCACCATTTCCATCGGCGATACCTTCACCGAAGGCGAGGCGGTCACTTTCACCGGCATCCCCAACTTCGCCCCGGAACTGTTCCGCCGTGCGCGCCTGCGCGATCCGCTCAAGCTCAAGCAGCTGCAGAAGGGCCTGGCCCAGCTCTCCGAAGAGGGCGCGACCCAGTTCTTCCGGCCGCTGACCAGCAACGATCTGATCCTGGGTGCGGTGGGCGTGCTGCAGTTCGACGTGGCCGCTTACCGCCTGAAGGACGAGTACGGCGTGGAAGCCACCTTCGAGCCGGTCAGCGTCACCACGGCGCGCTGGATCCACTGCAGCAACGAGAAGAAGCTGGAGGAGTTCCGCGAGAAGAACGCGCTGAACCTGGCGCTGGACGCCGCCGGCCATCTGGTCTATCTCGCGCCGACCCGGGTCAACCTGCAGCTGGCGCAGGAGCGCGCGCCCGACGTGCGCTTTGCCGCCACCCGCGAGGCCGCGCACACCCTAACCGCTGGCTGAATCCGGCCAGGCAGGACATCGGGCTTCCGTGTGGAGGCGGGCGTGCATGCGCCCGCCATCGCGGCGATGATAGGGGGGGCGCGGGTCCCCCTCCCCGCGAATGACGCCTACGCCATGTCCTCGACTTCCGTTGCTTCGATCCGCGAAGAAATCGCCAGTGCGCTGACCCACGGTCTCGGCGCCGTTCTGGCGCTCGGTGCGGGTGCCGTGCTGATCACCCTGGCCGCCATCTACGGTGATGGCTGGCAACTGGCAGGTGCGATCGTGTTCGGCATCGCGCTGCTGCTGCTGTACACCGCCTCCACCCTCTACCACGCCATCCAGCACCCCGTCGCCAAAGGCAGGCTGAAGGTATTCGACCACTGCGCGATCTATGTACTGATCGCCGGTACCTATACGCCATTCACGCTGATCGGCCTGCGTGGTCCCTGGGGCTGGGGCCTGTTCGCCGCGATCTGGACGCTGGCCCTGGCCGGCGTGGTGTTCAAGCTGTTCTATACCGGCCGCTTCAAGCGCTTGTCCACGGCCATCTACGTGGCCATGGGCTGGCTGGTGATCGTCGCGGTCAAGCCCATGCTGGCCTCCATCGACGGCTGGACGCTGGGCTGGCTGCTGGCCGGTGGTATCTCCTACACGCTGGGAACCTACTTCTATCACCGCGAATCGATTCCCTATTCGCATGCGATCTGGCACCTGTTCGTGATCGGCGGCAGTGTCTGCCACTTCGTCGCGGTGACCATGCAGGTGCTGTAGAGATCCATGCCGCACGCGTTCGTGTGCACACCGCGCACATGAACGCTTCGCGCTGCGTCCACCCGCGCAGGGCAACCATGGCAGCGTGAATGCGACTGCCTCCCCTGCTCCGCCGCGTCCGTCGCGCTGGCGCTTCCGCCGCCCTGGCCCGCGAGGTCAGCGCTGGCTGGCGGTGCTGGTGTTCCTGCTGGCGGCCATCCTGGTGTTGATCGCGCTCTGGGACTGGAACTGGTTCAAGGGGCCGGTCGAGCGGGCGGTGCAGGCGCGGACCGGGCGCGTGCTGCAGATCGGCCACCTGGATGTCGACCTCGGCCGTACCAGCACGATCCGCGCCGACACCATCACGTTCGCCAATGCGTCATGGGCGAAGCAGCCGAACATGGCCAGCGCCGACCGGGTCGAAATCGACCTGCGGGTATGGCCTCTGCTGCGGGGCAGCGTGCAGCTCCCCGAGATCCGCCTGACCCGTCCCGACGTGCTGCTGGAAACCGCCCCACGAAAGGGCGAGCCGGGCAACTGGGATTTCCTAGGTGACAGCCGCGGCGGCGCCACGCCCCAGCTCAAGCGGCTGCGTATCGATGACGGCCGCCTGCAGTTCATCGACGCGGCTGGCCGCACCGACATCCATGTCAATGTGCGTAGTGGCCGGCCCAGGCAGGCCGACGCCGCACCACCCCTGCTGGTGCAGGGCAAGGGCCGCTGGCAGGGCAATCCTTTCACCCTGCGCGGTGGCACCGAATCTCCGCTGGAACTGACCGACAGCGATCATCCCTTCCGCATCCATCTTGATGGGCGCGCAGGTGCCACCCATGCCGTCGCCCGTGGCACCCTGACCAACCCCTTCCAGTTGCAGGTACTCGACCTCGCCTTCGCGCTCAGTGGCCAGGATCTGGCCGACCTGTATCCCCTGCTGGGCATCGCCATTCCGCCCTCGCCGCCCTATGCACTGGAGGGGCGCCTCAAGCGCGACCACAACGTGTGGCGCTACGAGCAGTTCACCGGCAAAGTCGGCGACAGCGATCTCGGCGGCAATGTGAAGTTCGAAACAGGTGGTGCGCGCCCGCGCCTGACGGCCACGCTGGAGTCCCGCCGGCTGGACTTCGACGACCTGGCCGGCTTTGTCGGCGCCCCGCCCAGAACCGGTGGCGGCGAGACCGCCAACGCCGAGCAGAAGGCCGAGGCCGCACGCGTGGCCGCGCGCACCAGGGTGCTGCCGGACACGCCGTACAACCTGGGCAAGCTGCGCGCGATGGATGCCGACGTGCGCTGGAAGGCACATCGCATCAACGCACCGTCACTGCCGCTGGACGATATGGATGCGCATCTGCTGCTGGACGATGGCGTGCTGCGCCTGGACCCGCTGAACTTCGGCGTGGCCGGTGGTGACATCCGCAGCACGATCCGCATGGACGCGCGGCAGCCGCAGATCGCCACCGCGCTCAAGGCCAGCGTGCGCGGCGTGCAGCTGGGACAACTGTTCCCGGATGCGAAGCTGGCCGAGCAGGCCAAGGGCGGCATCGGTGGTGAAATCGACCTCAGCGGCCGCGGCAACTCGATCGCCGCCATGCTGGGCAGCAGCAATGGCGATGTGGGCCTGGCGATGGGACGTGGCCACGTCGGCAATCTGGTGATGGAACTGGCCGGGCTGGACATCACCGAGGCAGTCAAGTTCCTGGTGACCGGCGACAAGCAGATTCCGCTCCGCTGCGCCTTTGCCGACTTCGGCGTACGCGAGGGGTTGATGACCAGCCGCACATTCGCCGTCGATACCACCGACACGCTGATTCTTGGCGAAGGCACCGTCAGCCTGCGCGATGAGTCGCTGGACCTGCTGCTGAAGCCACGGCCGAAGGACCGCAGCATCCTGGTGCTGCGCTCGCCGCTGCACATCGCCGGAACGTTCAAGGATCCTTCGTTCCGCCCGGACTTCAAGGCGCTCGGCGTCCGTGGTGCGGTCGCCCTGGCGCTGGGAAGCATCGCGCCACCGGCCGCACTGCTGGCCACGATCGAACTGGGCCCCGGCAAGGACGCCGACTGCGGCGGGCAGTACGCGAAGTAGTAGCGTCTGTTGGATCGCGAACTGAGGGGCGCGCGGAACGACAAAGTGTTGCCAACCAAGGTTGGCCGCTACCCACCGCGCTCGCCGCAATGTATCCAGAAGCGGAGGGCATGGCCGTGCAGGACCGTTGGCGCCATGGATGGCGCCATCGAGCCCCCATGGATGGGTTTACGGCGTGTCCTGCACGGCCATGCCCTCCGCCTTCCGGCGCATCAGCAAGGCGCCGCTTCGGCTTCGGCTTTGGCTTCGGCTCCGAACAGCGGGCCGGCGGGCCGCAGGCCCGCCAGCGAAAACTCATCCCGCCACGATGTACTGCTGCAGCTGATCCAGCTCCCGGCGCTGTGCATCGATCACCGACTTCACCAGATCGCCGATGGAAATCACGCCCAGCACCTGTCCCCCCTCCACCACCGGCAGATGGCGGATACGGTAATCGGTGACCAGCTGCAGGCAGTGTTCGACCTGTTCACCGGGCGCCACCGTCACCACCTTCGCAGTCATGATCTCGGCTACCGCCGTATCGCGTGAGGAACGATCGCGCAGCACGATCTTGCGGGCGTAATCACGTTCGGACAGGATGCCGACCAGTCGCGGCCCTTCCATCACCAGCACCGCACCGATGCCCTTTTCAGCCATCAGCCGGATCGCATCGATCACTGCCGCGCCGGGCGCGACCGCATGTACTTCAGGGGACTTGCCGTCCAACAGTTGCCGTACCGACGTCATCTGCCTGCCCTCCCAGGGTGGGTTGCACGACGGAGTCTGCCACGGACGATGCTAGCCAGGCGTCAACCAGGTACAGGGGACGCTGCTTGGACTCCTCATACAGGCGCCCCAGGTACTCGCCGATCAGGCCCAGCGCGATCAGCTGCACGCCGCCCAGGAACAGGATCACCGCCATCATCGTCGGCCAGCCCGCCACGCGGTCGCCGTACATCGCGGCCTTCACGATCACCCAGACACCGAACACGAAGGCCACCGCCGCAGTGGCCAGGCCCAGATAGGTGGCGGCGCGCAGCGGCACGGTGGAGAAACCGGTGATGCCTTCCAGCGCGAAGTTCCACAGCCGCCACAGGCTGAACTTGCTGCTGCCGGCCACCCGCGGGTGGCGCTGGTACGGCACCGCCACCCGGCGGAAGCCAACCCAGCTGAAAAGCCCCTTCATGAAACGGTGACGCTCGCGCATTTCACGCAACGCGCTCAGCGCGCGTGGCGACAGCAGGCGGAAGTCCCCGGTATCGGCGGGAATCGGCGTGCGCGACAGGCGGCCGATCACCCGGTAGAACATCGCCGCGGTCGCCCGCTTGACCCAGCTCTCGCCCGCGCGCGCCCGGCGCGTGCCATAGACGTTGTCATACCCCTCGCGCCACCGCGCCACGAACTGCGGCAGAAGTTCCGGTGGATCCTGGCCGTCGGCATCGAGAATCATCGCCGCACCCTCGCGGACGAGATCCAGCCCGGCGGTCAGCGCGGCCTCCTTGCCGAAATTGCGCGACAGCTTCAGCGCCGACACGCGTGGCTCGGACTGCGCCAGCGTGGCGATCACCTCCCAGGTTCCGTCCTGGCTGCCGTCGTCCACGTAAAGGATGTGGCCATCGATGTCCGGCATCGCATCCAGTACCGCGCACAGGCGCGGGTGCAGTACCGGCAGCGCCAGAGCTTCGTTGCAGGCGGCAATGACGACGGTGAGGCGTTCACGGATCATGCCCGGATTGTACGTCGCCAGTGCGGAGCGGCGCAGACGCCTGCCTCAGTCCTCGGCCAGGTACGCAGCGCCGCCCAGCTGCCGGGCCTGGCGCTGGATCCACGCGGCGCGACGTTGTACGTAGGGACCGGGCGAGGCCGCGCTGTAGCGCCGCGGTGCCGGCAACACGGCCGCCAACCGCGCGCTCTCGGCCGGGCTGAGGCGCGCGGCGTCCTTGCCCCAGAACGTCTTCGCCGCCGCCTGCGCACCGTACACGCCGTCACCGAACTCGGCGATGTTGGCGTACATCTCCAGGATCCGCTGCTTGGGCCACAGCGTTTCGATCAGCACCGTGTACCAGACCTCCAGGCCCTTGCGGATCCAGCTGCGGCCCTGCCAGAGGAACAGGTTCTTGGCCACCTGCTGGCTGATGGTGCTGGCCCCGCGCAGCCGACCGCCCCGCGCGTTGTGGTCACGCGCCTTCTCAATGGCCTGCAGATCGAAACCACTGTGTTCGGGGAAACGCTGGTCCTCGGCCGCCACCAGCGAAATCGGCAGGCTCGGCGCCATCTGGTCCAGATCCCGCCACTGGTAGTGCAGCCGGTAGGCCCAGTCGCCCGCACCCAGCGCCTCCCCGTAGCGCCACAGCATCACGCTGGAAATGGGCGGATCCACGAAGCGCAGCACCAGCACCTGCAGGCAGCTGAAGGCCACGAACAGCATCGGCAGCCACAGCAGCCGCTTCCAGTGCCAACGCCGGCGGCGCGGAACGTCCCCGGCCACCTTCACCTTGTCCTGCTCTCCCCCTGCCCCCATTAGTGGTGCATCCTTCTTCTGCCTGGCTGTCGGCGCATTATCCGGCAACCACCCCTGTTTCCGCGCGATGTGAGCCGATGACCGCCCAACCTGATTCCCTGATCCGCTTCCTGCTTCCCGACGCGGGTGTCCGCGGCGTACACGTGCGCCTGCAGGCCACCTGGCAGGAAATCCTGTCCCATGCCCACTACCCGGATGCCGCAGCCGAGCTGCTCGGCGAAGCCTGCGTGGCCTCGGCACTGTTCACCGGCCACACCAAGGTCGACGGCCGCCTGTCCATCCAGCTGCGCAGCAGCACCACGCTGCGTACGCTGTTCGCCGAATGCACCGCCGCCGGCACCCTGCGCGGCATCGCCCAGCTCAGCGAGGGCGCCGACGCGCCGCGCGACCTGTCCAGCCTGGGCGATGACGCCCTCCTCGCCATCACCATCGAGAACCCCGGGCTGGACCCGCGCGAACCGCAGCGCTACCAGAGCTTGGTCGGGCTCAGCGCCGCGGAACTGGACGAGGCCTTCGAGGACTACTTCCGGCAGTCCGAGCAGCTGCCGACGCGACTGCTGCTGGCCGCCGACCGCACGGGGGCCAGCGGCCTCCTGCTGCAGAAACTGCCCGGCGACGAGGGCGACGAAGACGGCTGGTCACGCGCCAGCGCCCTGTTCGAGACCCTGGGCAGGGCAGAGCTGCTGGCGACCCCCGCAGAGCAGCTGCTGCACCGCTTGTTCCATGAGGAGAAGCCGGAGCTGATGGGCAGCAAGCCACTGTCTTTTGCCTGCTCCTGCTCGCGCGAACGGGTTGCCTCGATGCTGCAGTCGCTGGGCGAGGAAGAGGCGCGGGCGGCGGCCGAAGCCACCGGCGAGGTCGAAGTCCGCTGCGAATTCTGCGGACGGGAGTATCACTTCCCGTTGACGGAGTTCGGCATACTGTTCCACGGTGCCGAGGGGGCTGTTCCGGCACCTGAACGCCTTCAGTAAGCGGCGGGTCTTGCACCTGGGGAGGATCAAGGCTTGTTAAGAAATCATAAACACCCTAGGATCGAGTCCCCGCCCCTGCGGGAACTTCCGTTGTCTGTCCCTGTCTGAACTGGTCCGATGCGTACCTATCTGCGTCTACCGCTGGCCCTGCTGATCGCCCTTGGCGCGGTCACGGGCGCGCATGCGCAGAGCAAGGACACCCGCACGGTGCTGCCGGTGTGGAACAAGGGCAGCGGCAAGGTCGAAGCCCTGCTCTACCTGGAACCCACCGGTGAGCAGGCGGCCGGCGCCCGCTGGCATTTCGGCCGCAATTCGCTGGATGCGGCCTTTGGCCTGTCGTCGGGCGACTCGCTGGGCCTGCTCTGCAGCAACAGCAGCAGTACCAGCATCAGCGGTCTGGCCAGCCACTGCATGCTGGCCAGCCTGGGCGACGACGATGACCTGAGCAGCCGTCGCTTCACCGGCACGGCTGCCCTGAACCGGGGCAACAGCCGCCTGGGCATCACCGCCGGTACCGGTCGCGAAACACTGCCGGCCTGGCTGGCCGGCCCGAACAAGACGCCTTCGCTGCGTGCCGAGCAGAACGACCTGACCGTGTTCGCGCAGAAGAACATCGGCCGCGAAGGATTCGTGTCCATCGCCGGTACCTACGCCAAGGCACGCCTGGTTCCGCTGGCCGATGCCTCGCCGGCCCTGGTCGATCGCTGGGACAGCAAGAGCCTCAGCCTCGGCGCCGGTTACGGCAACTTCACCGGCAGCATCATCGGCCGCGTGGTCGACGTGCCCGGCCGCCCTGGCAAGTGGGAAGGTCTGGGCATCGGCCTGACCTGGCGGACGCCGTGGTCCGGCCAGCTCACCGTCGGCGCCGAGAACGTGATCAGCCGCGGCAAGAACCCCTTCTCTCCACGCAACGAGAGCAACGACGACGGCACCGTGCCGTATGTGCGTTACGAGCAGGACCTCTGACCGCTCGCACCTCCCTCATGCAGTGACACTGCGGGCGCCGGAAGGCGCCCGTTGCATTTGCGTGCAGCGCCTTCCCTCTGTGCCCCCTCCGGCGCCGTCGCGACGTGTTCGTTTTTCACCGCTGCGACATGTTTCGATACATATCAATGGAAACTTTTTTCATCATTTTTTTTTAACAAACGAGGCACCGCACCATGCGACCCACTGCAAGCCATTGAAAAGAATTGATATTTCATCGATTTACACAAATCACAGCTTTGATTAACGCAGCTTTAATTCTTTGCAGGCGCCCGCTACTATCGGCTCAGCCTCGCGATTTGGAAGCGCACTTTCGCTTCCCCGCCGGGCATAACCCCAGCCAAGATTTCTTGGAGAGAGAGAGCCAATGAATTTCCAGTCCAACAAGCTGCGTGACGCTGTTGTCGTCGCGCTGATCGCGGGTGCGGCCACGTCCGTAACCGCCCAGGCGCAGGAAGCGACCAACCTGGATCGCATTTCGGTGACCGGTTCGCGCATCAAGAGCACCGACATCGAAACCTCGCAGCCGGTCCTGAGCCTGACCCGCGCTGACATCGAAAAGCAGGGTGTGACCTCGGTTGCCGATATCCTGCAGCGCGTCGCCGCCAACGGTGCCGCACTGAACCGCACCTTCAACAACGGTGGTGACGGTTCGGCCGGCGTCAGCCTGCGCAACCTCGGCGCCGAGCGCACCCTGGTGCTGGTCAACGGCCGTCGCTGGACCACCGGTCTGGACGGCAGCGTCGACCTGAACACCATCCCGACCGCGATGATCGAGCGCATCGACGTCCTGAAGGACGGCGCTTCGACCATCTACGGTTCGGATGCCATCGCCGGCGTGGTGAACATCATCACCAAGCAGAACTTCGACGGCGCCGAGGCAAACTTCTACAAGGGCCAGTACAGCCAGGGCGACGGCGATCGTGAAGCCTATGACTTCACCATCGGCACCACCACCGACCGTGCGTCGCTGGTGCTGGGTGCGTCCTACGTGAACGAGAAGGAGGTCATGGCCGGCAATCGCAAGATCTCCGCTGGCGGCCCGCCGTTCTTCAGCGGCCAGAGCGGCACCGGCATCCCGGGCTCCTACGTCCGCAATGACCAGCGCTACGTCATCATCAATGGCGTGGAAACCCCGTTCGTCAGCAACGTGCACGGCTACAACACCGCGCCGGACAACTACCTGCTGACCCCGAACGAGCGCACCTCGCTGTTCGCTGTGGGTTCGTACAACATCACGGACAACGTCTCCTTCCGCACCGAGGCGATGTACAACGAGCGCAAGTCCGAGCAGCTGCTGGCGGCCATGCCGGTGACGGGCATGACGCTCAGCGCGGACAGCATGTACAACCCGTACGGCCAGGACCTGACCGGCGTGAACCGTCGTTTCAATGAAACCGGCGGCCGTTCGTTCAACCAGAACGTCAAGAACTGGCACTTCTACGGTGGCTTTGAAGGCTTCTTCGAGTTCGCCGACCGCAACTTCGACTGGGATGTCGGCTACCGCTACGACAAGACCGACCAGAACGACCTGACCTACGGCCTGTTCAACATCCAGCGTCTGGATGAGGCGTATGGTCCGTCGGCGCTCCGCGATGGCCAGGCTGTCTGTCTGACCGCAGGCGGAGCCGTCATTCCGGGCTGCGCACCGATCAATCCGCTGGGTGGCGAAGGTTCGATCTCGCAGGCGGCACTCGACTACACCTCGTTCACCGCGCACGATTCGGCCAGCCTGGTGTCGAAGAGCTACTACGCCAACATCTCCGGTGAGATCGTGCAGCTGCCGGCCGGTGCGCTGGGCTTCGCTGCCGGTTATGAGAACCGCAAGGAAAGCGGCCAGTTCGACCCCGACGCCTTCATCGCCGCGGGCCTGAGCACCGGCAACGGCGCTGCGCCGACCAAGGGTGCTTATGACCTGGACGAGTTCTACCTGGAACTGTCGATCCCGGTCCTGGCCGATCTGCCGGGCGCCCAGCTGCTGGACTTCAGCGTGGCGACCCGTTACTCGGACTACAGCAACTTCGGTAACACCACCAACAACAAGTTCGGTTTCCGCTGGAAGCCGATCGAAGACCTGATGGTGCGTGGTAACTATTCCGAAGGCTTCCGCGCCCCGAGCATCAACAACCTGTACCGCGGCGACACCGATTCGTTCGAGACCTATGCCGACCCGTGTGCCCGGGCCAACAACCCGACCGGCGCAGTGCTGGCGCAGTGTGTCGCCCAGGGCGTTCCGGCGAACTTCGTCCAGCCGAACACCGATGGCGAGTCCGGCCCGCTGCAGACCGTCGAGCCGTTCACCTGGAAGTCGAACCCGGATCTGAAGCCGGAAACCTCGACCAGCAAGACGCTGGGCCTGGTGTGGAGCCCGAGCTTCGTCTCCGGCCTGAACGTGACCCTGGACTGGTGGCAGATCAAGATCGAAGACGCCATCACCCGTCCGGCGATCGGCGACATCATGGATCGTTGCTACGGTGGTACCGCGCAGCAGCAGGCAGCCTACTGCGGTCTGATCACGCGTGACCCGAACTACGGCACCATCAACGAGCGCTACACCATCACCAACGTCGACATGCCGCTGATGAACCTGGCGTCGTACAAGGTGGAAGGCTGGGATCTGGGCGTGCTGTACAAGCTGCCGGAAACCTCGTTCGGCCAGTTCACCGTCAGCCTGGACGGCACCTACCTGAGCAAGTGGGAGACCAAGTCGACCGAAGATGCTCCGGTTGATGGCCGTCAGGGCCGCTATCTGGACCAGGATCCGTACTGGCGCGTCCGTTCCAACCTGTACGTCGACTGGTCCTACGGTGACTTCGGTGTCAACTACGGCCTGCGCTACAAGTCGGGCATGACCGAAGACTGCCTGCTGGGCCCCTCCACCCGTGCCTACTGCTCGGATCCGGAAGGTCGCGAGAACCACATCGGTGCCACCACCTACCACGACATCCAGGTGCGCTACAACACCCCGTGGAAGGGCACCATCATGCTGGGCCTGAACAACGCGTGGGACAAGGATCCGCCGGTCTCGTACACGGTGTCCTACAACATGTTCGACCCGCAGTACGACCTGCCGGGCCGCTACATGTACATGCAGTACAAGCAGAAGTTCTGATCGGTTGATCGATCGATGACTGCAGCAACGGCCCCGCAAGGGGCCGTTGTTCTTTCTGCGCTGCCGGCGTGCACCACCCTGCACCGGCAACAAAAAAAGCCGCGATCGGATCGCGGCTTTTTCGTGGGCAACGGAAACCGTCAGCCGTTCGGGATGAGCGTCTCGATCAGGTGTTCGACATAGGCCTCGAAATCCTCCCGCGCCTGCTTCGGCTGCTGCAGCTGCAGCGACAGCTGCAGGAAGCCCACATAGGCCGCATAGGCCAGGCGTGCACGGTGGCGTGCGTCGGTGGAGCTCAGGCCTGCCTGGCGGAACGAGGCGATCAGGTAATCGAGGCGACGCTGCGAAACGCGATCGATCACCGGCCGCACCATCGGATGGTCCAGCGCCTTCAGCAGCTCGCTGTAGATGATGTGCGGCTGCACTTCGTGCGCCACCATCTGGAACAGCTGACGCAGGCGCGCGCGCGGATCCGGCACGTCTTCCAGGCTGCCGAACACCTGCTCCTGCTCGAACAGCTCCCACCGCTCCAACGCCGCCTGCAGCAGGGCGTCGCGCGAGGGGAAATGCCAGTAGAAGCTGCCCTTGGTGACGCCGAGGCGCCGCGCCAGCGGTTCCACCGCGACGGCACCCACGCCTTGTTCAGCAATCAGATCGAGGGCCGCCTGGGCCCAGTCTTCGGCGCTCAGGCGGCTGTTGCGGCCGGCGCGCGGTTCGCCGGCAGAAGCGTCAGGTTGATTCATGGAGTGATTTAACCATACGGCGGGGTTCGTTGCAGTACGCGGATGCAGCCGAAGGGCTTCGCTGCGCAGACCGGCCGCCTGACGCGCCGCACCATACCATGCAGTATTGACATCCCCCGCAACCGATCCATACTAGCAAGTATGGTTACTACCCCCACTCCCGTTGCGTTCCACGACCTGCGTCTGGAAGCCGCGCACGGCACACGGCTGGCCGCCACGGCCAGCGATCACGGCCGCCGCGGCCGGGTGCTGTTCGCCCACGGTTTCGGGCAGACCCGCCATGCCTGGAACGCCACGGCCCGCGCGCTGTCTGCTGCCGGCCTGCAGACGCTGGCCTACGACGCCCGCGGTCATGGCGATTCGGACTGGAATGCCGCCGACCTGGCCTATCACGGCGAACAGTTTGCTGACGACCTGATCGTGCTGGCCGGTGAGCAGCCGCGCCCGCCGGTACTGGTCGCCGCCTCGATGGGCGGCCTGTTCGGCCTGCTGGCCGAATCGCGGTGGCCGGGCCTGTTCTCGGCGATGGTGCTGGTGGACATCACCCCGCGCTGGGATACCGCGGGCGTGGAGCGCATCCTCGCCTTCATGACCGCCCATCCCGATGGATTTGCCTCACTGGCCCAGGCCGCCGACGTGATTTCCGCCTACATGCCGCACCGGCCTCGCAAATCCGAGCAGTCGCTGCGCGCGCTGCTGCGCGAGGACGGCCATGGACGCTGGCGCTGGCACTGGGATCCGCGCCTGGTCGCCGAGCTGGCCCGCGACAGCGAGCAGCACCAGGATGCGCTGGCCGATGCCGCGCGCCAGGTGAAGTGCCCGATGCTGCTGGTCAGTGGGGGTCGCAGTGACCTGGTCACGCCGCAGACCGTGGCCGAGTTCCTGGCGCTGGCCCCGCACGCGCGCCACGTGCAGTTGCTGCAGGCCACGCACATGGTCGCCGGCGACGACAACGACACCTTTACCGCTACTGTGTTGGACTATCTGGACGTGTTGCCTGCGGCGGACGCCGCAGCTTCGTCCGTCACAAACGAGCACGTCACCGGAGCACGCTCATGAGCATCGTTCTTCCCTTCCTTGCCCTGCTGCTGGCAGGCGCATTCGCCGCCTACCACCGCATGCGGCTGGTCACCTGGACGCTGATCGGCGCCGCGCTGCTGGTCGCCTGCTGGTTCATCCCCTACGTCAACCAGACCGCCACGATCGTCGCCGCCGCCGTGCTGGCCGTGATCGCCGTTCCGCTGCTGCTGCCGTTCATCCGCAAGCCGCTGCTGACCGGTCCGATGATGAAGGTGTTCCGCAAGGTGCTGCCGCCGTTGTCGCAGACCGAGCGCATCGCACTGGAAACCGGCTCGGTCGGTTTTGAAGGCGAGCTGTTCACCGGCGATCCGGACTGGAACATCCTGCTCAACTATCCCAAGCCGCAGTTGACCGCCGAGGAGCAGGCCTTCCTCGACGGTCCGGTGGAAGAGCTGTGCCGGATGGTCAACGACTGGGAGATCACCCACGTCCACGCCGACCTGCCGCCGGAGCTGTGGGCCTTCATCAAGAAGAACAAGTTCTTCGGCATGATCATCCCGAAGGAATACGGCGGCCTGGGCTTCTCCGCGCTGGCCCACCACAAGGTGATCCAGAAGCTGGCCTCGGTATCCTCGGTGGTCAGCTCCACCGTCGGCGTGCCGAATTCGCTGGGTCCGGGCGAACTGCTGGTGCATTACGGCACCCAGGAGCAGAAGGACCAGTACCTGCCGCGTCTGGCCGATGGCCGTGAAGTGCCCTGCTTCGGTCTGACCGGCCCGTTTGCCGGCTCCGATGCCACCTCGATTCCCGACTACGGCATCGTCTGCCGGGGCGAATGGAATGGCGAGCAGGTGCTGGGCGTCAGGCTGACGTTCGACAAGCGCTACATCACCCTGGCTCCGGTCGCATCGCTGATCGGCCTGGCTTTCCGCATGTACGACCCGGATGGCCTGATCGGCGAGACCCGCGACATCGGCATCACCCTGGGCCTGCTGCCGCGCGACACCGCCGGCGTCGAGATCGGCCGCCGCCACTTCCCGCTGAACTCGACCTTCCAGAACGGCCCGATCCGCGGCAAGGACGTGTTCATCCCGCTGACCCAGCTCATCGGCGGCGCTGCCATGGCCGGCAAGGGCTGGAACATGCTCAACGAATGCCTGGCCGTGGGCCGTTCGATCACGCTGCCGTCCACCGCCAGCGGTGGCGCCAAGGCCGGCGCTGCAGTGACCGGCGCCTACGCGCGCATCCGCAAGCAGTTCGGCCTGTCGGTCGGCCGCTTTGAAGGCGTGGAGGAAGCACTGGCCCGCATCGGTGGCAAGGCCTACAAGATCAGCGCGCTGTCGCAGGCCACGGCCGCCGCCGTCGACCGCGGCGACGTGCCGTCGGTACCGTCGGCGATCGCCAAGTACCACTGCACCAGCATGAGCCGCGAGGTGATCTCGGACGTGATGGATGTCATTGGCGGCAAGGGCATCATCCTCGGCCCGCGCAACTTCGCCGGCCGCAGCTGGCAGGCCGCGCCGATCGCGATCACCGTGGAAGGCGCCAACATCATGACCCGCAGCCTGCTGATCTTCGGCCAGGGTGCGATTCTCTGCCACCCGTGGGTGCTGAAGGAGATGAAGGCTGCACAGGATCCGGATACCCGCGCCGGCCTGCAGGAATTCGACCGCAGCCTGTTCGGCCACATCCGCTACGGCATTTCCAACGCCGTGCGCTCGTTCTGGTTCGGCCTGACCGGCGCCCGCTTCGGTGCCGCCCCGGGCGATGCCTACACCCGCCGTTACTTCCGCAAGCTGGACCGCTATTCGGCCAATCTGGCGCTGATGGCCGACATCTCGATGATGACGCTCGGCGGCAAGCTGAAGTTCAAGGAGTCGCTGTCCGGCCGCCTGGGCGATGTGCTGAGCCACATCTACATGACCAGCGCCATGCTCAAGCGCTACCACGATGAAGGCGCACCGCAGGCCGACCAGCCGCTGCTGGCCTGGGCCTTCCATGACAGCGTGCACAAGATCGAAGAATCGCTGTCGGCCGCCCTGCGCAACTTCCCGATCCGTCCGATCGGCTGGCTGATGTGGGCACTGATCTTCCCGCTGGGCCGCCGCGCCGAAGCACCGGGTGATCGCCTGAGCCGTCGCGTCGCCGCCCTGCTGATGGCGCCGAACGAAGCGCGCGACCGCCTGGCACAGGGTGTGTTCCTGACCCCGTGCGAGAACAACCCGGGCGGCCGCATCAACAGCTATCTGGCCAAGGCCATCATGGCCGAGCCGGTGGAGCGCAAGTTCCTGAAGGCGCTGAAGAGCAAGGGCATCGAGGCGCTGGACTTCCAGAGCCAGCTGGACGAAGCCGTGGCCGAGGGCGTGATCACCCAGGACGAGCGCACGCTGTTGGAAGAGCTGCGCACGCTGACCCTGGACACCATCACCGTGGACGACTTCGACACCCACGAACTGCGCGCGGCCAGCTACTACGACCGCCAGCACAAGGACCCGCACTCGCAGGCCGCCTGATCGCCCGCGACACGCGTTGCCTCGACGGCGGGCCTCGGCCCGCCGTCGCTTTATCCGCCCAACGGAATCCCACCATGTCCACGCCCCTGCTCTCGCTCTACAACCGCCTGCAGCGCTGGCCTGCCGGTACCTGGCTGTTCTCGCGCGCGGTGTGCTTCAAGGCGCCCTACTTCGCCAGCATCGCCCCGCGCATCACCCGCCTGGAAAACGGCCGCTGCGAAGGCACGCTGGCGGACCGGCGCAGGGTGCGCAACCACATCGGCACGGTGCACGCGATCGCGATGTGCAATCTGGCCGAACTGACGGCCGGGCTGATGGTCGATGCATCACTGCCGAAGGGCATGCGCTGGATCCCCAAGGGCATGCAGGTGCAGTACCTGGCCAAGGCACGCGGCACGCTGCAGGCAGTGGCACTGCCGGCGCAGCCGATCGTGGTCGCGGCCCAGGGCTATGCGCTGCCGGTGACGGTGAGCGTGCGCGACCGTGCAGGGACCGAAGTGTTCAGCGCCGTCATCGACATGTGGATGTCGCCGGCCAAGTGAGGTTCCGGCCAACGGCGCAGCCCCTCGTGGGTTGGTCGCCTAGAGCGTGTCATGGGTTTGGCCAGGCAGGTTGGGTTCGCGGGGGACGCCGCAAGTACGTCCTTGTAGGCTTGGCCGGGGCATCCATGCCGCGGACACCCCCGCGAACCCAGCCCGCCCGGCCTCTGACAGTTTCCGCGGGCGTCCAGCCCACGGAGAAGAAAAAGAAAAGCAACAGCGACAGCAAAAAGCGGCCTATGGGCCGCTTTTTGCTTCTGTTCTTCTTTCTTCTTTTGCGTGGGTGGACGCCGCAGAGATCCGTCGGAGGCCGGATGGGTCGGGCCGGGCGGGGTATCCGCGCCATGGATGGCGCGGCTAAGCCCCCAGGGATGGGTTCACGGCGTCCCCGCCTGGCTCGACCCATCCGGCCCAACCGCCAAGCCGCATGCCGCGGCCAACCCACGAGGGGCTGCGCCGTTGGCCGGAACTCACACCAGCGCGCGCAGCACCAGCGCCAGGATCGCCGGCAGCGCCTGGATCATGAAGATCCGGCGGCTCACGCTGTACGCGCCATAGCACCCCGCCACGACCACGCAGACCAGCGAGAACGTCACCAGCACCGGCTGTGCCATCGCCAGCCCCGCCACGATGCCGGCCGCCAGGAAGCCGTTGTACAGCCCCTGGTTGGCCGCCAGCACCTGTGTGGTCTGCGCCTTCTCCGGCGTGTTGCGGAACGTTTTCAGCCCCAGTGGCCGCGTCCACAGGAACATCTCCAGCACCAGGAAGTACACATGCAGCGCGGCAACCAGCAGCGTCAGCAGCAACGCGATCCATGACATCGTGGTTTCTCCTCGAATGGGGGCGACCTCAACGGTCGCGGGGCAGCTTCTTCTCTTCGCGCAGCACGCCGAACGCGGCCAGCGTCATGAACGCAGCCACGGCGACGCCTCCGATGAACACCACGTGCGAACCGAACAACGCCAGTCCCTTGTGCACCCAGGTGAAGCTCAGGTCGGCACCACGATAGACCACCGTGTCGATGGCCGCACCGGCCTTGTAGCGCCATTGCCGGTCGACACGGGTATAGATCGTCTCGCGTGCCGGCTTGGCCAGGGCGAACTCGCTGGCCCGGGTCATCACCTGCACCACCGCCACCATCAGCGGCATCGGCGACGCCGCCAGCACCGAGAAGCCGATCAGGATCGCGAAGCCGGGAATCAACAGCGCCGGAGCGATGCCGTGGCGCGACAGCAGCCAGCGGGTCAGGCCCAGCTGCATCAGCAGGGCCAGCGCGTTCACCGCCAGATCGATGCGCGAGAAAAATGCGGTGCTCGCCGCAGGGTCGGTGAACGACGCGCGCACGATGCTGGCCTGCTGGTTGTACAGCAGCGTTCCCACGCCGACGCCGAACACCACCATGATGGCCAGCCAGCGCAGCAGGGGCTCGCGCGCGATCAGCTTCAGTCCATCGAGCACGCTGCCGCCCATCGGCTGCTCGCCGGAGACCAGTTGCTGCTCGCGTTCACGCAGCACCGCCCAGTGCCGCAGTCGCCAGATGCACAGCAGGCAGACGATCAGGAAGCCGGCCGAGACCAGCATCAGGTTGGCGATACCTACCCGCTGCACCAGCGCACTGGTAATGATCGGGCCGAGGAACGCCCCGAGCGTGCCGGCCGCGCCGATGTAGCCGTAGTACGCGCGGGCCTGCACGTTGGAGAACACATCCGCCATGAAGCTCCAGAACACGGCGACGGCGAACAGGTTGAACACCATGACCCAGAAGAAGAAGGCCATGCCCCGCCCCGGCACGCCACTGTCGAACAGTGCGTAGAAGCCCAGCAGGGTCGCGATGAAGAAGCCATACACGGCCGGCAGGAATACCCGCCGCGGGAAGCGGCTGACCAGCCAGCCATAGACCGGCTGCAGCACCAGCATGATCACGAACACGCAGGAAAACAGGAACTGCAGGACGAAATCCTTCAGCGCGATGCCGTGGCTGGCGAACCAGGCGATCAGCACCGGCGGGAACACCGTCTCCAGGTCGGCCGAGGCAGCCATCGCCTCGCGCACCGGTCGCAGCACGTAGTAGCCGCTCAGCAGGCAGAAGAAGTAAAGGAACGACCACCACAGTGCCGGAGACTCGCGCAGCGCTGCCAGCAGCCCGCGCAACGGTCTCCCGTCCCGCGTCGTACTCATGCGGCGCCCCACGCCAGCAGGCAGCGGTTGGACAGCGGCATGGCAGGCTCCGGGGGCGGCGAAGCGCGTACGTTAGCCAATGCACTGCAACATCGCCAGCACGGCACGCGCGCGGCACCGCCAGGACCTCGCACGGGCGACCGCCGACACGTTCGGATACACAATCCGGCAGCGTCAAAATTCCAACTTTTTCAACGAGATGCGCATTCATCTTCGCTTTGTTTGTGCACAGGCGAAAAGCGGCGCTAGAATCGCCATCAGCAGTCGCGCACGGGTCCAACCGATGAAAAAGAACAGCCAGCGCCGTCCGATCCGTTCGGCGGCCACCGGTTTGCTGGGCATGTTGATGCCCGTTGCCTTGTCCACCACCGCGCAGACCCCGCCGGCCTTGCCGCCGATGCCGGCCAACATCGAGACCGCGGCCGCGCCGGCCGTCGCTCATACCCAGCCGGCCGCTTACCGTACCGGCCTGATGCCGCAGGTGCAGGCACCCGCCCCTGGCTTCAACGTTGCCAACATCGAATCGATGGCGCAGCAGCTCACCTATGGCGAGCGCGTGCCGGGCATGGCGGTGGCGATCGTGCAGGGGGGGCGCGTGCTGAGTGCGCGCGGTTACGGCGTCACCGACGTCAACAATCCGCTGCCCGTCGATGCCCATACCGTGTTCCGGCTGGCCTCCCTGTCCAAGGCCTTCGCTGGCACCATGGCCGGCCTGCTGGTCAATGACGGCACGCTGCGCTGGGACAGCAAGGTCACCGACTATGTGCCCGGCTTCCGCCTCAACTCGCCGGAAGCCACCGAGCGGCTGACCGTCGCCGACGTGCTCAGCCACCGCGTCGGCCTGCCCTACAACGCCTACGACCGCGACATCGAAGGCAACGCCGAGTACTACGCACTGACCCAGAAGCTGGCCAACACCAGCCTCAAGTGCCTGCCTGGCGACTGCTACGCCTACCAGAACGTGGCCTTCAGCCTGATCGGCGACGTCGTCTACGCCGCCTCTGGCAGCTTCTACGAGCAGGCGGTCGAGCGCCGCATCTTCAAGCCGCTGGGCATGAACGATGCCAGCCTCGGCCTGGCTGGCATCCAGGCCAGTTCGCGCTGGGCACGTCCGCATGTGCGCAGCCGTAATGGCTGGGTGTCCCTGACGCCGAAACCGACCTACTACCGGGTCGCGCCGGCGGCCGGCGTCAACGCCAGTGCCAGCGACATGGCACAGTGGCTGCTGGCCCACACCGGTCATCGCCCCGACGTGCTGCCGGCGCCGCTGCTGGCCACCCTGCATTCCAGCCTGATCAACACGCCGGGCGAAATGCGGTCGGGCTGGCGCCGCGAGCGTCTGCATTCGGCCGGCTACGCGCTCGGCTGGCGCACCTTCGATTACGCCGGTCATGACGTGGTGTTCCACGCCGGCGCCGTGCAGGGCTACCGTGGCCTTGTCGCTCTGGTTCCGGAGCGTGATCTCGGCATCGCGATCATGTGGAACGGCGAAAGCGGCCTGCCCAGCGGCCTGCTGCCGACCGTGCTCGACTCCGCGCTTGGCCTTCCCGCGCAACGCTGGCTGGACGTGGATACCGACTTCGGCAGCGACAACCTGATGGCCGAGGGTGCAAGCCCGGCGCAGCAGGACAAGCGCAAGGGCAAGGGTGCATCCAGCAACCGCGCGGTCGCCTCGCCGCGCTGAACCGGCACTCCCTGGCATCACCGGAAGGGCGGCCATCGGTCGCCCTTTTTTCGTGCGCGCTGCAGGCAGGGGATAAAAAAACCCCCTCCTCGCTGGGCAGCCGAGGAAGGGGTTTCAGGGTACGGCTATCGGGAAGTACTTAGATCAGCGGCGCCGGGGTTGCCGGCAGAGCGACCGGAGCGGCCTTCTTCTTGCGGGCGGCCGGCTTGCGCTTGGCGACCTTCTTCGCTGCCTTCTTCGGGGCAGCCTTCTTGGTCGCCTTCTTGGCCGCCTTCTTGGCGACCTTCTTTACGGCCTTCTTGGTCGCCTTCTTGGCGACCTTCTTGGCCGGCTTGCGGGCAGTGGTCTTCTTGGCGGCCTTCTTTGCAGTCTTCTTCGCTGCCTTCTTGGCGACCTTCTTCACTGCCTTCTTCGCGGTCTTCTTCGCCGGCTTCTTGGCTACCTTCTTTGCCGCCTTCTTCACTGCCTTCTTCGCAGTGGTCTTCTTGGCGACCTTCTTCGCAGCCTTCTTCACCGCCTTCTTGGCGGTCGCCTTCTTCGCGACCTTCTTCACTGCCTTCTTGGCAGCGGCCTTCTTAGCGACCTTCTTCACCGCCTTCTTGGCGGCGGGCTTTTTCTTCGCAGCTTTCTTGGTTGCCATGGGATGGCTCCTCGTCAGTGATAGGGAGTTGAAACGCCCAGGTGGATCAAACCCGCGGATGCTGCGTGCGGGGACCGCCGGCGCGTCAGGCGCGCCGTTACGGATGCGGCAATGCCTGCCTCGATCGGCGGAGCAGGCATCGGAACGGGAGTTGCCTTGCATTTCTCCGGGGGAAGCGGGGCCATGTCCACCGTCTTGGGGATCGCGGTGGCTTTCGAGGGGCTGCTTCGCATCGGACGATTGATTCTGCGCACTCGGTTGGGCAGGCAAGGTCTGCTGAGGCGAAACCTAATCACGCTTTTTTTTACTGTCAACAACCCCCGCGAAAAATTTTCACATTGGCGCCGTGCCGGACACCGCCTCCAGCGTCCTCGTTTCGCTTCCGCAGACACCGCTGGCGTGCGCAACACGACCGCCACGCGCGCCACTGCGTGCATGCGCACTCAAGAAAAAACACTTGAAATAAGCACTCTGCGTTGATGCGTGCCATTCCTCCGCCATCTCGCGCGCGCACCCGGGCTACGTATCGCAGCGGCCTGCCGCGCCACCACAACGGGGCCGCAACGAGGCAGGAAAAGTTTTCACATTCGAACGCGCCGGCGCGGGGTGGAAACGCGGATTTGCGCAAAACTGCGCGCCTCCGAAGACACCCTTCCGAAGCGCCTGATGCCGCGTCGTGGGTGTGCAGCGAACCGGGCGTCATGAGTCCGGCGCGGTCGCCGGAACGAAAACGGCCACCCGAAGGTGGCCGTTCTCAAACCAGGAAACAACGACTCAGTGGTCGTCGTTCTCCAGGACTTCGGCGTAAGCGTCCGGGTCCAGCAGCTCGTTGATCTCTTCGGCGTTGGACAGTTCGACCACGAACATCCAGCCCTCGCCGTAGGCATCCTCGTTGATGGTTTCCGGCTTGTCCGACAGTGCCGAGTTGACCTCGACGACCGTGCCGCTGATCGGGCTGTAGACGTCCGAGGCCGCCTTCACCGACTCGACGACAGCGATCTGCTCGCCGGCCTTGGCGTCGGCGCCGACCTCCGGCAGTTCGACGTAGACCAGGTCACCCAGCAGGCCCTGGGCGTGGTCGGAAATACCGACGGTAACGCGGCCATTGCCTTCGACACGGGCCCACTCGTGGGACTTGAGGAACTTGAGGTCGCCGGGGATCTCGCTCATGGGACTGCTCCAGGATTTGCAGGGGGTGGAAAAAACGGGGCTAGTGTAACCAACCGGCCGCCACTGCTGTCAGTGACGTCCGGCACGTTCGGATCAGGCGTCGGCGAGCACGCCGGGCTGGGCCTGGCCTTCGCGCACGAAGGGGAACTTGACCACGCGTACCGGCACCTGCCGGCCACGGATATCGACCGTGACCTGGCCGAGGTCACCTGCCGGCACGCGGGCAAAGGCGATGCCCTTGGCCAGCGTCGGCGAGAAGGTGCCGGACAGGATTTCACCCTGGCCGCCGGCCGTGGTGACCACCTGGCCGTGGCGCAGGACACCCTTCTCGTCCATCACCAGGCCGATCATCTGCCGCGCATTGCCGGCGGCCTTCTGCGCTTCCAGCACGTCGCGACCGATGAAGTCACGGCCCTCATCCAGCGACACCGTCCAGGCCAGCGCAGCTTCGTACGGGCTGATGGCTTCGTCCATGTCCTGGCCGTACAGATTCATGCCGGCTTCCAGGCGCAGGGTGTCGCGGGCACCGAGGCCAGCCGGCTTCACGCCTGCAGACAGCAGGCGGTTCCAGAACCCGACCACGGCTTCCTGCGGCAGCAGGATCTCGAAACCGTCCTCGCCGGTGTAACCGGTACGGGCCACGAACAGTTCGACGCCCTCATCGGACCGCACCTGCAGCGCGGCGAAGCGGCCGAGCCTGCCCAGCGCTTCGCGGTCGGCGGCGCCGACCAGGCCGATGACGAGCTCGCGTGCCTGCGGCCCCTGCACGGCGAGGATGGCCAGGTCAGGGCGCTGTTCAACGGACACGTTGAACGGAGCGGCCTGCGTACGCAGCCAGGCCAGATCCTTCTCGCGGGTGGAGGCGTTGACCACCATGCGGAAGAAGTCCTCGCCCAGGTAATAGACGATGAGGTCATCGATGACGCCGCCTTCGGCATTGAGCATGCACGAGTACAGCGCCTTGCCCGGCACCTTCAGCTTGTCGATGGAATTGGCCAGCAGGCGGCGCAGGAATGGCTTGACCTGCTCGCCGCGCAGGTCCACCACGGTCATGTGGCTGACGTCGAACACGCCGGCCTCGCGACGCACCAGATGGTGCTCGTCCAGCTGCGAGCCGTAGTGGATGGGCATGTCCCAACCCCCGAAATCGACCATCTTGGCGCCGAGGGCGCGGTGGGTATCGTTGAGCAGCGTCTTCTGGGTCATGACCGTTCCGGCAGCAGAGGAAACAAGAGCCCCCATTATCCCAGATCGATCGCCCACGGGCGTGCCGCACCGCAGCGGTTCGCGCACGCACCGGCCGTGGGCCGACTCAACTGGCCGCTTCAACCACCAGCGTGCTGCCCTGCACCGCGACCACCCGCACCCGTGCCCCGGCCGGCAGTTCCGGACCGCTGACCTGCCAGTACGCATCGTCGATGCTGACCCGACCCTGCCCGTCCGTGATGCCTTGCTGCAATGGCACCACCCGACCGATCAGCTGTTCGGCGCGGCGGTTCAGCAACGGCTTGTCGCTGGCGCGTGCCCGCGACCTGCCCCAGCGCCGGTAGCACTGGATCGACAGTACGCTCAGCACGACGAAGGCGACCACCTGCCACAGCAGCGGGATGCCGGCAAAGAACGCCACCAGCACGAACACCGCTGCAGCGCCGATGCCGATCCACAGCATGAACGCGCCCGGCAGCAGAGCCTCCGCAGCGAACAGGAGGAGGGCCAGCGCCCCCCAGGCGACGACGTCCCAGCGCATGTCAGCCTCCGATCGGCGGCGGTCGCTTGCCGGCCGCCTTGTTGTCCTGGCTGGCCAGTGCCTGCTTGGCCAGCTCGGCCACGCCGGCGATGGAGCCAATCACCCCACTGGCCTCCATCGGCATCAGGACCAGCTTCTGGTTCGGCGAGCTGGCCAGTTCCTTGAACGCTTCCACATACTTCTGGGCGACGAAGTAGTTGATCGCCTGCACGTCGCCCTCGGCGATCGCCGCCGACACCACCTTGGTCGCCATCGCTTCGGCTTCCGCCAGGCGCTCGCGTGCCTCCGCATCGCGGAACGCTGCCTCGCGCCGCCCTTCCGCCTCCAGCACGGTGGCCTGCTTCTCGCCATCGGCGCGCAGGATCTCCGACTGCCGCGAACCTTCCGCCTCCAGGATCTGCGCACGCTTCTCGCGCTCGGCCTTCATCTGCCGTGCCATCGCGTCGAGCAGATCGCGGGGCGGCTGGATGTCGCGGATCTCGATGCGGTTCACCTTCACGCCCCACGGGTTGGTGGCATGGTCGACCACGCTGAGCAGCTGGGCATTGATCACCTCGCGCTGGCTCAGCGATTCGTCCAGGTCCATCGAGCCGATCACGGTACGGATGTTGGTCTGGACCAGCGCGATCATGGCCACTTCCAGGTTGGCCACCTCATAGGCGGCCTTGGCAGCGTCCAGCACTTGGAAGAACACCACCCCGTCCACGCGCACGGCGGCGTTGTCCTTGGTGATCACTTCCTGGCTGGGTACGTCCAGCACCTGCTCCATCATGTTCACCTTGCGCCCCACGCCGTACACGATGGGGATCAGGAAATGCAGGCCGGGGGTCATGGTGTGGGTGTAGCGGCCGAACCGCTCGACGGTCCATTCATATCCCTGCGGCACCATGCGCACGGCCTTGAACAGGATGACCACGGCCACGAAGGCCAGTACCACGGTAAAGAACATGGTCGGGAACATCAGGCTTTCCTTATCGGTAGACGTCCAACCCCGAGCATAGCGTGTGAATGCGGCGTGCACACGTTCTCACCACCGCACCCGCCCGCGCAGGATGTCGACGAACATCACCCAGTCGCCCAGGAACGAGTACAGCGGGTGGCGGAACGTGGCCGGGCGGTTCTTCTCGAAGAAGAAGTGCCCCACCCACGCGAACCCGTACCCACAGGCCAATGCCGTCAACAGCAGCAGTGGCTGGCCGCGCAGGATCGCCGCGGCGACCAGCAGCAGTACGCCGCAGCTGCCGATGAAGTGCAGGCGCCGCGACACGGGATGGCGGTGCTCGCTGAGATAGAACGGATAGAACTCACGGAAGCTGGAGAAACGGGGCATGTGCGCACTCCCAACGCCACGATCCGCCCCATCATGCCCCTTTCCGGTGGGCCTGGCACTGCCGACGGTCAGCCCGGCTGGCGCGGCCCGAACATGATCACCGCCATGCCCGCCAGGCACAGTGCGGCACCCAGCAGATCCCAGCGGCTGGGCCGGATGCCATCGACCAGCCAAAGCCAGAACAGCGCGGTGCCGATGTACACGCCACCGTAGGCGGCATAGACGCGGCCACTGGCGGTCGGATGCAGGGTCAGCAGCCAGGCGAACAGAGCCAGACTGGCGGCCGCCGGCAGCAGCAGCCAGACGCTGCCTCCTTTGCGCAGCCACAGCCACGGCAGGTAGCAGCCGACGATCTCGGCCAGCGCGGTCAGCAGGAACAGGCCGAGTGTCTTCATTCCTTCTCGGCGGCCTTGGCGTGCTGCCAGAGCGCTTCCTGTGCGTCCAGGTCCAGCGAGGCGAGGGAGGTTCCCTGTGCCTCGGCCTGTGCCTCCATCGCCCGGAAGCGACGCTCGAACTTGTGGTTCGCACCGCGCAGTGCGGCACCCAGGTCGATATCGGCGTGGCGGGCCAGGTTGGCGCAGACGAACAACAGGTCCCCCAGTTCCTCCTGCAGCCGCGCCTTGTTGCCGGCGATGTCGCCGCGCTCGAACTCCTCGCGCAGTTCCTGCAGTTCCTCGGCCGCCTTGTCCAGGACCGGCAGCGGGCCCGGCCAGTCGAAGCCGACCTTGGCCGCGCGCGACTGCAGCTTCACCGCGCGTTGCCACTCCGGCAGGCCCCGCGAGATTCCGGCCAGGGCGGAATGATCCTGTTCGCCCTTGGCTGCCCGCTCCGCGCGCTTGATCGCATCCCAGTTGCGCATGACCCCATCGGCATCATCGACGCTGACATCGGCGAAGACATGCGGATGGCGGCGCTGCATCTTGTCGCTGATCGCGCGGGCAACCTCTGCGAAAGCGAACGCCCCCTGCTCTTCGGCCATGCGTGCATGAAAGACCACCTGCAGCAGCAGGTCGCCGAGCTCGTCGCAGAGATCATCGAGGTCGCCGCGATCGATCGCATCGGCGACTTCGTAGGCTTCCTCGATGGTGTACGGGGCAATGGTCGCAAAGTCCTGCTCCAGGTCCCACGGGCAGCCGTCCTGCGGATCACGCAGGCGGGCCATGATCGCCAGCAGGCGTTCCAGTTCGGTGCTGGCGGCACTGCCGGCGGTGGGGGTGTCGTGCGCGCTCATGCGGCCTCCAGGTCAGTCGGACAACCAGTCGCGCCACGGCAGGCTGGTATCGCCAAGGGCGATGAAATCGCCGTTCAACAGCGTCTCGCGGCGGTTGTAGCGGAAGGGCTTGCCGGTGGCCGCCGAGAGGACCGCGCCGCCTGCCGCGTGCAGCACGCACTGGCCGGCGGCGGTATCCCATTCGGAGGTCGGGCCGAGCCGCGGGTACACATCCAGGCCCGCCTCGGCAATGCGGCAGAACTTCAGCGACGAGCCCTGTGCGATGGTCTCGATGCGGCCCATGCGCGCCAGCAGCGCTTCGGTTTCCGGCGAGCGGTGGGAGCGGCTTGCCGCCACCCGCAGCGGAGCGGTCGCCGGGCTGCGCGTGCGCAGCACGGTGTCGTGCAGTCCCTGCCGGCGGTACGCCAGTTCGCCGCGCATGGCGTGCCACAGAATGCCGGTGACCGGCGCCAGCACGACGCCAAACGCCGGGGCACCCTGGTAGATCAGAGCGATGTTAACGCTGAATTCGCCGTTGCGCTTGACGAACTCGCGGGTACCGTCAAGCGGATCGACCAGCCAGTAGGCGCCCCAATGGCGGCGCAGTTCCCAGGGCACCTGGGCCGACTCTTCGGACAGGATGGGCAGATCCGGGGTCAGTTGCCGCAGACCCTGCTCGATGACCTGGTTGGCGGCCAGGTCAGCGGCAGTCACCGGACTGTTGTCGTCCTTGATCCGCACGTCGAATCCGTCGGCGTAGACCTGCATGATGGTCTGGCCGGCTTCCTGCGCGATCGCGATCGCGGTCTCGCGCAGATCCGTGGTCAGCTTGATCATCGGGCTCCCTGCAGCCACTGGCGGGCGATGAACAACGCCGCCAGCGAGCGGCCCTCGGAAAAGTCCTCGCGCAGCATCAACCGGTCCAGCTCGGACAGCTTCCAGGGCACCACCTCCAGCTCCTCGGGTTCGTCCCCGATCAGCTTTTCGGGATACAGGTCGCGCGCCACCACCAGCCACGACTGGTGGCTCATATACGTCGGCGCCAGCGTCATGGCGCGCAGCACATCGATCCGATGCGCGCCATAGCCGGCCTCTTCCTTCAGTTCGCGGTCGGCGGCCTGCTCGGGGGTCTCGCCGGCATCGATCCGGCCCTTGACCAGGCCAAGCTCGTAGCGATGTACCCCGGCCGCGTATTCACGCACCAGCAGCACCGTCTCGTCGTCGAGCATGGGCACCACCACCACCGCACCGTGGCCACGGCTGACCAGGCGCTCGAAGCGGCGGCGTTCACCATTGGAGAATTCCAGATCCAGATGCTGGCGCTGGAAGGGACCGTTCTCTTCATCGGTGATCCGATGGATGATCGGCAGGCGACGGCTGGCACGGTCATCGTTCATGCGGAATCTCCGCGGCGGCCGACGCGGGCGCCGGGGCCGATAGAATGTGCAGGCAGCAACATGTTCATGAGCCCGAAATGCTAGCAGACCCAACCCCCTCCCCGCTGGCCCTGCACTGGCGGCAACGCGACCTGCAGGTGCTGTGGCATCCGTGCACGCAGATGCGCGAGCATCCCGACACCCTGCCGCTGGTGCCGGTCGCGCGCGGCGAGGGCGCGTGGCTGATCGACCATGATGGCAACCGCTATCTGGATGCCGTCAGCAGCTGGTGGACGAATCTGTTCGGCCACGCCGAGCCCCGCATCGGCGGCGCCATCGCAGCCCAGGCCGGCCAGCTGGAACAGGTGATGCTGGCCGGCTTCAGCCATGAGCCGGCGATCACCCTGGCCGAACGCCTGCTGGCACTGGCCCCGCGGCAGGCCGGGCGCGATCCGCTGGCCAAGGTGTTCTACGCCGACAACGGCTCGGCCGGGGTGGAAGTGGCACTGAAAATGGCCTTCCATTACTTCCATAACCGCGGTGAGACCCGGCGTACGCGTTTCATCGCGCTGGAAAACGGCTACCACGGTGAAACGCTGGGTGCGCTGGCGCTGGGCGACATCCCACTGTACCGGCGGGTGTACGCGCCGTTGCTGGCCGAAGGGCTGTTCGCCCCCTCGCCCGACGCCTACCTGGCCGAGCCAGGGCAGAGTGCTGCCGAGCGTGCCCGCCAGGCCGCCGACGGCCTGGCGACGCTGTTCGACCAGCACCCCGGTGAAGTGTGCGCGGTGATTCTGGAACCCCGCCTGCAGTGCGCCGGCGGCATGCGCATGCATGATCCGGTGTATCTGCAGCGCGTGCGTGAGCTGTGCGACGCGCACGGTGCGTTCATGATCGCCGACGAGATCGCCACCGGCTTCGGTCGCACCGGCACGATGTTCGCCTGCGAACAGGCCGGGGTGATGCCGGACCTGATGTGCCTGTCCAAGGGCCTGACCGGTGGGTTCCTGCCGCTGGCTGCGGTCCTGGCCACGCAGGCCCTGTACGACGCCTTCCTCGACGACTCCCGCGAGCGTGCCTTCCTGCACTCGCACAGCTATACCGGCAATCCGCTGGCGTGCGCTGCGGCGCTGGCGACGCTGGACATCTTCGGCAGCGACGATGTGATCGCCCGCAACCGCGGCACCGCATCGGTGATGGGCACCCTCGCGGCACCGTTTGCCGACCACCCGCATGTGGCCGATGTGCGCCAGGCCGGCATGGTGGTGGCATTCGAACTATCGCGCGGCGGCGACAGGCGCACGCCCTTCGACCCTGGACTGCGGCTCGGCCTGCACGCGTACAAGGCCGCACTGAAGCGCGGCGTGGTCCTTCGCCCGCTGGGCGATGTGCTGTACTGGATGCCACCGTACTGCGTGGACGACGAACAACTGGATCTGCTGGCGCGTACCACGCTGGCCGCCATCGACGAGGCAATTGCATGCGCGTGACCCGCTGTCCCATCGACCTGCCGCTGCACAGCGGCCAGACCGTGACCCTGCCCGAGGAAACCGCCAACCACCTGGTGCGGGTGATGCGCCTGCGCGAGGGCGATGGCTGCGTCCTGTTCAACGGCGATGGCCACGACTACGCGGCGACGCTGACCGTCGTCGGCAAGCGCGAAGTGCAGGCACGCATCGACCGCGTGCAGGCCATCGACATCGAATCGCCGCTGGCCATCACCCTGATGCAGGGCATCGCGCGCGGCGAAAAGATGGACCTGATCCTGCAGAAGGCCACCGAACTCGGCGTCAGCAGCATCCTGCCGGTAAACGCGGAACGCACCGAGGTGAAGCTGGACGCGGCCCGCGCGGAAAAGCGCGTGGCGCACTGGAACAACGTCGTGCAGTCGGCCTGTGGCCAGTCCGGGCGCGCGCGCATCCCACGGGTGGGGGCCCCGCTGTCGCTGGCGCAGGCGACCGCTGCGCTGCCCGCCGATACGCTGCGGTTGACCCTGGACCCGATGGGTTCGCACCGGCTGTCGACATTGGCAGCGGCGCCCGCGGGCGGCATCGTGATCGCGATCGGTCCAGAGGGCGGCTGGTCACCCCGCGACCGCGAGCAGCTGGCCGCCGCCGGCTTCCAGGGCCTGCAGCTGGGCCCGCGCATCCTGCGCACGGAAACCGCCGGGCTGGCCGCGATCGCCGCGTTGCAGGCGCGGCTGGGTGATCTCGGTTAGGTCCACCGACAGCCTGCACGCCAACGGTAGCGCCGGGCCATGCCCGGCGGCACGTGTCCAGGGTGCGGCCTCAGGCCGCCAGTGAAGCCAGCGCGCTTTCCAGTGCGTCCAGATTCGGCAGCAGCGCGCTCTGCTCACCCAGCAGTACGCGCATGTGCACGATCTGCGGCAGGGTCTCCTCCGATGCATCGGCCAGCAGGCCATCGCGCGGCACCGAGATCAACTGCGGGAAGTTCTGGGTCAGCAACGCGTAATACGGCCGCTGCTGATCGCCGCTGAGCGCCTTCAGTACCACCACCTTGTTGTGGACACCGGCTGCCTCGTCACCCAGCCCCGAAAGCCGCGCGAACGACACCAGCGGCACCTGCCAGCCATGCCAGGCGATCTCGCCGACCAGCCAGCGGGGGGCGTCGGCCACCGGCTGCACCGGCACCCGCGACATCATTTCAGCGACCGTGGCATTGGGCAGCAGCACGCGTTCGTTGCCGGCCTGGATCAGGACACCACGGATTTCATCGTTGCTGGCGTAACTCATGGAGCCTCTCCGTTGTGGTCGCCCTCGCCCCAGCGCGCGGCGATGATCTGCGCCAGTTCCTGCGGTTCGCCAGCGGCCATGCCGGCGGCGACCACGGCGGTGGCCGCGGCCGGGTCGTAGCATCCCTCCCCCACCTGCCCGGCCACCCACGCACCGGCGGCAGCCAGGTCCAGCGCCGGCCCGACATGGCCCAGATCGGCACCGCTGAGCAGTACCAGTGCCGTGTACTGGGCCGGCAACGCGGCAATCGAGATGCCCTGCGCGTCGGTCAGGAAATGCAGACCGTCGCTGGCCGCGCGGACGCCGATGTCATCGGCCAGCACATGCACCTTCCCGGGCGTGGCGCGCTGGCCGGCTTCGGCCAGCAGCACCGGCAGCGGCGACACACGCGCCATCTGCTTGACGAGATTGCCGTAACGGCCCCCATCCAGGCGCATGTGCACCAGCACGGGCACCGCCAAAGCCGAAGGCAGCGCGCCCAGCAGGCGACGCAACGCATCAGGGCCACCGATCCCGGCCAGTACCAGCAGCGCGCCCGCACGTGCGCCGGGGGGAGCGGCCGCATCCAGGTCGACCAGGCTCAGGTGGTCGGTATCGAACGACGATGAGCCCGCCTCGACCTCCGCTGCGGCGTACACCGGCGTGGCGGAATCGGCCGACTCGTCCACCAGCGACCACGCGGTGTGATCGAACGGCACCGGCGGTGCCGCGGGGGGTTCTGTCCGTGCGACCGGCGCTTCCGGCGGTTCGGGTACGACCGGCTGCAGCGCGGCCAGAGCGTGCTCGAACGCGACCGGTTCATGCAGCTGCGCCGGCGGGGCGTACAGGCTGTCAGCTGGCACGTCGTCGGCCCAGCGGTGTGCCTGTTGCAGGTGGGTCTGCAGCGCCGCCTCCTGCGGCGCAGGTGGCGGCGCAGGACGGCCCGGTTCCAGCTGCAGGGCCGGTTCCTCCTCGGCGCCCGGCGGCAGCACCTGCTGGTGTCCATGCAGCTTGGCGGCCAGGTGACGCCCCCAGCGCTGCACCTCCCAGCCGTTCCGGCGCGCGGCCAGCTCGGCCTCGTCGAACACCAGGGTCAGGCAGGGGGCGGACAGCACCGGTTCCAGGCGTTCCAGGGCGTCCTCGACCGCCGCTTCCAGCGCGATCACCACGAACTGCGGCCGCGCGTCATGCAGCGCCTGCGGTTCAAGACCATTCGGATCGTCTTCCAGCACGATCTGCACGTCGGCGTGCGCCAGTGCTTCGCGCAGGCGCTCACGCGCCGCGCCAGGCCGGGCCAGCAGGGCGACGGCCGGGTTGGCTTCACTCTCGGACACGGGCGATCCCCAGCAGGTCGTACACGTTACGCATCAGGTCCAGCTCCTGATAAGGCTTGCCCAGGTAGCGCTGGACGCCGATCTCGAAAGCGCGCTGCCGGTGCTTGTCGCCGCTGCGCGAGGTGATCATCACGATCGGAACGTCCCGGTAACGCGGGTCGGCGCGCATCGCGGTGGCCAGCTCGTAGCCGTCCATGCGCGGCATCTCGATATCCAGCAGCATCAGGTCGGGAACACGCTCCTCCAGCCGCTCCAGCGCTTCCACGCCATCGCGGGCGACGCTGACCTCGAAGTTGTGGCGCTCCAGGATGCGGCCGGTGACCTTGCGCATGGTCAGCGAGTCGTCCACCACCATCACCAGCGGCACCTGCCGTTCCTGACGCGGCGCGTTGACCAGCACCGGCGGTGTCGGGTTGGCCAGGTAGCGACGCACCAGCGGCGCCACGTCCAGGATCACCACCACACGGCCATCGCCGGTGATGGTGGCACCGTAGATGCCCGGTACCGATGCGATCTGCAGGCCGACCGGCTTGACCACGATTTCGCGGTTGCCCAGCACCTGGTCGATCGCCACGGCAGCTCGCAGGTCGCCGGCGCGGACCAGCAACAGCGGCACCTGCGCCTGGCCTTCGGCACGTGCCGGGGCCTGGCCGACCAGGCTGCCCAGGTCGTACAGGGGATAGTCTTCGCCGCTGTAGCGATAGCTGCTGTCGGCGGCCTCGAAGCGCTCGCGCGAGAGGCGGCCGATACCGCTGACCGAAGCCACCGGTACGGCAAAGGTGGTTTCGCCGATCTGCACGAACACGGCCTGGGTAACGGCCAGCGTCTGCGGCAGGCGCAGGGTGAAACGCACGCCCTGGCCGCGCACCGACTGGATATCGACCGAACCACCCAGCTGGCGCACTTCATTGCGCACCACATCCATGCCCACGCCGCGGCCTGCCAGCTGGCTGACCTGGTCGGCGGTGGAGAAGCCCGATGCGAAGATCAGGTTGTCCAGTTCGTGATCGGCAGGCTGCGCGTCGGCGGCCAGCAGGCCACGGTCGATCGCGCGGCGACGGATGGCCTCCCGATCCAGGCCGGCGCCGTCATCGGCCACGTCCAGCACGATTTCCGAGCCTTCGCGATGCAGGCGGATGGCGATCTCGCCCTCTTCCGGCTTGCCGGCGGCACGGCGCTGCTCCGGCGCCTCCAGGCCATGGGCCACCGAGTTGCGCAGCATGTGCTCCAGCGGCGCGACCATGCGGTCGAGGACGTTGCGGTCCAGTTCGCCATGGGTGCCTTCCAGGGTCAGGTGGACCTGCTTGCCGGTGTCGATGCCGGCCTGGCGCACCACGCGGCGCAGACGCGGCACCAGGCCGTCGAACGGCACCATCCGCGCACGCATCAGGCCATCCTGCAATTCCGAACTGACGCGCGACTGCTGCTGCAGCAATGCATCGTACTGCCGCGAGAGATCGTCCAGCACGCCCTGCAGGCCGCCCAGGTCGGCGGCGGACTCGTTCAGCGCACGACTGAGCTGCTGCAGGGTGGAGAAGCGGTCCAGTTCCAGCGGATCGAACTTCTGGTCGGCCTGGTCCTGCTCACGCTGGTAGCGGGCAACGATCTGCGCTTCGGTCTCCAGGTCGAGGCGACGCAGCTGGTCGCGCAGACGCGCGTTGGTGCGTTCAAGCTCGCCCATCGCGCCGCGGAAGGCGCCGAGCTGCTGCTCCAGGCGCGACCGGTAGATCGCCACCTCACCCGCGTGATTGACCAGCCGGTCGAGCAGATCTGCGCGGACGCGCACCTGCTCCTGCTGGGGACGTGCCAGCGGATCGTCCTCGACCGTGCTTTCGACCGGCAACGGCGCGGACAGCGGCGCATCGACCAGGGCAACGGTTGCGGGCTCAACGGTGGTTTCAGCCTGCACCGGCCCGGCCGTGCCGACGGCGGCAGCCGCTGCCGGATCGGCGATGGTACGTGCCTCGAAAGCATCGACCAGGTCCTGCGCCGGCTCCACCACGCGATGCTCGCCGGTACGGGTCAGCAGCTGGTGCAGGCGATCGAAACCGCGCTCGAGCAGCTGCACGTCGCGGCGCTCGATCTCGGTGCGCCCCGCTGCGACCACTTCCAGCAGCGATTCGATGCTGTGGCCGAGGTCGCCGATGGCGTTGATGCCGGCCATGCGTGCGCCGCCCTTCAGCGTATGCAGGTCACGCTGCAGGCCGGCGAGCACTTCGCGGTCCTGCGGCGCATCGCGCAGCTCACTGATCAGGCCATCGCAGTGATCAAGCAGGTCCTTGCCTTCTTCGACGAAGATGTCGACCAGCTCGCGGTCATACACGGTGAAGTCGAGCAGATCAGCAGGCTCCTCGCCCACCGTGCCTTCCGGTTCCGGTTCCGGTTCGATCGGCTCGTGCGCTGGCACATCAGCTTCGGCAGCCGGACCATCGACCGGCGTGGATCCGCCCGGTCCGGCAGCGCCGCTGCCCTGGCCCGGTGCGTCTTCCATCTCGAAGAACGGTGACGGCGGCGCGGCTGCCGGCTGCGGATCGACTGCAGGCTCTGCGAGGGACTCCCCGGCATTCACCGTCGCCGGGGACGGCGGGTCGGCGCTCTCTCCTTCACCGACCGCCGTCTCCCCGCCGACGTCCGCATCCTCGGCAAAGGCATCTGCCTCGCCCGGCGCGAGTTCGCTGGCCTGCAGGCCGAGCACGGACCACTGCCCGTCGTCGGCCGGAGTCTGCTCTTCGTCGATCACATGCAGGCCGGCCTCGAGCGCAGCTTCCAATGTGACCGGTTCCGCAAAACCCGGCGCAGCCATGTCATCCTGCAGGCTCGACAGCGTGCTGTCGAGTGGCAGTGCAGCAGCGTCATCACTCGCATCGAACCCTTCCACGTCATCCCATGACGTATTCAGGTCGATCGTTTCTGTGAACGCGGCGGCGTCCGCCGCCTCATCCGCATCACGGTCGTCGACCGGCAGCGCACTGGCGTCCAGGTACGGCGACAGGTCGTCAGCGCCTGTCAGCGCAGCGTCTTCGGCCAGCGCGGGGGGCGCATCGGCGACCGCCGACGACATCTCCGCTGCGGATTCATCGGCAGCGAGCGCGACCGGCGGCAGCGTGGCTGCGGCCTCCTGTCCGGAACCGCCCAGCGACGGCCAACCGACGTCGAAGTAGCGCGAAAGGTCATCACTGGCAGTGAGCTCGGCCACGTCCAGGCCGTCCTTCGCCGGATCGGCTGTGGCCACGCCATCGGTGCCGGCAGGTGCACTGTCGATCCCGGCATTGAGTCCGGCGCCGATGTCGCTCTGCGCGTCGGCCGGAACCTGCGCGTCCACCTCGTGCTCAGGCTCTCCATCGGTCGCGAGCGCCTCTTCGTCATCCAGCCCCACCAGCGGCCAGCGCGCTTCCGGCAGCTCGCCGGCCAGGGCCTGCAGGCGCTGCACCAGCGCAGGCTGAGGCGCAATGCGCGGCTGCTCCGCCTGCAGTGCTTCCATGGTCGCGGTAATGGCCTGCGCGGTCGCATCGAGCGCAGCAACACCGTCGTCGCCCGGCACCACATCGGCGGCCAGGGCCCGCTTGATATAGGATTCGGCGCCGCCCGTGACCGCCGTGATCTCCGGCACCTCGGTCATCGCGAAGGCGCCATTCATGGTGTGCACGGCGCGCAGCAGCGCATCGCTCACCGGCTGTGGTGCCTGCTGCGCCGAGCGCAGCCACGCCTGCAGGGTCGCCTGGTGGACCTCCACCTCGGCTTCGAGGATCTCGCGCAGCACGCTGTCGATATTGGCTGGAGTCCCCTCGACCGCGATCGCGTTCCCGGCGTCGGCTGTCGTCGCCGCTTCCGCTTCGAGAATGCGGCTGATCTCGTCCTCGCCCTCTTCCGCCGCCGGCGCCACCGGTGCGGGCGCCGCAGCCGGCAGCGGCACGTAGAACGTCTCTTCGCCGGCACCCACGCGATCGGCGACGGCCTGCATCGCCTGCAGATCGACACTGATGCGCAGGCCATGACGCAGTGCGTCGCTCAGCTGCGGCAAGGCGGCATGCGCGTGATCAACCATCGCCAGCACGGCCGGCGTGGCCGGACGGCTGCCGTCAAGCACACGGTTGAGCATGCCTTCGATCTTCCACGCGAACTCGCCCAGCGTCCGCGCACCGACCAGACGGCCGCTGCCCTTGAGGGTGTGGAAGATGCGGCGGATCGGCCGCAGCCGGTCCAGATTGTCCGGCTGCGCGTGCCATGCCGGCAGCAGCGTGCCGAGGTTGGCACGCTCGTCGTCGAACTCTTCCAGGAACACCTCGCGGATGTCCTCGTCGATGTTCTCCGCATCATCGTCGAAGCCTGCATCGAAGCCCGCTTCGGACGCGGCCGTGATCGCGACCGGCGCGTCGGCGGCCGATGGCATCGCCTGCGGGTTGAAGTCCTCCGCAGCGGCGCTCAGTTCAGCGAAGAACTGGGCATCGGCCTCGCTGAAATCGATCGGTGCGATGGTGTCGATCTCGATCAGGGACACCGCCGGTGCTGCGTCTGCAACGGGCGAAGCGTCCGCGGTGAGGGTGATCGGATCCGTTGGCTCCGCATCAACGATGTCCAGCACCGGATGCAGGTCTGCGTCGTCTTCCAGCACCAGCGTTTCCATCGCATGCAAGGACAGCACGTCGTCGGCGTTGTCCAGTGCATCGGCGTCGAAACGGAATACGACCTCATCAGCTGCCACGTCCGCGGCACCATGCTCGGCGGCCACCGGATCGAATACCGGCGCCGACGTGATGTCCGGCGTACCGGATCCGGACGCGAACGCCACCGTGTCGTCGCCGGAGACCGACGGTGCATCCGCCATGTCGTCCACCCGGGACAGCGTCCACTGCGGCACCCCGGCCGGTACCGGATCGTTCGTTTCGTCGCTGGCCAAGGCCGGCGCATGTGCATCTTCCGCGTGCCCGGCACCGACCTCTACAGCGGCCAGGTCCCATTGCGGCACGGCCGGGGCCGGTGCGCTGGACGCGGCGAACACCAGCGAGCCACCGGAATCGGGCGTCGTCCCGGGTACCGCGACCGGTACCGACAACCCACCGAACATCATCCCGTTGTCGGTCACTGGCGGTGCCGGCGGCGGATCGAAGACGAAGTCCGGCAGGGCGGCAGCCACACTGCCGACGGCGGGCGCGGCCGTGCTCACATCGATGTCGACGTGGCCGGGCTGCAATGGCATCACCTGCAGGTCAACCGCCTCGCGCTCGACCGCTTGCGCGCCCTGCGGCACCTCGCCGATCGCAGCGCGCTCCGGCAGCGGCCAGTAGCGCAGCGCCTCCAGGCTGCTGCGGGTGATTTCCAGAATGTCCTCACGCCCCGGACGACGATCACGCAGGGCTTCGAGGTAGTACTCCAGGCTGGCCATGGCGTCGGCGAGCGTATCCAGCTGGCGCCCGCTGGGCACGCGCTGGCGACCGATCAGCTCGGCGTCGATGTACAGCTGGACGCCGCGCAGGTAGTCGGCGGCGGTGCCCAGGTCGAGCATCCGCAGTGCACCGGCGACGTCGCCGAGCAGGCGCGGTACGTCCTGCAGTTCCGCGTGGTTCCAGCTGGTTTCGATGAACGCGACAAAGTGCTCGCGGGCCGCAGCGAAATTGGCGATGGCCTCGTGTGCCAGCACCTCGACGGTGCGGCGGTTTTCCACGGCGGCAGGGTCATCCTCGCCACTGCCACCCGCACCCAGATGGGCAACCTGGTCATCCAGCGACGCATCGACGTAGAGCAGCGCGCCGGCGATGTCCAGCAACAGGTTCTCGTCGATCTGCTGGCGGCCCTCGACCACGCCGCGCAGCGCGTCGCGCTGCTGCACGACCACGCCGCGGGCCACGCCCAGGCCCATCATGCCCAGCGTATCGGCCACGGCGCCCAGTTCGTCGGCCTGCGTCTGCAGCTGTTCTGCCGCACCACCGGTGCGCAGATGCAGGTCCAGCGCATCCTTGATGCGCAGCAGCTCTTCCTTCACCGCGCTGCCGACCGTATCGAGCAGTTCGCGGTTGCGCCCGCTCAGGCTGCCGCGCGCATGGTCGAGCTCGGCCTCGGTGGCGGTGACGCTGTCGGGAGCGAACGCGAACAGGACACTCTCGTTGATGCCGGCCGCACCGCGCGCGGCGCGGATGTCATTGAGCAGCGGCAGCAGCACGATCGGAATGTCGCGGTGGCCGTTCTGCAGGCGCTCCAGATAGTCGGGCAGCAGCACGCTGCCGCGCATCAGCGTAGCGCAGGCCTCGTCGCGATCAGACGCCTGGCCGCTGCCGATCGCATGGGCCAGCTGCTCCAACTCCTCGGCCACCATTGCCGGGGCGTACAGTTCGACCATGCGCAGGGTGCCCTGCACCTGGTGCAGGTGGCCGGCGCAGATACGCATGCGGCTGGCATCGGACGGATCCTCGGCGTAGTACTCGACCTCGTTGCGCACCTGGCGCAGGGTCTCGTCCAGCTCGGGCTTGACCCAACCCAGCGCTGCGTGGCTCATCGCATCGCGCAGAGTGCTCATTGACAGGCTCCGGTCGCCGCCGCGCGAAGGCCGCGCTGGATCTGGCGTGGGGAATGGAAATGCTTCATCGACGGGTTCCTTGCTCTTCGCCCTGCCCGCGTCACGCCGGCAGCTTGAAGTCGGCGACCGAACGACGCAGGTCGGCAGCCAGCTGCGCGAGGTGGCCGATCGACTCCGCGGTCTGTCCGGCACCCTGTGAGGTCTGGCCGGTGATCTGGCGGATCACGCCCATCGTGCGGGTGATGTCCGACGCGGCTGCGGACTGCTGCTGGGCCGCGATGGAGATGTTCTTGATGAGGGTGTTCAGCGCATTGGACACGCGCTCGATCTCGGTCAGTGCCGTACCGGCGTCTTCAGCCAGACGTGCACCGGACACCACTTCGGCGGTGGTCTGCTCCATCGAGGTGACGGCCTCGTTGGTATCGGCCTGGATGGCCTGCACCAGGTTCTCGATACGGCGCGTTGCGCCCGAAGTGCGCTCTGCCAGGCGCTGCACTTCGTCGGCCACGACCGCGAAACCGCGGCCCGCTTCGCCCGCCGACGCGGCCTGCACCGCTGCGTTCAATGCCAGGATGTTGGTCTGTTCGGAAATGTCGTTGATCAGTTCCACGATCGAGCCGATCTCCTGCGACGACTCACCCAGTCGCTTGATGCGCTTGGAGGTTTCCTGGATCTGGTCGCGGATCTGGTCCATGCCCTGGATGGTCTCGCGCACCACGCCGGCACCCTCGGCGGCGATCACCACCGAGCGCTGTGCCACGTCGGCCGATTCGGCCGAGTTGCGCGAAACCTGCTCGATGCTCGCTGCGATTTCGCCGATGCGGTCCGAGGCCGAGGTGATCTGGTTGGCCTGATGGCCGGCTGCTTCTGCCAGCTGCATGGCCGTCGCCTGGGTTTCCTGGGTGGACAGCGCGACCTTGGCCGAGGTGTCGTTGATGGTCGTCACCAGGTGGCGCAGTTCGTCGACGGCGTAGTTGATCGCGTCGGCGATGGCGCCGGTCATGTCCTCGGTCACCGACGCCTTGACGGTCAGGTCGCCCTCGCCCAGCGAGGAGATTTCGTCCAGCAGGCGCATGATCGCCTGCTGGTTGCGGCTGTTGAACTCCACCTGGGTCTGGTAGCGCAGCTCCTGCTCACGCGAGCGGCTGCGCACGTTGGTGGAGACGAAACCGATGATCGCGATCAGCGACAGCGCACCGGACGCCACACCGATCCAGAAATTCGGGAACAGGCGGGTATCGGACACCGAGCCGAACGAAGAGAAGGCTTCGAACAGCTTGCGGCTGTCATCCAGCATGTGCGCCGAGCCCTGGCCCAGCGCGGTGGCCGCCGACTGCGCGGCGAACAGCTGGCGCGAGCTGGCCAGGATCGCATCGGCATCGGCCTTCATCGCCTGCCACTGGGTGTGCGACTGCTCCAGCGCGGCCACGGCGGCCGGGCCACGCACTGCGGTGATGCCCAGTTCCTCGTTGCCGTTGCGCAGGCCGTCAAGCACCTGCGAGAACACGGTGATGTCACGCGCCAATGCGTCGCCGGCGGCGGCGGCCGAAGAGCCGCCCGCACGCATTTCGGTGACCCGTCGGGCCATCGAGCCGGCCACCACGACCTGCTGCAGCGCGCTGTACACCTGCGCGGCCGGCGCACCCGAAGCCGACATCGCGCGCACCACCTCGTTCAGCTGCGCCTGCAGCCCCGGCACCGCACCGGTGAAGTTGTTGGCATTGCCGGCCAAGGCCAGCACCGCCGGCTCACTGGCGACCAGCTGCCCGGCCTGCTTGCCCAGCGGCGCCCAGGTTTCGCCCAGGGTCGAGATCGCGCGCGACACGCCCGGCTCCTTGCCGTAGCGCCCCTGCAGCGTCGAGACATTCTGTTCGATCGCGTTGCGGGTGGCCTTGAAGGCAGTGAACGCCTGGGCATTGCCGCCCACCGCGTCACGGCCCTGGTTGGCCAACTGCTGCGACAGCACCTGCAGGTCCGCGGCCTTGGAACCGGCATCGGCCAGGCGGCTGCCCTGCCAGGTCGCCACGCCGGTATTGACGCCGAACAGGATCATCGATGCCAGCAGCAGGGCCAGCCAGAGGTTGCTGCCGCCCAGCCGAAGCTTGCCGGTCTTGGTGGCGTCCGAAGCAGTACTCATCGTTCAACCTCGATCTTCAGTGCAGGGGGCGATGCCCGGCCTCAGGCCGCGGCTTGCCGGAATTCAGGAGTGCGAGACAGCAGCGAGAGCGAGAACACGCCCCAGTCCTGGCCGTCAGCATGGAAACCGCGCTCGACGAAGTGCCCGTAACGACCCTCGGCCAGGCTGCCGGGCTCGATCTGCTGGTCCGCTTCGAAGCTGCGCTGGCCGAACAGTTCGTCGATGGTCAGTGCGACGTCACCGCCGGCCTGGCGCATGATCAGCACGCGCTGCCCTTCCTGCTGCACGGTGCGCGTGCCTTCCAGGAAGTACTTCAGGTCGACCACCGGGAACAGGTTGCCGCGCAGGTTGCCCACGCCCAGCAGCCAGGGCTGCGCGCAGGGCACGGGCGTGACCGGCGGCATCGGCACGATCTCCACCACTTCGCGGAAATCGGACACCAGCCGGCGCTGGCCGACACGATAGCCGACGCCTCGCCACAGGTCCTGGACGAATTGCCGGCCCGGCAGCTGCACCGCATGGGCCAGGCTGCGCCGTTCGTAGGCTTCGAGAATGTCGAAAGGCGAGCGCATCAGGCCACCAGTTCGTTGATCCGCGCGATCAGTTCATCCTCGCGCGGCGGCTTGACGATGTAGTCGGCCGCACCTTGGCGCAGCCCCCACGCCTTGTCGGTCTCCATCGCCTTGGTACTGACGATGATCACCGGGATGTGCCGGGTCGCGGCGTCGCGGGCCATCGCCCGGGTCGCCTGGAAACCGCTCATGCCCGGCAGGACCACGTCCATCAGCACCAGCTGCGGCACCTGGTCGCGGACGAGCTGCAGGCCATCCTCGGCGTTGTCCGCTTCCAGCACCTCGTGGCCGGCACGGCGCAGCCACTGGGTGAACACCGCGCGGTCGGTCGGTGAATCCTCGATCAGGACGATACGAGCCATTGTGCCTTTCCCCCCTGGTCAGGCGTTGACGTATGTGCGGATGGCACCCAGCAGTTCTTCGCGCGTAAAAGGCTTGGTCAGGTACTGCTCCGACCCGACGATGCGCCCCCGCGCCTTGTCGAACAGGCCATCCTTGGACGACAGCATGATCACCGGGGTCGCCTTGAACAGCTGGTTTCCCTTGATCAGCGCGCAGGTCTGATAGCCATCCAGACGCGGCATCATGATGTCGACGAAGATGATCTGCGGCTGCTGGTCGGCGATCTTCGCCAGCGCTTCAAAGCCATCGGTGGCAGTGACCACCTCGCAGCCTTCGCGCTTGAGCAGCGTTTCCGCAGTCCTGCGGATGGTCTTCGAATCATCGATGACCATCACCCGGAGTCCTGCGAGTTCCCCGCCCGCAGTCGTGTTTTCAGTCATTGCCTATCCCCAAGCGCACGGCCCGGTCTCAGGCGGGGGCCGCTACGAAAGCGTATCTATATCGCACTTTCCGCGCCCGCTTCAAGGCCGGCCCATCACGCGGGCCGTGCTACCAGGCTGAACGTGACGGGGTTCGCATACGGTGCGCGGCCCGGGACGGACGCAGCGTTGCATCGCCGCGGGGAGGCGCACGGCGGGCGTTGCCGCTACCATCAACGCCTTGCCTGACAGGTGCGCCCATGCCGTTGAACGTCATCGTGGTGATGGACCCCATCGCCCACATCAAGATCGCCAAGGACACCACCTTCGCCATGCTGCTGGAAGCCCAGCGCCGCGGCCATGCCCTGCACTACGTGCGGCCGGGCGGACTGGCCCTGGAAGGTGGCGTGGCGGTGGCCCAGACCGCCCCGCTGCGGGTCCGCGACGACCCGGCCGGCTGGTACGAGCTGGGCGGGTTCAGCCGGACCGAGTTCGGTCCCGGCCAGATCGTGCTGATGCGCAAGGATCCGCCGGTCGATGCCGAATACGTCTACGACACCCAGGTGCTGGACGTGGCCGCTGCGGCCGGTGCCTGCGTGGTCAACAATCCGCAGGGCCTGCGCGACTACAACGAGAAACTGGCCGCGCTGCTGTTCCCGCAGTGCTGCCCGCCGACCCTGGTCAGCCGCGACGCCAAGGCACTGAAGGCCTTCGCGCTGGAACATGGCCAGGCCGTGCTGAAGCCCCTGGACGGCATGGGAGGGCGCTCGATCTTCCGCAGCGGCCAGGGCGACCCGAACCTGAATGTGATCCTGGAAACGCTGACCGACGGCGGACGCAAGCTGGCGCTGGCACAGAAGTTCATCCCGGACATCAGTGCCGGCGACAAGCGCATCCTGCTGGTCGACGGCGAGCCGGTCGATTACTGCCTGGCGCGCATTCCGCAGGGCGACGAGTTCCGCGGCAACCTGGCCGCCGGTGGACGCGGCGAAGGCCGTCCGCTGAGCGAGCGCGACCGCTGGATCGCCGCGCAGGTGGGACCGGAAATGAAGCGCCGCGGCATGCGCTTCGTCGGCCTGGATGTGATCGGCGACTACCTGACCGAAGTCAACGTCACCAGCCCCACCTGCGTGCGCGAACTGGACGCGCAGTACGGCCTGAACATCGCCGGCACGCTGTTCGACGCGCTCGAGGCCGGCCTGCGCTGATGCCCGCCGCACCCGCCGTCCTGCCACCGCCGCCGCGCGAAGCGCAGCGGCTGGGTGCCACCCTCACCCTGTCGGTGCTGGTCCACGTCCTGCTGATCCTGGGGGTGGGTTTCGCCGTGAAGGGCGAGGCGCCCCTGGTGCCCACGCTGGAAGTGATCTTCAGCCAGACCCGCACTGCGCTGACGCCGAAGCAGGCGGACTTCCTGGCCGCCGCCAGCCAGGAAGGCGGCGGTGACCACGACCGCGCGCAGCGTCCGCGCGACAACCAGGCAGGGATCGTGCCGCAGGCCCAGGCCGGGGTCAGCCCGGTGCCACAGCAGCAGCAATCCGCAGCGCCCGTGCCACCGCCGCAGGCCCGTGTGGTCAGCAGCCGCAATGGCCAGGACACGGTGGCACGCGCACAGGCCCAGCCAACACCGCTGGAACCGGTGCCGGACGCACCGATGACCGCACGCGAGCAGCGCGATGCGGAGATGGCACGGCTGGCGGCCGAGGTCCACCTGCGCTCGGCGCAGTACGCCAAGCGACCGAACCGCAAATTCGTCTCGGCCAGCACGCGCGAGTACGCCTATGCCAATTACCTGCGCGCCTGGGTCGACCGCGCCGAGCAGGTGGGCAACCTGAACTATCCGGACGAGGCACGGCAACGCCGTCTCGGCGGCCAGGTAGTCATCAGCGTTGGCGTGCGTCGCGATGGCAGTGTGGAAAGCAGCCGCATCCTGCGTTCAAGCGGAACACCGCTGCTGGATGAGGCCGCGCTGCGGGTGGTGACGCTGGCACAGCCGTTCCCGCCGCTGCCGCGCACCGAGGACGGGATCGACATCCTGCAGGTCACCCGCACGTGGGTGTTCCTGCCCGGCGGCGAACTGCGCGACGACCGATAGGGGTGGTGTTGCCCGGGCCTGCGGCCCGGGACCCGCTGAAGGCAACGGCAACAGCAACGTCAACAGCAAAAGCGGCGTCAGTGTAGTGAAGCCTGGCGGATCCCGGCCCCTCTCAGCCGTTGGCCTTCGCCTTGGCCTCGCGGGCGGCCTGCTGCTCGACCAGGGTCAAGGCCACGTTGTCCCGCAGGTAGGCCGGTTCCACCCTCTCCGGCGCGATGCCCTCGCCACGTACCAAGGCCGGTACCGCCAACGCCAGCACGTCCGATGCCCGCGGCAGCGCCGTGGCGTCCAACCCGCGCAGGCCCGCCCCCAGCTGCTTTGCCAGCGCGCCCTCGGCCGCACCGAATCCAGTGCCGACGCCGAACACCGACAGACCATCCGGCACCGCCACTGCGGCCGGTGTGCACACCCGTTCTGCATCGCACGGCATCGGCAGGCCGTCCACGCGCTCGAAACGCGCAACGTAGAGTTCGCCCATCCGCGCGTCGATCGCCGACAGGATCTGCGTTTCTTCTGCCGGCGCACGCAGCGCCAGCACCTGCAGGGTCGATACCGGCAGCAGCGGACGGTCCAACGCCAGTGCGATGCCCTGGGCAAGGGCGATCGCCAGGCGCACCCCGGTGAAGGCACCCGGGCCACGACTGAGTGCGATGCCATCGAGCTGGCGGCGGCTGATACCGGCCTCGGCCAGCAGCGCGTCGGCCCACGGCAGGCTCAGCTCGGCATGCCGGCGCGGGGCGATCTCGAAGCGTTCCAGGACCTGCCCGTCCACGTGCAGGGCAACGGAACAGGCTTCGGTGGCGGTTTCAAAGGCGAGCAGTTTCATCGGGTCGGATCAGAACAGGGGGAACGTGCCACCCGGGCCGGGGTGCGTGGACGCCACAGGGACATCCGGCGCTCCAGCATCGGTCGCGGGATGCCATTGTGGCGCAAAGAAGGACTGCACATCGGCCAGACTGCGGGTACGGCGGAAAGGTGGCAGCGAGTCGAGGAAGACCCGGCCATAGCCACGGTTGAGCAGCCGCGGGTCGCACAGCACCAGCACGCCGCGATCGCTCTCACTGCGGATCAGCCGGCCGACGCCCTGCTTCAGCGCGATCACGGCCTGCGGCAGCTGCTCATCGCGGAACGGATTGCCCCCCTGGCTGCGGATCGCCTCCAGCCGCGCCTCGTAGACCGGATCGTCCGGCGCGGCAAAGGGCAGCTTGTCGATCACCACGACGCTCAGTGCTTCGCCGACCACGTCCACCCCTTCGCGGAAACTGGCCGAGCCCAGCAGCACGCCGTTGCCGGAGTCGCGGAACTGCTGCAGCAGCGTGGCGCGTGGCGCCTCGCCCTGCACGAACAGCGGCCACGGCCCATCGCGCAGCGCCTCGGCCGCTTCGCGCAGGGCCCGGTGCGAGGCGAACAGCAGGAATGCCCGGCCCTGCGAGGCCTGCAGCACCGGCCGCAGGACCTGGATGAGCGACGTGCCGAACCCCCGCGCGGCGGGATCGGGCAGGCCTTCGGGCAGGTAGCACAGTGCCTGCTCGGGCCAGTTGAATGGACTGGACTGGACCAGTGTCTGCGGATCATCCAGGCCGAGCCGGCGGGCGATGTGATCGAAGCCGCCACCGACGGTCAGCGTCGCCGACGTGAATATCCATGCGGCACGACTGCGCTCGCGATGCTCACGCAGCGGACCGGACACATCCATCGGCGTGCGCTGGCAGCGGAATCCGCGCGGGGTAAGTTCGTACCAGAGCACATCGGCGCTCGCCGCCTGCGCCGGGTCGGCATCGAAATCAAGCGCCGGTTCGTCATCGCCCAGCCAGCGCCCCAGCCGCGATACCGCCTCGCGCGCACGCGCGTGGCAGGCATCGAGGCCTGCGGCGGCTTCGCGCAGCGGCTGCAGCGCCTGCTCCAGATTCACCAGACCGGTCATCACCGCATCGAAGCCGTCGCGTACCTGCGGCATCGCCAGTGCGCGCCATTGCGTGCCGCGGGATGGCAGCCCATCCATTGCCGAGCGCAGCGCAAGCAGTGCCTCCTGCAGATGATCGACCTGCGCCTGCAGCGCTGACTGTGCGCCACCGACACCGCGCGCCTCGGCCAGACAGTCCCGGCCCAGCTCCTGCCAGGGCCGCATGCCGAAGCCCTCGCCGAAGAACTGCGCTGCCAGCTCGGGCAGCTGGTGCGCCTCGTCGATGACGAAGGCCTGTGCGCCCGGCAGCAGCTCTCCGAAGCCCTCCTGCTTCAGCGCAAGATCGGCCAGCAGCAGATGATGGTTGACCACCACCACGTCCGCGGCCTGTGCGCGTTGCCGCGCGCGCACCACGAAGCAGTCATCCCAGAATGGACACTCGGTGCCCAGGCAGTTGTCGACGGTGGAGGTGACCATCGGCAGCAGGGGTGAGTCATCGGCCAGGCCGTCCAGTTCAGCGATGTCGCCGTACTCGGAACGACCGGACCAGGCCAGGATGCGCTGGAACTGCGCCGCCTGCTCCGGGCTGGAGAAGCGTGGCTCGCCACGCGCCTGCTGCAGGCGGTAACGGCACAGGTAATTGCCACGTCCCTTCAGCAGCGCGCTGCGCAGGCCGACCCCCAATGCCTGGCGCACGCGTGGCAGGTCGCGATGGTAGAGCTGGTCCTGCAGTGCGCGGGTACCGGTGGAAATGATCGTGCGCAGGCCGGACAGCAGCACCGGCACCAGATAGGCGAACGTCTTGCCGGTACCGGTGCCGGCCTCGGCCAGCAACAGGTCACGCTGCTGCAGCGCATCGGCGATGGCCCCGGTCAGATGCAGCTGCGCGGGACGCGGGACGAAGGCATCCAGGTGCGAGGCAAGCGCGCCGCCTGCGCTGAGTGCTTCGCGGCTGGCGTGGACGAGGTCGGACATCAGACAGGAAGCATACCCGGCCCGGCGCTGCCCGGCACCCGATTCAGGCCAGAGCCAGAGCAACAGCGCATGTTCATGGCTCCGGGTGGCGGCGTGCCGGGCAGGTCGGGAGGGGCCAGAGCCGTTTTCCCGTGTGAAACGCACGCAGCGCGCGACCCGCTTCTGATCTTCTTTTTCTCTTCCGTGGCTGGCAGCACACGGGAACTGTCAGAGGCCGGGCTGGGTGGGTTCGCGGGGGTGTCCGCGGCATGGATGCCGCGGCCAAGCCCCCATGGACGGGTTGACGGCGTCCCCCGCGAACCTGCCCCGCCCGGCCAAGCGGGGCTTCTGCTTTACGCAGCCAAGCAGCCAGCCACGAGGGGCTGCGCCGTTGGCTGGAAACTCAATACCGCTTGATCCCCGGTACCGTGCACCCTTCCAGCTGTGCATGTGCCGACACCGCGTTCTCCTTCTCCCCGCGCGCCAGCCGTGACTGCTCGATCGTCGCCCAGTGGCGCCGGCACAGCGGCCCGGTCTTCGACCCCAGATCGATGGCCTTGCGCGCGAACGTCTCCGCCTCCGACCACTTGCCCTGCAGCAGGGCGACTTCGGCCCGCTCCTGCAGCACCGCGGGGTCTCCGGCGACGATCTGCAGCGCCTGGTCCAGGCTGGCGGCGGCGGCCGGCAGATCGTTGGCCTTGCGCTGCGTCAGCGCGGTCTGGCGCAGATCCTCAACCTGCGGATCGCGCAGCGGCTGCACCGACAGTTCCTTGTCATCCGGCCCCGCCGCCGCTTCGACCGCAGCCAGGCGCTGCACCGGCGTGGTGGTATCGGCGACCGGCTTGACCACCGGCGGCGCGCTGCTGACACAGGCGGCCAGCATCCCACTGAGGCCAACCACGGTGAGCGGATGCAGGAAGGTTCGAAGCGTCATCGGATTCATCGACTCGGAGGAGGAGAGGTCGCCGCCGGCGCGGCTGCGGGTTCTTCCGCCGGTTCCGGCTTGCGATCCAGGCCGAACCAGCTGCGCCAGCCACCGCCTTCGCTGCCGGCACCGTCCTGGGCTTCGGGCGAAACCGCCGGCGCGCAGGGCGCATACGCCGGCGCATAGCCGACCACGAACGGGAAGCGCCGCGCGCCCGGACAGCCCTCATCGGTACTGTTGGTACCACTGGCGGCGATCGGCTGCCAGTCCAGCCCCTTGTTGCTGACCCGCAGCGGCGCGCTCGGCAGGCGCTGGAAGATGCCCGACCACACGCGCATCGCACCGGTGGCGCCATACAGCCCGGCCTGCTCGTTCTGGTCGTTGCCCATCCAGATCACCGCCAGGTGGTCACCGGTGTAGCCGGCATACCAGCTGTCGCGGCCGTCATTGGTGGTACCGGTCTTGCCGGCCGGCTGCAGGCGGCCCAGGCCGTCTGCGTTGAGGCGCTGCGCGGTGCCGCTGGCAACCACCTGCTGCAGGCCGATGCTGATCAGGTTGGCCGCGATCGAATCGCCTTCCTGTGCCGGCGCAGGCGACTTGTCATAGCGCTTGAGCAGTTTGCCCTGCGGATCAAGCACGCCACGCACCGCGTGCAACGGCTGGATCTCGCCGCCCGAGGCCAGGAACTGGTACAGCTGCGCCATCGCATACGGGCTCTGGTCGGTCGAGCCGAGGATCACGGCCGGATTCGGTTCAGCCTTGATCCCGGCCAGCACGTGGATCAGCTGGGTCACACGCTCTGGACCGACCTGCATGCCGACCCGCACCGTGGCCTGGTTGTAGGAATTGGCAAGCGCATCGATCAGCCGCACGGTGCCATGGCTGCGGTTGTCCGCATTGCCCGGGCTCCAGTTGCGGCCACGGCTCAACTGCACGGTCACCGGCGAATCGTCGACCCAGCTCGCCAGCGAGTAGCGGTCCGGCTGGGCAAGCGCCAGCAGGTACACGAACGGCTTGAGCAGCGAGCCGACCGGGCGCTGCGCCTCGATGGCGCGGTTGAAGCCGACCTCGGAGACCTCGCGGCTGCCGATCACTGCCAGCACGTCGCCGTTATGCACGTCGGTCAGCACCATGCCGGCCTGCAGCTCGGGACGGCGCTTGCTCTCCAGCGACTTGATGGTGCGGGTCACAGCGCCTTCGGCATAGGCCTGCGCGGACGGCGACATGCCGGTCATCACGCTCAGGCCCGCGCCCTGCAGTGCGGACTCGGGATAATCGTGGCCGAGCTGGCGGCGGACCAGATCGACATAGGCCGGGAAGCGGTTGGCAGCGACCAGGCCCGGTGTCTTCGGCACCCCCAGCGGCGCCTTCAGCGCCCGCTGGTATTCGGCATCGTCGATCAGCGCCGCTTCGCGCAGCTTGCCCAGCACGAAGTTGCGGCGATCCAGCGCGCGTTCCGGGTTACGTCGCGGATCGTAGTAGGACGGTCCCTTGACCAGCCCGATCAACAGCGCGATGTGCTCGGTTTCCAGCGACGACAGGTCGCGGCCGAACCAGAATTCGGCGCCGGAGGACATGCCGTGGATCGCCTGGCTGCCGCGCTGGCCCAGGTACACCTGGTTCAGATACGCCTCGAAAATGGTGCGCTTGTCGAAACGCGCTTCCATGATCAACGCGTACAGCACTTCATTGAACTTGCGGGTGAGGGTCTGCTCCTTGCCGATGCCGAGCAGGCCGCTGCGGGCCAGCTGCTGGGTCAGCGTGGACGCGCCCTGCCGGCTCTGCCCGCCGGAACGGACGGTCACCCAGACCGCACGGGCGATGCCCGACAGGTCGATGCCGTGATGGCGGTTGAAGTCCTTGTCCTCCACCGCCTGCAGGCCGGTCACCAGCAGGTCCGGCGCCTCGTCCATGCGGATCAGGCGGCGCTCTTCCTGCTTCTGGCCGTACAGCGTGGCGATGCGTGCCGGATCCAGGCGGGCGGCCTTGAGCGCCTTGCGGCTGTCGGCATCGCGCAGCGACGCGACGGTGCCGCCAGCGAGCGACAGCTCGACGCGACGCGCGGCCACCCGGCCATCGACGTCGGCGTAGCCACGGCTGGCAATGACGAAGCGGCCACCCTTCGCCGCGTAGGTGGCCGGCTCCCTGCCTTCGCCGTCATCGCGGTAGGCGGATGCGGCCAGTTCGGTCTTCAGGGTCGCCGCATCCATCGCCTTGCCGGGCGTCAGCACCAGCGGGCGGGCGTAGACACGGGTCGGGATCTGCCAGCGCAGCTCTCCGAAACGCTGGGTCACCTGCTGGTTGAGGTACAGCGTGTACGGGATCAGGAAACCCAGTCCCAGTGCGACCGCTGCCATGCTCCAGGTGATCAGCCTGCGTCGCCAGGGCGAGCTGCCGCCCTCCTGGTCGTCGTCGTCGAAATCGTCGTAGTCGTCGGAATCGTAGCGTCGGGGCACGGGAAAAGCATGGCAGGGGCGTCAGCGGAGTCTACCCCAGCCCTTTCCCCAAGACAGGTTCGATCGGCCGTCCGTTCAGCGATGGCCCGGCGGCAGCGGACCGGCCCGGCCGCGGATGCCGTCCCACAGCCCCTTCAACATGAACCGCAACCGAATCCAGCGCGGCGCGAGGAACAGCCCGTTGCCCACCAGCTTCAGAAGCAGCCGCGGCACGTCCTGCGCGATCCAGACCCGCGGCGTATAGGCGCGCCCGTAGAGCAGCACGCGGTTGCGCATGATGAAGTACAGGCGGAACGGCTTGTGCACGATCACGCCGTCCGGCTTCGCCCGCGACGGCAGCAGCTCCTCGCCGATGCTGTGGCTCATCTGCGCATCGCAGATTCCGTACAGCGCGTGGCCACTGCGTTTGGCGCGGAAGCACCAGTCCATGTCCAGGTTGTCGATGAACAGGCTTTCGTCCATTGCACCGATGTCACGCAGCGCCGACATCGGCACCAGCGATCCGGACGTGATGAGGAAGTCGCAGGAGATGCGCTGGCCCGGGCCGCCACGCAGCTTGTGGTTGAAGGGGAAGCCGAAGCGGACGAACGGGGCCAGCATGCCGCTGCGTGCGTCGCGGAACTGCGGCCCCACCGCAGCGATCCGCTCATTGCCCGCCAGCTCGACCAGCGCGGTGCCCAGCACATCGACCATGCCCGGCTCCAGCACGCTGTCCTGGTCCATCAGCAGCACATAGTCGAACCCCAACGACTGCGCCTGCTCGTACGACCGGTTCAGCGCACTGCCGAGCCCGACGTTGTGCGGCGAGGCCAGCAGGCTGATGCCGGGCGCCGCGCCCAGCAGCGCTTGCACATCCACGCCACGGCTGCCGTTGTCGAACACCACCAGGTGCCCGACCTGCTGCAGCACGCTGTCGACCACCCGCCGCAGCAGCTCCGGATCGGGGCCATAGGTGACGATCACGGCGCATACGCGGTGCGCGTCGAAGGCAGCACGGGCTGCCGGCATCTGCGAAGTCATTGGATTCCCTGCACGAGGTCGCTGGCCGCCGAACGCAGGCCGTTGGAAAAACGATGATAGCGGCCACTGCCCAGCTCACGGGCGATGTGCAGCATGCGGGAGGACAGCCGGGCTGGCGCGCAGGCCCGTGCCTCGGCATGGCGCAGGCGCTGGTCCAGTGTCGCCAACTGTGCGGCGTCCAGCGCCGGTCGGCCCAGCCGTGCCTGCTCCTGCAATGAGCGCAGGCGGGCCAACGCCGCCGCGAGATAGGTGCGGCGCGCGGAACCACTGCCCACGGCCCGCTCCAGCAGCCCGCGCTGGCGCGCGCCCACCTGGTTGTCGCCGTGCTGCCGGTAATCGGTGGTGATCGCTTCGATGCTGTCCAGGCCACCGCTGACCGCCGCCACCAGCGCCAGCCATTCGTCGTGAATCCAGTCCTTGGCCACCGGCAGCGCCTGCGTGATCAGGCCACGCCGCAACGCGGTCACTGCGCCGGTCACCAGATTGCGTCCCATCAGCAGCTCGAAGCCTTCACCGCGATGTTCCCGGTCCAGGTCGCGGCGGCTGATCGACAGCGCCTGGAACAGGGTCGCCGGCAGCGGCCGGCCCTGCGCATCGACCAGTCGTGCATCGCTGTGCAGCAGTTGCACCGTGGGCCGCGCGGCGAACGCCTGCAGGAAGGTGGCGACCTTGTCGGCATGCCACACATCGTCCTGGTCGCACAGGAAGACGATGTCGCCGCTGCAGGCCGACAATGCGGTTTCAAAATTTCGCACGTAACCGACGTTCTGCTCCTGCTGCCGCAGCACCACCTCGATGCCGGCCGCGCGCAGCGCTTCAGCCTCGTGCAGGAGCACGGCCCAGGTACCATCAACAGAAGCATCGTCGACCACCACCACCTGTGTCGGCAGTACGCTCTGCGCGGCGATGCTGCGCAGTTGGGCGGCGACATGGCGCTCACCCTGCCAGGTACACAAGGCAACGGAGACGGTGGGTGCGACGCTGGACATGTTCTGGGGAGCGGCCGGAGCGGCTGGACTATACCCGACTGGCACCCCCGGCACGAATGGTCGTCGCATCAGTGCGGCTGCGGCTCGCCACCTGCGCGCCGCAGCCGCTCCTCGAACGGCGGCAGTTCGGCCAGGTCCGGTTGCAGCCGCCGCGCCTGCCCGGCGGCATGCGCGGCAAATGCCAGATCGCCACTGCCGAGCCGTTCGCTGCCGATCGCCAGCCAGCGCTGGGCCAGGCGCAGCCGTGCGGGCGGCAACCCGGCGTCGGTCGGCGCCAGCGTCTGCCACGCCTGCAGGCAGGCCCCGGCAGCCTGCACCCGGTTCTGCCGCAGGTTGTCGTCGAAGCACTGGCGGCTGGCCGGCAGCAGCCGCGTGGCAGCTGCTTTCACGCGGGTGTCGCGTGGGGCCAGCGACTGCGCTTCGCGCAGCGCATCGAAGGCGCTGTGCCCGGGCGGACTGATCCATTGTCCTGCACGCTCGGCGCGTTCGATCCGGCGCAGGTGATCACGCAGCTGCCGCTCGCGCTGGCTGCTGCTGATCGACGGCTGCTGCAGGGCCTGCTGCGCCTGCCGTGCACGCTGCAGGCGCTGCTCGAGCTGTTGCCGTGCCGCTGCCGAGGCCCCCAGCGACGCTGCCAATGTGGCATCGCGCTGCGCCGCCTCGAACTGGAAGTCATCGGCCCGCTTCTGGCTGCGTGCGAGGACTGCCTGCAGGGTCTGCTCCCGGCCGCGCTGGGCACTGGGATCGTCGGCCGCCACCGCCAGGACCGCCTGGAAGCCCGCCGCCGCCGCTTCCAGCTGCTGTCGTTTCAACGCACGCTGCGCCTGCCGCAATCGCTGGTCCATCGCCTGCGCCAATGCTTCCTGGCTGGCAGGCAGGTCGGCGTGCCCGGCATCGAACTGACGCGCCCGCTGCACCACCGCCGCCGCCTCGGCCAGATCGCCGCGCGCGGCCAGGGCACGCGCCTGCTGCAGCAGGTCACTCAGTGCATCCTCGCGACCTTCCAGCGCCGATAGATTGTCCGGCTGCAGGGCCAGGATGCGCTGGAACATCGGCAGGGCGCTGCTGTCGCCGTCATCCAGGCGCCCGGCGGCGAATGCATTGCGCGCCTGCGCAAGCATCGCGCCAATCCCTGCCCCGGCAGTGCGACGTGCCTGCAGCTCGCGCACCAGCGCATCGGTCTGGCTCTGCGGCACCTGCAGCTCGCGTGCCAACGCCAGGGCCTGCGCACTGGCGTCCAGATCCCCGGCCTGCAGCCGGTCCCGCGCCTGCTGCAACGCAGCGGCGCCGGTCCGCGCCAGGCCCTCGCGCGCCTGCGGGCGATCGCCGTCGAGCGCAAGCGCTGCCTGGTAGCGCTCGCGCGCGCCACTGCCATCGGTGGCGGTCAGCCGTCCCGCCGCCAGCGCACGATCACCGTCGGCCAGCAGCTGTTCGATCTGCGGTTCGTCCCAGAACCAGTCCGCCAGCGGCTTGCGCAGCAGCACCAGCAGCACGAAAACCGCCATCGCCGCTACCAGCGCCCAGCGCCAGACCCGGCGCGCATGCCGCGCCTGCAGCCACCACCAACGGCCTTCACGGCGGACGCGGTCCAGCGCAGGATGTTCGGCGCCGCGAGGGCGATGCGGAGGCTCGCGTTCCATGCGTGCAGGGTAGCCGGGGTGGCGTGAAGCTCAGCCGAGGCGACGTGCCTCGCTGACCCCGGGCAAGGCATCGAGCTTGCCCAGCAGCGTCGACAACTGGCCGTAATCGCTGACCTTCAGCCGCAGACGCAGGTGGGCACGACCGCTGTTGCGCACGTTGTCGCTGTGGATGTCGAGCACGTAGGCGTCTTCCTGGGCGATCAGGTTGGTGATGTCCTTCAGCAGCCAGCGGCGATCGACCGCATCGACCACCACGTCCACTTCGTAACCGCCGCCCGCCTGCCCCCATTCCACCGGCAGGATGCGTTGCGGGCTGGCCGCGGCAAGGCGGGCCAGCGCTGCACAGTCTGCGCGATGCACCGTGACACCCCGGCTACGGGTCAGGTAGCCGACGATAGGTTCGCCCGCCACCGGCTGGCAGCAGCGTGCCAGCTGCACCAGCAGATTACCCACGCCCTGCACGGTGAACTTGGACTTGCCCAGGTTCTCGCGCCGTGCGGTCGGGCGTGGCAGGGTCGGCGGCGGCGCTGGCTGGCTGGCCGCACGCTCGGCCTCCAGCAGCGCGCGGCTGATCTGGTTGGGGCCGGTATCGCCCAGCGCGACCTGGATGTACAGGTCGTCGACGCTGTCGGCATGGAACTTCTTCGCCGCGGCCGCCAGGTCCGAATGCTGCAGCCCGAGCCGCTTGAGCTCGCGCTCCAGCAGTTCGCGGCCGGCCTGCACGTTGCGCGCGCGGTCGAGCTTGTGGAACCAGCTGCGTACCTTCTCGCGCGAGCGGTTGCTGGCCAGGAAGCCGTTGGCCGGTATCAGCCAGTCGCGGCGCGGGTCGGCCTCCTTGCCGGTAAGGATCTCCACCCGGTCGCCGCTGCGCAGGCGGTAGGTCAACGGCACGATGCGGCCGTTGACCTTGGCGCCGCGGCAGCGGTGTCCCACCATGGTGTGCACCTGGTAGGCGAAGTCCAGCGGCGTGGCCCCCTGCGGCAGATCCAGCACTTCGTCCTTCGGGCTCAGCGCATAGACGCGGTCCTCGGTGAGCTCCGCATCCAGTGCCCCGGCCAGTTCATTGCCCTGCCCGTCCTGCGCCTGCTCGAGCAGCTGGCGCATCCAGGTGATCTTGCGGTCGAAGGACTTTTCGGCGCCCTTGCCACCTTCCTTGTACTTCCAGTGCGCGGCCACGCCCAGTTCGGCCTGCGCATGCATCTCGTGGGTACGGATCTGCACTTCGATGGTGCGCCCTTCCGGGCCGACGACGGCGGTGTGCAGCGAACGGTAATCGTTGGCCTTGGGTCGGGCGATGTAATCATCGAACTCGCTCGGCACCGGCGCCCACAGCGCGTGCACCACGCCCAGCACGGCGTAGCAGGCCGCGACGTCGTCGACCATCACCCGCACCGCACGGATGTCATACAGCTGGTCGAACGCCAGCCGCTTCTTCTGCATCTTCCGCCAGATGCTGTAGATGTGCTTCGGCCGCCCACTGACCTCGGCCTTGATGCCCTGGGCCGACAGTTCGCGCGAGAGCACCTTCTTGACGTTCTCGACGTAACGCTCGCGGGCGATGCGCGTTTCATCCACCTCGCGGGCGATGCGCCGGTAGGTGTCCGGCTCCAGATGGCGGAACGCCAGGTCTTCCAGCTCCCACTTCAGCTGCCAGATGCCCAGGCGGTTGGCCAGCGGGGCATGGATGTCGCGGGTCAGCTGGGCCAGCGCGCGGCGCTGCTCCTCCTCCAGCCTGTCGGCCGCGCGCATGCGCGCCAGCTGCCGCGCCAGCAGGATCGGCACCACCCGCAGGTCGCGGATGATCGCCAGCAGCAGCCGGCGCAGGCCCTCACTGTTGCGTCCGGCCTCGCGACCGGCGTGCAGCGCCCATACCGGGTCGGCCGCGTCCTGGCCGTCGAGCAGGCCGATCACCGCCGCCCGGTGGCTACCGAGCGGCAACTGCTCCAGGTGGGCGCGCAGGCCGGGCAGGTCGAACAGCAGGGCCGCGACCACCGCGCCTTCGTCCGCCGAGAGCATCGACAGGGCATCAAGGGTATCGCCCAGCACCGACCAGCTGGCGCGCATCTGCGTGTCAGTACCGGCAGCTTCCCAGTACTCGCGCAGGGCCTGGCGCAGCGGAGCGGGCAGCACCGCTGCCGAGGGACGGTTCAACAAGGCATCCAGGCCGGGGACGGAAGCGCGGTTCACAGCATCGAGCAGGCAAGACAGAGGCCCCTACACTAGCGCCGGCACCGTTCAGGGACAATCGCCATCGCTGCATCGCCGGGCATGAGCACATGCCGCTACACTCGCGGACAAACCCCGGAGAGACCTGTCATGCCTTCCATTGTCCTGCGCGCCCGTCCACGGCTGCTGGCCTGTGCCGCCGTGCTGTTGTCCCTGTCCGCGCCCGCCCTGGCGCAGCGCGTGGTGGAGGGCGACCTGCAGCAGCAGATGTCACCGGCCGAGTTCAAGGCCGCCGGCCTGGACAAGCTCAGCGCTGCCGAACTGGCCTCGCTCAACCGCTGGCTGCAGGGCAAGGTCGAAGCCGCCGCCACCGAGGCGGTCGCCGCCGTGCGCGAGGAAGCGCGCGAGGAGGGGCGGCAGGAAGTGATCCGCAAGAACCGTGGCTTCTTCGACTTCGGCAGCAATGAGCCGATCACCGGTGTGCTGCAGGGCGAGTTCCGCGGCTTCGGCAAGGGCCGCATCTATTCGCTGGACAACGGCCAGCAATGGGAGCAGACCGACACGACGTCAATTTCCGGTGTCCGCAGGCAATCGCCCAAGGTCAGCATCACCCCGGGCGTGATGGGTGTGTGGTACCTGAAGGTCGAGGGCGTCAATACCCAGCCCAAGGTCCGCCGCACCAAGTAACGCGCGACCCGTTCGAATGCAGCCGGGCACTGCCCGGCTGCACGCTTCATGCCTGGCGCAGTGCCGCCACCCGCTGCGCCAGCTTCTTGGCCGAGATGCCGGTGCGCGCCCCCAGTTCCTGGGCGAACAGCGAAACCCGCAGCTCCTCCAGATCCCAGCGCAGCGCCTGCCACTGTGGCCGCTCGCGCAGGCCCTGCTGTTCACCGGCAGCCAGCGCCTCCAGGAACGGATGCAGTTCCAGCATGCGCGCCTGGTCACGCGGTGGGTCACGCTTGGCACGTTCGGTGCGAAGGATCATCGCCTTCAGGTAACGGGGATACTGGGCCAGCGCATCAGCCGGTGTGTCGCGCAGGAAGCCGGGGTGGATCAATCCCGCCAGTTGCGCTTCCATGTCGTCCAGGTTGCCCCGTGCCCAGCCCATCAACGGCGCTTCCAGCATCGGCTTGAGTTCCGCCACCAGCGCCAGGATGGTCTCGGCCAGCTTCAGCCGCGACATCGCCTCGCCGAACAGGGCCTTGGCTGCATGCTCGCGGCGCTGTTCGAAGGCCGCCGCATCGCGGATGTCTTCCAGTCCTTCGGCCAGCACGGCGTTCATCGCCGCATCCACCAGATCGCCACGCAGGCGCTCCTGCGATTCGATCGCCGCATACAACAGGCCCGTCTTGGCACCGACCGGCAGCTGCTTGCGGGCCTGCTTGACCTTGTCGGCCAGGGCGATCTCCAGCAGCCGGCGCACGCCCAGTGGATGGGCCTCTTCGGCCTGCTGGCGGTCGGCGAAGATGCGCAGGGCCACACTGTCACCCTCGTCCAGCAGCGCCGGATAGGCGGGCACGCCAGCCTCACCGGGTACCTGCAGTGGAATCGGCGCAGTCGGGAAGGTGCGCAGTCCATCGGCCGCCATCTCGCGACCGGCACGTGCGGCAAAGGCATCACCGGCACGGCCGCCGAATCGGGCACGCAACGCGTCGAGGTCACGTGAGGTGGCCAGCACCTTGCCCTGCTCGTCGCGCAGGCGCAGATTCATGTGCAGATGCGGCTCGATGGACTCCGGATCGAAATCAGTCGCCGCGACTGGGGCGCCGGTCGCGCGCGACAGGAAGCGTGCCAGTTCGCCGGTAATCGCATCGGCACTGGCATTGGGGAACGCCTCATGGAACGCACGGCCGAAATCCGGGGCCGGCACATAATTGCGGCGCATCGCCTTGGGTAGGCTGCGGATCAGCGCTGCCGCCTTGTCGGCGACGAAGCCTGGCGCCAGCCAGCCCAGCTGCACTGGATCGAGCGCGTTGAGCAGGTGCAGCGGCACCTCCAGGGTGACACCATCATCTTCGGCACCTGGCTCGAAACGGTAGTGCAGCGGCAGCCTTGCCTGGCCCAGCGGCAGATACTTCGGATAACGCTCCTGTTCGCTGCCTTCGCCCGGCAGCAGGTCCGCCAGCGTCCAGTGCAACCCCTTGCGCTGTCCGGGCGGCAGTTCCTTCCACCAGGCGTCCAGGCCGGATGCCGAATGGATGTGGGGGGGAACCCGGTCCAGATACCAGCGCGCCTGCCAGTTCTCATCGGCAACGATGCCGGCCCGGCGCAGTTTGGCTTCTTCCTCGCGCGCCACCTCCAGCACCTTCTGGTTGTCTGCCACGAAGCTGGCGCGGGTGTTGATCTCGCCGGTCACCAGCGCCTGCCGCACGAAGATGTCGTGCGCCTCGCCCGGTGCGATGCGTCCGTAGTGCACCGGCTTCTTCGGCGCCAGCACCAGACCGAACAGGCTGATCTGTTCCGATGCCAGCACCTGGCCCTGCGCACGCGACCAATGCGGGTCGAAGTGCTTGCGCAGCAGCAGGTGCGGCAGTTCGGCGATCACCCAGTCCGGCTCGATCGCCGCCAGGGTCATGCCCCACACCTTCTGCGTGTCGAGCAGGTTGGCCACCAGCAACCAGGGGGGCGGCCGCTTGGACAGCACGGAACCGGGGAACGGCAGGAATCGGCGCTGGCGCGGCGCGAGGAAATCCCCCTTCTCGGTGCGATGGCCGATCTGGGTAGGCAGGCCCGCCACCAGTGCACGATGCAGCGTCTGATAGGCCGAGGCCCGCACGCGTTCACTGAAGCCGCCGCCGGCAGGAGCCTGCTCTTTCTGCGCCCGCGCCGCCACCGGTGCCGGCACGGCGTCGGCCTTGCCCTCGCGGGCCAGGCGGGCAGCGCGGTGCAGCTGGCCCCGCGTGGCTTTCACCGCTGCCGCGTCATCACGTGCGGCCGCCGGCGCACTGCTGCCCGCCAGCAACGGTGCCATCGCGGCTTCCACGGGCTCTTCCTTCCAGCCCAGTTCCTCGCACAGCAGGCGCAGCTGGCGATGCAGCTCGCGCCACTCGCGCATGCGCAGGAATCCAAGGAAATGCCGCCCGCACCAGTCGCGCAGCTTGGACTGGGTCAGGTCTTCGTGGGCCTGCCGGTAGGCATCCCACAGGCGCAGCACGCCGACGAATTCGGAACGGCCGTCGGCGAACTGGGCGTGCGCGGCGTCGGCGGCCCCCCGTGCCTCGGCCGGTCGCTCGCGCGGGTCCTGGATGCCCAGGAACGAGGCGATCACTAGCATCGGCCGCAGGCAGCCGGCCGCCTGTGCCGCCACCAGCATGCGGGCCAGCTTCACATCCACCGGCAGGCGCGCCATCTGCTTGCCGATCGCGGTCATGCGCCGCTCGCTGTCGATCGCGCCCAGCTCGGTCAGCTGCTGCCAGCCGTCGGCCACCGCACGTTCGTCCGGTGCTTCCAGGAAAGGAAAATCCTCGATGCGGCCCAGACCCAACTGCAGCATGCGCAGGATCACCCCGGCCAGGCTGGACCGGCGGATCTCCGGATCGGTGAACTCCGGCCGGGCCTGGAAATCGGCCTCCGCATACAGGCGGTAGCAGATGCCCTCGGCGATGCGGCCGCAGCGGCCCTTGCGCTGGTTGGCGCTGGCCTGCGAGATCGGCTCGATGTGCAAGCGGTCAAGCTTGTTGCGTGGGCTGTAACGCTTGACGCGGGCGAAGCCCGGATCGACCACATAACGGATACGCGGCACCGTCAGCGAGGTCTCGGCCACGTTGGTGGCCAGCACGATGCGCCGGTTCGGGCCCGGGTTGAACACCCGGTCCTGATCCTGGTTGGACAGCCGCGCATACAACGGCAGCACCTCGGTATTGCGGTACCGGCGTCGCTCCAGCGACTGGTGGGCGTCGCGGATCTCACGTTCACCCGGCAGGAAGATCAGCACATCGCCGCGCGCATCCAGGCGCGTGATCTCGTCGACCGCCGACACGATCGCATCGTTGACGGTGCGTTCGCCCTCCTGCCCGCCCTCGCCTTCCAGCGCGCGGTAGCGCACCTCGACCGGATAGGTACGGCCCTCCACGCTGATCACCGGCGCGTCATCGAAATGCTGGGCGAAACGGCCGGTGTCGATGGTGGCCGAGGTGACGATCAGTTTCAGGTCCGGACGCTTGCGCAGCAGCTGCTTCAGATAGCCGAGCAGGAAGTCGATGTTGAGGCTGCGTTCATGCGCTTCATCGACGATGATCGTGTCGTAGTTCGACAGCCAGCGGTCGCTGGCGATCTCCGCCAGCAGGATGCCGTCGGTCATGAACTTGATGCGGCTGTCCTCGCTGACCTTGTCGTTGAAGCGCACCTGGTAGCCGACCAGCTGGCCCAGCTCGCTCTGCAGCTCCTGTGCCACGCGGCTGGCCACCGCGCGTGCGGCGATCCGGCGCGGCTGGGTGCAGCCGATCATGCCGGCCTGGCCACGGCCGGCGGCCAGGCACAGCTTGGGCAGCTGGGTGGTCTTGCCCGAGCCCGTTTCGCCCGCGATCACCACCACCTGGTGATCCCGGATCAGCGCGATGATGGCATCGGCTTCACGCGCAATCGGCAGCTGGGGGTCCAGAGTAATGGCTGGTTGCTGCTGCGCCCGTATCTGCCGGCGCTGCACCGACGCCTGCAAGGCCTGCTCGAAGGTAGCGGCCAGTGCCGCATCCTGTGGCTTGGCCTGGCAACGCGAGAGCATCCCCAGCAAACGGCCCCGGTCGCGGCTCATTGCGCCGTCGATGGCGGCGCGCTGTTGGCGCAGGCGGGACTGCGGCATTTTGTCGATAGCGTTCATCAATCGGTTCGTTTAAAACTTTGAAAGCGACCAGTCGTCAAGACTGATTTATTGTGAAGACCAACGATTCCACAAGGAGGAACCCCATGGCGAAGACCAAGAGCCCGACCAAGGCCAAGACCGGCAAGCAGAAGCTTGCCGCTGCGGCGCCGTCGGCCCCCAATATCGATATCGGGATCACCCAGGGCGACCGCAAGAAGATCGCCGACGGTCTGTCGCGCTTCCAGGCTGACGCGTTCACGCTCTACCTGAAGACGCACAACTTCCACTGGAACGTGACCGGGTCGATGTTCAACTCGCTGCACACCATGTTTGAAACACAGTACACCGAGCAATGGGCGGCCCTGGACGATGTGGCCGAGCGCATCCGCGCGCTGGGCTTCAATGCCCCGGGCTCCTACCGGGAGTTCGCTGCGCTGACCTCGATCGCCGAGGAGCCGGGCCTGACCGACAGTGCGGACTGGCGGGAAATGGTACGCCAGTTGGTGGTCGCCAACGAAGCGGTCTGCCGTACGGCGCGTGAAGTGCTGGAAGTGGCGGCCAAGGGCGATGATGCCCCGACCGAGGATCTGATGACCCAGCGGCTGCAGACCCACGAGAAGTATGCGTGGATGCTGCGCTCCCTGCTCCAGTAAGGGTTGGGGGTGTTTGGCAGGGCTGCGCCCTGCACCCGCTGCAAGCCAGTGCAACGTCAAAGACAACAGCCGGCTCTGGGCGGTCTGCTTATTGGGCGGGGCGGTGTGGGCTTGCAGGACACGCCGTAAACCCGTCCATGGGGGCTCGATGGCGCCATCCATGGCGCCAACGGTCCTGCAAGCCCACACCGCCCCGCCTCCGACAGGTTCCCGGTGACGGTGGGCCATCCACGCCCTGCGTGGATGAAATCTGTCAGATATCGACAAACAGAATGGGGTCGGATCCGTTTTCCTGCGGAAAACGGATCCGACCCCAAGGCATGGCCTGACAGATCGTGGAAATCTGTCGAAGGCGGGGTGGGTCCGGTTGCGGGGGCGTGAGCGCCATGGATGGCGCGACCGAGCCTACAGGGACGTACTTGCGGCGTCCCCCGCAACCGGACCCACCCCGCCAACTCACAGGAAACCCGCTTTTGCTCCGGCCGTTGCCGTTGCAGTTGCCTCTGCAGGTGCAGGGCGCAGCCCTGCCGAACCCCTACCCCTCCCTCCGGGGTAAACTAGCGCGATGGCTTCCCGTCCCGCGCACGACCTGCTCAACCGCGTCTTTGGTTACGACGATTTCCGTGGTCCGCAGCAGGACATCGTGGAGCACGTCGCTGCCGGTCACGATGCCCTGGTGCTGATGCCCACCGGCGGTGGCAAGTCGCTGTGCTACCAGGTGCCCGCCCTGCTGCGCGACGGATGCGGCATTGTCATCTCACCGCTGATCGCGCTGATGCAGGACCAGGTCGAAGCCCTGCGCCAGCTGGGCGTGCGCGCCGAATACCTGAACTCGACGCTGGACGCGGACACTGCCGGCCGCGTCGAACGCGAACTGCTGGCCGGCGAGCTGGACATGCTCTATGTCGCACCGGAGCGCCTGCTGACGGGTCGCTTCCTGTCCCTGCTCTCGCGCAGCCGGATCGCCCTGTTCGCGATCGACGAAGCCCATTGCGTGTCGCAATGGGGCCATGACTTCCGCCCCGAGTACCGCCAGCTGACGGTGCTGCACGAGCGCTGGCCGCAGATTCCCCGGATTGCCCTGACAGCCACCGCCGATCCGCCGACCCAGCGCGAGATCGCCGAACGCCTGGACCTGCAGGATGCCCGCCATTTCGTCAGCTCCTTCGACCGCCCCAACATCCGCTACACCGTGGTGCAGAAGGACAACGCACGCAAGCAGCTGACCGATTTCCTGCGCGGCCATCGCGGCGAGGCGGGCATCGTCTACTGCATGTCGCGGCGCAAGGTCGAGGAAACCGCCGAGTACCTGCGCGGGCAGGGCTTCAACGCCCTGCCCTATCACGCCGGCCTGCCCGCCGACGTCCGCGCGGACAACCAGCGCCGCTTCCTGCGCGAGGACGGCATCGTCATGTGCGCCACCATCGCCTTCGGCATGGGCATCGACAAGCCGGACGTGCGCTTCGTTGCGCATACCGATCTGCCCAAGTCGATGGAAGGCTACTACCAGGAAACCGGCCGCGCCGGCCGCGATGGTGAAGCGGCCGAAGCGTGGCTGTGCTACGGCCTGGGCGACGTCGTGCTGCTCAAGCAGATGATCGAGCAGTCCGAAGCCGGCGAGGAACGCAAGCAGCTGGAGCGGTCCAAGCTCGACCACCTGCTCGGCTATTGCGAATCCATGCAATGCCGCCGCCAGGTGCTGCTGGCCGGCTTCGGGGAGACCTATCCCCGCCCCTGCGGCAACTGCGACAACTGCCTGACCCCGCCAGCGGCATGGGACGCGACGGTTCCCGCGCAGAAGGCACTGAGCTGCGTCTACCGCAGCGGCCAGCGCTACGGCGTCGGCCACCTGATCGACATCCTGCGCGGCAGCGAGAACGAGAAGGTGCGCCAGCAAGGTCATGACCAGCTCAGCACCTACGCCATCGGCCGCGACCTGGATGCACGGACCTGGCGCAGCGTGTTCCGCCAGCTGGTGGCCGCCAGCCTGCTCGAAGTGGACAGCGAAGGCCACGGCGGACTGCGCCTGACCGATGCCAGCCGCGACGTACTGAAGGGCCGCCGCACGGTGAACATGCGCCGCGAGGCTGCGACCAGCGCTGGCCGCGAACGCAGCGCGCAGCGCACCGGTCTGTCGGTCCCCCCGCAGGATCTGGCCCTGTTCAATGCCCTGCGCGGCCTGCGTGCCGAACTGGCCCGCGAGCAGAACGTGCCGGCCTTCGTGATCTTCCACGACAGTACCCTGCGCAACATCGCCGAACAGCGCCCCACCAGCCTGGACGAGCTGGCCCGGGTCGGCGGCATCGGTGGCACCAAGCTCAGCCGCTATGGTCCGCGCCTGGTGGAGATCGTGCGCGAAGAGGGGTAGCGCCGGGCCGTGCCCGGCGGACGGTGGGTCAGCCCCGCCTCGCGCTTGCGGGGTATGCGCGGCGCTGTTGGCTCGCGATCACGCACCCTTGTCCCGCTCCAATCTTGAACCGGCCATTCAGCCGGAAGTGCATCCGGGCCCGCTTGCGGCTAGATTAGCGTCATGTCCCTGGCCTCGACCCTGCTCCGCGTCGTGCTCATGCTCAGCCTGTTGCTCAACGGGCTGAACGCGGCCATGGCCAGCGGTCATGAGGAGATGGGCCGCATGGCCCACGTGATGATGGCGACGATGGCGGGCGACGCCGACTGCCATCACCACGCCGCCATGTCCGCCGACGAGGCGCCGCAGGCCCAACCGGCGGCCCACGATGCGCATTGCCAGATCAAGGACTGCGTGCGCAGCTGTGCCCAGCATCCCCTGCTGGCGGTGCAGGCGCTGCCCTTCATGGCCGGTCCCGGCCTGTCGCTGACACCGCAGCCGATGCCGGCCAACGGCCGCCCGGCGCCGCCGTTGCCGCCACTTTCCCGCCCCCCCATCGCCTGATCCACACGCGTCGTGCGCCACGCGCACTCAAGCCGGCCCACTGCCGGCGTCCCACCGTGTCTGGAGTCACCACCATGAATACCCGTATTCCCCCCGGCCCGGGCGCCCTGCCCATGCCGTCGCGCCGCCTGTTCGTTCAGGGTCTCGCCGCTGGCGGCGTGGTTGCCGGCATCGCCGCGGTCGGCGTGCCGCAGCGCGCGCTCGCCGCTGCCAGTGCCGCCCCGCGCCTGGCCGGCGCACCGGCCGTGCTGACCGATACCCGCGTGGAACTGGCCATCGGCGAATCGCTGGCCAACTTCACCGGTCGCACCCGGCCGGCGATCACCGTCAACGGCTCACTACCGGCACCGATCCTGCGCTGGCGCGAGGGCCAGACCGTGGATCTGTTCGTACGCAATACGCTGGACCGCCACCCGACCTCGATCCACTGGCACGGCATCCTGCTGCCGGCCAACATGGATGGCGTCCCGGGCCTGAGCTTCAACGGCATCGGTCCCGGCGAGACCTACCACTACCACTTCCAGCTCAAGCAGTCGGGCACGTACTGGTATCACAGCCACTCGATGTTCCAGGAGCAGGCCGGCCTGTACGGCGCACTGATCATCGACCCGGCCGAGCCGGCCCCGTACCGGCACGACCGCGAGCACGTGATCATGCTGTCGGACTGGACCGACATGGACCCGGGTGCACTGTTCCGGCGCATGAAGAAGCTCGCCGAGCACGACAACTACTACAAGCGCACCCTGCCCGACTTCGTGCGTGATGTGCGCCGCGATGGCTGGTCCGCGGCGCTGTCCGACCGAGGCATGTGGGGGCGGATGCGGATGACACCCACCGACATCTCCGACATCAACGCGCATACGTACACCTACCTGATGAACGGCACCGCGCCGGCCGGCAACTGGACCGGGCTGTTCCGCAGCGGCGAGAAGGTGCTGCTGCGCTTCATCAACGGCGCCGCGATGACCTACTTCGACGTGCGCATTCCCGGCCTGAAGATGACCGTGGTCGCTGCCGATGGCCAGTACATCCATCCGGTCAGCATCGACGAGTTCCGCATCGCCCCCGCCGAGACCTACGATGTGCTGGTCGAACCCAGCGGGCAGGATGCGTTCACCATCTTCTGCCAGGACATGGGCCGCACCGGCTACGCGGCCGGCACCCTGGCGGTGCGCCACGGCCTGCAGGCGCCGGTTCCCGCCCGCGACCCGCGCCCGCTGCTGACGATGAGCGACATGGGTCACGACATGGGCGGCGGCCACGGCGGTCATGACATGGCCGCGATGAAAGGCATGGAAGGCGGCTGCGGCGCCAGCATGGGGCACGGCGCGCATGGCGGCGCGACCACCACCGGCAAGGCACCGCAGCACCCGGCCAGCGAACGCAACAATCCGCTGGTGGACATGCAGAGCTCGGCCACCGATCCCAAGCTGGACGATCCAGGCATCGGCCTGCGCGACAACGGCCGCCAGGTGCTGACCTACGGCGCGATGCGCAGCCTGTTCGACGATCCCGATGGCCGCGAGCCCAGCCGTGAGATCGAGCTGCACCTGACCGGCCACATGGAGAAGTTCTCCTGGTCGTTCGACGGCATTCCATTCGCCAGCGCCGAGCCACTGCGCCTGAACTACGGCGAGCGCATGCGCATCGTGCTGGTCAACGACACGATGATGCAGCATCCGATCCACCTGCATGGCGTCTGGAGCGACGTGGAGGACGCGCAGGGCAACTTCCAGCTGCGCAAGCACACGGTGGACATGCCGCCCGGCACCCGCCGCAGCTACCGCGTGCGCGCCGATGCGCTCGGCCGCTGGGCCTATCACTGCCACCTGCTTTACCACATGGAAGCGGGGATGATGCGCGAAGTGAGGATCGAAGAATGAGACGCTCCCTTTTCTCCCCCAGCCTGCTGGCGATGGCCCTGACCGTCGCACTGCCTGCTTTCGCACAGTCGCACGCGGGCCATGGCATGCCCACGCCCGCACCGGCACCGGCACCGAAGACCAAGCAGCCCACTGCCGAAGACGCGGTTGATCACTCGCAGATGGATCACTCGCAGATGGATCATTCGACGATGGATCACTCGACGATGGATCACTCGCAGATGGATCACTCGCAGATGGATCACGCGGCGATGGGTCACGGCACGTCCGCGACCACCGAGCCGCGCGAGCCCATTCCAGTGCCCACCGACGCCGATCGTGCCGCCGCGTTCCCGCCCATCGCCCATGGCGCGATGGAGCATGCGCCGGATATCAACAGCCTGCTGCTGATCGACCGCCTGGAGCATTGGGACGGCAAAAACAGCAACGGCCAGGCCTGGGAGGCCACCGGCTGGATCGGTGGCAACATCAACCGCCTGTGGCTGCGCACCGACGGCGAGCGCAGTGAGGGCCGCACCGAATCCTCGGCGGTGGAAGCACTGTACGGGCGCAGCGTGTCGCCCTGGTGGGATGTGCTGGTGGGCGTTCGCCAGGACTTCCGACCCGCCGATTCCCGAACCTGGGCGGCCATCGGCATCCAGGGCCTGGCGCCGTACAAGTTCGAGAGTTCGGCCACGCTCTATGCCGGCTCCGGCGGACAGCTGCTGGCCAAGGCCGAAGTGGAGTACGACGTGCTGCTGACCAACCGGCTGATCCTGCAGCCGCTGGTGGAGGCCACCGTGGCCAGCAAGGACGAGCCGGAGTACGGCATCGGGCGCGGCCTGAACAAGGTCGAGGCCGGATTGCGCCTGCGCTACGAGTTCAGCCGTCGCTTCGCGCCCTACATCGGCATCACCCATGAGCGCAGTTTCGGCGATACCGCCGACTATGCCGGCGACCACGCGCGCGACACGCGCTGGGTGGCGGGCGTGCGCATGTGGTTCTAGCCGGCGCAATGCATGCAGCATCCGGCCCCGGTTCAGACCGGGGCCGGCTACACTGCGGCACGTTCTTTCGCAGCTTGCACCATGGCCTTGCAGATCCGCCGCGCCACCTTCGCCGACGCTGAAGCGCTGTCAGCGATCGCCATCGCCACCTACACCGAAACCTGGGGCGATTCCTATCCGCCACAGGATCTGCATGCGTTCCTGCACGCGCACTACAGCACGCAGCCGCAGCGCATCGAGCTGTCCGATCCGCGCAGCGCGGTCTGGTTGCTGCTCGATGGCGACGCGGTGGTTGGCTATCTGGCCGCAGGAGCCAACACCCTGCCGCATGTCGATGCCCGCGAGGGCGACATCGAACTCAAACGCCTGTATGTGCTGGCGGCGTACCAGGGCGACGGCCACGGGGCACGCCTGATGGAGGCGTTCCTGCATTGGCTGGATACGCCGCAGCGCCGCACCCTGTGGGTCGGCGTCTGGGAGGAGAACCTCGGCGCACAGCGCTTCTACGCGCGCTACGGTTGCAGCAAGGCCGGCGAATACGACTTCATCGTCGGCGACAGCCGCGATCGCGAGTTCATCCTGCGCCGGGCCTGATGCCCCCGGGATCGCCTCTGCCCCGCGGGCCTGTCAGAAATCGAACAGGTCGGACAGGAAGCTTTCTTTCTTCTTTTTCTTGTAGCCGTAACCGTGCTGGCCACGGTTTTCGTCGTGGCGCTGGCCAAGGTGGCGGGTGTCGCGGTGCATCACCGGCGGTGGCGCCGACATCGGTTGTGCCTGTGCCGGTGGCGGTGGCGGCACCGCCGCACCGGTATTGGCGCGCTCGATGATCTTGTCCAGTTCGCCACGATCCAGCCACACGCCGCGGCAATCCGGGCAGTAGTCGATCTCGATGCCATGGCGCTCGGCCATCTGCAGGGTCTGGGTCTTGCACACGGGGCACAGCATCGGCATCGCTCCTGTCGGGTCTGCTCTGGACTCTACCTGCTCTGCGATGACTGTCCGGCAACGCATGACCGATGGCAGGGGGACTTCCGGCGCGTGCCCTGCGTCGCGCCGCCTCGCACACTGCGGCCTGGTCCCGCATGGAATGCGCTGATGAGTGTCCTGTCCCGCCTGCCGACTGCCGCCCGGATCCTGCTGGTCCTGCTGGGAACGGGCCTGGGGCTGAACGTACGCGACATCGCGGCGGCGCTGGGGCGGCCCATCCCCGGCCTGCCGATCCCCTATGGCGGCAGCCTGCTCGACAACGCCCTGGCGGTGCTGGTGGCCGTACTGCTGGCCCTGCTGCTGCGTCCGCGCCACATGGGGTTGGCCGAAAGCCTCGGCCTGCACGGCAACGGGGTGCGCGGCCCGCTATGGGTGCTCTTGGCCAGCCTGCCCTGCTGGGTGGGCCTGGCCGTGCTCGGCCGACCCAATACGGCGCTCACCGCACTCGATGCGACGATGCTGGCCGTTCTGTTCCCGCTGGCCGAGGAGATTCTGTTCCGCGGCCTGGGTTTCATTCTGCTGGTGAAGATCGTACGCGGCCCGTGGCCATTGCTCGCACTGCCGCAGGCCCTGTTGTTCGGCATGGTGCACTGGCTTGGATTCGGCGGTTTCGATGGCGGCGGGGTGGCACTGTTCGTCGGCGCGGTGATTGCCTTGGGCGGCTTCGTCTTCGCCTGGCTGGACCGCCTGGATGGCAACACCCTATGGTGCGGCCTGGTGCTGCATGTGTCGATGAACCTGGCCTGGAACGTGTTCAGCCTGGATGACGCCGCCGCGCTGGGTTGGCAGGCCACCAGCCTGCGCATCGGCACGGCCCTGCTTGCGGTCGCGGTCCTGGCCTGGGGCGTGCGCCGGCGCCCTCGCCTGTAACACCCACGTGGCTTGCCGTGCACGCCGGGATCACTACCGGGTTGCGCATACTTGCGCGCCTTTTCACCGTTGCAGTCCGGAGTTGTCGCGTCATGTTGCTGTCCAAGCGCCACGTTGAGCCGCGCGTCCTGCTGATCGAGGACGCGGAGGAGACCCGCGAACTGAGCCGCATGGCGCTGGAAAGCCAGGCCTGCCACGTGGTGGGGGTGAGCTCTGCCGAAGCAGCGCTTGGACTGCTGGCCGCCGGTGAGCGGTTCGACCTGCTGTTCACCGATGTCAATCTGGGCCTGATCAGCGGCATTGAAGCCGCCAACCGGGTCCGTGGCCTGCATCCCCAACTGCCGATCCTGGTGACATCGGGCATGGACCAGCACGCCGTCCTGCCGCAGCTGCGCGACGGCATCCATTTCCTGCCCAAGCCGTACAACATGAGCGAGCTGCTCGATGCCATCCGGCTGTGCTTCCGCCACGCGGATGTGGGCGTATTGACCGGGCCGGATGCACAGGCGGCGTGAGGTATCCATCCACGTCCTGCGTGGATGACCTCCGTCATCAACCGCTGCTGTACGGCCCGGTGCCCGGGAACACCCTCAGCAGCGCGCGCGTGATCGTGTCCGGGTAGACCGTGAAGTGATCCTCGTCATCGATCACCATGTTCTCCACCTTCAACGACCGGCCGCTGCTGCGCAGCTGCTCGGCGAATTCGGCGTTGTCGCGAAGCAGGTCGTTGCGGGCGAAATAACGCGGCTCGGGTTTGACCGTTTCAAAGCTGCCTACCGACAGCACCACCGTGGTCGGCTGCGTCGGCGCCTTGGCCTCCGCCTGCATGCGCGGCACGCGATGCTCATCGAACCACAGCGACGGACTGGACAGGATGTAGGTCCGGAACATGTCCGGGCGCGTGGTCAACACATAGGCGCCGAACAAGCCACCATAGGAATGGCCTGCATAGGCACGCCGCGCCGGATCGGTGCGGTACCGCGCATCGATCATCGGCAGCACCTGTTCGGCAAGAAAGTCGCGATAGTGCGCGGCACCGCCATAGCTGACGTCATCACTGTATTCCCGCGGATTGGTACGTGCCGGGTCGCTGGGCGTGTAGTCGCGCGAGCGGCTCTGCCTGGAGGTCAGCCCCTCCTGCGGCGGCAGCCCGACCAGGATGAAGTTTTCGATGTTGACGCCCTGCTGGCTCACCATGTGTCGCACGCTGCGTACCAGCGGGAAGCTGTACAGCGCGTCGGTCACGTACAGTACCGGATAGCGCTTTTTCGGATGTGCGGCGTAGTCGGCCGGCAACGCCACCCACACCGGGTAATCGCGGCCGACCGGATCGTGCACGCGCAGCGCCTCGGTATCCGGCAGCACCACACCCGGCGCGACGGTAGACGCGCTCTGCTTTGCCTCACTCTGCGCCGCCGGTGGCGCCACCGACATCGCACAGCCACTTACGGCCAGACAGGCCGCCACACTCCATCCACGCACACGCTGCATCTGCACACTCCCGTTACGGGCGGCGCACCGGATGGCGCCGCTGCCACATCCTTGCATGCGGTGCAAGCCGGTGCCAGTGCGGTCAGGGCGAATCTGGCGGCGCGGGGAACAGCCTGCGCAGCGCCTGCAATGCGGCCGGGTGATAGATCGTGGCGTGGGTTTCCTCCGGCAGCGGCAGGTACTTCACCAGCGGCGACGGCGATGCCTGTTGCAGCAACGTAGCCAGCTGCGCCGTGGAACTGGCCAGTTCCGGTTGCCCAGCGCTGGCCAGGAATACGCGTGGCCCTGCCTGCGTCACCGCCGGCAGCTGCGTGGCTGCGCCGGCCAGCAAGGTGCCACGGTTCCACCACAGGCTGGGATCGAGCGCGATGTAGCTGTTGAACAGCGTCGGTTCCTGCAGCAGTGTCTCAACCACGAACAGGCCGGCCAGCGATTCGCCGATCAACGCACGCTCGTCGGTGGTCGGGTGCGCTGGCGCACCTGCGGCATCAGTTCATCGCGCAGGAAGGTGCGGTAGGCCGCCGAACCGCCGATGCGCGGCGCGATCCTCTGGTCCTGCGGGTCCTTGCTGGGGCCGGTCAGACGCCAACACCACGGTAGTCGCAAATGCACCGATTCTCGAGGGTACGACTCGCAGGCCGTGCCACCACTGCAGGCGAATGTCACGTCCACTTTCCACGCGACACATCACGGCATCGCCGCCACCACGGGCTGTTCTCGACAACGTCCAACGCGATAAGTCGGGCCTAAGCATCAACACGTCGCGTGCTGTCGCTTGCCGCATCAGATGCGCCTGCGTCACCATCGTCGCGCGTCTTGGTTCCGCATTTCTCTTCGGAGAATCCTCATTGAAATCCAGTCGCAGGCGTAAACACCATGCAGCGCCACCGACAACGGGTGGCAGCGGGCCTGCAAGCCCGTGATGACTGTAAGCATGTTGTTTGCGCTCACCCACCGGCATTGTCTATGGACCATGCCGGTGGGTGATCCGTCGGCCTTCATGGCGGGCGGTGCGTGGGGGTCTTCGGATCCGCCGGTTAACTGCTTACTGTCATCCCGGCTTGCAGCCACGCATCGCCCGCCACCCGCTCTGCGCGGTGGCACGCCCACGACAGAGCCGAGGAAGCCGAGATGACCGAACGTCCGCCCTATGCTTCATACGCCGCCAGCATCGATGATGACGACGACAACCCTTCGCCCGAACTGAGCACCTTCCTGGGCTGCCTGAAACGCATCCGCGCGGGTGAGGGTGCCGATGGCCTGCCCTGGCCTGAGGCCGACGTTTCCCCGGGGCGTGGGGTTGCCCTGTCGCGGGTGGAACGGGCTGCCGTCGGCCTGCTCACCGTGGCGGAAATGCTGCACACCGCCGACCGCTGCCGGGAAATGGCCACGCCGGACCGGCATCTGGACGCCGGGGTGGTGGAAGGGCTGTTCTTCGCCTGCCGCAGCCTGGCGGAACTGGTGTGCCGGGAGGTGCGGGCCGAGTAGCCCGCTGCCGCAAAGCGGTCCATACTCGGGCCGGACCGGTCCATCGTCATGTTCAAACCTACAAGGAGGTATGCATGTTGAATGCAATGATCGTCGCCGCACTGGCCGCAGGCCCAACCGCATCCGCACCGTATGCCGACTGCCTGCTCGCTAACCTCCAGCCCGGGCTGACCGACCATGCGGTGCAACTGGTGCAGCAGGCCTGTGCCGCGAAGCATCCCGACAGCTTCGCTGCATCAGTGGAACTGGAGCGCAAATACAGCGTCCAACGGCAGGCGCAGTTCAGTGCGGATCGTGCCGCGGCAGAGCGGGCCGCGAACGCCGCCGCCCGCGCTGCGAATGTGGCTGCCACCGTGGCGGCGGAACGCGAGGCAGCAGAGGCCAAGGCTGCGACGGCGAAGTAGCCTGCACAGGGCGCACAGAACGGCGTCCATCGATCGCTGTCCAAGAAAGGGAATTCCCATGCAGATGAAGTCGCTTGCTTTCGGCATCGCGCTGTTGACGAGTGTGTCTGTCGGCCCGGCACTGGTCGGTGCACAAGCCGCACCCGTGAAGGCGCGCACCACCGTGGAATCGCGGACGACCTGGCCGGCAGGCTCCGTCGAGGCCGCGTCCATTCTGGCGTGGGTCAAGGCCCGGTCTCCCGGATATGCGCCCATCACCTCTGGGGGAGATATCTCGATTGTCCGCAGGCAGATTGAGCCGCAGCCGCTGACTCGAACATCCAGCGACCCAACCGTGGAGTTGCCCGCCTCAGGGCGGCAGGGCGAGGCGATCACGGTCACGAGTCGCCAGGCAGATGGATCCATCGAAACCTGGGCCCATACAGGGATCGATAGCGGGTGGATGCTGGTTGAGTATCACTTCAAGCGCGGCTCCAGCCCCGAGAGCATGAAATAGTCCAGTTCCGCTTTGCGCTCCCGTACGGCCTTGGGAATGTTCCGCGATCTGCGCCGGATTTTCGTCCAGCAACGCCGCTCCATGCCGCACGTGCATCAAAACAGGCCGCCGCAGCGTTGACTATGCGGTGTTAGGATTCGAGCCACCTGTCCAGGACCCAACCGTATGAGCAGCTTCAGCTTCTGGCATTGGATGATCGTGCTTGCGGCCGTACTGATCCCGGCCGGGATCGCCGCTGTCCTTGCCTATGTGCTGTCCCGAAGCCAGAAAGTGAAGTCGTGAGCGACAGGCAATCGTCTGCCCATGCAAGGTCTGCGGGTAGCCGCAGAATGGGCGCAGATGGAGAATGAAGCGCGTTGCCCCTGCTCATGAGGCGGAGGACGATCCAAAGAAAAAGGCGCCCCGAAGGACGCCTAAGTCTTTGAGTGCAATGGTGGGCCGTGTAGGATTCGAACCTACGACCAAAAGATCAAAAGAAGGCTTGCGACTCCTTTGAAAACAACCGGGTGCGCCGCTCTATTTTTCCGCCCGCCGAACGTGGAACCATTGCCGATCCTAAGCTCACTCGACAATTTTTCCGCCGTCTCAAGGGATATACACGGGGTCCACGACCAAGGTTCCACCGTTTGACGCCGGTTACCGAGCCACTGGTGAACTGGTGTGCCGCGACGTGCGACCATCGTGAGCGTGCGGGCGGGAACGGCAATGAAAAAGGCGCCCAGCGGGCGCCTCCTCACAATCCAGCGGCAAATCAGGAGCGCTGCACGTTGGAATCCAGCCACGCCTGCACGCCCTGTAGCTCGGCCCCGATCTTCGCATTGAAGGTTCGCTCCACATCCCACGCAACGCCCCTCCCTTGGGCAAAGGCCGCGCGATACTTCTTTATCATGTTGCCCGGGTCGTTAGCCAGTTCCTGCATGAGCTGGGGTACGCCCCAGATCACCAGCTCGAAAGGTTCCCCGAACGCCTTCTGCAGAATATCCGGAAGGTCACCGTAGCGGATGGTATCGCCTGCCAGATACACGATCTCGTTGCGGATCGCAGGTGCGTGGAACACGATGCGCGCTGTCATTGCGCCGATGTCATCCGGCGTGGTCAGGGTGACAGCATTGCTCGCCGAGCCCAACGCGTTCACTTTATGCCCAACCAGGTCGACCACCCCGAAGTCCGGCTCGAAGAGGTAACTGGTGAACATTCCAGTAGAGATGATCACCCAGTCCATCGCAGTCTGCGAACGCAGATACTCGCGTACGTCCAGCTGGGCATCGAACAGGTCCTGGGGACCACCGCGCCCAATGGCATCGAAATCGACACCGAACTGCCAAGGAAAGTAGCGGGGAATACCCGACTTCACCGCCGCACGCGCAACCTTCATTGGCGTATCGCGGCCTGCGGCATAGCCGGTGCATCCAATCACTGTGTCAAACTGCGCAAAGGTAGCCGCCAACGCCTCTACCGATTCAGTCACCAGATCACCAGCAACGATATTCACCCCCAAGGCGCGGATTTCATCGACCACCCGCTGCTTCTCCGGCAGTTCTGAGTCAATCGACGTCGCCCGTAGCATCACACTGATCCGTGTGCCTGGATGACTTACGGCCAAACGTGCAAGGTTCCGGATGACAGGCATTCCAAGCTCGCCTGCGCCGAGCACCAGGATCGACCGAGAGGGGGTAGTGCTGATATGAGATGACATGGAAATCGCCCTGTGTGTGTACGATGGCGGCGATTCTGCTCGCCTACTGGCCCACACGTAAGAAGGCACATCGATGATACCGACCGCACCGTTCATGAGTCCGGAAGAACTGCTAAGGCACTCTCAAGCCATATGCGACGGGATGAGCGAGGACGAAGATGGACTGCGCCGAGAGGTTTTAGCGCACGCTGGTAGCCGCTGGTCCCTGGGCATCATCCATGCGCTTGGCGTGTATGGAACGCTGCGTCATGCCGAGGTCGCACGACGGATGAAGGGGATCACCCAGCGCATGCTTACGCGCACCCTCCGGCAATTGGAACGTGACGGGTTGATCAGCCGGGAGGATTTCCACGAAGTACCGCCACATGTGGAGTACAGCATCACAGCGCTGGGCAAGGACCTTCTTGTACTGATGATTCCCATGTGGACATGGGTAGTGGCTCATGCGGAGGAATTCCGCCAATGTCGGCAGAATTTTGATTCTTCAGACGGGAAATGAAGATGCACTTTCCGTTCCACGGGATCGCCGAAGGTGACGATGAACTGCCGGTGGTTCAACCGCCCGGAAGGAGGAACGCACTTGAGCGTGGATCCACTTAATTTTTCCGGAGACACGAAAAAGGCGCCGCAAGGGCGCCTAAGTCGTTGATGCAATTGGTGGGCCGTGAAGGATTCGAACCTTCGACCAAAAGATTAAAAGTCTTCTGCTCTACCGACTGAGCTAACGGCCCGGTGCACTGCCCCAGCCGCGTGGCGGGGGTGGGCATTCTACCCTACTTTGCCACGCGACGCGAAACCCCATACCCGCGGCCCGGGCAATCAAGCGCCCGGGCAGCCGGCTTGAACCGGCTTAAACCTTCCGCCCGCACCGCGCATCCCATCCCTGATCCCCACTGGAGAGCCTGGATGCGCCGCTGCCTGCCCCTGATCGTCGCACTGCTGTTGCCCGGCGCCGCGCTGGCAGCGCCAGCCCCGGTGCGTAGCGACGACATCGACCGCTTCTGGGCGACCTACGATGCCGTGCGCATCGAAGCGGATGCCGACCGCCGCGTCGCGCTCGTGCAGCAGCGCTACGTTGACCCGGGCAGTCCCGGCCTGCATGCGCTGATGCAGGTCCGCAATTACACCGCGCGCGAGTATGCCGAGGCCATGCGCGCGTGGCCGCGCTTCTGGAACTCGGTAAGGCCACTGACGGCCAACGCCCGCAGTGCCAGCGCGACGCTCGAACACGATCTCATGGCCTTCCGCACGCTCTACCCCGCCCTGCGCCCGGCCACGATCACCTATGCGGTGGGCGTGCTGCGTACCGGCGGTACCACGCTGGGCGACCAGGTGCTGATCGGTGCGGAGATGGCACTGGGCGACGAGGGCGTGGATGTCAGCGAACTGCCGGAGCCGATGCGCAGTCGCCTGCGCATCTTCTATGACAGCCGCCCCGGCGCGAACAACGCGCAGAACAACCTGCATGAGTATGTGCACACCCAGCAACGCGAGACCACCGGCAATCTGGCCCAGTACGTAGCGCGCGAAGGCGTGGCCGAGTACATCGCCGAGCGCATCAGCGGCAAGCGCCCTGCCCTGCCGCTCTATGCCTACGGCCCGTTGCACGAAGCGGAGATACGCACCCGGTTCATCGCCGAGATGGACGGCGATGACATGGGCAACTGGCTGTACAACAGTGCCCGCAATCCGTTCGGCGTGAGCGACATCGGCTACTACGCCGGCTATCGCATCGCGCAGGAATACATGCGGCAGCAGCCGGATGAGAAGGCAGGGATCGCGCGGATGATCGAGCTGGACTACGCCGATCCGAAGGCGGTGCGGGCCTTCATCGAGGCTTCGGGTTGGTTGCAGCAGCGGTAGCGCCGGGCCATGCCCGGCGCACAGTGCCAACCAAGGTTGGCACCCACCATTGGGGCATCAGCCCCCATCCCCTCAGGCGTACAGCGTCGGGTCGGCCACGCCGGCGTCGGCGAAGCCCTGTGCACGCAGGCGGCAGGCATCGCAGTGGCCGCACGCGGCACCGTTGGCATCAGCGTTGTAGCAGGACACGGTCAGACCGAAGTCCACGCCCAGGCGCACACCCTCGCTGACGATCTGGCCCTTGCTCAGGAACTGCAGCGGCGCGTGCACCTTGATGCCTGCGCCTTCCACGCCGGACTTCGTCGCCAGGTTGGCCAGGGTCTGGAAGGCGGCGATGAACTCGGGGCGGCAGTCCGGGTAGCCGGAGTAATCCACGGCATTGACGCCACAGAAGATGTCGTTGGCGCCCAGCACTTCGGCCCAGCCCAGGGCCAGCGACAGCATGATGGTGTTGCGTGCGGGCACGTAGGTGACCGGAATGCCGGCACCGCCGGCCTCGGGCACGTCGATGTCATCGGTCAGTGCCGATCCACCGATGCTGCGCAGGTCCACGTCCACGGTCTTGTGCGCAACCACGCCCTGGGCCTTGGCCACACGCGCGGCGGCGTCCAGTTCGGAGGTGTGGCGCTGGCCATAGCGCACGCTCAGGGCATGCACGGCAAAACCCTGTTCCTGGGCCATGGCGATGACGGCGGCTGAATCCATGCCGCCGGAGAGAAGCACGACTGCCTTCTTCATGGAAAATCTTCCGGTTGGGGGAGGAAAGCCAGCACGCTGTCCCGCGCCGGAGTTGCATCAGGAAACAAGGGCGGCCTCAGCGGCCCGGCTCATCGTTCCACAGAATCTTGTGCAGCTGCATCTGGAAGCGTACCGGCAGCCGGTCTTCAACAATCCAGTCGGCCAGCTGGCGCGCGGTGATCTCCCCCTTGCTGGGCGAGAAGAACACCGTGCAACGCTTCACCAGCTCGTGCTCGGCCAGCAGGGCCTTGGCCCAGTCGTAGTCCTCGCGGCTGCAGATGACGAACTTGATCTGGTCGCGTGCGGTCAGCAGCGGCAGGTTCTCCCAGCGGTTGCGCGCCACCTCGGCCGAACCCGGGGTCTTGATGTCGACCACACGCGACACGCGTGGATCGACCGCGCTGACGTCCAGCGCACCGGACGTTTCCAGCGAGACGTCCAGGCCGGCGTCACACAGCTTCTGCAGCAGCACCAGGCAGCGCTTCTGCGCCAGCGGCTCGCCGCCGGTCACGCAGACGTGGCGCACGCCCTGGGCCAGCACTTCGGCCACGATGTCGTCGATATCCCACCAGGTGCCGCCGTGGAAGGCGTAGGCGGTGTCGCAGTACTGGCAGCGCAGCGGGCAGCCGGTCAGGCGCACGAACACGGTCGGCCAGCCGGCGGTATCAGCTTCGCCCTGCAGCGACGTGAAGATCTCGGTGATCTTCAGGCGCGGCAAGGGCGACTGCACGATGTCGCTGGGGGTGGCGACGGCGTTGGACGGGGTAACGGCGGTCATGGCGGGAATTTCTTTGTGGGACACGTGGCGGGTGGGCTACCGTGGCCGGTAACGAAAGCAGGCGAGCATGGCTCGGCTCTACAACAGCAACCGGACGGGCATGGCCCAGCCGGTGACGCGAGCCGCCGGGCATGGCCCGGCGCTACCGGATCCGGGCGGATCGGCCGATCCGGAAACGAAAGCAGCCGAGCATGAGCTCGGCGCTACGGGACACGTATTGTACGCCCGGTCAGCGGATCTGCTGGCCCAGGCGGATCGACTGCAGGCGGTCCTGCGCGGTGCGCGCGGCGTCCGAGCCGGGGTACTGCGCCACGACGGTCTCCAGCGTCTGCTGGGCCTGATCGACCTTGCCCTCGCCATACTGCGAGAGGCCGACCTTGAGCAGGCCGCCCGCGGCCTTGTCATGGGTCGGATAGCGTGAGAGCAGCTCGCGGAACTGGGTCTCGGCCATCGGGAAATTGCGGGTGGCGTAGTAGCTCTCGCCCAGCCAGTACAGTGCATTCGGCGCGTACACGCCGTTCGGATACAACTGCAGGAAGCTCAGGAACAGCTGCGCCGAATCATCGTACTTGCCGGCCTTGAGCGAATCGAAGGCGACGTTGTAGGCGGTGCGCTCGTCGCCCGTGGCGGCCAGGCTGCCAGGATCGCCATGGATCGACGGCGGCCGCTCGGAAGTGGCCGCCGCTGCCGGTTTGGCCGGGGCCGGTGCGGCCTGCGGCGCGTTCGCCGGAACGGGGGGCAGGACCGGGGCATTGCCCCCTTCCAACCGGTTCAGGCGGCTGTCCAGATCCAGGTACTGATCCTGGGCGGACTGCTTGAGCTGGGCGTTGTCGTGCTGCAACTGCTCGATCGAGGCCTGCAGGCTGGTCACCTGCTGCCGCAGCTGGTTGATCTGGTTCAACAGGTCCTGGTTGGCACTGTTGTTGTACATCTGCTGCTCGAGCGCGCCGACGCGATCGGCCAGACTCTGTCGCTGTGCATGCGCCGGTGCGGCAGCCACGAGGGCTGCCGCAACGACCAGCATCAATGTGATGCCGATGCGCATGGATTACTGCGCGGTGTAGACGATTTCGACGCGACGGTTCTGCGACCAGCAGGACTCGTTCGACTCGGTGCAGACCGGACGCTCTTCACCGTAGGAGACGACGGTCAGCTGCGAAGCCGAGCCACCGTTGGCCTGCAGTGCCGAGCTGACGCCGTTGCCACGACGCTCGCCCAGGGCCTGGTTGTACGCGCGCGAACCGCGCTCGTCGGTGTGGCCCTGCAGGGTGATGCGCGAGGACGGACGGTCACGCAGGTACTTGGCGTGGCAAGCCATGATGGCCTGGAATTCCGGCTTCACATCTTCCTTGTCCAGGTCGAAGTAGACAACGCGCTGGCGCAGGCAAGCGTCGGTGTCCAGGTCGCCCGGGCCGTACAGGCCGGAGGTCGACGGACCGGTCGGGGTGGTGGTCGAGGTGCCGGTGTCAACCGGGGCTGCCGGCTCTTCCTTCACCTTCTTCGAGCAACCGGCCAGGACGGCCACAGACAGCAGGGAAACAAGCAGAACACGGGTGGACTTGTTCATGGCGATACCTTTGTGGCTCCTAGGCCGATGAGGGGTTCAAGACAACGAAAATATTAACACTCTTTTAGCGCTGGGTACGGTATGGGGACCATGCCGGCTCGCGCACATCACCATCGGCCAGAACCAGGCGCTGGCGAACCCGCGCATCGGCCGAAACGGCATACAACACACCACGGCCACCTTCGCGGGCGGCGTACAGCACCATGCTTGCGTTGGGCGCAAAGCTCGGCGATTCATCCAGCGAACCCGGGGACAGGGTGCTCCAGCGCGGCGAGCCCAGCGAGCTGTCCATCATCGCGATCTTGTAGCTGTTGCCCGAGCCCTGGGCCACGGCGATCTTCTTGCCGTCGTAGGACACCGAGGGCTTGGCGTTGTAGTTGCCCTGGAAGGTCACGCGCTCGGCGCTGCCGCCGCCGGCACCGACCTTGTAGACCTGCGGACGGCCGCCGCGGTCGGAGGTGAAGTACACCGCGCTGCCGTCCGGTGCCCAGGTCGGCTCGGTATCGATGGCGAAGTGGTTGGTCAGCTGGGTGAGCTGCTTGCTGCCCAGGTCCATCACGTAGATTTCGGGATTGCCCGAGCGCGACAGGGTCAGGGCCAGCTTGCGGCCGTCCGGCGAGAACGCAGGCGCACTGTTGATGCCGCGGAAGCTGGTGACCAGCTCACGGGCACCGGTGGCGATGTTCTGGATGTAGATGGCCGAATTGCCGCGCTCGAAGCTGACGTAGGCCAGCTTGCCGCCATCCGGGCTCCACGACGGCGACAGCAGCGGCTCGGCCGAACGCACGATGGTCTGCGGGTTGTAGCCATCGGAGTCGGCCACCATCAGCGCGTAGCGCATGGCATCGCCCTTGCCGCTGGCGGTCACGTAGGCGATGCGCGTCCAGAAGGCACCCCGGACACCGGTGATCTTCTCGTAGATGGCATCGGCCATCTGGTGGGCGACGTCGCGCATGGCATTGCCGCGGGCGGTCATCGCCAGGCCGAGCAGGCGCTCGCCCTTCGGTACGTCGAACAGTTCGTACTCGACACGGTAGGCACCGGCACCGGCGTCCAGCACGCGGCCGACCACGATGTAGTTCTGCTTCAGCGCGCGCCAGGTGGCGAACTGGATCTCGCCGCCACGGACGGGCTTTTCCACGATCTGCGCTTCGGGCAGGGTGCGGAACTGGCCCGAACGTTCCAGGTCGGCGCGGACAACACCGGCGACGTCGGTCTGCGGTGCGGCCGACGAGCCCTGGTAGGGCATCGGCACGATGGTGATCGGCAGCGCGGACGCGTTGCCACCGATGATGTCGATATCCAGTCCCCTCTGCTGCGCGACGGCAGCGAAGGGCAGCAACAGGGCCGCAAACACGGCAAGCCAGCGAGGCATCTTCTTCATGGAGCGCTCAATTGGGGGAAACCGGAACGAGGGATAGCAAAGCGGCGGTGAACCGCTTCGCAATCATGAACCAAGGGTACGTGAATTCCGGGTCAGTTCCAGCCCGTCCTCTCACGCCCCATTAACGTATCGGTCGGCTGCCGCGCGACGGGGCGACCCGCGGGCCGGCCCGCGCGGCCGATCAATCCTGCGCAGTAAAGGTCAGGTTGAGCGTGCGGGCAAACACCGATTCGAATCCGCGATAGGGCAACGGCTGCGCATTGAGCACTGCGGCCTCGATCGAACGCCTGCCGGCTTCGTCATAGGGGCAGTTGGCGCCCACCTTGGCCTGCAGCACCTGCCCACCCGGAATCTGGGTAATGGTGATCTGGCAGCGCTGGCCCAGCGGCACACTGTCTGGACGCGTCCAGGCACTGCGAACCTTGGCCTGGATCGCGGCGGCGTACTTGGCCGACAGATCATCGCTGTTGCCACCGCCCCCAGCGGCCGGCTGTGCCGCACCGGTATTGCCGGCCGGCGCGCTGCCGGCGGCGTTGCGTGCGGCGGCGACCTGGCGCAGCTTCTGCTCGGCCAGCTTGGCTTCCTTCTCGGCCTGTTCGCGCTTGGCACGGATCTCGGCGATCTTCTTCTGCCGTTCGGCCTCGGCCTGGTCGGCGGCCTGCCGCTCCTGCTCGGCACGCTTCTTCTTGGCGTCTTCTTCCTGCTGCTTGGCCAGGCGCAGCTTCTGCTCGGCTTCTTCCTGGCGCTTGCGCTCGGTCAGGTCGATCTGTTCCTGACGGCGCTTGGCTTCCTGTTCCTGCCGGGCCTTCTCCTGCGAGATGGCCAGTGCGCTCACCGCCTCCTGGTCCTGCGTATCGGGCTGGGCGACACGCTCCTGCGCCTGTTGCTGCTGCGGCGTGGGAGCATCCTGCGGACGTGGCTCGGGAATCGGCTGCGGCGGCGGAATGGTGTCCTCGGGCACCGGAATCGGCTCGGCGACCGGCGGCGGCAGATCTTCCAGCTTCTCCGACTGGCGCAGGGCCTGGCGCGCAGCGGCCGACTCCGACGCGGACAGCGCCAGGCTGGCCTCGACCGAGGGATCACCGGCAGCGGCATCGGTATTGCGCGTGGGCGACCACAGCCACGCCAGGATGAACACCAGCGCGACCAGCAGGTGCACCAGCACGGCCAGCGCCAGGGGCAGGCCCCAGCCCGGTTCCTGCTGTCGCGGAGGCGGCAGGGTCTCAGCGTGCATCGGTGGCCAGGCCTACCTTGTCCACTTTCGCGCGCTTGATCACGTCCATCGCCGCGATGACCTTCTCATAGGCCACGGCACGGTCGGCGGCAACGATCACGCGCAGGCCCTTGTCCTGTGCGGCGATGCCGGCCAGGCGCCCTTCCAGCTCCTCGGCAGACACGGCCGTGGGCTCCTTGGCGTCGGGAAGCTTCAGGCTCAGCTGGCCGTCCTGGCGCACCGAAACGATGACCGGATCCTGCTTGCTCTCCAGTGCCTTGGCATTGGAGTTCGGCAGGTCCACGTCGAAACTCAGGGTGAGCAGCGGCGCGGTGACCATGAAGATGATCAGCAGCACCAGCATGACGTCGATATAGGGAACGACGTTGATTTCCGATTTCAGCTTGCGGCGCTTGCGGCGACCGATGGCAGCGGACATGGCTTGGACTCCCGGGTCAGGCGCTTACTCGTCGCCAGCGCTCTGGCGCTGCAGGATGGAGCTGAACTCGTCGGCGAAGGTCTCGAAACGCACCGACATGCGCTCCACACGGGTGGTGAAGCGGTTGTAGGCCCACACCGCCGGGATTGCCACGAACAGGCCGATGGCGGTGGCGAACAGCGCTTCGGAGATGCCCGGGGCGACCGAGGCGATGCCGGCCTGGGCGCCGCTGCTGATCATGTCGTGCATGGTCACCATGATGCCGAACACGGTGCCGACCAGGCCCACGTAAGGCGCGGTCGAGCCGATGTTGGCCAGCAGTTCCAGATTGCGCTCGAGCTGGTCGACTTCGCGGGTGTAGGTGGTGCGCATCGCACGTTGCGCGCCTTCCAGCTGCGCACGGCCATCGAGCCGGCGCTTGTCGCGCAGGCGGGTGAACTCGCGGAAGCCCGCCTCGAAGATCGCCTCCAGGCCACCCACGTTGCGGCTGCGGTCGGTGGCCGAGCTGTACAGCTTGCCCAGGTCGGCGCCGGACCAGAAGCGGTTCTCGAACTCGTCCGCCTCGCGGGTGGCCTGCTTGAACACGCGGGCCTTGCGGAAAATGATCACCCAGCTGACGAACGAGCCGACCAGCAGCAGCAGCACGATGATCTTCACCGGCAGGCTGGCCTTGGCCATCAGTTCGAGGTAGTTGATGCCGCCGCCGGTGGTGGCCTGGGCAAGGGTCTGGGTCGCGGCGTTGCTGACGTCAGCCGGCAGTGCCTCGGTGACCGTGGCCTGCAGGGCCAGGAGCGTTGCGATCATCCGTTGTTCCTCAGTGTTCGGATTCGGGGTGGAGGTAGGGTTGCAGCACGGCAAGGACGGCGTCGTCCATGCCACGCGGGCGGAAACTGGCCGCGTCCAGTGCGGCGATGCGGACCTGCGCCGACAGCAGCAGTTCGCCGTCGCGCTCGATCCGCTGATCGAAGACCATGCTGGCCTTCTTCAGCTGGACCAGCGTGGCACTCACCTGCAGGAGGTCATCCAGCCGGGCCGGCCGGATGAAGTCCATCTGCATGGCACGTACCGCGAAGACCATGCCGTGCTCGCTGCGCATGCGCTCCTGGCCATAGCCCAGCGCGCGCATCCATTCGGTCCGGGCCCGTTCCATGAAGGCCACGTAGCGGGCGTGGTAGACCACCCCGCCTGCGTCCGTATCTTCCCAGTAAATGCGTGTCGGCCAACTGAATAGTGGCTCAACCGACATCGGGAACCTCCGCGAACAGGTCCTGCGGCGGGTTCTTCGGCTTCAAGCCCATGTGCCGGTACGCCTTGTGAGTGGCCATGCGGCCGCGCGCGGTGCGTACCAGGAAGCCCTGCTGGATCAGGTAGGGTTCGACCACGTCTTCCAGCGTGCCGCGCTCTTCGGACAGCGCGGCGGCCAGCGATTCGATGCCGACCGGGCCGCCGTCGAAGTAGTCCACCAGGGTCCTGAGCAGGCGCCGGTCGAGCTCGTCGAAGCCCTCCGGGTCGACCTTGAGCATCTGCATGGCCGCCTGGGCGACCGCCACGTCGATATGGCCACCCGCTTTCACCTGGGCGTAGTCGCGCACCCGCCGCAGCAGGCGGTTGGCAATGCGTGGGGTGCCACGCGCACGGCGCGCGATCTCCCCTGCGCCGTCGGCGGTGCAGTCGATGCCCAGGATGGTGGCCGAGCGGCGTACGATCCGGGTCAGCTCCTCGACACTGTAGAACTCCAGCCGCTGGACGATGCCGAAGCGGTCGCGCAGCGGCGCGGTCAGCAGCCCGGCGCGGGTGGTGGCCCCGATCAGCGTGAACGGTGGCAGGTCGATCTTGATCGAGCGGGCCGCAGGGCCCTCGCCGATCATGATGTCGATCTGGAAGTCCTCCATCGCCGGGTACAGCACTTCCTCGACCACCGGCGACAGGCGGTGGATCTCGTCCACGAACAGTACGTCGTGTGGCTGCAGGTTGGTCAGCAGGGCGGCCAGATCACCGGCCTTTTCGATCACCGGACCGGAGGTCACCCGCAGCGCCACCCCCAGTTCGTTGGCGATGACGTGGCTGAGCGTGGTCTTGCCCAGCCCCGGCGGACCGAAGATCAGCACATGATCGAGCGCGTCGCCGCGGGCCTTGGCCGCTTCGATGTAGATCTCCAGCTGCTCGCGCACCGGCGCCTGGCCCAGGTAATCGGCCAGTCGCTTGGGGCGGATGCTGGCGTCGGCGGCGTCATCCTCGCGGGTGGCGCCGGCGCCGATGATGCGGTCGTCGGTCATGTGCTGATTATGCGGCAAAAGCGCGGGTTTCGGCCGGGCTGCGCCCGGCGCCCGCAGAAGCAACGGCAACATCCAGAGCAACAGCCGAAGCGGGCGTCCTGGGAAATGGCGGGGTGGGTCCGGTTGCGGGGACGCCGTAAACCCATCCCTGGGGGCTCAGCCGCGCCATCCATGGCGCGGATGCCCGGCAACCGGACCCACCCCGCCTTCGACAGATTTCTGCGATCTGTCTGGATGGCGTGGATGGATGTGTGGATGACTCACGACATGGGGTCAGAGCCCTTTCCTGCGGAAAGGGGATCCGACCCCGCGCGTCAGATCTCGACCTGTGCGCCCAACTCAACCAAGCGGTTGCCCGGAATCCGGAAGAAGCCCGTGGCCGGCGCAGCGTTGCGATGCATCAGCGCGAACAGCTTGTCGCGCCAGATCGGCATGCCGCGGTTGGCGGTGGCGACGATGGTCTCGCGGCTGGCGAAGAAGGTGGTGTCCATCGGATCGAAATAGATCCCGCCGTGGTCGCAGGAGCGCATCAGCGCCAACGGTACATCCGGCGTTTCCATGAAGCCGAAGCGGACATAGACCCGGTAGAACTCGTCGCCCACCGATTCGATCTTCAGCCGCTGCCCCTCCATCGCATAGGGAATGGGCAGGGTTTTCACATGCAGGAAGACATTGCGCTCGTGCAGCACCTTGTTGTGCTTGAGGTTGTGCATCAGTGCATGCGGAGCCACGGTCGGGTCAGCGGTGAGGAACACCGCGGTACCCGGCACGCGCACCGGCGGCGCCAGCATCAGGCCCGGCAGGAAGGTGTCGATGCGGATACCGTCCTTGCGGATCTCGTCGCGCAGCAGCTCGCGGCCACGGCGCCAGGTGCGCATCATGGTGAACAGGAAGATGCCCAGCACGACCGGGAACCAGGCGCCCTGCAGCAGCTTGGCACCATTGGCGATGACGAAGCCGACGTCGATGATGAAGAACACCACGCACAGCGGCAGGATCCAATGACGCGCCTTCGGCCACAGCGAGCGCGCGACCAGGGCCAGCAGCAGCGTATCGATCAGCATGGTGGCCGAGACCGAGATGCCATAGGCCACGGCCAGGTTCGACGAGCTGCGGAAGGCCAGCACCAGGCCGATGACCATCACCGCGATGCCCCAGTTGATGCCCGGGATGTAGATCTGGCCGATGGTGTCGTGCGAAGTGTGCTTGATGCGCATGCGCGGGATGTAGCCGAGCTGCATGGCCTGGCGCGAGACCGAGAACGCGCCGGTGATCACCGACTGCGAGGCGATCACCGCCGCCATCGTGGCCAGGATGATCATCGGATACAGGGCCCAGTCGGGGACCGCTTCGAAGAAGGGATTCTTCACCGCTTCGGGGTGGTTCAGCACCAGCGCACCCTGCCCCAGGTAGTTCAGCACCAGGCACGGCAGCACGAAGAAGTACCAGGCATGGCGGATGGGCTTGGCACCGAAGTGGCCCATGTCGGCATACAGGGCCTCGCCACCGGTTACAGCCAGCACCACGGCGCCGAGGATGAAGATGCCGTGCCAGCTGTGCTCCATGAAGAAGCGGATCGCCCACCACGGGTTGAATGCCTTCAGCACTTCCGGCGAATCGATGATGTTGTAGATGCCGATCGCCGCCAGCGAAATGAACCACACCGAGGTGATCGGGCCGAACGCCTTGCCGATCTTCTCTGTGCCGAAACGCTGCGCGGCGAACACCATCAGCAGGACCACCACGGTGATCGGCACGATGAACGCATGCAGGCCCGGTGCGGCCACCTCCAGGCCCTCGACGGCGCCAAGCACCGAGATCGCCGGGGTGATCACGCCATCGCCGAAGAACAGCGACGCACCGAAGATGCCCAGGATGCCCACCACGTAGGCCGAGCGTGAGCCGTTGCGCAGCGTACGCTGGGTCAGCGCCATCAACGCCATGATGCCGCCCTCGCCATCGTTGTCGGCGCGCATGATGATGGTCACGTACTTCAGGGTGACCACGATGTTCAGCGCCCAGAACGCCAGCGACAGCACGCCGAGCACGGTGTCGTGGTCGCTGTTGAGCCCGTAGTGCGGCGAGAACGCCTCCTTCAGGGTGTACAGCGGGCTGGTACCGATGTCACCGAAGACCACACCGATCGCGCCGATGACCAGCGCCAGTCCCCCGGCCGGGGGGGCGTGACCGTGTCCGCCAGGGGCGGCTGCGTGCGGGGTTTGACTGCTGGACATGGGACTCCTGGCGAAGCTCAGGCGATGGGGGGGAGGAAAAGGACGCCGCTCAGCGCAGCGCCGACTGCAGGGCCTTGCGGATGACCGTGGCCACTTCGTCGCCTTCGTTGAAGGCATCACGGGCCATGCGGGCTGCTTCGGCCGGCTTGTAGCCCAGCTGCTGCAGCGCCACGGTGGCATCGGACAGCGGGTCGGCCGGGGCCGGACCACTGCCGGTCGGCAGCGCACCGCCGGCACCGAACTGGGCCGCACGGTCGCGCAGCTCCAGCACCATGCGCTCGGCGGTCTTCTTGCCGATGCCCGGGATGCGGGTCAGTGCCGTGATGTCGCCCGCCTGCACCATGCGTGCGAATTCCTCGACGCTGACAGCGGACAGCACGGCCAGCGCGATCTTCGCACCGATGCCGCTGACCTTCTGCACATCGCGGAACAGCCGACGCTCGCCCTCGCGCAGGAAGCCGTACAGCGAGACGCTGTCTTCCTTCTGCGCGTAATGGGTGTACAGCGTGACCTCGCGTCCGAGCTCGGGCAGGTCGTAGAAGGTGCTCATCGGCGCCTCCAGTTCGTAGCCCACTCCATTCACGTCCACCACCAGCCACGGCGGCGCCTTGTAGGCGACGATGCCGCGCAGTCGACCGATCATTGCGTGCAGCTCCTCATTTGCGACCCCACGCCTGGCGGGCGCTGAGCCCCAGGCGGTCGGCCGTCGCCCTTACGTGGGCGTGGGTGATCGCTACCGCCAACGCGTCGGCCGCGTCGGCCTGCAGCTTGGTTTTCAGGTTGAGCATGAGCCCGACCATGTGTTGAACCTGTTGCTTTTCAGCGCCACCACGGCCGACCACGGCCAGCTTGATCTCGCTGGCGGCGTATTCGTGCACCGGCAGGTCGCGCAGCACCACGGCCGAAATCGCTGCGCCGCGGGCCTGACCCAGCTTCAGCGCCGAATCGGGGTTGCGCGCCATGAACACCCGCTCGATCGCCACTTCCTGCGGCTGGTACTGCCGGCACAGATCGGCCAGGCCCAGTACCAGCAGCTTCATCCGCTGCGGGAAATCGTCGGCGCCCAGCAGCACAAGGGGCTGGTGATGGACGTGGCTGACGCGCCCTGTGGCATCGACGTCGATGATGCCAACCCCGGTCCGCTGTGAACCGGGGTCGATGCCGAGAATGCGGGTCATGCCGCGCTCCTGGCGGGGCGGAACGGGAAGCGCTGGCAGGCGTATGGGCTCATGACTGTCCGCGGTGACCGTTCAACGGCCCGCGCCCAGGCCGTCGGTGACGGCTCAGGCGTAGGCGTCGGCGCCGAGTTCGGCGTTGGAATACACGTCCTGCACGTCGTCCAGGTCTTCCAGCATGTCCAGCAGCTTGCGGACCTGCAGGGCGGTTTCGCCCTCGACCTTGATGTCGTTGTCGGCGCGGAAGGTGATCTCGGCGTGGTCGGCAAGGTGCCCCGCGGCGGTCATCGCCTCCTTCACCGCGTTGAATGCGTCAGGGCTGGTGACCACGTCGATCGAGCCATCGTCCTGATAGACGACGATGTCATCGGCGCCCGCCTCGATGGCCGCTTCGGTGATCGCCTCCTCGTCGGCACCCGGGGCAAAGCTGAGCACGCCCAGGCGCTTGAACATGAAGGCCACCGAGCCCTCGGTACCCATGTTGCCGCCGCACTTGCTGAACGCATGGCGGACATCGGCCACGGTGCGCACGCGGTTGTCGGTCAGGCAGTCGACAATCACCGCCACACCGCCGGGCGCATAGCCCTCGTAGCGCACTTCCTCGTAGTCGACGCCTTCCAGCTCACCGGTGGCCTTCTTGATGGCACGTTCGATCACGTCCTTGGACATGTTCACGGCCAGGCCCTTGTCCATCGCCACGCGCAGGCGCGGGTTGTTGTTGGGGTCGCCTCCACCGCCGCGCGCGGCCACGCCGATCTCGCGGATGATCTTGGTGAAAATCTTGCCGCGCTTCGCGTCGGACGCGTTCTTGCGGGCTTCGATGGAGGGGCCTCTACCCATGGGTGCTACCGTCTGGCTGCTTCAGGATCAAGGCGCGGATTCTACCTGATCGGGCGCTGCAACCGTGTCTAGAGCGGATGGACGCCGCTGCGCTCGCCGGGCATGGCCCGGCGCTACCGGGAAAAGCGCCGCAGGATCGTTACCGGGGTAGCGCCGGGCCATGCCCGGCGAGCGGTGCTCATCGACCGGGCGCCTACGCGGCCGCAGCGTCGCGGCTGTGATCGAACCGGCCGTGGCGCAGGAAGTGCGCGGTCTGCCGTGCAGCATCGGGCGAAACCACCAGGCCGCTGTGGCTGGTACGCACCACGCAATGATCGGCCAGACCCGGCAGGCGGGTTTCCGCCAGCGCCACCGTGCCGTCGGAGGCATCGTCGATCGCGCCAAGCAGGCTGCCCAGCCCATGCGGCACGGAACCGGCGATCAGGCCGACCGCGGCCGTGCCCTGCCAGTCGGGCAGGCCGTCAAGCAGCAGTTCGCTGCTGCGGCCCAGGGCCAGGCCCCAGCCATGCTCGGACAACGAACGCGCGGTACCGCTGCCACGCAGCGGCGAGCCAAGGCAGACCACGCGCTGTACCTGCAGCTGCGGTTGCCGGCGCAGTGCCTCCAGCGCCAGCAGCCCGCCAAGGCTGTGGCCGACCAGCGACAGCGGTCCGGCATCGGCCAGACGCTCCAACAGCTGAGGTACCGCTACATCCGGGCCGCCGAACACGGAGGAATAGCCAAAGGTCTGCACCCGGAACCCGCGCGCGCGCAGGCGCCACGCCAGCGGCCCTACCCAGGCGCGGGCGTTCCAGATGCCATGGAGCAGCAGTACGGGGGGTGTCATGTGCAACAGCCTGGCGATCAGCGGGGCGGAAACGTGAGGTGATTGAACACAGGCCGGCAGAAAGCGGCGGTGAACGCGCTCAGGCCGTTCGCGGCGCGCGGCGCAGGATGAACTCCAGATCGTTGGTCTGGCCGACCGGGAACAGGTACTGCCCGGCCTTCTCGAAGCCGTAACGGGCATAGAAGCGCTGTGCGCCGAAGTTCTCCGACCACACGCCCAGCCACAGTGTCCTCGGGCCGTCGCGCTCCAGCCACGCCAGCGCGGTTTCCAGCAGGCGGCTGCCCCAGCCACAACTCTGCTGCGACTTGACCAGGTACAGGCGCTTGAGCTCGCCATCGCCTGCTTTCACGTCCGGATGGGGCAGGCCACAGGGGCCGGCGGCGGCATGGCCGACCGCCTCCCCTTCCCGCTCCAGCAACCACACGGCGTAATCCGGGTGAGCCAGGATCGTGCGCTGGCGCTCGACCGTGTAGGACTCCTGCAGGAAAGCCTGCAGGTCCTGCGGCGGATACAGGTGGCCGAAGGTCTCGGTGAACGTGCGTGCGGCCAGCGCCGACAAGGTCGGCGCGTCGTCCACGGTGGCGCGGCGGATCGAGTACATGCAGGAAGTTGACGTCAGCGCGAAGGGCGGGTCAAGCCTTCTCAGGCGATTCCGCGTCTTCGTCTTCCTCGTCCTCTTCCTCGTACTCCTCTTCGTCCTCGTCCTCTTCTTCGCCTTCCTCGTCCTCGTCGTACTCTTCTTCCTCTTCGTCGTCTTCGTAATCCTCGACGCCGAAGTCTTCACCGTCCCAGCGGCCTTCGCCGTCGGCGACGAAGGTCAGGGCCATCGCCGCCGGGTTGGTACCGACGCGGACCAGCCAACCACCGAACACGCGTGCCCGCTCGGTGACCAGGTTGGCCTCGGAGCCTTCATTGCCCAGCTTTTCCCACTCCAGCGAAAACGCAAACTCGGTCATTGCCTGGATCTCCTGATCAGTTTTTCTTGGGGCGAACCTGGATGTGCACTTCGGCCAGCTGCTCGTCGACGATCGGCGATGGTGCGTCGGTCATCAGATCCTGTGCACCGGTGGTCTTCGGGAACGGGATGACGTCGCGGATCGACTCGGTGCCGGCCATCAGCGCCGCGATGCGGTCGATGCCGAATGCGATGCCACCGTGCGGCGGCGCACCGTAGTTCAGCGCGTCGAGCAGGAAACCGAACTTGGCACGCGCCTCCTCGGCACCGATGCCGAGCAGCTCGAACACCGCACTCTGCATGTCCGGGCGATGGATACGGATCGAACCGCCGCCGATTTCATTGCCGTTGAGCACCATGTCGTAGCCGCGCGAGACCGCGGTACGGGCATTGGCGCGCAGGTCGGCGATATCGTCCACTGCCGGTGCGGTGAAGGGGTGATGCAGGGCGACATAGCGCTGCGCCTCGTCATCCCATTCGAACATCGGGAAATCGGTGACCCACAACGGGCGCCAGCCATCGGCGACCAGCCCGAAGTCCTTGCCGGCCTTCAGGCGCAGTGCGCCCATGAAGTCGGAGACCTTGTTGTAACCACCGGCACCGAAGAACACGATGTCGCCCTTGCCGGCGCCGACGTGGGCCACCAGCGCGGCGAAGGCGTCTTCGCTGAAGAACTTCTGGATCGGCGAGCTGACCTCGCCGTTGTCGGCGATCTTGATGTAGGCCAGGCCCTTGGCGCCGTACTTGGCGGCATGCGCAGCGTACTCATCGATCTGCTTGCGGCTCAACGATGCGCCACCGGGGATGCGCAGCGCAGCGACGCGGCCATCGGCGTCGTTGGCCGGGCCGGTGAACACCGGGAACTCACTGCCCTTGACCAGCTCGGCCACATCCACCAGTTCCAGCGCGATGCGCAGGTCCGGCTTGTCCGACCCATAGCGGCGCATCGCTTCGGCCCAGGTCATGCGCGGGAAGCTGGCATCCAGGTCGACGTCCACCACTTCCTTGAAGATGGCGCGGATCATCTCTTCGACGAAATCCTGCACGTCGCGCTCGCGCACGAAGGCGAATTCCATGTCCAGCTGGGTGAATTCCAGCTGGCGGTCGGCACGCAGCGCTTCATCGCGGAAGCAGCGCGCGATCTGGTAGTAACGGTCGAAGCCGGCCACCATCAGGATCTGCTTGAACAGCTGCGGGCTCTGCGGCAGCGCGTAGAACTCGCCTGGATGCATGCGCGCCGGCACCAGGAAGTCGCGCGCGCCTTCCGGGGTGGCCTTGGTCAGGATCGGGGTTTCGATGTCCTGGAAGCCACGCGCATCCAGGTGGCGGCGCAGCGCCTGCACCAGCTTGATGCGGGTGCGCTGCATGCGCTGCATTTCCGGGCGGCGCAGGTCCAGGTAGCGGTACTTCAGGCGGGTATCCTCGCCCGGATTCTCGTGGGCGTGGAACGGCAGCGGCGCCGCCTTGTTCAGCACGGTAATGGCCGTGGCGATCACTTCCACCCTGCCGGTCGCCATCTTGTCGTTCACCGCGTGGCGGGCACGCACCACGCCTTCCACCTGCAGCACGTCCTCGTAGCCCAGGCTGGCCGCAACCGCGAACACTTCGGCGTTGTCGACCTCGACCGTCACCTGCACGATGCCTTCATGATCGCGCAGATCGATGAAGCAGACGCCGCCCTGGTTACGGGCCACGTCGGTCCAGCCGGCGAGGGTGACAGTCTGGCCAATCAGGGTCTCGTCGACCAGGCCGCAGAAGTGGGTACGCATGGGGGAAAGCTCCGCTGGAGAACGCCGGCACCCGATGGGGCCGGAAAGCCCCGTATTCTGCGGCCGAGGCCCCGGCCGGGGCAAATGCGGGGCAGTCACACGGGCTTTATCCGCTCCGTCCTTATAGTCGCGCACCACACACCGTATGGGGATTCGCCATGAAAACGCTGTCCCTGGCCAGCCTGGCCGTCACCCTCAGCCTGGGCGCCCTCGCCGGGCTTACCCTCTCCCCCACCCCCGCCGCCGCGCAGAACGGCGTCATCCGCTGCGAAAGCCAGAACAACCGCGAACGGGTCTGCACTACCGGCTGGCGCAGCGCACAGCTGGTACGCCAGCTGTCCGGCTCGGCCTGCCAGGAAGGCCGTACCTGGGGCAGCCGCAACGGCAGCATCTGGGTCAACAACGGTTGCCGTGCCGAATTCGTCGAGGGCCGCGGCGGTTGGGGCGGTGGCAATGGCGGCTGGGGGGGCAACAACGGCAACACCATCCGCTGCGAGAGCCAGAACAACCGTGAACGCAGCTGTCCGGTCGGCTGGCGCAATGCCCGCCTGGTCCGCCAGTTGTCCGGCAGTCCCTGCCAGGAAGGCCGCACCTGGGGCGTGCGCAATGGCGCGGTGTGGGTCAGCAATGGCTGCCGCGCCGAGTTCGCTGAAGCCCGCGGTGGCTGGGGGGGCGGCAACGGCGGCTGGGGCGGCGGCAACAGCAATTACTCCATCACCTGCAGCAGCAACAACAACCGCGTCCAGAACTGTGACTGGGACGAGCGCCAGGGCCGGCCGGTGCTGCAGCAGCAGTTGTCGGGCAGCGCCTGCCAGGAGGGCCGCAGCTGGGGCTATGCGCGGGGCCAGGTCTGGGTGAGCAACGGCTGCCGGGCCCGCTTCGGCACGCGCTGACGGGAGGATGAAACGAACCTGCGGGCGCACGGCGGCACCGTCGCTGCCGCGCTCGCCGGGGGTGGCCCGGCACCGCCAGGCACGATGGGAGCGCTACGGCGCGGTTGCCGGCGGGGCCTCGTCGCCCCACGGTGCCGGCGGCAACGCCACCGGCTTGCTCAGATCGAACTGCACACGGAAGCGGCGGCCTTCGGGACGGGTCAGCTCGTAGACGAAGCGCTGGTCCGGCTCGATCTCCATCGCCCACACGTTGTGGGTGGACGCCAGCATGTCGGCGCGGCGGAACATGGCCACCGAATCGGCATCGGCCGGGAACTGCTGGCGTTCGGCGGTACCCGGCGGACGGCTGTCGCCGCCATACAGGGTGATCGCATCGGGGCTGCCATCGGCATGCCGGTGATCGTGCTTGAGGCGCAGGCCGCTCTCGGTGCGGGTCAGGACCCAGGTCCGCGAGTGATCGTCGCCGACATGGAAGGGGATGCGCAGCTCATGCCCGGGATCGGCACAGCCACGCACGTGCATGACCAGCCGCTGCCCGGCGAAGGGGTCCTTGCCGGTCGGTGCAGGCGTGTCCTCCACCACTTTGCCCTCATACGCCTGGCCGCAGTGGGCGGCGATCGCAGCCATGAAGGCGTCAGCCGGGGCCGTCGCCAGGTCATGGGCGACCGTATGCGAGGGCTGTGAGCAGGCTGCGAGCGTGAGCAGGGCGACAGAAGCAGTGACGAGGGCAGGCAGTTTCATGCCCCAACCCTAACGGCCATGGCCGGGCTGCGCAAACCACTGGCCCGTTCAACGGCTCGTGTCCACGCCCTCCGCCAGGGCCTCGGTTGCCGCCACCGGTGCGGCCTCGCCCGCCCCGACCGGCTCCTGCTCGACCGGGTCGACATCGAAGGGCGTGCGGAACACCAGCGAGGGCAGCAGGGTGGTCAGCGCCGCGTACAGCAGCAATGCGCCGAACAGCACCGCCGGAATCTGGAACCGCTCGCGCATGATCGCGGCCAGCACCAGGGTGAAGATCAACGTCGGCGCCAGCGCCAGCGACACGCGCAGGCTGCTGCGGAAACTCTCACCGAACATCAGCCGGCGTTGCAGCCAGACCACGCCGATACGCAGCGGCAACACCACCAGGGTGATCACGATGCCCAGTCCCAGTGCTTCAAAGCTCAATGCCTCGGCCGGAACCTTGGTGCCGGCATTGAAGAAGTAGAACGGCACGAAGAACGATGCGAACAGCCGCAGTGCATGCAGGTTCTCGTGCGAGGCCAGCAGCGGCATGCGCTGGTGCAGCAGCCGTGCGACCAGGCCTGCGATGAAGGCGCCCACCAGGTAATACACCCCCAGCAGGTAGGTGATGTAGGCAGCGACCATGCCGACCATGACCAGCAGCGAGAACTCCGAACCGGGCGCGTGCGGCGCCACCCAGCGACCCAGCGCGATGAACAGCAGCGGCAGGCCGACCATCATCGCCAGCAGGGCCAGGCTGGACAGGGCCATGTGACCCGGATCGCCGGCCTGCAACACGATGAACAGTGCCGCCAGCGCCAGCAGCTCACCGGCGATGGCCTTGCTGGTCACCCAGAACCGCTCGTCCTCGCTGAGACCCAGCCGCGACAGCGAATCCATGATGAAGCCCGTGGAGGGGGTCAGCAGTGCCAGGGCCAGCAGGCCCGCGGCCTGCCACGGCAGGCCGGCGTAGCGCCAGGCCAGCCAGCCGACGCCGAACAGGGTGGCGCTGCGCACCACAAGATGCGCCAGCAGGGGCCACATGCCACGGCGCAACGCCTGCAGATCGACCTCCAGACCTGCGAACAGGAACAGGGACGAGATGCCGAGCGTGGCCAGCAGCCCGATCACCGCGTCGTGCGCCTGGTCCCCGAGCCAGAGCATGCCGATGATCCCGAACAGCAGGCAGGTGAGCGGTGCGGGCAGGCTGAAGCGCTGCAGCGCGCGCGGAATCACCAGCAGCGCGAAGATCAGCAGCAGGTAGATCAACTCATGGCTCATCGGGGACTTCCGTGTGGTTTCGAACGCGCGCAGGATGCGCGCGCACGCCCCTCGGAGCAAGCCCGGCCCGGACGCTGGCGGGCGTCAGCCGATCAGCCTGTCCGCGATGCGTCCAACCTGCGCCAGCACGCTGGCGCGTTGATCGTTGCTGATGTCCGCAGCCTGCAGGTAGGCCGTTATCACCCAGGGTGCCCCTCCCCCCATGGGCCACAACACGGCGGTGTCATTGCGTGCATCCTCGCCATTGCTGCCGGTCTTGTCGCCCACCCGCCAGCGCGCGCCCAGCCCTGCGCGCAGGCACGCATCGCCGGTTTCGTTGTCGATCAGCCAGTCGGCCAGCTGCTGGCGCGCGGCCGGCGCCAGCGCATCGCCCAGCACCAGCCGCTGCAGGGTCGCGGCCATCGCCGCCGGCGTGGTGGTGTCACGCGGATCACCCTCGGCGAAGCTGTTCAGTTCCGGCTCGAGACGATCGCTGCGGGTCACGCTGTCGCCATGAGCGCGCAGGAAGGCCGTCACGGCGGGCGGCCCGCCAACCACGTCGAACAACAGATTGGCGGCCGTGTTGTCGCTGGTGATGATCGTTGCCCGGCACAGGTCGCGCACGGTCAGATCCTTGCCGGCGTGGCGACGCGCCACGGGCGCATGCGAGAGCAGGTCGGCCTCGCGCACCGGCACGCGCCTGTCCAGCAGCCCAGGCACGCGCCGTGACTGGTCCAGCACGGTGGCCGCCAGCACCGTCTTGAACGTGCTGCACAGCGGGAACCGCTCATCCTGGCGATGGCCGATGCGGCGACCGCTGGCGGTATCCAGCACGGTCACGCCGAGCCGGCCCGCGCAGGCCTTTTCCAGGGCGGCAAAGTCCATGGCGGCTTCGATCGCGCCGGCCGCCGGGGCCGGGCCGACGCCCCTGCCAGCGGCACGGGCGATCAACGGCAGAGCCAGTGAGGACACCACAGCTGAAGTGCTGAACTGAAGGAATCGTCGACGGGGCAACATGCAGGACCTCCGGGAAGTGAACCCGATTATCGAAAGCCCCCGGCGCGCCTGACCAGCGCGTTTTTTCAGCACGTGCCATCAGTTTCATTCATGTCTTAGAAACGCATTCAACGGAGATTCCACGTAATGCCCGGATCCCGCTACGATCAGCCATCACTTCAGCTCACGGCTTTCCGATGCTGCATCCGACTCTGCCGCTCAACGCGCTGCGCGCCTTCGAAGCAGCGGCCCGCCACCAGAACTTCACCCGCGCCGCACTTGAGCTGTGTGTCAGCCAGGCCGCGTTGAGCCATCAGATCCGGGGCCTGGAGGACCGGCTGGGGATCCGCCTGTTCCATCGCCTGCCTCGCGGCGTCGCCCTGACCGATGAAGGCGCCGCGCTGTTCCCGGTGCTCAACGAAGCGTTCGAACGCATCTCGGCCAGCATCGCGCGCTACACCGGGGGAGCGGCCCGCGAAGTGCTGACGCTGGGCGTGGTGGGTACCTTCGCCACCGGCTGGCTGCTGCCACGCCTGGCCGCGTTCGAGGCCGCGCATCCGGATATCGAACTTCGCGTGCAGACGCACAACAACCGCATCGATCTCGCCGGCGAAGGCCTGGACCTGGCCATCCGCTTCGGTGAGGGCGACTGGCAGGGGCAGGCCTGCACGGCCATCCTGGACGCGCCGTTCGCACCGCTGTGCGCCCCCGCCCTGGCACGCCGGCTGAAACGGCCGCATGACCTGGGCACGTTGCCGCTGCTGCGCTCCTATCGCAATGACGAATGGCCGCGCTGGCTGCAGGCGGCCGGGGTCAGCGGCGTGGAGGCGCGCGGGCCGGTATTCGATTCGTCGCTGACCCTGGCCATGGCCGCCGCCGGAGGGGCCGGCGTGGCCCTGCTGCCGCTGCGCATGTTCGAACAGGAACTGGCGGAAGGACGGCTGCTGCAGCCGTTCGCCACGACGCTGGAACTGGGCCGCTACTGGCTGACGAGGCTGCGCTCACGCGCCGAGCGTGAGCCTGCACGGCGCTTCCGCGAGTGGTTGCAGGCGCAGGGCTGATGCACGCGACCGGTAGCGCCGGGCCATGCCCGGCGAGCGCAGCGGATCGGGAACACCACCGGGCATGGCCCGGCGCCCTCCATCAGGACTCCAGCAGTTCCATCCAGGCAGCTTCAGCCTTTTCCAGCTGCGCAGCGGCCGTTTCGCGATCACGGCCCAGCACGGCCATGCGGGCGCTGTCGGCATAGTTGGCCGGATCCGCCAGTTGACGGTCCAGTTCGGCCAGACCGGCTTCCAGCTCGGCCACCTTGGCTTCCGCCGCGGCCAGCTTGTGCGGATTCACCGGCTTCTTCTGCACCACCTGCGCCACCGGTGCGGTCTTGACCACCACCGGCTCTTCCACCTGCTCCATGCGCGCCTTGGTGCCCTGCGCCTGCGGACGGGTGCGCAGCCATGCCGCGTAGGCGTCGAGATCACCATCGAACGGCTCGACCACGCCATCGGCCACGCGCCAGTAGGTATCGCAGACCAGGCCGATCAGGTGGCGGTCATGGGAGACCATCACGATCGCGCCTTCGAAGGTTGCCAGCGCTTCGGCCAGCGCCTCGCGCATTTCCAGGTCCAGGTGGTTGGTCGGTTCGTCCAGCAGCAGCACGTTCGGCTGCTGCCAGGCGATCAGCGCCAGCGCCAGGCGCGCACGCTCACCCCCGGAGAAGCCATCGACCGGCTCGAATGCACGATCACCCGGGAAATTCCACTTGCCGAGGAAATCGCGGAACGACTGGTTCGGCGCATCCGGCGCGATTTCCCGGAAATGCTCCATCGGCGACTGGCCTTCATGCAGCGACTCGACCGTGTGCTGCGCGAAGTAGCCGATCTTCAGGTCCGGATGGGCCATGCGCTCACCGGCAATCGGTGCCAGCTCGCCCACCAGGGTCTTCACCAGGGTGGTCTTGCCGGCGCCGTTGGGGCCGAGCAGGCCGATACGCTGTCCCGCTTCCAGACCAAAGCCGACGTTGTGCAGGATCACGGCGTCCTGGCCATAGCCCGCCTCGACATGATTCAGGCGGATCAGCGAGAACGGCAGCTTGGCGGGCGGCGCGAACTCGATACGGAACTCGCGCTCGGCGCGCACGGCCTCGGTACCGGCCAGCTTGGCCAGGCGCTTCATGCGGCTCTGCGCCTGCGCGGCCTTGCTCGCCTGCGCCTTGAAGCGGTCGATGAAGCTCTGCAGGTGGGCCCGCTCGGCCTGTTCCTTCTCGTGCGCGATCTGCTGCTGGCGCAGCTGCTCGGCACGTTGGCGCTCGAAATCGGTGTAGCCGCCCGGGTACAGCTTGGCGCCGCCCCCATGCAGGTGCAGGGTGTGGGTGGCGACGTTGTCGAGGAACTCGCGGTCATGCGAGATCAGCAGCAGCGTGCCGGGGTACTTCAGCAGCCACTGTTCCAGCCAGTACACCGCGTCCAGATCGAGGTGGTTGGTCGGCTCGTCGAGCAGCAGCAGGTCGCTGGGCATCATCAGCGCGCGGGCCAGGTTCAGGCGCACGCGCCAGCCACCGGAGAACGAGGACACCGCGCGGTGGTGGGTCTCGGCCGGGAATCCGAGGCCGTGCAGCAGCTTGCCGGCACGCGCTTCGGCGTCATAGGCGCCCATCTCGGCCATCCGGGTATGGGCATTGGCTACCGCTTCCCAGTCTTCACGGGCGGTCGCATCGGCCTCTTCGGCCAGCACGGCGGCCACTTCCGTATCGCCACCGAGCACGAAGCTCAGCGCCGGATCCGGCAGCGACGGGGTTTCCTGGGCCACGCTGGCAATGCGGACCTTGCCGGGCAGGTCGACGTCGCCCTTGTCGGCCTCCAGTTCGCCCTTCACCGCCGCGAACAGGCTGGACTTGCCAGCACCGTTGCGGCCGACCACGCCCACCCGGTAACCGGCATGCAGGGTCAGGTCGACGTTGGACAACAGCAGCCGCTCGCCGCGGCGCAAGGCGAAATTACGAAGCGAAATCATCGGGGGAGGGGTCCATATAACCGGATGGAATGTGCTGGTGAGCACTGTTCCTGCGACGCAATTCTAGCGTTAACGAATACTTGACGCGCCCCGGGATGCGCAGCGGCTGGCGTTTCCTCTCTCCCACGTCCTCGCCGCACGTGTCCCGGGTCCCTCTCATGACGATGCCCATCGCGGCTAAATGGTTGCTGCTGCAACGTTTTTCCCGATGGCCGGCATTTGACAGGCACTGAATATCCCGTTAATTCCTATTTTGCGCACCGCAACAACCGTCGTCCGCTTCACCTCGTGATGTCGATACCGGTGCCGTCCCCGCCAACCGGAGTTCCGTCCCGATGACCCGCAAGACCAGCCTGATCGCCGCCGCCGTCGCTGTCGCACTCGGTGGCTCTCCGTTCCTCGCCGCCGCCCAGCAGAGCGGCACTGCCGCCAATACGCTGGACACCGTGATCGTCACCGGTACCCGCGTGGCCGACCGCACGGTCGCCGAATCGCAGTCCCCGATCGACATCATCACCCCGGAGGTTCTGCAGTCCACCGGCACCAGCGAACTGGCCACCGCGCTGTCGCGTGCCCTGCCCTCGCTGAACTTCCCGCGCCCGGCCCTGACCGACGGCACCAGCGGCGTGCGACCGGCGCAGCTGCGTGGCCTGTCACCGGACCAGGTGCTGGTGCTGGTCAACGGCAAGCGCCGCCACACCTCCGCCATGATCAACGTCAACGGCAGCATCGGCCGCGGCTCGTCGGCGGTGGACATCAATGCGATTCCGATCGCCGCCATCGAGCGCGTTGAAGTGCTGCGCGACGGCGCTTCGGCGCAGTACGGCTCGGACGCCATCGCCGGCGTCATCAACATCGTGCTCAAGGGAAGCGGCAGCGGCGGCAGCCTGGCCGTCGACTACGGCCAGTATTCGGCTGGCGATGGCAACAAGTACCAGCTCTCCGGCGATACCGGCGTGGAGTTCGGCAGCGGCCGTGGCCGCCTGCACGTGGCCGGACAGATCAGCCAGCAGGATGAAAGCAACCGCGCCGGCCCCTACCAGGGCAGCACGCCGAACACCGGCAATTTCCCTGGCATCGGCGAGACGACCTTCGTGGTCGGCGATCCGCGCGTGGATGCGACCGCCGCCTCGGCCAACGCCAGCTTCGACTTCAGCGACCGCGTGACCGGCTACGCCAGCGCGTTGCTCAGCAACCGCGACATCACCTCGTTCGCGTTCTACCGCTCGCGCAACCACAGTGGGCAGGGCGCCCTGCTGGCCCAGGTCTATCCCGACGGCTTCGTGCCGCAGATCAACCAGTACTCCAAGGACCGCTCGCTGGTGGCCGGCGTCAAGGGCAGTACCGACAGCGGCTGGACCTGGGACCTGAGCCTGAACCACGGCGAGAACACCCTGGATTTCCACACCCGCAACACCATCAACTACAGCCTGGGCACGGCCAGCCCGAGCTCGTTCTACGACGGCACGCTGAAGTACCAGCAGGACATCTTCAATGCCGACCTGACCAAGTCGCTGGACTGGGGCCTGGCCTATCCGGTGACGCTGTCCTTCGGTGGTGAGTACCGCAAGGAGAAGTGGGACCAGAACCCGGGCGAGCTGAATTCGTACACCGGCAGCGGCGCGCAGGGCTTCGCCGGCTTCACCCCGACCAACGAAGTGCATACCGACCGCCACAACTATGCGGTCTACGCCGGCCTGGAAGCGGACCTGACCGAGAAGTTCTCCGCCGGCCTCACCGGGCGCTACGAAGACTATTCGGACTTCGGTGACCGCTTCTCCGGCAAGCTTTCGGCACGCTACGCGTTCACCGACAAGGTCGCGCTGCGGGCTACCGCATCCAGTGGATTCCGCGCGCCCTCGCTGGGCCAGCAGGGCTACCAGGCGGTGACCAGCACCATCATCAACGGTGACTTCTTCGAACGCGGCACCTTCCCCACCACCAGCCCGGCCGCACAGGCGCTGGGCGCCTCGCCACTGAAGGCCGAGACCTCCACCAGCTACAGCCTGGGCCTGGTGCTGCAGCCGGTGGACCGCCTGTACGTGACCATCGATGCGTACCAGATCGACATCGACGACCGCATCGCCCTGTCCTCCAACATCACCACCACGCCGGCTGCCGCCGCGCTGCTGGGCGGGCTGGGCCTGCCGCAGGTGACGGCCTTCTCGTACTTCACCAATGCACTGGACACGCGCACGCGTGGCGTGGACTTCGTGTCCAGCTATACCGTGCCCTTCAGTGCCAGCAGCCTGGAGCTGACGGCGGCCTACAGCTACAACGAAACCGAAGTGAAGCGGGTGAACGGGTCGCCGTCGGTGTTCCCGACGCTGGGCATCTCGCAGTCGCTGATCGGCCGCGATGAGATCGGCCGCATCGAGGACAGCTATCCGCGCGACAAGGCGATCCTCAGCGGCACCTGGCGCTCGGATCACTGGGAGCTGGGCCTGGCGGCCACCCGCTACGGCAAGTTCACCGTGCGCAATTCGGCCACCGCGCTGCGTGACCAGACCTACGGTGATGCCTGGGTAGTGGATGCCTCGGCCAGCTACAAGCCGAGCAGCAACTGGACCCTGACGGTCGGCGCGGACAACCTGCTGGACAAGTATCCGGACCGGACGGCGGACCTGCAGAACTCGACCTTCGGCATGCTGCCGTACAGCAACTACTCGCCATTCGGCTTCAACGGGGCGTATGTGTACGGGCGGATCAGGTACACCTGGTAAGCGGCACCGGTAACGCCGGGCCATGCCCGGCGACGCGGTGGAACCTGCATCCCTTCTGTTCCGGCAGAAGGGATCCACCCCGCACTGCTCAAACCATCCATTCCACCTGCCGGGTTTGCTGCATCTGGCCGCTTGGGTGAAAATCGGGACATCCCCCTCCCCGAACCCTGCGAGTGCCGATGCACCATGACACCGACCTGATCAACATCGTCGCCGTTGGCCTGGGGCTCGCCTTCATCTTCGGCGCGCTGGCCAACAAGCTGCGCTTGTCTCCCCTGGTCGGGTATCTGGTTGCTGGCATCTGCGTGGGGCCATTCACCCCGGGGTTCGTCGCCGATCAGGCGCTGGCCAACCAGCTGGCCGAACTGGGCGTGATGCTGCTGATGTTCGGCGTCGGCCTGCACTTCTCGCTGAAGGACCTGATGGCGGTCAAGGCCATCGCCATCCCGGGTGCCATCGGCCAGATCGCAGTGGCCACCCTGCTCGGCTGGGGCGTGGCGTGGTTGATGGGCTGGCCTACGCTGCATGGGGTGATCTTCGGCTTCTCGCTGGCCACTGCCAGTACCGTGGTCCTGCTGCGGGCGATGGAAGAGCGCCGCCTGCTGGAGACCATGCGCGGCAAGATCGCAGTAGGCTGGCTGATCGTGGAGGATCTGGCCTGCGTACTGGCACTGGTGATGATGCCGGTGCTCGCCAGCGTGTTCGGCCCCGATGCGGCCAAGGAAACCCACACCGTAGGCAGCGTGCTGGCCGATCTGGGCTGGACGTTCGTGCAGCTTGGCCTGTTCGTGGCAGTGATGCTGGTGGTCGGTCGGCGGGTCATTCCCTGGATCCTCGAACGCATCGCCGGCACCGGCTCGCGCGAGCTGTTCACCCTGTCAGTGCTGGCGATCGCACTGGGCGTGGCCTTCGGTTCGGCCATGCTGTTCGGCGTGTCCTTCGCGCTGGGCGCGTTCTTCGCCGGGATGCTGCTCAACGAATCGGAACTGAGCCACAAGGCGGCGCATGATTCGCTGCCGCTGCGCGATGCCTTCGCGGTGCTGTTCTTCGTTTCGGTGGGCATGCTGTTCGACCCCAACATCGTCGTGCAGCATCCGTGGCAGGTACTGGCCACGGTGCTGATCATCATGTTCGGCAAGTCCGCCGCCGCCTTCTTCATCGTGCGTGCGTTCGGCCACCCGAGCAGCACCGCGCTGACCATCTCGGCCAGCCTGGCGCAGATCGGTGAGTTCGCCTTCATCATCGCCGGCCTCGGTGTCTCGCTGCAGATCCTGCCGAAGGAAGGACAGTCGCTGGTGCTGGCCGGTGCACTGGTGTCGATCATGCTCAACCCGCTGGTGTTCGGCCTGCTCGACCGCTGGCAGGCCAAGCAGGAGCAGCTACCGCAGGCGCCGGAGCCGGAAGAAGCCACCGGGCCTTCGCGCGACCTGCATGACCACGCCATCGTGATCGGCTACGGCCGGGTTGGCAGCGAGCTGGCGCAGGTGCTGCGTGACCGCGGCGTACCTGTGCTGGTGATCGATGACAACAAGGACCATGTCGAGCGTGCGCATGCCAATGGCCTTGCGGCGATCCGTGGCAGCGCCGCGGCCGACCGGGTGCTGGCCGAGGCCCACCCGGAGCGCGCCAAGATCGCCGTGCTGGCCATTCCGCAGCCACTGGAAGCCGGCGAAGCGCTGGCCAAGCTGCGCGCGATCAATCCCGACCTGACCCTGCTGGCGCGGGCACACAGCGATGCCGAAGTGAAGCACCTGCTGGAACATGGCGCCGATGGCACGGTGATGGCCGAGCGCGAGCTGGCCTATTCGCTGGCGGAGATGATCATGTCCACCCCGCCCTACCGGAACCTCGGCCAGCACAGCATTCCGGTGGTGTGAGGCAGGCCGGACGGGGTAGCGCCGGGCCGTGCCCGGCGGCGGCCATGAAAAAATCCCCGGTCGACCCGCATCGACCGGGGATGGGTAACACCAGTGCCACGCCTTGGAGAGGCAGCTCCACCGTAGCGCATCGCGGCGGCAGTGGTGATCGCCGCTGGCGATGACGACCAAGCGCCTGGCTATCAGGCCCCGGCCAGCGCCTGCTCCAGGTCCGCCTGCAGGTCGCCGATGTGCTCGATGCCGATCGACAGCCGCACCGTGTCTTCGCTGACGCCGGCACGGGCCAGTTCATCGGCATCCAGCTGGCGATGGGTGGTGGATGCCGGATGGGTGGCCAGCGACTTGGCGTCACCCAGATTGACCAGCCGCGTGAACAGCTTCAGCGCGTCCAGGAAACGGGCACCTGCCTCACGTCCGCCAGGGAGGCCGAAGGTCAGCACGCCCGAGCCCTGCCCGCGCAGGTAACGCTGTGCGCCCGCGTGCTCGGGATCATCCGGCAGGCCGGCATAGCGCACCCACGCCACCTTGGGGTGCTGCTTCAGATACTGCGCCACGGCCAGCGCGTTGGCGTTGATCCGTTCCATGCGCAGGGCCAGGGTCTCGATGCCCTGCAGGATCAGGAACGCATTGAACGGCGACAGCGCCGCGCCGGTATTGCGCAGCGGCACCACCCGCGCACGGCCGATGTAGGCTGCCGGGCCGAGGGCGTCGGTGTAGACCACACCGTGATAGCTCGGGTCCGGCTGGTTGAGACGGGCGAAACGCTGTGGCTGCGCCGTCCAGTCGAAGCGGCCCGAATCGATGATCGCTCCGCCCAGACTGTTGCCATGGCCGCCGAGGTACTTGGTCAGCGAGTGCACCACGATATCCGCGCCATGCTCGAACGGGCGCAGCAGGAAGGGCGTGGCAACGGTGTTGTCGACGATCAATGGCACGCCGGCGGCATGGGCGACGTCGCCAATCGCGGCGATGTCGGTGACGTTCCCGCGTGGATTGCCGATCGACTCGACGAATACCGCCTTGGTTCGGTTGTCGATGAGGGGAGCAAAGGCTGACGGATCGGCCGGATTGGCGAACCGCGCCTGTATGCCGTACTGCGGCAGCGTATGCGCCAGCAGATTGAGGCTGCCGCCATACAGCGCACTGGCGGCGACGATGTTGTCGCCTGCTTCGGCGATGGTCTGGATCGCATAGGTGATCGCAGCCTGCCCGGATGCCAGCGCCAGCGCACCGATCCCGCCTTCCAGCGCGGCCAGACGTTGCTCCAGTACGTCGGTGGTGGGATTCATGATGCGGGTATAGATGTTGCCCTGCACCTTCAGATCGAACAGATCGGCGCCGTGCTGGGTGTCATCGAAGGCGTAGGCCACGGTCTGGTAGATGGGCACCGCCACCGCGCGCGTGGTCGGGTCGGGCCGATAGCCGCCGTGCACGGCCAGGGTTTCCAGTTGCCACTGCGGATCGCTCATCGCGTCAGGTTCCAGCCGGGGAAACCTGCACGATAGGCCAGTCCATCGCATACGCTGAGAGCCGCTGGCGATGAGCGTGTTACCCGTGGTTATCAGGACCTGCCCGCCGCCAGCAGGTTCCCGCCCCCATGGACGGGAACCCGGCCGACATCAGGCCTTGGCGAACACCAGGTGGCCGCCGTCGTTGCCGACCTCGATGGTGTCACCGTTGGCGAACGCGCCCGACAGGATCTTCTGTGCCAGCGGATTCTCCAGCTGCGACTGGATCGCGCGCTTCAGCGGGCGTGCGCCGTACACCGGATCGAAGCCCACGTTGCCCAGCAGGTCGAACGCGGCGTCGGACACCACCAGCTTCAGGCCGCGCTCGGCCAGCCGCTTCTCCAGCCCTCGCATCTGGATGCGCGCGATCTGCTTGATCTGCTGCTTGTCCAGCGGGTGAAACACCACGATATCGTCGAGCCGGTTGATGAACTCCGGACGGAAGTGCGCCTGCACCACCCCCATCACCGCAGCCTTCATCTGCATGTAGGCCTCCGGGCTGTCGTCACCGCTCATGTCCTGGATCTGGTGCGAGCCCAGGTTCGAGGTCATCACGATGACGGTATTGCGGAAGTCCACGGTGCGGCCCTGGCCATCGGTCAGGCGGCCATCGTCCAGCACCTGCAGCAGGATGTTGAACACGTCCGGATGCGCCTTCTCGACCTCGTCGAGCAGGATCAGCGAATACGGACGGCGACGCACGGCTTCGGTCAGGTACCCCCCTTCCTCATAGCCGACGTAGCCCGGAGGCGCACCGATCAGGCGGGCGACGCTGTGCTTCTCCATGAACTCGCTCATATCGATGCGGATCATCGCGTCGGCGCTGTCGAACAGGAATTCGGCCAGCGACTTGCACAGTTCGGTCTTGCCGACGCCGGTCGGGCCCAGGAACAGGAACGAGCCGGCAGGCCGGTTCGGATCGGACAGGCCCGCACGTGAACGACGCACCGCGTCGGACACCACCTTGATCGCCTCTTCCTGGCCGACCACGCGGTTGTGCAGCACCTCTTCCATCCGCAGCAGCTTGTCGCGCTCGCCTTCGAGCATCTTGTTCACCGGGATGCCGGTCCAGCGCGACACGACCTCGGCGATCTCCTCATCGGTGACCCGGTCCTGCACCAGCTTGAAGTCCTTGTGCTCGGCTTCCTGAGCAGCCGCCAGCTGCTTTTCCAGTTGCGGCAGCAGCCCATACTGGATCTCGCTCATCCTGGCGAAATCCTGGCGGCGCTGCGCGGCTTCCAGCTCCAGCTTGGCCTGCTCCACCTGCTCCTTGATCTTCGTCGCGCCCTGCAGCGCGGCCTTCTCCGACTTCCAGATTTCATTGAGATCGGAGAATTCGCGCTCCAGTACCTCGATGTCATTTTCCAGGTCGGCAAGGCGCTGCCGCGAGGCATCGTCCTTTTCCTTCCTGAGCATTTCGCGCTGGATCTTCAGCTGGATCACGCGCCGCTCCAGTCGATCCAGTTCCTCCGGCTTGGAATCGATCTCCATGCGCAGGCGCGAGGCGGCCTCGTCCATCAGGTCGATCGCCTTGTCCGGCAGCTGGCGGTCGGTGATGTAGCGGTTGGACAGCGTGGCCGCGGCAACGATCGCCGGGTCGGTGATCTCCACGCCATGGTGCAGGGCGTACTTCTCCTTCAGCCCACGCAGGATGGCAATGGTGTCCTCCACCGAAGGCTCGCCCACGAATACCTTCTGGAAGCGGCGTTCCAGTGCGGCATCCTTCTCGATGTACTTGCGGTACTCGTCCAGCGTGGTGGCACCGATGCAGTGCAGCTCGCCACGCGCCAGCGCGGGCTTCAGCATGTTGCCGGCATCCATCGCACCGTCGGCCTTGCCGGCCCCGACCATGGTGTGCAGCTCATCGATGAACAGGATGATCTGCCCTTCGTTCTTGGCCAGGTCGTTCAATACGCCCTTCAGGCGCTCCTCGAATTCACCGCGGAACTTGGCGCCGGCGATCAACGCACCCATGTCCAGCGACAGCACGCGCTTGCCACGCAGGCCTTCGGGCACCTCGTCGTTGATGATGCGCTGGGCCAGGCCTTCCACGATCGCGGTCTTGCCCACGCCCGGTTCGCCGATCAGCACGGGGTTGTTCTTGGTCCGGCGCTGCAGTACCTGGATGGTGCGGCGGATTTCCTCGTCACGGCCGATCACCGGGTCGAGCTTGCCGCTCTCGGCGCGCGCGGTCAGGTCGATGGTGTACTTCTCCAGCGCCTGGCGCTGCTCCTCGGCGTTCTCCGACTGCACGTTCTCGCCGCCGCGCAGCTTGTCGATCGCCGACTGCAGGCGCGCCTTGTCGGCACCGGCGGCGCGCAGCGCCATGCCGAGCGTGCCGCCATCCTCCAGCGCCGCCAGCACGAACCACTCGCTGGCGATGAAGGCATCGCCGTGCTGCTGGGCCAGCTTGTCGGTGTGGTTGAGCAGACGGTTGAGATCATTGCCGATCGACAGGTTGCCGGCCTGCCCGGATACCTTCGGCAGCGCGTCCAGCGCCTCATCCAGGCGCTCGCGCAGCACCGGTACATTCACCCCGGCCTGTGCCAGCAGCGGGCGCGTGCTGCCGCCCTGCTGGTCCAGCAGTGCGCTGAACACGTGGACCGGTTCGATGATGCTGTTGTCGCGGCCCACGGCCAACGACTGCGCGTCCGCCAGCGCCTGCTGGAAACGCGAGGTGAGCTTGTCCATCCGCATTGCGAATCCTCATCGGTCGTCAGTGCCGGCCCGTGCCGGCGATGCTGGAAAGATGCGGTTGCCCCACCCCGTTTCAAGGGTGGCTGCGACTGCCCCGCCGGGCCGGTCAGCCTGGGGCCAGCATGCCGGACGCGGTGTGGGCGGCGCGTTGATCCGGATCAGTTGCGCACGGCGGACCGCGCCCGCCGTGGCTCAGCGCGCGATCGCGCCGCGGATCGCCCGGAGCTGCTGCTTGACCGCCCGCGACTGCGCCACATCCAGGCGCAGCAAGGCCTTCTGGCCAATCGAGCGCGCCTGCAGATCCGGATCCACGAAGCGATAGCGGCCCCGTTCATCGCGTTGAACAAAGGGCGCCTGCTGCGGCTCCGGGGTCTCCAGCAGATGGTCGATCACCGCGACCAGGCGATCATTGAAGTAGCCCTGCGGACGCCCGAGATCGACATAGGCCTGCTGGATCAGCGGGTAGAAGCGCTTGTAGGCGGCAGCCGTGGCCGCCGGGTCCAGTGCGGTGAACGCCTGCACATAGGGCGCATAGCGCGCCGCGTTGCCGGCGGCGATGCGCTCGCCGCCCTCGACCGGGTTCACCTGCAGATTGCCCGGCAGCGGTCGTGCGGCCAGCGCGGTCGGCGGCACGCTGGGCTTGTCCAGGTTGTCGATCTGGGTGACCAGGCGCTGGATCAGGTGATCGCGCAACAGCAGGGTGAGCGGCCCCTCCCCCTGGAACAGTTGGCTCAATGCGCTCCAGGCCGCGGTATCGCTGTCGGCCAGTTCCGGCAGCGCGGGATCGGCCGCGACCTCGGTGTCCAGCGGATGCTTGATGGCGGGCGGCGCGGGTGCGGTTTCTGCGGCCGCCTTCGGTTGTGGCGGTGCGCCAGCACTGGTGGAGGGCGACTGCACCGGCACCGGGACACCGTCCGCCAGGCTCTTGAGCTGATCGCGGAACAGCCAACCGCCCGCACCACCGATCACCACTACGCCCAGTACCCAGGGCCATACCGCCTTTCCACTCTGCATGATGCAGTCCCTCGTTTTTCACCTGCATGGACAAGGTGTGACCCCGCTGATTCCCGCGGGTTCCCCGCGTGTTCCGCTGCCGTTGGGGTTGGCGCCGCGTACAGGGCACGCTCACGCCTGCTTTGCGCGCGCTGCGCGAGGCTGTGCGCCTTGTCGTGGGGAGACCCTGCCATGCACTACGCGTTGTACTACTGGACCGGCATCCAGGGCCGTGGCGAATTCGTGCGGTTGGCATTGGAAGACGCTGGCGCCGACTACATCGACATGGCGCGGGTGCATGGCGACGCCGTGATGCAGCCCTTTCTCGATGGCCGCAGTGAGGGCGCGCAACCGTTCGCCCCCCCGTTCCTCAAGGCAGGCCGACAGGTCATCGCACAGGTCGCAGCGATCCTGGATTTTCTCGGACCGACCCTGGATCTGGTGCCGCAGGCGGCGTCGCGGCGCATGCAGGCGCTGCAGTTGCAGCTGACCATTGCCGACCTGGTGGCTGAAGTACACGACACCCACCATCCGATTGCCGCGTCGAAGTACTACGAGGAACAGAAGACCGAAGCCAAGGCACGCGCGGCGTCCTTGCGCAGCGAGCGGCTGCCGAAGTTCCTCGGCTATTTCGAGCAGGTGCTGGCGGCCAACGGTGGCCGCCATGCACTGCGCGAACACTCCTACGTGGATCTGTCGCTGTTCCAGCTGATGAGCGGGCTGGACTACATGTTCCCGCGCCGGATGCAAGCACTCACGCCGCGCCTGCCCCTGCTGCGGGCACTGCAGGAACGGGTGGCGAAGCGACCGAACATCGCCGCCTATCTCGCGTCGGAGCGGCGATTGGCGTTCAACACCAACGGCATCTTCCGCCATTACCCTGAGCTGGACGGAGAGCGGTAGCGCCGGGCCATGCCCGGCGTCACCGGTCAATGAACGGCGCGATCATCCAGCGGCTTCACCGCCTGCTTCTGCAGCGACAACAGCCCCAGCAGCAGTGCCAGCGCCACGTAAGCCCCTGCGAACTGCCAGCTGATGGTGCGCGCCAGGCCTTCAAGGTCCCACGGCAGGTAGATGCCGCCGCGCGGATCCACCGAGTGGATCAGGCCGAACAGGGTCAGTACAGCCGCCACCAGCAGGAAGCCGCAAGCGCGGCGCAGGCGGCCGTCAACCATCGCGGCCACGGCGGAAATCCACAGCATCGAGGTGATGATGAAGCCGTTGCCCAGGGTGAAGATCACCGCCAGTTCCGGCAGGCCGTGTCCATCGAGCTTGGTCAGCAGCTGCGGCAGCTGGTCCGGTGCGATCCAGCCCGGCGCCTTGATCGCCAGCAGGTAGGCCACCGAAGGCAGGAAGCCGAACACCATCGCTCCGGCATGCTGTCGCGGCGTGGCCTGGAAGGCCTGGGTGGTGATGTCGATGGCGACGTACACGATGATCGGTGCCAGCACCGCCAGCGGCAGCCACTGCACCAGCCCGGAAATGATGCCCAGCAGGCCGCCGATGCCGACGAACAGGCCCGTCAGCAGCGTGTACCCGCTGCGTGCGCCCATGTGCTTGTATGCAGGCTGGCCGATGTAGGGGGTGGTCTGCGCGACACCGCCGCAGACACCGGCCACCAGCGTCGCCACCGCTTCCACCAGCAGGATATCGCGGGTGCGGTAATCGTCCCCGGCCGCACGGGCGCTCTCGGACACGTTGATGCCACCGACCACCATCAGCAGGCCGAACGGCAACAGCAGCGGCAGGTAAGTCATCGCCGTGGGCAGTCCGTCCAGGAAGCCCAGCGTCGGCAGCGGCAGCACCACCTGCGGCGGCGTCCATGCCGGCACGTGGAAGCCCGGGGCCCCCAGTCCCGCCAGACCGAGGCCGTAGTACAGGACGGTGCCGAACACAAATGCCAGCAGCACACCCGGGCCACGCACCGGCAGCCGGCCCTTGGCGATCAGCACATACAGCAGCAGGCCCAACGTGGTGAAACCGACCAGTGGCGAACGCAGGGTTTCCAGCAACGGCAGCAGGCCCATCAGTACCAGCGCGATGCCGGCGATGGAGCCGAGCAGCGCTGCACGTGGCAGCGCGCGGGTGACGGCTTCCCCGAAGAAGGAGAGCACCAGCTTGAGCGCGCCCATGATGACCAGCGCCGCCATGCCCAGCTGCCAGGTCGCAATGCCGGCGGCATGCGGGTCCATGCCCTGCTGCTTGAACGCGACGAACGCCGGACCGAGCACCAGCAATGCCATGCCGATGCTGGTAGGCGCATCCAGCCCCAGCGGCATCGCCGTGACGTCATCACGCCCTGTGCGTGCCGCCAACCGGCGTGCCATCAGCGTGTACAGCAGATTGCCGATCAGCACGCCGAAGGCGGTACCTGGAAACATGCGGCCGAACACCACGTCGGCGGGAAACTGGAAGATCCCGACCAACGCCATGGCGATGAAACCGAGGATGGAGAGGTTGTCGACGACCAGGCCAAAGAAGCCATTGAAGTCACCGGCGACGAACCAGCGACGCGGTGCGGCGGAAGCGGGAGCGGACATGGAAGGGGCGATGGGGGTGGGGAGCGCCGATGGTAGGCCCAGCGGGGCCGGTGCGCCAATTCCACGGTGGAATGATGGGTTCCAGCCAACGGCAGGGCCCCTCGTGGCTGGGTCACGGACAGCGATTTCCTGGGTTCGGCCGGTCGGGTAGATGCCGCGGGGGACGCCGTAAACCCATCCCTGGGGGCTTGGCCGCGGCATCCATGCCGCGGACACCCCCGCGCCACCTACCCGCCCGGCCCCTCACAGTTTCCTGCGTGTGGCAGCCACGGAAGAGAATCAGAAGATCAAAGGCAGGCTCTCCCTGTAGAGCCGAGCCCATGCTCGGCTACAGACGATCATTCCGGTCATTCTTCAGTTCATCCACGCAAGGTCGCCCCCCCAACAACAGCAGCGGAAGACTGTCGAAGGCGGGGTGGGTCCGGTTGCGGGGGCGTGAGCGCCATGGATGGCGCGACCGAGCCTCCAGGGACGGATTCACGGCGTCCCCCGCAACCGGACCCACCCCGCCATCCCTCAGGAAACCAGCTTCTGCTCTGGCTCTGGCTCTGGCTCTGGCTCTGGCGCGTAGTGGGTGCAGGGCGCAGCCCTGCATCGCCCCCCCTCACTTCTTCAGGAAGTTGTCCACCAGCAGATGCTTCACGTCGTCGAAGCGGCCATTCAACACCGCCTTGGCCGCATACAGGGCCGTACCCGCCACCTGTTTGGCCTCGATCTGCGGCGGCATCACCAGCTCCGCCCGGCTGGTATGCACGTCCAGCAATGCCGGACCGCGCTGGGCGAGGAAGTCCTGTACGGCCTCCTCCAGCTCCTCGCTGCGGGTGACCGTGCGGCCATGGAAACCGATCACCTCGGCCAGACGGCCGAAATCCGGATTCTTCAGGTCGGTGTAGTTGTCCAGCAGCCCTTCCACCTTCTGCTCCAGCTCCACGAAGTTCAACGAACCGTTGTTGAACACCACCACCTTGATCGGCAGCTTCTCCTGCACCGCGGTCAGCAGATCGCCCAGCAGCATCGCCAGCCCACCATCGCCCGACAGAGAGATCACCTGCCGGCCCGGAAACGCCTTCTGCAGGCCCAGCGCCTGCGGCATCGCATTGGCCATCGTCCCATGCAGGAGACTGGTGAGCGTGCGGCGGCGGCCATTGACGCGGATATGCCGCAGCACCCACACCATCGGCGAGCCGCCGTCGGCGGTGAACAACGCATCGTCGCTGGCGTGTTTCGACAGCAGCGCGGTCAGGTGCTGCGGATGGATCAGCTCGCCCTCGCCCGGCTGCTCCTCCTGCTCACGCTTGGCCAGCGCCTTGTCGCGACGCTCAATGCACTCGTCGAGGAACGTGCTGTCCTCGCGGGGCGGCAGCATCGGCAGCAGTGCATCCAGCGTCGGTGCGATGTCACCCACCACGCCCAGGTTCACCGGATGGCGGCGACCGAGATGGCTGCCATCGCGATCCACCTGGATGATCGTCGCCTTGTCCGGATAGAACTGCCCCCAGGCAAAATCGGCGCCGAGCAGCAGCAGCGTGTCGCACTCCATCAGGGTGTGGAACCCGGATTCGATGCCGAAGATGCCGGTCATGCCCATGTTGTAAGGGTTGTCCGGCTCGACGAAGTCCTTGGCGCGCGAGGTGTGCGCGATCGGGGCCTGCAGGCGCCGGGCCAGCTCCAGCAGCTGCGCATGGGCGCCCTGGCAACCGGCACCGGCATAGATGCCAATGCGCTTGCCCTGCCCCAGCAACTCGGCGATGCGCTGCAGTTCGCCATCCGACGGGCGCAGCACCGGCTGGGTGTAGTGCACCGAGAACGGTACATCGTGCTTCACCTCGGCCTGGCTGATGTCGGCCGGCAGGATCACCACCGCCACGCCGCGGCGGCTGATCGCCGCCTGGCAGGCCAGGGCGACCACGCGTCGTGCCTGCGCGGGGCTGTGCACCTGCTCGCAGAACACCGTGCAGCTGCCATAGACCGCCTTGAAATCCACTTCCTGGGGGAATTCCATGCCCAGTTCGCTGGTCACCACCTGGCTGGCGATCAGCACCATCGGTGCGCGGTTGCGGTTGCTTTCAAAGATGCCATTGATGAAATGCAGGCCGCCGGGACCGCAGGAGCCGGCACAGGCCGTCAGCTCGCCGCTCACCAGCGAATCGGCGCCGGCGGCGAAGGCGGCCACCTCTTCGTGGCGTACATGCACCCATTCGATTTCACTGCGATGCAGTGCATCGGTGACGTGGTTCAACGTGTCACCCACAATGCCGTAACAGCGACGAACACCTGCGTTCTGCAAAGTGTCAACAACGATGTCGGCCACGCGCTTGCTCATCGGATGCATCCTCGAACGGGGGAACGTCCGAGGCTAGACCCGACCAGGTGATGCCTCCGTGGGCAAGCCACGTATCGCCTCGACAGGCAAACTGCAGAGCGATATCGGGTCAATCGTTGACGTTGATCCAGCCCACCACCGCGCCGCTCTTCGGGTTGCGATACCGCACCTTCAGCCAACCCTCCTGTTCATCCAGCAGTTCCACGCGGTCGCCCTGCAGCAGGTAACGCTGGGTGCTGGGCGCGCCGGGCCGATCGAACAGGAACAGGCGCGCCGGCACCACGGCGGCCTGCTGGCCGCGCAGCGGGCCGTCGGGCGGTGCGCCCAGGCCATCAGCGATCGCGCTCTCAAGCACACGGCCGTTGGGATCAAAGGTGCGCCAGACCGCCGGCGGGCCCTGCTCGTCGGCCTGCACCCAATTCAGTGCGGCGTTCAAGGCATCGCCCAGCATCAGGACGCTCTCGGCGCGGTACAGATAGAGTTTCGCGCCTGCAAACCGGTACTGGTCGGTGTACCACATCGGGCCGCTGCGGCAGCTGCTGGTCAACGTGCGCGTGGCGGCATCAACGGTGAGCCCCATCAGGCCGCCGCAGTTGTCACGCCCATGGGTTTCGGCCTGCAGCGCGCGAAAACCACCGCTGACCGGATCGTAGCGATACACCGCCACCGCTTCATTGACCATGCCGACCGACGCCCGCGCAACCAGCTCCGGGCGCCCATCGAAATCAACATCCTCGGCTGACAACCGGGAATTGCCATCGACGTCCGGGGCACCCGGCAAGCTCAGCCGCTTGCCAGAGGGCAGCAGCTGCACGGCAATGCTGCCGTCCTCCGCCACCTCAGCCTGCACGCGAACGCCAGGCGCCCCCTCGAAGTGCAGCGGCGCATTGCTGTCAGCAGCGTGCGCCAGCGGTACCAGCAGGCCCGCCAGCAGGCCAATCACGGTGTCCCTGTGTCTCATCGTCGTTCCCTGCGGCGCCAGGGCGGCGCCCCCCGGTCAGAACGATACGTCAACGGCCTGCCGCGACCACAGCACCGACTGGTGTCCGGTCTGCTGCTTCCACGCCAGGCGGATGGCTTCGATGTCGGCGCGACGCTGCGGGCTGTCTTCGTGCAGCACCACCAGCACCTTGGTGCGCAGGCGGTTCGGCGCAGCGTCACCCCGGAACAGCCACTGGCCGTAGGCATCGAACACGGTCAGGCCATCGGGGAAGCGCGGGGTCACTTGCTTGTCCAGGAAGGCCCGCCACTGCGCCTCGCTGATGGTGTCGGCCTGCGGACGGTTGCCGGCGCCCTGCTCCTCGCCTACGCCGAAGTACAGCTCGCTGCGCACCCAGCCCTGGCCAGCGGACGGGCGTGCGGCATCCCCCTTCAGTTCAGCGGTCGTGGCCGTGGCGTAGGCGCTGGGCGCCTGCGAGGAGAGGCTGGCGCAGCCACTGGCGGCGAGCAGAACGGCGAAGGCAAGGCCAAGGTGTTTCATCGGTACAGCTCCGGGGAAGGGGGACGGTGCGAGCCGGCAGCGTACAGCGCCACCGGCCCGGCGTGCTGATGCCAACAGGGCATCAACTTATGCCGGACCGGCAGGGGCTTGCATCGGCACCGGCCATCACGCGAAGATAATATATCGCTTCATCCGGATGGATGTAAGTGAAACTATCTCCCCCTTCCCCGTCGTCGTTGTTGCTGGAGCCCCCATGTCCCCCCGCCTGCCCGCGTCGCCGCTCGGCCTCGCCATTGCCCTTGCGCTCTCCCCCATCGCCCCGGCCCTGGCCCAGGACGCCACCAACCTCGACACCGTGATCGTCACCGGCACCCGTGCCGCCGACCGCACGGTGCTCGAGTCCACCTCGCCGGTGGATGTGCTTACCGCCGAGGACATCCGCAAGGCCGGCGTGGTCAACGGCGAACTCGGCAGTGCGCTGCAGGCGCTGTTGCCGTCGTTCAACTTCCCGCGCCAGTCCAATTCCGGTGGCGCAGACCACGTCCGCGCCGCGCAGCTGCGCGGCCTGTCGCCGGATCAGGTACTGGTGCTGATCAACGGCAAGCGCCGCCACCACACCGCACTGGTCAACACCGACAGCAAGATCGGCAAGGGCACCACGCCGGTCGACTTCAATGCCATCCCTGTCAGCGCGATCAAGCGCATCGAAGTGCTTCGCGACGGTGCCGGCGCCCTGTATGGCTCCGACGCAGTGGCGGGTGTCATCAATGTGATCCTCGACAACGGTGGCGACGGCGGCGAGATCGAAGCCAGCTACGGCGCAAATCACACCGATCTGAAGCCGATCGGCCGCACCCTTACCGATGGGCAGGCCGGCAACATCAGTGCCAAAGTGGGCACCTCGCTGGGCGAGGACGGTGGTTTCCTGCGCGTCGGCCTGGAATACAAGCACCGCAACGGCACCAACCGCGCCGGCTTCGACCAGATTCCACCGTGGGACCAGACCCCGGACAACCTGGCACTGCAGGGCAAGCGCAACTACGTGCTGGGCGATGGTGAAAGCAAGGACATCAACCTGTGGCTCAACACTGAAATTCCAGTCGGGCAGACCTCCACCTTCTACGCGTTCGGCACCTTCAACCAGCGTGATACCGAAGGCGCGAACTATTTCCGCTACCCGGACGGCGAGGCCAACTGGAAGGAGGTCTATCCGAACGGTTACCGGCCGGTCTCCGAAGGCGAGAACCGCGACGTGCAGGCGGTCGCCGGTGTGCGCGGCCAATGGGGTGAGTGGAGCTACGACGGCAGCCTGGACCATGGCCAGAACGATTTCACCTATCGCCTGCGTGATTCGCTCAACGCCTCATTGGGCCCGGCCAGCCCGACACGCTTCAAGACGGCTGATTACGAGTACGCCCAGACCGTCGGCAACCTGGACGTGAGCCGTGTGTTCACCCAGAGCGACAGCATCAGCCATACGCTGGGCCTGGGCGCGGAAGCGCGCCATGAGCGCTACCAGACCCGCCCCGGTGACCCCGCCAGCTACGCGGCCGGCCCATTCACCGACCGCCCCACCGGCTCGCAGGCCGGCGGCGGCCTCACGCCGCAGGATGCCGCCACCCTGTCGCGCGATGTGGCCAGCGCCTATGCCAGCCTGTCCAGCCAGTTCGGCGATCACTTCTCCAGCGACCTGGCTGCGCGCTACGAACACAGCGATGATTTCGGCGGCGAACTGACCGGCAAGCTCGGCCTGCGTTACCAGTTCACCCCGGCCTTCGCCCTGCGTGGCGCGATCTCCAACAACTTCCGCGCCCCGTCGCTGGCACAGATCGGCTATGAGTCGACCTCCACTGGCTACAACGCCGGCGGCCAGCTGGTGCAGGGCCGGCTGCTGTCGGTCAACAATCCGATCGCCCGTGGCCTGGGCGCGCAGGACCTCAAGCCCGAAAAGTCGATCAACACGTCGCTGGGCTTCACCAGCCGCATCGGCGAACACTTCGACCTGTCGCTGGACTTCTTCCAGATCGACATCGATGACCGCATCGCGCTGTCCGAAAGCATCACCGGCGATGCGCTGACCGATTACGTCGCCGCCAACTACGGCGTCAGTGGCCTGCAGAGCGCCAGCTTCTTCGTCAATGCCGCCGATACACGTACCCGTGGCGCAGAACTGGTCAGCAACTGGCGGCAGGCGTTGGGCAACGGCCAGCTGCTGCTGACCGGCACTTACGCCTATACCAAGACCACGCTGAAGAACGTGCTGGCCACGCCCGCACAACTGCAGGCGCTCGATCCGGACTATGTGCTGTTCGGCATCGAAGAGACCAACACGCTGACCGACGCCACCCCGCGCACGCGCGGCAGCGTCTCTGCGGCATGGAACAATGACCGCTGGTCACTCAGCAGCCGCGTGAACCGCTATGGCAGCGTCACCCGCGTCTTCAACTTCGGTGACGGCTACATTCCGCGCCAGACCTACCAGGCCGAATGGCAGCTGGATGCAGAAGTGGAGTATCGCATCAGCGCCCAGTGGAGCGTGGCCATCGGCGGGCAGAATCTGACCGACAACTACCCGGATCGATCCAATGAGGACATCCACTACTTCGGCAATCTGCCCTACGACGTGCTTTCGCCGATCGGCAGCAACGGCGCCTACTACTACGGCCGCGTCCGATACACGTTCTGAACGCGGCTGACGCGTGTTTGCGGTGGTGCGGACCACGGGTCCGCACTGCCCCGCTCCAGTTGCGCTCCCTCGTGCCGGCAACCGGCCGCCCGCGACCGACGCACTGTCGTCGCCTGCTCTCGACCCCACGTACACGCCCACGCTGGCAGGCTGGGCGTCATGGCTGAACCGCTCCCCCTGCGTCCGCCACCGCCATTGCTGGACGATGCCTGCGCGTTGTTCCTCGATGTCGATGGCACCCTGATTGAATTCGCTGCACGCCCGGACGCCGTGCAGCTGCTGCCCGATGTGCGTGAGGCCATCGGCCGCATCAGCGACCGCCTTGAAGGTGCGGTGGCACTGGTCAGTGGCCGCCCCCTGGCGCAGCTGGACCAGTTGTTCGCGCCTCTGCAGCTGCCCGCGGCCGGCCTGCACGGCCATGAACTGCGTGGCCAGGACGGACGCGTGCTGCGTGACGAGCATGACGATGACACCGCCGAATGGCTGCATGCCCTGCATCAGCAGGCGATGCGGTTCGCCCATGGCCATCCCGGGGTGCTGGTGGAGGACAAGGGTGTGGGCCTGGCCCTGCACTGGCGCGAGGCACCGCACGCCGGAGGCGAGGTGCGCGCGTTCGCTGACCGTCATGTGCGCGCTCGCTCCAGCTATCGCCTGCAGCCCGGCGATCACGTGGTCGAGTTCGTGCCGGTCGGCACCGACAAGGGCCGCGCGATCCGGCGGATGATGCAGTACCTGCCGTTCCGGGGCCGCCTGCCGGTGTTCCTCGGCGATGACCTGACGGATGAGTTCGGATTCGACGCTGCCAACGGCCAGCATGGCTGGAGCGTGCTGATCGGCGAGCGTGAACCCAGTGCCGCCGTGTTCGCGCTGCCGGACATACGCAGCGTGCACGCTTGGCTGCGCGAGAATGCCTATTGACCCGGCCACCCCCACGGCCGCAACCGAGATGTACCGCGTGATGACCCAACCCGATCTTGATCTGGGCGTGGTCGGCAACGGCAGCTTCGGCGCCCTGGTCGACAAGCGTGCCCGTGTCGTCTGGAGCTGCCTGCCCACCTTTGACGGCGACCCCACCTTCTGTGCGCTGCTGGGCCCGAACCAGCAGACGGGCGGCGACTTCGCCGTCGAGCTGGAGGACTTCGCCGACAGCGAGCAGGAATACCTCACCAACACCGCCATCCTGCGCACCGTGCTGCGCGACACACACGGTGGTGCGCTGGAGATTCTCGATTTCGCACCACGCTGGCGGCAGAACGACCGCTTCTACCGGCCGGTCAGCCTGATCCGCCAGGTGCGGCCATTGGCCGGCAGCCCCCGTATCGTCATCCGCGCACGGCCGCTGGCCGACTGGGGCGCACGTGTTCCCGAATCCACGTGGGGCAGCAACCACGTACGCTGGATCCTGCCCGACCACGTGCTGCGGCTGACCACCGATGTCCCGGTCCGGATGGTCCGTGATGGCCTGCCGTTCGTGCTCAACCACCCTGTGCACCTGATCCTGGGCGTGGATGAATCGCTCAACCGCTCGATCAGCGGCTATGTGCAGGAAGCGTTCCAGCGCACGCGTGACTACTGGCGCGAATGGGTGCGCTACCTGTCGATCCCGCTGGAATGGCAGGACGCGGTGATCCGCAGCGCGATCACCCTGAAACTGTGCCAGTACGAGGACAGCGGCGCGATCATCGCGGCGATGACCACCTCCATTCCCGAAGCTCCCGGCAGCGTACGCAACTGGGACTACCGCTACTGCTGGCTGCGCGATGCCGCGTTCGTGGTGCGTTCGCTGAACCGGCTTGGCGCCACCCGTACGATGGAGCAGTTCCTCGGCTACATCTTCAACCTCGCCACGACCGACGGCACGCTGCAGCCGCTGTACGGCATCGGCTTCGAGGCCAAGCTGGACGAGGACGAAGTCCCCAGCCTGTCCGGCTACCGCGGGATGGGCCCGGTGCGCCGTGGCAACCTGGCCTGGGTGCAGCGCCAGCACGATGTGTACGGCAGCGTGGTGCTGGCCTCCACCCAGCTGTTCTTCGACCGCCGCCTGCAGGATCCCGGCGATGCCCACACCTTCGCCCGGCTGGAACCGCTGGGCGAACAGGCTTTTGCCCTGCACGACGTACCCGACGCGGGCCTGTGGGAGTTCCGCGGTCGCACCGAAGTGCATACCTACACCAGCGCGATGTGCTGGGCCGCCTGCGATCGCCTGTGCAAGATCGCCGTCAGGCTCAAGCGCGATGACCGCGCACGCTACTGGCGCGAACGCGCCGACATCATCCATGCGCGCATCATGGAGCGGTCCTGGAGCGAATCGCTGGGCCATTTCACCGACACCTTCGACGGCCATCGCCTGGACGCGTCGCTGCTGCTGCTGGCCGACATCGGCTTCATCGATGCACTCGACGCGCGTTTCATCGCCACCGTCGAGGCCATCGGCCGCGACCTCAAGCATGGCAATTCGCTGTACCGCTACATCGCACCGGACGATTTCGGCGAGCCGGAAACCAGCTTCACCATCTGCACCTTCTGGTACATCGATGCGCTGGCGGCGATCGGGCGCATGGATGAGGCGCGCGAGATGTTCGAGACGCTGTTGAAGCAGCGCAATCACCTGGGCCTGCTGTCGGAAGACCTGGCCTTCGACAGCGGCGAAGCATGGGGCAACTTCCCGCAGACGTATTCGCATGTGGGCCTGATCACGGCAGCGATGCGCCTGTCGCGTTCGTGGCAGGAGGCATCATGAGTCGTCTGGTGGTGGTCTCCAACCGCGTTGCCGTGCCCGGCGAGAACCGCGCCGGCGGCCTTGCGGTGGGCCTGCTTGCCGCACTCAAGGAGCGCGGCGGCATGTGGTTCGGCTGGAGCGGCAAGACCGTGCGTGATGGCAGTGGCGCGCTGCATGAACAGCAGGACGGCGACATCCGCTTCGTCACCATGGACCTGAACAAGCGCGAGGTGGACGGCTACTACAACGGCTTCGCCAACCGCACACTGTGGCCGCTGCTGCATTTCCGTCTGGACCTGGTCGACTATGACCGCGGTACGCGCGAGACGTATCACAAGGTCAATGCGATGTTCGCCGACAAGCTCGCGCCGCTGCTGCGCGAGGACGACATTGTCTGGATCCACGACTACCATCTGATCCCGCTCGGTGCCCTGCTGCGCGAGCGCGGCATCGGCTGCCGCATCGGCTTCTTCCTGCACATCCCGATGCCCTCGGCGGACCTGCTGCAGGCCATGCCCGACCACCTGCGGCTGTTCTCCGCGCTGTATGCCTATGACCTGGTGGGATTCCAGACCCAGCGCGATGCTGACCGCTTCCAGACCTACCTGCGGCTGTTCGGCGGTGGTCGCGTGCTCGACAACGGCAAACTGGAAGCGCCCGGAGGTCGCCGCTTCCGCGCTGCCGCCTTCCCGATCGGCATCGACACCGGGCTGATCGCGCGTCAGGCCAGCACCGCAGCGGCCAAGGCCGCCGTGAAGAACCTGCGGGCCAGCCTGCGGGATCGCCAGCTGGCCATCGGCGTGGACCGGCTGGACTATTCCAAGGGGCTGCCCGAGCGCTTCCTTGGCTTCGAACGTTACCTTCAGCGCCATCCCGACCAGCGCGGCACCCTGACCTACCTGCAGATCGCGCCGGTCTCGCGCGGTGATGTCACCGAATACCGGCAACTGCGCAGCCAGCTGGAACAGATCGCCGGGCACATCAACGGTGGCCATGCCGAACCGGACTGGACCCCGCTTCGCTACGTCAACCAGAACTTCACCCATGCCACCCTCACCGGCTTCTACCGTGCGGCGGCCGTCGGTCTGGTCACCCCGCTGCGCGACGGCATGAACCTGGTCGCCAAGGAGTACGTCGCCTCGCAGGACCCGGAGGATCCGGGCGTGCTGGTGCTGTCCCTTCTGGCCGGCGCTGCCGATGAACTGAAGCAGGCGCTGCTGGTCAACCCGCACGATCTGGACGGCGTGGCCGACGCCATCGCCACGGCCGCGACCATGTCGCTGCGCAAACGCCAGGAGCGCTGGCACGCCATGATGGAGCACCTGCGCACCTACGACATCAACCATTGGCGGCGCAGCTACCTGGACGCCCTCGAAGGCTGAGCCAAGGGCATTCTGTGCGCCGAAACTTGACGCTTTTGGCCCGAAAGCGATTGCGCATGCAACCATCCCGCCGCTGTGGCGTGACCTCCACAGCCGCTGTCGCAAATGGCACTCAGGCGGGCGAACGTCCTGCTGCCCCAAGGCTTCCCGACTTCTGCGTGGCGTCCTCGCGACGCCATCGTGGAAAACGAAAGAAAATGAACCGGCGATATTTCATTTCGCATTGACGCGACCTCCCCACAGTGGCGCCCCTAGAGCTCCTGCAATCGACAGAAGCCGCACCGTGCACGACTGCGTGCACATCACTCCGGGGATCCACTGCATGCACGCGTACGACCGTTTCATCGAAGAAGCCAGCCGCCGTCTTGGACTGGGCCATCGCACCCGTTGGGTGGTTGATGTCATTGCCGGCTGGATAGCCTCCCACCCGCAGGGGCTGGACGGACTGGAGCAGGCCTTCGAGCAGGCGGGCCTGGGGGTTCACTTCCGATCCTGGCGGCGTCCCGGGCAACCGCCGCTGCCGGTGCTGGCCAGCGACCTGCAGCGTGCGCTGGGTGATCCGGTCATGGACCGGCTGGCCCGGCGCAGCAGACTGTCATCGGGGGCCTTCCGGGTGGTGGCCTGCGATCTGCTGCCGGGGTTGATCGCATTGACGTCCCAGCCCATCGAGCCGGCTCGTTCGGAGCCGCGCCAGCTGCGCAACCGCCCGCAGCGGCAGCGACCGCAGATGGCCGGCACCCTGCTCTCCCCGCGGGTGCAGGGCATGGCCCTGCGCAGCCTGTTGTGGATGATGGCCGCCATGGTCGTGCTGGGCGCTACCGCATGGCTGCAGCTGAAGGCACGTACGCCGCTGTGGACGCCACAGGCGATCGTCCGCGAACACGACGCGCGGTTGTTCCTGCACCAGCGCGGCGCGCAGGTCTCGGTCCATGGCAGCCTGCCCAGCGACGCCCTGCGCCGCCGCCTGTGGAGCGCGTTGATTGCGGTGCATGGCGCAGGGCACGTCAGTGGCCATATCGAGATTGATCCGCAGGCCCAGTCGCCCCGCTGGTTCGAGCGCCTGATCCGCAACCTGCCCTGCCTGCAGGGCGACGGACTGCGCCTGGAGTTCGCCGGAGATCGGCTGGATATCGATTCCACCGCCCTGGGCGAAGAGCGGCGCCTGGCGATCTCGCGGCAGCTCCGCCAGGATTTCCCCGCCCTGCGGATGAGTGGGCTGTGGGGTCCGGGCCGGGCCGCATTGTCGCGGCTGCCGGTCGATGCCGGCGCCGCGCAGCGGATCGCCGCGCTGAACCTGACCCGGCTGGAGTTCCATCCCGGCTCCAGCGAACTGCGCGGCAGCTCCAGCGAAACCCTGCGGGTAGTGGCCGACGCATTGCGCAGCACTGCGCCGGGCACACGGGTGGAAGTGGCCGCGCACACCGACAGCCAGGGCGCGTCCGAGGCCAACCGGCAGCTCAGCCAGCAGCGTGCGGACGTGGTGGTGACGGCGTTGCAGGCGCATGGCGTGCCGGCGCCGATGCTGGTCGCGGTGGGATACGGCGAAGAGCATCCGGTAGCCGACAACCGCAGCGAGGACGGCCGCGCGCGGAACCAGCGCATCGCCTACCGGCTGCTTGCAGCTCCGCACTGACACCGTGCGCGGACCGCGCGGTGCATCAGTCCAGGAAACGCCCGGCCTGCTGCGCAGTCGGCAGCGTGCAGCGGTCGTGACGACCGAACCAGCGGTATCGGTTGCGGGCCAGCCGGCGATAGGCGGCATCGCGCCAGCTGCGCGGCAACAGGCGCAGCACGCCCGCCAGCCGCCATGCGCCTCCCAGCCCGGTCAGCACGCGCAGGATCGCGTCCGTGTCGGTCCAGGCGCCCTGCTCGTCCAGCAGCAGAAACGAGCGCGGGTCCTGCGGGTCCAGCCCATGGCTGCGCAGCAGCAGGCTGCCATGCGCACCCTGCATCGCCGCGAAGCGATAGCGCCCGTGGCGGTCGACGCGCAGCAGGAAACGCACCCAGCGGCTGCACAGCGCACAGACGCCATCGAACACGATCACCGCTTCATTGCGGGTCGAGCCAGCCTTCATAACGGATCAGGGCTCCAATCCAGGGCAATGTCACATCCACCAGGAAAGTGTAGCGCTCTGCGGCCCCGGCCTCGCGGCAGCGCACGCCGTCGAACCAGCGCGTCGGCAGAGGCAGCAGGCCGAACACGCGGACGCTGCGCACCGACCAGTCGATGCCGCCGTCGCGCGCCCGAAGCTCGAATCCGAAGTGCACCGCACCGAGCCGCTCGTGGAGATGGCCTTCCTGTGCCCACAGCCGCGACACCATCGGCCAGCGCCCGAAGCGTCGCGCCCACTGCTCGCCTTGCCCGCAGGCGCTGAACACCACCTCGACCGGCAAGGCGTGCCCCTCCTTCGGCAGCTGCGCCAGCGCGGCCAAGATGGGCACCAGCCAATGACGGCCCCGTGCGATCCGCGCCTGTCCGGTACGGCGGCACGGCAGCGGCGCCGCATGCAACGCCCGCACCGGTGCTGCCAGAGTGGCGAAGGCCGGCCCCAGCACCTGCGCGAACAGCGGCACGGTCAGGGAGCGATCCAGGCCAGCGTTGCCATGCGGCCGGTGCGGCGGTCGCGACGGTGCGAGTACAGGTCCGGATCGGCAATGGTTGAGATCGTGCCGCCAGACACCTGGGCCGGGTCCACACCCACGGATTGCAGGCGCTGGCGGGCCAGTGCGAACAGATCCACCTTCCAGTGCCCCGCGCGGGTGGCCACGAAGGCGGCGGCCGCCGCCGGTTCGTGGCCGACGAAAGCCTGATACACCTCTTCGCCGATCTCATAGTCGGCAGGCCCTGCCGCCGGGCCCAGCCAGACCCGCAGCTGCGACGGCGCGGTGCGCATCGCGGCCACCGTGTGTTCCAGCATGCCATCGGCCAGGCCGCGCCAGCCCGCATGGGCGGCGCCCACTTCGCTGCCGTCGGCGGCAGCAAACACCACCGGAAGGCAGTCTGCGGTCAGGATGGCCAGCACCACCCCCGGCACCGACGTCACCGCGGCATCGGCCACCGGCTCGCTGGCCCCGGCCACAGGCGGGGCATCAACACGCAGCACGGTGGTGCCATGCACCTGGCGCAGCCAGTGCGGCGCGGAGGGCAGCGCAAGTCCCTGCTGCAGCAATTGCCGGTTGTGTTCGACGTTGGCCGGCGCATCACCATCGGCTGCGTGCCGGTTGCCCAGATTGAACTGGGCAAAGGGTGCCGGCGAAATGCCCGCGCCGTGCCGGCGTGTGGTCAGCGCCTGCACGCCCGGCGGTGCCGGCCAGTCGGCCTGCAGCAGCGGCAGCGCGGCCGCCATCACCAGCGATCCCGCTCGCGCTCGGCAAATGCCTCGCTGTCTTCGCGCAGCACCTTCATCAGGTGCAGCATGTCGTCGGGTACCGGCGCCGAATTGCGCACCGGCTCGCCGGTGATGGGATGCACGAACTCCAGCGTCTCGGCGTGCAGGGCCTGGCGCTTGAAGCCACGCAGTGCGGCCACCAGTTCGTCGCTGGCGCCCTTGGGCAGCTTCAGCGCACCGCCGTACAGCGGGTCGCCGATGATGGGGTGGCGCAGGTGCGCCATGTGCACGCGGATCTGGTGGGTGCGGCCGGTTTCCAGGCGGCATTCCAGCGCGGTGTGCGCCCGGAAGCGCTCGCGCAGGCGGTAATGGGTGATCGCGTCCTTGCCGTCTTCGCGCACCGCCATCTTCAGGCGGTCGCGCGGATGACGGTCGATCGGCGCATCGGCGGTGCCACCGGCCACCAGAGCGCCCATCACGATGGCCAGATACTGGCGATGCACGTCACGCGCGGCCAGCTGTTCGACCAGGGCCGTCTGCGCCTCCAGGGTGCGGGCGACCACCATCACGCCGCTGGTGTCCTTGTCGAGGCGATGCACGATGCCGGCGCGCGGCAGAACCGCCACCGACGGGTCGCGGTACAGCAGCGCATTGACCAGGGTGCCGCTGTGGTTGCCGGCACCCGGGTGGACCACCAGGCCGACCGGCTTGTTGATCACCAGCAGGTGCTCGTCCTCGAACAGCACGTCCAGCGGGATGTCCTCCGGCTGGGCATCGGTCTGGGTCTCCAGCACCACGTTCAGGGTCACCAGCTCGCCACCGCGCAGCGGATCGCGCGGCCGCGCCTGGGCGCCATCGAGCAGGACGTCGCCGGCCTTGATCCATTCGGTCAGGCGTGAACGGGAGTACTCGGGGAACAGTTCGGCCACGACGGCGTCGAAACGCCGGCCGGCGGCGGTGTCGGGGACGATGGCCTGGCGGGCCGATTCGGAGGGTTGTTCAGACATGGCAGGGGGGCATCTTTGAAATTTTGGGGTCCCGGCGGTCGGTTTCAGTCGCAGGACAGGACACTAGGCTATCATCGACCCTTCGTATTCCAGACGCGTCCCGCCTTGACCCCATGATCCGACGCTCCGCCATGCTCTCCGCGCCCGTCCGCCTCACCGCCCTGCTGCTGGTGCTGGTCATCGCCGCCACCGGCTGCCATCGCGGCGCCAAGAAGGGTGATCGCCCCGACGAGGGGACGCCGGTCGAACAGCTGTACGAGAAGAGCCACACGCTGATGAAGGGGGGCAACTGGAGCGGCGCCGAAGCCAGCTTCCGTCGCCTGGTGGCCCAGTATCCCTACGGCCCGTACACCGAACAGGCGATGATCGAAACCGCCTACGCGCAGTACAAGGCCGGCAAGCACGACGATGCGGTTTCGAGCATCGACCGCTTCATCCGGACCTATCCGACCCATCGCAACATCGCCTACCTGTACTACCTGCGCGGCCTGGCCAACTCCAACCGCAATACGGTTTTCCTGCGCCGCGTATGGTCCTTGGATCCCAGCCGCCGCGATCTGTCCACGCCGCACCAGGCGTATTCGGACTTCAACATCGTCGTCGACCGCTACCCGAACAGCCGCTACGCCGCCGATGCCCGCCAGCGGATGATCGAGCTGCGTGACGTATTCGCCCAGCACGAGCTGGACAACGCGCTGTACTACATGCGCCGTGGCGCCTGGGTGTCGGCCGCCGGCCGCGCCAACTACCTGCTGGAAACCTATCCGCAGAGCGCCTTCCAGTACGACGCCGTGGCTGTACTGGCCGACTCCTACACCCACCTGGGCAACAAGACCCTGGCCGACGATGCCCGCCGCGTGCTGGAGCTGAACCAGCCCGATCACCCGTGGCTGGCAGGCAACTGGCCGAAGTACCCCTGGATGATCCGCAAGCTCAACCCTTTCGCAGGCGAGAAGTCCGCCAGTACCGGCCAGCGCAACGCGCGGCTGGAAAAGAAATAAGAAAAGGGCCCCGCAAGGGGCCCTTCCTTTTTGTGGGGCCGGCATGGCCGGGCCCTGCGGAGGCGCGGGCCTCAGCCCTTGTAGCCGTTGCTGATCGGATAGCGGCGCTCGCGGCCGAAGGCGCGACGCGAGACCTTCGGCCCCGGTGCGGCCTGGTGCCGCTTCCACTCGCTGATGCGCACCAGCCGCAGCACACGGTCGACCACGGCCGCATCGTAACCGGCTGCAACGATCTCAGCGCGCGACTGCTCCTGGTCGACGTAGCGGTACAGGATGCCGTCCAGCACGTCATAGGCCGGCAGCGAATCCTGGTCCAGCTGGTTCTCGCGCAGCTCGGCCGACGGCGGGCGGCTGATCACGGCCGGCGGAATCACCGGCGCGCCCCCCACGGTATTGCGCCACTTCGACAGACCGAACACTTCGGTCTTGTACAGGTCCTTCAACGGCGCGTAGCCGCCACACATGTCGCCGTAGATGGTGGCGTAGCCGACGGCATACTCGCTCTTGTTGCCTGTGGTCAGCAGCAGGCCACCGAACTTGTTGGCCAGCGCCATCAGGATCACGCCCCGGCTGCGCGACTGCAGGTTCTCCTCGGTCACATCCGGGGGGGTGCCCTCGAACAGCGGCGCCAGCGATTCCATCAGGCCCTTGAACGCCGGCTCGATCGACACCGCTTCCAGCTTCACTCCCAACGCCTGGCACTGCTCTGCAGCCAGATCGTTGGACAGCCCTGCGGTATAGCGTGACGGCAGGCGCACGGCGGTCACGTTCTCGGCCCCCATCGCATCCACCGCCAGGGCCAGCACCAGGGCCGAATCGATGCCGCCGGACAGGCCCAGCCACACCTTCGTAAAACCATTCTTGCGGCAGTAATCCTGGATGCCACGGGTGACCGCGCGCCAGGCCAGGGCGTCCATGCTCTCGTCGCCATCGTCCATCCAGACGTGCGGCATGAAGCGCCGGCTGGCACCGTCGTACTCCACCACCAGCCACTGGTCGATGAACGCAGCCGCGGCCGGGTGCACCGTACCGTCGCCATCGGCCACCACCGACGCGCCGTCGAATACCAGTGCGTCCTGGCCACCGACAACATTGAGATACGCGATGGCCGCACCGGTCTCGCGGGTGCGTGCGGCCAGCACGGCATCACGCTGGGCATGCTTGCCGCGCTCGTAGGGCGAGGCATTGGGCACCACCACCAGCTGCGCGCCGGCACGTACGGTATCGGCCAGCGGCTCAGCGAACCACAGGTCCTCGCAGATCAGCAGGCCCACCGGAATGCCGTCGACGTCGAACACGCAGCTGCCGCCATCAGGATCGACGTCGAAGTAGCGGCGCTCGTCGAACACCGCGTAGTTGGGCAGCTCGCGCTTGCGATAGGTCTGTTCGACCAGTCCATCGCGCAGCACGCTGGCGGCGTTGTACACCACCGCGCCCGCCGCCTGCGGCCAGCCGACCACGGCGGTGATGCCGCGGCAGGCAGCCGCAATGCGCGCGATCGCCTGCTCGCATTCGTACAGGAACCCCGGACGCAGCAGCAGGTCTTCCGGCGGATAGCCGCTGACCGCCAGCTCGGGGAACATCACCAGCCCGGCGCCATACTCATCGCGCGCCTGGCCGATCATCTCGATGATGCGCTCGGTATTGCCGGCGACATCGCCGACCGGAAAATCGAACTGCGCCATCGCGATGCGGATCGAAGCCATGGAAGGTCCAGCCTGTGGTTGCAATGGCCCATTGTAACGCCGGGGTCAGATCCCTTTTGCAAAGCAAAAGGGATCTGACCCCATCCCACACGCACAAAGGCCGCCCGGAGGCGGCCTTTGTGTTTGAAGCAACCGGCCAGCGGCCGGCTCTACAGATCGTGCCGGCCGGAAGCCGGCAACAACCTTACTTCACCAGCTTGGCGATGGCAGCGCCCAGGTCACCCGGCGAACGCACGGTGACGACGCCAGCCGCCTCCATGGCGGCGAACTTGCCTTCCGCCGTGCCCTTGCCGCCGGAGGCGATCGCACCGGCATGGCCCATGCGCTTGCCGGCCGGAGCCGAAGCACCGGCGATGAAACCGACGACCGGCTTCTTCACGTGGTTCTTGATGTATTCCGCACCGGCTTCCTCGGCGTCGCCACCGATCTCGCCGACCATGATGATGCCTTCGGTCTGCGGGTCTTCGTTGAACAGCTTCAGGCAGTCAACGAAGTTCAGGCCGTTGATCGGGTCGCCGCCGATGCCGATGCAGGTGGACTGGCCCAGGCCGACTTCGGTGGTCTGCTTGACCGCTTCATAGGTCAGCGTGCCCGAACGCGACACGATGCCGATCTTGCCGGGCTTGTGGATGTGGCCCGGCATGATGCCGATCTTGCACTCACCCGGGGTGATGACGCCCGGGCAGTTCGGGCCGATCAGCACGGTGTCCGGGTAGGAACGGGTCAGCACGTTCTTGACGCGCAGCATGTCCAGCACCGGGATGCCTTCGGTGATGCAGACGATGACCTTGATGCCGGCAGCTGCGGCTTCCAGGATCGCGTCGGCCGCGAACGGCGGCGGCACGTAGATGACCGAAGCGTTGGCGCCGGTGCTCTGCACGGCGTCGGCAACGGTGTTGAAGACCGGCAGGTCGATGTGGGTGGTGCCACCCTTGCCCGGGGTCACGCCGCCAACAACCTGGGTGCCGTACTCGATCATCTGAGTAGCGTGGAAGGTGCCCTGCTGGCCGGTGAAGCCCTGCACGATCACCTTGGTGTTCTTGTTAATCAAAACAGACATGGGAATTTCCTTCGGTGTCGTGGATCAGGCGGCGTTCTTGACCGCTTCAACGACTTTCTTGGCGCCGTCGTTGATGTTGTCAGCCGGGATGATGGCCATGCCGCTGTCACGCAGCAGCTGCTTGCCTTCTTCCACGTTGGTGCCTTCCAGGCGCACCACGACCGGCACCTTGACGCCCACTTCCTTCACGGCGGCGATGATGCCCTCGGCGATCATGTCGCAGCGGACGATGCCGCCGAAGATGTTGACGAAGATGCCTTCCACCTTGTCCGAGGACAGGATCAGCTTGAACGCCTCGATGACGCGCTGCTTGTTGGCACCGCCGCCCACGTCCAGGAAGTTCGCCGGCTCGCCGCCGTTGAGCTTGATGACGTCCATGGTCGCCATGGCCAGGCCGGCGCCGTTCACCATGCAGCCGATGTTGCCGTCCATGGTGACGTAGTTGATGTCCAGCTCCGAAGCGGTCACTTCGGTTTCATCTTCCTGGGACTTGTCGCGCATCGCGACCAGTTCCTTGTGGCGGAAGTTGGCGTTGTCGTCGCTGTTGAACTTGCCGTCCAGCGCGTACAGGTTGCCGTCGTCCAGGATCGCCAGCGGGTTGATCTCAACCAGCGCCAGGTCCTTTTCGTTGAAGATGCGGTACAGGTTCACCATGATGTTGGCGAACTGGCCGGCCTGCTTGGCGGTCAGGCCCATCTTGAAGCCGATGTCACGGCCGTGGTAACCCTGCACGCCCTCGACGAAGTCCACATTCAGGGTGTGGATCTTGTCCGGGGTCTCGGCAGCCACCTGCTCGATTTCCATGCCGCCTTCCGAGGAGGCGATATAGCTGATGGTGCGGGTGCCGCGATCCACCAGGACCGACAGGTACAGTTCCTTGACGATCTCGCCGGCGGTGGTCACCAGCACCAGGTTGATCGGCAGCTCGACGCCGGCGGTCTGGTAGGTGGCCATCTTGGTGCCGAGCATCTTGGCCGCTGCGGCCTTCACGTCATCGACGGTCTTGCAGAACTTGACGCCGCCAGCCTTGCCGCGGCCGCCAGCGTGGATCTGCGCCTTGACCATCCAGGGGCCCTGGCCCAGCGACTGGGCGACTTCAACCGCCTCGTCCGGAGTAGCCGCGACCTTGCCGGCCGGGACCGGGATGCCGTATTCGGCAAGCAGTTGTTTTGCCTGGTATTCGTGGAAATTCATGCGTCACCGTGGGAATAGGAACGACCGCACGCAATTCCTCAGGGCCTCCGGGGGAGGCACCGGCACGGACCGCGGCGGGCCCACTATTGTGGCCGAGCCGGAGCCGGGGCGCAAAGAAGTCTGTACGGAGTACCGGATCCGGCCGGATTTCCGCCGTCATTCAGGCAGTTGCGGATTGCCGGCAGCCGCCCGGCCGCCCTCGCCACAGGCCGATTGCGCGACGCGAACCCGCGGCCGGGCGCCGCCACGACCGTATACTGGGCACCTGCGTCCGCTCGGGCATGCCCGTCGCACAACCCAGATCCAGGCAGCCAGAAGGGGAGTTCCGGCGTGTCACCCAGTGCTTCATTGATCGACCGCATCGAATCGATTCCGCGGCGCGAGCTGTACTTCTTCGCCCTCTACCGGGTGCTGATCGCAGCCGTCATCGCCGCCCTGCTGTACAGCCCGTTGTCGATGATGGTCGGCGAGGCCCACCACCCGCGGCTGGCCTATACCGTCGGCGCGGCCTACCTGGCATTGTCGCTGCTGGCCCTGGCGATCGGTCGCAACGAGCGCTGGCTGCGACCGATCGTGGTCACCGGCGTGCTGGTGGACATCATCGCCGCCAGCCTGCTGGCCCACGCCCTGCCCGGCGCCAGTGCCGGCATCTCGATGTCGCTGCTGTTCAACATCGCTGCGGCCGCCACCCTGCTGCCGCTGAGCTGGGGCCTTGGACTGGCCTTGGCGGCGAGCCTGGCAACGGTGGGCGAATACCTGTGGAAGCTGCTGGAGGGCGGCGACCCGACCCGCACCCTGGCCGAGCTGGCGATGTTCACCACCAGTTACCTGGCCCTGGCCTTCATCAGCTACCAGGTCGGCAGCCGCGCCCGCCGTAACCAGCAGCTGGCCAACCAGCGCGGTGACGAGGTGGCCAATCTGTTCCAGATCAACGAACTGATCATCCGCCGCATGCGCACCGGCGTGCTGGTGGTGGATGCCGACAGCCGCATCACTCTGGCCAACGAGGCCGCCTCGATGCTGCTCGGCGACAGCGACGGTGCGGGCGGAACCGGTCGCCTCGATCTGGCCAGCGTTGCACCCGAGCTGGCCCGTCGCCTGCAGCGCTGGCGCAATGGCTGGACCCAGGACGAACTGCCGTTGCAGCTCAACCCGGACCAGCCCGAAGTGCAACCGCGCTTCGCGCGCCTGCTGGCCGGCAGCGAACTGGCCCTGGTCTTCCTGGATGATTCCAGCGTGGTGTCGCGGCGCGCCGAATCGCTCACCCTGTCGGCGATGGGCCGCTTCTCGGCCAGCCTTGCCCATGAGATCCGCAATCCGCTGGCGGCGATCAACTATGCCGTGCAGCTGCTGGAAGAAGGTACCGGCTTCAACGAAAGCGACCGCCGCCTGCTGCAGATCATCCGCCAGCAGTGCCAGCGCACCAACGGCATCGTCGAGAGCGTGCTGGGCCTGGCCCGGCGCGAACGTGCCACGCCGGAGAACGTGGATCTGGTCGCCTTCGTGCGCCGCTTCGTGCTGGAGTACAAGCAGGGCCAGACGCTGGAAACCGACAGCATCGAACCGATCGTCAGCGACACCTCGGTGCCGGCGCAGGTCGACACCCGCCACCTCTACCAGGTGCTGACCGTGCTGGTGCACAACGCCCTGAAGTACGGCCGCATCGGCCAGCAGCCGGCGCGCGTGCGGCTGCGTGTGGCCCGGCACGAACGCAGCGCGGTGATCGACGTGATGGACCGTGGCCCGGGCATCCCCGAAAGCGTGGCAGCGCAGCTGTTCCGGCCGTTCTTCACCACCTCCGAGCACGGCACCGGGCTGGGCTTGTACATCGCCCGCGAATTGTGCAGGGCCAATCAGGCACGGCTGGATTACATCCCGGTGCCGGCCGGCGGCTCGTGTTTCCGCTTGGTCCTGCCAGGTCCGCACACCCTGCTGCCCGATGGATCCTGATTCTGTGCGTCAAACATTTGTCGCTTTCAGCCCCCTCGTTTATCTTTTCCGCCCATGAATGAAACCCGCAGCGCCCTCGTCGTCGACGACGAGCGCGACATCCGCGAACTGCTGGTGCTGACGCTCGGCCGCATGGGGCTGCGCATCAGTACCGCAGCCAACCTCGCCGAAGCGCGCGAGCTGCTGGCCAGCAATCCCTATGACCTGTGCATCACCGACATGCGTCTGCCGGATGGCAACGGCATCGAGCTGGTCAGCGAGATCGCCCAGCACTACCCGCGCACGCCGGTGGCGATGATCACCGCCTTCGGCAGCATGGATCTGGCAGTGGAAGCCCTGAAGGCGGGCGCCTTCGACTTCGTCAGCAAACCGGTGGACATCGCCGTGCTGCGCGGGCTGGTCAAGCACGCGCTGGAACTGAACAACAGCGAGCGGCCCGTACCGGGCCCCGTCGCCGAACAGGGCGCCCGGCTGCTCGGCAACTCGCCGGCGATGGACGTGTTGCGTGCCACCATCGGCAAAGTGGCGCGCAGCCAGGCTCCGGTCTACATCCTCGGCGAATCCGGCGTCGGCAAGGAACTGGTCGCGCGGACCATCCACACCCAGGGGGCACGTGCCGCCGGGCCGTTCGTGCCGGTCAACTGCGGTGCGATTCCCGGCGAACTGATGGAGAGCGAGTTCTTCGGCCACCGCAAGGGCAGCTTCAGCGGCGCCCACGCCGACAAGCCCGGCCTGTTCCAGGCCGCCCATGGCGGCACCCTGTTCCTGGATGAGGTCGCCGAGCTGCCGCTGCAGATGCAGGTGAAGCTGTTGCGCGCGATCCAGGAGAAGTCGGTGCGCGCGGTGGGTGCGGCCAGCGAGGAACCGGTCGATGTGCGCATCCTGTCGGCCACCCACAAGGATCTGGCCGAGCTGGTCGAGGACGGCCGCTTCCGCCACGACCTGTACTACCGCATCAATGTGATCGAGCTGAAGGTGCCGCCGCTGCGCGAACGCCGCCAGGATCTGCCGGAGCTGGCCGCTGCCGTGCTGGCGCGGCTGGCCCGCAGCCACGGCCGCACCACGCCGCTGCTCGCGCCCTCGGCGCTGGAGGCACTGGCGCAGTACGCCTTCCCCGGCAACGTGCGCGAACTGGAGAACATCCTCGAGCGCGCGCTGGCGCTGGCCGAGGAAGACCGCATCGGTGTCGACGATCTGCGCCTGCCGCAGCACGCCCCCCGCATGCCCGGCAACGGCACGGCCGCCGAAGCCGTGGTCGATCTGCAGCCGGGCAGTGCCGCCCTGCCTTCGTACATCGAACAGCTCGAACGCAGCGCCATCCAGCGCGCGCTGGAAGAAAACCGCTGGAACAAGACCCGTACCGCCGCGCAGCTGGGCATCACCTTCCGCGCGCTGCGCTACAAGCTGAAGAAGCTGGGCATGGAATAAGGACTGGACGGCCCAGCAGCCAGCCCCCTTTCCGCAGGAGAGGTTTCCGCCTCCGTCAGGACAACCGCGTCAATCCTTGGTGACGCGGTTGATCTCAGCCAGGCTGGTCACGCCCGCCGCGACCTTCCTCAATGCCGACTGCCGCAGGTCATTGACCCCGATCGCCTGCGCGGCTTCAGCAATCTGCAGCGCATTGCCACCGGCCAGCACGATCGTGGCGATCTCGTCGGTCATTGGCATCACCTGATAGATGCCGGTGCGGCCCTTGTAACCCTCGGTGCATTCATCACAGCCCACCGCCTCATGCAGCTGGATGCCCTCGTCCAGCTGGGCCTGGGTGAAGCCCTCGGCCAGCAGTGCATGCTCCGGCAGCTGCGCCGGGCGCTTGCAGTTCGGGCACAGCCGCCGCGCCAGACGCTGGGCGATCACCAGCGTCACCGAGCTGGTGATGTTGTACGGCGCGATGCCCATGTTCATCAGGCGCGCGATGGTCTGCGGCGCGTCGTTGGTATGCAGGGTGGACAGCACCATATGGCCGGTCTGCGCGGCCTTGATGGCGATCTCGGCGGTCTCCAGGTCGCGGATTTCGCCGACCATGATGATGTCCGGATCCTGGCGCAGGAACGAGCGCAACGCAGCGGCGAACGTCATGCCGCGCTTGTTGTTCTGCTGTACCTGGTTGACGCCGGGCAGCCGGATTTCCACCGGGTCTTCCGCCGTGGAGATGTTGCGCGTCTCGTCGTTGAGAATGCCCAGCGCGGTATACAGCGACACCGTCTTGCCCGAACCGGTCGGCCCGGTCACCAGCACCATGCCGTACGGCTTGTGGATCGCATCCAGGAACAGCTTCTGCTGGTCGGGCTCATAGCCGAGCTTGTCGATGCCCAGCTTGGCCGCGCTGCCGTCGAGGATACGCAGCACGACTTTCTCGCCGAACAGGGTCGGCAACGTGCTCACACGGAAATCGATCTGCTTGGATTTGGACAGGTTGAGCTTGATGCGGCCATCCTGCGGCACGCGCTTCTCGGCGATGTCCAGCTGCGCCATCACCTTCAGTCGCGCGGCGATGCGCTGGTTCAACTTCACCGGCGCGCGCGCGACCATCTTCAACAGCCCGTCGATGCGCAGGCGCACGCGGTAATCGTCTTCGTACGGCTCGAAATGGATGTCCGACGCCCCCTTGCGGATCGCATCGACCAGCACCTTGTTGACGAACTTCACCACCGGGGTGTCGTCGCCCTTGGCATCGATGCCGGAGTCGCCGCCCGCACCATCCTCATCGCCCAGGCCCACGTCGAGGTTGGCCATCCCCTCATCGTCACCGCCCAGCGCGTCACCCAGCGTGTCGTGGCTGGCGTGCCACTGTTCCAGGGTGCGGCGGATCTGGTCTTCGTCGACCAGGATCGGCTCCACCACCAGGTTGGTGTGGAACTTGATCTCGTCCAGTGCGTGGGTCGGGTTGCTGGTGCCGACGAACAGCTTGCCGCCACGCTTGAACAGCGGCAGTACGTTGTGCTTGCGCAGCAGCTCCTCGCTGACCAGGCTCATCGCGTTCTGGCTGGCATCGAAGGTCGAGACGTCGAACAGCGGCATGCCGAACTCGACTGCATTGGCCGCGGCCAGCTGCGCTGCACCCACCACCTTGTTCTGCGCGAACCACTGCGGCAGCGGCTGCCGCGCAGCGGTGGCCCGGGTCATGGCGTCGCGGGCGGTGGCCTCGTCCAGCGCACCATCCTGGACCAGGCGGCGCGCCAGCCCGGTGATGCCGACAAGGTTGGGGGATGAAACAACGCTCATGGGAGTCCTCGTTACTCGTGCCCTGACGGCCGGAATTCAGTTTCAGAAACGGGTTGCCGGCCCATAGCGGCCAGGTAGCTCAGCAAACGCAGGGGTCCGTTTCCTCGCGCATCGGGCGCGAGCGCCTTCCAGTACTGGTCCGTCAGTTGCCGCGACGCCGTGGTATCCCCCAGCTGCCGCGCAGCGTGCTGCATTGCACCGAACAGATAATAGCCGGTGGCAGGGTCGGCCAGCAGCGTCTGCGCATGCTCGCTGCCCAACAATCGCCGGCCTTCCGTGAGTACAGCGTGGTGGTCGTCGGTGGCCGCGGCGGCAATCAGTGCAAGACTGGCGGACACGACGGGATCGGCCGGGGTGCAGTTCATCCAGTCGCGCTGCGCCCAGAGGGCCGCCCGCTGCGCGGCCGGCAGGAACGGGATCGTTTCTCCGGCCAGCACGAACAGCAGCCGGGTGGTTTCCATCGGAGATCCGTCCAGTTCGCAGCGCGCTGCCAGCCCACGCAGTGCCTGCGCACTCAGCCAGTCGGCATCGGCCGCATCCGTGGGCGCCTCGCCTTGCAGGAAGGCCGCCACGGCCCGTGCGGTCGGACGCTTGTCATCCCGGCTGGACGCCGGCTGCGGCAGACCCGCCGCAGTACCCGTCACCTGCCCCGTTGGCGGCGGGCTGACGATCCGCCATGGCGCCGTCATCACCTGCTGGAAATCACGGGTGAACGCGCCCTGGAAACGCGCCACCGGGGCATTCAACTTCAATGTCGGGAAGTAATCGGAATTGCGTGCGGCCGGATACAGAGGAACGAAGGCGCGCAGCGCCGCGTCATCCATGGACAGGGCGTTCTCCAGATCGGCCACCGAATGCACGCCGATCCGCGCCAGTTCCCCGCGCAGCTGCGGCTGCTGGAACAGGCTGCCCTTCATCGGCGGCAAGGTGCCCTTCGGCGTCGCCACCAGGATCAGGTCGCCACGATTGGCCAGGTAAGCGCGTACATCGGAGAACTGTTCCAGCAGCCCCGCCAGCACCGAGCTGACCAGCTCCGGCGTGATTTCATACAGCTGCAGCCACTGTACGAACACGCCACCGTCGTTGAGCTGCTGTGGCACGAACGCATAGAACTCATCGCTGAACAGCGCTGCCGTTCCACCCACCCAGGGATTGGACGGCTCGGAAATGATCAGGTCGTACTTGCGCGGGCTGGCGGCGAAATAGGACTTCGCATCGTCGATCACCACATGCGAGCGCGGGTCGCTGAAGGCGCGCTCGACACGCTCGCCGAACAGGCGCGCGCCCTCCACCATCGCCGGCTCGATCTCTACCGTTTCCACGCGCCCGACGCGCCGGTCGCCCAGCAGCGTGTGCGTGCTCAGCCCGGATCCGAAACCGATCACACCGACGCGCTGGTAATCGTCGCGCAGCGCCAACGGCAGGGCCGCCAGCAGGATCATGGTCGATTCGTCGCTGGTGGGTGCCTGTGCCATCGACACGGCCATGCCCGCATCCACTTTGCCGTTGGTGGCGATGGCACGCATGCGGCCGATCGGCTGGGTGCTCTCATAGACCGCCACGGTGGCCGTCTGCCCATCGCGCGAGAACAGCATCGTGGCGGTATCCGCCAGACGGGCCGTGCCATGGCGATACACCGACGAATTCAGCACCAGCGGATCGAAGCGGACCAGCACGACCGCTGCCACCACACCAGCGACACCCAGCGCGCCGGCCTGCCACAGCGGCGAGCGCAGCCGGCCCGGGGCCGCAAGCCGAAGGCGCTGCAGCAGCACCAGGCCCAGCACGATGTCGACCACCGCCGCGACCAGCAGCGCGTACTTCAGCCCCAGCAACGGCATCAGCAGATGGATGGCCGCCAGCACACCGACGATCGCGCCGAGCGTATTGAACGCATAGGCCTGGCCGATCGCGCGCTCGCCCTGCCCGGCGCGCAGCAGCGCCAGGGTCAGCAGCGGCAGCGTCATGCCGGCGAAGAACGCCGCCGGGAACATCACCAGGCCAGCAATGGCGGCACTTGCCACGTTGTACAGCACGTAGCCATCCGCACTGCGCACGATGACCCGCATCAGCCAGCCGACCCAATCGAAGGCCTGCGCATAGACGAACATCGAGGCCAGCGCCGCCAGCCCCATCCACACCTGCACCCAGCCGGCCACGCGCAGGGGCGACGGCATCCGGTCGGCGCGGCGGCGCAGCCACAGGCCACCGAAGGCGATGCCGAGAATGAACGCCGCCAGCATCAGCTCGAACGAATGCAGCGTGGTGCCGAGTGCGAGCGACAGCATGCGCACCCAGGTGATTTCGTAGACGAAGGATGACGCGCCGGTCGCCGCCGCGACCAGCAGCACCAGGCGCACCGGCACTGCGGTCTCCGGGCGTGCGCCGCTGGCGGCCGGCGCGGCGGAGGCCACTACCGCAGGCGCACTGCCGTCGCGGGCCAGCGGATAGACCAGGATGGCCACTACGATGTTGAGCAGGCCGGCACTGAGGACGGTGCCCGGCAGTCCTACCGCCGGCAGCAGCGCGTAGGTGGCCGCCAGGGCACCGGCGGCCGCGCCCAGGCTGTTGGAGAAATAGAGCCCGGCCAGCACCTCACCCTGCGACCCGGGCTGCAGGCGCATGTAACCCGCACTCATCAACGGGAAGGTCGCGCCCAGCAGGATGCATTGCGGCAGCACCAGGGCCGTGGCCAGCGCCCAGCGCAGCGCGGTGGACGAGGTGCCCTCCATGCCCGGCATGAGGTGGGTGTACGCCCAGCCGGTCACGCCCTGGAACAGCCCGTCGAAGCCGATGCCCAGCACCCCGATCACCAGCTCGATGACCGCGTAGGCCAGCAGCGGCCGGCGCAGCAGCGCGCTGCGGCGGCTGACCAGCCACGCCCCCAGCGCCATGCCGCCCATGAACAGGATCAGCACCAGCGATTGCGCGTGCGAGGAATGGCCGAGGAACAGCCCCAGGTACTGCGTCCAGATGGACTGGTAGATCAGCCCGGCGAAGCCGGAGAGCACGAAGATCAGAAGCAGCCATGGGCCATGGCTGAATGAAGGACGGCGCATTGCGAACTCCCCAGTCGCACGGTCGATTTCAACAGAAGAACAAACTTCGAGGACTCAATGCAAGCGTGTGGCCACGGAGGATTCGATGAACACGGAGCGCTCAAACGAAAACGGGGAGCCTGGGCTCCCCGTTCTCATACTGCGATCAGCAAGCGCTGATTACTCGCCGCCACTTTCACCACCGGCAGCAGGAGCGCCCTGGCACGAACCCGGGCGGAACTTGGTGTCGATGCTGCCAGCGCAGGTCCAGGCCGGCACGACGCCGCTGGTCACCTTGGTGCCATCCGGAGTCAGGGTGATGGTCTTGCCGTCAATGTTGGCGTCACCGATAGCCTGGGCAGTCGCAACGATCTCGGTGCCGTCCCAGGTGACGGACTTGACGTACTTGGTCTCCTGGAAATCCGGCTCCCAGGTGGCCGGCGGCAGGGCATTGTTGCTGGCCACGTATTCCGACACGTCGGTACGCAGCGAAGAAGCCGCAAGGATCACTTCCGAGACCTTGGCCTTCTTGGTGTAGTTCGAGTAAGCCGGCAGCGCGATGGCGGCCAGGATGGCGATGATCGCAACGACGATCATCAGTTCGATCAGGGTGAAGCCCTTCTGGTTCTTCATGGTGGTACGTCCCCAAGTAGTGGTGGTTGATTTTCCGGGTGCGGCAACCGGCCGGCCAGATGACCGGATGAGCAGGCTGCCCGTCCCCGCGGGTGGATCAACGCAGGTTGCGTGCCAATCTCCCATGGCCACGCCTCCCCCGATTTCCCCGCGCCAATGATGGCAGCTATTTCGCGGATGGGAACCCCCCCGCGCCGAATCTGCGATGGACGCGGCAATGTGACGCAGCGCGTCACCTTCCGCCTCGACGCGTCGAAAACCCTGCACGCCGTCACGTCGGCAGGCTCCCCGGACGGGCCTGAACCGGCTACCATCGCCGCTCAGGATGCCCGCCTGGGGATGGCGGGCCTGGGGAGCCAACATGTCTGTGAGTCGCAGTGCGATCAAGAAGGAGCCCGTGGCCCGCGCCACGATGGAGCTGCAGCCGTTTGTCTGGGAGGGGACCGACAAGCGGGGCATAAAGATGAAGGGCGAGCAGCTGGCGAAGAACGCCAACATGCTGCGCGCCGAACTGCGCAAACAGGGCATCAGCCCGGGCCAGGTCAAGCCCAAGCCGAAGCCGCTTTTTGGTGCGGCCGGCAAGCCGGTCTCGCCGAAGGACATCGCCTTCTTCAGCCGGCAGATGGCCACGATGATGAAGTCCGGCGTGCCGATCGTGTCGTCGCTGGAGATCATCGGCAGCGGGCACAAGAACCCGCGCATGAAGAAGATGGTGGATACGATCCGCACCGACATCGAGGGCGGCTCGTCGCTGCACGAGGCCATCAGCAAGCATCCTGTCCAGTTCGATGAGCTCTACCGCAACCTGGTGCGGGCCGGTGAAAGCGCGGGTGTGCTGGAAACCGTGCTGGACACCATCGCCTCCTACAAGGAGAACCTCGAGGCGCTGAAGGGCAAGATCAAGAAGGCGCTGTTCTACCCGGCCATGGTGCTGGTGGTGGCGTTCCTGGTCAGCACGATCCTGCTGGTCTGGGTGGTCCCGCAGTTCGAGGAAGTCTTCCAGAGCTTCGGTGCCGACCTGCCGGCATTCACCCAGTTGGTGGTGAACCTGTCGCGGTTCATGGTGTCGTGGTGGTGGCTGATCGCCATCGTCGCCATCGGCGCGGTGGTGGCGATCGCCATGACCTACCGGCGATCGGAGAAGATGCAGCACACCGTCGACCGGCTGATCCTGAAGGTGCCGGTGATCGGCCAGATCATGCACAACAGTGCGATCGCCCGCTTCTCCCGCACCACGGCGGTGACCTTCAAGGCCGGCGTGCCACTGGTGGAGGCGCTGGGCATCGTCGCCGGCGCCACCGGCAACAAGGTCTACGGCGAGGCGGTGCTGCGCATGCGCGACGACGTTTCGGTCGGCTATCCGGTCAACATGGCGATGAAGCAGCTGAACCTGTTCCCGCACATGGTGATCCAGATGACCGGCATCGGCGAGGAGGCCGGCGCCCTTGACACCATGCTGTTCAAGGTCGCCGAATACTACGAGCAGGAGGTCAACAACGCCGTGGATGCCTTGAGCAGCCTGCTGGAACCGATGATCATGGTGTTCATTGGTACCATTGTCGGCGGCCTGGTCATTGCGATGTACCTGCCGATCTTCAAACTGGGCGCCGTCGTCGGATAAAAATACATGGCTTTTCTCGACCAGCACCCCGGCCTCGGCTACCCCGCCGCGGCCGGACTGGGACTGCTGCTGGGCAGTTTCCTCAATGTTGTCATCCTGCGCCTGCCCAAGCGGCTGGAATGGCAGTGGAAGCGCGATGCGCGCGAAGTGCTGGAGGAACCGGACTTCTACGAGCCGCCACCGCCGGGCATCGTGGTCGAGCCGTCGCACTGCCCGCACTGCAAGCACAAGCTGTCCTGGTACGAGAACATCCCGCTGTTCAGCTGGCTGATCCAAGGGGGCAAATGCCGCCACTGCAAGGCGCCGATCTCGCTGCAGTACCCGCTGGTGGAAGCGATGACCGCCCTGCTGGTGCTGGCCTGCGTGTGGCAGTTCGGCTTCGGCTGGCAGGGCTTCGGCGCCATCGTGCTGACCTGTTTCCTGATCGCGCTGTCCGGCATCGACCTGCGCACCCAGCTGCTGCCCGACCAGCTGACCCTGCCCCTGATGTGGCTGGGCCTGATCGGCAGCATCGACAATCTGTACATGCCCGCCAAGCCGGCCCTGGTCGGTGCGGCCGTGGGCTATCTGTCGCTGTGGACGGTCTGGTGGCTGTTCAAACAGCTGACCGGCAAGGAGGGCATGGGCCATGGCGACTTCAAGCTGCTGGCGGCGCTCGGTGCCTGGTGCGGCCTGAAGGGCATCCTGCCGATCATCCTGCTGTCCTCGGTGATCGGCGCGATCGTCGGTTCGATCTGGCTCTACAGCCGGGGGCGCGATCGCGCCACGCCGATTCCATTCGGCCCGTACCTGGCCATCGCCGGCTGGTTGTTCTTCATGTGGGGCGAACCGCTGGTGGAGCGCTACCTGGCCCTGAGCGGCCTGCGCTGAGGGGCCGCCGTGAGCCGCTACGTGGTCGGCCTGACCGGCGGCATCGCGGCCGGCAAGAGCGAAGTGACGCGGCGCTTCGAGGCGCTGGGCATCGTGGTGGCCGACGCCGATCTGGCCGCCCGCGCGGTGGTCGCCACCGGCAGCCCGGCGCTGGCCCGCATTGCCGACCGGTTCGGCACGGACATGCTGCTGGCAGATGGCAGCCTGGACCGGGCGCGCCTGCGCACCCATGTCTTCGCTGACCCAGCCGAAAGGACGGCACTGGAAGCCATCACCCACCCCGCCATACGCCTGTTGATGCAGCAGCAGTGCACGCAGGCGCCGAGCCCGTACGCCATTGCTGCGATTCCCCTGCTGACCGAGGTGGGCGGCCGCCAGGCCTATCCATGGCTGGACCGGATACTGCTGGTGGATGCGCCCGAAGCCGTGCAGCACGCCCGGCTGATGCAGCGCGATGGCATCGACGCCGCCCTGGCCGACCGGATGATCGCCGCCCAGGCCAGCCGCGCGCAGCGCCGGGCACTGGCCGATGACGTGGTCGTCAACGACGGGCAGCCGGACGACCTGCAGGCGCAGGTGGAGGCGCTGCACCACCGCTATCTGGCGCTGGCCGGGAGCTGACCCTCCGGTCACGTGCCCGGCATTACAGAGCCGTCGTTGCAGCGCCGCCGGCCATCACTGCAATGTGGCTGTCCCCCTGATTCTCTCGGCCTGCAACTGCTGCTGCACGTGGCACGTCAGTTCCCGCGCGGCCAGCATCAGGCCTTCCATCGCCCCCGGCGGCAGCACGTTCTGCTGGCCTCCCCGCGTGCGCGCGATATGCGCGGCGTACATCATCCGGGTCAGGGTGCCGATACCTTCGACGGCGCGCCTGAGATCGGCAGGCTGCGCTGCGTCGGCGCTGACGCCGCCGGCGTCGATTGGCGCCTGCTGGGCCGGCATCTGGCCATCGCAGCGGGACAGTACGTCCTCGACGCGCCGGGCGACGTCCGGAGACAACTGGCTGATCGAGTCACCGACCAGTTGATGCAGGTTGGGGTAGCGGATGCGATGCGACATGGCGATGCTCCTGGCAGCCGGCAAAGTGCGCGGACTGGCATCTTGACCATCTGCACGTCCGGCAATCAGGAGGTAAAAGCGTCAACCGCCCTATGACTATCCGGAACCGTGAGATCGGACACGCAGCGGACGCGGCAGGGCGTGCGCGCGCCAGGTGTCTGGCCGTGCAGAACAGATGCGTTCATGCCGTTAGCGACAGCGACGCCCTCGAAGAGGCGTCCCTGTAGGGCCGGGCCCTGCTCGGCAGGCAAAGGATCTGCTACAGCGGCCTGGGCGAGAACGTCAGCGTTGCGATCACGCCGCGCTCGCCCCCCGGGCGCACGCTGACCTGCCAGCCGTACAGGTCGCAGAGGCGGCTGACGATCGACAGGCCGATGCCGCCGCCCTGCGAATGGCCGGCGTGCGTACCGCGGTAACCGCGCTGGAACAGCTTGGCCGCATCTTCCTCGCTCAGGCCCGGACCACTGTCGGTGACCGAGACCGAATTGGCCCCTACGTGTACGCGGACTTCGCCATCCTGCGAGTACTTCACCGCGTTGCCGATGAGGTTGCCCAGCGCCACCGAAAGCGCGGCCTCGGGCGCATCGATCACCAGATTGCGCTCGCCCTCCAGCGCCAGTTCCAGGGGCTTGCCACCGAGCTGCGCGCGGTGCGCGTCCAGCAGCTGCTCAGCCACGCGGGCAACATTGCTGGTGCCCTGCCCCCGCTCGTTCCGCGACAGCAGCAGCAAAGCGCCGATCAGATCACTGCACTGCTGCTCGGCACGCTGGATGCGCTGCAGGCGCTGCAGCACCTTTTCATCCAGGCCGGGGCGGGTCAGCAGCAGCTCGGTGGCGCCGCGGATCACCGCCAGCGGCGTGCGCAGTTCGTGGCTGACGTCCGCATTGAACTCCCGGTCGCGCTGCACCACTTCGGTCAATCGCGAGGAGTAATCGTCCAGCGCCTGGGCCAGCTGGCCCACTTCGTCGTCGGGGAAGCGCGGCGCCAGCGGCTCAGGCTCGCTGGTGCCCCCCCGGTAGGCGCGCAGGCGGGCCGCCAGGTCCGATACCGGCTTCATCACCTTCGAGGCCGACCACCAGCCCAGCACCAGCGACAGCAGGCTGAACACCAGCACCGACAGCACCAGCGCGCGGTTGAGCTGCTTGCTGCCGCGCATGCTGTCGGTCATGTCATAGGCAAGGAAGAACCACGCATCGTCAGCCTTGCGCACGGCAAGCTTGTAGGCGTACGGCTGCCCCTGTTCGTCGGTCCCGCTGAGGTTGTAGTTGCCGGTCTGCAGGTCAGCCCATTGCGGCCAGGATTCACGCGCCTTGTCGAACTTGTCCGCCGAATAGGCATACGCGCGGATCTGCTGTACCGGCACGGCCGGATTGCGTCCGGGGTGCTCGTAGAAACGACGGGCGTATTCTTCAATGTTGTGGTTGATCACATCCTCGACCAGCTGGTTCTCCACCCGTATCCGGGCCCAGTTGGTGGCGAACGCGAACAGTGTTGTCAGGCAGAAGCCCAACAACACGAATGACACGATGATTCGACTGCGCAGGCGGCGCCGATACGGCGTGCGCCGGCGCTCCCCCTTGGTTGCCACGGGATCAGCTTTCCGGGGTGGCGATGCGGTATCCGATGCCATGGCGCGTCTGGATCAGCGGCACTTCGAACGGCTTGTCGACCACGGCACGCAGACCGTGGATATGGACGCGCAGCGAATCCGAGTCGGGCAGTTCCTCGCCCCACACGCGGGTTTCCAGTTCCTGGCGGGTGACCACGGCCGGCGCCGCTTCCATCAGCGCCTGCAGGATTTTCAGTGCGGTCGGGTTGAGCTGCAGCAGCTTGCCCTGGCGGCGCACTTCCAGCGTGTCCAGGTTGTATTCCAGGTCGCCGGTTTCCAGCACGCGGGTCTGCACCCCCTTGCCACGGCGGGACAGCGCGTTCAGACGCACTTCCACTTCCTGCAGCGCGAACGGCTTGATCAGGTAGTCGTCCGCACCGGAATCAAAACCCGCCAGCTTGTTGTCCAGCGAGTCGCGAGCGGTCAGCATCAGCACCGGGGTCTGCTTGCGCGCTTCGTTGCGAAGCTTGCGGCAGACCTCGATTCCGTCCATGCCCGGCAGGTTGAGATCCAGCACGATCGCGTCGAACTCGTGCACTACGGCCAGATGCAGTCCGGTCACGCCATCGGCGGCGAAGTCCACGGTGTGGCCCCGGTCCTCGAGGTAGTCGCCCAGATTGGCCGCAATGTCGCTGTTGTCTTCGATTACCAGGATTCTCACTGTCACCTCTAGTTGACGAATTTTCCGACGCGCTGGGCCTGGCCCAGATCACGCTGTGCCTTGTCCTTCTGCCGGGCGCGCTCGGCGACAGTCATGCACTGCGTCGTGTGCCGGTTCGAACCCGTGGCTTTCTCACGTTGGCATATTAGACGACTATCTTCACGTGACTGTGTCAAAACCGTGTTCACGACCTGCTGGTCGTTGATGACATCGGTTCGTACCTGTTCAGGCATCAGATCTCGGTTCGGGTACTGCTCCACGGCAGCGCGCAGGCGCACCAGCGCTTCGCGGACCCGGCTGCGGTCGGCCATTGTCAGCTCGCTGTAGGTCTCGCCGTCGTTGAGTTCGACTTCGATGCGCTCGAGCTGCTGCTGCAGCGGCTTGCCGGAGGCAAAGACCTCGCCGCTCTGCTTGGATGCAGAGGCGGTGGCGGCAAGGGCCAATCCGGAGAACAGGAGCGCAGGCAAAAGGAGGGACTTCATGGCAAACGGATCCTTGTCTGAGTTGAGAGCCGACTGTATTCGCACCACCTTCACGCCAGCAAGTGCCACGCGTGGGGGCAGCGGACGGCCTACCGGTTGCTGGCAGGGTTGAGATTGTTGAACGTGCGCTGGTCATTGATCAGCGCCTTGCCCTTTTCTTCGATGCGGCGGCGTTCGGCGACAGTCAGGCAACGGCCCTTGGGCATGTTGCTGCCCGTGGTGCGCTGGTAGGTACAGACCTGGCGGCTGTCGTCGTGCGCCCGGGCGAGCAGCTGATTGACCCGCTCCTGGTCGTTGAACACCTGCGCCTGCATCTGGGGCGGCAGCTCATCGACCCGCTGCCGGTCCCCCATGCGCTGGGTGATGCGGGCCAGCGCCTGCTGGATCTGGTTGCGGTCATCGGCGCTCAGTTCGGCGTACTCCGGCGCCTGCAGCGCCTTCTCGACCTGGTGGATCTGGCCGGCAACCGGAGCCTGGCGATCCATCTGCAAGGCGCTCTTCTCTGTCTTGGCGACAGCAGCGCCCGACAGGCACAGCAACAACGCGATCATCGTGACGCGATACATCGCCTACCTCCCGGTCCATCGGAACGAAGGCCCAACTCTACGAGCGCCTCCGGGCCGCCACAAGTGGCGCGTGGCCTACGGATGCCCATAAAAAAGGCCCAGGCGGTGCACCCGCCTGGGCCTGAAGTCGTATCCCGATACCGATCCTGCTGAGAGGCAGAGCTGCGGTTCGCTGAAGCCTACGCCCGCACCGATTAAAGGCATGTTAAAGCATCGTCTCATCACTTAATGAGAATAATAACACCCTGAAAAATCAGGATTTTTTCAGCTTCTCGACGTGCTCGATGATGCGCGTGGCCACGTCCACCCCGCAGGCCGCCTCGATGCCTTCCAGGCCCGGGGTCGAGTTGACCTCCAGCACCAGCGGGCCCCGCTGCGAGCGGATCAGGTCGACGCCGCAGACCGACAGCCCCAGTGCCTTGGCCGAGCGCACCGCGACCTGCTGTTCGGCGCGGCTGGCCTTGGCCGCCACGGCGGTGCCGCCAGCGTGCAGGTTGGAGCGGAAGTCACCATCGGGCGCCTGCCGCTGCATCGAGGCCACCACCTGGTCGCCGACCACGAAACAGCGCAGATCGGCCCCCTTGGCCTCACCGATGAACTCCTGCATGAGGAAGTTGGCATACAGGCCACGCAGCGCCTCGACGATCCCACGCGAGGCACTGGCCTTCTCGGTCAGGATCACGCCGCGCCCCTGCGTTCCCTCGTTGAGCTTCACCACATGCGGCGGCGGCCCCAGCATCGACAGCAGATCGACGGTGTCATCGGGGTTGTCGCCGAACACCGTGACCGGCATGTCGATGCCTTTGGCCGCCAGCAACTGATGCGCGCGCAGCTTGTCGCGCGAGCGCAGGATCGCGTCGGAGGGATTGGGCGTACGCGCGCCCATCAGCTCGAACTGGCGCAGGACCGCGGTGCCATATCGCGTGATCGACGCACCGATGCGCGGAATGACCATGTCCACACCGGTCATCGGCCGCCCTTTGTAGTGCATCGAGAATCCGTCGGCAGCGATGCGCATGTAACAGCGCAGCGGATCGAGGATGCGCACCGTGTGGCCGCGCGCGCGCCCCGCCTCGACCAGCCGGCGGGTGGAATACAGGGAGCTGTTGCGGGACAGGATGGCGAGCTTCATCGCGGCGGGATCGGTCGGCAGGCGCGCAGCATAGCGCGGCCGTGTGGCGGGCGGATGATGCCGCGCGGCTGCCGAGACAGGGGGCCACAGTCAAGCCAGCAACAGCCCGACACCGATGCCGTCGGGCTGCGGCTGCCGCGTGCTATCGGCCCGTATTGATCCGTGCAACGACCTCCCGCACTCTCTTGGTGTAGGCCGCCATAAGCTGCCTGGACTGCTCCGGCGTGACGGCCTTGCCGACGTGGCCAGGCTGTGTGGCATAGTCCCGCTGGAAATCGCACATTTCCGCGGATACCGCACTGCTGACGTCGTCCTGCGCAATGGAGGGCGTACCGGCACTGCCATCCGCATCGATGCTGATCGTGAACGCGCGGTCGCCCGTGTAACCGCCGAAGCTGTTCTTCGCGTTGACCATCCCGCAGACGATCGTGCCGTCGAACATCGCAAAAGCCTGATGGATCACGATCTTCGCCGAATCAGGATCCTTCAGCACCCGACGGACCCCCGCTTCCGTTGCGGCCCGATTAGCCTCGATCTTCTGCTTTCTTGCGTCTTCCTCGGTCGGCGTGCACGCCGCCGCAATACCCATCAACGCAACCGCAAGAATCCGATTCCGCATATCCCCCCCTTCCACTGGCTTGAATGTTGCCGCACTTTACCGGCTTATCGCCCCGCCAGATCATCGGCAAGCACGGGAAGCGCCCACGCTTCACCGACCCACAGAGCCGGCAGATACAGGACGATGCAAAGGGGAAACATCCAGGTCCGCGGCCGATCCGGAAAGGACACGCATCGTTGCGGAAGATGGAGCGGGCGAAGGGAATCGAACCCTCGTCAGTAGCTTGGGAAGCTACAGCTCTACCATTGAGCTACGCCCGCGTCGCGCGGTGAAAGTCTATGCGGTCGGGCCGGTGTTGCGCAATGGTGGCCACCGCATGCGCCGGGCATGGCCCGGCGCTGCCATGCAGCCTTCCCAGGCCCTTGCGGTGCCTGGGAAGGTGCGTTCGTCAGAAACTGCCGCTGAAGCTGGCAAACAGCGTCGCGTCACGTGCACGCTTCTGCGCGGTGGAGGTGCTCAGGCCGATGTTGCTCTGCAGCCCGAACAGCTCCGTGCGGGCCCCCAGCACCACGGTGGCGTAGTCCTTGTCGAACTTCAGGCCCGGCACGCGGTAGCTGCCCAGCTCCGGCAGGGACTGCAGCCAGGCGCTGGCCTGCTTGGTGTCTTCGAACTCGTGGTCGTAGGTGGCCTGCACGTAGGGCTTGAAGGTGCCGCCATCGAAGCGCGCCTGCCAGCCGATGCGACCGACAGTGGAGTCCAGCTCCTGGTTGATGTAGCCCAGCGCAGTAGCCAGCGTGCCGGCGTCGGCGCTCTCGGTATAGCCGTCGATCTTCACCTTCTGCCAGATCACGGCAGCCACCGGACCGTGGCGGAAGCCGCCCTCCGTGCCGAACTCGTAGCCCGCGTTGATGGCGGCGGTGAGGTTGCTGCCGTCTGCGGAACCGCCATGCTCACGGGTGGCCGGACCCAGCTGCACCTTGCGGGTCACGTCGTAGTCGAGCCAGCTGTAGCTGACCTGCCCGTTGACCCAGGCACGCTCGCCGTACCAGCCAGCGAACAGGCCCAGCGTGGTGTCGGACTGGGTGAAATCGCCGCGGCTGTTGCCGAAATCTGCGTCCATGCGGCCATAGCCACCGAAGCCGCCCAGGACCATGCCGTCACGCGACCAGTCCACGCCGAACAGGCCGGCCGGCGCCAGACCGTCGTAGAGATCGGCGTGGTCATAACGCTGCATGTCGCCGCGCACACCCCCCCACCACGACAGGCCGTCAGCCGGACGACCGCCCAGATGCATGCCGACCTGGTCGGCGCGCGAACGGCCGATGGTCTGCGCCGAATGGCTGAGGACCTGCTGCAGGCGCGGGCCTTCCAGCACCGATACCGCGTACTGGCCCAGCAGTGCATGGCCCGCCGTGGTCGGATGCACGCCGTCGGCGAACAGGTAGGTCTTCGCGGCATCCGGGCTGACATAGGACGTCGGGTTGCAGCCGATGATGCTCTGCGTCGAATTGGCCGGGTCGATGGTGCAGGCCGTGCTGGTGACGTTGGTGAAACCGTACATGGCCGGATTGGCGGCCACTTCACTGAGCACGGTGAAGGTATCCAGCGGGATGAATTCGATGCCGGCCTGCTTCAGACCGCCGTACAGGGCGTTGTTGTAGCCGGCCGACAGCGCGGTGGCGGCGGCGGCATTGGGGCCGCGGAAGGACGGCGTCAGGCCGACGTTGGGCAGGTTCGGCACCAGCACGTACTGGGCGCCCGCCTGCTTCAGCGCGCCGACCAGGGCGATCTGGTCGGTGACGGCCGCGCCGATGATGGCCTGCGCCTGTGTCGGCGCCGTAGCCGCCGCGAACAGGTCGTTGGCGCCGCCCCAGACGGTGTACAGGGCGTTGGCATCGGCCTTGCCGCCATTCGCGGCCAGGTAGCGGGTGAGTTGCGTCTTCAGCGACGGAACGGGCCCCAGGGCACCACTGACCTCCACCGAGACACGCGCACCGCCGACGGCATAGTTGTCGCCGTTCTGGCCGTTGCCGTTGGGCGTACCGTTCAGGCCGTAGTAGTTGGCGACCTGCTGCGACCAGACCCAGCCCGGATTGGTGGTGAACTGGCCGGTGACCTGCTGTGTTGCCGGGGGCAGCAGCGGCCGGAAATAGCCCGCGTCGGTCAGGCTGTCGCCGAAGAACACCGCGTGCGAGTAAGGGGATTCGCCTGCCATGGCCGGAACCGCGGCCAGTGCGATCGCGGCCGCCATCAGGGAGCGGATCGGGCGTTTGCTGAGCAGCATGTAAAGAACTCCTGTGGGGACGTCATTGAGGATCCGGCGTGCGTACGCCGGCGCACGGTGAATGGTTTCACCGCACCGACGATTGCTCACGCTGCGCCGCCGCATGAATTGCCGCGCAGCCCGCCAATCGCAGGCTGCGCCGTTGCGGGCGCCGTGCGGAGAAAGGAATGGTTTCCGTCCTGACGGGCCATACGCGACAATGCCGCCATGAACATCCAGCTCAACGGCGAACCCCGCACCCTGCATGCTTCGGCAACCCTCCATGACCTGCTCGAGGCCGAGCAGCTGCTGCAGCGCCGGGTGGCGGTCGAGGTCAATGGCGAGATCGTCAGCCGCAGCCGCCATGGCGAGCATCGCCTTGCCGAAGGTGACGTGGTGGAGATCGTGCACGCCCTGGGTGGGGGCTGAGGCACGACGCCCGCGCTGCGCGCTCGCCGGGCATGGCCCGGCGCTGCCCCTGCACCTGCCTCCCGGCGGCATCGAAGTGACGACCCCATCTTCAGGCGGATAAGCGATAATCGCGCCATGAACGTTCATGTCTCCCCCGATTCGCTGGTGATCGCCGGCAAGACCTACGGCTCGCGGCTGCTCACCGGCACCGGCAAGTTCAAGGATCTGGAAGAAACCCGCCTGGCCACCGAGGCCGCTGGCGCCCAGATCGTCACCGTGGCCATCCGCCGCACCAACATCGGGCAGAACCCCGGCGAGCCGAACCTGCTGGACGTGCTGCCGCCGGAGCGCTTCACCATCCTGCCCAACACCGCCGGCTGCTACACCGCCGAGGACGCGGTGCGCACGTGCCGCCTGGCCCGTGAACTGCTGGACGGCCACAACCTGACCAAGCTGGAAGTGCTGGGCGACCAGAAGACCCTGTACCCGGACGTGATGCAGACCCTCAAGGCCGCCGAACAGCTGGTCAAGGATGGCTTCGAGGTCATGGTCTACACCTCCGACGACCCGATCCTGGCCAAGCGCCTGGAAGAGATCGGCTGCGCTGCGGTGATGCCGCTGGCCGCGCCGATCGGTTCGGGCCTGGGCATCCAGAACAAGTACAACCTGCTGCAGATCATCGAGGACGCCCGGGTGCCGATCATCGTCGATGCCGGCGTCGGTACGGCATCGGATGCGGCGATCGCGATGGAGCTGGGCTGCGATGGCGTGCTCATGAACACGGCCATTGCCGGCGCGCGCAGCCCGGTGCTGATGGCCAGCGCGATGCGCAAGGCGGTCGAAGCCGGCCGTGAAGCGTTCCTGGCCGGGCGCATCCCGCGCAAGCGCTACGCCAGCGCGTCGTCGCCGGTGGATGGGTTGATCGGCTGATGACCAATCCTTTCGACAGCGCTGGGTCCAAGGCCCCGCCCAAGCCATTCACCGTCAGCGAGGGGCGCCGCGAGGTACGCAGTTTCGTGCTGCGCCAGGGCCGCTTCACGCCCGCCCAGCAGCGCGCGTTCGACGAACGCTGGCCACGCTTCGGCCTGGATTACAGCGGCCAGCCGCGCGACCTGGACGCCACCTTCGGTCGCCCGGCGCACAAGGTGCTGGAGATCGGCTTCGGCAACGGCGCTGCACTGCGCTTCGCTGCCCAGCATGATCCGTCGCGCGATTACATCGGCATCGAAGTGCACGCGCCCGGTGTCGGCCGCCTGCTGAACGCCCTGGCCGACGACAACGCCGACCACGTGCGCCTGTACCACCATGACGCGGTGGAAGTACTGCAGAACGAGATCGCCGATGGCGCGCTCGATGAAGTGCGCATCTACTTCCCGGACCCGTGGCACAAGAAGCGCCACAACAAGCGCCGCCTGCTGCAGCCGGCCTTCGCAGAGCTGCTGGTGCGCAAGCTGCGTGCGGGCGGCCGCCTGCACTGCGCCACCGACTGGGAAGACTACGCAGAGCAGATGTGGGACGTGCTCGATGCGACCGCCGGCCTGGTCAACCGGGCCGGTCCGCGGGGCAGCGTGCCGCGCCCGGAGTGGCGGCCGCAGACCCACTTCGAGACCCGCGGCCAGAAGCTCGGCCATGGCGTCTGGGACCTGTTGTACGACCGCACCTGACGATCGCCCGAGGACGCCGCGCCCCACATGGATACCGCGCTGACGCTGACCAACGACATGAAGCTCGTACTCGGGCTGGTCGGCTTCACGATGGCGATGTTCCTGTTCGAGCGGATCCGTGCCGACGTCGTCGCGCTGGTGGTGCTGGTGGTACTGGGTGTCACCGGCCTGATCGCCCCGGAGGAAATCTTCGGCGGCTTCTCCGGCAACGCGGTGATGAGCATCATCGCCACCACCATCCTCGGTGCGGGCCTTGACCGCACCGGCGCACTGAATCGGCTCGCGGCCTGGCTGCTGCGACGCGGACATGGCATCGAGCAGCGCCTGCTGATGATGACCACGGCCATCGCCGGCCTGAACTCGTCCTTCATGCAGAACCCGTCGGTGATGGCGCTGTACCTGCCGGTCGCCTCGCGGTTGGCGGCACGCACCGGGCTGACCATGCAGCGGCTGCTGCTGCCGATCTCGGCGGCGATCGTGATGGGCGGTGCGCTGACCATGGTCGGCAACTCGCCGCTGATCCTGCTGAACGACCTGCTGGCCTCGGCCAACAACAACCTGCCCTCCGGCCTGGCCAGCATCGAGCCGCTGCGCATGTTCGCGCCGCTGCCGATCGGCGTGGCGCTGCTGATCGCCTCGCTGCTGTACTTCCGCTATTACGGCGACCGCAAGCTGATCGAGGAAGAGACCCTGGTCAACGATGGGGTCACCCCGGCCCGTACCGAGAGCTACTTCGCCAAGACCTACGGCATTGAGGGCGATGTGTTCGAACTGGTGGTCACCGCCGAAAGCCCGCTGGTCGGCATGACTCTGGGCGAGGCCGAGAGCCTGCATGACGCGCCGCTGCTGCTGGCATTGAAGACCGGCAACGATACTCGGCTGGCGCCACCGGCGGAAATGCGCATCTGGGTGGGCAGCGTGCTGGGCGCGATGGGTCCGCGCGAGCAGATCGGCGATTTCGCCCAGAACCAGTTCCTGCGCATGTCCTCGCGGCTGAAGCACCTGGGCGATCTGTTCAATCCCAGCCGCGCGGGCATTTCCGAGGCGGTGGTGCCGCCGACCTCGAACGTGATCGGCAAGAGTGCGGCCGACCTGCGCCTGCGCAAGGAGCGCGGCATCAGCCTGCTGGCGATCAACCGCGACAAGCAGGTGATCCGCGAGGACGTGCGCGACGTGCAGTTGCGCGCCGGCGACATGCTGGTCTTCCACAGCATCTGGACCGACTTGGCGCAGGCCGCCAAGAGCCGTGACTTCGTGGTGGTCACCGACTACCCGACCGGCGAACAGCGCCCGCACAAGTTCAAGATCGCCATGGCGATCTTCGCGCTGACGATCCTGATCGCGCTGACCAGCAAGCTGCCGGTAGCGCTGACCCTGATGACCGGCGTGGCCGGCATGTTGCTGACGGGCGTGCTGCGGATGGACGAGGCCTATGCCTCGATCAACTGGAAAACCGTGTTCATGATGGCCGGACTGATCCCGCTCGGCTGGGCGATGGACTCCAGCGGCGCGGCGGCCTGGGTCGCCGGCCATACCATCGACAAGCTCCCCACCGGCATACCGGTGTGGGTGCTGGAGCTGGCCCTGGCGCTGCTGACAACGGTGTTCTCGCTGGTGATCAGCCATGTCGGCGCCACCATCGTGATGGTGCCCATCGCGGTGAATCTGGCGCTGGCGGCGGGTGGCAACCCGACCGCGTTCGCATTGATCGTGGCGCTGTCGGCCTCCAACAATCTGATGACGGCCTCCAATCCGGTCATCTCGATGATCACCGGGCCGGCCAACTACACCCCGCGCGAGATGTGGCGGGTCGGCGGACCGTTGTCGCTGATCTACACCTGTGTGGTGGTGCTGATGATCAACCTGATGTTCTGAGGGTCGGGTTCATCGGCAGGGCTGCGCCCTGCACCCGCAGAGGCAACACCAACACCAACACCAAAGGCGGGCACCCCGCCTTCGGCAGATCTGTAGCGTCGAGCCATGCTCGACTGCTTCTGGCCTCAGGCCAGATAGACCTGCCCATCACGCACGTCCACCGGCACCGCGCGCAGGCGGTCGCCCTTGCACGGGCCGGCGATGCAGTCGCCGCTGTCCAACGCGAACGAGGCGCCATGCGCGGCGCAGACCAGATGCCCCTCGCGGCTCTTCAGGAACTGCCCCGGCGCCCAGTCCAGGCGACGGCCGGCATGCGGACAGATGTTCAGATAGGCCATCACCGCGGTGCCATCGCGGTACAGGACCAGCGATTCGGCATCACCATCCACCACCGCTTCGGCCTCTGCAAAGCCGCCATCGGCAATGGCATCAAGGGCGATCAGGGCAGCGGCGGCAGTCATGGCGAAGGCTCGGACGGAAACGCGCATTGTCGCACGCCTGCTCAGGTGACTGGCTGCGACATGAACACAAGTCATTGATCCGTAATAAGCCTTGGCTATATTTAACGAGTTTTTCACTCAATGACAGTGCCGGCTCCCGATACTCTGGTTTCGCTGATTTCCCAGCCTATCGAGCCGCCATGTTCAATCGCGATTCCGCCTTCACCCAGTTCCGCACCCTGTTCGCGCCGCGCAAGCCGCGTCACCCGCTGGTGCGCGTTGCCGTGGGCCTGCTCGGCCTGGCGATCCTGGCCGCGATGGTGTTCATCGGCGTGTTCGTCGGTGCGGCGATGATCCTGGTCGGCCTGGCGTGGAAGCTGCTGGCCTCGCGCAAGGCGGGGACAGCGCGACCGGCCGACCCGACCGTGGTCGAGGGCGAGTACCGGGTGGTGCGCAAGCCGGTGCTGCCGGCCTCGCGCTGAGCCCTGCCGGCCGGCGTGCCCGCTGACGGCGGGCGCCATGCGTTCTAGACTGCGGGCATTCCCTTCCTGGATGCCCGCATGTCCGATGTTTCCGATGTGATCCCTGCACCTGCCACGCCGCGCGTTCCGGTGGTGGGCGGTGGCAGCTTCCCCGTGCACCGCGTCTACTGCGTGGGTCGCAACTTTGCCGACCATGCACGCGAAATGGGAGCGGCGGTGCCGGCGGCCGACGACCGCGGCCGGCCGATGTTCTTCAGCAAGCCCGCTGATGCGCTGGTGGTCGGCCATGACGATGCCATCCCCTACCCGCCCGCGACGGCCAACCTGCATCACGAGGTGGAGCTGGTGGTGGCGATCGGCCGTGATGCCCCGGCCGGCGAGCTTTCCGTGGCCGATGCCGAAGCGCTGGTGTACGGCTATGCCGTCGGCTTGGACCTGACCCGCCGCGATCTGCAGGCGGCCGCCAAGGAAAAGGGCCATCCCTGGGATGCCGCCAAGGGCTTCGACGCCTCCGCGCCGATCAGCGAGATCGTGCATGCCGGCGAAGTGGGCGATCTGGCGGCGCTGAACCTGTCGCTGGAAGTCAACGGCGAAGTGCGCCAGCAGGCCCTGCTGGACCAGATGATCTGGAACGTGCCGGAAATCCTGCACGAGTTGTCCAAGCTGTGGCAGCTGCGCGCGGGTGACCTGGTGTTCATGGGCACGCCGTCCGGGGTGGCCGCACTGAAGCCGGGCGACCGTTTCAGCGCGCGCCTGGAAAACGTGGCCGAGCGCCACGGTGTGATCGCCGGCTGACACCACCTGCGCTACTCTGCGCGCTGTCCACATCCCCCACAGGAGAAAACACATGGGAGTGCTCACCGAATTCAAGGAATTCGCGATGCGCGGCAACGTCATCGACCTCGCCGTCGGCGTGGTGATCGGCGCCGCCTTCGGCAAGATCGTCACTGCACTGGTCGAGAAGATCATCATGCCTCCGCTGGGCCTGCTGATCGGCAAGGTGGACTTCTCGCAGCTGGCGTGGACGCTGTCGCCGGCACGCATCGGGCCGGACGGCAAGGAGATCCCGGCGGTGGTGATCGGCTACGGTGATTTCATCAACACCCTGATCCAGTTCGTGATCGTGGCGTTCGCCATTTTCCTGGTGATCAAGGTGATCAACCGTCTGTCGCGCAAGAAGGAAGCCGCTCCCGCCGCCCCGGCCGAGGAAGTGGTGCTGCTGCGCGAGATCCGCGACAGCCTGAAGAAATAAGGCGTTCGTGCACCTGTAGAGTCGAGCCGTGCTCGACTGGGCGGGACGGTAATCAAGGTAGCGCCGGGCCATGCCCGGCGAGCGAAGCGGTTCGTGGACCTCCGCCGGGCATGGCCCGGCGCTACCGCTTTGCCGGACGTGGCGGAAAACAGCGTTCGCGCCGGACATGACCTCCCGCCCATGCGCGCGTCTGAACGACTGTTAAGCTCCAAGGCTTGGTCCCTTCCCGGAGTTGTCCATGCGTCGCCGCGTCCTTGCCATCGCATCCTCCCTTGCCCTGCTGGCCGCCCCGGCCTTCGCGGCACCGCGCGCCACCACCCTGCCCCCGGCGTCGCTGGCCACGGCCGCGCAGCTGCGCGATCAGGCCCTGGCCGATGACACCGGCTGGAAGGTGGTCGAATCGCTGACCACCGAAATCGGTCCACGCATCGCCGGCAGCGAAGCCGACGCGCGTGCGGTCGCCTGGGCCGAAGCCAAGTTCAAGGCCCTGGGTTTCGACAAGGTCTGGAAAGAACCGGTGACCTTCCCGAAGTGGGAGCGACGCAGCGAACACGCCGCCGTGACCGGCAGGAACCCGCAGCCGCTGCAGATCACTGCACTGGGTGGCAGCCCGGGCGGTACCGTCGAAGCCGAGGTCGTGCGCTTTGCCGACCTGGCCGCGCTGCAGGCCGCGCCCGCCGGTTCATTGAAGGGCAAGATCGCCTTCGTCGATTACCAGATGCTGCCGTTCCGCGATGGCCGCGACTACGGCCGTGGTGGCGCGATCCGCAGCAAGGGACCGTCCGAAGCGATCCGCAAAGGCGCCGTCGGCTTCCTGATGCGCTCGGCCGGCACCGATTCGCACCGCGTGCCGCACACCGGCATCACCCGATTCGATGACGGCCTGACCCCGGTACCGTCCGCGGCCCTGTCGGTACCCGATGCCGACCAGCTGGCACGTCTGCTGGCACGTGGCAGCACCACGGTGAAGGTCGCGCTGGACTGCGGCTGGGACGGTACTGCGACGTCCTACAACGTGATCGGCGAGATCACTGGCCGCACCCTGCCCAAGGAAGTCGTGGTGATCGGTGGCCATCTGGATTCGTGGGATCTGGGCACCGGCGCAGTCGATGACGGCGCGGGCGTAGGCATCACCATGGCCGCGGGGCATCTGATCGGCCAGCTCAAGCAGGCCCCCAAGCGCACGATCCGGGTGATCGCGTTCGCCAACGAAGAGCAGGGGCTGTACGGCGGCAAGGCTTACGCCGAAGCGCATGCGAAGGACGTGGCGCTGCACCAGCTGGCTGCCGAGAGCGATTTCGGTGCCGGCCGCATCTATGCGTTCAATACCGGCTCGCCGAACCCGGAAGGCTCGCGCGAAGCGACCCGGCAGATCGCCGAAGTGATGAAGCCGCTGGGCATCGAGTACGCAGCCGACAAGGGCGGCCCGGGGCCGGATATCGGCCCGCTGGCTGCCAAGGGTGGCGCCTGGGCGTGGCTGGCACAGGATGGTTCGGACTACTTCCACCTGCACCACACTGCCGACGACACGCTCGACAAGATCGACCCGAAGGCGCTGGCGCAGAATGTGGCGGCATACACCGTATTCGCCTATCTGGCCGCAGAGGCCGACGGCAACTTCGGCAGTGAAGCCAAAGCGACGACACCGCCGAACGAGTGAGGCTGCAGCGCCGGGCCATGCCCGGCGAGCGCAGCGGGAAAGGAGGTGCGGACCAAGGTCCGCACCCACCAGAGGGGATCGCACCCACCAGGCTGGGTCACCCCATCTGCCCGGACAGTTACCGTTCCCACGCGCAGGTGTTGCGAACACCAAGCCGGTGCGGATCGAACAGGGGATCCGTCCCCATGCGACGGTGGTGTTCGTAGTCGCGCAGCGCGGCCAGCGCCGGCTTCTGCAGCAGCAGGATGGCGATGATGTTCAACCAGCTCATCAGGCCCACGCCGATATCCCCCAGCGACCAGGCGACCGTGGCACTGTTCAGCGCCGAGTAGCCGGTGGCCAGCAGGAACAGCAGCTGGAACCCGCCCATCACCCACGGCATCGGGCGGTCCCGGCACAGGTAACTGATGTTGGTCTCGGCCATGTAGTACAGCGCCAGGATGGTGGTGAACGCGAAGGGCAGGATGGCCAGCGCCACGAATGAACGGCCGAAGCCCGGCAATGCCGATTCCACCGCATGCTGCACGAAACGCGGTCCGGCCTCGACGCCCGGCAGATTGCCCAGCAGCAGGCGCGCATCATCCGGAATGCCGTTTACCGCCGGGTCGTAGACGTTGTACAGGCCGGTCGACAGAATGAGGAAGGCGGTCGCACTGCACACCACCATCGTGTCGACATAGACCGAGAACGACTGCACCAGGCCCTGCTTAACCGGATGGGAGACTTCCGCTGCGGCCGCCGGGTGCGCACCACTGCCCATGCCGGCTTCGTTGGACAGCACGCCGCGGCGCACGCCCCACTGGATCGCCGTGCCGATCATGGCGCCGAACGCTGCATCCATGCCGAAGGCACTGCGCAGCACCAGCCCTGCGACCTCCGGCACTTTGTCCGCGTTGAGCACCACCACCAGCGCGGCCACCAGCAGATAGGCGATGGCCATCAGCGGTATCAGCCACTGGGCGACACCGGCGATGCGGCGTACACCGCCGACAAGGATGGCACCCAGCGCAACCAGCAGTACGCCGGTGGTGAACACGGCCGGCACATCCCAGGCTTCATTCACTGCGCTGGTGATCGCATTGGACTGCGTGCCCGCCAGCATCGCGCCAGCCAGCACGGCGACCAGTGCAAACAGCACCGCATACCAGCGCTGCCCCAGTCCCTTCTCGATGTAATAGGCCGGGCCACCTCGATACTGGCCACTGGCGTCGCGATCCTTGTAGATCTGCGCCAGCGTCGATTCGATGAAGGCGCTGGACGCACCAAGGAACGCGACAACCCACATCCACAGGATCGCACCGGGACCACCGAAGGCGATGGCCATCGCCACGCCGGCGATATTGCCAACGCCCACCCGGCTGGACAGCGACAGGGACAACGCCTGGAACGGTGACACCCCTGCATCGGACCGCTCATGGCGGAACACCAGGCGCAGCATGTCCGGCAGCGCGCGCAGCTGGATGAAGCGGGTGCGCACGCTGAAGTACAGGCCGGCGAGCAGGCACAGCACCACCAGGTAAGGGCTCCACACCACGCCGAGAAGGGCATTGACGATCGATTCGACGTTCATCGCGCCCCCTCAGAAGGACATGCCCAGGGCGACCTGGGGGCTGATGAGGCGGCCGGCATTGCGCCCGGCCACGGTGACCTCCACGCCGGCGATCAGGCCAAGCGAGGGACTGAAGTGGTACTGCAACGCAGGGGCGAAGGTCAGCGTACGGCTGGCCGGGCGCCATTCGTCGACGCGCGCGATGGCGCCGTCGGCGCCGGGAGCGAAGCCGCTGAGGCGTTGCCGGGTCTCGCGGCTGGCCGCCACTTCCATCACCGCCACCCAGCGAGGGTTGAAGCTGTATTCGGCGCCGATCGACAGGCCCAGTACCGAACCGCGCGCGATGTGGCCCTGGAAGCCTGCGGCGGTACCGTACACGCTGGCACCGGTGAGGGCCGTGCGGGAAGGCGCCGGACCCGCGCTGAGCTGGGCACGCCAGCGCAGCGGCCGCTCGTTGCCCAACCACACCACCTGCTGCACGCCCAGCGCGGCGACGGTACGCTGCACGCCGTCCCCCTGCGCGTCGAGCGGATTGCCGGTGATGCGGTCATGGCTGCCCGTGCTGAAACGCTGCACGAGCGCCACGGAAACCGCAGGCCGGGTGCCATCCGCATTGGCCGCCTGCAGCAGATACTGCAGGCGCGCGGTGGTATCACCGGCGCGGAAGCCCCGGCTGCGGGCGGCACCGGATTCGGCGCGCGACGCGCTCAGGTTGACCTGACCGGTGATCCGCTCGCCCAATCCATAGGCGATGGGCACCACCACCGTCCAGCCGCCACTGCGTTCACCGCTGCGCTGGCGCTGACCACGGTCATCGAAGTGATCGCGGCTGTCGACACGTATCAGATAGGGTTCGATGTAGCCGTGCCCCTTGGGCATGCCTGCCGGATTCGGAGTGATCAGCGGACCGGTGAAGTTGATGCCTTCCAGGCTGCGTACGCTGGCATGTGCGTCGACCGACGCAAGCAGGCTTGACAGCGAGAGGAGCGCGCCAAGGGCGCAGCGATGACGACCATGCATGTGGAACACCTTGCCTGACAGGAATGGAACTCCAACCTGCGTCGAGCAAGAGGGCGCAACAATGAGGCAAGTTTCAAAAGCATGCTTGATCGGAAAAATCAGGCTGTACGCAACGCAAGGCGACGTTATCTGCCTTAAGCCGGCTTGACGCTGCACGACGTCCGCGGTGGTCCCGCCGGCGCATTGCGCAAAAAAAACCCGGCCACGGGGCCGGGTCCTGGCAGCCGATGGCGGTGACCTGTCCGTCAGCCGTCGCGACGGCTCGCCCACTGCGCCAGCAGCACTGCGGTGGCCGAGGCCACATTGAGGCTCTCCACCGCGCCGCTGCCGGGAATGGAGACCTGCAGATCACATTCGCCGGCCAGGTCGCGGTCCATGCCCTCGCCTTCGGCGCCCATGACGTAGACCAGACGCGCCGGCAGCGAGGTGCGGAATACATCGTCACCCCCATCGACGAGTGTGGCCGCCAGACCGAAGCCGGCATCGCGCAGCTGGGCCATCGCCTGCGGGGTCGCGGGCAGCTGCACCAGCGGCACCGCTTCGGCACCGCCTTCGGCCACGCGGGCAGCGGCGCCGGACAGCGCCAGCGTGCTGCCGGCCGGCAACAGCAGCGCCTTCGCGCCGAAGTGCGCCGCCGAACGCAGGATCGCGCCGAGGTTGTGCGGATTGCCTACGCCATCCAGCCACAGTGCCAGTGAGGGGCCCTCGTCGATCTGCTGCAGCCACTGCGCCAGCGGCACGGTCGGCGCACGCAGCACGTCGGCCACCACGCCTTCGTGGTGGGTGGTGCCGGCCAGCTTGTTCAGATCGCCCTCCTCGACCACGCGGTAACCCACGCGGTTGGCCACGCACCACTTCAACAGCGGCTGCAGGCGCGGAATCCGGGCCTCCAGCAGATACAGCTTGCGCAGTGCCTGCGGCCGCGCTGCGAACGCGGCCAGCACGGCATTCAGGCCGTACAGGCGCAGCTCATCGCTGCCTCCGCGTCCACCGCCGCCCGTTGCCGGCAGGTCCGTGCGCGGCAACGGAGTGGCGCGCGGCGGACGAGCGGACGGGCGGCGGTTGTTCCAGGGGTTGTTCACTTACACGTTCTCCTGCTTGCGCTGGCGCCAGAAATCGGCGTTCCGGATGCCCAGGGCATCGGGATCGAACGTCGGATCCAGGCCCAGCTTCTTCTGTCGTTCGTAATCGCGCAGCGCCAGCATCGCGGGCTTCTGGATGATGAAGATGGCGATGATGTTCAGCCAGGCCATCAGGCCCACGCCGATGTCACCCAGGCCCCAGGCCAGGGTCGCGTTGTGGAACGCACCGAACACCACCATGGCGATGATGCCCAGGCGCAGACACAACACGGTCAGCGGACGGTGCTTGTTGTGGTTCACATAGCTGAGATTGGTCTCGGCCATGTAGTAGTACGCCATGATGGTGGTGAAGGCGAAGAAGAAGATCGCCAGCGAGACGAACGACGCGCCCCAGCCCGGCAGCACGGCTTCAACGCCGGCCTGCGCATAGCCCGCCCCTTCCGGAATGCCGGCCAGGCCCTGGAACACCGGAGCCGCGCCTTCCACCGGCGAGTACACGTTGTAGGTACCGCTGGCAAGGATCAGGAACGCGGTGGCGGTGCACACCATCATGGTGTCGAAGTAGATCGCGAACGCCTGCACGTAGCCCTGCTTGGCCGGATGCGAGACTTCCGACGCCGCCGCCGCGTGCGGGCCGGAGCCCTGTCCGGCTTCGTTGGCGTAGATGCCGCGCTTGACGCCCCATTCGATCGCCAGGCCCATCATCGCGCCGAACGCCGCATGGGTGCCGAACGCGCTGTTGAAGATGATGCCGAACATCTCCGGGACGCGTTCGTAGTTGATGATCATGATGACGACGGCGGTCAGGATGAAAGCCGCCGCCATGAACGGCACCACCACTTCGGCGAAACTGGCGATGCGCTTGACGCCGCCGAAGATCACCACGCCCAGCAGCAGCGCGACCACGATGCCGATGCCGAGCTTGAGCGCGGCAACCGATTCCATGCCGAAGGCCTGGCCATCCAGCGGCCCGCACAGCGCACCGCCACGGCAGGCATTGATGATGCTGTCGGCGATGGCATTGGCCTGCACGCCCGGCATCAGGAAGCCGGCGGCGATGATCGTGGCGATGGCGAAGGCCATGGCATACCACTTCAGGCCCATCGCCTTTTCAATGTAGTACGCCGGGCCACCACGGTAGCGGCCTTCGGCATCCTTGGTCTTGTAGATCTGCGCCAGGGTGCATTCCACATACGAGGTGGATGCACCGAGGAAGCCCATCACCCACATCCAGAAGATCGCACCGGGGCCACCGAAGGCGATGGCGGTGGCCACGCCGGCGATGTTGCCGATACCCATGCGCCCGGCCATGGACATGGCCAGGGCCTGGAACGAAGAAACGCCGGCGTCGGACTTTTCACCCTTGACGGTGAGGCGGCACATTTCCACGAAGCCGCGGATCTGCATGAAGCGGGTGCGGGCACTGAAGTAAAGGCCGGCCGCCAGGCACACGAAGATCAGTGCCTTGCTCCAGATGATGCTGTTGACGAAATGTACGGTAGCTTCCACGCGCGCTCTCTCCAGTCGGCGGGGTGAATGGACGTCCCGTCGGCTGGAAGGGACCGGTCGATTCTCCCTGATCGAAGGTCGCTGCGATAGCGCCGGAAGACATCCGCCGGGCATGGCCCGGCGCTACCGGTTCCGCCGCGGGTAGCGCCGGGCCATGCCCGGCGCCGTTCAGGGCAGCTCGGTACGCACCCGCGCGAACCGGCGCAGGTCATGCAGGGTGCCGCGCTTGTAGATGGCGCAGCGCTCCACGCCCTCTTCCTGGAAACCGTTCTTTTCCAGCACCCGGGCCGACCCCAGATTGAAGTCCACCACCGTGGCCTGAAGCCTGAACAGGCGCAGTTCGTCCATCACCCACGGCGCGAAGACGCCCACTACGCGGGTCATGATGCCCCGCCCCCAGTATGCCCGACCAAGCCAGTAGCCCAGCTCGGCGGTATGCCCACGCTCGGCCACGCCCGGCTGGGCACCGATGCTGCCGCAGGCCTGGCCGTCGATCTCGATGGCCAGTGCCAGGGTGTCCGGGGTCAACACGCGACCGGCAAGGAACGCCTCACCGTCCTCACGTGTGTAGGGATAGGGGAAGCGGTCGCGCAGGCCGCGTGACACCTCGGCATCATTGGCATGGCGCAGCAGCGATTCGAGGTCGCCGCCGCGCCATGGACGCAGCTGGAAACCGTCGCCGCGCAGCACTGGAGTCGGGGCCCTTTCCCGCGAGGAAAGGGATCCGGCCCCGTCGGCGCGACGGTCAGGCATGCCCGCCCACCGAGGGCGACGCTGCTTCCTGCTTCTCCAGCTCGCGCTTCACCGCTTCCGGCGAGCGGGTGTACGGGGCCAGCCGTGCGTAGAACGCCGGCACCACGAACAGCGACAGGAAGGTGGACAGGGTGACGCCGAAGATGATCACGATACCGATCGTGCCACGGCTCGCCGAACCCGGTCCACCGGCCACCACCAGCGGAATCGCGCCGACCACGGTGGCGATGGAAGTCATCAGGATCGGACGCAGGCGCACCATCGATGATTCGATGATCGCCTCGCGCACGCTGCGGCCGTCGTCACGCAGCTGGTTGGCGAACTCGACGATCAGGATGCCGTTCTTGGCCGCCAGGCCGACCAGCATCACGATGCCGATCTGGCTGAACAGGTTCACTGTGCCCCCGCTCAACCACAGGCCGACCAGCGCGCCGAGCACGCCCAGCGGTACCGTCAGCATGATCGTCAGCGGATGGATGAAGCTCTCGAACTGCGCGGCCAGCACCAGGTACACCACCAGCAGCGCCATGGCGAAGGTCAGCAGGACCGCACCGCCGGCGCTCTGGTACTCGCGCGACTCGCCCTTCCAGTTCACCTGCGCGTACTGCGGCAGCTCCTCACGCGCGACGTTCTGTGCCCAGGCAATGGCCTCGCCCAACGGGTAGCCCGGCGCAAGGCCGGCGCTGATGGTGATCGAGCGCAGGCGGTTGAAGCGGTTCAGCGTGCCCGCCTCGGCAACCTCGCTCAGGGTGACCAGGTTCGACAAGGGCACCAGTTCACCGGAGGTGGCACGCACGCGGATCGCGGCCAGATCGGCCGGCGTGGCGCGGCCGTCGCGGCCCGCCTGGACCAGCACGTCGTACTCTTCGCCGTTGTCGACGAAGGTGGTGACGCGACGCGAGCCCATCATCGTTTCCAGCGCCGAGCCAATCGCGGTGACCGGCACGCCGAGGTCGGCCGCGCGCTGGCGGTCGATGTTCACCCGCATCTGCGGGCGGGTTTCCTTGTAGTCCGAGTCGGGGCCGACCAGGCCGGGATTGTCGGCCATGCGCAGCAGGATGCGGTCGCGCCACTGCGCGATCTCGGCGTACTCCGGGCCTCCCAGCACGATCTGGAAGGGCTGGCCACCGCTGCGGACCAGGCCACCGCCGACCTGCGTGCGCACGCGCACGCCCTGGATGGTGTCCAGCTCCTTCTGCAGCTCATTGGCGACCTCCGGGGTGCCTTCGCTGCGCTGGCGCCACGGCTGCAGGAAGATGCTCACCCGGCCGGTGTGCATTTCCTCGCTCGCTCCCCAGCCACCGGGCACGCGGGGGTTGGCGCGCACGATCGGCTTGTCCGCTCCCACGTGGGGCGCCAGCATCGCTTCGACCTGCTGCACCTGCTGCACGGTGTAGTCGTAGCCTGCGCCTTCCGGGCCGTCGATCATGATCTGGAACGAGCCGCGGTCTTCGGCTGGCGCCAGTTCCGAGGGCAGCACCTTGATCAGCAGCCAGCTGGCAGCCAATGCCGCCGCCATCACCAGCAGGTAGATCCAGGTGCGGTCGACATGGCGCTGCAGGATGCGGCCATAGGCGCCGGCCAGCCGCTCCAGGTTGCGGTTGACGAAGCCATGCAGGCCACGCGGCGCCTGCCCGCTATGCGGCTTGAGCAGTTTGGAGGCCATCATCGGTGTCAGCGTCAACGCCACGAACGCGGATAGCGCCACGGCCGCGGCCAGCGCCACCGCCAGCTCGCGGAACAGGCGCCCGGTGTTGCCCTCGAGGAAACCGACCGGCAGGAACACCGCCACCAGCACCGCGGTGGTCGCGATCACCGCGAAAGCCACCTGCGTGGTGCCGCGCTTGGACGCCACCAGCGGCGGCTCACCCAGATCGATCCGGCGCTGCACGTTCTCCACCACCACGATCGCATCGTCGACCACAAGGCCGATGCACAGCACCAGGGCCAGCAATGTCAGCAGGTTGATCGAGAAATCGAACGCGTACAGCGCGATGAACGCGGCCACCAGGCACACCGGTACCGTCACGGCCGGAATCAGCGCTGCGCGGAAGCTGCCGAGGAACAGCCAGATCACCGCCAACACGAGGATCATCGCCTCCACCAATGTGGCATAGACGCGATCGACGGCCGCTTCGATGAAGGTGGTGTTGTCGAAGGCAACGAAGATCTGCGTGCCCCTGGGCAGCGTCAACGCGACCCGCTCGGCTTCGGCGCGCGCGGTGCGCGCGACGTCCAGCGAGTTGGCGGTGGAGGTCTTGACGATGCCCAGGCCGATGCCCGGCTCGCCATTGCTGCGGTAATAGGCGCGGCGCTCGGCCGACGCCAGCTCGATCTTCGCCACGTCGCCCATGCGCACGACGTAACCGTCGCTGCCCTTGCCCAGCGGGATGGTCGCGAAGTCTTCCGGCTTGATGTAATTGCGTTCCACGCGCAGGGTGAAATCGCGGTCGGTGGATTCGATGCGCCCGGCGGGCAGTTCCACGTTCTCGTTGCGCAGCGCGGTTTCCACGTCGCCGGTGGTCAGCCCACGCGCGGCCAGCTGATCGCGGTCCAGCCAGATGCGCATCGCATAGCGCTGGCGACCACCGATACGGACCTGGGCGACGCCATCGAGGCTGGAAAAGCGGTCGACCACATAGCGGTCGGCGTAGTCGCTCAGTTCCAGCGTATCCATGGTCGAGGAGACCATGTTGAACCAGATGATCGGATCGGCATCGCTCTCGACCTTGGCGATCTCCGGCGGGCGCGCCTCTTCCGGCATGCGGTCGGCAACCCGGCTGACGGCATCGCGCACGTCGTTGGCCGCGGCCTCGATATCACGGTTGGAGGTGAACTCGATGCTGACCTGCGAGCGGCCGTTGGTGCTGCGCGCGTTGATGGTATCGATGCCTTCGATGCCGGCGAGCGCATCTTCCAGCACCTGGGTGATCCGGCTTTCAATGACCGCCGCCGAGGCACCGGTGTAGTCGACCGAGACCGACACGATGGGCGGATCGATGGCCGGCAGTTCGCGCAGCGTGAGGCGGGTGAAGGACATGACGCCCAGCACCAGCAGCAGCAGACTCATCACTACGGCGAACACCGGCCGCTGGATGGAAACGTCGGACAGCTTCATCCGCCCTGTTCCTCGCTCGCGACCGGCGCAGACGCATCGGCAGGCTTGGCACCGCTGGCCGGCGCCGCATCACGGGCGGCCACCTTCAGGCCCGGGCGCAGCTTGCCGGTGCCGTCGACCACGATGCGCTGGCCCGCGGCCAGCCCCTGCTTGATCTCGACCACGCCGGCACGGCGCGCGCCGGTGACCACGTCCACGCGCTCGACGCTGTCGTCGGCGGCGATGCGGTACACGAAACTGTCACGGCCCACCTGCACCACCGCGATCTCCGGGATCACCAGCGCCGGGCGCTCGGGGCGGAACAGGCGCACATCGAGCAGCATGCCCGGGCGCAGCGCATGGTCGGCGTTGGCGAAGTCGGCACGCACGGTCACCGCGCGGGTGGCCGGGTCGATGCGTGCATCGATGGTGGTGACCTCTCCTTCGAACGTGCGCCCCGGCCACGCGACGCTGGTCGCGCTGACCTTGTCGCCCTCCGAAAGCGCAGCCAGTTCCACTTCGGGCACCTGGAAATCGACATGCATGCGCTCGATGTCGTCCAGGGTGGCAATCACCGTGGTCGGCGTCAGCAGCGTGCCAGGGCTGACCTGGCGGATACCCAGCACGCCCGCGAACGGCGCGCGCACGCGACGGTCGCCGATGTCGGCCTGCATCTGCGCGACACGGGCCTCGGCGGCATCGCGGATCGACTTCTGCGTATCCAGCGTGGCGCTGGACACCAGCCGCTGCGTGGCCAGCTCGCGCTGGCGGCGGTACAGCTGGTCGGCCTCGTGGAAGGTGGCCTGCGCCTGCACCAGCGCAGCTTCCTGGGCCTGGCCGCGCAGGGTCACGATCGGCGCACCTGCGGCGATCTGCTGGCCGCTTTCGAAGTGCACCTTCTCCACGATCTCACTGACCTTGGCGGTGACGCTGATCGACTCCCGCGCCTTGGCCGTACCCAGCGCCTGCAGGGTGTCGTTCCATTGCGTCGGCTGCACGATCTGCGCGGTGACCGGCACCGCTTCCCCCTGCCGTCGCGCGGCGGCCTCCTGTTTGCCTGCGCACCCGGCCAGGACGGCCAGGCTGAGGCCAAGGGCCAGGGTCGAAGCGATACGAGCCAACATGAACGGTCCTGATTGATCCACGGCCGCCGAGTGTAGGCATCCCCCCGCGAAGGCGGTATATGCCAAGCGTTTACCGGCGTGGAACCGGCGTCGCGATAGCGGCCTGAACCCGTTCCATGCAAGGGTCTGTGCGGCGGTGTCGGCGTATGTCGGGATGTATCCGGCCGGCCGCTGGGCGCGCTGCCGTCGTAGAGTCGGAAAGGTCCGGCGGAGGGCGTCGGACCGGGTCGGATCCTGGCGGGGATCCGACCCGGTTGTTCCTTTCCCGGGCCGGTCCATGGAGGCTCATCGCAGGGTCAGGGCGCAGCCCTTTCCGACCGCCCTCACACCGTGATGGTCTGGGTCAGCGATTCCCAGGTCGGCGGCAGCGGCCACGCGGCCACCTGGTTGCCGTCCAGTACCCGGCGCAGGTCCCGCGGATCGATCTGCGGCGCCAGCACATGCACCAGCTCCAGCGCGTAATCGCGCAGCACGCGGTCACGCGGCAGAACCGCCCAGGCAATGCACTCGGCGATCGGAGCGGGTGCCGGCCATGCCCTGAGGTCTTCGTCGAGGGAACTGACCGCCATTTCGGCCAGCAGGCCCACACCCAGACCGGTACGCACATAGGTCTTGATCAGATCGGCGTCCAGCGCAGTCAGCGCCAGATCCGGAACCAGCCCGTTGGCAGCAAAGGCACGCTGCAGCGACGAGTTCGGGCGCGTGGACGATTCATAGCTGATCAGGGGCTGGCGGGCGAGCGCCGCCAGGTCCGGTGCGCGGCCCGCGCGATCCAGCGGATGGCCTTTGGGCACCACCACCAGCCGCCGCCAGCGGAACAACGGCACGGCGATGCCATCGCTGGGTTCCCCGCCGGCCGTACTGATGATGGCGATGTCCGCATCACCCTGGCTCAACCGGTCCAGCGCATCGGCTTCGGCGGCCTGCTGCAGGTGCACGCTGACCTGCGGATACGCCTGCTTGATCGCCGCCACCGCCGGCGGCAGCACGAAGCGCGCCTGGGTATGGGTGGTGGTCAGGATCAGCTGGCCCTGGCTTTCGCGGCGCTGGTTGGCCGCGTAGGTGCGGATGTTGTTGGCCTCGGCCAGCACGGCGCGCGCGCGGGAGATCACCTCGGTGCCGGCCGGGGTGACCGACTCCAGGCTGCGACCCTTGCGTACGAACAGCAGGAAGCCCAGCTCGTCCTCCAGCTGCTTGAGCTGCTTGGACAGGCCGGGTTGGGTGGCGTGCACGCGCGAGGCAGCCAGCGTGATGTTCAGCTCGGCGTCGGCGATGGCGACCAGATAGCGCAGCTGGGTCAGCGTCATGGGCGGGCAGGCAGCAGGGGCGGAAGTCCACTCTAGGGTCAATTACCGTCACCAGCTTATAACCAAAGGTTGTTTAAGAAAGGCATCTGGTCATTTCCGGGCGTCATATGCCGGCGCTACGGTCAGCCGGCAGCCGCTGGCGTGAACAGCCAGCCGTCCCTCTTCCGCCCGCCGTCCTGGCGCGGCCCGCCTCCGGAGCGCTTCCATGGCCCTGTACGACTCCATCCTCGACACTGTCGGCAACACCCCCATCGTCAAGCTGCAGCGCCTGGCGCCGCCGCAGGTCAGCCTCTACGCCAAGGTCGAGTCGTTCAATCCCGGCGGTTCGGTCAAGGACCGCCTGGCGCTGGCGATCATCCTCGACGCCGAGGCCCGTGGCCTGCTCAAGCCGGGTGACACCATCGTCGAAGCCACCTCGGGCAACACTGGCGTGGCGCTGGCGATGGTGGCCGCCGCCCGTGGCTACAAGTTCGTGGCGACCATGGTCGAGACGTTCTCGGTGGAACGCCGCAAACTGATGCGTGCCTACGGCGCCAAGGTGATCCTGACCCCGGCGGCGGAACGTGGCAGCGGCATGGTGCGCAAGGCGCGCGAACTGGCCGAACAGCATGGCTGGTTCCTCGCCAGCCAGTTCGCCAATCCGGCCAACCCGGCCTACCACCGCAACACGACGGCGGCGGAGATCCTGCGCGACTTCGCCGGCAGGCGCCTGGACTATTTCGTCAGCGGCTGGGGAACGGGCGGAACCCTCACCGGTGTCGGCGAGGTGCTGAAGGTCGCACGGCCGCAGACCCGCATCATCGCCACCGAGCCGGCCGGCGCCGCGCTGCTCAAGGGCGATGACTGGAAGCCGCACAAGATCCAGGGCTGGACGCCGGACTTCGTGCCGGACGTGCTCAACCGCGACGTGGTGGACGAGCTGCTGAGCGTGGACGACGAACGCGCCATCGCCATCGCGCGCCGGCTGGCCGCCGAGGAGGGCATCTTCGTCGGCATCTCCGCCGGCGCCACGGTCGCCAGCGCGCTGGATGTGGCCAGCCGTGCCGAGCCGGGTTCAGTGATTCTGGCGATGCTTCCGGATACCGGCGAGCGCTACTTCTCCACACCCCTGTTTGCCGACGTGAACGAAGGTTCCGACGACGACTGGCTGGCCGGCCTGCCGTGACACTCGGGGTCGGATCCCTTTTCCGCAGGGAAAGGGCTCTGACCCCTTTCTGCTTCAGCCTGCGTGAAGGTGGCGACCGCCATCGTGCGTGAAGACCGTCGGATCGCAGCGCGTGAGACGGTCATGACGCAGCATCGATGGCCTGTCCCCTACGCTGGGTACAGCCGCCGCAGGTACTGCGCGGAACATCCGACAGGCAGGAGACGGACGCATGAAGATCGAAGTGTGGCAGGGCGACATCACGACCCTGGCGGTGGATGCGATCGTCAACGCGGCCAATGAATCGCTGCTGGGTGGCGGCGGAGTGGACGGTGCGATCCACCGTGCCGCCGGCCCCGGCCTGCTGGCCGAATGCCGGCAACTGCCGGAACTGCGCCCAGGCGTGCGCTGCCCGACCGGTGAAGTGCGCGCCACCGGCGCCCATGCATTGCCGGCCCGGCACGTGCTGCACACGGTGGGCCCGGTCTGGCACGACGGCCTGCGCGATGAACCCGCACTGCTGGCCAACTGCTACTGGAAATCGCTGCAGCTGGCCGAATCGCTCGGGGTGCAGTCGATCGCGTTTCCGGCCATCAGCTGCGGCGTGTACGGCTATCCGCTGTACCAGGCCGCGCAGATCGCCGTGACGGAAACCCTGGCGTGGCAACGCAGCCATGCACAGCCGATGCGGATCGTGCTGGTTGCTTTCAATACCGCCACGGCCAAGGCCTATCAGCAGGCTCTGGCCAGTGCCGGGCAGAACGCGGACAACGAAGTACGCGGCACGCTGCTGCCGCCGCTGGGCGATACCGGCTTCGCTGCCGCGCATTGAACACAGGGCGGCGGCACTGAAGAAAAGGCCGGGCAATGCCCGGCCTTTTCATTGCGGCGGTGCCCCTGGACGCGTCAGCGGCTGGCCGCGTCGACGGCGGCGTCACCCGGCACGGCCGCCGCATCCGCCGCTGCGCGGGCCGCCGACGCCGCGGCGCCGGCAGCGCTGGCGCCATCGATCTGCACGCGCACCTCGACCAGGCCCTGCTCGTCGCTGAGGCTGGAAACATCGACGGTGTAATGACCGGCCGGCAGCGATTCCTGCAGACGCGCGTTGGTGCCGTTGCCGCCGTCGTCGTCGACCAGCTCGACATCACCGCCGACCACACGCAGCACGGTGTCCACCTGACCGGAGATCGCATCCAGGCGAACGTCGGCCGGACGCTCCAGTGTCAGCAGGAAGCGACGGCGACCTTCGCTGTCGAGCATGGTGAACACGCTGCCCGACTGCGGCAGTTGGGTACCGTCGCGCTCGACGATGTTGCCCGGCAGCTCGGTGCGGGCAACGGTCAGCTTGAAGGTGCCGGACGCATCATCGTCCAACCCGCGCACGCCCAGCGTGTACTTGCCGGGCTGCAACGGCAGCGAGAGGCGCGAATTGGTGCTGTCACCGCCATCGTCGTTCTCCGCATCGATCTCGCCGCCCTTCAGCTTCAGCACGGTATCGAACGCGTCGGACGACAGGTTGACCTCATAGAGGCCGGCCTTGTCCACCTGCAGGGTGTAGTCCTGCGATCCGGAAACCAGCATGTCCACGACTTCGCCGCTGCCTGCGATGGGCTTGCCGTCGTAGGGCACCAGCTTCTCCACCCGCAGGCGGTAAGGGCCGTAGGCAGTCGGGCTGTCGGCGTTGACCGCCACCTGGTAGGTGCCGGCGCCGTTGGCGCGGAACGCCAGCGATACATCCCCGCTGCGCTCATAGCCGGTGCGGCTGCTGGCGACCAGGCTGCCATTGTTGAACACGGCAATCGAGCCGCTGAGGGCACCGGTCAGCTTCATGCCCACCAGCTGCTTGTCCTCCAGCGTGATCTGGTACAGCTGGTGATGGCTGCCGTCATTGAAATTGATGCCGCTGCGCGAGGTGATCTCGCCGGAAACGGGCTTGTCGAACTCGAGCGACGGGGCCTTGCCCACATCGGCATTGCTGCCGGAGCGGTTGCAACCGCCTGCGGCGAGGACCGTAGCAACGGCCAGCGTGATTGCTGCCAAACGCATGTTTTTTCTCCTTGGCCTTCCATGTGTGTCCCCCGGGCCGGCCGGGCCCGCGGGAGGCGGAAAAGATACCCGCAAAAGCAAACGCCGGCGTGAGGCCGGCGTTGCCCTGTTCATCCTGCGATGGAACCGATCAACCGTTCCACTTGCCCAGTGCAGCCAGGCCGTTTTCCTTGGCGCGCTCGAACACGGTCTTCTGCGCGGCGGCGTAGTTGCCCTTCATGTCCTTGGCCCACAGCTTCAGTGCCGCCTGCTGCATGGCACGGCCGTAGGAGAAGCTCAGCGGCCACGGCAGGTTGCCCAGCTGGTTCATCGCATTGAGGTGGGCGGTGGACTGTTCATCGCTCTGGCCGCCGGACAGGAACACCACGCCCGGCAGGATGGCCGGCACGGTGCTCTTCAGGCACATCACGGTGGACTCGGCCACTTCCTCGACGTCGGCCTGCTCTTCGCAGTCCTTGCCCGAGATGACCATCGAAGCCTTCAGGATGGTGCCTTCCAGCAGCACGTTCTGCTGGTACAGGGCGTCGAACAGCGAACGCAGGGTGGCTTCGGTGACTTCGTAGCAGGTCTCGATGTCGTGGTCGCCGTCCATGATCACCTCCGGCTCGACCATCGGCACCAGGCCGCATTCCTGGCACAGCGCGGCGTAGCGTGCCAGCGCATGGGCGTTGGATTCGATGCAGGTGCCCGACGGAATACTCTCGCCGATGTTGATGACCGCACGCCACTTGGCGAAGCGCGCACCCAGCTTGTAATACTCCTGCAGGCGCTCGCGCAGGCCGTCCAGGCCTTCGGTCACCAGCTCGCCCGGGCAGCCGGCCAGCGGATGCGCACCCTTGTCCACCTTGATGCCCGGAATCATGCCGTGGTCGGCCATGTACTTGGCGAACGGCACGCCGTCCTTGGTCGACTGGCGGATGGTTTCGTCGTACAGGATGGCGCCGGAAATGTGCTCGTTGAGCTTCGGCGTGGTCAGCAGCAGTTCGCGATAGGCGCGACGGTTCTCCTCGGTGTTCTCGATGCCCACGCCGGCGAAGCGCTTGGCGATGGTACCGGTGGATTCGTCGATCGCGATGATGCCCTTGCCCGGGGCAACCATGGCCTGGGCGGTTTCAGCCAGCTGTTCGATGCTCATGTACTTCCTGTGGCGGGTGCGGGAAAAACGTAAGTATAGCCCCGCAGCCCGTGGCCTCGACGTGGAGGCCAGACTGGAAACGATTCCAATGTCCATTCAGGACAGGCGCTGTCCTGCAGCGTTCCGGTCGGAGCCCCGGTGGGGCTCCGACCCGGTTCCGCAGCGGTTACAGATCGCCCAGACCGCTGGCGCGACCGTCTTCGCCCACCTCGAGCAGGCGCAGGGTGTTGGTCGCACCGTGGGTTTCCATGTGCTCGCCACTGGTGAACACCACCCGATCGCCGGCCTGCAGCAGATCCGATTCGACCAGCAGGCGGATGCTGCCACGTGCGGCTTCGCGCGGGGTCAGGCCACGGCTGTCGAAATTGATCGGGAACACATCGCGCATCAGCGCCATCTGCCGGCGTGCGCCGTCATGGCGGGTCACCGCGAACACCGGTGCCTTGGCACGGAAGCGCGACAGGTAGCGCGCGGTACCACCGGACTCGGTCATGGCCACGATGGCCCGCACGCCCACGTGCTGGGACAGGAACATGGTCGCCATCGCGATGGCCTGGTCGGCGCGCTCCAGGTTGCGCGGCGACGCATTGAAGTCGGTCTCGGTCTGGAACTGGCGCTCGGCGCCCAGGCAGATGCGCGCCATCGCCTCCACGGCCTTGACCGGATACGCACCGGCAGCGGTTTCAGCCGACAGCATCACCGCATCGGTGCCGTCGATCACCGAGTTGGCCACGTCCAGCACTTCGGCGCGGGTCGGGATCGGGCTTTCCACCATCGATTGCAGCATCTGGGTGGCGGTGATCACCACCTTGTTCTGCGCCAGCGAGGCCTTGATGATCTTCTTCTGCAGGCCCGGCAGTTCGGCGTCGCCGATTTCCACGCCGAGGTCACCGCGCGCCACCATCACCACGTCACTGGCCTCGACGATCTCTTCCAGGTTCTCGATCGCTTCGGTGCGCTCGATCTTGGACACCAGCGCGGCGTAGCAGCCGTGCGATTCGGCGATCGCGCGGGCATCGTTCATGTCCTGCGCATTGCGGCAGAAGGAAACGGCGATGAAGTCGACACCGATCTTGGCGACGATCCCGATCAGCTCCTTGTCGCGCTCGGTCAACGCGCCCAGCGACAGGCCACCGCCCTGCTTGTTCAGGCCCTTGCGATCGGACAGCACACCGTCGTTGAGCACGGTGCTGATGATCCGCTCGCCCTGCACCTCCACGACCTGCAGCTGCATCAGGCCGTCATCGAGGAGCAGGACATCGCCGGGGCCAACGTCCTGCGGCAGGCCGAGGTAGCTCACGCCTACCTGCGTGGCATCGCCGGCCGGCGCGTTGGGGGACGCGACCAGATCGAAACGGTCGCCCGCCTTGAGATGGATCTTGCCTTCGGCAAAGCGCTCGATGCGGATCTTCGGGCCCGGCAGGTCGGCCAGGATGCCCACTTCCACGCCCACCCGCTGCGCGGCGGCACGCACGTCGGCGGCACGCTTGGCCTGGCCGGACGGGTCACCGTGGCTGAAGTTCAGGCGCACCACGTTGACGCCGGCGCGGAACAGATCCTCCAGCACGCCCGGCGGATCGGTGGCCGGACCGAGGGTGGCTAGGATCTTGGTGCGACGCTGACGCTCGAACATGGTGAATGGGCCTCTCCCGTTAAAGCACGGAAATTAGCACATCCTTCACGCCCCATGTATGCGGTTACAACCTTGTGCCGTCTGACTCTGCGGGACATGTAACGGACATCGCCCGGACATACGCCGGCGCAGGGTGTCTGGTAGCGTCGGGCCATCCCCGGCCGGCGTCGGGCAGAGCCGCCGGGCATGGCCCGGCGCTGCCGATCAAAGATGCATCAGGCCAACAGTGTCGTCAGCTGTACCGGCTCGCGTGCCAGCTGGCCCGCACCGGCTTCAGTGAGCTCCGCTTCGCCACCAAACCCCCACAGCACACCGATGCTGCGCAGGCCGTGGTGACGCGCACCCTCGATATCCATGCGACGGTCGCCGATCATCCAGCACTGCGCGGGCGACACCCGCAGCCGGCGCAGCGCTTCGCCGACCAGCTCGGGCTTGTGGCTGCGCGAACCATCCAGGGTCGAGCCGATGATGTCCTCGAACAATCCGCCGAACGGCAGATGGGCCAGGATCCGGCGCGCGTGCGGTTCGTTCTTGGCAGTGACCACCGCCAGGCGGTGACCACGCGCATGCAATGTGCGCAGGGCGTCCTCCACCTGCGGGTACACCGTGTGCTCGCGCCAGCCCTCGGCATCGAAGCGCTCGCGGTAGTACCCGACGGCCTGCTCCACCCGCGCCGGTTCGATGAACAGCGGCGCGAACGTGGTGCGCAGCGACGGCCCGATCCAGCCCAGCAGGGTTTCCCGCGCCGGCACCGGATGCTCCATCTTCTGCAGCGCATAAGCGATGCAGGTGGTGATGCCCACCTGCGAATCGATCAGCGTACCGTCCAGGTCGAAGAAGAGCGTCGCGCGCTCTTCTGCTGCCTGGTGCGCAGAACCGGCCGGCGTGCCGTCCGGGTTCATGCGCCGCGCGCGGCGAGCGCGGCCACGGCCGGCAGGGTCTTGCCTTCCAGGAATTCCAGGAACGCGCCGCCACCGGTGGAGATGTAGCTCACGTCCTTGGCGATGTCGAACTTGTCGACCGCTGCCAGGGTGTCGCCACCGCCGGCGATGGAGAACGCCGGGGACGTGGCGATGGCACGCGCCAGCGCTTCGGTTCCCTTGCTGAAGGCTTCAAACTCGAACACGCCGACCGGGCCGTTCCAGACCACGGTGCCGGCGTTCGCGATCAGCTGCGCGTACTGGGCAGCGGTCTGCGGACCGATGTCCAGGATCAGATCATCTTCGGCGACCGCATCGACGCCCTTCACTTCGGCAATGGCATCGGGCAGGAACTGCTTGGCCGTGACCACGTCGACCGGAAGCGGAATCTCGGCCCCACGCGCCTTGGCGTCGGCAACGATCTTCCGGGCGGTGTCCAGCAGGTCCGGCTCGTACAGCGACTTGCCGACCTTGTAGCCGGCGGCCGCGATGAAGGTGTTGGCGATGCCACCTCCCACGATCAGCTGGTCGACCTTGCCCACCAGGTTGGCCAGCAGTTCCAGCTTGGTGCTGACCTTGCTGCCGGCAACGATGGCCAGCAGCGGCTTGGCCGGTGCGTCCAGTGCCTGCGCCAGGGCATCCAGCTCGGCCATCAGCAGCGGACCACCCGCAGCGACCGGGGCGAAACGGATCACGCCATGGGTGGATGCCTGCGCGCGGTGCGCGGTGCCGAAGGCATCCATCACGAACACATCGCACAGCGCGGCGTACTTCTTCGACAGGGCTTCGTCATCCTTGCCCTCGCCGACGTTCATCCGGCAGTTTTCCAGCAGCACCAGCTGGCCCGGCTGCACCTCGACGCCGTCGATCCAGTCGCGCACCAGCGGCACCTCACGACCCAGCAGTTCGGACAGGCGTGCGGCAACCGGCGCCAGCGAATCGGCTTCGCTCCACACGCCTTCCTTCGGCCGGCCCAGGTGCGAGGTGACCATCACCGCCGCGCCCTGCTCCAGTGCGCGCTTGAGCGTCGGCAGCGAAGCGGTGATGCGCTGTTCGGAAGTGATGCGGCCATTCTCGATCGGCACGTTCAGATCCTGGCGGATCAGCACGCGCTTGCCGGAGAGGTCGAGGTCGGTCATGCGGACGATGGACATGGGCAACTCTTGGGCTCAGGGACGGGGTGCCGGCGTTCGGCAGACCGTCATTGTATCGGCTGCGGCAGAGCGGATGGCGCCGGCCGCAGCGCCGCTCCATGCGCAGCCGGGATTCGTCGGGATCTACGCCGAAGGCGCCGGCTTCTGCCTGAGCAGGCTGACCGCCAGACCGCCCACGACCAGGACTCCCGTGCCCAGCAGCGCCCACAGCAGCCAGGCCTTCCAGTCCCGCTGCGGTTCCAGCGCTGCGTCTCCGGCCAGCGGCTCGGGGCGGCCCTCCAGGCGTGCCAGCGTCGGCTGCCAGGCCGGATCGTTGCGCTGGCGAAGTTCCTCGATCAGCACCGCGATCGGCGCCTCCGCACGGCGCGCCGTGGAGCTCCCGACCGCCAGTGCATAGGGCGCAGCCCCCTGGCTCAGGAACACCATCACTTCCGGCTGGTAGCCCAGGCGCAGGGTGGGGGCGCCGGCGATCTCCGCCGGGCTTGCCACCAGCTTCCAGTAGCGGTCGCGGTGCACATCGCCCAGCACCTGCGCCGCCGACTGCTGACGCGGGCCCTGCGTTCCCTGCTGCAGCTGATAGGCGATCCACGGTGCGCTGCGCCGTTGCCACTCCGCGCCTTCATCGTCGCGGCTGAACAGCGTCCACTGCACCAGGCTGTTGTCGGTACTGGCGACGTCGGCACGCGCGATCGGGAAACGGCCGTCCAGCTCGAAGGTGTATTCACCCTTGCCCTGCGCTGTCGGCGTCAATGACAGCCATTCCCACGGCAACGTCGCCGGTGCCGGCGGAAGCTCGGCGAGCACGCCGTGCAGGGCAGGCAGTCGCGCGTCGCCCTGCGGCAATACGCGCAGATAGCGCGCATTGCCGTCAACCTGCAGGCGTCGCTGCAGCAGTCGCTTGCCGGCGCGCTGCAGGTCCACCAGCGGAACGTCCCGGCCGATGGAGCGCCAGTGCTGCAGATCATCACTGGCATCAAGCTGCACCTGGGCCTGCAGCGGCTGACCACTGTCGGCCCAATCCAGCACCAGCGCCGCCAGCGGCTGCTGGCCGAGCACGCTGGCATCGATCAGCCAGCCGCCCTGCCCGTTCACCGTTCCGGCGCCGACACGTGCTTCGACCCGGCGCACGCGGCCATCGGTATCGCGCTCGGTCAGCAACTGCAGGTCGTTGCGTTGTGCATCGGCCAGCGGCGGCAGTGCGAACCAGGGCAGCTCCCGCTGCACCGGCGGCTGTGCCAGCGGCGCGTCCGGTGCCAGCAATGCCGACGGCAGGGCCTGTCCGGCCGCGTTGAACACCTGCAGGTCACCCAGGTCTGCTGCGCCTGCACGGCGGTAGATCGCCGGTTCCAGCACCACCCGATAGGCGCCGGACTGCGCACTGGACAGCGTCAGCGGCCACTGCTCGGCGTACTGCGTGCGGTAGTCGGCCGCGTGTACGGCGATGGTGGCGAACAGGCCCAGCATCGCCGGCACTACCACCCTGCTCCACATTCTCATTGTTTTTCCTCCACGGATGGCACTGCGCCCGGTGGCGCCGGTGCCAGATAGCCGACGACCGTACACAGCAGGCCATAGGCGATGAACGATGCGATCCCGAGCAGGTTGCCCAGGTGCTGGCGATCGATGAGGACCAGCTTGGCCAGGACCACGCCCATCAGCACTGCACCGACCATCCACAACACACGCTGGCCACGACGCGAGCCCCATACCCAGGCGATCACGCCGAGCACGCTCCACAGCACGGTCAGGCTGGTCTGGGCCAAGCTGTAGCGCGCCATCGACGTACTCCAGGCCAGTCCTCCCCAGTGGTGCACACCATGCAGGACCAGGCTGGTGAGGGCGATGAAGCCCGCCAGTGCCAGCACCGGCAGGCGCAGCCTGCGCAGCGTGGGCGGTGCCACATCGCTGTACAGCCAGCGGGCCAGCAGCAACAGGCTCAGCCACTGCCCCATCTCGGCCGGGTTCAGCACCGGCAGCCACGGCAGCGGTGCCGCAGTGCCCGGCAGCAGCTGGCCCAGCAGCCACCCGGTCGCCAGCAGCGCGAACAGCACGCACTGCAGCGGCATGCGTGCAGCATCGAATGCCGGGCCCAGCGGCCAGCGCAGCCCATCCCAGCGCCACAGTGACAGCGCGGCCAGCAGCAGCCAGGGCAGCGTCACCAGCAACAACGTCCAACCCTGTGCCAGGCCGGCCTCGCCGCCTCCCCACAGGGCCAGCAGCGAAAGCAGCGATGGCCACAGCAGCCACCACAGGAACTGGGCGATGCGCGCCACCGTGTCGCCGCCCTGGCGCAGGCACAACAACGTGCGCACCCCCAGCACGGCGAACAGCGCCCATGCCAGGGCGCCGTGGCCCGCGAACGGTTGCTGGTGCGCATGGCTCTGCGCCAGTGCCAGCGGGAACGCCATCGCCAGCATCGCCAGTGCGGTCATCCCCAGCGCACGTGCCGGTTGCCTGCGCTGCACCTCGGCGGCCAGCCAGGCGGTCGCCGCCGCCAGCACCAGCAGTGCATCGGCCTGCGAGGCATGCGCGAGGAAACGACCGATCTCGTGCACCCAGCCGCCGAGCCACCACAGCAGGCCCCAAAGGTAGTAGACCAGGGCGATCTCATGACGTGACCGGCGCTGGTAGCTCCAGGCCGACGCCAACCCCGCCACGGCCAGCAGCAGCGCACCGATCGCGGTGGGATTGAGCAGCAGGCGCGCGTCCTCGTGCCAGTGGTTTCCACCTGCCACGAAGGCGAACGCCGCCGCCATCTGCAACAGCGCACCGGACACCTGTGGCAGCCAGCGCCTCTGGCGCAGACCGAGCCAGGCCAGCCCGGCACCTTCCAGCGCGAACACCGCACCGGTGGCACGGGCCGACAAGGCCAGCGGCACGGCCAGCGTGGCAAAACCCACCGCCAGCACCGCGTGCGACTGCGCCAGCACCGCGTACGAGGCCCGCGCGATCAAGGCACGCGCCAGCACCGCGTAGATCACCGCCAGGCCCAGCGCGCACAGCGCCAGTGTCATCGGCTGTTCGTGCAGCATCGCCGCCTGCAGCGAGAAGGCGATCAACGGCGTGCCGAACACCAGGCTGCCATCGACCAGATCGCGGCGACCGGCAGGCTGCCTGCGCGCGTACAGCAGGGGAATCAGCAGATAGAAGGCAAAGAACAGCAGCAGGAACGGTTCGGTGCTGGAGAACTTATCGGCCCTGTACTGAAGCACGCCCCAGAACGTGCCGATACCGAAGGTGAACGCGAAGCCCAGCAGGTTCAACGCGCGCCACGGACGGAACCAGGCGATGGCGAAGATGCCGGCGTTGAGCACTGCGTAATAGCTGAAGAGGCCGACATGGTTGCCACTGCCGGTCGACAGCCATAGCGGAGCCATGAAGCCCGCCAGGATGCCCAGCACCGCCAGGGTGCGCGAGTTCTGCAGTACCGCCAGCACGCACAGTCCGGCGACCAGCGTGATCGAACTGGCGAACGCAAACCCCGGCGCAAGCAATTCAAAACGCTTGAATGCCGCGAAGATGGTCAGCAGCAGCACACCGATGGCGCCGCCCTGCAGGGCCAGCGCGAACAGGCGCCGGCGTTCGCGCTGATGCCAGCCGAAGGCCAGCAGGCCCAGCGCACCAGCGGTCACGGCCGCCAGCCGGAGTTCGACCGGGAGTACCAGCCAACCCTGGTCACTGACGTACTTCAGCAGCGCGGCAACACCGGCCAGCAGCACCAGCATGCCGATCTTGACCGGCACGTTGCCCTCGGTGAACCAGCGTTTGACTGCACCGATGCCTCGCTCAAAGAAGCCCGGCCCGGCCGGCTCGACCGGTGGCGCAGGCGGGGGCGGCGTGGCCGGCAGCGGTGGCGGTGGCGGTGGCGTATGCCGCGGCGGCGCCGGCACGGAGGATTCCGGCGCATGGACCGCCAGGGGAGAAGGTGCTGCCGCAGCCCGCGGTCGCTCCATGGTTGGCGCGCCCGTTGCCGGAACGGTGTCGAGCCCGTGCGATGGCGCGGCAGCGCGCGGCGATTGCGACACCTCGCCCAGTGCGCTCTCAAGCGCGGCGACCCGGCGCCGCAGGCCGGCGATCATCACCAGCGCGACCACCAGCAGCAGCGGAATCGCCAGCAGTATCAATACGACCAGGGCTATCAGTGCTTCCATTGCGTGCCTTCCCATGCGATCCCGCGCCCCTGCGGCGGCGGTCGGACCGCCCCATGCTACGACAGGGCCGGTCCCTCAAACGACGAACCCCGGCCAGGCCGGGGTTCGTGCGCGATCTTCGCCGGCCTTACTTGGCGGCGACGACCCTGGCCATTTCCAGGCACTTGTTGGAGTAGCCCCACTCGTTGTCGTACCACGACACGAGCTTGACGAAGGTGCCGTCCAGGGCGATGCCGGCTTCGGCATCGAACACCGAGGTGTGGGTCTCACCGCGGAAGTCGGTGGCCACGACCTTGTCTTCGGTGTAGCCGAGGATGCCCTTCAGCGCGCCTTCGCTCTGCGCCTTCACTTCGGCGCAGATCTCGGCGTAGGTGGCTTCCTTTTCCAGCTCGACGGTCAGGTCGACCACCGACACGTCCGAGGTCGGCACGCGGAAGCTCATGCCGGTGAGCTTCTTGTTCAGTTCCGGAATGACCACACCGACCGCCTTGGCCGCACCGGTGGAGGACGGAATGATGTTCTCCAGGATGCCGCGGCCGCCGCGCCAGTCCTTGTTGGACGGGCCGTCAACGGTCTTCTGGGTGGCCGTGGCGGCGTGCACGGTGGTCATCAGGCCACGCTTGATGCCCCACTTGTCATTGATGACCTTGGCCAGCGGGGCCAGGCAGTTGGTGGTGCACGAGGCGTTGGAGATGATCGCCTGGCCGGCATAGGTCTTGTCGTTCACGCCGAACACGAACATCGGCGTATCGTCCTTGGACGGGGCGGACAGGATGACCTTCTTGGCGCCGGCATCGATGTGCTTCTGCGCGGTTTCCTTGGTCAGGAACAGACCGGTGGACTCGATGACAACGTCCACGCCCACTTCGTCCCACTTCAGGTTGGCCGGATCGCGTTCCTGGGTCAGGCGGATCTTCTTGCCGTTGACCAGCAGGTCGTTGCCCTGCACCGACACGTCCGCCTTGAAGCGACCGTGCACGGAGTCGTACTTGAGCATGTAGGCCAGGTAATCCGGCTCCAGCAGATCGTTGATGGCCACGATTTCGATGTCGTCGCCGAAGTTCAGCACCGCCGAGCGCAGGACGTTACGCCCGATGCGACCGAAACCGTTGATACCAACCTTGATTGCCATTTCTCAAGCTCCTGCAGCCGCGACGGGTGCGGCGGGGTGGATAGGGCCCACAAGTCTAGCAGGCCCGGCCTGGTCACCGCCGGCCAGACCGGGCCGGTGGTGGGCGGGCTGGCGGGATTTGATCCGGATCAAAGCGTTAGCGCGGCGTGAGGCCGAGACTGGCCCCCATCCACCCCGCAACGAGAACACCCCCATGCGCAAGACCTCTCCCCTGATCGTGGCCAGCCTGGCCGCCGCCCTGTCCCTCGCCGCCGCCCCGGCGATGGCCCAGTCCAAGGGTGACTGGACCCTTTCGGCCGGCGTGCACCAGGTGGCGCCGAAGTCGAACAACGGCTGGCTGGCCGGTGGCACGCTGAAGGTCGACGTCGACAACGATGTCAAGCCGACCATCACCGGTGAGTACTTCATCGCTGACAACCTGGGCATCGAAGTGCTGGCGGCACTGCCGTTCAAGCACGACATCAACATCAACGGCCTCGGCCGTGTCGGCAGCTCCAAGCAGCTGCCGCCGGTGGTGACCGTGCAGTACCACTTCAACAGCAAGGGCAAGGTGTCGCCGTTCATCGGTGCGGGCGTGAACTACACGACCTTCTTCAGCGAAGACACCACGGGCGCGCTCAAGGACAGCCGGCTGAAGCTGCAGGACTCCTGGGGTCTGGCCGCACACGCCGGCGTGGACTTCGCGATCGGCGAGAAGGGCGCGCTGCGCGTGGACATGCGCTGGATCGACATCGACAGCAAGGTGAAGCTGGACGGCCAGAAGATCGGTACGGTCAACATCGATCCGCTGGTCTACGGCGCCTCCTACGTCTTCAAGTTCTGAGCGCTGCCTCCGGCGTGGCGGGCCTGCCCCGCCCTCCGGCCAACCGCTGAACCCTCCGCAGCATGTTGCCCCGGTGATCGCCGGGGCTTTTTTTCGGCCTACCCATCGGGGGCCACCTCCACCCGGTTGCGCCCGGACGCCTTGGCCCGATACAGCGCGGCATCCGCACGCGCCAGTGCCTGCTCCAGCGAATCGGCGCCATCGTCATGCCACCGCGCCACACCGATGCTGACGCTCACCACCGGCGCGGCGTCCGAATCGGCATGGGCGATCGCCAGCGCCTGGACCTGCTGGCGCATCCGCTCGAACGGCGCGGTTTCCGGCTCGCCTGGCGACCACTGCCCCAGCGCCACGAACTCCTCACCGCCGTACCGCGCCACCACCGAGTCAGCGCCGCGAAGCTGTGCGGCCAGCGTCACCGCCACCGCATGCAGTACCGCGTCGCCCGCCGGGTGACCGTGATGGTCGTTGTAGCGCTTGAAGTAGTCGATGTCGATCATCGCGATGCGCAAGGCGCCACGCGCGTGCGGCCGGCGGAGATAACGCTGGAAGATCTGGTTGGCACGGCGATCGAATGCGCGCCGGTTGAGCAATCCGGTCAGTCCATCGTGGTTGGCCAGTGCGTCCAGCCGCTGCTCGGCGCGCCAGGTCGCACGCGCCTGCCTCTCCAGGATGTAACTGCCGAAGATGCCGGCCAGGTTGCTGGCCAGCACGAACATCACGCTCTGCAGCATCTGTGCCCAGTGCCGGCCGACCTGCAGCTCCGCCATCACGAACGCCGATGCGATCAGGGTACCGGTCAGCGTGGCGACGCCGAAGCGTAGGCCACACAGGAAGTAGTTCAGCAGCAGGAACAGGCTGACGCCTTCATAGGGATAATCCACGCCGGCGCGATGCGCCGTCCAGATCATCGTCACCAGCGCCAGCCCGCTGATCAGCACAGCACCGCCACCCAGCCACTGCAGACGGCGGCGGAACGCCGGGACGAAGGTGAGCGCGACCGCCAGCAGCAGTACCGGCAGCAGCAGCCCGAGCCGCCAGCGCAGCACCTGTGCATGCACATCCGGCGGAAGCCAGAAATGGTCGAGCACGGCAAAGCCGATTGAAAAAATGCCGGCAACGGCACAGGCCCAGCGCATCCGCCAGACCACCTGTACATCGAACGCGCGGGCAAAGCCGTCGTCCGCATGTTCTGCCGTGATGCGCCGGTCCGTGATGGTCATCGCGATGTCCCCGCCCGTGGCCGCGCCACCGTAACGGTCCGCGCATCAAGAGCGCGTGGCGAGCGGCCATGCTGGATCAAACGCGTCCGGCCCCTGCCCCGCTAGAATGCCGGCATGAAAGCCCTGCATTCCCTGTTCCTCGCCGCCGCGATCGCGCCGGCTCTGCTGTCCGCCTCCGCCCCTGCCCATGCCTGGGGCGCGCAAGGTCATCGCCTTGTCGCTGAAGTAGCGGATTCCCGCCTCTCCCCCGCTGCACGCGCCGAAGTCGACCGCCTGCTGGCCACCGAACCCGGCGCCACCCTCGCCAGCGTGGCGCCCTGGGCCGACCAGCTGCGCGCCAAGGACCCGGGCCTCGGCCGCCGTTCCGCCGGCTGGCATTACGTCAACATCGCCGAAGACGGCTGCCACTACGAAGCGCCCAGACACTGCACCAACGGCAACTGCATCGTCGAGGCGCTGAAGGCGCAGAGTGCGATCCTCGGCGATCGCAGCCTGACCGACGGCGAGCGGCTGCAGGCCCTGAAGTTCGTGGTGCATCTGGTCGGCGACATCCACCAGCCAATGCATGCCGGCTACGGTCACGACAAGGGCGGCAACGACTTCCAGCTGCAGTACGGCAACCGCGGCACCAACCTCCATTCGCTGTGGGACAGCGGCATGCTCAACACCCGCAAGCTGGACGACAACGGCTATCTGCCGGTGCTGCGGTCGCTGCCGGCGCCGAAACTGGCACGCCAGTCCAATCCCCAGCGCGATCCGCAGGCGTGGGCTGAAGCCAGCTGCCGCATTTCGATGCAAGCCGGCGTTTATCCAGCCTCGCGTAAGATCGGCGATGAATACACCGCGCGCTACCGCCCGGTGGCGGAAGCGCAGCTGCGGCTGGCCGGCGAGAATCTGGCGCAGCTGCTGAACCGCGTGCTCGCCGCACGCTGAGGAGGTTGCCGATGCCGGTCCAGGTCCAGTCGTTCTTCCATCGTGACAGCAATACCTTCAGCTACCTGGTCAGCGACCCGGCCAGCGGCGAGGCTGCGCTGATCGATCCGGTCCTGGACTACGACCCGGACACCGATGCCAGCAGCGAGTCGCCGGTCCAGCCGGCACTGCGCGCGATCGAGCAGCAGGGGCTGCGGCTGAGATGGCTGCTGGAGACCCACGCCCATGCCGACCATGTGTCGGCGGGGCGGCGCCTCAAGCAGCGCTTCCCTCACGCCACGCTGGCCATCGGTGAAGGCATCCGGGCCGTACAGGCGACCTTTGCGCCGCGGTTCGGCCTGCAGCTGCCTGCCGCGGACGACATCTTCGACCACCTGTTCGCCGACGGCGAGACCTTCACACTGGGCGAACTGCGCGGCCAGGTCATCGCCGTGCCCGGCCACACCAGCGACAGCATCGCCTACCTGATCGGCGACGCACTGTTCACGGGCGATTCGCTGTTCATGCCCGACGGCGGCACCGCCCGCTGCGATTTCCCCGGCGGCGATGCGGCGCAGCTGTACCGCTCGATCCAGCGCCTGCTGGCGCTGCCCGAGTCCACCCGCGTGTTCGTCTGCCACGACTATGGCCCGGGCGGCCGCGACGTTGCCAACGAGACCACGATCGGCGAGCAGCGCGCGCGCAACATCCACGTGCATGCCGGCGTGGCCGAAGCCGAGTTCGTCAGCGTGCGCCAGGCCCGCGACGCCACGCTGGCCGAACCGGCGCTGATGCAACCGGCGGTGAAGGCCAACATCCAGGGCGGCGCCTGATCGACGCCGCTGTACTGGCCGGGCATGGCCCGGCGCTGCCAGGCATCACGCGCGATCATTTTCCCTGCGTGCGGACCGTCTGCCGGCCTTTCACGATCTCGAAGGTGAAGGCGTACAGCAGGCTGACCGGCACCGGCTCGATCCGCTCGGCGCTCCCGCAGTCGCCGCGGTCGGATGGGACCTTCCCGACCGGGTAGTGGCAGACCGCGGCAGCGCTGTACTTCCACATCGCCACCGCCTCCTGCGCCGCCTGCAGCAGCGGCGCGTTCTCCGCTGCGGCGCCGGCGGCGCACTCGGGGCGGTCGGTCAGCGGCAGGCTGCGCTCGACCACGCCTTCCGCATCGACCACCACCTGCAGGCAGATGGTGGTGGGCGCCAGTTCGGTACGCGGATCGCGGTCGCCCACCTTCGGATCAGGCGCCGCATACAGCTGCGGCATCCGATAGCCTTCGCCCGTCGCCAGCGCATAGGCCTGCACCTGTCCGCTGCCGCCCGCCGCCGTGGGCTGCAACCGCTGATGGCCGACACTCTCGCTGCGGGTGTCAACCGTGCCCAGTCGTTCCTGGGTGGCACAGCCTGCCAGCAGCGTGGCCAACAGCAGCGTGATCTGCCTCACCGTGCGCTCTCCGCTGTCCTCTCGTCCTCGCTCATGGAGAACGTCAGCGGAATGCGCACGGCGGACGCTACCGGACGCCCATCCTTCAGGGCCGGGCGGAAGGTCCAGCCCTTGGCGGCCGCGATCGACACCGCATCGAACACACCGGGATTGGTGGCACTGAGCACCTGTACGTCGGTCGGCCTGCCCTCGGCATCGATCTCGACCTTCAAGGTGACGACACCGGTCAGGCCCTGCTGGAACGCAGACTCCGGATACTTCGGCGGTGCCATCCTCTCGACCTGCGCTGGACGCTGCAGGCCGGCCGCAGCGGCATCGGCTTGTGCGTACTCGGTCGGCTCGACGCCGATCGAGGACATGCCGGCCATCCCGAGCTGGCTTGCCCGTGCCACCGTGGCCAGACCCGCGCACACCCCGACCACCAGCACCTGCCCGGACACCCACGGCAATGCCTTCCGCTTGGACTGCTTCAACATGGCGATTCGCTCCTTCAACACGGGTTGGCTGCGCCAGTGACACACTGCCGGCGCAACCGGGTGAACCAGCTGCGCCTTCAGCAACGTGCTGGCGTAAAGTCCGCGCAGCGCGGGCTGCGTGGCAATGGTGCGGGCATCGCAGGCCAGTTCCTGGTCGCGCAGGAACCTGCGTGTTGCCCACGGCAGCAACGGATGGAACCAGAACACTGCGCGTGCCAGCAGCAACGCGCCGTTCGCCCAGTGATCGCCATTGCGGCGATGGTTGCGTTCATGAGCCAGGATCAAGCTCTGCTCCCGAGCATCGAACTGCTGGTCGAAACCGGGGCCGACCACGATGCGCGGCCGCCACAGGCCGACCAGGGCCGGCAGACCGGGATCGCCACTGGCTTGCCAGCTACCGTCGTCGCGCGCCTGCAGGCGGCCCAGGACACGTTCGAAGCGCTGCTGCGCGCGCAGGCTGCGCAGCAGACTGATCGCCACGCCAAGCATCCAGGCCAGCAGCAGCCACTGCGGCCAGCGCATGACCTGGGTCGGCTCGCCCTCCGGCGCGAGAGGCATCACGTTCAGGGGCAGCGTCGGCACATGCTGCAGCAGGGGCAGCGCAGGCAACGGCAACAACAGGCCTGCCAGCAGCAGGGGCACCAACCACCAGCTGCGGTAGGCCAGTGAGGCCCCTCCCAGCCGCAGCAGCAGCGGCCGCATCGCCGCCAGCACGATCACCGCCAGCGCCAGCCACACGCTGGCCCGCCACACGCTGTCGAGCACCTCACTCATGGTCCAGCTCCTGGATCAGCTTCTTCAGTTCGGCGATGTCCTGCGCGCTGAGCTGGCCGCGCTCACTGAAATGGGCAACCAGTGGCGCCACCCGTCCTTCGAACACCCGGCCCAGAAAGTCCTGGCTCTGCGCCGCCACCCAGGCCTCGCGCTGCAGCAGCGGCCGATACAGATAGCGGCGGCCGTCGCGTTCGGCAGCGATCGCGCCCTTGGTCAGCAGGCGGTTGAGCAGCGTCTTGATGGTCGGTTCGGCCCAGTCCCGGTGGGCCAGTGCGGCAACCACCTCATCGGCGCCGCGGGGCGCCTGCTGCCACAGCACTTCCATCACGACGGCTTCGGCTTCACTGATCGGATTCATTGTTTACGCCCGTAATCGACAAATCGATTACGCACGTAATCAAATCTGCTGTCAAGCCCTCCATCGACCTGCACTTCATGCGCTCTGGCCCAGCATCGGCCCTTCCGGTCCCGGAGTGCGCATGAAACCGCTGCCCAAGAAGGATTTCCCCGTCGAACAGGCCCGCCGCTTCCTCGAACCCGGCCCGATCGTGCTGGTCAGCACCGCATGGCGTGGCCAGCGCAATCTGATGACGATGGGCTGGCACATGGTGATGGGCTTCTCGCCATCGCTGGTGGCGACCTATCTGTGGAACGAGAACCACAGCTTCGCGCTGGCACGGGGCAGCGGCGAATGCGTGATCAATGTGCCGGGCGTCGAGCTGCTCGATACCGTAGTGGACATCGGCAACTGCAGCGGACGGGAGGTCGACAAGTTCGCGCGCTTCGGCCTGGATGCCCTGCCCGCCCGCGAGGTCGGGGCGCCGCTGGTCGGCCAGTGCCATTCGTGCTTCGAGTGCCGCCTGTACGACGACAGCCAGATCGAGGCCAGCAATCTTTTCATCTGGGAGATCGTGCGTGCCCACGTCGCGCCGCGGCCGAAACTTCCGCGGACCGTGCACTACCGCGGCGATGGCCGCTTCATGGTGGCCGGTGCGGAAGTCTCGCGTCGACGGCGGTTCAAGCCCGACATGCTGTAATGCCGGAACTCCCCTTACGCAGGACTGCCCCGGATGACCGAACACCTCACCGACCTGGATGCCGCCGTCGATTGGCTGTTCGCGCGCGTGGAAGGGCCGCTGCGGATCGGAGCACCGCTGGCGCTGGGCAAGCCACACCGGTTGCTCAATGCACTGTATGCACGGGTCGAGAACGATCCCTCGCGCCCCCTGCAGCTCTACACTGCGCTGTCGTTGAATCCGCCGAAGGTGCGGGGCAGCGGCCTGGAGGCCCGCTTCCTGGGCCCCTTCGCGCAGCGCCATTTCGGCGAGGATTTCCCCCGCCTGGCCTACGCCGACGCGATCGCCCGTGACGCACTGCCCGCCCATGTGCAGGTGGAGGAGTTCTACATGCAGTCCGGCGCGCTGCTCGGTTCCCGGCAGGCGCAGTCCAGCTACACCAGCCTCAACTACACCCATGCTGCTGATGCGGTAGCCCAACGCGCGCCGCAGGTGATCGTGCAGAAGGTGGCGATGCGCCCGGACGATCGCCGCCTCTCGTTGTCCTGCAACAACGACATCACCCAGGACACGCTCGATGCAATCGCCGCGCGCGGCCTGCCGCGTCCGCTGATGGTGGCCGAGATCGATCCGCAGCTGCCGTATCTGGGCGGCACCGCCACCGTCGATGTGTCCTTCTTCGACCTGGTCATCACCCCGCCGCCGCCGTATCCGGCGCTGTTCGGCCTGCCGCGGCAGCCGGTCGCCGACGCCGACTATGCGATCGGCCTGTATGCCAGCACCCTGGTGCGCGATGGCGGCACGCTGCAGATCGGCATCGGCACCCTGGCCGATGCACTCAGCCACGCGCTGGTGCTGCGGCATACCGACAACGCGCGCTACCGGCGCGTGCTGCACGCATTGGACCCGCAGCTTGCGCGGCATCCGCTGGTGCGGGAAATCGGCGGCCTGGAGCCGTTCGAGATCGGCCTGTACGGCTGCAGCGAGATGCTCAACGAGGGCTTCCGGCGGCTGGTCCAGACCGGCGTGATCAAGCGCAAGGTGCATGACGACCTGGCGCTGATGCAGCGCATCGAGAACGGCAGCACGCTGTCCATCGACCATGCCACGCTGGCCGCCGAAGGCGAATACCTGCATGGCGCGTTCTACCTGGGCTCGCCGGAGTTCTACCAGTGGCTGCGCGAGCTGCCGGCGGATGAACGCCGCGCCATCGGCATGCGCCGCATCAGTGAGATCAACCAGCTTTACGGCGGCAACGAGACGCTGGAGCGCCTGCAGCGCCGACATGCACGCTTCTTCAATTCCTGCATGATGGTCACTGCACTGGGTGCTGCGGTCTCCGATGCCCTGGACGATGGCCGCGTGGTGTCCGGCGTCGGCGGCCAATACAACTTCGTGGCGATGGCCCATGCCCTGCCGGAAGCACGCAGCGTGCTGATGTTCCGCGCCGCGCGCGATGACAAGGGCCAGCGCGAATCGAACGTGCGCTGGAACTATGGCCACACCACGATTCCCCGCCATCTGCGTGATATCTACCTGGACGAGTACGGCATCGCCGACCTGCGCGGGTTGACCGACGAGGACTGCGTGCAGGCGATGGCGGCGATCACCGAGGCGCCGTTCCAGCAGGGCCTGCTGCAGCAGGCACAGGCCGCGCGCAAGCTGCTGGCCACGCCGCAACCCGATCCGCAGCGGCTGCAGCGCAATACACCGCAGGCCCTGGCCGCAGCGCTCGCACCCTTCCGCTCCGACGGCACCCTGCCCGACTACCCGCTGGGCAGCGACTTCAATGAGATCGAGCAGGTTCTGGTCAAGGCGCTGGGCTGGTTGAAGGCCAACACGCAGACCCGTGGCGACAAACTGCGCACGGTGTGGGCGGCACTGCGGCAACGGCCCGGCGATGGTGATGCGGTGTACCTGCAGCGCATGGGCCTGCAGTCACCGAAGGACTTCGGCGAGCGGCTGGACGCGCGCCTGCTGCGGCTGGCGCTGGCACGCACGGCCTGAAGCCGGTAGCGCCGGGCCATGCCCGGCGAGCACCCGATCCGCCAGGTATGGCCCGGCGCTGCTTCAAAAGAAAGGCCGGCTTGCGCCGGCCTTTCCTGCATCACGTCGCGATGCTGCTTACAGCGCCTTGGCGGCGTCCACCACGTGCGCGGCGGTGATGCCGAAGTGCTTGTACAGCGCATCGGCCGGAGCCGACGCACCGAAGGTGTCGATACCCACCACCGCGCCATCAAGGCCGACGAACTGGCGCCAGAAGCCGGTAACGCCAGCTTCCACCGCCACGCGCCTGCGCACCGCGTTCGGCAGCACCGATTCACGGTAAGCCGCATCCTGGCGCAGGAACACATCGGTGGACGGCATCGAGACCACGCGGGTCTTGAGGCCGGCTGCGTCCAGCTGGGCTTTTGCTTCCGTGGCCAGCGAGACTTCCGAACCGGTGGCGATCAGGATCACGTCCGGGGTACCGGCGGCGTCGGCCAGCACGTAGCCGCCACGCTCGATCTGCGCGATCTGCTCGGCGCTGCGCGGCTGGTGCGGCAGGTTCTGACGGCTGAACACCAGGCAGCTGGGGCCGTCCTGGCGGGTGATCGCCGCCTTCCAGCTCACCGCCGACTCGACGGCATCGCACGGGCGCCACACGTCGTTGTTCGGGATGTAGCGCAGCGAGGCCAGATGCTCCACCGGCTGGTGGGTCGGACCGTCTTCGCCCAGGCCGATCGAATCGTGGGTGTAGACGTGGATGGCGTGGGCCGGGATCAGCGCGCTCATGCGCACGCCGTTGCGGGCGTAATCGCTGAACACCAGGAAGGTGGCATCGAACGGAATGAAGCCGCCATGCAGCGCCAGGCCGTTGGCGATCGCGGTCATACCGAACTCGCGCACGCCGTAATACACGTAGTTGGCGTTGGCGTCGTCGCTGGCGACCGAGGTGCTGCCCTTCCACAGGGTCAGGTTGGAGTGCGCCAGGTCGGCCGAGCCGCCGACGATTTCCGGCAGCAGCGGCGCGAAGGCCTCGATGGCCAGCTGCGAGGCCTTGCGCGAGGCGATCGTCGGGCCTTCAGCAGCGACCTTGGCGATGTAGGCGTCGGCCTGGGCAACGAAGTCGGCCGGCAGTTCGCCGTGCGAACGACGGGTCAGCTCGGCGGCTTCGGCCGGGTACTGGGCCGCATACTTGTCGAACAGCTGTTCCCATTCGGCCTGGCGCAGGGTGCCGGCACCGTTGGCGCGCCAGCCGTCATAGATCGCCTGCGGGATTTCAAACGGGCCGTACTCCCAGCCCAGCTGCTTGCGGGTGGCTTCCAGCTCGTCCTTGCCCAGCGGGGCACCGTGGCTGGATTCCTTGCCGGCCTTGTTCGGCGAACCGAAGCCGATCGTGGTGCGGCAGCAGATCAGGGTCGGCTTGTCGCTCTGCGACAGCGCGGCCTCGATGCCGGCCTTGATGCTCTCCGGGTCGTGACCATCGACATCGCGGACCACGTTCCAGCCATAGGCCTCGAAACGCTCCGGCGTGTTGTCGGTGAACCAGCCTTCGACGTTGCCATCGATGGAGATGTGGTTGTTGTCCCAGAAGCAGACCAGCTTGTGCAGGCCCCAGGTACCGGCCAGCGAAGCCGCTTCATGCGAGACGCCCTCCATCAGGCAGCCATCGCCCATGAACACCCAGGTGCGATGGTCGACTACTTCCAGTTCCGGACGGTTGAAGCGCTGTGCGAGCAGCTTCTCGGCCAGTGCGAAGCCCACGGCATTGGCGAAACCCTGGCCCAGCGGGCCGGTGGTGGTTTCCACGCCGGGGGTTTCATGGCGTTCCGGGTGACCGGCGGTGTGGCTGCCAAGCTGGCGGAACAGCTTGAGCTGCTCGATCGGCAGGTCGTAACCGCTCAGGTGCAGCAGCGCGTACTGCAGCATCGAGCCGTGGCCGTTGGACAGCACGAAACGGTCGCGGTTGAACCAGTGCGGGTTGCTCGGGTTGTGGCGAAGGTAGTCGTTCCAGAGGACTTCGGCGATGTCGGCCATGCCCATGGGCATGCCGGGGTGGCCGGACTTTGCGGTTTCAACCGCATCGGCGGCAAGGAAGCGGATGGCGTTGGCCAACTGGCGACGGGTAGGCTGCGTCATGGTTCTGTCGGAATCGGGAGGCGGCCGCGGACGTGCGGGCGGCCCATTGTCCCATAGTCGCCGGGTGGGGGTCAGTTCCACTTGCCCGGTCGTGCGGCCGCTGGCCGGCAACGTCGTGATCTCCGCCGGATTCCGCATGTGAAAAGGGGTCGGAGCCCTTTCCCTGCGGAAAGGAATCCGACCCCGATCAGGTCGCCAGCAGGGGCGTTGGACTCAGTCCTGGTGCGGTACCAGCGCGGGACCGTCGTGGCCCTCGCCCTTGGCCACCAGGGTGGTCAACGCCAGATCGCCGGTCACGTTCAGCGCCGTGCGGCACATGTCCAGGAAATGGTTCACGCCCAGGATCAGGCCGATACCCAGCGGGTTGACCCCCACCATGGCGCAGATCATCGCCACCACCGGCAGCGAACCCGACGGCACGCCCGCGGTACCGATGCCCCCCAGGATGCACACCGCCATCACCATGATCTGCTGGCCGATGCTCAGGTCGACGCCGAAGAACTGGGCCAGGAAGATCACCGTCACGCCCTCGAACAGCGCGGTGCCGTTCTGGTTGGCGGTGGCGCCCACGGTCAGCACGAAGCGGGAAACGCGCTGCGGCAGGCCCATCTGGTCGGCCACGCGCAGCGCGGTCGGCAGGGTGGCGTTGCTGGAGGCGGTGGAGAAGGCCATCACCGTCGCTTCCTGGGTATCGCGGAAGAACGACAGCGGCGAACGACCCGACAGCCACACGGCGGCGCCGTAGGTCACCACCATGTGCAGGCCCAGTGCCAGCACCACCACGCCCACGTAGGCGCCCAGGCGGATGATCAGCTCGAAACCGAACAGCGCGGCCAGATTGAACATGAAGCAGGCCACTGCATACGGTGCCAGGCGGATGACCAGGTTGATCAGGGTCATCGAGATTTCGAACACGCCTTCGATGGCGCGGCGCAGCGGCGCGACCTTCTCGTCATCGGTCAGCACCATGCCGATGCCGAACATCAGCGCGAAGAACATCAGCGAGAGGATCGCGCCGTTGTCGGAGGCTGCCTGCAGCACGTTGCTCGGCACGATCGACAGCAGCATGTCCATGCCCTTCGGCGTGCCATGGATGCCGGCGACGATCTCCTTGCTGCGCTCGGCGTTCTCCGAGAGCATCATCGCGGCGGTCTGCGGATCGACGCCGACGCCGGGCTTGAGCAGGTTGACCAGCACCAGGCCGATGGCCACGGCGATGCCGGACAGCAGCACGGTATAGGCCAGCGTCTTCCAGCCGATGCGGCCGAGGGCGCGGATGTCGCCCATCTCCGACACGCCCATGATCAGCGCCGAGAAGATCAACGGCACGATCAGCATGAAGATCAGGTTGAGGAACAGCCCCGATGCAGGCGTGGTGATGTAGTCCATGACCCACTTGGCACCGGTCTGCAGACCATCGACGCTGCCACCCAGGGCGTGCACGGTCAGTCCCAGGATCAGGCCGATCGCGAAGCCGATGCCCATCTTCCAGTGCAGGGGCAACGTCTTCTTGCCGGCGGCAGCTGCTGTCATACGCAGGTTTCCTCGAAAAATGAATGCACTCTAACAAAGCGCGCAAGCGGCGCCGGTTCAGGTTCGACGCTGCGGATACAGCGGCGCCAGCCCAGTGTCGGTGCCGCGGGCGGAACCCGACCAGTGCGGTCCGTCACGGAAGGCCTCGCGCAACCGCGCACGCAGCGGTGCCGGCTCTCCCTGCCCGCCCCATCGCACCTGCTGGAGGTCCTGCAGCACCTGGCGCTGGTTCGGATCATCCAGCCTGGCGATGACCTGCTCCAACCGCGGTACACCTGCCATCGCGCACAGCTGCGCTTCGACCTGGTCGAAGCCCTCGCCGTCCAGCACCCGGCGCAGTTCGGCGACGCTGCCGCGTCCTTCGCTGGCCTTCGGCCCGGACGGCGGCCCCGGGAGGCGGGACGCACCGCGCGTGGAAGGCCTGCCGCGTCCGCGCTGCCAGCCCCACAGCAGGGTCAGCAGCCACAGCAGCGCCAGGCCGATCACCGCAGCGATCCAGGGCCAGGGCTGGCTCGGCGTCCCCGAGGCGATCGGATCGGTGGCCGCAATGCGCGTGTCGTCGTCGGGCAGCGCCGCATCGGTGTCGATCGGCGGCGGCGCGGCGGGCGCGGCAGTGCCCGTGCCGGCGCTGACCGTCAGCGCCAGGTCCGGCAGTCGTGCCTGCTGCGCGCTGCCGTCGCGCACATTCCACCAGGACACCCTCGGCCCCGGCACCTGCAGCGGGCCCGGCTGGCGGGGCACGACGGAGTAACGACGGGTGATCTTCAACCGCGGGGTGCTGCCATTGAAGGTCTCTTCGTACTGCGCCGGTTCGGCGAACACCTGCGCGGCCGTGCCGAGGTCCGGAACCGGAAGGTCGGTGAACTGGGCACGGGTCGCACCTTCGGCGATCGCTTCGACCACGATGGTGGCGGCCTCGCCGGCACGCGCAGTACTCGGCGCGCTGGTATAGCGCAGCTGCAGTCCCTGCAGCGGCAGCCACGGCTGCGGCGCCTGCGCCGGCTGTGCCTGCACCTGCAGCGTGCGGTCGGCGCCGGTGGCGTTCATGCGTCCGTCGCCCCCTCCGAAGAAGTCATCGAAGAAGCCACCTGCGCTGCGGCCGTTGAAGCGCGCGCCGGCCAGGCGCAGTGTCCCGCTGCGCTCGGGAATCAGCAGGAAGCGGCGCTCGACCACGTTGTAGCGGCGTCCATTGACCTGCCTCACGTCGGTGCGGTCATCGCCCACCCGCTGCAGCGAGGCACCGGCGGGCGTATCCACGATGAGCTCGCCGGAGGCCAGCTGCGAGGCGAAGAACAGGCGCACGACCACGCCAACGCTCTGCTGCACGTAGGGCGTGTCATCGTCGACATCGGTCTGGATGAACGCCATGGCCGCACCGTTGGCAGCGGTGACCGGGGCGGCGGCGTCCACCTGCAACGTCAGCGGTGCGGTCCGTGCAGTGCCCACCTGCAGGGCCGGGATCGTCAGCGCGCCACTGCGTCGCGGTGTCAGCGCCACGCCATACAGACTGCGTTGCTGCATGCTGCCGTTGCTCCACTCCACCTGGCGGCTGCTGGTCTGCCCACTGAGATCGAAGTCACCGCGCAGCGGCGCGAAGTCCGGCGCACCGGCATCACTCTGCACGTTGAGGGTGACCGTATCGCCCATCGCGATGCGATCGCGGTCCAGCCATGCCCGCGGCTGTGCCCAGGCCATCAATGGCAGCCACAGCAGCAGCATTGCCGCACACCGGCGTAGGCCGTGCATGTTCATCGCCCTTCCCTCTTCCTGCGTTCGTTTTCCAGCTGGAACTTGGCACGCAGCAACGCGCCCGGGTCATCCGGCACGCGCCGCATCCAGGCGTCCACCGCCTGTTGTTCCTCGCGCTGGCGCGGCGTGCGGCCGTCGTCGCCCGCCACGGCCGGATCATCCTTCTCCCGGCCCTGGCGCCCCTGTTCGATGGCCTGCTGCATGCGCTGTCGCTGCTGCGCGTCGGCCTCGGCCTGCGCATGGGCGTCCTCGGCCTGGGGCGGTGACGGCGGCCCCTGATCACCACGCTCACCGGGCCGCGGTTGCGGCTGCGCGCTGGCGTCTGAGGGCGGGGGGCGCTGCGAGGGCGCCTGCGGCTGTCCCTGCCCCGACGGTTGGCCCTGCTGTGGCTGGCCCTGCTGATCCTGCGGTGTCGAGGAAGGCTTCTGGGGCCGATTCTGCTGTCCCGGGTTCTGCCGCTGGCCACCCGGCGGCTTGCGCTTGCGTGCAGCATCGACAACAGCCCGGTTGGCCACCGCGTCGGCCATCCCCGGGTGCAGGGCCAGTGCGCGGTCGTAGGCGGCAATGGCATCGTCGTACTGGCCCTGGCGGGCCAGCACATTGCCGAGGTTGTACCAGCCGGCCTCGGTGTCGAGCCCTTCGAACTGCTGCCGGGCACGTGCGAAGTCACCCTGGCGGTAGGCCTGTACGCCTTCGGCCAGGCGCTGATGCTGCACCTGGTCCGCCCGCTTCCACATCGTGCCCTGCACCGGCCGCGTCTGTGCCTGCGCCTGCGCGCCGCCCGTCCACGGCAACAGGCCGACCGCCAGCACGGCAGCCAGCAGCGCACGCCGTCGGAACGCCAGCAGCGCAAGCAGCATCAACGGTGGCAGCAACCAGAACCCTTCGTCGCGCCATTGGCGACCGGTACCCGGCCGCTGCAGCGCTGTGCCTTCACGGGCATCGAGCACACCCAGCGCGCGCAGGTCGCGGTCATCGGCGGCGATCCGCACATAGCGACCACCGCCGGCCGTCGCCACGGCGCGCAGGCGGCCTTCGTCCAGCGCGGCCTGGCGTATCTGGCCGCTGCTGTCGCGGTACGCGGCACCGCCCGGAGTTCCCAGACCCAGCACCGACACCTGCAGCCCCAGGCTGCGGGCCTGCGAAGCAGCAAGTTCGGCCTCATCGTCAGCCTGATCGGTAACCACGAGGATCTGTCCCTGCGGCGCGCCGGTCTGCCGCATCAGCCGTGTCGCCCAGTCGATGCCACGATCGGCACGCTGGCCGTCGCGTGGCATGACATCCGGCGACAGCGCGTCCAGATAGAGCGCGACATTGCCGGCATCCTCGGTCAACGGAGCGACGGTATAGGCATCGTCCGCATAGACGATCAGCCCGACCTGGCCACCCTCGCGGGCGCGCAGCAACATGCCGATCTTGGCCCGCGCCTGCAGCAGGCGCGACGGTGGCAGGTCGGTGGCCGTGATCCGGCTGGACAGGTCCAGCACCACCAGCAACGGTGCGCTGGCCTGGAACATCGGCTGCGCCTGTTGTCGCCAGCTGGGCCCGGCCAGGGCCAGGCTCGCCAGCGTCCAGCCCAGCAGCTGCGCCCACGGCAGGCGCATGCGACGGCGCGGCCCCGACGCCAGTAGATGGGGCAGCAGATGGGCATCGACCGCCTGCCGCCATGCATCGCTGCGGCGCTGTCGATACACCGCCACGGCCACGATCAACGGCAGCGCGGCCAATGCCCACAGCCATTCCGGCCGCAGGAAATGCAGCGCGTGCCAGTCCGGCAGAAGGGATGCCAGAGCGATCATCGACGACGCTCCGGCCATGCCCACGCAAGCGCACCAAGCAGCAGCGCCACGCCCAGCGGCCAGGGATAGCGCTCATCGCGCGGGCGCAGGGCCGGCCCCTTCTCCGCGATGGGCTCCAGCCGGTCCAGCTCGGCATAGATGCCGGCAAGCTCGGCAGTGTCGCGGGCGCGGAAGAACTGGCCGCCGGTCATCCGGGCGATCTGCCTGAGCGTCGCCTCGTCCACCGGGTCCTGGTCAGCGGAAATCGGAATGCCGAGAAAGCGCATGCTGCCATCGCCACCGAAGGCGACGGTATGGATGCGCACGCCCTCGGCACGAGCCACCTCCGCCGCACGCAGCGGTTCCAGCACGCCTGCGTTGCTGACGCCATCGGTGAGCAGGATCAGCACGCGCTGGCCCTCGGGCTGGCTGCGAAGGCGCTTGACCGCGAGGCCGATGGCATCGCCGATGGCGGTCTCGCGCCCGGCCAGGCCGACCACGCTGTCGCGCAGCTGGTCGCGGACGCTGGCCAGGTCGGCAGTGAGCGGGGTCAGCGTATAGGCCCGATCACCAAAGATCAGCAGGCCGATGCGATCGCCTGCACGACGGTCAAGAAAGTCGGCCAGCACGGCCTTGGCGGCGGTCAGCCGATCGACGGCCTGGCCGCCGAGCACCATGTCGGCCTCGCCCATGCTGCCGGACACGTCCATCGCCAGCATCATCTGGCGCCCCTGCTGCGGCGGTGTGATCGCCTCGCCCAACTGCTGCGGCCGCGCCAGCGCCACGCACAGGGCGATCCAGCCCAGCCAGAGCAGCAGCGCGCGCCACCTGCCCGCATCGATACGACCCGCTCCGGCCAGGGCCTCCAGTTCGGTCGCGGCATAGGGCACGCGCAGCGCAGCGCCAGGGGCGGCACGGCGCTTCCAGGCCAGCATCAGCAACGGCAACGGCACCGCCAACAGCGCCAGTGGCCAGGCCAGCTGCAGGTCCGGCCAGGGCCAGTAACTCGCCAGCGTACTCATCGGCGCCGCTCCTGCAGCATCGCCAGGTAACGTCCGCGTGCCCAGCGGCGCAGCACTGCGACATCGGCCGCATCCACCTGCGGCCGGTACGCGCCCTCGGCAAGCAGATCGCGCTGCGCCGCCGGCAACGTCGCCTGCGGATCCACCCGCAGCCACCAGGCGTGGTCATGCAGCGCTTCGCTGCCCGGCCGTGCCTGACGCGCGGCACGGCGCAGCAGCCCCGCAATGGCCGCCACCTCAGCGGCAGCATCGGCCGCGCCCGCCAACTCGCGATCAAACGCCTGCAACCAGCGCTGCTGACGCCGACGGCGATGCCACCACAGCAAGGCGAGGATCAGCAGCGCCAGCAGCAGGACCGCCCCGATCATCAGATAGCCGGGGGCCGGTGGCCACCACGATGGTGCCGGCGGCAGCTGCACATCGCGCAGGGGCAGGGCTGCGCTCATGCGGGTACCTCGGTGGGCGCCGGCGCCAGCCAGGCATCGCTGGCCGCATCACTGCTCAGTACCTGCACATCGATGCGGCGTGCCCCCAGCTGGCGCTGCAGTTCCTGCAGCGGTTCAACGAAATGCGCATGCCACTGCGCCTGCACGTCGCCGCGGCGCAGGTCCAGTCCGATGCGCTGCTGGGCGGCAAGGAACTGCAGGGGGGCCGACGGCGGCTGCAGCTCCAGCGGATCGACCAGCAGCACCAGGCTGAGGTCGTGATGCTGGGCCAGCGCTCCCCATCGCGCCGGCGCAATGCGGATGGCCTGCTGCGGGTCGGCCAGCGCCAGCAGCCGTGCACCGGGATGCAGGACGCGCGCAGCGTGGTCCAGCGCACGCTCCAGCCCCAGGTCATCGGCCGGAGGTTGCGCATACCAGCGCGTCAGCGCATCGAGGACACGCAGCACGCCACGCGGCCCACCGGCCGGCGCCACCGGCGCTTCGCGGTCACTGCCGCGCAGCGCACCGATGCGGTCGCCGCGGCGCTGCGCCGACCAGGCGGCGACTGCACCGGCACGCGCGGCCTGTACCGACTTGAAGCGCACGCGGGTGCCGAAATACAGCGCAGGCGAGGTATCAGCCACGATCAGACTGACCCGTTCGCGTTCGGCCTGGAACAGCTTGGTATGGGCACGACCGGTGCGCGCGGTCACGCGCCAGTCGATATGACGGGCATCGTCACCGGCGACGTACTCGCGCGATTCGGCGTACTCCATGCCGCGCCCGCGCAGCGGCGACGGTGCCTGCCCCGCATTGCCGGCGCGGCCGCGACGGGGCGGCGGCGGACGCTGGGCCAGACGGCGCAGCGCCACCAGCTCGGCCAGCTGCGGGCGCAGTCCATCGCCTTCGCTGGCGGACACTCCATGATCCCGGGATGTATCGGTCATGCGCGGGCTCAGGGTGCCGGCACCCGGGCCAGCAGTTCCTGTACCAGCCGTTCGCCATCCCAGCCTTCGGCGGTGGCCTCGTAGCTCGGCAGCACGCGATGGCGCAGCACGTCCGCAGCCACCGCGCGCACGTCATCAGGGGTGACGAAGTCACGGCCGGCCAACCATGCGCGCGCACGCGCGCAACGCTCCAGCGCGATCGAACCGCGCGGGCTGGCGCCCCACGCGATGCGTCGCGCCAGCGCGGGGTCGTAGCGGGCCGGATCCCGGGAGGCCAGCACCAGCTCCACCAGGTAGCGTTCCAGGGCCGGTGCCATGTGCAGGTCCAGTACCTGGCGACGCGCCTGGAAGACATCCTGCATCGGCATTTTCTCCGGCGCCGCCGGGGCTTCACCCAGCGCGCCGCGCGCGCGTTCGCGCGCCAGCCGCAGGATTTCCGCCTCGGCTGTCTGGTCCGGATAACCGATGCGCACATGCATCAGGAAGCGGTCCAGCTGCGCTTCGGGCAACGGGAACGTGCCCTCCTGCTCAATCGGGTTCTGCGTGGCCATCACCAGGAACAACGAGGGCAACGCATAGGTGTGGCGACCCACGGTGACCTGGCGTTCGCCCATGGCTTCCAGCAGCGCCGACTGCACCTTGGCCGGTGCACGATTGATTTCATCGGCCAGCAGGATCGGATGGAAGATCGGGCCCGGCACGAATTCGAAACGGCCTTCCTGCGGACGCCAGATCTCGGTGCCGGTCAGATCAGCAGGCAACAGGTCCGGGGTGAACTGCACGCGCGCGAAATCGGCCTCCAAGCGCGCTGCCAGGGCGCGGATGGCGGTGGTCTTGGCCAACCCGGGCGCGCCCTCCACCAGCAGATGGCCATCGGCCAGCAGCGCGATCAGCAGGCGCTCGACCAGGGCGGCCTGGCCGACGATCTCGGCCGACAGCGCCTCGCGCAGCGTGTTGAACGCCGCGTGCAGGCGGGACGTGGCCGGCGTGGCAGCCGGCATTGCGGATTCGGGCATCGGCGGGGGCAGGTTCATGAGGGCCTTTGACCGGCACAGGACGGCACGGGTTCCCGACATCATCGCAGGGTGCCCCGGCGATGGCATCAAGAGACGCTGAACAGCGTCCACGCCCTGCGTGGATGCGTGACCGCAACGCAGACGGGGCCGCACATGGCGGCCCCGTTTCGCACCTGCTGCAGGCGGTGGCTCAGTTCTGCTTGGCCACGCGCAGCACCTTCGGTGTCACGAACACCAGCAGCTCGGCCTTGTCCTTGTTGCGACCGCGCTTCTTGAACAGATTGCCCAGGAACGGCACATCGCCCAGGAACGGCACCTTGCTGATGCTGTTGCGATCGGTGAACTCGTACACACCGCCGATCACCACGGTCTGGCCATCCTCGACCAGCACCGCGGTATTGACTTCGCGGCGGTTGATCGACGGCACCGTCCCGTAGCCCTGCAGCTCGATCAGGCGATCGACTTCATCCTTCTTGACCTGCATGTTCAGGAACACGCGGTTGTCATTGGTGATCGTCGGAGTCACCCGAAGTTCCAGCACGACTTCCTTGAACTGCACGTTCGGCGTCGAACCCGCCCCGCCGGCGGCACCGGTGCCGCTGATGGTGACGTAGCCGATCTCCTTGCCCTGCTTGATCATCGCCTCGCGCTGGTTGGTGGTGACCACGCGCGGGTTGGAGATCACTTCGCCACGCGATTCCTCCTGCATGGCCGACAACTCGACATCCAGCAGGTAGCCCGCGTTGAGGATCGACAGCGCCAGCGAACCCGGGTTGTTGGCCAGGGCCACCGGCAGGTTCCAGTTCAGGCCACGCTCGATGGTCGAGCCGGCCGGCACGGGTGCCGGACCGACACTGCCACCGGCCTGCCACTCGCGCACGGCCTTGGCATTCTCCAGCGCGGTATCGACCTGCGATTTGCGGGTCTTGGCGTTGGCGTCGAGGCTGCCGCTGAAGTAGACATTGTCGCGGCTGCCGCTGATGCCGAACTTCGCACCCAGTTCGCGGGCGAAGGTATCGGTGGCGATCACGATGCGGCTTTCGATCAGCACCTGGTCCACCGGACGATCGATCACCCCGATCAGTTCGCGCATGCGTGCGATCTTCTTGGGGATGTCGCTGATCATCAGCGTGTTGGTGCGCTCGTCGGCAACGATGCGGCCGCGCGTGGACAGGAACCCGCTTTCCTCCTGCGAGGAGGAACCGCCACTTCCACCACCGCCACCGCCGCCGATGCCCTTGGCCTCGGTCAGCGCTTTGAAGATCTGCGTGGCGCTGTGGTAGTTGATCTGCACGTAATCGGTCACCAGGTCTTCGCGGTTCTCGATGGCGATGCGGGCGTCTTCCTTTTCCTGCTCGAACTTGGCCAGCTCGGCCTGCGGCGCGACCCAGATCACGCTGCCGTCGCGACGCTTGTCCAGGCCCTTCGCGCGCAGCACGATGTCCAGCGCCTGGTCCCACGGAACGTTGACCAGTCGCAGGGTCACGTTGCCCTGCACCGAATCGGACGCCACGACATTGAGGTTGGATTCTTCGGCGATCAACTGCAGCACCGTGCGCACCGGCACGTCCTGGAAGTTGAAGGTCACCGGCTTGCCCGAGTAGCCACGCTGGCCGACGGCCTTCGCCGCCTGGGTGACCGTACCGGCGTTGACCGCACCGACGGCGGCGGGCGCCTGCCGCGGACTGATCTCGACCACGTATTCGTTGCCGCTCTGGTAGGCCAGAGACTCCACCGTACCCGCCGTGCTCAGTACCAGCTGGGTCCCGGCGCCCGATGGCTTGGCATCGATGCGCTGCACGGGCGTGGCGAAGTCGACCACGTTCATCGGCTTCTGCAGGTTGGCCGGCAGGCGCGCGTTGCCCACATCGACTACGACGTTGCTGCCCTGCGTGCGCAGGTCGGGAATCGCACCCTGGCCGTCGAACTGCAGGATCAGGCGGCCGACGCCGTCATCGCCGCGCTTGAAATCGATCTTGGACACCGACAGGCCAGTCGTCGCCGGAGCCGAAGGGGCCACCGCGGTGCTGGCCGGTTTCTCCGCCGGCGCGGCAGCCAGCGCCGGAGCGCAGGCCAGCATCAGCGCGACTCCCAGCGCGCTGACACGGTTCAAGGTAGAGCGCCGGATGGGACGCAGCCCCTTGGCATGGTGAAAGGTCATCGTGCTATCCCCAGTAAACGATCATTGATCTTCCAGCGCGAGCGTCGCTGGACGTTCCAGCCAACCACCCGCGCCATCCGGCACCAGTTCGATCAGTTCAACGCGGTCCTCGAAGACCGCGGTGACCCGCCCGTCGCTCTGCCCCAGGTAGCCGCCCGGGCGGACCCGGTAGGTGACCTTGTCCGGCCCCATCACCAGCGCGACGGTGCTGCCGCCGGTGCCGATGGTGCCGACCATGTCCAGTGCGTCCAGCGGGAAGCCCTCCAGGGGCTCCTTGCGCCGGTTCGGGTCCGGTCGCAATCCGCCGTTCCCCTGCTGCGGATTGGTCCAGGCATCGGTGAACGGATCGCGCATGCCCTGCGCGGAGTATTCGAAGGTCTCGAACTGCTGCATCACCGGCAGCGGCTCCAGCGGCTGCGCCGGTCGCGCACGCTCGCCCTCCACCCACTTCTCCAGGTTCGGTGCATCGCCCGGCGTGCTGGTCACGCCGCGGCCACAGCCGGCCAGCAGCAGGACCGCCAGCACCATCGACCCGCGTACGATCTGTGCGCGCATCACTTCCCGCCCTCCTTGCCGGCGTCAGCGCTCTGCTGCGCCTGCACTTCGGCTTCTTCCAGATACCGGTAGGTCTTGACCGTGCCGGACAGCTCCAGCGCACCTGCGCGGATGTTGCCGCTGGTCTTGTCCTTGGGCTTGAGGTTGATGTCGTGCATGGTCAGGATGACCACCCGCGGCAACGAGGCCACGCCGCTGACGAACGCACCGAACTGGTGGTAGCTGCCCACCATCCGCAGCTTGATCGGCTTCTCGGCGTAGAACTCCTTGATCTGCTCGGACTCGGGCTCGAACAGCTCGTTGGACAGGCCGCTGGACAACGCGGTCTGCGAGATGTCGATGATCAGGTCCGGCATTTCGGTCTTGCTCGGCAGCTGCCGCAGCATCTGCTGCAGCACCTGCTCCATCTGTGCCAGCTGTTGCTTCAGCGGCGCCAGGTTCACCGCACGTTCCTGCTGCTTGGTGAACTCGGTGCGCAGCTCGGTCTCCTGCCGCTCCAGGCCCTCCAGTTCCTCGCGCTTGCCACTGATCAGCAGCATCCACGCCACGAACATGATGACCAGCGCCAGCAGCGCGCAGAAGACGATCTTGGCCTTCTGCGGCCAGTTGCCGATGTCGTTGAAATCCAGGTTCTTGAGATCGATCTTCTGGCTCATGCGCGATCCCCCTGCAACGGGGCGTGGAAGGCCTGCGGGGGCTGTGCCAGGCGGCTGCCCTCCGGCTTCGCCGGCGCGGCGGCCGGCGGGGCCGTTGCCGGGGGCGGCGTGGTGACGGGTGTGGTGGCGGGTGCGGCCGGTGTGGCCGCCTCGGGCGCGGCCGACAGCGGTGCGACCGGTTCGGCGGCTGCGGCCGGTGCCACGGTGCCATCGGCATTCAGGCCCGGCGGCGCGATGGCCTCCTCGCTCTGTGCCGGCAGCTTCACCTTGACCACGAACACATACGGCAGCGCCTTGATGTCCGATACCGGGCCCGGGCGACCGTCCTTCTCCTTGTCCGGCTCACGCGCCTCGATGATCGACAGCTCCGGGCTGGCCATCCAGCCGGACGTCTCCAGGTTGCGCATGTACGCCGAAACGCGGGCGTTGGACTGGGTGCGGCCTTCCAGGGTGAGGGTGTCGCCTTCCTGTTTCAGGGCAGTCAGCACGACGCCATCGGGAATGGTGCGCACCAGCGCGTCGAACAGGTGGACCATCTGCGAGCGCTTGGCCTGCAGCTCCTCGATCACCTTCTTGCGCGCCAGCAACCGCTCCTTCTGCGCGTCGAGGCGGTCGATCTCCTTGTTCTGCTCCTTGACCTTGTCGATCTCGGCCTGCAGGTAGGCATTGCGGTCCATCTGGCCGCTGACCTGGCGGTCGTAGTAGAACCAGATCATCAGCGACAGCAGCAGGCCACCCACGGCGGCCATGCCCAGCATTGCGTAGAACTCGCGCTGGCGTTGCTTGCGCCGTTCGGCGCGCCAGGGCAACAGGTTGATGCGTGCCATCAGTCGAAGCTCCTCAGCGCCAGACCGGTCGCGATCATCAGCGCGGGAGCATCCTGGGCCAGCGCATGCGCGTTGACCTTCGGTCCCAGCGTCATCTGCGCCAGCGGATTGGCGACCACGGTCGGCACACCCAGCTGCTCCTCGACCATTTCCGGCAGGCCCCCAAGAACCGCGCAGCCTCCGGCCAGCACGATGTGATCGACACGATTGAATTCGCTGCCGGCGTAGAAGAACTGCAACAGGCGGCTGATCTGCTGGACCGTGGCTTCCTTGAACGGCTCCAGCACTTCCATCTCGTAGCTTTCCGGCAGCCCGCCCTGGCGCTTGGCCAGGCCGGCTTCCTCGTAGCTCAGGCCGTAGCGGCGCATGATCTCGTCGGTCAGCTGCTTGCCGCCGAACACCTGTTCGCGGCTGTACAGGCTGCGTCCGCCGCGCAGGACGTTCAGGGTGGTCATTGTGGCGCCGATGTCGACCAGCGCGACCACGCCGTCGGTGGACACCGGCAGCTCACTGGCAACCAGGGCGAAGGCGTTCTCGACCGCGAAGGCCTCCACGTCCATCACCTTGGCCTGCAGGCCGCCCAGTTCCAGCGCCGACTGGCGCAGTTCCACATTCTCGGACCGCGATGCGGCCAGCAGCACCTGGACCATCTCCGGGTTGTTCGGGATCACCCCGATCACCTCGAAGTCCAGGTTCACTTCCTCGATCGGATAGGGAATGTAGTTGACCGCTTCCAGCTCGATCTGCGCTTCCATGTCGTTCTCGTCGAGCTCGGCCGGCATCGGGATCACCTTGGTGATCACGGCCGAGCCGGCCACGGCGGCGGCGGCCTGCTTTGCCTTGCTGCCGGAACGGTTCAACGCACGGCGGATGGCCTCACCCACGGCCTCCACCTCGACGATGTTCTTCTCCACGACCGCGTTCGGCGGCAGTGGTTCCACGGCGTAATGTTCCACACGGAAACGATTGCCGCTGCGGGAAAGCTGCAACAGCTTTACCGCAGTCGAACTGATGTCGACGCCAATAAGCGGCGACTGACTTTTTGGGATGAGCCCCACGGTTTCTCCCCTGCCGACGGGCACTTGGACGCAAGAACTGCGACCGCGCATTAATAACGTATTCTTAGCAAATGGCAACCGCCCTGCTGTGAATTCCCTCACAGGTTCACAATGCAGCCCCTGGCGTTTCCCCTTGCGCTCCCCGGTGCCGACCCCAGCCGCCACCTTGCGTAATCTATACTCTGCGACCACGAAATTCGCAATCGGAATCTGAACCCGATGACTCGACTCCGCCGCTGGCTGCGCTGGATCTTCCTGATTGTCCTGGTCCTGGCGCTGATCGGCGCGGCCGCTGTGGGCGGTCTCTACTACGCTGTGTCCTCCAAGCTCCCCGACGTGCAGACCCTGCGCGACGTGGAGATGCAGGAGCCGATGTACGTCTATGCCGCCGACGGCAAGCTGATGGCGGTGTTCGGCGAGACCCGGCGCACCCCGATCACCATGAAGGACGTGCCGGAGAAGCTCAAGCAGGCTTTCCTGGCCACCGAGGACGCCCGCTTCTATGAGCATGGCGGCGTGGACTACAAGGGCATCGCCCGCGCGGTGTGGCTGCTGGCCACCACCAACGACAAGCGCGTGCCCGGCGGGTCCACCATCACCCAGCAGGTGGCCCGCCAGTTCTTCCTCAGTTCCGAGTACAGCTACACCCGCAAGCTGGCCGAGATCCTGCTGGCCCGCAAGATCGAGTCCGAGCTGAGCAAGGACGAGATCTTCGAGCTGTATCTGAACAAGAGCTTCTTCGGCAACCGTGCCTACGGCGTGGCCGCGGCAGCGGAGTTCTACTACGGCAAGAAGCTGGGGGAGCTGGACCTGGATGAGATGGCCTCGCTGGCCGGCATCCCGAAGTTCCCCTCCTCCGGCAACCCGATCTCCAACCCGGAACGCGCCCGCCAGCGCCGCGACAATTACGTGCTGCAGCGCATGGCCGATCTGAAGTTCGTCAGCCAGGCCGAGGCCGATGCGGCCAAGGCCGTGCCGATGCATGCCACCGCGCATGAGCCGCCGGTGCAGGTCGAGGCGCCCTATGTGGCCGAACTGGTGCGCCAGGAGATGATCGCGCGCTTCGGCGGCGATGTGGTCAACAAGGGATACCACGTCACCACCACCATCGATTCGACCCTGCAGACCGCGGCCAACCTGTCGGTGCGTGACGGCCTGCTGCTGTATGACCACCGCCACGGCTGGCACGGCGTGGAGAAGCAGGTGCAGCTGGGGGCCGGCGACGATGCCGCGGCCCTGGCCGAGCATCTGCGCGGCATCCCGGCGCAGGCCGGCCTGCTGCCGGCGATCGTTGCCAGCGCCGGAGCCGATGGCAGCGCCACGGTGGTGCTGGCCAACCGCAGCGAGATCGTGCTGCCGGCCGGCGCCGCCCGGTGGACCAACAAGACCCCCGGCAAGCTGGTGCAGCGCGGTGACATCGTGCGTGTGCGCGCCGGCGACAAGGAGGGCGAATGGCTGCTGGACCAGATCCCGCGTGGCCAGTCCGCGCTGGTCTCGCTGGATGCCCACAGCGGTGCCCTGAAGGCGCTGGTCGGCGGCTTCAGCTTCTCCGGCAACAAGTTCAACCGCGCCACCCAGGCCCGTCGCCAGCCCGGTTCGAGCTTCAAGCCGTTCGTCTATGCCGCTGCGTTCGACAAGGGTTACAACCCCGCTTCGATCGTGCTCGATGCCCCGGTCGTGTTCCGCGACCGCCGCGGCAAGACCTGGGCACCGCAGAACGATGGCGGTGGCTTCCGCGGCCCGATGCGCCTGCGCGAAGCCCTGGTGCAGTCGCGCAACCTGGTCTCGGTGCGTCTGCTCGACGGCATGGGCGTGGACTACGCCCGCAAGTACATCAGCGAGTTCGGCTTCGCCGAATCGGAGCTGCCGCCGAACCTGTCGATGTCGCTCGGCACCGCCTCGCTGACCCCGCTGTCGGTGGCCCGTGGCTATGCCGTGTTCGCCAACGGCGGCTCGCGCGTGGACACCTGGCTGATCGATCAGGTGAACGACCGCGACGGCAACCTGGTGTTCAAGGAAAGCCCGGCACTGGCCTGCCGCGACTGTGCCGGCAGCAGCGACCAGCCGGTCAGCCAGGTCGTGGACGGCTTCAACTTCGGTGCCCCGGCCCCCACGCCGGACCCGGCCGCCGCCAAGGCGCAGGCCACCACGGAAACCGCGGCCGCACCGGTCAACCCGGATGCGCGCACCGCGCCGCGCGCGATCGATGCACGCACCGCCTACCAGCTGGTGTCGATGATGCGCGATGTGGTCCAGCGCGGTACCGGCACCCAGGCCAAGGTGCTCGGCCGCGAGGACGTGGGCGGCAAGACCGGCTCCACCAACGACCACCGCGACGCCTGGTTCTCCGGCTTCGGCGGCCCGTATGTAACCACCGTGTGGGTGGGCCGCGATGACTTCCGTTCGCTGGGTTACCGCGAATACGGCGGCAAGGCCGCGCTGCCGATCTGGATCGAGTACATGCGCACCGCGCTGAAGGACACGCCGATCGCGCAGAACGACCCGCCCAGCGGCATGGTGCAGACCACGCTCAACGGCGCGACCGAATGGGTCAAGGTCGAGGACATGGATCGCCTGACGGACTACGACCTGAACCTCAATACCCCTCAGGCCGACGCGGCTGCGTTCGATATCTTCTGACGCGCGCCGCGGGCGTCACCGTCGAGCCGGCGCATGCCCGGCTCGACGGCCCGGCCCCGCATCCCTCCTCCATTCCCCACGCAGATGTCACACCGTTGCGCTAGTCTGTAGCCAGGTCGCAACAGGAGTTCCCGCATGCATCGCGCCCGTCAGCATGCCACCACCCAGACCCGTGAGCGTCGTCACCGCCTCGCCCACGAAGCCGCCCGCCTGATGGCCGAAGGCGGCATCCGCGACTTCCACCAGGCCAAACTGAAGGCGGCCAGCCGGCTCGGCATCCATGACGATGCCTCGTTGCCCCGCAATGTCGAGATCGAGGATGCGCTGCGCGAATACCAGCGCTTGTTCGCTGGCCCCCAGCACGGCAACGAGCTGCAGCGACGTCGCGAAGGTGCGCTGCGCGCACTGGAATTCCTGCATGCCTTCGCCCCGCGCCTGGTCGGCCCGGTGCTGGACGGCACCGCCGATGCCAACAGCCCCGTGCAGGTCCATCTGCACAGCGACGACCCCGAAGCCGTGCATCGCTTCCTGGACGAACAGGGCATTCCGGCCGAGTCGCGCGTGCGCCGGCTGCGCCTGGACCGCGAGCGCAGCCTGGACGTGCCGGTCTGGGTGTTCAGTGCGGAGGAACTGACGTTCGACCTGGCCGTGCTGCCGTATGACGCCCTGCGCCAGGCACCGCTGTCACCGGTCGACGAAAAGCCGATGCGGCGCGCCTCCCAGGCCCAGCTGCGCGAACTGCTCAGCCAGGAGCAGATCGAAAGCTATCTCGGCGGCATCTGAGCCCCACACCGCAGACGCCCCACGCGGCGGACCGCGTGGGGCGTCGTCATGCATCAGGGCGACCGGACCGCGTCGCCCTGCCGGTTACCAGCCCACGCCGAAGCCCACACCCACGGTGCGCTCACCGCTGTTGGTGAAGGCACCATTGAGGCTGAAGGTGGCCGAGCCGCGCTCGTTGAGCACGCGCTGGTAACCCACCGCCAGCGCCGACTCGCCTTCGGCATGGCCCACACCCGCGCCGAGGCGGTTGTAGGTCTGCAGGCCGGCGGTGTTCATCGCCATCGCCGCCTGCGCACTGCCCATCGCCGCCATCCGGTTCAGGCGCTTGTCCATCCGGTCCAGCCGGCGGTCCACGCTGGCCATCGCCTGGTCGGTATAGGCCTGCGCCTGGTTCACCGCCTGATCCACGGCACGCGTGTCCACCTGCGGCTCCGGATCGTCGGCCTCCGGCTTCGGCGCCGGCGTGTCGGTGGAGGCCACCGACGGCGCATCCTTGACCGGCAGGACCGGGGTCTGGCTGTCCGCCGGCGACTCGCCAGAGACTTCGTCCACCGCTGCCTGGCGGCTGGCCGTCGCCGACCCGTCGATCTGCGACTGCAGTCCGTCGATGCGGCCGTTGAGCTGCGCCTGCACGGCGTGCAGCTGACCACCATTGACCGCATCGCGGCTGCCCGGCGCGATCATGCCGTTGGCCACGTTGCCCAGCACCATGCCGTGCTCCCCGGCCAGCCGCAGCTGGCCGGTACCGTCACTGTGGATGCCGCCATCGTCGAACAGGCGCTCGAAGCGCGCCCGCGTCTTATGCAGCGTATCGAGGCGCGCGTCCATCGCGTCCAGTCCGCCACGATTGCTGTCCACGCCTGCATCCAGCGCGGCCAGTGCATCGGCTACCGTGCCGTGTACAGCGCCCTGCACACCGTAGGAAGGAGCAATCACGCTGCCGTCCGCGGCAAAGCCCGCCCCGCCACCGAGAGCGTTCACGACGCCGGAGAGCTGGTCGACGGTCGTGAGGTCATTGCCCGCGATGCCGTTCATCGCATTCGTGACTCTACGCAGAATTCCACCGCCGCCCAATGAGACCTCATTGGCGACGGTAGCGACTGATCCCCAACCCAGAGCGACGCTGTTGCGTGCTCCTTCGAGAACCTTTGTGGAACCGCCCAAGGCAATACCGTTCTGAACATTCACCTGGGATCGTGCGCCTAGAGCGAAGCCATCCTCCGCACCTTCACGGACAAGGGCTGCACGCCCCAAGGATACGGAATTCTTGCCCCATGCCTGTGCGAAGCTGCCAACCGCAGTTGCTCCTTCTCCCATTGCCTTGGTATCGCTGCCCATTGCCGTCGCAAGAATCCCAACCTCTGCAGCAACGCTCCATTCGTCATATCCGACAACCGCATACTTCTGCGCTTCCTCCAGCACCGATACCCGCTCATTCGTCACGAACAGCTGCCCGCCCGTGACCGCCTCACGGCTGCCTGCCGCGATCTCGCCATCAGCCAGAGCGACCAGACGCGCAGCCTTCAGGTCCACCGTGCCGTCCTCGCCGAACTGCACGACGCTACCCAGGTCAGGCGTGTAGTTGTCGAAGTCAAGGCGCAACGCGTCCAGGTCTTCCCGGGCGGATGCGATCTGTGCGCCCTGCTCGGTCACCTTCGTGTTGGTGGCGAACAGCTGCGCGCCATTGACCGCCTCGCGGCTGTCGGCACTGAGTTGCCCCTCGCCCACGGCGAGCAGGCGGCCACCGTCCAGGTCGACATTGCCGTCTGCGTTGAAACGCACCACATCGGACAGGTCCGGATCGAAGCCTTCGAAGTCCTCGCGCAGGCGGTCGATGTCCGTGCGGTTGCGTGCGATCTGCGTGTTGCTGTCGAACAGCTGGCGGCCGCTGACTGCATCGTCGCTGGTGGCCGACAGTTGACCGGCGGCAACGCCCTGCACACGACGTGCCTGGTTGCCCTGGTTGCGCACATCCAGCACGCCGCCGCTGTTGGCGGCCCCCAGGCGCACGTCGCCGCTGGACGAGGCCTGGCTGAGCAGACCGCCGAGCACATTGGCCTTGAACTGGGCATCGTTGGCGGTGGACTGCGCGGCGTTGGCCACGGTGTGCGCCGTATTGGCCAGGGTGGTGGCCGTGGTCACGTTCTGATTGGTGGTGTTGAGCTGGCGACCACTGACCGCATCCGTACTGGCTGCACTCAGCACACCATCGGCGACGCCACTGATGCGACGGCTGGCGTTGCCCTGGTTGCGGACATCAAGGACGGTGCCGCTGTTCTGCGCGCCCAACCGCAGATCGCCGCCGGCTGCCACTTGCCCGACCAGGCCACTGAGCGTGGCGGCGGTGGCGGTGACCTGCGTGACATTCTGGTTGGTGGCATGCAGCTGCTTGCCGGTCACCGCCTCGGCGCTGGTTGCACTCAGTGCTCCGTCGGCGACATTGACGATGCGCCGTTTGACCATGTCGCTACCCACGGAGACCTGGTTGGTACCGGTCGCGACCGAGCCCGCGCCCAGTGCGACGCTGTTGCTCGCCTGCGCGTTGACCTTGGCGTTGGCACCCAGCGCGATGGCGCCGCTGGAGGTGGCATCCACGGCAGCACGGTTGCCCAGCGCAACCGAGGAGTCGGCCGCGGCACCCGCCAAGGTGCCGGCACCGACCGCATTGGCGCCGGCCGCGCTGGCCTGGTAGCCGAAGGCGTTGCTGTGGGAGCCCTCCGCTTTCGCCGAATGGCCGACCGCCACGGCATTGCCGCCTGCCACAGCACCCTTGCCGACGGCCGTCGCGGTACTCGCCAGCGCCGTCAGCGCGCGCGTGGCATCCGCCTGGGCCGCAGCCGCCGCCTGGGTGACCGCAGTGACGTTCTGGTTGGTCGCATGCAGCTGCTTGCCGGTGACCGCATCGGTGCTGGAGCTGCTCAGCACGCCGTCGGCCACATTGACGATACGCCGCTTGACGGTGGCACTGCCGACCGAGACCTGGTTGTCGCCATGGGTGGTCGAGGAATTACCCAGCGCCACCGAGCCGGCATGACTGGCCGACGCACGATCGCCCAGAGCCGTGCTGCTTTCGGCCTTGGCTTCGGCGAGGTTGCCGACCGCGGTGGCGAAGCGTGCACTGGCCGCACTGCCACGGCCCAGCGCCGTGGCCTGGTTGGCGGTGGCCGCCGCCTGATAACCCAGCGCGGTGGCATGGGTCATATCGGCCTTTGCGTCGTTGCCGATGGCCACGGCACGATCGCCGGTAGCCGAAGCACGCAGGCCCGATGCCACGGCGCCATTGCCGCTGCGCGATCCGGTACCGATCGCGACGCCGCCGTTGTAGGTGGTGACGCGCTCACCGGCCGCATTGACCCCGCTGCGGGCATCATTGCCCAGCGCCACGGCATCGTTGTTGTAGCCCAATGCCGCATTGCCGATGGCCACGCCGTTGTTGCCGCCCTCGGTCCGCGCGCGGTTGCCCAGCGCGACCGCACTGCTGCCGGACGCCGATGCCAGCGTGCCCAGCGCCACGGCATTGCTGCCGCTGCTGGACGCGCCATGGCCGATGGCATTGCTGTAGCCACCGGTCGCATCGGCGTCGTTGCCGATGGCGGTGCTGTTGGTACCTGCGGCAGCCGCGCCGGCACCGATCGTCGTGCGGCTGCCATCCAGCCGTGCGAGTGCCTGCCCGGCCTTCGTGGCAGCCTGGTCCGCAGCAGCTTTGGCCGCGTTGGCCGTGTTCGTCGCACTGGTGATGCTCTGGTTGGTGGCGTGCAGCTGCCTGCCGGTCACCGCGTCGCTGCTGGTGGTGCTCAGGGCGCCATCGGCCACGTTGACGATGCGGCGCTTCACAGTGTCATTGCCCACCGAGACCTGGTTGCTGGCACTGGTGACCGAGCCGGCACCCAGGGCCACTGCATTGGTATGCCCGGCATTGGCGTTGGCGCCCAAGGCAACGGCCTTGCCGTGGCCGTCGGTCACTGCATTCTGGCCGATGGCGATGCCCGCATCGTAGCCGCCGGAGCGCGCACCGCTGCCAATCACGATGGCGTGGTGTGCGTTGGCGTTGGCGAGCTTGCTGCCGTCGCCGATGACGATGGATCCCTGCGCCTGCGCCTGTGCGTTGTTGCCCAGCGCCAAGGATCGGGCACCGCTGGCCTGGGCGCCTGAGCCCACGGCGATGGCATTGGCGCTGCCGGCCTGCGCACTGGCACCCACTGCCACACCGTCGCTGCCATCCACGCGCGTATTGGCACCAATGGCCACAGCGGTATTGCCGGTCGTGGCAATGTAGCTGTTGTGGCCGATCACCACCGCGCCAGACCCACCCAAGGCGTCGGAGCGCGCATTCTTGCCAACCGCTGTACCACCTGCCGCGGCGCTGGTGGACGCGCCGATGCCCAGCGCGACGCCCCCTGCATAGGCCTTGGCATTGTTGCCGATACCGACGCCATCGAACGCAGTGAACGACCCCACGCCAATGGCCACGCCCTTGGTACTGTTGCTGGTGGAACCGCCGCCGATGAGCACGTTCTGGTAGCTGGTGAGACCCGCGCCGCGCATGCTGGCATCAGGTGCGCTGAAGGCCCGCATCAACGCCTCGGGGTGATTCCAGACCGCTTCGCCCTCGACGTTGGATTCGGGTCCGGCCGGTGGATCAACCTGCGTGTCGTTGGCCAGCGCCGGACCTGCCAGCAGCACGCACAGTGCGGCCGCCAGTGGGCGGGCCGCCGAGGACGGCTTGCCGCGCGAGCGCGTGTGCTCGCTGGCAACCGCCCAGCAACGCAGGCGCGTATTCCAGATCAAACGGTAGATGCGATTCATCGATACCTCGATGGTTGGGGAAGGGGGAGGAAGTGGTTGCAGTGGAGCGCCAGGCCGATGCAGTTCAGGGCTGCAGACTCTGCCGGTGCTCACGGAAGCCGGCATGACTGAGCCGGTAGTCGATCTCCACGCGCCCGCCGGCGCGGGGCACGAACGGCAGCGTCATCGCCGCGCCGGGATAAAGGCTGCGTTTGATCTCATGCGTCGTGCAGCGGCCGTCCGCGTCGCAGTCCTGCACCTGGTTGACGCCGAGCCGCAGCGTGCCGCGGTTCAGCAAGCGATCACCGTCCAGGCCCATCTCAACGCGCCCCTCAGCCGGTAGCACGTTGACCAGCACGCCCCAGACCAGGCTGACACCCAGAGTGGCGCTGGCTCCCTGCACCGGCACGTCGGACGCGCCGTCATCGGGGCCGCGAACACCTTCGAAGTAGACGCGGAACGCGGTTTCCTGCTCGACCGGCTGCAGCGGAATGATCCGTATCAGGCGCGTGCCGCCCCCGGCCAGACCGAAGCGTCCCGGCGTGACCGCCATGACGGCCGCGGTGCCGACGGCCTCGTCGACTTCTTCCTCGTGATCACTGGCCGGGTGCAGGATGCGTTTCACCGTGGCCTGCACGTACTGCGGCTGCGGTGATTGCGAATGCACGCGCACGGTCGTGGTCTTGCCGGCTTCGGCATGCACGCGCATGGGATGGACGTTGAGATTGGCCAGCACCGGTGCCGCTGGCAGGAGGGCCAGCAGCAGCGCGCCGGCCAGGGGAATCTTGCTCATGGGATCGGGTTCCAGGGGAGGTCAGAGGCGGTCGGTCGGCAGGCGCATTTCGAGCTTGAGGCGGCCGTCGTAGTAGCCCTCGCGTTTCTCGGACGCCGGCACACGGGGGGTTTCCAGGGTCAGCGGCGTGGGCACGCAGTACACCCACTGGTTCATGTCGGGCAGCATCACCAGCCGCAGCTCGGCGGTATCGATGCCGCGCAGCAGGACTTCCTCGTTGTTGCGCAGGGCGATCTTCTGGCCGCTGTGGTCCAGGGTGAGCTGGTAGTCCAGGCGATCCTGCGCCTCGCGCCCGCCGTCGCGGTGCCATACCGAGTACTGAGATGCCGGCCGGCCGGGCGCGGAAGGCCCCATGTCGCGCGCGGTGATGGCCAGATACTCACTCTGCGAGCCCATGCCGTCGTACAGGCACATGTCCAGCACGGCGGTGCCACCGATCGTGCCGGGTGAGGGGATCGGCCGGTAGTCCAGCTGCAGACCCACCAGCGGCTCGGCCATGCCGAACTCGGGCAGGTAGATCATGGTGCGGTCGCGATCGGTGATGGTCAGATCGAACCGGAACACGTGGGTGGCGATGATCGGGCCTTCAGGATCGACGCGCAGGTTGAGGCGGAGTTCTGCAGTCCAGCGACCGGCGACTAACTCCGCGATGTCAACTTCCTGAAGGATCAGCGCTGCGCCTGTTCCACCTGGAGGAATCAAGCATTCATTGACCTGCGAGGTCCACAAGGGGTACTCACCAGGGTTCCAAAAATCGATCGAGCAGAAGCGCTCCCACTCGACGCGTTCAAGCCAGCCAGTGAGCGCAATTCCGATCACTTGTCCACTTCGATGGTCGCGAAAATCCAGATGTAGTTGACGCCTGCCCGCCGGCCCCTCCTGCGTATCACGCGTCGGACAACGCCCATACGCGGGGTCTTCACCGCACGTCAGATGGATCTTCCCGTACCCCAGCTCCACCTCCCCATACCCGAGCACGGTCCTTGGCGCCCACAGCTCCAGCGCTTCGGGCGCGGAACGGTCGAAGGTGCGGACGATGTCCGTGGTGATCACGCCGGTTGCCGGGGTCGTCGCCGGTGGGCGCTGTGCCAGCGCCTGCGCACTGCCGAGCAGGCAGGCTCCGGCCAGCAGCAGCCTCCATGCGGTCCTCATCGCGCACCTCCACTCATCACGTTGCGTTCGTTGCGCCCGGCCACCGGGGCCAGTTCGTTCAGCAGGCGCTGTACCCGCGCCTGGTGACGGATCGGTGCCGGCAACTGCTCCAGCGCCAGGGGTTCGCACTGCACCTGGCCGACCAGCAGCACCACGCTGCGGCGCTCACGCACGGTGAGCGGGCACTGCAGCAGGTCGCCTGCACGCAGCAGGTAGAGCACCGGCTCGCGCTGCGGGAACTCGGCGATGAAGCCGCCGTCGCGGCCCAGCGAGGGCACCGGCGCATTGAGGATGCGGGCGCCTTCCAGCGGGGTACCGGCGATGTCGCGCGCGTTGCCGATGAAGGTGTAGGTCACGTCCAGCGTGACCGGAAGCGCGATCACCTTCCCTGGCAGCAGGAAGGCGTGCTGCGCGGCGCCCAGGCGGGCGACACGCACTGCGGCGTCGCTGTCGTGCGCGCTGGCATCCTGCACGTCCACGCGGTGGCGCTGGTAGCCGCCCAGCGGCAGCAGCCGGCGCTCACCGAAGCCGAGGATGCGGCGGCGGTTGCTGCCGGCGCGGATGTCCGCCGCTGCGCCACTCAGTTCCAGGTCGCGGGCATCGTCCACGCTGACCACCACACCGGCGTCGGCGCCATGGGCGCCGCCCCAGTGCAGCCCGCGTGCGGACAGCGACAGCCCCGACGTGTGGTTGCCGCTGTAGGAGAGTTCACCCCCACTAGGGTGCTGGTAGTACGACACCGATGCACCGCTCTGCCCGAGCCGGTTGTCGATACGGGCGCTGGCCAGCGCGCTGTAACGGTCGTCGTTGTACGCGCTCAGCTCGGCGCCCAGATCACGCGCGTCGCCATCGCGCTCCTGGCGCAGCGAATGCGACAGGCCCAGGCGAGCATCCGGGCGGCTGTGCTGAGGCTGGCGCATGTCCAGCGCCACACGCTGCTGCACGCTGCCGTCGTCGATCCGCTGCAAGCGCGAGACCGCGATGTTCAGGTAGATGCCGCGATCACGGGCCGGCCCGCGCCCGCTGCCGGTATCGGTGTCCTGCTGCCACACCCCCAGCCGGCTGCCGATGCTCATTCCACGCCACTGCCGGGTGCGGCTGTAACTGGCCTGCAGGCTGCGCGAGGTCTGCGCAGGACGCAGCGCCGGCACATGAGGCGGCAGCAGGCCCGGCGGCAGGCCCGTCCAGACGTCGTCGTCCTCGCCGGGCAGGCTCCACTCCGGGGTGAAGCTGCGCCGGCGGGTGTTATCCCAGGTACAGGCTGCCACCGAACAGGGGCGCCGATACCGAGGCACTGAGCGCATCGACACAACCGAAGCGGTCGTGCTGCACCGGCGTGCTGCTCTGGCACGCGCCGCCGCGCAGGCGTTGCCGATAGACATTCCAGGACGCGTAGTGGCGATAGCTCAGCTGCTGCTGCAGGCCGTGGCTGCCGTCGCCTCCGTTCAGCACGCCGACCATCGCCTGCAGGTCATGCCGCCCGAACTGCTGGCGTGCCTCAAGGCGCAGTTCGCCGTATCCGGTATCGGCGACGCGGGCGATACCCGCTGTCATGCCGTAATTCCGCGCGAGGGGGATGCGCAACCCTGCCTGTACCGCCGTGTCGGACGCATCGCCGATGTCACTTGCACGTGCCGCATGCGCGCGGCGGCGCCCGCCCTGCACGAACCACTGCAGGCTGCGCTCGGACCAGTCGCCGCCACGGCTGAAGGGCGCCTCCTCGCTGCGCACGAAGCGGCCGTCCTCGTAGATGCGCAGGGTGACGGTGTAGCTGCCGACCGGAAACCGGCGCGTATCGAGATCGTTGACACCGGCCTGCAGGTAGAAGGTCTGCAGCAGGCGATCACCATCGAAGGCATCCACGCGTGCATCGCGGCCGAGCAGCACGGTCAACGGGGTGGAGGTGACGTTCGCGTCGGTATCGACATAGGCCTGCGTGGTCCCCACGCGCAGCCCCTCGAAGCGATCCAGCGGCAGCATGCCGAACCCGAAGGTGCCGCCCTGCTGGCTGGACAGATTGCGCCGGTCCATGCGGCCCAGCTGCAGGTAGTGGCGCTGGGCAAGATCGTGGCGATAGTAGAGATCATCCAGATGGAAGCGGTCATGCGCGCGGTAACCCTGCCGCGCCTGGCGGCTGTAGTTCCAGCTGCTGGCGACATGGCCATCGCGCAGCACGCCGAGCACCGTGCTGCCCTGCACGCTCAACGCGTGGTAGCCATCACCCCCACTGAAATTCACGGTCTGCTGCTGCAGCAGCGCGTTCTGTGCCTGCTCGGACACCTGGTGGAACGGCGAGCGCTGTGCGCCCTGCTGTGGCAGCCATCGGCGTGCCGGAAACAACATCAGCACGCCATCGCTTTCATCGAAGATGGCGTGCACGTGGGCTGGATCGTCCGGACTGTCGATCCAGCCGCAGCCGGGATCCGGTTGGCCGTAGGGACAGGCCAGATGACTGTTGCGCGGCAGCGGTGCAGCCAGTGCCGCCTGCAGCGCGTCGCGCGCATCGGCGCTGAGACCGAGAGCTTCCAGAACCTGCGCAGGCTGGTCCAGCTGCACCGTATCCAGCGTGACCCAGGCGGACCACAGGCCGGCCGACTGCCCGAACAGGCGTACCTCGACACGCTCGGTCTGGCCGCTGGCGAGGTCTTCGAAACCGGCTGGTACCGGCCGTGCGTGGACGGTCGGCAGGGTCGGAATGGCCAACGTCAGGGCGAGCGCGACCGCCAGCCGGCTGTGGGCAGGTACAGGTATCAACATGGGGGAGACAACCGATGGCCGGCCGGCCCGCGAGCGGGCCGGCGCGGTGGGGATTACGGCGCGGCGGTGTTCTGCGACACGACCAGCGCCACGGTGCCGCTGTACAGGCCCGCGAAGTTGATCTCGCCGGACACGGTCTGCTGCACGCGCAGCGGCATGGCGATCGAGGCACCCGGAATCGCGCTGTCGAACAGATCGCCCGCAGCGAAGTCGATCGGGGTGGTCTCCAGGGTGCGGCCGTTGAGGCTGACCGTCAGCGGCACGTTGATGGCACCCGGTGCGGCCAGGTCGGGACGCAGCACGGCGTCGGCCGCCAGGCGCACGCTGACATCCTTCTCGGTGTCATTGGTGAAGATGCGCACATCCTCGGTCCACGACGACAGGCCGGCACCGCCGGCGCGGTAGACCAGCTGCACCGCGTCCGGCAGCGCGGTGCCGTCGGCCTTGAGCAGGGACAGGGTCGGATCGACGTTCGCCCACACGGTGATGTTGGTTTCCACGGCGGCCTGCGCGGTCAGCGAAGCGCCTGCGAGCGCCACGGCCAGGGCGGCCTTCTTGAACATGTGCGACATGGTTTCTCTCTCTGATGGATTGGGTTGCCTCCTGGATGGAAGCACTGCCGGCACGGACCTGCCCTGCCAGCAGCGCGGTCAAGGTATTGATCGGCTCCTGCGGTGTACATGCAACGTTTCTTGATTGCCGATTACGCGTACTTCTGCGACATCACACACGCATCGCGCGTGCCGTGACCAGCAGAATGCGACGCTTTCGGCATTGCTACAGCCAGAGGGGGGGCCACGACATGGGCAAAAAAAACGCCCCCTTGCGGGGGCGTTCTTCCACGTTGCGATGGCGGGGCGATCAGCCCTGGTAGTCGCGCACGTCGCTGCCGGTGTAGACCTGGCGCGGACGGCCGATCTTCATTTCCGGATCGACCTGCTGTTCCAGCCAATGCGACACCCAGCCGGAGGTACGGCCCAGGGCGAACATGACGGTGAACATCTCGGTCGGAATCTGCAGCGCCTTGTAGATGATGCCGCTGTAGAAATCGACGTTCGGATACAGCTTGCGGGCGACGAAGTAGTCGTCCTGCAGCGCGGCCTGCTCCAGCTTCACGGCCACGTCCAGCAGCGGGTCCTGCACGCCCAGCTGCTTGAGCACCTTGCTGGTCATCTCGCCGATGACCTTGGCGCGCGGATCGAAGTTCTTGTAGACGCGGTGGCCGAAGCCCATCAGGCGGAAGCCGGAGGTCTTGTCCTTGGCCTTGAGCACGGCCGATTCCACGTTGTCGGCCGAACCGATTTCTTCCAGCATCTTCAGCACGGCTTCGTTGGCACCGCCATGGGCCGGACCCCACAGCGCGGTGACGCCCGCGGCAACCGACGCATACGGATTGGCACCGGTCGAGCCGACCAGGCGCACCGTCGAGGTGGACGCGTTCTGCTCGTGGTCGGCGTGCAGGATGAACAGCAGGTCCAGCGCCTTGACCACGTCCGGATTCAGTTCGTACTGGCCGTCAGCCGACTCGAAGGTCTGCTTCAGGAAGCGGCTGACGTAATCCAGCGAAGTGTCCGGCGTGTTGGCCGGCAGGCCCTTACCGTGACGGTAGATCAGCGCCGAGAGGGTCGGCACCTTGGCGATCAGGCGCACGGCGGCCTGGCGGCGCTGTTCGGCGTCGGACAGGTCCAGCGCGTCGTGGTAGACGGCCGACAGCTGCGCGATCGCGGCAGCCAGGATGGCCATCGGATGGGCATCCTTGGCAAAGCTGCCGATCAGGGTGTTGATCGAATCGGGGACGTTGGCCTCGGCAGCCAGCTCATCGGTGAAGGCCTTCAGCTGCTCGGCGCTCGGACGCTCGCCGTTGATCAGCAGGTAGGCCACTTCGACGTAGCTCGACTTTTCCGACAGCTGTTCGATCGGGTAACCGCGGTACAGCAGCACGCCCTTGTCGCCGTCGATGTAGGTGATGGCGGACTTGCAGCTGGCCGTCGCGGTGAAGCCGGAATCGTAGGTGAAGTACCCCGTTTCCTTGGTCAGCTTCGCGATGTCGACGCAGTCGTTGCCAAGGGTGGGTTTGATGACGGGCAGAACGACCGACGTGTCGCCGGCGTTGAGCGTGACCTGATCAAGATCGGACACTGTGTGCGCTCCTTCATGGGAAGGCGCCTGCCCAAGCGCATTGGTCAGGCACGTGAATGACGTCCACGACCTGTGTCGTGGATCACGCCATTATCGCACAGCAGCATTTGCCCGGTGCTAGACGGAAGTCGTAGACGGCAGGCGGCCGGAACCCGGCCAGCGAGTGGCCCGGATCGGCAAAAGCGTTGTCACGCGAACGCAGTGTTCTGTCCATCCAAACGCCTGTTGGGCAGGCGCCGGGGAAAAACAAACGGCCGCGCAGAGCGCGGCCGTCGGTTCGGAGCGGGATCGACAGCTCAGCGCGCGTAGCGCTTCTGGAACTTGTCGATGCGGCCCGAGGTGTCGATGACCTTGTGCTTGCCCGTGTAGAACGGATGCGAAGCCGAGGAAATTTCAACCTTGACCAGCGGGTATTCGTTGCCGTCTTCCCACTGGATGGTTTCCTTCGTCGCCATGGTCGAGCGGGTCAGGATCTTGAAATCGGAGGTGACGTCATGGAAGACGACGTCGCGGTAGTTCGGATGGATATCGGCCTTCATGGGCTCACACCGTAAATGGGCTGGTGGTCAAGAGCGGCATTATAAGCACCGGCCGCCCCTCGGGGCAACCGGTTGCGTGGATCCGCGCTCAGTCCGCGCCAAGTGCCTGCCGCACAAGGCTTTCGAAGCGGGCCTGGTCGTAGGCAATCAGCAGGTCGCAGTTGTCCGGCTGGCCGGTCTGGCGGTTCCAGTCGACGAGGGTCGCGCCGCGACTGAACGTGCCGTTCAGTTCCACGTTCAGCGGCCGCGATTCCACCCGCAGCTGCCCTTCCGGGTTCAGCGCCCAGGCCATGGCCAGGGCATCGGCGGTGTACCAGCGGCCGCCCTTGCTGTCTTCGGACAGGCCACGGGTCTTGCGCGAGATCAGCTCGTAGAAGCGGGCGCGCTCCGAATCGGCCTGCAGCCACGTCTCGGCCTCCTGCAGCGGCAGGCCGTGGGCGACGGTCGCTTCCCAGTCCGACACCAGCAGGTGCTTGAACGCAGTGAACACCACGTGCGCCGCTTCCGGATCGAAGGCGATGTTGAACTCCGCCGCCGGCGTGATGTTGCCGTGGCAGGTGACCGCACCGCCCATCACCACGATGCGCTTGATGCGCTGAGGCAGGGTCGGGTCCAGCTTCAGCGCCAGCGCCAGGTTGGTCAGCGGGCCGAGCATCACCAGCATCAGTTCGCCGGCATGCTTGTGCGACAGGCGCAGGATCGCCAGCGCGGCATGTTCGGCTTCGGCCTGTCGGCTCGGCGGCGGCAGATCGACATCGCCGTAGCCGTCACGGCCGTGCACATGCGCGGCATCGACGGAGGGATGCAGCAGCGGATCGGGACTGCCGGCAAACACCGGCACGTCGGGACGGCCGACGATGTCGCAGAGCTTGAGGGCATTGCGGACGGTGTACTGCAGGCCGACATTGCCGGCGGCGATGGTCAGGGCGACCACGTCATGCCGTTCATCGGCAAAGGCCATCAGCAGGGCCAGGGCGTCGTCCACACCGGGGTCGGTGTCGATCAACAGGGGGATCTTGTGGGTCATCGTTGCCGTCTTCAGATCGGCAACGAAGTGTGGACCGGGATGATGACCGTTGCAAGACCGGGGGAGCTCGGCAGGGCTGCGCCCTGCACCCGCCGGATCAACGGCAAACGCCAGAGCAACGGCAAACGCTGGTTTCCTGGGGATGGCGGGGTGGGTCCGGTTGCGGGGGACGCTGCAAGTACGTCCATGTAAGCTCGGTCGCGCCATCCATGGCGCTCACGCCCCCGCAACCGGACCCACCCCGCCTTCGACAGTAGGTGTCGACCTTGGTCGACACATTCAGGCAATGCGTGGATGAACATGGAAATGATCGAAGGCGCTGTCTGTGTAGTCGAGCCATGCTCGACTCCCGCGCGCAGCGCACTGAGGCCGCTCAGGCAGAGGCGTAGCGCACGGCCGTGCCGATCCAGCGATTGACCACGCGATCGGCCAGTGCGGGCTGCTGCGCCAGCAGGCGCTCGGCCAGGTCATGCACGCCGGGCAGCAAACCGGCATCGCGTGCCAGATCGGCGATGCGGAAGCCGGCCAGGCCTGTCTGCCGCGTGCCAAGCAGTTCGCCCGGCCCGCGCAGCTCCAGATCCTTCTCGGCGATGACGAAGCCATCGTTGGTTTCGCGCATGGTCTGCAGACGCTCGCGCGCCATCTGCGAAAGCGGCGCCTGGTACAGCAGCACGCAGCGCGACACCGCCGAACCGCGGCCGACGCGACCGCGCAGCTGGTGCAGCTGGGCCAGGCCCAGACGCTCGGCGTTCTCGATCACCATCAGCGAGGCATTGGGCACGTCCACACCCACTTCGATCACCGTGGTCGCCACCAGCAGGTCGATGTCGCCGGCCTTGAACGCGACCATCGTCGCCTGTTTCTCGGCGGCCTTCATCCGCCCGTGCACCAGCCCCACGCGCACGCCGGGCAGCAGCGCCTGCAGCGATTCGAAGGTGGCCTGTGCGGGCGTGGCATCCAGCTCTTCGCTTTCCTCGATCAGCGTGCACACCCAGTACACCTGCCGTCCTTCCGCGCAGGCCAGGGCGATACGTTCGATCAGCTCCGGACGGCGGTCGTTGTTCAGGGCCACGGTCTGCACCGGCGTACGGCCCGGTGGCAGTTCGTCGATGGCCGATACGTCCAGGTCCGCGTACTCGGACATCGCCAGCGTGCGCGGAATCGGCGTGGCGGTCATCACCAGCTGGTGCGGCACGCTGTTGCCGCCGGCGCCCTTGTCGCGCAGCGCCAGGCGCTGGTGCACGCCGAAGCGGTGCTGCTCGTCGACGATGGCCAGGGCCAGGTCCTGGAACACCACCGCCTCCTGCATCAGCGCGTGGGTACCGACCACCACCTGCGCTTCGCCACTGGCGACCTGCTCCATCACCTTGGCGCGCGCCTTGCCGGTGACCTTGCCGGCCAGCCAGGCGATACGTACGCCCAGCGGTTCCAGCCAGCCGCGCAGGTTGTTGAGATGCTGTTCGGCCAGCAGTTCGGTGGGCGCGGCCAGGGCGACCTGCTTGCCCTGCTCTACCGCCAGCATGGCGGCCAGCGCAGCCACCACGGTCTTGCCGGAACCCACATCGCCCTGCACCAGCCGAAGCATGGGACTGGGTCGCGCGAGGTCTTCGCGGATCTGCTTGAACACGCGCGCCTGCGCGCCGGTGAGGGCGAACGGCAGCTGCTTCAGCAGGGCCTTGGCCAGCGCGCCGGGGCCGGCCAGCGGCGGCGCATGATGTGCCTGCAGCGCGATGCGCTGGCGACGCAGGCTGAGGTGGTGCGCCAGCAGTTCTTCCATTGCCAGCCGGCGCTGCGCCGGATGGGTGCCGGCGGCCAGCGCGGCCAGGTCGGCATCCGGTGGCGGCCGGTGCACCGTCAACAGCGCACTGCGCAGCGACGGCAGGCCGAGGCCATCGAGCCAGCCGACGGGCAGCAGTTCCAGCGCGGCCTCTTCGGGGAGGCGATCCAGTGCCTGCCCGATCAGCCTGCGCATCGTCATCGGGCCCACACCTTCCACCGTGGGGTACACCGGATCGAGGCGGTCGCCAAGTTCAGGATCGTCGTTGCGCCCCAGCACTTGGTAGCTGGGATGAACGATTTCCAGGCCAAGGTGGCCCGGCTTGGGCGTACCGAAACAGCGCAGGCGGTTGCCGACCGCAAACTGGCCGACCTGCTGCTGGCGGAAATGGAAGAAGCGCAGCACCAGGGTGCCCTGCCCTTCATCCTCGACCGCCACCTTCAGCATCGGGCGATAGCGCATGCCGCGCTCGACTGCGACCACGCGCACTTCCACCTGTGCCGGCACGCCGGATCGCAGGTCTTCGATGCGGGTCAGCCGGGTCCGGTCCTCATAGCGCAGCGGCAGGTGAAGCCAGAGATCCTGCAGGGTAGCCAGGCCACGCGCCTGCAGCTTGGCGGCCACGGCCGGACCCACGCCGGCGAGCATCGCCAGGGATGCTTCGCCGGACGGTGACAGGACCGGAGTGACCGCCGCCTTGCGTGCCACGGGGGCGTCAGTCGATGACCATCACCGCGTCGACCTCGAAGTTGGCGCCCTTCGGCAGGCCGGAGACTTCGATGGTGGAACGGGCCGGGAACGGAGCCTGGAAGTAGTCCTGCATGACAGCGTTGACCTTGGCGAACTCGCCCAGGTCGGTCAGGTACAGGCCAAGGCGCACGACCTGGTCCAGCGAACCGCCGGCAGCTTCCGCCACAGCCTTGAGGTTGTCGAACGCGCGGCGGGCCTGGGCTTCGACATCACCGGCACCGACGATGTCGCCGGTCGCCGGATCCAGCGGGATCTGGCCGGAGAAGTACACGGTGTTGCCGGCGCGCACGGCCTGCGAGTAAGGGCCGATGGCGGCAGGCGCCTTTTCGGTGTTGATGATCTGGCGGGACATGGTCGCTCCGGTACTTTGGGGAAAACAGAGCGGTGATTGTAGCAACCCGGTAGCGCCGGGCCATGCCCGGCGACGTTTGGTTCATGCCGCACTGCGCGCTCGCCGGGCATGGCCCGGCGCTACCGGTGCAGCATCTAGGCATGGGTGGGGTTATTGGCGGCGCACCGACTGCACGACCGACAGGCGGCGCAGGCGCCGCATCACTTCGGCCAGGTGGTTGCGGTCGCGCACCTGGATGTTGAACGCCAGCACGGCAGCGTTGAAGTCGCGATCCAGATAATCCACGCGCTCGATGTTGGAGTGGCTCTGCGCGATCGCGGCGGCAAGCTGGGCCAGCACGCCGGTGCCGTTCTCCACTTCCACCACCAGCGAGGTGTCGTAGTCACCGGAAACGGTGGTATCCCAGCCGATCAGCACCCAGCGCTCGGGCGACTTGCGCAGCTCGGCCAGGTTCGGGCAGTCCATGCGATGCACCACGATGCCCTTGCCGGCGGTGTGGTACCCCATGATGTCGTCGCCGGGAATCGGTTGGCAGCAGCCCGCGAAGGTGACCACGCCGCGTTCGCTGCCATTGATCAGGATCTTCTCCTGCGAGTGGTGGCGCGAATGCGGGCCGCCACGCAGTTCCGCATAGGCCATCAGTGCCTGCGCGGCCTGGGTCGGCATCCAGTTGCCGAGCGCGACTTCGGCCAGCAGGGCCTCCAGGCGCGGGAAACGATGCTCGGCCAGGAAGGCATCCAGGCGCCCCTTCGGCAGCCGCTCCAGCGAGGAATCCATCGCCTCCAGCGCGCGGTCAAGCATGCGGTGGCCCAGCTGCACGGCGTCCTCGTGCTCCAGCTGTTTGAGCTGGTGGCGGATCGCGGTGCGCGCCTTGCTGGTGACCACGAACTCCAGCCACTGCGGCTTGGGCGTGGCCGAGCGCGCGGTGATGATCTCCACCGACTGCCCGGAGACCAGCTTGGTGCGCAACGGCACCAGCTTCTTGTCCACGCGCGAGGCCACCGCCATGTTGCCGACATCGGTATGCACGGCGTAAGCGAAATCGAGCGCGGTGGAATTGCGCGGCAGGGCCAGGATCTTGCCCTTCGGCGTGAACAGGTAGACCTCGTCCGGGAACAGGTCGACCTTCACGTTGTCGAGGAATTCCAGCGAGGAGCCAGCCGCGCGCTGCGAATCGATCAACTCGACGATCCACGCGTGGGCACGGCTCTGCGCGCTGTTGGGCGAATCGCCACCGAACTTGTAGGTCCAGTGTGCGGCCACGCCACGCTCGGCGATCAGGTCCATTTCCTCGGTACGGATCTGCACCTCGATCGGCGAGCCGTACGGACCGAAGAGCACGGTGTGCAGCGACTGGTAGCCGTTCGCCTTGGGAATGGCGATGAAGTCACGGAAGCGACCGTCAAGCGGCTTGAACGTGGCGTGCACCGAGCCCAGTGCGTGATAGCAGCTGGGCACGCTGCGCACGACCAGGCGGAACCCGAACACGTCCATCACCTGGTCGAAGCTTTTGTTCTCGTCGCGCATCTTGTTGTAGATGCTCCACGGCGTCTTGATGCGGCTGACCAGGCGGTGTTCGATGCCCTCCTTCGCCAGGCGCTGCGACAGCTGCACTTCCACCTGCGCCATCGCCTCGCGGCGCACCACCGGCTGGCTGCGGATGTGCTTTTCCAGGATCGCGTGGCGCCACGGATACAGCGCCTTGAAGCCCAGGTTCTGCAGCTCGCTCTTGACCAGGCTCATGCCCAGCCGCTGTGCGATCGGCGCGTAGATCTCCAGCGTCTCGCGGGCGATGCGGCTCCTCGCTTCGCGGCTCTGGGCGCCCAGCGTGCGCATGTTGTGCAGGCGGTCGGCCAGCTTGATCATGATCACGCGCAGGTCGCGCGACATCGCCAGCAGCATCTTGCGGAAGCTCTCCGCGGCAGCTTCCTGGCGGTCCCGGAACTTCAGCTTGTCCAGCTTGGTCACGCCATCGACGAGCTCGGCAACCGGCTCGCCGAACTCGGCGGCCAGCGCCTCGCGGGTCAGCGGCGTGTCCTCGATGGTGTCGTGCAGGATCGCAGCGATCAGTGCTTCGACATCCAGGCCGAGCTCGGCCAGCACCTGCGCAACCGCCACGGGATGCGTGATATAGGGCTCGCCCGACTTGCGCGTCTGCCCAGCGTGCGCGGCGGCCCCGACTTCCCAGGCACGGCGCAGCAGCGGCAGCTGCTCCGGCGGCAGGTAATGGGCGGCGCGTTCGAGCTGGAGGACGTAGTCGGGTACGGCGGCAGTGGGGGCTGCGGCGACCTTGGCAGTGGGGCCTGGGTTCATGCCCGAAGCCTATTCCAGCGCGACGTTTACGGCAAATCCTGAATGCGAAACAGCCCGCACGGGGCGGGCTGTTCGGCGTGTCCAGCGATGACGCTGATCGATGCGATCAATCGTCGTTCTTGGACATGTCTTCGTCGGCGACCACTTCCGCGGCGGCCCACTCCAGCGCTTCGCGCTCGGCGCGCTCACGCTCGGCCTTCTCGACTTCGTCGATCAGCGCGTTGTCGATCTTGCGGGCGGCGATCTCGCGCAGCGCCAGCACGGTCGGCTTGTCCTCGGTCTCGCTGTTGTCCAGCGTGGCCTGCACGCCATTGGCGAGCTGGCGGGCACGCTTGGAGGCCATCATGACCAGCTCGAAACGGTTGTTAACGACTTCCAGGCAATCTTCTACGGTGATGCGGGCCATACGGGCTCCCGGCGACCGGTCGGCCGCTCAGTCGAATGAGGGAAAGGGGACGGAGTGTACCGGCAGGGGCTGGACAAAATCAAGCCAACCCTCACCCGATTCTTTTGGAATCAGTCAGTTGCGCCCGGATCGGGGGTCAACAGGGCCTGGATCAGCCCGGCGTGGCGGACCTTCTGGGCCTCACGGCGCAGGCGGCTGGCGGTGAAGATCGCGCACAGCTCGTCCACGGCGGTGTCGAACACCTCGTTGACGATGACGTAGTCGAACTCGTTGAAGTGCAGCATCTCATCACGGGCGGCGCCCAGGCGCTGGGCGATCACCGCCTCGCTGTCCTGCCCACGCTTGCGCATGCGGTCCTGCAAGGCCTGCTTGGACGGCGGCAGGATGAACACGGTGACCGTGCCCGGTACCAGCTGCCGGACCTGCTGCGCGCCCTGCCAGTCGATCTCCAGCAGCACATCCTGACCGGCCGCCAGCTGCGGTTCCACCGACTGCCGCGCCGTGCCTTTCCAGTCTCCGTGCACCCACGCATGCTCGAAGAAGTCGCCTGCAGCGATCATCTGCTCGAACTTCTCTGCGGTGACGAAGTGATAGTGCTCACCGTTCACTTCACCCGGTCGCATGGCCCGCGAGGTGAAGGAGATCGACAGGGCGATCTGCGGGTCACGGGCCAGCGTAGCGTTGACGATGCTGCTCTTGCCGGCCCCGGAGGGGGCGGCAACGATGTACAGCGTGCCGCGCGCGATGGGGGCCGACGGGGTGGACGGGGCGCTCATGCACGGAACCCAACTGGTTGATTTCGCAAAATTTTTCCTCGATGTTCCAGACATGGCGCGGAGGATCGCGCCAGGATGGCGGGGACTGCGCGGAACATCCTGGAAACAGGCCCGGCAGACGGCTCCCCGGGGTGCGGGCACGCAACTTTACCAGAGCGGCCCATCCCCGCGCCCGGCCACACCCGGGCCGGCCTTGTGCCACGTGGGCATGCGGGGGGCTGTGCTATAACCGGTGCATTGCGGTCGTTCCCGGAAAGACGCTCGCGGCATGCTGGCGGTTCTCCCCTTCGACGGCCGTACCCACCGACAGCCCGGAGGCCTGCACGCCTCCCCGCCATCCAAGGAGAACGGCATGCCCTCGATGAGTCGCCGCCAGTTCCTGAAGGTCACCGGGACAACCCTGGTGGGCTCCAGCCTGGCCCTGATGGGCTTCGCGCCCGGCATCGCGCTCGCGGAGGTGCGGCAGTACAAGCTGACCCGCGCCACCGAGACCCGCAACACCTGTACGTACTGTTCGGTGGCCTGCGGGATCCTGATGTACAGCCTCGGCGATGGCGCCAAGAACGCCGAGCCGAGCATCTTCCACATCGAGGGCGACCCGGACCATCCGGTCAACCGCGGCACGCTGTGCCCGAAGGGCGCCGGCCTGGCCGACATCATCCACAGCAAATCGCGCCTGCTCTATCCGGAATACCGTGCACCGGGTACGAACGAGTGGAAACGCCTGAGCTGGGACGACGCTCTGGACCGCATCGCGCGGCTGATGAAGGAAGACCGCGACGCCAACTTCGTGCAGAAGAACGAGGCGGGGCAGACGGTCAACCGCTGGCTGACCACCGGCATGCTGGCGGCCTCGGCCACCAGCAATGAAACCGCGGTGTTGACCCACAAGGTCGTCCGCTCGCTTGGAATGCTCGCATTCGACAACCAGGCACGTGTCTGACACGGCCCGACGGTGGCAGGTCTTGCCCCGACGCTAGGCCGAGGTGCGATGACGAATCACTGGGTCGACATCAAGAATGCCGACCTGATCCTGATCATGGGTGGCAATGCCGCCGAGGCACACCCGTGCGGGTTCAAATGGGTGACCGAGGCCAAGGCACACAACAAGGCCCGCCTGATCGTGATCGATCCCCGCTTCAACCGCTCGGCCGCGGTGGCCGATGTCTATGCGCCGATCCGCACCGGCACCGACATCGTGTTCCTGGGCGGCCTGATCAACTACCTGCTGGCCGAGGACCGCATCCAGCACGAGTACGTGCTGAACTACACCGACATGCCGTTCCTGGTGAAGGACGAATTCGCCTTCACAGACGGCCTGTACTCGGGCTATGACGCGCAGAAGCGCAGCTACGACCGCTCCAGCTGGGACTACCTGTACGGGGACGACGGTTACGTACGCAGCGACCCGACGCTGAAGGACCCGCGCTGCGTCTACAACCTGCTCAAGCAGCACTACGCGCGCTATACCGTGGAGATGGTCGAACGCATCTGCGGTACGCCCGCCGACAGCATCCGCCAGATCTGGGACATGATCGCGTCCACCGCCGGCAAGGACAAGGCGATGACCATCCTGTACGCGCTGGGCTGGACGCAGCACTCCGTCGGTGCGCAGAACGTGCGCGCAGGCACGATGGTGCAGCTGCTGCTGGGCAACATCGGCGTGGCCGGTGGCGGCATGAACGCCCTGCGTGGGCATTCCAACATCCAGGGCCTGACCGACATCGGCCTGATGTCCGACCTGCTGCCGGGCTACCTGACACTGCCCAGGCAGGACGAGCAGGACTACAACGCCTATATCGCCAAGCGCACGCAGAAGCCGCTGCGCGCCAACCAGATGTCGTTCTGGCAGAACTACCCGAAGTTCCATGTCAGTCTGATGAAGTCGTGGTGGGGCGATGCCGCCACCGCCGACAACAACTGGTGCTTCGATCACCTGCCCAAGCTCGACAAGCCCTACGACATGCTGCAGGCCTACGAGCTGATGAACGAAGGCAGGATCCATGGCTACATCTGCCAGGGCTTCAACCCGCTGGCCTCGGCACCGAACAAGGGCAAGCTGATCAGCGCGTTCTCCAAGCTGAAGTTCATGGTCAGCATGGACCCGCTGGAAACCGAAACCATCGCCTTCTGGCAGAACCATGGCGCACTGAACGACGTCGACCCGAGCACGATCCAGACCGAAGTGTTCCGCCTGCCGACCACCTCGTTCGCCGAGGAGAACGGCGCGGTGGTGAACTCCTCGCGCTGGCTGCAATGGCACTGGAAGGGCGCCAACGCACCAGGCGAAGCGCGCAGCGACATCGAGATCATGTCCGAGCTGTTCCACCGCATCAAGGCGCTGTACGAGAAGGACGGCGGCGCGTGGTGGGAGCCGGTGCGCGACCTCGCCTGGAACTACGCCGACCCGAAGCTGCCGACGCCGGAAGAACTGGCGATGGAGTACAACGGCAAGGCCCTGGTGGACGTGTTCGATCCGAAGGACCCGACCAGGCTGGTGCGCAAGGCCGGCGAACAGCTGGCCGCGTTCGGCGACCTGCGCGACGACGGCAGCACGTCTTCCGGCTGCTGGATCTACATCGGTGCGTGGGGGCCGACCGGCAACATGATGGCGCGGCGCGACAACAGCGATCCCACCGGTATCGGCAACACGCTGGGCTGGGCCTGGGCGTGGCCCGCCAACCGCCGCGTGATGTACAACCGCGCCTCGTGCGACGTCGCCGGGCAGCCGTTCGATCCGCGACGCACCCTGCTCGCCTGGAACGGCAGGAACTGGGGCAACATCGACGTGCCCGACTTCAAGGCCGATGAAGACCCGGCCGGCGGGATGGGCCCGTTCATCATGAATCCCGAGGGCATCGCCCGCTTCTTCGCCAAGGCCGGCATGGCCGAAGGCCCGTTCCCGGAACACTACGAGCCCTTCGACACGCCGTTGCGCAGCAACCCGCTGAGCCCGGGCCAGGCGCTGACGCTGAACAACCCGGCCGCACGCGTATTCGACAGCGACCGCGCGCAGATCGGCTCGCCGGACGAGTTCCCGCATGTGGCCACGACCTACCGGCTGACCGAGCATTTCCACTTCTGGACCAAGCACGGCAAGCTCAACGCCATCATCCAGCCGGAGCAGTTCGTCGAGATCGGCGCAGCCCTGGCCGACGAGCTGGGCATCGGCAACGGCAGTCGCGTCCGGGTCAGCTCCAAGCGTGGCCACATCGAGGCCGTGGCGATGGTGACCAAGCGCATCAAGGCACTGCAGATCGATGGCAGGACGGTGCACCAGGTCGGCGTGCCGATCCACTGGGGCTTCCTGGGTGCTGCCAAGCCCGGTTACATCGCCAATACGCTGACCAACGCCATCGGTGACGGCAATTCGCAGACGCCTGAATCGAAGTGCATCCTGGTCAAGGTCGAGAAGGTGTAGGAGACACGCCATGTCACTGCAATCGCTGGACATCATCCGCCGCTCGGCCACCACCACGCCCTCGCCGCAGGCGCGCGGCGCCCACACCGGGCAGGTCGCCAAACTGATCGACGTGAGCAAGTGCATCGGCTGCAAGGCCTGCCAGGTCGCCTGCATGGAGTGGAACGACCTGCGCGACGAGGTCGGCAGCTGCGTCGGCAGCTATGACAACCCGCCGGACCTGAGCGACCAGTCGTGGACGGTCATGAAGTTCCGCGAGTACGGGGACGAGAAAGGCAAGCTGGAATGGCTGATCCGCAAGGAGGGCTGCATGCACTGCAGCGACCCGGGCTGCCTGAAAGCCTGCCCGTCGCCGGGCGCGATCATCCAGTACGCCAACGGCATCGTCGATTTCCAGGAGGAGAACTGCATCGGCTGCGGCTACTGCGTGACCGGCTGCCCGTTCGACGTGCCGCGGATCTCCAAGAAGGACCACAAGGCCTACAAGTGCACGCTGTGCTCGGACCGCGTGGCCGTGGGCCAGGAGCCGGCGTGCGTGAAAACCTGCCCGACCGGGGCGATCACGTTCGGCAGCAAGCAGGCGATGACCGAGCATGCCGCCGGCCGTGTCGAGGACCTGAAGTCCCGCGGCTACGAGAATGCCGGGTTGTACGACCCGCAGGGCGTCGGCGGCACCCACGTGATGTACGTGCTGCAGCACGTGGACAAGCCGGAGCTGTACGCCGACCTGCCCAAGGACCCGCGCATCAGCCCCATGGTCGAGGTCTGGAAGGGGGTTGCCAAGCCGCTGGGCGTGCTGGCAATCGCTGCGACAGCCTTCGTCGGCTTCCTGCATTACATCGGCATCGGCCGCAACACGGTCAACGACGAGGAGGAAGAGCAGGCCGAGCACGAGGCAAAGAAGATCGAAGAGGAGCAGCGGCCATGAAGTACGCCCCGCATCCCCGCCAGATCGTGCGCTACCGCGCTCCGACCCGCATCAACCACTGGATCGTGGCGATCTGCTTCGTGCTGACCGCGCTGTCCGGACTGGCCCTGTTCCACCCTGCGCTGTTCCCGTTGACAGCGCTGTTCGGTGGCGGGCCGTGGACACGCATCCTGCATCCCTTCGTCGGCCTGGCCATGGTGGTGGGCTTCGCCCTGCTCGCCTTCCGCATGTGGCGCGACAACCTGCCTACCGCCGACGACCGCGCATGGCTGCGCGGCATGCGCGATGTGTTGCGCAACGAGGATGAGACACTGCCACCGGTCGGGCGCTTCAACGCCGGCCAGAAGCTGCTGTTCTGGGCGATCATCGGCTGCCTCTCGGCGTTGCTGCTGACCGGCTTCGTGATCTGGCGGCAGTATTTCAGCCATCTGTTCCCGATCGGCGTGATCCGTTTCTCGGTGCTGGTGCACGCACTGTTTGGCTGGGTACTGGTCTGCGCCATCGTGGTGCACATCTACGCCGCGATCTGGATCAAGGGTTCGGTGCGGGCGATGACCCAGGGCAAGGTGACCTATGGGTGGGCCTACAAGCACCATCGGCAGTGGTTCAGGGACATCCTGCGCGGACGGCGCGGAGAGGGGTAACGGCAGGGCCTGCGGCCCTGCACCCGCCGAAACAGCGTCAACGTCAACGTCAACGTCAAAAGCGGGCTTCCTGAGGGATGGCGGGGCGGGTCCGGTTGCGGGGGCCGCTGCAAGTACGTCCATGTAAGCTCGGTCGCCGCATCCATGCGGCTCACGCCCCCGCAACCGGACCCACCCCGCCTTCGACAGTTTCCCGCTGCTGTTGGTGGGTGTCGACCTTGGTCGACACGATGAACGGCAACAACCCGACCGATGGGGTCAGATCCGTTTTCCTTTGGAAAACGGATCTGACCCCGACCTTTCAGATGGCCGGCAACACGCTGGACGCCAGCGTCGACAACGGCGAGGATGGAGGCTGGTTCTTCCGGCTGGCCCCGCATGGCGCAACGCATCCTTGAACCCGGTGAGATCGAGACGCTGGCCTCGCGCGATGTCCCGCGCATCATCCTGCCGGATACCGCCTCGCTGTTCGGCGGACGTGCGGACCGCCTGCGCAGCCTGGCCGGGCGCAGTGCCATCGGTGGCTACCTGCAGCTGCTGGCGGCACTGGCCGATGCTCAACAGGCACTGCTGGACGAACTGACGCCGCAGCAACGCGAGGCACTGCAGGCGCAGGCCCGCGCGCAGCAGTCAAGCGCGGCTGCCAGCGCCGGCATGCCATTGCGGCCCGCCAACACCCTTCAGCTCGATGGCCGATGGCGCGACTGGTTGCGCGCGCTGTGCCGGCACTGTGCCGATGAAGCCGGGCTGCCTGCGGAGACCCGACAGGAACTGCAACGGGTCGCCACGGCCGCTGACGCCTGGCTGGATGCACAGGCGCATGCGGTGCTGGAGCGCGACGATGCACCGTCGCTGGACGCGGTCGCTGCCCTGCTGGTCATGAACGCGCTGCAGGTGTACTGGGCCGTCCTCGCGGCCAGCTTCCGCCCTACCGACCTGAAGCCGCTTGCCGATGCACCCGGGCTGTGCCCGCTGTGCGGCACATTGCCGGTGGCCAGTGTGGTGCAGGCGCGCCCACCCTATGCCTCCTACCGCTATCTGTCGTGCTCGCTGTGCGCCTGCCAGTGGCACTACGTACGCGTGCAGTGCAGCCAATGCGGGGCGGCCGGCAAGGACATCGCCTATCGCGCACTGGCCGAGGTCGACGGCGATGCAGGCGAGGTGGTGCGTGAAGGCGCGATCCGCGCCGAGACCTGCGATCACTGCCACAGCTACCGCAAGATCCTGTATCTGGAGAAGGATCCGGCGCTGGAGCCGGTCGCCGACGACCTCGGCACTCTGGCGCTGGATCTGTTGCTGGGCGAGGAAGGCTACATGCGCGCGAGCCAGAATCCGCTGCTCTGGCAGTCCGACGGCGACTGAACCGATGCCACGCGCGCACGCCCCCACCGCCCCGGCCAGCGCCCTGCCTTCGCTGGACCGCCTGCTGCGCCTGCCGGCGTTGTCGACGCTGATCAGGGACCACGGCCGCAGCCGCATCGCCGACCTGCTGCGTGAGCACGTGCAGGGGTTGCGCGAGCGCAGCGGTCGCGGCCTGCTGTCACCCGAACAGCTGCAGCGGGCCGTCGGGGAACCGGGCGTGGTCGCGGCCCTGCAGTCGGCCCTGGCAGCCGATGCACGCCTGGACCTGCAGCCGGTATTCAACCTCACCGGCACGGTGCTGCACACGAATCTCGGCCGCGCGCTGTTGCCGGACGCGGCGGTACGCGCAGTGACACGCGCGATGACGGCGCCGGTGGATCTGGAATTCGACATCGCCCTGGGCCGTCGGGGCGACCGCGATGCGCGCGTGCGGGCACTGGTCTGCGAACTGACCGGCGCCGAAGCGGCGACCGTGGTCAACAACAACGCCGCAGCAGTCCTGTTGCTGCTCAACAGCCTGGCCAATCGCCGCGAGGTGGTCGTATCGCGGGGCGAACTGGTGGAGATCGGCGGTGCCTTCCGCATTCCCGATGTGATGCGCAGCGCCGGTGCGCGGCTGCGCGAAGTGGGCACCACCAACCGTACCCATCCGGCCGACTTCGACGGCGCCATCGGCACGCGCACCGCGCTGCTGATGGAAGTGCACGCCAGCAACTATGCCATCACCGGCTTCACCGCCAAGGTCGATACCGCGCGGATGGCATCGATCGCGCACGGGCACGGGCTGCCACTGGCGGTGGACCTTGGCAGTGGCAGCCTGTGCGACCTGTCTGCCCACGGCCTGCCGCGCGAACCCACAGTGCAGGAAACGCTGGCGGCGGGCGCCGACCTGGTCTCGTTCAGCGGCGACAAGCTGCTGGGGGGACCGCAGGCCGGGATCATCGCCGGCCGCGCCGACCTCATCGCACGCATCAACCGCAATCCGCTCAAGCGCGCCCTGCGCATGGACAAGATGGGCCTGGCCGCGCTGGAAGCGGTACTCGCGCTGTACCGCGAACCGGAACTGCTGCCGCAGCGGCTGCCGACCCTGCGCACACTGTCCCGCGAGCAGGAAGACATCCATGCCCAGGCACAGCGCCTGCTGCCTTCCGTGCAGCAGGCACTGGCCGCGCATTACGCGGTTGAAGTGGTGCCGATGTACAGCCAGGTCGGCAGTGGCGCGCAACCACAGGCGCAACTGGCCAGCGCCGGCCTGCGCATCCGCGTCGCTGCATCTGCCGGGCTGGAGCGTCTGGCCAAGCGCCTGCGCGGCCTGCCACGGCCGGTGCTCGGGCGCATTGCCGAGGATGCGCTGTGGCTGGATCTGCGCGGGCTTGAGTACGGGGACGAGGCTGCTTTCCTCGCCCAGTGGAGTGCGCTGCAGGCATGATCGTCGGCACCGCCGGGCATATCGACCATGGCAAGACGAGCCTGGTGCGGGCACTGACCGGCATCGAGACCGACCGCCTGCAGGAAGAGCGCGCACGCGGCATCTCCATAGAACTGGGGTATGCCTATGTGCCGGTGGAAGCCGCACGCGGAGAGGTTCCGCCGGCGATGCTGGGCTTCGTCGATGTGCCGGGTCACGAGCGCTTCGTGCACACGATGGTGGCCGGTGCCACCGGCATCGATGTGGCGCTGCTGGTGATCGCCGCCGATGACGGCGTGATGCCGCAGACCCGTGAGCACCTGTCGATCCTGCAGCTGCTGGGTGTGGACCGCGGTGCGGTGGCATTGACCAAGATCGACCGTGTGGATGCGGCGCGCCTTGCCGAGGCCGAGGCGGAGATCGTTGCGCTGCTGGCTGGCACGCCGCTGCAGGGGTCTGCGGTATTCGCCTGCAACAGCACCAACAATGCGGATGCCGGCGTCCATGCGCTGCGCGCCCACCTGCACGCGTGGGCCGCCGGCAACGACAGCAGCGGGACAACCCAGCGCCGCAGCGAGCTGTTCCGCATGCCGGTGGATCGCGTGTTCTCGCTGGCCGGTCACGGCACACTGGTCACCGGCGCGGTACAGGGCGGCGTGGCCGCGGTCGGCGCCCATCTGCAGTTGATGCCGGCCGCCATCGACGTGCGCATTCGCAGCATCCATGCGCAGAACCAGGCCAGTGAACAGGCCGCCGCGGGACAGCGCTGTGCCCTGAACCTGGCCGCCATCGCCCGCGACGGCATCACCCGCGGCGACTGGATCGCCGATCCGCGCGCGTTGCAGGCCACCACCCGCGTCGACGTGCGCCTTCGTCTTGCGCCGCAGGTGCGGCCCCTGCGCGACTGGACGCCGCTGCACATCCACTGGGGCACGATGCACCGGCAGGCCCATGTGGTGCTGCTGGAGGATGAAGACAGTGGCAACGGCCAGCTGGTGCAGCTGGTGTTCGATGCCCCGGTCTGTGCGATGTGCGGCGACCGCTTCATCGCCCGCGATTCGGCTGCAGCGCATACGCTGGGCGGCGGCACCGTGCTCGATCCTGATCCACCGCAACGACGTCGGCGCAGCCCGGCACGCCGGGCGTGGTTGGCAGCCCTTGAACAGCTCGCGGCCGGCGCCGGCGTCGGTGCACTGCTGCAGCAGGCACCGGCGGGCATTGCGCTGGCCGCCCTGCAACGCTACTGCCGGCGTGAGGCCGCACAGATCGATCTTCCTGCGGATGCCCGGCGCATCGTCACCCGCGAGGACACGGTGATCATCCTCGCCTCGCACTGGCAGGCGCTGCGCGAGCAGGTGATCCGCTCGCTGCATGACTGGCACGAGCGACGGCCGGACGAGCCCGGTGTCGACAGCGGGCGCCTGCAGCGCAGCACCCTGCCCGCGCTCTCGACCAGTCTCTGGAACGCGCTGCTGCAGGACCTGTTCGACGATGGCGCGTTGCAGCGCGTGGGCGCGTGGTGGCGGCTGCCAGGCCACGACCATGCGCCGCCGGAACGTGAGCGCGCGCTTCTCGAACGCGTGCTCCCGCGCCTGGATGCCGGTGGTTTCGATCCACCCTGGGTGCGCACGCTTGCGGCCGATCTCGGCTTCGCCGAGGAGGAGATGCGTGCGGTCCTGCGCCGCGCCGCCGCACGCGGCGAGCTGTTCCAGGTGGTGCCGGACCTGTTCTACGCACCGGCCCGCATCGACGCGCTGGCGGCAACGGTCGCCCGGCTGTCACAGGCAACGGGCATGGTGGATGCGGCAGCATTCCGCGATGCCATCGGCCTGGGCCGCAAGCGCAGCATCCAGATCTTGGAGTTCTTCAATCGCGTTGGCTACACTCGACGCGTCGGTGACCAGCATCGGCCGCGCGGCGACCTGCAGTGGAAAGCAGCCCGCGACTGAGCCCACCGGTACCGCCGTACTTTCGGAAGGCATGCGCATCCGGGCATGCGGCTGGGCTTCAAACCCAGCAGGGGGCGTCGATCGTTCCCTGGTAGGTTCGACTCCTGCTGCCTTCCGCCATTCGTGTTTCCGCAGGAGATGCCGGCATGGCCACGCATGTGCAGTCCCCCCTCCTCCCGTCGGCCGACGCTCCGCAGCGATTGACCTCGCTGGCCCACGGCGGCGGTTGTGGCTGCAAGATCGCACCGGGCGTGCTGGCCGAACTGCTGCGGGGCACCCCGGCGTTCCCGGCGCCGGCCGAACTGCTGGTCGGCCGCGAGACCAGCGACGACGCGGCGGTGTACCGCCTCGATGACCATCAGGCGATCGTCGCCACCACCGACTTTTTCATGCCGATCGTCGATGACCCATTCGACTTCGGCCGCATCGCCGCCACCAATGCGCTGTCGGACCTGTATGCGATGGGCGCGCGACCGCTGTTCGCACTGGCCATCGTCGGCATGCCCATCAATACGCTGCCACAGGACACGATCCGCGGCATCCTGCAGGGCGGCGAACGTGCCTGTGCCGACGCCGGCATCGTGGTGGCTGGTGGTCACAGCATCGATTCGGTGGAACCCATCTATGGCCTGGCCGCGATCGGCGTACTCGATCCGCAGCGGCTCAAGCGCAATGCCGATGCCCGCGCCGGCGATGTGCTGGTGCTGGGCAAGCCATTGGGCGTGGGCGTGTATTCGTCGGCGCTGAAGAAAGAAGTGCTGGATGCCGAGGGCTACCGGCAGATGGTCGACTCCACCACCCGCCTGAATGCGGTGGGCGTGCCACTGGCGGCGTTGCAGGGGGTGCATGCGATGACCGACGTCACCGGCTTCGGCCTGCTCGGCCATCTGCTGGAGGTGTGCCGCGCCAGCGGGGTCGCCGCCGAGGTGGACAGCACGCAGGTACCGCTGCTGCCACAGACACTGGCATTGCTGCAGCGTGGCTGCGTTACCGGCGCATCCAACCGCAACTGGGCCTCGTACGGCGGCCAGGTGCATTTCGCCGAAGGCGTGGCAGAACACTGGCAGCCGCTGCTGACCGATCCGCAGACCAGCGGCGGCCTGCTCGTATCCTGCGCAGCGGACGCGGTGGATGCGGTGAAGGCCGTTTTTGCCGAGGCCGGGTTCGCCCAGGCCGCGGTGATCGGCCACCTGCTGGCGGGCCCTGCCGGCGTCAGCGTGCGCTGAAACGATGAGGGCGCCCGAAGGCGCCCCGCAGCATCACTCGATGTTCTGCACCTGCTCGCGGATCTGGTCGATCAGCACCTTCAGCTCGACCGCGGCATTGGACGTGCGGCTGTCCACCGACTTCGAGCCCAGCGTGTTGGCTTCACGATTGAACTCCTGCAGCAGGAAGTCCAGGCGGCGGCCGACCGGTTCGCGCTGCGTGAGCACGCGGCGGATCTCGACGATGTGGCTCGACAGGCGGTCCAGTTCCTCATCCACATCCAGCTTCTGCAGCCACAGCACCAGTTCCTGCTCGGCGCGGCCGGGATCGACCGGATGCGGCAGATCGGCCAGGCGCGCAGCCAGCTTGGCACGCTGGCCATCACGGATGGCGGGAATCAGCGTGCGGACGTCGCCAGCGATGCGCTCGATGCCATCCACGCGCTCGGCAATGGCCGCGGCGAGCTTGCCGCCCTCGCGCTCGCGGGCCTCGACGAATCCGTCCAGCACCTGATCCAGCAGGGCCAGCGCCTCGACCTGCAGGGCCGCGGCATCGGTGGCCTCGCCCCGGGTCACGCCCGGCAGCTGCAGCAGATCGGTGAAGCTGACCTGCAGGTTGGGAAAATCCGACGTCAGGCGGTGGGCCAGATGCCCGAGCTGGCCCAGCAGGGCCTCATCAACCTGCAGATTCCCCGCCGCGTCCGGCGCACGCAGTCGCAGCACCAGATCCAGCTTGCCGCGGCTCAGGCGCGCGGCGATGCGCTCGCGCAGCTGCGGCTCCAGTGCCCGCAGCTCTTCGGGCAGGCGGGTGCCGACCTCCAGGAAGCGGTGGTTGACCGAGCGCAGCTCGCAGCCCAGCGTGCCCCACGGGGTGACCCGCTCGCCACCCGCATAGGCGGTCATGCTTCGAATCATGGAATGTGTCCGGTGCGTGCAAAGGGGGAATGGTACCCTAGCGCCCTCACCAGAGCCCCCCTGCCCGCCCCGTGAAGGTCGCGGGCATGGCGGCGTACTCCTCGCCCTTACGGAACCCGCACCATGTCCGATTCCCGCCCCAGTGGCCGCCAGCCCGACCAGCTCCGCCCGGTCGTCATCCAACGCGGCTTCACCCGCCACGCCGAAGGCTCGGTGCTGGTGTGCTTCGGTGAAACCCGCGTGCTGTGCACGGCCAGCGTCGAGAACCGGGTCCCGGGCTTCCTGCGCGGCAAGGGCGAAGGCTGGGTGACCGCCGAGTACGGCATGCTGCCGCGCGCCACCCACACCCGCAGCGACCGTGAAGCGGCACGTGGCAAGCAGGGCGGCCGCACGCTGGAGATCCAGCGCCTGATCGGCCGCAGCCTGCGCGCCTGCGTGGACCGCAATGCCCTCGGCGAACGCACCATCACCCTGGACTGCGACGTGCTGCAGGCCGACGGCGGCACCCGCACCGCTGCCATCACTGGTGCCTACGTGGCCCTGGTCGACGCCGTGAACGTGCTGATCAAGCGCGGTGAGATCAAGCGCAACCCGATCCTGGGTGCGGTGGCAGCGGTGTCGGTCGGCGTTTACCGCGGCACTCCGGTGCTGGACCTGGACTATGCCGAAGACAGCGACTGCGACACCGACATGAACGTGGTGATGAACGACGGCGGTGGCTTCATCGAGCTGCAGGGCACTGCCGAAGGCCATGCCTTCCGCCGCGATGAACTGGACGCGCTGCTGGGACTGGCCGAGAAGGGCGTGAACGAACTGCTGGCCGCACAGCAGGCGGCGCTGTCGGCATGAACCGGCGCCTTGCCCTGACCACCCTGGTGGTGGCCGACTACGACGAGGCCATCGCCTGGTACACCGGCAAGCTCGGCTTCGCACTGCTGGAGGACATCGACCAGGGCCACAAGCGATGGGTCGTGGTCGGACCGACCGACGGCAGCGCCGCCGCCCTGCTGCTGGCGCGCGCCAGCGACGAGGAACAGCGCAGCCGCATCGGCAACCAGACCGGTGGGCGCGTTGCGTTCTTCCTCAACACCGACGACTTCCACCGCGACCATGCGGCGATGCTGGCCGCCGGGGTGGAGTTCCTGGAATCGCCGCGCGAAGAACCCTATGCAACGGTCGCGGTGTTCCGCGATCTGTATGGCAACACCTGGGACCTGCTGGAGCCCCGTCAATGAAGAAACTGGTATTGGCCAGCCACAACGCCGGCAAGCTGGTGGAGATGCAGGAGATCCTTGCCGACCTGCCGCTGCAGATCACCTCGGCCGCCGAACTGGGCCTGGGCGACGTCGAAGAGACCGGCCTGACCTTCGTCGAGAACGCGCTGCTGAAGGCGCGCGCGGCCTGCGCAGCGACCGGCCTGCCGGCGCTGGCCGATGATTCTGGGCTGATCGTCGATGCGCTCGACGGCGCGCCCGGCCTGTACAGCGCCCGCTATGCCGGTCACCCGACCAATGCCGCCGCCAACAACGCCAAGCTGCTGGACGCGATGGCCGATACCCCCGATGGCCAGCGCAGCGCCCGCTTCTATGCGGTGATCGTGCTGCTGCGCCACGCCACCGACCCGCAGCCGCTGATCTGCGAGGGCCGCTGGGAAGGGCAGATCATCCGCGAACTGCGTGGCACGAACGGTTTTGGCTACAACCCGGTATTCCTGGACACCACCCACGGCCTGACCGCCGCGGAAATGGAGCCGGCCCTGAAGAACGCCATCAGCCACCGTGCCATTGCCCTGCAGCAGCTCAAGCACCAGTTGGCGACGCTGTACTGAAGCCATCCGATCGAACCAGGGAAGCCGGCCAACGGCCGGCACTACCGATGAAGCCCATGCCGCACGCCCACGACCACTGCAACCACCTGCCCGGCGAAGCCTGCTCCGCTGACCACGACAGCCCACCGCGACTGGTGCCACCGCCGCTGTCGTTGTACGTGCACCTGCCGTGGTGCGTGCGCAAATGCCCGTACTGCGATTTCAACTCGCACCAGGCCAAGGGCGAGCTGCCGTTCGAGGCCTACATCGATGCACTGCTGCGCGACCTGGACCAGGACCTGCCACTGGTCTGGGGCCGGGTGGTGCACAGCGTGTTCTTCGGCGGCGGCACGCCCAGCCTGTTCCCGCCGGAGGCGATCGATCGCTTCCTGCAGCAGGCCAGCGCCCGCCTGCGCTTCGCCCCGAACGCCGAAATCACGCTGGAAACCAATCCCGGCACCGCCGAGCATGGCCGCTTCGACCGCTACCGCGCCGCGGGAGTGAACCGCCTGAGCTTCGGCATCCAGAGCTTCGACGATGCGATGCTCAAGCGGCTGGGCCGCATCCACGACAGCGGCGAAGCCGAGCGTGCGGTGAAGATGGCCCAGGATGCGGGGTACGACAACTTCAACATCGACCTGATGTACGCACTGCCCGAGCAGACGCTGGCCGGTGCCGAATCGGACCTCGAGCGCGCCTTTGCACTGCAGCCGGCGCATATCTCGCACTACCAGCTGACCCTGGAACCGAACACGGTGTTCTTCGCGCGGCCGCCGCAGGGCATTCCCGATGAAGACAACGCCTGGGACATGCAGGAACACTGCCAGGCGCTGCTGGCACAGGCCGGCTTCGGCCAGTACGAGGTCAGCGCCTACGCGCGCCCCGGCCGGCAGAGCGCTCACAATCTGAACTACTGGCGCTTCGGCGATTACCTGGGCATCGGCGCCGGCGCACACGGCAAGATCAGTTCCGGCGCCGAAGAGCACGTGCTGCGGCGCTGGAAGCTCAAGCACCCGCAGGCCTACCTGGACAGTGCCGGCACCCCGGCGTCGTTCGGTGGCGATGAGGTGATCACGCCCGCGCGGCTTCCGTTCGAGTACATGCTCAACCTGCTGCGCCTGCACGAGGGCTTCAGCCTGCGTGATTTTGAATCGCGCACCGGCCTGCCGCGCAGCGTGCTCGACGTACCGCTGGCCGAGGCCGCGCAGCGCGGCTGGCTGGAGACGGCCGATGGCCAGGTCCGCCCGACCGAACTGGGCCGCCGTTTCACCAATGATGTGGTGAGCCTGTTCCTGGACGAATGAGCGCCCCGTCGCATCCGCCGGGCATGGCCCGGCGCTACCTACACGCCAGCATGCCGTCGCATCCGCCGGGCATGGCCCGGCGTGCAGCGTGTGCATTCACCCTAAAGTAGCGTCGGCCTCGGCCGACACGGTAGATTCACAGGATCGCTCCGCGGGAATCCGGGTACCGCACGCCGATGTCAGCTGTCTTCTCCCTCTCCGCCACCGACGCTGCCCGCCTGGCCAGCACCGACCTGCCGCCGCGGGTACGTGAACTGCTGGGGGCGTTGACTGGCCTGTGCCGGCAGGCACTGACCGCGCCGCTGATCCTGACCGTCGAAGCGCTGGAACAACTCCTGCTGCACGATGCCGACCGCGCACGCAGTCCGCAGCAGCAGGCTGAGCTGATGGCCCAGCGTGGCCAGCTGCATGCCTTCGCCGGCCACTTCAGCGAGCGGATGCTCGATGCGGTGGCCGAGGCACTGGCGCGGCTGCGTGAACCAACCGCCCTCACGGCGACGCCACCGCCCGCACTGCCGGGCACGATCGGCCTGTCGCTGGTCGACGAGCACGAAGTCGACCGCGACCTGCTGCTCACCGAGATGGTCCGGCGCGAGACGCAGCGCTCGGCCAACGCCCTGAATCTGCTCGGCCAGCGCCTGGGCGTGCTGGCTGCGGCGCCTGCATTCGAAGCCGATACCCTTCCGCTGGCACCGCAGGCGCTGTGCGCGATGATGCGCAGGGTGGCCGAACAGGATGGCCTGGGGGCGGAGGTGCAGCTGGCGCTGTATCGCAGTTTCGAGCGCCAGGTGCTGGAACGCCTGGGCGACGTGCTTGATCGGGCCAATGCCCTGCTCGCCCAGCAGGGCGTGCTGCCGGGCCTGGTCTACACCCCGTATCTGGCCCGCTCGTCGAGTACGCGACGGATCATCACCCAGTCCGTCGCCGGCGGCCGCGCCACGCAGCCGGCCAGGCGCGCGGCAGCCCCCATGACCGGCTGGGGCGAGAACCTGCCTGCCGGCTCCTGGTCGACCCTGATGCAGGATGCCTTCCAGGCCGGTTCCGCATCCGCTGCAGCGGCCCCCGGGCTGACCACCGCCACCGGCACCCTGCTGCACGACCTGCTGCAGCGCGCGCGCAGCACGCCGGCGGCAGACGCGCCTGCGGTACCGACGGCTGCCGTCGATGCGGTATTGGCACGGCTGCAAAGCCAGGCCAGCGCCGCTACCGGTGTGGTCGACCTGCAGGCCGCCGTGGTCGCGCAGCTGCGCAGCGAGCATGGCCCGCATGCGCAGATCGGCAGCCATGATCGCGACAACCTGGACCTGCTGCGCCTGTTGATGCAGCAGATCCAGCAGCAGCAGCGTCCGGACCCGGTGCCCGCCGCCCTGCTGGCGCGCCTGCAGGTGCCGTTGGCACGTGCAGCGATGGCCGATCCGGGCTTCTTCGTACGCGACGAGCATCCTGCGCGCGAGCTGCTCAACCATATCGCCGAAGCCGGTGCCCGCTGGCTGGGGGACGACGACGTCGATCCGCAGCTTCTGCAGCGCATGGCACAAAGCGTGCAGAGCCTGCTGGGCGAGGATGCACGCACACCGGAAGCCTTCGCTGCTGCCAACGAAGAGGTGCAGCAGCACCAGCGCGCGGCCGCCCATCGCGCCGAACTGGCCGAACGCCGCCACGTCGAAGCCGCGCGCGGCAGGGAGCGCCTGGAACTCGCGCGGCGCCAGGCCAGCGCCCAGATCGAGCAGTGCTGCAGCACGCAGCAGCCGCCGCGTTTCGTCCAGACCCTCCTGCGCCAGGCCTGGTCCGACGCGCTGACCCTGACCCGGCTGCGCCATGGCGAGGACTCGCCACAGTGGCAGGAGCGGCTGCGGCAGACCGAGCGCATCGCTGCCGTGACTGCGACCGCCGCCACCGGCGTCGATGGCACCGATGGCCCCTTGGCCGCCGAAGTGGAGACTGCGCTGCTGCAGGTGGGCTATCACGCCGAAGAAGCCGCAGCGGTGGCCCGTCGCCTCGCCACGCCCGGGGGCGAGGACGACAGCACGTCGCGTACCGAACTCAGCGCGCGGCTGAAGGCCCGCGCCCGGCTGGGCGAGCACACCGACAGCCGCAGTGCGTCCGCCCCTGCCGCGCCACGCAGCAGTGCAGAGGAGGCCGCCTACGAGCAGCTGTGCTCCCTGCCCTTCGGCAGCTGGTTCGACATCGACAACGGCGACGGCACGCTTCGCCGCCAGCGCCTGTCCTGGTACAGCCTGCTGACCGGCCATGTGCTGTTCGTCAATCCGCGCGGGCAGAAGATTGCCGAAACCGACCTCGACAGCCTGGCGCGGCAGATCAGCGCCGGCCGTGCGCATCTGGTCACCGAAGACAAGGGCCGGCTGGTCGACCGCGCCTGGAAGGCCAGCCTGGGCGCCCTGCGTGCCCTTGCCGGCCGCAACCCGCAGGACACCCCCGCATGAGCATGACGCCGCCGCAGGACACCCGCCGCGCGCCCCGACGCCAGGTGTCGGACCTGGTGCCGGTCACCGACCAGATGCGCGACTGCGTGGTCGGTCGCCTTGGCAATGTGTCCGAAACCGGCATGCTGATGCTGGCCAGCACTGCGCTGCGCGACGACGCGCTGTATCAGTTCCGCTTCCCGCTGCCGCTGGGCGATGGCCAGCAGGCAGCCATCGACGTGGGCGTGCACCTGTTGTGGAGCGAGCCGGCCCACGCCCCGGGACAGAGCTGGGTGGGCTTCCGGTTCCTCACCCTGTCACGCGAACACCGACAGCTGCTGCGGCAGTGGGTAGGCGAAGACAGCGACGAAGGACCGCTTTCGACGGGCTGACTGCCGGTTCCGGCACAGCGGTTTACGCCGGTATGCGGCAGAATCTAGGGCCGTTTTCCGTGTCGAGCCACCGCAATGATCCAGCAAGACCCCGGCGCCCTGTATCCCGACCACCTGGCCGTGCTGTGCCGACGCGCCGAGCAGGCGCTGGCGCGCGGCGGCTTTGATCACCTCGTAGTGCCCAGCGGCACCCTGCACTACCAGCTGTTTGATGATCGCGACTATCCCTATGCGGTGAATCCGCAGTTCAAGGCATGGTTGCCGCTGACGCGCGTGCCCAACAGCTGGATCGTGTTTACGCCTGGCAAGCGGCCGGTGGTGATCTTCCATCAGCCGTTCGATTACTGGCACGTAGTGCCGGACGCGCCGAGCGGCTGGTGGGTGGAGCACTTCGACATCCACATCATCCGCACGCCGGACGAAGCGCTGGCATTGCTGCCGGCCGATCCGTCGCGCTGCGCGATCCTGGGGGAGCCGCAGAGCGCACTGGGCAGCCACGTGCCGAACAACCCCCCGGCGGTAGTGAATTACCTGGAATGGCACCGCGGCAGCAAGACGCCCTACGAGATCGCCCTGATGCGCCAGGCACAGGTGCTGGGCGTGCGCGGCCATCGCGCCGCCGAAGCCGCGTTCCGCAACGGTGCCGACGAATTCAGCATCCACATGGCGTACTGCCAGGCGGTGGGCCAGGACGCCAATGAACTGCCCTACGGCAACATCGTGGCGTTGAACGAGCACGCCGCCGTTCTGCACTACACCGAACTGGGCCGCAAGGCACCGCAGCCGCTGCGCAGCTTCCTCATCGATGCCGGCGCCAGCGCGCACGGCTACGCCAGCGACATCACCCGTACCTACGCGGCGCACGGCCACGACGAATTCGCTGCGATGATCGCTGCCGTCGATGCCGCCCAGCAGCAGATGTGCGCGGCGGTGCGCCCGGGCGTTGATTACAGGACGCTGCACGTGGACGCGCATCTGTCGCTGATGGGCGTTCTGAAGGACTTCGGCGTCATCAGGGTATCGCCGCAGACCGCGCTGGAAACCGGGGTCAGCGCCGCATTCTTCCCGCACGGCATCGGCCATCTGATCGGCCTGCAGGTGCATGACGTGGCCGGATTCGCCGCCAGCGACGAAGGCGGCCGGATCGAACGTCCGGCGGGTCATCCCTACCTGCGCCTGACCCGCGTGCTGGAACCGGGGATGGTGGTGACCATCGAGCCGGGCCTGTACTTCATCGACATGCTGTTGAACGAGGTCAAGGACGCCGGCCATGGCGACGCCATCAACTGGGAGCGCGTGGACTTCTTCCGTCCGTATGGCGGCATCCGCATCGAGGACGAAGTGCTGTGCACCGATGGCGAAGCGGACAACCTGACGCGGCCGGAGTTTGCGGCAGCGAACGGCTGAGCCCCTCGTGTTTGGATGCTGAATCAAGAGCCGCGCTTGGCGGGGCGGGTGGTCCATGCAGGGGACGCTGCAAGTACGTCCCTGCATGCCCCCCAGCCCCACCTCTGACAGTCTTCTGCGCGCATCCAACCGCGGAAAAGAAGAAAGAAAAGCAAAAGCGGGTCGCTCGCTGCGCTCGCTCTGTGTCGACCAAGGTCGACACCTACCAACAGCCACCGGCCAGCTGTCGAAGGCGGGGCACTGTGGGTTTGCGGGGTGTGAGCGGCATGGATGCCGCGACCAAGCCCCCATGGACGGGTTCACGGCGTTCCCGCAAACCCGCAGTGCCCCGCCATCCCACGGAATGCCCGCTTTGGCTGTGGCCGTTGCATTGAGCAGGTGCAGGGCTGCAAGCCCTGCCGGCAACCCTCAAACCGCCATCACCGCTTCGATCTCGTCCGCACTCCGCGCCAGGCCTTCGGTCAGCACGCGATGGCCATCGTCGGTGATCAGCACATCGTCCTCGGTGCGGATGCCGATGCCGCGCCAGCGCGGCTCCACCGTCGTATCGTCCACGCCGATGTACAGGCCCGGCTCGATCGTGAATGCCATACCGGGCTCCAGCAGCCGCGAGTCGCCGGCCAGGCGGTAGTCACCCACGTCGTGCACATCCAGTCCGATCCAGTGGCCGGTCTTGTGCCGGTAGAAACGCTGGTACAGGCCTTCGGAGAGATTCTTCTCCAGCGTGCCCTTCAGCAGGCCGAGCCGCAGCAGGCCTTCGGTCAGCGTCTGCACCGCCGCCAGGTGGCCGGCTTCGTAGGGTATGCCGGGCCGGGCCTGGGCCAGCGCCGCCGCCTGGGCCTCGCCGACCAGATCATGCAGCGCGCGCTGCTCGGCGCTGAAGCGCCCGTTCACCGGGAAGGTGCGGGTGATGTCGCTTGCGTAGCCACGGTACTCGGCACCCGCATCGATCAGCACCAGGTCGCCGTCGCGCGCACGCCCGTTGTTGTCGCGATAGTGCAGGATGCACCCGTTGCGGCCGGCGCCGACGATGCTGCAGTACGCCGGCACCGCATCGCTGGCGCGGAACACGCGCTCCAGTTCGGCCTGCAGTTCGTACTCATGGATGCCCGCCTTCGCCGCCTTCATCGCTGCCAGGTGCGCACGCACGCTGATCTGCGCGGCGTGCTGCATCAACGCCACCTCCGCGCCGGACTTGAACAGGCGCTGCTCGTGCAGCAGGTGGCCCAGCTCGAGGAACTCGTGCGGCGGCTGCGCACCGTGGCGCACCTGGGAGCGGACACGGTTGACCCAGCCGATCAGCTTCAGGTCGAAGTCCGCGTCACGGCCGAAGTGGTAGTAGACGCGCGAGCGTCCCTCCAGCAGGCCCGGAAGGATGTCGTCCAGATCGTCGATCGGATAGGCATCGTCCATGCCGAACTGCGCCACGGCGCCTTCCTGGCCGGCGCGACTGCCGTCCCAGGCCTCGCGCTCGGCATCGCGTTCGCGGCAGAACAGGATCGCCTCGCCGTGACGACGCCCGGGAATCAGCACCAGCACGGCTTCCGGCTCCGGGAAGCCGCTCAGGTACTGGAAGTCCGAATCCTGCCGGTACGGGTAATGGGTGTCCAGGCTGCGCACCTTCTCGGACGCGGCGGGCAGCACCAGGATGGCGTCTTCGCCGGCCATGTCCATCAGCTGCCGGCGACGACGCTTGTACTCGCCGGCCGCGATGCCGGTGCGCTGCTTGATGTCCATCAGTTCAGGCGCTGCCGGTGGCGCGCGGCCAGCACCACATCGCCGTGCAGCAGAAGCACCGCCACGCGGATGAATTCCTCGATCTCCGAAAGCGCCTCATCGTCGTCCTCGCCACCCGCCTCGAAGTCCTCGCTGGAAGCACGCGCCAGGCTGGCCATGTCGGTCAGCGCCTCTTCGCCCTCTTCGGACAGGGCCGGACGACGGCCGCCGCTGCCCAGTCCGAACCCACCAAGGAAGGCGCGGGTCCAGCTGAACATGGCGTCGGCCTGCGCAGCCACGTCCTCGCTGTCGCTCAGCAGCAGCTCGAACGCGAAGTCACGGTCCTCCAGCTGCTTGATGGTGGCCTGCAACAACTGCCCGAGGGCGCTGTCGGCAGCCACCGGCGGCAGGCTGTCGTCGGCCAGCACACGCGCCGGCCAGTCGTTGCCGGGAGCTCCACCGGCGGCCAGCCAGCCGCACAGGCCGCCATGCAGCTCGGCAGCGGTGGCGCCCAGGCCCAGGTCCTGGCTGGCGCGGGAAACGTCGTCGACGGAGGGAAGTTCGGTCATCGTGCGGCTCGTTCGGAGAAGGAAACCCCGAGCGCGCACGCGCGCGCCCGTGAGCCCTGTAGTGTAGCAACCCGGCAGCGACCTCCCCGTGGCCATCCGGGCCTGCTGCGACAGCGCTTGACCGCCCAGACCCGGCTTGCCTATCGTGCCTGCATGGAACCCGCCGATCCCCTTGCCCAGCTGCAGGACTTCGCCGCCCGCGTGGAAGCGTTGCTTGAACGCAACCAGCGCCTGGCCGAAGAGAACCGCAGCCTGCGCCATCAGCAGGAACAGCTGGTGGCCGAGCGCTCGACGCTGCTGGCCAAGAACGAACAGGCGCGCTCGCGGGTGGAAGCGATGATCAGCCGGCTCAAATCCCTGGAGCAGCACACATGAGCGCCGAACCGGTCAGCGTCCGCATCCTCGACCGCGAGTACACCGTCGGCGTGGGTGCCGATGAACGCGACAGCCTGATGGCGGCCGCGCGCCTGCTCGACGCACGGATGCGCGAGATCCGTGGCAGCAACCGCATGGCCGCGGTCGACCGCATCGCGGTCCTGGCGGCACTGAATCTGGCCCATGAACTGCAGCTGCTGCGTGACGAGAATGCCCGCCAGGCCGTAGCCCTGCAGCAGACGCTGGCCGACCTGAACCGGCGGCTGGACCGCGCCATCGACGGCAATCCCTGACAGATCGCGCGACACGCGTCTTCTCATTTCTGAATTGGCACGGACTGTTGCCGACGAACGGCCTATCCAGATCAGGGCCGGCCGCTATAATGGCCCTGCGTTCTCTGCGGTACTCGACGGCATGTGCAAACATTCGCCTTGTCCCTTAAGAACGACACCGGGAGCGCGACAGCGCCGGGAGTGCAGGTCCGCCTTGTAGCGGGAAGCCCGATGGTTCTCCAGCGTTCCCACTTGAGCCCCCGGGTTCAAGGTCGTTTCGCATGCATCGACATTGCGGAGAATGCAATATTCCAGCAAGGGCGGCGTCTTCGGGCGTCGCCCTTGTTCTTTCCGGCACAATGACGGCTGTTCCTTGCCGCACGCTGCCATGACCGACCCGCGACAGGCCCTGCGCCACGACCTGCGGCAACGCCGCCGCGACCTTTCCGCCAGCGAGCGCATTGCCGCCGCCGATGCCCTCGCCGATGGCCTGCTGGCGTTGCCGTTCGCGCCGCTTCACGGCCACGTTGCCGGCTATTGGGCGCTGGACGGCGAGATCGCGCTGCATCGCTGGCAGCTGCAGCTGCCCGATGGACTCACCTACTGCCTGCCGGTGCTGGCCGGCCACACGCTGCGCTTCGCGCCCTGGCGGCCCGGCCAGCCACTGACCAGCAACCGCTATGGCATTCCCGAGCCGGACGTGGCGGTGGAAGACACGCTGGAACCGGCGCAGATGGCGCTGGTAGTGACCCCGCTGGTGGGTTTCGACACACAGTGCCGGCGGCTGGGCATGGGGGGCGGCTGGTATGATCGCAGCTTCGCCTTCCGCCACGACCGGCCGGCGCCGCCCTGGCTGGTCGGTGCTGCCTTCGCGGTGCAGCAGGTCGAGTCCTTGCCGGTGGCGTCGTGGGACGTGCCGGTGGATGCGATCTGTACCGAAGACGGCACCCTGTTCCCCTCCGCTGCCCCCGTGAACGCATGACCGCCCGCAAGCGCTATTGGCTGATGAAGTCCGAGCCGGACGCCTTCTCCATCGATGACCTGGCCCGGGTCAAGGTCGAGCCGTGGAACGGGGTACGCAACTACCAGGCGCGCAACTTCATGCGCGATGGCATGCAGGTCGGCGACGGCATCCTGTTCTACCACTCCAATACCAAGGTCCCCGGCATCGTCGGCCTGGCCACGGTCGCCAGCCCGGCCTACCCGGACGATACCCAGTTCGACCCGAAATCCGACTACCACGACCCGAAAAGCACGCGCGAGAACCCGCGCTGGATGCTGGTGGACGTGGCCTTCGACCGCAAGCTCAGGCAGGTGATCGCGCTGGACGAGATCAAGCTGCACGCGGAAGCGCTGGGCGAGGGCTTCCCGCTGGTTGCCAAGGGCAACCGCCTGTCGGTGTTCCCGGTGACCGCCGCGCAGTGGAAGCTGCTGCTGTCGCTGGAAAAGAAATCCTGATTCCCTGCTGAGAGTTCCTCCCATGTCCGAAGCCAAGCGCCTGGCCGCCGAGAAAGCCATCGAGTACGTCGAAGACGGCATGATCGTCGGTGTCGGCACCGGTTCCACCGTCGCCTATTTCATCGATGCGCTGGCGCGCATCCAGCACCGCATCAAGGGTGCGGTGTCCAGCTCGGAACAGAGCACCGCACGCCTGAAGCAGCACGGGATCGAGGTGATCGAGCTGAACCACACCGGCAACCTGTCGCTGTACGTCGACGGCGCCGACGAGTGCGATCCCGGCAAGTGCCTGATCAAGGGCGGTGGCGCTGCGCTGACCCGCGAGAAGATCATTGCCGAGGCCAGCGAGCGCTTCGTCTGCATCGTCGACCCGAGCAAGCAGGTTCCGGTGCTGGGCAGGTTCCCGCTGCCGGTGGAAGTGATTCCGATGGCACGCAGCCTGGTGGCCCGGCAGATCCGCGACATGACCGGCGGCCAGCCGACCTGGCGCGAGGGCGTGGTCACCGACAACGGCAACCAGATCCTGGACATCCACAACCTGCAGATCACCGATCCGGAGAAGCTCGAGCGCGAGCTCAACCAGCTGCCGGGCGTGGTCTGCGTCGGCCTGTTTGCCCGTCGCCGTGCCGACGTGGTGATCGTCGGCGGCGAACCGCCGGTCGTGCTCTGACCTCACGCGAAGGATCCTGACGATGTCGCTGCTGCGTTCGCTGCTGATGCTTCCCCTGCTGGCCCTGGCCGGCTGTGCCACCGATGCGGCCCGTCACTGGGTCGAACTGGACGGCGCCCGCTACCACGTGGAGCTGGCGACCAATGACGAGACCCGCGCACGCGGGCTGATGTTCCGCGACCAGATGCCCGTTGACCACGGCATGCTGTTCATCCACGACCGCGAGGAAATGCAGGCGTACTGGATGAAGAACACCAAGATCGCGTTGGATATCCTGTACTTCGACAGCCAGCGCAAGCTGGTCAGCCAGCAGCGCGACGTACCGCCGTGCTCGGCCGGCGACATGTGCCCGCCCTACCCCAGCGGCGGCCCGGCCCGCTACGTGCTGGAACTCAACGCCGGCCAGGCCGAGAAGCTCAAGCTGAAGGACGGTACCGAACTGACCTTCGGCCCGGGCATCGAGAAGTAAGCCCACCCGGCCCGGCAGCCGGCCAGCACCCGGTCGGGGTCAGATCCCTTTCGCACGCGGACGGGATCTGGCCCCTGGATTTTTCACGCCACACCGCTTGAATCCGTCTGCGATTGCCGCCAGTCTGTGAGCATGCCGGACCGGATCACACTCCCCGACTGGGATGCACTGGCCGACCTCGAAGACGAGGCGCTGCCGTTGTTGCCGACCGCGCTGCTGATCGCGCGCGATGAATACCCGGATCTGCAGCCGTCCACCTACGACGCGCTGATCCAGAGCCATGTCGACCACCTTCGCGCCGAAGTGGACAGCATCGAGCGCAGTCCGCTGAAAATGGCCGCGATCAATCGCCACCTGTTCGACGAGCTGGGCTACAGCGGCGACCACGACGAGTATTACGATCCACGCAACAGTTATCTCAACCAGGTATTCGAACGCAGGCTCGGCAATCCGATCTCGCTGGCGCTGGTACAGATGGAGGTCGCGCGGCGGCTTGGCATTCCGCTGGACGGCGTGTCCTTCCCCGGCCACTTCCTGGTGCGCCTGCCGGTGGATGACGGTGTCCTGGTGATGGACCCGTTCAACGGCGGCCGGCCGCTGGATGTGGACGAACTGCGCGAGCGCGCAAAGTCACATCTGGGCGGGCAGATGCCCGACGACCAGGTGCTGGCGCAGATTCTCGATCCGGCACCCTCCCGCGCGATCCTGATGCGGATGCTGCGCAACCTGCACGGCGTGTATGCCGAGGCCGGTGAATGGGACCGTGCCGCGCGCAGTGCCGACCGCCTGCTGAAGCTGGCGCCGGAGCAGGACGACGCCCTGCGCGACCGGGGCCTGGCCTACCTGCAGCTGGAGTACCTGACGGGAGCCCGGCACGATCTGGGGCAGTACCTCAAGCGCAATCCCGAGGCCAGCGACGCGCAGTGGCTGCGCGAGAAGCTGATCGATCTGGGCGGGCCGATGCCACGGCTGCATTGAGGCGGTCGGTGCGCGTAGCTGCGGCCCGCCCCACGTCCGTCAATCGACCTCGACCATCTCGAAATCGGCCTTGGTGACGCCGCAGTCCGGGCAGGTCCAGGTGTCCGGAATGTCTTCCCAGCGCGTGCCCGGCGCAATGCCCTCTTCCGGCAGGCCGTCGGCCTCGTGGTAAAGGAAGCCGCAGACCACGCACATCCAGGTACGCAGGGTGGTGGGGGTGGCGTCGCTCATCGGATAATCGGGGTTGAATTCACGGGCCGCCATTGTCCCATCGCGGTCCACTCACCGGTAGCCATCGATGACCTCTGCTTCCCCGGCGCCCCATGGCGTCTACCTCATCACCCCGGATGAGCCCGACACCGCACGCCTGCTGGCCCGCACCGCGCCGTTGCTGGCCGCCGGCGCCACCTGGCTGCAGTACCGCAACAAGACTGCCAGCGACGCGCTGCGGCTGGAACAGGCCACCGCACTGCAGGCGCTGTGCGCGGAGCACGGCGTGCCGCTGATCGTCAATGATGACCCGGCACTGGCCCGCGCCGTAGGCGCAGCCGGCGTGCATCTGGGCGGTACCGACGGCGACATCGCCAGCGCGCGCGCCCTGCTCGGTGCCGACGCCATCATCGGCGCCTCCTGCTACGACCAGCTGGCCAACGCCGAGGCCGCCGCAGCCGCTGGCGCCAGCTATGTGGCCTTCGGCGCCTTCTTTCCGACCACCACCAAGATCACCACCAGCCGTGCCCACATCGATCTGCTGCGGCAGAGCGCCGCACTGGGCGTACCGCGGGTGGCGATCGGCGGCCTGACGCCGGACAATGTCGGTCCCCTCATCGAGGCCGGCGCCGACCTGGTGGCCGTGGTCAGCGGCATCTACGCCGCAGCGGACCCGGTCGCCACCCAGCGCGCCTACCTCGCCCAGTTCCGGTAACACCCAGGAAACCCGATGAACCACGACCAGTCCCACGCCCTGTTCTCCCGTGCCCAGCACTTGCTGCCGGGCGGCGTCAATTCGCCGGTCCGCGCGTTCAAGTCGGTCGGCGGCGAGCCCTTCTTCGTCGAGCGCGCCGATGGCGCCTACCTGTACGACGTGGACGGCAACCGCTACATCGACTATGTCGGTTCCTGGGGTCCGATGATCGTCGGCCACAATCATCCGGCGGTACGCCAGGCAGTGAAGAAGGCCGTCGAACAGGGACTCTCGTTCGGCGCGCCGTGCGCCGCCGAAGTGACGATGGCCGAGACCATCACCCGCCTAGTGCCGTCCTGCGAGATGGTGCGGATGGTCAACTCCGGCACCGAAGCGACCCTGTCGGCGATCCGCCTGGCGCGCGGTGCCACCGGTCGCAACCGCATCGTCAAGTTCGAAGGGTGTTACCACGGCCATGGCGACTCGTTCCTGGTGAAGGCCGGCAGCGGCATGCTGACCCTCGGTGTGCCCACCTCGCCGGGCGTTCCGGCAGGCCTGAGCGAACTCACCCTGACCCTGCCCTACAACGACTTCGAGGCCGCCACCGCGCTGTTCGAGGCACAGGGCAGCGAGATCGCCGGCCTGATCATCGAACCGGTGGTTGGCAACGCCAACTGCATCCCGCCGCGCGACGGGTACCTGCAGCACCTGCGCGAGCTGTGCACGCAACACGGCGCACTGCTGATCTTCGATGAAGTGATGACCGGCTTCCGCGTGGCGCTCGGCGGCGCGCAGGCGCATTACGGGATCACGCCTGACCTGACCACCTTCGGCAAGATCATCGGCGGCGGCATGCCGGTGGGCGCCTATGGCGGTCGCCGCGACCTGATGCAGCAGATCGCCCCCGCCGGCCCGATCTACCAGGCCGGCACGCTCAGCGGCAATCCGGTGGCGATGGCGGCCGGCCTGGCAATGCTGGAACTGGTCCAGCAGCCCGGCTTCCACGCCGACCTGGCCGAGCGCACCGCACGCCTGTGCGAGGGACTGGAAGCTGCGGCCGCAGACGCCGGAGTGGCCGTGACCACGACCCGGGTCGGCGCGATGTTCGGGCTGTTCTTCACCAGCGAGAAGGTGGAGACCTATGCGCAGGCCACCGCCTGTGACATTCCGGCGTTCAACCGCTTCTTCCACGCAATGCTGGACCAGGGTGTGTTCCTGGCACCGTCGGCGTACGAGGCCGGCTTCCTGTCCAGTGCGCACGATGATGCGGTGATCGAAGCGACGCTGGCCGCTGCACGCGTGGCGTTCAAGGCCGCCAAGGGCTGAGCCCTGCTCATGGCGGGTGCCAACCTTGGTTGGCACTGCCTTGCACCGTATCCACGCATGGCGTGGAGCTACTGCACCCTGTAGAGCCGAGCCATGCCCGGCTCATCGTACGCAGCGCGGAAAAGAGCAGTCGAGCATGGCTCGACGCTACAAACGGCATCAACCAAAGACGAACGTGCCCTTCATCATCGCGAAGTGGCCGGGGAACGAGCAGAAGAAGGTGTAGTCACCGCCCTTCTGCAGGCCCTGGGTAGAGAAGCGCACGCGCGTGGTCTCGCCGCCGCCGATCACCTTGGTGTGCGCCAACACGCGCTTGTCGGCCTTCGGCAGGTAGCTGTTGGCCAGGGTCATGCGCATGCCCGCCATCGCCACCGGCTGGTAATCGGCACTGCGGGTCAGCACCCAGTTGTGGCCCATGGCAGTGGCAGCCAGCTTGCCGGTGTGGCGCAGGGTCAGGTCCACGGCGGTGCAGTCGGCGGCGACCTTGATCTCGCGACTGCTGAAGCTCATCTGGTCGGTGCTGTCGATGCTCACCGCACACACCCGCGCCATCGCCGACGGCGCCAGCATCAGCGCGCCCAGTCCCACTGCCACCTTCCAAGCCTTCATCGTTGCATCTCCTGCGGATTCAAGCGCCATTCTAGGCAGCCCCCTGTGGCCGCGTCTGCGACCGTCTGTCGCATGCCCACTCCAGGGTTTCCCGCACACTTGCCGCAATGGCATGCTCGGCCGATGCGGATCGACCTGTTGCTGCTGGATGTAGATGGCGTGCTGGTGCATTACCAGCGCGCGCAGCGCGTGCTGCATCTGGCGCAGGCGCTGGGGGTTCCGACGCAGGCCGTGCAGGCCGCGTTGTACGACAGCGGGCTGGAAGCCGCGCATGACAATGGCGCGCTGGGCAGCCCGGCCTATCTGGCGCGATTGGGAGAGCTGCTGCACAGGACCGTCGACGTGGACACCTGGACGGCAGCGCGGCAAGCCGCGAGCCATCCGCAGCGCGCAGTCCTGCAACGGCTGCAGGCCCTGCAGCTGCCGATGGCGGTGCTGACCAACAATGGCGCGCTGATGAAGCAGGCGTTGCCTTCCCTGCTGCCGGAACTGTTCCCTGCCCTACAGGGTCGCGTGTTCTGCAGCGCCGATTTCGGCCTGCGCAAACCGGCGCCGGAGGTGTTCCTGCGCACGCTGGAGATGCTCGATGCAGCGCCCGCGCACACGCTGTTCGTCGATGACCTGTTCGCCAACGTGCGCGGCGCACGCGCCGCCGGCCTGCACGCGGAAACCGTGCACGATGGCCGTGGGCTGGGCAAGGTGTTGAAGCGCTACGCATTGAGGTAGCGCCGGGCCATGCCCGGCGTCTCCCGATCCTGATCCGTGGCAATCGCCGGGCATGGCCCGGCGCTACCGTATCGGTGAATCAGCGCGCGGCGATGAACGCTGCAACGGCGGCACGCGGGCGCTTCTGAGGCCAACGGAAGCGCTACGCATTGAGGTAGCGCCGGACCATGCCCGGCGTCCCCTGATCCTGATCCGTGGCAATCGCCGGGCATGGCCCGGCGCTACCGTATCGGTGGAGCAGCGCGCGGCGATGAACGCTGCAACGGCGGCAGGCAGGCGCTTTTGAGGCCAACGGAAGCGCTACGCGGTGAGGTAGCGCCGGGCCATGCCCGGCTTCTCCTGATCCGTGGCGATCGCCGGGCATGGCCCGGCGCTACCGTATCGGTGAATCAGCGCGCCGCGATGAACGCTGCAACGGCGGCAGGCAGGCGCTTTTGAGGCCAACGGAAGCGCTACGCGGTGAGGTAGCGCCGGGCCATGCCCGGCGTCTCCTGATCCCGATCCGCGGCGCTCGCCGGGCATGGCCCGGCGCTACCGTATCGGTGAATCAGCGCGCCGCGACGAACGCAGCGATCGCCGCACGCAGGCGCTTGAGGCCCTCGGCCACTTCCTCGTCGGTAATGTTCAGCGACGGCACGAAGCGCAGCACGTCCGGACCGGCCTGCAGGGTCAGCAGGCCGTGTTCGGCCGCGTGATCGAGGATGGCACCGGCCTGCCCGGCGAAGTCCTTGGCCAGGACCGCGCCCAGCATCAGTCCGCGCCCCCGCACGCCACTGAACACACCGAATTCCTCGCTGATGCGGGCGAAACCATCGCGCAGCGCCTTCGACTGGCGGCTGACGTTGGCGGCGATCTCCGGCGAGGCCAGCTTGCGCAGCGCTACGCGGGCGACGGCAGCAGCCAGCGGATTGCCACCGAAGGTGGTGCCGTGCGCACCGAACTGCATGGTCTCGGCGACCTTCGGGCCGGCCAGCATCGCGCCGATGGGGAAGCCGCCTCCCAGCGCCTTGGCCAGGGTGACCATGTCCGGCACCACGTCATCCTGCCAGTGCGCGAACAGCGTGCCGGTACGGCCCATGCCCGCCTGGATCTCATCCAGCACCAGCAGCGCGCCGTGCTGGTCGCACAGCTCGCGCACGCGCTTGAGGAAACCGGACTTGGCCGGCATCACGCCGCCCTCGCCCTGCACCGGCTCCAGCATCACCGCCGCCACGTCGCCCGCGGCCATCGCCGTTTCCAGCTGCACTTCGTCGTTGAAGTCGATGTAGCGGAAGCCACCGGGCAGCGGCTCATAGCCTTCCTGGTACTTCGGCTGGGCGGTGGCGGTCACCGCGCCCAGGGTGCGGCCGTGGAAGCTGCCACGGAACGTGATGATCACCCGCTTGTCAGCCGGCCGCCCCTGGCTGGAGGCCCACTTGCGCACCATCTTGATCGCCACTTCATTGGCTTCGGCGCCGGAATTGCACAGGAACACGCGCTCGGCGAAGCGGCTGGCCTTCACCAGCTCTTCTGCCAGGTGCAGCGGCGGTGCGCTGTAGAACACATTGCTGGTGTGCCAGAGCTTGCCGGCCTGCTCGACCAGTGCCGCCACCAGATCCGGGTCGTTGTGGCCCAGGCCGCACACGGCGATACCGGCCGCCAGATCGATGAACTCACGGCCCTGGCTGTCCCACACGCGGGCGCCCTGGCCACGCTCCAGCACCACCTGGCGAGGCTTGTAGACCGGCAGGTAGTAGTGCGAAAGGGAGATCAGCGGGTCGGTCGCGGCGGTCATGGCAGTCGGCAGGATTCAGGAATGCCCATTCTCGCGCCGGAACCCCTGCGGCACAATGCGCCCATGCGACCGTTCTCCGCCCCCCAGCTGAACCCCGCCGCCGAAACCGGCTGGCGCCGCCAGTGGTTCGACATCATCTACCGGCACGATACCCGGCCCTCGCGCAATTTCGACCTGTTGCTGGTGGTGACCATCATCGCCAGCATCCTGGTGGTGATGATCGACAGCGTGCAGCACCTGCACGCCGAGTGGTCCACCAGCCTGTACGTGCTCGAATGGGGCTTCACCCTCATCTTCACCGCCGAGTACCTGCTGCGGCTGGCGGTGGTCAAGCGCCCGCTGCGCTATGCCGTGAGCGTGTGGGGCATCATCGACCTGCTGTCGATCCTGCCCGCGTACCTGTCGATGTTCATCCCCGGCGCGCAGAGCCTGCTGGTGGTGCGTGCACTGCGCATCCTGCGCGTGTTCCGCATCCTCAAGCTGACCCGCTACATCGAGGAAAGCGGCGTGCTGATGCAGTCGCTGTGGCGCAGCCGGCGGAAGATCCTGGTGTTCCTGTTCACGGTGATCACCATCACCATCATCGCCGGCGCGCTGATGTACGTGATCGAAGGACCGGAAAACGGCTTCAGCAACATTCCTGCCAGCATGTACTGGGCGGTGGTGACCATGGCCACGGTCGGCTTCGGCGACATCGTGCCGCAGACAGTGCTCGGCCGCTTCGTCACGTCCGTGCTGATCCTGATCGGCTACAGCATCATTGCCGTGCCCACCGGCATCTACACCGCCGAACTGGCCAGCACCATGCGCGAGGCCGAGCTGGCGGCGCGCCGCGATGCCCGGGGCTGCCCGCACTGCGGGCTGGAAGGCCACGAACCGGATGCACGGCACTGCCGGGCCTGCGGCAACGCGCTGCCGGAGACATTCAACCGCTGACCCGTACCTGCGCGGGGCGGTGAGCGGCCTGCCACCGTCCCCGCCTCAGCGCATCTGATTGCTGGCACTGACCAGCGCGTCGGCACACTGGACTGTCACCCGGATCTACTGCCGGTTGCTCTGGAACACCAGCGCGTTGTAGACATGCAGCAGTCGCCCGGCCGAACCCCGCGGAGCCATCGAGGGCGAATCCAGCATGCGCCGCTCGAAGTCGTTGTACGGGGTCTTGCTGCTGACCCGCTGCAGGCGCTCCTTGCCTTCGCGACGGAAGTTCTCGGCCTCGCGCTCGAAGCTGTTCCAGTCCAGCTTGCCCGGTTCCTGATCGGCCACCTTGGCATGTGCTTCGTCGGAAATGCGATTGAAGGCCTGCAGCCGCTCACCGGCCTGCGCCGGATCGAAATCGTCGTCGCCCATCAGGTCCATGATCGCTTTCGCTTCCAGCATCATCGCCAGCCGGTAGTACTCGCGGGTGCGGCCCTCGGCCTGTTCCAGCGCCTTGAGCTGCTCGCGCTGGGCAGCATCGTTCTGGCGCTCCAGTTCAACGTTGAACGTTTCGCTGGCGCCCGCGAAGGCCTTGAACGCAGCCATCAGCGGCGCGTGCAGCTGCTTGCCCTTGGCGAACTGGTCGTCCTCGTAATCCTGGCGCTCGTAGTAGTCGTGTGCCTCATGGCTGACCGGCACCAGCGCCTTCAGCGCCTGCAGGTAGCGGCCAGCCGCCGCATCGAGTTCCGGCAGCGCGGGCTGGGCCGCGATGGCCTCGGTGATCGGTGCGTCGCACTGCTTCATGTCGTAGTCGTCGATCTCGCTCGGTCCGTACACACGGGTCTCGCGTCCGCTCGGACCGGCCTCCAGATCCTTGATCCATCCCGTGTAGGAGCGGGCGCTGCCATGCACCTCGGAATCGACCGCGTTGAAGCAGCCGATATAGGCATTGAGCTTGGCGGTCAGCTGCTGCTGGGCATCCTGCGTCGGCGCGGCATCAGTCTTGTCGGACGTGCCGGGCGAGGTGGACGGCTTGCCACCACAGGCGACCAGGGTAAGCGACAACGACGCAGCGAGCAGCGCTGCAGTGGCACGACGGAGCATCTACGCACATCCTTGTTGAAAACGATTACAGCCGCGAATTCTATCGCAGTTGGCCGCTCATGACACTCGCGCCGGATCAGTCGAGGAACAGATCCGGGAGCAGCGGCCGCGACGGATCCACCGCATAGCCGGACAGATTGGTGATACCGGCCTGTGCCAGCACCTCGTCATCGATCAGGAACTGGCCGTGGAATCCCGCGGCTTCGCGTACCAGCACTGCATGCGCGGCATCGGCCATGATCTGCGGCGTGCGGCATCCCGCTGCGTCAACGCCGGGGATCATGTTGATGGCGTCGGTGGCGATCACCGTGCGCGGCCACAGCGCATTGACCGCCACGCCCTGCGGCCCGAACTCGGCGGCAAGACCGAGGGTGACGAAGCTCATCCCCATCTTCGCCAGCGTGTAGCCGGTATGCACACCCCACCACTTCGGCTCCAGGCTCGGCGGCGGCGCCAGGGTGAGGATGTGTGGATTCGGCGCCTGCAGCAGGTACGGCAGGCAGGCCTGCGCGCACAGGAAACTGCCACGCGCATTGACCTGCTGCATCAGGTCGAAGCGCTTCATCGGTGTCTCCAGCGTGCCGCGCAGCCAGATCGCGCTGGCATTGTTGATCAGGATGTCGATGCCGCCGAAGGTATCGACCGTAGCGGCGACGGCCGCCTTTACCTGCTCTTCCTCGCGGATGTCGCATTTCAATGCCAGGCCCTGGCCACCGGCCGCATTCACCGCGTCGGCGGCGCTGTGGATGGTGCCCGGCAGCTTCGGGTTCGGCACCGACGACTTGGCCGCGATGGCCACGTTGGCACCATCGCGCGCGGCACGCAGCGCGATCGCCAGGCCGATGCCACGCGAGGCACCGGTGATGAAAAGGGTCTTGCCCTGCAGACTGCCCACGTCCCAGACTCCAGCGTATGCAATGAGCGGCTAGTATGCCGCGCCGACGCGGAGTTCACCCGTTCTTGACGATACTCGGGCCTCCAGTCAACGCACGAGGTCCACGCCATGCGCCGTTCCCGTCTGCTGCTGCCTGCCCTCGCACTCGCCGTAATGACCGCCTGCCAGGGCAGCTCGCCCGAGCCCGGCAAGGAACCCGTCGCCACGGACACCCCCAGCGCGGAGAAGGCAGCAACCGATGGACGGATGCGCTGGAGCGAGGCGGTGGTCTGGGACGGCGACCTCAACGCCTGCCGCCAGGGAGGCGATGCGGCGACACGCGATTGCCTGCGCGATGCGATGCGCAACGGCGGCGCCAGCTCGGATGCGATCACGGCCGCCGAGCAGCTTTCCACCGGCGGCGAACTGGCCTATGTCAGCGCGTGGCATGAGCATGACGGACTGGGCGTGGCCACGGTTGAATATCCCTTCCGTGCCAATACCAACGAAGGTACACGCCTGGTGGACGCAGGCGGCAGGCGCATCGATGTCGATGCGGTGCAGCTGGACGATGCGCTGCGCGCCGATCCGACCGTGCAGGCAGTGCTGAAGGCCAATCCGCAGGCGACGCCGTTCGCACCGGCGCAGGCCGCGGGCACCGCGCCGCTGGAAGGCGGCGGCATCCGCCTGCTGTACCGCACACCGCTGCGCGACTGCCATGCCTGCCCGGATGTGGGGCAGCTGCAGATCGGTTATGACTTCGATGCCAAGCGGAACTTCATTGGCCAGCAGCTGGTGCCGGCAACGCACTAGCGCTCCGGTAGCGCCGGGTGCCGCCGGGCCCGGCCTACCCGTACGCGCGCACCTGCCTGCGCAGCAGATGCGGCACGATCAGCCGGTGCATCGGGGCCACCGGCAGCATGTACAGGCGCCCGAATGCATTGTGCGTATGCACCACCGTCGCCACTTCCAGCGTGTCGCCCTGCCACTGCAGCGCCAGCTGCACGTGCAGGTGCCTGTCGTCATCCTCCAGCACGATGGCATCATCGTGCAGCGACTGCAGGGTGAAAATGCCGAGCCGCTGCCCGGGACACGGATGCTGCGCAGCCTGCACCGCACGCAGCGAACCCAGATCCTTCATCCCGAGCAGGCGCATGCCCTGGTTGCGCAGCGCCATCAGCCCGTCAAACCACGCGGGGACCGTCGCTGCCATGTCGCGATAGGCCTGCAGCGCACTGCGCCCCTGTCGATGGGTCGCAACGCGGCAGGCGTGCACGAAACCCGCACCCGCCAGCTGCCGATGGAGGACGCTGGCCGCGCTCGGCAGCGTGGTCACTACATGCCACGGCCTCACGGCTTCGGCCCCTGTCCTTCGTTGTCTTCCCAGTGCAGGATGCGCCGTGTGACGAAGCGGTAGACCGGCTTGCCGGTGGCGAACCACAGCTCGCGTACCCACGACGTGCGCTTGAGCACGCGCTTCTCCACCGGCGTCAATGACTCGCGGCAATACATGCGCTTGTGCTTGAGCAGATGGCGCAGATCCTCGCGGGCCAGCAGGCGCATCCAGCGCGAGCGCGGATTGCCGATCACCGCCAGCTGGAAATCGATCAGCGCCGGACGACCATCGTCGGTGACCAGCCAGTTGGCCTCCTTGGCCAGGTCGTTGTGGGCGACGCCGCGCCGGTGCAGCTGCTGCAGCAGGCGCCGCGCGGCGCGGAACCAGGCGAGGTCGCCGCGCGGCGGGCGCTGGTACATGGCATCGCCGGCCATGAAACTGCGATCCAGGTGACGGCCATCCCAATCGATCAGCCGCGGGACATCGGCCATGCCGTGGATATGGCGCAGCGCGCGCGCTTCGCGCCGGGCCAGCCACCACGCCGGCAGGCGCAGCCACAGCGGCGTCGCCCCCAGATCGCGGCGCACGAACGGCCCGTCGGAACCCTCCATACGAAGGATGCGGCCGAAGCTGTCGGCCTTCAATGCATGCGGTGGGACGTCTGTCGAATGCGGCATGGCGCCATTCTAGGCGATGCCGACGGTGGCAAACGGTCGGCAAGCGGCTGGGAACCAGTCACCTTCACGCCTTTATAATCAGGCAATGGACTCTTCATGGATCGACGCCACGCTCGCGTGGATTGCCGCTCATCCCGTGCTGGCGGGCGCGGTCATTTTTCTGATCGCGTTCTGCGATGCGGTCATCATTCTCGGCGCCATCGTGCCCGCGCTGCCCCTGCTGTTCGCCGTGGGCGTGTTCATCGGCCTGGGCCAGATCTCCGGGCCGTATGCGGTCGCTGCGGCAGCGCTGGGTGCGTTCGCGGGCGACGGCATCAGCTACTGGATCGGCCGCCGCTGGGGCGATCGCCTGCGCGGCGTGTGGCCGTTCAGCCGCTACCCGCAACTGCTGGACCGTGGCGAGAACCTGTTCCGCCGCAATGCCTTCAAGAGCATTCTGGTGGCCCGCTACGTCGGCGCGATCCGGCCGTTCGTGCCCGCCATCGCCGGCATGATGAACATGCCCGCCAGCCGCTACATGCAGGCCAGCGGCATCGCCAGCATTTCCTGGGCCGTGCTGTTCCTGGCGCCCGGCTGGATCCTGGGCGAAGCCTATGACGCGGTCGCGGCCGTGGCCGGTCGCCTGGTGGTGGTGGTCGGCCTGCTCGCGGTGATCCTCAGCCTGGTCTGGGCAATCGTGCTGTACGGCTACCGCTGGTCCGCCGCGCGCATGGATCATTGGCTGTCGCGCCTGCTCGACTGGTCCAACCGCCATCCGACCCTGGGCCGTTACACGGTCGGCGTGCTCGACCCGAAGCGCCGCGAGTCGGTGCCGTTGGCGATGCTGGCACTGATGCTGCTGCTGCTCGGCTGGGGCTGGTTCGCACTGCTCACCCTGGTGGTCGCGCACGGTGAACCGCTTGCGGTCGATCTGCTGGTGCACCAGGCCATGCTGGCGCTGCGCAACCCGCTGGCCGACTACCCGATGGCAGCGTTGGCCTCGCTCGGCGCATGGCCGGTACTGCTGCCGGCCACTGCCGCGGCGATGGGATACCTGATCTGGCGCCGCCGCTGGATGGCTGCGGCGCACTGGCTGGCCGCGCTCGCCTTCGGCCTGGCCCTGACCCTGCTGCTGGGCGCGACCGTGGATGTGGTCCGCCCGGTCGACGCCAGCAGCGGCTTCGGCTTCCCGTCGGTCTCGGTGACCATGGCCACCATCACCTTCGGCTTCTTCGCGGTCCTGATCGCGCGCGAGATGCCCGGCCGCACCCGCGTCTGGCCGTACCTGGTATCGGGCATCGTGGTCAGCCTGATCGGCTTCTCGCGTCTGTATCTGGGCGCACACTGGCTGAGCGACGTGATCGGCGGCATGCTGTTCGGCACGTTCTGGCTGCTGGTGCTGGGCATCGCTTACCGGCGCCGGTTCAACCGGTCGTTCTGGGTCAAACCGGTCGCCTGGCTGTTCTACGGCGTCTTCGCCGTGGCCGCGATGTGGTATGCGCCGCGCAACATCGCGGTGAAGCTGGAACGTTTCGAGCCCTCCCTGCCCGCCGCACAGGCGATGGATCTGCAGGCGTGGTGGCAGCACGACTGGTCCGCGCTGCCGGCGCGCCGCAACGAGTTCGACGATGACCAGCGCTGGCCGCTCGATGTGCAGGTCGCCGGTCCCCTGGCCCCGTTGCAGGCACAGCTGGAGGCGCGCGGCTGGACGCTGCAGAAGCAGGCCGGCTGGCAGGAAGCATTGCTGATGCTGGACAAGGATACCGGTGCGGAGCAGCTGCCGGTGTTGCCGGCAACACTGGACACGCGCGTGGAAGCATTGCTGATGGTGCGCCAAGGCGCGCGTCCGGACGAGCGCTACGTGCTGCGCCTGTGGCCGGCCGCCGTGCAGCTGCAGCCGGGCGACACGCCACTGTGGCTGGGCAGCGCACAGACCCTGCGCTACGAGCGCCACTTCCAGTGGATCGGCATGTGGCACCCGCTGCGCGGCGTGGATCCGGCGTTGAACGCGGTGAAGGATGCCGTGCAGGACCTGCCGCAACGCGAGGATGTGCACAGTGAAACCGGGTTGCCGGTACTGAGGTTGAAGACCATCACGCCGTGAGGAGCCGCCGGGCAGGGCCCGGCGCTACCGCGCGGTTCCCGGGGCCGCCGGGCATGGCCCGGCGCTACCGCGCGGGTTCCCGATGCCGCCGAGCATGGCGCGCGCTACCACGCGGCATTCCGGTAGCGCCGGGCCATGCCAGGCGGTGCCAGATCCACGCGCTGCGCGGGATGATTCTTTACGGCATCCAGCCCAGCAGCTGCTGCAGCCGCTGGTGCGGATCATCCAGCTGCAGCAGTTGCAGGCGCTGCTGTTCGCTCAGCGGCAGCAGCTCGGCCAGCCGCCAGCCGACCCAGCTTGCCTGGTCCAGCAACGCTGGGTTGGCCGGAGCGTAGGCTTCGCCGGCCTGCTCGATGATGTGACCCAGCACGGTGGCCAGCAGCGCATGCTGTGGACGCAGCTCGTCATCCGGGTCTTCTTCGCACCAGCGCACATCGGCCACCACCAGGCCGTTGTCGCGTACCCGGGTGCGCTCGACATGGAAGCGGCGGGTGCCGCGCAGGCGCAGCTGCAGCACGCCGTCGGCGCCGACATCGAAGTCCTCGATGCGTACCTGCACGCCGTAGGCGGCCGGCGTTGCCGGCGCACCGACCTCCTGGCCATCGAGGATCAGGCAGACGCCGAATCCTTCAGCACTGCGGCCGCTGTCGCGGATCAGGTCCAGATAGCGGCGCTCGAACACGCGCAGGCCGATCGCCGCACCAGGCAGCAGGGTGCTGTGCAGCGGGAACAGGGGCAGTGACGCGTCCGTGCTCATCGCGCCTGCAGTGCTGCGAGGAAACGGCGCGGCGCGCCATCGAAGCCACCATTGGACATGAACACCACGTGGTCACCGCGGTGCACGCGCTCCTGCAGCTGTGCCAGCAAGGCGTCGGTATCGGGTACCGCGTGCGCGTGGCCGCGCACCGCTGCGATCACCGACGCCGCGTCCCAGGCCAGCTCGGGACGATGCAGGAACACCACCTCGTCGGCCAGCGCCAGCGAGGGCGCAAGCGCTTGTGCATGTGCGCCCAGCCGCATCGAATTGCTGCGCGGTTCCATCGCCACCACGATGCGTGCATCGCCCACCTTGGCGCGCAGGCCCTCGAGGGTGGTGGCGATCGCGGTGGGATGGTGCGCGAAGTCGTCGTAGACGGTGATGCCGTCGTGGCTGCCGATCACTTCCATGCGCCGCTTGACGCTGCGGAAGCGCGCCAGCGCCGGAATCACCTCGGCCGGTGCCACGCCCACCGCATGTGCAGCGGCCAGCGCTGCCAGGCCATTGAGCACGTTGTGCCGCCCCAGCAGCGACCATTGCACGTCGCCCAGCGCTTGCCCGCGATGGTGCACGCGGAAGGCGCTGCCATCGGCGGCCAGCAGTTCGGCATGCCATTCCAGCGCCGGATCGAATCCGAAACGCTCGACCGGCGTCCAGCAGCCCATTGCCAGCACTTCGGCCAGGTGCACGTCCTCGCCGTTGACGATCAGGCGGCCGCGCGCAGGCACGGTACGCACCAGGTGGTGGAACTGACGCTGGATCGCGGCCACGTCCGGGAAGATGTCGGCGTGGTCGTATTCGAGATTGTTGAGGATGGCGACCAGCGGCCGGTAGTGGACGAACTTGCTGCGCTTGTCGAAGAAGGCGGTGTCGTACTCATCGGCTTCCACCACGAACTCACGCCCTTGGCCGAGGCGGGCGGAAACGCCGAAATCCTCGGCCACACCACCGATCAGGAAACCCGGTGCGCGACCGGCATTCTCCAGCAGCCAGGTGAGGATGGTCGTGGTGGTGGTCTTGCCGTGAGTGCCGGCCACAGCCAGCGTGTCGCGGCCCGGCAGCACCTGCTCGGACAGCCACTGGGCGCCGGAGCTGTAGCGCTGGCCGGCGTCGAGCACGGCCTCCACGGCCGGGTTGCCACGCGAGAGCGCGTTGCCGATCACCACCTGGTCGGTTCCAGCCGGCACGCTGTCAGCCCGGTAGCCCTGGTCCAGGGTGATGCCCAGCTGCTCCAGCTGGGTCGACATCGGCGGATAGATGGCCTGGTCGCTGCCGCTGACCGTATGGCCCAGTTCCCGCGCCAGGGCGGCCACGCCACCCATGAAGGTGCCGGCGATTGCAAGGATATGTACGCTGCTCATGAGCGAGGATTGTGACCGATCACGGCTGTATAGGGCCAATGTCCGTAATGGGGTCAGACAAGTCCTACACCCGATGTGAGAAAACTCCAGCCACCTGTCAGGGAATTCCCGATAGCGATGTTCTGTGAACCCGGACACAATTCGGATTGCCAGCCGCAGTACCCGAACCGGTCCTACTCCCCAAGAGGCCATCCCCAAGGGAGCTCATGCTGCGGGGCCCTGAGCAAGCCCTCCGCTGGCACCTATGAAAACGACACAGGCCTGGTCCGCAAGGACCAGGCCTGTGTTCTGCATGCCGGCCGCAGCCGGCCGCGCGTGGTTCAGGCCTTGATCGCGGCCAGGATGCGGGCTTCGATCTCGTCGAGCTCGCCGACGCCATCGACGCGGGCCAGGGTGCCCCGGCCTGCATAGAAATCCACCACCGGCGCGGTCTGGTCGTTGTAGACCTGCAGGCGCTGGCGCACCGATTCGGGGTTGTCGTCGGCGCGGCCCTGCTCCTTGGCGCGGCCGGCGATGCGTTCGACCAGCAGTTCGGTGGCCACATCCAGCTGCACCACCGCATCCAGCGGCTGACCGATCTTGGCCAGCAGGCCGTCCAGCGCGTTGGCCTGCGCCACGTTGCGCGGGTAGCCATCCAGGATGAAACCCTTGGCGACATCCGCCTGGGCCAGTCGCGACTCAAGCATGCCCAGCAGGATCTCGTCCGACACCAGGTTGCCGGCATCCATCACGGCTTTCGCCTGCTTGCCCAGCTCCGAGCCCGCAGCGATCTCAGCACGCAGCATGTCGCCGGTCGAGATATGGGCGATGCCCAGCTTGTCCTTCAGGCGCGTCGCCTGTGTCCCCTTGCCCGAACCGGGCGGTCCCAACAGAACCAATCGCATTGACCTGACTCCAACGTGTTGAAAACAAAGAAGGTTCGCGTCCCGGACGGTCCGGTATCGCTGCACCGCAATAGCGCCACTTTACCGCATCCGGGTAATGTCCCTGCAATGTCCCTCCCCCGAGCAGGTAGAAGCATGCGCAACGGTACCCTCCTCTATGCCCAGTCCGGTGGTGTCACGGCGGTCATCAATGCCACCGCTGCGGCGGTGATCGAACAGGCCCGGGCCAAGGGCATCAAGGTCCTGGCGGCCCGCAACGGCATCCTTGGCGCCCTGCGCGAAGAGCTGATCGATACCAGCAGGGAGAGTGCGGCGGCAATCCGCGCCCTCGCCCATACACCGGGCGGTGCTTTCGGTTCGTGCCGCTTCAAGCTGAAGTCGCTCGATGCCGACCGTGCGCGCTACGAACGTCTGCTGCAGGTCCTGCGCGCGCACGACGTGCGCTGGTTCCTCTACAACGGCGGCAACGATTCGGCCGATACCGCACTGAAGGTCTCGCAGCTGGCCAAGGCCTCCGGCTACGACCTGACCTGCATCGGCGTGCCGAAGACCATCGACAACGACCTGGCCGTTACCGATACCTGCCCCGGCTTCGGCTCCGCCGCCAAGTACACCGCCGTGTCGGTGCGCGAGGCGGCGCTGGATGTCGCCGCGATGGCCGAGACCTCCACCCGCGTCTTCATCTACGAAGCGATGGGCCGCCATGCCGGGTGGCTGGCCGCTGCCGCGGGCCTGGCCGGCAATGGCGACGACGAGGCCCCGCACATCATCCTGCTGCCCGAACGTGCCTATGACGAGTCGGCCTTCCTGGCCAAGGTCAAGGCGGTGGTCGAACGCGTCGGTTACTGCGTGGTCGTGGCCTCCGAGGGCATCGCCACAGCGGATGGCCGCTTCGTCGCCGATGCCGGCGGCAGCAAGGATTCATTCGGTCATTCGCAGCTGGGCGGCGTCGCCGCGCACCTCGCCGGCCGGGTCAAGGACCAGTTGGGGCTGAAGGTGCACTGGGCCCTGCCCGATTACCTGCAGCGCTCGGCCCGCCACATCGCCAGCCGCACCGACTGGGACCAGGCGCAGGCCGTGGGCAAGGCTGCGGTGCAGCTGGCATTGAAGGGCCGGAACGGGGTGATGCCGGTGATCGTGCGCAGCAGTGACGCACCGTACCGCTGGAAGATCGAGTCCGCACCGCTGTCGAAGATCGCCAACCACGAGAAGAAGATGCCGGCCGGCTTCATCCGGCGCGACGGCTTCGGCATCACTGCCCGGGCGCGCGCCTATCTGTCACCGCTGATCAAGGGCGAAGCGCCGCTGCCGTACGGCGCCGATGGCCTGCCGAAGTATGTGACGCTGAAGAATGTGGCAGTGAAGAAGACGCTGCCCGCCTTCGAGGTCTGACGGCGATCATGGCCCTGCGGATCGTCCGCCTCGGTTCTCCGCGCGTTCCGGGCGAAGGCCTGCGCATCGGCACCGTACGCCGCCCGCCACGCGGCGTGCCGCGCAGCGAGTTCGCCCGCCAGGACTGGTACGACGTCTGGTTCCCGACGTTGTCGCCCAGTGCGGAACGAGTGAAACAGGCTCGCGGGGCGACCACCGCGGCCGACTGGAATGCCTTCTTCCGCAGCTACCGGGCCGAGATGAAGGCGCCCGACGCAGCCCACGCGCTGGATCTGCTGGCCGCGCTGTCGCAGCACACCGACATCAGCGTGGGCTGCTACTGCGAGGATGAGGCGCACTGCCATCGTTCGGCACTGCGTGACCTGCTGGTGGCGCGCGGTGCGAAGCTGGCCGACTGATGGCAGGGGTGCCAGCCGGTGGCCGGCACTACCAGGCTCTCCACCGGGCATGGCCGGCGCTACCGATGCGCGCCGAAGTACATCCACGCCATGCATGGCTTCGCCCCGCCGGACGGCGTCAGTTGCAGGCCTTGCCTTCCATCTGCAGCTGCGCGGCGAACATCGTCACCTGCGGGATCCTGCCGGCGGCGGCCTGCTTCTTTGCTTCTTCCAGGTAGATACGCGACTGCCCCTGACCGTCCAGCGCCTGGCGGTTGTCGACCGGCAGACGCCACACCCGCACCACCGCCTGCTGTGCCGGGCACGTCGCGCTCGGCACGCGGATCACGTCATTGAGCTTCCAGCCCTTGTCGACAGCGGGCTGCGCTTTGGCGAAGTCGACAAAGCGAGCGCGCGGCTGGCACTGCTCGCTGGTACGGACCACGGCGAATCGATACGGCTCGGCAGCCTGGCCGGTGAAGGCGCCCTCCAGCCGCGCACAGGCCTCGGGGATCTGCCGTAGCGTGTGTACCGCTGCCACCGCCTGCGGCGCACCCACCGCGCGTTGCAGCTCCGGGGTCTCGGCGGCAAATGCAGGCATTGCCGGCACAAGGGCGGCAAGCATCAACAGGGACAGACGCATGGGAGGGTCTCCTTCAGGACTGAGCGCAGGCTTGCAGAGGAAGGCTTAACAGGGTGCAAAGGCGCGTCGCTGGAGGGCAAGCGCTGCGCCTGCCACGCACGGCGCTACCATCCGGGCGCATGTGCACGCATACTGCGGCCACCAGGGAATGCTGAACACCGCCATACGTCGGACGACCGCCACGGTCGGCACGGGTTGGTTCCAGGCTGCAGCCCGTCGTCCCCCTCGTGGTGAAGTTCATCGCCACTGGATGCTCATCATCCATTCTGCGGAGGGGTCTAATGCTGGAACGTCACGGGCTGTCATTGGCGCTGGGCTGCGCCATTCTCGCGATCCTGTTCGGAATCGTCTCGGCGCGCTGGATCCTGCGCCAACCCACCGGCAATGAGCGCATGGTCGCGATCGCCACCGCGATCCAGGAGGGCGCACGCGCCTATCTGAACCGCCAGTACCTGACCATCGGCATCGCCGGCGCAGTGTTGTTCGTGCTCGTAGGCGTGTTCCTGAGCTGGTACACCGCTGTGGGTTTCGCGGTGGGTGCGGTGCTGTCCGGCGTTGCCGGCTACATCGGCATGAACGTGTCGGTGCGCGCCAACGTGCGGACCGCTGAAGCCGCACGCAACGGCATCAGCGCCGCGATGGACGTAGCGTTCCGTGGCGGCGCGATCACCGGCATGCTGGTGGTCGGGCTGGGCCTGCTGGGCGTGGCCGGCTATTACGCCCTGCTGCTGCGGCTCGGGCTGCAGATGGACCAGGCGCTGCATGCGCTGGTCGGCCTGGCCTTCGGCTCTTCCCTGATCTCGATCTTCGCACGCCTGGGCGGCGGCATCTTCACCAAGGGCGCCGACGTCGGCGCCGACCTGGTCGGCAAGGTCGAAGCCGGCATTCCCGAAGACGATCCGCGCAACCCGGCGGTGATCGCCGACAACGTCGGCGACAACGTCGGTGACTGCGCCGGCATGGCCGCCGACCTGTTCGAAACCTACGCGGTCACGGTGATCGCCACCATGCTGCTGGGCAGCCTGATGCTCGCCGAAGCCGGCGCCAACGCCGTGCTGTATCCGCTGGTGCTGGGAGGCGTGTCGATCATCGCATCGATCATCGGCGCGCTGTTCGTCAAGGTGAAGCCCGGTGGCTCGATCATGGGAGCCCTGTACAAGGGCGTGATCGTGTCCGGTGTCCTGGCGGCGATCGCCTTCTACCCGATCACCACGGGGCTGATGTCCGACAACGTGCACGGTCCATTGGCACTGTATGGCTGCGCCCTCATCGGCCTGGTCCTGACCGGCCTGATCGTCTGGATCACCGAGTACTACACCGGTACCCAGTACAAGCCGGTGCAGCACGTCGCCCAGGCGTCGACCACCGGACATGGCACCAACATCATCGCCGGCCTCGGCATCTCGATGAAGTCCACCGCGCTGCCGGTGGTGGCGGTCTGTGCCGCGATCTGGGGCGCCTACGCGCTGGGCGGCCTGTACGGCATCGCCATCGCCGCCACCGCCATGCTGTCGATGGCCGGCATGATCGTGGCCCTCGACGCCTACGGACCGATCACCGACAACGCGGGCGGCATCGCGGAGATGGCCGAACTGCCCTCGGAGATCCGGGACATCACCGATCCGCTTGACGCGGTGGGCAACACCACCAAGGCAGTGACCAAGGGCTATGCGATCGGCTCGGCGGCGCTGGCGGCACTGGTGCTGTTCGCCGACTACACGCACAACCTGCAGGCGGCGAACCCCGGGCAGGAGTTCCGCTTCGACCTCAGTGACCACACGGTGATCATCGGCCTGCTGATCGGCGGACTGATTCCCTACCTGTTCGGCGCGATGGCTATGGAGGCGGTGGGTCGCGCCGCCGGTGCGGTGGTGGAGGAAGTGCGCCGGCAGTTCCGCGACATCCCGGGCATCATGCAGGGCACCGGCAAGCCGCAGTATGACAAGGCCGTGGACATGCTGACCCGTTCTGCGATCCGCGAGATGATCCTGCCCTCGCTGCTGCCGGTGGTGGTGCCGGTGGTGGTCGGCCTGCTGCTGGGCCCACGCGCGCTGGGGGGCCTGCTGATCGGTACGATCGTCACCGGCCTGTTCGTGGCGATTTCGATGACGACCGGTGGCGGTGCCTGGGACAACGCCAAGAAGTACATCGAGGATGGCCACTTCGGCGGCAAGGGCAGCGAAGCGCACAAGGCCGCGGTGACCGGCGACACGGTCGGCGACCCGTACAAGGACACGGCAGGCCCGGCGATCAATCCGCTGATCAAGATCATCAACATCGTGGCGCTGCTGCTGGTGCCGCTGCTGTAGCGGATCGGTGGAGCCGGGCGTGGGCCCGGTTCCACCCTCTCACGCGGACTCAGCGATTCCAGCGACGCCCGCAGCGGCGCGGATCGCCGACATCGCCACGTTCGACACTCTGGGGCGGCTCCAACCGTGGCGCCGGCCGGCTGAGCACATAGCCGGCGCTGACCGCGAAGAACAGGCCCACGCCCAACAGCAGGCGCCAGGAAGGGTGTGCGCCCCAGCAGAACAAGGCGAACCCCACCGCCATGCCGGCGCTGGCCAATGCCTTGCCCCGGCGCGACACGGCGCCCTGTTCCCGCCACAGTCGCAGCGGCGGGCCGTAGCGCGGATGTGCCAGCAGCCGTTGCTCGAACCGTGGCGAACTGCGCGCGAAGCAGCCCAGCGCCAGGATCAGGAAGATGGTGGTGGGCATTACCGGCAGCAACGCGCCGATCACCCCCAGCCCGACCATCACCCAGCCCAGCGCGAACCACAGCCAGCGCATCAGCGCATCGCCCGCAGGCAGAGCCCGGGCATCAGCCGAACTCGATTTCGACGTGGCCATGCACGCTGCGGAACGCGGCATCGGCGGCATCGATCACCTGCTGTTCCTGCGCGGCGCTCAGGGGCACCAAATCCAACGCGGCGGTGAATTCCCGCCAGTGGCGGGCCGCGCCGTCCGGGTGCGCAGCCAGGTGGCGCGCACCGAACCCTTGGTCCAGGCCAAGCCGCGCGGCCATCTTGTACAGCACCGTGCCCCCCAGGTTCGAGCCTTCGGCCACGTACAGCCACCCCAGCGCCATCGGCAACGGCAGGTCACTCGCCAGCGGCGCGATGTCCTCGCCGGGGAGATCCTGTCCCAGGTCGTGCAGATCAGCCGCCACCTGCTGCAGACGCCGACGCGCGGCAAGCCCCGGCAGCAATGCGTCCAGCGCCGGGCTGGCGTACAGCCCGTCGATGCTGCGGTGGAAACGGTACTGCACGCGCAGGAAGCGGGCGAAGCTGCTGTGATCGGCAAAGATGTCACCGGCCATGATGCGCTTGTCCAGTGCGCCGTGGCTGTCGCGCGTGGCGGCCTTGAGGCGCAGGCTGCGGCTGTCTTCAGGAGCGATGTGTGCGTTCACGGGAGGTACCTGGGAGAGACGTCCTGCTGTAGACGTGCGGCGCAGGGCTTTCCCCAAGCCCGCTTGCGTCGATAATGCCCCTCCCCTTTCCCGCCAGGAGCCGATGATGATCACCACCGAACCGCGCATGACCAACCTGTTCCTGCAGCTGGGCCTGGATGCCAGCGCCGAGGGCATCGCCCGCTTCATCCGCGACCACCAGCTGGCTACCGGCGTGGCAGTGGCCGACGCGCCCTACTGGAACGATGGCCAGCGGCAGTTCCTGGCCGAATCGCTGCAGGCCGATGCGGCCTGGAGCACGGTGGTCGATGAACTGAACGAGTCGCTGCACGAAGATGCGGTGAAGGCAGCGACCGGGCTGTAAGCCCCGGTCGCGCCAAGACGGTGCAGTGGCCGGTCCGCACCGGCCGCTGCAGGACGCCCAGAGGTCGCGCTCAGTACCTCCAGGTGAATGCAAGGCGCGCGGTACGGCCCGGGGCAGGCATCACGCCCAGGGCGAGCGGATCGAGATAGTAACGATCGGTCACGTTGTCCACATTCGCCTCCACCGACAGCTGGTCGCTGAAGCGCCAGCTGGCGAACAGATCCACCAGGGTGGTGGGCCGGTACAGCTGCTGGATCGCCGACAGGCCGACATTCCAGTCCTTGTCCAGCTTGCTGATCGGGCCGGCGTTGTGGATCACCCGGGTGCCGAAGGTCAGGCGCTCGTCGAACAGGCGCGATCCAGCCGTCAGGTTCACCATGTAGCGCGGCGGGTTCTGCGTATTGGTGTAGGAACCCTCGAAGCCACCGTCCACGCAGTTCGGCGTACTGGCCAGTTCATCGTTGTTGCGCTGTGCACCGTACGCCCGCCGCTCGGCGGCGATATCCGGGGCGCAGGTCTTGGCCTTGAAGTAGTAATGCGCGGACAGGTCGGCAAATACCTTGCCGCTGTCATAGCTGGACTGGAACTCCATGCCTGAGACCTTGAACTGGTCGACGTTGCGGATCAGGCCGGCCGACAGCGTGCGGTAGTCGCGCGTGATCAGGTCATCGATGCGCGTATCGAAGTACGCCAGCTTCAGCGCGAGGCGATCACCGGCGGTGAACAGGTCATGGCGGAGGGTGCTGGCACCGATTTCCCAACTGCGCGCGCGCTCCGGCTTCAGCTCGCCCACCGGCTTGGCGGCGGTGAACAGGCCCAGCGTGGTCTCGAACAGGCTGGGCAGCTTGGTACCTTCGGCATACTTCACGTAGACCATCGTGTCCTCGCTGAAGCGATAGGCCACGCTGGCTGTGGGCGAGAACGCACTGTCACGGCGGCGGATCGGCTGCGACCAGGTCCAGCTGACGGGCACCTGCAGGTCCTGCGGCGCATCGGCGTCATAGAAATTCCAGCCGCTGATGTCGGCCACCGTGCCCTTCTTGTACGGCGAAGCCAGCAACGAGGCCTGGGTGAATTCGCCGTTGGCGTCGGGATACCAGTTCAGCAGCGCGATGCGCCTGGCGCGCCACGAGGGCAGTTCCGGATTGCCGTCAAGCAGCTCGGTGTAGCGGTACTGGCCCTGCGTCTCGTAGGCGTCGGGCGTGGCCAGGCGGTTGCGGTCGTGCACGTCCATCCGGTTCCAGCGTCCGCCGGCCTGGATTTCCCAGTGCTCGTCCGGGGCCCACTTCAACGAGGCGACGGCACTGTACTCCCTGCGCTCGGCATTGCGCAGGAAACGGTTGTTGACCAGGTCATCCTGCTTGATCGGCGCAGCGCTGCCCGGTGCGATGTCTTCGTCGCTGTAGGACAGGCCGTAGTCGAGCGTGAACACACCTGCACGGGTGTCGAAGATCGAGGTGTTGCTGGCATCCAGGCCGAAGCGCTTCTGTCGCAGCGGATTGCGGTAGGCATCCTTGTAGCCCGGATCGCCACTGAAGCTCGGCGCGTCGTACCACTCGGTACGGCGGTCGAAGTACCACGGCGTGATGCCGGTCAGGCTGTTGTACATCACGCTGTCGGCATCGGTGTACCAGGCGTTGACGCGCAGATCGATCCGCTCGCTGTCTGGATCGAAGCGATAGCGCAGGCTGTAGCTGTCCATGTCGACATGGCCCGGGTCCCATTGTGGAATGCGATCCCGTTCGACGCGGATGATCTGCGAGGCCATGATCTCGCCGGCGCGGCCTTCATAGCGGCGATAGCCGGCTTCGAGCGTCTGCGCATCGTCGATGCGCCAGGTGCCCTTGAGCAGGGCCGACGTCGAGCGCGAGGAGGTGTTGAACACTTCGGTTCGCGGCGGATTCAACGGCGCCAGCGTGCGCCGGGTCTGCGGAAAGTCATCGTATCCGTGCCTGCCGGAAAAGTAGTTGCCGTTGTCACGGTGGGCGTACGCCGCGACCAGATCGAAGCGGTCCCACTGCCCAGCGGCGGCAACGTTGAAGAACTGGCTTCCGGTGGCGCTGCGGTCCGTCCGGGGTACGGCGCTGTATGCCGGCACGCTGTTGGCGCTGGCGTTGGCCAACCCACCGCGCACACGGACGCCGAAGTCGCGGCCCTCGCGCAGGATGTCACCCACGTTCAACGTCTCCATCTCCACCACACCGCCAATGCCGCCGGACGCATTGGCCTGCAGGCTGGGGCCCTTGGTGATCGTCAGGCGGGAGATCAGGTCCGGATCAAGATAGCTGCGCTGTGACTGGCCGGCGTAGCCACGGTAGGTGTCCATGCTGGACTGCCCGCCGTCGATGATGACCGGCACCCGGCTCTGGCCCTGGATGCCGCGGATGTTCACGTCGAAACCATTGCCCACGCGCGGATCACCTGCGGTGACCCCGGCCACGCCCTTGACGATGTCGCCGTTGGATGTGCCACGGAAGCGCTCCAGCGCTGTGCGATCCAGCGTGGTGGTCGAGCCGACGCTACGGTAGGCGTCGAGCAGGCGCGCCTCGTCGCTGCCAACGCCTCCAGCGATGCGATCGCCGGCGACACGCAGCGGGCCGGTGATGGTCGGCGATCCCCCGTGCAGGGCGCCGGTCGCTGCCAGTGTCACTGCACCGTCGCCGATCCGGCGCACGCCCACGCCACTGCCCTGCAGCAGCCGCGTCAGCGCCTCGTCCGCGGTGAGCGGGCCATTGACCGCCTGCGACGTGATGCCGCTGGCCAACGCAGCCGGATAGACCACCTGCACGCCGGACTGCCGCATGTAGCTGCGCAACGCGCTGTCGAGCGGCTGCGCGGGAATGTCGAAGCGCTGCGTGGCTGCCTGCGGGTTGGTAGTGTTCTGGGCCAGCACGGGCGGTGCAGCGCCGGCGATACCGGCGGCGAGCAGTGCGACGCACAGTCGGGACGGGCGCGGAGTGCGGCCCGGACGTGGGGAATCGAACATGGAGAAACCTGTCAGGAAAGCGGAGCCGCAGGCGCGGCGTCATCCACGGCACGCGCGGACACGGCGACGTACGTGGCGGCTGCGGGTACGTTCTTGGAGTAAGACGAACGGCAGAGCCACAGCCCCAAGGCCATCACTGCAGATCACGTCTCCACGCGTGACGCGGCGTCATCTGTGAACGATGACCACACCCATCGGCAGGCGGGTGATCCTCAGCCCCGTCGTCTCCGCGAGTGCATCCAGGGCCTGTTCGGGGCGATCGATACGCAGCGCGGCACTCACGGCCGGCAAGGTCGAGAGGTCGCCCTGCACGAAGGTCGGACCGGCCCGATAGCGGCCGAGCAGATGCACCGCATCGGCGACACCGGCCTGCTCAAGCAGCAGTTCGCCCTGGCGCCAGGCACCCACGCTGTCGGCAGCAACATCGCTCAGGCGCACGACGCCGGACGCGGAACCGTACTGCGCACGCTGCCCCGCCTGCAGATAGGTCCAACCACGGTCGGCCGGGGCGGCCAGACGCACCCTGCCCTGCCCGACCTGGGTTTCCACCGCCCCGTCGACCCGCGACACGGAAAATGCCGTGGAGATGTCTTCAACCACGCCATTGCCTGCGGCCACGCTGAAGCGCCGCTGCGGATCGGCAACCACCTCGAACCAGGCGCGGCCACGCAGCAGGTCGACGCGCCGTGCACCCGCATCGAAGTGCACGGCGATCGCACTGTCCGCGTCGAGCACCGCACGGCTGCCGTCGGGCAACTGCACATGCTGGATGCTCTGGCGGCTGCGGTGGTCCGCCTGCAGGCGCAGGGACGCTTCGGGCCAGACCATCAGCACCGCCAGGACGGCGGCGGCGGCCGTCACCCAGCGCAGCCGCTGACGCCGGCGCCGCGCCACAGACGCGACAGCCGGCCGGGGGCCGAGGCTGCGCCACAGTGTGCGCTGCTGCTCGAACGCATGGCGATGGCCCGGTTGCGCCAGCCACTCTTCGAATTCGCACATGCCAGCATCGGTGATGTCGCCCGATGCCAGCCATGCGATCCAGCGTCGGGCCTGTTCGGCCACGGCGTCTTCGCAGGCGGCGGGAGAAGTGTTCGGCGGGCTCATCGGCTGGCGGACGGGTGCATTCAGGCGCGTGTAGAGGGAACTGGACCGCAGATGCAGTCCAGACATCAAGACGTTTGAACCAGGCCCATCCCCAACCGCGTCCGCTCAGCGGCCACTGCGGGCCCAGGCCAGCCGCTGCAATGCGGCGCGGACGTGGTTCTCCACGGTGGTGACCGATACGCCAAGGCGACGCGCGATCTCGGCCTGGGTCAGGCCCTGCAGCCGATTGAGCCGGAAGATGGTGCGGGTCGGCTCCGGCAGGTGGCTGGCCGCATCGAGGACACGCTGCAGCTCATCCTGCGCCATCACCTGCTCTTCGGTGGACGTGGCCTCGTCCGGTCCCCACAGGTAGTGATCGGCCAACAGACGGTTGCGGCGCGTCGACTCGCGTCCATGATCGGTCGCCAGGTTGGCTGCCAGGCGGTACAGATAGGCCCTGGGATTGTCGATCAACGGGGCGTTGCCCACCCCGCGGGCCTTGAACCAGACAGCCTGGATCACGTCCTCCGCACCCGGGTCGCCCCCCAGGATGCGCTGCACCCGGCGCAGCAGCGCCGGCCGCTCTCGGATCAGCAGTTCGGTGAGGGTGGCGGCATTGGATGGCATGCGCGGAGCCGGTACGACGGGAGGGCGCCGCGCATGCTACACCGTCAATGCGAATCAGTCACGTTCGCATTTGAGAGGATCACAGGCAACCGATCAGCCCCTCGTGAATCGAAATGCGGCTGCCCGGCGGCGTCACATGGATCGCACGGTCGGGCGCGGCCTGCTCCAGCGCACGCAGGAAGTCCTCAAGCCGTGTTCCCGCCGCCACGGGCAGTGGACAGGCGAAACTGCGCAGATCGACATCGATCCGTCCATCATCGGCCACCGTGGCGGCACTGCCGGCGAAGGTCCAGATGCAGCTCTGGATGGCACCGCTCGCCGCATGCACCGAACAGCGCAACCGCATCGGCAGCAGATTGCTGTATTCCCCTTCGCAGAAGGTGTCACCGCAGACGTTGTCAAAGCTATGCCGCAGCGCCCGTTCGACCGCCAGGAAGCGTTGCCACCCGGCCGCCTGGTGAGGGAACAGGCGTGCATCCACATAGGCCGGCGCAGCGTGTGCGGCGCCTGCCAGTCCCATCAGGCCCGCAAGAACGATCATTTTCAGCGCGCGCATCAGGCGGCCCTCCCGGCATTGCCCGGCTGCCCCAGGCAGGTCGGCAGTGTGTCGAAGACCGTCACATCGGTGCCGGGGAAGGGCTCGAACGCGCCCTCCTCCTGCTCCAGCGTCGCGTGGAACACCTCTACCGGGACCCCCTCACCGAGGGTGACGGGACAGATCCAGCGCGCATTGTCCACCTGTACTTCGCCGCGGACCGGTTCGACCTGCAGCTCGCTGGCCACGATGCCCCAGGCGCAGTGGCGTACGGTGCCGGCGTCGGCCTGCACGGCACAGCGGAACGTCAGTACCCGGTAGTTGCTGTACTCACCTTCGCAGAAGGTGTCGGCGCAGATGCCGTCGAACTCGCGCACCAGCAACGCCTGCAACCGGTGGAAGCGGTCCCAGTTGGCCTGGGGCGAGGGGTAGTCGGCAAGATCGACATGGGTGGCCTGCGCCAGCGCCGGCAGGGTTGCGAACAACAGGAACGTACCGCAGCAGCGGGTTGTCCAGGACATGGCGGATATCTCCAGGGAACGAGCCAGCAGCCTGCGCCGGCCAGCCTTCCGGGCCCATCGGGCAAGGCGGGTGCCGCAGGTCGTCCGCCTGCGCAGCGGCCTGTAGGGGTCACCCCACCTGCACAGCGGCCGGCAAAGGCATAAAATGGAGGGCTATCCGCCTACATCCCCACCTGGAGCACGACCATGGGTCTGGAACTCGTCTCGCCCGGCAAGAACCCGCCGGAAGAAATCAACGTCATCATCGAGATCCCGAAGGACTCGGAGCCGGTGAAGTACGAAGTGGACAAGGAAACCGGCGCGATCTTCGTCGACCGCATCCTGTCGACCCCGATGCGCTACCCGTGCAACTACGGCTACGTGCCCAGCACCCTGTGTGGCGATGGCGATCCGGCCGACGTGCTGGTGGTGCTGCCGCTGCCGCTGGTGCCGGGCTCGGTGGTGCGTTGCCGCCCGGTCGGCGTGCTGAAGATGAGCGATGAGGCCGGCAGCGACGAGAAGATCCTGGCCGTGCCGGTCGCCAAGATCTTCAGCGGCTATGCCCACGTGGAGGACATCGAGCAGGTTTCCAGCCACTGGCTGGAGCGCATCGGCCACTTCTTCGAGCACTACAAGGACCTGGAAAAGGGCAAGTGGGTCAAGCTCGACGGCTGGGGCGGCGCGGCGGAAGCCAAGCAGATCCTGGTCGAAGCGCACGCGCGCTACCTGGAAGGCAGCAAGGCCTGATCCTGAACCGCATCGCTCCGGTGTGTCCTGCCGGAGCGATGCGGGTCACGTTTCAACACCACGGCACAGCACTCCGGGTGCCGTATTAGGTAAATTGCGTCACTTCACACGTCGTCGACATCCAGCGTCGAGACAGCCAGGGGATTGTGTCGTGCGTATTCTGCTTGTTGGAGATGCAGCCAGCCTGCCGGCCGAGCTGACCGAATTCATTGCCGATCTTGGGGAAGACTGGCAGCCGCTGACCGCCGCCGACGGCCACACCGCGATGACGGCAGTGGCGACGCAGGGCGTGGACGCGGTGATCGTCTGCCCGCAGCTGCCGGACCTCAATGCCACCACCTTGCTGGGGCAGATCCGGACACTGCGCCCGGAAACCATCCGTATCGCCCTGGTCGATGCCCAGCACGGCAACCGGCCACCGCCGGCGCGCCTGATCGGCGTTGCCCACCGCTTCCTGCCGCTGCCACTGGCGCCGGAGGTGCTGCTGGAGGCCCTGACCAGCCTGGAAGAGCTGCGCGAGGTGCTGGACAGCCCGCGCCTGCGTGATGCCATCGGCCGCATCGAGAAGCTGCCTTCGCCGCCGCACCTGTACCTGAGCCTGACCCAGGCCCTGGAACACGATGACGATACCGACAGCGCCGACGTGGCCAAACTGGTCGCCGCCGATCCTGCCATCGCCGCGAAGGTCCTGCAGCTGTCCAACTCGGCCTTCTTCAGCCAGGGCCGCACCATCGCCGATCTGCGCACGGCGGTCACCCGGCTGGGCCTGTCCACCCTGCGCGACCTGGTCCTGGCGAGCGAGGTGTTCTCGGCACCGACGCTGTCTGCGGCCGAACGCAACTCGCTGCAGCAGCGCGCCCTGCTCGCCTCGCGCCTGGCCGCCCGCCTGCTGCCCGATTCCAGTGCGGAACTGGGTGCCACCGCGGCGCTGCTGGCTGACATCGGCCTGCTGCTGCCGGGCGTCCGCAACGAGCGCAGCGAGCCTGCGCTGGCCGGCGACCTCCGTCCCGGGCACGCCGAAGCCGGCGCCTATCTGCTGGGGCTGTGGGGCCTGCCGATGCCGATCATCGAAGCGGTGGCATTCCACCTGCAGCCGCAACGCGCCACGACCCGCAGTTTCTGGGTGACCGGCGCAGTGCACGTGGCGCTGGCGCTGGTCAACGGCGATCCCGTCGACGAGGACTACCTGCAGCGCGCAGGCGTGCTCAATCGATTGCCGCAGTGGCGTGAGCATGCCAATGCACTGATGGGGCTGACACCCACTGACGCCTGAGCAGCACGCAGGCGACTGCCGTCACCTCGCATGAGGGCGCGTCCAACGGACGCGCCCTTTTTCCTCTCTCAGCGCTGCGGACAGGCGTCCAGCACGCACAGACGCCATTGGCGCTCGCACAGGGCCGGGGCGTTGCCCTTGGCCAGGCACTCCAGCCGGAGTTCCTCGCAGTACACACCGCCGCCGCAGACGATGATGTTCTGTGCGGACAGCGAGCCCACCAGCGTTGCATAGATCAGGACGGCGGCCGATACCTGGCGGAAAAGCGTGCGCTTCATATCCATCTCCCAGTGTCCGGTATTGGACACACCTACTGTGCTGAATGCGACAAGAGCAGACAGTGACCGCACTCACTTTCCCGACCTGATCAGAATTCCCTTACAGAAATGAAAAGGGCGGACCTTGCGGTCCGCCCTCCTCGTTCTGCTATCGCACTTCGATGGATCAGAAGCGCTGGGTGTACTTCATGTACAGGAAGCGACCCACGTCGAAGCCGCCGTAGTAGGCGAAGCTCGAGTTCGGCTGGGTGAACATGATCGGACCCTTGTGGTCGAACACGTTGTTGGCGCCCAGCGCGATGGTGGCATCCCACGGCGCCTTCCAGCTGACCTGCAGGTCGTGGAAGGTGTTGGAGCCGGTCTTGCGCAGCGGCGACTTCTCACCGTTCTGGTAGCGGTCGGCGTCGTCGCACGGACGGTTGGCCACGCAGGCTTCGTTCATGCCCGAGTAGTAACGCGCGGTGTACGCCACGCCGAAGTCACCCTTCGACCAGGTCAGGCCCAGGTTCGAACGCACGCGGAACAGGCCCGGCTCACCGACACGGCCGATGGTGATGTTGTCACCGTCAGCGTTCTGGCCCTGCTCGTCGTACTTGGCCAGGTAGCTCGTCTGCCAGTCGATCGCGAACTGGCCGATGGCCAGCTCCGGCAGGCGGTACTTGATGCCCAGGTCGTAGCCCTGGGTTTCCATCTGGCCGAGGTTGGCCAGGCCGTAGGTCATGCCGTTGATGTGGCCATCGCCTGCACGGGTGTGCGCGGCGCAACGCGAAGCATCGCCCAGCACGTAGCAGTCACGCAGGATGCGGTCGACGCTGTCAGCGATGATCATGTCGCTGATTTCGTACTTGTACCAATCCAGCGAGATGTCCAGGCCCTGCACCCAGCGCGGGCTCCAGACCAGGCCGACGGTGGTGCTCTTGGAGGTTTCCGGGGTCAGGTTCGGGTTGGCACCCGAGATGAACTGGTCCGGAGTCGCACACGGGGTCGAGGTGCACGGAATCAGGCCCTGGCCCAGCTGGGTGTAACCGACCGGGACGCCCGCCGCCGAGCAGGCTGCGTTGCCGTTGACCGAACCCGGCGCGGTGATGCCGCACGGATCGGTGTACGACTCGAAGCTGCTGCTCAGGCCACCGTACAGGTTGTCGATGGTCGGAGCACGGAAGCCCTCAGCCCAGGTACCGCGAACCAGCAGCTCGTCCAGCGGACGCCAGGTGAAGCCGAACTTCGAGTTCAGGGTGTCGCCGAAGTTGCTGTAATCCGAGTAACGGGTCGCAGCATTCAGGGTCAGTTCCTTGGCAAACGGCATGTCCGCCAGGACCGGCACGTTCAGTTCCAGGTAGACCTCGTCCAGCGAGTACTCACCCTGGGTGGTCTGCGCGCCCAGGCCGGTCGACTGGCCCGACTGTGCGAAGGCGTCCGGCGAGAAGCGGCCTTCTTCCTTGCGGTGCTCGACGCCCACGGCGAAGCCCAGGTCACCGGCCGGCAGGGTCACGATCGAACCCGACAGGTTGGCGGTGAAGCTGGTGGTCTTGGTCAGACCGGTATCGATGTAGTACGGGAACAGGAAGTCCTGGGTGGCCTGGTCGGCCAGCGAACCGGCACCGGCAACGCCGAACGGCAGCAGCGGGTTCCACGGACGGCAGCCGCTGGTGGCGAGCGGATCGGACATGCTGGTGCCGCAGCGGGCGACGCCATCAGCACCGATGAACGAAGCGCCCAGCGCCTGTTCCGATGCGATCAGGCTCATGTCGCCGTGACCACGCTTGGTGGTTTCGTTGCGGTTCCACAGCGCGCCGACGTCCCAGTCGAAGGTCTTGCCGGCGAAGTCGAAGAAGCCGCTGATGCTCGGGGCGAAGCGCAGGGTCTTGACCTGGCTTTCGGTGGTGCGCGGCACTTCCCACAGACGGCGACGGAAGGTCAGGTCTTCACCGGTCGGGTTGAACGCGCTGTCGGCCGACAGCGGGGTGCCGAAGGACGCCGACTGGTACGGATAGCCCGCGATCTGCTGGGTGGTGTTGCGCTCGTTGTAGAGCACGTCAGCGTTGAACGAGATCGCGTCGGTGAAGTCGTAGTTGCCGTTGACGTACAGCGACTTACGCTCGATACCGGTCTGCACCATCATCTGCTCGTTGGCATTGACGGCGTCAGCAGAGGTTTCCAGACGGTAGTCGGCGCGGTTGGCCGGGTTGCCGCCATCACGCAGGGTGTACCAGCGCTGGTCGCTCGGGCCGACATAGCCCGGCTCGCCCTGCTTCAGGTTCGGGGTGACGCACGGGTCGCAGAAACCACCCTTCTGGTTGATCGGGCTGGCGCCCGAACCCGGGTAGTTCGGGCCGGCGTTGCCGTCACGGCTGAACCAACGGTCCTTCGCCCACACCGGATCCTGCTTGGAGTACTCGGCGGACATGGTGACACCGCCGCGCTCGCCCATGCTGCCGAGGGTGAACGAATAGGTTTCGGTGTCGCCGTCGCCCTTGCCGTACTGGCCGACATAGACGCTGGCTTCAGCGCCGTCGAAGCGCTTGCGGGTGATCACGTTGACCACGGCCGCGATGGCGTCCGAACCGTAGATGGCCGAGGCGCCGTCCTTCAGGATCTCGATGCGCTCGATGGCGGCCATCGGGATCTGGCTCAGATCCTGGTAGCCGGCGGTGGTCGCGCCCAGGCGCTTGCCGTTCATCAGCACCAGGGTGCGCTGCGCGCCCAGGTTGCGGATGTCGACGTAGTAGCCACCGACGTTTTCGCCCGAAGCCAGCGACTCCGAACGGGAGATGGCCGGGGAGCCGGCCGAGGTCAGGTTCTGCAGGACGTCGGCAACCGAGGTGTAGCCCTGCTTTTCCAGGTTCTCACGGCTGAGGGTGACGATCGGCTGCTGGGTTTCAACGGCAGCGCCGCGGATGCGCGAGCCGGTGACCGAAATGCGGTCCAGGTCGGTGGTGCCCTTTGCTTCCGGTGCTTCCTGTGCGGAAGCGAAGGCGGGCGCCAGCGCCAGCGCAATGCCAGCCGGCAGCAGGCCGAACCGCACTGCGGGGTTACGAACGTTCATCAATCTCTCCAAGGTACGTGTTAGCAGCGTGTTAAAACACCCCAGCACGTTACGATTGCGTTGCAGCGCTGTATTTGCGCGAACCAACCAGAGACTTTGCGGATTGTGGCGGGAGCAAGCCGCCGTTTTCCCTGAAGCGCGAAGCGGACTGCCCGTAGCGGGCGCGGAACGCCCGGGCGAAGCTGCAGCAGTTGTCGAAACCGCTGGCCGCAGCGACCTCTCCCACCATCATGTCGGTGTCGCGCAGCAGATCGGCGGCGCGCTCCAGGCGCAGTCGTGCCGAAAGCGACTGCGGGCTTTCTTCATACAGGCTCTGGAACGTCTTGGAGAGATACCAGCTGGAGAAGTTGGTCAGTTCGGCCAGTTCGCCGATGCGTACGACGCGGTGGCTGTTGCCTTCCAGATAGAGGCGGGCGCGCTGCATGCGACCGAACACCTGGCGCTTGCGGCTGCGCGAACGGCCGGGGCATCGCTGCACGTTGTCGGCCAGCCCTCGCTGCAGGCCAGCCAGATGCAGCAGCAGCGGACGCAGGTGCTGCGCCGGGTGGCCACTGGCCAGGGCATCACGCCACAGGCGCAGCGCGATGCGGGCGTCACTGCGGCCCATCCGGCCGCGGCCCGCGTACAGGCCGCAGTCGGCCATCTCCGCCAGCACACGCAGCGCTTCCACGTTCAGGTTCAGGCCGATGCACAGCCCGTTGCGGCCTGCCTGCACCAGCGGGCGCGATTCCTTCTCGAACGCGATCCATTCACCGAGACGCAGGCGGAAACGCCCCTCCTTGGCCTCCACCCAGGAGCTGCCACGCACCTGCATCCACACGGTGAAGCTGCTGCCCGCGGTCTGCAGGCTGCCGAGCCGGGCCACGCCCAGGCAGGTCGGCACAACGTCATCGAGTGCCTTGTCCAGAGAGACGGATTGGCCACGATCGGCCAGTGAGAGTTGACGCATGGTGCACCACGGATTTGCCAGATACAGGCCTCCGTTTTGCCCAATCAGGCGGCACCGCGTCAGGAAAGACCGACGAGATCGCCACGAATTCGCGGCGAGATCCCGACGAAAAAATTACGAAGGTCCATTTCCCTTGAACATCAACATCTTGGAGAAGGCCGGGAACAGCGCGGGCGTTTTTTCGGGCAGCCGCATCACGCCGATGTCGGCGCCATCACTGACCGCCAGAGCGATAAACAGGGCCGTCCCGTCTGCACTGGCGCTGAGTCCGTTGCTCGCGCTCAAGCGCTGCGCGTCCAGACAGCGCCCGCCATCCTCCTGCCCGGCGGCGATGCGGACGAGGATGGTGCTGCAGCGGGTGGAACTGCCGAGATAGCCGATGCTGTCGTGGCCGGCGACCGTCCACGAGCGGTAGCGCCAGCGGCTGGGTTTGTCCTCGCTGATCTGCTGCACGCTGTCCGGCGACAGCACCGCATCCGCCGACCACAACCCCTCCGCCGCCAGGCGGGTGAACAGCACCCGACGGCCTGCGCGGTCGAAGCGGACCTGGGAGACGCCGTCGATGCTCGCCAGCCGCCGCCAGGGTTGGGTGCTGCGATCGAACAGACTGAGCCGCGTACGCTGGTCGGCATCACGTTCGACCACCAGCAGCTGCTCGGGCGTGGCGCCATACAGCGCCTGCAGCGGCTGTTCTGCGGGCACGGGCAGCGGTTGCAGACGCTCGTCGCGGGGCGCGATCTCGTAGACCACCGCGCGACCGTGTGCATCGCGGCCTACCACCAGCAGCTGCCGGCTGTCGGCCGACCAATCGGGGGCCTGCCGTGCTTCCGGGCGCAAGCCCTCGATCGGCCGCAGCGAATCGGGGCGTTGCATGTCCGCCCACCACAGGGCGAAGCTGCCCGAGCGGTCAGAGGTGAATACCAGCTGGCGACCATCCGGTGCGGCCATCGGTTGACCGTCGCGGCCGCTGGACGCAAACAGGCGCTCCGGTTCACCGCCCTGCATCGGCACCTTGAACACGCCGAACTGTGCTCGGCGATGGACGAAGGCCAGCATGTCGCCATGCCGCGATACCGCCGGCCACTGCGCGTCGTCCAGTCCGGCATCACGCAGCGTGCGCCGCTCGATGTCGAGATAATAGAGCCGCGCCTCGCTGTCGACCCGGCGGCCGAACACGATGGTGCGGCCGTCGCCGAGCCAGGCCCATCCGCGCAGCTCGGCAGACTCGCTGGTCAGCTGCTCGGGCGTGCCACCCGCGGCAGGAACCCGCCACAGGTCGCCCATCTGCGGGTTGCGCACGAACACCAGCCATTTGCCGTCCGGCGAATAGCGCGGGGCGTAATCGAAATCGTCCTGATCGACTGCGTACTGCAAAGGCTGCCACTGTCCGCTGGCCAGATCGAGTACACGGATGCCGCGGTGGGCATAGCGGCCCACCATGCTGCCGAATACCAGGCCGCGCCCGTCGGGTGTCCAGTCAAAGCTGAGCAGCTCCGTGCCATCGCAGCGCGTGGCCTGGCGCAACGCGCCGCCGGTCGCGCTGGCGATCAGCACCTGGCAACCACCATCGGCCGCGAAGCGGGCAAAGGCGATGTCGCGTCCATCCGGCGACCAGCTCGGGAAACGGTCGACCGCACCCGCAGGCGGAACAAGCAGCTGCCGCGCCGGCGCGTTGCCGGACGTCTGTACCTTGATCGCACCGCCGCCAAGGCCATCATCGCTGGCGCCTTCGTAGGCCACCTGCGAACCATCCGGCGACAGCGTGGGATAGGTCTCGAAGCCTGCGGTGGCGGTGATCAACCGATAGGGCCGCTGCGGGCTGCCGATCACCCGCGTGCCGTTCTCCACCGCCGCCTCCACCGGAGAGCTGGCCGGCGCACGGCGCAGCAGCAGGACCGTCATCACCAGCAGTGCAGCCAGCATCAGCAGGCCCAGTACCAGCAGCAACCGACGTCGCAGGTAGCGCCAGCGACGGCGTCGCATGTCCTCCGGGGCCGTCGCCTGCATTTCCCTGGCCGCGACGGAATCGCCCGCCGCGCCGTCGGCCTCGACCGTCAGTTCCGCTTCGAGCTCGGGCATGGCCTGCACCGGTACGCGCAGGCGGTAGCCGGTCTTGGCGATCGTCTCGATATACGCCTGGCCATTGTCGTCGTCGTTGGCGAAGGCTTTGCGCAGCTGGGTGACCGCCTGCGTCAGCACATCGTTGGTGGGCAGCGTATCGGGCCACACCTCGGCGAACAGTTCTTCGCGGGTAACCACGCGCCCGGGTTGCCGCAGCAGCACACGCAGCACGCCCAGCGCCTTCGGCGTCAGCCGGCGCGGGCGACGCGCGCCGGCAACTTCGACCTCTCGCGAGGACAAAGTGACGACACATTCGCCAATCCGGATCCGATCAGATTCGGTGGGCTGGATTTCGCTGCGGTTCATTTTTTGCTAAACAGTAGAGACAGGTTCCGGGCAGTGTTCGCCTTCGATACCGTCCCCGACCGGGAACAGCGAAAAGCCAGACTCCGCACAAAGCATCGGCGCATACCGCAAAAACAATGGAGCGCGCGAATACTAGCCTATGCCGGTTACCTCGCCTATCGCGTGGTCGACATCAGGCTCTCTCTCGCCGACGCATTCACATAACTTCGCAACATCATTCGCGCCCTTTCGGGCGCGAAATTTTTATCTGCCATTCATTTTCAGAAACGCCTCAGCATGGTCAATCCGACCAGCCGCGAAACCACCAAAGCCACGTACATCACGCCTGAGAACTGCTCCAGCATGACCAGTGCGCGTGCCTGCGGATGCAGCGGCACGACGTCGCTCAGGCCGACCCCGGACAGCAAGCTGAAGCTCAGATAAAGCAGCTCCATCCAGCTGCGCTGGGGCCCCTCGCTGCTGCCCTGGAAACTGCCCGGATACCACTGCTGGCACACTGCGAATGCGAATGCGAATGCCCACGCCAGCAAGGTGAAGGTGGCGCCGGCCGCGAACAGTTCGTCGCGGGTGACCTTGTGGTCCTGCAGCATGTAGGCGATCAGGGCCCCGGCCGTATAGAAGTAGAGCAGGCTCTCCAGCAGCTGCGCGGTCGTCACCAGCGCGGCGCGGTCCAGCAGCGCGCCGGCGATGGAGAACACCACTGCCGGAATCGCCAGCAGCAGCGCCAGCCATGTACCCAACGGACTGCGCTGGACGACCCACAACGCCAGGCCCAGCACCGCCATTCCGAACATGCCCAACGCGGCGCGGCCGCCGGCCGTGTCGTCCAGCGCCGGATACAGCAGCACGGCCAGCAGCTGCGCCCCCAGCAGCCAGGCAGACGGGTGGCGGCGGGCGATGGCCAGCCAGCGGGTGGTCACGGCAACAGGCATGGCGTCCCTTCCCCGGAAAGATGGGCGGAGGATAACGGGATGCGCGTGAGGCGCGCGATGCAGCGCCGCCGGGGCATGCCCGGCGACGCCGGTCCGGTCAGCCCTGCTGGTAGACCTCCGCGCCCGCAGCGCGGAACTGCTCGGACTTCTCCTTCATTCCGGCCTCGGCGTACTCCCGCACGTCCTGGGTGATCTTCATCGAGCAGAAGTGTGGCCCGCACATCGAGCAGAAGTGGGCCAGCTTGTGCGCATCCTTGGGCAGCGTCTCGTCATGGAATTCCTTCGCCTTCTCCGGGTCCAGCCCGAGGTGGAACTGGTCTTCCCAACGGAACTCGAAGCGCGCCTTGCTCAATGCGTTGTCGCGGACCTGCGCGCCCGGATGCCCCTTGGCCAGGTCGGCCGCATGCGCGGCGATGCGATAGGCCATGATGCCGTCGCGCACATCCTGCCGGTTGGGCAGGCCAAGGTGTTCCTTCGGCGTCACGTAGCAGAGCATCGCGGTACCGAACCAACCGATCATCGCTGCGCCGATCGCACTGGTGATGTGGTCATAGCCGGGCGCGATGTCCGTGGTCAGCGGCCCCAGCGTATAGAACGGGGCCTCACCACATTCGCGCAGCTGCTTGTCCATGTTCTCCTTGATCAGCTGCATCGGCACGTGCCCGGGACCTTCGATCATCGTCTGTACATCATGCTTCCATGCGATCTTCGTCAGCTCGCCCAGCGTTTCCAGCTCGCCGAACTGCGCCGCGTCGTTGGCGTCTGCGATGCACCCCGGGCGCAGCCCATCGCCGAGCGAGAAGGTCACGTCGTAGGCCTTCATGATTTCGCAGATGTCCTCGAAGTGCGTGTAGAGGAAATTCTCCTTGTGATGGGCCAGGCACCACTTGGCCATGATCGAGCCGCCGCGGCTGACGATGCCGGTCACCCGCTTGGCAGTCAGCGGCACATAGCGCAGCAGCACGCCGGCATGGATGGTGAAGTAGTCCACTCCCTGTTCGGCCTGTTCGATCAACGTGTCGCGGAAAATCTCCCAGGTCAGTGCCTCGGCGCGGCCATCGACCTTCTCCAGTGCCTGATAGATCGGCACCGTGCCGATCGCCACCGGCGAATTGCGGATGATCCATTCGCGGGTCTCGTGGATGTGCTTGCCGGTGGACAGGTCCATCACCGTATCGCCCCCCCAGCGGATCGCCCACACCAGCTTCTCCACTTCCTCGGCAATGCCGGATGACACCGCGCTGTTGCCGATGTTGGCGTTGATCTTGGTCAGGAAGTTGCGGCCGATGATCATCGGCTCGCTTTCCGGATGGTTGATGTTGTTGGGCAGCACCGCGCGGCCACGGGCGATTTCGTCGCGGACGAACTCCGGGGTGATGATCTTCTGGATGGATGCGCCGAAGGATTCGCCCGGATGCTGCTGCAGCAGGCCTGCATCGCGGATCGCGTCCAGCCGCTGGTTCTCGCGGATGGCGACGAATTCCATCTCCGGCGTGATGATGCCGCGGCGCGCATAGTGCATCTGGGTGACATTGCCCCCCGCACGGGCGCGGCGCGGCAGGCTGCGGGCCGGGAAGCGCACCGCGTCGAGCTTCGGATCGTGCTCACGGCCGCGGCCGAAGGAAGAGCTCAGGCCATCAAGCTGTTCGGTGTCATCCCGCTCTTCGACCCAGGCACGGCGCAGGGCCGGCAAGCCCGCGGACAGGTCGATGCGCGCGTCAGGATCGGTGTAGGGGCCGGAGGTGTCATACACCGTGACCGGCGCGTTCTCTTCGCCGCCGAACAGGGTCGGCGTGCGGCTCAGTGCGATCTCGCGCATCGGCACGCGCAGGTCCGGACGCGAGCCGGGGACGTGGATCTTGCGCGAGCCCGGAATCGGCCGGGTCACGGATTCGGAAAGTTGCTGGGCCTGTTGCTGCAGGGCGGAGAGCTGTGCGTTCATCGGGCATCGTCCAGGAGGGTCAGGGACGAAGCGGCGGCGCACTGCCCCCGCACGCGGACGGTCCTTGGGCGGCGTCCGGGTTCGGTTGCATTGCAAAGCTTCCCTACGCCGGTATGAGCCGGATCAGGTTCCAAGGGACTGTCTCAACCGTGGCCGATGGCCGCGGTACCCCCGCTTCTTGCCGGCATTAGACCATAGAAGCCCTGCAACAGGGCCAACCCGCAGGGCGGCTGCGCGTCACGCAACGCTGATGAATTAACGCAACCATGACATCGCGTTCAGTAACGTGCACGCGCATCGTGTCGCTGCGACCGATGACGCATCGCCGCCACCGCGGCCCCTGCCCGGCTCGCGCTCGAGTGCCGCCGGCCCCCTCGCTGCAAGCATTTGCTCGCTCCCTCAATCCCTTTGATCGGAGAAGCTCCTTCATGGTGTTTCGTGTTTCCATCGCACTGGTTCTGTTGCTGGTGCTGCTTGCCGGCGTAGCACCCGGTCCCTTCAACGCCGTGGTGCAGAGCATCCTCGGCGAACTCATCCGCGGCATCGGCTGGCTGTACCTGCTGGTGGTGTTCCTGGCGCTGGTGTTCCTGATGTACCTGGCGTTCGGCCGCTTCGGCAACCTCCGCATCGGTGGCGAAGACGCCGAACCCGAATTCTCGCGGGCCAGCTGGATGTCGATGCTGTTCGCCGCCGGCATGGGTATCGGTCTGGTGTTCTGGGGATCGGCCGAACCGATCTCCCATTTCAGCAAGCCGCCGGAAGGACTGGCACCGGAAAGCATGGACGCCGCACGTGCAGCGATGCGCTATGCGTTCTTCCACTGGGGCCTGCACCCGTGGGCGATCTACGCACTGATCGGCCTGGCGATGGCGTGGTTCCAGTTCAACCGCAATGGCCGCGGTCTGGTCAGCGACATGCTGCAGCCGATCATCGGTCATCATCATCGGGGCTGGATCGGACGGGTCGTCAACATTGCCGCGGTGGTGGCAACGGCGATCGGCGTGGCCACCACGCTGGGCTTCGGCACCATCCAGATCGCGGCCGGCATGCAACGCGTGTTCGGCGTGCATGCCGGTGTGCCGCTGCAGCTGACCATCATCGCCGTCGCCTTCGTGCTGTACATGGCCTCCACCCTCAGCGGCGTGGAGCGCGGCGTGAAATGGCTGTCGAACTTCAACCTGGCATTGGCCGCCCTGCTGCTGGCACTGGTCCTGGTGCTCGGGCCGACCGGCGCGATCTTCAATACCTTCACCACGACGCTGGGATCCTACCTGAACCAGCTGGTGACGATGAGCCTGCGCATGTCACCGTTCTCCTCCAGCACGTGGGTCGCCGACTGGACGATCTTCTACTGGGCCTGGTGGATTTCGTGGGCACCGTTCGTGGGTTCGTTCATCGCGCGCATCTCGCGTGGCCGCAGCGTGCGCGAGTTCGTGGTGGGCGTGGTACTGGCGCCGACGCTGCTGGGCTTCTTCTGGTTCTCGGTGTTTGGTGGCACCGCGATCTGGTCGCAGATCTTCGGCCATGCAGACCTGGTGCAGGCACTGGGCAACGGCTACGAGACCGTACTGTTCACCCTGTTCGACAGCATGCCACTTCCATTGCTGCTGTCATGCATCGCGCTGGTTCTGCTGATGATCTTCTTCGTGACCTCGGCTGACTCGGCGGTGCTGGTGCTGGCCAGCATGTCCACCGACGAGGCAGGCGACCCGCCCGCCAAGCGCAAGCTGGCCTGGGGTGTGGGCATCGCGCTGATCGCGGGTGCGTTGCTGCTGGCCGGCGGCCTCGACGCACTGCAGGGCATGATCACGATCTCGGCACTGCCATTCGCGCTGCTGATGGTGCTGGTGATGGTCTCGCTGTACCGGGTACTGGATCAGGAGTACACGCGTGAACGTCGGCAGGCCCAGCGCCAGCGGCACATGATCGACGCGTGGATCGCGCGCGAAATGGCGGCACAGGAAGAAACCCGGGCCGAATCAGCGCGCGCGCAGGATTCGGATTGAGGGTGTTCGGCAGCCTGCGGCTGCACCGCTTTTTTCCCAGGCAAGAGCAACGGCAAAAGCGCGTCTGGCTTTCCGCTTGCTTGCCGGGGAGGAGCAGATAGCGGGACACGCCGCAAGTACGTCCCTGTAGGCTCGGCCACGGCATCCATGCCGTGGACGGTCCCGCCATCTGCTCCTCCCCGGCTCCGACAGTTTCCTGGTGACGGTTGGTCCATCCACGGCGTGCGTAGATGAGGTGTATCGGAAAACACGAAGGGGTCGGATCCGTTTCCTCTGGAAAGCGGATCCGACCCCAACCCACAGCGCGCGGCTGTCGCTTCTGCTTTTGAACTTCTTCTTTCTCTTCCTGCGGTGGCGGCCACGGAAACTGTCCGTGGCCGGGCGGGTGGGTTGGCTGGGGGCGTGAGCCGCATGGATGCGGCGACCGAGCTTACATGGACGTACTTGCAGCGGCCCCCAGCCAACCCACCCGCCCGGCCAAACCCGGCATTACGGAAACCACCGCAGAGGGGGCTCAGCCCGGTGGCCGGGAAACTCAGTACCCCGCTGCCTGCCCATCCTTTCGACTCTCCGACGCGCCGTAGTACACCCCCGTGTCCGGATCCCGCATGATCGCCTGATACCCGCCGTACGGACCGTCGGCGAACACGATGCGATGCCCCTTGCGCATCAGCGCACGCACCGTTTCGTACGGGAAACCCGTCTCCAGGTTCACCTCACCCCCATCGGTCATCGCCGTGGCCTGCCCGGTCGGCTCCGTGGAACCTTCATGCTGGATGCGCGGAGCATCTCCGGCCTCCTGCAGATTCATGCCGAAGTCCACCAGGTTCATCACGATCTGCGCGTGGCCCTGCGGCTGCATCGCCCCGCCCATCACGCCGAAACTGGCATAGGGCTTTCCATCCTTGGTGATGAACGCCGGAATGATGGTCTGGAACGGGCGCTTGCCCGGTGCATAGCCGTTCGGATGGTTCTTCTGCAGCACGAACATCTCGCCGCGGTCCTGCAGGATGAAACCGAGCCCCGGCGGCGCCATGCCGCTGCCCATCCCGCGGTAGTTGGACTGGATCAGCGACACCATCATGCCGTCAGCATCGGCCACGGTCATGTAGATCGTATCGCCCTCCTCCAGCTGCTTCGGCGTGCCCGGCTGCACTTCCTTCAACGCCTTGTCCATCGAGATCAGCGCACGCCGCTGCGCGGCATACTCCTTGGAAATCAGCTTCTGGACCGGTGCGGGCTGGAAGGCCATGTCGGCGTAGAAGCGCGCACGATCGGCGAAGGCCAGCTTCTTGGCCTCCACGAACAGATGCACGTGCTCGGGCGAGCCGAATGGAATCTTCGAGAAGTCATAGCCTTCAAGTACGTTGAGAATCTGCAGCGCGGCGATGCCCTGGCTGTTCGGCGGCAACTCCCATACGTCGTAACCGCGATAGTTGCTGCTGACCGGCTCGACCCACTCGCCGTGGTGGTCGGCCATGTCCTGGTAGCTCAGGTAGCCACCATTGGCCTTGAAGTAATCGCCGATGGTGTGGGCGATCTCGCCCTTGTAAAAGGCATCCCGACCGCCGTCGGCCACCTTCTGCAACGTATCGGCCAGGTTCGGGTTCTTCCACATCTCGCCCTTGCGCGGGGCATGCCCGTTGATCGTGAACTGTTCCTTGAAGCCGGGATACTGCGACAGCCGTGCCACGGAGCGATCCCAGTAATAGGCGATCACCTCGGCCACCGGGTGGCCCTCGCGCGCGTAGCGGATGGCGGGCGCAAGATTGTCGGCCATGGGCTTGCGGCCAAAGCGGCCATGCAGGGCGAACCAGCCATCGACGGCACCCGGCACGGAGACCGGCAAGGGTCCGGTCGCCGGGATCTCCTTCAGGCCGCGGCGCTGGAACTCGGCCAGGGTCAGCGACTTCGGCGAGCGGCCGGACCCGTTGTAGCCGTATAGTTTCTGTGTCTTCGGGTCCCAGACGATGGCGAACAGATCGCCACCGATGCCATTGCCGGTCGGCTCCATCAGGCCCAGCGCAGCATTGGCGGCGATGGCGGCATCGACCGCCGAGCCGCCGGACTTCATCACGTCCAGTGCGATCTGGGTGGCCAGTGGCTGCGACGTGGCCGCCATGGCGTGAGGAGCGATGACTTCCGAGCGGGTGGCGAAGGTGTGGCCGGTGATGCGGTCGGCAGCGAGGGAAAGCGCGGGCATGGCCGCCAGGACGGCGGCAGCCAGCAGGGAACGGGCAAGGCGTCGGGACACAGTCAGGTTCCGATGGAAGGGTGGTGGCACCGATCATCGCCGCTGCGGCCTTCACGTGGTATCGGGCAGAGGTCATGGGCGAGGTGGCCGCGGCGACCGGTGCTGGCACCGGGTCAGGCCCGGTGGGCAGAACCCCCAGAATCCGCGCAAAAACCTCGCTGAAAGGAGTGAATTCGGGTTCACCAAAACACTTTCAGTGGCAACCATCCTTGCGCCGCAAGCGATTCCGCTGGATGCCGCGGAAAGTGCCTGGAGTCACCCCGACAAGGGTTGACATCGTCAAAACAGCTGTGTTTCTCTCGATCACATGCTGCAACACAACACACCACCGCGAACCCACATCGAAGCCGCCGACATCGGCGCCGCGCCGCTGCGTTCGATTCTTGTGCTCGTACTTATTACCCAACCAACAGGTGCGGGACGAGCCAGCGTGTAAGCAGATAGAACACACCGGAACTCGATCAAAAACCCGCACCCGCCCAGGTGCGGGTTTTTTCATTTCAAGACCTGGTTTCAGACGCAACCACCATGACCACCGCCTTCTGCAAAACCCGGACCTGCTGCACCACGATGCCTCGTGGCGGCCGTTCCTGTGCGATGCGCGGCCCCTCCTCCACCGCTTTCCCCTGACCGGCCGGTACGTCGCTTCGACGACCGGCCGTTCTTTTTTCTTCCCACCGCAAGGAACCTCCCCCATGAGCACCAACGACCTGCCCCAGACCAAGATCGCCGTCATCGGCTACGGCAGCCAGGGCCGCGCCCACGCACTGAACCTGCGCGAATCCGGTTTCGATGTGGTGGTAGGCCTGCGGCCGGGCGGCCCGACCGAAGCCAAGGCCCAGGCCGATGGCTTCACCGTCGTGGCTCCCGCCGATGCGGTGAAGGATGCCGACCTGGTCGCCGTGCTGACTCCGGACATGGTGCAGAAGAAGCTCTACAACGACGTGCTGGCGCCCAACATGAAGCAGGGCGCGTGCCTGCTGTTCGCCCACGGCCTCAATGTCCACTACGGCATGATCGAGCCACGCGCCGACCTGGACGTGGTGCTGGTCGCACCGAAGGGCCCCGGCGCGCTGGTGCGTCGCGAGTACGAGATCGGCCGTGGCGTTCCGTGCATCTGGGCGGTCTACCAGGACACCAGCGGCCAGGCCGCGCAGCATGCGCAGGCTTATGCGACCGGCCTCGGTGGCGCCCGCGCCAATCTGATCCAGACCACCTTCAAGGAAGAAACCGAGACCGACCTGTTCGGTGAGCAGGCGGTGCTGTGCGGTGGCGCCTCGGCGCTGGTGCAGGCCGGTTTCGAGACCCTGGTGGAAGCCGGCTACCAGCCCGAGATCGCCTATTACGAAGTGCTGCACGAACTGAAGCTGATCGTGGACCTGTTCTACGAAGGCGGCATCTCGCGCATGCTGGAATTCATCTCCGAAACCGCGCAGTACGGCGACTACGTCAGCGGCCCGCGGGTGATCGATGCCGGCACCAAGGAGCGCATGAAGGAAGTACTGAAGGACATCCAGGACGGCACCTTCACCAAGAACTGGGTAGCCGAGTACGAAGCGGGCCTGCCGAACTACAACCGGTTCAAGCAGGCCGATCTGGAGCATCCGATCGAGAAGGTAGGCAAGGAACTGCGCGCCAAGATGGTCTGGTTGCAAGGACAGGCCGCGTAACCACGCGGCCCTCTCCCACCCGCTTGCAAGGTCCCCCATGAACTCTTCCACACACCGCAGCACGCCGCTCAACGGGGCGCGCTGGCTGACCCAGGCACTGGAGGCTGAAGGCGTCCGCACGCTGTTCGGCTATCCCGGCGGCACCATCATGCCGTTCTACGACGCGCTGGTGGATTCGTCGTTGAAGCACATCCTGGTGCGGCACGAGCAGGGCGCGGCGCTGGCCGCCAACGGTTTCGCCCGCGCCAGCGGCCAGGTGGGCGTCTGCGTGGCCACCTCCGGCCCTGGCGCATCGAACCTGGTCACCGGTATCGCCGATGCGATGCTGGACTCGGTGCCGATGGTCTGCATCACCGGCCAGGTCGGTACGCCCCTGCTGGGCACCGACGCCTTCCAGGAGCTGGATGTGTTCGGCCTGACCATGCCGATCGTCAAGCACAGCTGGCTGGTACGCAGCGTCGATGACCTGCCCCGCGTGGTCGCCGATGCCTTCCGCATTGCCCGCGAAGGACGTCCCGGTCCGGTGCTGATCGACCTGCCCAAGGACGTGCAGGTGGCCGATGCCAGTCATCTGCCGGTGCATGTGCCGAGCAGCGTCGAACCGCCACCGGCAGCCACCGACGACGCCATCGCCGCCGCCATCGCAGCGCTGGCGGCGGCGGAGAAGCCGGTGGTGTATGCCGGCGGCGGCATCGCACTGGGCGATGCGGTGCAGGACCTGCGCGATTTCGTCGAGGCCAGTGGCATTCCCACGGTGATGACCCTGCGTGGACTGGGCGCTCTGCCGGCACACCATCCGCAGTCGCTGGGCATGCTGGGCATGCACGGCACCCGCGCTGCCAACATGGCGGTGCAGGAAAGCGACCTGCTGCTGGTGCTGGGCGCACGGTTCGATGATCGCGCCACCGGCAAGCTGGCGGAGTTCGCTCCGTTCGCGCGCGTGGTCCATATCGATGCCGATGCGTACGAGATCTCCAAGCTGCGCAGCGCCGACGTCGCCGTGCCCGGCAATGTCGGCCACGCCATCCGTGCCCTGCATGCGGCCTTCCCCTCCCCCAGGGCCCATCAGGACGCATGGCGCAGCCGCTGTGCGCAGCATCGCGACCGCTTCGCCGCCCGCTACGACGCGCCAGGGCAGCACATCTACGCACCCGCGCTGCTGAAGCGCCTGAGCGAACTGGCACCCGCCGACGCGGTGATTGCCTGCGACGTCGGCCAGCACCAGATGTGGGTAGCCCAGCACTGCCGTTTCAATCATCCGCGCAACCACCTGACCAGCGGCGCGCTGGGCACCATGGGCTTCGGCCTGCCGGCGGCGATGGGCGCGCAGTTTGCCTGCCCGGAGCGCACCGTGGTGCTGGTGTCCGGCGATGGCAGCTTCATGATGAACGTGCAGGAGCTGGCGACCATCGCCCGGTGCCGCCTGCCGGTGAAGATCGTGCTGCTGGACAACAGCTCGCTGGGCATGGTTCGGCAGTGGCAGGAGCTGTTCTTCGCCGAGCGCTACAGCGAGATCGATCTGTCCGACAACCCGGATTTCGTCGCCCTGGCCCAGGTGTTCGGCATCGCCGCCAGCCGCATCGATTCGCGCGACGACGTCGAAGGCGGCCTGGCCGCGCTGCTGGCCGAGCCGGGCCCGGCGCTGCTGCACGTGGCCATCGACGCCCGCGCCAACGTGTGGCCGCTGGTGCCGCCCAACACCGCCAACAGCACCATGCTGGAAAGCAATCCAGCCCATGCCCGCCAGGAGATTCCCAATGCAATACCGGCTTGACCTGGTGCTGCAGCCGGCCGAAGGCGCACTGCTGCGCGTGATCGGCATGGCCGAACGCCGTGGCTTCGCGCCGCGTTCGATCAGCGGTGCTCCGGACGCCGCCGATGACGGACGCTGGCACCTGCAGCTGGTCGTGGACGGCCAGCGGCCGGCGGAAACGCTGTGCCGGCAGATCGAAAAGATCTACGACTGCGTATCGGTGGAGCTGACGCCGGTAGACAGCAGCATCGAAGGAGTATCGCAATGAACACCCGTACCGTTGTGACCACGGTGCCGGTACGGAGGCGTCTTCTTCGCCGCCCGTACCCGCATGCGGTGGTCGCGCACACCGCGCCGGTGGCCCATGCCGGCCGCTGATACCAGCAAGGAAAGTGATGTCGGCGACGTAAGCGTCGCCGATGTCCTGGCCGCGCAGGCGCGCCTGCGCCGCTTCCTGCCGCCCACTCCACTGCATCATGCCGAACGCTTCGGCACCTGGCTGAAGCTGGAGAATCTGCAGCGGACCGGCTCCTACAAGGTGCGCGGGGCGTTGAATGCCCTGCTGGCCGGCCGCGAGCGCGGTGACGGCCGCCCGGTGATCTGCGCCTCGGCGGGCAATCACGCCCAGGGCGTTGCCTGGGCCGCCTACCGGCTGGATGTCCCCGCGATCACCGTAATGCCGCACGGTGCACCGGCAACCAAGATCGCCGGTGTCGCCCACTGGGGTGCCACCGTACGCCAGCACGGCAGCAGTTATGACGAGGCCTGCGCCTTCGCCGTCGAACTGGCCGAGCGCCATGGCTATCGCTTCCTGTCCGCCTTCGACGACGCCGACGTGATCGCTGGCCAGGGGACGGTCGGCATCGAACTGGCCGCGCACGCCCCGGACGTGGTGATCGTGCCGATCGGCGGCGGTGGCCTGGCCGCCGGCGTCGCCCTGGCGCTCAAGTCGCAGGGCGTGCGCGTGATTGGTGCGCAGGTGGAAGGCGTGGACTCGATGGCCCGCGCGATCCACGGCGATGCCCGCGAGATCGCCCCGGTGGCATCGCTGGCCGATGGCGTGCGGGTGAAGATCCCCGGCTTCCTGACCCGTCGCCTGTGCAGTTCGCTGCTGGACGACGTCGTGATCGTGCGCGAGGCCGAACTGCGCGAGACGCTGGTGCGGCTGGCACTGGAAGAACACATCATCGCCGAAGGCGCGGGTGCGCTGGCACTGGCTGCCGGTCGACGCATCGCCGGGCGCCGCAAGTGCGCCGTGGTCTCCGGCGGCAACATCGATGCCGGCGTGCTGGCCGGCCTGCTGACCGACATCCGCCCACGCCCGCCGCGCAAGCCGCGCCGGCGTCGCGCCGAGACGCCCCGGCCGCCGGCACGGACCAGCCTCACGCCCACCGCCGCCGCCCCCCCTTCCCCCCTGCACGCCGTTGCACCTGTTGTCGAGGAGATCTCCCTGTGACCACCATCGAACGAATTACCACCCCGCGCATCCGCATCTTCGACACCACCCTGCGTGACGGCGAGCAGTCCCCCGGCTGCAGCATGAGCCCACCGCAGAAGCTGGTGATGGCGCGTGCGCTGGACGAACTGGGCGTGGACATCATCGAGACCGGCTTCCCGGCCAGCTCGCAGTCCGACCGTGAGGCGATGGACCTGATCGGCCGCGAACTGCGCCGTCCGGGCCTGAGCCTGGCCGTGCTGTCGCGCTGCCTGCAGGCCGATATCGAGACCTCGGCACGTGCCCTGGAAGCCGCGGCCAACCCGCGCCTGCACGTGTTCCTGTCGACCAGCCCGCTGCACCGCGAGCACAAGCTGCGGATGACCCGCGAGCAGGTGCTGGAGTCGGTACGCAAGCATGTATCGCTGGCCCGTTCCTACATCGACGATGTCGAATTCTCGGCCGAGGATGCCACCCGCACCGAGCTGGACTACCTGATCGAGGTCTCGCGCGTGGCCATCGCCGCCGGCGCCACCACCATCAACCTGCCTGACACCGTCGGCTTCACCACGCCGGAGGAAATCCGCGCGATGTTCCAGCAGGTCATTGCCGGCGTAGCCGACGTACCCAATGCCGCCAACGTGATCTTCAGCGCGCACTGCCACAACGATCTGGGACTGGCCGTGGCCAACTCCCTGGCCGCCATCGAGGGCGGCGCCCGCCAGGTCGAGTGCACTGTCAACGGCATCGGCGAACGTGCCGGCAACTGCTCGCTGGAAGAAATCGCGATGGCGCTGAAGGTGCGCCAGGCCTTCTACGAGCAGGACACCGCGATCAACACCCCGCGCATCGTCGGCACCTCGCAGCTGCTGCAGCGCCTGGTCGGCATGCCGGTGCAGCGCAACAAGGCCATCGTCGGTGCCAATGCCTTCGCCCATGAATCGGGCATTCACCAGCATGGCATGCTGCGCCATCGCGGCACCTACGAAATCATGCGCCCGGAAGACGTGGGCTGGGAGGATTCGCAGATGGTGCTGGGTCGCCACAGTGGCCGCGCCGCCGTCGAGGCGCGCCTGCGTGCACTGGGCTTCTGGCTGGACGAAGAAGAGCTGAAGCTGGTGTTCGAGCAGTTCAAGGGCCTGTGCGAGCAGCAGCGGGTGGTCACCGATGCCGACCTGCAGACCTTGATGCAGGGTGGCGCCAATGCACAGGGCTATCGCCTGGCCTCGATGACCATCAGCGATGTCGGCAGTCGCGCCAATGCACTGGTCGAGCTGTCCGACCCCGACGGCAACCGCGTGGCCGAGACCGCGCAGGGCGACGGCCCGGTGGATGCGCTGTTCGGCGCGCTGTCGGCCGCCACCGGCGTGCAGCTGATGCTCGACAGTTATCACGTGCACAGCGTCGGCATCGGTGCCGATGCACGCGGCGAGGCCAACCTGAGCGTGCGCCACGACGGCATCGAATACGACGGCACCGGCACCAGCAAGGACATCATCGAAGCCTCCGCGCTGGCCTGGCTGGACGTTGCCAACCGGCTGCTGCGCCAACGCCAGGCCGCCGCCAGCAGCGTCAGCGAAACCGCCACCCCCGCCACCGCCTGAGAAACCTGACATGAGTGCCTTCGACACGACCACGGCCGCTACGGCAGGCCAGCAGTGGAACGCCCAGGACTATGCGATCGATGCCGGCTTCGTGCCGCTGCTCGGCGGCGCGGTGTCGCGCCTGCTCGACCCGCGCGCCGGTGAGTACATCCTGGATCTGGGCTGTGGCGATGGAGTGCTCAGCAGTGAACTGGCGTTGAGCGGTGCGCGCGTCCACGGCGTGGACGCGTCGCCGGAACTGGTGATCGCCGCCCGCGCGCGCGGCGTCGATGCGCAGGTGATGGACGGCCATGCCCTGTCCTTCGACGGCGCGTTCGACGCGGTGTTCAGCAACGCCGCGCTGCATTGGATGCGCCACCCCGACGCCGTACTGGAAGGCGTGCGCCGTGCACTGCGTCCCGGCGGCCGCTTCGTGGCCGAGTTCGGTGGCCATGGCAATGTGGCGACCATCATCGCCGCGGTGCAGGCCGCACGTGCCGCACACGGCCATGGCGCCAGCGGTTTCCAGTGGTATTTCCCGACCGCCGATGCCTATGCCGACCGCCTGCGCCAGCACGGCTTCCAGGTGCAACTGATCGAATGCCTGCCGCGACCCACCGCACTGCCGACCGGCGTGGCAGGATGGCTGCGGGTGTTCGCTGCACCGCTGCTGGACGACCTGCCGGTCGAGGCCCGTGCCACCGTACGCGAGGGCGCCGCTGCCCTGCTGGCCGACCTGCCCCGCAACGCGGCGGGCCAGCCGCTGGCCGACTACGTGCGGCTGCGCGTACTCGCACGCCGCCGTTGACTTGACCCTTTCCCGCTATTTCCCGATGTTCGTTCAATCGTACTTCCGCCAGGCAACCGCATGACCTCCGCACCCCGCACCCTGTACGACAAACTGTGGGACGCCCATGTCGTCGTCCCCGAATCCGACAGCGCCCCCGCAGTGCTGTACATCGACCTGCACCTGATCCACGAGGTGACCTCGCCGCAGGCGTTCACCGAGCTGCGCGAACGCGGTCTCCGCCCACGCCGGCCGGACCGCACCAAGGCGACGATGGATCATTCCACACCCACCCTGCCGGCCACCGCCGACGGCCGTCTGCCATACGCCAGCGCCGCCTCCGAGGCGCAGGTCGCCACCCTTGCGCGCAACTGCAGCGAGCACGGCATCGAACTGTTCGACATGAGCTCGGACAACCGGGGCATCGTCCATGTCATCGCGCCCGAGCAGGGCTTCACCCAGCCCGGCATGACCATCGTCTGCGGCGACAGCCATACCTCCACCCATGGTGCGTTCGGCTCGCTGGCCTTCGGCATCGGCACCAGCGAAGTAGGTCATGTGCTGGCAACACAGTGCCTGCTGCAGCGGAAGGCGAAGACGCTGGCGATCACGGTCGACGGGCCGCTGGCGCCGGGCGTCGGCGCGAAGGACGTGGTCCTGCACATCATCGGTGTGATCGGCGTCAACGGCGGCACCGGCCATGTGATCGAGTTCCGTGGCAGCACCATCGAAGCGATGGACATGGAGCAGCGCATGACCCTGTGCAACATGTCCATCGAGGCCGGCGCGCGCGCAGGCATGGTGGCACCGGACCAGGTCACCTTCGACTTCGTCGCCAACACGCCGCGCGGCCCCAAGGGTGCCGATTTCGATGCGGCCGTGGCCCGTTGGCAGGAACTGCGCAGCGATGAAGGCGCGCGCTTCGACAGCGAAGTCCACATCGATGCAGCCGACATCCGTCCGACCCTGACCTGGGGAACGCATCCCGGTACCGCCATCGGGGTCGATGTGCCGATTCCTGCGGCCAACGACGCCGCCGCGCAGAAGGGCCTGGACTACATGCACTTCCAGGCCGGCCAAGCACTGGCCGGCACGCCGGTCGACGTCGTGTTCATCGGCTCGTGCACCAACGGCCGCCTCAGCGACATGCGCGAAGTGGCACAGGTACTGCGCGGCCGCCGCGTCGCCGAGCGCGTGCGCATGCTGGTGGTACCGGGCTCGGAAATCGTCAAGCGCCAGGCCGAAGCGGAGGGCATCGATGAGATCGTGCGTGCAGCCGGTGCCGAATGGCGCGAGCCGGGCTGTTCGATGTGCATCGCCATGAATGGTGATCTGGTCGCCCCCGGCCAGCTGGCGGTGAGTACCAGCAACCGCAATTTCGAGGGCCGCCAGGGCCCGGGCTCGCGCACACTGCTGGCCTCGCCGATGAGCGCCGCCTGGGCGGCGGTGAAGGGCCACGTGGCCGATACCCGCGAACTGTTCGCGCAGGAGGTGGCGTAATGGCCGGTTTCCGTACCTTGACCTCGTCCAGCGTCGTGCTGCGCCAGACCAACATCGACACCGACCAGATCATCCCGGCCCGGTTCCTGTCCACCACCGAGCGTGCCGGCCTGGGCCGCAACGCGTTCAATGACTGGCGCTGGCAGTCCGACGGTTCGCCGGTGGCCGATTTCGCCTTCAACCAGCCGCACAACGCCGGCCGCAGCATCCTGCTGGCGGGCCGCAACTTCGGCTGTGGTTCTTCGCGCGAGCACGCGCCGTGGGCGCTGACCGACCTGGGCCTGCGCGCCATCGTCAGCAGCGAGATCGCCGACATCTTCCGTGGCAACTCACTGAAGAACGGCCTGCTGCCGATCGTCCTGGACGAAGCCGACGTTCAGGCGCTGATGCAGCGCCCCGACGACGAACTGACCATCGACGTGGCGGCACGCGAGCTGCGTACGCCGGATGGCCGGGTCTACTCCTTCCCGCTGGATGGCTTCTCGCAGACCTGTCTGCTGGAAGGCGTCGATCAACTGGGTTATCTGCTGGGCCGCGTCCCTGACATCGAACGTTACGAGAGTGAGCATGCACGCTGAGATCGTTGTACTCCCCGGTGATGGCATCGGCCCGGAAGTGGCCGCCGCTGCGGTTGCGGTCCTGAAAGCCATCGGCGAACGCTTCAACCACACCTTCACTTTCAGCGAGCACGATATCGGTGGCATTGCCATCGATCGCCATGGCGAGCCCCTGCCCGCCGCTACCCTCGCCGCATGCCAGGCCGCGAATGCCGTGCTGCTGGGCGCAGTCGGTGGACCGAAGTGGTCCGACCCGAACGCCAAGGTGCGCCCCGAGCAGGGCCTGCTGGCGATCCGCAAGGCGCTGGGCCTGTATGCCAACCTGCGGCCGGTGCGTACCCATGATGCCGCCCTGGGTGCATCGCCGATCAAGGCCGAACTGCTCAAGGGCGTGGACTTCGTGGTGGTACGCGAACTGACCGGTGGCATCTACTTCGGCGACAAGACCCGCGATGCCGACAGTGCCAGCGACCTCTGCCGCTACACCGTGGCCGAAATCGAGCGCGTGCTGCGCAGCGCGTTCCGCCTGGCGCAGCAGCGCCGAGGCAAGGTGACCTCGGTGGACAAGGCCAACGTGCTGGAGACGTCCCGCCTGTGGCGCGACGTCGCCGCCCGCATCGGCCGCGAGGAGTTCCCGGACGTCGCGCTGGAACACCAGCTGGTCGATTCGATGGCGATGCACCTGCTGGCCAAGCCACGCGAATACGACGTGATCGTGACCGAAAACATGTTCGGCGACATCCTCACCGACGAGGCCTCGATGCTGGCCGGTTCGCTGGGCCTGCTGCCGTCGGCATCGCTGGGAGAACCCGGTGCGGTCGGCATCTACGAACCGATCCACGGTTCGGCACCGGACATCGCCGGAAAGGGCATCGCCAACCCCTACGCGACGATCCTCAGCGCGGCCATGCTGCTGCGCCACTCGCTGGGCCTGGACGCTGAAGCGGCGGCGGTGGAAGCGGCCGTGCACGCGGTGCTGGATGATGGCGTGTTCACCGCCGACCTGGCCGCCAGAGGACAGGCCGTGAGCACGGCGGCGGCGACCGACGCCGTGCTGGCGAAGCTGGGCTGACCCGCCGGACGGCACCTGTAGCGTCGAGCCATGCCCGATGGCTGTTCCATGAGCCGGGCATGGCCCGGCGCCACAGGTGCAGTGCAGTGGAGCCGCGCCCGGCGCGGCCCGGTTATTTGGTGGTGTAGCCACCGTTGACCAGCACCGTCTGCCCGGTCATCCACCAGCCGTCGGTGACCAGGAAACGGATCCACGGCACGATGTCGGCGATGTCGGTCAGACCGGTGCGGGTGAACGCGGACAGCGCCGCGGCGGTCTTGTGATACGCCTGCGCATCGGCACTCTCGGCCGGGTAGAAGAACGGCGTGTCCATCGGCCCGGGACCGATCGCGGTCACCGAGATGCCCCGTTCGCCGAACTCCTTCGATGCCGCGCGGGTGAAATGCTCCACCGGCGCCTTGGTGCCTGCGTAGCTGGAGTAGAACGGGGTGTAGGCGCCCAGCAGCGACGTCACCAGGGTGCAGATGCGGCCACCATCGTTGACGTGACGACCGGCCTCCTTGAGGAAGAAGAACGCCGCCTTGGCATTCACCGCGCTCATCTCGTCGTACTCCGCTTCGCTGATCTCCAGCAGCGGCTTCTTCAGGACCTTGCCGACGGTATTGATGGCGACATCGGGACGGCCGACTGCGGCGACAGCGTCGGCGAACAGGCGCTCCATGGCGACAGCGGAGGTCAGGTCACCCTGCAGGGCCACGGCCTTGCTGCCCGCGGCCTGGACCGCCGCGACAGTCGCTTCGGCGTCAGCCTGGCTGGCATCGCTGTTGTAATGGATGACGATGGCCCCGGCGCCGTGGGCGGCGAAATCGCGGGCGAGCAGGCCACCGAGGTTCTTGGCACCGCCTGCGATCAGCACGGTCTTGCCCTTGAGGGAGTGGTCGGTCATGGCTTCGGTCTCGGAGTGGGGCTGTCCGGGATGGCAACCCTGCCCCAATGACGATATCGTGCGGAAAAAGCGGATAAAGCCCGCAACATTGACTTAACTTTCCAGATCGAGCGAACAATGGATCGGATCGACCGCTTCCGCATCTTCAGCCGGGTGGTGGAGTGCGCCAGCTTCACCCGCGCCGCCGACCAGCTCGGACTGCCCCGCTCCACCGTATCGGCGGCGATCGCCGAACTGGAGCAGCGGCTGGGTACGCGCCTGTTGCAACGCTCGACGCGACGCGTCTCCACCACCCACGATGGCGATGTGTTCCACGCCCGCTGCCTGCGCCTGATCGCCGAGGTCGAAGACGCCGAATCGCTGTTCCGCCAGGAGGACGCGCAGCCGGTCGGTCTGCTGAGGATCGACGTACCCAGCCGCATCGGCCGGCGCATCGTGGCGCCGGCGCTGCCTGACTTCTTCGCCCGTTACCCGCAGGTGGAGGTGGATCTGGGCATGACCGACCGCGCAGTGAACCTGATCGAGGAAGGCTGCGATGCGGTGTTGAGGGTCGGCCAGCTGGGCGATTCCAGCCTGGTTTCGCGCACGCTGGGCACGCTGGACTTCGTCAACGTGGCCGCGCCGTCCTACCTGCGCGCGTACGGCGTCCCGCAGCAACCGGCGGACCTGCAGCAGCACCGGGCAGTGAACTACGCCTCGCCGACGACCGCGCGGGTGGAACCGTGGGAATGGCAGGACGGAACCCAGCTGCGCACGCTGCCCATGCAGGGCTGGGTGCGGGTGAACAGCGCCGAAGCCTCGATCGCCTGCTGCGTGGCCGGACTGGGGCTGCTGCAGATTCCACGCTATGACGTGCAGGACGAGCTGCAGTCCGGCGCACTGGTGGAGGTGATGCCACGGCACGTCGCGCAACCATTGCCGGTGACCCTGCTGCAACCGCATCGGCAGCATCGCGCGCAGCGCGTGCACGTATTCCTGGAATGGCTGGTGCCACTGCTGCGCACGCACCTGCATCTGTAGCGCCGGGCCACGCCCGGCGCTACAGGAAATTCCGGGATCGGGTCGCCCGGGAACCCGGGGCATTACGCCCCGGATTCATCCGGCTTCACCCGGAACCACGCCGCGTACAGCGCCGGCAGGAACACCAGGGTCAGCACGGTACCCACGATCAGCCCCCCCATGATCGAGATCGCCATCGAGCCATAGAACGCGCTGCGCGACAGCGGAATCATCGCCAGCACCGCCGCCAGGGCGGTCAGCACGATCGGGCGGAAACGCCGTACCGTCGCGTCGATGATCGCATGCCAGCGATCATGCCCGGCGTCGATGTCCTGCTGGATCTGGTCGATCAGGATCACCGAGTTGCGCATGATCATGCCGGCCAGCGCGATCGTGCCCAGCAGCGCCACGAACCCGAACGGTGCACGGAACAGCAGCAGGAACAAGGTCGCGCCGATGATGCCCAGCGGTGCCGTCACCAGCACCATCGCGGCACGCGAGAAGCTGCGCAGCTGCAGCATCAGCAGCGTTGCGACCACGATCAGGAACAGCGGCATGCCGGCCTTGATCGAGTCCTGGCCACGTGCCGAATCCTCCACTGTTCCGCCGGTCTCCAGCAGGTATCCGCTCGGCAGTGCACTGCGGATGCCCTCCAGCGTCGGCAGGATCTGCTGCACCACGTCCAGCGCCTGGCTGCCGTCGCTGATATCGGCACGCACGGTCACGGTCGGCAGGCGGTTGCGGTGCCAGATGATGCCGTCCTCGAACACGTACTCCAGGCGCGCGACCTGCGAGAGCGTCACCGACGTGCCACTGGCGGTGGGAATGGCCAGGCTGCCCAGCATGCCCAGCTGCACGCGCTCGTTCTCCGGACCCCGCAGCAGCATCTCGATCAGGCGGTTGCCCTCGCGATAGGTGCTCACGCTCATGCCCGACAGCGAAGTGCCCAGCAGCTGGCTCACCTGCGCACTGCTCACGCCCAGCGCGCGCGCACGGTCCTGGTCCAGCACCAGCCGCACGACCTTGCTCGGCTCGCTCCAGTCCAGGTTCACGTTCATCACGTGCGGGTTCTCCCGCACCTTGTCCTGTACCTGGCGTGCGATCGCCTGCACCTGCTCGATGTGCTCGCCGGAGACCCGCAGCTGCACCGGGTAGCCCACCGGCGGACCGTTCTCCAGCCGGGTCACGCGCATCTGCACATCCGGGAACTGCGGGATCACGTCCTTCAGCAGCCAGTCGCGCGTGGCCTCGCGCGCCTTGGCGTCTTCGGTGAGGACCACGAACTGCGAGAAGTTGGTCGCCGGCAGCTGCTGGTCCAGCGGCAGGTAGAAGCGTGGCGAACCGGTACCCACGTACGCCACGTAGTTGGCGATGCCCTCACGGCCCTTCAGCAGCTTTTCCAGCTTGCTGGCCTGCGCCTGCGTGGCCTGCAGCGAGGCGCCTTCAGCCAGTTCGATATCCACCATCAGTTCCGGGCGGGTCGAATCCGGGAAGAACTGCTGCGGCACGAAGCGGAACATCAGCAGCGAGAACACGAACAGGGCCACCGTGGCTGCGATCACCCACCAGCGGTGGCGCAGGCACATGTCCAGGAAGCGGCGGAAACGCGTGTAGAACGGCCGCTGGTACGGGTCGTGGTCGTGCGCATGCTCCTTCGGTGCGACCCAGCGCAGCAGCGCCGGATGGCGATCGGCCCAGGCCAGGCGCTTCGCACGCCAGCGACCGGCCAGGCTGTCCGGCTTGGGCAGCTGCGGATTGAACAGATCCGGCAGCATCTTGTCACCCAGGTACGGAATGAACAGCACCGCGGCAATCCATGACACCACCAGTGCGATGGTCACCACCTGGAACAGCGAACGGGTGTATTCGCCGGTGCTTGATGCCGCCGTAGCGATCGGCAGAAAGCCTGCCGCCGTGATCAGCGTACCGGTCAGCATCGGGAACGCCGTGGATTCCCAGGCGAAGCTGGCCGCGCGCAGGCGGTCGTAGCCCTGTTCCATCTTGGTGGCCATCATCTCCACCGCGATGATCGCATCGTCCACCAGCAGGCCCAGCGCCAGCACCAGCGCGCCCAGCGAGATCTTGTGCAGGCCGATATCGAAGTAGTGCATGACGAAGAAGGTCATCGCCAGCACCAGCGGAATGGTCACGCCCACCACCAGGCCCGTACGCAGGCCCAGCGAGAAGAAGCTCACCAGCAGCACGATCACCACCGCTTCGGTCAGCACCTGCACGAACTCACCCACCGACTCTTCCACCGCATGCGGCTGGTCGGAGACCTTGCGCAGGTGCATGCCCGCCGGCAGCGTCTTCTGCAGGCGCTCGAATTCCGCATCCAGCGTGGAGCCCAGCTTGAGGATGTCGCCACCGTCCTTCATCGCGACCGCGATGCCGATCGCATCCTCACCCATGAAGCGCATCTTCGGCGACGCCGGATCGGCGAAGCCGCGCTTGATCTCGGCGATATCGCCCAGGTGCACCGTGCGGTCGCCGGCCTGGATCGGGAAGCGACGGATGTCATCGATGCTCTGGAACTGGCCGGTCACGCGCAGCTGCACGCGATCGGTCGGAGTCTCGAAGAAGCTGGTGGCGCTGATCGCGTTCTGGTCGGCCAGCGCCTGCTGCACCTGCTGCAGCGACACGCCCAGCGTGGCCAGCTTGGTGTTGGACAGCTCGATCCAGACCTTCTCGTCCTGCAGGCCCTGCAGCTCGATCTTGCCCACGTCCGGCACCCGCTGCAGTTCCAGCTGGATGCGATCGGCGTAGTCACGCATCACGGCGTAGTCGAAGCCCTGCCCGGTCAGCGCGTAGATGTTGCCGAAGGTGTCGCCGAACTCATCGTTGAAGAACGGACCGACGATTTCGCGCGGCAGGTTCGGCTTGATGTCGCCCACGCGTTTGCGCACCTGGTACCAGAGGTCCGGAATCGCCTTGGAGCGCAGGCTGTCCTTGGCCGCGAAGATCACCTGCGACTCGCCCGGGCGCGAATACGAGCGGATGAACTCGTACTGCCCGGTGTTGAGCAGCGCCTTCTCGATCGGCTCGGTCACCTGGCGCGAGACCTGCTCGGCGGTCGCGCCCGGCCACATCGTGCGTACCACCATCACCTTGAAGGTGAATGGCGGATCCTCGGACTGGCCCAGATGCTTGTACGACCAGGCGCCGATGAGGGCGAAGGCGAGCATGGCGAACAGCACCAGCGCGCGGTTGCCCAGCGCCCATTCGGAAAGATTGAAACGGCGCACAGGCTTACTCCTTCGCCTTCGGTGCGGCAGCCGGCGCTGCGGGCTTCAGCACCGGGCGATTCTGTCGGTCCACCGCGACGACCCGCTGGCCGGATCGCAGCAGATGGCCTCCCGCTGCCACCACCCAGTCGTCGGCGTCAACGCCGGACAGCACCGGCACGGCGTCGATGCCATAGGCGCCGGTGCTGACGGTGACCGATTTCAACCTGCTGCTGGCCGGGTCCACCACCCACACGCTGGTTGCGCCACCTGCACCGCGCTGGAGCGCGGCCATCGGCAGCTGCAGGGTGCCGTGCCGGCCGGCGCTGCTGAACACGCGCGCGCTCTGCCCCAGCTCGACATCGGCCAGTGCATCGGCGGGCAGGCTGACCCGGGTTGCGTAGGTCCGCGCCTGCGGATCGGCGGCGGCGGCGATCTCGCGGATCGTGCCGGGCAGGCGCTGGCCCGGGCGGTTCCACAGCTCCACCTGCACCGGCTGGCCTACCGCGTAGTCGCGGATGGTGGCTTCCGGCAGGTCGATCAGCACTTCGCGGCCACCGTCTGCGGCCAGGTTGAAGATGGTCTGGCCCGCGGCCACCACCTGCCCGGCTTCCGCCTCACGGCTGGCGATCACACCATCGGCCGGCGCACGCAGCTGGGCGTAGCCGGCCTGGTTGCGCAGCACGTCCAGGTTGGCCCGGGCCGCGTTGGCCTGGCCCTGCGCGGCCTTGAACGCGGCCGACTGCTGATCCAGCTGCGAGCGGCTGACCAGTTGCTGGTCGGCCAGCACCTGGTAGCGCTTGAGATCGTCGCGGGCGCGTACCAGATCGGCTTCGGCCGCGGCCAGCTGCGCCTGCGAGGCGCGCGCCTGCAGGGCGAAGTCGGCCACATCCAGCTCGGCCAGCACGTCGCCCTTCTTCACCCGCTGGCCGGCGTCCACATGGCGCTTGACCAGGTTGCCGCCGACGCGGAACGACAGCGGGCTCTCCTGGCGTGCCCGGACCGTACCCGGAAACGCCGCCGGCGCCTGCCCGACCTGCTCGCCGGGATGCACCACCAGCACCGGCACGGCCGCCGGTGGCGCCTGCTCCTGTCCCGAACAGGCTGCCAGCGCAGCCACCCACACGATACCGCCCATCCAGCGCACGATCTTCATCGGTCAACGTCCTGACAACACTGAGTTCAGCAGGGGAGCCGCAACATCCGGCCCAATTTAGTAAACTGGCCGGTATAGTATAAATATCGAACCGCTTGGTCTAGTATTACCGCAATGAGTTCTTCCACTTCCCGCAAGCCGTCGGCCAAGCCTGCTGCCAAGGCCGCCGGACCCGGGCGTCCCAAGGATCTTGGCAAGCGCGCGGCGATCCTCGAGGCCGCCAAGACCCTGTTCATCGAACAGGGCTACACCGGTGTGAGCATGGACAGCATCGCTGCCCAGGCGGGGGTGTCGAAACTGACGGTGTACAGCCATTTCGGCGACAAGGAGACCCTGTTCTCCGAGGCCGTGCAGTCCAAATGCATCGAGATGCTGCCGGATGCGCTGTTCGTGGCCGACGCCGAAGGGCCACTGCGTGACCAGCTGATCGGGATCGGCCTGGCCTTCTTCAAGCTGATCACCTCCGACGCGGCGATCTCGATCCAACGGGTGATGATGTCCCCGGAGACCGACGAACGCCTGCGCGAGCTGTTCTGGCAGGCCGGGCCCGAGCGCACCTGCGAGGCGCTGGCCGACTTCCTGCGCTCGCGCAGCGAGCGGGGCGAGCTGCAGATTCCCGACCATCACTTGGCCGGGCAGCAGTTCCTGACCCTGGTCAAGGGTGAAGTGCACATGCATATGATGTGCGGCATGCCACTGTCATCGGTGGAGATCGATCCTGTCACCCACGTGGCGGCCAGCGTCGACTTCTTCCTGCGCGCCTATGCGCCCGGAGGAGCCGGAACCGGCTGAAACGGCAAAGCTGAACGAACCGGTGGTCGCGATGACTTCCGGCACTGCGACCCCGGCCCCCCGGCAGCGGATGCTCTGGGCGCGCCGCCGGCCTCCGGCACCGGTAAAATGGCCGGCCCACTGCGCTGGATTTGAACCTCATGACGATTGATTACGCCCACGCCCGCGAACTGATGGTGGAACAGCAGATCCGTCCCTGGGACGTGCTGGACATCAAGGTGCTCGACGTCCTGGCCCGCCTGCCGCGCGAGGCCTTTGTCGCCGACGCGCACCGGGCACTGGCCTACGCCGATGTTGAACTGCCGATCGGCAATGGCCAGAAGATGATGAAGCCGGTCATCGAGGGCCGTACCCTGCAGGCGCTGGACCTGCAACCGGGTGACGAAGTACTGGAGATCGGCACGGGCAGCGGCTTCCTGGCCGCCTGCATCGGCGCGCTGGCGCGCGACGTGCTGAGCCTGGAGATCGACCCGGAACTGGCGACCGCCGCGCGTGCGCGACTGGATGCCTCCGGCCTCGGTACCAACGTCCGGGTGGAAGTGGCTGACGCTCTGGCGTGGCAGACCGAACGTCGCTTTGACGTGATCTGTGTCACTGGCGCCGTCAACGTGGTGCCGTCACAGTTCGCCTCGTGGCTGCGTCCGGGTGGTCGCCTGTTCGTGATCCAGGGCCGTTCGCCGGCGATGGAAGCGCTTCTGATCAAGGCCGATGGCAGCACCGAATCCCTGTTCGAGACCGATATCGATTACCTGCGTGGTGCCGCCCCGGCACCCCAGTTCCACCTCTGAGTCCAAGGAAGCCGCAATGATCCGCCGATCCCTCGCTGTTGCGCTGGCCACTGCCCTGCTGCCGTTGTCTGCCCATGCCGCTGACCTGTTGCAGGTCTACGAGATGGCGCGCAATGGCGATCCGCAGCTGTCGGCCGCCGAATCCACCCGGCTGTACGACAAGGAAGGCGCCGTGCAGGCGCGCGCTGCCCTGCTTCCGCAGATCAACGGCCAGGCCACGCTGAACCGCACGCGCAGCGAGGCCAACGCCGATGCCAATACCGGCACGGTCAGCAGCAAGCGCCGCAACTACACGATCGACGGTTCGCAGACCCTGTTCAACTGGACGCAGATCAACAACCTGCGCTCGCAGCGCGAACTGAGCAAGGCGGCTGACTTCACCCTGGATTCGGCCAACGACAGCCTGATCGTCCGCACCTCGGCGGCCTACTTCAACGTGCTGGTGGCGATCGAATCGCTGAATGCCGCACAGACCAACGAAGCGGCCGCGAAGAAGCAGTTCGACTTCGCCGACAAGCGCCTGGAAGTGGGCCTGGCGCCGATCACCGACGTGCACGAAGCGCGCGCGCAGTATGACCAGGCGCGCGCCAACACCATCGTCGCGCAGAACACCCTGGCCGATAACTACCAGGCGCTGACCGAACTTACCGGCCAGCCGGTGCTGAACCTCAAGGGGCTGCCGGCCGACTTCCGTCCCGAAGTGCCGGCCAACCGCGGCAACATCGATGAACTGGTGCAGCAGGCGACCAGCCAGAACCCGTCGCTGAAGGCGCAGGAGCTGAAGGTCAGCGCGGCCGAGGCCGGCGTGCAGGCCGCCCGTGGCGCCCACTACCCGACGCTGTCGCTGGGCGGCAGCTGGGGCAAGACCGCGACCTGGGGCGACAGCACCGGTTCGGGTTCGCTGTCCCCGGATGCGCGCACCAACAGCATCGGCCTGACCCTCAGCGTGCCGATCTTCGCCGGCGGCGCCACCCAGTCCGGCGTGCGCCAGGCGCTGGCCCAGCGTGACATCGCCCAGGATGGCTACGAGCAGCAGAAGCGCGCGCTGGATCGCAACACCCGCAATGCCTACCAGACCCTGGTGCAGGGCATCAGCGAGGTGGAAGCACGCCGCCTGGCAGTCGTCTCGGCACAGAGCGCGTACGACGCCTCGCAGGTCGGCCTGGAAGTGGGTACCCGTACGGTGCTGGACGTGATCCAGAACCAGCGCATCCTGTTCTCGGCACAGCTGGACTATGCGCAGGCCCGCTACACCTTCCTGCAGAACCGCCTGCTGCTGAGCCAGTCGCTGGGCGCGCTGGACGTGGCCGAACTGCAGGACATCAATCGCCTGCTGACCCAGGACGCGGGCAATCCCGCCACCACCGCGCAGTAAGTCGTCACCCGCGTTGACGGAAAGCCACCCGACCGGGTGGCTTTTCTGTTTGTGCAGCCGCGATGGGATCTAGCGCAGGAGCGGCAGCAGGCACAACGCCGCTGCCGCCATGCCCAGCACGGCGTCGGCAGGCGAGCGCGTCACCTCGCTGCGCCGCTGGAGTCCTCCCAGGCACAACGCGGCCACCACCAGCAGTGCCACCGGCCCCGGCATCGTCGGCAAGACGCCGGCCGGCAGCCACAGCGCCAGCAGGGTCGCCAACAGGATGATCGCCACGGTCGCCACGCGGGCGCTGTGGCTGCCCTCGTCTGCGGGCGCCCACAGCGCCCGCGCCAGCCGTGTCCCCAGCATCAGCAGGACCAGCTGCAGCGCGGCCAGCCCTGCACAGCCTGCCAGCGGCAGCCACGGCAACATCCAGGACAACTGTGGATGGCTCCGCAGTGCAACCGTCAATGGCCGGCTGCTGGCCAGCGCTGGATAGTCGACCAGGCCCGCCTGCAGCGCAGCCAGAGCGATCAGCATCAGCGTCGCCGCGACGAGCACCATGAGCATCGTCAGTGGGCGTCGCGCCAGCCCGCCAACAGGCAACCCGGGAACGCCCAGTGCCAGGCCGGCACTGGCAAAGATGCCCAGCAGCGGCACAGCCGCGGCGAGCACGCCTCCCAGGCCGAAGCGATACGGTGCAGTGGCGGGGGGAACCCACGGAATCCAGTACGCGTAGTGTACATACCGGGCCGCCAGCGCCAGCAGCAGCACGCCGATGCCGATCTTCACGGTCAACAGCGCGCACACCAGCAGCACGGTGCGTGCCGGTCGCATCAACGCGGCGGCTCCCAACAGCAGTAGGCCTGCAGCGGCCGTCACCTGCACCGGCAGCGTAACGGCGCTGGATGCGCTCGCCGCCGCCAGTGCCGCATGCAGATGGCCAGCCCCCGACTGCGCCGCACCCGCCAGCGTCGCCGTGCACTCCAGCAACAACGCCAGGCACAGGACGCGGGCAATCGGCCGCCCCCAGCCGGCCACCAGCAGTCCGTGCAGGCCATCGGCCACATCGGCCCGCAGCACCACCCTGTACAGGCGTGCCAGCACCAGCGCCGCACCGATGGCTGCGAGCAGCAGACTGAGCACGACGGCCGGCCCCGCCTGCGCCGCCGTGTACTGACCGACCCGCGCGATGACACTGCCACCCAGCAGCAACGTCATCAGGATCACGCCCAGATGATCCATTCCCAGCCGATGGCCATCGCTGCCGCTCATCTCAAGCTCCCTTGATGCCGTCCAAGCACGGTCGACATCAGGCTGGCAGCCTGTGCGGGCAATCGATATTCAATTTGCATCTGCATGCCGCGAGGTGTGATCCGAGGCACGTTGCGGCGTCGGCAACCGGTCCTGCGACGACAGAACGATGGCCGTCAAGCAGGCTTGATGTAGTTGATCGCGACAGTAGGGCGGCAGGCGCGCCGCGTGCGGCTCAGCCGCGGGGCGGTGGCAGGTGCGGGGCCACCAGCGCCAGCGTCCGCTGCAGCGCGCCGCGCCCATTGCTGACCAGCGTGCATCCGGCGTGCGCCATGTCTTCGCGGGCCTGCGGATCCTCGAGCAGGTGCTGCAGCAGATCGCCGACGGCCTGCACGTCCTCGCCGATCAACAGCGCACCGGCCTCGCGCATGCGCCGCGAGATCTCCGAGAAATTGTGCAGGTGCGGACCGGTCACCGCGGCAGTGCCCATCGCCGCCGGTTCCAGCAGGTTGTGGCCACCGATCGGCTGCAGGCTGCCGCCGACGAAGGCGACCTGCGCACAGCCATAGAACGGCATCAGTTCGCCCAGGGTATCGATGATGAAGGCATCGGTATCGGCTGACGGCCACTGCTGCGCACGGCGGGTCGCCACGTTCCAGCCCTGCTCGCGTGCCAGCGCCTCCACCTTGGGGAAGCGCTCGGGGTGCCGGGGGGCCCACAGCAGCAGCAGGTCCGGATGCTGCTGGCGCAGGCGCCGGTGCAGATCGATCACCGCCTGTTCTTCGCCATCATGGGTACTGGCGGCGATCCACACCGGTCGCGTGGCCGGCACCCGTGCGTGGAACTGTTCGATGAAGGCCTGCACGTCCGGCGTGGCGATGTCGAACTTGAGGTTGCCCAGTGCCTGCACCTGGTCAGGCGCCGCCCCCAGCTGCACGAAGCGCTCTGCGTCGTCCTGCGACTGGGCTGCCACGCAGGTCACCGTGCGCAGGGCGCGGCGAATCAGCGCGGCCAGCAGCCGGTAGCCACGCAGCGAGCGGGCCGACAGGCGGGCATTGAGGATGTAGACCGGAATGTCGCGGTCACGGCAGCCGAACAGCATGTTCGGCCACAGCTCGGTTTCCAGGATCAGCGCCAGGCTGGGCTGGAAGTGGCCGAGGAAACGGTTGACGCTGCCGGGCACGTCATACGGCAGGTAGACGTGGTCCAGCGCATCGCCCCACAGCGCGCGCACGCGCTCGGAGCCGGTGGGGGTGATGGTGGTGATGACCCAGCGGATATCCGGGCGCTGCTGGCGCAGGGCGTTGACCAGCGGCGCGGCGGCGTTGACCTCGCCCACCGAGACCGCATGCAGCCAGACCCGTGGCTGGCCGCTGGGCTGGGGATAGGAGGCGTAGCGCTCGTCCCAGCGGCGGAAATACTCACGGACCCGGAAGCCGCGCCAGACCAGGTGGTACACGGTGATCGGCAGCAGGATGTAGAGCACGACCGAGTACAGGCCGCGCAGGATCCATTCGACAGGGTCTTTGCGCATGCGGCAAGGATACGGGACACCCCCGGGAAAGACACGCAGCCGGATTGCTAGAATGGCGCCATGTCCGATGCCTCCACTGCCGTCCGCCCGTCGCTGCGCGATCCCCGCAACTGGCCGATGTTCGCCGCCATGTACGGCGCTTTCGCCATCGCCCGCCTGCCGTGGATGCTGCAGCGCGCCCTCGGTCGCGGGGTGGGGTCGATCGCCTGGCGCCTGGCCGGCAGCCGTCGCCGTGCAGCCGAGGTCAATCTCGCGCTGTGTTTCCCGGAAAAGGACGATGCCTGGCGCAAGCGGTTGGTCCGCGACAGCTTCGACGCCCTGGGCGTGGGCGTGTTCGAGTGCATCCGCGCCTGGTGGGGCAGCATCGACAGCATCCGCCCGCAGGTGCAGATCGAAGGGCTGGAGCACCTGCGGCAGATGCAGGCCGAGGGTCGCGGCGTACTGCTGGTGTCCGGGCACTTCATGACCCTGGAGATGTGCGGCCGCCTACTGTGCGACTACGTCGACCTGTCCGGCATGTACCGCAAACACAAGAATCCGGTGTACGAGTGGGCGGTGAAGTTCGGCCGCCTGCGCTATGCCAAGGCGATGTTCGCCAACGAGGACATCCGCGCCACCGTGCGCCACCTGAAGAAGGGCGGCTTCCTCTGGTATGCCCCCGACCAGGACATGCGTGGCAAGGACACCGTGTTCGTTCCGTTCTTCGGCCACACCGCCGCCACCATCACCGCCACCCACCAGCTGGCGCGGATGACCGGTTGCGCGGTCATTCCGTACTTCCACCGCCGCGAAGGCGGGAAATACTTCCTGAAGATCGGCGCGCCGCTGGAGAACTTCCCGAGCGAGGATGTGGAAGCCGATACCGCGCGCGTCAACCAGGCGATCGAAGAGATGGTGCGCGAAGCCCCTGACCAGTACCTGTGGATCCATCGCCGCTTCAAGCGCCAGCCCGGCGGGCGCAGCGACTTCTACAAGTAGACCCAGGGCCGCCCCGATCCGCCCGGATTACCTGCCCGTCTCCATCGCGCGTGAGGGCTCATCCGCGTCACGCGCCAGCAGGCTGCCGGCGAACAGCGCCGCCAGCAGCACGGTCAGCCCACCCCAGAATGCAGAGTAGAACGCCAGGTGGGTGTTGAGCGGGAACACGGTGACCGCCAGCGCCAGCATGGCCGGCCGCGCCCGCTCGCGGGCCGCAGTCGGTGCGAAGCGCCACGCGCGCCAGGCCTGTGCCACGGCGGCCAGCCACAACAGCAGGCCCAGCACGCCGGTCTCGGCCAGGATCTCCAGCACGATCTGGTGCGCGTGCAGGGCCGGTTCCGCGCCCCACACCGCGGTTCCCTCCCCCGCGACGCAGGCGGGATACGCATCGCGGAAGCCACGCGCGCCGACACCGTTGATCGGATGCGCTTCGATCATGCAGGCCGCTGCGCTCCAGATCCGCGCACGCCCGGACAACGCCTGGTCGACGCCCGTCTCGTCCCCCTCCCAGGCCATCGTGGTGCGCAGCACGCGCTCACGCAGCTGCGGCACGCTGGCAACCAGGGCCCCGGCCCCCAGGATCCCGACCATCGCCAACAGCGCCAGCCGTTTCCAGCCGAACTGGCGCACGCCGCTGTAGGCCAGCACGAGCGCGAAGGTGATCCACGAGGCGCGTGAGCCGGCCAGCAGCAGCACGCTGCCGAGGGCCGCAGCGGCCAGCAGCCAGCCGGCAGCACCGAAGCGGCGCGCCAGCGGCAGCAGCAGGAACGGCGACAGACTGGCCAGCACCTGGCCGAATTTCAGGTTGCACGGGCCCAGTACGCCACTGAGCCGGTCGGCCAACGCCGCTTCATCGGCCGGGCACAGCGCACGCCCGCTGATCGCCAGTTTGAGCTGCTCCAGCGACCAGAACCATGGGCTGGTACCGGCCACCGCCTGTACCAGTGCATCCAGCGTCCAGGCGCCGGTGATCACCGCCAGTCCGCCCAGGGTGAGCCTGCGCCGCTCCGGCGTGGCCACTGCGATCGCTACCAGCCACATGAAAGGCAGGTAGCGCAGGCCTGCTGCCGCTTTGGTCCACGACGCCGACGGGTCGATCGCATCGAATGCGGAAAATGCCTGCGGCAACCAGTAGCCGAGGAACAGGATCGAGGTCAGCGCCCAGGCCGCCGGGCTCAGCAGATGCGGCCGGCGCTGCAGGCGGCGGATGACCATGCGCACCGCGGCATAGATCGCGCCCAGGCCCAGGACGGTCTCGGCAATGCCGGGCAGCGGCCACAACGCCACGTAGGCAAGCACCCACCAGGGCGCCCAGCGCCCGGCGCGTTCATCGCGCAGGACGGCGGCGGTGTCAGCCGGCGAGGTCGGCATAGAGACGGAGGGTATCGCGCTGCATGGCCTGCAGGGTAAACGGGATACGGCCCGGCAGCGATGGCGGCTGCGCCAGAAGGGCCAGCGCACGTTCACCCAGTGCCTGCGCATCTCCTACCGGCACCGCACCGGTGGGCTGGAGCTGCTGCAGCAGTTCGCCCACCCCACCGTGGTTCCAGCCGAGCACCGGTCGGCCCACCGACAGTGCTTCCACCACGGTACGACCGAAGGCTTCGGGCTTGTCGGACAGCTGCAGCACCAGATCGCTGGCAGCGTAGGCCTGGGCGATGCGGGCGGTCGGCGTGCTGATGTGGACCGCGTCGGCGATGCCAAGCGTGGCGGCCTGGCGGCGCAGGTCGGCCACATAGGCTTCGCGCCCCGGCTCGTCGGTGCCCAGCATCCACAGCTGCGCCGGCACGCCGGCAGCGCGGACGTACGCCAGCAGCTGCAGTGCGTGCGCGTGTCCCTTCAGGCGCGTGCCACGGCCCGGCAGCAGCAGCAGCGGTCCGTCCACCCCGGCCAGCCACGGGTAGTCCGCCACCAGCGCCAGGCGCGGCCGGCGATCACCGCGCGCCACGCGCGGGAACTGACGGACATCGACGCCACGCGGGATCACCCGCAGGCGGTCCTCCGGCACGGTCGGATAATGGCGCTGCACGTATTCGCGCACGCTGTTGGAAACACAGATCACCCGCTCGCCGCTGGTCATCACCGCGCTGTAGCGGCTGGGCGAGTTCAGCCCATGCACGGTGGTTACCCAGTGCGGCCGCTGCGCCTGCGGCATCGCCCGGATCGCATACAGCCCCAGCCACGCCGGCAGGCGCGAGCGGGCGTGCACGATATCCGCGCCGACCTCGGCGAACAGGCGACGCAGGGTCGGCAGATGACGCAGGGTCAGCAGCGACTTGCGGCCGATATCGAGGGTGAGATGCTCGGCACCACTGGCCAGCAGCGGTTCAACGAGGCGGCCACCGGCAGACACCACCAGCGCGCGGTGGCCGGCCGCCACCAGTGCCGACGCGATTTCCAGGGTCGAGCGCTCAACTCCGCCGGAGTGCAGCGCCGGCAGCAACTGCACCACGGTCAGTCGACGCATCGGTGAAGGCCGTTCAGTCAGCCAGTACGAACACGGAACCGCAGTACGGGCACTGCGCTTCACCGTTGGGCTCGTCTTCGATCGCCAGGTAGACCCGCGGATGCGAGTTCCACAGCGCCATCTCCGGGGTCGGGCAGCTCAGCGGCAGGTCGCTGCGGTGCACGGTGTAGCGCTTCTCGGCGTTGGCGGGCGCGGTGGCGGTATGGCTCATGGCGGATGTCGATGAACGGATTGCGAGGCCTGCGATTCTAGCACCTGGGGCGGCGACCCGGCCGCCCCTGTCCTTTCCTGGCCCCCTGCCCCTGACAGCCGGAACCGGCCAGCGCCCGGCCTACTGGAAGTCCAGCGACAGCTCCAGGAAGGCCGAGCGGCCATAGGCGTTGTAGATGCCCTGGTCGTAGTACGGCCAGTTGCCGTTGCTGCGGTCGATCGGCGGCATCTCGTCGGTCAGGTTGTTGACCGTCAGCAGCAGGCTGGCCAGGTCATTGATGCGGTAGCCGACCGTGGCGTTCCAGGTGGTCCACGGGCCGATGTTGCGCTGCTCGCCACGGCTGTCCCAGGTGGGCGCGTTGCGCACGCCGAACGCGCTGGCGCTGAACGGCCCGCGCTTCCAGTTCATGCCCAGCGTGGCCCGGTACTGCAGTTCATTGGAATTGCCGCAGCACAACTGGTCGTAGACCGGATCGCCTTCCTTGTCCTGGGTGGTGTGCTTGAGCGGGCGGTAGTAGCCCGCATTGACCGTGAAATCACCCATCGACGACGTACCCCAGCGATAGTCCAGCGCTGCCTGCACACCGGTCTGGCGTTGGCTGGCGATGTTGATCGGGTAGGAGAACACCTTGTCCACACCGTTGGGGTTGAGCGGATCGGTGGCCGGCTTGCGCTGCACCTGGCCCAGGACCTGCTGGCAGGTGGGCGAGGTGATGTCGAAGCGGGTCTGCCCGTTCTCCGATACGCCCAGCCGGCAGTTGGCCTCGGTGTCGAGGATGCTGTCGGTGCCGAGGATGCGCACTTCGTTCTCGATCACCACCGAGTTGTAGTCCACCGACAACGTGAGCGCGTTGTCCAGTGTCGACCACACGGCGCCATAGGTGAACGTGCGTGCGGTGATGTCCTTCAGATCGCGGTTGCCGGTACTGGAAGACAGCACCGCCAACCCGGACTGCTCGCAGTCATCGAAGTTGTCGGAGGTGTAACCGGCCTGCCGGCACTGGTAGAGGTCGGTGTTGGTGGTATAGCCGCTGCTCTCGCGGGAGAACAGATAGAACATGTCCGGCGAACGGAACGCAGTGGCGTAGCTGCCCCGCAGCAGCAGCGATTCGATCGGCCGGTATTCCAGGCCAAGCTTCCAGGTGGCCTTGCCGTTGCCGCCACCGCCCTGCAGGGCGTACTTGTCGTAGCGGCCGGACAGGTTGGCGCTGAAGGTATCGATGATCGGCACCTGCAGTTCCGCACCCAGCGCGTACAGGTCCCGCTGGCCCTGCGCCGAGGTGCCGGCGGTCTGCCCGCGGAACAGCACACCGGCATCGGGATCGGCCGACTGGTTGAAGAATTTCTCGCGCTGGCCCTGTGCGATCAGCGCGAAACCGACGTCGCCGGCCGGCAGGGTGAACAGCGAACGATCGGTCAGCAGTGCCGTCACTGCCGTGCGCGACGCGCTGGATGCAGCACGGTTGAGGCCGCTGAAGCTGTCGTACTGGTCACGGGTGATCGGCTGGTACAGGCGTGACAGGTCCGGCGCGTAGACCTCGTAGCCACCCTGCATGCCCAGCATCGGCCCCAGGTAGTAATCGTCCACGCCGTTCCTGGCGAGGAAGTCGGTGGATTTGCGGGTGACATCGGTGCTGGAACGGTTGACGTAGACATCGTAGTCGAAGCTGCCCAGCACGCCACGCACGCCGGCGGTGATGTTCAGCGATCGCGTGTAGACGCGCTGGTCCTTGGCATCCAGGCCGACTTCCTCGGGTGCGTAGATGCGCTGCCACTGTTCGTACTGGCCGCTGGTGCGGTTGTAGAAGGTCTTGTTCCAGAACGGGCTGCCACCGCTGTAGGTCGGCCGGCTGAAGCCGAAGAGGATGTCCGAGTACAGCTCGGTATCCGGGCTGAGGTGGTAGCGCAGGAAGGTGGTCGCGTTGACATCCTGGCTGGCGTTGTACAGCGACGCGGTACCGACGTTGTCAGGGGTGCCGCAGTAGTAGCCACCGCCGGAAATATCACGGTGTGCGTACACGGTGCTGCCACCGAACAGATTCGACAGCGGCGCGCAGGTCGCCGCGCCCGGGTCGATGTAGGCGTTGGGCCCCTGGCGCATGCGCAGGAAGCTGCGCGATGGATCCTGCGGCCCGGTCGGGTTGTCGTTGACGCTGTCGATGCGGCTGCGGTCAAAGGCGTAGATCGCCTTCTGGTTGGTGTACTCCAGCCCATAGCTGATATCGAGATTGCCGAAGGTCTGTCCACTGCTGGCGCTGAAGCGCTGGCTGGAACCGCCGCCCTGGCTGTAGCCACCGACGCGGTAGCGCAGATGGGTGCCTTCCACGCGGTCCTTCAGCACGATGTTGACCACGCCGGCCACGGCCGAGGAGCCATACACCGAGGACTGGCCACCGGTGAGCACATCGATGCGTTCGACCATGCCCAGCGGGATGTTGGCGATGTCGGCGATGCTGGTGTTGCCGTTGTAGGCCAGCGGATAGCTGTTGATCGGCCGCCCGTTGATGAGGGTAAGGGTGTAGCTGGGGTCCAGACCGAACAGGCTGATGGTCTTGGCACCCGGAGTGTAGAAGCCGGTTCCCTGGGAATCCTGCACCGAACCATTGGAAACCGGCAGCGAGCGCAGCGCATCGAACACGGTGGTGAAACCCTGCGCCTGGATCTGCTCGGCGGTGATGGTGGTCACCGGCGAGGGGCCCTCAACCTGCGCGCGCGGAATGAGCGACCCGGTCACCGTAACCGCATCCAGATCGCGCGTACGCGGCGGATCGGCGCCCTCCCCTGCGTTGGAGGACTGGGCCTGCGCGGCCAGCGGCGACAGCAGCAGCGAAGACATCAACAACGACAGCAACCTGGGTTTCATCAAGCGCTCTCCGGAGACGAATGACGGTCCTGCCGGTGGGGGGCGGACGGGAGGGTCGTGGATGGACGGTGGTGGCGGGCAGCAGCAAGCGCAGGCCGCCCGCCCGGATCAGGGCATGCAGGGTGTTCCGGGACAGATGGAAGGGTGGGATCGGAACGGGACGGACGCCGCCTTCCGCGGGTCTCGACCCCGGCCACTTTTAAATCGATCCAATCCACTCTGTCAATAATTTGAAATGAAACGTTTTTCCCTGATTTGGATCGAACTAATTGCACTTGTCAGGGGGCAACGGGCTGAGGCAGGATCGGACCACTCCGACGACCCGATCGCATGGCCCGCCCCCACCGGACCGGCATCGCCCCCGTCCACCGCCCCCTGGGCGGCGGGCGCGATGCTGGCCGTGGTACGTGCCGATGCGGGTCCTGCCTGCCGCCTGCCCTTCCGGGAGACCCTGCATGACCCTGTCCGATCCGCGCCGCGCCCTGCTTCCGCTCGCCCTGGCCCTGGCCTGCGCCACGACCGCCCTGCCCGCAGTGGCGCAGGGCCTGCAGACCTCGTTCGAAGCAGGTGAGCCCGCACCGGCCAAGGGCGGCGGCGCGCTGCAGGTGCAGATCGGCACCGGTCCGGCGGCGCCGTATGCGGCCAAGCGCAACGCCGGCTACAGCGGCCTGCGCGCGCTGCACTACCAGGCCGACGGTGGCGCGGCACGGCGCGAACTGTTCAGCACGGACCTGACCATCGACGCCGACACCACCCTGTCCTGGCTGGTGCTGCCGGAGATCGTCGACAAGGACACGGTGGCCTCCACCTACGTCTCGCTGGACCTGCGCCTGGACGATGGCAGCCGCGTGTCGGCCAGCTCCGCGCGTGATCAGCACGGCATCGCCGTGGGCGCCCGTGCGCAGGGCGATTCGAAAACGCTGTACCCGCAGCAGTGGGCGCGCAAGGCCGTACGCCTGGGCGATGTGCCGACGTTGCGTGGCCGCCGGGTGGTCGCCATCGAGCTGGAAGTGGCCAGCGCCGACGGAGCGCCGGTGTCCGGCTGGATCGATGACGTTCGCCTGGATGCACAGCCGCGGCAGGTGCCGCAGCGGGTGTCGGACTGGGTGCTGACCACCCGTGGTACGCAGGCCAACGGCACGTTCTCGCGCGGCAACAATTTCCCGGCCACCGCGGTGCCGCACGGCTTCAACTTCTGGACCCCGGTGACCGATGCCGGTGCACTTAACTGGCTTTACCGCTGGAACGAGCAGAACGATGCGGACAACCGCCCGCAGCTGCAGGCGCTCGCGCTGAGTCACCAGCCCAGTCCCTGGATGGGCGACCGCCAGACCTTCCAGGTGATGCCATCGGCCAGCCGCGGCGTGCCCGAGGCCGACCGCAGCAAGCGTGCGCTGTCCTTCGACCGTACGCACGAGAACGCGCGCCCCTACCGCTACGACGTGCGCTTCGACAACGGCATCGCCGCCTCCATCGCGCCGACCGACCACGCCGCGGTCTTCCGCTTCGATTTCCCTGCGGAAGGTGATGCCAACCTGCTGTTCGACAATGTGGACGCACGCGGCGGGCTGACCCTGGATGCGGCCACGCAGACACTATCCGGCTACACCGACACGCGCAGCGGCCTGTCCAACGGTGCCGGCCGCATGTTCGTGGTGGCCCGCTTCGACCGGCCGTGGCGCAGCAGCGGACGCATCGACAGCGGCCGCCCGACCGGCTACATCAAGTTCGATGCCGGCAGCGATCGCCGCGTCACCATGCGCATTGCCACCTCGCTGATCTCGCTCGAACAGGCGCGACACAACCTTGCCCTGGAGATTTCCGCCACGGATACGCTGGAAAGCGTGGCCGGCCGCGCCCAGGATGCCTGGGATGCGCGCCTGGCCCGCTTCGATATCGGCGATGCCACGGACGACCAGAAGACCACGCTGTACTCCAGCCTCTACCGGTTGTACCTGTATCCCAACTCCGGCCACGAAAACGTCGGCAGCGCTGCCGCCCCCGAGTGGCGTTACGCCAACCAGGCCAGCGCCAGCGATAACAACACCGATGGCAGTGACAGCCGCACCTTCAGCGGCGTGCGCGATGGCCGGGTGTTCGTCAACAATGGCTTCTGGGATACGTTCCGCACGACGTGGCCGGCGTACGCACTGTTCACGCCGGAAGACGCCGGCCAGCTCGTGCAGGGCTTCATCGAGCAGTACCGCGCAGGCGGCTGGATCGCCCGCTGGTCATCGCCGGGCTACGCGGACCTGATGGTCGGCACCAGTTCCGACGTGGCCTTCGCCGATGCGTGGCTGAAGGGCGTCGGCGGTTTCGATCCCGCCGAGGCCTATGCCGCGGCGCTGAAGAATGCCACCGTGGTACCGCCCGATCGCCATGTAGGACGCAAGGGCATGGACCGCTCGACGTTCCGCGGCTATGCCAGTGCCGACGTGCATGAAGGCATGTCATGGACGATGGAAGGCGCCTTGAACGACTTCGGCATCGCCAACATGGCCGAGGCACTGGCCAAGCGCGCGACCACCGCCGCGCAGCGCGAGCGCTACAGCACCGAAGCCGACTACTTCCGCTACCGCGCTGCCGGCTACGCGACCCTGTTCGACCCTGCCGCCGGCTTCTTCCAGGGCCGCAAGGCCGACGGCAGCTGGCGCGTGGACGCCAAGGACTACGATCCGCGCGTGTGGGGCCACGACTACACCGAATCCAATGGCTGGACGTTCGCCTTCACCGCCGCGCACGATGGCGAGGGTCTGGCCGCGCTGTACGGTGGCCGCGACAGGCTGGCCGCCAAGCTCGATGCCTTCTTTGCCACGCCGGAGACCGCCGATGCCGCGTTTGCAGGCTCCTACGGCGGCATCATCCATGAGATGACCGAAGCGCGCGACGTGCGCATGGGCATGTACGCGCACAGCAACCAGCCGGCGCACCATATCCCGTGGATGTATCTGTACGCCGGGCAGCCCTGGAAGACCCAGCAGCACGTGCGCGAGATCCTGTCGCGGCTGTACGTCGGCAGCGAGATCGGCCAGGGCTATCCGGGCGATGAGGACAATGGCGAGACCTCCGCATGGTACGTGCTGGCTTCGCTGGGCCTGTATCCACTGCGGATGGGCGCGCCGGAGTACGTGATCGGCTCCCCGGCATTCAGGCACGCCCGGGTGGAACTGCAGGGCGGCGCGGTGCTGACCGTCAACGCGCCGCAGAACTCCGCGGAGAACGTCTACGTCCAGTCGCTGAAGATCAACGGCACGCCATGGACCCGGACCTGGGTACCGCATGAGGTGATCGCCAAGGGCGCGACGCTGGACTTCGAGATGGGCCCGCAGCCGTCGCGCTGGGGCACCGGCGCCGACGATGTGCCCCGTTCGCTGACCGCACCGGGCCAGCGACCGCAGATGCTGCACGATCTGCTGGGCAGCGGCACGCGCGCCGCGCTGGCCGACGGCCGAGCCCTGCCCGCGCTGCTGGACGACGATGCGACCACGGCCGTTCCGCTGGGCGCGGGTGCCACCCTCATGCTGAGCGCCGTGGGTGATGGCGCGCCGACGATGTATACGCTGACCAGCGGCGAAGGGCCGATCCGAGGTGCCGGATGGACGCTGGAAGCCCGTAACGGCGGTGGCCGCTGGACCACGCTGGACCAGCGGCGTGGCGAAGACTTCAGTGCTGCGCGGCAGACCCGTCCGTTCCGCATCGCCTCGCCCTCACGCTATGCCGAGTACCGCCTGCGCGTAGCTGCGCCGGGACGCCTGCAGCTGGCTGAGATCGAACTGTTGTCCCCTTCCACCGAACGGTGACCCCATGCGCATTCGACTGCTGACCCTTGCACTCGCTGCATTCACCCTGCCCGGCATCGCGCTGGCCCAACCGTCGCAGAGCCGGGCCTTGGATGGCCAGTTCACCCGCGAAGGCGTCACATTGCACTACCAGGATGCGACCGGTGCGCTGGCCGCACCGGCACGCCAGCGCATCGTCGATACGTTCTATTCCGCCTACGTGCGCGAACGTGCGGATTTCCATCCGGCAGCACCGGCCGAAGTGCACATCGTGATCGATCCGGCCTACGACGGCGTGGCGTACGTGGGCGAGAGGGACAAGGCGAGCACCATCACCATCAACCCGGGCTGGCTGTTGAAGCATCCCGATGACATCGACCTGGTGACCCACGAGGCGATGCACATCGTGCAGGGCTACCCGAGCTACGGCGACACGCGGGTACCGGGCTGGCTGGTGGAAGGCATCGCCGACTACGCCCGTGACCGCTACGGCACGGACAATGCCGCAGCGGGCTGGGCGCTGCCGGAAAAAGTGGGCAAGGGCCAGAGCGTGGAAAGCGGCTACCGGGTAACCGGGGCCTTCCTGAAATGGGCCGAGGCTGGACACCCCGGCCTCGTGTTGGCGCTGGACAAGGCCCTGCGTAACGGCCGGTACACCCCGGCGCTGTGGCAGCAGCACACCGGCAAGGGCCTGCCGGGGCTATGGGCCGAGTACGCCAAGCCGCGTTCGGATGCCCCGCCGCCGGCACCGGCACGACGCGGCAATCGCTGACCGGTAGCGCCGGGCCATGCCCGGCGGAATGCCTGATTTGCCGCGCTGCGCGCTCGCCGGGCATGGCCCGGCGCTACCCGATCGCGGTGACGAAGGATTAGGCCTTCTTTTCCGCTTCCAGCTGCTTGCGGATCTGCGCATCGACCGCAGCGATGGCGGTCATGTTGAGGATGCGGCGCGAGGTCGCGCTGGTGGTCAGGATATGCACCGGCTTGTTCACGCCCATCAGGATCGGGCCGATCGCCACGCCATCGGTGAACACACGCACCAGGTTGTAGGCGATATTGGCCGCTTCCAGGTTGGGCAGCACGAACAGGTTGGCGCGACCCTGCAGGGTGGAACCCGGCAGCAGCTTCTGGCGCAGCGCCTCGTCCCAGGCGGTATCGCCCTGCATCTCGCCGTCCACGTTCAGGCGCGGATTGCGCTTGAGCAGCAGCTCACGGACCTGGCGCATCTTCAGCGCGTCCTTGGAATCGTGGCTGCCGAAATTGGAGTGCGACAGCAGCGCCACCTTCGGCTCGATGCCGAACAGCTTCATGCGGTACGCGGCCTGCAGGGTCGCCTCGCAGATCTGCTCGGCACTGGGATCTTCCTGCACGTGCGTGTCGACGAAGAAGAACACGCCCTGCTGGTTGATGACGCCGGTCATCGCCGAGGTCGAGGTGACCTTCGGCTCCAGCGGCAGCACGCTGCGCACATAACCGAGCTTCTTGTGGAAACGGCCGACGATGCCGGTCAGCATCGCATCGGCTTCGCCACGCGCGACCATCACCGCGGCGATCAGGGTCGGCCGCGAACGCATCAGGTTCTTCGCCGCCGCCACCGTGACGCCGCGACGACCGGTCAGCCCGTGGTAGTACTGCCAGTATTCGTTGAAGCGCGGATCGTCATTGATGTTGGTGATCTCGAAGTGCTCACCGGCCTTCAGGCGCAGGCCCAGGCGCTCGATGCGCGCTTCGATCACGTCCGGCCGGCCGATCAGGATCGGATGTGCGAGCCCTTCATCGACCACGTTCTGCACCGCCTGCAGCACCACTTCCTCTTCGCCTTCGGCGTAGACCACGCGCTGCTTGTCGGTGCGTGCACGGTCGTACACCGGCTTCATCATCAGGCTGGTGCGGTAGACGAACTGGGCCAGCTTGTCACGGTAGGCGCCCATGTCGGCGATGGGCCGGGCGGCCACGCCCGAGTCCATCGCGGCCTGGGCCACGGCAGCGGACAGCTCCACCAGCAGGCGGCGGTCGAACGGGCGCGGGATCAGGTACTCACGGCCGAAGCTCGGGGTTTCACCGCCGTAGGCCGAGCCCATGTCCGTCGCGGCGCGGCGTGCCAGCGCGGCGATGGCGCGCACGCAGGCGATCTTCATTTCCTCGTTGATCGCGGTGGCGCCGACGTCCAGCGCACCGCGGAACAGGTACGGGAAGCACAGCACGTTGTTGACCTGGTTCGGGTAATCCGAACGGCCGGTGCCGATGATCGCGTCCGGACGCGCCGCACGCGCCACTTCCGGCATGATTTCCGGGGTCGGATTGGCCAGTGCGAAGATCACCGGGTCCGGCGCCATGGTCTTGACCATTTCGGCGGTGAGGATGCCGGGCGCCGACAGGCCCAGGAAGATATCCGCGCCGTCGACGATCTCGGCCAGGGTGCGCTTGTCGGTGTCACGTGCGTAACGCTGCTTTTCCGGGTCCAGATCGGTACGACCGGTGTGGATCACGCCTTCGCGGTCGAACGCCAGGATGTTCTCCGGCTTCAGGCCCAGCTGCACCAGCATGTTGACGCAGGAAACGCCCGCCGCGCCCATGCCCGTGGTCGCCAGCTTCACCTCCTCGATCTTCTTGCCGGTGATCGCCATGGCGTTCAGCACCGCCGCGCCGACGATGATCGCCGTGCCGTGCTGGTCGTCATGGAACACCGGGATCTTCATGCGCTCGCGCAGCTTGCGCTCGACCACGAAGCATTCCGGCGCCTTGATGTCTTCCAGGTTGATGCCGCCGAAGGTCGGCTCCAGCGAGGCGATGATGTCGACCAGCTTGTCCGGATCGGTTTCGTCCACTTCGATGTCGAACACATCGATGCCGGCGAACTTCTGGAACAGCACGCCCTTGCCTTCCATCACCGGCTTGCCGGCCAGTGCGCCGATGTTGCCCAGGCCCAGCACCGCGGTGCCGTTGGAGATCACCGCCACCAGGTTGCCGCGGGCGGTCAGCTCGCTGGCCTGCTGCGGGTCGGCCTTGATTGCTTCACAGGCGTACGCCACGCCCGGCGAGTACGCCAGCGACAGGTCGCGCTGGGTCAGCATCGGCTTGGTCGCGGAGACCTTGATCTTGCCCGGCGGGGACATCCGGTGGTAATCGAGGGCGGCCTGTTTGAAATCTTCGTTGGACATCGACGTTGGATACATGAATGGGCAAGAGGGACAGGGGATCATACCCCCGTTGGGGCGCCCGGACCTGTCGCTATCCTGTCGCAGGCATGCTGCGACCGCACAATTCCCTGGCGTATGCGACAACCTGGAGCCACCAGCTTCGGCGCTGCCCATGACAGCCATGGGACGCCTTGAAACGCCGCGGGGCCGCACCACTCACGTGACCGGCCCCGCGGTACCACACACCTGGATCAGCCCTTGGCGGGCAGTGCCTCCGGCACGGCATCGACCGGCGGCGGCAGTTCGCTTTCGCGACCGTCCAGCGCCAGCTTCAGGCGGTCACGGTCCAGTGCACCTTCCCAGCGCGAGACCACCACCGTGGCCACGGCATTGCCGATGAAGTTGGTCAGCGAGCGGCATTCGCTCATGAAGCGATCCACGCCGAGGATCAGCGCCATGCCGGCCACAGGCACCTCCGGCACCACGGCCAGGGTGGCCGCCAGGGTGATGAAGCCGGCACCGGTGACGCCGGCCGCGCCCTTGGAGCTGAGCATGGCGACCAGCAGCAGCGCGATCTGGTGGCCCAGGGTCAGTTCGGTGTTGGTGGCCTGGGCGATGAACAGTGCCGCCAGGGTCATGTAGATGTTGGTGCCGTCCAGGTTGAACGAGTAGCCGGTGGGGACCACCAGGCCCACCACCGACTTGCTGCAGCCGGCGCGCTCCATCTTCTCCATCAGCGACGGCAGCGCCGACTCGGACGAAGAGGTACCCAGCACCAGCAGCAGTTCGGCCTTCAGGTAGCGCGCCAGCTTGAACACCGAGAACCCGCACAGGCGGCAGACCACGCCCAGGATGACCGCCACGAACAGGAAGGCGGTGATGTAGAACGAACCGACCAGCCAGGCCAGGTTGATCAACGAACCCACGCCGTACTTGCCGATGGTGAAGGCGATCGCGCCGAAGGCACCGATCGGAGCAGCCTTCATCAGCATGTGCACCAGCTTGAACACCGGAGCCACCAGCGCTTCGAGGAAGTTCTGGATCGGCTTGCCCTTCTCGCCGACCGACGCCAGCGCGATACCGAACAGCACGGCCACGAACAGCACCTGCAGGATGTTGCCGTCCACGAAGGCGCTGATCAGCGTCTTCGGGATGACATCCATCAGGAAGCCGACCAGGGTCAGGTCATGCGACTTCTCGACGTAGCTGTGCACCGCGGTCTGGTCCAGCTCGGCCGGGTTGATGTTCATGCCCGCGCCAGGCTGTACGACGTGGGCCACGATCATGCCCACGACCAGCGCCAGCGTGGAGAAGAACAGGAAGTAGGCCATGGCCTTGGCGAACACGCGGCCGACCGTGCGCAGATGGGTCATGCCGGCGATGCCGGTGACGATGGTCAGGAAGATCACCGGCGCGATGATCATCTTCACCAGGTTGATGAAGGCATCGCCGAGCGGCTTCATCTTCTCGCCGATCAGGGGTTCGTAATGGCCGAGGATGGCGCCCAGGACGATCGCCACGATCACCTGGAAATACAGCTGGCGGTAGATCGGCAACGGCTTTGCAGGCGCCGGGGCAGCGGTCGGGATGTGCATGGCGGACTCCGGGGAAGGGCGTTTTCAGGCACGTATGGCCCCGGAACTGCGTGGGAGCCGATACCGTGGAAGCTGGTCACCGCCCCCTCGCTCCACGCGCAGGGTGACGACCAATGGACGCCTTTGTACGCGCCGGGCACGCCAACGCAGATAACCTATTGGTACTAGCCCCCCGGTTCAGGTGGCCGGGCCCCCTAAACTGGCCCGGCATCGCACCGCGCCGGGAGGCCGGTGGCGCGGGCTGAACGGCCCGTGGCGTCCCTGCCCAAGTTCCGGCCCTGGCGGCCGTTGTTGTCCTGACCCTACGCAATCCGAGAGAGCCGCACCCAACATGCGCCCCATTCCCACCCTGCTGGCCCTGTCGCTGGCCGCCCTGCCCGCCTTCGCGTCCGCTGCCGATTTCGACAACTGGCCGACCAAGTACGCGTTCGGCGACGGCACCGAGCTGGCGGCCACCGCCAACATCGCCTACGACTACAACGATTTCTCCTCCGGCAGTGGCCTGGAAGATGACGATGCCGTACGCCGCAAGGAATTCGGCGCCACGCTGAAGAAGAAGGGCGTGTACGACGCGATGGTGTACTACGACTTCCAGGCCGACACCTGGCTGGACGTGTTCCTGCGCCTGGAGAGCAAGGCCTTCGTGGGCCGCGACATCGGCCGCTTCCGCTTCGGTTACATGAAGACGCCGGTCGGCCTGGATGCCAACACCTCCTCGCGCGCCGGTACCTTCCTGGAGACCGCGCTGCCGGTGCAGGCGTTCTACGCCGGCCGCCGCACCGGTGTGGAATGGGTGCTGGAGCGCCCGCAGTACCTGCTGCAGGCAGGTGCCTACGGCGGCAAGGACCTGCAGGGCGACAACCCCGGTACCACGCAGGCGGTACGTGCGGTGTGGACACCGGTGAAGGCACCGGGCGATGTGATCCACCTGGGCCTTGCCTACTCGCAGGAAAACCCGCGCGGCTACCGCGATGGCCGTGACGTCCATCACGAGGCCAGCGCACGGTTGCGCGCGCGCCCGGAAGCCGGTCTGACCGACATCCGCTACGTGGATTCCGGCGCGCTGGTGACCGCCGACCAGATCCGCCGCACCGGCCTGGAAGGCATCTGGATCCGTGGCCCCTTCTCGCTGCAGGCCGAAGCGCTGCAGGCCACTGTCACCCGCAACGACGGCAAGCCCGACTACACCGGCCACGGCCAGTACGCGATGGCCAGCTGGGTGCTGACCGGCGAGTCCCGTCCGTACAACGCCGGCGCCGTGGCCAACATCAAGCCCGCCCACGACTACGGCGCGGTCGAGCTGGTGGCACGCTACAGCCGCCTGGATCTGGACGACGGCAGCATCCTGGGGGGCCGTCAGCACGACCTGACCCTGGGCGCGAACTGGTACCTGACCAGCCATTTCAAGTTCCAGGCCAACTACGTCAAGGTCGATGCCAGCCGCCGCGGTGTGCACAGCACCCCGGAGATCTTCGAACTGCGCGCACAGATGCACTTCTGATCCGCGCCACGGTGCGCAATCCGGCGGGCATGCACGTCATGCCCGCCCTCACTGCGTAGACTGCCGCCATGTACTGGCTCGGCCGCCACAGGATGCTGCTGCTGACCCTCCTCGCGATGGCGGGAGGCACCGTGCTTTGCGCGATCGCGGCGGGCCACTACGCGTGGCGCAGTGCCCTGGCGGCCGAAAGCACGCAGGTCCAGCGCCAGCTGCAGCTGTACGGCCAGGGCCTGCAGCAGCGTATCGACCGCTTCGGCACCCTGCCGCAGGTGATGGCACTGGACCCGGACCTGCTGCGCGTACTGCGCACGCCGCCCTCGCCGGCCGAGCGCCAGCAGCTGAACCTGAAACTGCAGCGCGCCAACCAGGTCACCCGTACCTCCACCCTGACCCTGGTCGGCCGCGATGGCGTCGCGGTCGCGGCCAGCAACTGGGACCAGCCGACCACCAACGTCGGCGAGGACTACAGCTACCGGCCCTATTACCAGCAGGCCCTGGCCCACGGCCGTGGCCGCTTCTACGGCATCGGCATGACCACCGGCGTGCCCGGCTATTTCATGTCCGAGGCGATCGTCGACGACCGCGGCCAGCGCATCGGCGTGATCGTGATCAAGATCGAGCTGTCGGCGCTGGAACAGGAGTGGCTGAACAGCCCCGACGTGGTGCTGGCCAGCGACAACCATGACGTGGTGTTCCTGTCCAACCGCGATGCCTGGCGCTACCGCCTGCTGCGGCCGCTGGGCGCGGAGGAGCGTCGCGAGATGCTCGATGCCCGCCAGTATGCCGACCGCTCGTTGCAGCCCCTGCGGGTGCGTACCGAGGATGTGCTGGCCGATGGTGGCCGCATGGTGCGCCTGCTCGACCCGGTGCTGCCGCAGGCGATGCTGTGGCAGAGCCTGGCGCTGCCCGACGAACACTGGAACCTGCATCTGCTGCACGATGCCAGCGCCGCCACCAGCGCCGGGCGCGGTGCCGCCCTGGCCGGCGCAGCTGCGTGGCTGGCGTTGGGGTTCCTGCTGCTGTTCGTGCAGCAGCGCCGGCGCCTGGCCCGGCACCGCCAGCGCAGCCGCAGCGAACTGGAAACCCTGCTCAAGCAGCATGCACAGGAACTGCGCACCGCCCAGGATGGGTTGCTGCAGGCAGCTACCGATGCCGACAGCGGCCTGAGCCGCAGCCTGGAGCACCTGCCGCAGGGCGTGGTGATCATTGATCGCGAACAGCGGCTGGTCGCCTGGAATTCGCGCTATCTGGAGCTGTTCCGCTTCCCGCCGGGGCTCGTCCGTGTCGGCCGGCCCATCGAAGAGCTGTTCCGCTACAACGCACGCCGCGGCCTGCTCGGGCCGGGGCCGATCGACGAGGCCATCGAGCGTCGCCTGAACCACCTGCGCAGCGGCCGCCCGCACATGCGTGAGAGCGAGAAGGACGATGGCACCGTGCTGGAGATCCGTGGCAATCCGCTGCCTGATGGCGGCTTCGTCACCAGCTACGCCGACATCACCAGCTACAAGAACGCCGCACGCGAACTGCGGTCACTGGCCGATGCGCTGGAACACCGCGTGGCCGAGCGCACCCATGACCTCGACGAGGCCCGCCGCGAAGCCGAACAGGCCAACCGCTACAAGACCCGTTTCGTCGCATCCGCGGTGCACGACCTGCTGCAACCGTTGAACGCCGCGCGCATGTTCGTCTCCGTCCTGCGCGGCAAGCTGACCGACCCGGCGCAGCAGCAGACCACCGACCACATCGATGCCGCACTCGCCGCGCAGGATGCCATCCTCAACAGCCTGCTCGACATCGCGCGACTGGAGTCAGGCAGCCTGCCCACGCGCGTGCATGCGTTCCGGCTGGGCCCGCTGCTGCAGACGCTCGCACGCGAGTTCGGCATCGCCGCGCAGTCACGCGGGCTGGTCGTGGACTGGGTGGATACCCGCGCGGTGGTGGTCAGCGACGAAGCACTGCTGCGTCGCATCCTGCAGAATTTCCTGTCCAACGCACTGCGCTACAGCGAGCGTGGCCGGGTGCTGCTCGGCTGCCGTCGGCGCGGAGATCAGCTGTGGATCGAAGTGCATGACCAGGGCCCCGGCATTCCTGATGCGCTGCAAGGTGAAATCTTCGAGGAATTCCGCCGCCTGCACGATGGCCACCAGCGCGGCGCCGGCCTGGGCCTGGCGATCGTCGACCGTATCGGGCGCCTGCTCGGCCATCCGATCCGCCTTCGCTCGCAGCTGGGGCGTGGCAGCGTGTTCGCAGTGGGCGTACCTCTTGGCGAGGCCAGCGCGATTCCCGCCGTTGCGCAGGCACCGGCGCTGGCACAGGAACCGGCGGCAGACAATCCGCTGCGCGGCCGCCGCGTGTGGGTGATCGATGATGATCCGCATGTCTGCGCAGCCAGCCGTGCCCTGCTGGAACGCTGGGGATGCGAGGTGGTGCTGGCCGATGGCCCGCAGGCCGCGCTGCAGCTGGCCGGCGTGGAATCCGTGCCGGAACTGGTGCTGCTGGACGTTCGCATGGGCGACCATCACGGGCCGGTGCTGTACGAAGTGCTGGCCGAGCACTGGCAGGCACGGCCGCCGGTGGTGCTGGTGACCGCCGAGCGCGACGCAGGACTGCGCGAAATGGCGGCCGAACGTGGCTGGGGCATGATGGCCAAGCCGGTGAAGCCGCCGGCGCTGCGGGCGCTGATGACACAATTGCTGCTGCGACACCGCGGGTAGCGCGGTTCTGCCACGCAGGGCACCGCCGCACCACTCTCTGAGTGGAATCGTACTCCGCAGATTCCGCTCACTTTGCGCAAGCCATTGTTCGCGCGATACCGGCCGGGCGGGAAAGCCCAGCATGCCCCTCAGATGTGCATGGATCCGCAGCACACGGAAAAGTGCCTAGTGAAGACAGGTAGTTTCCCGACTGACATGCCCCGCTGAACAGAGGAGCATCTCGTGACCTGGCCGATCGGCCGACCACACTCAGGGCAATGGATGGACAAACCTTATCTTGGCAGCGTCGTTCTGGCAGCAGGCTTGGCAATGACAGCCAGCGAAGCGCATGCAGAAAGCGAAACGATCTTCAACGGCGTCAGATATCGCTGCACAAACAGCTGTGTCGTCACTGTCGGCACGGCTGGAAACTGGAGAGTCACCGACTGCTGCGGCGGACGAGTGAAGACTGTGTTTCAGACAACTCGTCCGCCGGACTGCAACGGCCCCTTCGATTGTCCTCTGGATTGACTGCCGCGACCCACGACCGAGGATCCATCGTGCGCTTCCCCGACATGTCCCGTTCAATCATGGTGTTCGCCCGTCTGGCCAGTGCAATGCTGCTCTGCATGTCCTGTGCAGGGTGCACCGACGACAGAACCTCTGACCCCAATGCCAGCCATCGAAAGGCGGCGGCAGGAGCAGAGTTCAATCCAGCCGGATCAAACGCTGTCAGCACAGAACCGCCAACCAAGCGGCCGAGAACAGGCATTCCGGCGGCGATCATCCAGCACACAGCATCATCACTCGGGCATCTGCGTTCGGAATCCATGCTCATGTTCGAGCACGGCATCTCAGGCCAGGCTGCGGAAGGCCTCCTGCAGTCCAGCAGAAGCATGTCAGAGGCGATGGATCGCATGGACAAGGACGCTGCATCCGTCCCCGAGGCGCAGGATCTGACCAGGCACTATCGGTCATCACTCACGCGCGCAATGGGTCAGGAGGCTGTATTGGAGCAGCTGTCATGCGGCCTGACCATCTGCCTCGGCATCGCCCGGGCCCGAAGCAACGCCGAGCATGAAGCGTGGGGCCGCAGGTTCGCATCGGATGCGTCCTCACCCACCTACAGCTACGCCGAAGCTTCTGAGAATCTTGGCTCGAGCTACCAGAACAGATTCATCTTCTCCACCGATCCTGCAGCGAACTCGATCGGCGGAAACTGATGGATCAATCAGGCTGAAGCGTCCCGTTGCATCAGACCACAAACAGCATCCCTCTCCGATGAATGTGAAAAAAACAATCTTCGTGCAGATACCGAGCTATCGAGACCTCCAGCTGGTGCCCACGCTGAAGGACATGATAGAAAACGCCGCCTCGCCCTCCCGGTTGCGCATTGTTGTCTGCTGGCAACATGGAGCAGAGCAGGATATTCAGATCTTCGAAGCAGCTGGATTCGACCTGATCGATACAACAAGCAAAGAAGGCACGACGGTCCACTGCCTTCAGAGGCATGGGGCCAGCATCGAGTTGATCGACATAGATTACGTCCACGCCAATGGATGCGGCTGGGCCAGAAACATGGCGCAGCAGCGCTATCGGGGTGAGGACTACAATCTTCAGATCGACTCACACCACCGCTTTTCAAGCGACTGGGACGCCAAGATGATGAGCCTGCTCGAGCTTCTGAAAGCGCGCTCACCAAAACCCCTTCTGACAGGATACCCCCCCAGCTTCGATCCTGGCACCTACCCTGCGGGACGGCAGGAATTCTCCGCCGCAATGATCTTCGACGCTTTCTCACCAACTGCAGTAGTCAGATTGCGCTCTGTCCCCCTTCCGCCCCCAGCCCATGGCGACATCGCATTCGGAGCGAAATTCCTCGCCGGCGGATTCATCTTTTCAGATGGGAGCTTCATCCAAGAAGTAATGAGTGATCCCGACCACTTTTTCTGCACGGAAGAGATCGCAATGTCCGTGAGGGCATTCACCAGGGGATACGACTTTTTTCATCCGTATGCGCCCTTGCTATGGCATCAGTACAACAACCCTGCCCGGAAGGTATGGGATGACCAGCGCGAATCACCAGCGATCGAACGCATTGCTGGAATGACGCTCCAGGATCGCGCCGACCGGGCACTGGGAAAGACACTCGCGCTGCTGGGTCTCTGCACGGAGTCCAGAACGGATGATTTGGGAATCTTCGGCCCGGGCTCACAGCGCACGTTGCGTCAGTACGAGCAACACACCGGGATCAGCTTTCGCCTCCGGGCCGTTCGAAAGGAATCACTCAGCCTCCGGGAGCCGCCTGCCAGTCTTTCAGACGCTACCGTGGAAGGCGAATGGGAGAAGAGCCTCATCTACTTCCGCTCAATGCGAGTCCATATTTCCTGCACTGATGACCGCCCGTCGTCCCCAGCCGCAGTGCTTGTCTCTTCCCACTCGGCGGATAACGCGACGCAATCCATCCGCGAGCTGTCGAGACCTGAACTGGAAGTTCTCTCAAAAGAAGGCCGCGTTCAATACACCGATACCCTGAGAGTACCGCTGGACCGTCTGCCTGTCCGCTACGACGTACATGCACGTGGCAGCGCACCGACAGATCATCAGTTTTCAATTTTCGTTGAAGAGGTTCTTGCCTGACTGCAGCAGACGAAGCATCGCCGCCTGGATGCCTGCCTCCATCAGCCATTCAGTCCTGTCCGCGCATCACCTTCCGGCTCAAGCGCCTTCACCAGGACCGCGGCCTGCGTGCGGCTGTGGCATTCGAGCTTCTTCAGGATCGCGGTGACATGCACCTTCACCGTGTTTTCGGCCAACCCCAGCGTATAGGCGATCTGCTTGTTGAGCAGGCCATCGGCCAGGCACAGCAGCACCCGGAACTGCTGCGGTGTCAGCTGCGCCAGGCGGCTGGCCAGCAGTGCATCGGCCTCCGAACGCTCGGCCGCCATCGCCGGAAACCACAGGCCACCCTCCAGCACCGCCGTCACCGCCTCGCCAATGGTCTCGGCGGGCGCCGACTTCGGGATGAAACCGGCTGCGCCGAACTGCTGCGCGCGCCGGATCACCCGCGGATGATCGTTGGACGACAGGATCACCACCGGAATGTCCGGATGCGAGCCGCGCACGTGCAGCAGCGCGGAGAAACCGTGGGCACCGGGCATGGTCAGGTCGAGCAGCACCAGGTCCACGTCGGGATGCGCATCCAGCGCCTCGGCGAGCGCTTCGGCACTGGCGACCTCGCGCACCTGGGCAAGCGGCAGGCTCTGCCGCAACGACTGCACCACCGCCGAACGCAGCAACGGGTGGTCATCGGCGATCAGGATGGTGTATTCGCTCATGCCGCCATTGTACGGGTACCCATCTGGCCGCGCCGGATCAGCGCCCGGCCGGCTCCACACTGCTGCGCCAGGCATCGAGGAACTGGCGCCGCTTGAGGGCGTCCAGGTAGACCAGCAGTCCCGGCCCGAGCTGGATCGGGCGCCGGCTGCGACCGGGCGCATCATCGCGCCGGGCATCGCTGCGCACGATCGGCATCAGCCGCGCCTCACGCGACAGCACCTGCTGGCCGCGCGGCGACAGCAGGTAATCGAGGAAATGCCGCGCCTCCTCCGGATGCGGGCTGGTGCGCGGGATCACGGCCGTGCGCAGCACCACCAGCGTGTAGTCCTCCGGCTCGATGATGGCCAGTGGCGCGCCGGCATCGATGCGCGCCTGCGCGTACGAGCCGAGTACGTTGTAGACCAGCGACAGCTGGCCGCTGGCGACCTTGTCCAGCAGCACCCCGGTGCGCTCCTCGCGAACCACCTCGTTGTCGCCGAGCGCCCCGAGCAGCGCACCGGCAATGCTGCCACGCTGCGCGTCCTGCGTGGCCAGCAGGTAGCCCACGCTGCTGCGCTCGATATCGTAGGTGCCCACCCGTCCGCGCAGGGGCGCGCCTTCCGCACGCAGCAGGTCCAACAGCTGCCGGCGTGTATGCGGCACCTTGGCAGCAGGCAATGTGCGCGTGTTGTGGACCATCACCACCGGCTCATAGCTGATCCCGAATGCCTCGCCCCGCCACTGTGCCCAGGCCGGCAGCGCCGCAGTCTGCGCCGAGCGGTGTGGCAGGGCATGACCGTCATTGACCAGCTTGGTCTGCAGGTCCATGCCGCTGGAGATCAGCAGATCCGGCGACGCCGGGCTGGTGCGGTCCTGCAGGTAGCGCGCGTACAGGTCCTGGGTGATGATGTCCTCGTACACCACTTCGGTGCCCGGATGCAGCCGCTGGTAGTCGGCGATCACCACCGCGAACACCTCGATGTCGGTGGTACCGTGGATGCGCAGCTGCGCAGTGGCGGTCTCGCGTGCGGGGAAACGGCGTACATCGCCGGGTGCAGCGTGCGCAGGCAGCACCAGCAGCAGCGCGATGACGGCGGCAAACAGGCGGATCATGGGTTGCTCCGGGGCAGGCGGATGGTGGCGATCAGCCCCCCCTGCGGGCGGTTGCTGAGGTCGATGTGGCCTGCATGGCTGTCGATCACGCGCTTGACGATGGCCAGCCCCAGGCCGGCGCCACCGGATGGCACGCCTTCGCCACGGGCGAATCGCTCGAACACCCGTTCGGCGTCGGCCGCGGCGATGCCCGGGCCGTGGTCGGCAATGGTCAGCACCGCCTGGCGGCCCTCGACCGTCAGTGCGATCTGCAGCGGGCCATCGCCGCCGTACTTCAATGCGTTGTCGACCAGGTTCTTGATCGCCTCGCGCAGCAGCAGCGCATCGCCGTGCACATGGACCTGCTCGGAGGTGACGGCCAGCTGCACGCGGGGCGCGGGACCGGCCTGCGGCAACGCATCGTGCAGCGCCTGGTGCACGGTTTCCGCCAGGTCCACCGGCGCAAACCGCTGCAGATGCGAGCGATGGATCACGCTGGCATCGCTGAGCAGCTGGTTGAGCAGCCGGCTCATGTGCGTGGCATTGCGCTCGATGGCCTGCAGGCTGCGCCGCATGTCCTGCGGATCGTCATCATCCAGCGCCAGCTGCGCCTGCGCGCGCAGGGCGGCCAGCGGGGTACGCATCTGGTGCGCGGCTTCCGCCATGAACGCGCGCAGGGTCTCGTTGCTGCTCGACAGCCGCTCCATGAAGCGGTTCAGCGCCGCGACCATCTGGTCCATCTCACGGGGCACACGTGCATCCAGCGGCTTCAGGTCCGACGGTTCGCGGCGCGACAGTTCGCGTTCCACCCTCACCAGTGGCCGGAAGGCACGATGCACACCGAAGGCGACCAGCGCCAGCAGCAGACCGGACAGCACACCGATCGCCAGCAGCGACCGGTTGACCATGTCCTGTGCCACCGCCTCGCGCGCGCGCCGGGTCTGCCCGACCTGCACCTGCACCTCGCCCTGCGCGGATGCAGCAGCGAAGCTGCGGCCCACCACCACGAAGCGCACGGTCTCACCGCTGTAGCGCGCATCGAAGAACTGCGGTTGGCTGCCCGGGCGGCGGGGTGGCACCGGCAGGTCGCCGTAGCCGGTGATCAGCGTGCCGCGACTGTCCGCGACGCGGTAGAACACCCGGTCCTCCTGCGCCATCGCCAGCAGATCGAGCGCCGCGTAGGGCAGGTCGACCTGCCATTGGCCATCGGCCAGCGCCACCGAATCGGCGATGGACAGTGCGGAGGACGCCAGCAGGTGATCGTAGGAACGGTTGGCCGCACGCTGGCCGTAGTCGCGTGCGGCAAACAGCAGGGCGACTGCGAACACCGCCAGCAGCGCACCCAGATACAGCAGCAGGGTCCGCCGCAGCGAACCCGGCGCGGCCGCTGCCCGGCGGGCGTCAGCCATCGCTGTCCACGCCTTCGTCGCGGGCCTCGAGCAGGTAACCGACGCCGCGCACGGTCGTGATGCGCAGCGGCGCGTCGGCGAGCTTCCTGCGCAGGCGGCCGACGTAGAGCTCGATCGCGTTCGGCCCGGCCTCGTCGTCGAAGCCGAACAGGCCGTTGCCGATCTCATCCTTGCCGACCACGTGGCCCAACCGGCCGACCAGGATTTCCAGCAGACGGTACTCGCGGTTGGGCAGCTCGATCGGCTCGCCATCCAGGGTGACCCGATGCGCGGCATTGTCGAACTGGAAGCGGCCCACCTGCACCACCTCACTGGCCTGGCCGCGGGCCCGTCGCAGCAGCACGCGGCAACGCGCCTCGAACTCGCGGAAGTCGAAGGGCTTGCCGAGATAATCATCAGCACCCACGTCCAGCGCCTGCACGCGGTCCTCGATGCCGTCGCGCGCGGTCAGCATCAGCACCGGCGTGCTGTCGCCGCGCTCGCGCATGCCGGCCAGCACGCGCAGGCCATCAAGCTTGGGCAGGCCGATATCCAGCACCACCAGATCGAAACTCTGGTAGCGCAGCACGCTTGCGGCGGCCAGGCCATCGGCCTGCCAATCCACGGCGTGCCCGCTGCGGCGCATGCGACGGATGATCGCATCGGCCAGATCCGGGTTGTCTTCAACCAGCAGCAGGCGCATGGGGACAAGCGTGGGAGGGGAAGCGAATGCTACCGCATGCCGCCCGGCCTGCCCGCCGGGCATGGCCCGGCGCTACCCGGCATCGCGGGGGATACATCCGCCGGGCATGGCCCGGCGCTACCGGGGAGCCTGCACGCGGGGTAGCGCCGGGCCATGCCCGGCGAGCGCAGCGGCCGCTTTTACGCTGCAACGCACAAACCGCTGACAGGCGGATGACAGCTTGCGCGACCCAGACTGCGGCCGCGCACCATCCGGTGCCCACGATTGCCGCGCGCCCGGCGCGCACCTGGGAGGGTTTGTGGAATTCACGTTTGCCTGGCCGCGTTCCGCCGCCATGATGGCCCTGGCTGCGTTGGCCGCGCCGGCCTTTGCCGCCGATGACGAGCGGCCGGTCACCGCCACCTTGGGCGGTCGCCTGCACCTGGACTTCGCCACATTCGACAACGACAACCGCGGTACGCCGAACAAGGATGACACCGAGATCCGCCGCGCCTGGCTGGATGTCTCCGGCAGGTTCTTCGTGGTCGACTACAAGATGGAAGCCGACTTCTCCGGTGACCGCGTGGAGGCCAAGGACGTCTACCTGGCACGCAGCTTCGGCAAGGCCGGCAAGCTGACGGTCGGACAGTTCAAGCAGTACTTCTCGCTGGATGACCGTACCAGCTCCAACTACGGCAGCTTCCTGGAGCGCGGCAATGCCGGTACCACGCTGGCGCCGCTGTACCGGCTGGGTGCCTCGTGGCAGGCCAATCCGGGGAACTTCACCTGGGCCGCCAGCGTCTACAGCCTGGAGAGCATCGATGCCTGGCAGGTGAAGGGGCGCGCCGCCGGTGGCCGCGTGACCTGGGCGCCCTCGCCCAGTGACGGTGATGTACTGCATCTGGGCCTGTCGCTGGCCCGTGAGGCGTACGACAACCCTGGCGCCAACGGTGTGCCGGCGTTGCGCATCCGCCCGCGCCCGGCCGGCCATCTGTCCGATGAGAGCCGCCTGACCCTGGTCGACTTCTCCGCAGGCCGCGATACCGACGTCAACAAGTGGTCGCTGGAGTACGCCCAGGTTCGTGGCCCGCTGTCCTGGCAGGGCGAGTTCAGCGGTGCGACCTTCGATGACGGCGCCCAGCGCGGCGACGTCATGGCCGCCTACGGCATGCTCAGCTGGTTCGTTACCGGCGAAAGCCGCGCCTACGACCGCAAGACCGGCCGCTTCGCCCGGGTGAAGGACATCCGTCACAAGGCCGGGGCCTTCGAAGTGGCGCTGCGCTACGACCAGATGTGGGGTGCGCAGCATCTCGATGGTGCGCCGGACCTGCGCCGCGGCAGCACCGAAGCCTGGACGCTCGGCGGCAACTGGTACCTGCGCGACAACCTGCGATTCATGCTCAACGTCATCGAAAGCCGCAACCGTGACCGCCTGGCCGGGATCACGGTGGACCGCACGCGCGCCGTGACCGGTCGCCTGCAGTACGACTTCTGAGCCTCTTCCGCGCACCCCTCCGCACCCGCCCTTCCCCTTCCCACGTCCTGTTTTCTCAAGGAGTCCGCAGATGATGCTGAGCATCCTCGGCTTTGGCATGGTCATTACATTCATGTACTTGATCATGAGCAAGCGGCTGTCACCGCTGGTGGCCCTGATCACCATCCCGATCCTGTTCGCGCTGATCGGTGGCTTTGGCGCCGGCATCGACGAAATGATGCTGGAAGGCATCAAGAAGATCGCGCCGACCGGCGTGATGCTGATGTTCGCCATCCTCTACTTCGGCGTGATGATCGACGCGGGACTGTTCGATCCGCTGGTGCGGGTGATCCTGCGCTTCGTCAAGGGCGATCCGATGAAGATCGTACTCGGCACCGCCGTGCTGGCGATGCTGATCTCGCTCGATGGCGATGGCTCGACCACGTACATGATCACGGTCTCGGCAATGCTGCCGCTGTATCAGCGGCTGGGCATGAACGCGCTGAACATGACCTGCGTGACCATCCTCGCCGGTGGCGTGATGAACCTCACTCCGTGGGGCGGCCCGACCGCGCGCGCCGCCACTGCGCTGCACGTTGATCCGGCCGATGTGTTCGTGCCGCTGATCCCGTCGATGGTGATCGCCTGCGCGGGCGTGCTGCTGCTGGCGTGGTACCTGGGCCTGAAGGAACGCCGCCGGCTGGGCGTGGTGACGCTGCCCAAGGGCGGCAGCTGGATGGACAGCAGCGTGTCCGACGACAGCAATGCGCTGCCGACGGTCGAAGATGCCGATGACATCAAGCGGCCCAAGCTGCTGTGGGTGAACCTGGTGCTGACCCTGGTCCTGATGACCGCGCTGATCGTCGGCGTGCTGCCGATGCCGGTGCTGTTCATGGTCGGCTTCGCCATTGCCCTGGTGATCAACTACCCGAACCTGGCCGAGCAGCGCCGTCGCGTGGTCAACCACGCCGGCAACGTGCTGTCGGTGGTGTCGCTGATCTTCGCGGCGGGCATCTTCACCGGCATCCTCAACAACACCGGCATGGTCGAGGCGATGTCGCACAGCTTCCTGGCGGTGATTCCGGATTCGTGGGGCCCCTATCTGGCGGTGATCACTGCCGTGGCCTCGATGCCGTTCACCTTCTTCATGTCCAACGACGCGTTCTATTTCGGCGTGCTGCCGATCCTGTCCGAAGCCGCTGGCAACTACGGCATCACGCCGGTGGAGATGGCCCGCGCCTCGCTGGCGGGCCAGCCGGTGCATCTGCTCAGCCCGCTGGTGCCCTCCACCTACCTGCTGGTGGGCCTGGCCAAGGTCGAGTTCGCCGACCACCAGAAATTCACCCTGAAATGGGCCATCGCCATCTCGCTGCTGCTGATGGTCGGCAGCCTGCTGTTCGGCCTGTATCCCCTCGCCGCCTGATCCCGTTACCAAGGAGCGTTCCGGAATGACTCTTCGCATCGCTTACGTCACCAGCGGCATGGGCAGTGTCGGCACTGCCATCTGCCAGAGCCTGGCCCGCGCCGGCCATACCGTCGTTGCCGGCTGCGCGCCGAATTCGCCACGCAAGGTCAACTGGCTGCGCGAGCAGCGCGAGCAGGGCTTCGACTTCATCGCCTCCGAGGGCAATGCCACCGACTGGGCTTCGACCAGTACCGCCTTCGCCAAAGTGCGCGCGGAAGTCGGTGAAGTGGACGTGCTGGTCAACAACTCCGGCGGCAGCCGCGACCTGCTGTTCCGGCAGATGACGGTGGAGGACTGGAATGCGGTGATCGCCTCCAACCTCAACGCACTCTTCAACCTGACCAAGCAGGTGGTCGATGGCATGGCCACGCGGGGCTGGGGACGCATCATCAACATCGGTTCGGTCAGCGCCCACAAGGGGCAGATCGGCCAGGTGAACTACGCCACCGCCAAGGCCGCCATGCATGGCTTCAGCCGGGCACTTGCGGCCGAAGTGGCGTCGCGCGGGGTTACGGTCAACACGCTCTCGCCGGGCTACATCGCCAGCCAGGCCATCAGCAGTTTCCCTCCGGATGTCCTGGACCGCCTGGCCGCATCGGTGCCGGTGCGACGCCTGGGCCGTCCGGAGGAAGTCGCCGGCCTGTGCGCCTGGCTGGCCTCGGACGAGGCCTCGTATGTGACCGGCGCCGATTATCCGGTCAATGGTGGGCTGTACATGGGCTAGTGAGCCGCCATGGGGGTGCCGCCAGCGCGGCGGCGCTTACCCGCAGGGGTGTTCCGTAAAGAAGCTTTCATGTTCCGTTCGCATAGTGGGGCGGCATCGCGCACGTACGCCGGTGCCCATCCCCCATGCAACGGACCACCATGCAGACTCGACACCTGACGATCGCCGTAGCGATCGCGCTTTCCGCCGCTGCCAGCGCTGCTTCCGCCTCTGCCGCCGATACCGGCACCGATGCCGCGCCCAGCGCGCAGACGCTGGATACCGTCTCGGTGATCGGCCAGGGCGAGACCCGCCAGGTGCAGCGCATTACCAGCGTCGACAAGCAGGTGCTTCCGCCAGGCACCAGCGGCCAGAAGATCCTCGATCGGCTGCCGGGCGTGTCGGTGCAGTCCAACGACGCGTTCGGCGCCAACGAGGAATCGCAGACCATCAGCCTGCGCGGATTCGACAAGAGCCGGCTGGGCTATACGCTCGATGGTATCCCGCTGGGCGACAACAGCTACGGCAACTACAACGGCCTGAGCATCGCCCGTGCGCTGATCGCCGAAAACCTGGCCGGCGCCGAGCTGTCGCAGGGCATCGGTTCACTCGGCGTGGCCTCGACCAGCAACCTCGGCGGCACCATCCAGTACTTCTCGGCCGATCCGTCCACCGAGTTCGGCGGCCGTGCCAGCGTCACCGTCGGCGACGACAATCAGCGCCGTGGATACCTGCGCGTGGATACGGGCGACCTCAACGGCTTCTCTGCGTATGTCTCCGGCGTTCACCAGGACCAGGACATGTGGGCTGCGCCGTACCAGAACCAGACCACCCGCCAGTTCAATGCCAAGGCCGTGTGGAACGTGGGCGACCATCGTTTCGGTGCGTTCGTGGCAACCTCGCGTGCCAGCCAGGCCAACTACGCCTACCTGTCCAAGGACATGCTGGCCCGGGGCCTGGGCTGGGACTGGAACATCTATGCGCCGGACTGGAATCGCGCGGTGGCCGCAGCCTACTGCGCGCCGGGTACGCGTGATCCGGCGCGATGTGCCTACAGTGGCGGCGTCACCAGCATCGACGATGCGTACTACCAGAGCCGTGCGCTGCGCGATGACAACCTGTACTCGATCGATGCCGACCTTCGCCTGGGCGAGCAGGGCCGCCTGAAACTGCTGGCCTACCACCATGACAACCGCGGCCAGGGTCACTGGTGGGCGCCGGGCCAGCCGTCTTACCCGGGCACCGACCGGATGCTGCCGATCTCCATCCGCAGCACCAACTACACGATCAACCGCGACGGCATGACCGCAGCGCTGTCATGGACGGCGGGCATCCACGAGCTGGAAGCCGGCCTGTGGTACGAGCAGAACGACCACAACGTGTCGCGCAATTTCTACTACATCAGCGGTCCGTTCCTGGACGACCTGTACCTGAAGAATCCGGACCGCCTGCTGTTCAACCAGGACTACGACATCCGCACGCAGCAGTTCTACGTGCAGGACCGCATGCGCTTCCTCGACCAGCGCCTGACCGTTGATGTCGGCATCAAGAGCCCGAACACCCGCATGCGTGCCACGGCCCGCCCGGGCGTGGAGACCCGCCTGGCGTCCGGCACGCTGACGGCCAAGGAGTCGGTGCTGCCGCAGCTGGGCGTGGGCTTCAAGCTCAACGCCAACAACGAGCTGTTCGCCTCGTATGCCGAGAACATCGCCGCCTTCGTCGGTGGCGGCAGTGGCGGCCCGTTGCAGGTGGCACCGGAATCGTTCGCTGCCAGCGCCGACCTGGAACCCGAAAAGTCGAAGAGCCTGGAGGCCGGTTTCCGCACGTTCGGCGAGAAGTACCAGGCCTCGATCGCCGCCTACAACGTCACGTTCGACAACCGCCTGCTGTCACTGAACCCGTGCTCCAGCATCGAAGTGGGCACCCGACCGGAGTGCGTGACACGCTTCATCAACGTCGGTTCGGTGAAGAGCCACGGCGCGGAACTGACCTTCATCCTCAAGCCGGTCGATGGCCTGCAGTGGTACAACGCGCTGTCCTGGAACAAGACCACCTACGAAGATGACTACATCTCCGGCGGCGCGGTGGTGCCGGTGGCCGGCAAGATCACGGTGGACACGCCGCAGCGCATGGCCTCCAGCGAAATCAGCTGGAACCGCGACGGCTTCTTCGCCAGCCTGCGTGCCAAGTACACCGGCAAGCGCTACTACACCTACACCAACGATCAGTCGGTGCCGGGCGTGACCACCTTCGATGCGGGTGCCGGCTATGACTTCGGCCCGGGGCTGGGACTGCGCAACGTGCGGGTCTCGTTGAACGCGACCAACCTGACCAACAAGCGCTACGCCGGCCAGCTGAGCTCGTTCGCGCCGACCGATCCGGAAGGCAAGCGCTACGCGATCCACGCCAGCGCGCCGCGGCAGGTGTTCATGACGGTGGCGGCGGAGTTCTAAGTCAGAAGCGGCGCTGCGGCGCATTGAGTGTTCCTGCATGGCGCAGGTGGGCAGGCCCATGCAGGATCCGCCAACGCATTTCACTCCGGCGCCAGCTGGTCCATCCGTATCCGGTTGGCAAACAGCGAAAACGCCAGCATGCCGGCCAGGCCATTGGCCCGGCTGACCCAGTGCGGCAGCCAGCGCGGTGGCTTCAACACCCCGGCCTGGAACAACGGCGCGAACGCGATGGCGTCCTGCAGGCTCATCTTGCCCGCGAACAGCCACCGGCAGACCTGCAGGCGATCCTCGGCCAGCATGTGGCGGAAGAAGGTGTGCACCGATACCAGCCCGCGCAGGTACACGGTGTCCTTGGTGAAGGCCAGCCCGCCGCCGGGGGGCACCCCGCGGAACACGCGCTGGGCCGATGCGAAGCTCTCTTCCGGGTTCTGCCCGGCATCGCAGAAGTAGCGGAACACCTCGATGAAGTCGGCGCCCTCGCGGGCCATCGCGATGGCCTCGGTACGCAGGCTGATCCGCTTGAGGCGCTCGATGTCGATGCTGCCGGTGATCTGCTCGGCAAACGTGGCCAACCCTTCCTGGGTAGCCGTCACCCGCGGTGAGGACAAGGCCAGGCTGGGCAGCACCGGTTGCTCCCGGCCATTCAACGCGGTCAGCGAATGCACCAGCGCTTCATGATGGAACAGCTGTGCACGATCGTAGGCGCTGAAGCGCGCACTGGTACGCAGGCGGATCCGCGTCGGCCCGGCGGCCGCCTTGGATACCAGTTCCGGGTCCAGCTGCACCTGGATGATGCGCGATTCGAAGAAGGCATCCAGATCGTTCTGCAGCTGCAGTTGCAGCGCGATCGCCGACACCGGCACCTGTTCTTCCGGCGCCAGCAGTTCATGGTCCAGCTCGGCCGCGATCTGGATGAAATGGCGCGCTGCATCGCGCGTGCTCGGGCCATTGCCCGGCAAGGGCTGTTCGGGAGCGCCGAACAGCTGCACCGAACAGGTGTCCACCGCGGCGGTACCCAGGCCCTCCAACAGGCGTGCGGCCAGGTCCCAGCTGTGCGCCGACTGCTGCACGTAGTGGCCCAACGGATGCCCCGCATCGCAGTCGGCGGCGATGGCCGCCAAGGTGCGGCGTTCCTCGCTGAAATCCAGCTTCGGGTAGTCCACCTTCGGCAACTGCGGCTGCCCGCGCGCAACGCTGTCCAGGAACGGCGCCTGCACCGTCGCCGGCCAGCTGGTCAGGCCCAGCAGGCGGATGCCTCCCACGGCCTCGACCAGCCGCGCATCGAGCGCCGCATGGTGGGCCACCTCGCGATCCAGCACGGCGGTCGTTTCCATGCGCGGACTATAGCGCCCTGCCAGGCCGTGTGCTGTCCACCGCGGCCCCAGCATCAGCGAGGGCGTTACTCCGGCATCCGGGGATGAATCTCCACGCAGCCGCGCCCATGCCCGGCTGCCTCATCAACGACGACGCGGCTTTCCTGCCGGACGGAACTGCTGGCCCTTGCCTTTCCTGCCACCACGCTCCTGCGCGGTCTCGGCCTGGCGCACGGCCAGCTTGGCGGCGGCGGCCGCCACTTCTTCCTTCAGCTTGAAGTAGTTCAGCAGCCGGCTTTCCTCGATCTCACCCGCGTCGATGGCCGCCCGTACCGCACAACCGGGCTCCTGGTGATGCGAGCAATCGCGGAAGCGGCACTGTTCGGCCAGTGCTTCGATATCGGCGAAACCCCCTTCGGAAAGCGTCTCCTCGCCGGTCGGCTTGAGCTCGCGCATGCCAGGCGTGTCGATCAGGCAGGCACCGCTCGGCAACGGCATCAGCGCACGATGGGTGGTGGTATGACGCCCGCGCGAGTCGTTGGCGCGCACCGCATTGGTCTTCATCCGCTGCTCGCCGAGCAGCGTGTTGGTCAGCGTGGATTTGCCGGCGCCGGAGGAGCCCACCAGCACCACGGTGCGGCCCGGCCCCAGCCACGGCTGCAGCACAGCCACGCTGCCAGCATCCAGGCCATTGATGGCATGCAGGGCGATCCCCTGCATTTCCAGCTCTTCCAGGACCGCCAGCGCATCTTCGCTGTATTCGGTCTGGTCGGCCTTGGTCAGCACCACCACCGGTTCGGCACCACCGCCGCCCACCAGCAGCAGGTAACGCTCGATACGCCGCGGATTGAAATCCGCATCCAGCCCGCAGACGATGAACACCGTATCGATGTTGGCCGCGATCACCTGCTGGTGATAATGCTCGCCGGCGGCGCCGCGCTTGATCGCGGTGCGACGTGGCAGCAGGGCCACGATGCGGATGCCGTCGAGCAGCACCCAGTCGCCGACCGCCGGCCGCTCATGGCTGGGAAAGCGTGGCCGCTGCCATTCCGGCAGCGATTCGGCCTTGATCGCAGCGTCCGGGGCGTCGGCCACGACATAGTGGGTACGGTGCTGCTCGATCACCCGGGCCGGGCGGGCCTGCGGGTGGTCGGCCATCATGGCCTGCCAGTCGGCCTGCTGCGCCGGGCCTGGCCAGGGCCAGCCGATGGTCTGCAGGGCGGTGAAATCGGGGGTCTGGGTCATCGCCTCCATTCTACCCGTGCCAACGCCGCTCCAGCCCAGCAGCGGCGGGCCCTGGGGGGCCTTGCCATGCAGTGCAGCAATTCCGCTACCATGGAACCTCCATGCCATCCGACGGCTCACCGACCATGTCAACCTCCGCGCCCAAGCCCCTGGCCACCCGCGAGCGCCTTTCCGAAGTGCGCTACGAAATCCGCGGAGAACTGGCCCGGCGAGCCCGGGAGCTGGAGGCGCAGGGCCGCAAGCTGATCAAGCTCAACATCGGCAATCCCGGCAATTTCGGCTTCCGCGCCCCGGAACACCTGCAGCGCGCGATCGCCGACGACATGGGTCGCACCGATCCCTATACCCACCAGCAGGGCCTGCCGGTGGCACGCGAGGCGATCGCCGCCTACTACACCCGTCGCGGCGCTCCTGACGCGCACCCGGACCGCGTATTCGTCGGCAACGGCGTCAGCGAACTGATCGACCTGTCGCTGCGTGCGCTGCTCAACCCCGGCGATGAAGTCCTGGTGCCCTCCCCGGACTACCCGTTGTGGTCGGCTTCCACCATCCTCAACGACGGCCGCCCGGTGTACTACCGCTGCGCCGCCGAGAACGGCTTCCAGCCGGACCCGAGCGAGATCGAGACCCTGGTGTCCTCGCGCACCCGCGCGATCGTGCTGATCAATCCGAACAATCCCAGTGGCGCCAGCTACCCGCGCGAACTGCTTGAACGCGTGGTGGACATCGCGCGCCGGCACAACCTGCTGCTGCTGGTCGACGAGATCTACGACCAGATCCTGTATGACGACGCGGTGTTCCAGCCGGTCGCACCGCTGGCGGGCGACCACCCGTGCCTGACCTTCAGCGGGCTGAGCAAGGTGCATCGCGCCTGCGGCTGGCGCGTGGGTTGGGCGCACCTCAGCGGCGATGACGCACGCCTGGGCGACTTCCGCGCGGCGATGGACCTGCTCAGCGCGCTGCGCCTGTGCGCCAATGTGCCTGGCCAGTACGCCGTCGAAGCTGCGGTGAACGGGCCCGACACCATTTCGGCGCTGTGTGCCCCGGGTGGGCGCCTGTATGAAACCCGCCGCGCGGTGATCGAAGCGTGCGAGGCCAGCGAGCATCTGTCGCTGGTGGCCCCCGCCGGAGCGCTGTATGCCTTCCCGGCGGTGGTGGGCGCTGCCGCCAAGGGCTTCGACGATCACACCTTCGCCCTGGACCTGATGGACAACGAGGGCGTGCTGGTGGTGCCCGGTTCCAGTTTCAACGTGCCCTACCGCAACCACTTCCGCGTGACCCTGCTGCCGGAGGCCTCGGTGATGCGCGATGTGTTCGCCCGCATCGACCGCGTGCTGGCCCGCCGCGCCGAGGATGCAACCAAGGTCGTGCCGATCAAGCCACGCCGTTCGGTGGCCTGAGCCGTGGGCTTGTCCTATCTGGCGCTGGGCGACTCCTACACGATCGGTGAGGCCGTCGCGGTCGAAGGCCGTTGGCCACATCAGCTGGCCGCGGCGATGCGCGCACAGGGCGTTGCGCTGGCTGATCCGCAGACCATCGCCACCACCGGCTGGACCACCGACGAGCTCGATGCCGGCATCGACGAGGCTGCGCCGCAGGGGCCGTTCGACTTCGTCAGCCTGCTGATCGGGGTCAACAACCAGTACCGCGGCCGTCCGCTCGACGAGTACTGCACGCAGTTCCAGGCCCTGCTGCAGCGCGCGATCGGTTTTGCCGGCGGCCGTACCGATCGGGTGCTGGTGCTGTCGTTTCCCGATTGGGGCGTGACGCCGTTCGGCGCCAGCAGCGGCCGACACCGTGGCCGCATCGGCATCGAAACCGACGCGTTCAACGCGGCTGCGGAGCGGGTCTGCCGCGGCCTCGGCGTCGACTTCGTTGACATCACCGACATCAGCCGCGCCCACGCTCACGACCCGGCGATGATCGCCGAAGACGGTCTGCACCCCTCGGCGCGCATGTATGCATTGTGGAGCGAGCGCGCCTTGCCGGTCGCCCTGCGCCGGCTCGGCGACGCCGGCTGACCCGATGGACGGCACGCCACGGAATGGCACGCCCCTGCCCTGCTCCCCGCTGACCGCCCCGCAGGCCCGCGCGATCGCCGAGGCGTTCCGACCTGCACAGGCCTGGGGCAGCCGCCGCGACTATTACTACACCCGCGGCAAGCTCGGCAGCGATCCGTTGTACGACGGCGTGCTGCAACAGCTGCCCGAGGATGGCCAGCCGGTGCTGGACCTGGGCTGCGGACTGGGCCTGTTCGCGCATGTGCTGCGCCAGCGCGGGCGCGGCCAGCCCTATCTCGGGGTGGACGTGGACGCCGCCAAGATCGAGCGGGCGCGGCAAGCCGGTGACGGCCTGCAGGCCGTGCACTTCAAATGCTTGGATGTGCAGGCTGCGCTGCCGTCGCAGGTCGGCCACGTACTGCTGCTGGACGTATTGCAGTACCTGGATGCCGGACCGCAGCAGACGCTGCTGCGTGCCGCCAGCGCGCGGGTGTCCGCCGGGGGACGGCTGCTGCTGCGCACGCCGCTGGCGACCGGTGATGGCCGGGACCGCACCACGCGGGTGGCGGACCGCCTTGCCTGGCTGGTGGGCTGGATGGGCACCCGCCCGCGGCACTATCCGCAGCCGACGACCCTGCTGGCGACACTGAGCGAAGCGGGATTGCGCGTCGCCGCACCACGGCCGCTGCACGGGCGCACACCGTTCAACAGCTGGCTGGTGGTAGCCGAACGGCCTGGGTGACGCCGGGCGCTACCGGATATCCGCCTGCCCATTCCCTTGGTAGCGCCGGGCCGTGCCCGGCGGATTCCGTGCGCGCCGCTGCGCTCGCCGGGCGTGGCCCGGCGCTACCGGATGCCTGCCTGCCTATTCCCCTGGTAGCGCCGGGCCATGCCCGGCGGATTCCGTGCGCGCCGCTGCGCTCGCCGGGCGTGGCCCGGCGCTACCGGATGCCCGCCTGCCCATTCCCCTGGTGGCGCCGGGCCGTGCCCGGCGGGTTCCATGCGCGCCGCTGCGCTCGCCGGGCGTGGCCCGGCGCTACCGGATGCCAGCCTGCCATTCCCCTGGTAGCGCCGGGCCATGCCCGGCGGGTTCCATGCGTGCCGCTGCGCTCGCCGGGCGTGGCCCGGCGCTACCGGATATCCGCCTGCTCATTCCCCTGGTAGCGCCGGGCCGTGCCCGGCGGGTTCCATGCGCGCCGCTGCGCTCGCCGGGCGTGGCCCGGCGCTACCGGATGCCTGCCTGCTGATTCCCCTGGTGGCGCCGGGCCGTGCCCGGCGGATTCCATGCGCGCCGCCGCGCTCGCCGGGCGTGGCCCGGCGCTACCGCATGTCCGCCTGCTCATTCCCTTGGTAGCGCCGGGCCATGCCCGGCGGGTCCCATGCGCGCCGCTGCGCTCGCCGGGCGTGGCCCGGCGCTACCGGATGCCCGCCTGCCCATTCCCTTGGTAGCGCCGGGCCATGCCCGGCGGGTTCCATGCGTGCCGCTGCGCTATACCGAAGGCAGCGTTGCCTTCAATCCACGCTCATCCAGTGCCTGCAGCACGCGTTCGATGATCACCAGGTTGTGGCCATGGGCGGCCCCCTCATGCAGCAGCACGATGGCGCCGGGACGAAGATCCGGCAGCAGGCGCTCCAGCACGCGCTCGGGCGTACAGCCGACACCATCGAAGCCGCGAGCGCTCCATCCCACCCGCACCAGGCCCAGGCGACGCAGCACCGGGCCCACGAACGGATTGGTCATGCCCACCACCGACCGGTACCAGCGCACCGGCGTGCCCGACAACGCCTGCAGGGCATGCTGGCAGCCTTCGATCTCCGCCCGCATCGCCTTCGGTCCCAGCCGCCAGAAGCGCGCCTGCGGATGGCTGAAGCTGTGGTTGCCCAGATCGTGCCCGCGGCGCAGGATCTCGGCCACCAGCGCCGGCTGGGCCAGCGCCCGCTCGCCCACCAGGAAGAATGTCGCCCTCGCCTGGTGCCGATCCAGCAGATCAAGCACGGCCAGCGTGTCGGTACCGGGCCCGTCATCGATGGTCAGCCAGACCGCGTCGTCCGCCTGCGCCAGGCGGCTCAGCACCGGCGTGTAGAAGCGGCTGTTGGGCAGGAATACCGGCACGATGAACAGCGCGTGGCTGGCCACCATCAGCGGCAGCCCCCAGTGCCATCCCGCCAGCACCCAGGCCAGGATCACCCCCAACTGCGACGCCACCAGCCAGGGCAGCCAGCGCCATGGCCGGGGCGGAATGCGATGCAATGTTCCTGCGCTGCTCATACCCCATGATGCCATGAGGGGTAGAATCGAAGATTCGAATTACTGGACCCCCGGCTTCCCATGTCTCTCGATCCTGCCCTGCGTTCGCGCATCGAATCCCTCCTCAACGCCAACCGCGTCGTGCTGTTCATGAAGGGCCAGCCGTCGATGCCGCAGTGCGGCTTCTCGGCCAAGGCCGTGGGCGCGCTGCAGGACCTGGGCGTCGAGTTCGCTCACGTCAACGTGCTGGCCGACCAGGAAATCCGTGAAGGCATCAAGGCCTACGGCGACTGGCCGACCATCCCGCAGCTGTACATCGACGGCGAACTGGTCGGTGGCAGCGACATCGTGCTGCAGATGGCCGCCAGCGGCGAACTGAGCAGCGTGCTGGGCCTGCCCGCACCGGACCGTACCCCGCCGCGCATCACCGTCACCCCGGCCGCAGTGGAGATGCTCAAGGGCGCGCTGGCAGACGCTCCGGGCGCCGCCCTGCAGCTGAGCATCGATGCCGGCTTCCAGCCCAACTTCCAGCTCGCTCCGCATGACGAGGCTGCGATCGCCGCCGAATCCAATGGACTGCGCGTGCAGTTCGACCTGGCCAGCGCGCGCCGTGCCGAAGGCATCACCATCGACTGGGTGGACGACATCCGCGGCAAGGGCCTGGCCATCGACAACCCGAATGCCCCCAAGCCGGTGCAGGAAATCAGTGTGCGCGACGCCGACGACCTGGTGCGCGCCGGCAACGTGATCCTGGTGGACGTGCGCCCGGCTGACGAGCGTGCCATCGCCGCCGTCGGCGTGCCGTTCAAGGTGTTCGACGGCAACGGCCGCGCCGAGCTGGAAGCACTGCCGAAGGACACCGCACTGGCGTTCCTGTGCCACCACGGTGGTCGCAGCGCGCAGGCTGCCGAGCAGTTCCGCGCGCTCGGCTTCAGCAAGGTCTTCAACATCACCGGCGGCATCAACGCCTGGTCCGAAGAGGTGGACAACGGCGTGCCGAAGTACTGATCGGCTGCAGCGCGGAACAGGAAAACGCCGGCGCAAGCCGGCGTTTTCCGTTTCCTGCCTGTCCCGCGCGTGGCCGGCGCCGCCCGGCTAGCCGGCAAACCCGCCTTCGGCCAGGTAATCCAGTTCCTCCGGCGTGGGAATGCGGCCCAGCACGGCGTTGCGGTGCGGGAAGCGGCCAAAACGACGGATGATGTCGCGATGCAGATCGGCGTACTGCAGGTATTCCTTGTCACCCAGCACGTCGAACATGGCCACCGAACGGTCCTGGTCCAGCGGATCCTCGGAATGCTCGAACGGCAGGTAGATGAAGGCCCGCAGCTTCGGAACCAGCTGCAGGTCCAACCCTTCCTCGATGGCACGCATGGCGTAGTGCCGGGCCAACCCATCGGTGGCGTAGGAGTGGGCGGTGCCACGGAAGCAGTTGCGTGGGAACTGGTCCAACAGCAGCATCAGGGCCAGCGCACCCTCGGCGCTGCCCAGCCAATGTTCGCGCGCACGCGCGGCCGCAGCGAAATGCTCATCGAGGAACAATCGGCGGAACTGCGCGTCGAACGCGTCGTCGCGGGCGAACCACTTCGCAGGGCCCGCCTCCTTCCAGAATTCCACCACCTGCGCGGCAACGTCCATTACCTACTCCCGGGCCCGGACGTCCCGCGCCCGGCCCTCATCATCATTCGTCGAAGCGCAGATGGCGGACCGACTTGCCGTTGCGCCGGATAAGCTTAAGCGCCTCGATGCCGATCTGGATATGGTTTTCCACGAACTGGGAGCTGACCTTGGCATCGGAGGCTTCGGTCTTGACCCCGTCGGGAATCATCGGCTGGTCCGAAACCAGCAGCAAAGCGCCGCTGGGGATGTGGTTGGCGAAGCCGGCGGCGAACACGGTGGCCGTTTCCATGTCGATGGCCATGCAGCGCATCGCGCGCAACCGTTCCTTGAACGCCTCGTCGTGTTCCCAGACCCGCCGGTTGGTGGTGTAGACGGTACCGGTCCAGTAGTCGTGCCCCAGGTCGCGGATCATGGTCGAGACCGCGCGCTGCAGGGCGAAGGCCGGCAGTGCCGGCACTTCCGGTGGCAGATAGTCGCCCGAAGTACCTTCACCACGGATCGCGGCGATCGGCAGCACCAGGTCACCCAGCTGGTTCTTGCGCTTCAGGCCCCCGCACTTGCCCAGGAACAGTACCGCCTTGGGCATCACCGCCGACAGCAGATCCATGATGATCGCGGCATTGGGGCTGCCCATGCCGAAGTTGATCATGGTGATGCCATCGATGGTGGCGCTGGCCATGGGCCGGTCCAGGCCGACGATGGGCGCACCGGTCAGTTCGGAGAAGGTGTGCAGGTAGCCGCCGAAGTTGGTCAGCAGGACGTGCGGGCCGAACTGGTCCAACGGCACGCCGGTATAGCGCGGCAGCCAGTTGTCGACGATTTCCTGCTTGCTCTTCATGCTCGGTCCGGAACGGCGGGGGACCGCCTATTTTCGGCCAGTGGGGCGACGTCGTCGAGGCACGCGGTGGCACCCTGTGAAGAAGGTCACTTGGCAAGCCCACCTCTGCCCGGCTAGCGTCAGCGGTTGCTTACGTAGCCGAGGGGATCTGCATGACGTCGTCGTTGTTGCGCGCCGGGCTGGGGCTGGCGCTGGTTTCGCTGGCCACCGCGCCGGCACTGGGCGCCTCGCGCTTCATGGCCGATCCTTACCCCAGCACCTATCGGGCGCAGCCCGATGCGCCGGTGCTGATCCGCAACGCAACGGTGCTGACCGGCACCGGCCAGCGCCTGGACAATGCCGACGTGCTGCTGCGTGAGGGCCGCATCATTGCCGTCGGCCAGCAGCTGCAGGCCGAGGCCGATGTCACGCGCATCGACGCGCAGGGCAAGTGGGTCACCCCCGGGCTGATCGACGTGCACTCGCACCTGGGCGTATATCCAAGCCCGGGGGTCGGCGCACACAGCGATGGCAACGAGATGACCGCACCGGTCACGGCCAATGTCTGGGCGGAGCACTCGGTGTGGCCGCAGGATCCCGGCTTCGCTGCCGCCCTGGCCGGCGGCGTGACCAGCATGCAGGTGCTGCCCGGCTCGGCCAACCTGGTCGGTGGCCGCGGCGTGACCCTGAAGAATGTTCCGGCCATCACCTACCAGGCGATGAAGTTCCCCGGCGCGCCGTGGGGCCTGAAGATGGCCTGCGGCGAGAACCCCAAACGCGTCTATGGCGAAGGCAAGGGTGTGACGCCTGCAACCCGGATGGGCAACGTCGCCGGCTACCGCGCAGCCTTCATCGATGCCGCCGACTACATCACCAAGAACACGCCCAAGGCAGCCAAGCGCAAGCGCTGGTTCGGCAGCGACAAGGGTGACAGCGCGGGCGATGCCGGTGGCAAGCGCGATCTCAAGCTGGACACCCTGGCCGGCGCGATCCAGGGCGACATCCGCGTGCATATCCACTGCTACCGTGCCGACGAAATGGCCACCATGCTCGATCTGGCCAAGGAATTCGGTTTCAAGGTGGCAGCGTTCCACCACGGCGTAGAGGCCTACAAGCTGGCCGACCGGCTGGCGGCGGACGGCGTCTGCGGTGCACTGTGGGCCGACTGGTGGGGCTTCAAGATGGAAGCCTTCGACGGCATCCCCGAGAACATCGCGCTGGTGGACCGGGCGAAGAACAGCTGCGCCATCGTCCATTCCGATTCACCCGAAGGCATCCAGCGCCTGAACCAGGAGGCGGCCAAGGTCATGGCCGCCGCGCGCCGTGCACGCATGGCCCCGATCACTCCCGAACATGCGATCACCTGGATGACCGCCAATGCCGCCAAGGCGCTGGGCATCGAGCGCCAGACCGGCACGCTGGAACCCGGCAAGATGGCTGACGTGGTGGTGTGGAACGGCAATCCCTTCAGCTCCTACGCGCTGGCCGAGCAGGTCTATGTCGATGGCCGCCGCCTGTACGACCGCAGTACGTTGCCGGCAACGCCGCAGTCGGACTTCCAGCTCGGGCAGGAGGTGCACTGATGGCCGGTTCCATGCAGATGGCAAGGTCTTCCAGCAGCAACCGGGCATGGCTCGGCGCTGCCATCATGGTGCTGGCAGGCATCACCGGCACGGCATGGGCACAGGACCTGCTGGTGCGTGGCGCGACGGTTCACACCGCCAGCGCGCGCGGCAGCCTGCAGCACGCCGATGTGCTGGTACAGGGCGGCATCATCCGTGCCGTGGGTACGGGTCTGGCCGCACCGGCCGGCACAACCGTGGTTGAAGCCGATGGCCGCCCGCTCACGCCCGCGCTGTTCGGTGGCATCGCCGAGATCGGCATCGAGGAAGTCTCGGGAGAAGCGAGTACGGTCGACAGCAGCCTGAAGATCGGCGAGCAACCGCTGCGCCCGGAGTTCGACGTGACCTTGGCCTACAACCCGGCGTCGGTGCTCATTCCGGTGGCGCGACTGGAGGGCATCGGCTTCACCGCGCTGGGCGCTGTCACCGGCGGTGGCTTCGTGGCGGGCCAGGGCGGGGTGATGCGGCTGGATGGCAGCGCCGACCCGCTGGGTCCACGTGCGCTGTTCCTGCGGCTGGGCGCCGCAGCGTCGGAACTGACCGGCCATTCGCGTGCAGCACAGTGGATGCTGCTGCAGCAGATGGTGGATGAAGCACGCGGCCAGGTCGCCGCCGATTCACCGCACGCCGTGCTGACACCGGCCGGTCGCCGCACACTGTCGCGCTATCTGGCCGGCCAGGGCCGCATCGTGGTTGAAATCGATCGCGCTGCCGATATCCGCCAGCTGCTGCGCTGGGCTGCACGCGAAAAGGTGAAGATCGCCCTGTCCGGAGCCAGCGAAGCCTGGCAGCTCGCGCCGGAGCTGGCTGCGGCCGGCGTGCCGGTGTTCGTCGACGTGCTGGCCAACCTGCCGGCCAGCTTCGACCAGATCGGCGCCACCCTGGAAAACGCGGCACGACTGCAGCGTGCCGGCGTGCCCGTCAGCTTCGTGCAACGGGGTGATGCCTCGCACAACGCACGCAAGATCCGCCAGCTCGCAGGCAATGCGGTCGCCCATGGCCTGCCCTGGGCAGACGGGCTGGCAGGCCTGACCCGGGTTCCCGCACAGGCGTTCGGCGTGGCCGACCAGATCGGCAGCATCGAGCCCGGCAAGCGCGCCGACCTGGTGCTGTGGGAAGGCGACCCGCTGGATGTGGCGCATTATGCCGAACAGGTCTGGATGGGCGGGCGGCCGATGCCGATGCGCTCGCGCCAGACCGACCTGCGCGACCGCTATCTGCAGCGCAACGCGCAGCCCTGACCGACGAGGAAAGCCCCATGGCCCCGCTGCACTGGTACTTCGATTTCGTCTCGCCCTACTCCTACCTGCACTGGCAGAAGGTCAAGCAACTGCCCCAGTTCGCACAGGTACAGCCGGTGCCGATCGCCCTCGGCGCGGTGCTGCAGCAGCTCGGCAATCTCGGCCCGGCCGAGATCCCGGCCAAGCGGCGCTTCATCTACCGCCAGCTGCTATGGAACGCGCAGGCGGAAGGCGTGCCGCTGCGCTTCCCGCCTGCCCACCCGTTCAACCCGCTGGCCGCCCTGCGCCTGTGCCTGGCCGCAGGCGGCGGCGCGCAGGCCGTGGACGTGCTGTTCGACTGGATCTGGCGCGAGGGCAACGCCGCCGACAGTGCCGAGGCGCTGCGCGAGCCCGGCGCGCGGCTGGGCATCGCTGATGTGGCGGCAGCCACGGCGACCGCCGAGGTCAAGGAGCAGCTGCGGCGCAACACCGAGGCAGCGCTCGCGGCCGGCGTGTTCGGCGTACCGACCCTGGCCATCGGCGACGAGCTGTTCTGGGGCAATGACGCGCACCCGCTGATGGCCGCGGTGCTCGCCGATCCGGACCTGCTGGGGCAGCCGGAATGGCAGCGGGTGGAGGCCCTGCCCATCGCGGTGCAGCGCAGACGCTGAACAGGGTGCCTGCGCTTCCCTCGCGCGCGGCCCCCCGTTTTGAGATATTTTTCACACTTCCGAACCAACAACCGCCCTGGAGGGGGAGCCGCGGATGCGCATCGGAATCGTCGTCGACTCGGCCTGCGACCTGCCGCAGGCGTTCATTGCCGAACACAACATCGTGCTGCTCCCGATCACCGTACGGATCGGCGAAGCCGTACTCGCCGACCACCGCGACGAACAGGCCACGCTGAGCTTCCTGCACGCACACGTGGCCGAACATGGTGCCGAGGCGGAGACCATCCCCTTCAGCGTCAACCAGATCCGTGACCTGTTCCTGCAGCAGCTGGTGATCGACTACGACCACGTCTTCTGCATGACCATCACCAAGACCCGCAGTCCGATCCACGACAACGCCCTGCAGGCCAGCTTCGCCATCCTCAACGACTACAAGCCGGTGCGGCAGGCCGCGGGCTACAACTCGCCCTTCGCACTGCGCGTGCTCGACACCCAGAACCTGTTCGCCGCGCAGGCGGTGACGGCGGTGGAAGCGGTACGCCTGCGCGACAGCAACGCCAGCGTGCAGCAGATCCGCGAGCGGCTGGAGGAACTGGCCGGCAACGTGCATGGCTACATGGTCACCCGTGATCTGTATTACATGCGGGCCCGCGCGCGGCACAAGGGCGACCGCAGTGTCGGCCTGCTCAGTGCCGCGCTGGGCAGCGCACTGGACATCAAACCGGTGCTGCACGGCTACCGCGGTGCGACCGGCCCGGTGGCCAAGATCAAGGGCTTCGACAACGCCGTGCAGAAACTCTTCGCTGTGGTCGGCCAGCGCGTGCGCAGCGGACTGATGACACCGACAGTCTGCGTCAGCTATGGCGGTGAGCTGGAGGAGCTGCGCGCCCTGCCCGGCTACGCGCAGCTGACGGAGGTCTGCGCCACCCACGGCGTCACCGTATACGAATCGGTGATGAGCCTGACCGGCATGGTCAACGTCGGCAAGGGCGCCGTCACCGTGGGCTTTGCCGATGGGCCGCATCGGTTCGAATGAGGGCGGGCGACGCCTGCATGCAGGTGCGCCGGATGTACACAAGCATTGCACCGCGTCTATGCCAGCCTTGCCGCACTTCAAGGAGATCACCATGCCTGCGCAGTACCACATCAGCCTTCCCGACCCGTCCAAGGCCCGCGGCAACGACCCCGACCTGGCCTTCCGTTCGCAGGGGGCCGCCGGCTTTGCCGAAGAACTGCAGGACGCCCTGCGCAGCGCCGCGCTGTTCGAGCGCTGGAAAGCCAAGCAACCCGATCCGGATGCAGTGGAGCCGCAGTGGGGCGTGACCGACCCGGACGCCACCGTAACCGGTGAGCAGAAGGACCTGCGCATCAACCTGGTGGCCACCACCCGCATCGACAGCGATGTGTTCAAGCAGCGCCTGCGTCTGCTGGCCGGCCATCACTGGGAACTGCGCGACGTGCGTTGAGCGCTGAACGCGCTGGCGTCTGCAGGGCTTCGCCGGTCGAAGCCCTCATGGCGCGGACGTGGGGCGGGCCTGGCCGTATTCGGCCCGCAGCGCGTCGCCACGGATGAAGTCCGTCATCAGCTGGAAGTACCCGGCCGGTTGCCGCGTCGATACACGCTCCCCGTCCGCATCCAGTTCGAACTCGTACATGCCGTGATCCGCATCTGCATATACGGCCGTGGAGATCGGCCGTCCCTGGCCCTGCAGAACAGCAAGGCGCCTGAGCGTCTCTCCCGGCGGTGCATCGCGGTCCTGCCCGCCGAAGATCCACAACTGCGGCACCTGCAGATGGGTGAGCACCGGTAAAGGGTCGTAATGGGCCGGCACCCCGTCCAGCAACCGCGGCCCCTGTTCGCGCGCAGCCGCCTCCGGAGTCGACAACAGATACCCGGTAATGTTCCCGCGTACCGCAGGGAACCAGGGCGCGTGCTGGTAACGCTGCTTCACATCCGCCAGTACATCGAATCCCTCGGTGAATCCGCTTTCGACGACGGTCGCCACCGCATCGGCGATCTGCATCGCCTGCGCAGTGGCTTCCGCGCCCTGGCCGGCCCGCTGCATGTCGAAGGCAATCGCCTCGCGGTCTTCCTCCAGCGGCGAGACCGCCAGGCCGAAGCTGATCACGATGAAATCCACAGGCTCGATGCGTGCCGCCAGCGGCGCCACCCAGCCGCCCTGGCTGCCGGCCTGGTAGCCGACCCGCTGCGCTCGTGCCCCCGCCAGCCGGCGTGCTTCGCGCGTGGCCAGGATCAGGTCATTGGCCAGGGTCAGGTAGTTCTGCGTGTACCGCCCGCCAGAGCGGCCCGTACCCCGCTTGTCGTACGCGAACACGGCGATGCCGGCGCTGGCGAACTCGCGCTGCAGCGAGTAGCGCTCCAGCGCGGAGCTGTTCTCCGCACCATGCACCAGCACCACCAGTGGAACCGGCGCATCGCCTGGGGGCAGCGTCAGCCGCCCCTGCAGCATTGCTCCGGCACCGCTGAAACGGGTGTCGATCTGCCGCAGCGGAATGCGCTCGCCCTTCATTCCATCGACGCTGATGCCGCGCTTCCCACAGTCCGTGAGCACCATCCGGTGCCCGTCCGGCTGCCCGGTCCAACCGCGGGTACTGGTCCAGGCATCGCCCGCGGTGCGCTGCAGTGCGCCGCTGCGGCCATCCGGCGTGCGCCAGCGCAGCTGATCGCCCGCACCCGGGCCGATGTCCAGCGTGCTGCCATCGGCCATCCGGTAGCTCGCAGCGGCGCAAGGCGACTCCGCCGCGGCCGCCTGCGCACTGAAGGCCATCGCGCTCCACGCGGCCAGCGACACCAGGGTTCTGTACATGTCTGCTCCTCTCCACACTGGGGTGACGGTGGACCGGCTCCCGCGCGATCGCCAGCGCGGTGCGACGGAGTGCCGGTACAGCCGACGAAGGCGCGTCCGCGGGCGACAGCCACCGGCTGCGCAACCGCGTTCCCCTGGCGAATGCGCGGGGCGGGGGGGGGGCTAGCGGCCGTCTGCGCCGGCCGGTGCTGCGCCCTGCATGGCCACTCGATTACGTCCCGCGCGTTTGGCCGCATACAACGCCGCATCCGCATCGGCGAGCAGCTGCCCGGCATCGGCCGTTGCCGACGGATGCAGGAACGCGATGCCGACGCTGATGCTGACCCGCCCTTCCGGCAGCTGCAGCGCTTCCACCGCGCGTCGCAGTCGCTCGGCCAACGCCTGTACGCCGTGCAACGCCGTGCCGGGCACGATCACCGCGAATTCCTCTCCGCCGTAACGCGCCACGCTGTCGCCCGCGCGCCCGGCGCTGTGCTGCAGCAGCGCCGCCACGGCCTGCAGGCAACGGTCGCCGGCGGGATGACCATGGGCATCGTTGAACGCCTTGAAATGATCGATATCGACCAGCAGCAGCGCCAGTTCGGTGCCGCTCCGCTGCGCCCGGTTCCATTCGGCCTGCAGCTCGGCATCGAACTGGCGGCGGTTGGCTACGCCGGTCAGACCGTCCTGGCGCGCGAGCTGGTCGAGCCCGGCCTGCCGTTCCAGCAGGTCGATCTGCAGAAGCGCACTGCGCAGGCTGAAGCCCAACGTGGCCAGAACGAATCCAGCCAATGCCAGGGGCCTGGCGTGGTCCACCACCAGGGTGCCCACCACCAGCAACAGCAGCGGCAGGATGATCGGGCCGCCGGCCTGCACCAGCCGGGCCAGCCGCGGCTGCAGCACGAATCCGGTAGCCGACGACCGCCGCAGTGCCAGCACCGCCAGCAGCAGGAACGGCACGTCGATCAGCAGATCGTTGTAGGCGCCGAAAGACTGTTCGGAGGTGAAGTGATTGATGTAGTACGCCACCAGCAGATAGGCCAGCGCGTACAGCGCCAGCGCGCGGAACACGCTGCGCCGCTCGGGGACATCACAGGACACCCAGCGCACGATGGCAAAGGCAGCAATGCACAGGTTCTGGATATCGAACATGCGCTGCATGTTGGCCAGCGCCTGGTCGTCGATGCCGACATGGTCGGCAAACGACTGGGTATGCACGAAGAACAGCACGCCCAGCAGGGCCGCCATGATTCCGTCGATCACGCTGATGGCCCAGCGCTCCCGCCGCGAGCGGGCCAGGATGAACACCAGCGGCACGCCATACAGTACGTACAGCAGCAGGCTGGCGCCCGGGGTGATGTCGGGGCGGTCGGCACTCAACGCGTTGAACATGTTGATGCCCATGCCCCCCGCCCACAGCAGCAGTGCCAGCGCGATGGCACGCCAGCCCAGCGCGGCGCGATCCGCACGTGCGCGCCACAGGCATGCGGCGGCGGCCAGCAGCGGCGCGCCGGTGAGGAACACGAACGAACCCAGGCCTGCCGGCCCCGGCCACAGGGCCACGACCAGGCCATGTCCGAACACGTACAGCAGCGCCAGCACTACCGGCATGCATCCCCCCACTGCGCAAGCCTGTCTGCACGCACGATAGCGCGACAGGCCGCCATGGAGACGTGATCCACGCCACACCTGCTTCCCCTGCTCCTGCCCCCTGCGCCGGGCATGGCGCGGCGCTACATCGACGCAGGCGTTCCGTAGCGCCGGGGCATGCCCGGTTGCGTCCCCGGGGCCGCAGCGGTCACACCGGCCATTCAGCCGTGCAGCGCACGGGCGTGGTGAGCGATGTGCTCGCCGATGAAGCTGGCGATGAAGTAATAGCTGTGGTCATAGCCATCCTGCAGGCGCAGGGTCAGCGGATGGCCGACGGCATCGCAGGCCAGCTGCAGGCGCTGCGGCTGCAGCTGGCTCTGCAGGAACTCATCGGCCCCGCCCTGGTCCACCAGCAGCGGCAAGCGTTCGCTGGCCGCAGCGATCAGTTCGCAGGCATCCCACGCGGCCCAGTCGGCGCGGTTGTCGCCCAGATAGGCCTGGAACGCCTTCTGCCCCCAGGGCACCTGGCTGGGGGCAACAATCGGCGAAAATGCCGACACACTGCGGTAGCGCCCCGGATTGCGCAGCGCGACCACCAGCGCACCGTGGCCTCCCATCGAGTGACCACTGATCGCGCGCGCCCCGGTCACCGCGAAGTTCGCCTCGATCAGCGCGGGCAGTTCCTGCGCCACGTAGTCATGCATGCGGTAGTGCTTCGACCACGGCTCGCGGATGGCGTTGAGGTAGAAGCCGGCGCCCTTGCCCAGATCATAGCCCTCTGCATCGGCGACATCGTCGCCGCGCGGGCTGGTGTCGGGCGCGACCAGGATCACGCCATGTTCGGCCGCATAGCGCTGTGCGCCCGCCTTGGTGATGACGTTCTGCTCGGTGCAGGTCAGTCCGCTCAACCAGTACAGCACCGGCAGCGCCTGCGTTTCCGCCTGTGGCGGCAGGTAAACGGCGAACTGCATGTCGCAGCCCAGCGTGGACGAGGAATGACGGTACACGTCCTGCCAACCGCCGAAGCAGGCACGGTGTTCAATGCGTTCCATGGTGTCTCTCCAGAACGGTGGCAGCCCTGGCGGCCTGCCACCCGGGATGGCTCAGTAATGCACGACCGAACGGATCGACTTGCCTTCGTGCATCAGATCGAAGGCATCGTTGATCCCGTCCAGATCCATGGTGTGGGTGACGAACGGCGCCAGTTCGATGTCGCCCTTCATCGCGTCCTCCACCATGCCCGGCAGCTGGCTGCGACCCTTGACGCCACCGAAGGCCGTGCCCATCCACTTGCGGCCGGTGACCAGCTGGAAGGGACGGGTGGAGATTTCCTGGCCGGCGCCGGCCACGCCGATCACCACGCTCTGGCCCCAGCCACGGTGCGCGCATTCCAGCGCCGCGCGCATCACGTTGACGTTGCCGATGCACTCGAAGCTGTGGTCCACGCCCCAGGTGGTCATTTCAACAATGACCTGCTGGATCGGCTTGTCGAAGTCCTTCGGATTGATGCAGTCGGTCGCACCGAACTCACGCGCCAGCTCGAACTTGGACGGATTGGTGTCCACCGCGATGATGCGGCCGGCCTTGGCCTGGCGCGCGCCCTGGATCACGGCCAGGCCGATGCCGCCGAGGCCGAACACCGCCACGCTGTCGCCTTCCTGCACCTTGGCCGTGTTGTGCACCGCGCCGATGCCGGTAGTGACACCGCAGCCGAGCAGGCAGACATGTTCCGGGTTCGCCTGCGGATTGATCTTCGCCAGCGAGACTTCGGCCACCACCGTGTACTCGCTGAACGTCGAGCAGCCCATGTAGTGATAGATCGGCTCGCCGTTGTAGCTGAAGCGGCTGGTGCCATCAGGCATCACGCCCTTGCCCTGTGTCGCGCGTACCGACACGCACAGGTTGGTCTTGCCGCTCTTGCAGAACAGGCATTCGCCGCACTCGGCGGTGTACAGCGGAATCACGTGGTCGCCCGGCTTGACACTGGTCACGCCCTCGCCCACTTCCACCACGATGCCGGCACCTTCATGGCCCAGCACTACCGGGAACAGGCCTTCCGGATCATCACCGGACAGGGTGAACGCATCGGTGTGGCAGACACCGGTGTGGGTGATCTTGACCAGCACTTCGCCGGCCTTCGGCGGGGCGACGTCGATCTCGACGATCTGCAGCGGCTGGCCGGGAGCAAAGGCGACGGCGGCACGGGATTTCATGGCGGGATTCTCCAAAGAAAGGCAGTAACAGATGTACGACGCTGTGCTGCGCCGTTGCTTATTTCAGGTACGAGCGGATCAGCCCGCTCATCTCGCGCACGCGCTCGGCGCGCTGTTCATCGGAAGCTGCGGGTTGCCCGAACTCTTCGCGCAGGTGGGCTTCCATCACCTCGGACATCAGCCCGTTGACCGCCCCGCGGATGGCCGCGATCTGCTGCAGCACGGGCCCGCAGTCGGCGCCGGCTTCCAGCGCACGGTCCAGTGCATCGCACTGGCCGCGGATGCGGCGCACGCGGGCCAGGACCTTCTTTTTCTCTTCGGGAGAGTGCGGCATCGCAGAGCCACCCATGAACTATACTGGGGGATAGTATACACAGGTGACGGGGCGATGCATCCTGCGCCTCAGCGCAGGCGGTGCGCGGGTACGCCCTCGTGCGTCATCTTCACCGGCAGGATGCGGCCCTGAGCGTCGAAGTACAGTCGATCGATCGCGGTGACACGGGCATTGCGGTCGGTCTGGTCGAGCGGCCGGCGGTGGTAGACGATGTACCACGCGTCATCGCCGGGCGCGTGGATCAGGGAGTGGTGCCCGGCGCTGGTGGCGATGGCCGGGTCCTGTTGCAGGACGCGGCCGATGCGGGTGAACGGCCCGGTTGGCGCGTCGGCGATCGCATAGGCCACCGAGTAGTCCGGCTCGCCCCAGCCGCCTTCGGACCACATGAAGTAGTAACGACCGCCACGCTTGAACATCAGCGGACCTTCCACGTACTCCGGCGCCGGCGTGATCTCCTTGAACAGCGTGCCGTCGTCCCAGGGCAGCAGGCCGCTGAAATCCGCCTTCAGGCGCACGATGTTGGCGTGCTTCCAGCCGCCATAGATCATGTACCAGGCGCCATCGTCATCCTTGAACACATACTGGTCGATCGGCTGCGCGCCATTGTGGAACGCGCCCACCAGTGGCTTGCCGAGCAGATCGCGGTAAGGCCCTTCGGGCTGGTCGGCCACGGCCACGCCGATGCCACCGGTCTCGCCGTCGTTCTGGATGTCATTGGCGGAAAAGAAGAAGTAGTAGCGCCCGTCGTTGGCCACCACCGAGGGTGCCCACAGCGCCTGCCTGGCCCAGGGAATGTTCTCGATGGACAGCACGCTGTCGTGCCGGCGCCAGTGCACCAGGTCGGGCGACGAAAAGGCATCGAAGGCAACCTGTTCTGCATAGGGTCGCGAGCGCGTGGGGAAGATCCAGTAGGTGCTGCCGAATACGGCCGCCTCCGGGTCCGCGTACCAGCCCGGCAGGATCGGATTGCCGGACATCACCGGTGCCTGGCTGTCACGCGCATCCGCGATGCCGACGCCAGTGGCTGCGAGCAGCACGGCCAGTGCGGCCACCCTCCCCCTTTCGCGCAGTCCCATCAGAGCCACTCCCATGCAGGTTCGATCGCTCGAGTCTAGAACGATCGCCGGCGCCTTTCCGCGACGCGCTGCCTCAAACCGCGCAGCCTCTTGATCGACGGGAATCATCGGCGCATGGTGCCTGGCACCACGCAGGACCCTGGCCATGATCCCCTTCATCATCAATCTGGACGTTCCGGACCTCGCGGCCGCCGAGGCGTTCTACACACGCGCCTTCGGCCTCCATGCCGGGCGCCGTCTCGGCCCGGAGGTGCTGGAACTGCTGGGCGGCCCGACCCCGCTCTATCTGCTGCAGAACGAAGCGGGCAGCGCGGCTACCGTCGACGGTGACGTGCGGGATTACGAACGTCACTGGACGCCGCTGCACATCGACTGGATCGTGGAGGACCTCGACGCCGCGCTTGCCCGGGCGTTGGCGGCAGGCGCGGCGCTCGAGCAGGCGCCACGCGAGCGTTCATGGGGGCGCATCGCAGCACTGGCGGATCCGTTCGGACACGGCTTCTGCCTGATCCAGTTCACCGGCCCCGGCTACGACGCCCTGCTGGATTGATCGGCGGAGTGCACCGGGCCCGCCGCCAGCATCAGCGCACGTAGGCGAATGATTCGTCCAGCCGCTCGAATCCGATCAGCTGCTGCACCAGCGCCTGCGCCTGATCCTCATCGATCTCTCCCTGCTCGATCTCTGCGCTGCGTGCGAACAGGGCCTCCAGCGCAGCGGCCTGGTCGTCCCGCAGCCACGCGCGATGCGAGCCCAGCCAGCGCTGGAGATTGTCGGCCAGGTCACCGTGCGACAACAGCGTGTAGGGTGCCTCGTAGTCCGCCACCGCCTCCACCATCTTGCGGAACAGGAAATCCTGGAGGTTGCGGGCCAGTACGTCAGCGCGATCATCGTCGTGCCACACCAGCACCACCGGCGGCTCGTCGCAGCCGGGCGCATTGGTCCAGAAGCAGTAGCTGTCACCAGCCCCCGTGCGGGCGAACGGCAGCAGCTGCAGATCCTCCCGCAACGGGTTGTAGTGATCCTCTGCGGTCAGCTCCTGCCAGGCGTCGAGCAGTTCGTCACGCTCAAGCGGCTCGTAATCCTGCGCGTACAGGAGAATCGGCGGTGCCGGTTGCAGCTCCGGAAGACGCACCTGCGCCCATTGCGGATGCGTCGCCCCCCAGCTCAGCCGGTCTGCCGCATCGAGCCGGTGGTAGAGAGCAGGAAAGGTCTGGCCGGTAGCCAGTTCGATCTCGGCAAGCGTATGCATGAACGTCCCTGTGGTTGGATCGGCACGTACTTTACCTCGCCAGGCAGCATCCGCGCAGGCATGGCTCTATTCGCGCAGCATGTCCACGAATGCGCGCAACGCCGACGCCATCTGCCGTTGCCTGGGGTAATACAGCACGAAGCCGGGAAACGGTTCGCTCCAGTCCTGCAGTACCGCCACCATCCGCCCGGCTTCGATGTGCGGGCGCGCGGCATCCTCGAGCACATAGGCCAGGCCGAAGCCATCCAGCACCGCGCGCATGATGGTGGTCTGCTCGCTCAGCGTCAGGCGCCCACGCACGTCGATTTCCAGCGACTGCCCGTCGCGGTCGAACTGCCACTTGTACAGGTGACCGCTGGCGAAGCGGAAGCGGATGCATTCGTGCTGCAGCAGGTCGCGGGGATGCTGCGGCGCCGGGTGCTGGCGCAGATACTCGGGCGAGGCCACGATCATGCCGTGCAGGGACGGCCCCAGCGGCACGGCCACCATGTCCTCGGGCACGAACTCATGCAGGCGCACGCCGGCATCGAAGCCTTCGGCGACGATGTCCACCAGCCCATCGTTCTCGGTCAGCTCCAGGCGCACATCGGGGTGCGCGCGCAGGAAGCGGGTCAGGCGTGGGCCGAGCTGGGTCGGCACTGCCGCGCGGGCCGCGTTGATGCGCAGCAGGCCGGTCGGGCTGTCCCTGAACTGGTTCATCTCCTCCAGCGCCTCGTGCACCTGGCCCAGCGCCGGCTGCAACCGGTCCAGCAGGCGCTGCCCGGCCTCGGTCAGGGCCACGCTGCGGGTAGTGCGATGGAACAGGCCCACCCCCAACCGCTCTTCCAGTGCCCGGATCGCATAGCTCACCGCCGAGGTCGACAGGGCCAGCTCGGCGCCGGCCCGGCGGAAGCTGCGGTGGCGGGCCACCGCCGCGAAGGCGGCCAGGTGGGTGAGATTGTCAGTGGCCATGATTGTGCAGTCTACCTTGATGAATCATGCCGATATCCGCGCTTCGTGGGCGGGTATGAGGGGCGTATTGTAAAACGCCTTTCCACAAACCCCGCCAAGGATTCCCATGTCCCTCGCCCATGGTTATGCGGTGCGTACCAACACCGCCCCGCTCGAGCCCTTCACCTTCGAACGCCGCGCCGTCGGCGCCAACGATGTCCGCATCGAAGTGCTGTACAGCGGCATCTGCCACTCCGACCTGCACCAGGCCCGCGACGACTGGGGCGGCGCGGAGTACCCGATGGTTCCCGGCCACGAGATCATCGGCCGCGTGGTCGAAGTCGGACCGGCCGTCACCCGCCTCAGCGTCGGCGATATCGCCGGCGTCGGCTGCATGGTTGATTCCTGCCGCCATTGCGATGCCTGCGACCACGACCTTGAGCAGTACTGCGAAAAGGGCCCGACCTATACCTACAACAGCCGCGACCGCAACACCGGTGAGCTGACGATGGGCGGCTACTCCGACCACATCGTGGTCGAGCAGCGCTTCGTGGTGAAGGTCTCCGAGACGCTGGACCTGAAGGCCGCCGCGCCGCTGCTGTGCGCCGGCGTCACCACCTACTCGCCGCTGCGCCACTGGAAGGTCGGCCCCGGTCAGAAGGTGGGCGTGATCGGCCTGGGAGGCCTGGGCCACATGGGCGTGAAGTTTGCCAAGGCGATGGGCGCCACCGTGGTGATGATCACCACCACCCCGGAAAAGGGCGCCGACGCCAAGCGCCTGGGCGCGGACGAGGTGCTGGTCTCGCGCGATCCGGCGCAGATGAAGGCGCACGCCAACAGCTTCGACTTCCTGCTCAACACCGTGCCGGTCAGCCATGACACCAACCCGTACATGAGCCTGCTCAAGCGCGATGCCACCATGTGCCTGGTCGGCGTCATCACCGAGCTGGACCCGCCACTGATGGGCGCCAGCGTGATCTTCGGCCGCAAGCACGTCACCGGCTCGGCCATCGGCGGCATGGCCGAGACCCAGGAAATGATGGATTTCTGCGCCGAGCACAACATCGTCAGCGACGTTGAAGTGATCGACATCAAGGATGTCAACCACGCGTGGGAGCGCATGGCGAAGAACGATGTGCGCTATCGCTTCGTGATCGACATGGCCAGCCTCAAAGCCTGACGGTCTGGCTGATGGAATGAAAAACCCCGGCGTCGAGGCCGGGGTTTTTCTGCGCGCGAGGCCGCCGGGCATGGCCCGGCGCTGCCGGAGCCATGGCGGGTAGCGCCGGGCCATGCCCGGCGGGCGCATTCAGTACGCGAACTCCCGGAACACCGGATCCACGTTGCCGTGCCAGCGACCATGGAACAGCGCCAGCTTGCGCTCGGCCGGAGTCAGGCCGGATTCGACGATCTCCTGCAGCACATCCAGGAACTTGCTCTCGTCCTGGCCATCGGCATTGCGCGCGGCGCGGCGCTTCAGGCCCTCCACGGAAATCTTCACTGCCTCGCGCGCCAGATCGCGCACCGTGCCATCGCGGAACGGCAGGTTCATCGCATGCTTCGGCACGCCGTCGCGCAGCACATGGCGCTCGGCCAGGGTGAAGTCACGCACCAGATCCCAGGCGGCATCCAGCGCGGTGTCGTCGTACAGCAGGCCGACCCAGAACGCCGGCAGAGCGCACAGGCGGCTCCACGGACCGCCATCGGCACCCCGCATTTCCAGATACTTCTTCAGGCGCACTTCCGGGAACGCCGTGGTCGTGTGGTCCGACCAGTCACGCAGGGTCGGCAACTCGCCCGGCAGCACCGGCAGCCGGCCCTGCATGAAGTCGCGGAAGCTCTGCCCGCTGGCATCGTGGTAGATGCCATCGCGGTAGGAGAAGTACATCGGCACGTCCAGCAGGTAATCGACGTAACGCTCATAGCCGAAGCCATCCTCGAACACGAAGTCGAGCATGCCGGTGCGGTCGGCGTCGGTGTCGGTCCAGATGTGCGATCGATAGCTCAGGTAGCCGTTCGGCTTGCCTTCGGCGAACGGCGAGTCGGCGAACAGCGCGGTGGCGATCGGCTGCAGCGCCAGCGAGACGCGGAACTTCTTCACCATGTCCGCTTCGCTGGCATAGTCCAGGTTGACCTGCACGGTGCAGGTGCGGGTCATCATGTCCAGGCCGAGCGAACCGACCTTGGGCATGTACGCGCGCATGATCCTGTAGCGGCCCTTCGGCATCCACGGCATCTCATCGCGCGTCCACTTCGGCTGGAAGCCCATGCCCAGGAAGCCCAGCTGGAGCTCGCCGGCCACCTGCGCCACTTCGTTCAGATGGGTACCGGTCTCCACGCAGGTCTGGTGGATGGTCTCCAGCGCCGCGCCGGACAGTTCCAGCTGGCCGGCCGGTTCCAGCGTCACCGACGCGCCATCGCGCAGCAAGGCGATGGTGTTGCCGTTTTCCTGCACGGGTTCCCAGCCGAAACGGACCAGGCCGTTGAGCAGGGCCTCGATGCCACGCTCGCCTTCAAAGGCCGGTGGTCGCAGGTCATCCAGGCGGAAGCCGAACTTCTCGTGCTCGGTGCCGATGCGCCACTGCGCGCGGGGCTTTTCGCCGGAGGCGATCACCTCCACCAGCTGCGAGCGGTCGGTAATGGGCGTATCGGCGACGTGGCTGGGGCTCGACAAGGGGAAGACTCGCTGTACGGTGACGGGGGATGTGGGGCTGGGAGCCTTCCATCGCAAGGGCGCACTATAGCGTGGCGCCCCGTTGCAGCATGCGACGGAGACGGGTTTCAGCATCCTATCGACGACCTCTTGACCCTCGTACACTGCAAGGCATGACCCGTCATTCGCGCCATCCGGAACGACACAGGGCCGACCGCGTCGGCTGGCTGCGCGCCGCCGTGCTCGGTGCCAACGACGGCATCGTTTCAGTGGCAGGGCTGGTGGTCGGCGTTGCCGCCAGTGGCGCATCGGCCAGCACCCTGCTGGCCACCGGCCTGGCGGGCACGGTCGCGGGGGCGATGTCGATGGCCGCCGGCGAGTACGTCTCGGTGCAGACCCAGGCCGACACCGAAGGCGCCGACCTGGCAATGGAGAAGCGCGAACTGCAGGACGATCCGCACAGCGAGCTGGAAGAGCTGGCCGCCATCTACCGCCATCGTGGCCTGGCCCCGGCGCTGGCGCGGCAGGTGGCCGAACAGCTCACGGCCCACGATGCCCTCGGTGCGCACGCTCGCGACGAACTGGGTATCACCGATACCCTGCGCGCCCGGCCGCTGCAGGCCGCGCTGGCCTCGGCCGCAGCCTTCACCTGTGGGGCGGCCCTGCCGGTGCTGACCGCACTGCTGGCACCGGCCGACTCGGTGGCAGCGGTGACCACCGCCAGCACCCTGCTGGGCCTGTGCGTGACCGGCGCGATGGCGGCCCGCGCTGGAGGTGCGCCCGCCCTGCGCGGCGCCCTGCGCGTCATGTTCTGGGGCGCACTGGCAATGGCTGCGTCCGCCGGCGTCGGCCGGCTGCTGGGAGCCCACGTGACATGACCACGATGCTGCCCGCCGCAACGGCGCTGCTGGCCGAGATGTCTTCGCTGGCCGGTTGTGATCGCGCCGAGGGTTATGCCTGCATCACCGCACGGCGCGAGCATGGCGCCAGCTCGGTGGAGATTCCGCAACCGCAGTTCGCGATCCTGCTGGAAGGACGCAAGCAGGTACGTACCGCACACCAGACGCTGGAGTTCGCGCCCGGCGACATCCTGCTGCTGACCCAGCGTTGCCGCATCGACGTGGTCAACCGTCCAGACCCGCGCAGCGGCCGTTACCTCAGCGCCATCGTGCCGCTGTGTGCGGAAGTGCTGGCCGCGGCGCGGACACTGTGGAACGAGGAACTGCCCAGCGCCGGTCCGTCGATGGCGCGGTTGTCGCTGGCCGAACATGGCGCCGTGCTGCGCCGCTGGCGGCAATCGCTGCAGGATGGCCATTACAGCGACGCCCGGCTGGCCCTGGCCTCGATGGTGCTGACCCTGTGCCGGCAGGGCCACGGCAACCTGCTGCTGCCCACGGCACCGACACTGGGTGAGCAGATACGGGATCGCGTCGCCGCTGAACCTGCGCGCGACTGGCAATCGCGTGATCTGGAGGAGCAGTTCGCACTGAGCGGCGCCACCCTGCGTCGTCGCCTGGCGGCCGAGCACACCAGCCTGCGCCAGCTGCTGACCGAGGCACGACTGGCCCACGCCATGCAGTTGCTGTACACCACCGACCTGCCACTGAAGACCGTGGCCGCACGCGCGGGCTACCGTTCCGCGGCCAGTTTCAGCAAGCGCTTCGCCGAGCAGTACGGACTGGCTCCTACAGACATTTGAGGGGGTCAGGCAGGGCTGCGCCCTGCACCCGCAGAGGCAATTGCAAGAGCCGAAGCAACAGCAACAGCGTGCATTCCGTGGGAAGGCGAAGCACTGTGCGCCGCCTTCGACAGATTCCGGCGGCTGATCGAATGAAATCCCGGGGTCAGATCCGTTTTCCTGCGGAAACGGATCTGACCCCAAGAGCATTTCCGACAGATCGTGGAAAACTGTCGAAGGCGGGGTGGGTCCGGTTGCGGGGGCGTGAGCGCCATGGATGGCGCGACCGAGCCTACAGGGACGTATTTACGGCGTCCCCCGCAGCCGGACCCACCCCGCCATCCCACGGACAGCCCGCTGTTGCCGTTGCTTCGGCTGTTGCCTCTGCGGGTGCAGGGCGCAGCCCTGCCAGCACACTCTCTTCCCTGAGCATTCCGCGCAGCGGTTTGAGCGCCCCGCGCACGCCGGCCACGGCACGCTAGCCGCAACGGAACCGCCCGTCCTCCATCGAGAACCCTCATGACCCTGCATCACCTGCCGCTGCGCGGCACCCTGCTGCTGGCCCTGGCTGCGCTGCCGCTGACCGCACTCGCCGAAGCCACCTCACCCGCCCCCACCCGGCAGATGCCCGGCGTCTATCACCACCGCATCGGCACCCTGCAGGTCACCGCCCTGTTCGATGGCGTGGTCGCACTCGGCCGGCAGGAAGTGGTCGACGTGCCGCCGACGCTGGTCACCCGCCTGCTGGAAGGCCGCTATGTCCCCGAAGACAGCAAGGGCCTGCAGACCGCGGTCAATGCTTACCTGATCCGCCAGGGCAATCACCTCACCCTGGTCGACACGGGCACCGCACAGTGCTTCGGTCCCGGCCTGGGCCAGGTGCTGGGCAACCTGCGTGCCGCAGGCGTGGACCCCGCCGAGGTGGACGACATCCTGCTCACCCACGCCCACCCCGACCATCTGTGCGGCGTGCTCGACGCACAGGGCAGGCCGGCCTATCCGAACGCGACGGTGTGGCTGTCCAAGGCGGACGCGGACTACTGGCTCAACCCGGCCAGCGAAACCACCGCACCGGAGGGCGTGCGCTTTGCCTTCCCGCTCGCGCGCACCGCCGTGGCGCCTTACCAGGCCAGCGGCCACCTGCGCACCTTTCAGCCCGGCGATGCCCTCCCAGGCGGTGCGCGGGCGCTGGATACCCATGGCCACACCCCCGGCCACGTCTCCTACCGGTTCGACAGCCAGGGCCAGTCACTGCTGGTGTGGGGCGACGTGCTGCACTTCCACGCGGTGCAGTTCGCCCACCCGGAAGCCGCGTTCGAGGCCGATTCGGACCGCAAGGCGGCCACGGCCAGCCGCCGCAGCCTGTTGCAGCAGGCCACCGCCGGGGCGTGGTGGGTGGCGGGTGCGCATCTGCCTTTCCCGGGCCTGGGCCACGTGCGCAGGGACGGCCAGGCCTATGCCTGGGTGCCGGCGGAGTATTCGCCGCTGTGAGGGTGTGCCGACCAAGGTCGGCACCCACCGATCCGGTAGCGCCGGGCCATGCCCGGCGGGCAAGAGGTTATTCCAGCCCCAGCCAGCCACCGATCACGGCACGGGCTTCGTCCACGCCGGTGCGGTCTTCGCCGGAAAACACCTGCACGCTGACGCTGTCGCCGTAGGCCGACTGCAGCTCCTTGCGCACCTTCTGCAGCGTCTGCATCTGCTGGCCACGGCCCAGCTTGTCGGCCTTGGTCAGCAGCGCATGCGCCGGCAGGCCGCGCTGTACGGCGTAGGACAGCATCTGGCGGTCGTAGTCCTTCAACGGGTGGCGGATGTCCATCACCACCACCAGCCCCTTCAGCGCCTCCCGGGTACGGAAGTACCTGTCGATGAAGGCCTGCCAGTGCGCCTGCAGCTCCAGCGGCACCTTGGCGTAGCCGTAGCCGGGAAGATCGACCAGGCTTGCCTCCGGGGTGATCTGGAAGAACACCAGCTGCTGCGTGCGGCCGGGGGTCTTGGAGACGCGGGCCAGGGCATTCTGCCGGGTCAACGCGTTGAGGGCGCTGGACTTGCCGGCGTTGGAGCGGCCGGCGAAGGCCACTTCGGCCCCTTCGTCGGGCGGCAGCTGCCGCGCGTTGTGGGCCGAGAGGTGGTAACGGGCGCGTTCAAGGAGCAATGACATGCGCATAGGATCGCATGTTGCGGCGCCGCGCGCCCGTGCCAGCGGCCCCAGCGGGGATTTTGCTGCACTGCTTCGTTGACCGTGCGTGGAAACGCCGTTGATAATCCGGGCGATGCCGGCGGCCACCGCCCGGCCCGGTCCATACGGAGCTTTAGCATGCGCCACGCTCGCGTTCTTGCCGTATCCGCCCTTGCCACTGCTGTCGTTGTTGCCGCCGCTGCGTTCGCGCAGACCACGTTGACCCCGCTGCCCGACAACGGGCCGATCAACACCGCCTCGCTGGAGGTGGATTTCAGCAAGACGACCTGGGGCGATGCCAAGGCCGGCCAGGGCAAGGCTGCGGCCTGCGCGGCCTGCCATGGTGCCGACGGCAATTCCACGGTCGAGATGTACCCGTCCATTGCCGGCCAGAGCGAGCGCTATGTCGCCCAGCAGATGGCCCTGATCGCCAACGGCCAGCGCAGCTCCGGTGCGGCCGTGGCGATGGTGCCCTTCGTACAGAACCTCACCCCGCAGGACATGCGCGACATCGGCGCGTTCTTCGCCACGCAGAAGGCTACCGCCGGCATCGCCGACGACACCGCGGTGACCGAAGGCCCCTACAAGGGCATGAAGTTCTACCAGATCGGCCAGCAGCTGTACCGCGGCGGCGACGCGTCGCGCGGGCTGCCGGCCTGCATGGCCTGTCACGGCCCCAGCGGCGCCGGCAACCCGGGCCCGGCCTACCCGCATATCGGTGGCCAGCACGCCAGCTATGTCGCGCGCCGCCTGCAGGAGTACCAGGCCGGGCAGACCAACGAAACCGACAAGGCACACTTCCAGATCATGGCCGCGGTGGCACAGAAGCTGACCGAACAGGAAGTGCAGGCGCTGTCCAGCTACCTGCAGGGCCTGCACAACCGGGCCGACGACGTGGCCACCGAAGCCACACCGGCACGACCGGCCGCCGCCCCCTGACCGCCACTGGTCGGCCCGGGCCGCCACCACGGCCCGCGCCTGCGGTATGTTTCCTTCACGCCGGCGACTGCGCCGGCGTTGCTTTTTCAACGGAGATGCGTGTCGATGAGGTTGATTCCCCGCCTGCTGTTGTCCCTGCTGGTGCTGCTGCCGATGGCCGCCAGTGCCGCCCCTGCCGCAGCCCCGCTGGTCGAAGGTCGCGACTACGAGCGCATCGCCCAGGCCGGTCCGTTCCAGCCGCTCGCCGGCAAGATCGAAGTGGTCGAGGTGTTCGGCTACACCTGCCCGCACTGCGCGCGTTTCGAACCGCAGCTGGAAGCCTGGGCGGCCAAGCTGCCGGCGGATGTGCGCTTCACTCCGGTGCCGGCGGCGTTCGGCGGGCCGTGGGATACCTGGGCGCTGGCCTATTACGCCGCCGAAGAAGTCGGCGTCGCCAAGCGCAGCCATGCGGCCGTGTTCAAGGCACTGCACGAGCAGGGCACCCTGCCGATGCAGAATGTCTCGGCCGATGAGCTCGCCACCTTCTACAAGGGCTACGGCGTGGCGCCCGAGCGTTACATCCAGGCCCTGCGGGGCGACGCCGTGCAGAAGAAGGTCGATGCGGCGCGGGCATTCGCCCAGCGCACCCGCATCCCCGGTACCCCGGCGCTGATCATCAACGGCCAGTATCTGGTCCGCGGCAACAGCTTCGACGACCAGCTGCGTATTGCCTCGGCGCTGATCGCCCAGGTCCGCGCCAACCGCGGCCGCTGAACCAACGCCCACTCCCGACACGGCGCTGTCGCCGCCGCGTGTCATCATTTCCCCCTGGCCGGCGCCCGCCGCCGGCCCCACCATTCCAGATGCTGGAGACGCTTCCATGAAGATCCGCTACGCCCTCGCACTCGCAGCGCTGCTGCCGATCCTGGCGGCCTGCAAGGCCGACGACGGCACCGCCAACACCTCCGCCGCCCCGGCCGAGCCGACCACCACCCCGGCCAGCACCGAGCCCGCTGCGGCACCGGCCACTGACAACGCAGGCGCGGCCCCGGCAGCCGAAGGCGAGAAGGCCGCCGAAGCCGCTCCAGCGGCCGCTCCGGCCCCGACCACCACCGCACTGACCGGTCCGGCGCCGGTGGCCGGTGAGGACTACCAGGAAATTCCGAACGGCCAGCCCTTCCAACCGGTTGCCGGCAAGGTCGAAGTGGTCGAGATCTTCGGCTACGTCTGCCCGGCCTGCGCCGCCTTCCAGCCGCTGGTCGGCCCGTGGAAGGCCGGTCTGCCGGGCGACGTGAACTTCGTCTACGTGCCCGCCATGTTCGGCGGCACCTGGGACGACTACGCCCGCGCCTTCTATGCCGCGCAGACGCTGGGCGTGCAGGAAAAGACCCACGAGGCGCTGTACGCCGCCATCCACGCGCAGAAGACCCTGAAGGGTGAGCGCGGCCGTGACTCGGTCGAGGACATCGCCAAGTTCTACGCCGGTTACGGCGTTGATCCGAAGCAGTTCGCCGCCACCATGGGCAGCTTCGCGGTGAATGCCAAGACCAACTCGGCCAAGCAGTTCGCGCAGCGCAGCCAGATCAGCGGCACCCCGTCGATCATCGTCAACGGCAAGTACCTGGTGAAGGGCAAGAGCTTCCCGGACATGCTGCGCATCGCCGACCACCTGATCGCCCGCGAGCGCGGTGCGGCCCAGGCTCACTGATCCAAGAGAAGCTGTCCCCGGCCGTGAATTCCCCCTCTACACGGACCCTGCGTCTGCTGACGGCCAACATCCAGGCCGGCTCCAGTACCCGCCGCTACAGCGACTATGTGACCCGCAGCTGGTCACATGCGCTGCCGGCGGGTCGCAAGCGCAGCAGTCTTGATGCGATTGCCACACTGGCGCGTGGGCACGACATCGTTGGCCTGCAGGAAGCCGACCCAGGCAGCCTGCGTTCGGGCTTCACCAACCAGACCCACTACCTGGCCCAGCGTGCCGGCTTCAACTACTGGAGCCACCAGCCGAACCGGCGCATGGGCGGGGTGGCATCCAGTGCCAACGGCCTGCTGAGCAAACTGGAGCCGGTGGAGGTGCAGGACCACGCCCTGCCCGGCCGCATCGGCGGGCGTGGCGTGCTGCTGGCCAGGTTCGGTGATGGCAGGGACGGCTTGGCCGTGGCTGTGGCCCACCTCTCGCTGGGTGCCGGCTCGCGGATGGCACAGCTCGGTTTCATCGCCGAGCTGCTGTCCGACCATCCCAATGCCGTGCTGATGGGTGACTTCAACTGCCTGGCCGAACGGCCGGAAATGCAGGTGCTGTACCAGAAGACCCGGCTGCAGCCTCCAGGCTGCATCGTGCCGACCTTCCCCAGCTGGCGTCCGGACCGCGCCATCGACCACATCCTGGTCAGCAGCGGCCTGCAGACCCGCGCGGTCGAAGCCGTACCGGCGGCCTTCTCGGACCATCTGGCGCTGGCCATGGCCATCGACGTACCGGCCAGCGCCCTGCGCTGATCGGTAGCGCCGGGCCATGCCCGGCGAACGGAACCCAATCCGCCGGGCATGGCCCGGCGCTACCAGTACAGCCCGGCGCTACCCCGCCTGCACCGCCGGCGCCTTCGACCGCCGCGCCGTCATCGTGCTCCCCACCGAAGCGACCACGGTGCAGCCGATCGCCAGCCACTGCAGCCCGTGCAGGTGTTCCTGCAGCAGCAGCATCGCCCACAGCGCGGCCACCGCCGGCTCCATGCTGATCAGGATGCCAAAGGTTTCCTTCGGCAGGCGCTTGAGCGCCATCATCTCCAGCGACATCGGAATCGCACTGGACACCAGTGCCACCAGCAGGCCCGCCAGCAGGATCTTCGGATCGAGCAGGGCCGCGCCGGCGTGGATCACCCCGACCGGCACCACCACCAGCGACGCCGCCAGCAGGCCCAGCGACACCGAATGGCCGGCATGCAGGTGCCCGGCGCGCTTGCCGAACACGATGTACAGGCCCCAGCACGCGGCCGCACCCAGTGCATACAGCACGCCCACCGGATCCAGTGCCGCCCCACCGCCCAGCGGCAACAGCAGCAGCAGGCCGACCACTGCACATCCCACCCACAGGAAATCGATCGGGCGCCGTGACGACAGCATCGCCACGGTCAACGGCCCGGTGAACTCGATGGCCACTGCGATGCCGAACGGGATCGTGCGGATGGCCATGTAGAACAGCAGGTTCATCAGGCCCAGCGTGAGCCCGTAACGCAGGATGGTGATCGCATCCGCGCGGTGGGTCTTCCAGCGCCAGGGTCGCCAGAACAGCAGCAGCAACAGTGCGGAGAAGCCCACGCGCAGCGCGCTGGTGCCCTGCGCGCCGACCAGCGGGAACAGGTGCTTTGCATAGGACGTGCCAACGGACAGCGCGGTTACCGAGCCGAGCACCGCCAGCGCCGGCAACATCGGCGCGAATCGTGAAGTCTGCATGCGTCCAGTCTATTGCGTCGACGGCGAGCACTTGGCTCAATTACCGGCCCGTCCATGCAACTTCTGCTCACCATGGCCACTGCCCCCGTGCTGGACAGCTTCGACCGCGCCATCCTCGCCCTGCTGCAGCGGGACAACACGCTGCCACAGCGGGAGATCGCCGAAGCCGTGCACCTGTCGACGCCGGCCGTGCAGCGGCGGGTCAGGCGTCTGCAGGACAGCGGTGTGATCGCCGCCAATGTGGCCGTGGTGGCGGCGGCGCGGATCGGCCGACCGCTGACCCTCATCGTCGAGGTGCGCATGGTCAGCGAGCAGCGTGATCGCGTGGCGCCGTTCAAGCAGCGCGTGCAGGACGACCCGGCGGTGCAGCAGTGCTATGCCATCACCGGTGACGGCGATTTCCTGCTGGTGCTCTCGGCCGCCTCGATGGAGGAGTACGACGCCATCAGCGAGCGCCTGTTCGGTGGCGACGACAACATCGAACGATTCCGCACCGCGGTGGCACTGTCCACGTTGAAGCGCAGTTTCGAAGTCCCCTTGGAATGAACCGGCCTCGACACCCACCGCGCCATACTGGCGCGGCATGAATCCTTCGCCCCGCACACCCTCCACGTCTTCCGCCCGCCTGCTGCGCCGTTGGCTGCTGCGTGCCTTCCTGCTGGTCGTCACCGTCATTGCCGCCCTGTCCGTCTGGAACAGCCGCTGGGCCGAAGCGCCGAAGATGCTGTGGTCATTGGCCCGGATGCCACCGGCCACCGAGCTGCCGGTACCGGTGGACGGCGTGCGGCCGGGCCAGATCGCCGATACCTTCGGCGCGCCGCGCGGGCGCGACCGCAGCCATGCCGGCATCGACATCTTCGCCGCGCGGGGTACGCCGGTCCGCAGCGCGACCCCGGGCGTGGTTGCCGAGGTGCGGGAAGGCGGCCTGGGCGGCCGTCAGGTCTGGGTGATCGGCCCCGGCCGCGAGCGCTACTACTACGCCCATCTGGAGAGCTGGGCCGCAGGCCTGGCGCGCGGCCAGGTGGTAGCCGCGGGCGATCTGCTCGGCCACGTCGGCGACAGCGGCAATGCCAAGGGCACCCCGCCGCACCTGCACTGGGGCATCTACGGCGCCGACGGCGCGCGGGATCCTCTGCCACTGCTGCGCCGGTAAGCCACCGGACGTCGGTCTCCCGCAGCAGCCTGACGATCCGGCGCTGCGCATACCCGTTCACGATTTGTAAATAGGAATAGTTCGTATTAACATTCCTTTCGATTACGGCGCCGCCAGGAGGGCGCGCCCGCCTCTCCCCTACCCGTAGCGCCTCGCCTCCTGGATGTCGGCCGAACGCGCATGCTCGTCCAGGAATCCCATGAACCGTCCTGCATTCCGTATCCCGCAGCCACAGCGGCTGTCCGTTGCCGTGCTCGCCGCACTCTGCGCCATCGCCCCAGCCGCCTTCGCTGAAACGGCCACCGACGCGACCACCCTCGACAAGGTGGTGGTCAAGGGCGAGCGCGCGGAGGGCTACTCGGTGCGCCGCACCTCGGCCGGTACCCGCTTCGATCTGACGCCGCGCGAGATTCCGCAGTCGGTCAGCATCATCAGCCATCAGCGCATCGAAGATCAGAACCTGGACGACATCATCGACGTGCTGGCCAACACTACCGGTGTGACCAGCACGCAATCGGACAGCGAGCGCACCGAGTTCTATGCGCGCGGCTTCTACATTGACAGTTACCAGTTCGATGGCCTGCCCACGCAGATGGTGCAGAACTGGAGCTACGGCGATTCCGGCCTGGACCTCGCCCTGTATGACCGCGTGGAGGTGGTGCGCGGCGCCACCGGCCTGCTCAGTGGCGCAGGCAACCCGTCCGCCTCGGTGAACCTGATCCGCAAGCATGCCGACAGCGCCGAGCTGACCGGCAGCGTATCGGTGAACGTCGGCAGCTGGGGCCGTACCCGTACCACCGTGGACGTCGGCAGCGCGCTGAATGCCAGTGGCACCGTGCGTGGCCGGGTGATCGGCAGCTACCTCGACACCGACGCGCAGATGGACCGCTACAACCAGCACAAGACGCTGGGCTACGCGGTGATCGACGCCGACCTGACTCCGGACACGCAGCTGAGCGTGGGCTACGACTACCAGCAGAAGCGCGCCAATGGCGCGACCTGGGGCGGCTTCCCGATGCTGTTCTCCGACGGCTCGGCCACCGGCTACGACGAATCGTTCAACGCCAGTCCGAACTGGACCTACTGGGACACCACCAGCAAGCGCGCGTTCGCCACCCTGCAACATGCCTTCAGCAATGGCTGGAAGTTCAAGGTCGGTGCGACCCACGATGAGACCAAGGCCGACGACAAGCTGTTCTACCCGGCCTACAACGACTGGACCAGCGGTGCATCGTTCTTCGACAGGACCACCGGCACCGGCATTTCGCCATCGGCCGGCTTCTACAACACCGAGCGCAAGGTCAACGCGGTGGACGGCTATGTCGACGGCCCGTTCCGGCTGTTCGGCCGCGAGCACCAGTTCATGGCCGGCCTGAGCTACAACAAGCGCGAGTACGCCAACTACGGCGACTACCAGATTGGCGGCCCCGGCCAGAGCTGGGACCCGTTCACCAGCTACCTTGGCTGGACCGGCGACATCTCCGAGCCGAACTGGAACCCGCTGGCGCTGGCCAGCGAAGGCACCATCACCCAGAAGGCCGGTTACATGGCCACGCGCCTGTCGCTGGCCGACCCGCTGAAGCTCATCGTCGGCGCACGCTACACCGACTGGAAGAGTGAAGGCGAAGGTGCGGACCGCTCGCACAAGGTCACCACGCCCTACGCCGGCCTGGTATTGGACATCAACGATACCTTCTCCACCTACGCCGCCTATACCGAGATCTTCCAGCCGCAGACACTGAAGGACCGCAACGGCAGCTACCTCGATCCGGTCGATGGCAAGAGCTACGAAGTGGGCGTCAAGGGCGCGTGGTTCGACAACCGCCTCAATGCTTCGCTGGCAGTGTTCCGCATCGAGCAGGACAACGTGGGCCAGGCCACCGGTGAGCCGGTGCAGGGCAGCCAGAACGAGTTCGCCTACCGCGCCGCGCGCGGCACGGTCAGCCGCGGCTTCGAATTCGAACTGAACGGCGAGCTGGCGCCGGGCTGGAACGCGACCTTCGGTGCCTCGCGTTACGTGGCCAAGGATGCCAACGATGCCGACATCAACACCAACCTGCCGCAGACCGCGCTGAAGCTGTTCACCAGCTACACGCCGCAGTCGCTGCAGGCACTGACGGTCGGCGGCGGGGCGAACTGGCAGAACCGCATCTACTATGCGGTGCCGGCCTACGGCCGCATCGAGCAGAACGGCTATGCCCTGGTCAGCGCCTTCGTGCGCTACCGCATCTCGCCGGAGTTCAGCGTGCAGGCCAACCTCAACAACCTGCTGGACAAGCAGTACCTCTCGCAGATCAACGGCTACGGTGCGTACGGCGATGGCCGCAACGGCTCGCTGACGTTCACCTGGTCGTTCTGATCAGCTGCAGGGCTTGACCGCCCCGCTCCTGTAGCGCCGAGCATGGGCTCGGCGCTACACCCGCAAGGCAGCGCCGGAGCATCCGGCGCTGCCCCTCATCACATCAGAACCGCAGGTCCGCGCGCATGTACCAGTAGCGGCCACGCGGGATGTCATAGGTCGACGCGTCATAGCCGTTCAGCGAGCACGACAGGCAGATCGGCGGATCCTTGTCGAACACGTTGTTCAGGCCAGCGGTCAGCTGCAGCCCCTTCATCCAGTCGATCCTGTAACCCACCTGCAGATCATGGAAGGTGGTCGCCGAGAGCGTGTTGGTGCCCGCCACCTGGTTGCTGCACACCGGGAACGCCACGGCGTCGCCACAGTCTTCGGTCAACTCGGAGATGTGCCGCACCGTCCAGTTCGCGCTCCAGTTGTCCAGTGTCCAGCCGATGCTGGCGTTGCTGGTCCATTCCGGAATCGAGCTGTCGGCCACTTCCACGCCCGGCTTCTGTGGCTGCCGCTGGCCGGCCGCACCGGTGGCCTCGTAACGACCGACGAAGGTGTTCTTCCAGCCCAGCTTGAACTGGCCGATCGAGGTCTGCGGCAAGGTCCAGAACAGGTCCACGTCCCAACCATCGGTCTTGATCGAACCCAGGTTGGTCAGCCGGTTGTTGAAGCTGCTGACCGCGCCGGTGCTGGCACGGGTGATGCCATCGCAGTACACCGGATCCAGCGTATCAACGCACAGGTCCAGCTGGGTCTGCGCGTTGATCGCCTGGATCGCGCCATCGATGTTGTGGCGATAGAACGTCACTTCCACGTCGAAGCGCTCCGACCAGGAGGTGTTGTTGCCGAACCACGGGCTCCAGACGAATCCGGCACTGAAGCTGCGTGAACGCTCCGGTTCCAGCTCGCGGTTGCCGCCGGTGGTCACCGAGATCTGCGAGTTGGCCTGCTGGAAGCCGGCCGGCACGCCCAGCGCGGCACAGTTGGCGGCGCTGCCACGCGGCGGCGTGCCGCCCAGGCCGATCGAACACGGATCGAACAGCTGCAGGTCCGCGCGCGCGGCCGAGCCGTACAGTTCGCCGATCGACGGCGCGCGGAAGCCTTCGGCATAGGAGGTGCGCAGCACGAAGTCATCGGTCACCTGCCAGCGCAGGCCGTACTTGGGCGTGAACTCACCACCGAAGGTGGAGTAATCCGAGTAGCGGCCCGCCAGACTCAGGTCGAGCTTCTTGCCCAGTGCCGAGTCGGCGAAGATCGGCACGCTCAGTTCCAGGTAGGCTTCATTGACGTCGTACGAGCCGGAGGTCGGCTGCGACGGCACGCCGTTGTAGTGACCGATCACCGTCAACGGGTCGGGCTGGTACCAGCCTTCGTACTTGCGGTACTCGAAACCGGTGGCGAAGGACAGCGGGCCGGCCGGCAGGTTGAACAGATCGCTGGACAGATTGGCGGTGAACAGGCTCAGCTCGTTCTGGCTGCGGTCGCGTACCACCGGCTGGATCCAGCGCAGCATGTCCGGGGTGATGGAACCGGCACCGCCGAAGATGTTCAGCGGCACGCAGCCCGGCGTCGCCGCACATGCGGCCGGATCGCCCAGCGCCAGGTTGACGTTGTAGATGTTGTAGCTGCCGTAGTTGGTCTGTTCGGCCTTGTTCTTGCTGTATATGCCATTGACGTCCCAGAACCAGCTGCGGTCGGCCGCCTGGAAGTTGCCGACCAGGCCGGTGGCGAAGTACGTGGTGTTGACCTCCTGCTCGAACACGCGCGCGCCACCTTCCACCGGGCGACGGCCGACCAGGCTCATGTTGCCGGACGACACCAGGTCGAAGCCGAACGGGTTGTAGGGATTGAGCGCCGAGATGGTGATGTTGTCGGCCAGAGGATTGCCGGTAGCGCCGTCGGGGCCGAAGAACAGCGGCTCGGGGCCGGCCTGGTTGGTCGACTCGCGACGGTTGCCCAGTGCCTTGACGTACCACTGCACGTTGTCGGTGATGTCAAAGCGGAACTGGCCGAAGAGGCCCTTCCGCTCCGACGGCGTCAGCACCATGTTGTACTCGGCGAAGTTGAAGCGGTCAGCGCTGGTGAAGCAGTGGTAGTCGTCGGTGCGGTTGCAGCCGGCACTGCCGTCGTAGCGTGGATTGCTCACGCCGGTGTTGGGCACGATGTTCTGCTGCGCGCCGGTGTTGGGATCGACGAAGGCGAAGCGGCCCTGCGGAATGGCACCGCTGCCGAAGGCCAGGCCGGTGCCGGGAATCGGGAAGCGCGACTGTTCACGGTCCTTCGCATACACCGGATCCTGCTTGGTCCAGCTGGCGCCGAGGAACAGGCTGAAGCGATCGCCGCTCTTGCCCCAGGCCAGGTCCACGCCCTTCTGCGTGCCGTCGCCCTTGCTGTATTCGCCGTAGTTCAGGGTCACCTGACCGCCATCGAAATCACGGCGGGTGATGATGTTGACCACGCCTGCGATGGCATCGGAGCCGTACAGCGACGACGCGCCGTCCTCCAGCACCTCGATACGCTCGACGATGGCCAGCGGGATGGTATTGAGATCGGTCGCGGCGCCGACACCGGACGCCGATGACTCATTGACCCAACGGATGCCGTCGACCAGCACCAGCACGCGCTTGGCCCCCAGGTGGCGCAGATCGACCTGCGCCGAACCCGCACCGACGCCGCTGCCATCCGGGGGGAAGCCGAAGTTGCCGGACGAATTGAACTTGGCATTGAGCGCCGAACCGGAGCCGGTGAGCTGCTGCAGCACTTCGCCGATCGAACTCAGGCCGGTGCGCTCGATGTCGCCGCGGGTCAGGGTCTGGATAGGAACCTGGCCCTCCACTTCAGCGCGCTTGATGCGAGTGCCGGTGACCTCGACCGCGTCCAGATTGGTGGTGGACTGTGCGGCGGCGCCCAGCGGTGCCAGGGCAGTCACGCACAGGGCGACGGCAACCGCCAGGGGGCGGTGGTGCAGGTGATTCATTCGCTCTCTCTCCAAAGGAATGTCGGGACATTGGCTGCCGTACGCCCCTCCTGCATGGCGGCAGCGTCTCCTTTGTAAACAAGTAGTCAAAATCACGGCGTGATGACCGACACCCTTTCACGTGGGCTTGACGCGATTGACGGGCAATCACATCAGATAGCGACAGATTCTGTCTTGTGTTCCGGTCTTGGCGCGGTGGTCACGCGCCCGTTGCGACAGCAGGTGCCGGCATCCGCGGAGTGTTCCAAAGCACTCTGGGTGGAGGGGCTGTTGATCGACAGCCCCTCATCCGCTGCTCAGCGCACGAACGCAATGCGCTCCATGCCGGTGGCCTCGGCCGCCGCCAGGATCCGTGCCATTCCTTCGTACTCGGCCGCCGGATCGGTCGCGATGCGCAGCTCCGGCAGGTTGCCGGCGTACTCACCCGTCTGCGCTTGCAGGCGCGGCTGCAGATCGGCCATGGCCAGGGGCTGGCCGTTCCAGCTGAGCTGGTTGGCTGCATCCAGACGCAGTTCGATCGGCGGCGGCGGGTCCGGCCGGGCGACCACGTGATCGGTCGCCTGCGGCAACTGCACTGCGATCGGCCGGGCCACGATCGGTGCGGTCACGATGAAGATGATCAACAGCACCAGCATCACATCCACCAATGGCGTGACATTGATCTCCGCCAACGGGCCATTCCTTCCTGCGCTACTGAACGCCATGTGCCGCTCCCTGCAGCCGGGCGGTTCGCCCGGCTCTGACGTTACGCCTGCATCCCGCTGCTGCGGCAGAGGAGCCATGCACCTGCATTCAGCTGCCGTTGCCTTCGCCCGACGTGCACGCGATGCGAAACTGAATTCAGCCAGTGCCCGCTATGCTGACGCCATGACCCGACGCTCTTCGACCGCCCTGTCCCTGCTCCCGCTGGCCACCCTGCTGCTGATCGGCTGCGCGGGTGCCCAGTCCCTCGATGCCCAGAACGCGCAGCTCAAAGCCGCCATCGCCGCGGCCGAACGCGGCCAGTTCGATCCCGGCCAGGCCGCCACGCTCAGCCGCCATCCGGCCTATGGCTGGCTGGAGTACGCCAATCTGCGGCGCAACATCGACACGGTCGACACCGCGCAGGCGCAGGCCTTCCTCAAGCGTTACGAGGGCCAGGCCGTGGCCACCACCTTCCGCAGCGTATGGCTGCCCTCGGTGGCACGCCGGCAGGACTGGCCCACTCTGCTCGCCAACTGGGCCCCTACCGACAATCTCGGCCTGCGCTGTGCGCAGTTGACCGCCCGACAGGTAACCAGCGGTGTCGATCCGCAATGGATCAGCGACGCCCAGGAGCTGTGGCGCCGGAACGGCAAGTCACTGCCCGATGGCTGCGATGCGGTGTTCGCCGTACTGCAGGCCCAGGGGGGCCTGAGCGACGCACTGCGCTGGGAGCGCATCGACGCGGCCGCCGACGCGCAGCAGCCGGCGGTGATGCGCAGCGCCGCGCGTGGACTTCCCGCTGCCGACCTGGCGCTGGCCAACACCTATGCTGCGTTCGTCGACAAGCCCAATGCCAGCGCACTGAACTGGCCGCGCAACGATCGCAGCCGGCGCATCGCCACCGACGGCCTGGTCAAGCTGGCCAAGGCCGATCCGGATGCCACCGAGCAGCAGCTGCCGCAGTACGCACAGGCCCTGGGCCTGAGTGCCGAGCAGCAGGCCCAGGTGCGCTACCAGATCGCGTTGTGGACGGTTGCCTCCTACCTGCCTGATTCTGCGCGGCGCCTCAATGCAGTCCCCGACGCCGCCTACGACGAGCGCCTGCATGAATGGCGCGTGCGTGAAGCGATGTCGCGTGGCGACTGGCCAGCGACCCTGTCAGCAATCCGCAAGATGGGGCCGAAACAGCGCAACGATCCACGCTGGCGCTATTACGAAGGACGCATGCTGGAGAAGACCGGGCAGGCACAGCAGGCACAGTCGCTGTTCCGGGAAGCCGCACGCACGCCCACCTTCCACGGCTTCCTCGCGGCCGACAAGCTGCAGCAGGGCTACACACTGTGCCCGTGGAAACCCAACGACAGCGTACAGGCCAAGGCTGCAGTGGCTCGTGATCCTGCCATCCAGCGCGCCGTGGCGTTGTTCCAGATCGATCGCGCCGGCTGGGCCGTGGCCGAATGGAACAGCGCGCTGTCGCGCTTCGATGACACCCAGCGCCGACTGGCCGTGCGGGTGGCCCAGGACAACGGCTGGTTCGACCGCGCGGTGTTCTCCCTCGGCAAGCAGCCGCAGGAACAGCGCCTGTATGACCTGCGCTTCCCCCTGCACCATGACGCCACGATCCGCCGCGAATCGGCACGCAATGCCATCGACCCGGCCTGGGTCGCTGCGGAAATCCGCGCCGAAAGCATCTTCACTCCGCGCGCGCGCTCGCCTGCCAATGCGATGGGCCTGATGCAGGTGCTGCCGGCCACCGGTGCCGCCGTGGCGAAGTCCATCGGCCTGACCGGCTACGGCGGCGCCGACAGCCTCTACGACCCCGACACCAACATCGCCATCGGCACCGCCTACCTGCGCCAGCTGATGAACAAGTACGACGGCCTGCCCTATGTGACCATCGCCGCCTACAACGCCGGTCCGACGCCGACGGCACGCTGGCAGAGCCAGCGCCCCGGTTTCGATCCCGACCTGTGGATCGAGACGATCAGCTACAAGGAAACACGCGAGTACGTCGCGCGCGTGCTGGCATTCAGCGTGATCTACGACTGGCGCCTCAACGGTGACGCCCTGCCGCTGAGCGACCGCCTGATGGGACGTCTGGTCGACAAGCGCAAGAGCTTCAGCTGTCCGGCGGACGCGGGCCAGGGCGGCGACTGATTCGGCTCTGCACGCCGGGCATGCCATCATCCCCGCCATGAAGATCTATCTTGTCGGCGGCGCCGTGCGCGACCGCCTGCTGCAGCGTCCCGCCGGCGACCGTGACTGGGTGGTGGTCGGGGCCACGCCTGCGCAGATGGAAGCGCAGGGCTACAGCGCCGTGGGGCGGGACTTCCCGGTCTTCCTGCATCCGCAGACCGGTGAGGAATACGCCTTGGCCCGCACCGAGCGCAAATCCGGCCGCGGCTATCGCGGTTTCGTGGTCGATGCCGATCCGGCGGTAACGCTGGAAGAGGATCTGCAGCGCCGCGATTTCACCATCAATGCCGTTGCCTGCGACGAAGACAACGGTGCGCTGGTCGACCCTTACGGCGGCGTGCGTGACATCGAGCAGCGCGTGCTGCGCCACGTCGGTCCTGCCTTCGTTGAAGATCCATTGCGCGTGCTGCGCGCGGCCCGCTTCATGGCCCGCTTTGCCCCGCTGGGATTCACCGTTGCCCCCGAAACGATGGCGCTGATGCGCGAGGTCGCTGCCAGCGGTGAACTCGACGCGCTGGTACCAGAACGCGTCTGGCAGGAACTACGAAGAGCGCTGGCAAGCGAACGGCCTTCGGCGTTCCTGCGCACCCTGCACGAGGCCCAGGCACTTGGCCCGGTCCTGCCCGAGCTGGAAGCGCTGTATGGCGTTCCGCAGCGTGCCGAGTTCCACCCGGAAATCGACACCGGCCTGCACCAGGAGATGGTCAGCGACATGGCAGCGGCACTGGCCCCGGGCGATGACCTAGTCGGCTTCGCCGCGCTTACCCACGATCTCGGCAAGGGCCTCACCCCGCCGGAGGAATGGCCGCGCCACATCATGCACGAGCAGCGCGGCATCACGCCGTTGAAGGCGCTGTGCGCCCGCTTGAAGATCCCCACCGAACACCAGCAGCTGGCAGAGGCGGTCTGCCGCGAGCACTTGAATGTGCACCGCATCGACGAGCTCCGCGATGCCACCGTACTGGAACTGCTGGGTCGCTGCGACGCGTTGCGCCGGCCCGAACGCATCGCGCGCATCGCACTGTGCTGCGAGGCCGACAAGCGCGGACGGCTGGGATTCGAAGACAGTGACTACCCGCAGGGCGAAACGCTCAAGCGCCTGCATCAGGCGGCGCTCTCGGTACAGGCACGGGATCTGGATACGACGCACCTGAAAGGCCCGGCGATTGGTGAAGCATTGGCCAGGGCGCGGGTGAAGGCGATTGCGGCTGCACGCTGACGCTGAGGTGAGGCGCTGAGGTGCCTTGAAGCTCGTCCACGCCAAGCGTTTGGCTGGAAGACCCTGCGCCGAGACCTACGCACAGCACTACCGAATTTCTTCTGATGAGAACCCCAAAGTGATTGTCGAATCACTTCTCAGCGGTAAATCCGGTCCTTATGCGACACCGCATCTGAGCGCATCCGGATCCACCACCGGCATCTGTTTGGTCAGTGCGCCATGCCCCGCGTGATCGCAGCAGCGCGCTGCTTCAACTGCGCCACGGCATCGGGAATCATCTCCATGCCCACGTCCAGGCCGGGGTTCAGCACCAGGCCGACACCGTCGCCGATTCCGGCCAGCAGCGCATGCACCGCGATCGGCATGGCATGCGCGAACTGCGGCAGCTGTTCGTGCCACAGGCCGGCACGCTCGGGGGCGGTGAACACCGCGAACATCGGCTCGCCACTCTCGCTGGTCAGCACCAGGGGCGAGATGCTTTCATCCCATGCGCCGTCTTCGCCGATGGCCTTGTCCAGCAGCACGAACGCCGTCGAGGTCAGCAGCCCATCGAGGAACTGCGACGCGGTCAGCGTGCCATCCTGGGCCTGCAGCAGGCGCACCTCGAGGTCGTTGAGGGGTTCGAACGGGGTGTCGTGGTCCATGGTCGCTTCCGCTACGTGATTGCAGGAGAGACTTTAACAGGCCGGGCCCTCGAGCGATGAACCGGTGTCATCGGCCCCTCCCACGGCTCGCCTTCCTGCGTGCAGATCAACGCCCCGAGCAGGCGGGCTGGGCCAGCAGCCAGTCCTGCGCGGCCTGCAGACCGGACGCTCCGGGGGCGGCGGGCTGATCCGGCTGCAGCTGGCGACCGTCACCCTGCCCCTGGCGGTCGGTCATGATATTGACGGTCAGCAGCAGCATGCTGCCATCCACCAAGGGCACGGGTTGATTGCCGGTGGAATAGCCTGCACTGGGCTGGCCGAAACTGCGGCTGCCGGGCTGGCCGCGGAAGGCCAGCGCCACGGCCTCGCCCGAACTGGCGGTACGGGGGCCGAACACCACCGCGACCGGTGCGGAACCGCCGCGCAGCGCATAGGCCGCCTGCCGCGAGCGAAGCCGCGAATTCGCGCCATCCAGGACTTCTCCGTCGCGCTGTCGCCACGGCCGTTGCCCTTCGGCGCTGAGGAAGCCGCCGATCACGGCCCCTTCCTTATCCGGGGTGCCCTGCAACAACGGCAGCAGGCCCAGCAGCATGGGCCACATGTTGCCGCCGGCATTGCCGGACAGATCCACCACCCAGCCGCACCGCGTGCCGTCATCCAGGGCCACGATGCGGTGCTGCAGCGCCAGCGCGTAGGTTCTGCGTGCGTCATACCGTGCCTGCTCGCCCGCCTGGGGATCGTCCAGGAACGGGCTCACCTGCAGCACACCGACGCGCGCATCGGCCTGCCAGGGCATTGGCGACGCCGCATCCTGGCCGGCCTTCAAGCGTTGCGCACGCCCGGAACGCTGGCGTTGCAGGCTGGGCGGAATCCAGCGGCCATGGCCGCCCGTGCTGCGGGTAGCGGCGTCATCCAGCAACCGGCGCCGGTCGGCATCATCGGTTGCGGCGGCCAGCGTCGCACGTACACCGGCCCAATCGACACGGTCGCGGTACAGCGCGCGTGCCTCCAGCAGCTGCAACATCTGCACCTGCGCCTCCGGTGAGGGCAGTTCAATCGCGGATGCCGAGGCCGTTGCGGCCATCATCTGCGCAGCCCACAGCACGACCACCGCCGCACCCGCGCGGCGCACTCCGTTGCAGATCCGCATACGACATTCCTTGCCGTTGAGTCAGGCGCCCAGCATAACCGGTTGGTGATCGGCACGGCCATCGCGCAGGTTGTCGTATCTGGACTGGCTGGCAACGCAGGCATTGTGCGACGCCGACACGGCTCTCCGGGCGCGCGGAAGGCCGCCGATCCGAACACGCACATTGCAACTTTGCCCATGTCATCGCGCTGTAGACCGCGCGACGGTGGCATCTGCCAGCGCCCCTGTGCTGGCCGGGATTGGCGTCCCGAATGAAGCTTTTCACGAGCGGGCTTTGCAACGTTATTGCAGGTCCGAACAATGCGCCGTCCGTCGTTCTGCGGCGGGCGGTACGTGGGGATCTCCGGATCCGCCGGCGTCTTTTCTCGTGAAGAGCTTCACCGGCACGCCAACCCGCACCGCCCGCCACCTTGCGTCCTGCAGGTGGACTTGCCTGTGAGGTTGCTGCCATGACCCTGCCCCATCCCACCCATCCCCGCCTGCACGCGCTGCTGGGTGACGCCCTGCCCGGCCTGAAGCTGTCCAGCACTGTGGCCGAGGCGCTGGAACATGCACTGACCGGCGCCCACGACCACGTTTCGGTGCCAGCGTTCTTCGCCCGCCTGCGCGGCATCGCACAGGGCCATGGTGTGGATGGCCGGGCGTGGCGCGAACTGCGGCTCAGTGAGGCACGTGCCCGCGACATGGCGGAGGCCACGCGCTGTCTGGCAGCGGTTTCATCATGCGCGGTGCTGCTGGTGGCCGCGCAATCGGCGCGCGAAACCGACAGTGCCGATGTCCACTGTCCGCCGCAGGTGGAAGAAGGCCTGCTGCATGCGGTGCTGCTGCTGGCCGATCATGCCGGAGCATTGATGGTCCCTGCGGTGGAGCATCGCTGAAGACGTGGCCGGCTCATCGCCGCGCAGGCGATGATGAGCCGGCCGACGCACACGTGTCACCAGTCCATGCGCAGGCCGATATTGCCTTCCATCACCCTGCGTTCCTTCTGCGTGTCGCTGCCGAGGTCACGGGTGTAATCGGCCACCGCGAAGGCACTGACGTTGCCATTGAAGCGCGCGACCATGCCCACACCCACTTCCAGCGCGCGGTAGCGCTGTTCGCTGGTGAGAGGATCGCCACCGATGTCGATCCGGTCCTCGCCGCTGAAGCCGTGCCAGTAATTGAGCTTGAAGTAGGGCTGCCAGCCGTTGGTGGCCAGGCCATAGTCGCCGGCCAGGCGGAGGCCGGCACGACCGGTCCATGCATTGTCGCTGTGCATGCGCACCGCCGATACCGCGTCGGCGGTGTCGTCGAAGTCGATGCGCTGCCAGATCACCTGCAACTGCGGTTCCAGCGACCAGGCCGACTGCCCGAAGCGAAGCAGCGGCTTGCCCACTTCCAGCGAGGCGGTAGTGCCTTTGCCGTCCAGGTCCACTCCCAGGCCGCGGATCGAAGTGCTGCTGCCGTCATAGCGGCTCTGCATCACCACCGCATCCAGGTAGCCGGCCTTCTCGCCCACCCGTGTCCAGTACAGACCGACGTGTTCGTCGTCCAGGCGCGCCTGGCCAGCAGCAACGTTCTCCCAGCCCAGGGCAAGGCCGGTGACATCGCCCTTGGCGCGGTTGCGACCAACGAACACGCCGAACTGGTCGCGGGTGCTGCCGGCATGTGCGAACAGATCCGCGCCGGCCTGTACGCCCACGAAGTGACCGTCAAACCCGGGCTGTGCGCTGCCCTTCCAGCGCTGCTCATGGCTCTGGCCGATCAGACGCGCCCATGAGGCACGCAGCCCCCCTTCGCCGCGCAGAACCCGCTGCTCACCCTGCCGCTCATGGAAGGTGCCCAGGCTGGACAGGCTGGCCTCGCGCGCGATCGGTGGCATCGCGGCATAGGGTGGGGTCTCCAGCCGGTAGATCGGAACAACGTCCAGCGTGGTGGGCAGGCGTGCCTCCGGTGTAGGCGGCACCAGCAGCGGGCTCGGTGCCGGTGGGGGCGCCGGCTGTCCCGGCTCCACCACGGGTGGCGGTGCCGGCGCCGGAACCGGACCGGGCACGATGGTGGAGCGCAGATACCAGTTTTCGCTCGTGCCCGCGCTCACCCCTCCCTTGAACAGGAAGTACTCGTACGCACCGGCTGAAAGGCTGCTGGTCAGCGCGAACGCACCGGCGGCCGTGCTGCCGCCGTTGGTGGCCTGCACCACCATGATGCCGTCGGCCGCGGTGGCGCCACCGTTTCCCCCCACGTTGCGGATGTCCATCACCGTACTGCCGCTCGCGCTGCCGCCTTCGATGACCAGCCGGTCCGAGACTGAAGCATCGTTGCCCAGCACCGTCTGCAGCCGCAGACTGCCGCCGTTGCCGATATAGTTGCCCGCGATGGTGAAGCGGTCTCCCGGCGTGCTGCCACCGTTGCTGAGGTCGATGCGGCCAGCGTTGCTGACCGAGGCCAGCTGCCCCGCCCCCGATGCGGCCACGCGCCCGTTGCCACCGCCGGCCAGCAGCGTGCCGCCCGCGCCCACGGCCAGGCTGCCGGTTCCGCTGGCGCTGTCGCCCAGGACCAGCGTGCCGTCCATGGTCAGCGCGCTGCCACCGGTTACGTTGACCTGTTCCCAGCCGAGCAGGCGTTCCACCCCGGCCAGTTGCACATTGGTCAGTTCCAGCCGGTCGTTGCCCAACCCGGCCTGGAACGTGCTGAAGGAGCCCAATTGGTCCGGTCCCAGGTTGCTGAGTCGTGCACGATCATCACCCTCGCCGAAGTCGACACTGCCGCGCAGCACGCCGCCACCGGTCCAGTCCAGGGTGTCGTTGCCCAGGCTCATCAGCACATTGCCGCTGACGGTACCGCCGCTGACGGTGAGCGAGTCGTTGCCACCGGACAGGCTGATGTTGCCGCCGATGTCGCCGGCCGACAGCACGATGGTGTCGTTGCCGAAGCCGGCGACCAGATTGCCGTCGATGCTGCCACCGGACATCAGGAAGGTATTGTCTTCCAGCCGCAGGTTGACGCGGCCGATGCGCCCCCCACTGAACTCGGCGTAGTCGCCGTCGTCGAAGCCACCGATGATGTGCCCGGCCGTCATGCGGAACCGGTCGGAGCCGTCGCCCTGTACCAGCGCCCCGATGGTGCCACCGGTCATGACGAAGGTGTCGCTTTCCTGGCCCTGGTTGAGCTCGCCGCTGATGGTGCCGGCGCTCATCTCGAAGCTGTCCTGGTCCGCGCCCTGGTCGATGCGATCCACCGTACCGCCGGAAAACAGCACTGCGTCATTGCCCGCGCCCTGCAGTACCCCTCCGGTGATGCTGCCTTCCCGCATCTCCAGCCGGTCATCACCTGCCCCGGTAATGATGGCCCCGTTTGTGCCACTGATCACGCCACGATTGACCGTGCGGGTGGCCCCGTTGGAGACGATGCCCACCCCGGCACTGTTGGTGATGCTGCCGTCGTTGATGATCTGGTACCCGGTGCCGCCATTGAATGCCACCGCCCCACCGGTCGCTACCGCCAGCTGCGCGCCGCTCTGTACGGTGACGGTCACGTTGGACGCGCCCACCACGCCGACGATGGGCGTGGTGGACGGATTCGGGGCGGCAGTGCTGCACGTCACCGTCTGCCCACTGGCGGGTGCGGTGTTATCGCATCCGGCCCAGGCCGGAACAGCGACGGCAAGCAGGGCTGAGGTGCAGGCCAGTCGGACCATGGCGTCGACGGAAACTGCGAGAGGGTGCCTGGAAAGCGCGGTTCTGGTGCACATGACCCTGTCCTTGTGTTGAGGAAGGAGTACGGCTGAAGCGCGGTAATGCAGGAAACCACGGTGTAATGGCGCGCACTGTCACTGGCCCGATGTGACGGCCCGGTGCAGGAAACGTGAGTGGCCGGGTCAGATCTTGAGGTAGATGCGGCGACGGTCCAGCCCCCACACCACGGCCCACCAGAGCAGCACGAAGCCCAGCGCGCATCCGAGCGAGGCCAGCTGCGGATGCGACGGCAGCCATCCCAGCAGCCACGCGTTGCACGCCGCCCATGCCCCGCTGGCGATCATGACCAAGGCCATCACCGACGAGCCCAGGTAGGCAGCGATGGCGTTCACACCGAAGCGGCGGCCGATGGCCGGCCAGCCGTGGCGGTCTACCAGCACATGCGCCAGCAGCAGCGCGAAGACCGACATGCCGCCGGTCACCAGCACATAGCTTGGCGTCCACAGGTTCTTGTTCAACGGCAGTCCACCCGGCCACTGCGCTGCCAGGCCCAGCGCCAGGCTGGCGGCGCCCAGCGCGACCAGCGCGCGGGTCCCGCCATCGCGCAGTGCACGGCCGGCGATCAGCCCCAGCAGCGTGGTTGCCAGTGCACCTGCTGTGCTGGGTAGCCCCTCCGGATCATGCCCAAGGCCGGTGAGTGGGTCGTATCTGTACAGATAGGGCGCAAACAGCGTCGTATCCAGCCGGCTGACCGGATTGTGCCAAGGCTCCAGCGTGTCAGCTGCCAGCAACGCGACGGCATAGCCCAGCAGCAACAGGCCCAGAACCGCCCACTGCAGGCGCGGCCGCAGGTAGAGAGCGAACAGCCCCACGGTGCCCACGCACAGTGCGATGCGCTGCAGTACGCCCCACAGCCGGTACGCCGGCAGCGCGAACAACCACCAGGCCAGTGCGTGCAGCAGCACGCCGGCCAGCAGAATGCGCAGCGCCCGCTGCAGCAGAGCCCGGCGCAGGGCCGGGCGGGCAGCAACATTCTGCGCACGCGGCTCCAGGCTGAAGGCCAGCGACACGCCAGCAATGAACAGGAACAGCGGGAAGATCAGGTCGGTCGGCGTGAGGCCATGCCAGTCCGCATGCAGAAGGGGCGCGTAGACGTGCGCCCAGTCGCCGGGGTTGTTGACCAGCAGCATCGCCGCCACGGTGATGCCGCGCAGGGCGTCGATCGAGCCCAGGCGCGCTGACGGCGCAGCACTCATCAGGCGGCCTCGTACTGTCCGGCAATCCAGGTGCCCCGCACCTGCAGGGCATCGTCCAGCAGCACCAGGTCGGCCTGGTAACCCTCGGCGATGTGGCCCAGCCGGTCGCCCACGTTGAGGAACTGCGCCGGATAGGTCGAGGCCATGCGCGCCGCTTCGGCAAGCGGCTGGCCGAGCAGCCGCACGGTGTTGCGCACGGCCGTGGCCATGTCCAGCGCCGAGCCGGCCAGCGCGCCAGCAGCATTGCGCACCACCCCATCGACGGCAGTGATGGTCTCGCCGTACAGCACATAGCTGGGATCATCGGCGCCGACCGGCGGCATCGCATCGGTCACCAGCAGCAGGCGGCCGCGTGGCTTGGCCGCCAGCGCCACCCGCAGGCTGGCCGGATGCACGTGCACGCCGTCGACGATGATGCCGATCCAGCTGTCGCGATCTTCCAGCGCCGCCCCCACCGCTCCCGGCTCCCGGCCCTGCAGCGGCGACATCGCGTTGTACAGATGGGTGAAGCCGCGCACACCGGCATCCAGGCCGGCGCGGATCTCTTCGTAGGTTCCGGCGGTATGTCCAGCCGCGACGATCACCCCGCGCTCCACCAGCGCGCGGATCGACTCCAGCGGTACCCGTTCCGGCGCAAGGGTGAGCAGGGTCACGCCATTGTCCAGCGAGGCGGCCAGCGCGATCTCCTCCGCATCGGGCACGCGGAACTTGCTGGCGTCGTGGGTCCCCTTCCGTGCCGGGGCGATGTACGGCCCTTCCAGATGGATGCCGATGATGCCGGGCACACCTTGAGCGATGGCTTCGCGCAGGGCCGCGATCGCCTCGCGCATCACCGCCACGTCATCACTGATCAGCGTCGGCAGCAGGGCGGTGGTACCGAAGCGGCGATGGGCACGTGCGATGGTGCGCAGCGCACCGACGTCCGGCGTGTTGTTGAACAATGCGCCGCCACCGCCATTGACCTGCACGTCGATGAAACCCGGCAGCAGCCAGCCGCCGCCGAGATCGACCTGCTCGGCCGCCTGGCCCAGCTGCGGCGCGGCATCGGGGAGCAGCGCGCTGATGCGGCCGTTCTCGATCACCAGCGCCAGATCATCGCGGAACCCGTCGCCAGCGAGGATGCGCGCGTTGCGCAGGACCGTCCTCATCAGACAGTCTCCGTGACCTTGTTCAGATGCGGCGGCAGGTCCGGGTTGAACCCGCGGCGCAGCGCCAGCGCATTGATCGCGCGGTAGAAGCTCTGCACGGTGAGCAGCGGGGCGCACAACGGATGCGGCGCGGCGGCCACCGGCAGGTTGCCCGCGGCGCCGGCCATCCACACCTGCGCGCCACGCGCCGAGAACTCCTCCACCACGGCACGTGTGCCCGCACCGGTCTCATCGGGCTGGGCGAAGGCCAGCACCGGGAAGCCACGGCCGACCAGCGCCATCGGCCCATGCTTGACCTCGGCCGAGCTGTAGGCTTCGGCATGCAGGCTGCAGGTTTCCTTGAACTTCAGCGCCGCTTCCTGCGCGGCGCCGAGGCCGAGCCCACGGCCGAGCACGAACAGGTTGGTGGCGTCCACCAGGCCATCGGCCAGCGCCGTCCAATCGCACTGCCATGCCTCACGCAACGCATCGGGCAGCAGGTCCAGCGCAGCGCGCAGGCCACTGTCCTGCTTCCAGTAGGTGGCCAGCTGCAGCAGTGCCGCCAGCGACGCCAGGTAGCTCTTGGTCGCGGCCACGCTCTTCTCCGGGCCCGCATGCAGCGGGATCACCGTGTCGGCCAGCTGTGCCAACGGCGAATCCTCGACATTGACCAGTGCAACCACGCGCGCGCCGGCGGCCTTGGCCGCTTCGGCATTGCGCAGCAGATCCGGACTCTTGCCCGACTGCGAGATGACAATGAACAGTGCACCGCGCAGCTGCAGCGGCGCGGCATACACCGAGCCCACCGACGGCGAGGCGGAGGCGACCACCAGGCCCAGCTGGGTTTCCAGCAGGTACTTGCCGTAGGTGGCGGCATGATCGGAGCTGCCGCGCGCGCAGGTGACCACGAACGGGGGGGGCGCGGCGCGCAGGCTGGCAGCCAGCGTCTCCATCGTGGCGTGGTTGCGCGAGAACTGGCGGGCGACGACGTCGGCCGCTTCAGCGGCTTCGGCGAACATCAGGGTGGAGGTCGGGTCGGACAGCGACATGGCGGGCTCAGGCAGGATCGGAAGGAAGTGGGCGGGCGCCGGCGGGACGCATCGGCGCGGTCGACCCGCGCACTACCAGCTGCGGCACGAAGCCCTGGTTGTGCAGCGGTGCCGGCGCGTCGTCATAGGCATCGCTGCGCAGCTGCGCGATCAGCAGGCGCGCAGCGTGGCGTGCGATGTCCTCGGTGGCCTGCTTGGCGGTGGTCAACGGCGGCCAGGACTGACGCGAGAACGGGCTGTCCTCGAAGCCGGCGATGGACAGGTCGTAGGGCACGTTCATCCCCGCCGATTTGGCGGCGGCCAGCACACCCGCAGCGATTTCATCGTTGGAACCGAAGATGGCCGTGGGCGGCTCGCGCAGCGCCAGCAGGCGGCGCGCGCCCCGGAAACCGTCGTCGAAGGTGTAATCGCCCTGCACCACCAGATGCTTGTCCACGGTCATGCCGTAGTCCTTCAGCGCCGCCTCGTAGCCGGCATAACGCTCGCCGGAAGAGCGGTGCGAGCTGCCCCCCCACAGAAAGCCGATGCGCTGATGGCCCAGCTGGATCAGATGCTCGGTGATCTCGTAGGCCGCTTCGCGGTCGTCGACGAACACGCAGGCTCCGTCGGCCGGGTCCTCGGTCGCCGCGATGATGCGCACCAGCTTGATGCCGCGTGCGGTCAGCGCCTGCACCAGATCGCGGCGCTCGGACATCGGTGCGGTCAGCACCAGCCCGGCCAGGCGCGAGCGCTGTACCCAGTCGGCCAGCTCATCGGCCAACAGCGGCGAGCTGGAGTCGCAGGGATGGATCTGCAGGCCGAAGCCGGTTTCCCGGCACGCGGCCAGCACGCCGTTCTGCACGCCGATGATGTGGTACGGGTTGGGGTTGTCGTAGACCAGCCCGATCACGAAGGTGGTACCGCTGCGCAGGTTGCGCGCGGACGGGTCGGGCTCGTAGTCGAGCTCGGCGATCGCCCGCAGCACCCGTGCGCGGGTGGCCTGCATCACGGAGGGCTCGTTGTTGATCACCCGCGAGACCGTCTTCAGAGAGACCTTGGCCTTCTCCGCGACGTCCTTGATGGTCGCTCTGCGCATGGGTTTTCCCTGGGGTTGGCTGCCGTCCATCATCGCCTATCAGCGCTCCTGCGGCAGGCCGGCGCGGTGGCCGATGACCGAGTAGAAGAGGATGTACAGGTAGCACGGCACCATCAGCAGCACGAACACCAGCTGGAAATCGATGTGCTGCTTGAGCACGGCGAACAACTGCGGAATGATCGCGCCACCGGCGATACCCATCACCAGCAGCGCCGAGCCGGTCTCGGTGAAGCGGCCCAGGCCACGGATCGCCAGCGGGAAGATGGCCGGCCACATCATTGCGTTGGCAAAGCCCAGCAGGGCCACGAAGGCCACCGAAACGTAGCCGTGGGTGGCCCATGCACCGAGGCAGAACACCACGCCCAGTACCGCCGAAACGGTCAGGTAGCGCGACTGCGAAACCACCCGGGGAATCAGCAGCAGGCCCACCACGTAGCCGGCCAGCATCGCCGCCAGGGTCAACGAGGTGAACATCTTGGTCTGGTCCAGCGGCAGGTCGAAGCCATGGCCGTAGGTACCAATGGCATCACCGGCCATCACTTCCACGCCGACATACACGAACAGGCAGAGCACGCCCAGCCACAGGTGCGGGAACTGGAAGATGCTGCTGCGCTCGGCTGCGCCGGCCGCCGTCGGGGTGGCATTGGCCTCGGAGGACTTGATCTCCGGCAGCGGCGAGAACAATACGGCGACGGCCAGCAGCACCAGCAGGCCGGCCATCGCCAGGTACGGCGCATGGATCTTGGCGGCGAACTCATTGAGCAGGGCCACCTTGGTGACCGCGTCGGCCGCCTGCACCTGCTTGTCCAGGTCACCGATGCCATGCAGCACCAGGGTGCCGATCAGCACCGGCGCCAGCATGCCGGCGATCTTGTTGCAGATGCCCATCAGCGCGATGCGACGCGCTGCAGTCTCGATCGGGCCAAGGATGGAGATATAGGGATTGATCGCCGTCTGCAGCAGGGCCAGGCCGCTGCCGATCACGAACAGCCCGCCCAGCGCGCCGGGGTACCAGCGCTGGGTCGCGAATTCACCGAAGAGTGCGGCGCCGCCGGCCATCACCAGCAGGCTCAGGCTAAGGCCCTTCTTCATGCCGGTGCGGCGCAGGATCCACGACGACGGCAGGGCCAGGAAGAAGTAGGACAGGTAGAACACCATCAGCACCAGGAAGGCGCCGACCTCGCTGAGCTCGAAGGCCAGCTTGACGAAGGTGATCAGCGGGCCGTTGAGCCAGGTGAAGAAGCCGATCAGGAAGAACAGCACGCCGACGATGGCGATGGAGGTGGCCACGTTCGGGCGCGCGCTTGCAGCGGGGACGGCGGACATCAGGAGGGCTCCTGCGGCGACGGTCGCAGAACGCGGCGTCGGAGAGTGGCTGGGAACAACGTTGTCACATTCTTTCGATGGACAACGGCGGTTTGTCAACTTCCCTGCGCGGGGCAGCGCAGGCCATGCTGCACCGCGCAACCGTCGCGGCCGATCCCCTGCTGAATGCGCTGGAGCCGTTGAGCCCCGTGCAGCAAGGGCTCCAGCGTGAAGGCACCGTTCACGCCATGGAAACGTTTACCGCACACCCCATTCGTTGCGCCGCAGCAACGAAAGTGTCACGAACTCGTTGACATCGTTGTCAACGGAGTTACAGACTCCGCCCAACAGCCGGCCTCACCCTCGGATCCGGCCCCCTCTTCTGCAGGAGCCCGCGTGACCGCCAGCCATCCCGCCCCGGCCCATGTCCTGTCCCGCGTCGCGCCCTCGTTCCTGGCCGCCGATGTCGGCGGCACCCATGTGCGTGTCGCCCGGGTCCAGGCCAGCGGCGATGCCGCCCATCCGGTGCAGGTGCTGGAATACCGCAAGTATCGCAATGCCGACCATGCCGGCCTGAGTGCGATCCTGTCCGACTTCCTGGGCGACGGCCCGCGCCCGGCGCATTGCGTGGTGGCCACGGCCGGCTATGCGCGCGAAGACGGGACGGTCATCACCGCCAACGTGCCCTGGCCGCTGTCCGCGCGGCAGATCGAGGCCGACGTCGGCGTACAGCAGGTCCACATCGTCAACGACTTCGAAGCGGTGGCCTATGCCGCGGCACAGGTCGACGCCAGCGGCGTCCTGCATCTGTGTGGGCCGGAAAGCGCCCCGCGCGGTCCGACCCTGGTGGTCGGTCCGGGCACGGGCCTGGGTGCGGCACTGTGGATTCCGACCGCCCACGGCCCGGTCGTGCTGGCCACTGAAGCCGGGCAACCAACGCTGGCCGCCAGCACCGAACTGGAAATGGCCATCGTCCGCCACATGCAGCGCGAGCGCGCTCACGTGTCGATCGAGCACGCCATTTCCGGCCCCGGCCTGATGAACCTGTACCGCGCGGTGTGCGCCCTGCAGGGACAGCAGCCCACCCTGGCCAGTCCGGACGCGGTCACCGCCGCGGCGATGGCCGGCACCGATGCGCACGCACGCAAGGCGCTGGATGTGTTCTGCGGCCTGCTCGGCAGCACCATCGGCGACATGGCCCTGTTCTACGGCGCCCATGGGGGCGTCTATCTGGCCGGCGGCATCCTGCCCCAGATCCGCGAGTACCTGCGCACCAGCACCTTCGTCGAGCGCTACCTGCAGAAGGGGCCGATGGGCGAAGCACTGGCACGCATCCCGGTGAAGGTGGTCGAACACGGCCAGCTGGGCGTGGTCGGTGCTGCCAGCTGGTACCTGCAGCAGTCCGCCGCCTGACACCGCAACAGGCTTCAACGCAATCGCAGCACGCAGTACGTGGCACGCCAATGCACGGGACATCGCCGCCGCCCCGCGCACGTCAACGCAACCGCAACCGAACACCGCCGCCGGCACCCAATCGAGTGATGAGGAGAGACATCATGAACACCCGCAAGACCCTGCTTTCGGCCGCCATCGTCAGCTGCCTCGCTTTCAGCGCACATGCCCAGCAGGCTGCGCCGACCGCAACCGACCTGGACACCGTGACCGTCACCGGCATCCGTGGCTCGATGGAGAAGTCGCTGGATACAAAGCGCGAAGCCAACGCGCGCGTGGAAGTGGTGACCGCCGAAGATGTCGGCAAGCTGCCGGCACACAATGTGGCCGACACCCTGCAGCGCCTGCCCGGCGTCAACATCAGCTCGTCCAGCGCCGACGAAGGCGGCTTCGATGAAGCCGACCGCGTCAGCCTGCGTGGCACCAGCCCGAGCCTGACCCAGACCCTGATCAACGGCCACACGGTCGGCTCGGCCGACTGGTTCGTGCTCAGCCAGGGCAACAACGTCGGCCGCAGCGTCAGCTACTCGCTGCTGCCCTCCGAGCTGGTGAGCTCGGTGGAAGTGAACAAGTCCTCGCAGGCCAAGCTGCAGGATGGCGGCACCACCGGTACCGTCAACATCATCACGCGCAAGCCGCTGGAGTTCGCCAAGCCCTTCAGTGCGGAAGCCTCGGTGGGTGCGGTCCGTTCGGACCAGGCCAAGTCGACCGACCCGCAGTACTCGGCGCTGTTCAACTACAAGAATGACGCCAACAACTTCGGCGTGATGCTGCAGGCCTTCTACCAGAAGCGCGAGCTCCGCCGCGAGGCACAGGAAATCCCGGGCGGTTTCACCCGGATCGGCGCCGACGATCCGGTGGCCCTCACCAATCCGGACCTGATCGGCGTAGCCGTCCCCGGCCTGCTGGGTTCGACCCTGTTCGAACAGACCCGCGAACGCAAGGGCGGGCTGGTGACCATCCAGTTCAAGCCGACCGACACGCTGAACCTGTCGCTGAGCGGCTTCTCCTCCAAGCTGGAAGCCAACAACTACAACCGCAATTTCATGCTGTGGGGCGGCAACTTCGCCAAGTCGCAGGCGCCGAACCCGGGCTACACCGTGACCGACGGCGTGTTGAGCAATGCCACCTACGCGGGCGTTCCGGGCACCAACTACGGTGTCTACGACATGATCTACCGCGAAGCCACGGCCAAGACCAACTACGTCACGTTCGACGCCGACTGGCAGATCAACGACACCCTGGACATGAAGTTCCAGGCCGGCACCACCAAGGGCACCGGTGAAACCCCGCGCCAGTTCATCGCTGAAGTCACGCTCGGACAGGGCGGCGGTGCCAGCTGGGCAACGCACGGCGCCGGTTCGCCGGTGGACTGGAACATCGGCGGCGACATCGGCCCCAGCGGCGTCACCAGTTTCGGCACGTGGGGCAACCAGCTGGTCCGCGCCGAAGACAAGGAAGACTGGGCCACGCTGGACTTCAGCCAGTATTTCGGCACCGGCGTGCTGAACTCCGTGGACTTCGGCGTGCGCTTCGCCGACCACGAACGCGAAGCACTCTCGCCGGAAGGTGCGACCCCGGGTGACATCTGGTCCGCACTGCAGGGCAGCGCCACCGCCAACTATCCCAGCGGCTTCGCCGGTGATGTCGGCGGCACCTTCCCGCGCAACATCTGGTACTACACGCCGGATGCACTGAAGAACGCGATCATCAACAACTCCACCTGGCTGGCCGGCAACGATGGCCCCACCGGCCGCCACAACTACGGCGCCGAGTGGAAGGTGAAGGAGAAGAACTTCGCCGGCTATGTGCAGGCCAACTTCAGCGGCGACTGGTGGAGCGGCAACGTCGGCCTGCGCTACGTCAACATCAAGCAGGACATCGACACCTACAACGCGGTCAGCAATGCCGCCGATGCCGATGTGAGCAGCCTGTTCGGCATGTGGGAGCGCACTGCCTTCCAGAACAAGCGCAACCGCGTCCTGCCCAGCGCCAACATCAAGTTCGACCTGGACGACAGGCTGGTGCTGCGCGTGGCCGCGTCGCAGACCCAGACCCTGCCGGATTATTCGGCGCTGGGCGCTTCGTCGTGGGGTTCGGACCTGAACAAGACCGGCGGCGGTGGCAACCCGAACCTGAAGCCGACCCTGTCCACCAACTTCGATGCCAACCTGGAGTGGTACTTCATGCCGCGCGGCCTGCTGTCGGTCGGTGCGTACCACATGGACATGAAGGACTACATCGCCTTCGACGTGGTCTCGCGCCAGCTGTACAGCGAACTGACCAACCAGCTCGAGACCTACCAGATCTCCACCCCGATCAATGCCGACGGCAAGGTCACCGGCGTGGAAGTGGCCTACGAGCAGCCGATCGGCGAGTACTTCGGCGTCAATGCCAACTACACCTACGCCAACGGCACCACGGCCCACACCTGGTCCGACGGTTCGCACAACCTGCTGGGTACCTCGAAGAACACCTACAACGTGGGGGCCTACTTCGAGAACGAGCGTTTCGGAGCACGCGTCAGCTACACGCACCGCTCGTCGTTCCTGATCAGCCTGTCGGGCACCAACCCGTACTACCAGGATGATTTCGGCACGCTGTCGGCCTCGTTGAGCTACAAGGCCACCGACTGGCTGAGCATCAGCCTGGATGCGTTGAACCTCAACAACCCGACCTACAAGTACTACCAGACCGCGGCCATTCCGACGTCGTTCTACAGCAACGGCCGCCAGTACTACCTCAACTTCCGCTTCAAGTACTGATCCATCGGCCGCGTCATCGCCGAGTCGTGCACGCACGCCGGGCCTGGGTCATTCCGGGCCCGGCGTTTTTCATGTATAGCGTTCATCGCACCGTTCCAAGGAGTCGTTCCGATGGTCAAGCCCTTCCGCGCCAGGATGCACGGCGCACTGCTGCTGGGCAGCCTGTTTGCCCTGCTGCCGGCCCTGCCGGCCTCCGCCGCCGATCCGGTGCCCGCCGCTGAAGCTCCTGGCCCGCAGCTGCGCGCCAACAGCCTGATGCTGATTCCCGCCCCCGCCAGCGTGCAGCCGGGCCAGGGCAGTGGCATCACGGTGGGCGCCACGACCGCACTGTACGCCGACGGCGAGGCCGCACAGCGGGTCGCCACCCAGTTCGCCGACCTGCTGGCGCGCAGCGGCGGCCCGCGCCTGGTGCCGGCCAAGGGCAAGGCGACAGGCGGCAGCGGCGGCATCCGCTTCCAGATCGTTCCCACCTTCCGCGACAGCGGCGAGAGCTACACGCTGGACAGCACCGCGCAGGGCGTCGTGGTGCAGGCCGGAAACGAGAGTGGCCTGTTCTATGGCGCGACCACCCTGGCCCAGCTCGCCACCGGTGGCAGCAACGGTGTGCTGCCGGCCGTGCAGATCCAGGACGCACCCCGCTTCCCCTGGCGGGGCTTCATGCTCGACTCGGCGCGGCATTTCCAGAGCCTGGACGAGATCAAGCGCGTGCTCGATGCGATGGCGGCGCACAAGCTCAATACGTTCCACTGGCACCTGACCGATGACCAGGGCTGGCGCATGGAGATCAAGCGCTATCCGAAGCTGACCGGCGTGGGCAGTTGCCGCCTGCCCGCGGGCGAGGGCGGCATCGATCCGGTCACTGGCCAGGAGCATCCGTACTGCGGCTTCTACACGCAGGAGCAGATCCGCGAGGTGATTGCCTACGCGGCAAAGCTGCACATCCAGGTGATTCCGGAGATCGACGTGCCGGGCCATGCCACCGCTGCGATCGCCGCCTATCCGGAGCTGGGTTCGATCGACACACCGCTGAAACCCCTCAGCGAGTGGGGCGTGTTCCCCAACCTCTTCAACGTGGAAGACAGCACCGTGACCTTCCTCGAGAACGTGCTGGAGGAAGTGATCGCACTGTTCCCGGCGAAGTACGTGCATGTGGGCGGCGACGAGGCCGTAAAGGACCAGTGGGAGGCGTCCGCGCAGGTTCAGCAGCGCATGCGTGCGCTTGGCATCAAGGATGAAATGGCCATGCAGAGCCACATCATCAAGCGCCTGGAGACATTCCTGGAGGAACACGACCGGCGCCTGATCGGCTGGGACGAAATTCTCGAGGGCGGGCTGCCTCCCCAGGCCACGGTGATGTCCTGGCGCGGTACCGAAGGCGGCCTGGCCGCTGCCAGCGCCGGCCATGACGTGATCATGTCGCCGGTCGGCTACCTGTACCTGGACTACCTGCAGACCGCCTCGCCCAACGAACCCCCGGGCCGGCCCACGCAGGTCAACCTCGGCAAGCTCTACAACTTCGAGCCGGTGCCGGACGAACTGCCCGCCGACAAGCGCGGACACATCCTCGGCCTGCAGGCGAACATGTTCACCGAGCACACCCGCAGCTATGCGCGGCTGCAGCACAACCTGTTCCCGCGCCTGGCGGCGGTGGCCGAGACCGGCTGGAGCCCGCCCGGGAAGCGCGACTTCCGCGACTTCCTGGCACGCCTGCCGTCACAGCTGCAGCGCTACCGCGCGTGGGGACTGGCCTATGCACAGACGCCGTTCGAAGTGGGCGTGGCGTACCAGGATGATCGCGCCGCAGGCACGGTGACGGTGTCGCTGGCCAACCCGCTGGGCTACGAGGTGCGCTACAGCACCGATGGCCAGACGGTGACCGCGCAGTCGCCGCTGTACCAGCAGCCGCTGACCGCGAAGGTGCCCGCCACCGTACAGGCCGCAGCGTTCTACCAGGGCCGGATGCTGGCCGCAGAGCCCACCGTGGCCGCGTTCACCCCGCAATCGCTGCTCGCCCGCCGCAGCGACGAACTGCTCAGCTGCGTCGGCAACAAGGGCCTGGTACTGCGCCTGGAAGACGATGGCCCGCGCGAGGGCGCACGCGCGGTCTTCAACGTGGACATCTTCCAGCCCTGCTGGCGCTGGCCGCAGGCGCAGCTGGACGGCATCGGCAGCGTGGAGGTGCGCGCCGGTCGCATCCCCTACTACTTCCAGCTGGCCCATGACGAGCCGAACCGCCGCTTCGAGAAGGCCCGGCGCGCGCACGGCGAGATGTTGATCCGCCGTGGCAGCTGCACGGGCAAGGTGCTGGCCGAAGTACCGCTGCCGGCCACTCCCGATGCCGATGGCTTCGTGAGCCTGCGTGCGACGCTGCCGAAGGGCACGCACGGCACCGACGACCTGTGCATCAACTTCACCGGTGATACCCGCCCGGCGATGTGGGTGCTGGACGAAGTGACGCTGCAGAAGTAACCGGGAGGCTGTGGAGCCGGGCCATGCCCGGCTCCACTTCCATCAGGGAAGGCGTGTCAGCCCCGCCAGCGCAGCAGGAGGTCGCGCAGCGGGGTCAGCGCGAGGCCCATTCCGGCAAGAACGCCAACCGTGTTGGCGACGGCGTCCATCGGATCGGCCATGCGGTCGCGGGTCAGCGCCCCCTGTGCGAACTCGATGCCGATTCCCATCAGCACCAGTCCCAGCCCGACCCACAGCAGCGGGCGCCCTTGCCGGAACAGCTGTACGGCACTGCCGGACAGAATGAAGTACGCCAGGAAATGCTCGACCTTGTCGCCGTTCTCCGGCACCGGAATCGGTGGCGGCGGAATCAGGCAGACCACGATCACGAACAGCACGGCCAGCACCCACAGCGCGGTCCATAGCCACGGCCGCCGCAGCGGCTTGATCATGCGCGCCGTCGCGCTCACAGGCGCCAGCTCAGATCGCCCAGCGCGAACGCCGGCTCGAAGTCGATTCCACGCTGCAGGCCGATCGCCTGGAAGCGCTCGCCCATGCCGGTCGGCAGGGTCAGCTTCTTCACCTGGTCGCGCAGCTGGATACGCCCCACCTCATCGGTACGCTCTTCGGCCAGGCTCAGCACCTGGTCCAGGCCATTGCCGATCAGGAAGCTGGCCTGGCTGCAGTACCCCGCCAGTTCGAAGCCACCGTGCAGGCCCGCTTCGGCCATCGCGGTGAAGTCCACCGAGGCCGTGATGTCCTGCAGGCCCGGCCAGCGATGCACGTCGTTATGCACGTGATGGCGGTAGAAGGCGCGCACCGTGCCGTCGTCGCGATCGTGCTGGTAGAACTCGCTTCGGCTGTAACCGTAGTCGATGAACAGCATCGCGCCGCGTTGCAGGCCGCCCGCCACTGCCTGCAGCCAGTACGGCAGCTGCGGCAGCACCTCCGAGCGGTATCCGTCCGCGAAGGGCTTTTCGAGATAGCGCTCGATGTGCCGCACGGCGCCGTTGAGCAGGATATCGGCCGGCTGCGCGCCGCGGATGAAGTTGCCCTCCGCGTCCAGTTCCACGGTCTCCTCGTAGACCTCGCCGTCCCTGATCAGGAAGCGCGGGGTCGGAAGTGCGTCGATCACTTCGTTGGCGAACACCACACCTTCCCAGTCCTCGTCGAACGGACGGTCGATCCAGTCCACGCGCGTGGCCAGCTCTGCCGGCAGCGCCTGCTGCAGGCGCTGCTGCTGGCGCTGGCGCAGGTCGGCACTGGGTTCAAGGATGGCGTAACGCGAAGGCACCGCATCCAGCTCGGCCAGCCGCAGCAGCACGGCTTCGGCGAAGGCACCGGTGCCGCCGCCCAGCTCCAGCATCCGCGACTGCGCACCGAGCTGGGCGAACACCGGCGCCAGTGCATTGGCCACGCTGCCCGCGAACAGGCCGCCCAGCTCGGGCGCGGTGGTGAAGTCGCCCCCGCCACCGAACTTGCTGGCACCGGCGCTGTAGTAGCCCCACCCAGGTGCGTACAGGCACAGTTCCATGAAGCGGGAAAACGGCATCGCGCCCCCCTGAGCGAGGATCTCAGTGCGCAGTGCGGCGGCCAGCTGGTCGCTGTGGGCCAGGGCGTCGGCATCGGGCAGAGGGAAGGTAGGCTGCATGGCGTCTTCGAATGCGGTGACAATGGTGCACAGGATAGCCGAGCCTTGGAGGACCCTCGATGAGCGACACCGCCCCCGTGGCCCTGATCACCGGCAGCGCGCGCCGGATCGGCGCCGCCATCGCACGCCAGTTCCACGCCTGTGGCTGGTCGGTGGTGCTGCATGCCAACACGTCCAGCGCCGAGCTGCAGCAGGCCGCCTTCGACCTGGACAACGTCCGTCCGGGCAGCGTGCTGGCCCTGCAGGCCGACCTGCGCGATGCCGGTGCCCTGCCGGATCTGGTCGAGCAGGCCGTGGCCCACTTCGGCCGCCTCGATGCGCTGGTCAACAACGCGTCCAACTTCTTCCCCACCCCGCTCGGCCAGGTGACCGCCGAAGCGATGGATGAGCTGTACGCGGTCAACGCGCGTGCGCCGCTGCTGCTGTCACAGGCGGCCGCGCCGTACCTGCGCCGCCAGCAGGGCTGCATCGTCAATCTGACCGATCTGCACGGCACCGACCCGATGCGTGACCATGTGGCCTACACCATGGCCAAGGCCGCACTGGAGATGGCCACCCGGTCACTGGCGCTGGAACTGGCGCCGAAAGTGCGGGTCAATGCGGTCGCTCCCGGTGCAATCCTGTGGCCCGAGCAGGGAAAGGACGATTTCGCCCGCGAGGCCCTGCTGGCGCGCACGCCGCTGGCACGCACCGGCACGGTGGAGGAGATCGCCGAGGCGGTGTACTGGCTGGTGGCCGAGGCCAGCTTCGTCACCGGCCACACCCTGCGCGTGGATGGCGGACGCACGGTGAGTTGAAGTCCGTCGGGCATGGCCCGGCGCTACCGATCCACGTGGGCGAGCGCAGCGGCCCTCATTCCAGGTCAACCACCTCGAATGCCTCGCCGAACTGCGCGTGTGCGCGCCACAGCGCGGCCAGGGCCAAGCCGCTGACCGGGTCGATGAAGTCCGGCGCGATGTCCGCCAGCGGCTTGAGCACGAAGGCATGCTTCAGCTCGGGACGCGGAATGCGCAGATGGCCCGGGCCTTCCACGATGTGGTTGCCGTAGAACACCACGTCGATGTCCAGGGTACGGTCGGAGAAGCGCGGACCACTGCGATCACGACCGTGGGCGTCTTCCAGCGCGTGCAGCCAATCATCCAGCGCCTGCAGCGGCAGATCGGTCTGGATCAGCACGCCATTGTTGAGGAAGGCCGGGCCATCGAAGCCGACCGCGGCCGTGCGGTAGGCCGGAGACACCTGCAACGCGCCGAAACGCTCGCGCAGGGCGGCCACCGCGGCATGGAGATGGCGGCGGGGCTGGACGTTGCTGCCCAGGCTGAGAAGCACGGTGGTCATGCGGTTCAGGTGACGGGTCTGGGGGGCGTGGGCATGCCGTCGTCACGGCGGCCTGCCTACAATCCGGGACGCACATGATAGGGCACCGACATGACCTATTGCGTTGGAATCGAGGTGGACCAGGGCCTGGTCTTCGCTGCCGACACCCGGACCAATGCCTCGCTGGACGATGTGCGCGTGCACCGCAAGCTGCACGTGTTCGAGTATCCCGGCCAGGCGGCCTACGTGTTGATGGCGGCCGGCAACCTGGCCACCACCCAGTTGCTGGTCTCGCGCCTGACCCGGGACGCCGGCGAACGGCGCACGCCCAACCTGCGCGACATGACCCATCTGTTCGAAGCGGCGGCCTATGTCGGGCGCCTGCTGGTGGACAGCCAGGTGCACGGCGGCCACAGCGAGCACGGCCATGACGGCGTCAACACCCAGGCCACGCTGATCTTCGGCGGCCAGGTCGCCGGCGAACGCCCCGGCCTGTACATGATCTATCCGCTGGGCAATGCCATCGCCGCCTCGCCGGAGACCCCCTACCTGCAGATCGGCGAGTCCAAGTATGGCAAGCCGATCCTCGATCGCATCCTCAGCCCGGCCACGCGCCTTGAGGACGCCGCGCGCACGGCGATCGTGTCGCTGGATTCGACCATCCGTTCCAACCTCTCGGTCGGGCTGCCGATCGATCTGGCATTGCTGCGCGACGGCGAGCTGCGGATCGCCCAGCAGCTGCGGCTGGGCGCGGACTCGCCCCTGTACGCGGACATCCACCAGAACTGGTCACGGCGGCTGGAACAGGCTGTGGACAGCCTGCCACGCTTCCCGTGGGAGACCCAGGAACGGCCGACCTGAACGGCCGCCGGGCATGGCCCGGCGCTACCCACCGCCTTCGATGACGCCGGGCATGGCCCGGCGCTACCTACCGCTTCCGGTAGCGCCGGGCCATGCCCGGCGACGCAATTCAGCCCAGCGCCTCTGCCACCGCGCGGAACACCTGCTGCATCTGCAACGGCTTGCGCAGCACATGCACCTCGATGCCATCAGGGAATGCATCGGCCGGAACGTCCACTGACGCGTCTTCCAGCACCAGCGCCGGCCCCCGGTAACCCAGTCCGGCCATTTCGCCCAGCAGCTGGCTGGCCGGCAGCAGTTTGGAGCCGGCATCGGCGATCACCAGCGCCGGCATCGCCTCCTGCTGCATCCAGCGCAACGCCGCCGGGCCATCGGAAGCCAACTGCAGCTGATATCCCTGGCTGGACAGCGCGTTGCCCAGCAGCGACAGGCGTGTGGCTTCGCCATCGACCACCAGGATCGACTGGCCACTGCCCAGTGCCACCAGCTGCTCGATCGGCTCGCCGCTCTCGATGGCGTCACGCATCGGCAGGCGCAGCTCGAAGCAGGTGCCCTGCCCCGGCTGGCTGGTGACCGTGATGCTGCCGCCAGCACCTTCGACGATGCGCTTGCAGGAAATCAGGCCCAGGCCGGTACCGTCCGCCTTGGTGGTGAAGAAGGGATTGAACAGGTGCGAGAGCGTGTCGGCATCCATGCCGATGCCTTCGTCGGCCACCGCGATGCGCATCCAGTCCACACCGTCGCGCTCGCCGGCATGGCTTGCGGTCAGGCTCAGGCGGCCGCCGCTGGGCATCGCCTGGATCGCATTGAGTGCCAGGTTCAACAGCACCTGCTGCAGCTCGGTGTAGTTCGCATCGACCGCCAGCCCCTCGTCTTCCACCTGCAGGTGCAGGCGCACGGCATCGGGCACGTTGCTGCGCAGCAGCAGCGCCACCGCGTCGAACAGGCCGTCGATCTGCACGCGTTCGCTGGGCTTGCGCGAGCCACGGACGAACGACAACATCGATTCCGCCATTTCATGACCGCGGCGGCCGCACTCGGCGATCACATCCGCAAGGTGGTGCAGCTGCGGATCATCGGTGCGCGCCTTCAGCAGGTCCGGCATGATCAGCAGCGGCTGCAGGATGTTGCGCAGGTCGTGGCTGAGGCCAGCGGCGAGCAGCGAAAGGCTTTCCAGCCGTTGCGCGCGCATCAGCTCGGTCTCCACGCGCGAACGCTCCACCGCGCTGCGCGCCTCGCGGATCGCACGGGCCACCGCCGACGGCAGGCGCGCCGGCTGGTGCTTGATGATGTAGTCGTTGGCGCCCTTCTGCAGCGCCGCCACTGCATTCTCCTCACCCATCGTGCCCGAGACGAAGATGAAGGGAACGTCCGGCGCCGTCTCGCGCACGATGCGCAGGGCGTCGTCGCCGGAGAAACCGGGCATGCTCAGGTCGGACAGCACGATATCCGGCTGGAATGCGGCCAGCGCCTGGCGCAGTTCCGCCTCGCTCTCAACGCGCTCGAAGCGGGCTTCCAGGCCCGCATCCAGCATCTGTTCGGACATCAGCTCGGCGTCTTCCGGCGAATCCTCCACCAGCAGGATGCGCAGTGCCCCGAGGGAGGGACCGGTCAGGGGCATGGGCTTACTCGAGTTCCGGTGCCTGGTTGATCAGTGCCCAGAACTTGCCCAGGGTCTGCACGGCACCGAAGAACTGGTCCACGTCCACCGGCTTGACCACGTAGGCGTTCACGCCCATGTCCCAGCTGCGGGCCAGATCGCTCTCTTCGCGCGAGGAGGACAGGATCACCACGGGAAGGCGCTTGAGTTCCTCGTGCTCACGGATCTGCCGCAGCACTTCCAGGCCGTCCATGCGCGGCATCTTGATGTCCAGCAGCAGCACCGCCGGCAGGCCCTCCTCGCGGCTGGCGAAGGTGCCGCGCCGCAGCAGGTAGTCCATGACCTCCACGCCGTCCTCGACGTGCACGATGGGATTGGCCAGGCGGGCTTCCTGCAGGGCGTCGATCGCCATCTCGGCATCGGCCGGGCTGTCTTCGGCAAGAAGGATGGTGCGCAGAGTCGTCATGCGGAGGGACCTTGTTTGTCCGCGTCGAGCGCGGGAGGCAGGTAGAAGTGGAAGGTTGCGCCGGCATCCGGTTCGGCTTCGGCCCAGACCCGGCCTCCATGACGGGTCAGTACACGGCGTACGCTGGCCAGGCCGATGCCGGTACCGGGGTAATCACTGGCCTTGTGCAGGCGCTGGAACACGCCGAACAGCTTTCCGGCATAGGCCATGTCAAAGCCTGCACCATTGTCGCTGACCGTGAACTGATGGCCGCCATCAGGCTGCGGCTGGTAATCCACGCGGATCTTCGCCGGCTCGCGGTTGCTGGAATACTTGACCGCGTTGCCAAGCAGGTTCAGCCACACCTGGCGCATCATGTTCTCATCGGCCACCACGATCGGCAGCGGTGCGATGTTCCATTCGACGTGATGGACCTGGCCAGTGCTTTCAGCCTCGGCCTGCAGGTTGGAATCGAGCATCGCACGGGTATCGGACACCAGCGACTGCATGTCCACTGCCTGCTGGCGCATCGCTGCGCGCCCCAGCCGCGAGTAGACCAGCAGATCGTCGATCAGCGTCGCCATGCGCCGCGCCGAGCTGGAGATCACGCCCAGGTAATGCAGGCTCTTCTCGTCGGCGCTCTCGCCCAGATGGCGCGACAGCTTGTCGGAGAAGCCGGCAACGTGGCGCAGCGGCGCGCGCAGGTCATGCGACACCGAATAGCTGAATGCTTCCAGCTCGCGATTGACTTCCGAGACCTGCGCCACCTTGCCTTCCAGCTGGCGGTTCAGTTCCTCAACACGCGACTGCACGGCGCGCTGCACGGTGACATCGCTGACGGTCAGCAGGACCACTTCATCGTCGGTATCCGGCAGCGGCATGCGCCGGGCGTTGAGCAGCATGTAGCGCACCACGCCCTCGGAGGTGCGCTGTTCGTGCTCGAAGTCCCACAGCTCGCGACCGCGCAGCAGCACATCGACGAGGCGCTGGCGCACGACGGCGTCCCGCCAGGCGCCGTCGCCGACGTCATCCAGCAGCAGGCCATCGGCACGTTCATCCTGCAGGCCGTACAACTCGGCAAAGGCCGGATTGTGCAGCTGCACGCGCAGCTCGCGGTCGAGCAGCACGATCGGCTCGCGCACGGTCTGCAGTACTGAAGCGGCACGCGCGGCCGAGCGCAGCGACTGCCGCTCGGCCTGCAGGCGTCGACCGATCTGCCGCTGCAGCAGCCAGAGCACCAGGCCGAGCAACGCCAGCTGCACCACCAGCGAGCTCCACGAGACGAATTCGGTCTGCCTGCGCTGCCGCGCAGCCTGTTCGGCCCGCTCGGCCAGCAGCGCCTGCTCGCTGTTCTGCAGCTCTTCAACCAGGCTGCGGATCGGGTAGCGGGTACTCAGGTCCTGTACCAGTGCGCGCTGGTCACTGTTCGGTTCGGCCTTGGCCAGCGCGCGCGCCACCGCCAGCCGCCCTTCCAGCATGGACTCGATGCGACCGATGCGGATCAGCTGTTCAGGATTATCCCGTGTCATCCGGCCCAGCTCTGCGAGTCGGCCGGGAATCTCGTTGGCCTTGGCCATGCGCTCGCGCAGGCCGGGCGCGTCCACGCCCTTGGACAGCGTCAACGCCGCCGACTCGACATCGCGCACATCGGCCTGCAACTGTTGCAGCGCCACGCCAACCGCCTGGGTATGCGTCACCCAGGTCATGGCTTCTTCGTTTTCACGCTGAAGCTTGCGCTGGGTCAACCACGGCACGACGATGATCGCGGCGGCAGCCAGCGCCAGGGCCGGCAATCGCCAGCGATCCCAGATGTCGTCACTGAACACCAGCGCCATAGTTCCTCATCAGCACGGCCGCAGAGGGATGGGCCCGGAGAGGCCCAACTGCGGCGGAACCGGCAATATAGCGCAGGCGGTCACACCTCTGGAATGTCTGGTCCCGGCAGCTGAACGGTCCAGAAAACATCATGGGTGGAGCCGGGACTGGCCCGGCTCCACCCTCATGCAGCTGTGCTGCGGCGCCGCGGGGCGGCGCCCGGGATCAGCGCTTGGCCGCCGCGCTCACCTTCAGCGCGCTGGCATCAACGCGGGTGACGCCCTTGATGCCCTTGGCCGTGGTGACGGCCTTGTCGTGCTCGGCCTGGGTCGCCACCGTGCCGCTGAGGCTGACTACGCCGTTCACGGTTTCCACCTTGACCTCGGTGCCCGGCACATTGCTGCTGGCCAGCAGGTCAGCCTTCACCTTGGTGGTGATCCAGGTGTCGGTCACCGGCTCGTTGGAGTCGTGGCGATCGGCGTGGGTCATCGCAGAATGGTCGGTGGTGGGCGGGCTCTTGGCTGCCGGATCCTTGGCGAATGCAGCCGAGGAGGACAGCGCCAGGCCCAGGGTGAGGGCCGAAGCAATCAGCGTGCGGGTCGGGGTGTTCATCGTGTGTTACCTCCTGCGGAATGTGGGGCCAGTGTGGCCGCAGCGCCGTGCAGCAGGCGTGGCGCTGCGGTCATGCCGCCGTGAATCGCGCCTGTCATCGCTGCAACGGTTCAGCTTTGGATCCCGGCCCGCCGTCGTTTACCCTGCATGCCTGATCTGCGCGGAGCACTGCCATGCGCCCTGACCTGCAACTGGCCCTGATCGGGTACGGCCTTGCCGGCCGCGTTTTCCACGCGCCGTTGATCCAGCACACGCCGGGACTGACGCTGCACAGCGTGGTCAGTTCGCAGCGCGACCTGCTGCTGCGCACGTTCAGCGATGTACACGTGCGAGCGGCACCCCAGGACGTATTCGACGATCCGGCGGTGGATGCGGTGGTGATTGCCACGCCGAATGACCAGCACGCGCCATTGGCGATGGCAGCGCTGGCCGCTGGCAAGCATGTGCTTGTGGACAAACCCTTCGCACTGGACGTGGCCGAAGCCGAAGCCGTGCTGGCGGCGGCGCGCGATGCGGACCGCATCGTCACGGTGTTCCAGAATCGCCGTTTCGACGCGGATTTCCTGACGCTGCAGGGCCTGCTGGCCGAAGGTGCGCTCGGCGAAGTCGCCGAATGCCATGCGCATTTCGATCGCTACCGCCCGCACGTGCGCGAGCGCTGGCGGGAGCAGGAGGGGCCTGGCAGTGGTCTGTGGTACGACCTTGCACCGCATCTGCTGGATCAGATGCTGGTGCTGTTCGGCTGGCCGCAGGCGATCGACGCGGACCTGGCGGTGCAGCGCGAAGGCGGCAGCGGCATCGATTACTTCCATGCGGTGCTGCATTACCCGCGGCACCGCGCGATCCTCCATGCCGGTTCGCTGGTGGCGGCACCGACACCTCGGTTCGCCGTGCACGGCAGCCGCGCCAGCTGGATCAAGCTGGGCGTGGACGTGCAGGAAGCACAGCTGCGCCGCGGCGTTGCGCCGGGCGCGCCGGGCTGGGGCATCGACCCGCGTCACGGCGAGCGGGTGTACTGCGATGCCGAGGACAACGTGCAACGCAGCACGGTCGACAACCTGCCGGGCGACTACCGCCGCCTGTATGCCCGGTTCGCTGCGGCGATGCAGGGTGACGGTGAACCCACGGTCAGCCCGCTGCAGGCGCTGCAGGTAATGCGCTTGCTGCAGGCTGGCAGGGACAGCGCGCGCGAGGCCCGGCGCATCGCACTGAACTGATCGCGGTCTGCGGCCCGGAACCCCACGGCAGCACCGAAGGGCTCCGGTCCTGGCGCTTACGACTTCTTGATCGCGTGCCCACCGAATTCGTTGCGCATCGCCGACAGCAGGCGGTCAGTGAACGAATTCGACTCGCGCGACCGCAGGCGTTCCAGCAGCGAGAGCGTGATCACCGGCGCCGGCACATCCAGCGCGATCGCTTCGGCCACGGTCCAGCGGCCTTCGCCGGAATCCTCCACATAGGGGGCGATGCCATCCAGCGACGGATTGCGCTTGAGCGCCTCGGCACTCAGGTCGAGCAACCACGAACGCACCACGCTGCCATGGCGCCAGACCTCGGCAACCTGTGCCAGGTCCAGCTCCATGTCCTGCTTGCGTTCCATCAGTGCGAAGCCTTCGGCGTAGGCCTGCATCATTCCGTACTCGATGCCGTTGTGGACCATCTTGGTGAAGTGGCCCGCACCGGGAGGACCGACGCGTGCCCAGCCCCGATCCTCCGCTGGCGCCAGCGTGCGCAGCAGCGGCGCAACCTGCTCAACCACCTTCGCCTCACCGCCGACCATCAGGCTGTAGCCCTCCTGCAGCCCCCAGATGCCGCCGCTGGTGCCGCAGTCGACGTAGCCCAGGTCGTCCTCGGCCAGTGCCTTGGCGCGGCGGATCGAGTCCTGGTAATTGGAGTTTCCGCCGTCAATGACGATGTCACCCTCGGCCAGGTGCGGGGTCAGCTGGCCGAGCGTCTGGTCGACCGTTTCGCCCGCCGGCACCATCAACCACAGCACGCGCGGCACCGGCAGCGCGGCGACCGCGGCGGCCAGTGAATCGACCACTTCGATGCCGGCCTCCGCGGCGCGCTGGCGGGCGCCTTCGCCCGGGTCGTAGCCGACCACGCGGTGGCCGCCGCGATGCAGGCGCTGGGCCATGTTGGCGCCCATGCGGCCAAGGCCGATCATTGCAATATCCATTGTTTCACCTTCAGTTGGGGTCTAGGGTCAGGCTGCCTGGCCTGCCGGTTGACGCACAATGGCGCAGCTGCGCCTCGCGCCAACGCCGGTAGAGCGTGGTATGCAGATTGTGCACCGCCAGGTCGATCGAAAACGGCGTTCGTGGATTGCGGTCGAGCAGCCGGGCGACGTGGTAGCCGATGGGACGTATACCGCGCGGATGCACGTAGATCACGAACTGCTGGTAGAACGGATCGTCCAGCAACTGGTCCATGCGTGCCAGGCGGGCGTGGTAGCGCGCTGGAAGGCGCGCCCGCAGGCCAGGGTCGCGTTCGAACAGGAGCCGCTCGAAATAGCGCCGCCCCACCCGCGGCAGCCCCTGCGCCAGCTGCCACAGCTCGGCATTGCGCTGGTCGTACCAGGTCAGGCCTCCGTGGCGGGCAAGCGCCTGCGCTGCGTCCGGCCCGACGTCGACCACGACGAAGTTCTCGGCCTGGTTGCTCAGATCGTCCAGCGTGCTCTTGTCGTACACGTGTTCGATGAAGCCGGGTACGCCCGCGAAGGCCTGGCGTCCCCTCGCCGAGGTGCGCACGGCTTTGCCGTCGGCAAGGAAGTCGCCCGCATGCGCACCGAGCAGGACACTGTCGGTGCCATGCAGCGCGATGAAGGTGCCGATCGACAGTTCGCCTGCGGTGAACTCCGCGTCGAACGCTGCATCGCCATACAGCTCGCGCTGCGTTGCCAGCTGCGCGACCTGGCGGCCGACACCACATTCGGCACGCACCGCGCCGCCGTAGAACGCCTGCAGCGCACGGCTGTTGCCATCCACGGGAACGTAGCCGCGGCCGAAGCTGCGCACGCGCTGCCAGCCCTGCGCCCGTGCGCCCTGCATCCCGAAGCCGATCCAGCCCAGCTGTGCGCCGGAGAAGCGGAACTGCGGATTGCCCTGCAGCGACGTGGCGGCCCGTCGGGTTGCCGCACCCAGTTCGAAGGCATAGGCACAGACCGTGGCAGGGTCCTCCAGCAGCTGCTGCAGCAGCACCTCGCGCTGCGCCCCATCCAGCGTCTGCGGCCATCGCACACGCAGATCACCTGCGGCCTGCGCCTCGACCAGCGATGCCCGGGTGCACACCGGGCCACCCTGGATCTGTGGTGCACTGACCGCAGCCACTTCAAATCGCCAGCCCAGCCGCTCCAGCAGGCCCTGCGTGCAGTCCACGGCCGCCGCCGCACTGCCTGCCGGCGAAGCCAGCAGCAGGGCCATGACCATCAGCCCACGCCGCACGCTCAACCCTGATCCGTCGCCGCCGCCGGCTCCGATACGGGGGGAGCAGGCAACCGTTCCGGAACCGGCGGCGCCTCACCGGGGGCGGCCGGCAGGTACTGCTGCAGGCGCTGGAAGAACCGGCGGTAGAAGTCGGCATCCGTGATGGTGCTGCTGGCAACCTTCACCAGGGAATCGTCATTGCTGCCGAACGGCAGCGATACCGAGCCCAGCGCGCCCACGCCCACGCTGGCCGAGGTCGGGCTCTTCTTCAACGCATAGCGGTCCTGCACCGCGCTGACGAACACCAGCGATTGGCTGCCACGCGGCGCGCAGGAGATGCGCAGTACCAGCTGCTCGTGATCATCCTCGCGTGGCTGGAAGTTCTTGCTCCCCTCCACCTGCGCGTCATCGACGCGGGCGATCGCATAGCCCTGGCTGAGCAGGGCCCGTCGCGCCGCTTCACAGGCATCGGCCGGACGGCTGTCGACGGTCCGGGAGAAGGTGTCGCCGGAATCGAAGGACTCGCGCAGCACGGTGCTGTCGGCGGCGCGGCCACCGCAGGCCGACAGGATCAGGGCACTGGCAATGCCCACGGCAACGCTGCACAGGGGGGAGACCCGCATGGGAACTCCTGCGAGAAAGGTAGCTGCAAGGGTAGCCCCGCCCCCGTGTGCGGCAGGTCGACAGCACCGCTGGCGGCGCAGGCCGTTGCTCCCGGTTCATGCACCGGCAGCGGCATGGCCCGACAGCGTCCGCCAACCGCTGCGCTCGCCGGGCACGGCCCGGCGCTACCCGTGAACGCAGACGGGGCCGGCATTGCCGGCCCCGTGGGGTACGTCATGTCACGCGTGGCTCAGTCGGCCCAGCGACCAGCCCCGGTGGACTGCGGCAGGACCTGCGCCGACAGCGGGCGATCATTGGCCAGCAGATTCACCGCATCGGCCAGGATCGCAGCGGATTCACGCAGCAGCGGGTCCGGTCGCTTCTCGGCGGCCTTCTCACGGGCGGCATCCTTGACGATATCGCGCTCGTTGCCGGTCAGGCCATCATCGCTGCTGTCATCGGCCAGCGGGTCCAGTGCCAGGCCCAGCTCCTTGCGCATGATCTGGCGCTCCTTGCGCTGGGTGTCCTGGCGTTCCCGCTCGGCGCGACGCGTCGCTTCATTGAGCGAGACATACTTCTTCGCCGCTTCGGCACGGAACTGCTCGACATCCTCGTTCCACCACACGAATTCCTTGTCGGTGGCGATGCGTGCGTCGTGGCGGGTCTCCAGCTTCGGCAGCAGCGGCGCGAAATTGCCGTACTGCGTGTGCGGCACCGCGGCGATGCGGGTCCACGGCAAGGCATTGTCGTAGGTGCTTTCGCCGAACTCGGTCGCATCGACGCTGGCCGGGAACGCCAGGTCCGGTACCACGCCCTTGTGCTGGGTGCTGCTGCCGCTGATGCGGAAGAACTGGGCGATGGTCAGCTTGACCTGGCCGAAGCGCTGCGTTTCGCCGCTCGGCCAGCGGTCAAGGTCGACGATGTTCTGCACGGTGCCCTTGCCGAAGGTGGTCTCGCCGATCACCAGGCCGCGGCCGTAGTCCTGGATGGCACCGGCGAAGATTTCCGACGCCGAGGCCGAACCACGGTTGACCAGCACGGCCAGCGGGCCGTCCCACGCAACGCCCTGATTGCGGTCGCTGTTGACGGTAATGCGGCCGCCCGATTCACGCACCTGCACCACGGGGCCCTGTTCGATGAACAGCCCGGTCAGTTCGATCGCCTCGTCCAGCGAGCCACCACCGTTGTTGCGCAGGTCCAGCACCACGCCATCGAGCTTGTCGTTCTTGAAGCCCGCCAGCAGCTTGGCCACATCGCGCGTGGCCGACGCGTAATCGGCGGCATTGCGGCGGCGGCCCTCGAAGTCCTGGTAGAAGGTCGGCAGCTTGATCACGCCGATCTTCCGCGCCGGCTCGCCGTTGGCGGCCGGAATGGTCATGGTCTCGCCCTTGGCGGCCTGCTCGGCCAGGCGCACCTTCTGCCGGGTCAGGACCAGGGTGTGATGCTTGCCATCGGCGCCCTCCTCGGCCGGGATGAACTCCAGCTTGACCTGGGTGTCCTTGGCACCGCGGATCTTGGCCACGACATCGTCGATGCGCCAGCCGATCACATCCTCCACCACGCCGGACTTGCCCTGGCCGACACCGACGATGCGGTCACCCGGCTTCAGGGTGCCATCCACGGAGGCCGGTCCGCCGGCGATGATCTCGCGGATCACCACCATGTCGTCCTGCCGCTGCAGCTGCGCACCGATGCCTTCCAGCGACAGCGACATCGCCTGGTTGAAGTTCTCGGCAGTACGCGGAGTGAAGTAGTCGGTGTGCGGATCGACCGCACTGGTGTAGGCGTTGAGGAAGAACTGGAAGACATCCTCGCCCTTCAGCTCGTTGACCGACTTCTCCAGCGTCGCGTAACGCTTGTCCAGCGTCTTGCGGATGTCGTCGGGCTTCTTGCCGGCCAGCTTCAGGCGCAACCAGTCGTTCTTGACCGACTTGCGCCACAGCTCATCCAGCTCGGCATTGCTGGCTGCCCACGGCACCTTCTTGCGGTCGTACTCAAAGCGCTCGTCGGTGGTGAAGTCCGGCTCCTGCCTGAGCAGCTTGCGTGCGTAGGCCACGCGCTCGCCTACGCGCTGCTTGTACACCGCGAAGACCTGGAAGGCTGGCTCGAGTTCACCGCCACGGATGGCATTGGCGATGTTCGCCTCGAAGGGTGCGAAGCGCGCCACATCGGCCTGGGTGAAGTACTGCTTGCCGCCGTCCAGGGTTTCCAGGTAACGCTTGAACACATCCTTGGAGGTGGCTTCGTCGAGCGCACGCGGACGGTAGGCGTACCGGCTGTCGGACAACAGGCCGTATACCAGCTTGGAGGTGGTCACCTGATCGGCGGTCGCCGCAGCCGGCAGCGCCGGCGAATCGGCCTTGGCCGACAGCGCCAGCGGTGCGACCAGCGCCAGGGCCATCAGGAATGCGGGGGCTTTGAATTTCATGAACGTGCTCGAAGGCGCCTTGCCAAGGGGGAGACTGCGTGGTGTTCAGACATCACGACAGTGCCGAAAGTTGCCGGGTTTGTCACCCGCCCGCATCCGGTGGAAAACCAGCCTAGCGGGGCCGGTGTAGCAAATTGTGAATGCAGGCGAAGGCGTGCGGACCAACGGTGCGCGCCCACCACGGTGGCAGGCACGCCCATCGGTAGCGCCGGGCCATGCCCGGCGAGCGCAGCGGGAAAGAACCGCCGGGCATGGCCCGGCGCTACCGGTCAGGAAACGCCGGCGCCCTTGGCCTGCACGTCGGCGTGGTACGAAGAGCGCACCATCGGGCCTGAGGCGACGTGGCTGAAGCCCAGCTCATAGCCGTAGTCTTCCAGCGCCTTGTAATCCTCGGGCGTCCAGTACTTCAGCACCGGGTGGTGGTGCGCGGTCGGCTGCAGGTACTGGCCGATGGTGATCATGTCCACGTCGTGGGCACGCAGGTCACGCATCGTCGCCTTGATCTGCTCGAAGTCCTCGCCCAGGCCGAGCATGATGCCGCTCTTGGTCGGCACCTGCGGGTGCTGGGCCTTGAAGCTCTTCAGCAGCGTCAGCGACCACTGGTAGTCCGCGCCCGGGCGCACGTTGCGGTACAGGTCCGGCACGGTCTCGATGTTGTGGTTGAACACGTCCGGCGGGTTCTGCGCGAGGATGTCCAGCGCGCGCTCCATGCGGCCCTTGCCGCGGAAGTCCGGAGTCAGCACTTCGATGCGGGTACCCGGCGACTTCTCACGGATGGCGGTGATGCAGTCGACGAAGTGCTGGGCACCGCCGTCGCGCAGGTCATCGCGGTCGACACTGGTCACCACCACATACTTCAGGCCCATGTCGGCCACCGTCTGGCCAAGGCTGGCCGGCTCGTTGGCATCCGGCGGCTTGGGCCGGCCGTGGGCGACGTCGCAGAACGAGCAGCGGCGGGTGCAGACCTCGCCCAGGATCATGAAGGTCGCCGTGCCGTGGCCGAAGCACTCATGGATGTTCGGGCAGCTGGCTTCCTCGCAGACCGTCACCAGGCGGTTCTCGCGCAGCTTGGCCTTCAGGTTCTGGACCGCGTTGCCGGAAGGAATGCGCACGCGGATCCAGGAGGGCTTGCGCAGCACCGGTGCATCGGCGAACTGAACCGGCGAACGGTTGATCTTGTCCCCGCCCAGCTGCTTGACGCCGGCCTGCAACGGCGCGGCGGTCGGAATGTCGCCCTGCACGATCTGCAGGGGAATGGTGCGGGCAGTGGTTTCAGTCATGGCAGTTCCGGGGAGCGGTCAGGCGGCCGCAGAGAGATCAGGCAGTTCGGGCACGTGCTGCAGCCGCAGGCCGAACTGGCGGGCCAGCTGTTCCAGCAGCACCGTCTTGACGGCATCCATCCCGGACGGCCCGCCCAAGTCTACCACCGAGGTCACCTGCAGCCCCTGGTAACCACAGGGGTTGATGCGGTGGAAGGGTTCCAGGTCCATGGCCACGTTGAAGGCCAGGCCATGGAAGGTGCAGCCGCGGCGCACGCGGATACCCAGTGCGGCAATCTTGGCATTGCCGACGTAGACGCCCGGGGCACCTTCACGGCGTTCGGCACCGATGTTCCATTCGGCCAGCGTATCGATGATGGCCTGCTCGATGCGGCACACGTAGTCGCGCACGCCGATGCCCAGGCGGGGCAGGCGCAGCAGCGGGTAGATCACGATCTGCCCCGGCCCGTGGTAGGTGACCTGGCCGCCGCGGTCCACGTGCAGCACCGGGATCGCCCCTGGCGCCAGCACATGCTCGTCCTTGCCGGCCTGGCCGAGGGTGAACACCGGATCGTGCTCGACCACCCACAGCTCGTCGGTCGTCTCATCAGCACGCTGATCGGTGAAGCGCTGCATCGCCCGCCAGACCGGCTCATAGGCCTGGCGGCCAAGGTCGCGCACCAGCGCCGGACGCGGCGGACGGTTTTCCGGAGCTGCGTCGGCCGGGCAGCTGTCGGCTACAGCGTCCACTTCACTTCCGGGTGATCGCGCAGCGCCCGATGGGCGGCGTCGTACTGTTCGCGGGTCTCGGCCTTGAACACCAGCCGGACCGACACGTACTTGCCATTGGACGAATGCTTCCAGCTGATGCGCTCGTTCACGACGTCGAGGCCTTCGGCCTGCAGCAGTCGGGGAAGCTCATGCTCCAGGCCGCGGTTGGCCGGGCCCATGGCGCTGAGCTCGAACTGGCCGGGGAACTGGAAGCCGTGGTCGGGGTTGTCGGACTTGATTTCCATGGACCCATTATCGGGCCGCGGGGCAACAAACCCAAGAGTATTCATCCAGCTCAACACGGACACCGGCAGGCCGCTGCGTTGCACCTGAATTCCCATTCAGCTTCCTGCCGCGGGGGCACGGCAAGCCCCCACCGGCGCCGGTTGTCGTCACGAGACAATGTCGTTTTCGGAACAGACAAGTGACCGGGACGCGCTCGTACCGTCACGCCGCTCGGGGTACCGTGTCGTTGCATATAACGACAGACAACCACCCCTTTCCCCATGAGCATTCCATCCATGCGTAGCGTCGCAGCCCTCGGGCTGTCCGGCCTGCTGGCCGCCGCCCTCCCCCTTGCCGCGCAGGCCGCCGAACAATGCGGCCCCGATGCCATGCGTGAGCACCCGCCACAGATCAATTTCCGCGTTGACAACGACCTGTTCGGCGGCCGCCACCAGGACCAGGGGTATACCAACGGCGCGGAGCTGACCCTGGTGTCGCCGAACCTCGTCGATTACACCGACGATCCCTGCCTGCCGCGCCTGGCGCGCTGGGTCAACGGCTATCTGGAGCGCCTGCACCCGGGCCGGTTCGAACAGCAGAACATGATCTTCAGCATCGCCCAGGGCATTTTCACCCCGACCGACTTCACCCGGAAGGACCTGATCAAGGATGACCGCCCCTACGCGGGCGTGCTGATCGCCAGCTTCGGCTACAACGCACGCAGTGGTGATCGACTGCAGACCACCCAGCTGACGCTGGGCGTTGTCGGTCCGTGGGCCCAGGGCAAGCAGGTGCAGAACGCCGTGCATGAGGTGCTGGGCGACGAGAAATTCCAGGGCTGGGACAACCAGCTGCACAACGAGCCGCTGTTGATGCTGACCCATGAGCGGATGCGGCGTTGGCCGGGCGATGCCAGCGTCAACGCGGGCGGCTGGGGTTGGGACGCGATCAGCCACTACGGCGGCTCGGTCGGCAACCTGGCGACCAAGGCCAACATCGGTGGCGAAGTGCGCTTCGGCTGGAAGCTGCCGGATGACTTCGGCAGCACGCCGCTGCGTCCTGCCGGCGAGAACACCGCGCCGACCCGCAGTGGCAGGCCGAGCGGCTGGTCATGGCACCTGTTCGCCACCAGCGATGCTGCCTGGGTGATCCGCGACATCACTCTGGATGGCAACACCTTCCGCAACAGCCACAGCGTCGACAAGCGCCACATCGTGGCCTACGGCGGCTACGGAATCGCGGTGATGCGCGGGCGCTGGAAGTTCGCGGCGGCGCGCTACCACAGCACCCGCGAGTTCAATGGCCAGCGCGAGGCACCGGTGTTCGGCAGCTTCACCATCAGCCGCTCGCTGTAGAACAGTGCGGACGCCCGGTCCGCACATCGGCTGCTACGAAAAAGGCCGGCATGCGCCGGCCTTTTCCTTTTCATGTCAGCGCACGGCGCCGCGCATCATTCCGATTCCCACCACATCCAGAAGCTGTCCCACAGGCGCTTGAAGAAGCCGGCCTGCTCGACGGCAGCCACCGCCACCAGCGGCGCTTCGGCCACCACCTTGCCATCCAGGCTCACCTTCACCGTGCCGATCTGCTGGCCGGCCGTGAACGGCGCTTCCAGCGTCTTGGGCACATCGATGCTCGGCTTCAGGTCGTTGTAACGGCCACGCGGCACGCTGACCAGCATCGGCTGGGCCACGCCCAGCTGCACCTTGTCACTGGTGCCCTTCCACACCTTGTGCTCGGCGACGGCCTTGCCCGGCTCATACAGGCGGTGCGTTTCGAAGAAGCGGAAGCCCCAGTTCAACAGCGCCAGGCTGTCATCGGCGCGCTGCTTCTCGGAGGCGCCACCCAGCACCACCGCGATCAGGCGCTGGTCACCGCGCTGCGCCGAACTCATCAGGCAGTAGCCCGCCTCGGAGGTGTGCCCGGTCTTGATGCCATCGACACTGCCGTCGCGCCACAACAGCAGGTTGCGGTTGGGCTGCTTGATGTTGCCGACCTGGAATTCCTTGATCTTGTTGTACGCGTAGGTTTCCGGGTAATCACGCACCATCGCCCGGCCCAGCAGGGCCAGGTCATAGGCGGTGCTGTGGTGGCCCGCGGCGGTCAGGCCGTGGGCGTTGACGAAGTGCGAGTTCTTCATGCCGATCTTGGCGGCGTAGCTGTTCATCAGCGAGGCGAAGGCTTCCTCGCTGCCCGCCACGTGCTCGGCCAGGGCGATCGCGGCATCGTTGCCGGACTGGATGGCCATGCCCTTTTCCATGTCTTCCAAGCGCGCCGTCTGGTTCACTGGGAAGCCGCTGTAGCTGCCGTCGGTACCCGCACCGCCTTCGCGCCAGGCGCGCTCGCTCATCATCACCTGGTCATCCGCACGGACCTTGCCGTTCTTGACCTCGGCGGCAATCACGTAGGACGTCATCACCTTGGTGATGCTGGCCGGCGCCAGCTGCTCATGGATGTTCTCGCCTGCCAGCACCTGGCCGGTGGCGTAGTCCATCAGGATCCAGGCCTTGGACACACTCGGCACCGGGGCCGGTGGCGTGGCCACGGTGGCCGGAGCCGCAGCGGCGGCAGGTGCGGGTGCGGCCGGGGTCGGCAGCGGCGTCTGGGCAGAAGCCAGGCCCACCACCAGGGTGGCGGCCAGGGCGGTGGCGGCGGAACGGAAATTCATTGGACAGCGGGCTCCAGGGACGGCCGGGAATGGAGGGGGAACAGAATGGCCATTGTAGGCCGGGGTGGCCCGGGCCGGCAGCACCGACCCGGGCGGGATCAATCCTTGACGATCTGCGGCGATCCAAGGCCCAGACCGGCAATGCGGCCGACAAGTTCCGCGGCACTGGCATGGTCGCTGGCGGGTACGCGCAGGCGGAAGAGCGTGCGGCCACCGGCGGCGATGTCGCTGATGGTCGCGCCGACGATGCCGGCCGCATTGAGCTGACCCATCGCACGATTGGCATTGTCACGGTTGGAGAAGCTGGCTACCTGCACCATCACCGCCCCCACCACCTGCTGCGACAGCGTGGGACTGCTGGCCGGCGCCGCAGAAGCGCGCGGCGCAGTGGCAGCGACCCTCGTCGGCGCGGCGGCAGGTGCCGCACCGCGGACGGCCACCGCACTCGGCGGCAGGCTGCTGACCGCCACGTCCGGCAGCGTGCTGACCACCGCCTGCGTGGTGGCCGGCTGGCCCCGCGTCGGCGCCGCATCGGCAGGCAGGCGTTTGACCAGGCGGTCGATGTCACTGTCGGCTGCCGGGCGCGTGGCGACAGTGCTCGCCATCGTCGTCGCCGCACCGGCAGCGGCGGCGGCTTCGGCCGCCCGGCGCTCGCGGCGCGACGGCTTCTGCGCCAGCAGATTGCCCTCACCCGGCTGCAGCGCGCGCACCTCCACATTGCCGGTACCGCGCTGGGTGATGCCCAGGCGCACCGCAGCGGCATAGCTCAGATCGACCACGCGGCCATCGTGGAACGGGCCCCGGTCGTTGACCCGCACGATCACCGACTCGCCGTTGTCCAGATTGGTCACCCGGGCGAAGCTGGGCAACGGCAGCGTCTTGTGCGCAGCGGTGAACTGGTACATGTCGTAGACCTCGCGGTTCGAGGTCAGGCGGCCATGGAACTTGGCGCCGTAGTACGACGCCGTACCGCGCTCGACATAGTCGCGGGTATCGTCGAGCACCTTGTACGACTTGCCCAGCACCACGTACGGCGATTTGTTGCCGATGGCCGAACGTGTTTCAGCCGTCACTTCCGGCTCGGGAATGCAGGCCACGTTGGGAATGTAGGTCGGCGTGCTGTCTTTCACGCCCGGTCGGTACAGGCCGCCGGCGGTGTAGTTGCCCCGCGTGTTCGGGTCTTCCTTGGCCGCCGCATAGGGCGACCCCTCGGGACAATGCGCCGGGCGCGTGCCCCTGCCCTGCACCACCGTACCGGAAGGCGTTCCACCGTGGCCGGCGGTGGCCGGCTTCTTCGGCGCGCTGCTGCAGGCGGCCAGCGCGAGGACGATCAATCCAGGGACCAGCCATCTGATGTTCATGCCGGGGGCAGCTCCTGTCCGGCAATGGCCTGGGACAACTGGAACACGGCCATCGCGTACATCTTCGAGAGGTTGTAGCGGGTGATCGCGTAGTAGTTCTGGAAGCCCAGCCAGTACTGCTTGCCGGTGCTGCCCTCGAGGGTCACCGGAGTCGCCGTCGCACCCGGCTGTACCGGTGCGGCAGGCCGATAGCCACGCTGGGCCAGGTCGGCCAGCGACCAGGTCGGTGCCCACTCGGTCGGATTGAATTCCTCGCGCCCCGGAGCGAGTGTCGCCGGCACGGCCACCTGCCCACCCCGGACCCAGCCTCCCTTCTTCACGAAGTAGTTGGCAATGGAGGAAAACACGTCGTCGTAGCTGTTGAACAGGTCACGGCGACCGTCGCCATTGCCGTCCACGGCATAGTCCAGATAGCTGGACGGCATGAACTGGCCCATGCCCATCGCACCGGCATAGCTGCCCTTGAGCGTGGTGATGTCGAGTTTCTCCTCGCGGCCCAGTTCAAACAGCTTGGCCAGTTCATCACGGAAGAACAGCTCGCGGCGCACCTCGCGTTCCAGCTTCTCCGGATCGCCGCTGCGCGGGTAGTAGAAGGCCAGCGTGTACAGCGCATCGAGCACGCGGTGGTTGCCGGCATTCCTGCCATAGCTGGTTTCCACGCCGATGATCGCCACAATCACCTCGGCCGGAACGCCGGTGCGCTGCTGCACGCGATCAAGCTCGGCGCGGTGTTCGGCGAGGAAGGCACGGCCACCGTCGATGCGCGCCTTGCTGATGAACATCGGCCGGTATTCGTTCCAGGGTTTGACCCGTTCGGCCGGGCGCGACATCGCGGCGATGATCGGCTGGCGCACCTGCGCCTGGTCGAGCACGCGACGGATCTCGTCGGGCTGCAGTCCGTAACGCTTGGCGGTATCGGCGATGAAGGTGGCGCGCGCGGTCTCGAACGGAACCGGCGTGAGATCGACCGGCGGCGCGGTGGCGGCGGTGGCTTCCGGCGCGGCCTCGGCCGGTCCCTTGGGCTTGCTGGCCGGATGGCGCGGCGTACTGCTGGCCTGCGGTGAAGACGGTGGAGATGTCGGCTGGGTCGCGCAGGCGACCAGGCCGAGGGTAAGCATGCAGGCCAGAGTGCGTCGAATCATCGTCGCAGGTTAGCAGGTCATGGATGAATTAAAACCCCTAACACCATGAATCACAACGATTTGCTTGCGAGCAGTCGAAATTGTGAAAACGATGTGAGCGATCCATCGCATTCAGTTGAGAGGTTGCCGGTTGCGTCCCCATCCCCGCAGACGCAACCGGCGACCGGATCCGGTCGATACGCGCGCGGCTGCCGCTCCCCAGTGGCAGTGCCCCGCGCGCCTGTATCCGTTGGATCAGTACTGCTTCCCGCCCGACGCCCCCTCGCGCTGCAACGATAGACGGCGCGCCGTGCCGAACGGGCCGCCATTGTGCAGGCCGATTACGACAAGTCCATTGATCAAAATCAACGCGGTGTAAAAATGTGAACCAGATAACGTTTTTTTAGGGCTTTGGTCAGCGGACCTGCTGTTGCGCGTCTTCATGGGAACGCTTCCATGAAGGGCGTTGCGCAAGCGTTGGACGGCCCCGGCCTTGCCCGAAACGCAGGCGTGCAGCACCCTGCGTCGGCCGCGCGCTCCCAGAGGTACTAGCCGTAGCCGCCGTGCACGGGATTGTGGCTGCGCACCGCCATCACCAGCCCGAAGCCGGCCAGCAGCGAGACGGCCGACGTACCGCCATAGCTGATCAACGGCATCGGCACGCCCACCACCGGCAACAGACCCGAGATCATTCCGCCATTGACCAGCACGTAGACGAAGAACGCCAAGCCGGTGGCACCGGCCAGCAGCCGCGAATAGGAGTCGCGCGACTGGCTGGCGATCCACAGGCAGCGCCCGATCACCATCAGGTACAGCGCCAGCACGATGGCCACGCCGATCCAGCCGAATTCCTCGCTCAACACCGAGAACGCGAAGTCGGTGGTCTGCTCGGGAATGAAGTTCAGGTGCGACTGCGAGCCTTCGCCCCAACCCTTGCCGTCGAACCCGCCGGAACCGATCGCGATCTTCGACTGGATGATGTTCCAGCCCGCGCCCAGCGCATCCATCTCCGGGTCGAGGAACATCATGATGCGGTCTTTCTGGTAGGGCCGCAGCAGCCAGAACCAGGCCAGCGGCGCGACCGCGGCCACGCCGCCCACGCCCAGCCCCACCCACCACCATGGCAACCCGGCCAGCAGCAGCACGAACACGCCGCTGGCAGCGATCAGCACGCCCGTGCCGAAGTCCGGCTGCAGCATCACCAGACCGGTCGGCACGCCGATGATGACCAGCGACACCAGCACCGTATTGATGCGTGGCGGCAAAGGCACCTTGTGCAGGTACCAGGCCACCATCATCGGCAGGCTCACCTTCAGCAGTTCAGCCGGCTGCAGGTAGAAGAACTTCAGGTCCAGCCACTGCCGGCCGTATTTGCCGGTACCGAGCACGAACACCGCCAGCAACGGGATCATGGAGATCGCGTAGATCATCGGCGTCGCCGAACGGATGCGCAGGATCGGTACCCGCGAGATGCCCCACAGCGCGGCCATGCCCACGGCGAAGCGGGCGCCCTGCGCCATCACCAGGCTGTCGCCGCCTGCACTCTTCAGCGTGGCCAGGCCGATCATCATCAGCGCGCCCAGGGCAAGGCACAGCACCCAGTCCAGCGTGCTGAAGAAGCGCCGCAGCATGTCCCCGGCCCATCGCAGGAAGGCCTTCATCGCGTCGCCTCCGCAGCCGCCGGTGGACGCGCCGCGGCAGGCAGTGCCGGTGCCGGCGCAGCGGGCGTTCCCGGCTGCGGCTGCGGCTGCGGGGCCGCAGCGCCGATCAGCACCGGATGCTCACCGATTTGTGCGGCGGCAGCATCCCCCGCCTGGCGGGCGCCCACATCCTCGTTGTCGAAAGCGGTCGCACCGATGGCGGTGGTGCCGCGTTCGCTGTCCAGCGGCTGGATGCCATCGGGCATCTTGCCCAGCAGCCAGGCATCGAACACCTTGCGCGCGATCGGCGCAGCTGCCGAGCCGCCGTAACCGCCACCTTCCACCGCGATCGCCAGCGCGATCACCGGCTGATCGGCCGGTGCGAAGCCGACGAACAGCGCGCGGTGGCGCAGGTGCATCGGCAGGCTCTTGGGATTCACCGCTGCCGTGCCACGGCGGCTGACCACCTGCGCGGTGCCGGTCTTGCCGGCCATCACGTACGGCGCCCCGACCGCCACCCGCCAGCCGCTGCCGCCGGGCTGCATGGTCGCCATCATGCCTTCGCGCACCGCCTGCACGTTGTCCGGATTGGGGCTGATCGGCTTGCTGTCGCGCGCCGGCACCCCGGTCCACTCGCTGTCGAACCCTTCGCGCTGCTGGATGACCAGGTGCGGCGTGCGCAGCTGCCCGCTGGCCAGACCGCTGACGCCCCGCGCCAGCTGCAGCGGGGTGACCTTCCAGTCGCCCTGGCCGATGCTGATGTTGACCGTATCGCCGGGGTACCAGGCTTCCTTGCGGCTCTTCCGCTTGTACGCCGGTGACGGCAGGATGCCGCCGATCTCGCCGGTCAGGTCGATGCCGGTCGGCTGGCCGAAACCGTAGTAGTCCATGTAATGATCGAAGCGCTCGATGCCCAGGTCCAACGCCAGCCGGTAGTAGTAGGTATTGACCGAATTGGAGATCGACTTGCGCAGGTCGGTCCAGCCATGGCCGCCACGGTTGGCATCGCCCCAGCCACGGCTGGTGCCGGGCAGGTAGAACATGCCGGTGGACAGGATCTTGTCTTCCGGGCGGCGCACGCCGGCGTCGAGACCGGCCAGTGCGATCAGCGGCTTGAGCGTCGAGCCGGGGGCCACGCCGCCCAGTACGAGGCGGTTGAACTGCGGGCGCGACGGATTGTCGTTCAACGCTCTGAAGTCGGCGTGGGAGATGCCGTTGACGAACAGGTTCGGGTCGTACGACGGCAGGCTGACCATCGCCAGGACCTCGCCCGTGCGCGGGTCCATCGCGACCGCCGAGCCTTCCTGGTCGCCGAAGGCGGCAACCATCGCCCGCTGCAGATCGGCGTCGATCGACAGGCGCAGGTCGACACCGGACTGCGCGGCGACGCGGCCGATGGTGCGGATCGCACGGCCCTGCACATTGGTCTCCACCTGCTCGTAGCCGACCTTGCCGCGCAGCTGCTGCTCGTAATAGCGCTCCAGGCCCGACTTGCCGATGTGGGTCAACGCGGCATTGCCCTCGCCAAGGATCTCCAGATCCTTGTCATCGACACGGCCGACATAGCCGATGATGTGCGCGAACAGATCGCCGTACGGATAACGGCGGGTCAGGTAGGGCTCCAGCTCGACGCCCGGGAAACGCCAGCGATCGACAGCGAAGCGCGCCATCTCATCGTCGGTCATGCGCAGCTTGAGGGTGACCGGCAGGAACTTGCGGCGCGCCTTGCGCGACTTGTTGAACGCCTCCAGCTCTTCCGGACTGATCTCGATGATCTTTGCCAGGCCTTCCAGCGTGGCATCCATGTCCTTGACCTTGTCCGGGGTCACGTCCAGGCGGAAGGCCGGCACGTTCTCGGCCAGCAGACGGCCGTTGCGGTCGTAGATCATGCCGCGCCCCGGCACCACCGGCCGCGGCTTGATGCGGTTGGCTTCCGAACGGGTGGCGTAGATGTCGTGGTCCAGCACCTGCAGCTTGAAGTACCAGCCGCCCAGCCCGAGCAGGCAGACCAGCACCCCCAGGAAGCCCAGCGCCGCACGACGGCGGAACTGCTCGGCTTCGGCGTGCGGGTTCTTGACCTGGCGGCGCGGAATCATGGCTCAGCGCCCGCGTTTGCCGAAACGCACCGCGTCCAGCAGCACGAATACCAGCGGCCACAGGCCCATGCCCAGCAGCGGCGCCCACCAGTACGACCACGGCAGCGTCGGCTCGTCCACCACGATGTGCACCAGCGCGCTGACGATGCGGTCGTTGAACAGCAGGCCACCAATGGCCAGCATCTGCTGGGACATCGGGAAGAAGCGGATGCGGGCGCGGAAGCGCTGCAGGATGAAGGCCAGCATCACCAGGCGCAGCGCCTGTTCACCCAGCACCCCGCCATACAGCAGGTCGGCGACCACGCCACTGGCGAAGGCGATGCCGAGACCGACGCGCTCGGGCGTTTCGATCACCCAGTACGCCAGCACCAGCGCCAGCCAGTACGGGCGCAGCGGCTGCAGCAGGGCCGGCAACGGCAGCAGGCCCAGCAGCAGCGCCACCACCAGACTGGCCGGCAGCACCCAGGGATTGTCGCGCAGGCGGCTCATCGCTGGACCTCTGCGGCGGCGGCCGGTCCGGCTGCCGGCTGCGGGGCCGGGGCTGTCGAAGACGCCGGAGTGACGGCCGGCGCCGGTGGCTGCCCTGCGCGCGTGTCTGCCGGCGTTGCTGCCGGCGTTGCTGCCGGTATTGCCGGGACCGGCGCGGTTGCGGCATTGGCTGGCCCGCCCGGCGCGGTGTCCTCCAGCTGCAGGCGTACTTCCGGCGGGATGCGGATCGCTGCGCCCGGGCGCAGCAGCAGCACATCGCGGCCGCGGTCGAGCTGTGCGGCCGGCTTCAGCTCACCGACCAGGAAAGCATGGGTGTCATCCGGGCGCAGCGCGGTGATGGTGCCGACCGGGAAACCGGCCGGGAAACGGCCACCGAGGCCGGAGGTGACGATCTCATCGCCCACTTCCACCCCGGCACTGAGCGGGATGTCGCGCAGCTCCAGCGTATCGCCACGACCGTAGACGATCAGGCGGACACCGTTGCGGGCCACGGTCACCGGCACGGCATGGTCGGGGTCGGTCAGCAGCAGCACGGTGGAGGTGCCGCCGGTAACGCTGATCACCTGGCCCATCAGACCACCGGCGTCGATCACCGCCTGGCCGACATGCACCCCCTCGCGGCTGCCGGCGTCGAGCACCAGACGCTGTTTCACCGGGTCCAGGTCGATATCGAGGATCGGCGCCAACTGCACGTCCAGGCCGCTGCGCTCGGCCACGTTCAGCAGTTCGCGCAGCTGGGCATTGTCCAGCGCCGCCGTCTGCAGACGGGTCAGGCGGGCGTTGGCCAGCAGCAGCTGGTTGCGCAGCTCGCGGTTCTCGGCGACCAGCTGGCTGTGGCTGGCCGCGTTGTCCTTGACCTGGCTGCCCAGCTTGCCCGGCAGGCCTGCCAGGGCCCAGACCGGCTGCACCAGGCTGTTGGCCTGCTCGCGCAGGCGCGCCAGCCAGCCAGCCTGGTCGTCGAGGACGATCAGGGTGATGGCCAGCGCGAGATAGGCCAGCAGCCGCAGCGGGCTGGCGGCATCACCGGATCGGGAAGCAACGGGAGGACCGGCGTAGGGCGGCACGGCAACGATTCAACTGGCAGAAGGCGGAGGGGAAACACGCGGACGCCCCGCCGGTGCCGGCCCGCCAACGCGACGGGCCGCACCCCGGAGGGGCGCTGCGGGCAGGAACGGCCGGGACGGCTTATTCCGGCGCAAAGAACTCGTTGCCGTGCATGTCGACCAGCTCCAGCGCACGACCACCACCGCGGGCCACGCAGGTCAGCGGATCGTCGGCCACCTGCACGTGCAGCCCGGTCTCCTCGGAGATCAGGCGATCCAGGTCGCGCAGCAGGGCGCCACCACCGGTCAGCACGATGCCGCGCTCGGCGACGTCGGCGCACAGTTCCGGCGGCGTCTGCTCCAGGGCCAGCTTGACCGCGCTGACGATGCCCGACAGGGGTTCGTGCAGGGCTTCAAGCACTTCGTTGGAGCTGATCTTGATCATCTTCGGCACGCCCTCGGCGAGGTTGCGGCCGGAAATCTCCAGCTCCTGCACCTCTGCCTGCGGATAGGCACAGCCCAGCTCCACCTTGATGCGCTCGGCCGTGGCTTCACCGATCAGCATGCCGTGGTTGCGGCGCACGTAGTTGGTGATCGACTCGTCGAAGCGGTCGCCACCGATGCGGACGGAAGCCGAATAGACGATGCCGTTGAGGGAGATGACCGCCACTTCGGTGGTACCACCGCCGATATCGATGACCATCGAGCCACGCGCTTCGGTGACAGGCATGCCGGCACCGATCGCAGCGGCCATCGGCTCTTCGATCAGGTACACGTCGCGGGCACCGGCTTCCTCGGCCGATTCCTTGATCGCACGGCGCTCGACCTGGGTCGAGCCGGCCGGCACACAGACCAGTACGCGCGGACTCGGGCGCAGCACGCGGGACTTGTGCACCTTCTTGATGAAGTGCTTGAGCATCGCCTCGGTATAGGTGAAGTCGGCGATGACGCCATCCTTCATCGGGCGGATGGTGGTGATGTGTCCCGGGGTACGGCCCAGCATCTGCTTGGCCTCGGCGCCGACGGCTGCCACCGAACGGGTGCCACCGATCGCGCGGTCCTGGCGCACGGCCACGACCGACGGCTCATTCAGCACGATCCCCTGCCCGCGCACGTAGATGAGGGTATTGGCCGTGCCCAGGTCGATGGACAGGTCATTGGAGAACATGCCACGGAGTTTCTTGAACATCTGAGGAAGGAGTCCTGAGGGGTGTCGTGCCCGCCGCGGGATGGCGAAAAAATGGGCAGAAATCGAGGCCGACAAGCCTAGCAACCCGCCTGCCGCCGAGCAAGGAAAAATCCAGCTGAACCCGCGTCTTCACAGGCTTTGGGCCTGATCCGGCATCACCCGCTTCTGGCCCTGAGCGGCACCAGCGGGTAACCTTTGCGCCGTCGGGCGCCCAAGGGCGCCGTTTGCTTGCCCGTCGAAGCGGGCAGGCCCACCCCAAAATTCACCGCATAGGCTTACATCGATGTCCGCTCTGATCTGTGGTTCTCTTGCCTTCGACACCATCATGGTGTTTCCGGACCAGTTCAAGAATCACATCCTGCCGGACAAGGTGCACATCCTGAACGTGTCGTTCCTGGTCCCGCGGATGCGCCGCGAGTTCGGCGGCTGCGCCGGCAACATCGCCTACAACCTGCACCTGCTGGGCGGCCACCCGATCCCGATGGGCACGGTCGGCTCGGACTTCGGCCCGTACCGCGAGTACTTCGATGGCCTGGGCATCGACCTGTCGCGCGTGCGCGTGATCGATGAGCTGTTCACCCCGCAGGCCTTCATCACCACCGACCACGACAACAACCAGATCACCGCCTTCCACCCGGGCGCGATGATGCGTTCCTACGAGAACCACGTGCGTGGCGTGCCGGGCGTGACCCTGGGCCTGGTCGGCCCGGACGGCCGCGAAGGCATGATCCAGAACGCACTGGAGTTCCACGAGGACGGCATCCCGTTCATCTTCGACCCGGGCCAGGCCATGCCGCTGTTCAACGGCCCGGAGCTGCGCCAGTTCATCGAGCAGGCCGACTACGTGGTGGTCAACGACTACGAGTCGAACCTGCTGCAGGAACGCACCGGCTGGGACGAGAAGGAAATCGTCAGCCGCGTGCAGGCCTACATCACCACCCGTGGCCCGAAGGGCGCGGTCATCCATACGCCGGACAAGAGCTACGACATCCCGCCGGCGCACGAGCGCCGTGTGGTCGATCCGACCGGCTGCGGCGATGCCTTCCGCGCGGGCCTGATCTACGGCATCCAGAAGGGCTACGACTGGCTGACCATCGGCCGCATGGGCAATCTGATGGGCGCGCTGAAGGTCGAGCACCCGGGCACCCAGAACCAGCGCTTCACCTTTGAAGAGTTCAACGAGCAGTTCAAGCAGCAGTTTGGTTACGCGCTGAACGCGTAAGCCGATTGCGCTTCCGGCAGGCCGGCGCCGGTAGCGCCGGGCCATGTCCGGCGAGCGCATAGCGCGGCAGCAGTGGACAGCCGCCGGGCATGGCCCGGCGCTACCGGAGGTTCAGCCCTGCCACGCCGCCAACAGGGCGCGGCAATCGGCGAAGTGCCAATCCGCGCGGCCCGGCCACGGGTTGTCAGGCAGGTTGACCAGCACGGTGCGGGTGCCGGCGGCACGGCCGCAGTCCAGATCATAGGCATGGTCACCCACCATCACCGCCTGCGCGGGGGCAACGCCCCAACGCCGCAGGTGCTGCTGCAGCCCATCCGGCGAAGGCTTGGGCACCGCTTCTTCGCGGCCGATGATGTCGGCATCGTCGAACAGTTCCCCGACCCCGATCCCCTCCAGCGTCAGCTTCGCCAGCGCATGGTCGTTGCGGGTCAGGATGCCCAGCCGGCAGCCAGCCGCCGCCAGCGCGCGCAGCAGCTTCACCGCGCCCGGTGCCGGCAACGCCTCCTCGGCCAGCGCGCGCTCGTGGTCCAGCAACCACTCACGCTTGGCCTGCGCCGATGCGTCTGGCAGCGCCGCGATATGGTCGAGGATGTCTTCCTCGGCGGCGATCTCCAGTGCGCGGCGGATCGCGGCGAAATCATGCACGGCGACGGTCAGCGTTCCGTCCATGTCGAACACCCAGTGGCGGATCGCGGACAGTGCCTGCGCGGCCGTGGCCGCGCCCGGCATCACTGCCACCACGACGGCATGCGGCTTGCGTCCACACCCCCGGTCTCGAACACCGCCGTACGGGTGCCACCGGCCTTGACCGGGAACTCGATGCTGATCGACCTGCCCTTGCGGGCAAGCTTCCACAGCGCCTTCTGATCGGTGATGAACAGCGCAATGGCCTCATCGGTCTGCGGCCGCCAGGCGGCCATCGATACCGGCTTGCCGTCGTCCACGGTCACCTTCACCGTGCATTGCGGGCAGCGGAAATCGCCCGCCTGCAGCACCAGGTAGGCGTGCCGCTTCCACTCCGGATGATCGCGGAATACCAGCTGCACCGGCTTGGCGCCACTGCCATCCACGTCCACCCGCTCCTTGCTGTAGATCTGCGCCGACACCTGGGTGCCTTTGTTGCCGACCGGAATCTGGTTGTACTGCCACAGCGCCTGCATGCGGCGCAGGTCGCGCGCGGCATCGCCCTTGGCCTTGACCTCGTCGAAGCCGGCAGCAATGCGCTCGGCGGCGGCCGTGTCCTTGTACTGGTCAAGCAGCGCGGCGCCATGCAGTCGCGCGCGCTCCCAGTCCTGCGCGGCCACGGCCATGTCGTACTGCTTGGCAACGTCCTCGGCCTTGGCTTCCTTCTGGGCCTGCACGGCAGCGGCAGCGGCTTCCTGCGCCTTGCGCTCTTCTTCGGGATTGCTGCAGGCGGCCAGGGCCAGGGTGCAGGCGGTGAGCAGGATCAGTCGTTTCATGGCAGAGGTCCTTCGTGTTTTTCGCATGCTTGCAAGGTCGAGCATGGCTCGACTCTACAAAAAAGCGCCGGGCAGTGCCCGGCGCTTGTTCTTACTTGGCTTCGGCCTTGGCCAGCATGTCCTGGACCGAGGCGGTGGTGATCGGGTGGTAGCCCGGCTTGGCCTTCTCGAAGGCCTGCTTGGCCAGCTCCAGCCCCTTCGGCGTCTTCACCAGTTCGGCGTAGATCGGCAGGATCAGCTTGCGACGGCCGACACGCTCGATGAATGCCGCCGCGGCCTCATTGGCCGGCTCGTAGCCGCTGCGGATGGCCAGCGGATACCAGCGCATGGCGATCTCGCCATTCGGCGTGCCCGTGAAGTGGAAGGCCTTGTCCAGCGTGGCCAGCGCGTCCAGCGGCTGGGTCGTGCCCAGGCCGTCGATGAAGCGCACCCACTCCTGGGTGCTCCAGTCAGCGATGACCTGGCTGCTGGGCACGGTGCCGGCGCTGGTGAAGGCGATGCGCGCGGTATCGACGCTGCTGAAGTTGCGCGACTGCGCCTTGGCCGCGAACGCCGGGATGCCCGGCTCGTCCAGCCATGCCTTCAGTTCGGCTTCCGTCACTGCCGACGGGTTCTTCGGCAGCAGGTTCTTCTTCAGGTACTCGACGAACTGGTCGGTATTCGCGCTCTGGAAGGCGTGGTCATCGAACCAGCCGCGCAGGAACGGATCGAAGGTCTCGCGGCCGAAGCGCTGTTCCAGGAACTCCAGGAACCAGGAACCCTTGACGTAGGCCACCTGGCTCAGGGCTTCATCGGGGTCACGCTCGTTCAGCGGCGGCAGCGCCAGCGCCTGGTCGGCTGGGCTCATGTCCTTCACTTCCGCCAGCAGATCGGTCTGGTCGATCTGCCGCTCCATTTCGGCCATCTCCTTGCCGTACAGGGCTTCGGTGATGCGGCCCTGGACGTAGGTGGTGAAGCCTTCGTTGAGCCAGATGTCCTTCCAGCTGGCGTTGGTCACCAGGTTGCCCGACCAGCTGTGTGCCAGTTCGTGGGCGACCAGCGACACCAGCGACTTGTCGCCGACGATCACGGTCGGGGTGGCGAAGGTCAGGCGCGGGTTCTCCATGCCACCGAACGGGAACGACGGCGGCAGCACCAGCATGTCGTAACGGCCCCAGCGGTACTCCCCGTACAGCTTCTCGGCGGCACCGATCATCTTCTCGGTGTCCTCGAATTCCTTGGCCGCCTTGCCGACCATGGTCGGTTCGGCCCAGACGCCGGAGCGGCCGGAGATCGGCTCGAACACCAGGTCGCCGGCGGCGATCGCCAGCAGGTAGGAGGGGATCGGCTGCGGCATCTTGAAGGTGTAGTCACCATCACGCGCGGCCTTGGGGTCGTTGTCGGCGCTCATCAGCACCATGACGTCCGGACGCGAGACCACGTGCGCGCTGTAGGTGAAGCGCACGCTCGGGGTGTCCTGCAGCGGCACCCAGGAACGGGCATGGATGGCCTGCGACTGGCTGAACATGAAGGGGAGCTTCTTGCCTTCGGTCATCGACGGCGCCAGCCACTGCAGGCCCGAGGCGGTCGGCGCGGTGTGGTAGGTCACCTCGACCTTGGCCGGCTGCTGCGGGGCCTCGATGGTCAGCTTGCTGCCGAACACCTTGTCGGCCGCCGCCAGCTCGAACTTCAGCGGGCTGCGCGCACCGTCAGCGGCAACGGCTTCGACCTTGGACACGGTCAGCTCGCGGGTGTCGAGCACCAGCTGCGTGGCGTCCTTCTGCTTCCACTCCAGAGTGTAGGTCGCGGTACCGCCGATCTGCTTCTGGTCGAAGTCCAGCTTCAGGTCCAGCGCGATGTCCTTGATGACGACCTTGTCCGGCTCGGCGTACGAGCTTTCGTCGTGGCTGCGGTTCTCGGCGTTCACGGGAGCGGCGGGGGCCTTTTCGGCAGTCGGGGCGGCGGCGGGCGCGGCCGCCTCCTGGGAGCAGCCGGCGGCCAGGGCCACGGCCAACGGAAGGAGCATCAGCGGATTGCGCATGAATCGGGACCGTTACGGGGAGCAAACCCCAATGGTACCTCTCTCCGGCCCCGCAGGCGTTGCGCGGTGCGGGGCAAGGCGGGGCGGCCGGCGTTGCCGGGTATGACCCGGCGCTACCGCAATCCCACCGTCAGGTAGCGCCGGGCCATGCCCGGCGAGCGCGCAGCGCGGCCTGCACCGGGCGGTGCGA
>FOZF01000001.1:1598831-1632753 GCA_900113425.1 Stenotrophomonas maltophilia
CAATCCCACCGTCAGGTAGCGCCGGGCCATGCCCGGCGAGCGCGCAGCGCGGCCTGCACCGGGCGGTGCGAGCGTCTGATCGAAGAGCCGCCGGGCATGGGCCCGGCGCTACCGACGGATGCCGGGCCAAGCCCGGCGGTCCTGGACGCCTTACAGCTTGTAGCCGGAGTGGATCGACACGATGCCGCCGGTCAGGTTCTTGTAGTGGCAGCGCTCGAAACCGGCCTCGCCCATCATGGCCTTCAGCTCGTCCTGCGGCGGATGCTTGCGGATGCTCTCGGCCAGGTACTGGTAGCTGTCCGAATCATTGGCGAACAGCTTGCCCAGCTTCGGCAGGATCTTGAACGAGTGGAAGTCGTAGATCGGCTTGAACCAGTCGGCGGTGACCTCGGAGAACTCCAGCACGCGCGCCTGGCCGCCGACCTTGAGCACGCGGTACATCTCGCGCAGGCCGGCATCCTTGTCGGTCACGTTGCGCAGGCCGAAGGCGATGGTGACCAGGTCGAAGCTGTTGTCCGGGAACGGCAGGGCCTCGGCATTGCACTGGACGTAGTCCAGGCCCAGCACCAGGCCGCGGTTGGTGAGGCGATCACGGCCCACCGACAGCATGCCGGCATTGATGTCGCCCAGAACCACCGAACCTTCGGCGCCGACGCGCTCCTTCAGCAGGGCGGCAATGTCGCCAGTCCCCCCCGCGAGGTCAAGCACGCGGTCGCCCGGCTTCACCTGCGCGGTCGCCACGTAGTAACGCTTCCACGCCCGGTGCACGCCCAGGCTCATCAGGTCGTTCATCAGGTCGTAGTTGCGCGCGACCGAGGTGAACACCTGCCCGACCAGCTTCTGCTTGTCCTTGGCGGCGACGTCGCGGAACCCGAAATGGGTGGTACCGGATTTGTAGGGGGATTCGCTCATGCCCCGATTATCGCACCGCCAGGGCCGCTGCGGGGGAACGGCGCCTTATCATGGCAGCCCATGACCTTCCGGAGCCCCGCATGATCACCACACCTGATTACCAGGCCCTGCTGCAGACCGCCATCGCCGAAGCCCGCCAGGGCCTGGCCGAGGGCGGCGTGCCGATCGGCGCGGCGCTGTACCACAACGACGGTCGCCTGCTCGGCTGCGGCCACAACCGCCGGGTGCAGGAAGGTGATCCCTCGGTGCACGGCGAGACCGATGCCTTCCGCAAGGCCGGGCGCCAGCGTCGCTACCGCGACACGATCATGGTGACCACCCTGGCCCCGTGCTGGTACTGCTCGGGCCTGGTGCGCCAGTTCAACATCGGCACCGTGGTGGTCGGTGAGTCCCGCACGTTCCAGGGCGGCATCGACTGGCTGCGCGAGAACGGCGTCACTGTGATCGACCTCGACAGCCAGGAATGCGTCGACCTGCTCGGGGGCTTCATTGCGCAATATCCCGAGATCTGGAACGAAGACATCGGCGAATAAGGGCCATGGGCTGACCGCAGCGCACATTTAATGAACGCTTCATCCTCGGCGGGCCCTTGTGCGGGCAGCGTATGCGGGGTTCGATGTGACGCGCTGCGCACTCAGTCAGCACGCATGCACACGCTGCGGTAACACCCCATCGCTCAGGCACGCCTACGGTGGGGTTACCGGGACCCCCCTACCCCGGCGGAGCCAGCCATGTGCGCGCACGCCGCAAGCCCCACACTCGATCCGACCCTTGATGCAATCCGCGCCCGCCTGCGGAATCAATATCGGCTGCACCAGCGCGGTGCGCTGTTCTGGACCGCTTACCAGGGCATGCAGCTGGAACTGGTGCGCGACCATCCACGCGACCACGTCCGCCTGTGCAACGCGATGGCGGACATCGCTGAAGACCTCGGCGTGGTCGAGCACGCCCAACTGATCGGTCATCGCAACGCTGTTTCCACATTGCGATGACACCGCTTCCACCGGTGATCAGGCCACACTGCGATTCCCCCCATTCCACGTCCACCTCAACCGATTGGATCGACATGCACACTGAAGTCCCTGCCATTCCCCCGGTCATCGACGTCGATGCGGAACTCGAGCACTGGCGCCGCCAGCACGCCGACGGTGCGCTGCCTCATAATTCGTTCGGTTCCTACGTGCCCTGGATCAAGTTCGCCTGCGATTCGCTGATCACCCAGCCACGCGCCAGCAACGAGCAGCGTGACGAGATGTTCCAGACCCAGTATGCGCTGCAGATCATGCCACGGCTGAGCGAAGCACAGGCCCGCGAGTTCGTCGACCGCTGCTGGCAGCACGTCTACCAGGCCAGCCGCGTGCGCTCGCAGGACGCACCGCGGCTGCGCGCCTGAGCAGGCCTGCTGCACGCGGGCTGCACGGCCACGCGCCGATCATCACGTCACCCCAGTGGGACGACGACGATGAAAGCAAGAAACCTGTTCAATACCATCGCCAAGAAGGCCGCGGCCGCCACCGGCTCTCCGTGGACCTTTCTGGGCGCAGTAGCCATCGTGGTGGTGTGGGGCATCTCCGGCCCGGTGTTCGGTTTCAATGACACTTGGCAGCTGGTCATCAACACCGGCACCACCATCATCACCTTCTTGATGGTCTTCCTGATCCAGCACACGCAGAACGCCGATACGGCGGCGATGCAGATCAAGCTGGACGAACTGATCCGCGCCACCGCGGAAGCCAACAACGAGCTGCTGGATCTGGAAGAACTGGACGAACAGCGGCTGGAAGAGATCCGCGCCGAATACGAGCAGATGGCACGTGAAGCCGGCGACGCGCTGGCCCGTGTGCGGGCCTGCCACAGGGAGCGCCGTGATGACGAAGCGGTGTAGCCCTGACGCGACGACCTGCGAACGTCTGATCGAAGAGCCGCCGGGTATGACCCGGCGCTACCGGAATCCAACCGCCAGGTAGCGCCGGGCCATGCCCGGCGAGCGCGCAGCGCGGCCCCTCAAGGTAGAGCTGCAGCACGGCGGTTCCCCACATGATTCATTGGCAATCGCTGATAAACGCATGCCTCTCTCCGGCACAGACTGGCCGCATGTCCAGTCGTCACCTAACGCGGGGCCGCGATTCGCGCATCGAAGGCCACTACGTGCTCACGACCGTCGTGCGGCAACGTCGCCGGGTTTTCACGGATCCCCGTTGTGCTGCCTGCCTTGTGGATTCACTTCGCTACGTCGAACGCATGGGACTCAGCCATTCATTCGCATGGGTCGTCATGCCCGATCATCTGCATTGGCTGGTGCAACTCCGTGATGGGACACTTGCGCGCCTGATGGGAACGCTGAAATCACGCAGCAGCAGGCTGCTCGGGCAGCAATTTGGCGTACAGTCGCCGCTATGGCAGCCGAGCTACTTCGATCATGCGGTGCGCACTGAAGATGCAATCAGGCGCCATGCGCTGTATATCCTTAGCAATCCCATTCGTGCGGGGCTGACGCTTCAGCTAGACGAGTATCCATTCGCCTGGTGCCGCTGGTCTCTGCGGTAGTACCAAGCCTTGCGAACGTCTGATCGAAGAGCCGCCGGGTACGACCCGGCGCTACCGGAATCCTCGCCGGGCCATGCCCGGCGAGCGCGCTGCGCGGCCTGCGTTGACCCGTCAGCTGCGCTCGTGCCAGCCGCCGCCCAGCACCTTGTACAGGGTGATGCGGTTGGCCTGCTGGGCCAGCTGCGCCTGCAGCCGCGTCTGCTGCGCGCTGTAGGCCGTACGACGCGCGTCGAGCAGGCTGACGAAGCTGTCCAGGCCGGCGTCATAGCGCGCCTGCGACAACCGGTTGGCCTGCTCGGCCGCGTCGACCAGACGCTGCTGCGCGCTGACCTGCTCATCCAGGCTGACGTTCATCGCCAGCGCATCCGCCGCTTCGCGGAAGCCGTTCTGGATCGCCTTCTCGTACTGTGCCAATGCGATGTCACGATCTGCATTGGCGATGTCGAGATTGGCGCGCAGACGGCCGCCCTGGAAAATCGGCAGCGTGATCTTTGGCAGGAAGCTCCACACGCGCGTGCCGCTGTCGAAGAGGGTCGACAGTTCATTCGACCCGCTGCCGATGCTGCCCGTCAGCGAAATGCTAGGGAAGAACGCTGCGCGCGCAGCGCCGATGTTGGCGTTGGCGGCCAGGAGCTGGTGTTCGGCAGCCATGATGTCCGGGCGCAGCAACAGCACGTCGCTGGGCAGGCCGGCCGGTGGTGGCGCCAGTGCCAGCAATTGCGGCTCGATGCCATCCGGCAGCAGGGCCGGGGCGACCTGGCCACCGGCCAGCAACGCCAGGGCATTGCGATCCTGCGCGAGCTGGCCGCGCAGGCGTGCGGCATCGGTGCGCGCGGTTTCGACCAGGGTGCGGGTCTGGGTCAGTTCCAGTGCCGAACTGCCGCCCCGTTCATGGCGTGCTTCTGCCAGGCGCAGCGAATCCTCGTAGGTCTTCAGCGTCGCTTCGGCGATCTTCAGCTGCTGGCTGTCGGCGCCGTAGGTCAGCCACGCCGTTGCCGTCTCGGCCACCAGGCTCAGCTGTGCATTACGGCGGTTGGCGGCGATGGCGAAGTACTGCTGCAGTGCTGCTTCGCTGAGGTTGCGCACGCGGCCGAACAGGTCCAGCTCGAATTCGGCCACGCCGACACCGGCAGTGAACTGCTCGGTGACTCCCGCATCCGTACCTGTGCGCTCCATCTGCCCGGTGATGGCCACACCCGGCACCCGGTCGGCGCGCTGCACCCGGTACTGGCCGCGTGCGCGCTCGACATTGAGCACGGCCACGCGCAGGTCGCGGTTGTTGTCCAGCGCCTGGCCGATCACCTGCTGCAGGCGCGGATCGGTGAAGAAGTCACGCCAGCCCAGCGTGGCCACATCGGCAACCTGACCCTGCGTGGCCTCTGCCGGCCATTGCGCAGGAATCGCCGGGGCAACGGCCGTGTCCTTCGGCGCGAGGGTGGAGCAGCCGGCGACCGTGAGCACGGCGGCCAGGGATACAGCAAGAGAAGAGAATTTCATGGCGACACCTTGGGGATCACGGTGGTAGCGCCGGGCCGCGCCCGGCAGCTACGCGGTAAGGCATCCGCCGGGCATGGCCCGGCGCTACCGGATTGCATTACTCGGCGGTCCTGCGCTTGAACACGCGCTGCACCACCACGAAGAACAGCGGCACGAAGAACACACCCAGGGCGGTGCCGACGATCATGCCGCCCAGCACGCCGATGCCGATGGCCTGCTTGGCGCCGGAACCGGCACCGGTGGAGATCGCCAGCGGCACCACGCCCATGCCGAATGCAAGCGAGGTCATCACGATGGGACGCAGGCGGTCGCGCACGGCATGCATGATCGATTCGATCAGGCCGGCCCCCTTCTCCAGGTTTTCCTTGGCGAACTCGACGATCAGGATCGCGTTCTTGCTGGTCAGGCCCACCGTGGTCAGCATTGCCACCTGGAAGTAGATATCGCGCTCCAGGCCCTTGAAGGTATTGGCCAGCACCGCGCCGAGGATGCCCAGCGGGGCGGCCAGCAGCACGGCGGTCGGAACGCTCCAGCTTTCGTACATCGCGGCCAGGCACAGGAACACGATCATCAGCGACAGCGTGTACAGCAGCGGGGTCTGCGAGCCGGCCTGGCGTTCCTGGTAGGACATCGCGGTCCACTCGATGCCGAAGCCCGCCGGGAGCTGCTTGGCCAGCTGCTCGATCTCGGCCATGGCGTCACCGGAGGCGACCCCCGGGGCCGGTTCGCCCTGGATTTCCATTGCCGACACGCCGTTGTAGCGCTCCAGGCGCGGCGAGCCGTAATCCCAGTGCTTGCTGGCAAAGGCGCTGAACGGAACCATCTCGCCCTTGTCGTTCTTCACCGACCACAGATCGAAGTCCTCCGGCACCATGCGGAACGGCTGGTCGGCCTGCACGAACACGCGCTTGACGCGGCCACGATCGACGAAATCATCGATGTACGCGCTGCCCCATGCGGTGGCCAGGGTGGTATTGACCTGGGCGATCGACAGCCCCAGCGACGTCGCCTTGGCCACATCGATGTCGATGCGGAACTGCGGCGTGTCTTCCTGGCCGTTCGGGCGGACGTTGGCCAGCTTCTTGCTGCCGGCCGCCAGGCCGAGCAGTTGGTCGCGCGCCGCCACCAGCGCATCGTGGCCCTGGCCGCTGTTGTCCTTCAGGAAGAAGGTGTAGCCCGAGGCGGTGCCCAGCTCCGGGATCGCCGGCGGCGGGAAGGCGAAGATGAAGGCGTCCTTGATCCCACCCAGCGCAGCCATGGCACGGCCGGTGATCGGCATCACGCCGTTGTCGGCATCACGCTCGCTCCAGTCCTTCAGCTTGACGAAGGCCATGCCCGCGTTCTGGCCCATGCCGGCGAAGCTGAAGCCCTGCACCGAGAACACCGACTCGACCGCCGCTTTCTCGTTCTCCAGGAAGTGGTTCTCCAGTGCCGCGATCGATTCCAGGGTACGTTCCTGGGTGGCGCCGACCGGGGCCTGCACCAGTGCCATCAGCACGCCCTGGTCTTCATTGGGCAGGAACGAGCTGGGCAGGCGCATGAACAGAACCGCCATCAGCACGAACAGCGCGGCGACGATGCCCATGAAACGCCACGGACGGTTCAGGATGCCGCGCACGCCACGCTGGTAGCTCTCGCTGGTGCGGTCGAAACCCCGGTTGAAGCCGTTGAAGAAGCGACCGGCCAGGCCGCGGTGGGCGACATGATGCTCGCCCTTCTTCAGCGGCTTGAGCAGGGTGGCACACAGGGCCGGGGTCAGCACGATCGCGACCAGCACCGACAGGGCCATCGCCGAAACGATCGTGGCCGAGAACTGCCGGTAGATCACGCCGGTGGAGCCACTCATGAAGGCCATCGGCACGAAGACCGCCGACAGCACCAAGCCGATGCCGACCAGTGCACCGGTGATCTGGCCCATCGACTTGCGGGTGGCCTCCAGCGGCGACAGGCCCTCCTCGGACATGATGCGTTCGACGTTCTCCACCACCACGATGGCGTCGTCCACCAGCAGGCCGATCGCCAGCACCATCGCGAACATGGTCAGCATGTTCACCGAGAACCCCAGCATCGCCAGCACACCGAACGTGCCCAGCAGCACCACCGGCACGGCGATGGTCGGGATCAGGGTGGCACGGAAGTTCTGCAGGAACAGGTACATCACCACGAACACCAGCACGATCGCTTCGATCAGGGTCTGCACGACGCCCTTGATCGACACGCGCACGAACGGCGTGGTGTCGTACGGGATCTCGGCCTTCAGGCCGGCCGGGAAGAAGTTCTTCAGGTCGTCCAGCGCAGCATCCACGCCGGCGGCAGTGTCGAGCGCATTGGCGCCGGTGGCCAGGGTGACTGCCAGGCCGCTGGCCGGCTGGCCGTTGTAGCGGGTGACGAAGTCGTAGGACTCCGCGCCGAGCTCGACGCGGGCGACATCACCCAGGCGCAGTTCGGCACCGTCCTGCGCGCCGCGCACGACGATGTTGCGGAACTGCTCCGGCGTCTGCAGGCGCGACTGCGCATTGATCGTGGCGTTGAGCTGCTGGCCCTTTACCGACGGCGCGCCGCCCAGCTGGCCGATCGCCACCTGTGCGTTCTGTGCCTGGATCGCTGCGGTCACTTCCGGCACCGACAGGCCATAGGTGTGCAGCTTGTTCGGGTCCAGCCAGATGCGCATGGCGTACTTGCCACCGAAGACCTGGATGTTGCCCACGCCCGGAACTCGGCTCAGGCGATCGACGACATTGGAGCCGACGTAATCGGCGATGTCGTTGGCATCCATGCTGCCGTCTTCGGATACGAAGGCGATCACGTTCAGGAAGCCCGAGCTGGACTTGGCCACGTTGATGCCCTGCCGCTGCACTTCCTGCGGCAGCAGCGGCATGGCCAGCTGCAGCTTGTTCTGCACCTGCACCTGCGCGATGTCCGGATTGGTACCGCTTTCGAAGGTCAGGGTGATGGTCGCCTGGCCGTTGGCCGAGCTGTTGGAGGAGAAGTAGATCAGGCCATCAAGACCCTTCATGTTCTGCTCGATGATCTGCGTCACCGAGTCTTCGACCACCTTGGCCGATGCACCCGGGTAGGTGGCGCTGATTTCCACCGCCGGCGGAGCGACGTTGGGATACATCGAGACCGGCAGCTTGAACAGGGCCAGGCCGCCGGCGAGCATGATGATGATGGCGATGACCCACGCGAAGATGGGTCGATCGATGAAAAAGCGTGCCATGGAATTCTCCGCTTACTTCGCGTCGCCGGCCGGAGCCGCAGGCGGGGCAGCGGCCGGCTTGGCCGGTGCGGCGCCCTTTTCGGTGGCATTGACCGGCATGCCGGGGCCGATCTTCTGCAGGCCTTCGACGATGACCTTGTCGCCGGGCTTCAGGCCGTCCTCGACCAGCCACTTGTCGCCGATGGTGCGGCTGACCTTGACCGGGCGAACTTCGACCTTGCTGTCCTTGCCGACCACCATCGCGGTGGTATCACCCTTGGCATCGCGGGCGATGCCCTGCATCGGCACCAGCACCGCGTCGCTGCGCACGCCGCCGCCGATCACGGCGCGTACGTACATGCCCGGCATCAGCAGGCCATCGGGATTTTCCACCTTGACCCGCAGGCCGAAGCTGCCGGTGGCCGGATCGACGCTGACTTCGGAGAACTCCAGCGTGCCCTTGTGTTCGAAGGCGCTGCCGTCTTCCAGCAGGATGCTGACCGGCGTCTGCTGGTTGTCCTGCAGGCGGCCGGCGGCCAGCTCGCGGCGCAGCTGCAGCAGCTCGGCCGAGGACTGGGTCAGGTCAACGTAGATCGGATCCAGCTGCTGCACCGTGGCCAGCGCGTCGGCCTGGCCGGCATTCACCAGCGCACCCTGGGTGACGCTGGACTTGCCGATGCGACCGCTGATGGGCGCGGTGATGCGGGCGTAGCCCAGCGTGACGTTGGCCGAATCCAGCGAAGCCCGGGCGGCGCCGACATCGGCCTCGGCCTGCTTCTGCGCGGCTACGGCATTTTCCAGATCCTGCTGGCTGACCGCATCGACCTTGGCCAGCTCGGTGATGCGCTTGGCACTCAGGCGCGCGGCGTTGGCCGTGGCTTCGGCGCGGGCCAGCTGTGCGCGGGCACTGTTGGCCTGGGCGCGGTAGCTGGCGTCATCCAGCTGATACAGCGGCTCGCCGGCCTTGACCATGCCACCCTCGGTGAACAGGCGCTTGGCCACGATGCCGCTGACCTGCGGACGGACTTCGGCCACCAGGAAGGCATTGGTCCGGCCCGGCAACTCGCGGGTCAGGCCCACGGTCTCGGACTTCAGCGTGACCACGCTGACCTGGCCCGGCCCCTGTTCGGGGGCCTGGGGTTCGCCGCCACAGGCGGCCACAGTCGTGGCGATGGCCAGCGACAGCGCAAAGGGTCGGATTCGGCTCAGCAACATGGGGAAGGCTCTTGGAGGGAATAATCTCAGCAGGCACTGATACGGCGGACGCTTCCCGGGAACGGGTTGGGGCCTCTCGAACAACGCCCACCCGCGAAGGCATGGGTACCGGAACCGGACAGCCACGCACACGACGGGAACGATGGACGGGAAATATACATACATGCGTGTTTGTTTGTAAACAGGTACAATTCAGCCACGTTTCACCCGCACTCGTACCCATGGCCCGCAAGACCAAAGAGGACACCCAGGCAACCCGGGAAGGCATCCTTGACGCCGCCGAAGCCTGCTTCCATGAACATGGCGTGGCCCGTACCACGCTGGAGATGATCGGTGCCCGCGCCGGCTATACCCGTGGCGCCGTGTACTGGCACTTCAAGAACAAGGGCGAGGTGCTGGCCGCGATCATCGAACGGGTGCACCTGCCTTTCATGCAGGAGCTGGAGCGCACCTCCACCGAGCAGCGCGATACGCCGGTGCATGATCTGCGCGCAGTGATGATCCATTCCTTCATCGAGCTGTCCGAAGACGAGCGCCTGCGCAAGACCATGGAGATCATGCTGCGCAGCGATGCTTCGGCCGACACCAAGGTACTGACCGAACTCCAGCAGGCCGGTTTCCGCGATGCGCTGGACCGGATGGGGCGTGCGCTGCGCCGCGCGCAGGCGCTGGGCCAGCTGCGCGAAGGCGCCGACCCGAAGATCGCCGCGCGCATGCTGCATGCGACCGTGCTGGGGGTGCTGCATGGCGCGATGGTCGAGCCGGATCTGATGGATCTCAAGCGCGACGGCATGCTCGCGCTGGACATGACCTTGGCCGCCTACGTGAAGGAAGGCGTGTTCGAGCCGGGCACCGTACCCGCGCCGTTGCCGGAGGCGTGAGCCGCCGCCGGGTGCATCGGCAGATGCAGGAAGGCCGCCTTTCGGCGGCCTTCTGCGTTACAGGATGTAGCGGCTCAGGTCCGGATCCTGCACCAGTTCACCCAGGTGAGCATCGACGTACGCGCTGTCGATGGCCAGGGTCTCACCATCGCGGTCAGGCGCTTCGTAGCTGAGCGAATCCAGCAGGCGCTCCAGTACCGTATGCAGGCGGCGGGCCCCGATGTTCTCCTGGCGCTCGTTCACCTGGAAGGCAATCTCGGCCAGACGTTCAATGGCATCACCGGTGAAGCTGACCTTGACGCCCTCGGTGGCCAGCAGTGCCTCGTACTGCTTGGTCAGCGCAGCCTTCGGCTCGGTCAGGATGCGCACGAAATCACCCTTGCTCAGCGCACCCAGTTCCACGCGGATCGGGAAACGACCCTGCAGCTCCGGAATCAGGTCGCTCGGCTTGGCCAGATGGAAGGCACCGGAAGCGATGAACAGGATATGGTCGGTCTTGATCGTGCCGTACTTGGTCGACACGTTCGAGCCCTCCACCAGCGGCAGCAGATCGCGCTGCACGCCTTCGCGCGACACGTCGCCACCGCCCACGTTGTCGCCGCGCTTGGCAACCTTGTCGATCTCGTCGATGAAGACGATGCCATGCTGCTCGCAGGCTTCGATCGCAGCCGTGCGGATATCGTCCTCGTTGACCAGCTTGCCGGCCTCTTCCTCCAGCAGCAGCGGGCGTGCCGCCTTGATGGTCAAGGTGCGCTTGTGCGCCTTGGCACCACCGCCGAGATTGGCGAACATCGACTTCAGCTGCTGGCCCATCTCCTCCATGCCCGGCGGCGTCATGATGTCCATGCTGACGTTGGCGGCCAGGTCCAGTTCGATCTCGCGCTCGTCCAGCTCGCCATTGCGCAGCATCTTGCGGAACTTGATGCGGGTTTCGTTGTCCTGCGCCGATGGCTCGTTGCGCGCCACTTCCGGGTCGAAACCGATGCCGCCGCTGCGGCGCGGCAGCAGCGCATCGAGAATGCGGTCTTCTGCGCGTTCCTCGGCCTGGGTGCGCACGCGCACCTTGGCCTGCTCGCGGTACAGCTTGACCGCGGTATCGGCCAGATCGCGGATGATCTGTTCAACGTCCTTGCCGACGTAGCCGACCTCGGTGAAACGGGTCGCTTCGACCTTCACGAACGGCGCATTGGCCAGCGTGGCCAGGCGGCGCGCGATTTCGGTCTTGCCGACGCCGGTCGGGCCGATCATCAGGATGTTCTTCGGCATGACCTCGTTGCGCAGCTCGGCCGGCAGCTGCATGCGGCGCCAGCGGTTGCGCAGGGCGATGGCCACGGCACGCTTGGCGTCGTGCTGGCCGACGATGTGCCGGTCCAGCTCCTGCACGATCTCGCGCGGCGTCATGGTGGCGGAGGAAACTTCGATCTTCGACATGGATAGGCTCACGAATGCGTTGTCGATGACACCGGAACCAGACGGCCCGGCCGGTAGCGCCGGGCCATGCCCGGCGGATCAAGGAGCGTCACAGCTCCTCGACCACCACGTTGCGGTTGGTGTAGATGCAGATGTCGCCTGCGATGTTGATCGCTTCACTGGCGATGGTGCGCGCATCCAGCGCCGTGTGTGCCATCAGCGCGCGGGCCGCCGACAGCGCGTAGGAGCCGCCGGAACCGATGGCGATGATGCCGTCTTCCGGCTCGATCACGTCGCCGGTGCCGCTGATGATCAGCGAGGTTTCCTTGTCGGCCACGGCCAGCAGTGCTTCCAGCTTGCCCAGGCGACGCTCGGTGCGCCAGTCCTTGGCCAGCTCGACGGCGGCACGTTGCAGCTGGCCGTGCTTTTCCAGCTTGGCCTCGAACAGCTCGAACAGGGTGAAGGCATCGGCGGCCGCGCCGGCGAAACCGGCCAGCACCTGGCCATCGCGACCCAGCCGGCGCACCTTCCGCGCATTGCCCTTCATCACGGTGTGGCCGAGCGTGACCTGGCCGTCGCCGGCAATGGCCACGTGCTCGCCGCGACGCACGCAGACGATGGTGGTGGCGTGGAAAACGTTGGGGTTCTGACTGGGGTCCATGCGGCCTCCGATAGCTGTTCCCGGGACATGGGGACAGCGCGCGGGCCGATCAAGCCTGCGCGGATGGCTGCCGTTCAGGGCTCGGGCGCCAGCGGCCGCCGCACCCGCCGGGCATGGCCCGGCGCTACCACTGGCGCCGGGCGTGGCCTGGCGCTACCGGCGGCGCTTGGCGCGCGGATGCGCAGCGTCGTAGACCTTGGCCAGGTGCTGGAAATCCAGATGGGTGTAGATCTGCGTGGTGGCGATGTCGGCGTGCCCGAGCAGTTCCTGCACGCCGCGCAGATCGCCGGACGATTCGAGGATGTGGCTGGCGAAGCTGTGCCGCAGCATGTGCGGATGCACGTGCTTGAACAGCCCTTGCCGCTGCGCCAGCTGGCGGATGCGGATCTGCACCGCGCGCTGGCTGATCGGCCCGTTGCGGCCCGGAAACACCGGGGTGGCCGGGGCGCCGCCGCTTTCGCTGCGCCACGCAAGCAGTGCCTCGCGCGCCGGCTTGCCGAACGGTACCCGACGCTGACGGTTGCCTTTGCCCATCACGTTGACCAGGCCGCTGGCAAAATCCAGATCACGCCAGGTCAATGCACAGACCTCGCTCAGGCGCAGGCCGGAGGAATAGAACAGCTCCAGCAGCGCGCGGTCGCGTCGCCCCAGCTCGCCTTCCGGTTCCAGTTCGACCAGTTGCACCGCTTCATCTGCGTCGAGCACCTGCGGCAGCCTGCGCGGCGCTCGCGGTGCCTTCAGCGTGGCCGCTGGACTGACTTCGATGCGGCCATGCCTGAGCAGCCACGCATAGAAGCTGCGGCAGGCAGACAGCCGCCGCTGCAGGCTCTTGGCCGACAGGCCCCGGCGATGTTCATCGGCGACAAACTGGCGCACGGCGTCAGCATCCAGCGCCTCCACCGGCACGCCCCGTGGCTCGGCCCATGCCGCCAGCGCATCCAGGTCGCGACGGTAGGCGTCCAGCGTGTGCGCCGACATCCGCCGTTCCACCTGCAGGTGCTGCAGGAACGCCATGACCGCGCTCATCGCCGCCGCGCTCCGCTCAGTCCTGGAAGCGCTTGAGGCCGGTGGCCAGGGCCTCGCCCATCATGCGCAGGAACAGCGTGCCCATGCCCGGGTAGAAGCGGTTCGGGTCATGGCTGCCGACCGCGATCAGGCCGACACCCGGCAGCGGCAGCAGGGCGGTGGTCTGCACTTCCTCGCTGCGCGCGCCATACAGCACCGCGTTCTTTTCCGGCTGCAGGCGGCCGCAGATCGGCTCACCGTCCTTCAGGCAATCACGGAAGGGGCCCAGGCGTGGATCGTCGGCCGCGATGACCTGCAGCCATTCGGCCTGTTCCAGCCCGGCCACCGGCACGTGCACGACCAGCCGCACCAGATCACCCGCAAAATCCTCCTGCAGCGAGGCGGCCATCGCACGCAGGGTATCGGCGGCACTGCCCTGCTTCATCAGTGCCAGCGTCAGCTGGTGGGTGCGCACCGCCAGCCGTTCGTTGACCTGGGCGGTCGCGCCCAGATCGGCCAACCGTCGCGCCAGCTCACGGTTCTTTTCCCGCAGCAGCTCCAGCTGGTAGCTGGCCAGCGATGCGGTCGGGCCGTCATCGCGCGGCACCACCAGGGTCAGCGCCAGGTCCGGAAACTGCTTGAGGAAGGCCGGATGGCGCCGCAACCAGGCAGCGACTTCATGGGCCCCGAGCTTGTCGACGGTCTCAGTCATGCGATCCACTCCCCTTCGAAGACGAATGCGGTGGGGCCGGCCATCACCACGGGCTGCCCCTCGCCCGGCCACTGGATGCGCAGCTCGCCGCCGGGCAGGCTGATGCGTGCATCGCGCTGCAGGCGACCGCGCTGCATGAGGGTAACTGCGGCTGCACAGGCGCCGCTGCCGCAGGCGAGGGTCTCGCCGACGCCCCGCTCGAACACGCGCAACCGCGCGTGGTCCGGCGCGATGACCTGGGTGAAGCCCACGTTCACCGACTTCGGGAACGAGGCGTGCTGCTGCAGCAGCGCGCCGACGCGCTCGACCGGCGCCGCATCGATCAGGCCCACCTCGATCACGGCATGCGGATTGCCCATCGACACCGCAGCAAACCGCACGCTCTCGCCCTGCAGCGGCAGCAGGTACTCCTCGCGCGGGTGGGCAAAGCCGACCAGCGGCACGCTGGCAGGTTCGAATGCGGGTACGCCCATGGTCACCGCATACTGGCCCTCGCCCAGCACCTGCACCGCATGGCTGGCCAGCGGGCTGTCGATGACGAATGCATCGCCCTGGGCACTGCCCTCGCGCACCAGCCAGGCCGCGATGCAGCGCGCGCCGTTGCCGCACTGCTCGGAATTGGAGCCATCGGCGTTCCAGATCCGGTACGAGGCGACCGAGCCTTCGGCGCGCGGGGACTCGATGGTCAGGATCTGGTCGCAGCCCACGCCGGTGTGGCGGTCGGCCAGGCGCGCGGCCAGCTGCGGCGTGGGCGGCGCGGTGCCGTCGCGCAGGTCGATCACTACGAAATCGTTGCCCGCGCCGTGCATCTTGCTGAAACGCAGCGCGGTGGAACCGGCCTTACTCATTCCCGTCGTCCACCTTCTTGACCGGGTCCGGGGTCACCGACGGACTGCCGTCACCCGTGTCCTGGGTGGCAGGCGGAGTTGCTTCGCCGTCGGCGTCGGTGGCCGGCTCGACGGTCTCTTCCACCGGCACCGGCTTCTGCGGCAGCACCAGCGGGCCCTTGTTGCCGCAGGCGGACAGGAACAGCAGCGAGGCCGCTGCCAGCGGAATCAGGATGGCGTTTCGATGGGGAATCTTCATGCCCCGAGTATAGCCACTGCCGGCTGAGCGGTTGGTGGAGGGTACGGCCCCCATGGCAGCGCCGGGCCATGCCCGGCGGAAGGGTCAGTCCTGCGGCGGCAGCGGCCGCGTCCACAGCCAGATCGCCACCACGGTCATGCTGCCGATGGAAAACCATTTCACCCAGGCGATCGGCACGCACCACAGCATGATCCCGGCACAGACCGCCATGGTGATCGTGGCCATCCATTTGCCGTAGCGGCTGACCGCGCCATGCGCCTGCCAGTTGCTGATGGCCGGCCCGAAGCGCGGATGCTGCAGCAGCCAGGCATGCAGCCGCTCGGAGCCACGCGAGGCGGCCCATGCCGAGATCAGGATGAATACGGTTGTCGGCAGTCCCGGCACGAAGATGCCGACAATGCCGGTGCCGAGACTGACATAGGCGAGCAGCCACCATGCCCAGCGGAAACGCACCGGCCGGCGGGTCGGGGCTGCGTCCTGGGCGGCAGGCGGTTCAGGCAGGCTCATGGCCGCAAGGATAACGGTTCGGGGTGCCCGGCAATGCCCGGCACCCCGCCGCGATCACGGGGCAGCGATGCCGAGCTGCTGCAGCACGAAGGCATACGATTCGGACAGTTCGCGGTAACGCTGGAAGCGCCCCGACTTGCCGCCATGGCCGGCCTCCATGTTGGTGCGGAACACGATCGGATGGTGCCCGCTGTTCTCATCACGCAGCCTGGCCACCCACTTCGCCGGTTCCCAGTACTGCACCTGCGAATCCCACAGGCCGGTACCGACGAACAGCGCCGGATAGTCCTGCTTCCTGACATTGTCGTAGGGCGAGTAGGAGAGCATGTAGTCGTAGTACTGCTTCTGCTCCGGGTTGCCCCACTCGTCATACTCGTTGGTGGTCAGCGGAATGGTCGGATCCAGCATGGTGGTGACCACGTCCACGAACGGCACCTGCGCCACCATCACCCGGTAGTCCTGCGGTGCCTGGTTGGCCACCGCCCCCATCAGCAGGCCACCGGCACTGCCACCGGACGCGGCCACGCGATCCTTCGCCGCCCAGCCCTGCGCCACCAGTCCCCGGGTAACGTCGATGAAGTCGTTGAAGGTGTTCTGCTTGTGCAGCAGCTTGCCGTTCTCGTACCAGTCGCGGCCCATCTCCTGGCCACCGCGGATGTGGGCGATGGCATACACCACGCCGCGATCGAGCAGGCTCACTGCGGTCTGGTTGAAGTACGGGTCCATCGACATGCCGTAGCTGCCGTAGGCGTACTGGAACAGCGCACCCTTGCCGTCCTTCTGGTAGCCCTTGCGGTAGACCAGCGACACCGGCACCTTCACGCCATCGCGGGCGGTGATCCAGACGCGTTCGGTTTCGTACTTCGATGCGTCATAGCCGATCACCGGCTGCACCTTCAGCTGGCGACGCTCGCCGGTGCTGGTGTTCAGCTCGAACACGGTGGTGGGGGTGGTCATCGAGGTGTAGACGTAGCGCAGCCACGGCGTATCGGCCTCGGTGTTGTCGCCCAGGCCCATCGAGTACGCCGGCTCGTCGGCCTTCACGTAGTCGCTGCGGCCATCCTTGAACAGCAGGCGGATGCGCTCCAGGCCTTCGGAGCGCTCGGCAATGGCGGTGAAGCCATCGAACAGCTCGAAGCCTTCGATGAACACCGCATCGTCATGCGCGATCCAGTCCTTCCACTGCGCACGCGAGGTGGCATCGGTCGGTGCGGTGACCAGCTTGAAGTTCTTTGCACTGTCGTTGGTACGTATCACCCAGCGGCCATCGTAGTGGTCGGCGTCGTACTCGACGTCGCGCTGGCGTGGCGCCAGCACGGTGAACGTGGTCGGGTCGCTGGCCGGCGCGTAGCGCTCTTCCGACGACACGGTGCTGTGCACGCCGATGGTGATGAAGCGGTCGTCGCGGGTGCGGCCGATGCCCATGTAGAAGCTGTCGTCCTTCTCTTCGTAGACGACGGTGTCGGCGCTGGCCGGGGTGCCCAGCACGTGCTTCTTCACGCGCACGGTCAGCAGCGTTTCCGGATCGTTCTCGACGTACAGCACGGTGCGGTTGTCGTCGGCCCAGACCAGGTCGCCGGAACTGCCGGTAATCACGTCGGGCAGCACCTGCCCGGTACGCAGGTCCTTGAAGCGGATCGTGTACTGGCGACGGCCCACGTCATCGTCGGCCCAGGCCAGCAGCTGGTTGTCCTGGCTGACTTCCATCGAGCCGACATTGAAGTAGCCCTTGCCGGCGGCCATTGCGTTGACGTCCAGCAGCACTTCTTCGGCGGCGTCCATGCTGCCCTTGCGGCGTGCGTGGATCGGGTAGTCCTGCCCGGTCTCGAAGCGGCTGTAGTACCAGTAGCCGCGCTCGCGCGCCGGCACGCTGGCATCATCCTGCTTGATGCGGCCGACGATTTCCTTGTACAGCGCGTCTTCCAGCGGCTTCAAAGGCGCCAGCACCTGGTCGGCATAGGCGTTCTCGGCCTGCAGGTAGGCCAGCATCTCCTTGTTCGCGCGCTTGTCGTCACGCAGCCAGTAATAGTCGTCGTTGCGGGTCGCGCCGAACGCGGCCTTGACCTCGTGCGGATGCCGGGCGGCGTCCGGCGGAACAGGCAGGGGGGCGGCGGTAGCGGTGCTGGTCATCAGGCTGGCGAGCAACAGGCAGAGGGTGGACTTCATGAGATAAGGCTCCAGGCGCTTCAATGCAATGGTCTTCGACGGGATCGGTTCCCTTTCCCCGAACAGCGATCTGACCCCAATCCCGTCGGCACCACAACCCTGCAGGTCGTCACGGTACGGATCAGCCGGCAGCGGTCGGCGTACCATGGGCGCATGAGTACCCTGCCCCACCCGCCGGGCTACAGCCGGCGCAGCCACGAAATCGCTCCGTTCCACGTGATGTCCCTGCTGGCCCGCGCGCAGGCGCTGGAACAGGCCGGCCACGATGTCATCCACCTGGAGATCGGCGAACCGGACTTCACCACGGCCGGGCCGGTGGTGCGTGCCGGCCAGGCGGCGCTGGCCGCCGGGCACACGCGCTACACCGCCGCACGCGGCCTGCCCGCGCTGCGCCAGGCGATCAGCGGCTTCTATCGCAGCCGTTACCGGCTGGATGTGGACCCGGAACGCATCCTGGTCACTCCTGGCGGCTCCGGCGCGCTGCTGCTGGCCAGCAGCCTGCTGGTCGACCCGGGCCGGCACTGGCTGCTGGCCGATCCCGGCTATCCCTGCAACCGGCATTTCCTGCGCCTGGTGGAAGGTGCCGCACAGCTGGTCCCGGTCGGTCCACAGACCGCCTACCAGCTCACACCCTCGCTGGTGCAACAGCACTGGAACACGGACAGCGTCGGCGCACTCGTCGCCTCGCCGGCCAACCCCACCGGCACGGTGCTGTCGGCCGATGAACTGGCGGCGCTGTCACGCGCACTGCACACACGCGGCGGGCACCTGGTGGTGGACGAGATCTATCACGGCCTGACCTACGGCGTGGACGCCGCCAGCGTATTGCAGGTCGATGACAGCGCGTTCGTGCTGAACAGTTTCTCGAAGTACTTCGGCATGACCGGCTGGCGCCTGGGCTGGCTGGTGGCGCCGCCCGCAGCGGTGCCCGAACTGGAGAAGCTGGCGCAGAACCTGTACATCAGTGCGTCGAGCATCGCCCAGCATGCAGCCCTGGCCTGTTTCACCGATGAATCGATGGCGATCTTCGAACAGCGACGGGAGGCCTTCCGCCAGCGTCGCGATTTCCTGTTGCCGGCGCTGCGCGAGCTGGGCTTCCGCATCGAGGTGGAGCCGCAGGGCGCGTTCTATCTGTATGCCGACGTCAGCGCGTTCACCGATGACGCTCAGGCGTTCTGCACGCACTTCCTGGAAACCGAGCATGTGGCCTTCACCCCGGGCCTGGATTTCGGCTTCCATCGCGCCAACCAGCATGTGCGCCTGGCCTATACCCAGGAGATCCCGCGGCTGCAGGAAGCGGTGGAGCGCATCGCGCGCGGGCTGCAACATTTCCGGTAGCGCCGGGCCATGCCCAGCGAGCGCGCAGCGCCGCCCATGAAAAACGCCGCCCGGGAGCGGCGTTTTTCATTTCGTCATTTACCGCCCAAGCGCTCCCACAGGAAGCTGTAGGCCAGGGCCGCCATGTGCGCAGCCTGCGCGTTGTTGGCTGCGCCGCCATGACCACCTTCGATGTTCTCGTAGTAGGTCACATCCTTGCCGGCGTCGATCATCTTCGCCGCCATCTTGCGGGCATGGGCCGGGTGCACGCGGTCATCGCGGGTGGAGGTGGTGAACAGCACCGGCGGGTAGTTCTTCTTCGCGTCGAACAGGTGGTACGGCGAGAAGGTCTTGATGAACTCCCAGTCGCTGGTATCGGGGTTGCCGTACTCGGCCATCCACGATGCGCCGGCCAGCAGGTGGCTGTAGCGCTTCATGTCCAGCAGCGGAACCTGCACCACCACCGCACCGAACAGCTCGGGGTACTGCGTCAGCATGTTGCCGGTCAGCAGGCCGCCGTTGCTGCCGCCCTGCACGCCCAGGTGCTTGGCACTGGTGATCCTGCGCTTGACCAGATCCTGTGCCACCGCGGCCATGTCCTCGTAGGCCTTGTGACGATTCTGCTTCAGCGCCGCCTGGTGCCAGCGTGGGCCGTACTCACCGCCACCACGGATGTTGGCGACCACGTACACACCGCCCTTCTCCAGCCAGGCGCGGCCCATGCCACCGGAATAGCTGGGTGTCAGCGAAATCTCGAAACCGCCGTAGCCGTACAGCAGGGTCGGATTGGACCCGTCCAGCTTCATGTCCTTGGCATGCACCACGAAATACGGCACACGGGTGCCATCCTTGCTGGTGGCGAAGTGCTGCTCGATCACCTTGCCCTCGGCATTGAAGAAGGCCGGCATGGTCTTCAGCGTTTCCGGTGCCTTGCCGATCTCGGCCAATGCCAGGGTGGTCGGTGTCAGATAGTCGGTGGCGGTCAGCCAGACCGCATCGCTGTCGTCGCTGTCCACTGCGCCCACGGCCAGAGTGCCGAATGCCGGCGCGCCGACAAACGCGCTCTTCTGCCAGCCATTGGCGCCCGGGGTCAGCACGGACAGGCGATTCTTCACATCGTCCAGCACGTTCAGGACGAGGTGGTTCTTGGTCCAGGTCGCACCGGCCAGCGAGGTGGTCGCGGTCGGGGTGAACAGGACCTCGAAGTCACGCTTGCCGGCCAGGAAGTCATCGAGCCGGGTCGCCAGCAGCGAGCCGGACGCGTAGGTCTTGCCGCCCACGGTCCAGGCGTCGCGCAGCTCCAGGGTCAGCCACTGCTTGTGCAGGCCCTTCTCGGCGGAGTTCGGCGCATCGATCTTGGTCAGCGTGCCGTCGTCGCCGCGCAGGTAGACCTCATTGTTGTAGAACGCCAGCGTGCGGCTGACCAGGTTGCGCTCGAAGCCCGGGGTGTCATCGTGCATCGCCGCGATGTACATGTCCTCCGGCTTGCCTTCGTACACCACGCTGGCCGACGACATCGGCGTCCCGCGCTTCCACAGCTTGGCCACGCGCGGGTAGCCGGAGGTGGTCATGGTCCCGGCACCGAAATCGGTGTAGACGAACACGGTATCGCGATCGATCCAGTTCAGGCCGCCCTTCGACTCGGGACGGAAGAAGCCATCCTCGATCCAGCGCTTCGTCGACAGATCGAACTCGCGGGTGACATCGGCATCCGCGCCGCCGCGTGACAGCGCGATCAGGCAGCGGCTGTAGTCCGGGCGCAGGCAGTCGGCGCCGTGCCAGACCCAGTTCTCGCCCTCGGCCTTGTTCAGTGCGTCCAGGTCAAGCACGGTTTCCCACTGCGGCGAGGCCTTGCGGTACTCGGCCAGGGTGGTGCGCCGCCACAGGCCCCGTTCGTGCTGCTTGTCCTTCCAGAAGTTGTAGTAGTAGTCGCCGATCTTCTGCACGCCGGGAATCTTGGCATCCGAATCGAGCACCTCACGGATGCTGGCCTCCATCTGCCTGAAGGCCGGAGTCTGCGCCAGGCGCGCCTCGGCCTTGGCGTTCTGTTCCTTGACCCAGGACAGCGGCTTGTCGCCGGTGACGTCCTCCAGCCAGGCATAACGGTCGGTATCTTCAGCAGCCACGGCGGTCCCCACCGAGGCAGCGGTCATCATGCCAGCCAGCAGGCAGGCGGAAGCGAGTCGTGACATTGCAGCTCCAGGCAGTCATAAGCCGTGGAACGCTAGCACGGATCCGAACACCGCCCCCCGTGTCGAAGGTCAGGCCACCGCCGTCGCGCCGCGCCGGCCGCGCGCGCCGGCTGCCCTCCGACGGCGCGCCTGTCCACCGGTACGACGCGACGGCCGCCGCCGCAGCGACGGCAGTGGGCAGCGCAGCAGCGCCCACCAGGCCACCAGCGGCATGCCGATCAGCCACAGGGGCAGCCAGCCCAGCCAGGTACTGCTGCCGCGGGCGGCCGGCCACACCAGGACCAGTGCAACGCCGGCCAGTGCCAGGTGCTGTACACCGCGCAGCAGGCGCGGATCGGCGCGTTCGCTGACGCGTTCAGTCGAGGGACGGCGTGTGAGGCGTGCGCTCATGCGGTTTTCTCCGGTGGACAATGCAACACAGCTTGGGCAAGGGCCTTCTCATACGCTGCGACACCATTGACGGACCGCGTGCACACAGTCGACCATGCGCGTGCAAGCCCACTGGAGCCCGCTCCCGCATGACTTCGATCCGCCCGCTCTGCGCCGTGCTGCTGGCCCTGTCCCTGGCGGGCCCGGCGCTGGCTGCCAGCGATCCGCCGTCGCCGCGTGCCGCGGCGCCCCGCGCCCCCGATCCGAACGCGCCGATCGACCTGCAACGTTTCATGGGCACCTGGTATGTGATCGGCCGCGTGCCGAACTTCGTCGAGCGCGGTCACGTTGCCAGCGTCAACGAGTACGCGCTGCGTGACGACCACAAGGTTGCCATCACCTACCGCTACCGCAACGGTTTCAGCGAACCACAACAGGAGATCCGCGCCCGTGCCAGCGTCGACCCGGACAGCGGCAACCATGGCTGGCGGACCTGGTTCTACCGCGTGGTGCCGACCCATTCGCGCGTTCTGGAAGTGGCGCCGGATTACTCCTGGGCACTGATCGGCTATCCGGGCCGCGAGATGGCGTGGATCTTTGCCCGTCGGCCTGACATGGACAAGACGCTGTACAAGGAGCTGGCCGAGCGCCTGCGCGACGAGTACGGAGTGAACACCGACAAGCTCAAGCGGGTGCCGCAGCGCCCGGACCAGGTCGGCAAACTGGGCTACGAAGTGCCCAACGCACGGTGAGACGGCGCCGCCGGGCATGGCCCGGCGCTACCCTGCGACGCGGACGTTCCGGTAGCGCCGGTTACCTGCGGGTGTAATGCGCGACCAGACGGTCGCCGAGCATCTGCAGCAGCTGCACCAGCACCAGCAGCAGCACCACGGTCACCAGGGCGACGTCGGTGTGCGAACGCTGGTAGCCATCACGGAACGCCAGATCGCCCAGGCCACCCGAGCCGATCGCACCGCCCATTGCGGTGAAGCCGATCAGCGCAACGGTTGTAACCGTGGCACCCGCGATCAGGCCCGGCCGCGCTTCCGGCAGCAGCACACGGGTGACCAGCTGCCAGGTGGTAGCGCCCATCGCCTGGGTCGCCTCGATCACCCCACGGTCCACTTCGCGCAGCGCGGTTTCCACCAGCCGCGCATAGAACGGTGCGGCGCCGATCACCAGGGGCACGATCGCGCCGCGAACACCCAGCGACGTCCCCATCATGAACAGCGTCACCGGAATCAGCACGATCATCAGGATGATGAAGGGCACCGAGCGCAGCAGGTTCACCACCAGCGCCAGCACGCCATAGGCGAACGGACGACGCTTCATCTGCGGCGCGCCGAACAGGTACAGCAGCACGCCCAGCGGCAGGCCGATGGCCAGGGTCAAGGGCAGCGAACCGGCCAGCATCAGCAGGGTGTCGATGGTGGCCTGGCCGATATCGGCCCACTTGCCGGCGTCCAGGTGGCGGAAGAATCCGTCCGCAGCAGCAATGATCATCGACGCAGTTCCTCGACATGCACGCCAGCGGCCACGAACGCGGCCTGCGCGGCGGCGTGATCGCCACCGACCAGGGCCACGACCAGTTGGCCATACGGCGTGTCCTTGATCCGGTCGATACGCCCGGACAGGATGTTGTAATCGACCCCGGTCTGCCGCGCGACGCCGCCCAGCAGGGGTTCGTAGGTATCGCCGCCGAGGAAGGTCAAGCGCACGATGCGCCCACCGACGGCGTCGAAATCACGGTGCAGCGTCCCTTCGTCCACATGCTCCGATTCGCTGACGAAACGGCGGGTGGTGGGATGCTGCGGATGCAGGAACACCTGGGTGACCGGACCGGTCTCCACCAGCTGGCCGGCATCGAGCACCGCCACCCGGTCACAGACGCGGCGGATCACATCCATCTCGTGGGTGATCAGCACGATGGTCAGGCCCAGTTCGCGGTTGATCTTCGACAGCAGCGCCAGCACCGACGCGGTGGTCTGCGGGTCGAGAGCACTGGTGGCCTCGTCGCACAGCAGGATCTGCGGGCGGGTGGCCAGGGCACGGGCGATGCCCACGCGCTGCTTCTGGCCTCCGGACAGCTGTGCCGGGTACTTCTGTGCGTGCGCCTGCAGGCCGACAGTCTGCAGCAGTTCGGCCACCCGACCGTCGATCTCCGCCTTCGGCGTACCGGCCAGCTCCAGCGGGAAGGCAACGTTGCCCGCCACCGTGCGCGACGACAGCAGATTGAAGTGCTGGAAGATCATGCCGATTCGCCGGCGCAGCGAGCGCAGGCCGTCGGCGTCCAGCGCGGTGATGTCCTCGCCGCCGATCAGCAGTCGGCCACCGGAAGGCTCTTCCAGGCGGTTGATCATGCGGATCAGCGTCGATTTGCCGGCACCGGAATGACCGATGATGCCGAAGACTTCGCCGGCCTCGATGGTCAGGTCCAGCGGGTGCAGCGCGCTGACCGCGCGGCCGGCAACGGCATAGGATTTGTGCAGGCGCTGGAACTCGATCACGGGAGCGGCTCACCGGCAGGCGACAGAAGGGGGCGTGCAGCCTACCAGCGCCGGCGGTCGCGCGCCCGCGCCATGGGCCAGAATGTTATTCCTTTTGGTTCTAAGGCGCCCGTGTCGGCCGTTCAGGCAGAGCGCTGCACCCTGACGATCTGCCGGACGGCTGCTGCGCTCAGGGATGATCCAGCGGCTTCGGCGGCTGCTGGCGGTTCACCCGCTCGCGGTGCAGCAGGTACAGGCCCGACGCCACGATGATCGCCGCCCCCACCCAGGTGTAGCCATCGGGCAACTGCCCCCAGAAAGCCAGATCCCATCCGATCACCCAGACCAGGCCGCTGTACTCCAGGGGCGCGATCATGGATGCCTCGCCCAGCTGGAAGGCCCTGGTCAGGGCGATCTGACCCAGCGCACCGGCCAGCCCCATGCCTGCGATCAGCGGTGCGTGCGCCAGCAGCAGCGGCCTCCAGCCAGGAATCGCCAGCAGGCCCGCGCCGATCGCCATGATGACCAGGAACCAGACCACCATCGACTGCGAGGTGTCGGTACGGGTCAGCAGGCTGACCGTGATCGCGGCAACAGCGTAGGCGGTGGCCGCGGCCAGCACCATCAGGCCCGGCACCGAGATGAAGCCATCCACGCCGGGCCGCAGCACCACCAGCACGCCGACCAGGCCGATGCCGATGGCCACCCAGCGACGCGGTCCGACCCGTTCGCCCAGCAGCGGCACCGACAGGGCCGCGATCAGCAGCGGCGCGACGAAGTAGATGGTGTAGGCGGTGGACAGTGGCAGATCGCGCAACGCGAACACGAAGCAGCCGATCATCGCCATGCCCAGCGCGCCACGCAGCAGGTGCAGGCCCCAGCGGCGCGGCACCAGCGAACGCGGGCCCGCGCTGACCAGCACCCAGACCAGCACGAACGGCAACGACGCCGCGCCGCGCAGGAAGGTCACCTGCAGGGTGGGATAGCTGGCCGCCAGCTGCTTCATGCCGGCATCCATCAGGGAGAAGCAGGCGACCGCGGCGACCATCCAGGCCACCGCGCGCGAGGGGGAGCGTTGCACGTTCATGACCCATTATCGCCGAGCCAGCGGCGGGATGCCGTTGCAGCGATGCCCGCCGCCACGGAACGCGGGCAGGCTGGCCGGCGCGATAGAATGTCCGCACTGAATTCTGTGGAGCCTCGCCCATGCCTTCCTTCGACGTCGTCTCCGAAGTCGACACCCACGAGCTGACCAACGCCATCGACCAGGCGAACCGCGAACTGAGCACCCGCTTCGATTTCAAGGGCGTGGACGCCAAGTTCGAGCGTGATGGCGATGTCATCAACCAGTTCGCGCCGACCGAGTTCCAGCTCAAGCAGATGAACGACATCCTGCGCGCGCGTCTGGCAGCGCGCGGCATCGACGTGCTGAGCCTGGAGTTCGGCGACATCGAGACCAATCTGGCGCAGGCGCGGCAGAAGATCACCGTCAAGCAGGGCATCGAACAGAAGGTGGCCAAGAAGATCGCCGCCGCGTTGAAGGACGCCAAGCTGAAGGTGGAAAGCCAGATCAATGGCGACAAGCTGCGCGTGCAGGGCAAGAAGCGCGACGATCTGCAGGACGCGATCGCAGTACTGAAGGCCGGCAAGTTCGAGCTGCCGCTGCAGTTCAACAATTTCCGCGACTGACTGCTCCGCCGGGCGTGGCCCGGCGCCGCGCTCGATCAATCGCGCAGCAGCTTGTACAGCGTGGTGCGCGAGATGCCCAGCTGGCGTGCGGCCAGACTGAGATTGCCGTCCGCCGCCTGCGCCGCACGGCGCGCCGCTTCACGCTGCTGATCGCGCAGCAGCGGCGCCGCCATCGTCGCCGGTGAAGACCGTCGCACGCTGTTGCCAGCGACCTTGCGCGGCGCCTGCAGATGCTGCAGGTAGACCGCACTGCCCTCGCCCAACCGGACCCGATGCGGCGCCCCCGGCTGCAGCAGGCGGCGCCGCTGTGCGGCACTGGCGCCGGCAAACACCGCCGCAAGATCCAGCAACGGCAGTGGCCCGCGCCGCGGCAGGCCCAACAGACGCCGGGCCACACGGTTGGCGGCGCACAGCTGGCCGTCCTCCTGCACCGCCAGCAGCCCCTGCAAGGGTGACGCCAGCCAGCGCGGATCATGCTGCAGCGCCAACAGGTGCACATCGGCAAGCGTGTGGAACAGGCGATTCTCGCTGGCCAGTGCGGCCTGCCGGAAATAGCCCTGCAGCAGCGAAGGATCGCGCTCGCCCAGGCCGGTGATATCGATCACCCCGCATACCTGCCCGTCGAGATCGTGCAGGGGTTCACTGAGGCAGAACACCGGAGCGAAACGCTGCAGGTAATGTTCATTGCCGCGCACCAGCGCAGGCAGGTCGTCGGCCAGGCTGACCGCCGGCGCGGTGGTGCCGATCTCGCTTTCGCCCAGCCGCCGCCCGACCTGGATCGGCCGCAGCAGGGGCGAGTCTTCCAGGCCATGCGCCTGCTGCGCGATCACCATGCCCTCGCGGTTGGCGCAGAACATCGTCCAGCCACGTCCGCCGAAAGCCGCCCACAACTGTTCCAGCTCCGGCTGCACGCAGCGCGCCAGGCGACGGTCGTCGCGCTGTGGCAGATGCCGGCCATCGCTCTGCAGCGGCAGGTAGACCGGTTCCTGCCCGGGCTGCAGGCCAGCCGCGCGGGAGCGAATCCACGACTGCTGCAACGGCTGCGGCAACACGCTCAATGAACGCGCGTCGCCCTCGGCAAAGGCCGCGCGTGCCGCTACCAGCTGCTGTTGCCCGACGGAGGTTGCGATCATGGGCGCAGCGTACACCCGCCAGCGGCAACGACACGTTACGTTCCGATGAGGCATTCATCGACTGCGGTTGCTGCCCATGCGGCAGGTGCAGGGCCAAGTCCTGCAGCCCTGCCCTCGGATCACGCTGCGATGCGCAGGATCGGCTTCAGGGTGATGCCCCGGGTGCTGTCCTCGGCCGCCTGGTTGATCTGCTCCAGCGGGTAGAACTTCACCAGCCTGTCGAACGGGAAGCGACCCTGCTGGAACAGCGTGACCAGCTGCGGAATGAACACCTGCGGCACACTGTCGCCTTCCACGATGCCACGGATGCTGCGGCCCCCCAGCAGCAGGTTGTTCACGTCGAAACTGGCGGTCGTGCCCAGCTTCGGTGCGCCGACCACGCCCATCATGCCCAATCCCCCCAAGGCCTCGATACCAGCAGAGAGCACCTCCGGGCGACCGGTCGATTCCAGCGCGAAATCAGCGCCACCGCCGGTGATCGCGCGCACGGCCTCGACCACATCGGTCTCGCGGCTGTTGACCACGTGGGTGGCGCCCAGCTCCAGCGCGAGTGCCAGCCGCGACGGCACCACATCGATGGCGATGATGGTCGTGGCACCGGCCACCTTGGCCGCCATCACCGCACTCAGTCCCACTGCGCCGGCACCGTAGCTGGCAAAACTGCTGCCCGAGCGCACCTTCAGCGAATTGAGCACCGCGCCGGCACCGGTCTGGATGCCGCAACCCAGCGGGCCCAGCAGCTCCAGCGGCGCATCGTCGGGCACCTTGATCGCATTGATCTCGCGCGCCAGCGCATAGGTGGCAAACGACGACTGCGCGAAGAAATGGTCGTGCAGCGGCTGACCCTGCGCATCGGTGATGGCGGTATGGCCGTGGCCGTCATCGCCACCGAAGTTCAGCGCGAAGAAATCCCTGCAGTAGGCACCATGACCGCGCCGGCACGGATTGCAGTGGCCGCAGGCGCCATACGTCAGCACCACGTGGTCCCCTGCTTTCAGTTCCTTTACGTTGGGGCCGACCGCCTCCACGATGCCGGCGCCTTCGTGACCCAGCACCGCGGGCAACGGCACCGGGTAGTACTGATCGCGCACGATCAGGTCGGTGTGGCACAGGCCGGTGGCTACCACCTTCACCAGGACCTCATCCTCCTGCGGGCCACGCAGCCGGGCCTGCTCGATGACGAAGGGTTGTTCCTTGCCGCGGACCACTGCAGCGGTGATCTCGCGTGTTGCCGTGTTGTCGTTCATCGTGATGGCTCCTTCGATCAGATCGGGTAAGCGGGCGCCTCGCCCTTGACGGTCAACCACTGCCACTGCGTGAACTCCTCCCAGTTGGCGGGGCCGCCGATGCTGGTGCCATTGCCGGATGCTCCGACGCCGCCAAAGGGATTGATCACCTCGTCGTTCACGGTCTGATCGTTTATGTGCAGCAGTCCGGTGCGCAGGCGCTCACCGAGCTTCAGTGCGCGACCGACATTGCTGGAAACGATGGCCATCGACAGGCCGTACTCGCTGTCGTTGGCCAGGCGCACGGCGTCGTCGTCATCGTCGAACGGCACCACCACCGCCACCGGCGCGAAGATTTCTTCGTTGAACGCCGGATTGTCAGCAGAGACGTTGCCAAGCACGGTCGGCGCAAAGAACAGATCGCGATGGGTTCCGCCGGCCTCCAGCGAGGCACCGGCCTGCACCGCCTGCTCGACCACGCGCGCGGCGTGGTCGCGCTGGCCGGCATTGATCAACGGACCGATCGCCACGTCTTCGCGCGCCGGATCGCCCACCTTCAGTGAATTGGCCTTGGCCACCAGCTTCTGCAGGAACGCGGAGTGGATCTTCCGCTGCACCAGCACGCGGCCGGTCGCCATGCAGATCTGGCCCTGATGCAGGTAGACCCCCCACGCGGTGTTGGCCACCGCCAGGTCCAGGTCGGCATCGTCGAGGATGATCAGCGAGTTCTTGCCGCCCAGCTCCAACGAGACCTTCTTCAGATGCTTGCCCGCCGCTTCTCCGACCTTGCGCCCGGCGGCGGTGGAGCCAGTGAACTGGATCATCGCCACATGCGGATCGCTGGTCAGCGCTGCGCCGGCTGCACCATCACCGGGCAGCATGTGCAGAACGCCTGCCGGCAGGCCGGCCTGCTCGAACAGGCGTGCGATCACCGCCCCGCCGCACACCGCTGTGCGCGGGTCAGGTTTGAGCACCACCGAGTTGCCCAGCGCGATGGCCGGCGCCACCGCGCGCATGGCCAGATACAGCGGGAAGTTGAAGGGCGAGATGACCCCTACCACACCCAGTGGTCGGCGCCGCGCCAGATTCAGCCGGCCCGGCTCGGAAGGCAGAATCTCGCCGGTGCTGCGCGACGGCAGCGCCGCGGCTTCATGCAGTGCCTTGATGGTCACCTTGGCTTCGAAACCGGCCTTCAGGCGGGTGGAGCCGCTTTCGCGTACCAGCCACTCGACCAGGGTGTCGATGTGTTCTTCGGCCAGGCGTGCCGCTTCGCGCAGCACTTCAGCACGCTGTTCGTACGGAGCAGCCGCCCACGCCCGCTGCGCCTGCGCGGCGGCCGCCGCCGAGCGCGCCACCTGCGCAGGGTCGGCCAGGCCGATCTGGCCGAGCGTATTGCCGGTGGCCGGCTCGATCACCGGCTGCCGTTGCGCGGCCGCCTGCCACCGGCCATCGAAGAGGGCGCCGGCCCAAAGGGCGTCCGGCAGCCACGGAGAAGATGCAGTCATGGGTGTCCTCCTGTGTCGTGCGTCCATTCCACGCCTGCCGCCCGCAGCAGGCAATCGGCCATCTGCCGATGGCCTGCAAAGGCTTGAATCGGCGGGGATTTGCAGCATGGCGACTGTCCAGTTCCTGCACAGTGAACAGCGCCGCGGCAGCACACTGCCTACAATGGCGGCCTCGCCCGCCGATGTGCCCGCCATGACCGATACCGCCCTGCCCACCGACGACCCGATCGCCGCCACCCGCCTGTGGCTGGAGCGCATCGTCATCGGCCTGAACCTGTGTCCGTTCGCCAAGGCCGTGTACGTAAAGGACCAGGTCCGCTTCGTGCTCAGTGATGCCACCACCCCCGAAGCACTGGTCGAACAGCTGGCCGAGGAACTGGTGCTGCTGCGGGACACGCCAGCCGAGCAGATCGACACCACCCTGATCGTGCACCCCCAGGTGCTGACGGAGTTCCTGGACTACAACGACTTCCTCGACAACGCCGACGCGGCGATCGAGGCGCTGGATCTGCAGGGCATCCTGCAGGTGGCCAGCTTCCATCCGGACTACCAGTTCGAAGGCGTGGCCGCCAACGACGCCAGCAATTACACCAACCGCGCGCCCTATCCCACGCTGCACCTGCTGCGCGAGGACAGCGTGGCACGCGCGGTGGACGCGTTCCCCGATCCGGACGTGATCGTCGAGCGCAACATCCAGACGCTGGACCGCATCGGCGTGGACGGCTGGCATCGCCGCCTGCGTGGCGAAGACCTGTCATGAGCGCGGCTCCGCCGATCACCGCCTGGCCTGCCGCGCCGCTGGCGGGCAAGGTGGTGCTGGTCACCGGTGGCGCCAACGGCATCGGCCGTGGCATCGCCCAGGCCGTGCTCGGTGCCGGCGGCCGCGTGCTGATCGGCGATCTGGATACGGAAGCCGGCCACGCCTGCCTGGCCGAATGGCAGCGCGATGACGATGCGGCGTTCCAGCCCCTGGACATCACCGACGAAACCAGCGTGCGCGCGTTCATCGCCACGGCGGTGCAGCGGTTTGGCGGCATCGATGGCCTGGTCAACAATGCCGGCATCGCCGCTGCGCACGGTACGCCGCTGCAGGACATGGCGTGGGACGAATGGCAGCGCCGCCTGTCATCGCTGCATGGCGCTTTCCTGTGCAGCCGGCATGCCCTGCCGGCACTGTCATCCGGGGGCGCGGGCGCCATCATCAACATCGCCTCGACCCGCGCCCGGCAGTCCGAAGCCCATAGCGAAGCCTATGCCGCAGCCAAGGGTGGACTGGTGGCATTCACCCACGCGCTGGCGATCAGCGCCGGACCGGCGGTAAGGGTGAACAGCATCAGCCCTGGCTGGATCGGCACCCGCGAGTGGCAGGCGCCCTCGCGGCGCCATGCGCCCGAGTATTCGGCCATCGACCACGCGCAACATCCGGTCGGCCGCGTCGGCCGCCCGGAGGACATCGGCGCGCTGGCGGTGTACCTGCTGTCGCCGCTGTCCGGATTCACCACCGGTCAGGATTTCATCGTCGACGGCGGCATGACCCGCAGGATGATCTACGCCGAGTGACCGGTGCCCGTCGATGGGTGCCCGCCATCGCGGGCACCCCTCACAGCCGATGTGGGATCAGGCCATGCCCGAATGGCGCAGCAGCGCATCGATCTGCGGCGCACGGCCACGGAAGGCCTTGAAGTTCTCGGCCGCCGGACGGCTGCCTCCGCGCGAGAGGATCTCGTCGCGGAAACGTGCACCGGTCGCGGCCAATGCCTGCGGTGCTTCCTCGAACGCCGCATAGGCATCGGCACTGAGCACCTCGGCCCATTTGTAACTGTAGTAGCCGGCCGCATAGCCACCGGCGAAGATGTGGCTGAACTGATGCGGGAAGCGGTTCCAGGCTGGCGGATGATTCACCGCCACTTCGCCGCGCACGCGCTCCAGCAGCGCCAGCACGCTGTCCTGCGTGGGCTCGAACTGGCTGTGCAGCAGCATGTCGAACAGGCCGAACTCCAGCTGGCGGACCGTCGCCATGCCGCTGTGGAAATTGCGCGCGGCCAGCATGCGATCGTACAGCGCACGTGGCAGCGGCTCACCCGTCTCCACGTGCGCGGTCATGCGCTGCAGGTGGTCCCATTCCCAGCAGAAGTTCTCCATGAACTGGCTGGGGAGCTCCACCGCATCCCATTCCACGCCATTGATGCCGGCCACGCCCAGCTCACTGATCCGGGTCAGCAGCTGGTGCAGGCCATGGCCCATTTCATGGAACAGCGTGGTCACTTCATTGTGGCTGAACGTAGCCGGCCTGCCGTTGGCGCCGCGACCGAAGTTGCACACCAGATACACCAGCGGCGTCTGCACGCTGCCATCGGCACGCTCGCGCCGGTTGCGGCAATCGTCCATCCACGCACCGCCGCGCTTGCCCTCACGGGCGTACAGATCCAGGTAGAACTGGCCGACCAGCGCGTCCTGCGCATCGACCAGGCGGAAGAAGCGTACGTCCTCGTGCCAGACCGGCGCGCTGTCCTCCTGCACGCGCAGGCCATACAGCTGCTCGATCACCGAGAACAGTCCACCCAGCACCTTCGGCTCGGTGAAGTACTGCTTCACCTCCTGCTCGGAATAGCTGTAGCGCGCCTGCTTCAGGCGGTCGGCCGCGAACGCCAGGTCCCAGGCCTGCAGGTTGTCGATACCCAGGTGTTCACGCGCGAACTGCTCCAGTTCGGCACGGTCCCTGGCCGCGAACGGCTTGGCGCGCGCGGCCAGGTCACGCAGGAAGCCCAGCACTTCGGCCGGGTCCTGCGCCATCTTGGTGGCCACCGAGTAGTCGGCGTAGGAATCAAAGCCGAGCAGTGCGGCCAGTTCGGCACGCAGGGCCAGGATGCGGTCGATGTTGCCGCTGTTGTCCAGCGCGTCATCGCCGAATTCGGAAGCGCGCTGCGCGCTGGCCCGGTACAGGATCTCGCGCAGGTCACGGTCTTCGGCCCAGGTCTGTACCGGCAGGTAGCACGGCATCTGCAGCGTCAGCTTCCAACCGTCCCTGCCATCGTTCGCCGCTGCCGCACGCGCAGCAGCCTTCACGTCGTCCGGCACGCCGGCCAGGCGTGCTTCGTCTTCCACGATCAACGACCACGCATCGGTGGCATCCAGCACGTTCTGCGAGAACTTCGCGGACAGCGCCGACAGTTCTTCCTTGATCGCAGCGAACCGCTGCTGGGCGTCCGGCGCCAGCTCCGCGCCCCCCAGGCGGAAGTCGCGCAGCGTATTGTCCAGCACCTTGCGCCGGGCCTCATCGAACGTCCCCGCCTCCGGGCCGGTGGCCAGTGCCTGGTACTGCCGGTACAGCGCCAGGTTCTGGCCCAGCGCACTGGCGAACCGGGTCACCCGCGGCAGGTTGCTGTTGTAGGCCTCGCGCAGTTCCGGCGTGTTGACCACGCCCTGCAGGTGGCCGACCAGGCCCCAGGCGCGCCACAGCCGCTCGGTGGCATCATCCAGCGGAGCCACGAAGGTGTCCCAGCGGACCGGCTGCACCTGCTCGGCTGCGTTGACGGCGGCTTCGGCCTCGGCCAGCAGCACATCCAGCGCCGGCGCCACGTGCTCGGGGCGGATCGCCTCGAAGCGGGGCAGGCCGGAGAAATCGAGCAGGGGGTTGGCAGCGGTCACGGCAGATCTCCAGTTACGGGCCCGAGGGGCGGGCAGCCCAGTCGATATGGCGCTGGCCGGGGCCGCAGACAAGGGGTGCCTGCCGATCATTCACGTCGGCCTTACGGTGTCGCGCGGAAGCTCTGGCTGCGGGGGAGTCCGCAGCGGAACATGCCGATAGAGGCCCCACATGGAAGGTCTGGCTCAGGTTGCAACCGCGTTGCCGGCCCGGTCGATGGCGCTGTCTGCCAGCCCGGAAGAGTTGTCCTGGATCGCCACATTGTGCGATCCCGGCGATGATGCCCCGCGCCATCTGCAGCAGCTGCAGATGCTCATGCAGCAGGGCGGCGTCCTCAACGATGACCAGGAGTGGTACCCGTTCGAGGTGATCGAACGCGGTGCCTGCCACCTGCATCCGGGGCACGAGCGCGAGTTCGTGATCTGCGTGCTGCTGTGGCTGCAGGCGCTGGCCCAGGACCGCATCAGCAGCCTGGACCCACGACTGCACCTGGATGATCGCGCAATGGACATCGAGGCGCTGCCTGATGCGCTGCGCGATGTGGTGCTGGACGCGTTCACT
>FOZF01000001.1:1633282-2173932 GCA_900113425.1 Stenotrophomonas maltophilia
TAGCGCCGGGCCATGCCCGGCGGAGGCGTCGCAGGCTTACAGCGCTTCCAGACTGCAGCACGGCAGCGCAGGCAGGCCCTGCCCGGCCACTGCCGCGGCCAGCTGTGCATCGGCACCGTCCACATCGATGCCCTGCCGTGCGTACCACGCCGGGTCGTAATAGCTCTGCGCGTAGCGCTCGCCACTGTCGCACAGGATGCTGACGATGCTGCCGTGGCGGCCGGCGTCGCGCATCCACTGCGCCGCCTGCAGCACACCGATGAAGTTGGTCCCGGTGGAGCCTCCCACGCGCCGACCGAGCTGCCGGCTCACGTGGCGCATGGCTGCCAGGCTCAATGCGTCCGGCACCTTCACCATCGCATCGATGCTGGTCGGAATGAAGCTCGGCTCCACCCGCGGCCGGCCGATGCCTTCCACGCGGGAGCCACCGCTGCAGGTCAGGTCACGCCACTGCTGCTCACCCGCTACCGCCGCCTGGTAGCCCTCGTAGAACACCGAGATCTCCGGATCCGCGCAGAGGATGCGGGTGTCGTGCCGCCGGTAGCTGACGTAGCGGCCCAGCGTGGCCGCGGTGCCGCCGGTGCCTGGGCTGCATACGATCCACTCGGGTACCGGGCTGGGCTCTTCGGCCATCTGCTTGAAGATGGACTCGGCGATGTTGTTGTTGGCGCGCCAGTCGGTGGCCCGTTCGGCGTAGGTGAACTGGTCCATGAAGTGACCGCCGGTTTCACGCGCCAGCCGTTCCGATTCGCAGTTGAGATCACAGGCGCGCTCGACCAGGTGGCAGCGGCCACCATGGAATTCGATGGCCGCGATCTTTTCCGGCGAGGTCGTGGCCGGAATCACCGCGATGAAGGGCAGCCCCAGCAGGCGCGCGAAATACGCTTCGGACACGGCGGTCGAGCCGCTCGACGCCTCGATCACCGGCCTCCCTTCGCGCAGCCAGCCATTGGCCAGCGCGTACAGGAACAGCGAACGCGCCAAGCGGTGCTTGAGGCTGCCGGTGGGGTGGCTGGATTCATCCTTCAGGTAGACATCGATGCCTTCGAACCCGGGCAGCGCCATCGGGATCAGGTGGGTATCGGCGGACCGGTTGAAATCGGCTTCGATCTTGCGGATGGCCGCAGCCACCCAGGCGCGCTGGGACATGGAACGCCACTTCGGTGAGTACAGCTGCGCATTCTACTCCGCCCGCACTGCTGCAACGGGCGCCGCGGCCGCTCTCCACGGCCACGGCGCCTTCACTTCAGATCTTGAAATCGTCGTATGCGATCCGCTCTTCCGCCACCCCCAGCCGGCGCAGCAGCTGCCGGGTTGCGGCCAGCATCGGCGGTGGCCCGCACAGGTAGAACTCGCAGCCGGAAAGATCCGGATGCCGCTGCAGCAGATCCTCATGGATGGCGTCATGCACGCGCCGGCCAGTTCCCTGCCCGGACCAGACGGGATGCCAGCTGAAGTTCGCGTGCCGTGCCTGCAGGGCCTGCATCTGCGCCATGTAGGGGCAATCGCGGTCGCTGCGGGCACCGTACCAGTAGTGGATGCGCTCCTGCCCTCCCTCGGAAAGCCGCTGCTCGATCATCGCCCGCAGCGGCGCCATGCCGGCGCCGGCTCCGATGAAGATCTTTTCCCGGGACACGCCGCTGAGCGCGAAATCACCGAACGGTCCGCTGTAGCGGACGCGATCGCCGGGGCGCAACGCGTACAGATAGCTGGACCCTTTGCCCGGCGGATGCCGCTTGCCCTGCTGCCAGCCGGGGCTGAACCGGGCCAGCAGCACCAGGTGCCCCGCCTCTGCGGCAACCGGCATCGCCAGCGAATACGAACGACGCACCGCCGCCTTGTTGTGCAGGGTTTCCGGCAGGGCCAGCGGTGACCAGTCCTGGCGGTGTTCGTCCGGATGCCAGAGCGCGGAACGGGGCAGCTCGTATTCGGGCACATGCAGCTGCAGGTAGCAGCCGGGTTGATAGAGTGTGTCGGCGGCGTGGTCGGGACGCAGGTGGATCTCGCGCAGGAACGGGGTCACCGCTTCGATCCGCTCGACCGTTGCCTCATGCTCGGTCCACAGGCTGGCACCGCCGGATACCTCGATCTCCATATCCGCACCCACCTGCAGGTTGCAGGCGAGCCGGCAGCCGACCTTCAGGCGCGATCCGGCCAGGTGCGCCCGATCTGCGGCGGAAGGCGTGCCAGCCTGTCCGCGGACCCGGACTTCGCACAGTCCACAGCTCTGCCCGCCGCCGCAGTTGGAGGGCAGGTTCACGCCTTCGCGGGCCAGCGCCAGGTAAACACTGTCCCCCTGCGCCGCGGCCACGGTGCGCAGGTGCGTGCCTCCCGGGGCGAACACTGCCAACTGCCGGCGGCTGCGCCATCGATGTGGAACGAACTCGTGCAGGCGGACGCTCGCCAGCAGCAGCCACGCACCGGTCAAGGCCATCCACAGCCCCCCCAGCCCCATCCCCACCACCAGCGGATTGTTGAAGTTGGCCCGCGCCGCGTAGTCCATGATGTGCAGCATCCAGAACACATCGAACAGCCGCCACGTTGCGGTGCGGTGCTCGAGCACCTGTCCACTTTCGGCGGAGACGTAGACGGTGGTGTCCTGCGCATCACCGAAGTCCACCCGCCAGACCGGATCGGGATGGCTGCGCGTCTCCAGACTGTGCGCCAGATGCACCGGCGCTGCGGGCACGCCCTGGCCACGGTAGGCGGCCTGCGCGATGCGCAGCGCGATCACCGGATCGATGGCGATGCGCCTGCCATCACGCGCATCGATCACCTCGGTGCCTTCCGCTGACTGCAGTCGATACACCGGCGTCTGCAGCAGCCAGCCGCTGTCCAGGGTCGCGGCCGGCCACCGTGCGGCTCGCAGTGCATCGGCCGGTGAAACAGTGTCTGCCGGCCATGCCAGGGGCGCTGCGGGCACAGCCCGCTGCGAAGTGCCAGCAATCCGGTCCGGGTCAAGCAGGCTCATGCCCAGTCCACTGCCGAGCCAGACCAGGAACTGCAGTCCCACCAGCACCCCGATCCACTTGTGCAGCCGGCGCAGCCACGGCGTCATGCGCGCCTCCTCTGGCCGAAGCTGTAGAACAGCAGCCACACGCCACTGAGGCCGAATGCCAGCCCGATCACCGATGCGACGCGCAGCAGGCCATTGTTGACGTCGGTGCGCTGTTCGTAGTCCATGATGTGGAACATCCACAGGAAATCAAACCAGCGCCACAGGCTGTGCCGGCGCGCCAGCAGCTCGCCGCTGTCCGGTGACAGGTACAGCGTGGTGCTTCCGCGGTCAGCGAAATGGACGGCCCACATCGGCACCGGTCGTGTCTTCACTTCTGACGGCGCACGGGTCACCCATTCCACCCGCGCAACCTGACCTGCGCCCTGGTACAGCGCTGTGGCCAGCGCGATGGCGCCATCCCGGTCCAGCCGCGGCAGGCGCTCTCCACTGCGGGCATCGACCAGGAACCGTTCCGTTCCGCGCCGCACGTCGTAGACCTCACGCTCCAGCAGCCGCTTGAGGCGGAACGACTGCAGGCCGGGATAACGCGCGGCCAGCACATCGACGCCGACCCGATCATGCACCGGCACCAGCGGTTCGCCACGGACATGCGCCAGGTGGTCGCCATGGATCACCTGCAGTGGCACCACGGTCATGTAGACCCCGCTGAGCATCCACAACAGCGCCTGCACACCGATCACCAGTCCGATCCATTTATGGGCGCGGCGCGCCCAGAATGCGGGTTTCATCTACCTTGTCTCCCTTGAGGAGCACCCCCGCCGCAGGCGACGGGGGCGCGTGCGATCACCAGCGGTAGCCGATGCGTGCATACCAGCGACGACCGAGCAGGTCGTAGGTCATGGTGTCGGTGTTGGCGTCGGTATAGCTCTGGATGAACGGCGCCGAGCGATCAAAGACGTTGTCCACGCCCAGCGCCACATCCAGCGCCTTGCTGACCGCGTACCTGAGCTGGAGATTGTGATAGAACACCGAGGGCGCGTGATCACCGATGTCGCCACGGGCGGCATTGATGTCGTCGGCCCGGCCGATGTACTGGGTGGTCCAGGTACCGGACCATTGCCCACGCGACGCATTCATCGACATCAGTCCACGCCACTTGGCATAGCTGCCACGGCCGCCGGTGATCCTGCCGGCATACGTGATCACCTCTGCTCCGGCATACGGGCGCACGTCATAACGCTGAAGGTAGGAGATGTCGGCACTGATGCTGGCGTCCATGCCCCACGGCCTGAACTCGTAGAGTGCGCCCAGGTCGTAGCCACTGACCTGCTCATCGGCCGTGTTCACCGGCTGCGATGACAGGTAGTTCACTTCGCCGGTGCGCGGGTCGCGGGTGAAGTTGCTGGCGTCGCAGAACGGATGCGCCAGCGAAGGAGTGTTGTAGCAGATGGCCAGCTTGGTGGAACCGGCGATGCGCTGGATCGCGTTCTCGATGCGGATGCGGTAGTAGTCCAGGGTGAGCGTCAGCCCGGGTGCGAACGGGGGTGTCCACACCACCCCGGCGGTGAAGGAGGTAGCGTCTTCCGGCTCGAGATCCGCATTGCCGCCGGACGTGGTCAGGATGGTGTTGCCCGGCTGCACGTAGCCGGCCGGCACGCCATCGGCCTGGCAGTTCGCACGCACGACCGAGCTGGCCGGCAGTCCGCTCCAGCCACTGCAGGGGTCGGTGGTGGTGAGGTTGCCCTCGGACACGCCACCGAACAGTTCGGGAATGTTGGGAATGCGGAATGCCGTGGCATAGGTGCTGCGCAGCTTCAGCGAAGGGCTGACCTGCCAGTCCAGTCCGGCCTTGTAGTTGAAGTCGCGCCCGAACAGGTCGTAGTCGGACACGCGGCCGGCCAGGTTGAGGTACAGCGAATCTGCGATGACCGCATCCTGCAGCAGCGGCACCGCCAGCTCCATGTACACTTCCTTGGCCGTGTATCGCCCGGCGATCGGGTCCTGCTGGTTGGTGTTGCCGATGCCGAGCACGGTCAACGGATCCGGATCACGCCAACCGCGCTCCCTGCGCACCTCCACGCCTGCGGCGAATCCCACCCAGCCTGCCGGCAGTTCGAAGATCTGCCCGCTGAGATTGGCGGTGAAGCTCTTCTGCTCGTTGCCGCCGGTATCGCGCGAGGTGTACAGGATGTAATCCAGCACGTCGCGGCTCAGGTCCCCGTAGCCGAGATAGTCGCCGCAGGGAATCGCTGCGCCGGGCGCGGTACTGCACAGGGACCGGTCCAGCGTCTGCTCGACACGATCGAGGTTGGCGACGTTGTCCGAACCATCCACGCCGGTGTTGCGCCCCCAGTTGAAGGCCACCGACCAGTCCCAGCTGGTGCCGAACTGACCTTTCAGGCCCGCTACCACGCGGTAGGTGTCGGTCTCCTGGAAGAAGTGGCGGGGACCGGCCTCTTCCAGGCGCCGGCGCTGCAGCAGCAGATCCTGGCCGGTGGGATTGGTCGGATGATCGGCGGCGATGTTGATCGGCCGGTAGACGCCCAATCCACCCGAGGTCGCCAGCTGCCTGGACTGGCGGTTGGTGTACATCGCTTCGATGAACGCACGTGTGCTGTCATTCAACTGGCTGTCGCCGAATACGCTCAGGCTGAGCCGCTCGATCGGGTTGACCGCGTTGAGCGTGGGATTGCCGTTGTAGTTGTGCTTGGCCGCCGAATAGGGCTCGAAGAAATCGCCATCGCCCCCGGGCACCTGGTTGAAGTTGACCCGTCGGCCATCTGCCAGCAGTGCACGACCACCGATGGTGGACGAACTGCCGGAGCAGACCAGCCGGCCATCGGATTCGATGAGGCCGCAGGGCGCGCGCGAGGCCATGTTGACCGCGCCGCTGTCGAAGTAGCTGACCGCAGCCATCAGCGAACCGCGTTCGCTGCTGACGCCCCAGCTGACATCGACCGAGGTTTCCTCGCCGTCGCCCTGGCTGGTCTGGCCATAGCGCACCACCGCTTCGGCACCCTCGAATCCCTGCTTGGTGATGATGTTGACCACGCCCGCCACCGCATCAGCGCCATAGATTGCCGAGGCGCCGTCCTTGAGCACCTCCACGCGCTCGATCAGCGAGACCGGAATGACATTGAGGTCGACCGAACTGTTGGCGCCGGTGCCGCCATTGACGATGCGCCGGCCGTTGAGCAGGACCAGGGTCCGGTTGATGCCGAGACCACGTAGATTGACCTGGGTGGTGCCGTAGCCGTTCTCGGCCCAGTAGGCATTGCTCTGGCTGCCCGCGAACCCCGCTGATGCCGGCAGGCGCTGCAGCAGGGTTTCCACCGAGGTGGCGCCGGAACGTTCGATGGCCTCGGCGTCGACCACACTCACCGGACCGACGCCGGACAGCTGCGCGCGCTTGATGTGGCTGCCGGTCACCTGCACGGTATCCAGCGTGCGTGCCTTCGCATCGGGCGACTGCGCATCCTGCGCGGCAACGGAGTGGACAACGGAGACGCACAGCAGACTGCCGATGGCCGCAGCCATGGCATTGGACTTCAGATACATGTTCTCTCTCCCACAGGAATACTGTCTCTGGGTGCCCCTGCCACGATTCGGGCAAAGGGACACGACGGCGTCATGTCGACGCGGGGACAGCCGCTCAGGCGATGGGAGGTCGGAATACGCGGGAAAGCTTGCTGGCAGGCAGGATCAGTGCCGGCAGCGCAATATCCAGCGCGATGCGCGGATGGGCGCTGGGCAGCAGCAGCGATGGCATCGGAGGGTAGAGGCTCAACAGGCAGCGGCAGTCGCAGCCGGCCGCATCAACACAGCTGCAGTGATCCTTGTGCACGTCGCCGGCGGCCTCCGGCGCCTGGTCATGGCGGGTGTGGCTCGACGCCGGTGCCGCGCTGCGCGGTGTTGCCTGGCAGCCCGCAACCGCCCGGCCTGCGGAGCCTGCAGTATCCCCGCCAGGCATCGCCATGCGCGTCCCCGCCCACGCTCCGAAGACACCTTCGAAGAGGAGCACGGCCATCAGCAGCAGCGGCAGCCATCGGCGGTAAGGCATGGGACCCCTGAAGACCCTCGATTATTTGTATATACATACAATCATTAGCGCGGCGGGCAACGGGCTGTCAACGGCCCGCGACGATGCGCGGGCGTCTCGCCATCCCTGCCGGATTCCCCCTGCGTCCCACTCCCGCGCCGTACTGCTCTGGTTGCAGGCATTTCACCCGGCGTTGCGGAAGCGCTCATCCCATTGCGGACGCACACCGATTATCCTGCACTGCAACATGACCTGACGATCCCAGATCGACAACGAGGATGCAAGCGAAGTGCGGGTTCCGGCAACTGCCGGTTTCAGATGCAACTTCCAGGCACTCTCCGCGGGTCGTACCCCTCTATTGCTGACAGGACGCGAACCATGAGTCTCTCTTCCCTCCAACAGGTCCCCGGCGTCGCCGCCCAGACCCCGGCCGAAACCACCGGCTTCGTGTTCAACCACACCATGCTGCGGGTGAAGGACATCACCGCCTCGCTGGACTTCTACACCCGTGTGCTGGGCTACCGGCTGATCGACAAGCGTGACTTCGCCGAAGCCGGGTTCAGCCTGTATTTCCTGGCTTACGTGCCGTCCGGCACCGTGGTGCCGGAAGACGATGCCGAGCGCCGCCTGTGGATGGCCGGCCTGCCGGGCGTGCTGGAGCTGACCCACAACCATGGCACTGAAGCCCAGGATGGCCCGGTCTACCACGACGGCAACAGCGACCCGCGCGGCTTCGGCCACATCTGCGTCTCGGTGCCAGAGTTGGAAGCTGCCTGCCAGCGCTTCGAGGATCTGGGCGTGCCGTTCCAGAAGCGCCTGACCGACGGTCGCATGAAGAACCTCGCCTTCATCAAGGACCCCGACGGCTACTGGGTGGAAATCATCGCCAACGCCTGATCCGGAAAGGGGCACAATTGCGGTGGCGCCAGGCCATGCCCGGCGGCCTTGCTCCGACATTCATCGCACGGGAAGCAGGCCGCGCCACGCGCTCGCCGGGCGCGGCCCGGCGCTATCCACACTGTCCCCTTTTCTTTAGAGGTACGCATGGAAACTATGGAACTGCACCGCGGTCGATTGATCGATCACCTGCAGCTGGTGGTGCGCGACCTGCCGGCCAGCCGCCGCTTCTACCAGGCGGTGTTCGACACGATCGGCATTCCGGTTGCCGGCGAAGGGCCGGACTATTTCTGGGCTGACGAGCTGTTCATTTCCACCGCCAGCAGCGAAGCCGCTGCCGGCCAGCTGACCGGGCGCCACCACCTGGCATTCCAGGCGCGCGATGCGGCGACCGTCGATGCGTTTCATGCTGCCGCCATCGCCGCTGGCGGCACCGACAACGGTGCACCGGGAGAGCGCCCCTATCATCCGGGCTACTACGGCGCGTTCGTGCTTGACCCGGATGGCAACAACATCGAGGTGGTCTATCACGGCCCGGCGCGCTACAGCGCCGATTCGGTGAAGGTGACGTTCTGATTCCACCGATGCCGTGAACGAAGAAGCCGGGCAGTGCCCGGCTTCTTTTTTCTACTGCGCCGGCGTCAATGCGCGGCCATGTAGATGTCCTGCAGCACGGCCTTTTCCAGCTCCAGCTCGCCCAGCAGATTCTTCACGATGTCGCCCAGGCTGAGGATGCCGACCAGGCGCGTGCCATCGGTGACCATCAGATGACGGCGCCGCGAGTACGTCATCAACGACATGGCCTGCTTCAGGGTGGCCTCCGGTGCGATGCCTTCCAGTCCCGTGGACGGCAAGGTGGAAATCACCCGGCGGCCGGCCTGCGGGCCATCGTCAGCCAGGGTACGCACGATGTCTTTCTCGGAGATGATGCCAACCGGCGCATCATCCTTCATCACCACCAGGGCAGCGATCCTGTTCGCGCTCATCTTGTGGGCGGCGGCACCGATGGTGTCTTCCGCATCGATGGTGATGACAGCTTCTTTCTTGGATTGCAGGAGTTCGCGGACGTTCATTCTTGTTTCCTGTTGCAGGTCACTGAAGTCAAAAAAGTGTGCTCTTCCGATTCGCCCCCTCCCCGGGAACAGACCTTTCAGCGCACGTCTGGCGCACCGGTCTGCCCATGGGGAATGCATCGGCAAGGCGAGGTGCTGCAACGCGAACGAGGCGGGTCCGGCAACGCAACCCGTATCTCGGTCGGCTCGATTCTACGACTGCGATCCTCGGTCACTACCGGCATCGATAGGACAGTACGTCGTGGGAACCTGCCGACGATCCAGAGAATGGCACTGCGGCTGAAACCGCCGCTGAACACGCGCGGCGCCGCGCGTTAAAGATTGATGGCCTGCGGCCGAACGCGGACAGAACACCCTGCGGGTGTCCCACTTGGCGCTGTGAGCGGCGCAAACGAAAGGGGGCCACGTGGCCCCCTTCACCTGCAGCATCCCATGCAGCCGGCAGTTACTCCACCGTCACGCTCTTGGCCAGGTTGCGCGGCTTGTCCACGTCGGTGCCACGCGCCAGTGCGGTGTGGTAGGCCAGCAGCTGCACCGGAATGGTATGCACCACCGGACTGAGCACGCCCGCGTGGCGCGGCGTACGGATCACATGCACGCCTTCGCTTTCGGAGAAGTTGCTGTCCTGGTCGGCGAACACGAACAGCTCGCCTCCCCGCGCGCGGACTTCCTGCATGTTCGACTTCACCTTCTCCAGCAGGCTGTCGTTGGGGGCGATCACCACCACCGGCATGTCCTCGTCCACCAGCGCCAGCGGACCGTGCTTGAGCTCGCCCGCCGGATACGCCTCGGCGTGGATATAGGAGATCTCCTTGAGCTTGAGCGAACCTTCCAGTGCGATCGGATAGTGCAGGCCACGGCCCAGGAACAGGGCGTTGGATTTGCGCGCGAAACGCTCGGCCCAGGCCGCAATCTGCGGCTCCAGGTTCAACGCGTGCTGCACGCTGCCCGGCAGGAAGCGCAGCTGCTCCAGATAGTCGGCTTCCTGTGCGGCATCGACGCGCCCATGCAGCTTGCCCAGCACCACGGTCAGCTGGAACAGCGCGGCCAGCTGGGTAGTGAACGCCTTGGTCGAGGCCACGCCGATCTCCGCACCGGCACGGGTATAGCAGACCAGTTCACTGGCCCGTGGAATCGCGCTTTCCGGCACGTTGCAGATCGACAGCGTGTGCCGGTGGCCGAGCGACTTGGCGTACTTCAGCGCCTCCATCGTGTCCAGCGTTTCGCCGGACTGGGAGATCGTCACCACCAGGTGCTTCGGGTTCGCATACGCCGCGCGGTAGCGGTACTCGCTGGCGATCTCCACGCTGCACGGCAGGCCGGCGATGGACTCGATCCAGTAGCGCGCGGTCAGGCCGGCGTAGTAGCTCGTGCCACACGCCAGGATCTGCACGCCTTCGATGCCCGCCAGCACCGCCTCGGCATTCCTGCCGAACAGTTCGGCCGGGAAGCCGCCGGCGTCGATCGCCGCCTCGATGGTGTCACCCAGCGCGCGCGGCTGCTCGTGGATTTCCTTCTGCATGAAATGGCGGTAAGGGCCAAGTTCCAGCGAGGCCAGCGACACGTCGGACAGGTGCACCTCGCGCTGTACCGGCTGATCGTGCTCGTCGAAGATGCGCACACCCTCGCGGCGCACCTCGGCCGTGTCGCCCTCCTCCAGGAAGATCACCTTGCGGGTGGCCGAGATCACCGCCGAGACGTCGGAGGCAACGAAATTCTCGCCCTCGCCCAGGCCGACCAGCAGCGGGCAGCCCATGCGTGCGCAGACGAAGCGCTCCGGCTCGGCACGGCTGACCACGGCCAGTGCATAGGCGCCGGTGAGTTCCTTCACGGTGCGCTGCAGCGCCACCAGCAGATCGTCACCGCTCTGCAGATGATGATGGATCAGGTGGGCGATCACTTCGGTGTCGGTCTGCGACTCGAAGCTGTAGCCCAGCGCGCGCAGCCGCTCGCGCTGTTCTTCATGGTTCTCGATGATGCCGTTGTGGACCAGGGCCACGCCCTGGCTGATGTGCGGATGTGCATTGGCCTCGGTGACGCCGCCATGGGTCGCCCAACGCGTATGGCCGATACCCAGCTGCGCATTGAACCCCTCGGCGGCGGCGGCAGCGGCCATCTCGGCGACCCGGCCGGTGCGGCGGACGCGGTGCACGTCAGGGCGATCGGTCGCGTCGATCACCGCGATGCCTGAAGAATCGTAGCCGCGGTACTCCAGTCGCTTCAGACCTTCGATCAGCACCGGCACCACGTCGCGATCAGCGATCGCCCCCACGATTCCACACATGTCACGCATTTCCTTGAAGACGGTCGCGGCATTCTAGCGTGCGTGTCCGGTTTCCCCCTCCTGTCCGCTTAATGAATGTGTCCGCACAGGTGTCCGCGGACACCCGGACACCGCCGCTCGAATTACAAATCATTGATGGGAAAGGAAATAAAGTTGGCACGCTACGTGCTTGGTATGGGTCACCACCGCCAGGCACGAACCCGATGATCCGCGACACTTCCGCCCAGGACCAGATCGTTTCCTCCACCCCGGCCCGCCCGACCGCCGCCGCCTGGCATCGCTACCGCTGGCCGGCACTGGGCAGCATCGCCCTGCTCGCCGGCATCGGCTGGGCCGTGTACGCCTGGGCCAACGCCAGCCGCTCGTTCGACAGCAGCCGGGTACGCATCGCCGAAGTGCAACGAGGCGACCTGGTGCGTGACATCGCCGCCGACGGCCGTGTGATCGCCGCCAACAGTCCGGTGCTGTACGCGATCTCCGCCGGTACCGTGGACCTGAAGGTCGTGGCCGGCGACGTGGTCAAGAAGGGCCAGGAGCTGGCGATCATCGACAGCCCGGAACTGCGCAGCAAGCTGGCCCAGGAACAGGCCACCCTGGCTGGCCTGGAAGCGGAGGCCAGCCGCGCCGCCCTGGACGCGACGCTGGCCCGCGCCAAGTCGCGCAAGGAAACCGATCAGGCCACCATCGAGCGTCAGGCTGCCGATCGCGACCTGCAGCGTTACCAGCGCGGCTTCGACGGCGGTGCCGTGCCGCAGATCGACCTGGCCAGGGCCCAGGACAGCCTGAAGAAGGCTGACATCAGCCTTGCCAACGCCACCACCGATGCCCGCCTGCAGAGCCAGGGCGCCGACCTGGATGCACGCAACAAGCGGCTGCTGGCCGATCGCCAGAAGGCGGTGGTGGCCGAAGTGCAGCGCCAGGTCGATGCGCTGACCCTGCGCGCGCCGTTTGATGGCCAGGTGGGCCAGGTGCAGGCCACCCAGTCCACCAACCTGGCGGCCAACGCGCCGGTGCTGGGCGTGGTGGACCTGTCCAAGTTCGAAGTCGAGATCAAGGTTCCGGAAAGCTTCGCTCGTGATCTGGCCATCGGCATGCCCGCACAGCTCACCGGCGGCAACGGCCAGCCGTTCCCGGGCGAGATCAGCGCGGTGTCGCCGGAAGTGGTGAACGGCGAGGTCAATGCCCGCGTGCGCTTCGCCGACAAGCAGCCCGAAGGCCTGCGCCAGAGCCAGCGCATGTCGGTCCGGGTGCTGCTGGATACCCGCAAGAACGTGCTGAAGGTCGAGCGCGGCCCGTTCGTCGAACAGGGCAACGGCATGGCCTACGTGATGGATGGCCGCACGGCGGTGCGCCGTCCGGTGGAACTGGGCGTCAGCAGCCTGGGCGAAGTGGAAATCAAGTCGGGTGTGCAGCCGGGCGACCGTATCGTGGTCTCCGGCAGCGACCTGTTCAAGGACGCCGAACGCGTCTCCGTCAACTGATACATCCTGGAGAGAGGACACCCCATGTACATGCTCGAAATGCGTTCGGTCGCCAAGGTCTTCCGCACTGAACAGGTGGAAACCCATGCACTGCGCTCGCTGGAACTGCAGGTCAAGGAGGGCGAGTTCGTCGCCGTCACCGGTCCCTCCGGCTCCGGCAAGACCACCTTCCTCAACATCGCCGGCCTGCTGGAGACCTTCACCAGCGGCACCTACCTGCTTGATGGCGAGGATGTCAGCCAGCTCGGTGATGATGCGCGCAGCCGCCTGCGCAACCAGAAGATCGGCTTCATCTTCCAGGGCTTCAACCTGATTCCGGACCTGAACCTGTTCGACAACGTCGACGTGCCACTCCGCTACCGCAAGATGAGTGCCGGCGAGCGCCGTGAGCGCATCGAGAAGGCGCTGACCCAGGTCGGCCTGGGTTCGCGCATGAAGCACTACCCGAACGAACTGTCCGGCGGCCAGCAGCAGCGCGCGGCGATTGCCCGTGCCCTCGCCGGCAGCCCGCGCCTGCTGCTGGCCGACGAACCGACCGGCAACCTGGATACGCAGATGGCACGTGGCGTGATGGAGCTGCTGGAGGAAATCAACGCGGCCGGCACCACCATCGTCATGGTCACCCATGATCCGGAACTGGCCGCGCGTGCCCAGCGCAACGTGCACATCGTCGATGGCCAGGTCACCGACCTGGTGCGCGAGCCGGTGCTGGCCACCCCGCGCCGCATCGTCGCCGTCAACGAGTGAGGGCATGCCCATGTTCGCCTACTACGCTCGACTGGCGGTACGCAGCTTCCGCCGCAACAAGGTACTGACCGCGCTGATGGTGGTGGCCATCGCACTGGGCATCGGTGCCTCGATGACCACCCTGACCGTGTTCCATGTCCTGTCCGGCGATCCGATTCCGGAGAAGAGCGACCGCCTGTTCTACGCGCAGCTCGATCCGCGGCCGCGCTCCGGCTACCTGACGGACGAGGAGCCGGAAGGCCAGATGACGCGGTTCGACGCCGAAGCCCTGCTGCGCGAGAAGCGCGCCGTGCACCAGGCGATGATGAGTGGTGGCAGTGCCATCGTCGAGCCGGAGGGCAGCACGCTCAAGCCGTTCTCGGTGGACACGCGCTGGACCTCGGCGGACTTCTTCCCGATGTTCAACGTGCCGATGCAGTACGGCCGCGCCTGGTCTGCCAGCGACGACGATGCGCACAGCCGCGTGGTGGTGCTGTCCAAGGCCATCAATGACAAGCTGTTCCAGGGCGCCAACAGCGTGGGCCGCGAGATCCGCGTGAACAGCCAGTCGCTGCGCGTGATCGGCGTGATGAAGGAATGGAATCCCGAACCGCAGTTCTTCGACCTGACCACCGGTTCCTACGGCAAGGACGAGGACCTGCTGGTGCCGTTCTCCACTGCCATGGATCTGGATTTCGGCAACAACGGCAACATGAACTGCTTCCGCGACGGTGGCCCGGGCGGAGACAGCCACTCGCTCAGCGCGGCCTGCACCTGGATCCAGTACTGGGTCGAGCTGGAGCCTGGCAAGGTCGATGACTACCGCCGCTATCTGGTGAACTACTCCGACCAGCAGCGCGCTGCAGGCCGCTTCGAGCGTCCCGCCAATGTGCGCGTACGCAGCGTCATGGAGTGGCTGGACTTCAACGGTGCGGTGCCCAGCGACGTGCGCCTGCAGATGTGGCTGGCGCTGGGCTTCCTGGGCGTGTGCCTGGTCAATACGGTCGGTCTGCTGCTGGCCAAGTTCCTGCGCCGCAGCGGTGAGATCGGCGTGCGGCGCGCGCTGGGCGCCAGCCGTGGGCAGATCTTCCTGCAGTGCCTGGTCGAAGCCGGTGCCATCGGCGTGGTCGGCGGTGTGCTCGGCATCGGCCTGGCCCTGATCGGTCTGGCCGCAGTGCGCAGGCAGCCGGTGGAGTACGCCCAGCTGGCCCATCTGGACGGCAGCATGCTGCTGCTCGCCCTCGGCCTGACCCTGCTGGCCAGCCTGGCCGCCGGATTCCTTCCGGCCTGGCGTGCCATGCAGGTCACCCCCGCCATCCAGCTCAAGTCGCAGTAAGCACAAGGACACTGCCATGGATATCCGCCCCATCCTCAGCACGCTGCGCCGGCACAAGACCGCCGCTGCCCTGATCGTGCTGGAAATCGCACTGACCTGCGCCATCGTCTGCAATGCGTTGTTCCTGGTCAGCCAGCGCGTGGAGAAGATCACCCAGCCCAGCGGCCTGGCCGAGAACGAACTGGTGATCGTCCGTACCAGCGGCATCGGTACCCAGACCAATGCCATGGCGCGTACCCAGGAAGACCTGGCCGCGCTGCGCGCCGTCCCCGGTGCGACCAGCGTGACCAAGGTCAACCAGCTGCCGTTCCGCTCCAGCTCGTCCAATACCAGCATCTCGCGCGAGCGTGACCAGGAACGGCCGACGACCTCGGTGACGCTGTACATGTTCAACGAAGGCGCATTGTCGACCCTGGGCCTGCAGCTGGTGGCCGGCCGTGACTTCCTGCCCGGCGAGTACATCGACTTCGAGGACGCACGCAAGTCGGCCAGCACCACGCCGGACAAGGCATCGGCGGTGATCCTCAACCAGGCCGTGGCCGACATGATGTTCCCGGGCCAGAACCCGCTGGGCAAGACCTTCTACATGGGTCGGCAGGCGCTGCACGTGGTGGGCGTGGTTGCCCACCTCGCGACGCCCACCGACTGGAACAACAACACGACCCTGTCGATGATCCTGCCGGTGCGCACCGACTTCGCCAGCGGCGGCCCGTACATGCTGCGCACCACGCCCGAGCGCCGCGATGAAGTGCTGAAGGGTGCCCTGGCGGCGCTGGAACGCAACGATCCCAACCGTCTGGTGCGCGAGAAGCTCAGCTATGAGGACCAGCGCAACGACTACTTCAAGAACGACCGGGCGATGGTCGGGCTGCTGGTCACCGTATGCATCGCCCTGCTGGTGGTGACGGCGCTGGGCATCGTCGGCCTGGCCAGCTTCTGGGTGCAGCAGCGCAGCAAGCAGATCGGCATCCGCCGTGCGCTGGGTGCCACCCGCGGCCAGGTGCTGCGCTACTTCCAGACCGAGAACTTCCTGCTGGCCTCGCTGGGCATCGTGCTGGGCATGCTGGCGGCCTACGCCATCAATCTGTGGTTGATGAACATGTACGAGCTGCCTCGCATGCCGCTGCTGTACCTGCCGCTGGGTGCGGTGCTGCTGTGGGCACTGGGCCAGATCGCCGTGTTCGGCCCTGCGCGCCGGGCGGCCGCCGTGCCTCCGGCCGTCGCCACCCGGGGGGCCTGACATGCGCGCACCTTTCCTGGCGATGATGCTGATGCTGATGCTGCCGCTGCCGGCCCTCGCCGGCAGCAGCAGCCAGCAGACCATGAGCTGGCAGGACGACGGCGCCCATGTGGCGCTGGCCTCCTCGCGTGGCCAGGTGCGGGTCGATGCGGCGCATCCGGAGGCGCGCTTCGGCGTGCGCCGTGGCGACCGCATCCTGCGCGTGGACGATACCGCCGTACAGCAGGTCGACCAGCTGACAGCGGCGATGCAGGCCACCGGCGCGTCCAGCGTGCGGCTGCTGCTGCAGCGCGATGGAAAGACCCTGACCGTGCCGGTGTCCCTGGCCGGCTGGCGCCCGCTGCTGTCACCGCCCGCCGCACCACCACCGCCGCCGGCTCCGCCGCCGCCACGGCGGTGATCCGGCATCGCCTGCAGGGCAGCAGCTTTTAGCTATGCTTGATGGGTGGCGCCGGCTCCTGCCGGCGCCCTGGAACCTCCAGCTCTCTCCGGCGCTGCCCATCCCTTTTCCAGAACCGCTCCATGCCCGCGATCCTCATCATCGACGACAACGCCAGCGTGGGCACCGCGCTGGACGTGCTGTTCTCACTGCACGACATCGACACGCTGCAGGCACAGAGCCCGGCCGAAGGCCTGGCCCTGCTCGAATCGCAGCCGGTGGACCTGGTGATCCAGGACATGAACTTCAGCGAGGACACCACCTCCGGCGAGGAAGGCGAAGCCCTGTTCGCACAGATCCGCGCACGCCACCCCGACCTGCCGGTGATCCTGCTGACCGCCTGGACCCATCTGAGCAGCGCGGTGGACCTGGTCAAGGCCGGCGCGGCCGATTACCTGGCCAAGCCCTGGGACGACCGCAAGCTGCTGACCACCGTCAACAACCTGCTGGAACTGTCCGAAGCACGTCGCGAACTGGACCGTCGGCGCGAACGCGAGCAGCGCCAGCGCACTGCGCTGGAACAGAAGTACGACCTCAGTGGTGCCGTCTTCGCCGATCCTGCCAGTGAACGCGTGATCGCCCTGGCCTGCCAGGTCGCACGCTCCGAACTGCCGGTACTGATCACCGGACCCAATGGCGCCGGCAAGGAAAAGATCGCGCAGATCATCCAGGCCAATTCGCTGGTGGCAAAGGGACCGTTCGTCACGGTCAACTGTGGTGCGCTGCCGTCCGAGCTGATCGAAGCGGAACTGTTCGGCGCCGAGGCAGGTGCCTACACCGGTGCCAACAAGGCGCGCGAAGGCAAGTTCGAGGCGGCCGATGGAGGCACCCTGTTCCTGGATGAGATCGGCAACCTGTCGCTGGGCGGGCAGATGAAGCTGCTGCGCGTGCTGGAGACCGGTCGCTTCGAGCGGCTGGGCTCCAACCGCGAGCGCCAGGTCAAGGTGCGCGTGGTCAGCGCCACCAATGCCGACCTGCCGGCGATGATCCGCGACGGCACGTTCCGTGAGGATCTGTACTACCGGCTCAACACCGTGGAACTGGTGCTGCCGCCGCTGGCCGAGCGGCCCGGCGACATCCTGCCGCTGGCCGAACGCTTCCTGGCGGGCGGCAAGCCGTTGTCCAGCGCCGCCGCTGCCGCGCTGCAACGGCACCCGTGGCCGGGCAACGTGCGCGAACTGCGCAACGTGATCCAGCGCGCCGAGCTGCTGGCCACCGGCAATCGCATCGAAGTGACCGATCTCAACCTGCCGCGCGCTCCGGCTGCGCCACGCCCGGCGCCGAGCGCCGGCAACGATCCGGACCGCACGCGCATCGAGGAGGTACTGGCGCGCAATCACGGGGTCATCGCGCAGGCGGCCGCCGAACTCGGTCTCAGCCGCCAGGCGCTGTACCGGCGCATGGACCGCCACGGCATTCCGCGCGAATGAAGCGACGCTCGTTCACCGTCCGCCTGTTCCTGCGCCTGCTGCCGGTGCTGGCGCTGGCTGCCGCGCTGCCCTGGCTGCTGGCCTACTGGCTCGACCATGGCTGGGCGGTGGCCATCGTATCCACGGTGATCCTGCTTTCCCTGATGTGGTGGGCACTGCGCCGCGCCACCGCACCGGTCCGCTCGCTGATGCGTGCGTTGTCCGGCACCACCAGCAGCTACCGCGACGGCGAGTACAACTTCGGCGTTCACTGGGAAGGCAACGACGAACTGGGTGACCTGGTGCAGGCGCATCGCGAGCTGGGCGACGTGCTGCGCGAGCAGCGCCAGGGTCTGGTGCAACGCGAACTGCTGCTGGACACGATGGTGCAGAACACGCCCGTGGCGATGCTGCTGATCGCATCAGGCGGCGATGGCATCGCCCGTGTGGTGTTCTCCAACCTGGCTGCGCGCAAGCTGCTGCATGGCGGCTGGAAGCTGGAGGGCCAGCGCCTGGAAGAAGTGCTGGAGCAGGTGCCGGTGGAACTGCGCGACGCCATCGCCCGCGGCGGCGACAGCCTGTTCGCGGTGCAGGCCGAGGGCGAGGACGGCGACGAGGATGACGAGCAGGTCTACCACCTGTCGCGGCGCGCGTTCCATCTCAATGGACGGCCCCATGATCTGCTGCTGGTGCGTCTGCTCACCGCCGAGCTGCGCCGGCAGGAAGTCCAGACCTGGAAGAAGGTGATCCGGGTGATCAGCCACGAGCTGAACAATTCGCTGGCACCGATTGCCTCGCTGGCGCATTCGGGAGGAGAGCTGGTCAAGCGTGAGCGGTTCGACCGCCTGCCGGAGATCTTCACCACCATCGAAGATCGCGCCCGCCACCTGGAGGGGTTCATCCGCGGATATGCGCGCTTCGCCAAGCTGCCACAGCCCCAGCTGCAGACCGTGCACTGGGGCCCGTTCCTGTCCAGCCTGCGCCAGCAGATTCCGTTCGGCATGGAGCAGGAGCCGGACGAGGAGATGAGCAGCCGCATCGATATCGCGCAGTTCGGGCAGGCGCTGCTGAACCTGCTGAAAAACGCGCACGAAGCCTGCGCGGAAGCTGATCCGCCCAACGATGACGTGCAGGTGCAGTTGACCCGCCTGCCTCAGTGGCTGCGTCTGGATGTGCTTGATCGCGGCAAAGGCATGAACGAGCAGGTACTGCAGAATGCGTTGATGCCGTTCTATTCAACCAAGCGCAACGGCACCGGGCTGGGACTGGCGCTGACCCGGGAGATCGTGGAGGCGCACGGTGGACGGGTGTCGCTGCAGAACCGCAGTGAGGGTGGATTGTGTGTTTCGATCCTGCTGCCGGCGGGGTGAGGTGCCGCTCCGGCAAGCGGAAGCAGAAGCGGCCGCTTCGCCCGCCGGGCACGGCCCGGCGCTACCCGACATCATTGGCGAAGGCACGGCGGAACGACCTTCAGCCATCCATCGAAGACAGGACACGCCGCATCGCTACCCGTAGATGCATCGGAAACCCCAGTGCGGCTTCCTCCGCCATCACGGCCTGCAGCCCGTCGCCCCATTCCCCCTGGGCAAGCTCCACGAATCCCTCGCCGGCATAGAACTGCGCATTCCATGGCACGTCTGCCAGCGTCGTCAGCACCGCGGAGCGATAGCCCCGGGTCCTGGCCATTGCCAACGCGTGCCGCAGCAATGCACGACCATGTCCACGACGCGCATGCGCCGGGTCCACATCCATCTGCAGCACATGGAATTCGCCGCACAGCTCGCCTGCCAGCAGGTAACCGGCGATGCCGCCGCCGTCGGCGTCATCCACCACCCACAGCTGCCCACGCCGCAGTCCGTCCCGCAGCGCCTGCAGATCCAGGCCGTGGCCGGCGAACACCGGATAGGCTTCGTGGCCCCTCAGCAGTTCGCCGGCACGCTGTTCGATCGCCGGCAGCACGCCGAGCTCGTCGGCATGCGGGACCCGTGGCTCAGGATTTCTTGACCGGCCGCTTCCAGCCATCGATGGTTTCCTGCCGTGCGCGTGCCAGCGTCAGCTTGCCATCCGGCGCGGTGCGGGTGATGACCGACCCGGCGGCGATGGTGGCGCCCTCGCCGATCAGCACCGGTGCCACCAGCGAGCTGTTGGAACCGATGAAGGCATTGTCGCCGATGGTCGTGGTCGACTTGTTGACGCCGTCGTAGTTGCAGGTGATGGTGCCGGCGCCGATGTTCACCTTGCTGCCGATCACCGCATCGCCCAGATAGGTCAGGTGGTTGGCCTTGCTGCCCACGCCGAGGGTCACCTTCTTGGTCTCCACGAAGTTGCCCACGTGGACGCCATCGGCAAGCACCGTGCCCGGGCGCAGCCGGGCGAACGGACCGACCGATGCGGCACCTTCGGTGACCACCCCTTCCAGGTCGCAGTGCGCGCGCACTTCGGTGCCCGGGCCGAGCGTCACGTCCTTGAGGCGATTGAACGGGCCGATGGTCACGCCATCTCCCAGCACCACCTTGCCCTCGAGAATGACATCGACATCGATGAGCACATCGCTGCCGACCGTCACGCTGCCGCGTATATCCAGCCGTGACGGGTCCAGCACGCGTGCGCCCTGCGCGCACAGCGCACGTACTGCGCGGCGCTGCCACGCGCGCTCGAGCTGCGCCAGCTGCCAGGGATCGTTCGCCCCCTCTGCTTCCTGCACGTCGGCCACCAGTGCCATCTCGGCCGGGGTGAATTCACGGGCTGCAAAGGCGAACACGTCGGTCAGGTAGTACTCGCCCTGCGCATTGCTGTTGGACAGCTGCGAGAGCCACCGGCGCAGCGCGGTCGATTCGGCGGTGATGATGCCGGTATTGATCGTGCGTACGCGCAGCTGGTCATCGCTGGCGTCCTTCTGTTCGACGATGGCGCCGACCCGGCCCTCGGCGTCGCGCAGCACGCGGCCATAACCGGTCGGGTCATCGACATCGGCCACAAGCACGGCCAGCCGGCCCGGCTGCGCCAGCAGGTCGCGCAGCGTCTGCGCGCGGATCAACGGCACGTCGCCGTACAGCACCAGCACCTGCGCGGCGTCGGGCACCTGCGGCATCGCCTGCGCGACCGCATGGCCGGTCCCGAGCTGCTGGGCCTGCTCGGCCCATTGCAGGTCGGTCTGGTCGGCGAAGTGACGCCGTACCGCCTCGCCACCATGGCCATACACCACGTGGATCGCAGCGGGGTCCAGCTCGCGGGCCGCAGCGATGACATGCGCGAGCATCGGCTGCCCGGCAATCGGCTGCAGTACCTTCGGCAGCGCCGACTTCATGCGCTTGCCGGCACCTGCGGCCAGGATGATCACGTGCAGGGGTTGGGTCATGGGGGGAATCCGTGGTTCGATGACACCGATTCTAGAGCGTGGCCCGTTAACATGGATGCCCCTCCTTCTTCAGCATGCCGATGAGCCTCATCCGCCAGGGAAGCACCTACCTCGTCATCGGGCTCGTGCAGCTGCTGGTCGACTGGGTGGTCTTCGTGGCGGCCACCGCACTGGGGTTGCCGGTTGCACCGGCCAACGTCACGGGGCGGCTGGCGGGGATGCTGCTGGGCTTCTGGCTCAACGGTCGCTACACGTTCGCCGAACCGGGCACGCACAAGCTGGGCTGGAAGCGCTTTGCGCGCTTCTGCGCGCTGTGGCTGCTGCTGACCGCGGCCAGCACGCTGCTGGTCAGCCTGGTCGACCAGGCCCTGGGCCTGCGCTACGCGTGGCTGGCCAAGCCGCTGGTCGAGGGCGGACTGGCGGCGGTGTCGTTCCTGCTGATGCGCCACGTGGTGTACCGCTGACCGGCGTTGATCGCGCACAAACAAAAACGCCGGCACGAGGCCGGCGTTCCTGTGGGTGTGGCGAGCCTCAGTGCTTGAGGTTCTTGCGCAGGCGCTCCAGCGCCTGCAGCTGGACCACGGCTTCGGCCAGCTTCTGCTGGGCTTCGGCCACTTCCATGGCTTCACCACGGTTGGCCAGGATGCGCTCGGCTTCTTCCTTGGCCTTGCGGACCGAGGCTTCGTCGATGTCCTGCGCGCGGATCGCGGTGTCGGCCAGCACGGTCACCACCTGCGGCTGAACCTCCAGGATGCCGCCGGAAATGGCGAAATCCAGCTGCTCGCCGTTCGGCGTGGTCACCACCACCTTGCCCGGCTTCAGGCGGGTGATCAGCGGTGCGTGCTTGGGCGCGATGCCCAGTTCGCCCAGCTCACCGGTGGCCACGACCAGGGTCGCTTCGCCACGGAAGATTTCCTGCTCGGCGCTGACGATGTCGCAACGGATCGTGCTCATGCAAATCTCTTCGCTGTTCGCGGTGGCGCGATGCCACCGTGGAGGTCCACCGGCCCGGGCGGCTGCCCGGCGCCGGCGTCAGGTCGGGCAGGATCGCTCCCGCCCCTCCCGGATCAGGCCTTCTCGGCCATCTTCTTGGCCTTCTCGACCGCTTCTTCGATGCCGCCGACCATGTAGAACGCCTGCTCCGGCAGGTGGTCGTACTCGCCATCAACGATGGCCTTGAAGCCACGGATGGTGTCCTTCAGCGGCACGTACTTGCCCGGCGAACCGGTGAACACTTCGGCCACGTGGAACGGCTGGCTGAAGAAGCGCTCGATCTTGCGGGCGCGCGACACGGCCTGCTTGTCTTCTTCGGACAGTTCGTCCATGCCCAGGATGGCGATGATGTCCTTCAGTTCCTTGTACTTCTGCAGGGTCTGCTGGACGCGCTGGGCGGTGTCGTAGTGCTCGTGGCCGATGACCAGCGGGTCCATCTGGCGGCTGGTGGAGTCCAGCGGATCGACGGCCGGGTAGATACCCAGCGAGGCGATCGAACGCGACAGGGTCACGGTCGAGTCCAGGTGGGCGAAGGTGGTCGCCGGCGACGGGTCGGTCAGGTCGTCCGCGGGAACGTAGACGGCCTGGATCGAGGTGATCGAACCGTTCTTGGTCGAGGTGATGCGCTCCTGCAGGACGCCCATTTCCTCGGCCAGGGTCGGCTGGTAACCCACGGCGGACGGCATACGACCCAGCAGTGCCGACACTTCGGTACCGGCCAGGGTGTAGCGGTAGATGTTGTCGACGAACAGCAGCACGTCCTTGCCCTTGCCGTTCTCGTCCTTCTCGTCGCGGAAGTACTCGGCCATGGTGAGGCCGGTCAGGGCGACGCGCAGGCGGTTGCCCGGCGGCTCGTTCATCTGGCCGTACACCATCGCCACCTTGTCGAGGACGTTGGAGTCCTTCATTTCGTGGTAGAAGTCGTTGCCCTCACGGGTACGCTCACCCACGCCGGCGAACACGGACAGACCGCTGTGCGCCTTGGCGATGTTGTTGATCAGTTCCATCATGTTGACGGTCTTGCCGACGCCGGCGCCGCCGAACAGGCCGACCTTGCCGCCCTTGGCGAACGGGCACATCAGGTCGATGACCTTGATGCCGGTTTCCAGCAGCTCGGTGGCCGGGGACTGGTCTTCATACGACGGCGCCGCACGGTGGATTTCCCAGTTGTCGCTGGCAGCGACCGGGCCGGCTTCGTCGATCGGACGGCCCAGCACGTCCATGATGCGGCCCAGGGTGCCGGCGCCGACCGGCACCGAGATGCCACGACCGGTGTTGGTGGCGACCAGGTTGCGCTTCAGGCCGTCGGTGGAACCGAGGGCGATGGTACGCACCACGCCGTCGCCCAGCTGCTGCTGGACTTCAAGGGTGATTTCGGTGTTGTCGACCTTCAGTGCGTCGTACACCTTCGGCACCGACTCACGCGGGAATTCGACGTCGACGACCGCGCCGATGATCTGAACGATCTTGCCCTGACTCATTGCTGCATCCTCTAAATGTGTGCTTTGAACGAACGCGGTCAGACTGCTGCCGCGCCGCCGACGATTTCGGAGATTTCCTGGGTGATCGCTGCCTGGCGCGCCTTGTTGTAGACGAGCTGCAGCGTACCGATCAGCTTGTTGGCGTTGTCGCTCGCCGCCTTCATCGCGACCATGCGTGCGGCATGTTCGGAGGCGACGTTTTCCAGCAGTGCCTGGTACACCAGCGACTCGATGTAACGCGTCATCACGTGCTCGAGCACGGTCGCGGCATCGGGTTCGTACAGGTAATCCCAGTCGTGGTGCGCGACCTGCTTCTCGGCCGCCGGCAGCGGCAGCAGCTGATCGAAGCTGGCCTTCTGCGTCATGGTGTTCACGAAGCGGTTGTAGACCAGGTACACGCGGTCGACCTTGCCTTCAGTGAAGGCGTCGAGCATGACCTTGATCACGCCGATCAGCGATTCCAGCTTCGGCACGTCGCCGATGTGGGCCACGCTGCCGACCATGTTGACCTTGACGCGGCGGAAGAAGGTCGATGCCTTCTGGCCGATGGTCACCAGATCCACTTCCGCACCCTTGTCCTGCCATGCCTTGGCTTCGCCCAGCATCTTGCGGAACAGGTTGTTGTTCAGGCCGCCGGCCAGGCCGCGATCGGAGGAGATCACGATGAAACCGACCCGCTTGACCTGCTCGCGCTCGACCAGGAACGGATGCTGGTAATCGGTGCTGGCCTGCGCCAGGTGGCCGATCACCTGCTTCATCGCCTGCGCGTACGGACGCGAGGTCTTCATCCGATCCTGCGCCTTGCGGATCTTGGAGGCCGAGACCATCTCCAGGGCGCGCGTCACCTTGCGGGTGTTCTGCACGCTCTTGATCTTGGTTTTGATTTCGCGTCCGCTTGCCATCTCTTGTTTCCCGTGGCGCGGGGCCGATGCCCCGCGTTGTTCAACGGTGGAACGGGGCCAGGCCCCGTTCCCCATGCGCTGTTACCAGCTGCCGGTGGTCTTGAAGTCGGCGATGCCCTTCTTGAAGGCACCTTCGATATCGTTGTCCCAGCCGCCGGTGGCGTTGACCTTGTTGATCAGCTCGCCCTGGGTGTTGGCGAAGTGGGCGTGCAGGCCCTCTTCGAACGCCAGCAGCTTGTTGACCGGCACGTCGTCGAGGTAACCCTCGTTGACGGCGTAGATCGACAGCGCCTGGTTGGCGATCGACATCGGCGCGTACTGCTTCTGCTTCATCAGCTCGGTGACGCGCTGGCCACGCTCCAGCTGCTTGCGGGTGGCTTCGTCCAGATCCGAAGCGAACTGCGCGAACGCAGCCAGCTCACGGTACTGGGCCAGCGAGATGCGGATGCCGCCCGACAGCTTCTTGATGATCTTGGTCTGCGCCGAACCACCGACGCGCGACACCGAGATACCGGCGTTCACGGCCGGGCGGATGCCGGCGTTGAACAGGTCGGTTTCCAGGAAGATCTGGCCGTCGGTGATCGAGATCACGTTGGTCGGAACGAAGGCGGACACGTCGCCGGCCTGGGTTTCGATGATCGGCAGCGCGGTCAGCGAACCGGTCTTGCCGGTGACCTTGCCTTCGGTGAACTTCTCGACGTACTCCTCGGACACGCGGGCAGCGCGTTCCAGCAGGCGCGAGTGCAGGTAGAACACGTCACCCGGGTAGGCTTCACGGCCCGGCGGGCGCTTCAGCAGCAGCGAAATCTGGCGGTAGGCAACGGCCTGCTTGGACAGATCGTCGTACACGATCAGCGCGTCTTCGCCGCGGTCCATGAAGTACTCGCCCATGGTGCAGCCCGAGTAGGCGCTGATGTACTGCATCGCAGCCGATTCGGACGCGGTGGCGGCCACGACGATGGTGTGGGCCAGGGCGCCGTTCTCTTCCAGCTTGCGCACGATGTTGGCGATGGTCGATGCCTTCTGGCCGATCGCAACGTACACGCACTTGATGCCGGTGCCCTTCTGGTTGATCACCGCGTCGATCGCCATGGCCGTCTTGCCGGTCTGGCGGTCACCGATGATCAGCTCGCGCTGGCCACGGCCGATCGGGATCATCGAGTCGACCGACTTGTAACCGGTCTGCACCGGCTGGTCGACCGACTTGCGCCAGATCACGCCCGGCGCAACACGCTCCACCGGAGCGGTCACGTCGGTGCCCAGCGGGCCCTTGCCGTCGATCGGCTCGCCGAGTGCGTTGACGACGCGGCCCAGCAGTTCCGGACCGACCGGCACTTCCAGGATGCGGCCGGTGGTCTTGGCGACATCGCCTTCGCGCAGGTGCTCGTAGTCACCCAGGACCACGGCGCCGACCGAGTCGCGCTCCAGGTTCAGGGCCAGGGCGAAGGTGTTGTTCGGCAGTTCGATCATTTCGCCCTGCATCACGTCGGCCAGACCGAAGATGCGCACGATGCCGTCGGACACGCTGGTCACGGTGCCTTCGTTGCGCGATTCCGCGGCCAGCTTGACCTTCTCGATGCGGTTCTTGATCAGTTCGCTGATTTCGGAGGGGTTGAGCGTGGTTGCCATCGTCAAGTCCTAGTGCCGGCAGCGGGGCCGGACGTTAAATGAATTCAGTTAGCGAGCGCGGTCTGCAGGCGGGCCAGCTTGCCCTTCAGCGAACCATCGATGACCACGTCGCCGGCGTCGATCACGGCGCCGCCGATCAGCGAGGCATCGACCGCGGTGGTCACATCGACCTCGCGGTTGAAGCGCTTGCGCAGCGCGACCTTGATCGCGTCCAGCTCGCCGGCCGACAGTTCGGCAGCCGAGGTCACGGTGGCCTTGACCACGTGCTCGGCTTCGGCGCGCAGGGCGTCGAACATGCCGGAGATCTCCGGCAGCAGCGGCAGACGATGCGATTCGGCCAGGATGGCCAGGAAGCGCGAGAAGCTTTCGCCGTGGGTCACCGGCGCCAGCAGGGCGACAGCGTCGTCACGACCGAGCTCCGGGTTGGCGAGCAGGGCCGCCACGCGCGGGTCGGCGGCGACGTGGGCGGAGAACGCCAGGGCGTCCGACCACGGCGCGAACGCGCCTTCGTCGCGCGCGGTCGCGAACGCGGCGCGGGCGTACGGGCGGGCAAGCGTGAGGGCCTGGCTCATCCTTAGATCTCCGAGGCCAGCTCGTCGAGCAGCGCCTTGTGGGCGTTGGCGTCGATTTCGCGCTTGAGCAGCTTTTCGGCACCGGTCACGGCCAGCGTGGACACCTGCTTGCGCAGATCTTCACGGGCACGGTTGGCGGCGGCGTCGATCTCAGCCTGGGCCAGTTCCTTCTGACGGGTGGCTTCGGTGATCGCTTCGGTACGGGCTGCGTCGACGATCTGGTTGGCGCGCGCGTGGGCCTGGTCGATGATCTCGTTGGCCTTGGTGCGGGCTTCCTTCAGCGCTTCGTTGACCTTCTCCTGCGCCTGGGCCAGATCTTTCTGGCTGCGGTCGGCAGCAGCGAGGCCTTCAGCAATCTTCTGCTGGCGCTCTTCGATCGCGTTCATCAGCGGCGGCCAGATCTTGGTCGCGATGATCCAGATCAGACCAGCGAAGGCGAGCGCCTGCGCAAGAAGGGTGAAATTGATATTCATGGTTAGCTCGATCGCTGGTTTCGGGGTGGACGCGCCGCCGGGGCGGCGCATCCGGCCTTCATCCGAAACCGGGTGCATCAGCACCCGGTCGTCTCAAACCGCTGTATCAGCCGGCCAGAGCCTTGGTGACGGCACCGGCGAAGGCGGCCGACAGCGGGTTGGCGAAGGCCAGCAGCAGGCCGACGGCGACCGAGATGATGAACGCGGCGTCGATCAGGCCGGCGGTGATGAACATGCGGACCTGCAGGACCGGGATCAGTTCCGGCTGGCGGGCGGCCGACTCCAGGAACTTACCAGCCATGATGGCCAGACCCAGACCGGCGCCCAGCGCGGCCAGGCCGATCATGATGCCGACGGCGAGGGCGGTGGAGCTCTGAATCTGCGCGAAGTTGGTCAGGACGGCGAAGTACATGGTTATCTCCAGGAACTTAAGTTGCTAAGGGTGATGAAACGGATGAAGGTTGAAACGCGTTGAAGCTTGAAACTCAGTGAGCGTCTTCCGACAGGCTCAGGTACACGATCGACAGCATCATGAAGATGAAGGCCTGCAGCGGGATCACCAGCAGGTGGAACAGCATCCAGCCGAGGCCGAACGCACCACCGGCAATGGCGCCGAAGAAACCGGCACCACCCAGCACCCAGATCAGCAGGAACACGATTTCGCCGCCGAACATGTTGCCGAACAGTCGCATCGCCAGGGAGATCGGCTTGCTCAGCCACTCGACGATGTTGAGGATCAGGTTGAACGGCATCATCCACTTGCCGAACGGAGCCGTCAGGAACTCCTTGATGAAGCCGCCCAGTCCCTTGGACTTCAGCGCGAAGAACAGCATCAGGAAGAACACGCTGATGGCCATGCCCAGGGTGGCATTGACGTCGGCGGTCGGCACCGGCTTCCAGTAATGGATGCCCGCCAGCTCCAGCGGCTTGGCGATGAAGTCGGCCGGGATCATCTTGATGAGGTTCATCATCAGGATCCAGAAGAAGATCGTGATGGCGATCGGCGTGACCAGCTTGCTCTTGCCGTGGTAGGTGTCCTTGGCCTGGCGGTCGACGAACTCCAGGCAGATCTCCACGAAGGCCTGCCACTTGCCCGGCACGCCAGCCGTGGCCTTGCGGGTGCCCAGCCAGAAGGCGACCACGATCACCAGGCCCATCAGGACCGCGGTGAGGAAGGTATCGACGTGGATATGCCAGAACATCCCGTCGCCGTTGCCGACCGGTGCGGTCAGGTTCTGCAGGTGATGCTGGATGTAGCTGGTAGGGGTTAGAGCCTCGCCCGCCATGTGTCCGGAACCTTAGTTAATTGAATTCTGTCAACGCCTGGCCATCGCCAGGACCTGGAACATCAAGCCGACGGCGATACCGGCCAACAGCGCCAATGCAGGCAGCTTGAAGACCAGGAACCCCACCAGCAGGACGCCGAAAACGACTACCCACTTCGCCACGATCGCAATGATCAGCCGTGCCATTGCCGACCCCGCAGCCAGGGCACCCCCGCCCAGCGCCATCCGTGCCGCGACCCAGCCACCGGCCGAAATCGCCACGCCGGATGCCAGGGCACCGAGCGCGTACTTCGGCCCTACCAGCAGGAAGGCCAGGGCCAGGACAGCCACTGCGGCCAGCGGGTAGACCGCGGCGCGCAGCATCAGTCGCCGACCCGCTTCAACGGAGTTCAGCACAGGACGTCCCGCGTGGTTGCAAGTGGAGGGCTGAGGCGGCTACAGCAGGGGGGCCTCATCGAGCCGCCAAATTATAGCAATGGGACAATTTGCGAGACAACCGCTCCCTGTTCATCCCGGAAGGGCGCAAGTTGCGGTAACGGTTACATTTTTGCGTGCCACCCAAGGGACAATGACGTCCACATGATGCTGCGGTGCAGCGTATTGAACTTTGGTCGCACGCCCGGGAACTTTCCGCGATCTGGCCGGTCCGACCTTCCGACCTGCCTGCAGCAACCTCGTCGACGCTTCGCCCCGCAGGTCCACGATGGCCCCGAAGCCCGGCTCCGGGGCCATCCTTTTTCACGGCCGTGACGGCGCTGAACCGTGTACGCGCCGTCGACCATACGTTCACGCATGGTGGACGAGCGCGTCCTGCACAGTGGACTTCATTCTGATGAACCACTGCAAGGACTCTTCGATGCGCTCCGTCCCCACTCTGCTCGCCCTCTCCCTGCTCGCCGCCGGCGCATCGTTCGCCAGCGCCGCCCATGCCGCTGAAGGCGATGACCGTTTCGCCCTGCGCCTGGGTGCGATGAACATCGATTCGGACAACACGTTGCGCGGCAACACCACTGTCGCCGGCCAGGACGTCGGTTTCTCGGAAGATTTCAAGCTCGGCGGCAAGGAATGGGAACCGCGGGTAGACGGCATGTTCCGCCTCAGCGACCGCCAGCGCTTCCTGTTCAACTACTTCAAGTACGACAAGGACCGCCGCGAGACGCTGGGCCAGGACATCTCCTTCGGCGGCGTCAACGTGCCGGCTGACAGCTTCGTCAAGGCCGAGCTGAAGTACCAGGTGGCCAGCCTGGTGTACGACTACTCCGTCGTCGACACCGACACCTTCGATCTGGGCCTGCAGCTGGGTGCCGAGTACGCCAAGGTCAGCACCAAGGGCTATGCGGACCTGGGCACCGTGTATGAGGGCCAGTTCCTGGACGAGAAGACCGACGGTGTGGCACCGGTGGTCGGTGCGCGCCTGAGCTTCACCCCGTCCGAGAAGTGGATGATCACCCTGCAGGGTCAGTACCTCAACACCCGCTGGGGCAGCTTCGACGACTACAAGGGTGACCTGAGCCGCGCCAATGCCATCGTCGATTACCGCCTGACCAAGAACTTCGGCCTGTTTGCCGGCTACGACTGGTTCAAGCTGGATGCGGACAAGAAGGGCAGCGACGGCACCATCGGCCTGAAGCAGGAATTCAAGGGCCCGGTGGCCGGCGTCAGCTTCGTGTTCTGATTCCTGCCCCTTCCATCGCACTCTCTCCTGGCGCGGCCTCCGGAACATCGGGGGCCGCGTTTTTTTGTGCTGCTTTGTCCTGCCGGGGTAAAAGCGGCATGGTCGAGCGCTGGAGGGAGAGGGAGCTGCATGCGAATGTCCCCCGGCGCCGGCCTGCGGCCGCCACCTCCTCCTTTACTTCGCACGCAGCCCCCTCTCCCTCCGCGTGTCAGGCCTCCACGCGTCGTCTGTTGAAGTGGCTCTGCGGCTGGACCGTCCGCACGCCGAGCCGCTGCGTGGGTGGTGGGGGACATGTGTCGAAATGCCTGCCGTCTGTGCAACGGCTTGGAGGCTCGCGATTACACAGGCCGCAATCGCAGGATCGCGGGCGCGCTGGAGGGAGAGGGAGCTGCGTGCGAATGTCCCCCGGCGCCGGCCTGTGGCCGTCACCTCCTCCTTTACTTCGCACGCAGCCCCCTCTCCCTCCGCGTGTCAGGCCTCCACGCGTTTGTTGAAGTGGCTCTGCGGCTGGACCGTCCGCACGCCGAGCCGCTGCACGGGTGGCAGGCGTTTGGACACAGTAAAGGAGGAGGCGACCGCCGCAGGCGGACGACGGGGGACATGTGTCCAAATGCCTGCCACCCGCGCAGCGGCCCGGACGCTCGCGACCACAGTCACCGAAGCCACAGAAGCCACCAACAAAAAACCCGGCTTGCGCCGGGCTTTCCGTTTCACCGGGCATGGCCCGGCGCTACCTGGCGCGAGCGCCTTATTTCTTCTTCGGCAGGTACAGATCGGTGATCGTGCCGTCGTAGATTTCCGAAGCCATCGCCACCGATTCGCTCAGCGTCGGATGGGCATGGATGGTGTGGCCGATGTCTTCGGCCTCCGCGCCCATCTCGATGGCCAGACCGATCTCGGCCAGCAGGTCACCGGCATGCACACCGACGATCGCGCCACCGATGATGCGGTGGGTCTCTTCATCGAAGATCAGCTTGGTGAAGCCCTCGGTGCGACCGATGCCGATCGCGCGGCCACTGGCCGCCCACGGGAACTTGGCCACGCCGACCTTCAGGCCCTTGGCCTTGGCCTCGGTCTCAGTCACGCCCACCCAGGCGATCTCCGGATTGGTGTAGGCCACCGACGGGATCACGCGGGCCACCCACTCCTTCTTGTGGCCGGCCGCCACTTCAGCCGCCAGCTTGCCCTCGTGCGTCGCCTTGTGGGCCAGCATCGGGTTGCCGACGATGTCACCGATGGCGAAGATGTGCGGCACGTTGGTACGCATCTGCCGGTCAACCGGGATGAAGCCACGCTCGGTGACCTGCACGCCAGCCTTCTCGGCATCAATCTTCTTGCCATTCGGCGAACGGCCCACGGCGACCAGCACGCGGTCGAACGTCCCCTGCGCCAGTGCCGGCGACTGCCCTTCCTCGGCTGCCTCGAAGGTCACGGTGATGCCCTTCGCATCGGCGGTGACGCCCGACGCCTTGGTCTTCAGGTGAACTTCGATGCCCTGCTTCTTCAGGCGGTCGGCCAGCGGCTTGACCAGGTCCTTGTCGGCGCCCGGCATCAGCTGGTCCATGAATTCGACCACGGTGACCTTGCTGCCCAGCGCACCGTACACCGTCGCCATTTCCAGACCGATGATGCCGCCACCGACAACCAGCAATGAACCCGGCACTTCGGCCAGCTCCAGCGCGTCGGTGGAATCCATCACACGCTTGTCGTCCCACGGGAAGTTCGGCAGCTTCACCGCCTGCGAACCGGCGGCGATGATGCACTTCTGGAAGCGCAGCAGCTGCGTGCTGCCGTCAGCGGCGGTGATCTCCAGCTCGTTGGCCGACAGGAACCGACCGACACCCTGCACGTTGCGCACCTTGCGCTGCTTGGCCATGCCAGCCAGACCCTTGGTCAGCTGGTTGACGACCTTTTCCTTGTACTGGCGCAGCTTGTCCAGCGTGATCGTCGGCTTGCCGAATTCCACGCCGAAATCGCCGGCATGGGCGACTTCATCGATGACCGCCGCCGCATGCAGCAGTGCCTTGGACGGGATGCAGCCGACGTTGAGGCAGACGCCGCCGAGACTGGCGTAGCGCTCGACCAGTACCGTATCCAGGCCGACATCGGCTGCGCGGAACGCGGCGGTGTAGCCGCCCGGGCCGGAGCCCAGCACGACCATCTCGCATTCAATGTCGGCCGGCTTGCCGCTGGCCAGTGCCGGCTTCGGTGCGGCCGGTTCGGCCGGGGCACGATGCGACGGGGTCACTGGCGGCTTGCTGGCCGGGGCGGCAGCCGCCGGCGCAGGTGCGGCCGCCTTGGCCGGGGCCTCGGCGGCACCTTCGGTGTCCAGCAGGACCACCACGGCCCCCTCGGACAGCGTATCGCCGAGCTTGACCTTCAGCTCCTTGACCACGCCGGCGGCCGAGGACGGCACTTCCAGCGTGGCCTTGTCCGATTCCAGGGTCACCAGGCCCTGGTCTTTCTTCACCGTGTCGCCGACGGCGACCAATACTTCGATCACCGGCACATCGCTGTAATCGCCGATGTCGGGAACCTTGACTTCAATCGTGGCCATGGTGGGTTTTCCTCATGCCCGCCCGGCGTGGCCGGTGGGCTGTCACTGCGTTTCGTCAGGCGGCCGCGCCAGGGGCAACGGCCACACGGTGGGGGCGAAGCGGGTGCCTTACAGCAGCACGCGGCGCATGTCGGCCAGCACCTGCGAGAGGTACGTGGTGAAGCGTGCGGCCAGGGCGCCGTCGATGACGCGGTGGTCGTAGCTCAACGACAGCGGCAGCAGCAGCTTCGGCGCGAATTCCTTTCCATTCCAGACAGGCTGGATGGACGACTTGGAGACACCGAGGATGGCCACTTCCGGCGCATTGACGATCGGGGTGAACGCGGTGCCACCGATCCCGCCCAGCGAACTGATCGAGAAGCAGCCGCCACTCATGTCGGCCGGGCCCAGCTTGCCGTCGCGCGCCTTCTTGGCCAGCTCGCCGGTTTCCTGCGCGATCTGCACCACGCCCTTCTTGTCGACGTCGCGGATCACCGGCACGACCAGGCCGTTCGGGGTATCGGCAGCGAATCCGATGTTGAAGTACTTCTTCAGGGTCAGGTTCTCGCCGCTGGCGTCCAGCGAGGCGTTGAACTCCGGGAACTTCTTCAGCGCCGCGGCGCTGGCCTTGATCAGGAAGGCAAGCATGGTCAGCTTGATGCCGGCCTTCTCGTTCTCCTTGTTCAGTGCCACGCGCAGTGCTTCCAGATCGGTGATGTCGGCCTGGTCGAACTGGGTGACGTGCGGAATCATCGCCCAGTTGCGGGCCAGGTTCGCGCCGGAGATCTTCTTGATGCGCGACAGCGGCTGCACTTCGGTCTCGCCGAACTTGCTGAAATCGACCTTCGGCCACGGCAGCAGGTTCAGCCCACCGCCTGCGGCAGCAGCGGCGCCGCCCGCGGCCGGAACGCCACCACTGAGCGCGGCCTTGACGAATTTCTGCACGTCACCCTTGGTGATGCGCCCTCCCTTCTCGGTACCGCTGATCTGCAGCAGGTCCACGCCCAGCTCGCGGGCGAACACGCGCACCGCCGGGGTGGCATACGGCACCTTGGCCGGCAGCACGCCATCAGCGTTGAACTGCACGGGCGGGCTGGACGGGGCGCCGGCCGACGCGATCTCGCGGGCTGCCAGCTTGTCCGGCTGGGCCGGCACAGCGACCGGCTCGACCTTGGTGGCGGTCTCGGCAGCGGCCGGGGCCGCCGCAGCAGCCTCCCGGGTCGGCGCCGGCGCAGCAGCACCCTCGGCTTCGATGATGGCCACCACATTGCCCTGCGACAGGGTGTCCCCCACCTTGACCTTCAGTTCCTTGACCACACCGGCCACCGAGGACGGCACTTCCATGGTCGCCTTGTCGCTTTCCAGCGTGACCAGGCCCTGATCCTTCTTGACGGTGTCGCCCACGGCGACCAGCACTTCGATGACCGGGATGTCGGTGTAATCGCCGATGTCCGGCACCAGGGCTTCAACCGCACCGCCACTGGCAGCCGGGGCGGCCGGCGCGGCAGCCACCGGGGCCGGGGCGCTCTGGGTGGCCGCCGCCGGGGCAGCGGCCTTGGCGGGGGCCGGGGCCGGAGCGGCCGGCGCTGCGGCCTCGTCTGCGGCCACTTCGATCAGCGCCACGACCTTGCCCTCGGACAGGGTGTCGCCCACCTTGACCTTGATCTCCTTGACCACACCGGCCACCGAAGACGGCACTTCCATGGTCGCCTTGTCGCTTTCCAGCGTCACCAGGCCCTGGTCCTTCCTGACCGTATCGCCGACGGCGACAAGCACCTCGATTACCGGGATATCGCTGTAGTCACCGATATCGGGGACAAGTGCTTCCTTGATTTCGGCCATGGGGATAACTCCGGCAATCTGGTGTAGGGAAACGTCTATTGTGCGGCCAGCGGGGGCCAGCGCCAACCGTTACAGGTGTTTTCAGTACGCACGCAGCCGGGACACGCTGTTGCCCATGGGGCGCGGGCACCTCCAGTGGGTAGCGTATTGTCCGCACGATGTCCGCTTCATGTCGCCAGTGCATCAGCCACCGGCTGCCAGGCCTGACGCAGGCGCTGCAGCGACCAGGCCGCATTGGCCGGGCTGGTCGAGGGCAGCGCCAGCAGACGCGGTGGCGCCACCAGGACAGGCAGCACCCAGCGCTGGAATGCCTGCATCGACGCAGCACCATTGCAGCCGATCAGCTGCAGCTCAGGCAGCAGGGCGATCAGTTCCGGCAGCGCGTTGGCCACTTCCGTACCACGCACGATGTCCGCATCCAGGCTGCCCTGGCGCTCACACCGGCCGATCACATCCCACACCCCGACACCGGCGGCGTTCAGCGCGCGCATGCGTTGCGGATAGGGCAAACCGGCGTCAAAGCCGCAGACATCGGCCATGAGCGGCCAGAAGCGATTGCGTGGATGCGCGTAGTACTGGCCAGCGTGCAGCGACGCAGCACCCGGCATCGAACCAAGCAGCAACACGCGCGATCGCGTGTTCACCTGCGCGGGCAGGCCGGTGCAGAGCGTGGGCGCGCTCACGGTTTGTGCAACTGCATGAACATTCCTCCAGAAGAAAAACCCCATGGAAACAGGCTTTTCGCACTCATCGCTGAACAGAGCGAACTATTTTTTAACGCGCGTCGGATTCGATTCATGTTGAGGCGACTACGGTGTGCTCGCCCCGCAACCGGGGGCCCAAAAACAAGAAACATTAGGAGATACCCCCATGCGCTCCATCCGTATCCTGAGTCTCGCCCTGCTGACCTCCGCCGCCTTCGCGCCGGCCGCTTTCGCCCAGGACAGCAGCACCACCGACACCGCCTCGGGCAAGCATTTTGCCGTGGTTGGCGGCGTCACGCTGCTGCAGCCGAAGAATGACCCGATCACCGGCGTCAAGAAGCTCGATGGCGGCCCGGCGCCGACCGTCAGCTTCAGCTACTACGTCAACGACAACTGGGCCGTTGAGCTGTGGGGCGCTGCCGACAAGTTCGATCACCGCGTCAAGGGTCCGGGCAACACCCGCCTGGGCAGCGTCGAACAGCAGCCGGTCGCACTGAGCGGCCAGTACCACTTCGGCCAGGCCGACAACGTGTTCCGCCCGTTCGTGGGCGTGGGTTACTTCCAGTCGGCGTTCAGCAACGAATCGCTGGCTGACGGCAGCAGCTCCGACATCCGCCTGAAGGATGCCAAGGGCGTGATCGGCACCGTCGGCGTCGACATGAACATCAACTCCACCTGGTTCGCCCGTGCTGATGCCCGCTACATGCGCGCCCGCCCGGACGTCAAGGTGGGCGGCGAGAAGATCGGCGAAGCCAAGCTGGATCCGTGGACTGTCGGCGTGGGTATCGGCGCCCGCTTCTAAGCAGCGCCTGCTTCACTGTCTGTACGCGACGGGCCCTTCGGGGCCCGTCGTCGTTTCCGTCACCCGCGTTCTGTGTAGAGTCGGGCCGTGCTCGACTGCTTTTTCCGGACGTCGAGCAGGGCTTGACTCTGCAAAGGACGGAAGGCCGGTGATCGGGATGGACAACATCGACCTGCTGGTGATCGGAGGTGGCATCAACGGCGCCGGCATCGCACGCGACGCCGCAGGCCGCGGCCTGCGCGTGCTGCTCTGCGAGCAGCACGATCTTGCGGCGCATACCTCCAGCGCCAGCAGCAAGCTGGTCCATGGCGGGCTGCGCTACCTGGAACAGGGCGAGTTCGGCCTGGTGCGCAAGGCGCTGGGCGAACGCGATGTGCTCCGCAGGCAGGCGCCCTGCCTGGTCCGGCCGCTGCGCTTCGTGCTGCCCTGGGAACCCCACCTGCGGCCACGCTGGATGCTGCGGTTCGGCCTGTGGCTGTATGACCACCTCGGCCATCGCGGCGCAGCGTTCCCTGCTTCGCGCGCACTGCACCTGCCGCACGACCCGTTGGGCACGTGGCTGTCGCCATCGTTGCAGCAGGCCTTCAGCTATGCCGACGCGCAGGTGGACGATGCACGCCTGGTACTGCTCAACGCGCTGGATGCCGCGCAACGCGGCGCCCGTGTGCAGGTCCGCACCCGCTGCGTCGAACTGCACGGCGAGCAGGGCCGCTGGCGGGCGGTACTGGTCGATGCAGCGGGACAGCAGCAGACCGTGCACGCACATGCCGTGGCCAACGCGGCCGGTCCCTGGGCCGGAGGCCTGCTGCAACGCATGCAGGCGCCCAGCGGTACACCGGCGCTGCGCCTGGTGCAGGGCAGCCACATCGTGCTGCGCCGGCCCTGGCCCGATGACAGCGCCTGCCTGCTGCAGCAGCCCGATGGACGGGTCGTATTCCTGCTGCCGTTCGCCCACGACCACCTGCTGGTGGGTACCACCGACACCGACTATCAGGGCGATCCGGCGCGCTGCAGCGTGCTGCCTTCGGAAGTGGCGTACCTGTGCGAGGCGGCCAACCGCTATCTGCGCCAGCCGATCACGGCGACAGAGGTGGTCTGGCAGTTTGCCGGCGTGCGCCCGCTGCTGGCCGCCCCGGATCCGCGCGCGGCAAGACTCAGCCGCGACTATCGCCTGCAGCTGCAGGTACAGGACGCGCCCGCCGTGCACGTGCTGGGGGGAAAGCTGACCACCTACCGGGTTCTGGCCGAAGAAGCCCTGGATTTGCTGCGGCCCCACCTGCCGCAGATGGGGCCGGCATGGACGGCAGCCGGGACGCCGTTGCCAGGCAGCGACTGGGGCGACGCCGTGCAGGCACGCTCGCGCCTGCGGATACTGGCACCGTGGTTGCCTGAGGACACCACACGGCGCTGGGCCGAGGCCTATGGCAGCCGCAGCACCGAGCTGCTGCACGGGGTGCAGGGCACGGACGATCTCGGCGAACACTTCGGCGGTGGGCTGCACGCCCATGAGGTCGTGTTCCTGCGCGACCGCGAATGGGCGCATACCGCCGAGGACATACTGTGGCGACGGAGCAAGCTGGGACTACGGCTGGACACCGCACAGGTGGCACGGCTGCAGAACTGGATGGAGGAACAGCAGCAGGCCATGCCCGGCCGATCGCGGTGACACCCGGCATGGCCCGGCGCTGCCGATGCAGTAGGATTTCCCCATCGCTACCGGAGACGCCGCATGACGCCCCGCTACGTGCTGGCCATCGATCAGGGCACCACCAGTTCGCGCGCGATCCTGTTCGATCACGCCGGCGACATCGTCGGCAGCGCGCAACGTGAGTTCGCCCAGATTTTCCCGCACCCCGGCTGGGTGGAGCATGACCCGCGCGAGATCCTCACCAGCGTCTACGCCACGCTGACCGAGCTGCTCAGCCGCGAACAGATCGACCCGCGCCACATCGCCGCACTGGGCATCACCAACCAGCGCGAGACCACCGTGGTCTGGGAACGCTCCACGGGCCAGCCGATCCACAACGCCATCGTCTGGCAGTCCCGGCAAAGCCAGGCCATCTGCGAGCGGCTGCGCTCGCAGGGGCACGAAGCGCTGATCCGTGAGCGCACCGGCCTGCTGATCGATGCCTACTTCTCGGCCACCAAGGTGCGCTGGATCCTCGATCACGTGGAAGGCGCACAACAGCGCGCGGAGCGTGGCGAACTGCTGTTCGGCACCATCGACAGCTGGCTGGTCTGGAATCTCAGTGGCGGCCAGGCACACGTGACGGACTACAGCAACGCCGCACGCACGCTGCTGTTCAACATCCACACCCTGGACTGGGACGACGAGCTGCTCGCGCTGCTGGACATTCCGCGCGCCATTCTGCCGCAGGTGCGTGACTCCAGCGCGGTGTACGCGCACACCCGGCCGCAGTTCTTCTTCGACCACCCGATTCCGATCGCCGGCATCGCGGGCGACCAGCAGGCCGCGCTGTTCGGCCAGGCCTGCTTCCAGCCGGGCATGGTGAAGAACACCTATGGCACCGGCTGCTTCATGCTGATGCACACCGGAACGCAGGCCGTGCGTTCGCACAATGGCCTGCTGACCACCATCGCCTGGGGCCTGGACGGGCGCGTGGAGTACGCACTGGAGGGCTCGATCTTCATCGCCGGCTCGGTGGTGCAGTGGCTGCGCGATGGCCTGCGCATGATCGATCGGGCCAGCGACAGCCAGGCGCTGGCCGCGAAGGTGGACGACAGCGCGGGCGTCTATCTGGTGCCGGCATTCGTGGGCCTGGGGGCGCCGTACTGGCGCAGCGACGTGCGTGGAGCGATGTTCGGCCTGACCCGGGGCACCAGCAGGTCGCACTTCGTGCGTGCAGCATTGGAGGCAATGGCCTACCAGACCCGCGATGTGCTCGATGCCATGCAGTCCGATGCAGGTATCGGCCTGAGCGAGCTGCGTGCTGACGGTGGCGCTATCGGCAACGACTTCCTTGCCAGCTTCCAGGCCGACATTCTCGGCGTTCCGCTGCTGCGGCCACGGCTGACCGAGACCACGGCGCTGGGCGCGGCGTACCTGGCCGGGCTCGCGGTGGGATTCTGGGAAAGCCGCGAACAGATCGCCGCGCAATGGGGACTGGACCGCCGCTTCGAGCCGCAGATGCCGGCAGCACGGCGCGAGGCGCTGTATGCCGGGTGGCAGCAGGCGGTCGCCGCCACCCTGGCCTTCCACGTCGATTGAGGGCGGTAGCGCCGGGCCATGCCCGGCGAATCAATCCCCAATCCGCCGGGCATGGCCCGGCGCTACTACCCCAACATCAGAACGCCGGCAGCACGGCGCCCTTGTACTTGGTCTCGATGAACGTCTTCACCTGTGCGCTGGTGAGGGCCTTGGCCAGCTTCTGCACGCGCGCATCATCCTTGTTGTCGGGCCGGGCCACCAGGAAGTTCACGTACGGCGAGTCCTTGCTTTCGATCGCCAGCGCATCCTTGGTCGGGTTCAGACCCGCATCCAATGCATAGTTGGTGTTGATCAGGGCCAGGTCCACCTGGTCCAGCACGCGGGGCAGCATCGCCGAATCCAGTTCGCGGAACTTCAGCTGCTTCGGATTGGAGACGATGTCGCGCTGGGTGGCCAGCGCATTGGTCGGATCCTTCAGCTCGATCACGCCGGCCTTGTGCAGCAGGATCAGCGCCCGGCTGTTGTTGCTCGGATCGTTCGGGATGACCACATCCGCGCCTTCGCGCAGTTCGGCCAGCGACTTGATCTTGCGCGAGTAGGCGCCGAACGGCTCGATGTGCACGCCGATCACCGTCACCAGATCGGTCTTGCGGTCGCGGTTGTAGGCGTCCAGGTACGGCTCGGTCTGGAAATAGTTCACGTCCACCTGCTTCTGCACCAGCTGGTCGTTGGGTTGCACGTAGTCGTTGAACACGCGCACGTCCAGTTCCACGCCTTCCTGCTTGAGGATCGGCTTGACCACCTCGAGGATTTCGGCGTGCGGCACGGCCGTGGCGGCCACGACCAGCTTCTGCGAAGGCTCGCCGGACTTGCCGCAGGCGGTCAGGGCCAGCGCAGCGGCGAGCAGGGGCAGCAACAGGGTCTTCTTCATGGGCGGAATGATTCTCGGGGGGAGGTCAGGATCTATCGTAGTTGCTCAGGGCCAGCTCGAGCAGCGCCTTGGCCTGCTCGCGCAGCATCGTCGGTTCGACGATCTCGGCATCCGAGCCGTAATGCAGCACATCCATCAGCAGTTCGCGCGACACGCTGTAAGGCACTTTCAGTTCATAGCGGCCATCGGCCAGGAAACGGCCCTGCTGCTTGGAATGCCAGTGCTCATCGGCAACCCAGCGCGCAGCCTTGGCGCTGAACAGGATGGTGGCCCAGCCCTTCGGCGCGCCGGAGAAAATGCCGTAGCTGGCACCCAGCTGCTCGTCCAGTTCGCTGTCGGCCACGTCACGGGCCGTGTGGTCGATCACCCGCGCCTTGTGGATCCGGTCCACCGCGAAGCTGCGGAGCGCCTCGCGGTCGTGGTCCCACGCATCGAGGTACCAGTTGTCGCGGTAGTGGGTCAGGCGCTGCGGCGAAACGGTGCGCTTGGTCGGTTCGTCGGTGGAACGGGCGCGGTACTCGAAGCCCAGCTGGCGTCGCTCGAGCACGGCCGAAGCCACGCTGCGGAAGCTGCCTTCGTCGAATTTGCGGCCGCGATGCGGAATGACCCGCACCCGGTCCACCGGCCAGCTGGAGACCCCCGCCTGGGCGGCCAGCAGGCTTTCGATGCGCTGCTGCAGCGGTGCCAGCACCGAGGACAGCACGCCCCCGCCGGTACGGGCCAGCAGGTGCTGCGATGCCAGCAGGGCATGCAGCTCCTCCGAGCTGAGCCAGAGGCCGGGCAGTTCGAAGCGGTCGCTTTCGTCGGCGTGATAGCGGAAGCCGGCCTCGCCATCGCCCTCGATCGGCGCCATCAGCGCGTCGCGCAGGAACGCCAGGTCGCGGTAGACGGTGGCACGGGAGCAACCGAGCTTGTCCTGCAGGGTCGCCACCGTCACCGGATAGCGTGCGGACTTGAGCAGACGATGCAGGGCGGTGATGCGTTCGTATCGGTCCATGCCCCCGATTATGTCCGAGTCGCGGGTCTTGTGTGGGGGGTTTGGGCTATCGTGGGCGCCCCGCCCTCTGCAGAAGCCCTCCCATGCGCCGGTTGCCCGCCCTGCCCCTGCTGGCCTGCCTGCTGCTGGCCGCCTGTGGTCGCCCCCCGGCGCCATCCGGCGGCGAGGCGGCCGTTCCGCAGGCCGACCCGGCTCAGGCGGTACTGGCCGCCAGCCAGCGGTTCGCCGCCCTGCGCAGCTTCCACGCGGAACTGGAGGTGCTGGGTACGCCACAGCCGGTCCTCAGTGCGATGGACTTCGTGGCCCCGGACCGATTCCGGGTACAGACGGCGGCCGGTGCACAGACCATCATCGGTGACACGATGTTCCTGCAGGCCGACGGGGCCATCCGCCAGGTGCCGACGCCGCCCGGTCTGCTCGAGCAATGGCGCACGCCGCTGCCGGCCGACGTCGCGCCCGCGGCGCTGCAGGCCGAGGATCTGGGCAGCCAGACGCTGGACGGGGTCCAGACCCGCCGCTACCGGCTGCGTGGCGCCGGCCCCGGCGAGCGCCTGGAGTACTGGCTGGATGGGCAGGGCCTGCCACGCCAGATCGTGCGCAGCGGCACCAGCAACGGCAAGGTGTTCCAGCTGCGCCTGCGCTATTCGCGCTTCAACGACCCCTCCCTCCGCATCGAGCTGCCCTGAATGGGGAGCGGTGACAACGCCTGCTGAAGCGGCCAGCGCCGTGGGGCGGACGGCCATCACGCTTCCAGTATCATCACGGGTTGTTAACCGCTTCGGAGAAGCCTCGATGTCCCTGCGCGTGTCCCTGCTGATTCCCCTGCTGCTCTGCGCCCCGCTGGCGTACGCGCAGGATGCATCCGAACTGGCGGCGATGTCCTCGCCCTGGAGCGGCAGCGGCGGCGAGCTCGGCTTCGCCTCGGCACGCGGCAACAGCAGCACCGAGAGCTTCAACGGCCGCCTGCGCCTGCGCTACACCGACGGTGACTGGGTGCACAGCATGGACCTGTTCGGCCTGCGTTCCAGCTCCAAGGTCACCGAGACCAACGACGATGGCACCACCACCCGCCGCAACAACACCACCGCCAACCGCTACACCGGCAGTGCCGGCAGCGCGCTGCAGCTGGGCGAGCACCGCCAGCTGACCGCCACGGTGCGTACCGAGCGCGATGACTTCGCCACCTATGACCGCCAGAGCTCGTTCGGTCTGGGTTACGGCACCCGTCTGTGGAGTACCGAGCGCTTCTATTTCGATGCCCAGGTCGGCCCCGGTGTCCGCCGCACCCACAGCACCGAGGATGATCGCACCCGTACCGGGCTGATCGGTCGTGGCCTGTTCGACATGAAGTACTCGCTTACCGAGAACACCGATCTGGTCAACACGCTGCTGGTCGAATCGGGGTCGTACAACACCTTCGGCCAGAACGATTTCGGCCTGTCGGTGAGCATGAATGAACACCTGGCCTTGAAAGCCGGCTGGCAGGCCCGCTACAACAGCGACGTCGCGGTGGACAAGCGCAAGACCGATACGCTGACCACCATGAACGTGGTCTACAAGTTCAAATAAGCGAAACGGGCGCCTGGCGCCCGTTTTCGTTTCTGTTCCGTAGCGCCTGGCCGAGGGAACCGGCCGGGTCAGGCGTTCAGCAGCTCACCCGCACCCCCATCGAGCAGCCTCTGCGCCACGCGCTGGCCCAGCGCGTCCGGGTCGCTGGCCGGGCCCACGGCTTCGGCGCGCACCGCACGGCCATCGGTGGCGCTGCCGACCAGCCCCTGCAGGTGCAGGTCCTGCCCCTGCCACTGCGCGATCGCCGCCACCGGCACATGGCAGCTGCCATGCAGCGCGCGGTTCATTGCCCGCTCCGCTTCCACGCAGGCGCGTGTCGCGGCGTCATCGAGCGCAGCGAACAAGGCCATCAGCGGCGCATTGCTGCCGTCGCACTCCACGGCCACGGCGCCCTGCGCCGGCGCCGGCAGCCAGTGCGGCGGCTGCAGGCGCAGCACGATCCGATCACCCAGTCCCAGGCGCTCCAGCCCGGCAACGGCCAGCACGATGGCGTCGTAGCCACCGTTGTCGAGCTTGGCCAAGCGCGTATTGACGTTGCCACGCAGGTCCAGCAGTTCCAGATCCGGGCGCAGCGCACGCAGCTGGGCCTGGCGGCGCAGCGAGGACGTGCCGACGCGCGCGCCGATGGGCAACGCATCAAGCGAGGCATAGAGGTTGGAGACGAAGCCGTCGGCCGGGTCATGACGGGGCAACATGGCCGGCAGCACGAACGGCGCATCCAGTTCCATCGGCACATCCTTCAGCGAATGCACGGCGCAGTCCGCGTCGCCGCGCAGGATGGCCAGCTCCAGTTCCTTCAGGAACAGGCCCTTGCCACCGATGGCGGCCAGCGAGCGGTCCAGCACTTCATCGCCGCGCGTGCTCATCGGGACCAGTTCCACGTGCAGGCCGGGATGGGCCTGGCGGAGGCGGTCGGCGACGTGTTCGCTCTGCCAGAGGGCGAGCGGGCTCTTGCGGGTGGCGATGCGGACGGTTTCCATCCGGTCATTATCGCGCCTTCGGCGCGGATACGGCCAACGGCGGAGCCCCTCGTGGCTGGCTGGGGACAAGATTGAAGCAACAGCCGTGCTTGGCCGGGCGGGGTGGGCTGCGCAGGGGCCGCTGCAAGTACGTCCATGTAAGCTCGGTCGCCGCATCCATGCGGCTCACGCCCCTGCGCAACCCACCCCGCCCGGCCTCTGACAGTTTTCGTGTGCGCCAGCCACGGAAGATCAAAGAAAGAAGTAGAAGCAGAAGCAACAGCCGGCGGCTCCCGGGGTCAGATTCCTTTTCCTGCGGAAAAGGAATCTGACCCCTCTCTTCCACCCGATAACACCAACGCTATTGCCGTCCGTCACCGGGAAATTCGCGAGGGTGAGTCGGGATGACCGGGCGGGACCGTTGGCGCCATGGATGGCGCCATCGAGCCCCCATGGATGGGTTCACGGCGTGTCTCGCCCGCCCGTCCCGACTCACCCAACACGCAACAGCTCAGAGCCGAACACAACCTGCAGTTGCTGTTGCTTCAGACGTTGCCCGCAAGCAGTCGCGGCCGCAGGCCGCGCCGGACACTCACAGATGCCGCAGTTCCTGCTTCAGCGTCGCCACACAGCGACGGCTGACCTCCAGCGGCTGCTTGCCATGCCGCAGCACCGCCTGCACCTGCCCGCCCACGCCACGACGCAGTTCCACCAGTTCGTGCCGCGCCACCAGACAATTGCGGTGGATGCGCACGAAGCGGCTGGCGAATTCCTCCTCCAGCGACTTCAGCGACTCCTCGATCAGGTCCTCACCACGCGCGTGGTGCACCACCACGTACTTTTCCTCGGCCTGCAGGTAATGGATGTCATCCAGTGGAATCAGCCGCAGGCTGCCCCGCAGCCGGGCGCACAGCATGCTGCGTGCCTGTTGCCCCGCGTCGTGCTGTGGCTGCCCCCCACGCCCGGCCAGGAAGGTCCGTGCGCGCGCGATGGCCGCTGCCAGCCGCTCGGCACGCACCGGCTTCATCAGGTAGTCGATGGCCGCCGCTTCGAATGCCGACAGTGCATGCGCGTCATAGGCCGTGCAGAACACCACCGCCGGGCGTGGCTCGAAGCTGGCCAGGTGACGGGCCGCTTCCAGTCCATCCAGTCCGGGCATCGCGATGTCCAGCAGCACCAGGTCCGGCTGCAGTTCCGCGCAGGCGTGCAGGGCCTGCTCGCCGTTACCGGCCTCGGCCACCACGTCCACCCCCTCCTGCGCGGCCAGCAGGCTGCGCAGGCGCTCGCGCGCCAGCGGTTCGTCATCGGCGATGACTACCCTCACGATCGTTCCCTCACTGGATCGGCACCGTCACCTGGCAGGCATAGTAGCCCTCGCTCCAGCCGGCCGTCATCCGTGCGGCACTGCCGAAGCGCCACGCCAGGCGATGACCGATGCTGTGCTGGGCATGCCCGGCGCCGCGTGCCAGGGCCAGCCCCGGCATCTGTGGATCGGGAGCGGGATTGCGTACGCGGATGTGCAGCTCGTTGCCTTCGCGTGCCACATGCAGCTCGACGGTGCCACCTTCCGGCAACCGCGAAATGCCATGCAGCACCGCGTTTTCCACCAGTGGCTGCAACACCAGCCGCGGCAGCGGCTGCTCCCACGGCAGCGGCTCGTCACGCTGCCAATGCACCTGCAGGCGCTCTCCCAGGCGCAGCGACTCGATCGACAGGTAACGCTCGGCCAGCTCGCACTCGGCCTGCAGGGTGGAATCTCCATCGCCCGCTCCCAGCGCCGCGCGGAACAGATCGGACAGATCCAGCACGGCGCGTTCGGCCACCGCCGGATCGCGATGCAGCAGGCTGGCGATCAGATTCATGCTGTTGAACAGGAAATGCGGCCGGATCCGGGCCTGCAGTGCGTCGGCCTGTGCACGTGCGTTGGCCTGCACCTGCGCGGCCCAGCGGTCGCTGACGTAGAAGTAGCGCAGGGCCAACGCGCTGATCAGTGCGCTGGTGGCCGCACTGCCAAGGGTGAAGCGCCAGAAGCTGATGCCACGGGCGAAGCTGTCGCCCAGCACGGCATACAGCGCGTGGATGATGCCCGCGCAGACCACGGCGATCAGCGCCGCCAGTGCGATCGCCGCAGCGGCGCCCAGCAGCGGTGGCAGCCTCGACAGCGCCTGCCGCAGCATGCACAGGCTGGCGGTCACCGCCAGCGCCAGCCAGAGTGCGAAACCGCTGGCTGAGAGCAGCTCGCCCACCGTCCAGTGACGGCTGCCATCGGGGGCCAGGGCCAGCAGCACCACCACCAGCTCGGCCAGGCCGAGCATCGCCGCCAGCCGCCGCAGGCGGCACAGTTCCGGCATCCAGGGAGGCGTGCTGGCCGGCGACATGGGTCAGGCGACGCCCAGGCGTTCCTGCAGCCAGTCACCCAGGGCATCGATCTCCTCGGCACAGACCTGGTGCGCCATCGGGTAGCTGTGCCACTGCACCTGCAGGCCCAGCGCACGCAGCGCCTGCGCGCTGTGTGCGGCTACCGCCTGCGGAATGACCGGGTCGCCGCTGCCGTGGGCCATGAACACCGGCACGTCCACTGCGGCGGCCACTCGCTCGGCGCTGTCCGCGTCGGGCAGGTAGGTCGACAGCGCGATCAGCCCGGCCAGCGGCGCCGTACGCGACAACGCGGCGGTAAGGATGATCGCGCCCCCCTGCGAGAAGCCGGCCAGGAAGATCTGCTCCGGCGCGATGCCCCGCTCGATCTCACGGGCGATCAAGGCCTCCACCTGGGCCACCGATTCGCGCACACCGGCCATGTCGGCGCGGGAACGGAAATCCATGCCGACGATGTCGTACCAGCCGCGCATCGGCACGCCGTTGTTGATCGTGATCGGCCGCACCGGGGCGTGCGGGAACACGAAGCGCAGCGCCGGCCAGTGCGGACGCACCAGCTCCGGAACGATCGGGGCGAAGTCATGGCCATCGGCGCCGAGGCCGTGCAGCCAGATCACCGACCACTGCGGCGAGGCGCCGGTTTCCTGTTCCACCGTTTGCAGCATGTTGCGGCTCCTTCAGATGCGAGCCGCATTATGCCGCCGGTGTGGGGCGATCAGTACAGCGGTGGCTGTTCGGCCGCTTCCCGGCGCAGCTGCGCGGCGCGTACCAGCACCGGCGGCGGAATGTTCTCCTCGGGGATGTCGAGCAGGCCCAGCCGGTGCAGGAACGCACCGGGACCGCGCGACGAGGTCAGTGCGACCACCGGGATGGCCAGCACCATGCCGATCACTACCGGCGCCATCCATGCCGCCAGCGACGGCGAGACCAGCCAGGCCAGCACGCCCATGAAGGCGCCGAACACGCCCAGGCCGCCGTAGCCGCGCACCAGCGCCATCCAGGAAATGCCACCGTCGTCGCGCTGCTGCGCGTCCCACCCCGAATCGCGTCCGGACAGCACTTCGGCCACGCCGCGGGACTGCACATACATGACCACCGGCGCCATCAGTGCCGCCAGCACGGTCTCCACCAGCATCGACACGAAGGCACGGAACGCACCGCCGCAGCCACGGCGATCCACCGGGTCCAGCAGCATCGCCAGGTAGCCCAGCACCTTGGGCATCAGCAGTACCGCCATGGTGGCGGCGAACAGGCGCACTACCTGCTGCTCGTCCTGCGCGCGCCAGTACACGCCGGGCGCCAGATGCAGCACGGCATTGAAGTCGATGCCTTCCTGGAACAGCGGGATGGCGATGCCGATCAGCATCAGCATCGCCCACATGGGCGCAGTGAAGTAGTGGCCGATGCCGATCAGCATGTGCATGCGGCTGATCCAGTGCAGGCCGCGGCTGCCGACCACCTTGCCGTGCTGCAGGTTGCCCTGGCACCAGCGGCGGTCGCGCACCAGCAGGTCGGTCAGGGTCGGCGGGCCCTCCTCATAGCTGCCGCCCAGGTACGGCACCATGTGCGCAGCCCAGCCGCCGCGCCGCATCAGCGCGGCTTCGACGAAGTCGTGGCTGAGCACGTGGCCGCCGAACGGCTTGCGCCCGGGCAGCGACGGCAGGCCGGCATGGTCGGCGAAGGCACGGGTGCGGATGATGGCGTTGTGGCCCCAGTAATTGCTTTCAGCGCCGTGCCACCAGGCCACGCCCCGGGCGATCACCGGCCCGTAGACGCGGCCGCCGAACTGCTGCATGCGGGCGAACAGCGTGCGTCCGCCGATCACCGACGGCAGGGTCTGGATCAGGCCGACGTCAGCGTTGTGTTCCATGCCGGCCACCAGGCGCACGATACTGTCGCCGGTCATCAGGCTGTCGGCGTCCAGAATCAGCATCTGCGGGTAGGCCCCGCCGAAGCGCCGCACCCAGTCGGCGATGTTGCCCGCCTTGCGGCCGCTGTTGTCGCCACGACGGCGGTAGAACAGCCGCACGCGGCCGTCGGGCACCTGCTCGCGGAGCTCGGCAAAGACCTGCTCTTCGGCCCGCGCGATATCGTCACGGCGGGTATCACTGAGCACGAAGAAGTCGAAACGCTCCAGCTGGCCGGTGGCCGCTACCGATTCGTAGATCGCACGCAGGCCGGCCAGCAGCCGGCGCGGATCCTCGTTGTAGGTCGGCATCAGCAGCGCCGTGCGGCTGTGCACGGTGGGCAGCGGCTTGTCCGGATCGATGCCGAGGCGATAGCCACGGTCGAACACGGCGGTGAGGAAGCCTGCCACCGCGCTGGCAAACGACAGCGCGATCCAGGCGAACAGGCCCACGAACAGCACCAGCAGGCAGGCTTCGAGCACGCTGATGCCGTTGACCGACAACACCCGCCACATCATCCGGGTGGCCGCTGCGGTCATCACCAGCGTGCCGCCCAGGATGTACAGCCGACGCAGGCCGATCAGGCGTGGCGAGGTACGGTGCCGGCGCACCCTGAGCTGCCCTTCGCGCAGGGTCTGCTCGGGCATCGGCAAGGGCACTTCGGCAGGCAGCAGCGCCCAGCCGGCGTCAGGCCCGGGCGATTCCGCCTCCGCATGGATGGTCTGCACCCCCATCGGCGCCTACTCCGCGCAGTCGGCATGGCCGGCCGTCCGGGCCAGGCTGCATGCACGAAGGTTCCCGGCGCGCCTTCCCGGCGCCCGCACTTGTCCTGGCTGCGTCGGCCTGAGGCCGCGCAGTCGCTGTCTGTCACTACCGGAACCCACACGATCTCCAACGGGGCGGAATCGAAAATGCGGCCCAGTCTAGGCCGCTACATGTAAGCCGGGTGCGAAGGCCTACGCCGGGATTTCTCCCCATTCAGCAAACAGCAGGCGAGGCTGCCGAAGGCCTGACAGATCGACCGCGATTGGATCGAGCAAAACGGGGGCTGCACATCCCTCGGCGATCGCGCTGGCGACGGGGCCAACGCGATCGATCGTACTTCCGCGGTGGGCGTTACTCGTCCTGCAGGACGACGCCGGCCGCGTCCTGCAGCGCAGCGGTGCGCGCACGGTCCATCGCCACCGCCAGTTGCTGGCGGGCGAGCAGTTGTTGGGCCTGCACCACTTCGGGTGTGGGCAGAAGCACCGGTCCCGGTGCGTTTTCCGGTGTAGCGGGTGTGGTCATGCAACCTCCGTGGACATCCCCGCTGCCGCGCGGGTCCAACCGGGCGGCAGCGGAACTGCGCACCCTATCCTAAAAACAAGGCGGATGGGTGACGTGCAAGCCGGTGAGGCCTGCGCCCGCAAAGGGCACGTGTCACGTTCCAGGCACGCAGCACTGGATCCTGAATAGGCATTTCCGGTAGCATGAAAACGTTTTCTCACAGGGAAGTTCCTCCCATGAATACCGTCGACCTCACCCAGTTCAGCCCCAAGTGGCAGTTCCGCTTCAACTTCTACCGCCAGCACGGCGCGCCCAAGGAGCCCGGCTTCAAGCAGGCATGGCGGGCCCTGTCCTTCGGCGACCGCCTCAAGATCAACCTGAACATCTTTGCCCTGTTCTTCGGCCCCATCTACCTGCTGATCCTGGGCATGTGGCGCAAGGCGCTGGTGGTGATCGGCATCGCCATCGCCCTGGCGGCCATCACGATGTTCCTGCCCGAGATCGTCGGCCGCGCGGTGTTCATCGCGTTCAATGTCCTGGTGGCCTCCAGTACCAACTACAGCTATTACCTGGAAAAGGTGGAAGGCCGGACCCGCTGGAACCCGTTTGAAGGAATGTTCTGAGTCACTCAGACCTGCGCACGGATGCGCGGCAAGGATGCAACCGACGCCCGGCCCCCGCCGGGCGTCTTCGTTTCCGGCGTCAGGCCGCGCGCAGCGTGGCCGTCGTGCCCGTGGCCGTGGCCGACTGCAGCCGGAAGCGGGACACCGCCACCGCAAGCTGCTCGGCCTGCTCTTCCATCGCGCGCGCGGCAGCATTGGCCTCTTCCACCAGCGCCGCATTCTGCTGGGTGGTTTCGTCCATCTGCACCACGGTCTGGTTGACCTGCTCGATGCCGGCCGACTGCTCGCGCGAGGCGGCCGAGATCTCGGCCATGATCTCGTTGACCCGCCCGACCTGGCCGACGATCTCCTGCATGGTGTTGCCTGCACGATGCACCAGCTGCGCACCGCTGCCGACCTGGGCCACCGACGCGTCGATCAATCCCTTGATTTCCTTCGCCGCTGCGGCCGAGCGCTGGGCCAGCGCGCGCACTTCGCTGGCCACCACGGCGAAGCCGCGGCCCTGTTCGCCCGCACGCGCGGCCTCAACGGCGGCGTTCAGGGCAAGGATGTTGGTCTGGAAGGCGATGCCGTCGATCACCGAGATGATCTCGGCGATGCGCTGCGACGAGGTTTCGATCTGCTGCATGGTCTGCACCACCTGGCCGACCACCCTTCCGCCTTCGCTGGCCACGTCCGCCGCCGATGCAGCCAACGTATTCGCCTGCAGGGCATGATCGGCATTCTGGCGCACGGTGGAGGTCAACTCCTCCATCGACGCTGCCGTTTCTTCCAGGTTGGCCGCCTGCAGTTCGGTGCGACGCGACAGATCAGTGTTGCCCGCGGCGATCTCACCGGCCGCCAGGCGGATGCTCGCCGCTGACTGCTGGATCTGGCCGACGATGTGGGTCAGCTGTTGCGCGGTGCTGTTGGCATCGTCGCGCATCACCGCGAACACGCCATGGAAGTCGCCCTGCATGCGCGCACTGAGGTCGCCGGCGGCGATGGCGCGCAGCAGCGTGGAAAGCGCCGCAAGGTTGTGGTCGCTGGCCTGCATCATCGCGTTCAGCGTGGTCACCATGCGGCGGAAATCGTGCTCGAACCGCTCACTGTCACCACGCACCGCAAAGTCGCCGGCGGCAGCAGCGGCGGCCAGCTGCTGGATCTGTTCGTTGATCGCCGCCAGGTTGCTCTTGGTGGTGGCCATGGCGGCGGTGAACACCGCCTTCTCGCCCGGCAGCGGCTCCATGTCCACGCTCAGATCGCCCACCGCGTAGCGCTGCATCACGTCCACCAGGCGCTGGGTGACCGCATTGCTGGACGCCACCAGCTGATTGCTGTCGGCCACCATGCGACCGTACTCCCCCGGGAAGGCCGCCGCGTCCATCCGGTAACTGAGCTCGCCCGCATCATGGCGGCGGGCCATCTCCGCCTGCGCCGCCATCACCGCCTGCAGCTGTCCCCGCATGCCCTGCATCGCTTCGAGCAGGCGCCCGACCTCATCGTTGCCGCGCGCCGGCAGCGCAGTGTCCAGCTTGCCCGCCGCCACGTCACCTGCAATACGTACCGCCTGCGCCAGCGGCCGGATCGCCAGGTGACGCAGCAGCAGGTAGACGCCGGCGCTCAATGTCAGCGCGGCCACCACGCCGACCAGCAGCGTCAGCCACAGCAGCTGGCGAGCCTCGGCCACGATCACGGCATGCGGCACCACCACACCCAGCGCGAAGCGCTGCGGGGCATCGCCAACCCGCAGTGGCACGTACAGGCGCACATTACCGGCGGCATCCGGCTCGAACGCTTCGACGGTCCTGTCGGCCGCGATTCCGGCCAGCATGTCGCGGGTGAAGGCATCGGTGCGCGGCTTGCCGATCTCGGCGGCGTCGGCCGAAGCCAGAACCACGCCCTTGGGCGAGAGCAGTTCAACGCGGCCGGCTCCCATCGGCGCAAGCGTCGCCAGGTGCTTCTGCAGCGCCGCCAGCGAGAAATCGACGGTGAACACGCCGAGGAAGGTGCCGTTCTCCACGATGGGCGTGCTCAGGGTGCTCATCAGCACCTGCTGGCCGGCGATCTCATAGGCATAGGGCTCGCTCACCTTGGGCAGCTTGTCGCGGCTCGGCCCCATGTACCAGTCACCGGACCCGCTGGCGGTTTCGGTGTAGTCGGTCATCACCGACTGCTGGGGCTTGCCGTCCTGCCAGGCCCAGTAGCTCATGTACCGACCGGTGGCGTCATGTGCCTCGCTGTTGACGAACTCCGCGTCCTTGCCATCGAAGGCATCGGCCTCCCACATGGTGCTCTTGCCCAGCCACTCAGGGTGCGCGCGCAGCTGCTCGCCGAGTACGGCCGCCAGGCTGGCACGGTCAGGCTGGTCGCCCCGTGCGCGCTGGGCCAGCACGGCCTCGACCATGGCATCGTTGCTGGCGAAGGCGGTGCCCAGATCGGCCGCAACCTGGCGTGCTTCGGCATGCGCCTCGCTGGCCATGGTCTGCCGCGATGCGTTGATCAGGCTGGCACTGGCCTGGCGGTAGATCAGAAAGGCGGTCAGGCCGAAGCACAACAGCGCGATGGCAGCGGTGCCCAGCATCAGCTTGTGGGCGATGCTGCCCGGACGACGGGCAGCGACGGAGCGGGAAGACGGCATGGGAGGGTCCGCAAGGCAGGTCAGGACATCCGGCACCGCGTTGGCGCCGCGCGGGTGCGCGATCCCTCGCGCGGCGACCTGTCTGCGCCGGGCGATGCCCGGCACCGCAAGGGCGCACCGGGTTAGCGGCCGGTCCGCGGCGGGGTTGAGCCGTTGCCCTGCATCAAGCTGAATGCACTCAGTTTGGGATGGCCTATACGTGCGGCGAACCTACTCGACCACCCGGTCCTTCAGCCACTGCGTGCGTGGCAGCACTTCGATGCTGCCTGCCGCGTACTGCTGCAGTACATCGTCCGGACCGTAGCGCGGCTGCCAGCCCAGCACCGCAACCGCACGGCTGCCGTCATACACGCGGTCGATGCTCAGCGGCAGTGGCCAGCCGCGGCGCTCGAACTCGGCCAGCAGCTGCGGTGCGCGCCGCGCCAGCACCCGACGTGGCTGGGTGGCCAGTTCCAGGCAGTCCTCGCGCCGGAAGGGGGTCGGCGCGCAGGCGATATAGCGCTGGAACGGCGCGCCCCCGTTGAGCAGCAGCGCGGCATGCGCGCTGGCCACATCGCGTGCATCCAGGCCTCGGTGCAGGCGGAACATCGCCATGCGCTCGGGAGGCTCGGGGAAGCAGCGGCCCATGCGCAGCACGCGCACGGCGAACACATCCGATGCCGCCGCTTCGGCCAGCGCCTCGGCCTGCAGCTTGGTGCGGTGGTAGATGGTTCTGGGCAGGGGCTCAGTCTCTTCGTCGATCCAGCGGCAACCGCCCGCCACCACGGCATGACCGTACAGGGCGGTGGTGCTGGTCAACACGAAGCGCCCGACACCGGCGTCACGCGCCAGCCGCAGCAGCTGCGCGGTCGCCTCCACGTTGATCTGCTGGAACACCGTGTCCGGCACCAGCCCGACATGCGGTGCATGCAGCGCGGCGGTGTGGATCACCGCATCCACGCCGCGCACGGCACGCTCCAGTGCCTTCGTGTTGGTGACATCGGCAATGATGCGTGTGGTGGCGAACGGGCTGCGATCCAGCCCGATGACTTCATGGGTGGCCGCCAGCGCGCCGAAGATCGCGCGTCCGATCCGCCCGGAACTTCCGGTCAACAGAATCTTCATTGAGTCCATTCGCTCAACAGCGCCCGGGAGCTACCGGGATGAACCGATTCTAGGCGTGGCCTGTGTCCAGAGCGATAGCGGCGCTGCGCAAGTGCAGCGTCAACAGCAGGCAGGCACAGCGTGAAGACCACGCCCCATCCGCGGACGCACCGTTAGCCTGCCGTCGGCAAGCATGAGACTCCGCCACGCCGAGAGAGATCCCCTATGGCCAGCAGCAACCGCGGGTTCGCGTCGATGGATCAGCGCATGCAGCGCGCGATCGCCGCCAAGGGTGGGCGCGCCGCCCATGCCTCCGGTAACGCCCATGAATTCAGTCCCGCCGAGGCACGCATTGCCGGCCGCAAGGGCGGCGAAGCCATCAGCCGCGATCGCCAGCACATGGCCGCGATCGGTCGCGAAGGCGGGCATGCACGCCACGCCCGCGCACTGCAGCAGCGACAGCAATCCGACCGCGGTCCACAGGACCGCGATGAACCGGGTCAGCAGGACTGAGCGACGCGCCTCAGCCGTGGCTGAGGAGGTTCAGCAGGCGCCCGAACGGGTCCCGCACGAAGAACCGGCGCACGCCCCATGGCTCCTCGACGGGACCATACACGACGTCGATGCCGGCGCTGCGGATCCGTTGCAGAGTTTCATCCAGATCGTCCACCTCGATCGACAGGTCCGGCACCGGCGTACCCGATCCGCCCTCGCTGGCGAAACTGAGCTGCGCAGGTGCAGTGTCCTGCCCGGCGTAGGTGACGATCCAGCCATGATCCATCACCACCGGCATGCCGAGGATGCCGCCGTAGAACGCGGCGCCGCGCGCCGGATCGGGTGTGGCGATGTTGGCGACGATGCGTCTGACAGCCATGGCGTTCCTGTTCAATGAGGGGCGAAAACGAAACTGCGCGACCGGCCGGCACGCCGTCAATCTTGAGGGGCGCGTGTGTACAGACTGACGCGGCACGGCTCGAAAAGTGTGGTTTTCGTCACGAAACATTAACGCGTTAACAAAATTCCCGTCACATCGCTGGGGGTGAAACGCATCCAGGACAGTTAGCGGCTGGGTAGACCGTCAATCAAGGAAGTTTGCCTGATGAATCACCCGCTGCATGGCCGTTCGTCCCGCTCCCGTTCCCCCTTGCAACGCCCGCTGGCACTAGCGGTGGCCAGCTCCCTGCTGCTGGCAGCCGCCCTGCCGGCGATGGCCTCCGATTCACTCGATGCCTGGCAGCAGCAGCGCCAGCTGCAGGCGGCATGGGCCCAGCCGGGCGATGCACAGACCGACGTGACCGTCGTTGCTTCAGCACAGGCCGCGTCCACCCCGGTCCTGGGCAATGCGGGCGACGCCGCAAGTTGGCACAGCGATGAGTTCAATGCCGACTGGGGCCTGGCCGCGATGGGAGCCGACCATGCCTATGCCCGTGGCCTGACTGGCCAGGGCGTACGCCTGGCGCTGTTCGATTCCGGCTCGGCACTGGCCCACCCGGAATTCGCCGGCCGCAACACCACCAGCATCACCATTGGTCCGGACTGCGCGACGGCGGGTATCGTCGCCGGCGAAGGGGCCTGCGCGCAGACCCGCGGCGAACAACCCGGCTACAACTATTACGGCCTCGGTGCCGGGGTGCCGGCGGCCCTCGCCGGTCGCCTGATCGCGGCCGGCCTGCCCTACGGTTTCAGCTACGCCGACCATGGCACCCACGTGCTGGGTACCATCGGTGCCAACCGCGACGGCACCGGCATGCACGGCGTGGCCTTCGGTGCCGACCTGACGGCGGCGCGCGTGTTCGGTGATACCTACTACGAGTGGCGCCTGGACCCGGATGGCTTCTATCGCCCCCGCGCGGTGTACCGCACCGACCCGGACGACGCCGCCGTACTGGACATGTATGCGCAGATCCAGGCGCAGGGCGTGCGCGCCATCAATCACAGCTGGGGCATCTCGACCCGCAACATGAGTGCCGCGGCGCTCGACCGCCAGTACGCCGCGATTGGCGCGGACTACGACGTCTACGGCAGCATCTACGAAGGCAGCGACGCTGCCCCGGGGTCGACCCTGATCCAGGTGTGGTCGGCAGGCAACGGCAGCGGGGCCGTCGCGGGCATCACTGCGGCCCTGCCCCGCTGGAAGCCGGAGATCGAACCCTACTGGCTGGCCGTGGCCAACGTCCGCCAGCCGGTCGCCGACGATGGCGAAACCGACTATGTGCTCGACGACAGCTCCAGCATCTGCGGTGCCGCCGCCAACTGGTGCATCTCCGCCCCGGGCACCGACATCGCCAGCACCATCGTCTCAGGTGAGATCCAGGGACGCATCGAGGAAACCAGCGAGTACCTGCGGCTGATCATCGACAGCGAGAACACCGAATACACCTACGGCCTGAAGACGGGCACCTCCATGGCCGCCCCGCACATCACCGGTGCGCTCGGGCTGCTGTTTGAACGCTTCCCCTACCTGGACAGCGCACAGGTCCGCGACGTGCTGCTGACCACCGCCCGCGATCTGGGCGATCCGGGCATCGATGAGATCTACGGCTGGGGCATGGTCGACCTGCGCAAGGCCATCGAAGGCTTCGGCTCGCTGCGCGTGGACACCGATGTGGTGATGAACCAGAAGGCCGGTGGCCTGAAGGTCTGGGAAGGCGAGGCTTGGGATGACTGGACCAACGACATCGGGGGCCCCGGCAAGCTGACCAAGTCCGGCATCGGCTGGCTGCGCCTGAGCGGCGACAACAGCTTCAACGGTGCGGTCGTGAACGATGGCGTCCTGGAATTGAATGGCGCCAACACGCTCACCTCGGCAGTGGAGGTGAAGGGCGGCCAGTTCCTGCTCAACGGCTCGCTGGTTTCCACCGCCCTGAACACCACCGGCGGCGTCAGCACGGTCAGCGCCAGCGGCGTGCTGGACCACAGCAACCTGGTGGTCGATGGCGGCGTGGTCTCCTTCAACGGCACACAGACCGGCGGCGGTACCACCGTGGGCGCCAACGGCCTGCTGAAGGGCGTCGGCACCCTGGCCGCCACCCGGGTCGACGGCATCATCGCGCCGGGCAATTCGATCGGCACGCTGACCATCAACGGTGACTACGTGCAGGGCGCTACCGGTGTGTTCGCGTCCGAACTGGCGCCGGGAGGCCGCAGCGACCGGTTGCACGTCACCGGCACGGCCACCCTGGACGGCACGCTGGTCGCGCTGCCCGAACCCGGCGTGTACTACCTGGGTGAGCAGTTCAACATCCTGCACGCCGACGGTGGCGTCAACGGTCAGTTCGCCCGTACCGACTTCAGTGCATTCTCGCCGTTCCTGCAGTTCAGCCTGGCCTACAGCACCAATGGTGCGCGCATCGACGTGGCCCGGGGTGCGCTGCTGGCCACCGCGGCCACCACGCGCAACCAACGTGCCGTTGCTGGCGTAGCCGACGGCCTGGCGATCAACCAGGGCCTGCCCCGGCCGCTGACCCAGCTGTTCCCCGCCCAGGTCGGTGCCGCGCTGGACGGCCTGAGCGGCGAGCTGCATGCCGCCACGCCGCTGGTGCTGGTCGAGAGCAGCCGCTACGTGCGTGATGCAGCCTTGTCGCGGCGTGCGGGCAATGCGTCGCCAGGCAGCACCGGCGATGCGACCGGTGCGTGGGTACAGGCGATCGGCGGCAACGGCAAGCTCGATGGCGATGTCGAAACCGCGCGCACCGACGCCAACAGCAACGGCCTGCTGGTCGGTATCGACCGCGAGTTCGATGGCTGGCAGGCCGGCGTACTGGCCGGCACCGGCCGTACCGACGTCAAGCAGCGCGACCGCCGTGCCAAGTCGAAGATCGACAACACCCACTTCGGTGCCTACGCCAGCCACAGCTGGGGCGGCTTCGGTCTGCGCGGCGGCGTGGCCTGGAGCAAGCACGAGGCAGAGAGCACCCGCGAGCTGGCGTTCGCAGGATTCAGCGACACGCTCACCGGCCGCTATGACGCCCGCACCCGCCAGGCATTCCTTGAAGCCGGCTACCGCTTCGGCTCTGCTGAAGGCGGCCTGGAGCCCTACCTGCAGGTTGCACGCGTCGAAGTGGACCTGAAGCGCATCAACGAGCGCGGCGGCGCCGCCGCACTGCAGGGCGAAGTGGAAGACACCCGTACGACCGTGGCAACCGCCGGGCTGCGCTTCGACAAGGGTCTGAAAGCATCCTTCCAGCAGGACAGCTGGCTGCACCTGCGTGGCGCGGTGGGTTATCGCCGTGCGTCCGGCGACCGCAGCCAGGTGGCCAACCTCGCCTTCGCCAACGGTGGCGGCGCGTTCGCCGTCAGCGGCGCGCCGATCGCCGACAGCGCTGTCGTGGCCGAGCTGGGACTGTCCGCGTGGCTGACCCCACGGCAGTCGCTGGAGCTGGGCTACAGCGGCCAGTTCGGCAACGAGAGCCGTGACCACGGCGCTACGGCCCGCTGGTCCGTGCGCTTCTGATCCACGTTCAACTTACCTGCTGAAGAGCATTGGGGCGGCCTGGGGCCGCCCCTTTTTTTCTCCGGAGACTGCAGCCCGCGCGATCAGGCCGCCTTCATCGCGTGCTTCCGCGCACGCATCACGTTGTGGCACTCCTGCACTTCCGGCAGCAGCTGGGTCACTTCCTGGCGTACCGCCGGCGGCAGGCCCTCATCCTTCAGCGCATCCTTGAAAGCAGCCAGCAGGCGGTCTTCCGATTCTTCCAGCTCGGCCACATAGCCATAGTTGGTGTCGCCGAATGCTGCGCGCACCTTGCCGTAGAACTGCTGCATCGAGCCGACCAGGGTGCCGTGTTCGGCCGGCTTGCCACCGGTGGCCGCAACCGCGCCACTGAGCGCGGACACGATGCGGCCCTTGACGCCCGCAATGCGGGTGAACAGTGCCGCCAGCTCGGCGTCCTTCACCTTCGTGGCCGCCTCTTCGTAGAACGACTTGCCGTCGCGTGCGATCTCGATCAGGTCGTTGAGACGATGTTCGATGGTGGACTGGGTGCTCATGTTCTGCTCCTGAAGTTCAGATTCGTTGGGAACGGACAACGGTGTGCGTTGCCTGCATCACTACCTTGGACAAAGGAATGTGGCCCCGGGGTGAGCGTCGTTTGATGCATGCATCACGTCACTCAACGCGGACTGACCGCCGCTACCAGGGCACGAAAAGGATGATCCCGGTAATTACCAGCACGGCGGCCAGCACTCCCAGCAGCACCTTCCCCTGTCGCCAGCTCGGCGTCGGCTTTCCTGGCGTGTTCATCGTGTCCTCTCCTGTCTGTGCGGATGCTGGCAGCCTGATGCATGCATCAGCGTCGGCACGTGCACGCCATGTGCACCGCGCGTGCACATGTGAGGGCCCTGCATAGACCATGCAGGTGGACAGCGATATCGCGCTCACCGCTTGTACGCCGGGCATCAACGCCGGGCCCGCTACGGTCATCATTCCTTCCCGACTGGAGCCGCACATGGCCATCAAGACTGCCGAAGACCTGTTCATCCACGAACTTTCGGACATCTACAGCGCCGAGAAGCAGCTGACCAAAGCCCTGCCCCGCCTCGCCCGTGCGGCCGAGAATCCGGATCTCGCCGCCGCCTTCGAAACCCATCTGGAGGAAACCCAGGGCCAGATCGAGCGGATCGACCAGGTGGTCGAGACGCTGGGCATCCGTCTCAAGCGCATCAAGTGTGCAGCGATGGAAGGGCTGGTGGAGGAAGGCAAGGAAGTCATCGACAGCATCGACAAGGGACCGGTGCGTGACGCCGCACTGATCGGTGGAGCCCAGAAAGTCGAGCACTACGAGATCGCGTCGTACGGCACCATCGCCGCGCTGGCCAAGCAGCTGGGCTACAAGGACGCGCTCCCCCTGCTGCTGGAAACACTGGCCGAAGAAAAGTCGACCGACGAGAAGTTGACCCTGCTGGCCAAGGGGGGCGGCAACGCCAGGGCAGCACAGGCCGCCTGAGTTCCGCTGCGATACGCCGCCAGGGACGGCGGCGGCAACAGGAGATCCCGATGCATTCGGATATCATCGGCTGGATGGCGACCCTTGTGCTGGTCGCCACCTTGCTCAGGCAGATGGTCAAGCAGTGGCGTTCGCCACATCCCGAAACACTGTCACGATGGCTGTTCGCCGGCCAGATGGTGGCCTCGGCGCTGTTCACCCTCTACAGCCTGATGCTGGGCAGCAGCGTCTTCGTGGTGACCAATCTGCTTCTGTTGGCGACGGCTCTGCTTGGGCAGCTGTTGGCGCGGCATCGCCAGAGACGGTCCCCCCTCCCTCCCCCCTGTTGATTACCGCTGGCGGCTACCGGCCGGCCCGGCATCGCCGAACAGGACCTGATCGCGAGGACAGAAGAAGCTGCGTCGCCGGGTTCTGCCCAGATACTGCTTGCTGACGGGGCCGCCACATCGCGGACAGCTACGTTTGGCATGCACCTGCCAGTGCTTCTTGAGCTCGTGGCGACGCTTCCATTCCAGGAACTCGTAGCTGTAGGTCCTGGCTTCGCGGATCAGTGACCCCAGCCTGCGCGGCGGCAGGTCACCCACACGCGTGGCCGGGTGGACGCCGATCCGGAACAGCACTTCGTTCTTGATGATGTTGCCAACGCCGGCAAAAACGTTCTGGTCCAGCAGTGCGTCGCATACCAGGACGTCAGGCATCGCCTTCAGGCGGCGGCGCGCGAGCCGGGGGTCCCACGCATCGCTCATCACATCGGTGCGCCAGTCGTAGGCTTCTTCCAACGGGCCGTCGATGAGTTTGACCGAACAGGCATAGAGATTCAGTTCGCCGGCATCGAACCTCAGCGATACGCGCGGAGGCGAAGGCTTGCGCTCATCGATCCGCCAGCTGCCGAACAGCATCAGATGGATCCGCAACGTGTGCGTGCCGAACTCCAGCAGGAAGTGCTTCCCCCAACTGCGCACGGATCGCACGCGCTGCCCTGCAAGCACGGACAGGTCAATCCGGCTGTTGCCCCCGACATGTCGCAGTACCTGGCCGGTGAACATTTCGGCGGCCTCGCGCAGCAGCACGATGGAAGGGCCTTCAGGCATGGCCGTGTTCTCCAAGCAGTGCCTGCAACCGCAGTGCATTGCTGACCGCATGGCCCTGTGCCGTGTTGTCCAGGATCATCCAGGCGCAATGGCCGGCACACGCCCGGTCCCTGAGCAGCCCGGCCAGCCGTGCCAGTGTGGTCTCGTCATAAGCGCTGCGATAGATATCCGGCTGGCCGTGCCATCGCCAGTAGCTCCAGCTGCGGGCGCCGCCCGGCTCGTCCGCCTGCGCGACCCGCGCCGGGTCCGCGGCCACGCGCGCGATATCGTGGACCGCCAGAAGCCCATCCACCTCCGCACTGAACCAGGACGGATGTCGAGGCTCGCACGCCACCGGCCTGCGCGTGCGCCGACGCAGATCGTGCAGAAACGGTTCGACGTGCTGCGGCTCGTACGCCAGGCTGGGAGGCAACTGCAACAGCAGCGCCCCCAACCGGCTGCCGAGCTCCTCCACCGCGCCCAGGAACGGGTCGAGCAGCCGGCTGGCACCGCGCAGCCGTTGCTCGTGCGAGATGGAACGCGGCATCTTCACCGTGAAGCGGAAATCGTCCGGAACGGAAGCGGCCCAGCGCCGATAGGTCTGCGGCAGGTGCGGGCGATAGAACGAGGAGTTGATCTCGACCAGGGAAAAGCGCGTGGCGTAGCGCTGCAGCAGACTGTCGCCTCCACCGAAGCTGGAGCGATCCGCCGCCGACAGGGACCATCCCGCGCAACCGATGCGTATCCGCGTTCCGGCAGGGTGCGGCTCCACCCGAGCGCTCATGACCCTTCTCCGCCAGCAGGTGCAGCGTGCATGGAAGGTCCGCACTGACCGGCCCGCAGGAGAGGCGCCGTCAACAGCTGCAGCCTGTCCAGCGCGCTGGTCGGGATTCCGCTGATGGCCGTGCTGCGCACGAACCCGGTCCAGTCGGACAGTGCCACCCTGCCGAGTGCCGTGTGCTCCACCTGCAGCCAGCCCATCCGCCAGTGCGAGAACTGGCGGCGACCGATGCGACCGCGGTTGAGCTCGACCACGCTGTGATGGCTGCTGCTGTCGAGTATGCGCCGCCACGCGGCGTCCACGCCCTGCTGTGGCCCCTCCAGATACTGCAGGAAGCGATGGCCATCGAACAGAAGCACGCCGGTGATGTCCGCTGCTTCATTGAATGCCACCGCGTCGTCGACGAGACTGCGCAGCCGTTCCGCGCTCAGTGAGGCAACGGCTTCGCTCGCATAGGCAATCGCACGCAGAGGCATGGGGGCACCGGTGATTGCAGGGGTCTCTACCTTAGTCCTTGCCACCGAAGGTGCGGTGATTCCGGCGTGGAGGCCGCGTTCAAGTGCGGGGCCGGCTGTGCGCTCGTGGTGATGGCATGAGGAATACGGCAAGTGCGGACGACATCGTGTTGCCGCATGGAGCACCGCCGGCTAGCGGCGGATGTGGATGATGGTCGGTGCCGTCAATACGACGGCTCAACACTGGAGACATTCCATGGCCAACCAGAATCAGAACCAGGGCAACAGCAACCGGGGCTTCGCTTCGATGGACGAGGACAAGCAGCGCGACATCGCTGCCAAGGGCGGGCGCGCTGCGCATGAGTCGGGCAACGCACACGAGTTCAGCCCGGAGGAAGCCCGTGAAGCCGGCCGCAAGGGCGGCGAATCCGTAAGCCAGGATCGTCAGCACATGGCCGACATCGGTCGCGAGGGCGGGCAGGCGAGCCGCGGCGGCGGAAACCGGGGCGACGGCCAGCAACAGCAACAGCAGCAACGCGGCGGCAATAACCGTGGCGGCCAGCAGCGCTGACCGGTCGTGACCGGATGCAACAGCGGATGGGCGGGCAACGTTCCCGCCCATCTTCACATCAGCGGCGCGGCTCCAGTCCCGTCCGGGCCGGACCTTCCAGCAATGCGCCGGTCGCGCTGAAGCGGCTTCCGTGACAAGGGCAGTCCCAGCTGCGCTCCAGCCCGTTCCACTGCACCAGGCACTTCAGATGCGGGCATACCGCCGACATCACATGCACATCGCCGGCGTCATCGCGATGCACGGCCAGATGATCGCCGCCCACCTGGACGACCGCGCCCTCGCCTGGCGCGATGTTCGCCGTGCGCATATGTGCCGCCTGCAACCGGTCCGCGATCATATGCCTGGCGGCGGTCGCGTTGCAGCGGGCCCATCCGGCAATCGAACGCAGCGGTGTGAACCGCATGGGACTGAACAATCGCGCCGCATCGGTCTCCACACCCTGGATGCCCTCGCAGATGGCATGCGCCGCCACACCGGCCCAGGTCAGGCCATCAGCACCGTAACCGGAGGCTATCCAGACGTTGTCATGGGCACTGTTGCCGATGAAGGGCAGCCGGTCTGCCGGCCGGAACTGCTGCGCCGACCAGCTCACGGATGGGCCTGACACCGCGAAATGGTGCTGCAGATCCGCCTCCAGGGCTGCACAGGGATCTGTGGCGGGGGTCTCTCCGACGCGGTGCGATTCACCCACCATCACCAGCCAGGGCGCGCCGTCCGACCCGGTCGCACGCCGCAGGGAGCGGTGCCGGTCCGCAATCCAGTGAATACCGGCGGCGGGCGGCCCGGAGACGGGCGCGGCCACCGCGTATTCGCGATAGCACTCCATCTCTGCCTGTACGAGATTGAAGCCCGCAGGTGAGTGGGTAGCGAGTACGAAATGGTCGGCGCGGATGGAGCCATGCGAGGTGCTGGCGATACCCGCCTCGGGATCGAGCGCGGTCAACGTGGTGTGCTCATGGATCCGGACGCGGCCTGACAGTCGCGTGGCAAGTCCAGCGCAGAACGCAGCCGGGTCGAACTGCGCCTGCCCCTCGAGTGTGAAGGCGTGGCCCAGCGTGAACGGAAGTCCGTGCTGCCGATGCCGGCACGGCAGGCCGGCGCAGGTGTACGCCTGCAGCTCCCTCTCGAACTGCAGTGTCGCCTGCCGGTCCCGGCTCTGGACTCCGTACTGCATCGGGACCCGGTCGAAACCGCAACGCAGGTCGTATCGTCCGACCAGCAATTCGATCGCACGGATCGCCTGGGCGCGCCACTGCACCACGCGGGACACGACATCGCCTCCCCAGCGCGCGACCAGATCCGCCATGTTCGAAACCGGTGCATACAGATTGCCCGTCGACAGACCCGTATTACGCGAAGCAATGCGTCCCGCGTCCACCACCACGACGTCCAACCCGCAATCGGCAAGCCGGGCTGCAGTCAGCAGGCCCGTCATCCCCGCGCCCACCACCAGCACCTGCGTGCGCAGGTCGCCCTGCGCCGGCGGACAGGGACGGCTCTGCATCATCTCCAGCCACAGGCTGGTGCGTGGGCGCGGGTCGTTCATGGTCACTCGTCTCGCTCCGGAGAACCGTTTATGGCGATCAGGGGGTGAAGCGGCGGTGGCCTCGCTGTGTACGATCCGTCGGCCATGCACGCGGTACAGCGTGCCGCGCCCATCGCCGCATCATGGCTCGCGGGCCGGAAGATCCAGCGCACCCGAGCCAGGTCCGGCACCCAGCTCGGCACCGGTCACCGGCCTCGCCTCCGGATCAGACATCGTGCGCACTGTCATCGCCTGCACGGCAGCCTGTTCACGTGTGTCCAGTTCCACCGAGGCGCTGCCGTCGCCGCCATCCAGGGCCATCTGCGCATCGCGGTCGTCAACGCGCTCCCAGAGCTCGCCGCTGTTCCAGCTCCCCTGCAATCCCTCCGATCCTTCACCCTGCGATAGGTCCATGTACAGATCCGTGTAGGCCGGGTCACCGGGCAGCTTGCCGGGCGGGAAGTTGGGCTGGATGCTGTGCAGCGCCTTCTCGAATGACTTCATGTGCGCCACCTCGCGGGTCATCAGGAAGCGCAGTGCATCCTTGATGCCGGGATCATCGGTGACGTTGATCAGGCGCTCATAGACCAGTTTGGCGCGGGCCTCGGCGGCAATGTTGGAGCGCAGGTCGGCGCTGGGGTCACCGATCGTATCGATGTAGGCGGCAGTCCACGGCACCCCGCTGGAGTTCACCAGCGCAGGACCGGCACCGTAGAGGATCTGTTCGGTGTGGCTGGTGCTGTTCTGCCCCAGCAGCCGCATGTCCTCGGCCTCTGCCAGCGCCTCGGACTGTATCGCCTTGGGCCCGCGGTTCAACAGCGCGATGATGGTGCCGATGATTTCCAGGTGGCTGATCTCTTCCGTGGCAATGTCCATCAGCAGATCTTTGCGCCCGGGATCACACTCCGCCAGCCCCTGGGTGAAGTAGCGCATGGCCGCCGCCAGCTCGCCCTGCGGGCCGCCGAACTGCTCCAGCATCAGCGTGGCCAGCTGCGGGTTCGACGCACGCACGCGTACGGTGTACATCAATTTCTTGTGGTGGAAAAACATGGCAATCTCCAGTAGCGGGCACGCCGAGTCCTAGCGCTTGGCTTCAGCGCCCGGGGTCTCGTCGCGGTTGAGGAAGGCGCCGACCAGGCCGTCCTGGTGATCTTCCAGCCAGCGCGCCATGGCAACCTCCTCCTGCAGGATCTGCCCGCACACGGCAGCGATGTCGGCAGCGCCGGCACGTTCGGCGGCGATGATCAGGGCGCGGTACGTGGCGATCTCGGTATTCTCGAAACCAAAGGACAGACCGAGACCCTTCACGACCTCATCCTCCATCAGGCTGTTTCCGGCCGCGTGGATGGCGGCCGTCAGGCTGGCGAACACGCCCTTGGCCGTGGGCACGCTGCCACCAAGCGATTCAATGCACTGGCGCAGCGATGCAGCCTGCTGCTGGGTCTCCTGCACGTGCTGGGCGATACGCGCAGCCAGCGCGGGATAGTTCTCGATACGCGAGGCCATGGCCTTCATCATGGTCTCGGCTTCCTGCTCCATTGCGTAGGCGTCCTGCAGCCACTTCAGCAGGCGCTCGCTGCGAGCCGTAGTCTTCTCGGACATCACGACACTCCGGTACGGGGCAACATGCCACCGTGGATCATGCTGAAGGCATGTCGATCAGCCGCATGTGGTCATGGGTGAGCGATTTCCAATGGCGCGTCCACATGACGCCGATGCCGCGCTAACACCCTTGCGTGGCGCTGCCCGTTGCCGCCGATGCCCGCTCAGGCCTGCAGCACGGATGAGGGAGCCGCAGACGGCATCGTGTACGTGCGCGCGGCACCGGCCGAGCGACCCTCCGCGGCAGACAGCACCTGCATGACCCGATGCTCCGCCCGACGCTGCGCGGCCTCCACGCCCACCACGTAGACGAAGCGGCCATCGAACTTGGCCTGTGCGCCGTCGAGGCCGTCTGCCAACAGCAGTGCCCGCTTCAGCGACTTCATCCAGGCGCGGGACGGCACCCTGTCAAGTTCGACGACGACTGCCATCCCACCGCAGGCGAGCGGCATGCTTTCCACGCGCAGCACCTGGGGCGCAGACAGGGATCCGGATGCGTTCATTGTGCGACTCCTCGTGCGGGGACGGCGGCAGTATCCACAGTGATCGCCAACGCATCGTCAACGTTGCCGGCCCCTCCGTGCACGCCGCCTGCACGGCCCGCGCGGCTTCGCGTCGACACCACATCATCTCCGCACCGCCTTGATGGCCTGCGGCGGACACTGTCGTTCCCACGGCTCTATAGACCCACCTCATGCCTCGCACGACCGGCCAGCCTCCCTGCAATCTGCTTCTGGTGGAGGACCAGTTCGATCTGGCGGCACTGATGGAACAGGCACTTGAGGACGGTGGCGACCACGTCACCCATGCCTACAGCGTGTTTGATGCTCTCGGCCTGCTGGACCGTCAACGGTTCGATGGCGCGGTACTGGATGTGGAGCTGCGCGATGGCGTGGTGTTTCCGGTGGCCGACCGCCTGGCCGAACTGGACATTCCCTACCTGTTCGTCTCCGCGGTGTACGACCAGCTGGTACCTGCGCGCCACCGGCGCGCGCCCTTCGTCGCCAAGCCGTTCCATATCGAGGGCCTGCAACGCGCTGTCCGCCAGACGCTCTGCAGCGATGCGGCGGCGGGGAGCCAGCGCTGAACCAGATCAGGCAGCAGCGCAACGCGCGCCGCCGAAGGCGGCTCAGGCCGCGCGGGCGTAGGGCTCGACCACGGCAAGCAGCCGCTCCATCGCCGTTGCGTCCTCGTGACTATCGGCAGCGCGCAGGATGAAGCTCGTCCAGTCCGCCCGGGCGATGTCCCGCAGGATGTCCGCCTCTGTATGCAGGCACCGCATTGGCCAGAACGGCAACCGGCGTTGACCGACTCGACCGTGGGCCAACTCGATGATGCCACCATGGCTGCTGGCACCCGTCACCCGTGAGTAGGCCACCTCCAGTCCATCCGGTGGGCCTTCCATGTACTGCAGGAAGCGCTGCCCATCAAACAGCAGCACACCCGTTACACCCGCGCCACGATTGAAACGCGCGGCGTCGGTCATCAGGGATTCCAGCTTCTCGGCCGCGAAGCCCTCGCTGGCTTCACTGATGTAGACGATGGCTCTGTTCGGCACAATCCGGCTCCTGCTCCCACAAACGTCGAGCCTATCGTGCTTCCCGTTCGCCGCCTGTGTACACGTACCGTGACCCGGTCACACTCCGCTGCATTCATACTCGTTGCGGCGGCCGGCAACGCGGTGTCATCGCGACAGAGACCGGTCTGCGCGCAGGCAGTGCTGCAGTTCCCACAGCCATGACAACGCAACCACCATCGCCGGCAGCAGCGTGAGCGCCCAGTCCTGTACCGGCGCTGGGTTCCATCGCAGCGCCCACGCCGGTTCAGCGTCATGGGCGACCCAGAGCACGAACAACCACGGTGCCACGTCCAGCACGCTGTGCACATGCTGCTCGGCCGGACTGATGCGTCGCCGGCGATCCGCGCTGGCGGTGTCGAGATACCCTGCAATCGCATGGGCGGCCGCCAGCACGGTGAGCAACAGCGCCAGCGCCCGCGTGTCGGCCAGCAGCAGCCACGCCAGCACGCCACTCCCCACAAGCCCGAGCTGCACCCCATGCAGCGTGCTCTCGCGCAGGCCCGAGGTGTGAGGCAGATCGGTGCGGCGATGAAAGTGAAAGTCCAGCGTGCCTGCCGCAAGCCACAGCACGTACAGGACCATCATGGCCGAGGCGCTCATGCTGCCCTCACGGCGTAAGCACGATCTTGCGGCAGTCATCGTCCTTGGCATCGAACATCGCGTAGCCCTGTGCGGCGTCGGCCAGCCGCATGCGGTGGGAGATGATGTCGCCCGGGTCGAGGCGGCCCTCCATGATGGCATCCAGCAGTTCCGGCATCAGGCCCTGCACATGCGTCTGTCCCATCTTGAAGGTCAGGCCCTTGTCAAAGGCATCGCCGAGCAGGAAGCCGTGGATGAAACCGGCATAGACGCCGGGAATGCTGATCACGCCGCCCCGTCGCGCGGCCGCGATGCACTGCCGGATCGCCACGCCACTACTGCCTTCCAGCTTGACGGTCGTCAGCGCTGTTTCCAGTGCGCTGCCTTCGGCCTCGAATCCGACGGCCTCGATGCAGGCATCCACGCCCCGGCCACTGGTCTGGCTGAGGATGTAATCGGCAGGATCCGGAATGTCCCTGAAATCGATCGGAATGACGCCGTAGGCATCCCGTGCATAGTCCAGCCGGTAGGACAGATGGTCGACCATGAAAATGGTTTCCGCGCCCAGCAGGCGGCAGCATGCTGCGCTCATCAGGCCAACCGGACCCGCTCCGAAGATGGCTACGGTCGAGCCCGCCCTGATGCCCGCATTGAGTGCCGCCTGGTAGCCGGTGGGCAGGATGTCGGACAGGAACAGGACCTGCTCGTCCGCCACGCCGTCCGGAATCCGTAGCGGGCCGATGTTTGCCTTGGGCACGCGGACAAATTCAGCCTGCCCGCCGGCCACGCCCCCGTACAGGTGGCTGTAGCCGAACAGCGCCGCAGGAGGCAGCAGGCCCTTCTGGTTGAGCGCCGCCCCCTTGCCGGGATTGGTGGTCTCGCAGGCGGCGTACTCGGCCAAGCGGCAATGGAAACACGCACCGCAGGCGATCACGAACGGGATCACCACGCGGTCACCCACGCGCACCTGGGTGACGGCGCTGCCGACCTCTTCCACAATGCCCATGAATTCATGGCCGAGCACATCGCCATCATGCAGGTCCGGGATCTTGCCGCGATACAGGTGCAGGTCCGAGCCGCAGATGGCTGTCGCGGTCACGCGCAGGATCAGATCGTCATCCTGTGCCAGCACCGGATCGGGAACTGTCTCGACACGCACATCCCTGCGGCCGTGATAGGTCAGTGCCTGCATCGTGCTTCTCCAAGGGAACGGACCTGCAGGATCGCAGCCCGCCCCCTGCGGGCAGAGTGACCGCACGGTGTGCGGGATGTTCATTCGACTGCGCCATTGCGTTAACCCGCACGCGCGCAGGCTGAAGCCTCCATCCACGGGAACACTGCCATGAGCAACAAACTGCCCTTCAACCCCACCGTCGATGTCGATGACCAGGCCAAGGCACATACCCCCGACAAGCGCCGCAACGACAACGCCAGATGGAAGGAGCACGACATGCCCGACGATGGCGATGGCCCCAAGGCGCGCCCGGATGACTATGAACGGCTCGATCCGGACCCCACCGGAAAGCGCCATCGCTGAGTCCGCCTCACGGACCGCATGCGCGGGATTCACGGATGTTTCGTGGCCGGCCGCGCAAGCTCACCGCATCCCCATAGGATCTGCATGGCGAGGTGCTGCATGTGGAAGCGGAACGGTCTGTCACTGGTTCTGCTGGCTCTGACCGTGCTGTTCATTGCCGGCCAGGCACTGTCAGGACTGCAGGTGCACAACGAGGAGCTGGTCCACCACGGCCGCGCGCCGCTGGATCTGTGGCATTACCTGGCCAGCGGCCACTTCGTCAGTGCCACCTTCGAGAACTGGGAAAGCGAATTCCTGCAGATGGGCATGTACGTGCTGCTCACCGTCAGCCTGCGCCAGCGCGGCTCTGCGGAATCGCGACCGCTCGACCCTGCACAGGAACACGCACGCATCGAGCCCGGCCCGACGCCCTGGCCGGTGCTGCGTGGTGGTCTATGGAAGACGCTCTATGGACATTCACTGGCGATCGCCTTCGGTCTGCTCTTCCTGGTCAGCTTCAGTCTGCATGCCGTCGGCAGCTGGAAGGCAGAACAGCTGGAACAGCAGTTGCAGGGGCTGCCCCCACCGTCCTTCCTGGAACATCTGACCAGCAGCACGTTCTGGTTCGAGTCCATGCAGAACTGGCAGAGCGAATTCCTGGCGGTACTGGCCCTGGTCGTGCTGACCATCTTCCTGCGGCAGAAGGATTCCCCGCAGTCCAAGCCCGTGCAGGCGCCGCATGCGCAGACCGGAGACTGAGCCATGCCACGCCGGAATGCCACGACCGCATTGCTGGTCATCGACATGTTCAGCCGCTTCGATTTTCCCGACGCTGGCGCGCTGGCGCCCCTGGCGGAGCGGGCCGCGACCCGCATCCGCAGGGTGCGTGACCATTGCGATGCCCGCCGCTGGCCGGTGATCCATGCCAACGACAACTTCTCGGACTGGCAACGGGATTTCCGCCAGCAGGTGGAGCAGTGCAGGCGGGACGGTGGCAGTGCCGCGCGCATCGCGGACATGTTGGCGCCGGCCCCTCACCACTATTTCGTGCTCAAACCGAAGCACTCGGCGTTCCTCGCCACGCCCCTGCCGATCCTGCTGGCCAAACTGGGGGTCCGCCGCCTGTGGCTCACCGGCATGGCGACCGATTCCTGCGTGCTGGCGACCGCACTGGATGCCAACGCGCGGGAGTTCGACGTAACCGTGGTGGCCGATGCCACCGCGGCGCTGCCAGCACGCAGGAGGGTGGCGCTGCAGACGCTGCAGCGTTCAGGCGCCGCACGGATCGAGACGGTTGCCGGGCTGCTGTCCTCGCCACGGCGAACGCAGCGCTGAGCAACGGTCGATTTCCGGTCCTGCCGTTCGTCGACACAGGGAAGGCAGGCCCTCCGCCGGCCGAAGCACCTCCGATGACCCCGATCCTCACGGCCTTCGCCACCTCGCCCGATCGCGGCCAAGGCCTGGCCCGCGACATGCGCGTGCGCTGGGCACTGGAAGAACTGGGCGTGGCCTATGACGTCCAGCTGCTGTCCTTTGCCGAGATGAAGCAGCCGGCCCATCTGGCTCGCCACCCCTTCGGGCAGATCCCCACCTACCAGGAAGGCGAGCGGGTGCTGTTCGAATCCGGCGCGATCCTGCTGCACCTGGCCGAGCGCCATCACGGCCTGCTGCCGGCCGGGGACAGCGCCCGCATGCGCGCGATCATGTGGATGTTCGCTGCGCTGAACACCGTCGAGCCGCCCATCGTCGAGCGATCCATGGCATGGCTGCTGGAACGCGAGCAGCCCTGGTATGCGCAGCGGCAGGTGATGCTGGACGAGCGCGTGCGCACACGGCTGTCCCAGCTGTCGGCGTGGTTGGGCGACAAAACCTGGCTGGAGGACGAATTCAGCGTTGGCGACCTGATGATGGTCGCGGTTCTGCTGCGCCTTCAAAGCAGCGGCATGATCGACGGGTATCCGACGCTGGTCGCCTACGTGGCGCGGGCCACGGAACGCCCTGCCTACCAGCGCGCATTCGCCGCCCAGCTGGCAGTCTTCCAGAGCCGGTAGCCCTGCACCGGGCGGGAACCCGATGCGCCGACACGGTTGACGCCTCACCAGGCTGCGCCTACAGTCTGCGCCGCAGCCCCGCAACGGCGCTGCCGCAGGCGTTATCGTCATCCAACGCGCCCACAGCCGGGAGGGCCTCAGCAGAGGAAACCCGGGCGACAGGCGCCACGGTACTGCCCTGCCCTTCGCTCCTGCGGGAGCGGATGCATCACGCCGTGGCCTTTCCCAAGACCCTCTGGAAAGGCATTCCCATGAACCTCACCGGCAACACCATCCTCATCACCGGCGGCAGCCGCGGCATCGGCCGTGCATTGGCCGAGGCGCTGCACGACCGCGGCAACCAGGTCATCATCACCGGCCGCGACCGGGCACTGCTGCAGGCGATCGGCGAGCAGCGCCCGGGCCTCGTCGCCCTACCGCTGGAGCTGGGCGATCCTGCATCACTGGCGAACCTGGCCGACATCGTCCATGCCCGCTTCCCCGGCCTCAACGTGCTCATCGCCAACGCGGGCATCTCCCGCCCGGAAAACCTGGCCAGCGGCCACTGGGACGACTTCGATGCCGAAGCCATCATCGACACCAACATCCTGGGGGTGCTCCGCACCGTGGCTACGTTCCTGCCGTTGCTGACGCAACAACGCAGCGCCACCTTGATGGCCACCGGTTCGGCGCTGGCCTTCCTGCCACTGGCCAGCTTCCCGACCTACTGCGCCAGCAAGGCGTTCCTGCATTCGTGGCTGGTATCGCTGCGTCATCAGCTTCGCCATCTGCCGGTAGAGGTGCTGGAACTGTCGCCCCCGTATGTGCAGACCGGACTGACGGGCACGAAGCAGGCGACCGACCCGCGCGCGATGCCCGTGCAGGAGTATGTGCGGCAGATTCTGCTGAAGCTCGAGCACGGGGACCACCCGCGGGGTGAGCTGCTGCTGGACCCGGACCAGGCACGACGCTGGGCCGAACGCGATGGCACCTACGACACGCTCTTCGCACTGATGAATCCGGCCTAGCGCAGGCACGGAATGCAATGGGGGCCACCGCCGGCAGACGCCGGCGGTGGTTTCAGCGCGCGCTGCGCCGGCAGGCCGCCTGCACCAGCATCAACTGCGCGACCAGGATCAGCATCGCGCACCCCGACAGCAACCACGGGTCGATGTACCACTGCGCGTTGAAGCTGAAGCTGCCCGAGGAAATGCGCTTCCAGCCGTTGAAGTGCTGCATCGCCGCCACCACGAACGCGAAGCCGCCCGCAGAGAAGGAGAGCCAGGGCACGACGATGCCGCCGGGCCGCGCGAACAGGGTCAGCACCCCCAACACGCCGATGACCGTGCGCTGCACACGGCAATAGGGACAGACGTAGGCCAGCCCGCTCCACTCCACCGACCACGCCAGCAGGCTCACCAGCACAGCCACGGCCCCTGCGATGTACAGGGTCTTCGCTGGAATCGTCATGCCGCCATCGTCTGCCATCCTGTGCCTCCTTCGTCTCCGGACCTGCGCAGGGTAGCGTGAAACGGGGCCGCATGACCCCAGTCCGCAGCCCTGTTCGCGGGATGCTCTCAACGCGGGCTTCACCGGCTCTGGAGTCCGATCGGCCCATCTCCTGTGCCCTCGCGCACGATCGCCCTGCCTGTCTCCGCCTGAGGATATCGACGTGAACCACTCATCGCCTCCCCTTGCCATCCTCGTTGCACGCGTGCTGCTGATGCTGCTGTTCCTGGTCTCCGGCCTTGGCAAACTCGGCAACCTGGCCGGCACACAGAGCTACATGGAGACGATGGGCGTGCCCGGCATCCTGCTGTGGCCGACCATCGCGTTCGAGATCATTACCGGCCTGTGCATCCTGCTGGGCTTCCAGACCCGTCTGGTCGCCGCGGTCCTGGCCGGTTTCAGCCTGGTGACCGCCTTCATCTTCCATCACCAGTTCAACGATCCCACCCAGCAGATCATGTTCCTGAAGAACATGGGCATCGCCGGTGGCTTCATTCTGCTGGCCTGCACCGGCGCCGGTCGCTACAGCATCGATGGTCGCCGACGTCGCGGATGAGGGCAGCCTCGTCCATCCGTGGCTGACGGAGGTGGCCGCGTGTCGTTTTTCACCCCGCCCCCGCCTTCGCGATCTGCGCCGGCGCGCGGCACCGCGCCGGTTGCGGGCCCCTGCCTTGCCTGCGTCGGCGGGCCTGTGATTACGTGGTGCTCCAGTTCGGCGACGCGCAAGGTCCTGCATGAGCGACACGGTGGATACCTTCTGCCCATGGATCATCGGCCGGCCCTGCCTGCCGGTCGGCGAATGGGCCGACTGGTCACAGGTGCTGGTGGCAATGTTGATCGGCTTCGCTGCCATCTATGTCCCCTGGCAGATGTCCCGCGCGCAGACCCAGCGCCGCATCACCACCTCGCTGACACTGTGTGGCATCACCCTCTTCCAGTTCCTGCAGGCGGCGAAGCTGGCCACGGATCGATCCGGCGACACCCAGCTGTATCGCTACCACCGCACCTGTGGCATGGACATGCTCAACGCGCTGCGTCAGATTCCAACGCACGAGCTGATCGACTGGGATGTGATCCACGCACGTATCCATCTGGAGATGCGCTGCGTGCAGCTGATCGAGTACGCCGACAACTGGCATATCGAGCAGGAGGGCTTCGCGCGCCTGCCGGACAGTACGCTGGAGGAGCTGGCGCACCGCATCGGCCTGCTCCATGCAAGCCTGGATGAGGTGCGCGGCCTGTTGCTGCGCAGGCGGATGTTCTGGCCATGGCTTTCGCGCCGGGTCGTTGCCTTCGAGCGGCTGCCGACAGCGTTCGGGCCGGCTAGCCGGAGCGCATCAGCGATCCGATGAGGGCGGCCGTTGCCAGGCCTCCCCAGGACAACAGCGCCACCGCGATCAACAGCACCTTTCGATGCATCGCCTGCGCCTCGTGCCGGTAGGGCGCGTTGCGGCTGTACGGCCTGGCCAGACCGAACAGCTCGCCGGTGACCGTCAGCGCCCCCAACAGCAACAGGGCCAGCATGCAGAAGCCGAACACCGTGCCCACGTCGCCCACACGAGCGCCGTCGGTTGCGGTACCGGAATGACCGGCCAGGGCTTCGAAGAACGTCCCGACCCAGCCGGCCAGCAGCCCAGCCAGGATCGCGACGAACGCCAGGTGGCTGAGAAGATGCACCCAGAAGCGGACCGGCAGTTTCATCGCGTGTTGTCCTTCATCCAGTCACCGGCTGCCTTGGTCATTGCCTCCACTCTCCGGGTTGCGCTGCCATCGGCCGCGAAGATGCCAATGGCGGCGCCGATCACCGTACACGGCTTGATGCCGATCGCGCCTGATACCACCGACATGGCCATGGTTGCCTTGAACGACGCCCCTTGGTCGGAGAAGGCGCTGGCCGCGTCCGCCACAACCCCCGCCGCCTTGGCCAGCGCAGGATTGCTCGCACCGGCGCGCGTGGTATCGCTCTTGGCATCCTCGCACGCCTGCTTCTCCGCAGCCTCGGCTCTGGCCTTCTGCATCGCATCGAAATCCTGCTTGGCGGCCTTGATTCCGTCCACCGTCATGTAGCCTCCGGCGGCACCTGAAATGCACAGCACAACAGATGCCACTGTAGGCTCGAGCCCCAGCGGATCGGTGCGCTGGATTGGGTTTGCGGCAGCATAGGCGTAGGTGTTGAGGCCGCCTGCCAGGCCAATTGGATCGCTCTGGACATAGCGTGCAATGGACGCATCGTAATCGCGGAAACCGTTGTACCAGAGTCCACTTTCTGCATCGTAGTACTGCCCCGGGAAGCCGATGTTGAGGCCTCCAATATCATCCTGCTGCACACTCCGACCGTAGGCATAGTTGTAGGCCTTCCAGACGGTCGCCTGCTGCGGGCTGCTGACGAAATCGGGACGGCCCAGATGGTCGGTGTGGACGAAATTGAGCTGGCCATTGCGCGCAAGCCCCACCAGCTCACCGTTGAACCACAGGTAGTTGGTCCAGGTGTTGTTGCTGAGCTCGGCCAGCATCTGGTTCTGGTCGCTGTAGAAGTATCGGCTGGTAGCGGTGGCATTGGCCTTGGCTACACGCTGCCCCTGCGCATTGATCAGGTAATGGGTGACCTGTCCTGCGATGTTGGCACGGCTCATCCGGTTGAACGCGTTGTATTCATACGTGCTGACCCGGCTGCCTGCCGTCTCGCTGATGCGATTGCCCAGCGCGTCGTACTGGTACTGCCGTGTCCCATCCTGGTTGGCGTAGCCCAGCACCCGGTTGCTTGCCGGATCGATGGTGTACTGCGTCAACTGGTTCCCGGCCTGGTAGCGGTCATGGTTGCCACCGGCATCATAGGAAAGCTGGTTGTCGATCCCGAACCGCCTCAACTGGGTCAGCCTGCTGAGCGCGTCGTAACCGATCGTCTGGGTCAGGTCGGGCACTGCGGCATCGATGATCGCAGTCATCTCGCCGTCGGCGCTGTACTGATAATCCCAGTAGCTCAACCGGGCGCTGTTGGGGCCCCACACCGACATCGCGGTCAATCGGCCATCGGCATCATGATTGTAACCGCGGGCCAGACCATTGCCGTACGCCAGCCAGCCCGACGCGCCGGTCGCTTTCCAACTGGCCTGGGCGATGACCGCACGCGAAACGCCATCGATCGTTGCGCTCATCGACGCCAGTCGCCCGCCGGCACCGTACGCGTAGTTGACGCGGTCGGCGTTGGGATAGGTGATCTGGTTCGGGCGCCCAATGCCGTCGTAGAGAAACTCCGTGCTGTGATCGGTCTGCTGGCCGGCAACAGTGATGAAGTCCCGCCGGATCCACAGCTGCCCGCTTGGAACGTAGGCGAAGTGGGTCGCGGTGTCGGGGCCGGAGAGGCATACAGCATGCCCTTGCCCCAGGCACACCAGTCGTAACTGAAGTCCTGCCGCTGGCCATCACTCTGCATCGATGCCAGACGACCCAGTCCGTCGTAACCCATCGCCACGGTGCTGCCGTCGCTGCGGGTGGTCGACACCCGCAGCCCGACCGCATCGTACTGATGTAACGTAATGCCCGTATCCGGGCTGGCCTGCTTCCACAGGTTGCCCAGTCCGTCGTACTCGTAGGTCGTGACCAGCCCCCGCGCGTCGCTGACCCGCGCAACCCGGCCACCCGGATCGTAGGAGACGTGGGTAGTGCCATTGGCCGGGTCCACTGCCTGCACCATCTGCCCAAGCGCGTCGTAGCTGAGTTGCCTCACGCGGTTCTGCGAGTCCGTGATCCGGACAAGGCGCCCTTCGGCGTCGTAGGCATACCGGATGTTCTGTCCATTATTGCCGCGCTCGCCAATGAGCCGCCCCAGTTCGTCGTAGTCGTAGTTGACGCTGAACGTCACAGCGTTCAATCCCATCAGGGTCAGGGTGATCACAGACATCAGCGGACTCCTTCCTTAGCGTCCAACCAAATGGGCGGCGTGACCCGCATCGGCTCTTGGCAGTTGGGACCATTTGGGCCATTGGGACAATGCCAGTCCCCGTTTTCCACCACGATGGTGACGTAGGGACGGGGGCCCCACGCCGTTCCGCTCGTAGCCATCTGCGCGACATAGGAATAGCCGCCGATGCCTACGCCGTCGTGATAGGGCGCGATATCGAAGCTGAAGGTGGCGATACCGCCTGGCGGAACAGGTGCCGACAGTCCATGTGATTGCGTCGGGAAATCATGGCCCCAGGCGAGATAGGTGTTGCCATCCCAGGTGACATTGCCGGTATTGCGCACCTGCGCCGTGAGGGTCACTCGGTCGCCGTTGTAGATGTGATACGAACTGGAGTTGAAGGTAATGAATTCGGCACTGCGCACAATCGATGGAACCGTGAACGCGCCCGAGCGGTTGATGGTCAGGTTGGCCTGGCCGACCGGCGAGATGCCGTGGATGTAGATCGGTTTGCCGCCATGGTTCTGGCGCAGGGCAGCGTCCAGCGGCAACTTGAACCAGTAAGCCGTACCTCTCGCCTGGCAGGCGTTGGCGACGTTGCCGTCAGTGGGAAGGTTGGCAGTGCCGGCGATCGCGAATGCGCCGCCGCCGGCGGAACCGCCGACGTAGGCATGCACATCGATGGAACTGTCCACACCCACCGAGCACGCCCAGCCTTCGACCGCGTAGTTGCCGTTGCCGTCATGAGTGACGCCACCGATGTCTCCCACCACGGTCGCCTGCGGCACCGCGAACACGCCCGAATTGGAGAGCGCACGATTGTGGGCGCCGCCCTGTGGCGACAGGCCGTACAGGGTGATCTTGCGTCCGCCCAGTTGCTGTCGCTGGGCCAGCGACACCGGCAGCTGGAAGCGGTAAGCGCTGCCGCCCGCCTGGCACGCAGAGGCGACACCCGGTTCACTGGCCAGGTTGGCCTGCGCAGCGGCCAGGAACTGACCTTCCGCGTAGCCATGGACCTCGATGGAGGCGTTGGATCCAGTACTGCAGGCCCAGCCGCGCAGGAACCAGTTCCAGTTGCCGTCGTGGGTCAGCTCGTCGATCACGCCGGTAACCGTACTGCCCAGCGGAAAGTCGGTGTGTGCCACTTCCTTGCGGGTGATGTTCGAGGCGGCGTCATAGCTGTAGCGCGTCCACGCGTAGGTGCCGTCGCCCAAGGGAACCACCTCCGCCAAGCGGCGCCGTGCTGCGTCATACTCGTAGCGCTCGATCACTCCATCGGGCCGGGTGGCGCTGGCCAGATTGCCCGTCGCGTCATAGCCGAAGGTCGTCGTGGCCCAGCTGTTGCCAAAGCTGTCGCGCTGGCTGACCACGCGGCCACGCGCGTCGTAGCTGTACTCGCGAACCTGGCCATTGACCTGGGTGATGCGGGCCGGTTGGCCCAACCCGTCGTAACCACTGAACGCAATACTGTGTCCCAGCGCGTTGGTCACGCTGACCAGGTCGCCATTGGCGTCATAGACCGAGGTCACGTCATCCTGCGCCAGCGGGCCATCCACCTTCATGGAGGCCTTCAGCCCATTCGGGTGATACGTGTAGGTCAGCGTGGTCGTACGGCTCTGTCCCGGAACACCATGACTGGAGAGGTTCTTCTCTGTCACCGACGCGACATTGCCGCGCGCGTCATAGGTGTAGATCGTTTCCCTGTCGTTGGCTACCGATACCTTGATCCGGCGATTGCGTGCCGTGTCCCATTCAAAGGTCGTGGTCCGCTGCACGGCCGACCCCACCGCGTCGACCCGCTTCAGCAGGTAGCCTTGGGGGCTGTAGTCGAAGTCGGTCAGGTTGTCGGCGAAATCGTGAACCAGATCAGGATAACCATTGGCGTCGTAGCTGCTCTCCTTGTAGCTGGCTGCGCAGCGCAGCGAGGCCGCGCCGGTCACCGACACCGGGCGACCATCTTCGTAGGCGTGGGTTGTCCTGCGACCCAGTGGATTGGTTTCGATTGCTTTGATCTTGACAGGGCGCGCCTTGCCTTCAGGCGTCGAGGACAGCTGGATGCTGCCGATTCCCGTGCCGGTGCCGGTGCCGGTGCCTGCCATGGGAACACTGCCACCCGGCAAAGAGCGCGGCTGATAGCACATCATCCCGTTGCGCGTGTCCTCGCACCAGCCCCGCTCTGCTTCCACGAAGATGCCACCCGGCCGTGCCGGCGCGGGTGGCGGCAGCACCTGTTCCGTGCTCTCCACCACGTAGCTGATGGTGTGGCGTTCGACGCCACCGGCATGCTCGGAGAGAACGGCACGGCGGTTCTCGTCGTAGGCAAAGGTGGAATAGCGCACACCATTGAAGGACTTTCCGGTGAAGCCGCCGGGATACCGCGCGTCCTCATAGTGATAGGTAATGGTGGTGGCTGGCGCGCCTGGCAGCGTAGTCGATGCCAGACGCCCCCGCCCAGTCCCGAACACGTTGGGTGTATAGGCGTACTGGAAGATGTTTCCGGCCGGATCGGTCACCTGCGTGACCTGGCTGCCGCTCCAGGTGAACTTCACCTGGCGGCCGGAAGAGTGCGTGACCGTCTGCAGGTACTTGTTGCTGTAGACGAAGTTCCAGGCGATCCCTTGCTCGTTGCGAAGCTGGGTGATGTAGCCCTCTGCGTTGTAGTTCTCCGCACCATTCTCATCGTTGTGAAGCGTGAAACTGCCGTCCGCATTCTTGACGATGTAGGCAATGGGCTGTGCCTTGTCCTCGTTCCAGTGGCCGCTGGCGGGATCGCGCTGGAACTTGATCCGGCGACCGTCCGGGCGTTGGTTCCAGAGCGTGTTCTGGCCATCAGAGAACGCCAGCGAGTAATCGAAGTTGCTCAGCCAGTGATTGCCGAACAGGCCGGTCGCGCTCCAGTGATGGTTGTAGCTGCGGCGCAGGAACAAGCCCATCTCACTGGCACTGGCGAAGTCCAGCTCGTGCTCGACCTTGTTGCCGGTGTACAGGACGATCGGATTGCCGGTCGTTCCATCGCACTGCTTCTCGCGGTCGTCCGTCTCCTGCTCCTTGGCGGTCTGGTTGGGCGCTGCACCGCCGCCACCACCGCCGAGGAAGTCCCAGCGTCCGCCTCCTCCCCCCATGTCGAACAGATGCCACGGGATGATCTCGTTCTGTATGCGCTTGGCGCGCACCTGAACTGTGTCGATATCGGTGGGCTTTTCCGCTGCTTTCACCGAAGGCGCGATGGCCACGCCGGCGCTGAGGGAAAGAATGGGAAGAAGGGGAAGAAACAACAGTGCGTTGGAACGGGACCTGCCTGTCACGCGGAGCTTCATGCTCTCTCCAATTCCTGTATGCGGGCTGTTCAGCGGGGACTTTGGTACCTGAATGAGACGACCTTCCGCCCGGAGCCTAGCAGCTGATTCAGGTAGATGGAAGTTTTGTGAAATAGTGGACCGTAGACGGCGTGCAACTTGGCACCCGATACGACCGCCAGGCCCGTAGATCACACGGTGGGGACCGTACCCCCATCGATCCGATACTCCGTCCCGGCGATCGAAGCGGAGCGCGGGGAGGCCAGGAAAGCGATCAGGTCGGCCACCTCCTGTGGCTTGGCAGGTCGACCCACCGGAATCCCGCCCAGCCAATCCATCACGATCTTCCTGCCTCCTTCGTAATCCGTTCCTGCCTCTGCGGCCATCCTCGTCGCGAACGCCACGGACGCCTCGGTCTCGATCCAGCCCGGCGCAACGCTCAGTACGCGCACTCCCTTGGGTGTCACCTCTCTGGCAAGCGACTTGCTGTACGTGGTGAGAGCGCCCTTTGCCGCAGCGTACGCAGTGGTGGACTCCGGCAGCGGCAGCACGCGCTGGATGGAGCTGACATGGATCACCACACCCGACCCCTGGTGCAGCATCGCGGGCAGCAGTGCACGGTCCAGGCGCACCGCCGACATGAGATTCAGGTTCAGCTCGGCGAACCAGTGCGCATCGGTAATGGCAGCGAAGCCACCACCGGGCGTGTTCGAGCCTCCGAGCACATTGATCACGATGTCCACGCCTCCCCACTGCCGGAGGACGGCCTGCGCAAGGTGATCCGTGCCTTCCGCGGTCGACAGATCGGCGGCGACGTAGGTGACGCCCTCGCGCGGCTGGGCGGGAAAAGTACGCGCGGACGTCGTCACGCGCGCTCCGGCCTCTGTCAGGGCTTTCACAACGGCAGCCCCCAGTCCCAGCGTTCCCCCTGTGACCACTGCCCTCAGGCCCTTCAGTTGGAGGTCGAAGCTCATGCCGTGATCTCCAGCGACGCGATCCGGCCGCGCTCAAGTCGAAAGCGGTACGTCAGAACCGTCGGGCTGCCGGGAAAGTCACCGGTGACGTCGGCCTGCACCCTGTGGATGTCGTCCTGCCGCTCGATGGCAAACGGCACACTCGTCGCGTGGTACCGGGCCGTTGCCTCGGCCATGAACGCCTTGATGGCATCGATGCCCACGTAGGTATGTCCGTCGTCCTTCATCACCGCGTGTGCCGTGAAGCACGGCGTCAAGGCGTCCGGGTTCTGCTCTGCCGCGAAGTACGCCGCAATGGGCTCGGGAAGGGTCAAGGCGCTCACGTTTCTGTCTCCTCGGGTGGATGGCCCGTAGGATGCGCACCCAGGCTAATTTATTGAATATCCTAGAATCCGGATGGGCTCTTTAGAAACGAGTACATAATGCGCGGATCCGACTTTGCTGAACTCAGGGCCTTTGTTGCCGTCGTGGAGCGTCAGAGCTTTGTCCGAGCCGCAGAGCATCTTGGCCTGTCGCCTTCGGCGCTGAGCCAGACGATCCGCCAGCTTGAAGGTCGCATCGGTGCCCGCCTTCTGAATCGCACCACGCGCAGCGTCGCACCCTCGGCAACGGGCGAACTGCTCTACAGGCGCATCGCCCCGCTGTTCCGGGAGATGGCTGCTGCCGTGGCGGATGCCGGTGAGGCGACGGGGCGGATGAGCGGCACGCTGCGCATCAACACGCTGGGCATCGCGGCAAGGACGGTCATCGCCCCACGGCTTGCGCGCTTCCATCGCGCGCATCCTGACGTCGTGCTCGACATCGTGGTCGACGATGCGCTGGCCGATATCGTCCGTGGCCGCTTTGATGCAGGCATCCGCGTCGGCGGCCAGCTCGAAAAGGACATGGTTGCCGTCCGCCTCACTCCCGACATGAAGATGATGGCGGTGGCATCCCCCGACTACCTCTCACGTCGAGGCACCCCCACCTCGCCGGCCGAGCTGCACCAGCACGCGTGCATCAACTGGCGACTCGAGATGGATGGCAGGCACTATCGCTGGGAGTTCGAGAAGCAGGGGCATCGGCTCGATGTGGCAGTCGATGGTCCTGTCATCACCAATCACGCTGAAGTCGGCATTGCTGCTGCGCTGGGTGGGCTCGGCATTGCCTATCACTTCGAGCAGGACGGCGTAGGCGAACTGCTGGCCCAGGGGCGGCTGGTCAGGGTCCTGTCGGACTGGTCGATCTCACGCCCCGGGCTGTTCCTCTACTACCCAAGCCGGCAGCATCGACCCGCCCTGCTGGGCGCCTTCGTCGACTGCCTTCTGGATCAAGGGCCGTTCGATGAAGGGCTGTAGATCGAGGTGCGGTTGCGCTAGGATGGGGTGGGCCAAGTCCTGGAATCCGATCAACGTCCAGGCGGCGGTCCGCTTCGCGCTGCAGGATCGGCCATGACAGGATCCGGCCGCCGCGCGCGATGACGCACGCCCGGCGGCCTTCGTTTCAGGCCTTCGATGACGCCGGCGATTTCCGGCGATGCCCCTTGGGCACCATCTTCATCGGTGGCGGGAGGCGTTCGACCTTGCCGGGGCGCACCGCATTTTCGTCCCCATGCAGCGTCAGCAGCGATTCCATGAGGTGCTCGTCGCTGCTGGAGCAGACGCCAAGCAGCACCACCTCGTCACAGCCCTCCGCCGCGATGTAGGCGTGGCCCATGTTGGAATCGATATAGACCGACTGCCCGGCCTCGAGCACGACCGGATCGTAGAATTCGGTATGCACTTCCATGCGGCCTTCGAGTACGTGGATGTACTCCTCGCCGGAGTGGTGTACCAAGGCACCGAATTCCTCGATGGTTTTCGCCCGCACACGGGTCAGTACCGGGATCATGCGCTTGCGGCGCAGCTCCGGGCAGAGATAGAAATAGTCATAGTTCGGCGTGGTGACCCGGATCGCGTCCTCGATGCGGCCGATGCTGCGGCGCGCGGTCACCGACGGCTCCACGGCATCGGCATCCTCGGCGAACAGCTCGGACATCCGCAATTGCAGGCGCTGCGCGAGTTGCAGGAGCTTGTCATAGCTGAGGGTCAGGCGATCGTGCTCGACCTTGGACAGCGTGGACAGCGGAATGCCGGAGTGTTCGCTCATCTGCTTGAGCGTCCAACCCTTGCGAGCGCGCAGCGACCGCAGCAGTCCGCCAATGGTGGGGTGTTGTGACGTCATTCTTGCGGTATCTCCTGGAACACCAGTACTTCTGCTGGAATCTCCCAGCCCGGGTCATGATCACCCTCGGGGATGTCCTTTGGAAAGAGCAGTTCCCTGCCCGGGCACCCCGGCCCGGGACTTTCGGCACGGGTTGACAATTCTCTGATTGGGATCATTATCGCCAAATCAGGATATATCCGCCACCGTGCGACGTGCCAGACGCACAGGGAGGCCGTCCAGTCGCTTCAGTTCGGAGACCGTTCGATGCGTAAGATCCCTGTCCTCCTGTGCAGCGCGGTGCTGACCATGGTCGCTGCGCTGCCGCTGCAGGCCCAGCAGGCCATCGCTCCGCCCGTATCGGTGCCGCCGACAACGGCGCCCGTACCCACCGCGCCCTCCTTGCCGCCCGCCGCAGAGAACACGGCTCCCGCGCCGTCAGCAGGCGCGCCGGTACTGACCCGCGAAGACGCCGGGGCCTGGCTGGACGGCATCATGCCCTATGCACTGGCCAACGGCGATATCGCCGGCGCCGTCGTGGTGGTGGTGAAGGACGGTCAGATCCTGGTGCAGAAGGGCTACGGATACGCCGACCTGGAGAAGCGCACGCCGGTCGATCCGGAAAACACGTTGTTCCGCCCGGGCTCTGTCTCCAAGCTGTTCACCTGGACGGCAGTGATGCAACTGGTCAGCCAGGGCAAGCTGGACCTGGACGCCGACATCAACACCTATCTTGATTTCAAGATACCGCCACGCGATGGCAAGCCCATCACGCTGCGGCACGTGATGACCCATACCACCGGCATGGAAGAGCAGATCCGCGGGCTGATCACCCCCCGCCTGGACGAGGTGGTACCGCTCGGTGATGCACTCAGGAACTGGATACCCGAGCGCATCTACGCACCAGGCACCACGCCGGCCTATTCGAACTACGCCACGGCGCTGGCTGGCTACATCGTCGAGCGCGCCTCGGGCCAGCCGTTCTACGACTACATCGACGCGCAGATCTTCAAACCGCTGGGCATGAAACACTCCAGTTTCCGCCAGCCATTGCCGGCAGCGCTGCTGTCCGGCATGTCCAAGGGATATGAGCGTGCATCGTCCGGTGAAGCCAAGGAGTATGAATTCATCAGCCTGGCGCCCGCAGGCAGCCTGGCCGCCACGGGATCGGACATGGGCCGCTTCATGATCGCCCACCTGCAAGACGGTGCCTTTGGTGATGCACGCATCCTCGACAGCGCCACTGCACAGCAGATGCACTCCACCGGTCAGGCATCGATCGGACCGCTGAACCGGATGATGCTGGGCTTCTACGAAACCTCGGTCAACGGGCACCGTGCCATTTCGCATGGTGGCGATACCCAGTGGTTCCACAGCGACCTGCAGCTGTTCCTTGACGATGGCATCGGTCTGTTCGTGTCGATGAACAGCGCCGGGCGCGACGGGGCAACCGGACACATCCGCACTGCGCTTTCGCGCGGATTCGCCAACCGTTACCTGCCCGGCAAGCCGGTCGCACCACAGGGTGTGTCGAAGGAGGATGCCCTCCTGCACGCTTCGCAGATGGCAGGCACGTACGTAAGCAGCCGCCGCGCAGACAGCAGTTTCGTGTCGCTTTCCAATCTGCTGGGACCGGTCAAGGTCATCGCCAACGACGATGGCACCCTTACCGTGAGCGCGGCGATCGGCTACGGTGGCGCGCCGAAGAAGTGGCGCGAGATCGCACCGTACGTCTGGCAGGACACCACCAGCACCGATCGCCTGGCGGCAGACGTGGTGGAAGGAAAGGTCACGCGCTTCACCCTGGAACCGTACGCACCGATCATGGTTTTCCAGCGCTTGTCCAGCTGGCACGCCGCCTACCTGCCGCTGCTGATCGCCAGCCTGGTCGTGGCGCTGCTGACCGTGGTCGCCTGGCCGGTGTCGGCACTGGTCCGTCGTTACTATCGCGTGCCCTACCGGCTGAGCGGCGTGGACGCACGCGCCCATCGCCTGGTGCGGATCGGTGCGCTGCTCTCGCTGCTGGCCACCGGCGCCGCGCTGGCGCTCGTGGCGAGCATGCTGAGCGCCCTGGAAATGACCTCGCCAAGAAGCGACGTCATGATCAATGCGATGCGCCTGTTCGCCACCGTTGCCCTGCCCCTCGGCGCAGCGTTCGCGGTCTGGAATGCCTGGCATGTCCTGCGCAGTCAGCGCAGGTGGTTGGCCAAGCTGTGGGCCGTGCTGCTGGCACTGGCCTGCCTGTTCCTGCTGTGGCTCGGCTTCGCGCAGCATGTCATCGGATTCGGCGCGAACTACTGATGCCTCCGGCCGGCGGGGCATCCGCCGGCCGCCCCCCTCCTTCCTTCTATACGAGGCAGTGGTGGCCCTTCGACTTGAGCTGCACAACGAACCGTTGCCGATGTCGGCACCGTTCCGCATCGCCGGACATGTCTTCGAGGCAATGCCGGCCACCGTGGCGACCCTGTATGACGCGGACTTCATCGGCCGCGGCGAGGCTGCCGGCGTCTACTACAACGACGACCAGCCGGACACGATGAAAGCCACGCTGGAAGCACTGCGTCCACGCATCGAAGCCGGCATCGACCGCAATGCGCTGCGCCAGCTGCTGCCCGCCGGTGGCGCGCGCAATGCATTGGATGCCGCGCTGTGGGAACTGGAGGCACAGCGCAGTGGGCTGCCGGTATGGCAGCTGGCCGGCCTGGATGGTGTGCGCCCGCTGTTGACGACCTTCACGGTGGGCGCTGATACACCGGAGGTCATGGCCGAGCGCGCAGTCGCCTATGCGCAGGCACGCGCGCTGAAACTCAAACTGACTGGCGACCCCGTACTGGACGCAGCCCGCGTGCGGGCCGTACGCGCACGCTGTCCGACCCCGTGGATCGGCGTGGACGCCAACCAGGGCTACACCGCGGCCACGCTGCCGTTGCTGCTGCCGACACTGGTCCAGGCCCACATCTCGCTGCTGGAACAGCCCTGTCGGCGTGGGCACGAATCCGACCTGGACGGCATCGAACGCCTACTGCCCTTCGCCGCCGATGAAAGCATCCTTGACCTGGCCGAACTGGAAGCGCTGCACCATCGTTTCAACGTCATCAACATCAAACTCGACAAATGTGGCGGGCTGACCGAAGGCCTGATGATGGCCCGTCGCGCGCGTGAGCTGGGCAAGCAGGTGATGGTCGGCAACATGTGCGGGACCAGCCTTGCGGCGGCACCGGCCTTCGTGCTCGGGCAATTCTGCGACATCGTCGATCTGGACGGCCCCACCTTCCTGGTGAAGGATCGCACGCCTTCGGTACGTTACGTGGATGGTTTCATCGATTGCAGCGACGAAGTATGGGGGCCGCGGACACGTCCATGAGCATGCCGGCCGATCTCCATGGCAAGACCTGGTTCGGCCAGCCGCGCGGACTGACGGTCCTGTTCCTGACCAACATGTGGGAGCTGTTCTCCTACTACGGCATGCGCACGATGCTGGTCTATTACATGACCAAGCAGCTGCTCTTCGCACAGGAAAAGGCATCCTTCGTCTATGGCCTGTACACGGCGATGGCGTACTTCACGCCGATCGTCGGCGGGATCATCGCCGATCGCCATCTCGGCAAGCGCAACGCGGTCATCCTGGGCGGCAGCATCATGGCCTTCGGCCATTTCCTGATGGCCTTCGAATCAATGTTCTACCCCGCGCTGGCGACGATCGCACTGGGTAATGGCCTGTTCCTGCCCAGTCTGCCCAGCCAGATCAACGACCTGTACGCCAGCGACGATCCACGCCGTGGGCGTGCCTACAACGTCTATTATGTCGGCCTCAATATCGGTGGCCTGCTGGCCCCGCTGGTGTGCGGCACTCTGGGCGAACTGTACGGTTGGCATTACGGCTTCGGCGCCGCCGGCATCGGCATGTTCATCGGCCTGCTGATCTACGTGGCCGGTCGCCGTTACCTGCCACCGGAGCCACCCCGCCACACGCGGGTGATCACCGATGCTGGGCCCAACCGCAGCGACCCACGGATCTGGTGGCTGCTGCTGGGCGTTGGACTGGCCGCGACGATTTTCCGTGGCGCCTACGAGCAGATCGGCAACACACTGCCGTTGTGGATCGACAGCCGCGTTGACCGTGTGATCGGAGGCGTCCTGGTACCGATGACGTGGTTCCAGTCGCTCAATCCCCTGCTGGTGATCGCGATCACCCCCGTACTGCTGGCACAGTGGCGACGTCGTGCTGAGCAGGGTCGTGAATCCTCCCCGGCCCGTCGCATGGCCATCGGTGCCTTGATCGTCGCCGTCGCCTACGTACTGCTTGCCGGGCTCGCTGCGGGTGCCGGCCAGATTCTGGTCAACGGACTCTGGCTGGTTGCCTTCTTCATGATCCTGACGCTGGGTGAGCTGTACATCCTGCCGACCGGGCTGGGGCTGTTCGCCCGGCTCGCGCCACCGCGCCTGGGCGCGACCACCGTTGCCTCCTGGTTCCTCGCCGTTTTCAGCGGCAGCCTGCTGGCAGGACTGGTAGGCACGCTGTGGTCGAGGACCAGTCACGCCGGTTTCTTCCTCCTGCTGGCCGGCCTGGCCGCGGTTGCCGCGTTGATCCTGTGGTGGCTGGATCGGCCGATACGTTCGTTGTCATCCTGATGGAGAAAGCACCATGCCGCGATTCACGCCGACCCTGCTCGCCTTCGCGCTCGCCGCCTGTACCACGGCCTGCAGCACCGATGCGCCCCCGCGCTACGACCTGGTAATCCGCAACGGCGTGGTCTACGACGGCAGCGGCAGCGCGCCCCAACGCGTGGACGTGGCAGTGCGGGATGGTCGCATCGTGGAGCTGTTGCCCGCCGGCAAGGCGGCGCACGCCGGGAAGGAGATCGACGCCGGCGGCAAGGCAGTCGCCCCGGGTTTCATCAACGTGCTGAGCTGGGCGACGGAGTCGCTCATCGTTGATGGACGCGGTGTCAGTGATACCAAGCAGGGGGTGACGCTGGAGATTTTCGGCGAAGGCTGGTCGATGGGACCGGTCAACGAACGCATGAAGGCCGATGCCCTCAAGCAGCAGGCCGATATCCGATACGACATCCCCTGGACCACCCTCGGTGGCTACCTGGAACATCTGCAGCAGCGGGGCGTCACACCCAATGTCGCTTCGTTCATCGGCACTGCGACGGTGCGCATCCATGAGCTCGGCGAGGACGACGTCAAACCAACCCCCGAGCAGCTTTCCCGCATGCAGGACGTGGTTCGCCAGGCGATGCGCGAAGGAGCGCTGGGCGTAGGCAGTTCATTGATCTACCCGCCGGGCCGGTTCGCCGATACCGACGAACTGATCGCGCTGGCCAAGGCCGCTGCCGAATCCGGTGGCGGATACATCTCCCATATGCGCAGCGAAGCCGACCGCCTGCTCGAAGGCATCGATGAGGTCGTGGCCATCGCACGCGCGACCGGCCAGCATGCCGAGATCTATCACCTGAAGGCAGCCGGCGAGAAGAACTGGCCGAAGATGCAGCAGGCGATCGATCGCATCGAGGCAGCGCGCAAGGAAGGACTCAAGCTGAGTGCGGACATGTATGTCTACACCGCAGGCGGGACATGGCTTGCGGCGAGCATGCCACCGTGGCTGCAGGCCGGTGGCCACGACGCGATGATCCAGCGGCTCAAGGATCCCGCCACGCGCGCGCGGCTGATCGCCGAAATGCGCGATCCGAACGTGCCCTGGGAAAACCTGCGCATGCTCGCCGGATCGGATGAACGATTGGTTCCGATCGAATTCAAGAGCGAAGCACTGAAGCCCCTGGCCGGAAAGTCACTGGCAGCGATCGCGCGTGAACGCGGGACATCCGTTGAAGAAACAGCGATGGACCTGATCGTCGAGGACGACCACCGCATTGGCACCGCCTACTTCCTGATGAGCGAGGACAACATCGAGCTGGGGTTGAAGCAGCCGTGGGTGAGCCTGGGTTCGGATGCCGAATCCGCCGCGCCGGAAGGTGTTTTCCTGAAATCCAGCACGCATCCGCGCGCCTACGGCAACGTCGCGCGTTTCCTCGGCCACTACGTCCGCGACCGCAAGCTGATGCCGCTGGAAGAGGGCATCCACCGACTCACCGGCCTGCCGGCCAGCAACTGGAAACTGACTGATCGGGGTTGTCTGCGCGCAGGCTGTCATGCCGACATCGTGATCTTCGATCCCGCCACCATCACCGATCACGCGACCTACGAAAAACCCCAGCAGTACGCGACCGGCGTCAGCGATGTCTTCGTCAACGGCGTACAGGTGCTGCGCGAAGGCGAGCATACCGGCGCCACGCCGGGCCAGGTGGTCCGAGGGCCGGGCTGGACGCCAGCTACGCGCTGACCGCTTCACACGTGTTTTTCTGAATGTATTGACAATTCTCTGATTAGGATCATTATCCCGGATCAGGACAGATCGCGTGCAAAGGGCGACACGTCGACGCCAGACCATCACTGATTCAACCTTGCCCGGGAGAGCAGGCATGACCCAGTTCCAGTCCGCACGGCCGTGGTACCGCACCCACCTTTCCCTTTCGATCGCCGGCGCGCTGGCCTGTTGCAGTGCTTCGGCACTCGCACAGGACGGCACGAACGCGGCGAACGCAGGTGCCCAGCGCACCGATGCCCAGCAACTCGATACCGTGGTGGTCACTGCCAACAAGCGCGAAGAGAACGTGCGTGAAGTGGGCGCCTCGATCAGCGTGATCGGCGAACGCCAGTTGGAAAACACCGGCGCGGTCTCGCTGTCAGACTATGCCGCCTACATTCCCGGCCTGCAGGTGCAGAACGACGGCACCCCCGGCCTGACCCGCGTGTCCCTGCGTGGCATCTCCGCGCTGTCGTCCGGCGCGACGGTGGCCACCTACATCGACGACGTGCCCGTCGGCTCCAGCGGAATCTACCAGGGCGCTAGTGCGCTGATGCTCGACCTGATGCCCTACGACATCAGCCGCGTCGAAGTATTGCGCGGTCCGCAGGGCACCCTGTACGGCGCAGGCGCCATTGGCGGCCTGCTGAAGTACGTGACCCGCGCGCCGGAAGTAGTGGGTGAAGAAACCCGCGTGGGTTTCGGTCTGCGCTCGGTGCAGGGCGGCGGCCAAGCCTGGAACGCCCGCTTGGGCGCCAGCCTGCCGTTGAAGGACGAGCGGCTCGGTCTGCGCATGAGCTTCGCCCGCAACGGTCTTGCCGGCTTCACCGACAGCGCCATCGACGGCCGCAAGGACATCAACACCGGCGACCAGATTGGTGCCCGTACTGCGCTGGCCTGGGATGGTGATGCATTCGATCTCGGACTGTCGGTGCTGCACCAGCGTATCCGCAGTGATGATCGCGCCGGTGTGGCGCTCGATCCGGAAACACTGACGCCGCTGTTCGGCGAACAGAAGGACACCGTCTGGCAGCCGCGTCCCTTCTCCAAGGACCTGACGCTGGTGTCGCTGAGCATGGACTGGGACCTGGGCTGGGGCAATCTCGTGTCGGCCACCGGCTGGTCGCAGACCAAGACCATGGACCAGATCGATGCGACGACACAGTTCGGTGAAGTGGCCGACCTGCTGCTGGGCCTGCCCGCGCCGGGAAGTTCCAGCCTGCGCTACGGCTACGACATGGACAAGATCACCCAGGAATTCCGCCTGCTGTCCAAGGACGGTGGAACTTTCGAGTGGATGATCGGTGGCTTCTACACCAAGGAAGACAGCATGCAGGATCAGGTGGCCAGTCTCGCCCAGCGGGATGGCACGCCGCTGCACCCGCCCTACGATGCGCAGTTCGGCACCCTGGCGGTCATCGGCCTGCCCAGCACCTACAAGGAATACGCGGTGTTCGCCAATGGCTCCTGGCGCATCGGCGATCGCTTCAAGCTGGACCTCGGCGTCCGCCAGGCGCGCAACGACCAGTGGTACAGCCAGCGGGTATCGGAAGGCATCCTCGCACCGATCGGTGTAACCACCGGAACCTCCAGCGAGGATGTATTCACCTGGAGCGTGAGCCCGCAGTTCAAGCTCTCCGACGACATCATGCTGTATGCCCGCGTCGCCACCGGTTACCAGCCCGGTGGCCCCAACGTGGCGATGGTCGGCATTCCGCCACAGGTGGATTCGTCGATGCTCGACAGCTATGAGGTCGGCATCAAATCGCAGTTCGCCGATCGCCGCGTCACGTTCGATCTTTCCGTCTTCCGCATCGACTGGGACGACATCCAGGTTTCCTCCTCGTTCAACGGCATCAGCGGCCTGGTCAACGGCGGCCAGGCCACCAGCGAGGGGGTTGAACTTTCTTCGCAGTTCAGTGTCACCGATGCATTGACGCTGGGGCTCAACGGTGCCTATACCAAGTCACGGCTGAAGAACGATTTTGACCCTGCCGTGATTCCGCAGGACGGGTTTGATTTCATCCAGTGGACCGGCCTGGCCGACGATCGCATGCCGTATTCCCCGCGACTGTCCTGGACGGCAACCGCCGAGTACGCGTTTTCCACCGCCAACGGCTACAACGGCCAGATCGGCGGCGCGTTCCGCTGGACCGGTGAACGCTTCAATGGCACCACCGAACGGCAGCGCTTTACTGTCCCCGGTGATCCAGATACCCAGGTGATGCCGGACGTCATCACCTCGCCACTGAAGCTCGGCAGTAACCATTCCCTCGACCTGTATGCCGGCATCGGCCGTGGCAGCTGGGAACTGCGTGCTTACGTCAACAACGTAACCGGGGAGGACGGCTGGCTGACGCTGGCACGCGTCGCCGGCGCGCTGTCGCGGATCAACTCGCACGTGGCCGCAGTCCCCGTACAACCGCGAACGTACGGCATGGAGCTGGACTTCCGGTTCTGAGCCGGGCCTGCATCGTTTCACTGCCGCCGTTCATCCTCCCACCGCCTTCGGGATCCGCGCATGCAGACCGCCGTTTCGAGCTTGCACGAAGCCGCAGCGCTTCCGCAGCCCTACCTGTTGTTCCTCGGCGACACCCAGGAGCCGAACTATGCGAAGACCGCCTACGGCCTTCGCGACTGGGCACGCGAGCGCTGCCTGGGTGAGTTTGCGTGCGAGGATGTCGGCGTCAGCGCCGGCCTGCCCTTCCTCACCCCCGAGCATGCCCGCATGGCGGGCGCCCGGGCGATGGTGATCGGCGTCGCCAACCCTGGCGGACATATCCCCAACGCATGGATTCCGTTGCTGTTGCAGGCGCTGGAAGCCGGCCTGGATCTGATCGGCGGCATGCACACGCGGCTGTCGGACATTGATACCCTTCGCAACGCGGCACGCGCGCTCGGCCGTCGGCTGATCGACGTGCGTGAGCCACCACGCAACCTGCCCATCGCCAGCGGCGTCCGGCGCACGGGCAAACGTCTGCTCACCGTCGGCACCGATTGCGCGCTCGGCAAGAAGTACACGGCGCTCACGCTGGCCCGCGCGTTCCGGTCCCGCGGGGTTGATGCCGATTTCCGCGCCAGTGGCCAGACGGGCATCCTGATCGCCGGCGCCGGCATTCCGATGGACGCGGTCGTCGCGGATTTCGCCGCCGGCGCAGCTGAACTACTGTCTCCCGATGCGGATCCCTGCCATTGGGACGTGATCGAAGGCCAGGGATCGCTCTCACATCCTGCCTACGCCGGCGTATCACTGGCCCTGCTGCATGGCAGCCAGCCGGACGTGGTGGTGGTCTGCCACGAGCATGGACGCGAACATATGCTGGGCTATCCCCACTATGTGCTCCCTTCGCTGGAAGACACGGTCGAACTGGCCCTGACCCTGGGTTCGCGCACCAACCCGGACATCCGCTGCGCCGGCATCAGCCTCAATACCGCGAAACTGGAGGCGGACGCCGCGTACCGCGCCATCAATGCGCTTTCCGACCGCCTCGGCATGCCCGTGGCCGATCCCGTGCGGGGTGGGGAATCATTCGATGCCCTGGTAAGCGCCTGCCTGGCCAAACAGGCAGAATGAGCCGATGACCAACGCCGCGACGCGATTTCAACGTTGGATACTTCCCGGTCTTGCCTTCAAGGCCGCAGTGATCGGCGGCGGATACGCGACGGGCCGCGAGCTGGCGGAATATTTCATTCCCAGCGGCCCCCAAGGCGGCATGCTGGCGATCCTGGTAGCGATGGCCTGCTGGAGCATCGTCTGCGCACTGACCTTCGCGCTGGCGCATGCCACCCGCAGTTTCGACTACCGCAGCTTCTTTGAAATGCTGCTGGGGCCATTCGCTTTCCTGTTCGAGCTGGCGTACGGCATTTTCATGGTGCTCATCCTGGCGGTGTTCGGAGCAGCGGCAGGGGAAATCTTTTCGGCGGTGCTGGGTTGGCCGACACTGGCCGGCACGCTGCTGCTGATGGTGACCATCGGATTCTTCGTCACCTTCGGCAACGACACCGTGGAGGCCCTGTTCAAATGGGTCTCCGTACTGCTGTATGGCACCTATGCCGCCTTCCTGGTGCTGGTGCTGGCCCGCTTCGGCGATGCGGCGTTCACCACGCTGTCGGTACCGCAACCGACCACCGGCTGGCTCCAGGGCGGCTTGACCTACGCCGGTTACAACATCGTCGGCGCGGTGATCATACTGCCGCTGGCCAGGCACTTCCTCAGCCGTCGCGATGCCGTGGTGGCCGGCGTGCTGTCCGGCCCGCTGGCGATGCTACCGGGGCTGTTCTTCTTCCTGTGCATGCTGGCGTGGTATCCGCAGATCGGAACCGTCGCGCTGCCTTCGGACTTCATCCTGCGCCAATTGAACCTGCCGGTGTTCCACGTGCTGTTCCAGCTGATGATCTTCAGCGCTCTGCTGGAAAGCGGAACAGCCGTCGTGCATGCCTGCAACGAACGCATCGCCCGTACGTTCGCAAGACGCGAGGGTGCGGGACTGGGCAGGCCTGCACGCTCGATGATCGCCGGCGTGCTGCTGGTCGGCTCCATTTTCATCGCTGATCGCGTGGGCCTCGTGGCGCTGATCGCGCAGGGCTACCGGGGACTGGCCTATATGTTCCTGTGCCTCTACATCCTGCCGCTGTTGACCGTTGGCAGCTGGCGGCTGTTGCAACGTGCTGCGCGCCGCACTGCACCTACCGCCCATTCCTGATCGGAGATCGCGCATGACCCCCACGTCCAGAACATGGAAGACAATGATCTCCTGTGCGCTTCTCTGCGCGGCGGCACTGGCCAACGCGCAGTCGTCGCTGCCCGCGGACTTTGATGCACGCGTTCTGCAGGCGATGAAATCCCGCGAGGTTCCGGGCATGGCGATCTCCATCGTCAAGGACGGGCAGATCGTGCAGGCCCGGGGATATGGCGTGCGCCGCCTGGGAGGCAGCGAGCCGGTCGATGGCGATACGATCTTTCCCACCGGCTCGACCGGCAAGGCCGTTACCGCCGCCGCGCTGGCGATTCTGGTGGATGAGGGCAAGCTGGGATGGGACGACAAGGTGATCGACCACCTGCCCGACTTCCGCATGTACGACCCGTGGGTCACCCGCGAAATGACCGTGGCGGACCTGCTGCTGCACCGCAGTGGCCTGGGACTGGGCGCAGGCGACCTCCTGTTCATTCCGCGCACGTCCCGCACGCGCATGGAGATCGTGAGAGCACTGCGCCATCTCAAGCCCGCCACCAGTTTCCGCAGTGGTTATGCGTACGACAACATCCTATACATCGTGGCCGGTGAACTGGTAAGCCAGGTCAGCGGGCAGTCCTGGGAAACCTTCGTGGCCAACCGGATCTTCAAGCCGTTGGGCATGACCACCGCCGTCAGTGACGAGGCCGATCGGTTCGCCACCGCCAATCGGGCACAGCCGCATGCACGCCTGGACGCACGACTGCGCGGCCTGGGAAAACAGCAGATGCTGCCTGAGCGGGAAGGTCTGGGCCAGGTGGGCGCTCCTGCCGGCGGCCTGTCGTGGAGCGCAAAGGATTTTGCCCGCTGGATGCAGGTGCAGTTGGGTCAGGGCGCACTGCCCGGTGGTGGTACGCGCCTGTACAGCGAGGCCTCCGCACGCGCGATGTGGACACCGCAGGTGCCGACCCCCATCAGCCCCTATCCCGCTCCGATCAGCGACATCACCCCGCATTTTTCCGGCTACAGCTACGGGTGGTACGTGCAGGACTATCGCGGCGTGAAGGTGATACAGCACGGCGGCGCGGTGTTCGGTGTGATCACGTTCGTCGTGCTGGTACCCGACCGGAAACTCGGTATCGCCCTGCAGATGAACGCCGAGGACGTGGACGTGCTCCGTGGCCTCGGTTACGAGCTGATGGACCACTATCTGGGCTTTGAGCAGCGCGATTGGGTAGGCGCCTTCTCGACCTGGTACCAGGATCGCCTGACCGGCGGTTTGAAGGCACTGAAAGACATGGCGCCGACCGCACGCACCGCGTCGCGCCCATCGCTGCCGGCACGCGGCTACGTGGGCCGCTACGCGGATGCGTGGTATGGCGAAGCGACCGTCACCGAGCAGGGGGGAAAGCTCCGCATGGATTTCACCCGCACACCGGACATGGTGGGTACGCTGCGGCACTGGCAGTACGACACGTTCCGCGTCGACTGGGATGACACGGCGCTTGAACCCGCCTTCGTGACCTTTGCGTTGAACGCGGAAGGACACGTGGCGAGCATCACGATGAAAGCCGCGTCACCGCTTGCGGACTTCAGTTACGACTACCAGGACCTCAGGTTCGAGCCTGTCGAGAAGTAGGTTTCCTGGCCGCTCCAGGGGCGGCGGCGGTTGCTGCCGTGCGGTCTCACCGGGTGCTTCACGTTGATCCAGGCCACGGCCGGCAACTGGCTGAACTGATTACTACACTGTTGAAGCCCTCTCGCTATTGCGTCACAGTTCGTCACTTCCTATGGAGCTGCCGCATGCACGGAACGACTCAACACCTCAGGATGGCAGTAGCCGGAATCACCCTTATGCTGCTGGCAGCCTGCACCTCTGTTGGCGACATGCGCAGTACCGGACCTGTAGCCACTTTTTCGTCCAATCAGGATCCCTTAGCCGCTGCCACTTGTGTCCGTGACGCATGGGGGGAGGTGAGCATTGGAGGATCACGATGGCAGTATGTGCTTGAGCCCCGTTCCGATGGCTACTCCGTGTCGAATTCCAATGGCGGCGTCCCGGCGGAGTTTGTTGAGGTCGCGCCCCGAACTGGAGGGGGAAGCGATATCAAGTTCTACAGCAAGTTCCTGAAGCGCCGGCAGGCTCGATACATCGAGGCCGTCACCCAATGTGGTGTCCGCTCACAGTAATCCCGGTTCTTGGTTCTCGCGAAGGTCACACCCTTTGCCGGGATGTGCCACGCGCTGATTCAACTTGCATGTACTTCGGCCTCCAGCTTGGTCTCGGCCGAAGTTCTGCGTGGCCACAGCGCCGCCTTGATTCGCGCCAGTTCCGCGGCCCCGGCCTCGCCGAGATTCAGCCCGGCTACACCGGGCGCCGACGCAGCGCGCCTCAGTGATTCTGTATAGCTGCGCAGGCCGGGAGGTCACTCGGTTGTCTTGGGGGCGGTTGCCGTTCTGGGCCAAGGCCAAGGCAATGCAGGGCTCATCCAACGGATCCAGGGGAAAGACCTTCCTTCGTCCGCTTGGCGAGCAACTCCATTCCAATGGCACCGAAGGTGTTTGCGGCGCACTCTCCTTGCACTGCCTTCTCGACCCTTGCCACCGAGCGGGGTTGGCTCCGCCGCGCAGCAGCGCACGTAGACGGTCACGTTCAGCGCGAGCAGCCTTCAGCGACATTGAGGGGTACTCGTCGAGGGCGACGATGCTGGCCCTACCGGCTTACCTATAGCGGTACCGCCAAGGCTTCGACCCCGTTGGACGCACCTCGATGAATAGCCCAAATGTGGTGGCCCACCAGCAACCGAATTGACAACGCAAGCTATTGATATATCTACATATATCTCAATCAAATTCCTCAATTGACTCTCTAACTGACTCGCTTTTGCGACGGCTGTCTCTGAAATCCCATTCGCTGATTTCTTGGGTTCCGGCACCGCCCCCACTGTGGCAGGGTGGTCGGGACACGTTGGCGGAGACCTAGATGGACACCTCTGAAACCGGCATTTCCCTCCAGGACGAGATCAAAAATCTTCGTCAGCAGTTGGCAGTCCTTCGTTTCGACATTCGAGGTAAAGACTGGCTCACCGTTGACGAGGCAGCCCATTACTGCGGCGTGTCGTCCCGCCAGTTTCGACGAAATGCCCTTGAAATCGGCCTTGTGCCCAGAAACTTCATGGGCAAGCAGCTCTATGAGAAGAATGAGCTGTACAAAGCAATCGAGAACTCCGGCAGCTGGAAATCCCGGGAGACAGCGGGCGCCTCTCTGATCCCGACCTCCCCCCAGATGGAGGAGGCTCTTGCTCGACTTAGGCGCTACGACCAGCGAAGGGGAAAGGGGTAATGGCTCCGACTGACAAGCTAATGACGCTCGCTCAGGCTGCGGAGCTTTGCGCCTGCCACCCACGAACCCTTCGGCGCGCCATAGACATAGGCGAATTGGCCGCGTGTCGATTGGGCCAAGGGCCGAAATCAGACAGGATTCACCCCGTAGACCTGGCTGTATGGCTGGGCAAGTGCAGGGCCAAGACTCTATGCCCATCACCAAGCGCGCCAATGGCCACTATCAAGTTACCGTCGGATACGGCGGAAGAACGCATCGCAAGACTTCTCGACACTGGTCGTTCAAAGACGCGAAAGACTACGAACGCAGGTACATCTCAGCGCTCAAGGACATTGCGGCCGGTAGAGAGCCGGAGCGAGTGATCGCCGATGCGGTCGAGCGCTGGCTTACAGACCACGTGCCACGTCTGCGCTCGGCGACCAAGACGAAGGCCCACGTTCGGGCGCTGCTGCCCTATATCGCTGGTCGGAAGCTGGGGGAGATCGCCCAGGTATGGGCCGAGATAAAGGCGGCGGAGATTGGGAAGGCTCCTGCCACGGTCAACCACAAGGGGCGAATCCTGCGCCAGATCAGCAGGATGGCGTGGCGAGAGTGGGGATGGCTGGAGCGGCCTGCGGCGATTGGGCTGCTGCCTGAGAAGCCGCGAGAGACGTTCCTGACGACCGCTCAGGTTGAGGCGCTGGCGCAGGCTTGCCCGAACCCTGCGGCAGGGGACTATGTGCGTCTGGCGGCCTACACGGGCATCCGGCGCGGGCACCTGTTGCGACTGACCAAGCACAATGTCAAAGATGGGTTCATCCATCTGGACCGTACCAGCAAGACGAAGACGCTACAGCTCGTCCCCCTGCACCCGAAAGTCATGGGGATTGCGGAGCGTCTTCCGCTAGGCGCCACTGACTGTCAGGTGAGGGATTCTTGGGCAGCGGCCCGGGCTGCATGTGGCTTGGAACATGTACGCTGGCACGATCTCAGACATACGTGCGCGTCTTGGCTTGTCCAGGCTGGCGTCCCTCTGCACACAGTGTCGGAGGTGCTTGGGCACAGTTCCATGGCGATGACCCGGCGCTATGCTCACTTGTCGCCGGAGCACCTGACGGATGCAATTTGCAAGATCCCGTAGTTCAGAGCAATACGGGCGCAACAACGGGCGTATTGCGCGATCAGTCGCACAATCCGTCGCCGTCCAGATCCTCACACTCGGAGCCCGAAATGCTCTCTCGCTGCACGCCCTCGGCGTATGCTTCGCAGCCCTCAACGAACGACTGTGAATTGCCGCCACAGTCATCAGGGTGAGCGATACCTTTATCCTCTGCCCACTGGTAGCCAGCGTCATGTCCAGCGCAATCCTCAGTACACGGCTTGCCTATGGCATCCCAGCCCTCTGCATCGACAGGAGGATGCTCAGAAAGAGCTTCGGATGGCTCTACGCTCTCGGCTACAGTTACGTCATCCACGACTTCGCGATCCTCGTATTGCTCCGCAGTTGAGTTCCTAGACAGACTCGCGTGCTCCTGGGGTTCACCTGTGCATGCCGTAAGCAGAAATTCAGCTACGGATAAGATGGGAAGTAGAAAGATCGGCCTCATCTGGCGACAGCTCCTAAAGCCATAGAGTGGAGTTAGCCAGATGGTTGAATCCGGCTGCGAGCTCGTCTTCGCTGTCCAAATCTATTCTCATCCCGCCACTTCAACACCTCCCCGGCCACCCATGTCGCTGGGCGCATGGTCAGGCGGACCGGGAAGTCTGGGCGACAGGCCACTGTTTCAAGAACAGTACGCGGGGACAGTCCCAAGAGAATTCCAACGTCAGCGACTCCAATTGCACGTAGCTCCCAAGGGATGCCGCTACCATCATCGGACATGGTGACCTCCTATCTCGTCTTACTACGGCCTGCGGCAGTAGCTTTGTGCCTTGCTGGCACTGACTTGGTATCGAATTGATGACTGCATGGCGTCGTCGGCCTCGACTGCGCAAGTCTGCCTTGGGTCCATCCGCGATGCGCACTTCGCCAGTGTCTCCGCCGACCTCGCCATCTCATCAGCGGCTAGCAAGAACTCGTTGCAGAGACTTCCGGCCGCCGACGCCAGGTAGTTAGCGCGGGCGCTACCGTAGCGTTCCACATTGTTCACATCTTGGGGGCTCGCCGTGGCCGGCGCGTTGAACCTAGGCCAGCCGCCGCTGGAGCCAGCCAAGCGATATGCAGTTGGCTCCGTCGGAACCGAAGGGCTACGATAGACAGGGTGGGTATAGGTCGAAGTCGGGACACTGGGCACGTATCCGGAGCCGTATCCTCCACTCGGTGGAGGTAGAGCGTATGGATCCTTCTTGCCAGCCTGGCCCGTATAGGGGTTGTAGTTCCCCCGGGTTGAGTAGTTGTCCAACGTAGACCGGTTGGGAGCGCTTCTATAGTGCGGGGCAACATAGGTCCCGTCTTTCCTGACGTAACCGCTGACCCGCACGCCCCGCGCGTCAGCGTGGCTTGCCCACACCAATGCCAGCCCCAGACAGAGCATCAGAAATCCTTTCATCGCGCTCACTCCCCAAGCGTGGTCCGTAATGGACATCCTGCAACCCCATTGGGGCTGTTCCGGCGGGATGCTACTCCTTCATCTGGCTCCATGCCAATTGAGTTCTAGAAGATTCTGATCAGGGTTTGCAGACCTCGACACCCCACATCACCGGCACGAGATCTCCAAGTGCCCAGAGGAAAGTGCCGAGAACACTTGCGACATAGACCACGTGCATAACACGCTGCTCGACGGTTATCCCAGAATGAAGACGTCTCTGGAAGCGGTCCTGATTTGCGAAAACATATCCTTGGGCGAAAACCGCAAACCCAACAAACAATCCACCGACTCGGGGCGCCCAACACTTGTCACCAAAGATCAGGGTCAGCCCGATGACCAAAGCGATAGTGGCGCACTGGATAGCTAGTCCGATCAACGGCCACATAATCCAACGCTTCAGCACCTTTTCCTCCCCCAAACTACGCTCTAGAAGTGAGTTTAGACGGCTCTTCCAAGGATGTGCCATTGATCCTCACTCGCCCTCCCTCATGGAACCGGAAGCCGTTCCCCTCATCAGACTGGCGCAGCACACCTACGTTTCGTAGCCGGACCTTCGTCCGATTCGGGGCGCTCCTGGCTTGGTCTTGGCTGAAAGGTTGCGCGGCTCCAACGCTTCCCTGACCCTCGCCGTAGCGGCGGCCGTTGCCTCGGCCAGACGCCGGACCTGTTGCTGCTGCTCGCGGGTCGGCGGCAGGCCAGGTGGTTGAGCTGCCGGCTGAATCGGGGGGCTGTCGGTCAGGCGGGCAACGGCCTCGCGCAAAGGCAGCTCGGGATACCGCCTAGCGGCGCACCAGCGCTCGGCGTAGCGCTTCGCCTGCCGGACGTTGGCGGCGCGGACTTCCTTCACCTGCCACATCTTCTGACCTTCCATCCACAGACGCACGCCGGGACCACCATCGGAGGCAATGCTGGCTGTTTCCCGGCCGTTGCACCAGAGCGCCCAGCGCTCACCGGCCTGGACCCAGCCGGACGGGACTGGGGCGGTGCGGAAAGCATGGTGGCCGTGCGAGGGAAGCATGGCCGGAAGGATACGGCCGGGCGCCGTAGATGCTGCGATTGAATCCTGACCGGATTAAGCCAGCCGCCCTTCCATGAGGGTGCCGACCTTCTCGATGTTCTCCAGCGACAGGCCGCCAATGTTCTGCGTGAACTGTCGGATAAGCAGGGCGTAGGAGTCTTCGAGGACATCCGCCTCCGACTTCGAGGCGTCGATCACAAACTTCGTTCGCTCAGGCATGCCCAAGAAGATCTGGCGGCATAGGGCCAGATTCTCTTCGTTCTCGAAGTGGTTGGGCCTATCGCCACGCGCGCGGATACGTTCCAGCCCCGTGGCGGGCTCGACATCGAGCAGCAGCATCAGATGTGGGCGGGGGGCGAAGTCGTTGGCCTTCGATAGGTCCTCAACCGGTAGCCCCGCGGCACCCTGGTAGGCCACCATAGAAGGGAAGTAGCGGTCGAGGATCACAACCTCCCCGCGTTGCAGAGCCGGTCCGATGAACTGCTCTACATGATCTCGCCGGTCAGCCAGAAGGTATTCGACTTCCTGCTCGGGGCTCAGGCGCCCCGATTCGGCGGACTGACGAAGCTTGGTGCCCCACGGCCCATTGGTCGGCTCCTTGCTGGTCGAGACGGCCACGCCATGCGCGCGAAGCCGCTCGGTCAGGGCTCTGGCCAAGGTCGACTTGCCGGCCCCATCGATTCCCTCGATGGCAACCAGCAGGCCACCGGGGATGGTGATGCTCGTCATGCGGGGTAGTGTATCCAATTGCCCCGGCACCGCCAGAGGGGGACGGGATGCTAACGCGGACGGCCATCACAGGGCCAGTCTTGACAGCATTCCGGCGATCCGCCGCCGCTGGAACGCCGTCCCTACACGCCCCGTGCGCAGCCCGCCGGGCTACCCCGGCCCTGTGCGAGTTCCCCTGTCCGGGCGTCAGATCGGTCCCAGATCTTTGACCACCGCCTGCCCCTGCTGCAGGAATCCGATCAACAGACGGCCGCCGGCCACCCGCCGGCCCTCCCGCTCATTGAGGTAACTCGCCTGCAGCCTTCCGGCGGCCAGCAACTCGGCCTGGGCCATGCTCGGCGGCACTGTCTTCAGGGGCTCCCCCGGCGACGCCAGTTGGCCAGTTATGGGCTGCACGCGTGCCGGTTGCCCACTGCCGCTCTTCGAATACGCCGTGGCGATCATCCTGCCCTGCTGTGGAGACCAGCCACCCAGGACGATCTCCGTTCCCAACTGCTCGATCGGCAGGCCGGCCTCGGCCACAGCCTTCTCGTAGTTCGGCCACAGCTGGTCAATCACAGAGCCGAATTCCGCGCTCAATTGCCCCACCGTGAACTCGGCGCGGAAGCTCGCCTGTAGGGCCAGCTCGTAGATCCGGAGGAAGAACTGCGCGGATCCTCTGGTGGCCAGCAGGAGGTTGTGCTGGGGGATCAAAAGCATCTTGGCGCCCGCCGAATGGGCGCCGGTCAGCGCATCCTCGGCGAGCGTATCGACTGCGATAACAAGCTGGTCACGACTGAGCAAAACGTTGAGGATGCTCATAGGGCGATCCCATGGGTCTTCGCAAACTATGGCGGTCCCCTGCCCCTCAGTCCAGACCGACGTCCATGACCGCACCAATCAAAGAGATTCTGGATCGCCTAGATGCCTGCGAAGCCGCGCAAGAGGGCCCATCGCGGCTACTTGAAGGCGATGGAATATGCACTTAGGGTGGCCCTGCTCACACACCCTGACCCGGAACAGTTGTCCGATGTCTGGACATCGCTGCTGCCTAGCATCGCTCTCACTCACCAGAATGAAGGCGGCGTGTTCAGTGCTGCGTTCCAACAATCCCTGGTGCTTCTAACTGAGCAGATCGGCAGCGCCAAGGGCTCGCCCTGAGCGCTAAAGCGTTGCCATCGCCTGGTAGTTCAACGCATGCCGCCCCCCGACATAGGAGCGTGAAGGTCGAACGCCTTCACTTTCACAAACAGCTAACAAAAGGAAGCTTAGCTTGATCGGCCCGAAGGAGAGCTCACCAGTGACTCCACATCCCACGGGCGATCTAGGCGACGAGTCGCAACAATTTGGGCTTTTGGTCAATTCCGTCACTGATTACGCGATCTACATGCTCGACCCGGAAGGGGTCATCCGTACCTGGAACCCAGGCGGCGAGCGCATCAAAGGCTACCGCAAGGATGAGGTAGTCGGCACTAACTTCTCCAGGTTCTACACAGCTGAGGACGCCGAAGCCGGGCTCCCGATGCGCAATCTGCGGACAGCGGCATCCGAAGGCCGATACGCGGGCGAAGGATGGCGTGTTAGAAAGGACGGCTCTCGCTTCCATGCCAGTGTGGTCATCGACCCCGTTTGGGTCAATGGCGAACTAGTCGGGTTCGCGAAAATTACACGAGATATCACTGAGCGCTATCTTGCGCAGGAACAGCTAAGGCGGACTCAACAGGAGCTTTTCCAGGCGCAGAAGATGGAAGCGATTGGCAAGCTCACACTGGGCTTGGCACACGATTTCAACAACCTTCTAAGCGTAGTCACCAATTGTCTCGATCTGATCGCCGCTCAACCCCATGGCGATCTATCTGCAAAGTACATAGATACCGCTCTGCGATCGGTAGAGCGAGGCGCGCTCTTAACTCGTCAGTTGCTCACCTTCGGGCGTGGTCACGAACTGTCTCCGGAGAGATTGGACGTAGGGAAAGCCTTGCGCGATATCCACGACATGCTGCAACGCTCAGCTGGGGCGGCGATCAACGTCACACTGGACATCGCGGACGAGCTGCCGCCGGTGCACCTGGACCGTGGTCAACTGGAAGCCGCAGTGCTCAATTTGGTGTGCAACAGCCGTGATGCGATGCCTAACGGCGGCTCCATAAGCGTGACAGCACGTTTACAGCAGGTGAGTGATCCTCAAGGTGATGCCGAAGGCCCCGCCAACTACCTCTGCATTACAGTCCAAGACAATGGCCAGGGCATAGCGCCTGAGCACCAGCAGCGCATTTTCGAGCCATTCTTTACCACGAAGACGGTCGGTCGCGGGAGCGGCCTGGGCCTTAGCCAGGTGTTCGGGTTCACCACTCAATCGGGCGGATTCATCCGCGTAAAGAGCGATGTTGGCTCGGGAACTTCCATCACCCTTCACTACCCTGTGACCGACTAAAGATGCCGCTCTCCGTGCTTTTTGTAGATGACGAGGACGATCTCCGTGAGATTGTCGTTGATGCACTTGCCGCCCAAGGATTTGCGGTAACCACCGCCCGAAATGGGCTTGAAGCGATCGCGTGCTTACGCAGCGAGGCTCAGTTCTCCATTGTCGTGACTGATTACAGCATGCCCGAGGGAGTATCGGGTTTGGATGTCGCCTCTGAGGCCGCCGCTATGCAGCCGAACGCGCGCATATTACTTGCCTCAGGATACAGCCGCTCCCAGCTACCAGCACTTCCGGAGAACGTTCACTTTCTCTCCAAGCCCTACCGTTTCAAGCAGCTAATTGCCGCTATCCACGATCAGCTCTCGTAGGCCGAAGCCCCCGCGCAGGTGAACGGGGGCCGCATTCATGCGGCAACAACGTAGGGCTCAATCAAGCGAACAAGCAGATCCATTGCGGTGGGGGAATCGCTTTCACCGCGTTGACTGAAGCTGGTCCAATCAGCTCGAACCATTTCCCGAAGCTCAACTGATTCGACAGGCAGCCAACGCATTGGCCAGAAAGGAAGCCGTCGCTGCCCGACTCTGCCTCGCTGCAGTTCGATAATTCCATGGTGACTGCTGGCACCACGCACCCTGGAGTACGCAACAGAGACACCATCCTCGGGCCCCTCCAGATACTGCATAAATCGTTCGCCGTCGAAGAGCAGAACCCCCGTGACTCCTGCGTTACGGTTGAACCGGGCTGCATCGTCCACAACTTCGTCCAGCTTGCCGTTACACAAGCCGAGCTTGTCACCGGTGAGCGCCTCGCTCGCTTCGCTTACATATACAACTGCCCGAATGGGCATTGTGCACCTCCTTGATGAGCCTCCACCCTAGCAAGGGCGACCGTTCGCGGAGGTGACGCGGCAATACTGTCGGCCAAACGATTCAGTTTTCTGTGAAACTGAATGGCGAACTCCATCACAGAGTGATTGCAGCGTAAGGCGCAGCATGCGCCAAAACTTCCGGTACAAAGCAATGCCCGACACAGGACTTTTCTACGTAGTTGATGTTGATTCCGTGCTCGATGAGCAGGGGAGAGTGGCCTATCTCTCGAGTCTAGCGGTGCGTTGCGCCCGCTGCGGCCACGTTACCCACTCAAGCAATGCTGACCTTGAGTCAATGCCAGGCGGCACCGTCCTCACTTGTGGGAAGTGCGGGACTAGGCAGACAGTCAGCAATGCTCGCTTAGTGGAGTGCGACCACATTCTGAGTGACGGCGGCCCGGCACCGCGAGCTGCCTAGAGCTAGCGGAACCTCGGCCTATCTGTTGGCTGCTAGCACGACCAAGCCATTTCTCAAGGTGATAGAGCTGGCGCAATGTCGGGCCACTAGGAAGGGCCCGGGACCTTAGCCGTCGCCCGGGTGCCTACCAGCCAGAGTTCCCATCGTAAAGGCGTATCCTGCCTGCTCCAGAAGTGCCCTCATACGCAGCTCCACGCGACGTGGAGAGCGCAGTCCATTTGGAGCATAGAGGGCATACACGTAGCCAGCGCCGTCGATGATCTCGCGGCGAACTGCACACTCGGTTGATTCGGTAGCCTCGCACCATACAGACATCAGCCTAGCAGGGCTGATTGACTGACCATTGCGAAGTCGGAAGAACAGCCAACGCACCCCGAGCGACCGAACTTGACCTAGCCTAGCCATTGCGAGCCCCTGATTCGTCTATACAGATCGCTAAGAACCTCAGGATCCAGGCTAGGGCGCTCATCTTTCGCGGAACGCGGCAGAACGATGCGCTCACTACCGTTCACTAGAGCCGGGAGATCTGACTGCAGATCAAGCCACCACCCGAGAGGAAGTTGGAGTCCAGTACCCGTTCTATCGTAGATGCATATCGGGAAATTCATAGCGTTGCTCCCAGCTGTACCGAGCATACGCTTGTTCGATGTCAGGCCCGAATGCGACAACTACTAGATTGGTGCATCGGCTCGCTTTGCGCATGCGAACACGTGTGCTTCGTCTTGCTGCACTCGTCGAAATGACTCAAGCCAACTGAAAGCCGCTCCCCGATTACGGATTTCTTCACCTAGCTTCTCCGTCAGGCATCGAGCGCACTCCATTCCCCCTGGACTCTGCCCACGGCAGGTCCGGCACTGAGCCATGGTGGTTGTTCCCTCTGGACGCGACTGGTACATAATTTTTGTCATCAAGCTCACAGCCCGAGAATACGACGACATTTCAGCCCAGTCTCCTGTGGTCTCGAAGGAGCCGCGCTAGGCGCGGCCACCCTCTATGCATCAACGTCGATTGTCGCTACCGACGCTGCCCTTCTGGTCATTACCAGAGGTTGGCTGGTCTTGATCCTTGTTGGCAGGCTTCTGCTGTTGGTGGCCTTGCTTTCCGGCCAACCCTCCGAGCTCATCTCCGCTCACTTCGTCCTGCTGGCCAGACCGCTTCTTCTCGGCATCCGAATTGGAACGGTCATTCTGGTTCTGGGGAGAGTTGTTCATGTCGTACTCCGATGCAGCCATCTGCTGCCCGTCCACAGTGGCCCCCAGCGTGTTACGTAGCCGTGCCAGATTGGCCAGAATATGAACAAGCGCCATGAACAGGCCGCTGTTTCAAAGAGCGTACAGTGCAGCTCTGAGAGGAGAAAAAAGTGGAACGAATGAGGAACAAGGATTTCGTTGACGTAGAACGTGAACTCACCCACTGGGGATTGGCATTCAACTCTGGCGCGCTGCCTGCTATTAGCTTTCGCCATGAAGTTGACCCCGTCATTCGGCTCGCTTGTGACATCTACATCAGAGACCCACACGGAACGCGCGGGGCATGGCTGGACGACCTCCGGGTCAGGCTTGAAGCCCGATCCAGCCTTCGCGGTCACCCTGGCGCAGTGGAGATCGCTACGCGATGCTGGTCACGTCTTTCTTGTCCTTAAGAACGTCCCTGCTGCCCGGCTGCGTCATTCCCTTCTCGCATCAGCTGATCATTCAGCACGTGAACGATAGACATGACCGCATCGGCGAGCGCTCGAGAGTCACTGATCGAGCCGTAGAAGTAGATCTTGGAGCCTTCAACCCGGACTTCTGCCAAAGAGAGCTGAGAGGCCAGCGCCTCGCACTTCCTCACGAAGAGTTCAGTCCAGCGGACACCCGGCGCAAGATCCAATAAGGCAATGATGGCCTCATCAGCAGAGGAATCGACGCGCTCATGTAGCTGTGGTACGTCGAAACCGACAACTCTTGGAAGCATGGAGGCGCTCAACGGCCTGTCCTCTCGCTTAGGGGTCATTTGAGTATCACCCACGGTACGTGGATCTACAATCTTGCCAGACCCACATCGAAGTACCTACGTGGGTTCCCCTTTCCTCTCCCTGTACTTCCACCTTCTGACAGGGGGGAATGTATCTTCATGCTCAATTGGAGCTTCATGATCGAGGCGCTTACACAGGGCTTGAGGCATTTCAGAATGGCTCATAAGCGCTCGAGAATAGACAGTCCAAGTGGCTTAAGAAGGGAGGCACGTTCCTTGCCAGATGAGCTATCGGCTTGAACAAAGCGATCCTTCAGTTTCACGACCTGCAGGAACTCTGCCAGCCAGGCAAGAGGCCTAGGCTTGCCACTGTGGTCCGATGGGCCGACGGATGCGGCATCCGCTTCCTGTACGACGGAAGCGGCGGGATCTGGACAACTATGGACGCGCTCAATGAAGCGCTCGGCCTAGCCTCATCAACGCCACATCTCGATCTTTACGACCCAAATGATTTCTGAGTCTGAGTAGGCGACGGTCATTGCCTACCACCGCCCGTCGCTGGCGGGCTTGTCTTTAGTGAACTCAGCGTTGCACCGCCTTGGCGGTTCGCTATGCCGGCCACGCCTCGCCGATCACGTCCAGCGCAGATATCAGGAATAGCAGGGCGATCACCGCGCCTGCTGCGATGTCCGGCCAGCCGCTTCCGGTCAGCGCCACATCACCGGCAGCCACTAGCACACCGATGTTGGCGGCGACATCATTGCGGGAACACTCGAAGGTGCTTTTCGTGTTGATGTTGAGCGTGCGGAACCGCCACAACAGGGCCCGGCGCACCTGATTGGCCACCAGCGCGATCGCTCCGAACCCCAGCATCAAGCCGCAGGAAGGGTTTGTGGTGAATGGTGGGGGAGAGGCTGAAGTTCTAGGGCATGGCCCAACGCGGAAGGGAGATGTCCGCTTCAGGTCACGGGCAGACACACGACGACGCTGCGCGGAAGGGCTATAGAACGGTTCTTCAGGGCTGCTGAACTGCTCCTAGGTGGTTGGGACGCCCAGCAGGTGAATGCCTTCGGTAGAGTCGCATGTCACCTACTCTAGTCCGACGTCAACCTGCCTGGGGCGCCGACAGCCAATAAACGCGGCACCCCCCGTGGAGGTCCTCCACCCGAATCTTCCGCGAGGTGGCCTCCAGCAACTGCTCTAGCGGTGTCTCCGCTCGTCCCGCTGCACTCCAGGTCACCTGCCCGGTGAGCGCTGCCAAGTACGCAGATGCAGCAGTCACCCTTGGCTCTTCCTTTTGGCGTTCTTTGGACAGCGCGCGCAAGCGCGCAGTGTGTGTTCTTACTCTCTTTGACATCACCTTGATCCCTACCTTGATCAAAACCTTGATAAAGCCTTGATGTCTTCCCAAGGCCAACTACGCCGCTGCAGCTTTGGCCTCGGAAATTGACTCGTAGCCCTCCGCAAACCGGGAACAAGTGTCCTGATAGTCTGCCCACCAAGCGGAGGTCAGACGCGTATGGGGTCGGTAGCGGAGCCGTGCTATCCCAAACATCGTCACTTCAAGCAGGTGAGCGGGGGCAGGAACCAGCCAGCCTCTTCTGTCACTTGTTTCAAGCCACTCCTTCTGAGCGGTGGTCAGCAGATCATTGGCGGCAGTTACGCACGCCCTATAGAGCTTCTTCTCTATGTCAATTCCATTCCAAGCGAGCGGGTGGATCGGCTCACCCTTCGGACCTTCGAAAAGATACGGAACCCACTCAACGAGCCCGAGGCTCTCCAGGATCCCGAATCGCTGAAAGAACTTCTGGCCTGGGGAGTCAACGCCCTTCAGCCTGTGAGGGTCGGTGACGGCGCTCCCCCAGTGAAGATAGGTGTTATCGACCTCGTACAGCCAAACCACATGGGCACCGCGCTGACCAATCTTCTCCCGCTTGAAGACTTTCTCGGTTACCTTGCGGGAAATGCCCCCATCCTCTCGCAGGTTCTGCTGGGCATATAGCTCAACGAAAAGACGAAGGACCATGGGGTCTTGGGTCTGCCGAATTTTGGTCACTGGCGGGATCTCGGATTCGACGCCATCAACGACCGCGTTTGGAAGCCAGATATCGTCGCCTTGGCGCTGGATCTTGTACTTCGGCTTCTTGGAGGGCTCGGACAGAACCACCCCTTGTTTGACGAGCGAAGCCACGGCGTCTCGCGCCGTAGTCCAACGTACACCCAGCCTTTTCGAAGCCGCCTCAGCGCTCCACTTGGTGGTGACATTGTCTCCGCCCGTCCCTCGAGCCAGAACAAGAAACGCAGCTCCCTCGTTGATACCGAGAGAGCATGCCTTCAGAAAGCTGTCGCGACCTACAGCAAAGAATCCCTTAGTTGCAGCCATTGATAGATCGCCCCTATTCAACTTCGCTATTTTCATCATTCTGGGCTGTCATCCTCGCTCCAAACAAGTGCTGCACCGTACCGGCCAAGCTAGTTGATGGGGTCAGCCCGATAGGAATAGTGGCTATCCACCATGACCATAGCGAACCGGCCCACGAAGGCCACGACAAGTCCGCAGGTACACGCCTCACCAACCTCCCCAGGGCACCCGTCCTCATGCAGGAGGTAGTGCCAGTTGATCTTCCCGATCAGGTCCTTGGCCAGGCCGGCGCGGGTGATTAGGTCTACGTAGTCCACCTCCCCCTCTGCCGAAAGGACTTGGAGGGCATCACAAAGCAACATGGAACCGCTCCTGTTAGGGACTCCAGAAACTGGAGGTAGGGCCGACCTAGTCCGTTCCGCTCGCATCGCGCGCCCGCGTAAAGGCGTAGGAAAACTCCGAAGACCCGACCGGCCGGCCTCGCGCGCGTGCGCGTACTGGCCTCTAAACTCCGGGGGGGGGGGCGCGGTCGGCGGGCTCGCGCGCGTAGAGGTGTCCATTAATTCCAGCGCCCTCGACGATGGACCGATCCCGGCCCTATAACTCATTGATTTCCAAGCACTGCACAGAATTGTGCCGCGTGAGGACTCCTGGGTTAAGACCTGACTTCCCGGAGCACAGCGGCCAGTTGACGGAGCGCCTTCCGCTCCCCGCCCTTCCAGGCGTTCCTAGCCGCCTTGGCTTTTCCTTCGACGCTTCGCGGGCCGGTCGCCTGCTCCCACGGTCGCCAGTTCTGGATTGCCTGCGCCTGCCGCCGGCGCCGCTCTGGGGTCCAGCCATTGCCCATCAGATCTCCTCCAATAGTTCGTTCGGCCAGCCCTCTCAGCCGCTGCTTCCGTGGCTAGTCTGTCTCTCTCCAGGACAGACCTAGGAAACGCGAGTGGGAGCATCCGGTCCGTATCCGAGATAGCGGTCGCGTACCAATGCACGCCATGTCGGTAGTGATACAGCGGCTCCTTGAAGAGGTCTGGCCATCCAAGCTCAAACGGTTCTTCATCCAGCGGATGCCAACCTAGCTCCCTGCCACGAGTGAGGAGCCTGGCTGCAGAAACGGACTCAACAATCACTTCACCGCGCTCACCGTGATAGCAAAGCCGGAACTTGTGGTCGATTCGAGCAGCGAGCCAGTCTATGCTGCAGAGCTGATGTCCGATCAAAGTTCGGATCGGTACGCCAGCTTCAAGCAGCGCCTCAATACGGACTTCGAGTACATCCTTTTCCTGACCCGCCGTCGCTACAGTCGAGCTGAGCATCACAGCACCTCCTGCATCGCGTTTCCTGCAGTAGAAGCCCGCTCGCGGATCATGCTGATGGCAGCAGCTATCGGAGCCGGGAAATCTGCCTCGAACATCGACTGCTCGTTGAAGAGCAGTTGGCAGATTCCCTCAATGTCACCCATGGCAAGGCTTGCTGAGTTCAGTGCCTGGAAAAGGGCATCTTCCCTGCTCAGGGCCGTCGACTCGCCTTGATTGCGCTTAGCCATTGGCGCGCTCCCAAAATTCGAGGGCCAACGCGGCAGCAAAAAGTGCGAGGCAGCCCCGGTAGGTATTGAGGTCATCGTTGGCGCTGAGCCAACTGTGGCAAGCGCGGACGATCCTGCTGCTGGCCAGTACGGCCGAAAGTGCGGGCCGGATTTCGGCCGAGCGCGCCCGTTCAGGCGCAACAAGTACAATGCTGCAATCCATGATCGACTCTCCAATAGTCGGTTGTGGTAGGCCGAGCTAGGGGTTCCCGCCCCTTTCTCGGCCGCTTTGTTTACGCGGCTGTGCTTCTTTGTCCGGCCCTCCTTAAAGGCCTATCTCCGGTGGTTAGGCGCGCTTGGCTTTGAAGGCCAGCACGTTCGGTTCTGCAACGCGCAGCTGGTCGAGATAGTCAGACCAGGCCTGCATCATCTTCCGGCGTTCCGGCAGGTGGGTTGCCCGGTTGTAGGCCCGCCCAAGCGGATCCTTTACGGCATGCGCCAACTGATGCTCGATGTAGTCCGGGCGATAACCAAGCACTTCGTCCAGCACGGTTCTTGCCATCGCTCGGAAGCCATGGCCCACCATCGTGTCTGAGTCGAATCCAAGGTTTCGCAGCGCCGCGTTCAGCGTGTTCTCGCTCATAGGTTTTTGGGCACTACGGACACCCGGAAACACGAACTCGCTGCGTTTGGTGTAGGGATACAGGTCCCTCAGCACTGCGAGGGCTTGGCTCGAGAGCGGAACGATGTGCGGAGTCTTGGTCTTGCTGGTGACGTAGCGCCACTCTGCTGCATCAAGGTCGATGTCAGCCCACTTCGCCTGCCTAAGCTCACCCGGGCGGACAAACACCATCGGGGCTAGCTTTAGAGCTGCTTGCGTGACCAGCGCTCCTTGGTAGCCCCACAGCGCGCGCAGGAGGCCGCTTATAACGGCGGGATCGGTCACGCTGGCGAAGTGCTTGGTCTGAGGCTGTTCGAGCGCTCCTGTGAGGTCCTGAGCGGGATTACGGTCAGCACGACCCGTAGCGATGGCGTAGCGGAAGACCCGCCCAGCATGAGCCCGGGCGCGATGCGCGGTTTCTACGACACCGCGCTGTTCCAACTTCCGCAGTGCAGCCAGTAGCAAGGGGGCCGTGATGTCCCCGATGGGCAAGTCCGCGAGCCCAGCAAGGTCCTTCTCGATCAGACGACGCTCACGCACGACCGATCCAGGAGAAAGGCCTTCCTTCGTCCGCTTGGCGAGCAACTCCAAGCCGATGGCTCCGAAGGTGTTTGCGGCCCGCTCTCCTTGCACAGCCTTCTCGACCCTCGCCACCTGAGCGGGATTGGCTCCGCCGCGCAGCAGCGAGCGCAGACGGTCGCGCTCGACGCGGGCAGCCTGCAGCGTCATTGAGGGGTACTCATCAAGCGTGACGATGCTGGCCTTTCCCAGGTAGCGATAGCGGTAGCGCCACACCTTGGCTCCCGAGGGGCGGACTTCAATGCACAAGCCGTTGGCATCAGCCACACGGAAGGGGCTGGCCTTCGGCTTGAGCGAGCGCAACTTAGTGTCGGTCAGCATGTGAGTCGAGCGCCTGTGAGTCGGCCAAGGACGTGTAGCCCGCTGACACACAGCCTGACTCACTTATTTTGTGGATGCAAGTGGATGCCGCTGGACGGCTATGGACGCCTCGCAGGGCTTAAATCAAGCAACTCAAGGGCTTTGCGGACGTCTCTGGACTTCACTGGACGTCAATGTGGTGGGCCCACCAGGATTCGAACCTGGAACCAAAGGATTATGAGTCCTCTGCTCTAACCGTTGAGCTATAGGCCCGTGCAACGGGAAAGTGTAGTTGAGTCAGGCCTTCTCTCGCCACCGACCGGCCACAGAAGCGTGCCTCAGCCGAAACGATTCCCCATGGTCCGGACCCGAACTGCATTCTGTCCGGCCACCTCCAGCAGCACCTTGGACCGCAACAGGCCCGACGCTGCAACCCGCTCCCAGAAATCTACCGCCAGCGGAGCCGCCCAGTGCAGGTGATCCAACTGGCCTGCGCGCCGTGGTGCGACCGGGGGAAGCGGCGTTGTCGCCCGCAGAACGCCGGTTCGCGAGGGGGCCAGGGACATCGGTAGCATGTCGTAGGCAGGGGCAAGCGGCAACGCCCCCCGATCCAGCAGATGGAAGCCGACGTTGCCCTGATGCATATCGGTATTGCCGATCAATTGCCCAAAGGCGTGCAGCCGCGACAGGGCGGTTGCGGTCTCCTGATGGATCCACCGCTGCGCCAGCAACTGCTCACCCGCCTGCCCCCAATCCATGGTTACGTCACCCACGTAAGCCGAGGACAGGGCCAGCAGCGACACAAATCCACGCCGTCCCAGTGTGTCCGGCGAGCGGTCAAACCGCTTCACCTCCAGGAAGGTGTGGCTGTCGGTCTGGATGAGCGACGATTCTGCTGCAGACACACCCGCCTCGCGCAGAACCGCAAGCGCCAGATGCTCGCAGACCAACAGGTCTGCCCACCGCTCGGCAGCCTCCCCCGCGCCCGGTAGAGCGAACTTCACCAGCGCAGCATAGCGGCCGCCATCGTGCTCGACCGTCGCGGTGAACTTGGGCTGTTCGCCGCCGGGCGAGGAGCCGACGTCTTCGCCTTCCAGCGCAGCAGTAGCCCATTCGGGATAGCGCTGCTGCCGATCCTCGCTGCGCACGCGGTCCGGCGGTGTGTCCATCGTCGCAAGAGCAGACGCAACCGCGTCCCCGCCCAGCAGCAGATCGCCGACGTCGGTGCCACCTGCGCGCGCCAGCGCCAGAAGAGTGTCGCCAAGCTGCCAGCGGTTGATGTCCTCAGGGAGGCCAAGCTCACGTCCGCGTCGGTGGGCGAACGTTCTTCCCAGGAATCCCTGTGGCCTCAGGTCATCCAGATACCAGGGCAGGCCCGGGAAGTGACCCATGATGTCGCCCTCGGGCGGGCGGACAAGATTCGGACGATCCCCTTGCGTCTGAACGTAGAAGGTGTCGCCGCTCAGTGCCACGACCTGCCCCAGCTCTTCCAGACGTCCATCTTCGCGCATGCGAAAGAGAGGCCATTCGCTGCCAGCGGGGGTGTCCTGGCGCTGGGCGTAGGCAGTGGCCCGGGTGCGGCCCAGCCGCACGACCGCGCCTCCCGCGTCGGCGACCAGCCGCCCCAGGGTCGGGCGAGTGATCCCAAGGCCCGCCAGAAGATCGGCCGCCGGCACCACCTGCCCGGGGGGCAGGCGCTCCAGCAGGTCTCTGACCAGGTGAGTGCGGGGACGGGCCATGCACCGATATCGTTACGAATTAATTTACGTATTCTTGCCACATGATGAGGCGATGCGCAAGGTACCGGTCAAAGCAACCCATTGATTGCCATAGGTTCTCGCAGTTTAACCACCCGAATTAAATTACGAATTAATTTACGAAACAAAAAGAAAAACCCCGCCGAAGCGGGGTTTTCCAGTTCACGACACAACCGCTGGGATCAATCGATATCCAGGAAGCTGCGCAGCTGTTCCGAGCGGCTCGGGTGACGCAGCTTGCGCAGCGCCTTTGCTTCGATCTGGCGGATGCGCTCGCGGGTCACGTCGAACTGCTTGCCGACCTCTTCCAGCGTGTGGTCGGTGTTCATGTCGATGCCGAAGCGCATGCGCAGCACCTTGGCTTCCCTCGGGGTGAGGCCGGCCAGCACGTCACGCACGGTTTCAGACAGATTGATGTTGGTGGTGTTCTCGATCGGGGACTCCACATTGGTGTCCTCGATGAAGTCGCCCAGATGGGAATCCTCGTCGTCGCCGATCGGGGTTTCCATCGAGATCGGCTCCTTGGCGATCTTCATCACCTTGCGGATCTTGTCTTCCGGCATGTCCATTTCCTTGGCCAGCTCCTCCGGCGTGGCCTCGCGGCCGTACTGCTGGAGCATCTGGCGGGAAATGCGGTTCAACTTGTTGATCGTCTCGATCATGTGCACCGGAATACGGATGGTGCGCGCCTGGTCGGCGATCGAGCGGGTGATGGCCTGGCGGATCCACCAGGTCGCATACGTGGAGAACTTGTAACCGCGGCGGTACTCGAACTTGTCCACGGCCTTCATCAGGCCGATGTTGCCTTCCTGGATCAGGTCGAGGAACTGCAGGCCGCGGTTGGTGTACTTCTTGGCGATCGAGATCACCAGGCGCAGGTTGGCCTCGACCATTTCCTTCTTGGCCTTGCGCGCCTTGGCTTCACCGTAGGCCATGGCACGGCTGATTTCCTTCAGCTCTTCCAGGTCCAGCTGGGTCAGCTTCTCGATGTCGATCGTGGCCTGCTGTTCGGCAATGATCTGATCCTTCACCTCACGCAGCGCCGACGACCACTTCTGCTTGCGCTTCAGTGCGTCTTCCACCCACTCCAGGTTGGTCTGGTTGCCTTCCCAGGAGCGGATGAAATCCTTGCGCGGCATGCGCGCGGTGACGGTGGCCAGGTTCAGCACGCGGCGCTCATGGCTCTTGATCTCGGCCATGGTGTCGCGCAGCTGCTTGGTCAGCACGTCGGTCAGCGGCAGCGGCAGCTTCAGGGTGACGAACACGGCCGACATCTCTTCGCGCAGGCGCGGCAGGTTCTTCTTGTCGCCCTTGCCGGCGGCCTTCTTGAAGGCATTGAAGGCATCGCTCAGCGCCTGCATGCGCGCGGCGACTTCCTCCGGGTCCGGACCGGTCGGTGCGGCTTCCTCATCGGCGCCGTCGACATCCTCGTCCTCGTCCTCGTCGGCTTCGGCGTCGGCATCGTCGCTGTCATCGGCGGCGGCCGGCGGAGCCGGCTCTTCGTCGGTCAGGTCGTTGAAGCCGACGATCACTTCGGCCAGGCGCTTCTTGCCTTCCTTGTGGGCTTCGTAATCGGCCAGCAGCGATTCGACCGACACCGGGAACTGGCCCAGTGCGGCCTGCACCTGGCCCAGGCCTTCTTCGATGCGCTTGGCGATGGCGATTTCGCCTTCGCGGGTCAGCAGCTCGACGGTACCCATTTCGCGCATGTACATGCGCACCGGGTCGGTGGTACGGCCACCTTCGGTATCGAGCGCGCTCAGCGCGGCAGCGGCTTCTTCGGCCGCGGTGTCGTCGACTTCGCGGTTGCCGGTGTTGCCGTCGTTGAGGAGGAGAGTCTCCACATCCGGCGCAACTTCATGGACATCAATGCCCATGCCGTTGATCATGCCGATGATGTCTTCGATCTGTTCCGGGTCGACCATGTCGTCCGGCAGATGGTCATTGACTTCGGCGTAGGTCAGGTAGCCCTGTTCCAGGCCCTTGCTGATCAGTTGCTTGATTTCGGATTGGGCAGGACGTTCGTTGGCCATGTAGTGCTCGCGCCACCGGCTGGGTAGGAAATAGGGAACGTAGCATTATACCAGCCCGGGGCCCCGCCTGCCGGGCGGTGGTCCCGGCGGCTTCAGGGCCTGAGAAGGAAGGTCACGGGACCATCATTGACCAGGCTGACGATCATATGGGCACCAAAGCGGCCCGTTTCCACCCCTGGCGCGTGATTTTCACGGCAGATGTCGACAAATCGATTGAACCCGCGTTCAGCCTCGTCCGGCGGTGCCGCAGTGGTGAAGCTGGGGCGCATGCCCGACCGGGTGTCGGCGGCCAGGGTGAACTGGCTGACCAGCAGCAGGCCGCCGCCGGTATCGCGCAGCGACCGGTTCATCTTCCCGGCTTCATCGGCAAACACCCGGTAGCCGAGCAGGCGCTCGGCCATGCGCTGCAGCTGCGGCTCGGTGTCGCCCGGCTCCATCCCCACCAGGGCCAGCAGGCCAGGGCCGATCTGGCCGACGGCCTCGCCATCGACGTGGACGGCGGCCTGGCTGACGCGTTGGATCAGGACGAGCATCTGTGGGTTTCCGGTCAGGGGGGCCGGCCACGATAGCAGCGCCCTTGGCTAAACTTGCGTGGATGAACCCGCAACGCAAAGCCCGGCTGGCCTATCGCGCCACCACCCTGTTCACGCGCCTGCCCTGGCCACTGCTGCGCGGCGTCGCGCATGCCCTGGCCTGGGCGTGGATCCGTCTCAACGCCCGTGAGAGTCGCGTTACCCGCCGCAACCTGGAGCTGGCCTACCCGGATCTGGATCCCGTCGCGCGCGATCGCCTGCATCGCGATCTGCTGCGCTCCACCGCCCTGCAGGCCATCGAGACCCTGCGCCTGTGGAGCCGGCCGCCGGCCGAGAACCTGCGCCTGCACCTGAAGCAGCGCCACGGCGAAGCACTGTATGACGCGGCGCTGGCCAGCGGCCGGGGCGTGATCGTGGCCGCGCCGCACTTCGGCAACTGGGAGCTGCTGAACCAGTGGCTGGCCTCGCGCGGGCAGATCGCCATCGTCTACAAGCCGCCGGAGGATGAAGCCAGCGACGCCTTCCTGCAGCTGGTGCGCGGTGGCCAGAACGTGCAGCAGGTGCGCGCCGAAGGCCCTGCGGTGCGCCAGTTGTTCAAGGTACTCAAGGACGGCGGCGCCACCGGCATCCTGCCGGACCAGCAGCCGAAGGCCGGTGACGGCGTGTTCGTTCCGTTCTTCGGTGTGCCGGCGCTGACCATGACCCTGGTCAACCGCCTGGCCGAACGCACCGGCGCCATCGTCCTGTATGGCTGGTGCGAGCGCATCGGGCCGGACATGGAATTCGCCCTGCACGTCGAGCCGGCCGACCCCGCGGTGGCCGACCCGGACCCGCAGACCGCGGCCACCGCCCTCAACGCCGGGATCGAACGCATCGCCCGCCGCGATCCGGCGCAGTACCAGTGGACCTACAAGCGCTATACGCTGCGGCCACCGGGCAGCGGCGAGGATGATCCCTACGCGACCGAGGAACACCCGCACTGAGTCCCGCCGTGCCGCCCTGCGACCGGCGGCCGCAGCACGTTGAATACGACGCCGGCGCCCCCATAGAGACTGCGATGTCCGCCTCCCCCGGTCCTGCCATGCCTGCTGCTTCCTCCCTGTTCGGCGACCCGGCCGCGATCCGCTGCGAGCGCGCGGTCGCGGAACTGCGCGCCGGTCGCCCGGTCCTGCTTCACGACGGCCAGGGCCAACGCCTGGCCGTGATCGCGCTGGACAGCGCCACCGCCAGCAGCTTTGCCGCCTTTGCCAGCGCAGCGCGCGAGCGTCATTACCTGTTCCTGACCGCGACCCGCGCCCGCGTGCTGGGTGTGGAGGCACCTGACGGTGTGCGCCTGCCGCTGGCCGGTATCGCCTTCGACGCCCTGCCGACGCTGGGCTACCTGCGCGAGCCCGGGCCGATGCCGGCGCACTGGACCGCGGGCGATGCCTTCGATGCCGGCGCGGTTGAACTGGCCCGCTTGGGCCTGCTGCTGCCGGCCATGGTCGCGGTGCGCCTGGATGCGGATGATGCGACCTTCGACGGCGCCGCCGACGTCGCCCTGTGCGACCTGGCCGAAGGTGCGGCGCACGCCGCCCACGACTATGAGCTGGTCGCCCGTTCGCCGGTACCGCTGCGCGATGTCGGCATGACCACCTTCGCGGTGTTCCGCGGCGGCGTGGCACAGCGCGACCAGGTGGCGATCATCGTCGGCGACCCGGACCTGTCTGCCGTGGTGCCGGTGCGTGTGCACTCTTCGTGCCTGACCGGCGACCTGTTCGGTTCGCTCAAGTGCGACTGCGGGGACCAGTTGCGACGCGGTCTGCGCAAACTGAAGGAACTGGGCGGCGGCGTGCTGCTGTACCTGGACCAGGAAGGCCGGGGTACGGGCATCGCTGCAAAGATGCGCGCCTATGGCTACCAGCACGACGGGCTGGACACGATCGACGCCGATGCTCAGCTGGGCTTCGGCGCCGATGAGCGACGCTATGGCAGCGCCGTGGCGATGCTGCGCGGCCTGGGCATCAGCCGCGTGGCCCTGCTCAGCAACAATCCGACCAAGGCACAGCGCCTGCGCAATGCCGGCATCGAAGTGCTGGACTGCATTCCGGTCACTGGCGAGATCACGGCCGAGAACGAACACTACCTGCGCACCAAGGCCGACCGTGCCGGCCATCTGCTCGATGTCGATGCACTGATCCAGGCGGCGCAGTAGCGCGCCCGACCTGCTACCGTCTGCGCGGTGCGGTCGCGGCCGCACCGCCTGCCCTGCCGCCCCGACGGAGCCCGTGTGACCGACCTGCCTCTTCCTGCTGTGCCCATCAACGACTGGCAGCCGCTGCCGGCCCGCGCCGCACGCCTGGCTGCGCTGGAAGGCGCATTCGGCGGACTGTTCGTGCCGGGTGCACCACTGGCGGCCGCGTGGTGGTTCTTCGATCTGCCTGCCGGGCTGTGGGGTGCAGCGTCGGGCCTGCTGGTCGGCGCCCTGTTCGGCGCGTGGCTGGGCCATCGCCGCCTGACCCGCACACGCTGGCGTCTGGACGCACAGGGCCTGGGCCTGCGCCGGGACCTGATGTGGCAGACCGAAACACAGGTACCGGTCTCGCGCGTGCAGCACCTGGATCTGCGCCGTGGCCCGCTGGAGCGGCGTGCCGGCCTGGCCACCCTGATCGTGCACACCGCAGGCACCCGCCTCAGTGCAGTGACTGTCAGCGGCCTGGATGATGCCGACGCCGAACGCCTGCGCGACACCCTGGCCCACCAGCTCGACCAGGACGCCGACGCCCTGTGAGCCAGCCACCGCCCCTGCCGCCCCCGCTGCCACACGGCGGCGACGAACAGCGCCTGCATCCCTGGTCATGGCTGTTCGTGCTGCTGATGCAGCTGCGGCACTACTTCCTGCCGCTGGTCGCGCTGCTGGTGTTCGGCCAGCGCGGCGACCGTGACCCGCTGTGGGCGCAGCTGATGCCGCTGCTGGCCATCGCCGCGCTGGTGGTGGTTTCGGTGCTGCAGTACCTGAGCTACCGCTACCGCATCGGCGATGATGCGATCACCGTGCGCAGCGGGCTGCTCGCGCGCAACCGCCGGGAGGTTCCCTTCGCCCGCATCCACAACGTGGAAGTGCGGCAGAACCCGTTGCACCGGCTGTTCGGCGTGGCCGAGCTGCGCCTGGAGTCGGCCGGCGGCGTGCGCCCGGAAGCAGAGATGCGGGTGCTGCGGTTGGACCAGGCACTGGCACTGGAGCAGCTGGTGAAGCAGCGCGGGCAGGCGCCTGGCGACGCGCCAGCTGCCACCGTCGACCCGGCCGATGATGTGCTGCTGCGCATGTCCACCGCCGAAGTGATCCGGCTGGGCCTGCTGTCCAACCGCGGCTGGGTGCTGTTCGCCGCCGCCATCGGTGCGCTGCTGCAGGTGATCCCGCGCCGTTCGCTGGACGGCGTGATCTCCAGCGGAGGACGCGAGGCGTTCGGCTATGCCAGCCAGCTGCACGAGGGCCTTGCCGGCCTGCTGATCCTGGCCGCGCTGGTGCTGGTCGCAGGCTGGCTGCTGATGCGCCTGCTGTCGGTGGTGCTGGCCCTGCTGCGCTATGCCGGCTTCACCCTGACCGAGCAGGAACACCGGCTGACGGTCGCGGCAGGCCTGCTCAGCCGCACGCGCAGCAGCGTGGCGCGCCGGCGCATCCAGGCCTGGACCCTGCGCGAAGGCACCCTGCAACGCTGGTTCGGGCGGCGCCAGCTGCAGATCGACAGCGCTGCCGGCGGCCCCACCCGCGAGGAAGACCGGGCCCTGCGCGAACTCGCGCCGCTGGCACCGGCCGCCGACTGCGATCATCTGGTGCAGCACCTGCTGCCGCAGCTGCAGTGGCCGCCCGCGCACTGGCAGCCGGTGCCGCAGCGCGGCTGGTGGCGGCTGTGCCTGGGCAGCGTACTGCTGGTGCCGGTGCTGGCCGCCGCGATGTACTGGCGCTGGGGAACACCCGGCCTGCTGGTACTGGGCTGGCTGCCGGTCGCGCTGTGGGTCGCCCATCGGCAGATGGCGCGCATGGGCTGGCATCTGGATGATCGCTACGTCGCGGTGCGCGGCGGATGGTGGAAGCGCTGGTGGCGCTGGGCGGAACTGGACAAGCTGCAGGGCCTGCGCCTGCAGCGCTCACCGCTGGACAGGCTGCTGGGCACGGCCAGCCTGCAACTGGATACCGCAGGCGCGCACGGTGATGTGGCGCTGGCGCTGCATTACCTGCCGCATGCACAGGCACGGGCGCTGATGGCGCAGCTGGCCGCCGCGCTGCCGCGCCGCAAGCTGCGCTGGTGAACGGGTGCCGCCCTTCCGCGCCTGGCGTGGATCGGCGGCAACGCGTCAGCGCTGTGATGGCCCCCAATAGCCCAGATCCCTGCGGATCTGCAGGTCACGCATCCAGCTGCCGAAGGGTTTGCGGCGCAGCGCGCCCATCTCGCCGGACAGGAAATCCTCGGTTGCGGCAATCACCCGCTCACTGGAGCGGCCGTCACGGTACGGATGGATCGCGTCGGCATAGCGCACGATCTCTTCCTGCAGCGCCGCGTCCGGGTGCAGCGCGCGCTGCAGCATCGCGGGCAGCTGCGCCGGCACATCGAAATCGATCATGTGCGGTTTCGGCACGCGGTTGCGGAACGTCACCACCGGCTTGTGCTGGACGATGAACTCCGAAACGATCGAAGAGGTATCGGACACCAGCACGTCGGCGGCGCGCTGTGCGGCCATGACCTGCTCCGGCTCGATGAAGCGGGCATTGGCGCCGGCCAGCGCGCGGTAACGCTCGAACAGCTCCGGCGGGCACTTCGGGTGCAGGGTCAGCAGCCAGTAGCGTTCCCCGGCCGCGATGTCGGCGGCGATCTGCGCATGCAGGTGCGGGGCGGCGCTGAGCCGCTCGGTGAAGGTCGAGCCGAACAGGATCACCGGACGACCGCCCGCCGCTGCGCGCAGCGCGGCGCTTTCGCCACCATCGTCGCGGAACAGCGGGTCCAGTTTCGGCCAGCCGGTCTCGGCCACCGCGAAGTGCCCCTGCAGGGCAGCGATGTCGCGGAACGGCGCAGTGGTGGCCGGGCCCTGCGTGCAGTACAGGTCGAACATCCCGCGCACCCGGAAATGGCCACGTGCGCTGTCGCGCTTCTCCACGTTGAAGCCATGGAACAGCTGCACCTTGGCCCCGGACAGGAACGTCGGCACCCAGTTGGCCGCGCTGTATACCGCGCGCGGGCGCATCGCCAGGGCCTGCTTCAGGCCGATCACGGGCACGCCCGGCAACTGGCTGCCGACGGCGCCACCTTCGAACCAGGCGGCCACCTCCTGCCCGGACGCGTGCAAGGCCTGCGCCAACGGGGCGAGAATAGGCAGCGCATAGCGCTCCGTCGCAAACAACAGGTACCCGGCCATCATGTCCTCCACGACCGCTCCCATCGAACGGCCTCGCATCTCGGCCTGCATTATCGCGTTCAACGAGGCCGGCCGCATCGGCGACTGCCTGGCCTCGCTGGCCTTCTGCGACGAGATCATCGTGGTGGACTCGTATTCCAGCGACGCCACCGTGGCCATCGCCGAGGCCGCCGGTGCCCGCGTGCTGCAGCGGCCGTTCGATGGCTTCCGCAGCCAGAAAGCGTTCTGCGTCGAGCAGGCAGCACATGACTGGGTGCTGTGCCTGGATGCCGACGAACGCATCAGCCCGGAACTGCGCGCCTCCATCGAACAGGCCCGCGAGGGGGGATTCGGCGGCCACGCGGGCTACCGCTTCGCCCGCCTTTCGGAGTATTTCGGCCGCTTCCTGCGCCACGGTAACGCCTACCCGGACCGGGTGATGCGCCTGTTCGACCGCCGCCGTGGTGGCTGGCGCGGCACGCGTGAGATCCACGAGGCCGCCAGCGTCGATGGCAGCGTCGGCACCCTGCGCGGTGACCTCATCCACTACCCCTACCGCTCGCTGCAGCAGCAACTGGCCAAGACCGAGAAATACGCGCGGATGATGGCCGAGCACGAGTTCGCACGCGGCAAGCGCGCCACCCTGGGCAAGCTGGTGCTGGCGCCGGCCTGGCGCTTCTGGCGGGGATTCGTCTTCCGCGGCGGTTTCCGCGATGGTTGGCACGGCCTGGTCTATGCCTACGTGCGTGCCAACTACGTGCGGCAGAAAACCATCATGCTGTGGATGCTCGGCAACGGTCAGGCCGTGGCCGACCCGCCACAGCCCTGACCCGCCGGGCATGGCCCGGCGCTACCGCTCCCGTGCACCTGCATCCGCCGGGCATGGCGGTGCGGGGGTAGCGCCGGGCCATGCCCGGCGGCGGGGCTTCAGCGAGCGTTGGCCGCCCGGTGGCGGGCACCTTCCAGGATCGACAACCCGGCCAGCAGGCCGACGATGGTGACGTAGAAGCTGGCCGTCATCTGGTGCGCGAACATCGACTGGGTCAGCCCGCACAGCACGTATGTGGTCACGATCATGATCCCGGCCGCGGCAGGCCCGCGGAACGTACTGCGCCCGCTGCGCCGATGCAGGCGCACGAACACCCACAGCGGAACGCCATACACCGCCAGCAGCAGCAGCAGGCCGGGCAAGCCCTGGGTGGCGGCCCATTCGGCCACATCGTTATGGGCATGGCCAAGGTGGCAGCGCTGTTCGTCCGGGTTCTCGCGGCAGACCGGCACACGCTGCATCGCATCGTCGAAATGGCCGATTCCGACACCGACCAGCGGGTGGTCCAGGAAGGTATCCCAGGCAACCTGCAGACGCTCCACGCGGGCACCCGCGGAAGAGTCGCTGTCGCCCTGCTCCATGCGCTGCATGTCGCTGTGCAACTCGCTCAGCCGCACCTGGTGACGCAGCTCGGGCACCGACAGCAGCAGGGTGGCGCCGATCGCCAGCATGCCCGCCAGCACCGACAGGCGGGCAGTGCCGGTCCGCCAGCGCAGGCTCAGCGCCAGCACCACCAGCAGGGCCAGCAACGCCGCGAACACGCCACGGCTGCCGGTCAACACGATGGTTCCACAGCCGGCCGCCATGCCGACGATCACCAGCGACCAGCGTCGCGAAGGTCGGCAGAACACCAGCAGCACCATCAGCACCATCACGATGTCGGCCAGCACGATGGCATTGGTGAACAGCTCCGCACGCGGAGCCCCCTGCAGTACTTGCCACAGCGACATCGCGAAGGTGGCGACCAGCCCGGCCAGCGCGCCACGCCAGAGCCAGCGCAGATCCGGGCGCAACGCGCAGACCCACAGGGCGATCCAGGGAATCACCACGAAGCGCGACCGGTTGTCGACATCGCGCAGCCCCTGCTCGAACAGCAGCACCGACAGCAGGCCCAGGGCCAGCACCGCGAGCATCAGCCAGGTCAGCACCTTCACCGGCTGCCCGGCCATGTGCCGGGCGCGCCACAGCAGTTCCGGTGCCAGCAGCGTGCTGGCCAGCAACAACAAGCCATACGGAAGCAGGTTGATCGGCACGGTCAGCACCAGCGCCGGAAGGCAGAACAGACCGATCTGCGCCAGCCAGTGCGCCGTGCGCTGCCGACCGCCGACGGGGGCACCCGGCAGGTCGCCGGCCGCGGGGTTCAGGTTGTCCGGTGGAGCTGGCACGTCGGAAGTTTCGCTGCGGGTGTGCGGGAAGAACGGGGGCGGCCACAACGGCTGCTCCCAGTGTGCTGTTTTACTGCCTTTGTCGCCTGTTGGGCAGTCTGGACAAGCGTGGACACAGGCCGTTATCCCCGTTCCTGCAAACGCCGTTCACGTTCGCGCTCGCGATCGCTGGCCTGGCAGGGCGCGATCACCGCCTCCGCCGGCACCAGCCACCAGCGGCGACGATTGGCCACGCCCGCCGGTTCGGCCCGGTCGCGGTCCACGCACGGCAGCAGGGCTTCCTCCTGCACCAGCAGCCAGCGCCGCGCCGGCACCAGCCGCTGCCAGCGCGTCGCCGCCTGCAGTTGTTCATCCCAGGGGGTGTTGAAGCCGAAGGTGGCCGCCGGTCGATCGGCCATCAGCAGGTTCTGTTCCTTCCAGGCCACCAGACCCAGCTCGGCCTGCGGGCCGATGTGCTCCCCCACATGGCGCATCAAGCCCCGCGCCGAACCCGAATCGTTCAACAACGGGTAGCCCACCAGGCTGTACAGCACCCACACCGTGGCCAGGGTCGACACCATGGCCAGATGACGCCGGCCACGGCCAGACAGCAGCAGGCTGGCCACACCACACGCGCCCATCGCCAGCGCCGCCCAGGCCAACGCGTCCATCACGCCCGGTGCCAGACCACGTTCGTGCTCCAGCCTCGTCTCGAATCCCGGCTCGCCCAGCAATGCCAGTCCGCCGGCCAGCAGCGTGCCCAGAGACAGGGCCAGCGTGAACAGCCCCAGCACTGCCTGCACGTCGCGACGGCGCAGAAGGCCGGGCAGCAGCGGCGCCAAGGCCAGGCAGAACATCGGCAGCGCAGGGAGGATGTAGACATCGCGCTTGCCCTCGGGAATCGAGAAGAACAGCACGATCAGCAGCCACCACCCCAGCAGCACCAGGTAGCGCGCGTCGCGTCGCCGCAGCCGGCGGCGCCAGGCCGGAATCGCCCATGGCAGTGCCAGGAACGCGGGAATCCACATCGAGGGCATGATCGCCAGGAAGTACCACCACGGCTGGTGGTGATCCCAGGACTGGGCATAACGCCGTGCGGTCTGCTGGAACAGGATGTCGTCCATGTAGGCGCGGTACTCATCCAGCCCGGTCGCCAGCGCCGCCAGCACCATCGGCAGCAGCCACAGCGCCACGGCCAGCAGGAACGCCAGCGGCGCCAGCCAGAAGCGCGGATCGCGCGCATGCAGGCGCACACCGTTCCATCGCAGGGCCGAGCCGATCACGGCCGGAACGAGCATCAGCAGGGCGATCACGCCCACGCCCTTGGTGATGACGCCGAGCCCGGCGAAGAACCAGCCCAACCACCACCAGCGCCATGCCGTGCCCAGCAGCAGGTGGCGCAGCAGTCCGTAATTGGCCAGGGTGATGAACAGCACCACCAGCGGATCGATCTGTGCCTTCTTCGCCTGGAAGGTGAACTGCAGTGCGAACAGCAGTGCCCAGCCCGCGTACAGGCCGACGCGTCGCGTCCACAGGCGGCCGCCGAGATCGACCACGCACCACAACGTGCCCAGCGCGGCGATCAGCGAGGGCAGCAGGAACGCCAGCCGCCAATCGCCGATCAGGTGGTACAGCGTGGCCTGCCACCACATCAGCATCGGCGGCTTGTCCGAGTACAGCTCCAGGCCGCGATGCGGGAACAACCAGTGGCCGCTGTCCACCATCTGCCTGGCGACGAGCGCGAAGCGCGGCTCATCCGACGGCCAGGGATCGCGCAGGCCGAGTCCAGCCCCCAGCACCAGCAGGGCCATCACCACGAACAACCACGTCTCGCGCGACGCGCGGGTTTTCAGCATGAGGACTTGAACGGCAGCGGATTCACACTGCTTTTAGCAGACGCGCGTAGAAGAATCCGTCAGCATCGCTGTCACCGGGCAGTCGTTGGCGTGCAATGCCTTCGCAATCCAGCCCGAACGTCTGGTCCAACGGCTGCGCCACCGCATCCGGGTGCCACTTCAGGAACGCGCGGATCTGCTCGATGTTCTCCGCACGCAGGATCGAGCAGGTGGCATACAGCAGGACGCCACCAGGGCGCAGCATCGACCAGCACGCCTCCAGCAGCCGGGCCTGAACGCCGACCAGCGCATCGATGTCCTCGGCGCGGCGGTGGAACATCACATCCGGCTGGCGGCGGATCACGCCCGTGGCCGAACAGGGCGCATCGAGCAGGATCGCATCGAACGGCGTGCCATCCCACCACGCGCCGGGATCGCTGGCGTCTGCCGCCAGGGTCTGCGCGCCCTCACCGACACCCGTGCGCGCGTATGTGTCACGGGCACGCGCCAGGCGACGGGCGTCGATGTCCAGCGCCAGCAGACGCAGGCTGGGATCACGCTCCAGCAGGTGCGCCGACTTGCCACCCGGTGCGGCGCAGGCATCCAGCACCCGCGCCCCGGCGGCCGGCGCCAGCGCATCGGCCGCGCACTGCGCCGACAGATCCTGCACCGAGAGCGCGCCCTCGGCGAAGCCGGGCAGCTGGTTGACAGCGACCGGCGTCGCCAGCCGCAACGCGTCGGCACTGAGCGGACTCGGCTCGGCGACGATACCGGCCTCGGCCAGCACGGCCAGCACTTTCTCGCGGCCACCGTGCTGGCGGTTGGCGCGCAGCCACAGCGGCGCAGGCTGCAGGCTGGCGCTGAAGATCGCCTCGGCCTGCGCCGGCCAGTCGCGCTCGATGGCCTCGGCCAGCCAGGCCGGAAACGCATCGCGGGCTGGCTGTTCCGGGAATCCCTCACGCTGGGCGCGACGCAGGATGGCATTGACCAGGCCCGCCTGGCGCTCACGGCCCAGCGCACGCGCCGCGTCGACGGTGGCCGACAGGGCCGCGTGCGCCGGCAGCTCCAGCACGTCCAGCTGCGCGAAGCCGACCATCAGCAGCGTGCGCAGGTCTGCATCGCGCGCCGAGAGCGGCTTCTGCATCCACGCCTGCAATGCAGCGTCATAGGTACTGCGACGGCGCAGCACGGCAAAACACAGCGCTTCCAGCAACGCCCGATCACGGCTGTCGGCCAGCTTCGGCAGGGCCCAGGCCAGTTCCGCCTTCAGCGAACGGCCACGGGTGAACACCTGGGCCAGCACGCGTGCGGCCAGCATGCGGGTGGCTGCACCCGGCGCCGCTCTGGCGATGGAGAAATCATTCTGTTTCGTCACCGCTTACGCTCCCACGCGCAGGTCGCGACGGGCGTTGAGGTAATCGGCGGCAGTGATCGCCTTGCCGCCTTCGCGCTGCAGCACGCGCAGGCGCAGCGCGCCCTGGCCACAGGCGATGTCGATGCCTTCGCGGCCGGCAGCAAGCACGGTTCCCGGTGCCTGGCCGTGCTCCATCGCCTGCGCCACGGCGCCATGGATGCGCACGCGCTCGCCGGCCAGCGTTGCTTCGGCGACCGGCCACGGGTTGAACGCGCGCACGGTCCGCGCCAGCACCGCTGCATCCTGCGTCCAGTCCAGCTTCGCCTCGGCCTTGTCCAGCTTGTGTGCGTAGGTCACGCCCTGCTCCGGCTGCGGCCGCGCGATCGGCTTGATGCCGGCGCGCAGCAGTCCCAGGCCATCGGACAACACCTGCGCACCCAGCTCGGCCAGCTTGTCGTGCAGCTGGCCACCGGTATCGGTGGCCGCGATCGGCAGCGCCTGGTGCAGCAGCACCGGTCCGGTATCCAGTCCGGCTTCCATCTGCATCAGGCACACGCCCGTGGTCTCGTCACCGGCCTGGATCGCGCGCTGGATCGGCGCCGCACCCCGCCAGCGCGGCAGCAGCGAAGCGTGCACGTTCCAGCACCCGTAGGTCGGGATGGCCAGCACGGCCTTGGGCAGGATCAGGCCGTAGGCCACCACCACCATCAGGTCCGGCTTCAGGTCACGCAGCTGCTGCTGGGCTGCTTCGTCCTTCAGCGATTCGGGCTGGTACACCGGAATGCCGCGGGCCACCGCCTCAAGCTTCACCGGCGAGGGGGCCAGGCCACGACCACGGCCTGACGGGCGGTCAGGCTGGGTGTAGACGGCCACGACCTCGTGGTGGCGCGCCGCTGCGCGCAGCGATGACACCGCGAATTCCGGCGTACCGGCAAAGACAATCCTCATGGCTACCCCACTTGCAGGATGGATTCGTGCAGGAAAGAAAACGGCGCCGTCGGCCGGCGCCGTACAGCCCGCGCGCTGCGCGCGGGCACGGGCCACCCCTGCGGGCGGCCCGGAGCGGCGATCACGCCACGTGCTTGCGCTGCTTGGCCAGCTTCTTGCGGACCATCTCGCGCTTGAGCGGCGACAGGTAATCGATGAACAGCTTGCCGTCCAGGTGATCCATCTCGTGCTGGATGCAGGTGGCCAGCACTTCGCCGGCCTCCATCTGCTGTTCCTGGCCGTTGCGGTCGAGGAACTTCACGGTGATGGTGTCGGCACGGGTCACGTCGGCGAAGATGCCGGGCACCGACAGGCACCCTTCCTGGTACACCCGGCCCCCGTCCTTGGCGACGATCTCCGGGTTGATGAACACCAGCGGCTGGTTCTTCTCTTCGCTGACATCGATGACCATGAAGCGCTTGTGCACGTCCACCTGGGTGGCGGCCAGGCCGATGCCCGGCGCGTCGTACATGGTCTGGAACATGTTGTCGACCAGTTCCTGGAAGGCCGGCGTGGTCACTTCGGCGGCGTCGATCAACGCGGCCTTGGTACGCAGGCGCGGATCGGGGAACTCAAGAATCGGGAGGAGGGCCATGGCAGTTTCCGGATAGGGGGCCGGCACGCCGGCATACGTCGCAGATTCTAGCTGCAACGCTTGCCTTGCGCCCCGGTTTCTGGACTATAGTGCGCGGACCTGTTGGGGAATCAGGGCTTCACACCTATGTTGCTTCGTTTTCGTACGGTCGTCGCCGCGGCGATGCTGACCGTGGCTGCCTATGCTACCGCCGTGGAAGTGAATGGCGGGCACCCGGATACCTATGTGGTCCGAAAAGGGGACACGCTGTGGGATATCGCCGCGCGTTTCCTGCAGAAGCCCTGGCTGTGGCCGGAGATCTGGCAGGCCAACCCGCAGATCGCCAATCCGCACCTGATCTATCCGGGTGACGTGCTGAGCCTGGCCTACCTGGACCGTGTCACGGCCCAGCCCGGGCCACGCCAGGAGGCCCCGATCAATGCCATTCCGCTGGCCCAGGTGGAGCCGTTCCTGAAGCAGCTGAGCGTGGTCGACCGCATCGACCACCTGCCCTACGTGGCGGGCCTGGAAGAAGACCGCCTGCGCGCCAGCAGTGGCGAGGCCGTGTACGTGCGCCTGGCCGATGCCCAGGTCGGGCAGCGCTGGGCCGTGGTCCGCCCGACCGTGCGCTATGGCGTGCCCAAGCCGACCGAGGACCTGACCGCCAATGGCGAGGTCACCCCCGGCAGCGGCAACCTGTGGCGGGCCTACAACGCCCCGACGCGACGGGCGCACCAGATGCTGGGCTACGAACTGATGCAGGTCGGCACGGGCACCATCACCCAGGTTGCCGGCGGCAAGGTCGAGGCGTCCACCCTGGTGCTGGACAAGAACACCGGCGGGCGTGAAGTCCGCGCCGGCGACCGGCTGGTGCCGGTCGAGGCGAAGCCCTACGACCTGCAGTTCGTGCCGCATGTGCCGGCAGCGGGCGTCGAGGGCGTGGACGTGCGCGTGCTCGCGGTGACCGACATGTTCAGCGTTGGCGGGCCACGCGATGTGATCGCCATTTCGGCGGGCCGCGCGCAGGGCGTGGACAACGGCACCGTGTTCTCGCTGTGGCGGCCGGGCCGCCACGTCGCGCACCGGATGAAGTACCCGGGGTCGTCGCGCATGGATGATTCGCTCAGTACCGGCGCCGGCCGGGTCTCGCTGCCCGACGAGTATGCCGCGCACGCGATGGTGTTCCGCACCTTCGACAACGTCAGCTATGCGCTGGTGATGCAGGGCGTGAAGCCCGTACGGGTGGGCTACAGCGCGCTGCATCCGGACACGAAGTAGGGTTGCCGGGAACATCCCTGACAGCCGCACGCGAAGGCGCCCTAGGGCGCCTTTGTTGTCTGCGGTCGATAGTGGGGGGATGACCAAGCAGGCAGATGAGGCGCTGGTGCGCCTGATGATGGCGGGAGGCGCGCTGGCGCCGCGGCGGGCACTGCTGCAGGGCGCGGGCAGCGCCGAAGCGGCCCTTGCGCTGGGCGTGGCCGGCTGGCGCGCCCATGGCTGCACCCCGGAACAGTGCGCGGCACTGGAACGCCCCGATGCGCAGCGGTCGAAAGCCGCCCTGCACTGGCTGCAGGACGACAACCATCACCTGCTGGCCGTTACCGACCCGGCCTTCCCGCCCCTGCTGCCGGAGGTCCCCAACCCGCCGCTGGCGCTGTTCGTGGCCGGCGATCCCGGCAAGGCCTGGCGCCCGGCGGTGGCGGTGGTCGGCAGCCGCTCCCCCACCCCGGCCGGTCGTGCACTGGCGGCGCGTTTTGCCGGCAGCTTCGCCGAAGCCGGACTGGCGGTCGCCAGTGGGCTGGCGGCCGGCATCGATGCGGCCGCCCATCTGGCCGTGCTGGACGCCGGCGGCAGTACCGTTGCCGTCATCGGGACGGGCCCCGACCGTGCCTATCCGGACCACCATGCGCCACTGCAGGCCCGGATCGGCGCCGAGGGCGCCGTGCTGAGCGAGTACCTGCCCGGTACGGCTGCCCGTCCCGGCCACTTCCCGGCGCGCAACCGGCTGGTAGCCGGGCTGGCCCTGACTACCGTGGTGATCGAGGCGGCGCACCGGTCCGGCGCCCTGATCACCGCGCGCCTGGCCGCCGAGGCCGGTCGCGAGGTATGCGCCGTGCCCGGCTCGGTGCTCAATCCGCGGGCAGCCGGCTGCCACCGCCTGATCCGCGACGGAGCCGCCCTGGTGGAACGGCCCGAGGACGTGCTGGAGCTGCTGGCCCCGGCCCTGCGCCAACAGCTGCCGGCCTTGCAATCGCGGCTGGCCACCCCCACTGAACAGGCAGTGCCAGCCGACCTGCCGGCACGCTGGGTCGGCGACCCTGACTACCAGCGCTTGTGGCAGGCCCTGGACCTTGACCCAATCAGTATGGATTCACTGATCACGCGCTGTGGATTGACGGCGCCGCAGGTGTCCTCCATGCTGCTGGCCATGGAACTTGCGGGAATCGTGGTCTGCGTACACGGCCGCTACTGTCGAACTCCCTAGTTTCTTCACCTCCACAGCGTCGCGCGACGCAGGCCGAGGGGCAATGAAAGAGAGCATCCTGGATGTACTGCTGTACCTGTTTGAACACTATTTCAGCGAAGATGCGGACCTGATCCGTGACCGCGATTCGCTCCAGAACGGCCTGATCCAGGCCGGATTCAGCCCTACCGAGATCAACAAGGCATTCGACTGGCTCGATGCCCTGGCGGCACAGCGTCCGAGTGTGGCCCAGGCGCGGGTCGATGGCCCCGTGCGCATCTATCACGGGCCCGAGCTGGACAAGCTGGACGTGGAATGCCGCGGTTTCCTGCTGTACCTGGAGCAGCACGGCATCCTCGATGCCGACCAGCGCGAGCTGGTGCTGGACCGGGCGATGGCGCTGGACCAGGACGAACTGGACCTGGACGATCTGAAATGGGTCGTGCTGATGGTGCTGTTCAACCAGCCCGGCGCCGAAGCGGCATACGCCTGGATGGAAACGCAGATGTTCATGGACGAGCCAGAACCCCTGCACTGACCGTACACTTGGGGCATAGCGCATTCAGGAGCGTGCCCCGTGAGCGAGTGGTTCCATGCAGAAGGCAACCGGCAGCAAGGCCCGCTGCCGGCAGAACAGCTGGTCGAGTTGTTCCGCAACAACCAGATCAGCCTGGACACCCTGGTGTGGCGTGATGGGCTGCCGCAATGGCAGCCGCTGCGCAGCGTGGTGGATGAGCTCGGCCTGATCGTGCCGGCCATCGATGCCGTCCGCGACGAACCCGGGCTGGAGCCCCCTGCCCCGCAGCCTCCGGTACTGCCGGCGGCAACCCCCTATGCCCACAGTGCGCCCTCGGCCGCGTTGCCGCCACCGAAGAAGGGACTGTCCGGCTGCGCCCTGACCGCCATCATCGGCGGGGCACTGCTGCTCGTGGTGGTACCCATCGTGGCGATCCTGGCAGCCATCGCGCTGCCTGCCTACAACGACTACACCCTGCGCTCCAAGGTCGGCACGTCACTGAACGCACTGCAATCGCTGAAGGACCAGGTGCAGCATTTCGCCGACGAGGAAGGACGCTGCCCGGGTGCCAACGATGCCGGTTTCCCGGCGCCGGGGGACTTCTCCGCCGCAGGCCTGTCAGCGGTCCACATCGGCCGCTTCAACAACGGTCATTGCGGTATCGAAGCCACGCTGGCCGCGCCCGGCAAGACCATCGATGGCGATCTGCTGTGGCTGGAATACGACCGCGACAGCGGCCGCTGGGAATGCAGCGGCGAAAGCAACGACAAGTATCTGCCGCAGCAGTGCCGCGGCTGAGCCATCGGCACTACACACCAAGCAAGGACGACCCAGGAGGGACACACAATGACTGAGTGGTATTTCGCCGAAGGACAGCAACGCCAGGGACCGCTGCCGGTCGAGGACATCCGCCAGCGCTTCCAGCGCGGCCAGCTGACACTGGATACGCTGGTCTGGCGTGAGGGCATGGCGCAATGGGCCGCGCTGCGGCAGGTGGTCGACGAGCTCGGCCTGCAGACCCTGGCCAGCGCCACCACGGCCGCTGACAGTGGCGGCTTTGACCTGCGCAGCGACTATCAGGCCATCGACAACGGCACGGCGCCGCTGCCCGGCACCGGCGCGCTCAGCAGTTCGCCCTACAGCGCGCCGGGCACCGCGGCCATGGCCGGCCACGCACAGCCGGTGATGGGCGGCGAAGTGGTCTACGCCGGCTTCTGGAAGCGCGTGGCTGCCTATGTGATCGACTACTTCGTGCTGCTCATCCCCGGCACGATCATCGGCGTCATTTCCGCCCTGGCACTGGGTGCGGGCATGGGGGCCGCCGGCAGCGGCGAGTCGGCCATCGAGATCATGGGCCAGCTGGTCAGCGGCCTGCTCAACCTGGTGATCTCCATGGTGTACTACACCTGGTTCCACGCCTCGCGCGGCGGCGCCACCCTGGGCAAGATGGCCGTCGGCATCAAGGTCGTGCGCAGCAACGGTGACCGGCTGACCGTGGGACGTGCCTTCGGACGCTACTGGGCCGCCGTGCTGAGCGGCCTGATCCTGTGCATCGGCTACCTGATGGCCGCGTTCACCGAGCGCAAGCAGGGCCTGCACGACATGATGTGCGACACCCTGGTGGTGGACCGCTGGGCCTTCAGCGACCAGCCGCAGCTGCAACGCCGCGAGCTGGGCATGGTCACCATCGCCGTGCTGGTCATCACCGCCCTGCTGGCCCTGGCCGGCCTAGTGCTGATGGTGGTGGCCATTGGATTCATCGCCAAGATGGCCTCCTGATCGGCCATCCTCACGCCTGGGCGCTTGACATGGAGCGTCCGGGCGTGATTCCTCTAATAAGGAAACCTGAACGCCCGGCACCCAACCGGGCGTTCAGTTTATGGATTTGCCCGTGGCCGCTTCACTAATGCGGCCGTTTGCTCCACCCTAGCGGCCCCTCCCCTGCGGCTCGCCCCACAGACACTGCTGCCATGCCCAAGCACCTGCTCATCGTCGAATCGCCGGCCAAGGCCAAGACGATCAACAAATACCTCGGCAAGGACTACACCGTCCTGGCCTCGTATGGGCATGTGCGCGACCTGATCCCGAAGGAAGGCGCGGTCGATCCGGACAACGGGTTCGCCATGCACTACGACGTGATCGACAAGAACGAGAAGCATGTCGATGCGATCGCCAAGGCAGCCAAGGGCGCCGACGACATCCTGCTGGCGACCGACCCGGACCGCGAGGGAGAGGCGATCAGCTGGCACATCGCCGAGATCCTGAAGGAGCGCGGGCTGGTCAAGGACAAGCCGATGCAGCGCGTGGTGTTCACCGAGATCACCCCGCGCGCCATCAAGGAAGCGATCAACCAGCCGCGGGCCATCGCCAGCGATCTGGTGGACGCCCAGCAGGCACGCCGTGCGCTGGACTACCTGGTCGGCTTCAACCTGTCGCCGGTGCTGTGGCGCAAGGTCCAGCGCGGCCTGTCCGCCGGCCGCGTACAGAGCCCGGCACTGCGCATGATCGTCGAGCGCGAGGAAGAGATCGAAGCCTTCGTCGCACGCGAATACTGGTCCATCGCTGCCGAATGCGCGCACCCGTCGCAGCACTTCAATGCCAAGCTGGTGAAGCTGGACGGACAGAAGTTCGAACAGTTCACCATCACCGACGGCGATACCGCCGAGGCTGCGCGCCTGCGCATCCAGCAGGCGGCGCAGGGCTCGCTGCACGTCACCGACGTGGCCAGCAAGGAGCGCAAGCGCCGCCCGGCGCCGCCGTTCACCACCTCCACCCTGCAGCAGGAAGCCTCGCGCAAGCTCGGCTTCACCACCCGCAAGACCATGCAGGTGGCGCAGAAGCTGTACGAAGGCGTGGCGATCGGCGATGAAGGCACGGTCGGCCTGATCTCCTACATGCGTACCGACTCGGTCAACCTGTCGCAGGATGCGCTGGCGGAAATCCGCGACGTGATCGCCCGCGATTACGGCATCGCTTCGCTGCCGGACCAGCCCAACACCTACCAGACCAAGTCCAAGAACGCCCAGGAAGCGCACGAAGCGGTGCGACCGACCTCGGCGCTGCGCACGCCGGCGCAGGTGTCGCGGTTCCTGACCGACGACGAGCGCAGGCTGTACGAACTGATCTGGAAGCGCGCGGTAGCGTGCCAGATGATTCCGGCCACGCTCAACACCGTCAGCGTCGACCTGTCGGCCGGCAGCGAACACGTGTTCCGTGCCAGTGGCACCACCGTGGTCGTGCCCGGCTTCCTGGCCGTGTACGAGGAAGGCAAGGACAGCAAGAGCGCCGAAGACGAGGACGAAGGCCGCAAGCTGCCGGCGATGAAGCCCGGCGACCGCGTGCCGCTGGAACGCATCCTGGCCGAGCAGCACTTCACCCAGCCGCCGCCCCGCTTCACCGAAGCGGCGCTGGTCAAAGCGTTGGAAGAGTACGGGATCGGTCGCCCCTCGACCTACGCCTCGATCATCCAGACCCTGCTGTTCCGCAAGTACGTGGAGATGGAAGGTCGCAGCTTCCGTCCCTCCGACGTCGGCCGTGCAGTGTCCAAATTCCTGTCCAGCCACTTCACCCAGTACGTGGACTACGACTTCACCGCCAGGCTCGAAGACGAACTGGATGCGGTCTCGCGCGGCGAGGAAGAATGGATCCCGCTGATGTCACGCTTCTGGGAGCCGTTCAAGGAGCTGGTCGAGGACAAGAAGGAATCGGTTGATCGTGCCGAAGCCAGTGGTGCGCGCGAGCTTGGCACCGACCCGAAGACCGGCAAGCCGGTCAGCGTGCGCCTGGGGCGCTTCGGGCCGTACGCCGCCATCGGCAGCACCGCCGAAGATGCCGAGGAGAAGCCGAAGTTCGCTTCGCTGCGCCCGGGCCAGTCGATGCATACCATCACCCTGGAAGACGCGCTGGAGCTGTTCCTGATGCCGCGCGCGCTGGGTGAGGACAAGGGCGAACCGGTCAGCGTCGGCATCGGTCGCTTCGGCCCGTTCGCCAAGCGAGGCAGCACCTATGCCTCGCTGAAGAAGGAAGACGACCCGTACACCATCGACCTGGCCCGCGCCGTCTTCCTGATCGAAGAGAAGGAAGAGATCGCGCGCAACCGGATCATCAAGGAATTCGAAGGCAGCGACATCCAGGTGCTGAATGGCCGGTTCGGCCCGTACATCAGCGACGGCAGGATGAACGGCAAGATTCCCAAGGACCGCGAGCCCGCCTCGCTGACGCTGGCCGAAGTGCAGCAGCTGATGGAAGAAACCGGCAAGCCGGTGCGCAAGGGCTTCGGCGCGAAAAAGGCCGCTGCCAAGAAGGCACCGGCAAAGAAGGCGGCGGTGAAGAAGGAAGCCGCGCCGAAGAAGGCACCGGCCAAGAAGGCCGCCGCGAAAAAGGCGCCGGCAAAGAAGGCCGCCGCCAAGAAGGCACCGGCGAAGAAAGCGGCCAAGAAGGTCGTCAAGAAAGCCTGATGCGGGACAGCGCCCGGCCATGGGTCGGGCGCAGGCAGTGCAGTACCCGGTCCGCCGCCGCCTCGATGGCGCCGGTCCACCCCATCTGCACGCGGTGGGAGGATAATGAAGGCCCATGCCGGGCCGGTCGCCACCATGAAAGAACTCACCCTGGATTCTGCCGTCACCCTGCTGCACTCCGGCGGCGTGATCGCCTATCCCACTGAAGCGGTCTGGGGCCTGGGGTGCGACCCGTCGCACGAAGCGGCGGTGCACACGGTGCTGCGGCTGAAGCAGCGGCCGATCGAGAAAGGCATGATCCTGGTGGCCGCCGAGCTGGCGCAGCTGGAAGGCTGGGTACGCCTGCATGCGTTGCCCGACGAGCGTCAGCGTGCAGTGCTGGCCAGCTGGCCCGGCGCCAACACCTGGATTCTTCCGGCCGGATCACGCGCGCCAGGCTGGATCACCGGCGAACACAGCGGTATCGCGGTGCGCATCAGCGCCCACCCGCTGGTGGCAGCACTGTGCCACGCGTGGGGCGGGCCGCTGGTCTCCACCAGCGCCAACCTGGCCGGCGAGCCACCGGCACGCAGCCGCGAGGAACTGGATCCGCGCCTGCTGCGCCTGCTGGACGGCATCCTGGACGGCCCGACCGGCGGCCTGGCCCAGCCGACGCCGATCCGCGATGCGCTCAGCGGCAACGTCCTGCGATCCTGAGCCGCCCCTGTGGACGCGCGGATTGCGCCGCTCCGCCGGATCCCGCACGCTGCCTCCATGAGCCCGCTGCGCGCCGCCCTCTGCCTGAGCATGCTGCTGCCGTTGACCGCCACCGCCGGCGACGATGTGCGTGTCTACCGCTGTGTCGGCAGCAACGGCGCCGTGGCACTGCAGGACACGCCGTGCAGCAGCGGCCGCCAGGAAGTACGCGACCTGCAGCGGCCGCGTGATCCGGCGCCGCAGGTGGTGCGCAGCGACGCCGCGCCCGCAACCAGCACGCCGCCGGCCGTGATCGAGCGCGAGGTCCGGCACGTCTACATCCAGCCTCCGCAACCCATGTACGAATGCGTTACCGCCGACGGCGAGCGTTACACCAGCGACAGCAACGAAGGCAATCCACGCTGGGTCCCGCTGTGGACCACGGTCTGGTCGCCGCGCGGCCATTTCGGGCCTGGCCATCCCGGGCCGCGCCCGGCCACGGGCGCATCGGCCGGAGGTCCACCGATCTACCGGCCACCTGCAGTCGGCGTCGGCGTGCAGGTGCCGGCAGGCAACATCCTGGTCCGCGACACCTGCCATGCGCTGCCGCCGCAGGAAGTCTGCTCGCGCCTGCGCGACCGCCGCTGGGAGCTTGACCGCCGCTACAACAGCGCGCTGCAGAGCGAGCGCACCGCGATCAGCAACGAACAGCGCGGTATCGATGCGCGCCTGTCGCGCGACTGCGGGCGTTGAGCCCCTGCCCGTGTAGGCTGCACGCATGAGAAACGCACTCTGGCTGGTTCTGGCGCTGCTGCCCGCAACCGCGTTCGCCGAGGACATGGTGATCTACCGCTGCACATTCAGCAGCAGCGACGTTCCTACTCTGCAGCGCACGCCCTGCCCCGAAGGCAGCACGCAGCAGATCCAGCGGGTACCGGCGCCAGCAGCGACGCCGGCACCGCGCGTGGAGCCGCCCGCCGGCCAGGAAATGGAGCTCGCCCCGTCGTCAGCGCCGCCGCCGGCAGCGACGGACACGCCGCGCCGGGTCGACCAGGCGCGCACCATCATGGAAGCGGGCATGGTCGAACCCGCTGGCGGCGGCGACGCCATTCTGGACAGCGCAGCGCTGCCGCTGCGGACGGACCCGGCAAGCCGCAGCGACACCGCACCACGGGCACCGCTGCCGCCGATCTTCCAGTGCAACAGCGAGGAAGGAAGCCGCTACCTGCACGAGTACGAGGCGGCGCCACCGCGCTGCGTGCTGCTCGACGTACAGGGCCTTGGCAGCGTCACCCCCGCCAATGCCGCCAGCTGTGAAGTGGTGCGCGACCGCTGCGAGGAGGTTCCCGAGATCCAGCGCTGCGGCAGTTGGCAGCAGCGCCTGCGCGATGCCCGGGGGCGTGAGCGCTTCGCCGCGCCGGAGAACCTCGACGCTGCGCGCAGCGAGCGCGAGCGTCTGCAGGCCGTGCTCGAGGCCAGCGACTGCCCGGTGCCGGGGTAAGGATCAGCCGGCGTGGCGCGGGCCCAACGCGATGACGGTCAGAACCCGTAGCGCAGGAAGCCGCCGTCCACGGCGATGCATTCGCCGGTGACATAACTCGCTGCCGGCAGGCACAGGAACCCCACGGCCGCGGCGACTTCCTCCGGCTCACCGATGCGGCGCATCGGCGTGCGCTCGATGACTTCCTCGTAGTAGTCAGGGTCGGACAACGGCCCGGAGGTGCGGCGCGTGCGGATGTACCACGGCGCCACCGCGTTCACGCGGATGCCGTCCTCGGCCCATTCCACGGCCAGGTTGCGGGTCATCTGATGCATCGCCGCCTTGCTCATGCCGTACACCACGCCACTGCGCACATGGGTCAGGCCGGAGACGCTGCCGACGTTGACGATGGCCGACGAGGCGTGACGTGCCAGCAGCGGATGCGCATAGCGCGACAGTTCAAACGCCGAGAACAGATTGGTCTCGAAGATGCCGCGCCACTCGTCCTCGGTATAGTCGATGGCGGCGCGGGTGATGTTGCCACCCGCATTGTTGACCAGCACGTGCAGGCCATCGGCATGGTCCTCGACCCAGTCCAGGATCTGCCGGCGATCCTCGTCGTCGGAGACGTCGGCGGCAAGCGCGCGCACCTGCTGGTCGGGATAGGCGTCGGCCAGCTCGTCGCGCGCGGTCTCCAGCGCGTCGATGTCGCGCCCGACAATCATCAGGTCGGCACCGAAGCCGGCCAGTTCACGCGCGATGGCCAGGCCGATGCCGGCGCTGGCGCCGGTGATCAGTGCGGTCTGCCCGTCCAGTCGCCACCGTTGCTGGGTCATGTGTCCTCCCGGGCTGCGCCCGCTGTGTTCCGATGCAGAAAGGATACGCGCTCACGGCATGCCCCTGCCGGCGGTGCCACACTGGCCGCACGCCCGTCGTGGAGAGCCACCATGCGCATCCTGATCCTGTCCGCACTGCTGTCGGCAACTGTGTTACTGGCCGGCTGCCAACGCCCACCGGCACCGGACCCGGAACGGCCGCCGGAACCCCAGGCCCTGGCCCGTGCAGCCAAGCAACCGATCGATCGCGCGCGCGCCGTGCAGAAGACCGTCGATGATGGCGCCGAGCGCGAGCGCAGCGCGGAGGCCGACGCAGCGCGCTGATCGCAGCGATGGCGCCGTCAGCGGAGCGCCGCCGAACGAAAACGCCCGGCCAGGGGCCGGGCGTTTTCTGTCGCGCCACGCCACGCGTGGCTGGCCGTGGGTCAGAACCCGCAGAAGCAGTACGCCAGGGTCTTTACCGGCGCGCCGTTACCCTTCTCGCGCGCGGCGTTCTCGACGAAGCGCAGCTGGGTATCCACTTCCGGCATCGTGCGCGCCAGCATCATCCGCGCCACGCCCGAATCGGACAGCATCCAGGCACCGGTACGGCTGCCGGCAAACCCACTGACGAACTGCGCGAACGGGGTCGCGGCCTTTTCGATGTAACGCACGCGGAACTTGTCTTCGCCGCCCAGCTTGGCGCGGCTGGCGGCATCGGCCACGGCGTCCTTCAGGCCACCGAAGGCATCGACCAGGCCACGTTCCTTTGCCTGCGCGCCGCTCCAGACACGGCCACGGGCCACCTCATCGATGGCCTCGACCGGCTTCTTGCGTGCTTCGGCGACACGTCCGGTGAAGTCGGCGTAGCCCTTGTTGATGACCGTCTGGATGACCTGGCCCACCGCCGGATCCATCGGCCGGGTGACGTCGAACGCACCGGCGAAGCGCGTGGTGCCGACACCATCGGTATGCACACCGATCTTGTCCAGCGCGCGGCTGAAGTTCGGGATCATGCCGAAGATGCCGATCGAACCGGTGATGGTCGAGGGATCGGCGTAGATGCGATCGGCATTCATGCTGATCCAGTAACCACCGGACGCGGCCAGGTCACCCATCGACACCACCACCGGCTTGCCGGCGGCCTGCAGGGCCACCACTTCACGGCGGATCTGCTCGGAGGCGAACACTTCGCCACCCGGCGAATTCACGCGCAGCACCACGGCCTTGACCTGTTCGTCGTCGCGCGCAGCGCGCAGCAGCGCTGACGTGGACTCACCACCGATGCGGCCGGCCGGCAGGTCACCCCCGCTGATCTCGCCGGCGGCGACCACCACGGCCACCTGCGGGCGTGCATCCACCGGACTGCGGCGGGCATCGAGCAGGGCCATGTAGCGACCGAAATCGACATTGCGGAAGCCGCCCTCGGCGTCTTCATCGGCCACGCCGCGTTCGATCATCAGGTCTTCGAACTCCTCGCGGGTCTTCAGCGCGGTCACCAGCTTCTGCTGCAGGGCGAACTTGGCCAGATCACCACCGGCAGCCGCTACGCCTTCGGGCAGCGTATCGATGCCGGCGGCCAGCTGCGCCGGATCCAGCCGGCGCGCCTTGGCGATGTCACCCAGATAGCGCTGCCACACGTCGTTCATCCAGTACAGGTCGGCTTCCTTGGCCGCCGGCGAAGCAGCATCGAGCACATAGGGCTCGGCCGCGGACTTGTACTCGCCCACCTTGAACAGGTGCACGTCCACGCCCAGCTTGTCCTGCAGGCCGGAGCGGAAGTACTGGCGGTAGCGGCCCAGGCCCTCGAGCACCACCGATCCCATCGGATCCAGGTAGACCTCGTCGGCCTGCGCAGCCAGCAGGTACTGCGACTGGCCCATGCTTTCGCTGTAGGCCACCAGCTGCTTGCCGGACGCGCGCAGGCTCTGCAGCGCGGCGGCGACTTCACGCAGCGAGGCGAAGCCGGAGGGCTGCAGCTTGTCCAGTTCCAGCACCACGCGTTCGATCTTCTTGTCATCGCGCGCCGACTCGATCACCCGGACCAGGTCACGCAGCTGGACCTCTTCGGCGCTGTTGTCGCCCACTGCCTTGGCCAGCGCGCGGCTGACCGGATCGGCACTGAACTGCTCGACCAGGCGCCCTTCCGGCGCGATCACCAGGGTCGTGCGGTCCTGCAGCGATTTGCTGGCACCGGCGCCCATGCCAGCGGCGATGACGAACACCACCAGCAGCAGGAACAGCAGGCCGAAGAACACCAGGTTGAGGATCAACCGGCGGGTGAAATTCATGACGTCCCACAGCCCGATGAAGAAACTGGCGACGGGATTGCGACGCGCCTGGGGCAGCGGGGGCACGGGTTGATTCATGGAGCGCTCCGGATGGCTTCTTGCCGTGGTACCAGCATAGCCGGTGCCGTGTGAGGCGGCATCGGACACAAGTCAGGGGATCGCCCGTCACGGGGTGACGGGCGGACGGTCAGGACAGCGCGGACTGGCCGATGCGCTGGCTGCTGCGACGCAGGCGCCAGCCCATCAGGATGGCGGCGGCAGTGAGGCCGACGATCAGGCCGATCCACATGCCCTGCGGGCCCATGCCCAGCCCCAGGCCGAGCCCGGCGCCGAGCGGCATGCCCAGGCCCCAGTAGGCGAACATGGCGATGAACATCGGCACGCGGGTGTCCTTCAGGCCGCGCAGAGCGCCGGCCGACAGCACCTGTATGCCGTCCGGGAACTGGAAGGTGGCCGCGTACAGCAGCAGCGTGGAGGCCAGGCCGGCCACCGCCAGATCGTTGGTGTACACCCCGACGATGGCATCGTGGCCGAACAGCAGCACCAGCGCGGACAGCGTCTGTGTACCCATGATGATCGCGTAGCCGGCCCAGGCCGCACGACGCACACCGAAGCCATCACCCCGCCCCACTGCATGGCCGACGCGCACCGTGGTGGCCTCGGCCACGCCCATCGGGATCATGAAGCACAGCTGCGCCACGTTGATCGCGATCTGGTGGGCCGCCGCCTCGTTCGCGCCGAGGCGGCCGATCAGCAGCGCGGTGACGATGAACAACCCACCTTCCATCAGCACGGTGATGCCGATCGGCAGACCGGTGCGCAGCAGGTCCCAGATCGCCTTCCAGCGCGGCCACTCGAAGTGCGAGAACAGCTGCAGATGGGCGAAGCGCCGGGTACGCCACAGATAGAGGGCGAATGCGCTGGCCTGCAACCACATCATCACCGCCGAGGCGATGCCCAGTCCCTCGGCCCCCAGCTCGGGGAAGCCAAGCTTGCCGTTGGCCAGAACGTAGCCCATCGGCGCCAGCACCACCAGGCCGCCGAAGCCGATCAGCATGGTCGGCAGCGTCCAGTGCATGCCCTCGCTGAGATAGCGCATGCAGAAGTACAGCGTCAGCGCCGGCCCGCCCCAGCGCACCGCGTGCAGGAAGGTTGTTGCGCCGGGCACGATGTCCGGCGCGATGCCGAAGGCGGGCAGCAGCGGCGGCACCACCGTGAGGAAGGTGAACATGATCAGGCCCAGGCCCAGCGCCAGCCACAACGCCTGCCGGAACAACGGACCGATCTCGCGCTCGCGGCCGGCGCCGTGCAGCTGTGATACCGAGGCGGTCAGCGAGATCAGCGTGCCGATCGGAATCAGCATCGGCAGCCAGAGCAGGGCCGTGCCGATGGTCACGGCCGCCAGGGTTGAGGTGGCGTGATGACCGGCAATCACGTTGTCGACGAAGGAGATCAGGCCGGTGGAGACATGCCCGAGCACGAGCGGCAGGGCGAGCAGACCGGTGGCGCCGACTTCCTTGCTGAAGCGCGGCGTGGAGGTTGCGTTGGACATGGGATGCAGAACGCGAACTGCGGTTGCGCGCGAAGGGCACAGGCACCGGGTTGCGGGCCGTCATCTTACGCGCGCGGTGCGTTCATTCCCATGACATGGCGTGAACGCTGGGTTTGACCGCGCGCTTACTGGCCGGCCTGGCGCTTGAGCCAGGCGTCCCGTTCCGCAGCAGGTACGGCGAGGAACGCGCTGCGAACCGCATCGCGTTCCTGCGGCGGCGTGCGCTGGGCCACCAGCGCCAACTGCGCCAGCTGTGCTGGGCTGAGCTGGTGCAGCACGGCCAGTGCGCTGTCGCGCTGCTGCGGTGGCAGGAAGCCGAACAGCCCATGCAGCTTGGGAAACTCCACGCCCAGTTGCGGCCCCAGCCGCCAACCATCGCGGAATGCCTGGTCCTGTGCCTGGAACTGCGCGCGCAGGCGCTCCTGCTGCGCGGCCGGCAGCGCGGCGAACCGCGTGGCCGCCTGACGGATGCGTTCGCGCTCGCTTTCCGGCAGCGCGCGCCAAGCAGCGTAGTCGGCGCGGCGCTGCCGCTGCTGCTGCGCGTCGAGCTGGACGAACGCCGTGGGTGCCGCCGATGGCGGGACCGGGGGTGTGGCCGCCGGCGCTGGCGGCAGCGGAACATTCAGGGTCTGGGGCGTCGCGGACAGCGACAACGGGATGGCCAGCAGCAGGCTGGTGATGACGGACTTATTCATCGGCGGCGGCGGTTTCCAGCACTGCGCTGGCCGGCTCCGGCCGGCTCGGCTTGGTCTGCGATTCGTCCACCGGCAGCGGCCCCCCGGCGGCCGTCCAGGCATACAGGTCGGCCTCGGCCAGCAACGGATAATCGCGGTCGGCCAGCATCGCTGCGTCATCGCTGGCCGGGGCGCTGTCCGCCTGCGGCGTGGCGGCGACCGTGCTCGGCGGCAGCGCCTCGACCGTGACCGGGCCAGCCTCGGCAACCACCCCCTCCGGCAGCGGCGCATCGCTCACCAGCGACCGGCCGCTCCAATGGCGCCAGCCCAGAGCGGCTGCCAGCAGTACCGCCACCGTCAGCAGCAGGATCGCCGGGCCGCGCCAGCGCGGTCGGCCATCGGGGCGCCGGCGCCGGGGGCTGGCAGCGCTCCGTTCATCGCGCTGCGGTGCCCTCCAGCTGGACGTCGGCGCCTGCGGGTTGCTGCCAGTGGCGGCTGCCGGCTGCTGCAGCTGCTGCAGGCGCTGCGCCGGCAGGTCGCGGATGCGCTGCTGCACCTGTTCGGCCAGGCCGCGCCAGGCGGCGGCATCCGGCAGACCTTGGGCATCACGCGGGCAGGCATCGGCCAGCAGCTGCTGATAGCCGGCCTCGTCACGATCGAGTACCCGCGTGGCGATGTTCTCATCCAGGCTGCCGCCCACCCGCAGCAGCAGGGCCAGCCGTGGCAGCGGTGCCATGCCACCCAGTGCGGCGAGTGCCGGCGGCCACTGGCCCGGGGCCGGCTCGCGCAGTGCCTGCCGCTGCCCCAGCAGGGTCCAGAAGCGGGTCGGCCACTGCGCCATCGGCAGATCGCTGGCAACGGCCGAGAAGGCGCGCATCACCGCCACCAGGGTCTGCTCGGCGCGGGCCGGGTCGCCGCATTGCAGCTCCGCCACCACCAGGGCGCGGCGCTCCACGCCACGCAGAAACGCCGACAGCGCACCGGCCGCGGTCGAGGAAACAGGGGCGGGCACAGCCGTCATCGGTCACTCCAGAGGTCTGTCGGCATGATAGCGGCAGGCCATCGGCGCCCGGCAGGACTTGCGTCCGCGGGCACTTCATGCTGCAGGTTGTGCACAGCACCACGCTGGCGCCCGGCAAAACGGCGACATCCAGCTGAATTCACTCTGTTTCAGCAATGTTTCACACATAACATGTTGATTTTAATGCGTTTTAACGTATGGCGATTTTTTGACCAACCCAAGGGCGAGGCCGTCGCCATCGGCATCCTGCGCAGCCGTTGACCGGTAACGCACAGTGTTATCCACAGAACGTGTGGATAAGACTGAATCTCCAATGGACACCGATATTTAGGTGACATTTATGATTCGGCGGCGGCGCGCGGGCGGGCCCGTTGGGGGGCATGCGGGTGCACACGGGCCGTTACACTGCCCCGATGCTCGACCCGATTCCGACCCTGCAGGTCGCCCTGCCCGTCCCCCTGCCCCGCCTGTTCGACTATCTGTCGCCGCAGGGCGATGCCCCGGACGCGGCGGTCGGCTGCCGGGTGAAGGTGCCGTTCGGCAACCGCGAACTCATCGGCGTGGTGGCCGGCCACGGCCAGGCGGACGACGGCCAGGGTCTGCGTCAGGCGCTCGCGTGGTGCGACCCCGCGCCCCTGCTGCAGGGCGAACTGTGGCAGAGCCTGCAATGGCTGGCCCGGTACACCCACGCGCCGCTGGGCGAAGTGCTGAGCACTGCCCTGCCGGGGCCGCTGCGGCACGGTGAGGCCCTGCCCGACACCCATCATTGGGGCTGGCAGCTGACCGCCGCAGGCCACGCGCAGCGCGGCACGCTGCGCGCAGGCAGCCGCCCGCGGCAGTTGGCGGAGCTGCTGGCCGACGCCGTCGTGGACGAGGACGTGCTGGGGGCGCGCATGGAGGACTGGCGCAGCGCGGCGCGCAGTCTCGGCAAGCGCGCGCTGGCCGAGCGCGTTGCACTGAGCGTGGCGCCACAGCACGCGCAACCGCTGCCCGGCCCGACCCTCAATCCGGACCAGGCCGACGCCGTTGCCGCGATCAACGCCGCGGAGGGGTTCCAGCCTTTCCTGCTCGATGGGGTGACCGGCAGCGGCAAGACCGAGGTCTACCTGCAGGCGATCATCCACTGCCTGGCCCAAGGCCGGCAGGCGCTGGTGCTGGTACCCGAAATTGGACTGACGCCGCAGACCCTGGCGCGTTTCCGCGGCCGCCTGGGCATCGCCGTGCATGCGCTGCATTCGGGATTGAACGACAACGAGCGCGCGCGCGTCTGGGCCGCCGCCTCGCGCGGCGAAGCGCGGGTGATCGTCGGCACCCGCTCGGCGGTGTTCACGCCGCTGCCGCAGGCCGGCCTGCTGATCGTGGACGAGGAACATGACGGCAGCTACAAGCAGCAGGACGGCATCCGCTACCACGCGCGCGATTTCGCCCTGGTGCGGGCCAAGGCACTGGGCGTTCCTGTGCTGCTGGGCAGCGCGACGCCGTCGCTGGAAACCCTGCACAACGCCTACGCCGGTCGTTACCTGCACCTGCGCCTGAAGCAGCGCGCCGGCGACGCACGGCCGCCACGCGTGCGCATCCTCGATGTGCGCAAGCGTCCCCTGCAGGACGGTCTTTCCGCCGAAGTGCTGGCCGGCATCGGCGAGCACCTGCAGCGCGGCCAGCAGGTGCTGGTGTTCAAGAACCGGCGTGGTTACGCACCGGTACTGCTGTGCCATGACTGCGGCTGGACCGCGCCGTGCCAGCGCTGCGATGCGCCAATGACCGTGCATGGCGGTGGCCGTCGCCTGCAGTGCCATCACTGCGGTGCGCGGCAACCGGCGCCACTGGCCTGCCCCGCCTGCGGCAGCCTGGCCCTGCAGCCACAGGGAATCGGCACCGAGCGGCTGGAGGAGCACCTCGCCGCCGCCTTCGCCGAGTACCCGGTGGTACGCATCGACCGCGGCACCACCGCCCGCCGCGATGCGCTGGAACAGCAGCTGGCCAAGCTGGGGGACCAGGCCGGCATCCTGGTCGGCACACAGATCCTGGCCAAGGGCCACGATCTGCCCAGACTCACGCTGGTGGTGGTGGTCGGCATCGACGAGGGCCTGTTCTCGGCCGATTTCCGCGCCAGCGAGAAACTCGCGCAGCAGTTGATCCAGGTCGCCGGCCGCGCCGGGCGCGCCCGCGATCCGGGCGAGGTGTGGCTGCAGACCCACCATCCGGGTCATCCCCTGCTGGAGACGCTGGTCAACGGCGGCTACCACCCGTTCGCGCAGGCCGAACTGAACCAGCGGCAGGCCGCCGGCTTCCCGCCCTTCGCGCACCTGGCACTGATGCGTGCCGAAGCGCAGCAGGTGGAGCACGCCAACGCGTTCCTGCTGGCTGCACGGCGACTACTGGGCGAACAGGCGCTGGTGGAGGCGTACGGACCGATGCCGGCACCGATGCCGCGCCGGGCCGGCTACCAGCGCACGCAGCTGCTGCTTTCATCGGCACAGCGCCCGCCTCTTCACGGCGTGCTGGCGCAGCTGGTGCCGCAGCTGTATGCCTTGCCGGAAGCCCGCAAGGTGCGCTGGTCGCTGGATGTGGATCCGACGGATCTGTATTGAATGCATGCAGAATCCGCCGGGCATGGCCCGGCGCTACCGTTGCCGCGCGCGATTCCCGCTCACGTCAGCGGTGACATCACGCCGCGCTGGTAAGCGGGTCGCTCACGCAGCCGGGCGTACCACTCGGCCAGGTGGGGCAGGTCCGGACGCTGGATCGGCAGTTCATACCAGGCGTACACCAGTGAACCCAACGGGATGTCGCCCATCGCGAATGTCGCGCCCGACAGCCACGGCTGCGTGGCCAGCGTCGCATCGGCCATCGCCAGGTAATCGGCGGCGCGCACGATGGCGGCATTGATGCGCGATTCGTCGCGGTCTGCCGGCGCGGTGCGCATGATGCCCCATATCAGATCGCTGTACAGCGGCGCCATCCGCGAGGTGCTCCAGTCCATCCATTTCTCGGCCTGTGCGCGCTCCATCGGATCCTCGGCGTACAGTGTCCCCAGCGCGTAGCGCGCGCTCAGGTAGCGCACGATGGCGTTGGACTCCCACAGCGGCAGGCCCTGGTCTTCGATCACCGGCACCAGGCTGTTGGGGTTCATCGCCAGGTATTCCGGCGTCTGTGTGCCACCGTGGCTGCCACCCACTTCGATGGACTCGTAGGGCAGGCCGATCTCTTCGGCACACCACAGCACCTTGCGGACGTTGCTGGAATTGCGACGGCCCCAGATCTTCAACATGCGGGTATTCCTTGCGGGCAATGCGAGCGGCAACGATACGCCTGATCGGTGCATATGTGGGCGTGCGGAATGACTGCGGTGGACGTCGGCCGGGCATGGCCCGGCGCTACCGGTTCTTCTTCGGCAGCGCGCGCACGTAGGACGACTTGCCATCCTTCTTCAGTTCGAACAGGCCGATCGCCGCCAGCAGATCACTCAGCTTTCCATAGCCGTAGTTGCGCGAATCGAACGAGGCCTGGTTGGCGATCTGGCTGCCCACCGGCCCCAGGTGCGACCAACCGTCCTCGCCTTCCGCTGCGGACACGGCGCGGCGCAGCATCTTCACCAGACGTGTATCGCTGCGCATTTCCGCGCCGCTCTTGCGCGGGCGCACTTCGTCGCCACTGCCCGTTTCACCGGTGGCCGGCTCGATGGCTCCCGGCTCTGTCGTGCCCTGCTCCACTTCCGGCACGCTGGCATGGGCCTGGCCCAGTGCTTCCAGATAGGTGAATTTGGAACAGGCATTGACGAAGGGCTCCGGCGTCTTCTTTTCACCGAAGCCATATACCTTCACCCCATCGGTCAACAGGCGCATGACCATTGGAGTGAAATCAGCATCGCTGGAGACGATGGCGAAGCCGTCCAAGTTGCGCGCGTACAGCAGGTCCATCGCATCGATCACCATGGCCATGTCCGAGGCGTTCTTGCCCTTGCTGTAGGCGAACTGCTGGATGGGCCGGATCGCGTACTCGTGCAGCACCGCCTCCCAGCCTTTCAGCCGCGGGCTCTTCCAGTTGCCGTAGGCACGGCGGACATTGGCCACGCCGTAGCGGGCCACCTCCGCCAGCACTTCGTCGATCTTCGATGCGGGCGCGTTGTCGGCATCGATCAACAGGGCGATGCGCTTTTCCGGTTCGCTCATGGGCTTCTCGCTGGCGGTTGCCTGAATCCGAGTATCGCCGATCCGCGCGCACGCTGACGTGACAGGCCGCCGCCGTGCGAAGATGCCGGACGGTTCCCCATGCCCCCTGGAGTGAGTCGATGAGTCGTGAGCGCGTTCCCCACCTGGTCGTTGTCGGCGGCGGTTTTGCCGGCCTCTGGGCCACCCGTGCGCTGGCACGCGAACGCATCCGCATCACCCTGGTCGACCGCCGCAACCATCACCTGTTCCAGCCGCTGCTGTACCAGGTCGCGACCGCAGGCCTGTCAGCGCCGGATATCGCCGCACCGCTGCGCCACATCCTCGGCCACCAGCGCAACGTGGAAGTGCGGCTCGGTGAGGTCGTGGCCATCGACAGGCAGGTCCGCCAGGTGCGATTGGCCGACGGCAGCACGCTGGACTACGACAGCCTGCTGCTGGCTGCCGGCGCCACTCACGCCTACTTCGGCAACGACCAGTGGGCCGATGATGCGCCCGGCCTGAAAACCCTCGACGATGCCATTGCCCTGCGCCGCAAGCTGCTGCTGGCGTTCGAGCGCGCCGAAGCCGAACCGGACCCGGCCAGGAAGGCGGCATGGCTCAGCTTTGCCGTCGTCGGCGGCGGCCCGACCGGCGTCGAACTGGCGGGTACCCTGGCCGAGATTGCGCGCCATACGCTGCGCAACGAGTTCCGCCACATCGATCCGGCCAGCGCCAAGGTGCGCCTGGTGGAAGCCGGTCCACGCGTGCTGTCATCGTTCCCGGAAGTGCTCTCGCTGAAGGCGCGCCGGCAGCTGGAAAAGCTGGGCGTGGAAGTGCTGACCGGAACGCCGGTGAGCAACATCGACAGCCAGGGCTTCACGCTGGGTGACCAGTTCGTGCCGGCGCGCACCGTGGTGTGGGCGGCCGGCGTGGCCGCCTCGCCGCTGGCGCGCACGCTGGACGTGCCGCTGGACCGTGCCGGGCGCGTGCAGGTGCAGCCGGACCTGACCCTGCCCGGGCATCCGGAACTGTTTGTGGCCGGCGATCTGGCCGCGGTGAACCAGGCCAACGGCAAGCCCGTGCCCGGCGTAGCGCCCGCCGCCAAGCAGATGGGCAAGTACGTCGCCGAAGTCATCCGTGCACGCCTGCACGGCAGGCCGGAGCCCGGGCCCTTCAAGTACGCCGACTACGGCAACCTGGCCACCATCGGCCGCATGGCCGCCATCGTGCACCTGGGGCGCCTGCAGCTGTCGGGCGTGCTGGCCTGGTGGTTCTGGCTGGCCGCGCACGTGTTCTTCCTGATCGGCTTCCGCAACCGCATCGTGGTGCTGCTGAACTGGGCGGTGGCGTACTGGAGCTACCAGCGCAGCGCACGCATCATCTTCGGCGATGACCAGGATGACCGCCGGCCGAAGCGGTAGCGCAGGCCTGCAAGGGGTCAGATCCCTTTCCTGTGGAACGGGATCTGACCCCACATGGCGTGAACCTACTGCTGCATCAGGCCCATTTCGTCAGCGCTCACCTGCATATACATGAACGCAGCGGCCTCGTCGGACATTGACTGCCCCGGCGGAAAGCTGTCGAGCCACGCGGTGATATGCGCATGACGGTCTTTCAATGCATCGCCCATCGCTTGCTTCTCCGCGTCAGTGGCACGTTCCTGCATCTCGCTGCGCAGCAGGTCATCGCCGATGCCCCATTTTTCGGCGAGCGGAATCAGATCGACCAGATCGGCCGGCACCAGGTCGCGGCGCAAACGGGGCGTATTCGGCGCGGTCAGGCCACGCTGCGAGGCCAGCTCGGCGGCGGTGCCGATCTGCCCGTGCTGAAGCGGCGACGGCGGTGCCGGCGTCTGCATACAGGCCTGCAGGGCCGTGCAGAGGGTCAACAGCAGCATCCAACGGACCTTCATCGGATCGATCCCTGTGTCGATGGTCGCAGCGATAATCGCATGGTCAGCGTTCCCGTCGTCGCATGTCGTGAATGTCCTGAACCTAGCGATGGCGGAGGGCCGGAGCCGAGCATGGCCCGTCTCTAAAGAATTCCCTCGGTCGGCGCCTGCAACCACGCCAGCTTGCGCTCGCGCGGCAGCTGTTTGAGCTGCCATTCGGCGCGCGAGGCGGCGGAGCGGTCCGGGTACTCGCGCACGGCCAGGATGCGCAGCGGCGGGCGGGCCCGGGTGTAGCGCGCCCCCGTGCCGGCGCGATGGGCGGCGAAACGCGCGTCCACGTCGGTGCTGATGCCAGCGTAGTAGCTGCCATCGTGGCATTCGAGCAGGTACAGGAACCACGGGCGCTGGGATGGGGCCATGCCGGGATTATGCCGTGCTGCACCGCAGCGGATATACTGCCCGCGAATGCAGGAGAGAGGCGCCGCGCTGGCGCCCGCCGAAGGCGCAGGCTCCCATGATCGCTCAGGCCGGTGGGCTGGAATCCCACCAACCATGCATTCGACTCGCCGAGCTGGAGAGAGGTCACCGGGCATGCCCGGCACGATCCGCCGAAGGGGCACGCGGCCTACGCCGCTGAACTCTCAGGCAAAAGGACAGCGGGAGCGGCACCGGTCATCGTCATCCCGTCATTGCGCAGGCAATGGCGGCGTGCGCGCATGGCCGGCCCCACCGCGTCCGGAGCCTGCCCCATGTTGCTGTCCATCATCTACCTGATCGCCATTTCCGCCGAAGCCATGACCGGCGCACTGTCCGCGGGCCGCCGCCGCATGGATCTGTTCGGCGTGGTCATGATCGCCTGCGTTACCGCACTCGGCGGTGGTTCACTGCGCGACATCCTGCTTGGCCACTATCCGCTGGGCTGGGTCATGCATCCCGAGTACCTCGGCTTCACCGTGTGCGCGGCGCTGATCGCCACCTGGGTCGCACGCTGGATGCATCATTTCCGCCGCACCTTCCTGGTGCTCGACGGCCTGGGCCTGATCGCCTTCACGCTGATCGGTTGCTCGATCGCGCGCGAGGCCGGTCATGCCACGCCGATCGTACTGATCGCCGGCATGCTGACCGGTGCGTTCGGCGGCGTGCTGCGCGACATTCTGTGCAACGAAGTGCCGCTGATTTTCCAGAAGGAGCTGTACGCGATCATCGCGCTGCTGACCGGCGCCGCCTATCTGCTGCTGCTGCACTGGAACGTGTCCGACGCCACGGCCATCCTGTGCTGCCTGGCGGGCGGCTTCGCCCTGCGCCTGCTGGCGATCCACTACCGCTGGGAGATGCCGAAGTTCGTGTATCACGACGAAGTGCATTGAACGATGGCGTGTTCGCCGGGCATGGCCCGGCGCTCCCCTTCGTGCCCTGCACCACCCCGGCGATGGACCTGGCGCTGTCGCTCATGCGCAGCGCCAGGCGCATCGCCGGTGCGGACGGGCCGGTCTCCAACTCCGACCGGCCCTGATCGCGGCCGCACCCCCGCAGGCGCTGGCCGCCATCCACACACATGCCGCGCTCAGGCGGCTTCAGACACCGTCACTTCGCGACGGGCGCGCACGGCCGCAGCCAGTCGCTCCAGCACCGTCACGGTGGTGTCCCAGTCGATGCAGCCATCGGTGATGCTCTGTCCGTAGACCAGCGGCTGGCCTTCCACCAGGTCCTGCCGGCCTCCCACCAGATGGCTCTCGATCATCACGCCCACGATGCGCTGTTCGCCCTCCTCCAACTGAACGGCGATGTCTTCGATCACCTTCGGCTGGTTTTCCGGGTTTTTCAGGCTGTTGGCATGGCTGGCATCGATCATCAGCCGCGTCGGCAGCCTGGCCTTGGCCAGCGCCTGGCAGGCGTCGGCCACGCTGGCCGCGTCGTAGTTCGGCTGCTTGCCGCCGCGCAGGATCACATGGCAATCCGGGTTGCCGGTGGTCGAAACGATGGCGGTGCCGCCCTGCTTGGTCACCGACAGGAAATGATGCGGGTTGGAGGCCGCGCCGACCGCATCGGCCGCGATCTTGACGTTGCCATCCGTGCCGTTCTTGAAGCCCACCGGGCACGACAGGCCGGAGGCCAGTTCGCGGTGCACCTGGCTCTCGGTGGTGCGTGCGCCGATCGCGCCCCATGCCACCAGGTCGGCGATGTACTGCGGCGAGATCACGTCGAGGAATTCAACGCCGGCCGGCAGGCCGAGCTTGTTGATGTCGCGCAGCAGGCCGCGGGCGATGCGCAGGCCCTTGTCGATCCGGAAGCTGCCGTCCAGGTCCGGGTCATTGATCAGGCCCTTCCAGCCCACCGTGGTGCGCGGCTTCTCGAAGTACACGCGCATGACGATCTCCAGCTCGCCGGCCAGCGCGTCGCGCAGCGGCTTCAGGCGCTGTGCGTACTCGATGGCCGCATTCGGATCGTGGATCGAGCACGGGCCGACCACGACTGCCAGGCGATCGTCGCGGCCATGCAGGATCTGGTGCAGGGCAGCGCGCGAAGCACTGACGGTGTCGGACGCCTCATCGTCACACGGCAGCATCGCCAGCAGCTGGGCAGGCGGTGTGAGCGGTTCGATGGTGCGGATGCGCAGGTCGTCGGTATGGGGGGGCATGGGGGAGGTCTCCGGTACGTTGGGGGTCCCCAGCGAGGCGGCATGAAAAAAGCCGCCAGGTTCGCTGGCGGCTTTCGGGAATGCGTCTGAAGCTTTCTTCAGGGTGAGCGCAGTCCTTCCTCCGCCAGTGGCTTCGGAAAGTAATACCAGTAAAAGCGGGTAGCGGCTGCGTTCATGGGGTGTATTGATAGCACAGCTTCTGCGCAGCACAAAATGTTTCATCCGCAACTGGGGAAGCGGTTCAGCAGCACGGCGATCTAGCGGCTGCCATGTACTTCCACGTCCAGCAGCAGGCCCTCGTGGATATCGGCCCAGCGCTCCAGCACCTGATCCAGCTCCCGTCTCGCCTCCTCCAGCTGCTCGGGGTTGAGCAGGGACCGCGCCGTGTAGAGATCGGAGACCAGCCGCCGCAGGGTAGATTCCGGTATCGCCACCGAGGGCCCGTCCACATCCGGCAACTGCAACGCCGGGGTGTCGCCGGGAGGGCCGAACAGCGTGACCTGGAGCGTGCTCTGCATGATCGACTTCCTTGCGGGTGGACGTGGGCAATGCACTGTTTACCGCGTCCGGATGACCGGCGCATGTGCCGGTGTGCGGATCGATGGTGTCGCGACTGGACCGATGGTGCCACCGCGTTGAGATCTTCCTTCCAGGCTTCCCACCCTCCGGCCCGGAAGGGGCCTGCAGGCGCTCGATGCGCGGCTCTACGGGCAATGGCATATGCGATACTTCCGCCGCGTTCATGACATGTCGCGTACTGCCTTGGCATTCCACGCGGACATGTGCTCAAGATGGTTTGCCACCGGAAAGGGTGGCCGGGTCGGCAAAGCCCGAGGAGATGTTGTTTACGCTTGTCAGCCGGCGTCGCCTTGGGCGGCGCCGGCTGGCAATCCGTCCGCGTTCCATGGCGGGCGGTGCGTGGGGGCGCTTGCGCCCGCCGGTATCAGCATCTCCCGGTCTTTGCCGCCACGTACCGTCCGCCACCTCTTCCGGTGGCGGTGTCGTCTGTCCTGTACGGAGCACACGCCATGAACACACCACACGTTCCCTTCCCGGGTGCCCACCCCGATCCGGCCAATGCCGATCAGGCGCCGGTTGATCCCAACAGCCTGGTCGCCAACCTGCAGCGCATCGGCAGCGGTGCGGCCGCCGACGGCCAACCCTGGCCCGAACGCCATCCAGCGAACGGCCGGCGCATGATGCTGGCCGATGCCGATGGCGCACTGGCCGGCCTGCGCACCGTGCAGGAGGTGCTGCTGGCCGCCGAACGCTGCCGCCAGAACGCGGCGCCGGAACATCACGTGAGCGACCGGGTGATGGAAGGGTTGATGCTGGCATCGCTGGGGCTGGCCACGCATGCGGCCGAACGCCTGCAGCCGCACTAGCCGCGTTCGCGCAATGTGACCGGGCCCGATGGCCCGGTCATCGGCCGGCACCCGCCGGATCACAGTGAACGCAGCGCGCGCCTGCGGATGTATGCGTTGGCAGGGCTGTCGCGCTCGCGTTGCCAGCGTGTGCACAGGTCACGCAGCCACTGCGGCTGGGTCTTCCCGGCATCGTTGAGCCAGTTGCCGACGGAGTCCTGCACATAGCGTTCGGGATCATCAGCCAGTGCCTCCAGCAGCGAATGCGCGTGTTCGGGATGCTGTTTGAAAAGAGCGATGTGCGCCGCCCAGACGCCACGGGGACGCAGTGCTTCACAGGCAAACCGGCGCAGATGGGCGGACGGTTCCTGCGTCCACGGCTGCAGGCATTCAAGCGCCAGCAATGGTGCGGCAACGATGTCGGTGCGCAGCGCCAGCCACGCCCATTCGCGCACGCCGAAATGCGGATCATCGGCCAAGGGGCGCATCTTCTCCAGCTTCACCGGCAGGGAGGCGGTGGCATCGCCACCGATCAGGTAGCAGGCCCAGCCGCGCGCGGTGTCGGATGCATGCGACTGCCACTGTGCAGGATCACCCTGCCTGGCTTCACGCAACAGCGTTGCCGCCAGAACCATGCGCTGGGTGATGCCCTTGCTGGCGGCATCGCGCATGCATTGAATGGCACTCTCCGGCAGCACCGCAACGGTCTGCAGCAACACCGCGAAGTCCACGGCCAGACATTCCGCCAGATGCGTGCTGGCGGCTGCCCCGGTATCCAGCTGGTGCTTTCGCGCCGGGCTGATCGCTGCGCTCACTGCAGGTCCTTCCGTCCGCAGCCGGTGTGCTGCCACACCTTGGCCAGCAGCTGTGAGAGCTGCACCTGCTCGGCAGTGTCCAGGCCATTGAACAGGCCCGCGATCCACTGCGTGTGCTGATTGAAGAGGTCTTCGGCCAGGCGCATGCCCTGGGCGGTCAGCACGATCTGCAGGCGACGGCCATCGTCCGCATCGCTGCGCCGCTGCAGCAGCCCTTCGCGCTGCAGGCCATCGAGCAGGCCGCTGATGGTGGCGCGGGTGACGCCGGCGCGCTCGGCCAGCGCATGCGGCGGCAGTGTGCCGCCGGCACCGTGCAGCAGGAACAGCACGATGAAGCGGCCTTCACTGAGCCCGTGCGGTGCCAGCCGGCTGGCGCAGTCGCGATCGATCGCCGAGGACAGCGACAGCAGCTGGAAGCACAGATGCAGCAGGGTGATATTGGCGTGGCCACGTCGCCGGGCCTCATCCAGAAGGGCGCCATGTTTTGCCTCAAGCATGGTGATTTCCAATATGTTTAGGCGCCTAATCATATTCATGCCGGGATGGAACGCAACACCTACGGGGCCTGCCGCCGGGCCTGGCCGGTCGCGCTCCTCACGCAGGGGGGCTGCAAGCAGCCGAAGCTGCGGTAGCATCGCGCCACGTCCCGCCAGGAGTTCCACGCATGCGCCGTGCCGTCCTGCTGTTGCTGACGCTGTTCCCCGCCGCCGTGATGGCCGCTCCCCCTCCCGTGCCCTCCCCGGCCCGGATCGATGCCGAAGCCAAGCGCCTGATGCAGGTCGCCCACGCCCGCGGGATGGCAGTGGCCGTTGTCGACGGTGGCAAGGTCGTGCACGTTGCCGCCTATGGCGAGCGCAACGCCGCCGGCGAACCGCTGCAGACCGACACGGTGATGTATGCGGCATCGCTGACCAAGATGGCCTTCGGCCACCTGATGGCGCAGCTGGCACAGGACAAGGTGATCGATCTGGATGCCAGCATCGCCAGCGCACTGGACAGACCGCTGCCGGACTATCCGGCCGAGCCGAAGAAGTACGCCGATTACACCGTGCTGGCAGGCGACGAACGTTGGCGCCGGCTGACCCCGCGCCTGCTGCTCAACCATGCCAGCGGCTTTGCCAATTTTGCATTCCTGGAGCCGGACGGAAAACTGAAGTTCCACTTCGATCCGGGCAGCCGCTATGGCTATTCCGGCGAAGGCCTGATCCTGCTGCAGTTCGTGCTGGAGCGCGGGCTCGGCCAGGACGTGGGTACGCTCATGCAGCAGCGCGTGTTCGACCGCTTCGGCATGCCCCGCACCAGCATGATGTGGCGCGAGGATTTCGCCACGAATCTGGCCGACGGCTGGACCGCCGAAGGCACGACGGAGCCGCACGATGAACGCAGCCGCGTGCGTGCCGCCGGTTCGATGGACACGACCATCGCCGACATGGGCAATTTCGCGGCGGGCTATGTCAGTGGCCAGGGGCTGTCGGCGTCGATGCGCCGGGAGCTGGTGCGGCCGCAGCTGCCGATCACCACCGCCAGCCAGTTTCCGACGCTGCAGCCGGAACTGCCGGTGGCGCAGCGGCGCAAGAACCTGGCTGCGGGACTGGGCGTGGTGACGTTCAACGGCCCACAGGGCGCAGGCTTCTACAAGGGCGGCCATGACGATGCGGTGGGCAACACGCTGGTGTGCATCGAACAAGGCCAACGCTGCGTGGTGATCCTGGGCAACGATGTGCGCGCCGAAGCGGCCTTCCCGGCACTGGTGCGCTTCGTGCTGGGCGAGACGGGGGTGCCGTGGGAATGGGAATACGGGGCCACGAAGGCATTCGTGCGCTGACAGCTGGACCACGATCCACGTCCAGCAGGGGCGCGGAACGCCCATAAAAAAACCCCGCCTTGCGGCGGGGTTTTTCACTTCATCGGGAACAGCGCGGACCTTAGAAGTCCATGCCGCCCATGCCACCCATGCCGCCCATGCCGCCGGCGCCGCCCAGGGCCGGCTCGTCCTTCTTCGGCGCTTCGGCAACCATCGCTTCGGTGGTGATCATCAGGCCAGCGATCGAGGCCGCGTTCTGCAGCGCCGAACGGGTCACCTTGGTCGGGTCCAGGATGCCGAACTGCAGCATGTCGCCGAACTCGCCGGTGGCGGCGTTGTAGCCGAAGCTGCCGCTGCCTTCCTTGACCTTGTTGACGATGACGGACGGCTCTTCGCCGGCGTTGGCGACGATCTCGCGCAGCGGGGCTTCCATCGCGCGCAGGGCGATCTGGATGCCGTGGTTCTGGTCTTCGTTGGCGCCCTTCAGGCCGGCCAGCGCGGTGACCGCACGGACCAGTGCAACGCCGCCGCCCGGAACCACGCCTTCTTCAACGGCTGCACGGGTAGCGTGCAGGGCGTCGTCGACGCGATCCTTCTTTTCCTTCATTTCGATTTCGGTGGACGCACCCACCTTGATCACGGCAACGCCGCCGGCCAGCTTGGCCACGCGTTCCTGCAGCTTCTCGCGGTCGTAATCCGAGGAGGTGTCCTGGATCTGGGTCTTGATCTGCGCAACGCGCGATTCGACCGCAGCCTTGTCGCCCACGCCGTCGATGATGGTGGTGTTCTCCTTGGAGACCTGCACCTTCTTGGCGCGGCCCAGGTCCTTGATGGTGGCCTTCTCCAGCGACAGGCCCACTTCTTCGGAGATCACGGTGCCGCCGGTCAGCACGGCCATGTCTTCCAGCATCGCCTTGCGACGGTCGCCGAAGCCCGGGGCCTTCACGGCCACGACCTTGACGATGCCACGGATGGTGTTGACCACCAGGGTCGCCAGCGCTTCGCCTTCGACTTCCTCGGCCACGATCAGCAGCGGCTTGCCGGCCTTGGCGACGCCTTCCAGCACCGGCAGCAGGTCACGGACATTGGAGATCTTCTTGTCGTGCAGCAGGATGAACGGGTCATCCAGGTCAGCGGTCTGCGACTGCTGGTTGTTGATGAAGTACGGGGACAGGTAGCCGCGGTCGAACTGCATGCCCTTGACCACGTCCAGCTCGTTGTCCAGGCCCGAGCCTTCTTCAACGGTGATCACGCCTTCCTTGCCGACTTCCTTCATCGCGTCAGCGATGATCTGGCCGATCGACTCGTCCGAGTTGGCCGAGATGGTGCCGACCTGGGCGATCGCCTTGTCGTCAGCGGTCGGCTTGGAAATGTTCTTCAGCTCGGTGACGGCAGCCACGACGGCCTTGTCGATACCGCGCTTGAGGTCCATCGGGTTCATGCCGGCAGCAACGGCCTTGGCGCCTTCGCGGATCAGGGCCTGGGCCAGCACGGTGGCGGTGGTGGTGCCGTCGCCGGCGTCGTCGTTGGTGCGCGAAGCAACTTCCTTCACCATCTGCGCGCCCATGTTCTCGAACTTGTCAGCCAGTTCGATTTCCTTGGCGACGGAGACGCCGTCCTTGGTGATGGTCGGGGCGCCGAAGCTCTTCTCGAGCACGACATTGCGGCCCTTCGGGCCGAGGGTGGCCTTGACGGCATTGGCGAGAACGTTGACGCCGCGCACCATGCGCGAACGGGCGTCTTCACCGAAACGGATATCCTTGGCAGCCATTGCAATTACCTCATTGGTCGCGCCGGGCCGTGCCCGGCGGCTGGGATGTAGGGATCAGGTTGAAACAGGTCGCAGCGTGGCTCAGCCGATGACGGCGAGCACGTCGTCTTCGCGCAGGACCTTGTACTCGACGCCTTCGCTCTTGTACGAGCTGCCGGCGTACTGGCCGTAGATGACCTTGTCACCGACCTTCAGCGACGGCGCGCGCACGCTGCCGTTGTCCAGCGGCTTGCCGGGGCCGACGGCCACGACTTCACCCTTGGTGGACTTTTCCTTGGCCGAGTCGGGGATGACGATGCCACCGGCGGAGATTTCGTCGGCTTCGATCGGCTTGACCACAACGCGGTCGTGCAGCGGCTTGATGCTCATAGGAGACCTCTTAAGTGATTGATTGGTCTAAAAAAGTCCGGCGATGTTAGCACTCGCACCAGGCGAGTGCCAGAACCGCACGTGAAGAAACCCGACCAGGTCGGGAGCACGGCAGAGATGGAGCCCCCCGGGAGGCTTTCAAGGGGCGTCGCGAAAAAAATTTCCGCGCCGGAGGCTGCGGCAGTGCGGTGGGGTGGCCCTGAATTAGGTGACGATCATCGCACTGTCAGATATCTGAGGTTCATTTACGACAAAGTGTCACGGGATCGGCCTTAGGCTCGGCCACGCATTCCCAATCACAAGGAGTCGTCGATGCGATTGCTGTCCCCGCTCGCCACCGCCTGCCTGCTGGCCCTGGCCACCGCGCCGGCCCAGGCCGAGGTCTTCATCAACGAACTGCATTACGACGACAGCACCGCCGCCGGTGACGTCGGCGAGGCGATCGAGGTCGTGGCCACCGCCGGCGAGGATCTGTCCGGCTACCGGCTGTATCTCTACAACGGCAGCACGCCATCGGCCGCTTCGGTGTATGCCAACACGGCCGTCCCTGCCGGCAGTGCGGCCGGGTGCGGCAGCGCCACCCTGGCCGTGGTCAGCTATCCGACCAACGGCATCCAGAACGGTCCCAACGACGGCATCGCGCTGGTCGACGCCAGCGGCAAGGTGGTCCAGTTCCTCAGCTATGAGGGCACGATCACCGCCTCCGGCGGTCCCGCCGCGGGCATGACCAGCCAGAACATTCCGGTGGCCGAGACCAACAGCACGGCCCCCGGCACCTCACTGCAGCTGACGGGCAGCGGCAGCCAGTACGCCCACTTCACCTGGGCCGAATCGGCGGCGCAGACCTTCGGCAGCTGCAACAACGGCCAGATCTTCAGCGGTGGGGGTACGCCCGGTCCCAATACGCCGCCATCGGTGTCCACCACCACCCCGGCCCAGGGCAGCAGCACGTTCCCGGCCGCGGCCGATCTGGAAGTGGTGTTCAGCGAGACGGTGAACCTGGCCAGCGGCGCCTTCGCGCTGAGCTGCGGCACCTCCGGCAGCGTACCGCTGACCCACCCGGCCAGCGGCAGGAGCGTGAAGCTGTCGACCAACACCGCACTGGTGGCCGGTGAGGCCTGCCGCTTCGACATCCGCGCCGCGCGCATCACCGACCTGCAGGGCGCGCATCCGGCTGCCGACAGCCGCATCGCCTTCACCGTGGCCAGCGCCACGGGCAACCCCGATCCGGGCAATCCCGGCGTGCCGGCGGGCTACTACTCCAGGGTCAACACCTCCAGCCCGAGCCAGCTGCGCTGCTCGCTGCACGCAACCATCAAGGGCCACACCGCCTATCCGTACAGCGGCTCGGGCACCAGCACCTGGACCATCCTGGAGATCGCCGACGAGGATCCGAACAATCCCAACCGCATCCTCGATGCTTATCGCAACCGCAGCTACGCCAAGGTCAGCGATCGCGCAGGCACCGGCAGCGGCCTGACCTACAACCGCGAGCACACCTGGCCGAACTCGCTGGGCTTTGCCAGCACCACCGGCGACAAGGGCCTGCCCTACGCGCCCTACACCGACACCCACATGCTGTATCTGACCGATGCGCAGTGGAATGCCGACCGCGGCAACAAGCCGTTCGGCAAGTGCGATGCCACCTGTGGCGAGCGCGCCACCGAGGCCAACAACGGCCATGGCGGCGGCAGCGGCGGCTACCCGGGCAATTCCAACTGGGTGCGCACGCCGGACGGCAACACCGGCACCTTCGAGGTGTGGGGCCATCGCAAGGGCGACATGGCACGCGCGGTGATGTACATGGCGATCCGCTACGAGGGTGGCAAGGATGCAGCCACCGGCCAGTCCGAGCCGGACCTGGAGCTGACCGACGACCGCAGCCGGATCGTCCGGACCAGCAGTTCGCCGGCCTACATGGGCCTGCTCTCGACGCTGATCGACTGGCATCTGTCCGATCCGCCGGACGACGCCGAGCGCGCCCGCAATGACGTGATCTACAGCTTCCAGGGCAACCGCAACCCGTTCATCGACCACCCCGAGTGGGCGACGCCGGCGTTGTTCACCTCGGCCAAGCCGGCGACCTGCCAGCTGGCCAACTGACCGCGCAACGCAGCGGTCCATCGCCGCCGCCGGACCTTGATCCGGCGGCGGCCCTATACTCGACGGTCATGCCGACCGTCGATCCCGTCCTGCTGCTGTTGACCACCTGCCCGGACCGGGCCAGTGCCGAGCGCATCGCGCAGGCGCTGGTCGGCGAGCGCCTGGCCGCCTGCGTGACGCGCCTGGAAGGGGCGCAGTCGACCTACCGCTGGCAGGGCGAGGTCACCACCGATGCCGAGCTGCAGTTGCTGGTGAAGACCACGGCCAGCCGCGTGGAGGCAGCGATGGCACGCATCGTCGAACTGCATCCGTATGAACTCCCCGAGTGCATCGCGGTCGAAACCCGGGCCGGACTGCCGGCCTATCTGGATTGGATCCGGGCGCAGACCCGGGAGGACACCGCTTGATGAATCTGTTTGCCCGTGCCGCCGCGCTGTGCGCCCTGCTCTCGCTGGCCCTGCCTGCATTCGCCCTGGACGAGAAAGATCTGCTGCCGGTGGACCAGGCGTTCGCACTGACCGCCAGTGCGCCGGAGCGGAACCAGATCCAGCTGCAGTTCAAGATCGCGCCGGGGTACTACCTCTATCGCCACCGCACCAGCGTCAAGGCCGACCCGGCCTTCAATGCCGGTGCGCTGCAGATGCCCAGCGGCACCAAGCACCACGACGATTTCTTCGGCGAGGTCGAGACCTACCGCGAACGCCTGCAGGTTTCCCTGCCGGGCGCGCCGACGGATGCGGCCGGCACCCTCAGCCTGGAAGTGCGCTACCAGGGCTGCGCCGATGCCGGTGTCTGCTATCCACCGCAGAAGCGCGTGGTCCAGGTGACACTGCCCGGTGGCGGCGGTGGCGGCGGTGGCGCCGCAGCCCCCCTGCCGACCGCGCGGGTCACCGGCGTGAACGCGTTCAACACTCCGCTTGCCGGGGCCGGCAGCGGTGGTGGCCTGCGCCTGCCCGGCAGCAGCAACAGCCAGGCGCTGCCGCTGCCCTCCGAACAGGCGTTCGGCTTCGACGCGATCGCCAGCGATGGCAACACCCTGCTGCTGCGCTTCAGTCCCGCGCCGGGCTACTACCTGTATCGCGATCGCACTTCACTGAAGCTGGAAGGCAGTGCCGGCGTGCTGGCCGATACGCCGCGCTGGCCCGCCGCGCAGTCGCACCGTGACGAGCACTTCGGCGATGTGTCGGTGTACTTCCACCAGGTCGAAGTGCCGCTGCCGCTGCGCCGCACGGTGACCGATGCGGTGGACAGCACGCTGGTGGTGACCTTCCAGGGTTGCCAGACCGATGGCATCTGCTACCCGCCGATGACCCGACGGGTGAAGCTGTCGATCCCCGCGGGCAAGATCAGCGCCCACGCCGGCCAGCCTGCGCCACGCAGCGAAATGATCCGACCGCTGCCGGCGGGCAGCGCTGCACCGCGCGAGGCTGCCAACGGCACCCCGTTGCGCCTGCTGCCGACCGTGCCGAACAGCGAGCCGGCGCGTGCCGATGTGGTCGGCGCGCAGGCAGGGTTCGCCGCCGATGCGCGCGGCGACAACGCGCTGCGTACCCGCCCGCCGGCCACCACCCCGGATCCGGACCGTTCGTTCCTGTGGGTGCTGCTGCTGGCACTGGCCGGTGGTCTGGTACTGAACCTGATGCCCTGCGTACTGCCGATCCTGTCGCTGAAAGTGCTGGGCCTGGCACAGAGCGGTGAGAGCGCCGAGCGCGCCCGCAGCCATGCCATGTGGTACACGCTGGGAGTGCTGGTCGCCTTCGCGGTGATCGGCGCGCTGATGGTCGGCCTGCGCATGCTTGGCAATGCGGTGGGCATCGGTTTCCAGCTGCAGCACCCGGGCGTGGTCGCGGCACTGGCCTACATCATGTTTGCGGTTGGCCTGAGCCTGTCCGGCGTGTTCACCCTCGGCGGTGGCCTGGGCAACCTCGGCCAGTCACTCGCCCGCCGCAGCGGTCCGGCCGGCGATTTCTTCACCGGTGCGCTGGCCTGCGTGGTCGGCAGCGCGTGCGTCGGTCCGTTCATGGGTGGCGCGGTCGCCTATGCCTTCGTTGCCACGCCCGTACAGGCGATGGCCGTCTTCCTGTTCCTGGGCCTGGGCCTGGCCCTGCCGTTCCTGCTGATCGGCTTCGTGCCGGCGCTGGCGCGGCGCCTGCCCAAGCCCGGCCCATGGATGGAAACGCTCAAGCATGTGCTGGCGTTCCCGATGTATGCCACCGCACTGTGGCTGCTGTGGGTGCTGGGCAAGCAGCGTGGCGTGGACGGCATGGCGCTGGCGCTGGGTGGACTGCTGCTGCTGGCCCTGGGCCTGTGGTTGTTCGAGCGCAGCCGCTGGCGCAGCCAGCGCGCCGCCGGCCTGCTGGGCGTGCTGCTGGCAATCGCCGCGCTGGTACCGGTCTGGGGCGTGACCCAGCTGATGCCGCCCGCACGTGCGGCACAGGCCACCAGCGAGAACGTCGTGGAGTACTCGCCGCAGCTGCTCGACCGCCTGCGTGCCGACAACCGCGTGGTGTTCGTGAACATGACCGCCGACTGGTGCGTGAGCTGCAAGGCGAACGAGCGCGCCGTGCTGTCGCGGCCGGAGTTCAGGGAGCTGCTCAGGCGCACCAATGCGGTGTACATGCGCGGCGACTACACCAATGTGGACCCGCAGATCACCGCTTTCCTCGATGAGCACAAGGCCGTGGGCGTTCCGCTTTACGTGGTGTACGGCCCCGGCGCACCGCCGACGGTGCTGCCGACCCTGCTTACCCAGGCCGTGGTCGAGGAAGCGCTGCTGCGCACCGCACGATGAGGTGGCAACGGCCAGCGCTGCTGTGGACCGCGGTGCTGGCTGCCGGCCTGGGCCTGTGGGCCGGCCATCGGCTGACGCCGGTGCCGGCGGCGGATGCTGGCGATCCAGACGTGCGGACGCCTGCAGCACCGGTGCCCGTGCTGCAGGTGGGCGATGCCCTGCCCGCACTGGTGCTGCCTGACCCGCAGGGACAGCCGCTCGATCTGCGCCAGCGTTTTGCCGGCCGGCCGCTGCTCATCAATGTCTGGGCCAGCTGGTGCGGGCCCTGCGTCGAGGAAATGCCGGAACTGTCGCGCTTCGCGCAGGCGCAGGAACCCGACGGCGTGCAGGTGCTGGGGCTGGCGCTGGACACACCCGAAGATGTGCAGCGCTTCCTGCAACGGGTGCCGGTGGCCTACCCGATCGTGATGGAGACGCCCGGTCCGCGCGATGCCAGCGTGCAGCTGGGCAATGCCCAGGGGCTGCTGCCTTACAGCGTGCTGGTGGATGCACAGGGCCGCATCGTGAAGCAGAAGCTGGGGCCGTTTGCCGCCGGCGAAGTCCAGACGTGGGCCCAGCCGTAATTCCGGCGCGGTGATCCACAGCATTCCCCCGATCGGGTATTGACCCCGGCTGCATCGGCCTGAACAATGACGAGATTCATTCTCATTTGTTATTGGGCTGGTTCTCCACGTCCAATGCTCCAAGGACGTGCCCATGCGCTTTTCGCCGTTGTTCGTCGCCCTGACCGCGCTGCTGTCAGCTTCCGCCTTCGCCCAGCAGAACGAAGCGCGTACCCTCGACACCGTCACCGTGAGCGCCTCGCGCACCGGCCAGACCGCCGAAACCGCGCCGCAGACCGTGGTCATCATCGACCGCCAGGCCATCGAACAGCAGCTGCGCATCAGCGGCAATTCCTCGGATGTGCTTTCCAGCCTGCTGCCGTCCTACACACCCAGCCGCGGCAAGATGACCGGCAGTGGCGAAACGCTGCGCGGGCGCACCCCGCTGATCCTGGTCGACGGCATTCCGCAGTCCAATCCGCTGCGCCCCACCGGCCGCGAAGCACACACCATCGACTACGCGATGGTCGAACGCATTGAAGTGATCCAGGGTGCCAACGCCATGAACGGCCTGGGAGCGACCGGCGGCACCATCAACCTGATCACCCGGCGCCCGGAACCGGGTGCGGTCAACCAGCACGTGGGCGTGCAGACCACCGTGCCCACCAGCGGCCTGAACGCGGAAACCACCAGCTACCGTGCCGACTACCGCATCAGCGGCAGCAACGGCCGCTGGGACTACCTGTTCGTTGTCGGCTATGAAGACCAGGGCCTGTGGCTGGACGGCGACGGTACCGCCATCGGCACCGACACCACCCAGGGCGACCTGATGGCCACCCGCGCCTACGACCTGCACGCCAAGCTGGGTTACTGGATCGACGACAACCAGGAACTGCAGCTCAGCTCCAACCGCTACCGCATCAAGTCCAAGGCCGAGTACCTCACCGTTGCGGGCAACCGCACCACCGGCCTGCCCACCACGTCTGTGCGCGGCACGCCGCCGGGCACGCCGCCGTGGAACGACGTGTGGACCACCGGGCTGTCGTACACCCACCACGACCTGGCCGGCATGGAACTGCGGGCGATGGTGTTCAACCAGGAGTTCGAAGGCCTGTTCGGCGGGGATCGCTCGTCGACCTTCCAGGATCCACGGATCGCCCCGATCGGCACGCTGTACGACCAGTCCCGTTCGGTGGCCTCCAAGTGGGGAGCCAAGACCAGCCTGGGCCGCGACGACCTGGTTGGCGGCAAACTCAAGCTCACCGGCGGCATCGACCTGCTGCAGGACAGCGGCAAGCAGGACCTGTACGGCACTGGCCGCACCTACGTGCCCAATTCCGAGTTCCGCAATGCGGCCGGCTTCGTGCAGGCCGAGTACAAGCTGCTGCCCACGCTGACCGCGCAGGGCGGCATCCGCCGCGAAGAAGCCAAGCTGCGCATCGACAGCTACCAGACGCTGTATCGCTACAACCGGGTCAACGTGCAGGGCGGCAAGCTCAGCTTCGGCGAGACCCTGTACAACGCCGGGCTGGTGTTCGCACCGGTTGACGGCTTCAACGTGTTCGCCAGCTACTCCGAAGGCTTCGGCATGCCCGATGTCGGCCGCGTGCTGCGCTCGATCAACACGCCGGGCACCTCGGTCGCTGACCTCAACGCGCTGGAGCCGGTACTGACCCGCAACAGCGAGTTCGGCGCGCGCCTGCGCACCGGTGCGTGGGAAGCCGAAGCCGCAGTGTTCCAGTCACGCTCGGACCTCGGCACGCGGATCATCTCGGTCGATGGCGCGTTCCAGATGGCGCGCGAGAAGACGCAGATCGAAGGCCTCGACGCCAGCGTGCGCTACCAGCTCAACGAGGCGCACAAGCTCGGGCTCTCCTACGCGTGGACGCGCGGCCGCTACGACAGCGACGGCGACAGCCGGCTGGACGCGCGCCTGGACGGCCTGAACATCGCCCCCAACCGTGCCATCGCCACCTGGAGCGCGCAGTGGACGCCGGCCTTCTCCACCTTCGTACAGGGCCAGTACGCGTTCAACCGCACCTTCGATGAAGCCGCCAAGCAGTTCCAGGGCTACGCCCTGTTCGACCTGGCCGCCGAGTACAAACTGGCCAAGGGCAGCGTGCAGGTCGGCGTCGCCAATCTGTTTGACCGCCAGTACATCACCTACTACTCGCAGAGCGCGCTGATCGAACCGGACCGTTACTTCGCCGGACGCGGCCGTGCCGTCACCGTGGGCTACCAGCTCGACTTCTGATCGCCACCGGCTCCGTAGCCGCTGCCGGCAGCCTGCCGCATGCTGAAATCCATGCTGTTCCAGCTGCATTGGCTGCTGGGGATCACTGCCGGTACCGTGCTGGCCCTCATGGGCCTGACCGGTGCCACGATGTCGTTCGAGGACGAGATCATGCGCGCGGTCAGTCCGGCCCCGGCAGGCTGACTGATGTGGTGGTTGCCGCCGCGCTGGCCGCAACATGACTGGGGAATGACCTGCCCCCCTACAGTAAGTCGCGTGTAAGTCGGAAGCCGCAAGACTCAAGCGCCCTCCCCACTGAAGCGCTGCCCCATGTTCAAGACCGTTGTTTCCGCCGCTTTCCTGCTGCCTGCCGTGGCGATGGCCCAGACCACCACCCCGACCGGTGAACTGCTGGCCAAGGCCGAGGACGATCGGTGGTCGATCGGCGTGGCCGTGTCGGTGCGGCAGAGTCCGTACGCCGGCGAGGGTACGCGCGTGCGGCCGGTTCCGCTGCTGACCTTCGAAGGCGAACGCATCTTCTGGCGCGGTCTCACCGGCGGCGTGCATCTGATCCAGCGCGAACGCTTCACGCTGGACGCGGTGCTGGCCGGCCGCTTCGACGGCTTCGACATCAAGGACCTGGGGCGGCGGGAGCTGCTGGCCAACGGCGTCAACCCCGCATCGCTGGACGACCGCGACGACGGCCTGGATGCCGGGCTGGCGGCCAGCTGGAGCACGCGTGCAGGAGAGTTCAAGCTCAGTGCACTGGCCGACGTCACCGACGCCAGTGGCGGCTACGAGATCTCCGCCGACTACGCCTATGCGCTGAAGTGGGGCCGTACCACCATCATTCCGGGGGCCGGCGTGCGCTGGATGTCGTCCGACCTGGTGACCTACTACCATGGCACGCTGGACGAGGAAGTGGCGCGTGGCGCGGTGCGCTACCAGCCCGGCTCGGCGGTGGTGCCGCAGGTCAGCGTGGCTTTCTCGCATCCGCTGGGTGACAAGTGGCGGCTGATGGGCGGGGTGGACTACAGGTTCCTGCCCAGCGAGATCACCGACAGCCCGTTGAGCGAGCCGGATACCCGCGGCTCGGCCGGCCTGCGCCTCGGCATCACCCGCAGCTTCTGATTCACGTTCTCCGCTATCTTGGCCCCGTATGCCGCCTTCCACGCCCCCCGCCCTGCCCAACCGGATCGTGCTGGTGGAAGACCATGCGCGTCTGGCCGGGCTGGTGGAACGCGGGCTGGGCGCGTCCGGCATCGCGGTCGACACGTTTCCCAGCATTGAGACGGCCTGGCGGGGGATCGACCGGCACGGCTACGCACTGGCGGTGATCGACCGCGGCCTGCCCGACGGCGACGGCCTGGAACTGGTGCGGCGCATGCGCGCGGCCGGTCTCCGCATGCCATGCCTGATGCTGACCGCACGCGATGCCTTGCACGATCGCGTGGATGGCCTGGACGCAGGTGCCGACGACTATCTGGCCAAACCGTTCGAGATGGAGGAGCTGGCCGCCCGCGTGCGGGCGCTGATGCGCCGACCGGCCGAGCTGCGCGAACTGCAGCTGGTTCATCATGATCTGCAGGTGCTGGCCGAGATCAGCGCCATGCGCTGTGGTGAGGAGCAGGTCAGCCTGGCTCCGGCCGAACTGCAGATCATGATTTCGCTGGTGCGCGCCGCGGGCCAGGTGGTCCGCCGCAGCGCGCTGGAGGCGGCCGCCTGGGGCGTGGGCGATGCCGTGACGCCCAATGCCCTGGACGTGGCCCTGCATCGCCTGCGTCGCAAGCTGGCGGCCGTGGACTCCCTGCTGTCTGTCGTCAACGTGCGCAACCTGGGCTTTGCCCTGCGCCTTGCCGATGCTGCCGCGTAGCCTGCGCGCGCGACTGATGCTGGCCACCCTGCTCGCACTGCTGGCGGCGGCAGCCGTGTCCGCCGCGACCCTGTTGCTGGTACGCCACGCCGCCACCGAGGACCTGGTGCATGAGGAGCTGGTGGAGGAACTGGCAGAGCTGGAAGCGGGCATGCGCAGCGACGCCGCAGGACGGCTGCAGTGGGATCTGCCGCCGCACGTGCGCAACGTGTACGACGCCATGCCCCGTGACGCTGCGTTCGTGATCAGCGACGCACAGGGCCGCACGGTGGCGACCAGTCGCGCCGGGCCCGCGCTGGAAGCGTTGCTGCGACTGCCCGGTAATGCGACGTCCCTGGTCGTGCCCAACGCCAGCGGCGACATCCACCTGCAGGTGATAGAAGGACAGCTGCAGCATGAGGGATCGACGTATGCCGCGCGCGTGGCGCGCAGCGACCGGCTGGTGGTCACGCTCAAGAACCACGCCGACAAGCTGTATCTGCGTGCAGGTTCGGCCATGGTGGTGGTGGCACTGCTGACGTTCGCGGTAGTGATCTACCTGACCGTGACCCGCATGCTGCGCCCGCTGCGCCAGGCCTCACGGGTGGCGGCGCGGGTTGGGCCGCGCAATCTCGGCGCGCGGCTGCACAGCGCGGGCCTGCCGTCGGAAGTGGTGCCGCTGATTGGCGCCTTCAACGCCGCGCTGGAGCGGCTCGAACAGGGGTACCGGGTGCAGCAGGAGTTCCTGGCCTCCGCCGCGCATGAGCTGAAGACCCCGCTCGCCCTGCTGCAGGCCGAGATCGAGCTCAGCGGCTCGCCCAACAGGAACCTGTTGCTGCGCGATACCGCGCAGATGGCGCGACAGGTCCATCAGCTGCTGCACCTGGCCGAGGTCAGCGAAGGCCACAACTACACCTTCGCGCAGGTATCGCTGGTCACGATCATCCGGGACGCGGTGGACTATCTGGACCGGCTCTCCGCCCAGCACGGGGTCGAGGTGGTGCTGGACACACACGACGCGGGGTGCGCGCCGGTGGAGGCCGACGCGTCGGCCGTGTTCGTGCTGGTCAAGAACCTTCTGGAAAATGCCCTGCACCATTCGCCGCGCGGGGGCGTCGTACAGATCCAGGTCCGGGCCGATGGCTTCAGCGTCCGCGATGCCGGACCGGGGGTGGCCACGGCGGACGAGGCGCTGCTGTTCAAGCGCTTCTGGCGCGGCAGCAGCAGGGAAGGCGCGGGGGCGGGCCTTGGCCTGGCGATCTGCCAGGAGATCTGTCTCTCGCACGGCTGGAGCATCACATTGGAACCCCGTCCATCCGGTAGCGGTGCCGGCTTCTTCGTGCGAACGCAGACGGCAAGGGACCGCAGCCCTGCCTGATCAACTCAGTCCAGCGCGCGCGCCCAGAGCTGGGAGACCTGTGGCTGGCCGAACAGCTGCTCGTGCTGCTCGGTCATCAGTTCGAAACCGGCCCGTTCGTACAGGCCGCGTGCGTCGGTGAGCGCGGCATTGGTCCACAGCACCATGCGCTTGTAACCCACCGCGCGCGCGAAGCTCATCGCCTCCTCCACCAGTCGCTGTCCGATGCCCCGCCTGCGCGCACTGGCATCGACGTGCAGCAGCCGCAGCTTGGCATTGTGCGCGTCGTGCCGGACCACGAACACCGACCCCACCGCGGTGCCGTCCAGTTCGGCGATCCAGCAGCGCTCGGTCTGCGGGTCGTGTTCGCGCAGGTAGCGGGTGACGATGTCGGCCACCAGCGCTTCAAACTCCGCGTTCCATCCGAATTCGCGTGCATACAGCGCGCCGTGCTTCTGGATCACCCAGCCCATGTCGCCGGGGCGGGGATCGCGCAGCACGCAACCCGACGATGCACCTCCCAGCAGCGCCTGGATGTGCGCCATCGCCTCCAGAAGGCGCTGGCATCCCGCTTCGCTGATGTCTCCCAGCATGGCACCGATGCTTTCGCTGGACGCTGCATCCAGCTGTGCGAAGGCGGCGCGGCCCGCCTCGGTCAACACCAGCCGGTTCGCGCGCGCATCCATCACCGATGGCTCGCGTTGAACCAGACCGCGCGCCTGCAGCCCGCTCAGCAGCCGGCTGAGGTAGCCCGCGTTGAGGTCCAGCCGATGGCCCAGCTGCGCAGCTGTGATGCTCTGGCCCGTCGCCAGTTCGAACAGCACCCGCGCCTCGGTGAGGGTGAAGTCGCTGTGCAGCAACCGCTCCTCGAGCACCGCGATCCTGCGGGTGTAGAAGCGGTTGAAGGCGCGGACCTGTGCAACGGGATCGGCAATGAGCGCAGACACGGGACGTTCCTGATGGTTGCCTGAAGCACATACTACATGCTCTTAGCAACCATATAAGGCTGTTCTGCGAACCATTCCGCGACTTTGGACCTTAAAACGAAAGATGCGTTGCAGTACGGTTTACGTTCTGTTAATTCTACGTTTAGCGACCAGGGCCCTGGCTGCAAGGAGAACCAACAGGATGAACGACTGACCGACTAACCACTCAAATCGACTGCAGGGTGCATGCATGAAACACGGAATTCGCAGAAGTGTTCGGGCTCCAGACGCAATCACGCCCTTGGCATCCGCAGTAATGGTGGCCCTTACCACCGCGCTGCTGTCCACCAGCCCCGTTGCATGGGCGCAGGACAGCAGCACATCGACGACGCCCGACGCGGCCACCACCCTGGATACCGTTTCGGTACTGGGCAGCCGCACCAAACCACGCACGGTGTCCTCGTCGGCGGTGCCGATCGACATCATCAGCGGTGAAGAGTTCCGCAACCAGGGCGCAACCGACGCCCTCGACCAGCTCAAAGTGCTCGTGCCTTCCTTCAACGTCAGCACGATTCCCATCGACGATGCGGCCAGCCTGGTGCGTCCGGCCAACCTGCGTGGCCTGCCGCCGGACAACACCCTGCTGCTGGTCAACGGCAAGCGTTTCCACCGCTCGGCGGTGATCACGTTCCTCGGCCACGGACTGTCCGACGGCGCACAGGGACCGGACCTGTCGGTGTTCCCCTCGCTGGCGCTGGAACAGGTGGACGTGCTGCGTGACGGCGCAGCGGCACAGTACGGCTCGGACGCCATCGCCGGCGTGCTCAACTTCAGCCTGAAGAAGCTGCGCGAAGGCGGTACCGCCGAGGTGTTCGCCGGCCAGTACTACGAGGGCGACGGGCTCACCACCCAGTACTCGGCGCAGATCGGCCTGCCGCTCACCGAGCACGGCTTCGCCACCCTCACGGCCGAATGGCGCAACGCCGACGACACCTCGCGCAGCGTGCAGCGCGACGATGCCGCCGCAGTGGCAGCGGCCGGCTACCCCGGGGTGAAAGACCCTGCGCAGATCTGGGGATCGCCGAAGGTGGACGACGACCTCAAGCTGGTCGCCAACCTCGGTTACGACACCGAGAACGTGGAGTTCTACCTGTTCGGCAATTACGCCAAGCGTGAAGTGGATGGCGGCTTCTACTACCGCGACCCCACCGCACGTTCGGGTGTCTACTCCAACGATGGCGGCCAGACATTGCTGGTGGGCAACCTGACCGGCGTGGGCGCCTGCCCCACCATCGCCCTGCGCGATGGCGCCGGCAACCTGCTGCCGTACGGCACCGTGAGCGGCGCGGTGGCTGCCCTGCCCGCCAACTGCTTTACCTTCCTGTCCAGCCTGCCCGGCGGCTTCACCCCACGCTTCGGCGGCAAACTGGAAGACGCCTCGGTGTTCGCCGGCGCCAAAGGCACCTGGGGTGAGTGGTACTGGGACGTGAGCGGCTCCTGGGGGCGCAACGACATCGAGTTCACCATCTACAACACCGTCAACGCCTCGCTCGGCCCCGACCAGCCGGCCGGGCTGTCCTTCCGCCCGGGTGGCAATACCCAGACCGAAAAGAACCTCAACGTGGACGTCAGCCGGGACATCCCGGCCAGCTTCAGCAGCCAGCCGCTGCGCCTGGCGATGGGTGCCGAATGGCGCGAGGAGAGCTTCAGGATCAGCCCGGGGGACGGCCCGTCCACGGCCATCGGGCCGCTGACCGAGCAGGGCTTCGCGCTGGGCTCCAACGGGTTCAACGGCTTCAGCACGCGCACCGCCGGCACCTTTGATCGCCGCAACTGGGCCGCCTACGCCGACCTGGAAGCCCAGCTCACCGAGCGGCTGCTGCTGGCCGGTGCGCTGCGCTACGAGGACTACGACTCGTTCGGCAGCACCACCACCGGCAAGCTCACCGCGCGCTTCGACTTCAACGAGCACTTCGCTCTGCGCGGCGCCTACAACACCGGCTTCCGTGCACCGACGCCCGGCCAGGCCAACATCAGCCAGATCAGCACCGTGTTCGGCGGTACCGCACTGGAAGACATCGCCACCCTGCCACCGACCAATCCGATTGCCCAGCTCAAGGGCGCGCAGCCGCTTACTCCGGAAGAGTCAAGGAACGTGTCATTGGGCGCGGTGTGGACCGAAGGTGACTGGCTGGTCACCCTGGACGGCTATCAGATCAAGGTGGAAGACCGCATTGCCCTGAGCACCAGCTTTGCGGTCACACCGGAAGAGCGTGCGGCGCTGGTGGCCGGCGGCAATGCGGAAGCCGCGTCCATCTCGCAGGTGACCTACTTCGGCAACGCCTTCGATACCACCACCACCGGCGTGGACCTGGTGACCAGCTTCAAGAGCAACCACTTCGGCGGGGTCACCACCTACTCGCTGGCGGCCAACTGGAACCGCACGAAGGTGGACCGCTACGACACCGACTTCATCGACGAAGCACGTGTGTACAAGCTGGAAAAATCGCTGCCCAGGACCAAGGGCTACTTCAGCATCAATCACCAGCGGCAGATCTTCCACGCCAATCTCCGGTTCAACTATTACAGCAGCTGGTACGAGGATCACCTCGACAGCGGCGTGATCTCCGCCGAGGACGGCGGCCTGCCCATCTACGGGGGCAGCGCGTTGATCGTGGATGCGGAAGTGGGCTGGAAGTTCGATTCGGGCCTGTACGTCAGCGTGGGCGCGCAGAACCTGTTCGACCGTGTACCAGCCAGCAACCCCTGGGGAGGCGTGGCCGGTGCCCAGTACCCAGTGCATTCGCCCTACGGATTCAACGGCGGGTTCTATTACACGCGGGTGGGCTGGAAGTTCTGAGGCAGGTGCAAGTACGTGCAACGGTGGCCAGGGAAGGCCCCGTCGCTGGCGCCACCCCACCGGCTTGACCGCGGGCAGGGCGCCCCCTGAGAATTACGCGACTAATTCTCATTTGCTGTTGCGCAGGATGCGGGCGGCAGCCCTCCTGGCTTTCATCCCCCGATGTTCAAGAACGTCCTGTTCCAACTGCACTGGCTGCTGGGCATCACGGCCGGCACCGTCCTGGCCATCATGGGCCTGAGCGGCGCAGCCCTGTCTTTTGAAGATGAACTGCTGCGCGCCGCCAACCCCGGCTTCGCCGCCATCGCCGAACATCACGCCGAGGGCCAGCAGCCGCTGACCCTGAGCGAGCTGGTGCCGATGCTGCAGGCCGGCAGCGAGCGGCCGTTGCAGCGGCTGCGCGTGGATGCCAGCGGCCAGCGTCCATCGGTGGCCCGTTTTGCCGGCGGCAAAGCGCACTGGGTGTACTTCGACCCTTACAGCGGCGAGCGCTTCAGCGCCCTGCGCGGGCAGGCCTTCTTCGACTTCGTCGAAGACCTGCATCGCCACCTTGCCGCGGGCGAGCGCGGAAAATGGATCACCGGCAGCTGCGCGATCGCCCTGCTGTTTTTCACGCTGTCCGGCCTCTACCTGCGCTGGCCCCGCCGCTGGTGGCACTGGCGAAGCTGGCTCGCCGTGGAATGGAAGCGCAGCGGCCGCGGCTTCCTGTGGAGCCTGCATTCGGTGGCCGGCACCTGGGTGCTGCTGATCTACCTGATGAGTGCCTTGACCGGCCTGTGGTGGTCGTTCGACTGGTACCGCAGCGCAGCCAATACCCTGCTCGGCGTGGTGCCACCGGCAAAGCAGGTGATCGATGCCGGCGCCGTGCTCGACCTGCGCCGCGTGGAAACGACGCTGTACGCGCAGGCCGGTGTGCGCACCGGTTACATCGACCTGCGGCTGCCCGAGAAGCCCGGCCAGGCACTGAATGTGCGGACCATGGCGGGCGATCCGGCACTGCGCGGTGGCCATCATGACCGCGCGCACGATCTGCTGCAGCTCGACCCCGCCACCGGTGCGATTCTGGAAGCACGTCCCTATGCGCGCCAGGGCGCTGGCGGCCAGCTGGCCACCAGCGTGTTCGCGCTGCACTCGGGCAGCTACTTCGGGACGCCCGGGCGCATCATCGTGATGGTCAGCAGCCTGGGCATGACCCTGTTCTTCATCACCGGCTGGCTGCTCTATCTCGACCGTCGCCGCAGCCAGCGCGCCGCACGTGCGCTGCGCCAGCCGCTGCCGGCGGCCGCGGCCAACGGCGCCGCATGGCTGGTGGTGCACGCCAGCCAGAGCGGCCTGGCCGAACAGCTGGCATGGCGCGCGGCAGCGCAGCTGCAGGCCAGCGGCCAGGCGGTGCAGGTACTGCCGCTGGCAAGGATCGACGCGGAGCGCCTGCAGGCGGCGAGCCACGCGCTGTTCGTGCTCAGTACCTTCGGTGACGGCGAGCCGCCGGATTCGGCACGACGTGCGTCGCGCCAGCTGCTGGGCCGATCCCTGGACCTGGCCACACTGCAGTTCGGCATGCTCGCGCTGGGCGACCGCCAGTACCCGCACTACTGCGCGTTCGGCCGCCAGTTCGATGCGTGGTTGCTCGGCAACGGTGCCCGCGCGATGTTCGACCGGATCGACGTGGACGCTGCATCGGTCACGGCACTGCGCCAGTGGCAGCAGCAGCTCGGCCTGTTGACCGGCATTGCTGCCGACGACAGCGTGCTGCCGGCGGCCACCCGCATGCACGACTGGCAGCTGCTGGATCGCCAGCAGCTGAACCCGGGCAGCGTCGGCGGTCCGATCTGGCGGATCCGGCTGGCCGCGCCGGATGACGTGCAGTGGCAGGCCGGCGACATCCTGCACATCGCGCCGCGGCACAGTGCCGCGCATGCGCGTGTGGTACTGCGGGCGCATGGACTGGACCCGCTGCAACCGCTGCTGATCGAAGGCGGCACGCAGACCCTGCAGTCCCTGGCCAGCGAACGTGAACTGCCGGACGCGGCCAGTGCGCTGCAGGTGCAGGATGCCGCACGCTGGCTGACGGCCCTGCCCGTACTGCCGGGCCGCGAGTATTCGATCGCTTCCTGCCCGGCCGATCGCGTGGTGGAACTGGTCGTGCGCCTGGTGCACGACGACAACGGGCGCCCGGGGCTGGGTTCGGGCTGGCTGTCGCTGCATGCGCCGGCAGGCGCGCACATCGCCGCGCGCGTGCACCGCAACCCCGGCTTCCATCGCGTGCCGGGCGCACCCATGGTGCTGATCGGCAACGGCACCGGCATCGCCGGCCTGCGCGGCCTGCTGCGCGAGGCGGCACACGCAGGCGAGCACGGCCACTGGCTGCTGTTCGGCGAGCGCCAGCGCGCTCATGACTTCCTGTTCGCCGATGAGGTCACCGCATGGCAGGCGCAGGGCCATCTGACCCGGGTCGACCTGGCGTTCTCGCGCGACGCAGCAGGCGGTTACGTGCAGGACCGCCTGCGGGCGGCCTGCGATGAACTGCGGGAATGGATGCAGCGTGGCGCCGTGATCCATGTCTGCGGCTCGCTGCAGGGCATGGCCGAAGGCGTGGATCAGGTACTGCGCGGCGCGCTCGGTGACGACGGGGTGGAAACGCTGCTCGAGAGCGGCCGCTACCGGCGCGACGTGTATTGAGCCGCGCCGCCGGGCTGGACCCGGCGGCAGAGGCGATCACGCTGCTGCGCGGGCCTGACGGTCCGGCTGCAGGCGGAACGCGGACACGGCTTCGGCCAGTGCGCGCACCTGCGCCTGCATCTGCGCGGTCGACGAGCCGGCCTCTTCCACCAGGCTGGCATTGCGCTGGGTACTGGCCTCCATCTGCACGATGGCGTGGTTCACCTGGGCGATACCCGCGTGCTGATCCTGCGAGGCGCTGCGGATGCCGGCAAGCAGGTCCGCCAGCTGATGCACGCTGCCGACGATCTCGTCCATGGTGGTGCCCGCCTGCACGGCCTGCACGCTGCCCTGGCCGACGCGTGCCACGGAATCCTCGATCAGCGCCTTGATCTGCCTGGCTGCCTCGGCACTGCGCTGCGCGAGCAGGCGCACTTCCGCCGCGACCACCGCGAAACTGCGGCCCTGCTCTCCGGCACGCGCGGCCTCCACGGCGGCGTTGAGCGCCAGGATGTTGGTCTGGAACGCGATCCCGTCGATCAACTGGGTGATGTCCCCGATGCGGCGCGATGCTTCACTGATGCCCTGCATGGTCTCCACCACCTGACCGACGGCCACCCCACCCCGCTGTGCAACCGCTGCAGCCCCCTGCACCAGCGCATCGGCACGTCCGGCGGCGTCGGCGTTGCGGCCGACGGTGTCGGTCAGCTCATGCATCGAGGCTGCGGTCTCTTCCAGATTGGCCGCCTGCTGCTCGGTACGCTGCGAGAGGTCATGATGGCCGGCAACGATTTCACCCACACCGTTGTCCAGGCTGGCAGCGGCGCGCTGGATGCGGGTCACGATGCGGCCCAGCTGCGCGACGGTCGCATTGGCGTCGTCGCGCATGCGTGCAAACACGCCCTGCAGCTCGCCTTCCATGCGCACGCTCAGATCCCCGCGGGCCAACGCCGCCAGCAGTGCCTGCAGGTCCTCTAGGTTGCTTTCAAAGGTCGACAGCAGGCGGTTGATGCTGGTGGACAGCGTATGCACGAAACCGTGCTTGCCCTGCAGCGCGATGCGCCCGTGCAGGTCACCCTGCGCGGCAGCGTCCACCAGTGCCGCCACCTCGGTCTCCAGCAGCGTTTCCAGCGCACGGCTGCGCCACTCCAGCGCCACGCCCAGGAACTGGTCGTCATCGACGATGGCATTGGCGATCAACTGATAGCGCACACCGGCATGACTGATTTCCCGCTCCTGGCGGTGGCGCGCATCGACCAGGCTGGCCAGGGCCGGATGCAGGTCCCGCGCGTCACTGCCGACAAGCGCGTCGGCCTGCAGGCCCAGCACGTGCCGCAACGCAGGATTGGCGTAGGCCACCTGGCCATCGGCATCGACCACCATCAGCCCGGTCTGCGCGCAGTCCAGGGCCTGGCGTACGCGCGTGTTGCCACGGGCCACTGCACGCTCGGTCTCGATGCGCGCACGCAGCCGGTGCTGCATGTCCACCAGGCGCTGTGCCAGCTGGCCGATCTCGTCGTTGGCGTTGTGCACGCGCAGCGTGGTATCGAGCCGGTCATCGGCGATGTCGCTGGCGAACCGCAAGGTGTCCTGGATCGGCCTGCGCACCGCGCGCAGCACCAGCAGCAGGCTGGTGATCAGCACGCCGGCCACCAGCAGCAAAGTGAGGGCGAACAGCACGCTCATGGTGCGTGCACCGGCCTGCTGCCGCGCCTGCGCCAGGGCCAGCGCATTCACCTGTGCCTGCTGGAAGGCGGCGAGCGCGGGCGCCACGCCGGCAGCCGTCTCCAGCAGCGATTGCGTCTCCACATCAAGGCCCACGCGGGCGGCGGTATAGCCGAGCAGTGCCGACTGATAGGCGTCCATGCCGGTGCGGAGCGCCTCCTGCACGTCGGGCGGCAACCCCGCCAGCGCCAGATCGAACGGCAGCTTCTCTTCACTGGCGCGGTCGGCGTGAGTCGAATCGCCATCGAGCAGCAGCAGGGCTTCCTGGCGCCGCATCTTCTGCAGGTGCAGCGCCAGTGCCGGCCGGTCCAGGCCATCCACCCGCTGCTGCAGGGCATCGGCGGCCTGCTGCAGCTGTGCAGCCAGGCCGGCATCACCACGCCCCATCTCGTCCACACGTTCGAACAGCGCGGCCACTCCCTGCGAGAATCCCTCGGCGGCCTCGGTGAGCGCCTGCAACGCCTTGCGGCGACCGGCATCCATCGGCATCGCCCTGAGCGCCTTCAGATCGACCTGCAGTGCCTGCTGGGCCGCCTGCAGCTGGCTGCGGTCAGCATCGTCGAAACTGCGTGCATACTGGGTCTGCAGGCGACGCGCCTCCGCCACCCGCGTCGCCAGGCGTGCGGCCAGATCGCTGCCACGCTGGTAACTGGCCTGGCTGCGTGCGGCCTGGCTGCTGGCATGGCCGGTCCAGGCATGGACGGCGGCGATCGCCACCAGGCCCGCGCCGCAGACCAGCAGGGTGGCCTTGAGTTTGTTGGCCACGCTGAGCCGATGCGGCTGCAGCCAGACCAGCAGGCGTGGAAACGCCGCGCGCATCGCGATGAGACGGGTGCGCAGGGACCGAAGGGGGACGACGGCCGACATCACAGGCTCCAGGCGGAAGGACGCACCTGTATCGGCCTGACCGGCGACAACTTTAGGCACATTGCCGACGCTGTGGCACGCACCGTGCCGGTTGCGCTCTTTGTACCGGCCCCAGGCGACGGAGACGTGACACGGCGCCCGCTCTTGACCTCAACCCCGGTTGCGGTTGCACAGTGGGATTCTTCCCACCTGCCGCTCCCGCCATGACCCCGCTCGACGTCCCCCGTTATCTGCAGCGCCTGCAACTGGATGCTCCGCCGTCGCTGGACCTTGCCGGACTGACCCTGCTGGTGCAGCGCCACAACGCCCTGCTCCCCTTTGAAACCCTCAGCAGCCTGCTGCGCGACGCAGTGCCGATCGATCTGGACAGCGTGCAGCACAAGCTGCTCGACCAGCAGCGCGGCGGCTACTGCTTTGAACTCAACGGCGGCCTGCTGGCGCTCCTGCAGGCCGTGGGCTTCGACGCACAGCCGCTGAGCGCGCGCGTGCTGCTGGCGGCGCAGGACGATGCCCCGACGGCGCGTACCCACCTGCTGCTGCGCGTGCATGTGGAGGGAGAGGACTGGCTGGTCGATGCCGGCTTCGGTGGCCTGACACCGACGGTGCCGCTGCGGCTGTACGAAACGGCGCCGCAGGCCACGCCGCACGAGTCTTTCCAGCTGCAGCAGCTGCCGGGCGAGGACGACTTCGTGCTGTCCGCCCAGGCGGGCGACACATGGCGGGCGATGTACCGTTTCGACCTGCGGCCGCCAGCGCCGATCGACAACGTGGTGGCCAACTGGTACGTGTGCACGCATCCGGATTCGGGTTTCCCCGGCCAGCTGCGCGCGTCTTTGGCCGGCCCGGACTGGCGGCGCACCATCGGCAGTGGCAACTACACCGAGTACCGCCCCGGGCAGGCGCCGCTCAAGCGTCCGCTGCGCGATGCCGCCGACGTACGCGATGTGCTGCAGTCGGCATTCGGCCTGCGCGTGCCGGACGATGCGCGGCTCGACCCGGCGATCAACGATTGGCTGCAGCGCTCGCACGCCGCATCACGGTAGCACCGCGCGGCACGGTGCTCGGGTTACGGCGTCACCGGCGCCTGCAGCGCAATGCGGTTGCCCTCGCTGTCGCAGATCTCGGCCACCCGCCAGTGGCCGGCATCTGCCGGGCCAAAGCGCAGCTCCGCTCCCGCCCGCAGGGCGCGATCGAGACTGGCATCGAGGTCATCGACACCGACGTAGATGCGCGCGCCCTGCTCTGCAGGCACGTAGTCCGCGCCCTGCACCAGCGCCATGCTGGCGCCCGCCGCGTCGTCCGCGAACGGCAGGTAGGCCATGCGGCAGCCGTGCAGCTGGACGGGCGCATCGATGCGCACCTGCAGCCACTGCTGGTAGAAGGCGATGGCGCGAGCCAGGTCGCTGGCCGGAATCTCGACATGCGCGATGGGGTTCATCGTCGCAGGATAGCGCCGCCCTGACATTCCGTGCGCATCGTTGCGGGCATGCTGGCCTGCCCCCCTTCACGGAGCGCTGCATGACCCTGGCCGATCACCGACGTGCACTGGCGCCACTGGGCCATCTGCGCGTCGCCATCAATCTGGGGAACCCGGTCCTTGCGCAGGGCGACGCACGATCGCCGCGCGGCCCCTCGGTGGAGCTGGCCACCGCGCTGGCGCAGCGGATGGGCGTGCAGGCGCGATTCACCTGTCACGATGCGGCCGCATCGGTGGTCGCGGCGGCAGCCGACGACGCATGGGACCTGGCCTTTCTCGCCATCGATCCGGCACGTGCCGACCGCATCGCCTTCAGTGCACCGTATGTGGAGATCGAAGGAACCTACCTGGTGCGCGAGGACAGCCCCGCGCGGCAGGTGGCCGATCTGGATCGCAATGGGCTGCGTATCGCCGTTGGCCGCGGTGCCGCCTACGATCTGTTCCTGAGCCGGGAACTGCGGCACGCCACGATCGAGCGTGCCGACACGTCGGCGGCGGCCATCGATCTGTTTGACGCACGGCGCCTGGATGCCGCCGCTGGCGTGCGCCAGCCACTGCAGGCCTGGGCACTGCAGCATCCGGGACACCGCGTGCTCGCCGACCGCTTCACTGCGATCCAGCAGGCCGTGGCCGCACCTGCGGCGCGCCCCGCCGACGCCCTGCGGGCCCTGTTCGACGAGGTCGAGGCGATCAAGGCAGGGGCCCTGCTCGAGGACGCCTTCGCACGTTCCGGACAGGCGGTCACCCTGGTGTGATGACGCAGCGGTGGCCCGGCGCACGCGACAGGTGGACGCGTGCGCCGGGCCGGATCAGCCCTGCGTCTCCATGTGCCGCGCATGCTCGCTGGCCTGCGCATGCAACCACTCACGGAACGCGAGGAATCCACGGTGGCGCGCCGAGCGCTGCGGATACACCAACCAGTGCGGCCAAGCCGTTTTCAGCCGCTGCTCCGACAGCGCGACCAGCTGGCCGGAATCCAGCAGCAGGCGCGCGCGCGTCAGCCGGCCCAGGGCCACGCCGACGCCGTCGAGCGCTGCACGATGATGCGCTTCCGAATCGTCGAGCACCGCCACGAACCGCGAAGGGGGGCTCTGCCCGATCAGGGCAAACCACGCGGCCCACGCGCCATCCGGATCGCCCAGCAGCGGCCACTGCGCCAGTGGAGCGCGGTCGATGCCGCCCATCCGCGCGATCAGCGCCGGGCTGGCCATCGGCACCAGCCACTCATCGAACAGCCGCTCGACCACCAGCCCGGCCCATTGCCCGCCGCCTACGCGCAGGGCCGCGTCGAACTGCAACTGCCGATCGAAATCGACAAGGCGCTCGCTGGACTGCAGGTTGATCTCGATCTGCGGGTGTGCGGCGACGAAATGACCCAGCCGTGGCACCAGCCATGCGGAGGCCATCGACGGTACGGCGCTGATCGTCAGCACATGTTCGGCGCGCGCGGCGTAGCGCTGGAACACCTCGTTGATCGCATCCAGGTGCGGCCCGACCCGATCGAGCAGGCGCTGGCCCTCCAGGGTCAGTGCGACCCCGCGCGCCTGGCGGACCAGCAGCGGCTGTCCGAGGCGTTCTTCGAGCTGCCGCATCTGATGGCTGAGCGCGCTGACGGTCAGGTTCATCGACGCCGCGGCGCGTGACAGGTTGCCCAAGCGCGCGGCAGCCACGAAACCCTGCAGGGCATGGAGGGGTGGGCGGGACATGAGGCTTGAATCCTGTTCAAGTCAAGCTTGCGGAAATGTCGCTTTTTACGTCCTCATGCTGCCCGTATCGTTCAATCCACTCAAGTGGAGCGACGATCATGAACATCTTCAGCAGTCTGTTGTTCCTGCACGGTCACATCGCAAGCGCCGAGCTGGCCCGCCAGTTGGCCGCGCCGGTAGCCAGCACGACCGGGGTACCGGCAGCGCCGTACCGGACCACACACCTCGACCGTCCAGCTGCGGCAAAGGTGCCTTGCCCCACCTGCCCCGCCCCGCGCTGAGAGCGGTAGCGGTAGCGGTAGCGGTAGGCTCACCGGGGCCGGGCCGCTAATGCCCGTACCAGGCCTGCACGTGGGGCGGCAGCGATGGCAGCGGGTCGATGTCCAGCGCGCGATAGCCGTCGAGGGTATCGCGCAGCACCGCCGGGCCGGGGCTGCCCGGCATGCGCAGGCTTTCCTCTTCCGGCAGCTGCAGGGCGGCCCAGTCATGCAGGCGATCCAGGCGCTGGATCATGGCGGCGCGCAGCCAGGGGCGCAGCGGGAAGGTCCGATATCCGCGCCCTTCCAGCGCACGCACAGCATCGGACAGGGCCTGGTTCGCGCCACGCACCCATTCGGTGCGTCCGCCGGCCTTGTCCTGCACGGTCATCGGTGCCGGCGCGCGATGTGCACGGAAGGGGGCACGCAGCTCCAGCTCCAGGTCACGCGCATCGCGCTCGGTTTCCGCCTCCACCAGCGCCCCGGTGCACAGATCGAAGAACTCGAACCAGCGCCGATGCAGTGCGCTGATGCGACCGAGCGGGTCACGCGAGAAGCCGATCTTGGCGTAATCCTCCCAGGCGCAGGGAAAGACGTAGGCGAAGACACGACCATCGATGCGGATCTGCGGTTCCATCGGCGCAGGCTGCATCGACCCGGACGCGATGGCAACCGGGCCGGACCGTGCTCCGCTCGGCTCAAGGCCGCTGCAGCACCTCCTGCACTGCGGCAGCCACGTCCGTATTGTCGATGTAGCTGCCGTCATTCCACCGCACATGCTGGCGGTAACCGGCATCGATGCCGCGCACGCGGGCGCCGAGCCGCTCCGCGCCGGCGCCCTTGGCCCACAGCGGTACCAGTGCGTTGGAGTGATTGCCGGTGGGGCGGAAGCTCATCCCCGGCATCCGCCCGCGCCCGTTGTTGCGCACCGGCTCGAACGCCACCTGCTGCGCGTCGGGGCCCATCGGCATGCTGTTGTCGTGGTCGGTGGTGACGATCAGCAGATTGCGCTGCCATCCACCGTTGCGCTCGATCCACGCCACCACCGCCGACACCGCATCGTTGAACTCGACCGTCTCTTCGATCAGGCGGCCATACTGCGGCTGGTCGCCGCACTGGCCGTAATGCCATTCCGTGCCGCACGCACTGGTATGCGCGGCCCAGTCGGTGGCCCCGCCTTCCACCATCAGGAACAGGCCCTTGGACGAGCGCTGCTGCAGGAACTGCAGGGCGCCACGGGTCATGGTCGCCAGGTCCGGCACGCTGTCGATCTTCCTCACGCCGGAGGGAGTGGTCGCATCCCTGCCCAGGACCTGCAGCTGACGCGCCTGCTGCAGGGTGCTGGCCACGCGCGGTATGCCGATCAACGGGCGATCGGCCGGCAACCGGCCCTGCGCAAGCGCGGCGAACGCTTCCCTGCTGCGGATCAGCCGCCACGGTCCGGCAGGATTGCCAGCGATGGGAGTGCCTGCTTCCAGCTGCTGCCAGTCCTGCTGCGACACCCACTCCCAGGGGTTCGCGCAGCCCTCGGCCTTCACTGCGCCCGCATCGTCATCGCAGGCGCGGCCATCGACGCTGTAGCCGGGGCCGCCGGTTCCCATGACCAGGTCCATGTGGCCCTGCGCCAGCATCTGGTGGGCGATGGCATGGTAGTCGTTGCGCGACGCGTTCTGCGCGGCGAACGCGGCCGGTGTCGCGTGCGAGAACGGCACCGAGGTGACCACACCGGTTGCCATGCCCAGGCGCTTGGCGCGAAGGGTGTTGAACTCGACCGCGACGCCGTCGTTGTTGACGTTGATGGCGTTGTTGTACGTCTTGATGCCCGACGACAACGCCGTGCCCGCCGCGGCGCTGTCGGTCGCCACCGCGGCCAGGTACTGATAACCGGCGAACGGCAGATCCGCTGCCGGTACGGGGGTGGCATCCCATGCTTTCGCGGCGTCGTAGCCGAGCGTCTGTGCCGAATCATGCGTGGGCTGGCTGCTGGCGTTGAGCGGGAACGTGGCCACCGCCAGGCGCTGCGGGAAGTGCGCATACGGGGCGCCTTCGCGGCTGCCATATTGCCAGTACGCGGCGGCATCCCAGGTTCCCCAGCCCGCGCCGTCGTTGATCATCACGATCACGTTGTGCGGGTGGCCGCCGCTCGCCACCGGCGCCTGCGCACGCGGTGCCGGCTGGCAGCCGGCAAGGGCTGCCAGCGCAACAAGGATCGAAGGGTAGAGCCAACGGCGCGTCGTGTGTGCGGTCATCGTGCATCCTGTAGGGCCGGGCAGGCGGCCCGGAATGCGCGACGTTATATCATTGCAATATTGCAGATTCACCCATTCCCGCAGCGGTATCCTGTGAACGTCTCCCCTGCCGCACTGCCATGCTGTCTCCACGCCCCCCGGTCTCCTCGATCACCCTTGATGCCGGCAGCTTCGCGGTCATCCACCAGGAGCACGCCGACCTGCAGCGTCCGCCAGCTTCACTGACCAAACTGATGACCGCGTACGCGGCCTACGAACAGGTCGCATCCGGCGCCGCCGCTTGGGAGATGCCGGTGACCATTGCCGCCGAGGACGTGCACGCGGTTGCCGACGATGAAACGCGCATGGGCCTGGTGCCCGGCGAAACGGTCACGCTGGGCCGGTTGCTGCAGGGCATGCTGGTGGTATCGGGCAACGACGCGGCCCTTGCGCTTGCCCGCCATCTGCACGGCTCGCAGGCGGCGTACCTGCAGCGCATGAACGCGCTGGCGCGGCGTCTCGGCCTGGGCAGTACCTGGTTCACGTCGGTGTCTGGCATCACCACGCCGCGGCACGTATCCAGCGCACGCGACATGGCGGTGCTGGCCGGCCGCCTGCTGGCAGATCATCCGCAGGTGCTGGCCATCACCGCACAGCCGGTGTTCGCGCACGGCACGTTCAGCCGCAGCAACCAGAACGCACTGCTCGCCGATGAGGGCGTGGACGGCCTGAAGACCGGCTATACCCGCGCGGCAGGCTTCTGCCTGGCGGCCACGGCGCGCCGCCACATCGCCGGACACGCGCAGCCGGTGAGACTGATCACCGTGGTGCTTGGATCGGAAGACCGCGAAGCACGCGATGCGCGGGTGCGCACGCATCTTGCCAGTGGATTCGCCGCGCTGGCCGGCAACACCGTCGCAGAAGCCTGAGCCGCGCGGGCAGTCAGGCCCGTACAACGGTGGATACGATCACCCGCTGCAATTCGCGTTCCGCGTCGGCTTTGCCGATCGCGCCATTGGCCACCGCTTCGGACAGCGCTTCGGCAGCGCCGAGGATCGCCCAGCGCCCCTCCACCGGTACCTGGCCGTCACCGGCGAATGGGCCCAACCAGTCCGCGCAGTTGTCGATGAACTCCTGCTGGTAGCAGTGCCGCACCTCGCGCAGCTCCGGCGCGCCGACCAGCGCTGCGAGGATGCTCTGCACATCACTGCCCTGGCTCAGCACGCAGTCGATGTAACCGGACGCGATGGCCGCCGCGCGCGCGGTCAACTCTGCCGGCGCCGCGGCGATTCGGTCATTGAAGATGAGCGTCTGCCGTTGGTCGTAGTCATGGTAGAGCGCCGCCAGCAGGCCATTACGCGTCACGAAGTGATCATAGGCCACCGGCTTGGTCACGCCCGCCGCTTCGGCCAGGCGCCCCAGGGTCAAGGCATCGGTGCCTTCGGCGCCCACCAGCACCCATGCGACATCCAGCAACTGGCGGGCCCGCTGCTCGCGGGTCAGTCGGCGACGCGTGGGTGTGTCGGTGGCAGGCATCGGCGGAACACGGCTGTCAGCTCGTTGGATGTCCGATTTTACGGCCGATCTCCATCGCGGTCTGCAGATGCGCCGCGGCCGCGCCGGTGTCCGCCTCCAACAGCAGGGTGGAGGACAGCACGCGCGCTCCGCAGTAATCGAAGATGCCCATGTCGATCTGCGTGTTCATGGCCGCGCCATAGCCACGGCGTTCAATCATCGCGGCATCGGCACCCCCGATGCCGACCAGATGCACCTGCAGCCGCTGCAGCCGCTTCTCCACCTTGCCATCGGAACCCTCGGCGTAGGCCCAGCCCTGGGTGAAAACGCGATCGATCCAGCCCTTCAGCAGCGCCGGGAACGACCACCAGTAGAGCGGATAGACCAGCACCAGGGTGTCAGTCGCATCCAGCCGTGCGTGCTCGGCCGCCACATCGGCCGGTGGCGGCGCGATGCCGCGGAACAGGGCCTGGTCCTGCCCGTTGAAGCGCGGGTCGAAGCCTTCGGCCATCAGATCGGCGATGGCGGTGGTATTGCTCTCATCGGCATCGGCGATGGCCTGCGCGATGCGCCCGGCAACCGCGTGGGTCAGCGAGGCAGGATCGGGATGGGCGACAACAATCAGGCTGTGCACGGGCAACTCCTTGGCTATTAGTTACTAATGGTAACTAACGTATACAGCCCGATCAGCACTGCCAGCAGGACACTGTTTCCGGCGCTCTGTATCACCCTGAGTCAAATGCAAATGATTCGTGATACGATTGTTAAGGAAATCTGAAACCCCACACGGACGTCCCAGCCATCGCCAGTGGACCCTCACCCGGAGTACCGCGCGATGTTGCATGCCAGTCTGAAGTCCCGTCGTTCCGTTGCCACGCTGGCCGTGGCCATCGGCCTTGCCCTCGCCTCCCAGGCCCACGCCGAGGCGTCGGCCGATGCCGCCGCCAAGCAGATGGACACCGTGGTGGTCACCGCCACCGGCGCCCAGCAGTGGATCCGTGACGCCCCCGCCAGCATCAGCGTGATCACCCGCGAGGACATCGAGCGCAAGCCGGTCAGCAGCATCGGCCAGCTGCTGAGCACCGTGCCCGGCGTGACCGGCGGTTACGCGCTGTCTGGCGCGCAGTCGAAGATCCGGCTGCGCGGCCTGCCCGAGCAGTACACACTGATCCTGATCGATGGCCGCCGCCAGGGCAGCTCGGCCGGCGTGAACTATCGTGATGACCTGGGCCCGCAGGATCTGAACTGGCTGTCGCCGGACATGATCGAACGCATCGAAGTGGTCCGCGGCCCGATGTCCTCGCTGTACGGATCGGATGCGATGGGCGGCGTGATCAACATCATCACCCGCAGGATCGCCGATCACTGGGGTGGCTCGGCCACCTTCAACTACAGCAAGCCTGATTTGGATACCCGCGGCAACACCACGCAGATGGGAGCGCTGTTCAGTGGCCCGCTGACCGACAACCTCGGCGTGCGCATCGGCGCCAACGTCACTGACCGCGAATCCGATCGCGGGGCGCGGCAGACGCCGGGCAACAAGGCAGAGAATGCCAACGTGCTGTTCAACTGGCGCATCAGCGACAGCCACGTCGTAGGCGTGGAGGCCTCGCGCGGAACGCAGCGCAACAGCGGTGCCGGCCTGGTCAACAGCTGGGGACTGTCCAAGCTGGTGCAGACCGGCTACGTCATCCGCCATGACGGCACCTACAGCGACGCCACCACGTCGAAGACCACGCTGGTGCAGAACGAGTACGAAGACAAGGGCAGCGGCGTCGGCAACCGCTCGAAGGAGACGGTGTTCGATACCGCCTTCAACACCGGCTTCCACTGGGGCGTGGAGCACAGCCTGAACGTGGGCGGGCAGTGGAAACGCGAGGAGTTGGAGAACAGCGACACCATCGGCACCGTTCCGGTCACCTGGACGGGCAGCGGCCGCATCAGCCCGACCAGCGAGGCCGACTCCTGGGCGCTGTTCGCCGAGGACCACCTCACCCTGCACGAGCGCTTCGTGCTGACCCTGGGCCTGCGCTGGGACAACACCGAAAACTACGATGACAACCTGAGCCCCCGCATCTACGGCGTCTGGCACCCGGCCGACGCATGGACCGTGCGCGGGGGCATTTCCAAGGGCTTCCGTGCCCCCAACCTGAAGCAGGGAACGGCCGGCGCCGCGACCCAGTCCGGCGGCAACGGCTGCCGCGCCCTGACCGCCGAAGGCTGGAGCAGCCGTTCGGTGAATGCCGACGGCACGCGCGGCTGCTACATGGCCGGCAACCCGAACCTGGAACCGGAGACCAGCACCAACTACGAGCTGGGGGTGGGCTTTGACCGCGAGGGCTGGTCGGCCTCGGCCACCTACTTCCTGACCAATTTCGACGACAAGATCGAGCAGATTCCGCTGCGCCAGATTCCCGGCCAGACCAGCAGCTTCGTCAACGGCTACTGGTGGACGGTGGCGCAGAACATCCAGAAGGCGCGCACACGGGGTATCGAAGCCAGCGTGACGGTCCCCCTGCACGAGCGCCTGAGCTGGACCACCCACGCCACGCGCATGCTGGAATCGAAGAACCGCAGCACCGGTGCAACCCTGCTGGTGGTGCCGGAACTGACGGCCAGCACCTCGCTGGACTGGCAGGTGACCGACGCATGGGTGCTGGACGTGAGCGCGCAGCACATCGGCAAGCAGCTGGTATCGGCCACCAGCGCCACCTTCGCCAAGGCGTACACCACATGGGATCTGGTGACCGGCTTCGACGTGAACGAGAACCTGACGCTGCGTGCCGGCGTCCTGAACGTGGGCGACGTGTCCACCATCGATGAGGGCAACAACTACGACGGCGGCGCACGCACCTTCTTCGTGGGCGCCACCGCACGGTTCTGATGCAGCACTGGCTCGGATCCCTTCGCGCAGCGAAGGGATCCCGCCGTGCATCCGCGGCCCTGCCTCAGCGGAACAGCGCGTTCAACGCCGCACCCGATGCAGCCTCCTGCAGGCCATCAAAGCGGCCTTCCTGCAGGAGGGGATCGGTGGCCCGCATCAGTCCCCCCCACGCCGCACGTGCCAGCGCCCCGCCCAGGCTGACCCGGCGTACCCCCATCGCAGCGATGTCCTGCAGCATCAGTGACGTCGGTCCGCCCACCAGCAGGTTCACCGGCTTGCCGCCGGCCGCGGCGACCACCGCCTGGATCTGTTCGACCGTGGTGATGCCCGGTGCGTACAACACATCGGCACCTGCGGCCGCGTAGGCACGCAGGCGCTGCAGCGTGTCTTCCAGATCCGGTACGCCCACGAAGAAGTTCTCCGCCCGGCCCACCAGCAGCACATCGGCCGCGGCGCGATCGATGGCCGCACGCGCCGCACGCAGGCGTTGCACGGCCTCCTCCAGCGGGCGCAGCGGCGCGTTGGCCAGACCGCTGGCATCTTCAACCGACAGAGCGGCGATGCCCGTATCCAGGGCCGCCGTCACGGCCTCGGCCACGGCCTGCGGCGTGGCGCCGAAGCCATCGCCGAAGTCTGCGTTCACCGGCAGGTCGGTGGCGGCCACCATCAGCCGCAGGTGGTCAAGCGTCGCCTGCAGCGATACCGCACCATCGGGGCGACCTTCGCTCCATGCACACCCCGCGCTGGTGGTGGCCAATGCCAGGAAGCCCTGCCGCTGCAGGTAGCGCGCGCTGCCGATGTCCCACGGATTGGGCAATACGAAGCAGCCCTGCGCATGCAGCTGCCGGAACGTGGCACGTCTGCGGGCAGTGGCGGCGTCTGCGCTGTGCATGGCGGGTATCCGTGCGGTGAGCTGACCACCCTATCCGGGCCGCACCCAGGACTCAACGCAACTGCGGCGCAGCATCAGGTGATGACACCGGATCATTGGACGCGGCCCGCGCATCCGTCCGACGGTGACGGTCCGCCGTCCACGGAAACGACCATGCCGCGCTCCCCGCATTCTCCTGACGCCGTTGCTGGCGACGATACCGATGCACACCCGGCCGCACCGTTCTCACCCGGCCGGCGCCGCCTGATCGCATCGGCCGGCCTGGCCGCAGGTGGCCTGGCCGGCGCGACGAGTCCGGCCGCCGCAGCACCGGCCCGAGGGGTGGCGAATACCACCGCACCGGGGCGTCCCGGGTTCCAGGCGATCGTCCCGCCGCCGGCGCGCGGCCGCAGTCCGTGGGGGCAGGACACGGCCAGCGAACCGACCCCACGGCCGCGCAGCACACGCCCGGGCGAATCGCCGTTGCCGACCCACCCACGTCCCTACACCGACATCAGGAGTTACCACGCACACATCTATTTCGACGAGGACACCTCGGCGAAGGCCGCACTGATCCGGCGCTGGGTGGCGGAACGCTTCCCGGTGGAACTGGGCAACTGGAATCCGGAGCCACGCGGGCCCCATGTCACCCCGTCCTTCTACTTCGGCTTCACCAACGATCTCCTGCCGGTCGTGGTGCCATGGCTGCAGCTCAACAGCCTGGGCCTGACCATCCTCATCCACCCCAACACCGGCGATGGGCGGGCCGACCACCTGCACTACGCGCTGTGGGTGAACCGCGCGCAGCCGGTGAACGCCTACGACTGGCCCGCGCCCCGGCCGGGCGAGCAGGAGCCGCTGGAGCAGGTATTCCCCAACGTCGTGCCGACGCTGCCGCTGGAAACCTGAGCAGCCCGCCCAGCCTGGCCGGGGCAGGAGCGGCCGGCCGCCATCGTCGGCGTACGTGCGGGTATCAGCAGCGCTCGCTGCGTTCAGCGCGCCTTGAGGCGCTGCCCGGCATACGGGCACAAGCGCTTCCAGCGATTTCAAACAATCGCTTGAAACGCAGCAAACTTCGCCGAACTGGACAGCATCGGCCGCTTCCGCCAGACTGCCGCCCTTTCCAGTCGATCGGATCCCATGGCGAAGCTGCTGGTCCTGCATGGCCCCAACCTCAACCTGCTCGGTACCCGCGAGCCGGAGGTCTACGGCCACACCACCCTGGCCGACATCGACCAGGCGCTGGCCCGCCAGGCCGACGCCGCCGGGCACGTGCTGGAGAGCGTGCAGTCCAACGCCGAACACGCGCTGGTGGACCGCGTACAGGCTGCCCGCACCGACGGCACTGCGTTCATCCTGATCAATCCGGCCGCGTTCACCCACACCTCGGTTGCCCTGCGCGATGCGCTGGCGGCCGTGGCCGTGCCGTTCATCGAAATCCACCTGTCCAACCCGCACGCCCGCGAACCGTTCCGCCAGCACAGCTATTTCAGCGACAAGGCGGTCGGCGTGGTGTGCGGCTTCGGCGCCGACAGCTACCGCTACGCGATGGACGCGGCGCTGCTGCGGCTGTCCGCCACCTGATTGTCGACCCGGGCGCCCACGGCGCTCTCCTCACCTAGATAGAAACCCAAGAGGCCCTCATGGATCTGCGCAAAATCAAGAAGCTGATCGACCTGCTGGAAGAGTCGAACCTGGCCGAAATCGAAATCAAGGAAGGCGAAGAGTCCGTGCGCCTGTCGCGCGCGCCGGTTGCCGGCTATGCCGCCCCGGTCGCCGCTCCGGTGTATGCCGCCCCTGCCGCACCGGCGCCGCAGGCAATGCCGATGCAGTCGCCGACCGAAGCCTCCACCGGCGGCACCGCCAAGCCGGGCCCGGCGCTGCCGGAAGGCCACGTGCTGCGTTCGCCGATGGTCGGCACCTTCTATGCCTCGTCCGCTCCGGACAAGCCGGCCTTCGTCACCGTGGGCCAGCAGGTCAAGGAAGGCGAGACCCTGGCCATCATCGAAGCGATGAAGATGTTCAACCCGATCGAAGCCGACGCGTCCGGCACCATCGTCGCCATCCTCGGCGAGAACGGCCAGCCGGTGGAGTTCGACCAGCCGCTGTTCGTGATCGGCTGAGGGGCACGCCATGCTCGACAAAGTCGTCATCGCCAACCGAGGGGAGATCGCGCTGCGCATCCTGCGCGCGTGTCACACCCTGGGCATCCGCACGGTGGCCGTGCACTCCACGGTCGACCGCAACCTCAAGCATGTGGCCATGGCCGACGAGTCGGTCTGCATCGGCCCGGCGCCGTCGCCACAGAGCTACCTCAACATCCCCGCCCTGATCGCCGCGGCGGAAGTGACCGATGCCCAGGCCATCCATCCGGGCTACGGCTTCCTGTCGGAGAACGCCGATTTCGCCGAGCGCGTGGAGGAATCCGGCTTCATCTTCATCGGCCCCAAGGCCGACACCATCCGCATGATGGGTGACAAGGTCGAAGCCATCCGCGCCATGAAGGCCGCCGGCGTGCCGTGCGTGCCCGGCTCGGGCGGCCCGCTGGGCGAGGACATCGTCGCCAACACCAAGATCGCCCGTGAGATCGGCTACCCGGTCATCATCAAGGCAGCGGGCGGCGGCGGCGGTCGCGGCATGCGCGTGGTGCACGCCGAAGCCTCGTTGAAGACCTCCATCGAAACCACCAAGAGCGAAGCGAAGGCGGCGTTCGGCAATGGCGAGGTCTACATGGAAAAGTTCCTGGAGAACCCGCGCCACGTGGAGATCCAGGTGCTGGCCGACGGCCAGGGCAATGCCATCCACCTCGGCGAGCGCGACTGCTCGATGCAGCGCCGTCACCAGAAGGTGGTCGAGGAAGCGCCGGCACCGGGCATCACCGCCGAGCAGCGCGAGCAGATCGGCAAGGTCTGCGTGGAGGCCTGCATCCGCATCGGCTACCGCGGCGCCGGCACGTTCGAGTTCCTGTACGAAGACGGCCGCTTCTACTTCATCGAAATGAACACCCGCATCCAGGTGGAACATCCGGTCACCGAAATGGTCACCGGCATCGACCTGGTGGCCGAGCAGCTGAAGATCGCCGCCGGCCAGAAGCTGTCGATCAAGCAGAGCGACGTGGTGCTCACCGGCCATGCCATCGAGTGCCGCATCAACGCCGAAGATGCTGAAACCTTCGTGCCGAGCCCGGGCACCATCACCGGCTTCCATCCGCCGGGCGGCCCCGGCGTGCGCGTGGACACCCACATCTACAGTGGTTACCGCGTGCCGTCGAACTATGACTCGATGATCGGCAAGCTGATCGTGCACGGCCCGGACCGCGACACCGCGATCGCCCGCATGCGGGTGGCGCTGAGCGAAATGGTGGTCGACGGTATCAAGACCAACATCGCGCTGCAGCAGCGGATCATGCGCGACAAGGGCTTCCAGGCCGGTGGCCAGAACATCCACTACCTGGAAAAGCGTCTGGCCGAGCGCAAGAACAAGCCGATCGCGCTGACCTGATCGGCACAGGTGCCGGACACGAAAAGGGCGGGGATATCCCCGCCCTTTTCTGCTTTCCGCAGCGCCGTCCCCGCGCTCGGCGTGCCGGGAAAGCAGCCGCGCGGAGGGCGCGGCGCTACAGGATCGGTGTCAGCGCCTGTCGGCCGCGGCTGCCGGAATCTGCGAGTTCGGCAGCGGGCGCACACCATTGGGCGAGGTCGGATCGACGATCACCATGGTCTCGGTCGAGCCATCGGGCCACACCACCTGGAAGGTGCTGCCCGCCGGCAACGATGCGAACGGCACGCCGCTCTGCGCGCGATAGACCGCAGCGACCTGGCTGGCGCCGGCGCGGCGCAGGTCTTCCTGTGCCTTCACCGTGGTCAGCTCCACCTTCGACAGATGCCGGTAGCGATCCTCGTAGGTATCGATCATCAACAGGCCCACCGCGCCGGCCGAATAGGCCACGAACAGTGCCACCCAGAACCAGAACTTGGCCCCGTGAAGGAATCGACGGTAGTTCATGGCCTGCTCCCCCTTCCAATCAATCGCTTGATCCATTCGTTCATCTTCCCAGCACCTTGCCGCGAAACCGCAGCGTCATACACGAAATCCCGGAAATCCTGCGTCTCATCCTGCGAACAGATCCCTCCATTCGCACAAAAACTGTTGACCAGCACGCTGTCGGCCCCACACGGTAGACCGAGTTCGCAGGCCGCAAGCCGCCACGCCATTTCACTGAGCTGCTCGCCGGCGACCAGCCCGTCCAGTGCACTGTCACCGGCGGCGCGCACGCCCATTCCCGGAGCCAGGGCCATGAACGCCTCCGGATCGCGCGACAGGCGCACGCGCTCGACCAGGCCACGGCGGTAGTCCGCGCTGTCGTGCAGCGGCTCACCTTCGGCGAACAGCGCGGCTTCGGCCGCCAGATTGCCCTGCGCGGCCGCCTTGCGACGCTCCGCCAGCACCAGCGCCGCGCCCAGTTTGTCGCCGGGCACGAACCCGCCGCAGCGCTGCGCCACGCGCTCGCGCGCATCGACCATGGCCGGTGCGGCACTCAGGCCCAGCCCCGCCAGCACGTTGTTGTCCAGGCGATACCCGCCCGGATCGACCGCGTACTGCGCGCAGTAGTCATACACCCGGCTTAGCATCCAGCGCGCTTCGTGGTTGCCACCGTCCGCCTGCGCGCGCAACCGCTGCGCATAGGCGAACAGATCGGTGGCGCCCTCGATGTCGGCCCGGATGTCCAGCGGCAGGCCGGACGGCAGTGCGCCGCCCCGCTCGAAGGCCGCCAGACGCCGCGCCAGCGCCTCGGGCATGACCGGCATCGTCCCATCATCGTTGCCCGTCACCTGCACCGTCGGCAGCCCGGAGGCCTCTGCCGGCGGCGATACCGTGCCCACGTGCCCGCTGGCCCGATACCCGGCCACGCCCAGCACGGCCACCGCCGGCAGCACGAGCAACCAGGTTTTCAGGGTCGGAGCGAGGGCCATCGGCAACGGAAAGCGTCGGGGGCGCACAGGAAAGCGCGCAGTTTAGCAAGGCCCGGCAGGCCTGTCTGAACGGGGGCCGTTCATCTCAGAGCATACGGAGACGCCCCGATGGTCTAGCATGGCCCCCTTTCCCGCGATTGCCCCCATCCCATGCCGTTCCTGGAACTGACCCTGCGTTGCACCGAAGCCACCCAGCCCCGCTATGAGAATGCGCTGGAGGACGTCGGGGCATTGGCCGTGACCCTGCTTGATGCCGAAGCCGACACCAGCAACGAGCAGGCGATCCTGGAACCAGGCGTGGGCGAGACGCCGCTGTGGGACAGCCTGGTGCTGACGGCGCTGTTCCCGGCTGACAGCAATGCGCTGTTGCTGCTGACGGCGCTGGAAGCGTTCGACCCGGAACTGGACTGGAGCGGTGGCAGCTTCCGCGCCGTCGAGGACGAGGACTGGGAGCGAGCCTGGCTGGACCAGTTCCAGCCGATGGACTTCGGCAGCCGCACCTGGATCGTGCCGTGGAACCATGAGCTGCCGGAGGCGGCGCAGGCCGCCGACGCGGCCGTCGTCCGGCTCGACCCGGGCCTGGCCTTCGGCTCCGGTACTCATCCCACCACCGCGCTGTGCCTGCGCTGGCTGGACCAGCTGGCCGTGGACGGCCAACTGCAGGGCCAGCGCGTGCTCGATTTCGGGTGCGGCTCGGGCATCCTCGCCCTGGCTGCGCTGAAGCTGGGCGCCGCCGAGGCGATCGGCGTGGACAATGATCCGCAGGCCCTGGTCGCGACCGCCGACAATGCCCAGCGCAATGGCGAGCAGGACCGCATGCAGGTCTATCTGCCACAGGACGAACCGGTGGCAACCTATCCCATCGTGGTCGCCAACATCCTCGCCTCGGCCCTCGATGCGCTGGCCGAACTGCTGGCCGCGCGCGTGGCCGGCGGTGGCCGCATCGCACTGTCGGGCATCCTGCATGGACAGGAACACGAACTGCTGCAGCGTTACAGTGCCTGGTTCGACGACCTGCAGGCGAGCCGCGATGGCGACTGGATGCGCATCACCGGCGTGCGCCGCGCCTGATCGTGTTTGAATGAGCGCTCGACCCGAACCCGCACCGTGAGCATGTCCGAGCCGACCCCCGCACGACGTCCACTGGCCACCTTCCTGCGCCCCGCGCCGGAAGACGGAACGGCACCGGCCGTCGAGGCGCACGTCGATACGCCTGCACAGGCCGGTCCGGCGCCCGAACCCGCTGCAGCGGAGATCGAACATGCGCCGGCAGCAGGGGGGATCACTGCGCAACCCGTTCCGCAGCACACCGGTGATGCGCCCCCGCATGCTGCGGCGGTGGCATCACCCTCGACCCAGGACGCACCCGGTTTCCTCGCGCGTGCACCTTCACGCCCCGCGCCGCGCTGGCACTGGCTGCTGGTGGCGGGGCTGGCGGCGCTGCTGATCCTGCAGAGCGTGCTCGCCGACCGCGCGCGGCTGGCCTCCGATGCCGGCCACCGCACTTGGCTGGTGGCGCTGTGCGGCGTGCTGCGCTGCAGCCTGCCCGCCTGGCACGAACCCACCGCCTTCACCATGACCAGCCGTGAGATCCGGCCACTGCCTGGTCAGGCCGGTGTACTGCAGGTCCAGGCCAGCATCCGCAATGACGCGCGCTGGGCACAGGCCTGGCCCGACCTGCGGCTTTCGCTGTCCGATGCGGACGGACGGGTCATCGGCAGTGACGTTTTCAGCCCCACGCAGTACCTCGGCGAGAACCCGGGTGCCGCCGTGCTGGAACCAGGTCAGAGCGCACACATCGCGTTCCGCGTGCAGGAGCCTGCGGCGTCCACTGTCGCATTCACCTTCGAGTTCCTGTGATCGGGACGAAGGCGACCAGCCATGGCAGGTCGGGCACGCTCGCGCTAGACTGACCGCCACCACCTCATCCGGCCGCGCGCTCCGCGTGCACGGGCCAACCAGATCGGGAACCCCCTTGAACGCTGTCCTTTCTCGTCCTGACAACAGTCGTGGCGCTCCCCGGCCACCGCTGCGCGAACACGTCGCCCAGTCCGTGCGCCGGTACCTGCGCGACCTTGATGGCTGCGATGCAGACGATGTCTACGAGATCGTGCTGCGCGAGATGGAGATTCCGCTGTTCGTGGAAGTGCTCAACCACTGCGAGGGCAACCAGAGCCGGGCTGCGGCGATGCTGGGCATCCACCGTGCCACGCTGCGCAAGAAGCTGAAGGAATACGGCATCAGCGCCTGAGCGCGGATGGCGATGTCGTGGAAGCGGGTCACCCGCCGCCGCCCGCCTTCCAGTAATACCGCACCACGTGGAAGAACACCGGGGCGGCGAAGCACACCGAATCCAGCCGGTCGAGCATGCCGCCATGGCCCTCGATCATGTGGCCCCAGTCCTTGATGCCACGGTCGCGCTTGATCGCCGACATCACCAGGCCGCCCCAGAACCCCATCAGGTTGATCAACAGCGACAGGCCGAACGCCTGCAGCGGCGTGAACGGCGTGATCCACCACAGCGCGGCGCCCACCGCGCTGGCACTCAGCACGCCACCGATGAAGCCCTCCACTGTCTTCGACGGCGACAGCCTGGGCGCGATCAGGCGCCTGCCCAGCAGCTTGCCCCAGATGTACTGCAACACGTCGGAGGACTGCACCACGATCACCAGGAACGCCAGCAGCAGCACGTTGCGCGCAGGCTCATGCCCGGGCACGCGCAGGTTCAGCAGCAGGGGTACGTGCGAAATGCAGAACACGCAGATCATCAGCCCCCACTGCACCTTGGCCGTGCGCTCCAGGTAATGCGTGGTGTCGCCACCGATGGTGGCCAGGATCGGCAGGAACAGGAACGCGTAGACCGGAATCAGCAGCGTGTACATGCCATACCAGTCGATCCACACCAGGTAGTACTGCCAGGGCAGCACGATGTAGAACGCCGCCAGCAGCGCGTAGTAGTCACCTGACCGGGTGGGCGCCAGGGTGATGAACTCGCGCAGGGCAAACAGCGAGATGATCGCGAACAGCACGATCACCCCGGCCCGGCCGAACAGCAGCGCCAGGCCGACCACGATCGCCATCACCCACCAGGCGCGGATGCGCGAGACCAGATTGGCGATGACCGCGCTGGGCCGTCCACGCTGCCGCCAGCGCAGGGTCTCGGCCACCAGCGTCGCCAGCACCAGCACCGCGCCGACCCCGGCGAACAGCAGCCCGGTCTGCTGGCCGACGCTGCGCGCGGCGAGATCACCCGATACGGCGATCAGCCCGCTCATGCGCGTCCTCCGTCCGGTGCCAGATCCAGCAGCGCCTGGCGGCTGCGCTCGAGAAACGCCGTCTTGTCCTCGTCGGCCTGCAGCCGCAGCGGAGTGCCGAAGGTGGCCGTGCACAGCAACGGCAATGGGAGGAACCGTCCCTTGGGCATCACCCGCTTCAGGTTGTCGATCCACACGGGGACGAATTCCAGTTCCGGACGCTGCCGCGCGAGATGGTAGATGCCACTCTTGAATGGCAGCAGCGGCTCGTCGCCGACGTTGCGCGTGCCTTCCGGGAACAGGATCAGTGAGCACTCCGCATCCACCGCGTCGCGCAGCGCCTGCAGCGGATCCTGGTGGCGGCGCGCCGCTTCGCGCTCGACCAGCACGCCGTTGAACACCGCATCGATCAGGTAGCGACGCAGGGCATCACGCTGCCAGTACTCGGCCGCCGCCACCGGACGCACCTGCCGCCGCAGTGCCGGCGGCATCGACGACCAGATCAGCACGAAATCACCGTGGCTGGCGTGGTTGCCGTAGTAGACACGGCGCTCGCTGGAGGGCGCGCAGCCGAGCCACAGCGCCCGGGCACCGGTGAGCACGTGGATGGCGCCACTGCAGGCGCGGGCGATCAGTTCAGCAAACATCGACGTCTCCCATCAGGTCTGCGGCCACAGCACGGCCAGCAGCAGCGTGGCGAACTGCAGCAGCTCCAGGCGCTGCCGGCACAGGAAGAACGACACCGCGTAGAACAGGTCGATCGACCAGTACGGCACGATCGTCCAGGGCACGAACGGAATGCGCCTCTCCCAGTCGAACACGACAACCGGAACCACGTCGTGCCGGCCGGCCATCCAGTTGGCAAAGCCATAACTGGCGAAGAAGAACGGGCCCAGCACCGCCAGCCACAGCAGTGCGCGGCGCCACGGACGCGGTGCATCGGCAACGATCGGTGTTGCGGTGATGGCCATCAGGCGACCCGACGTGCCAGCGATACGGTGAAGATGCCGAACGCATCGATGCGCTGGGTCACCTTCTCGAAGCCAGACAGCCGCACCAGCTCGTCCATCTCCTGCTGGGTGCGCCGTCGCATGACCCAGGCCGCGCCTCCGCGATGGCTGGTGAGTGCACGGGCGATGAATTCCAGCTGCGGGTGCCAGGGTTGGCCGGTATAGGCCAGGTAGCCCCCCTCCGGCACCACCGCGGCAATACCCTGCAGCGAACGCAGCACCGCATCGTTGTCGGGGAACAGCTCGTACAGGCCTGAGACCACTGCCAGCGTCGGCGCGGGTTCCACCGTCGCCAGCAACGCCGGATCGAACGCGTCGCCCTGCTCGAAGCGGGCGATGCCGGCGGCTCCCAGCCGTTCGATCAATGCCTGGCCCTGGGTCACGTTGAGCGGGCTGAAATCACGCAGCACGATGCGGTCAGCGCGCTGTTCGCCCTGGCCCAGGGCTTCCAGCACATAGCGGCCATGGCCGGCGGCCACGTCCAGCACCTGCACCGGCAGATCCTGGCCGCGCAGGCGCGTGGCGGCATCTCGCAGCAGTTCCTGCAGGTGCTGGCCACGCACGCGGATGCCACGCCAGCCGATCGCATCGAGGTAGTTGCGGTCGATCATCCGCCCCACCGGCCCCTTGCCGCGCGCTTCGTCGCGGTAGATGTAGTCCAGCGTGCTGCCGGAATCGAAACCGGTCTGCAGGCCCAGCGCGATGCCTTCGGACAGGGTGCCGCCCAGGCGCAGGCCGGCGCGCACCCCGCGCCAGCGCAGGTCGGCCAGGCTGTTGCGTTCCGGTGGCCAGGCCAGGATCTCCGATTCCTCGAACGTCGGCCCATGCCGGTGCGCGTCGCGCCGCGACAGCGTGCGCACCGGTTCGGCGAAACGCGCCTGGATGAAGTCGCGGATGCGCGCCAGTGCCGGCGCACGATCGCGCTCGCCCAGCGTGTCGTGGAAGAAGCCCGGCAGGTGCACGCGCTCCTTGATCGGACTGGACAGGCGCTCATAGAAACGGTCCTGCGGACCACGGTGCACCACGAAGTCGGAGCCGGACACCAGCAGCTGCACCGGCACGCTGATGGCCTGCGCGTCGGCCACGATGCGGTCGGCGGCTTCATACAGGCCCAGCAGCACGCGTACCGAGATCGGCCGGGTGATCAGTGGATCGGTGCGGTAACTCTCCACCCGTGCCGGATCATGCGTCAGCCACTGCGGCTTGACGTAGCTGTTGACGAAAAAATTGCCGCGCAGCTTCTGCATCAGGGCCAGGCCTGGACGCGCGAACGGCACATACAGCTTCACCTTGAATGCCGGTGAAGCCAGCACCAGCGCGCGCAGGCGGGGGGCATAGTCGTGTACCCAGGTCGCAGCGATGACCGCGCCCACGCTCTGCGCGACCACGACGATGTCCTCGACCGCGATGCCGTACTCGCTGCCGATGTGGGCGATGAAGCAGTCCAGGTCGCGCACCAGCGCAGGGAAACCCGGTGCGTCGCCACGCTCGCCCGGCGAACGCCCATTGCCGCGCGCATCCCAGGCGAAGAAGGCGATCTCCGGCAGGTCCAGCTCGTCGACCAGATGGGTGACCCGCCCTGAATGCTCGTGGCCGCGATGCAGCAGCACGATGGCCCGCACCGTGCGCGCCGGTGATGTACCTGCGGCAGCAACCGGCCAATGCCGGTAGAACAGCGGTACGTGGTCGAAGCTGTGGAATTCCCGTTCCTGCACCTGACGCATGCCTTCTCCTGGTGGGCTGTTGACTTATCGCTGCGCTGTGGCGGCTTCCTTCAGTCCCCGCCGGACGCGGTTGACCGCTGTTACCCCGCACAGCAGCGCCATCGCTGCGGCCACGCCGCCGACCGTCAAGGCACCGGCCCAGCCGAACGCCAGCAGCAGGCCCAGCACGCCGATGACGAAGGCACGGTCGCTCTTGCCCATCGGGCCGTCGTAGCGGCGGCTGGCACCGACCATCAGGCCCAGCACACCGGCGTACTCGCTCAGTGCTGCGCCCCAGGCCAGCAACCACAGCGCTTCCGGGCGCACGCCCGGCACGCTGAGCAGGCTCAGGTACAGCGCCGCATCGGCCACCACATCGCACAGCTCGTTCAGATAGGCGCCCAGGCGCGACTGCTGGCCGAACTCGCGGGCCAGCATGCCGTCCACGGCATTGAGGGCCATGCGCAGCAGCATCCACACCGGCAGGGCCAGATACAGCAGCGGTTGCTGTGGCCCACAGCACCAGACGACGACGGCGACCAGCAGCGAGACCACGGCAGCGGCCACGGTCACTGCATTGGCGGTGATCCCCGCGCGATGCAGGCCACTTACGGCCGGACGCAGCAGGTCCTGGAAACGTCCTTTCAATGCATAGATCGACACGATCCGAACCCGCAGCTCCCTGGCAGTTCCGCCACAGCCTACCCGATCGGGAGCGCACCTCCGTCGAAATGTCCGCGGCACGGCGGCGGCCAGGGCGTACCGAAGGCGGCCACAAGGCCGTTGGCGCCGGTCAATTTTGACGCCGGCGCCCGCCGTCGGCCCCCACCGCCTACAATATCGGCCCCGCTCCGCTGCCGATTGCCCCGTCCCATGACTGCTGATCTGTTGCCCGTCCGCCGGGCCCTCCTCTCCGTTTCCGACAAGACCGGCTTGGTCGAGCTGGCCACCGCACTGGCCGCCCGCGGCGTCGAGCTGCTGTCCACCGGCGGCACCGCCAAGGCGATCCGTGATGCAGGCCTGGCCGTGAAGGACGTCGCCGACGTCACCGGTTTCCCGGAAATGATGGACGGGCGGGTCAAGACCCTGCACCCGATGGTGCACGGCGGCCTGCTGGGCCGCTCGGGCCTGGATGACGCGGTGATGGCCGAACACGGCATCGGCGCCATCGACCTGCTGGTACTGAACCTGTACCCGTTCGAATCGGTCACCGCCAAGGCCGACTGCACCCTGGCCGACGCGGTGGAGAACATCGACATCGGCGGCCCGGCCATGCTGCGCTCGGCGGCCAAGAACTTCGCGCGCGTGGCCGTGGCCACCGACCCGTCGCAGTACGCCGAGCTGCTGGGCGCCCTGGACGCCCATGATGGCCAGCTGCCGGCGGCCACCCGCTTCGCCTTCTCGGTCGCCGCGTTCAACCGCGTCGCCCAGTACGATGCCGCGATCAGCAACTACCTGTCGGCGGTCACCGCCACCGACGCCGCCGTGCCGGTGCGTGCCGAGTACCCGGCGCAGATGAACTCCACCTTCGTCAAGGTGATGGACCTGCGCTACGGCGAGAACCCCCACCAGAGCGGCGCGTTCTACCGCGACCTGTATCCGGTGCCGGGCACCCTGGCCACCTTCCAGCAGCTGCAGGGCAAGGAGCTGAGCTACAACAACCTGGCCGATGCCGATGCCGCGTGGGAATGCGTGCGCCAGTTCGATGCGCCGGCCTGTGTCATCGTCAAGCACGCCAACCCGTGCGGTGTGGCGGTGGGTGCCGGCAACGGCGATGCCTACGAGCTGGCCTACGCCACCGACCCGACCAGTGCCTTCGGCGGCATCATCGCCTTCAACAAGCCACTGGACGCTGCCACCGCGCAGGTCATCCTGGACCGTCAGTTCGTGGAAGTGCTGATCGCCCCGGACTACGAGCCGGCGGCGCTGGAATACGCGCAGAAGAAGGCCAACGTGCGCGTGCTGCGCATTCCGCACGGCGACGGCCTGAACAACTTCGACAGCAAGCGTGTCGGCTCGGGCCTGCTGCTGCAGTCCTCGGACAACCGCGGCATGACCCGTGACGAGCTGAAGGTGGTCAGCAGGCTGGCACCGACCGACAAGCAGTTCACCGACCTGCTGTTCGCCTGGAAGGTCGCCAAGTTCGTGAAGTCCAACGCGATTGTGTACGCCAAGGACAACCGCACCATCGGCGTCGGTGCCGGCCAGATGAGCCGCGTGTATTCGGCGCGCATCGCCGGCATCAAGGCGGCCGACGCGAACCTGGTGGTTGAAGGGTCGGTGATGGCCTCCGATGCGTTCTTCCCGTTCCGCGACGGCATCGATGCCGCCGCCGCCGCCGGCATCAAGGCGGTCATCCAGCCGGGCGGCTCGATGCGCGACGCCGAGGTGATCGCCGCCGCCGACGAGCATGGCCTGGCCATGGTGTTCACCGGCGTGCGCCACTTCCGCCACTGATCCGCATCACCAAGCCGGGCCCTGCCCGGCTTTTCTTTTCTGCTTACGAGAACCCTGTCCCATGAAGATCCTCGTCATCGGCTCCGGCGGCCGCGAACACGCCCTGGCATGGAAGCTGGCCCAGTCCTCCCGCGTCGATGAGGTACTCGTGGCACCCGGCAACGCCGGCACCGCCACCGAAGACAAGTGCCGCAACGTGGCGGTGAAGGTCACCGACATCGATGGCCTGCTGGCCCTGGCCCAGGCCGAAGGTATTGAACTCACCGTGGTCGGCCCGGAAGTACCGCTGGTGGCAGGCGTGGTCGACCGGTTCCGTGCCGCCGGCCTGCGCATCTTCGGGCCGACCGCCGCCGCCGCCCAGCTGGAAGGCAGCAAGGCCTACGCCAAGGACTTCCTGGCGCGCCACAACATCCCGACCGCGTTCTACGCCGTGCACACCGACGTGGACGCCGCCCTGGCCTACATCCGCGAGAAGGGTGCGCCGATCGTGGTGAAGGCCGACGGCCTGGCCGCCGGCAAGGGGGTGATTGTGGCGCTGACCCTGGCCGAGGCCGAGGATGCGGTGCGCGACATGCTCTCCGGCAACGCGTTCGGCGACGCCGGCGCGCGCGTGGTGATCGAGGAATTCCTCGACGGCGAGGAAGCCAGCTTCATTTCGATGGTCGATGGCGTGCATGCGCTGCCGATGGCCACCTCGCAGGATCACAAGCGTGTCGGCGACGGTGATACCGGGCCGAACACCGGCGGCATGGGCGCGTACTCACCGGCCCCGGTGGTCACGCCGGAGGTGCACGCGCGGGTGATGCGCGAAGTGGTGAACCCGACCGTACAGGGCATGATCGCCGACGGCATTCCGTTCACCGGCTTCCTCTACGCGGGCCTGATGATCGATGCCAGCGGCGCACCGAAGGTGATCGAGTTCAACGTGCGCTTCGGCGATCCGGAAACCCAGCCGGTGATGCTGCGCCTGCAGTCGGATCTGGTGGACCTGGTGGAAGCGGCCATCGATGGCCGCCTGGACCAGATTGACGCACAGTGGGATGAGCGCCCGTCGCTGGGTGTGGTGCTGGCGGCGAAACCTTACCCGGAAGCGCCGATCACCGGTGACGTGATTTCCGGCCTGGATGATATGCCGGCCAGCGCCAAGGTGTTCCATGCCGGTACGGCACTGGATGCGCAGGGCCAGGTGGTCAGTGCCGGCGGCCGCGTGCTGTGCGTGGCGGCGCTGGGTGACAGCGTGCGCGATGCGCAGGCCAATGCCTACGCCGGCGTGGCCAAGGTCAGCTGGGCCAACGAGTTCCATCGCAATGACATCGGCTGGCGCGCGATCGCACGCGAGGGGTAAGGCCTGGTAGATCCACCACGCAGCCTCCTGCATGGAACCAGATCACGGATTCTGGGAGTCTTCACCGTCCTCGGCATGGAAGCCAGGACGGTGCGCTTCGGGAAGAGGCGACGCACGTCAAGCGAAGGAAATTACGTTGAGTGAATCCGCTATTTCGCCGAGTCAAGATAACGTTTCCAGTTCTCGAAGAGACGCGCAACATTCTGCTCATGTGAGTGCGCAGTCGGATCATACCCATCAGAAGCTGGCATGTACTTGACAAAGCTCTCCAGAGACTCCGGGTAATCAAAATCAGCGTAGATCCTCTCAACCTCTCCGAGCGGATCAGCAATCTCATCGCGCTTGGCGTAAGCGTCCGCGAGAAATGCAACAAGCCATCTTCTGAGAATCTCATCCTCGTTTGAGTTCTTATCGAATGCCGCCAACTGCGCAGCTACGCTATTACGCTCATCGGGAAAAGCCCCTTCAAGTCTTTCAATCAAGGCGTTCAGATTGAACTTCTCTTCCAGTTCCTTCTGCTCCGACGCGCAGTGCTTCACCACCTCAAAGTCGATCAGATGGCGCCCCATTGCCCACGCCAGCTCGGTCTGACTCCAGGGCCCGTAAGGTTGAATACAGTCATACGTTCTCATGGCTTGCGAGTTCGATCTTCAAATGCCCCGAAGCGGGTCGACACACCGCCTGCAGTTCCCCCGAACCTGCGCATCATTCCAATCCCTGAACGAGCCTTGAAGCAAGGCTTGGCATTCATAGCACAGGAAGGCAGTCATCGGAGTCCAACTCCAGGGCTGAGGCCAAAGGGACCATTCTGAATTGGACAAGGCCCTTGGCTATAAACCTCGCGAGGGATTGAACGGCCACCGGAAGCGCATGACTGCCAGCCATGGGCTGGTACTACTGAGGCAGCCGATCAGCGGCCTGCATTACCAACTGCCATGCCGGCCGAACAAAAAAAGCCCCGACCAACGCCGGGGCTTTTCATCAGAACGGGTTCCGGAAACAGGAACCGAACCTAAGATCTATGCCTTACGCGGTGAACAGTGCCTTCATCTTCTTCAGGGCATTCGCCTCGACCTGGCGGATGCGTTCGGCCGACACGCCGTATTCGTCTGCCAGTTCCTGCAGCGTCACCTTGCTGTCCGCATCCAGCCAACGGCGGCGGATGATGTCACGCGAACGCGCATCCAGTTCCGCCATGCCTTCGCGCAGCAGCTGCAGCTGGTTGTCCTCGCTGTCGGCACGCTCGTAGGCCATCGACGGATCTTCATCGTTGGCCACCAGGTATGCGGCCGGCGACGGCGGGGCATGATCATCATCCTCGTCGCTGGGCGCATCGAAACCGATGTCGCGGCCGGACAGGCGCGACTCCATTTCCATGACCTCGCGCTCGGACACGTTCAGATCCTTGGCCACCGCGCTGACTTCCGCCGCGTTCATCCAGCCCAGGCGCGTCTTCGACTTGCGCAGGTTGAAGAACAGCTTGCGCTGCGCCTTGGTGGTGGCGACCTTGACGATGCGCCAGTTCTTCAGGATGAACTCGTGCATCTCGGCACGGATCCAGTGCACGGCGAAGGAGACCAGGCGCACGCCCATGTCAGGGTCGAAGCGCTTGACCGCCTTCATCAGGCCGATGTTGCCTTCCTGGATCAGGTCGCCCAGGGCGAGACCATAGCCGTTGTAGCCGCGGGCCACGTGCACCACGAAGCGCAGGTGCGAATGCACCAGCTCACGGGCAGCGTCCAGATCGTTGCCGTCGCGGAATCGACGGGCCAGGTCCTGTTCGTCATCGACCGACAGCACCGGGATCTGGTGCACGGCACCGATGTAGGCGTCCAGCGAACCGAGCGCACTGGGAATCGGGAGATTGTTTGCCACAAGGGCAGTAGAGGTGTTCTGGCTCATAGGCACCCATCTTAGCAGTCCGGGATTTGGACTGCTAAAGGAGGAAAAAGTTCCAGCATCCTATTGATGCAACACTGGTCCCAAACAGAGCCCTACCGTAGCGCGATTTGATGACAGTGGCGAGCGCGCTTTTCGGGATTCACAATCCCTTGAAATTCAACCAATTACCTGCCGGGAACCGGCCGATTCCGGTCAAGCGGAGCTGAACGGGCCATTCCGGAGGCCCATTCAGGCCAGGAAACGTTGCCCGGTGTTCAGGCCCGGCCGCCTGCGGAGGTCAAAGCGCCGCGCGCGGCGGCAGCGACCAGTCGATCGGCGCCTGCCCGCGACGTTGCAGATAGTCGTTGGCCATCGAGAAATGCCGGCAGCCGAGGAAGCCACGATGGGCCGACAGCGGTGAGGGATGCGGGGCTTTCAGCACACGGTGGCGCCGGGTATCGATGACCTTGCCCTTCTGCTGCGCGTAGGCCCCCCAGAGCATGAACACCAGGCCTTCGCGTTCGCGGTTGAGCACGTCCACCACGTGGTCGGTGAAGCCTTCCCAGCCGCGGCCCTGATGGGCGCCGGCCCTGCCCTCCTCCACGGTCAGCACGGCATTGAGCAGCAGCACGCCGCGCTGCGCCCACGGCACCAGGCAGCCGTGATCGGGACGGGGGATGCCCAGGTCGCCCTCGATCTCCTTGTAGATGTTCAGCAGCGATGGCGGCACCGGAACGCCGGCGGGCACCGAGAAGCTCAGTCCATGCGCCTGGCCGCGCCCGTGGTACGGGTCCTGGCCCAGGATCACCACTTTCACCTGCTCGAACGGCGTGGCGTCGAACGCCGCGAAGATCTGCGGGCCCGGCGGGAACACGGCCGCGCCGGCCGCCTTGCGCTGGCGCAGGAAGGTGGAGAGCTCGCGCATCTGCGGCTGCAACAGGTAATCGCCGACCTGCTGCTTCCAGCTCGGTTCCAGCTGGATCGTCGGGGTGTCCACTACGTCATCGGTCATCGCAACAGGGGTCCATCGTTCAAGCGGGCCAGGCGCAGCTGGAACAGCACCTTGGTCACCAGCAGGCGCTCCTCGATCGGCTTCAGCACCAGATCATTGGCGCCGGCCTGCAGCAACCCGGTCTGGTTGTGTGGATTGCCGTCGCCGGTCATCACCAGCACCGGCAGGCGGCGTTTGCCGTAGCCGAAATCCACGCGCACGCGCTGCACCACGTCGCGTCCGCTCAGTTCGCCCTTCAGGGTGACGTCGGTCAGCACCAGGTCGATGCGGTGGCGGCTGCGGCCCAGCGACTCAGCCGTGAGCAGGGTGAAGGCCTCTTCGGCACTGACCACGTGCAGCACGTTGAGCTGCTGGCGTTCGAGCATGCGCTTGGTCGCCTCCGCCACCACCCGGCTGTCCTCGATGTAGAGGATGGTCGCCCCGGGAATGGTCTGCGGCTGCACATAGCCACGGATGAAGGTCGCCAGGGCCTCATGGCCCAGCGCCTTGTCGAAATAATCGGTGACGTACTCGGTGAAGCGCCGCTGCTCCAGGTGCTGCTGCGCATCGCCGGAGACCACGATCACCGGCACGTACGCCTGGCCGGCAGCTTCGCGGACCGTCCGCGCCAGCGCCAGGCCGTCGCCATCACGCAGGGTCAGCGAGGTGGTGACCAGATCCACCGGCCCCTGGGCCAGCGCGTGCTGGGCATCCTCGATGCTGTCGCAGCCGATCACCTCCACGCCCGGCAGATCACGCTGCAGCACGTCGGCGATCAGCTTGCGCACCAGTTTGGAACCGTCGACCACCATCACCCGCGTAGCGGGCCCCTCAAGGTGCTTCAGCGCTTGCGGTTGCATGCCGGTCTCAGGTGTCGGTCGGGCGGGTCTGGCGGAGGAAGTGGCCGGTGACCAGCCACGCTCCCAGCCAGCCCAGCAGCAGCGTGCCCAGCAGGACCAGGCTGCCATGCAGCAGGTCCAGGCCATGCAGCACGAACGGGCTGCCGTAGCTGCGTGACAGGTCAGCCAGCGGCGCGCGCAGGGCGGCACCGGCAACACCGATCAGGGCCAGCGCCACCGCGCCGGCGCCCAGCCCGTACCAGGCGCCCAGATACAGGAAGGGCCGGCGGATGAAGCCGTCGCTGGCGCCGAGCAGCTGCAGCACGCCGATCTCCTCGCGCCGTGCCTGGATGTCGAGGCGCACGGTATTGCCGACCACCAACGCGGCGCCGACGCCGAGCAGCACCGACAGCACCTGCACCAGCCGCGCGCCGAACGCGAGCCATGCATCCAGACGCTGGCGCCACAGCGCATCGTGCTGCACCAGATCGGCCTCCGGCAGGCTTTCCAGCGCACGCGCCAGACGCGCATCGTCCTTGCCCTGCCCCGGGGTGATGACCAGCAGCGACGGCAGCGGATTGTCGTTCAACGCGTCGATCGCCTCGCCAAGGCCGGCGTCGCGCAGCTCCTGCAGCCCTTGCTCGGGCGTGCGCACGGTCACCTCGCCGACGTCATCGCGGTCGCGCAGCTGGCCGGCCAGGCGCAACGCACCCGGGCCATCCACCGTGCCCTTGAGGAAGACATTGATGTCGCGCGACTGCTGCACGCTGCCGGCGAAATGCTTGAGGTTGTCCAGCGCGATCGACAGGCCCAGTGGCAGTGCCAGCGCCAGCGCCATGACCATCACCGTCAGCAGGGTCGCCCACGGCTTGCGGCAGGCGCGGCCCAGGCTGAACACCACGCTGTGCACGTGGTGCTGGAACCACACGCCGAGACGCGAGGGTGCGGCGGCTTCGCTGTTTTCGTTCTTCGCCATGCGTTACTCCGCCAGATCCTGCGGCGAGATGTCGTCCACCAGCCGGCCGTGGTCGAGAATCAGCACGCGCTTGCGCATGCGACGCAGCAGGGGAAGGTCGTGGCTGACCACCAGCACGCTGGTACCGCGCGCGGGCAGCTCGGCGAACAGGGCCATGATCTCCGCCGCCAGGGTCGGGTCCAGGTTGCCGGTCGGCTCATCGGCAACCAGCAGCTTGGGTTCACCCACGATGGCGCGGGCGATGCCCACGCGCTGCTGTTCGCCGGCCGACAGCTGCGACGGCAGTGCCTTCTCGCGATGGCCCAGGCCCATCCGTTCCAGCACGGAACGCACGCGCTTGCCGATGTCGCCACGGCGCGTACCGCGCAGGATCAGCGGCAGTGCCACGTTCTCGGCGATGGTCCGGTCCATCAGCAGGCGATGGTCCTGGTACACCGCACCGACCGCGCGCCGATGGCGCGGAACGTCGCCGCCGCGCACCTTCAGCAGGTTGCGCTCGTCGAAGACCACCGCGCCGCGGCTGGGCCGCTCGTCGAGGTGGATCAACTTGAGCAGGGTGCTCTTGCCCGCCCCGGAATGGCCGGTGACGAACAGCATCTCGCCCGGCGCGACCTCGAAGCTGACGTCGATCAGGGCTTCGTGGCCACCGGCGTACTGTTTGCTGACATTGTCGAAGCGCAGGACACTCATGCCCCGATTATGCAGGACCGGCGCGAAGTATCGATAGCGCCGGGACGCGCCCGGGTGGAATCGCCGATCTGCCGCTGCGCTCGCCGGGCATGGCCCGGCGCTACCGCTGACCGGCTGCGCCGATCAGCCGCCCGACAGCATCCGGCGGATCTTGCGGCCGATGCGGGTCAGGAACGAGTCGGCGGCGTCGGTGCTGCGCACCGGCTTGGCCACCACGTGAACCGGCGTCACCGGCGAGGCACCGTTGCCGGCGCTGCCGTTGGCGACCATCGCCTCGCCACCCTCCACCGGACGGCCGTGACGACGACGACGGCGCTTGCGCGGCTTGCGCTCGCCGTCCACCGCGAGCTCCGGAGCACCTTCGGCACGCGGCGGACGCGGCGGGCGCGGGGCCTGGGCCGGGGCGCCTGACCCGGAACCTTCCACTGGCGCGGTCGCGCCCTGCTCGCCTTCCACCCGCGGCTTGCGCGGACCACGCGAGCGGCGCTCGCCGCTGCGCTCGCCCTCGCGGCGCTCGCCACGGCCGGCGCCGGAGCGCCCCCCGCTGCGGCCACCGCCACGACGCTCTTCCTCGGCGGCACGGGCTTCGCGCGCCTCGCGGAAGATCTGGCCAACGCTCTCGTTCTCGTCGCCGTCCTCGCCAGCGACCGTGGCCGGGCGTTCCGGACGCGGCAGTGCGGTCATCAGTTCCTTGGTGACCGGCTCGGACGGAATCTTCTGTTCGATGTAGGCCTCGATGTCCGGCAGGCTCATCGCATAACGCTCGCAGGCGAAGCTGATCGCGTCACCCTCTTCGCCCAGGCGCGCGGTGCGGCCGATGCGGTGCACATAGTCTTCGGCGTCGAACGGCAGGTCGTAGTTGTAGACGTACTTGATGCCGTCGATATGCAGGCCGCGGGCAGCCACGTCGGTGGCGACCAGGATTTCCAGCTGGCCCTTCTGGAAGCGGTTGAGCAGGCTCTCGCGCTTCTTCTGCGGCACGTCGCCGGACAGGACGCCGACCCGGTACCCGGCCTTTTCCAGCGAACGCGCCACGCGCTCGACGAAGACCTTGGTGTTGACGAAGACCATGGTGCGGGCGCCTTCGCTGCGCGAGAGCAGGCCCAGCAGCAACGGGATCTTCTCGTCGTCGGCCGGGAAGTAGATCTTCTGGCGCACGCGCGCGGCGGTCACCGTTTCGGCTTCGACCACCAGCTTCTGCGGCTCGTTCATGTGCTCGTAGGCCAGCTCCAGCACGCGATGGCTGAGGGTGGCGCTGAACAGCAGGGTCTGCCGGGTGGTGCGCTCGGGCATGCGGCGCAGCAGGAAGCGGATGTCCTTGATGAAGCCCAGGTCGAACATGCGGTCGGCTTCGTCCAGCACGCAGATCTCGCAGGCGTGCAGCGAAACCACCTTGTGCTGCTTGACGTAATCGATCAGGCGGCCCGGGGTGGCGATGATCACATCGACGCCCTGCTGCAGGATCTCGCGCTGCTTGTCGTAATCCACGCCACCGTAGACGAGGGCGAAACGCAGGCCCAGGTCGGAACCGAACTTCACGGCGTCCTTGTGGATCTGGATGGCCAGCTCGCGGGTGGGCGCCAGGATCAGCGCGCGCGGGTCTTCCGCCTTGCGGTCGGCCAGCGCCGGGCGGCTCAGCAGGCGGTTGACCACGGCAACCAGGAACGCCAGCGTCTTGCCGGTGCCGGTCTGGGCCTGGCCGGCGACATCACCACCGGCCAGCGCGACCGGCAGTGTCAGCGCCTGGATCGGGGTGCAGCGGGTGAATCCGGCTCCTTCAAGGCCGGCCTGCAGGGCCGGATGCAGCTCAAAGGAGGAAAAGGTCAAATCGGTCAGCGGTTTGTCGCTCATGAGTCCGTCTTGGTATGGCCACCGGCCAGCGGGCGGGCGGCACTGCATCGTCTGGGGGCACCGTCGCAAACTGCGGCCCCTGCGGCGGGTCGGCGGACCGGGACCACCGGGTCCGCGCGCCGCTCAATGCCCCAGTTTAACGCACTCCGGCGGCCAAACCGGAATGAACCGTCTCACGCAACTGCGAGACGGACTCGTTCGGACGCCTCTTCACCCAGCCACACCGCGCTTGAACAGCCCTGCCGGGGGCGCTGGCGTCCGAGGCTGCCGGCCCCCACTTCAGGAAGACAGTGAAATCCGACACATACCGCGCTTCGAAGCGATCACGATACGCTGGGTTCCAGCCGGCGACTGTCCATGCCCCGCGATAGGGGTACACTGCCGGCCGTGAGCGTCCAGGCATCCCGCCGAACGCACCGCGGCAGGACGCCGCGAGGCAACGACGAGGGTCGCGCCACCGGGCAAGGCCCAGTTCACCCACCTCCGGCCTGGCCGGGTGCAATCCAAGACGAGAAACCAAGATGAGCGACAAGGTTGTACATGTCGGCGATGCCGACTTTGATAGCGCCGTGCTGAATTCCAAGGAACCGGTGCTGGTCGATTTCTGGGCCGAGTGGTGTGGCCCGTGCAAGATGATCGCCCCCGCGCTGGACGAGCTGGCCGATGCCTACCAGGGCCGGGCCAAGATCGCCAAGGTCAACGTCGACAACAATCGTGCGCTGGCCGCCAAGTACCACGTGCGTTCGATCCCGTACCTGGTCGTGTTCAAGGACGGCGAGAAGGTCGGCGAGCAGATCGGCGCGGTGGGCAAGGCCCAGCTGGCCGGCCTGCTGGACAAGGCCCTGGCCTGATCCTGTAACGACTCCGGCAGCCGCCCGGTGCGGCTGCCGGCAGGCGCGGACCGCGCCTGCATGAATGCTGTTCCCGGCGACCCTTGCACGGCGCCGCGGGCCGATGATAGTGTCGGCATATCCGGCCGCGTTCGCGTGCCGCACCTTCTGGACGCAGTTTCTTCCAGACCCATCCCCAACGTTCGCCGCCCCAGCCGGGCGCTCGCACCTTCAAGCGAGGAATAACGCTCTTGTCCGATAACACTCCCGAAACCGGCAGCGCAGAAGCGCCCGCCGAAAAGCGCGTGCGCAAGGCCCGCGTGACCAAGGCTGCCGCACCGGCAGCCGCCGAAACCAGCGCGCCGCCCGCGCAGCCGACCCTGCCGCTGGCCGCCGCGCCCGAAGCACCGGCGCCGGCCGCAGCCGCTCCCGCGCCGAGCGCGCCCGCCGCCGAGGCCCCTGCCAGCAGTGGCGGCGGTGAAGGCGGTGAGGGTCGCGAATCCGGCCAGCCGCGGCAGCAGAACCCTCAGGGTGGCGGCCAGCATCAGCACAGCCAGAATGGTCAGCAGGGCCAGGGTCAGGGCAACCGCCGTGACCGTTTCCGCAACCGCCGCGACCGCGACCGCAACAACCGCTTCCGCGATGACGGCATGCCCAACGAGGGCGGCGAGCAGCAGGCGTTCGTGCCGCGCGTGCAGCCGACGGTGCCGGAAGGCTTCCCGGTCTATTCGCTGAGCGATCTCAAGCGCATGCCGGCACAGAAGCTGCTGGAAATCGCCGAACAGCTGCAGATTTCCGAAGGCGTGGCGCGTGCCCGCAAGCAGGATGTGATCTTCGCCCTGCTGAAGGTGCTGACCCGCCATGGCGACGGTGTCGCCGCCGATGGCGTGCTGGAGATCCTGCCGGACGGCTTCGGCTTCCTGCGCGCGGCCGAGGCCAGCTACCTGGCCGGCCCGGACGACACCTACATTTCGCCCAGCCAGATCCGCCGTTTCAACCTGCGTACCGGCGACCACCTGTCCGGCCGCATCCGCTTCCCGAAGGACGGCGAGCGCTACTTCGCGCTGTCGATCGTTGACACCATCAACGGTGAGCCGCTGGAAGCGTCGAAGAACAAGGTGCTGTTCGAGAACCTGACCCCGCTGTTCCCGCGTCGCCGCTTCACCCTGGAGCGCGGCAACGGTTCGTCGGAAGACATCACCGGCCGCATCCTCGACCTGATGGCCCCGCAGGGCAAGGGCCAGCGCTCGCTGATCGTCTCCCAGCCGAAGGCGGGCAAGACGATGATGATGCAGCAGGTCGCCACCGCGATCACCACCAATCATCCGGACGTGCACCTGATCGTGCTGCTGATCGACGAGCGCCCGGAAGAAGTGACCGAAATGCAGCGCACCGTGCGCGGCGAGGTCATCAGCTCCACCTTCGACGAGCCGGCCGCACGCCACGTGCAGGTTGCCGAAATGGTGATCGAGCGTGCCAAGCGCCTGGTCGAGCACAAGAAGGACGTGGTGATCCTGCTGGACTCGATCACCCGCCTGGCGCGCGCCTACAACAACGTCGTGCCGAGCTCGGGCAAGGTGCTGACCGGTGGTGTGGACGCCAACGCCCTGCACCGCCCGAAGCGCTTCTTCGGTGCTGCGCGCAACGTTGAAGAAGGCGGCAGTCTGACCATCATCGCCACCGCGCTGGTCGACACCGGCTCGAAGATGGACGAGGTGATCTACGAAGAGTTCAAGGGCACCGGCAACAGCGAAGTGCACCTGAGCCGCCGCATCGCCGAGAAGCGCGTGTTCCCGGCCATCGACATCAACCGCTCCGGCACCCGCCGCGAAGACCTGCTGATCGAGCCGGAACTGCTGCAGAAGATCTGGATCCTGCGCAAGCTGCTGCATCCGATGGATGAAATGGCCGCAATGGAATTCCTGTTGGACAAGATGAAGAACACCAAGTCCAACGACGAGTTCTTCGGTTCGATGAAGCGATAAGAAAAAAGCCCCGCACTGCGGGGCTTTTTTTTTGCCTCGGGAACAGCGCATCCACGCAGGACGTGGATGATCACCGGGCATTCGCCGGGCATGGCCCGGCGCTACCTTCGGTTACGGGCAGGCCACCGCGCCCTCGGCGGTGGCCGTGTTGGCCGTCAGCCTGACCTGGGTGAAGGCCGCGGCGAACGGCCTGTCGGCGCTGACCACGAACGGTGCTTCCACCGCGCCCAGGTCCACGCCGTGCTTTGCAAAGCAGGCCAGTGGCACGGTCACCGTCTGCTTCTGCCCGGGCGCCAGCGCGACCAGCTGCGGGGCGATGTCCACCCCGCCCTCGCAGCCGCTGCCACACTGCATGGTCACCTTCACCGGCGATGCCGGGCGCTTGACCAGCTGCACGTCGAACTGCAGCGCACCGTTGCTGCGCGCCAGTGCGCCGAGATTGCGGCGCGAGGTGCTGCGTGCGATCAGCTGCGCCGGGGCCAGCCAGGTCACTTCCTTGGCGTCCTGCTGGGTGTTCACCTGCACGGTGCGCACCTGCACCACCGGCTTGGCGGTGGGCCAACGCAGCGTAGCGTTCAGATCATTGCCGAGCGGTTGGGTCGCTCCCGCGGCGGCCACGTGCAGCGCGAATGGCGGCGTGTCGGCGCGGTTGAAGATCGGCAGCACGGTAACTTCGCCGCAGCTGTCCGGGGCAGCTTCCTCAAGCCTGGCGACCTTGCCGCCCTTGGCGTAGCTGAGGCCATAACCAAGCGCGAACAGCATCGGCTTCTTCGCGTCGGGCTGGTCGATCGGTGCCGGGCACGGCACCCCCGGCCACGGGAAGCTGAGGCGTCCACGGAAGTCGTGCGCCGGCTTGCCGCCCTTGCCCGCCACCAGCACATCAGTCACGCCCTTGCCTTCGGTGCCTGGCAGCCAGGCGGCGACGAAGGCGCTGGACAGATTGAGCAGGTCGTTGGCATACATCGGGCGACCGGACAGGTAGACGGTCACCACCGGCTTGCCGGTCGCCGCCGCGGCCTTCAGCGCGGCCAGGTCCTGCGGGTAGGCGCGGCTGTGGCTGACGGTATCCGACGCGAGAATATCGCCGTTGGTTTCCGCATAGGGCGTCTCACCGATCACCGCCAGTACCACATCGAAAGCCTTCGGATCGACGCCTTGGCCATCGGCGCTGAAGCTGACCTTGTCCGCACCCAGTTCGGCGCGCAGCGCGCCCAGCACGGAATCGGCGTTGGGGAAATCGGAATTCCTGTTCTCGGTGCCCTGCCAGGTCAGCGACCAGCCACCGGACTGGTCGCCGATGCTGTCGGCGCTCTTGCCGACCACCAGCAACCGCGCATCGCGGCGCAGCGGCAGCACCTTGCCTTCATTCTTCAGCAGCACCAGCGATTCACGCACGGCACGCCGGGCCAGGTCACGGTGCTGCACGGCGCTGGCATCGCCGGCGTAGCGGCTGTCGGACGGCTTGTGGTCGAACAGGCCCGCGCGCAGCTTCACCCGCAGGATGCGGGCGACCGCATCGTCGATGCGCGCCAGCGGAATCTCACCGCTCTTGACCTGCGCGGTGGTGTTGGCGATGAACGCTTTCCAGTCGTCGGGCACCATTACCATGTCGATGCCGGCATTGATGGCCTGTGCACAGCTGTCGTTGCGGCAGCCCGGCACCTGGGCGATGCCGTTCCAGTCGGAGACGACGAAGCCATCAAAACCCATCCTGTCCTTCAACGCATCGGTCAGCAGCGCCTTGCTGCCGTGCATCTTGCCGTAGTCCACGCCTCCGGCGCGGTCGTTCCAGCTGTTGAACGAGGCCATCACCGTCTGCGCGCCCTCGGCAAGCGCACCGTAGTAGCCCTGCGCGTGAACGTTGATCATGGTGTCCTTGTCGACCAGCGCCTCACCCTGGTCGCGGCCGTTGTCGGTGGCACCGTCGCCGAGGTAGTGCTTGGCGGTGGTGACCACGTTGCCGTCGTCCTTGAAGGTGCCCTGTGCTCCCTTCACGTAGGCGTGGGCGTAGCTGCGGATCACCGCCGGGTCGGACGAATAGCTCTCATAGGTGCGGCCCCAGCGAGAGTCATGGGCCACGGCCAGGGTGGGTGCGAACACCCAGCCGATGCCGGTGGCGCGCACCGAGCGCGCGGTCGCCTCGCCGATGCGTTCGATCAGTTCGGCATCGCCGGCCGCGCCCAGGCCGATGTTGTGCGGGAACAGGGTCGCGCCCAGCACGTTGTTGTGGCCGTGCACCGCATCGGTGCCCCAGATGACCGGCACCGGCGTCTTCGCATCGGTAGCCAGCGATGCGGCGTGGTAGGCATCGGCCAGCTGCAGCCAGTCCTGTACGCTGGCGTGCTTGTCCATGCCCGGCCAGGAGCCGCCGCCATTGAGGACCGAGCCGATGTAGTAGCGGCGCACCTCGTCCGGCGTGATGGTCTTGATCTCGGCCTGGGTCATCTGCCCGATCTTCTGCGCCAGCGTCATCTGCGCAACGATCTCCTGCACGCGCCTTTCGATATCCGCATCGGCAGCGATCACGCTGTGCACGCGCGGCCAGTCCTGCAGGCGTTCGCCCGTGGACGGCGCGGCACCCGCCGATGCGGCCAGGGCGGCCAGCAGACAGCCGGCAAGAAGGGTCTGGGTGGGGCGCTTCACTGGGTACTACCTCCGTGGATGACGTTCCTGGCATGCGGGGCTGCAGCGGCACGTCGGCATGGGCGATCGGATGCCCGTCCTGACAGCGCTGTCATATAAGTCTGTCTGCATCGTGTCAATGAGCGATCGCACATCCTGTGGCGGCAATCGCGTAACGGCGGGCTTTGCGGCCGACGCAGCACGCGGCCCGCGGCGGTGGGTGTTGCGACGCGACAAGAATTCAGGACGTGCCAGTCCCCCTCGCGTCGTGGCACCATCCGCCTGCTCCGGCAACACCGACATCGCAGGTACGCACTACCATCGGCGCGTAGCCGCCGCCTTCCAGGAGGATCCACCGCATCATGCGCAGTCGAATCGAGGATGTCGCCGCCGTTGCCGGGGTATCGATCAAGACGGTGTCCCGCGTGCTCAATCGCGAGCCCAACGTGCGCGAGCAGACCCGCGAACGGGTGCTGGCGGCCGTGGCGCGCCTGGGCTACAAGCCCAATCTGTCCGCGCGCAGCCTGGCCGGACAGCGCTCGTACGCGCTGGCACTGGTCTACAACAATCCTTCGCGCAACTACCTGATGGAAATCCAGAACGGCATGCTCGAGGCCTGCCACGCACAGCACTACAACCTGATCCTTGGTCCGGTGGGCACGGGCCGGCGTACCCTGCCCGACATGACCGCGCTGTTCGAGAACTCGCGTCCGGATGGCGTGGTGCTGATCCCGCCGCTGACCGACGACGAAGTGGTGCTGTCGTACCTGGAAGAGCATGACATTCCCTTTGCCTGCATCGCCCCGCGACACCCGGAAGGACGCATCGGCGTGCGCATGGATGAAACCACTGCGGTGGTCGAGCTGATCGGTCACCTGGTCGCGCAGGGCCACCGCCGCATTGCCCACATCAAGGGGCCGCGCGCGCATGGTGCCTGCCAGTGGCGCTACGCCGGTTACCGCCAGGCCCTGCGGCAAGCGGGTATCGCCTACGATCCGGCGCTGGTGGTCAACGGCCAGTTCTCGTTCGAGTCCGGCGTGGACGCGGCCAACCTGCTGCTCGACTTGGATGAGCCTCCCACGGCGATCTTCGCCGCCAACGATGACATGGCCGCGGCCGTGTATCGCGTCGCGGGCGAACGCGGGCTTCGCGTGCCGCGCGACCTCTCGGTGTGCGGGTTCGACGACACGCCGATCGCAGGACACATCTACCCTGCACTGACCACCGTGCGCCAACCGACCTCGCACATGGGGCGGCTCGCCACCGAACAGCTGATCGAGCACATCCGTGCCGAAACCGCTGGCCGCATGATCACGGTCGAGCACGCGGTACTCGAACGCGAGTCGACCGCCGCACCACGGCGGCGTTGAGCCAGCGGCGGACCTGCGGCTCATGCGGCCGGCAACCGCGAACCCTTCCACGCATAGAAGGCAATGTAGAGATAGCACAGCGCCGGCAGCAGGAACGACAGCTGCAGGCCGTGATTGTCGGCAAGCCAGCCCATGGCCAGCGGAATGACCGCACCGCCGACGATGGCCATCACCAGCAGGCTTGAAGCTTGCCCGGCGAGACCTCCCAGGCGGGTGATCGCCAGTGCGAAGATGGTCGGAAACATGATCGAGTTGAACAGTCCGATGCTCACCACCGCCCACTTGGCCAGGCCACCACTGGTGGAGACGGTGACGCCGAGCAGCAGCACCACCGCGAGCGCGAAAAGACCGAGCAGCCAGCGCGCATCCAACCTCGCCAGCAGCGCCGCGCCGAGCAGGCGCCCCACCAGCGCGCCTCCCCAGTAGAGCGAGACGTAGCCGGTGGCCTCCTGCTCGGTCATGCCCTGGCCGATGCCCGGCGAGGACAGGAAGTTGACCAGCACACTGCCGATGGAAACTTCCGCGCCCACGTAGCAGAAGATGGCCAGCACACCCAGTCGCACATGGCGGTGGCGCAGGACGTCCCACGGCCGGCTTTGCGCGCCGGTGCGTTCCTCCACCCCGGGAATGGTGGGAAGACGGAACATCCAGATCGCTGCCGCCAGCAGGAACAGGACCACGGCCAGGCCGAAGTACGGCAGCTGCACCGATTGCGCTTCGGCTGCACGGTAGGCCAGTGCTTCGGCCTGCGGCAACAGCGCCAGCTGTTCCTCGCTGCGCGGCTGCGCCGACAGGATCAGCAGGCCACCGAACAGCGGTGCCAGCGTGGTGCCCAGCGAGTTCATCGATTGCGCCAGGGTCAACCGGCTGGAGCTGGTGCGCTCGTCACCCAGCAATGCCACGTAAGGGTTGGCCGCCACCTGCAGCACGGTGATGCCGGTGGCCAGCACGAACAGCGCCGCCAGGAACAGCCCATAGACATGGGCGGCTGCGGCCGGCCAGAACAGCAGCGAGCCGACGCCTGCGATGGCCAGGCCGGCGACGATGCCGCGCTTGTATCCCACCGCAGCCACCAGCCGGCCCGCAGGCAGCGACATCAGGAAGTAGGCACCGAAGAAGGTGAACTGGATGAGCATCGCCTGCACCCAGCTCAGCGCGAACGCCGCTTTCAGGTGCGGAATGAGGATGTCGTTGAGGCAGGTCAGGAAGCCCCACATGAAGAAGATGGCGGTGACCACCGCCAGTGCGCGGGTGGTGCCCTGCACGTGATGTCCTCGAACGGTCGTTGCGGTGTCCATTGCTTGTCCTTCCAGTCAGTGATCGAAGCCATCCTGCGGTCATGCGTGACATTTGCAGCCATTCTTATTGTCCAGCGCTGTCAGTTCGACGAATGCCCTGACACGTGCGGGCTGAAAGCTGATCCGCGCAGTTTTGTTCTGCACCGCACAACACTTTCCTGCACTCGCGTTGGCAGCGCTGTCATCCCTGTAAAACCGCTGCAGATGCCGTCGCACAAGGCGTTGTTTGCGAAGCGGCGACGTTCTGGCAACGATTTCACAGCGCGTCTTGCGACCGCCGACGCGGCGCACTTCATGGCAGTTTGTTGACAACGCTGTCAAGCGTCGCTCCAATCCGGGCCACATGCAGTAGTCCGTGATTGAACGACGCAGGATCGCCATTACCGAATTCCCTGGGGAGGGAGCTTCCATGAAGACGTACAAGGCAGTACCTCGCAAGACGATGCTCACTTCCGCGCTGCTGGCTGCGCTGGCCGCCCCGGCATGGGCACAGGACGCACCCGCCGCCAGCGAACCGGTCGATCCGACCACGCTCGATGCTGTGCAGGTCACCGGCATCCGCGGCAGCCTGACCTCATCGATGAACCTCAAGCGCGACAGCCAGGGCGTGGTTGACGGCATCGTTGCCGAGGACATCGGCAAGTTCCCCGACACCAACCTGGCCGAATCGTTGCAGCGCATCAGCGGCGTTTCCATCGACCGCACTTCCAGCGGCGAAGGGTCCAAGGTGACCGTGCGCGGCATTGGTCCGGACTACAACCTGGTGCTGCTGAACGGGCGGCAGATGCCGGCGTCGAATCTGGGCAACGGCGGCGGTGGCCTGTCCGGCTCGCGCTCCTTCGACTTCGCCAATCTCGCTTCCGAATCGATCTCTGCGGTGGAGGTGTACAAGACCAGCCGCGCCGACAATCCTGCCGGTGGCATCGGTGCCACCATCAACATCAAGACGCTGCGGCCGCTGGAGTCCGAACCGGTGATCAGCCTTGGCCTGAAGGCGGTCAACGATTCATCCAACGACAACCTGCCGCGGACCCTGCGCGGCTCCAACATCACCGGCGAGCTCTCGGGCATCTTCAGCCAGCGCTACGCCGACGATCGCTTCGGCGTGACGTTCAGTGCCAGCCACCAGGAACGTGACTCCGGCTTCAACCAGGCCACCGTGGCCGAGGGCTGGGCCACGTTCAAGGGCAACGAGAGCGCGGACTGGCGGGCACTGCCGCTGCCGGGCCAGGGGTACTCCGACCGCATCACCAACCGCCCCGGCCCCGACGATGTCTACGCACGTCCGCAGAACACCGCCTACAACGTCAACGGCGTGCAACGGCAGCGCACCAACGCGCAGGCGACGTTCCAGTGGAAGCCGGCCGACAATGTCACCACCACGCTGGACTACACCTATGTCGAGAACAAGGTGCAGCAGCAGCGCAGCGAGCTGTCGGTCTGGTTCAACTATGGTCCGGGCGACAGCACCTGGACCAACGGCCCGGTGTCCGCCCCGATCATCTACAGCGAGGACATGACCAATTCGGACGTGTCGATGGGCGGCGCCAAGCTGGCTACCAAGACCGACATGCACTCGCTGGGCTTCAACGTCGACTGGGAGGTAAACGACGCGCTGGACCTGTCCTTCGACGTGCACAACGCGGAGTCGGAGTCGCGGCCGGACAGTCCCTATGGCTCGGCGGGCGTGCTCGGCGTGGCCGCCTTCGTGCGTGGCACCACCACCGTCGACTACAGCGGTGATCTGCCGATCATCAACATCGCACTGCCCCCGGGCGGCGTGCAGGCTTCCGACGCGCTGGTCACCGGCTCGGTGTTCCAGAACAGCTACAACAAGTCCAAGGTGCAGCAGTACCAGGGACGCGGCACGTTCCGCTTCGCCGACTATTCGGCGCTGGACTTCGGCGTGGGCCACACCCAGGTGGAGAACCGCTCTGCCTCGGCCATCATGCAGCGCAACAGCTGGGGCGGTCTGGGCTCTCCGGCCGATTATGCCGATGACATCTGGTACGCCGACAACATGGGCAAGTACTTCAAGGCGTTCTCCGGCCACAACGATCCGCGCCTGACCGGCCAGTTCCTGGTGTTCGACTTCGACCGCCTGATCGACCGCGCGGCCCAGGTCGGCACCGATTCCGATCCGGCCTGCCCGAGCTGCTACTACGCACCGACGGAATACTCCGAAGACATCCGCACCACCGAGAAGTCGAAGAGTGCCTACCTGCAGTACCGCACCACGTTCGATTGGTCGATGCCGCTGCACGTGGCCGTCGGTGCGCGCTACGAGCAGACCGAGGTGGAGTCGAATGCACTGGTGCGCGTACCGACCGGCATCAGCTGGAGTTCGGCCAACGAGTTCAACATCGACTACGCGGCCGATCGCGGCTTCGTCGGTGGCAAGGGCAAGTACGACTACGTGCTGCCGAACGTTGATCTGAAACTGGACCTGGCCGAGACGCTGGCGCTGCGCGGCAGCTACAGCCGCACCCTGGGCCGGCCGAGCTGGACGCAGATCCAGAGCGGTCAATCGCTGGCCGATATCGTGCGCACCCAGGGCGGCACCGGCACCCGCGGCAATCCGGGTCTGGAACCGCTGATCTCGGACAACTTCGATCTGTCGCTGGAGTGGTACTACGGCGAGGCCAGCTATGCCTCGGTGGGCTTTTTCCGCAAGAACATCAAGAACTTCATCAGCGACACCATCGTGCGCGAGAACGCCGGCACCCTGCATACGCCGGTCGGTGGCGCGTACTGGAACGAGGCACTGGCATCAGGCTGCGGTACCACCGACATGCCCTGCATCCGCGACTACATCTTCACCAACCATGCCGGCGATCCTGGCGTGACCTATACCGGGCGCAATTCGGCCGGGCAGATGACCGGCACCATCGTCGGCCAGCCCAACGACCCGGTGGCCGGGTTCGACATCACGGTACCGGCCAACCAGCACTCGGATCACCTCGACGGCTGGGAAGTGGCGGTGCAGCACCTGTTCGGCCAGTCAGGCTTCGGCGTGGCCGCGAACTACACCAAGGTGAAGTCGGGGCTGACGTTCAACAACCTCAGCCTGGGCGACCAGTACCCGATGATCGGCCTGAGCGATTCGGCCAATGTGGTCGCGTTCTACGACAAGAACGCCTGGCAGATCCGCGCGGCCTACAACTGGCGCGACAAGTTCCTCAACGGCATCGGTGGCCAGGGCCCGAACCCGAACTACACTGCCGCGTACGGTCAGCTCGATCTCAACATCAGCTACGCGGTCAGCGAACAGCTGACGCTGAGCCTGGAAGCGATCAACCTGACCGACGAGACCATGCGCACCTATTCGCGGCACACCAACATGCTGCGTTATGCCACCCAGACCGGTCCACGCTACATGTTCGGCGTCCGCTACAAGTTCTGACCGGCGCCGGAGGCCTCGTGGAGCCGGGTTCATGCCCGGCCCACGCCGCACGGGTGCATGATGCGCGGACCCAAGGCCGCCGGGCACGGGCCCGGCTCTCCATCACGCCCAGGATGTCCACGCATGCTGCCCCACCCCCGACCCATCGATGAAGTGCGGGACCTGGACCCGGCGGAGCTGCCGGCCCGGCTGCATACCTGGACGACACCGAAGGTGATCCGCGGGCTGGTCGCGCACTGGCCCCTGGTCGTGGCCGCGCGCCGCTCGCCTGCGGAGGCGGTGGCGCATCTGGCCGCGTTCGACCACGGGCAGATGCCGGTGACCGCGACCACGGCAGCACCCGACGCCGGCGGCCGGCTGTTCTACAACGCAGACATGAGCGGCTTCAACTTCCGCCGCGAGCAGGTGCCATTGAAAGTGGTGCTGGCCACGCTGCTGAAATACGCCCCCGATCCGGCGCCGCCGTCGATCTACGTGGCATCGACGACGCTGGACAGCTTCCTGCCCGGCTTCACCCGGGCCAATCCGCTGCAGCTGGGCGTGGACGAACCGCTCAGCAGCATCTGGATCGGCAACCGCTCACGCATTGCCGCCCATCAGGACGTACCGGACAACCTGGCATGCGTGGCGGCCGGGCGCCGCCGGGTAACGCTGTTCCCACCGGATCAGATCGACAACCTGTACATCGGCCCGCTCGATTTCACTCCCGCAGGGCAGGCGATCAGCCTGGTCGATTTCCACGCACCGGATCTTGATCGCTTTCCGCGCTTCCCCCAGGCGCTGCAGCAGGCGCTGGTGGCCGAGCTTGAACCGGGCGATGCGGTCTTCATCCCTTCACTGTGGTGGCACCACATGGAAGGTCTGGAACCATTCAATGTGCTGGTCAACACCTGGTGGCGGCCGGTGCCGGCCTGGATGGACTCGCCGATGAATGCCCTGATGCTGTCGATCCTGGCCCTGCGCGGATTGCCCGCGACGCAGCGCGCGCAGTGGCGCGCGATGTTCGACCACTATGTGTTCGCCGACAGCGACGCGGCGACCGCACACATCCCGACGCAGGCGCAGGGTGTGCTGGGAACGCTCGACGCAGCGGCGGCCGCGCACGTGCGCCAGACCCTGCTGCGCCGCCTGCAGCGCTGAGGCCGCCGGTCGCGCCGGGGCTTCACCCGCGCCGACGCCTTTTCTGGCGATAATGCTGCCTGCATCCCGCCTGCGCCTGCCCGCATTGCGGTCCCCCCGCCCCATCCTGCTCCGCATGCGCCTGATTTCGCCCCGCCTCAACCTGGGCAAGCTGATCCTGGCCCTCGCCCTGCTCAGCGCCATCATCGCCCTGGCCAATACACTGCTGGCCAGCTACCGCGTGCAACGCGACCAGCTGGTCGGCAACACGCTGGAAGCCAACCGCGTCTATGCCAGCAAGCTGGCCGAGACGACCCAGAACTTCCTGCTGTCCGCCCAGCAGCAGCTGGCCTACAGCGCGACCCGGCTGGGCGAGGCCGACATGGACCCGCGCCAGGCGCAGGGCGAAGCCAGCCGCCTGCAGCTGCAGTCGAGCAGCTTCAACTCCTCGCTGGTCGTGGATGCCGATGGCCTGGTGATCGCCACCTCCCCCCAGACGCTGCAGCTGCAGGGCGAGATCCTGCACAGCGCGGGCAACAATGCGGCCCTGGCGTCCCGTCAGCCGATGATCAGCGATCCCTACCAGTCGGCCACCGGCAAGCTGCTGGTCTCACTGTCGCATCCGATCTTCGATGGCCAGGGCCGGTACCGCGGCTATGTCAGCGGCACCCTGTACCTGCGCCAGCGCAGCGCGCTGCATACGCTGCTGGGTACGCATTACTACCGCGACGGATCGTATCTGTATGTGGTCGACCGCCATGGCCGCCTGCTGTACCACGTCGAAGGCGAGCGGGTGGGCGACTATGTGGTCGGCAATCCGGCGGTGACGGCGGTGATCCACGGCGAGCGGGGAGCGCAGCAGGTACGCAACAACCGCGGTGTATCGATGCTGGCCGGCTACGCCCCGGTCGCGGTCACCGGCTGGGGCATCGTCGCCCAGCGGCCCACCGAAGCCACCCTGCAGCCACTGTCGCGGCTGATGTCGGCAGTGATCTGGAACGCGATCCCGCTGGGTGTGCTGTCACTGGTGGTCACCTGGTGGTTCGCCCGGCGCATTTCGCTGCCGCTGTGGCAGCTGGCGCGCAACGTGCAGGCCGGCGAGGACACCGGCAACGCGATCAGCCATGTCAACGGCATCCGCGCCTGGTACTTCGAGGTTGCCCAGCTCAAGCATGCGGTGCTGCACAGTTTCAACGCGCTGCAGGACCGGATCGGCACGCTCAACCGGGCCAGCCGCACCGATCCGATGACCGGTCTGTTGAATCGTCGCGGGCTGCAGCATGCGCTGGATGCGCTGCAGGCGCAGGGCATTCCCTTCGCGATCCTGGCGCTGGACATCGATCGCTTCAAATCGATCAACGACGGCCATGGGCATGACGTCGGTGATGCCGTCATCGTCCATATCGCCGAGCAGATGCGCCGCCACTCGCGCGAGAGCGATCTGTTGTGCCGCGCTGGCGGCGAGGAGTTCCTGCTGCTGTTGCCGGGCATCGGTACCGAGCCTGCGCGCCAGGCCGCCGAGCGCCTGCGCCAGCACATCGCCGATCACCCCTTCGCACCGGTCGGCACGATCACGGTGTCGCTGGGCGTGGCCCATTTCCCCAGCTTCCACGCCGATGCCGAGCAGGCCCTGCGCCTGGCCGACAAGGCCCTGTACCTGGCCAAGGAACAGGGGCGCAACCGGGTGATCGTCTACCCCCACGCAGACTGAAGCGCAGGCGCGCGGGGCTACGCCAGCCGGTGGCTGGCGGCATAGGGCGGCGTGTCCGGATAGTCGCCGCTGGCGAAGCGGGCCTGCAGGGCCTGCCACCAGCCGGGATCGAACAGGTGCCGATAGTGCTCACGCACGGCCGCCAGTTCGCCGGCCGGCAATCCCATGAAGGGGCCGAAACGTTCGGGGAACACGTCGCGCGGGCCGACATGGAACCAGGGCTCGTCGGCCATCGCCTCTTCCGGCGAGCTCGGCTGCGGCCAGGCACGGAACACGCAGTCGCTGACCAGGCACAGTTCGTCGTAATCGTAGAACACCGCGCGGCCGTGCCGTGAAACACCGAAATTCTTCGGCAGCATGTCACCCGGGAAAATGTTGTTGCGCGCCATGTCGGTGATCGCCTGCGCGTAGTCGAGCACCGCAGCGCGCACCGGCTCTGCGCCCTGCTCGCGCAGGTACAGGTTCAACGGACGGAAACGGCGCTGCACGTAGCACAGCGCCACTTCCACTTCGTCGCCATCGACGCGGATGCTCTGCGCGCACTGGCCCAGCAGTTCGTCAAGCAGCGCCGGCGCAAAGCGGTCGCGCGGGAAGCGCAGGTGCCGATAGGGCTGCGCGTCCAGCAGGCGGCCGACACGGTCCAGGTTGAACACCAGCGCGTACTTCTCTTCCACCTGCTGCCGTGACATCGCCTTCGGCCAGGCGAAACGATCACGGATGAGTTTGAACACCAGTGGATAGCTGGGCAGGGTGAACACCGCCATGACCATGCCAGGGGTGCCTTCGGCGTGGACCAGGCGCTCGTGTGGATGTTCGTTGAAATGGCGGAAGAAGGTGCGGTAGCGCTCGGTCTTGCCCTGTTTGGCACGGCCCAGCACGGTGTAGATTTCGTCGATCGGCTTGCCCGGCAGCAGGCTGCGCAGGAACACCACTGCGTCGCCGACGGTGGCCAGGTCGGCCTGGAAATAGCTGCGCGACACGCCGAACAGGTGGGCGACATCGCGGCGACGGGTCAGCACTGCATCGGCACGCAGGCCCTGTTCGTCGTTGACCAGCGCGATCACGCAGGGCGAGAAGCGATGCTCGCCGAAGACGCGCCCAACCAGGTAGGCGCGACGCTCGCGGTAGAACACGGTATCCAGCAGTTCGATGCTGCGCACCGGCGTGTCGCCCCAGTGCGCAAGATCATCCTGCAGCCGCACGGCGATGGCGGCGGCACAGCGCAGCTGGTGCGCGTAGGGAACGTCGAAGCGATAGTCAGCCAGTACGCGCTGCAGCGCCTCCACCGGGCGCGTCGGCGAGACCGCATAGGTGTGGCGGGCGACCGGATGGGTGATCGCATCGGACGGCTCGACATCGAAGGCGATGAACTCCACCGCCGGGTCCACGCCGCGGGTGGCGAACAGCCGCCGCGACAGCGTGTTGTAGAAGGTCTTGTACAGCTCGGCGTCGATCAGCCCCTGCAGCAGTGCGCTGTAGGCTCCGTGCACCTGCAGCCACAGCGAGCGCTCGCCGATCGCCTCGCCGGCAAGCCGGCGCAGTGCATCCATCTGCTCGGCGATGCACAGGTCGTACAGGGCGATGCGCTCGACGGCGTCCTGGCGGGCACCGCTCCAGTCGCGCTGCTCGAAGCGCTGCCGCGCGCGGGCGGTGATCGCCGCGAAGCGGGCATGGTACTGCTCGAATCCATCGCGGATGGCGCCGGCGATGCGCGGCGCCAGCTCGGCAGCGATGTCAGGCGTGGACATGCAGGGCTCACCGGGGAAGATGGCTCAACCATACGCCGGCGTGGGGTGGAATGTGTAGAGCCGGGCCATGCCCGGCTCCAACAGGCATCGGCTCAGATGGCCAGCTCGGCCTCCACTTCCTGCACCTTGCGCCGGGCCAATGCCAGATTGGATTTGCTACGGTCCAGCACGATGTAGAAGAACAGGCCCTTCTTCCTGGCCACCGGGCGCATGATGTGGTACGCCCTGCCCAGCGAGATCAGGATGTCCTCGATGCTGTCGTTGAGGTTGAGCGACGCTGCGGTTTTCATCTTCGCGCGGATCACTTCGGTGTTGCCGGCTGCCGCCACTTCCATGTCCATCCCCGCTCCGGCTTCGCCCAGCAGCATGCCGCTTTCATAGTCGACCAGCGCCACGGCCTGCGCGCCATCGATACCCATCAGTGCATTCAACGATTCATTCAGTCCAGACACGTTGCACCCCTTTTCGATGTAGGTTCGAGCCCCTCGTTCCCCTGCGGCCGGGCTCACGGTCCGCCGAGTTCGGCCAGGATCGCCTGGCCACATTCCCTGCTCTGCCACAGCACCTGGCCGATCACGCTGCGCTGGTCGCAGGCTGCCATCAGCAGCAGCGGCGCACGCCCTTCACCGTGAATGGCCAGCATCAGCACCTTGCCGCCCTCGGCTTCCAGCATCAGCGTCTGCAGGCCTCCCAGGACCAGCTCGCGGCCCACCGCTGCCGCCAGCGCCAGCATTGCGCTGGTCATCGCGGCCAGGCGTTCACCGCGCCCTTCGGCGCCGGCACTGACCAGAGCGAAGCCATCGACACTGGCCAGCACCACGGTGCGCACCCCTTCCACCCGGTGCTGCAGGTCCTGCAGCAACGGCTGCAGGCGTTCGCGCTGGCGTGCATCGGGCAGCAGCGCGACCTGTCCGTCAGCCATGCGCGGTCACCAGCGCGTACGCTTCGATCTCGCTCATCAGCACATCCATCAGCAACAGCCCCTGTTCGCGGTCGCGCGCATCCAGCGCCAGCAACGGCAGCGGTTGGCCGTCGATCTGCGCATGTGCGGCCCACTGTTCCAGCGCGGCGGACGGCGCCTGGTCCAGATGGGTCACCGCCACCACCACTGCCAGCGCCGGTCCGAACGGCCGCAGCACCTGCAGGTAGCCGTCCAGTTCGGCGGCCACGCCGGCACGTCGGCCATCGAGCAGCAGCACCGCGCCGCGGGCGCCCTGCAGCAGGATCGGCCACAGGAAATCGAATCGTTGCTGACCCGGCGTACCGTACAGGCGGAGGCGCTCGCCATTGGGCAGATCGATGTCGGCGTAATCGAGCGCCACCGTGGTCGATGCCTTGTCGGCGCCAAGCCGATCGCTGTTGGCGACGTCGGTGTCCACCACCGTGCCGGCGGCGATGCTGCGCACCAGCGTCGACTTGCCACTGCCCATGCCGCCCAGCACGACCACCTTGTGCTCACGCATTGCGTTCGCTCCCGCGCAGGTGGCGCCACAGCCGGGCCAGCAGCCCGCTGTCGTTGCCCGTGCCGCGCATGACCGTCACTGTCGCCGCAGGCGCCGGCTGCAGCTGCGCATAGCCGCACAGATAGGCGGCGTGCACGAAATCGCGTACTGCAGCGTGCGGAAGGTCGAGCAGCACGGCACACTCGTCCACCGTACAGGCGCGCTTGAGCAGCAGCGAGCACAGGCGGAAGCCATCGTGATCGTGGCCCAGTACGCGGAAGTCAGGCCAGCGCAGCAGTTTCACCGAGGCGACGCGCAGGCGCTCGTCCAGGGCCTGCCAGTGCGGGCTGCGCTGCGCCCATTGCCACAGCAACGGGCGCAGTGGATGCCGGGTGCGATCTGCCGCCTGGGCCTGCAGCTGCGCGGCTGTCAGCGCATCGAGCCAGAGCTGTTCGAACCCCCGCGCAAGGCGTTCGACCAATGCCACGACGGGCTCGTCCAGTGCGATGGCCTGGTCCTGCTCCAGGTCCAGCAGCAGCAGGGGTGCAGCGGCATCGCCCAGCAGCGCGTATCCCTGCCGCAGTGGCAGGCGCTCGCGCAGCAGGCGGGTGATGGCGTGTGCACCATCGGCCAGACGGATCGGCGCAGGCGCGTGTGGAATTACGGGTTCCGGTGGGCGCTGCATGCCACGCAGTGCGCGGCCGATGGCGCCGTCATCGAGCACACGCTGCTGGCCATCGCCATCACGCAGCTGGCCACCGGGATCTTCGATCCAGCACTGCAGGCGGGGCCGTTGCTGGCGCATGCGCAGGGCCGCGTTGCGCAATGCAGGCGTATCGCGGATGACCAGCAGATCACAGTCGTCCAGATCCTGGCTGCGGCGGATCTGGCCGTCAGGCAGGGCCGAAGCGATGCGCAGGCGCCTGAGCAGAGCCTGCTCTCCCTGGATATCGGTTCCCACCACCAGCACGCGTGCCATCCGTGTTCCCCGTGCGACCGCCTCCCCGGCGATCTCGCGTCGCCAAGGCTAGGTCATCGCCCGCGGCATCCGTCGTGATCGACCGCTCAGATTGACAGTGTCCGCAAATGCGCACGCATCGGTTCTGCGACGGCCATCGCGGGCAAGTTTCATGCCGCATTGACGGCATTCCGACAGCTGACGGAAGTCACGGTTTCATCGTCTAGGGTCAGATCCTTTTTGCACGGCAAAAGGGATCTGACCCCGGCGCCAAAAAAGAAACCCGCGCCGAAGCGCGGGTTCCAGGGTCACGACCGAACGGCGATGGATCAACCGCGCAGCTGCTCCAGCGCGGCGTTGAAGGTCACGCTCGGGCGCATCGCCTTGCTGGCCTTGGCCACGTCGGGGCGGTAGTAGCCGCCGATGTCCACGGCCTTGCCCTGCACTGCGATCAGCTCTTCGACGATCTTCTGCTCGTTGTCGGTCAGGGCTTTGGCCAGCGGGGCGAAGCGTGCCTTCAGTGCGGCGTCCTCGTCCTGCGCGGCCAGGGCCTGCGCCCAGTACAGCGCGATGTAGAAGTGGCTGCCACGGTTGTCGATGCCACCGAGCTTGCGCGAAGGCGACTTGTCGTTGTCCAGGAACTGGCCGTTGGCTTCGTCCAGCGCCTTGGCCAGCACACGGGCGGCGGCGTTGTCGTAGCGGTTGCCCAGGTGTTCCAGTGACGCGGCCAGCGCCAGGAACTCACCCAGCGAATCCCAACGCAGGTAGTCCTCTTCAACGAACTGCTGCACGTGCTTCGGGGCCGAACCACCGGCACCGGTCTCGAACAGGCCACCACCGGCCATCAGCGGCACGATCGACAGCATCTTGGCGCTGGTGCCCAGCTCCATGATCGGGAACAGGTCGGTCAGGTAGTCACGCAGCACGTTGCCGGTCACCGAGATGGTGTCTTCGCCCTTGCGGATGCGGTCCAGCGAGAACGCGGTGGCTTCCACCGGCGGCAGGATGCGGATGTCCAGGCCGGCGGTGTCGTGGTTCTTCAGGTACTGCTCGACCTTGGCAATGACCTGCGCGTCATGGGCGCGGGCAGCGTCCAGCCAGAACACGGCGGGGGTGCTGCTCAGGCGCGCGCGCTCGACCGCCAGCTTGACCCAGTCCTGGATCGGGGCGTCCTTGGTCTGGCACATGCGCCAGATGTCACCGGCTTCCACCGCGTGCTCGAACACCACGCTGCCCGCGTCATCGGTGACCTTGACCACGCCGTCGGCGGCGATCTGGAAGGTCTTGTCGTGCGAGCCATACTCTTCGGCTTTCTGCGCCATCAGGCCGACGTTCGGCACCGAGCCCATGGTGGCCGGGTCAAAGGCGCCGTGTGCCTTGCAGTCGTCGATGACGGCCTGGTAGACGCCGGCATAGCAGCGGTCCGGGATGACCGCCTTGGTGTCCTGCAGCTTGCCTTCGGCATTCCACATCTTGCCGGAGTCGCGGATCATCGCCGGCATCGAAGCGTCGACGATCACGTCGCTCGGCACGTGCAGGTTGGTGATGCCCTTGTCCGAGTTGACCATGGCCAGGCCCGGGCGCTGCGCGTACTCGGCCTTCAGGTCGGCTTCGATGGCGGCGCGGGTGGCCTCCGGCAGCGACGGCAGGCGCGCGACCAGGTCTCCGATGCCGTTGTTGGCATCGAAACCGGCCTGCCGGATGGCGTCGGCGTGCTTGGCCAGCACGTCCTTGTAGAACTCTTCCACGACCACGCCGAACATGATCGGGTCGGAGACCTTCATCATGGTCGCCTTCAGGTGCAGCGAGAACAGCACGCCCTTGCTCTTGGCATCGGCGATCTGCGCGCCGATGAAGGCAGCCAGCGCCTTGCGGCTCATCACGGCGGCATCAACGATCTCACCGGCCTTGACCGCGGTCTTTTCCTTCAGCACGACGGTGCTGCCGTCATTGCCATGGAAGGTGATCTTCAGGGTGCCGGCGTTGGCGAGGGTTGCCGACTTTTCGCTGCCATAGAAGTCGCCCGCGTCCATGTGCGAGACGTGTGACTTCGAATCGGCGGACCAGGCCCCCATGCGATGCGGATGCTTGCGGGCATAGTTCTTCACCGACAGCGGCGCGCGACGGTCGGAATTGCCTTCGCGCAGCACCGGATTCACCGCGCTGCCCTTGACCTTGTCGTAGCGCGCCTTGTAGTCGCGCTGCTGGTCGTCGGCCGGCGTTTCCGGATAGTCCGGCAACGGATAGCCCTGGTCCTGCAGCTCCTTGATGGCCGCCTTCAGCTGCGGCACCGAGGCGGAGATGTTGGGCAGCTTGATGATGTTGGCGTCCGGCGTGGTCGCCAGCTGGCCCAGCTCGGCCAGGTCGTCACTGACCTTCTGCTCCTCACCCAGCAGTTCCGGGAACTGCGAAAGAATGCGCCCGGACAGCGAGATGTCGCGGGTTTCCACCACGATGCCAGCGGTGGCGGTGTAGGCATCGACGATCGGCAGCAGCGACTGGGTGGCCAGGAACGGGGCTTCGTCGGTCAGCGTGTAGAGAATCTTGGACATGGGGGACTTGGACTCTGTAGCAGTGCTCAGGGAAAGCCCGGCGGCAGCGCCGGACCACGTGCAACCGTGTCTCGCGCGGGGCCTGGCCCCACGCTTTCCCCCGTCGCCGTCAGGGTGGGCGCGCGGCGGGGAAACCCCTGCATTGTCGCGTTTTCAGCCGCGCGGGGCAAAGCCGCGCCATACGCGCCGGTACTGCAACGCAGTGATTCACCCGGCCGGGGTTGTCACGCAAAAAAAAGACGCAGCCTCGCGGCTGCGTCCATCGTGAGCCCTGCCGGGAGAGAGTCGGCAGGACTTACTTGACCTCGAACTCCTGCGGCGTTCCGGCCGCCTTACCATCAACCATGACTTCGGCGCGGTACTTGCCGGCCGGCCAGCCATTGGCATTCTTGAAGGTGATGTTGGTGGTCTCGGCACCGCTGGTGTTCAGCGTGGCGTTCTGCTCGCCGGCGACCTGACCGTCCTGGAAGGTCAGCTTGGCGCCGACGTTGACGTTGTTGGCGGCACCGTCGGTGCGGACCGACACGATCACATCGTCCTTCGGCGCGAACAGTGCTGCCGGAGCAACGGACTTGTCCGCTGCCGCCGTCTTGCCGACGGAGACGGAGGAGACGGCTACTGCCGCCTCGGACATCGGCGGCGGCGCGCCGGTCATCGGTGCCGGGGCGGTTTCGGCCGGGGCGGTGGCAGCAGGCGCTGCGTTGCTGTCGGTCGACTCTTCCTTCTTCTTGCAACCCACCAGGGCGACGCTGCCCAACAGGGCGGTCAGCAGGGCGGTCTGGAGCGGCGTGGTCTTGATCATTCGGTGTTTCCTCCCAGGATTGTCGGATGGCGTGCGGGCGCGGCCGGCTTACTTCGGTGGCAGTTTCAGGGTCTGGCCAGGGAAAATCTTGTCCGGGTCATCGAGCACGTCCCGGTTGGCTTCGAAGATCTTCTTCCAGGCATTGGCGTCGCCAAGATGCGCCTTGGCGATCTTCGACAGCGAGTCCCCCTTCTGCACGGTGTAGGTGCCGCCACTGACCACCTCGGCGGTGCTGTCCACCGAGCCGCTGACGCCGGAGAAGTCCGCCTTCGGTGCCTGCTGGGCGGTACTGTCGACGCTGGCGCTGACGCCGGAGAAATCAGCTTTCTTCTCGGTACTCATCCACAACTCCCGTCTGCATGACTACGTGGTTCGCACGGTGCCATGGCGGTTGTTAAATGGGGATGGTGCAGATGTGAAGCCGCCCCCCGGGGTGGCTGAACAATCGGGAGATGGACACCGCTGCCCGCTGCTCCACCGGTAGCGCCGGGCCATGCCCGGCGGCGGTGGCTGGGCCCGCTGCGCTCGCCGGGCATGGCCCGGCGCTACCCGTAACCGCCTGCAAGGGGTCGGTGGGCCGCTGCGCTCGCCGGGCATGGCCCGGCGCTACCGTAACCGCCTGCGGCGGTTATTGGCGCAGCTCGCGGTAGGTCGCGGCCGGGGCTGCGATGCCGGGGCTGGCGCGCCATGGATTGATGTCGAGGCCGCCGCGACGCGTATAGCGCGCTTCCACTTCCAGCCACTGCGGCCGGCAGCGCGCGGAGACCTCGCTGAAGATCCGCTCCACGCACTGCTCGTGGAATTCCGCGTGCTCGCGGTAGCTCACCAGATAGCGCAGCAGGCCCGCCCTGTCGATCTTCGGCCCCCGATAGCGCAGGCTGACCGTGGCCCAGTCCGGCTGGCCGGTCACCGGGCAGTTGGATTTCAGCAGCGCCGAGACCAGCGTCTCCTCCACCGGCTGCGCAGCGTCGGCCGAGAGGAAGTCCGCCTGCGGGGGGCCGTAGCAGTCGATCTCCAGGTCCAGGCCGTCGATGGATTCGCCCAGCGGTACCGGGCGCAGTTCGGGCAGGCCGAACGCCACCTGCACGGGTGCGCCGGCACAGGCTGACAGATCGTCAACAAGACGCGCACGCAGTACCTCGGCACTGTCGATGCGGGTGCTGTTGAGGGAATTCAGGTACAGCTTGAACGACTTCGATTCGATCAGGCACGGCGAGGTGCAGGGCACCTGCACGGTGGCGACGGCAACCTGCGGCTTGCCACGCGGGTCGAGCCAGCTCAGCTCGAACGCATGCCAGCGATCATGGCCGACGAAGGGCAGCGCCGTGTCATCGAGGCCGATCTCGGCGCGGGCGGCGCGGCGGGGGATGGGAAACAGCAGGCCGGGATCGTACTGCGACGGGTAACTGACCTCGCGACCGAGGCTGGAATCCTGGGGGGTGTTCATGGGGGTCATTGTATCGCGACGGGGCCGGGCCTCCGGCCGGGCCGGCCAACGGCGGAGCCCCTCCGTGGTGGTTGTGTTGCCGGATACAGGAGCTGGCCGGGAGGGTGGGTTGGCTGGGGGACGCCGTGAATCCATCCATGGAGGCTCGGTCGCCGCATCCATGCGGCTCACGCCCCCAGCCAACCCACCCTCCCGGCCACGGACCGTTTCCCGCGCCACCACGGGAAAGATCAGGAAAATCAAAATCAGAAGCCGATCCTTCAGACGTTCATGACGTCCGCCGTGCCGACCAACGGTCGGCACCCACCAACAGCAGCGGGCACCAACAGCCGCCGGAAACTGTCGAAGGCGGGGTGGGTCCGGTTGAGGGGGTGTCCGCGGCATGGATGCTGCGGCCAAGCCCCCAGGGACGGGTTTACGGCGTCCCCCTCAACCGGACCCACCCCGCCATCCCACGGAATGCACGCTTTTGACGTTGACGTTGACGTTGCTTCAGCGGGTGCAGGGCGCAGCCCTGCCGGAAACCCTCACCCCGCCGGGGTGCCGGCACCGTTCAAGTAATCCAGGCTCACCTGCAACAGTGCACGCAGTCCCACGTCCAGCGCCTTCTCATCCAGCAGGAATTTCGGCGAATGATTGGCCGGTGCCGTCGCCGGATCGATGCCCACGCTGGTGGAACCGACGAAGAAGAACATGCCCGGCACCTCCTTGGCATACAGCGAGAAGTCCTCCGCGCCCATCTGCAGGGGCGGCTCATACACGTTGTCCTTGCCCACCACCGCCTGCAGGCTCGGCAGCATGCGTGCCGTCAGCGCCGGATCGTTGACCGTGGCCGGGTTGCCTTCTGATTCGTAGATGTCGGTGACCGCTTTTGCCCCGTGCGCGGCCGCAGTGTGCTCGGCGACGTTGCGCAGATCGGCGAAGATCTGCTGGCGCATGCCCTCGTCGAACGTGCGGATGGTGCCGACCATCTCCACCTCATCCGGAATGATGTTGTAGCGGATGCCACCGTTGATCGCACCGAAGGTGAGCACCGCCGGCTGCTTGGACAGATTCGCGCGACGGCTGACGATGGTCTGCGCGGTACCGACCAGATCGGCCGTGGCAACGATCGGGTCGACACCGTTCCACGGCGCGGAGCCATGCGTCTGGCGACCGATCACCTTGATGCCGAAGCGGTCCGAGGCTGCCATCAGCGGACCGCCACGCACGGCGATCTGACCGGCCTGCACGCTGGAGAACACATGCAGGCCGAACACGGCTTCCGGCTTGAAGTCGGCGAACAGGCCCTCCTTCAGCATCAGCGCGGCACCGCCTTCTTCCGGCGGCGGCGCGCCCTCCTCTGCCGGCTGGAAGATCAGCATGACCTGGCCCGGCAGGTCCTTCTTCATTGCCACCAGCGCCTCGGCCACGCCCAGCAGGGTGGCGGTATGGGCATCATGGCCGCAGGCATGCATCACGCCCACCGTCTGCCCACGGTACTGGTCGGTCGCCTTCGAGGCGAACGGCAGGCCGGTCTGTTCGGTCACCGGCAGCGCGTCCATGTCGGCGCGCAGGGCGATCTTCGGACCCGGCCTGCCGCCTTCGATGATCGCCACCACGCCATGATGGGCAATGCCGGTCTTCGGCTTCAGGCCCATTGCGCGCAGGCGCTTGGCGACCTCGGCCGAGGTCCGTACTTCGCGGTTGGACAGCTCCGGATGCTGGTGGAAATCACGGCGCCACTCCACCACTTTGGCCTGCAGCCGCTGTGCGGCCGCGGTCACCTCGGGGCGCTGCCCGTCCTGGGCATGGGCAAGGGCCGGCAGGGCCAGGATCAGGGCGGACAGCAGCAACGAACGGCGCATCTCGATACTCCACGGCAGGGTTCTGCACCTGAATGTAGGGCAACGGTGCCTCTACGGGAACCTCCACGGCCGGCACCGGTCCTAGCGCCCGTCCCATCCGTCATGCAGGAAACGTGATGTGGCACAGGTATGCTTTGCGCATTGCCCACCGGGCCCCGCCCGTCCAGCCCTCTTGGAGTCCTTGAATGTCACGTGTTTGGAAGATCGTGCTGCTGGTCGTGGCGGTACTGGTGCTGGCCGTGGTGGGCCTGCGCGTGCTGGGCGGTGGCAAGGACAAGGCCGGCAGGCCCGGCGCCGCCGCCGGCCAAGGTGGCGATGACGCCGATGCCGCACCGGTACCGGTGACCGTGGTCGACGCCGTACGCCAGGACGTGCCCGTCTACGCCAGTGCGCTCGGTACGGTCACCGCGATGAATACCGTCACGGTCAGCCCGCAGGTCGGCGGCCAGCTGATGAGCCTGAACTTCCGCGAAGGCCAGGAAGTGAAGCAGGGCGACGTGCTGGCGGTGATCGACCCGCGTACTGCCCAGGCCAGCTATGACCAGGCCGCTGCCGCCAAGCGCCAGAACGAGGCGCTGCTGGCGACCGCGCGCTCCAACTACCAGCGCTCCAATGCTCCGGAGTACCGCCAGTACGTCGCCAAGACCGATCTGGATACACAACGCAACCAAGTGGCACAGTACGAAAGCGCAGTGGCCGCCAACGAGGCGAGCATGCGCTCGGCGCAGGTGCAGCTGCAGTACACCAAGGTCACTGCGCCGATCTCGGGTATCGCCGGCATCCGTTCGGTCGATGCGGGCAACGTGGTCAACGCGGGCACCGCCCTGGTCACCCTGACCCAGATCCATCCGATCCACGTGCTGTTCAACCTGCCCGAGCGCCAGCTCGGCGATGTGCGCCAGGCACAGGCGGCCGGCAGCGTTCCGGTGGCCGCGCTGGACCGTGCCGATTCGCACGTGCTGTCCGGCGACGGCAAGCTTGATGTGGTCGACAACCTGATCAGCGCCGACAGCGGCACCTTCAAGGCACGCGCGGTGTTCGACAATGCGGACAACGGCCTGTGGCCCGGCCAGTTCGTCAATGTGCGCATGCAGCTGCGTACCATCGGCGCCGGCGTGGTCATTCCGACCCAGGCCGTGCTGCGTGGCCCGGACGGCGAGTACGTCTACGTCGTGCAGGGCGACAACACGGTGAAGATGCAGACCGTGCGCAGCGGCGTGGAAGTGGGCGACAGCCACGTGCAGATCGCCGAGGGCCTGAAGGGCGGCGAGCGGGTGGTCAGTGAAGGCCAGTTCCGCCTGAAGCCCGGCAGCAAGGTCACGGCCCTGAAGCCCGGCGAGACCCCGGCTGCACCGACCGAGGCCGAACTCAAGGCCGCCGAGCAGAAGAGTGGCGGCGCAGGCCGCCGCGGTGGTGGCCCGCGCTGAGCGCAGGCCACCGATTCCTTTCGCGCCGGCATTGACGCCGGCGCTGCCATTGAAGCGCCAGCAAGGATCAGTCCGTGGGCTTTTCGACGATCTTCATCCGCCGCCCGATCGCCACCTCGCTGCTGATGGCGGGCCTGTTGCTGCTGGGCATTCTCGGTTACCGCAAGCTGCCGGTGTCGGCACTGCCGGAAATCGATGCGCCCAGCCTGGTGGTCACCACCCAGTACCCGGGCGCCAACGCCACCACGATGGCCTCGCTGGTCACCACCCCGCTGGAGCGGCAGTTCGGCCAGATCTCCGGCCTGGACCTGATGACCTCCGATTCGTCGGCCGGCCTGTCGACGATCATCCTGCAGTTCTCGATGGACCGCGACATCGATATCGCCGCGCAGGACGTGCAGGCGGCAATCCGCCAGGCCACCCTGCCCTCGTCGCTGCCCTACCAGCCGGTCTACAACCGGGTGAATCCCGCCGATGCGGCCATCGTCACCCTGAAGCTCACCTCGGACACGCGCCCGCTGCGCGAGGTCAACAACTACGCCGATTCGATCCTGGCCCAGCGCCTGTCGCAGGTGCAGGGCGTAGGCCTGGTGTCGATCGCCGGCAATGTCCGCCCGGCGGTACGCATCCAGGTCAATCCGGCACAGCTGTCGAACATGGGCCTGACCCTGGAAGAACTGCGCAGCGCGCTCACCCAGGCCAACGTCAACGCGCCGAAGGGCTCGCTGAACGGCAAGACGCAGTCCTACAGCATCGGCACCAATGACCAGCTGTCCAGTGCCGCCGAATACCGCGACACCATCATCAGCTACAAGAACGGCCGCCCGGTGCGGCTGTCGGACGTGGCCGCGGTGGTGGACGGGGTGGAGAACGACCAGCTGGCCGCATGGGCCGACGGCAAGCCGGCGGTACTGCTGGAAGTACGCCGCCAGCCGGGCGCCAACATCGTGCAGACCGTCGAGCGCATCCGCGCGATCCTGCCGCAGTTGCAGGGCGTGCTGCCGGCCGACGTGCATCTGGAGATCTTCAACGACCGTACCGAGACCATCCGCGCCTCGGTGCACGAAGTGCAGTTCACCCTGGTACTGACCATCGGCCTGGTGGTGGCGGTGATCTTCGTGTTCCTGCGCCGCCTGTGGGCCACGATCATTCCTTCGGTGGCGGTGCCGTTGTCGCTGGCCGGCACGTTCGCGGTGATGGCGTTCACCGGCATGTCGCTGGACAACCTTTCGCTGATGGCACTGGTGGTGGCCACCGGTTTCGTCGTCGACGATGCCATCGTCATGATCGAGAACATCGTCCGCTACATCGAGCAGGGCAAGAGCGGCAAGGAGGCGGCCGAGATCGGTGCGCGCCAGATCGGCTTCACCGTGCTGTCGCTGACGGTGTCGCTGGTGGCGGTGTTCCTGCCGCTGCTGCTGATGCCCGGCGTCACCGGCCGCCTGTTCCATGAGTTCGCCTGGGTGCTGAGCATCGCGGTGGTGCTGTCGATGCTGATCTCGCTGACGCTCACGCCGATGATGTGCGCCTACCTGCTCAAGCCCGACGCGCTGCCGGAAGGCGAGGACGCGCACGAACGGGCGCACGCGGCCGGCAAGCAGACGGTGTGGAGCCGCACCGTGGGCCTGTATGAGCGCAGCCTGGACTGGGTGCTGGACCACCAGCGCCTGACCCTGGCCGTGGCCGGCGGCGCCCTGGTGCTGACCGTTCTGCTGTACGTGCTGATTCCCAAGGGCCTGCTGCCCGAGCAGGACACCGGCCTGATCACCGGCGTGGTGCAGGCCGACCAGAACATCGCGTTTCCACAGATGGAGCAGCGCACCAGGCAGGTGGCCGAAGCGCTGCGCAAGGATCCGGATGTGACCGGCGTGTCGGCCTTCATCGGCGCTGGCAGCATGAACCCCACGCTCAACCAGGGCCAGCTGTCGATCGTGCTGAAAGAGCGCGGCCAGCGTGACGGGCTGGATCAGATCCTGCCGCGCCTGCAGGATGCCGTCGCCGGGATTCCCGGCGTGGCGTTGTATCTGAAGCCGGTGCAGGACGTCACCCTCGACACCCGCGTGGCCGCGACCGAGTACCAGTACTCCCTGTCGGACGTGGACCCGGCCACGGTCGCCACCCAGGCCACGCGCCTGACCGAGGCGCTGCGCCAGCGGCCGGAGCTGGCCGACGTCGACAACAACCTGTCCAACCAGGGCCGTGCCCTGCAGCTGACGATCGATCGTGACAAGGCCAGCGTGTTGGGTGTGCCGATGCAGACCATCGACGACACGCTCTACGATGCATTCGGCCAGCGCCAGATCTCGACCATCTTCACCGAGCTCAACCAGTACCGCGTGGTGCTGGAAGTGGCACCGGAGTTCCGCACCAGCACCGCGCTGATGGAGCAGCTGGCGGTGGCCTCCAACGGCGCTGGCGCGCTGACCGGCACCAACGCCACCAGCTTCGGCCAGGTCACCTCCTCCAACTCCTCCACGGCCACCGGCATCGGCGCGCAGAACACCGGCATCACGGTCGGTGCCGGCAACATCATTCCGTTGTCGGCGCTGGCCGAAGGCCAGGTGACCAGCGCGCCGCTGGTAGTCAGCCACCAGCAGCAGCTGCCGGCCGTGACCGTCTCGTTCAACGTCGCGCCGGGCTATTCGCTGTCCGAAGCGGTACGCGCGATCCAGGAGACCAAGGACAGCCTGGACATGCCGGCGCACCTGCATGCCGAGTTCATCGGCAAGGCCGCCGAATTCACCGGCAGCCAGACCGATGTGGTGTGGCTGCTGCTGGCCTCGCTGGTGGTCATCTACATCGTGCTGGGCGTGCTGTACGAGAGCTACATCCATCCGATCACGATCATCTCGACCCTGCCACCGGCCGGCGTCGGCGCGCTGCTGGCGCTGATGCTGTGCGGCCTGAGCCTGTCGGTGGACGGCATCGTCGGCATCGTGCTGCTGATCGGCATCGTGAAGAAGAACGGCATCATGATGGTGGACTTCGCCATCGAAGCACGCCGCGCCGGTGCCAACGCGCATGAAGCGATCCGCCGCGCCTGCCTGCTGCGCTTCCGCCCGATCATGATGACCACGGCTGCGGCCATGCTCGGCGCGCTGCCACTCGCGCTGGGTACCGGCATCGGCTCGGAACTGCGCCGTCCGCTGGGCATCGCCATCGTCGGCGGCCTGCTGCTGTCGCAGCTGGTGACGTTGTACACCACGCCAGTGATCTACCTGTACATGGAGCGCTTCTCCGAGTGGCTGGCGCGCCGCCGCGAGCAACGCGCACTGCGCGAGGGCACGCTGCAGGAGCCGCAGGCATGACCCCTGCCCCGCTGCTGCGGGGGGCCGCGCGATGAACCTGTCCGGCCCCTTCATCCGCCGCCCGATCGGTACCGCCCTGCTGGCCATCGGCCTGTTCATGGTGGGCCTGATCTGTTACCTGAGGCTGGGTGTTTCGGCACTGCCGAACATCCAGATTCCGGTGATCTTCGTGCACGCCAGCCAGGCCGGTGCCGACGCGGCGACGATGGCCTCCACGGTCACCGCCCCCCTGGAGCGTCATCTGGGCCAGCTGCCGGGCATCGACCGCATGCGCTCGTCGAGCTCGGAAGGCAGCTCGCTGGTGTTCATGATCTTTCAGAGCGACCGTGACATCGATTCGGCAGCGCTGGACGTGCAGACCGCGATCAATTCCGCGCAGGCCGACCTGCCCTCGGGCATGGGTTCGCCGATGTACCAGAAGGCGAATCCGAACGACGACCCGGTGATCGCCATCGCACTGACCTCGCAGACGCAGTCGGCCGATGAGCTGTACAACGTGGCCGACTCGCTGCTGGCCCAGCGCATCCGCCAGATCAGCGGTGTGGCCTCGGTGGACATCGCCGGCGCGTCGACGCCGGCAGTGCGCGTGGACGTCAACCTGCGGCTGATGAACGCGCTGGGCCTGACCGCCGACGACCTGCGCAACGCGGTGCGCGCGGCCAATGTGACCTCGCCGACCGGCTTCCTCAGCGATGGCAACTCCACCACTGCGATCATCACCAACGATTCGGTGGCCCGCGCTGCGGACTTCGCCAACCTCGTGGTGAAGACCGAAGGCGACGGCCGGGTGATCCGCCTGAAGGACATCGCCAACGTCTACGACGGCCAGCAGGACGCCTACCAGGCGGCATGGTTCGACCACAAGCCCGCAGTGGTCATGTACGTGTTCACCCGCGCCGGCGCCAACATCGTGGAGACCGTCGACCGGGTGAAGGCGCAGATCCCGACGCTGCGTGACTACCTGCAGCCGGGCACCACGATGACCCCTTACTTCGACCGCACGCCGACGATCCGCTCGTCGCTGCACGAAGTGCAGATCACCCTGCTGATCAGCCTGGCGATGGTGGTGCTGACCATGGCGCTGTTCCTGCGCCGGCTCGCCCCGACCCTGATCGCGGCCGTGACGGTGCCGCTGTCGCTGGCCGGCGCCGCACTGGTGATGTATGCGCTGGGCTTCACCCTGAACAACCTGAGCCTGCTGGCGCTGGTGATCGCGATCGGCTTCGTGGTGGACGATGCGATCGTGGTGATCGAGAACATCATGCGCCATCTCGACGAAGGCATGCCGCGCCTGCAGGCAGCGTTCACCGGCGCACGCGAGATCGGCTTCACCATCGTCTCGATCACCGCCTCGCTGGTTGCGGTGTTCATTCCGCTGCTGTTCGCCAGCGGCATGATGGGCGCGTTCTTCCGTGAGTTCACCGTCACCCTGGTGGCGGCGATCGTGGTCTCGATGATCGTCTCGCTGACGCTGACCCCGGCGCTGTGCAGCCGCTTCCTCAGTGCGCACGACCATCGCGCGGCACCCTCGCGCCTGGGCCGCTGGCTGGACGCCGGCCACGAGCGCATGCTGCGCATCTACACCGTGTTCCTTGATTTCTCCCTGCGCCACGCATTGCTGCTCTCGCTCACGCCGCTGATCCTGATCGGCGTGACCGTCTTCCTGTTCGGCGCGGTGAAGAAGGGTGCCTTCCCGCCACAGGACACCGGGCTCATCTGGGGCCGCGCCAACTCCAGCGCAACCGTGTCCTTCGAGGACATGGTCAACCGCCAGCGCCGCATCACCGACATGCTGATGGCCGACCCGGCGGTGAAGACCGTCGGCGTGCGCCTGGGCAGTGGCCGCCAGGGTTCCAGCGCGCAGTTCAATGTCGAACTGAAGTCACGCAAGGAAGGCCGCCGCGAGACCACCGCGCATGCACTGGCGCGACTGAGCGCCAAGGCCGACCGCTATCCCGACCTGCAGCTGCGGCTGCGCGCCATCCAGGATCTGCCCAGCAACGATGGCGGCGGCTCCAGCCAGGGCGCGCAGTACCGCATCTCGCTGCAGGGCAACGATCTGGCGGCGCTGCAGGAGTGGTTGCCGAAGTTGCAGGCCGAACTGAAGAAGAACCCCAAGCTGCGCGATGTCGGCACCGACGTCGACAACGCCGGACTGCGCCAGAACATCGTGATCGACCGCGCCAAGGCCGCGCGGCTGGGCGTTTCGGTCGGCGCCATCGACGGTGCACTGTACGGTGCATTCGGCCAGCGCCAGATCTCGACGATCTACTCGGACATCAACCAGTACAGCGTCGTGGTCAATGCCCTGCCTTCGCAGACGGCGACCCCCACCGCACTGGACGAGGTCCATGTACGCGCACGCAATGGCGAGATGGTGCCGATCACCGCGCTGGCCACCCAGGTACCGGGACTGGCGCCTTCGCAGATCACGCATGAGAACCAGTACACGACGATGGACCTGAGCTACAACCTCGCCCCCGGCGTAAGCATGGGCGAGGCAAAGGCGATCATCGATGCGACCGTGGCCGGCATGCGCATGCCGGGCGACATCCGCCTGGCCGACGATGCGGGCTTTGGCTTCAATTCCGATCCCAGCGACATGCTGATCCTGGTATTGGCGGCGATCCTGACCGTGTACCTGGTGCTGGGCATGCTGTACGAAAGCCTGATCCACCCGGTAACGATCCTGTCCACGCTGCCGGCGGCGGGCGTAGGCGCGCTGCTGGCCCTGTTCGGTACCAACACCGAGCTGTCCGTCATCTCGATGATCGCGCTGGTGCTGCTGATCGGCATCGTCAAGAAGAACGCGATCATGATGATCGACTTCGCGCTGGTGGCGCAGCGCGAGCACGGGCTGACCCCGCGCGAGGCCGCACGCGAGGCCAGCATCGTCCGCTTCCGGCCGATCATGATGACCACGATGGTGGCCATCCTGGCCGCGGTTCCGCTGGCGATCGGCCTGGGCGAAGGGTCGGAGCTGCGCCGGCCGCTGGGTATCGCGATGATCGGTGGCCTGCTGTTCTCGCAGAGCCTGACCCTGCTCAGCACGCCGGCGCTGTACGTGATCTTCTCCTGCCTGGCCGAGCGTTGGCGGGCGCGGCGTGCGCGCAGGCGCGAAGCGAAGCTGCTCAGGCGCGCGCAGCGGGCCTAGCCTCGGTGGCGCCGGGCCATGCCCGGCGGCGCGTGCGCGGACCACGCGCCACACTTGGTGCGCCGCTACCGGATTTCACGTGCTGCCCGCAATAATGGGCATCGCCCCGCCTCCCGAGTCTGCATGTCCGCACGCGAATCCCGCCTCAGCCGCCTCTGGGCACACGAGAAGGCCAGCTATGGCCTGCGCGTGTTCATCGCCCTGTCGGCAGCGATGGCTGTGTGCTGGCAGCTGGATGCGCTCCCCGCGCTGCCCGGTGCGTTCCTTGGCATCATCGCCAGCGCCATCGCCGAGACCGATGACAACGGCTGGGGGCGCACCAAGGCAGTGGCGCTGTCGCTGCTGTGCTTCTGCCTTGCCGCCGCCTCGGTCGTCTGGCTGTTTCCCTGGCCGTGGGTGTTCATCGCGGCACTGGCGCTGTCCACCTTCGGGCTGACCCTGCTGGGTGCGCTCGGCGAACGTTACGCCTCGATCGCACAGGCCACGGTGACACTGGCGATCTACACCATGATCGGCCTCGAGCAGCACGGTGCCGGCGACATGCGCGCGGCGCTGGGCGCTGTCAGCCATCTGCTGGCGGGCGCGCTCTGGTACGGCCTGCTGTCGATACTGTGGACGGCCCTGTTCGCCAACCGGCCGGTGCGCGAGCGGGTAGCGCGCCTGTATCAGGAACTGGGCCGTTACCTGCAGCTGAAGGCCGCGTTGTTCGAGCCGGTGCGCGAGGCAGACCTGCAGCGCCGCCAGCTGGACCTGGCCGAACAGAACCGGCGTGTGGTGGGGGCCCTGAACGAAGCAAAGACGGCGATCCTTGCGCGCTTCGGCCGCTCCGGCCGGCCCGGGGTCAACTCCGGCCTGTACCTGCGCCTGTACTACATGGCGCAGGATTTCCACGAGCGCGCCAGCTCCTCGCACTATCCCTATGGCGCACTGGTGGATGCGTTCTTCCACAGCGACGTGCTGTACCGCTGCCAGCGCCTGCTCGACCTGCAGGGGCAGGCCTGCGCGCGTCTGGGCGAAGCGATCCGCCTGCGCCGCCCGTTCGTGTATGGCGAGAGCAACCAGCAGGCCGGGCGCGACCTCGCCGACGCGCTGGCCTACCTGCGCGACCAGCAGCGTCCGCAATGGCAGCGCCTGCTCGGCTCGCTGGATCTGCTGGTGCACAACCTGCGCAGCATCGAGCGCCGGCTGCTCGACGCCGAACGCTCCGAGGCCAGCCTGGACAATGTCGACACGCGCCTGCGCGACAGCAACCCGCACACCCTGCGCGAGATGGGGGTACGGCTGCGCCAGCAGCTCACGCCCGGCTCGGTGCTGTTCCGTCATGGCCTGCGCATGGCGCTGGCGCTGATCGCCGGCTTCCTGGCGATCCGCCTGTTCAACGCCCAGAACGGTTCATGGGTGCTGTTGACCATCGTCTTCGTGTGCCGGCCGAACTTCGGCGCCACGCGCCAGCGCCTGGCACAGCGCATCATCGGCACCCTGGCCGGGCTGGTACTGACCTGGGCGCTGCTGCAGCTGTTCCCACAGCTGCACGTGCAGCTGCTGATCGCCTTGCTGTCGGCGCTGCTGTTCTTCTTCACCCGCACCGATCGCTACCTGGTGGCCTCGGCCGCGATCACGGTGATGGCGCTGACCTGCTTCAACCTGATCGGCGATGGCTTCGTGCTGATCGTGCCGCGCATGGTGGACACGATCCTGGGCTGTGCGATCGCTGCGGCGGCCGCCTTCCTGATCCTGCCGGACTGGCAGGGCCGCCAGCTGCATCGGGTCCTGTCACGGGTACTGGATACCGCCGCGCGTTACCTGGATGCAGTGCTGGGCCAGTACCGCAGTGGCATGCACGACGACCTGGCCTACCGCATCGCCCGCCGCGACATGCACAATGCCGATGCGGCGCTGTCCACTGCACTGTCGAACATGCTGCGCGAGCCCGGCCATGTGCGCCGCAACCTGGATGCCGGCTTCCACTTCCTGGCCTTGTCCAACACCCTGCTCGGGCATCTGTCGGCACTGGGTGCCCACCGCGACCAGGTCGACAGCTACGCCGGCGACCCGCTGGCACTGGCCGCCGGCGACCGGGTCCGCAAGGCGCTGCAGCAGCTGGCCGGCGCGCTGGCCGCGCGGCAGGCGGTTGCCGAGGATGACAATGATGCCGACCGCGCAGTCGCCGCGGAGCTGGAGCAGATCGAGGACGTGATGCCACCGAAGCTGCAGTTGATCCGCACCCAGATGGCGCTGGTGCTGCGCCTGCTGCCGAAGCTGCGTGCCGCCGCCAACGAGGCCGTACGCAGCCTGACCTGAGCGCCGCCCGGCAGCACTGGACCCGGGCCCGGCCGGCGGGCAGGAATGCTAGGCTGCGCCGGTCAAGGAGATTCCATGTCCGGTCACAACCAGTTCGCCCTGCTGCGCCAGCGCCGCTTCCTGCCGTTCTTCATCGTGCAGGCGCTGGGCGCTTTCAACGACAACGTGTACCGGCAGGCCATCATCGGCCTGCTGTTCTACCTGGGCGTGTCCGAAGAGCAGCGTTCGCTGTACACCACGCTGGCGCCGGCGATCTTCATTCTTCCCTATTTCCTGTTCTCGGCATTGGCCGGGCAGATCGCCGACAAACTGGAGAAGTCGCGGCTGATCGTGATCACCACCACGATGGAGATCGTGATCATGTCGCTGGCAGCGATCGGCTTCCTCACCGAGAACCTGCCGTTCCTGCTGGTGGCGCTGTTCTGCACCGGCATGCAGTCGACCCTGTTCGGCCCGGTGAAATACTCGGTGCTGCCCTCGGTACTCAAACCCGAGGAGCTGACCGGTGGCAACGGGCTGGTGGAGATGGGCACATCGATCTCGATCCTGTCAGGGATGATCATCGGCGGTGCGGTGTTCCTGCTGGCGGGCAGCCATGGGCCCGTGTTCGCGGCATCGCTGGTCATCGCCCTGGCGGTCTGCGGCAACATCGCGGCGCGGTTGATTCCCAAGGTCGATGCCGGCGACCCGGGCCTGAAGATCAACTGGAACCCGCTGCCCGAGTCGCTGGTGGTGCTGCGCATGGCGCGCCAGCAGAAGGCGGTGCGCAATGCGATCCTGGGCGTGTCCTGGTTCTGGTTCGTCGGCACCGTGCTGACCTCGCAGCTGCCGAATTATGCGCTGGCCAACCTTGGCGGCGAGCCCAAGCTGTACCTGCTGGCCCTGGCGCTGTTCTCCATCGGCACCGGCGTTGGCTCGCTGCTGTGCGAAAGGCTGTCGGCGCGTACGGTGGAGATCGGCCTGGTGCCGCTGGGCGCGTTCGGCATGACCGCGTTCCTGCTCGATCTGTACTTCGCCCGCAGCGGTGAGGCCACCGTGCAGGGCCTGAGCATCACCCAGTTCCTGCAGCAGCCCGGCAGTGTGCGCATCGTCATCGACCTTGTCGGGATCGGCCTGTTCACCGGTATCTTCGTCGTGCCGCTGTTCGCCCTGATCCAGAGCCGCACGCCGAAGGCACAGATGTCACGCGTGTTCGCCGCGTTGAACATCCAGAACTCCGGTTTCATCGTGTCCGCCGCACTGCTGTCACTGGCCGCGCGCGAACTGCTGCACTGGAGCATCCCGCAGCTGTTCCTGGCGCTGGCGATCGCCAATGCCGTGGTGGCGATCTACATCTTCACCATCGTCCCTGAATTCCTGATGCGTTTCCTGAGCTGGGTGATGGTGCGCACGCTGTACCGGCTGCGCCCGCACGGGATCGAAGCGCATGTCCCCGACGAGGGTGCCGCACTGCTGGTGTGCAACCATGTCAGCTACATGGATGCACTGATCCTGTCGGCGACGATTCCACGCCCGGTACGTTTCGTCATGTACTACAGGATCTTCAACATCCCGGTGATGCGCTGGATCTTCCGCACCGCCAAGGCCATCCCGATTGCCGGGGCCCGCGAGGACGAGGCCTTGATGCAGCGCGCGTTCGAGGAGATCGATGCGGCGCTGGCCGAGGGTGAGCTGGTCTGCATCTTCCCGGAGGGGGCACTCACCCGCGATGGGCAGATGGCGCCGTTCAAGTCCGGCGTCGAGAGGATCCTCCAACGCCGTCCCGTGCCGGTGGTGCCGATGGCCCTGCGCGGGATGTGGTCGAGCATGTGGAGCCGGCGCGACAGCCGGCTTGGCCGCATGCGGGTTCCGCGCCGCTTCCGCGCCACCATCGAGGTGGTGGCGGCCCCTGCCATCGATGGCCGCAGCACCGACGCGCCGGCACTGGAAGCCCAGGTCCGCGCCCTTCGCAGCGACCACGCCTGACGGAATCCCCCCGTTCGCGCGCAGCCGGCCCCACCCCACATACGCCAGCGTCAAGCGCCATGCCCGTCATTGCCGGGCTGAAAACGCATACATGCGACGCAGGTTGCGGTAGATTACGCACCCACAGGGGGGAGGTCCGGCCCGTTCACAACGGTCGGCCACCAAGGAATGGAGTCTCACGTTGAATCAACCGCCACCACTCGGCCGTCCGGTCTACATCCCCAACCATCTGGTGTGGGCGATCCTGACGACGCTGTTCTGCTGCCTGCCGTTGGGCGTGGTGTCGATCGTGTATGCCGCCCAGGTCGATGGCCGCCGCGCGGCCGGCGATCTGGCGGGAGCCTATAGCGCGTCACGCAAGGCGGGCTGGTGGGCGGCGGCTTCGGCCGCGGCCCTGCCGGTCCTGTTGCTGTTGTGGTTCGGGCTCTTCGGCGGCCTGGCCGCACTGGGCGCTCTTTCCGACCATTGATCCACCACCACCCATCAAGGAGCTTGAATCATGAACACCGCTACTCCGCAGGTCCCGAACAACCTGGTCTGGGCGATCCTGAGCACCCTGCTCTGCTGCCTGCCGGTCGGCATCGTGTCGATCGTCTATGCGGCACAGGTCAACGGCAAGCTGGCCGCCGGCGATATCGCCGGTGCCCAGGACTCGTCCGCCAAGGCCAAGAAGTGGGCCATCTGGTCGGCCATCGCCTGGGTCATCATGGTCGTGCTGTACGTGCTGTTCTTCGTCGTGCTCGGTGGCATCGGCGCGATGAGCAACGGCAGCTACTGAGGCCTGCGGACGGATCCGGCGGCGTCCGCGCCGGATCCGTCTTCGCCTGATGGTGTCCGCTCTTCCTTCCCGGCTCGCCCGTTGGGCACCCCTGCTGGCCTCCGCCGGCCTGGCCGCAGGCGCGGCCGTGGTGCTGCGCAACGTCAATCCATACGTGGCCGGCAATCCCCTGCCGGGCTGCCCGCTGTACGCACTTACCGGCCTGTATTGCCCGGGCTGCGGCAGCACACGCTGCCTGTACTCGCTGGTCCATTTCGATCTGGCCGGCGCGATGGCGATGAACCCGCTGCTGGTCATCAGCCTGCCCCTGCTGCTGCTGATGCTGCTGAACATCGCCGGCGTCCGCCCGCGTGTGCTTGATCCGCTGATGCGGATTCTGGCCAATCCCATGTTCTGGCTGTGGCTGCTGCCCGGTTACGCACTGCTGCGCAACCTGCCGTGGGCACCGTTCACCGCACTGGCGCCGGTCTAGATTCCCACTTCGCGTCCAGGCGCATCGCGACGCCTGCTGCGGTCAGGGCCGCACGCGCCTGGCCAGCGGCTACGTCACCCAGCCGGCGATCACCAGCACGGCCAGCACCGCCAGCCACAGCAGCAGCATCCGCCACACCAGACTCATGGCATCGCGCAGGTCGGGCAGACGTTGCCAGACCGGCAGCAGGCCCGCCTCGGTGTAGTCATGCGCGTCCTCGCGCAGCTCGGCATTGACGCTGGCCCGCGCCACTGCACCCAGAAATCCGATGCCTCCGGCCAGGCGCTCGCCATGCGCTTGCCGCCATGCCTTCCACGCCGTGTCGAAGTTGCCGACCAGTGCCATCGAGAACGCCATCAACTGTGCCACCGGCCATTCGATCCAGCCCAGCAGACGCTGGGCCACTGCCAGCGGTTCCACCGGTACGCGTGCGCGCATCGGGCTTTCGGACATCAGCGCCAGCAGGCGATAGCCCAGCGCGCCCACCGGGCCCAGCAGCAGGAACCAGAACAGCACTGCGAACCAGCGGCGCAGCGCATTGAGTACGGTTGCCTCCACCAGCGAGGGCACATCCTCGCGCAGGCTGCCACCAGCCGCCTGCAGATGGCGCACGGCCGCCTGCCGGGTCGGTGCGTCATCGGCATCGATGATCGCTTCGATGTCACGGTCCAGGTCGCGCGGCCCCCAGCACCAGGCCAGAACCGCCACGCCCAGCAGCAACGAGGGCAGCCCGAACAGCACGCCCCGCAGCAGCCAGGCCAGCAGCGCCATCAACACCAGCGGCGGCAGCAGCGCCAGTACCACGCCCATGGGGCCCTGCCAGGCCTTGCCGCCGTGCGCATCCAGCCAGCCCAGCCAGCGCCGGAACCTGTCAAAGCGGCGCAGCGAGGCGGCAGCGGCCGGGGCGACATGGCCCAGGGCCAGTGCAACCAGCACGGCAGCCAGAGTGGTGAACATGGCAGGTCTCCCTACGAAACAAGGCGCTCGGCGTCGCTACCTTACCCGTCGCGACGCCGCCATCAGCGGTCTGCCGCACTGTAACCCGGGCCGTGTTCAGGTGGCGGCAATGGTCGCCGCCGTTCGGACAGGCCGGTGCGGTCTTCAACCCCGCTGTTGGCGATACCAGTGCTCGATCAGCCCCCGCGAAATCGAGATCGGCGGCGACAGGCGGATGCCCTGGCCATCATCTTCGACATCACGTGCCAGCGCCGCGCCTACCTCGTCGGCGCTGAACCAGCGCGCATCCTCCAGTTCGCCATCCACGGTCGGCACATCGTCCTGCGCCTGCGCGCGGAACCCCACCATCAGCGCGCCCGGGAACGGCCAGGGCTGTGAACCGAGATACTGGCAGGCGGTGATGCGCACCCGGCTCTCCTCGTGCACTTCCCGCACCACGGTCTGTTCGAAGGTCTCGCCCGGCTCGACGAAACCCGCCAGTACCGAATAGCGGCGCGGCGCCCAGTTGGACTGCCGCCCCAGCAGCAGCCGGCCCTGGTTTTCCACCGCGACGATCACCGCCGGGTCCACCCGGGGATAGTGTTCGGTCGCGCACTGCGCGCAGCGGCCAACGAAGCCACCGCGGGCAAAGGCCACAGCCCCCCCGCAGACGCCGCAGAAGCGCGTGCGCGAATGCCAGTAGGACATGCCGCGCGCGTAGCTGAAAGCGGTCGCATCGGCCACCGGCCACAGCAGTGCCGCCTGGCGCAGGTCGAGCCGGCCAGGCGCGGTGACGGCAACCGTGGACGCTTCCACCGAGAACCAGGCCTGCTCACCCCGCAGACCCAGGAAGATCGCGGCACCGGGGCCGCCGCCGATCTCGGCACCGGTCAGCGCCAGTGGCTGGTCATCAGCGCCGGTGAAGGCACTGCCGTCCTGGTCAAGCACGAGAACCCGCGCATCCGGCCACAGGCGTGCCAGCACATCGGCATCTTCGCGCAGGGCATCGGCGCGCTCCAGCGGTTCGCCGATGAAGGCGAAACCGGACAGCGGCGAAAGAGTATTGGACATCCAGCAAGCCTGCCGCCATTCGATGCGGGTGGCAAGGACGGCGCTGTGCGCATTCTGCTGTCAGGCGTGGAGACCGCTCGACACAGCTGGCGCGGAGCGCAGGCCCCGCGTCCTGCAATCACATGCTGAAGCTGCTGCCGCAACCGCAGGTGGTCTTCGCGTTCGGATTGCGGATCACGAACTGTGCGCCGGTCAGGCTCTCGGTGTAATCCACTTCAGCCCCCATCAGGTACTGCAGGCTGAGCGGGTCGACCAGCAGGGTCACCCCGCTGGTCTGTACTGCCAGATCGTCCTCGGCACGGTTCTCGTCGAACTCGAAACCGTACTGGAAGCCCGAACAGCCGCCACCCTCGATATACACACGCAGCGCCAGATCGGGGTTGCCCTCTTCCTGGATCAACGACTTGACCTTGGAGGCCGCTGCTTCGGTGAAGTTCAGCGGCCGCTCCAGCGACTGGTAATCGGGCGCGGCCGCCGTGGGGGCGCCGGGCAGGGAGACTAGCGTGCTCATGGCATCAGCATGGGGGCACCGGCGGTGGCTTTCAAGCCATCGCTTCGGCCAGCTTGCGTCGGGCTGCGGTGTCGCCCTTGCCACTGGCGGGATCCCCGCTTTCAGGTGCAGGCAGGGCCGCCAGCGGTGCGCTGGCATGGATCAGGCGTCCATTCAGCTGGGCCCCGGCGTTCATCTCCACCACCTCGTAGTGGACATTGCCGTTGACCCGCGCGCTCGGGGTCAGTTCGACCTTTTCGGTGGCGTGGACATCCCCCTCCAGACGGCCGCTGATGACGACCACCTGGGCGCGGATCTCCCCTTCGATCACGCCGTGCTCGGCGAGCGTCAGGGTCGCGGTGCTGGCGCCTTCGGCGGCGATCACCTTGCCGTGGATGCGACCTTCCACGTACAGGCCACCACTGAACTCCACATCACCGCGGATCACCACCTGGTTGCCGATCAGGGCATCCACCACCAGCTGGCCGTCACGGTTGGATTTGCTGTTTCCGAACATCTGCCTACTCCCCTTTGCTGGCCGGCGCGCCGGCCTGTTTCCAGTCGAATACCTGGGTGGCGCCCCCCGCACCACTCCCCAATGTCACCCGCACGCGTTGCGGAGTGAAGTCAGCCGGCAGCATCACGCTGCCGGTGAGCTGCTGGAAGTACCGGAACGAGTAGTCCTGTCCCGGCACCTTGCTGCGCTGGTGCAGATCATCCCAGCTGATCGTGGCCAGCTTGCCATTCTTCACGCCTTCCACGGTGAAACGCATCTGCCCCTGGCTGATGGCTCCGCGGTTGAGGTTCTGGGTCAGCACAGCGGTGTACTGCCAGGTGCCGGCCGATTCCGGGCTGAACTCGATCGAGTGGGTGTTCAGGCCCTTGCGCTGGCTGGTCGAGCCGACCAGGCGCTCATAGAAGGCGACGTCCGCGCGCAACCCGGCGATCTCTTCGTCGCGCTCGGCGAGCGAGGACTGCACTTCGTTGTTGGCGGCGCGGCTGATGCGGTCGGAGGCTTCCAGCGTGGCCTGCTTCTGGCGCAGTTCGGTCAGCTGCACCTGCAGGCTCTCGGCACGCTTCTCGGCTGCCTGCAACCGTTGTCCCTGCTCGCCACGCGGCGCCCCCATCCAGCAGCCGCCGATCGTGGCCAGCACCAGGCTGAGCAGCCAGATGCCTCCAATCACCCACAGGCGACGGCGGTCCGCGGGCGGATGTGACGCGCCGGGCAGGCGGACCTGCACGCGCATGGGAGGACGGTTGGTCATGGGTAGATCCCGTGGCATCGCGGGCGCGACACCGGCACGGCCCGTGTGGCAAACGACGGGCTAGTGTATGACAGGATCGGCAGGATTCCTGCGCTGGAGGCGACCGAGGTCTGTGGCGTTCAGGCACGCCATCGTCGATAGTGTGGCCCCTCGCACAGTTCCGCCGTCGGAGCATCGCCATGACCGAAGCCCACCTGTTCGTGATCGGCATCCTGCTGGCCTGGCTGGCCGGCATCCGTGTGTACCTCACCGTCTTCGGTGTCGGCCTGGCCGGCCTGCTCGGCTGGGTCGACCTGCCGCCCGCCCTGCAGGCGACCGAGTCGTGGTGGGTGCTGGGTACCTCAGCGGCGCTGGCCGTGACCGAGTTCTTTGCCGACAAGATTCCCGGCGTGGATTCGGTCTGGGACCTGGTGCAGACCCTTGCCCGGGTCCCCGCCGGCGCCTTCCTCGCCGCCGCCACCCTGTCGCCGGATGGGCAGCTGGGTACCGGTGCGCTCGCTGCGGGCGCCGGCGTTGCCCTGGCCAGCCATGGCCTGAAGGCGGGCACCCGTGCCCTGCTCAACACCTCGCCAGAGCCGGCCAGCAACTGGGTCGCCTCGATCGCCGAAGACACCGTGGTGGTTGGCGGCCTGGCATTGGCCCTGGCACACCCGTGGATCGCGCTGGTCGTGGTGCTGGCATGCAGCCTGGCCGGCGCATTGCTGGTCTGGCTGGCATGGCGCGCTCTGTGGCGCGGCGTGCGTTGGCTTGCCCGTGCCGGAAACGGCAATGACCGGCAACAGCCGCGCACCGGTTGAACGCCGGGCGTGTCGCATAATGGCTGCGATCATCAGGAGCCCCCATGGCCGCAATTGAATCCCCCGCAGGCGTCCGCCCGGGTCGCGCTGAAACGCCACCGGCCGATCATTGGCAACGCTGGGCCACTGCGGTGGTGGACGCGGGTGCATCCCCATCGGCTCCGTCCAGCGTCGCCGACAGTGGGCCTGCCTCCGGCGGTGCTCCGCCGCCGCTGCCGGGCGTCACCTCACAGCCCGAGGCGGGCAATCACGACCCGGCGCCGGCGCCGGCGGATTCACCGTACCGCGTGCTGATCGTCGAGGACGACCGTGCGCAGGCCCTGTTCGCGCAGAGCGTGCTGCATGGCGCCGGCATGCAGGCCATCGTGCTCAGCGATGCCGAAGGCGTCCAGCAATCGATCAAGGAGCATCGACCGGACCTGATCCTGATGGACCTGCACCTGCCCGGCCTGGACGGCATGCGGCTGACGGCGATGATTCGCCAGCAGCCCGGCCTGCAGTTGCTGCCCATCGTGTTCCTCAGCGGCGATCCCGATCCGGAGCGGCAGTTCGAAGTGCTCGACAGCGGTGCCGACGACTACCTGAGCAAGCCGATCCGGCCGCGGCACCTGATCGCGGCGGTCGCCAACCGCATCCGCCGTGCCCGCGCGCAGGCGGCAACCCTGCCCGGCGCCTCCGGCACGCCGGCCACCAGCAATCCGGAAACCGGCCTGCCGACGCGCCATCATGTGCTGCAGCAGCTCAATGCCGCCCTGGCCCACCATGATCGTGGCGGCCTGTTCTTCATCGAGGTGGCCAGCGCGCTGGGCCTGCGCGAGCGCTATGGCTACGCCGCGTTCGAACGGCTGATGGTGCAGGCCGGACAGCGCCTGGCCGAAGCCGGCCATCCGCACCTGCTGGCGCGCCTGAACGACAACAGTTTCCTGCTGCTGGCGCGTGATGCCGATGAGGACAGGCTGGAGAGCGTGGCCGCCACCCTGCGCGAGCAGCTCTCCGCGCGGGCCTTCGTGATCCGCGATGACGAATCGGTGCACCTGCGTGGCGTGGTCGGTTATGCACCGCTGTCGCCCGGCTTCGAGGATGCCGCCAGCGCGCTGGAAGCCGTCGAGCGCACGACCCTGCAGGCGCGCCTGCTCAGTGCCGGCGTGGCCGGCCACGTGCATCGGCAGGCCATCAGCGAACAGGAGCATCTGGCTCTGCTGGAAGGCCAGCTGGAACTGGCCTACCAACCCATCGTCGCGGTCGCCGGTGGCGGCAGCGCGCAGTACCAGGTGCTGCTGCGGCTACGCCAGGCCGACGGCACCGTGCTGACCGCCGGCCAGGTGATTCCGGCCGCCGAAGCCGCAGGCCGTATCGCCGACCTCGACCAGCAGGTGCTGGACCATGCGCTGGGCCTGCTGGATCTGTACCGGCATGCCACCCAGCCGCTGAATCTGTTCGTCTCGCAGTCGCTGCGTACCCTGCAGCGCGACGCATTCGCCGACTGGCTGCTGGAGTCGCTGCAGCAGCGCGACCTGCCAGGCAGCGCGCTGGTCATCGACGTGCGCCTGCCCGATGCGCTGATCCACACGGTGCCGCTGCAGCAGTTCTGCCAGCGCATGGCGCAGGCCGGAGTGCGCTTCTGCCTGAGCCAGTTCGAGCCCGGCAACGATGCCGACGCGCTGCTGGGCCAGCTGCCGCTTTCGTTCGTACGCATGGCTGCACGCTTCTCCAGCAGCCACGCCAATCCAGGCACGCGCGAAGAACTGCGCAGGGCGATCGAGCGGGCGCACGGCGCCGGTCTGCAGATCATCGGGCAGCAGATCGAGGATCCGCAGGCAGCCGCTGCGATGTGGGTGGGAGGGGTCGACTACATCCAGGGCAACATGGTGCAGTCGGCCGGCAGCGACCTGAACTTCGACTTCCACAACGCGGTGCTCTGACATGCCGCTGTGGGCGGTGCTGCTGGTGGCCCTGGCCGTGGCGGCCATCGCGCTGCTGCTGATGGGGCTGCGCCTGCGCACGCGCAGCCAGGCGCTGGTCGCACTGCAGCGGGATCGTGCCGCGCTGGCCAGCGAGCGCGACCAGCTGCGCCGAACCACCGAGCGCCAGGGCCAGCTCGAACAGCAGTTGCTGCAGGCCAAGCAGGCGGCCGAGGCGGCGGTGCTGGCCAAGGGCGAGTTCCTGGCCACGATGAGCCACGAGATCCGCACGCCGCTCAACGGCATCCTGCCGATGCTGGAGCTGATCGCGCGTGGCCCGCTGGGCGAGGACCAGCGGCAGATGCTGGCCACCGCATCGGCCAGCTCACAGCAGCTGCTGCGCATCGTCGACGACATCCTCGATTACTCACGGTTGGAAGCACAGGCGCTGGAGCTGGAGATCACCAGCTTCAATCTGCGCGAGCTGCTCGACGCCGTTGTCCAGCTGATGCAGCGCGCTGCCGACGCCAAGGGATTGGCACTGGCGCTGCAACTGGATCCGACGGTCCGCCTTCCCGTGCGCGGCGATCCGGTGCGCCTGCGCCAGGTGCTGAGCAACCTGCTGGCCAATGCCATCAAGTTCACGGCACGCGGCCAGGTGCAGCTGCGCGTGCAACGGCTGGGCGAAGGCCCGGCCCAGCACCAGCTGCGCTTCGAAGTGATCGACACCGGCATCGGCATCGACGAGGCCCAGCAGGCACGCCTGTTCCAGTCCTTCAGCCAGGCCGATGCATCGACCACCCGCATCTACGGTGGCACCGGCCTGGGCCTGGCCATCTGCAAGCGCATCATCGACCTGATGCACGGCCACATCGGCGTCCAGTCGACCCCCGGCCAGGGCGCCCGCTTCTGGTTCGAGATTCCGCTGTTGAAAGTTCCCGGCGACCTGCCGGCGATGGCACGCGCTCCGGCCACCCTGCTGCTGTTCAGTGCTGACAGCCACCTGCAGGCGCGCATCGAACGCATTGCCGCCCATCACGAGCTGCAGGTGCAGGTCATCGACGGGATGGATGCGCTGGCCGAGCGGCTGCGTGCCGCGCCTCGTCCCGGGCACGCTGCGCCGGCCTGGCTGCTGATCGATGCGCGTGCGCGCCGCAGCGGCGGAACCCGCCTGCGGCAGGCGCTGGCTGCGCGCGGCGAGGACGACACGCTGCAGGTGCTGTGGCTACAGGACGAGCCGCTGCCCGCGCAGGCGCGCCATCGCCAGCTGCCGGTCGCCTTCGAGGATGCCGCCCTGCACGCCCTGCTTGCCGCGCCCACCGCCAGCGCGCGCCCGTCCGCCTGGCTGGCTGCCGCCGAAGAGGGCCAGGCACCGGCGGCCCTGCCAGCGCTCGGTCTACGCGTGCTGCTGGTGGAGGACAACACGGTCAACCGCATGGTGGCCGAACACCTGCTGCGGGTATTCCAGTGCGAGGTCCGCAACGCCGCCGATGGCGAGCAGGCACTGGCCACGCTGCGCGAGGGCGGCGTGGACGTGGTGCTGATGGACTGCCAGATGCCGGTGCTGGACGGTTACGCCGCGACGCGCCAGTGGCGCGAGGAAGAGATCGCAGCCGGAGGCCCGCGCCTGCCGATCATCGCCATGACCGCCAATGCCATGGCGGGTGATCGCGAACGCTGCCTGCGAGCAGGCATGGACGATTACCTGTCCAAGCCGATCGCGCGCGACACGCTGCACGCGCTGCTGCTGCGCTGGGGCCCCAAAGCCCTCCCCACGCCGGCAGTGCCGGCGGCGGCAGCGAAGGCCGTGGCGGTACCTGTCGCCCACCCGGTTCTGGACCGGAGCGTGCTGGACGAGCTGCAGGCGGTCATCGGTGATGCCGCCACGCAGATCGTATCGGTGTATCTGGAAGACGCACCGGCGATGGTGCAGGCGCTGCAGCAGGCGGCGCAGGACCACGATGGCCAGCGCCTGCAGACAGTCGCGCACAGCCTGAAGTCCTCCAGCGCGAATGTCGGCGCGATGTCGCTGTCGGCGGTCGCGCAGCGGATCGAGCACGAGGCCCGCGCCGGCAGTCTGCAGCGCCCCGCCGTTGCGGTTGCGCTGCTGGTGGCCGAATTCGCCCGGGCACGGGTGGCGCTGAGCGGCTACCTGGCACAGCATCGCGCCGGCCAGGCGGGCTGACTCACTCTTCGAGCTTGCTCAGCAGGTACTTCGGTTCGCCGATGCGCTCGATCAGGTCCAGCTGCGTTTCCAGCCAGTCGATGTGCTCTTCCTCCGAATCGAGGATCTTCACGAACAGCTGGCGGCTGACGTAGTCGCCGACCGAATCGGCGTAGGCCACCGCCTCGCGCAGGGTAACCACGCCATCACGCTCGAGCGAGAGGTCACACTGCAGGATCTCGGTCGGGTTCTCGCCGATGCGCAGCTTGCCCAGCGCCTGGAAGTTCGGCAGTCCTTCAAGGAACAGGATGCGGTCGGCGAGCATGTCGGCATGCTTCATCTCGTCGATCGATTCCTTGTACTCATGCTCGGCGAGTTCCTTGATGCCCCAGTTCTTCAGCATCTTGGCGTGCAGGAAATACTGGTTGATCGCGGTCAGCTCGTTGTAGAGGACCTTGTTGAGGAATTCGATGACCTTGGTGTCGCCCTTCATGGGGATACTCCTGCACGCTGAAAACGCAGGCACTTTAACGCCTTGCGTGCGGTCGTGAAGGAACGCGAATCGTGCGCATTGGCCTGTGCGGCCGCACGTGAAGGATGCGGAGGCGGGGCGTCAACGCACCGCGGAAAAGACAGTCAGGCGACCTGGGCCAGACCGAGTACCGGCAGCGGCAGATCGTGGGTGGCACGTGCCTTGGCCAGCAGCTCGCCGGCCATGTCCAGGCAGGACCCGCAGGTGGCGCCGCATCCGGTGCGCATGGTCAGCTCGGCCACCGACGTCACGCCATGGCTGGCGGCTTCGCGGATCTGGTGGTCGGTGACTCCGTTGCAGATGCAGACGTACACAGGCGGGAACCGGGCTGACAGGCCAGAAGCGGCCTGGTCGCTATTCCAATGGAAACGAGAATGGTTGTCAATCAGAGACCTGAACCATTCTCGATACCGTTCAGGCGGTCAGCTCGTCGGTCCTTCCTGCGCCTTTTTCGGCCAGTAGCCCCTGCTGCGCGGCCGCTTGCGCGGACGGTCGTGGCCCGCGGTATTGCCGGGCATCCAGGCTTCCGCTGCGCTCTTCGGCATGGCGGTGACACCCTGCCCCGCCACCCCGCGTGCCAGCGGCGCCAGGTGCCGCAGCGCGCGCGCATAGACGCCGCGCTTGAACATCACCACATGCTCCACCGGGTACCAGAAATCCACCCAGCGCCAGTGATCGAACTCCGGCGAATCGGTATGGTCCAGGCACACATGGGATTCGTCACCGGTCAGGCGCAGCAGGAACCAGACCTGCTTCTGGCCGATGCAGACCTGCCGTTCATTGCGGCGGACCGCCCGCGCCGGCAGCTTGTAGCGCAGCCAGCCGGGCGTTGCCCCCAGCACTTCCACGTGCTCAGGCAGCAGGCCGGTCTCTTCCTGCAGTTCGCGATACATGGCCTCGACGGGCGTCTCGTCGGTGTTCATCCCACCCTGCGGGAACTGCCAGCCATCCCGGCGCACGCGTCGTGCCCAGAACACCTGCCCGTCCTGCCGCATCAGCACGATGCCGACGTTCGGTCGATAGCCGTCCGGATCGATCACGATGCGGACTCCTAAAAAATCTACTGGTCAGGACTATCCCACGCCGCCTGTCAGGCGACAAGCGCGGCACAAATGTGTTGACAGTCCCACGGCGTATCAGCAGAATAGCGGGCTCACCAAGGCTATGTAGCTCAGCCGGTTAGAGCACAGCACTCATAATGCTGGGGTCGGTGGTTCGAGTCCACCCATAGCCACCATGCTGAAGTTGTTTTTCAGCGTGAAAAGTGAGAAAATAGTTACACGATACATTGCCCCGTCGCCAAGCGGTAAGGCACCTGACTCTGACTCAGGCATTCGGTGGTTCGAATCCATCCGGGGCAGCCAAATTAAACGCAGAAGGCCAGATCGAAAGATCTGGCCTTCTGCGTTTTTGGGCTCCACGGGAGCTCCCCTCCAGAGAGAACCCCGGGGTTGTCCGCAGGAATGGGCTCTGACCCTACCCTCTCCAATGCACAATCCCGAAACGACAAAAGCCCGGCCAAAGCCGGGCTTTTGCTTTTCCAACCAGCGGGCTCCCGGAGGAGCCCAGCCAGGCGCAGTGGATCAGCGCTTGGAGAACTGGGTGGCGCGACGGGCCTTGTGCAGACCGACCTTCTTACGCTCGACTTCACGGGCGTCACGGGTCATGAAGCCAGCCTTGCGCAGCTCGGACTTCAGGGTTTCGTCGTACTCGACCAGCGCGCGGGCGATGCCCAGACGGATCGCACCGGCCTGGCCGGTGGTGCCGCCGCCGGTGGCGGTGACCAGGATGTCGAAGCTTTCGGTGTTCTTGGTCAGCTCGAGCGGCTGGCGCACGATCATGCGCGCGGTCTCACGACCGAAGAACTCGTCCAGCGGACGGCCATTGACGGTGATGTTGCCCGAACCCTTGCGCAGGAACACGCGAGCGGTGGAGGACTTGCGGCGGCCAGTGCCGTAGTTTTGAGTGATAGCCATGATTAGATATCCAGAACCTGCGGCTGCTGTGCGGCGTGCGGATGCTCAGTGCCGGCGTAGACCTTGAGCTTGCGGTACATCTGGCGACCCAGCGGGCCCTTCGGCAGCATGCCCTTCACGGCGATCTCGATCACGCGCTCCGGGTGGCGCTCCAGCGCCTGGGCCAGGGACTCGGTCTTCAGGTTGCCGATGTAACCGGTGAAACGGTGATACATCTTGTCCTGCAGCTTCTTGCCGGTGACGGCAATCTTTTCTGCATTGATGACGACCAGGTAGTCGCCGGTATCAACGTGCGGGGTGTAGACCGGCTTGTGCTTGCCACGCAGACGGCGGGCCAGCTCGGTGGCGAGACGGCCCAGGGTCTTGCCCTCGGCGTCGACGAGGTACCAGTCGCGCTGGACGGTCTCGTTCTTGGCAGTGAAAGTGCTCATGAAGAACTCTAGGTTAGGTCGGGCTCATTGCGGCGAAGGACTCGCCGGAACTCTGCCACGCGTTGTGAAAGGTGAAGCGCAAGAGGCGGGATTGTACGCAGGTCCGGCCCCCGGCGCAAGCCGCCTCCTGTCCCGGGTTGGCAGGGGCGCGGGCGCGGGCGAGAATCGGCGGGTCTCCCGCCCCACCGTATCGCCATGACCGTGCTCCGCCAGACCACCCCGCTGGACCACCTGCTGACCGAAGCGCAGCGCGCCCTGGACACGGTGTTCGGCAACCCGCCGGCCAGCCGCCCCTATCCGGCGGTGGACACCGACGAGCCGGGCATGGACGCCCGCCAGCGCCGCCATGCGGCGGGGCTGATGCGGATCAACCACGTCGGCGAGGTCTGCGCGCAGGGCCTGTATTTCGGCCAGGCCGCAGTGGCCCGCGACCCGGCCACGCGCGAGCATCTGCTGGAGGCGGCGCAGGAGGAAACCGACCACCTGGCGTGGTGTGCCACCCGCCTGGCCGAACTGGACAGCCGGCCGAGCCTGTTCAACCCGCTCTGGTACGCCGGCAGTTACACCATCGGCACCCTGGCCGGGCTGCGCGGTGATGGCTGGAACCTGGGGTTTGTCGTCGAGACCGAACGCCAGGTCGAAGCCCACCTGGATGAGCATCTGGTCGATCTTCCGGCCGCCGACCTGCGCAGCCGCGCGGTCATCGAAGTGATGAAGCAGGACGAGGCCCGGCATGCGGACCATGCCGAGCAGGCCGGCGCCCGCCGCCTGCCCTTCCCGATTCCGGGGGCGATGGCGCTGGCCTCGAAGGTGATGAAGACCATCGCGTACCGCCTCTGAACGGCCGCCGGGCATGGCCCGGTGCTACCGGCAACGCGGAATTGGACGCCTCAGCGCCGGCTCAGTTCGGCGACACCAGCTTCAGGCCGATCACGCCGGCGACGATCAGGCCCACGCAGGCCAGGCGGGCCGGTGAAGCACTGTCGTTGAACAGGTAGATGCCCAGCACTGCCACGCCCATGGCCCCGATGCCGGTCCAGATGGCATAGGCCGTGCCGACCGGAATGCTCTTCATGGCCTGGCTCATCAGGTACAGGCTGATCAGCGCGGAAACGACCGTGGCGGCAGTGGGCAGTGGCTTGCTGAAGCCTTCGGAGTACTTCATTCCAAGCGCGAAGCCGATCTCGAACAGGCCGGCCAGCAGCAGGTAGATCCATGGCATGGGTGGGGGTCCTTACCTAGTGGTTGAAAAAACGAAACGGCCCGGTGTTTTCACACCGGGCCGTAGGTCGGTACATCGCCGTGGAACTATGAATTGCGCAGCACGCAGGTTCCACGGGGCGGGTCGTCCCGCCTGGGTGACGATGCCTCCCGGCATCGCACAGGGGTGTTACTCGGACAGGTTGCGACCGTGGAACAGCTCTTCGATCTCGCGCTTGAGCAGCGCTTCGATCTTCATGCGTTCCTTGAACGACAGGTTCCTGGCCTTTTCCTCGAACAGGTACTGGTCCAGGTCGAAGTCCTTCAGGTGCATCTTCGTGTGGAAGATGTTCTCCTGGTAGACGTTGACGTCGAACATCTCGTAACGCGACTTGATGTTCTTGGCCAGGAAGTTCTGGATCGAATTGATCTTGTGATCGATGAAGTGCTTCTTGCCCTTCACATCGCGGGTGAAGCCACGGACGCGGTAGTCCATGATCACGATGTCCGATTCCAGGCTCTCGATCAGGTAGTTCAGGGCCTTCAGCGGCGAAATGACGCCACAGGTGGCCACGTCGATGTCCGCGCGGAACGTCGCGATGCCTTCCTGCGGATGGGTTTCCGGGTAGGTATGGACGGTGATGTGGCTCTTGTCCATGTGCGCGACCACGGCGTCGGAGATCAGCTCCTTGCCCGCCAGCTTCTTGTCGATCACCGGCTCTTCGGAGATCAGGATGGTCACCGAGGCACCCTGCGGATCGTAGTCCTGGCGGGCCACGTTCAGGATGTTGGCGCCGATGATCTCGGCGACATCGGTCAAGATTTGAGTCAGCCTGTCGGCGTTGTACTCTTCATCGATGTATTCAATGTAACGCTGACGCTCCTCTTCGGTGCGCGCGTAACACACGTCATAGATGTTGAAGCTCAGCGCCTTGGTGAGGTTGTTGAAACCCTGCAACCTCAGGCGAGGCAACGGCTTGACCACGGCGGTCGATTCCTGTGTAAGAAGAGAAAGGGTGAATTATGGGGCAAACTGCCCCCGGGGGGAACGTGAAGACGCAAGAGTTCTGGCACACTGTTTGCCCTTAACAATTGCGCTGGTTAAGCTCCGCTATCGACCCCGTGAATCCGTTCATGCGCAGAGGGAGCGCCCCTATCGTGTCAACCGTGCGCCTAGCTAGCAGTCCACTGGCCCTGGATATCGCAACAATCGATCGTTTCCTGGCGCACAGCCACAGGCGGCGATATCCCACCCGGACCGACGTCTTCCGACCTGGAGACCCGGCGGGAACCCTGTATTACGTCATCAGCGGCTCGGTTTCGATCATGGCCGAGGAAGATGACGATCGTGAGCTGGTGCTGGGCTACTTCGGTGCCGGCGAGTTCGTCGGCGAGATGGGCCTGTTCGTGGAATCGGACCGCCGCGAAGTGATCCTGCGGACCCGCACCGCCTGCGAGCTGGCCGAGATCAGCTACGAGCGCCTGCATCAGCTGTTCCTTGGCCCGCTGTCGGCCGACGCGCCGCGTCTGCTGTACGCGCTGGGCCAGCAGATCTCCAAGCGTCTGCTCGACACCAGCCGCAAGGCCAGCCGCCTGGCGTTCCTGGACGTCACCGACCGCATCGTGCGCACCCTGCACGATCTGGCCCAGGAGCCGGAGGCGATGAGCCACCCGCAGGGCAGCCAGCTGCGCGTCTCGCGGCAGGAACTGGCGCGCCTGGTCGGCTGCTCGCGTGAGATGGCCGGCCGCGTGCTGAAGAAGCTGCAGACCGACGGGCTGCTGCATGCCCGCGGCAAGACCGTGGTGCTTTACGGCACCCGTTGAGCGCCCGGTGGGTGCGGACCTTGGTCCGCACTCCTTCGCGCGCTAGGCTCGGTGCATGGAACTGAGCAGCGAATTCTGGTGGTTCATCCTCATCGGCCTCGGTGCGCAGCTCGTCGATGGCGCGCTGGGCATGGCCTTCGGCCTGGTCTCCTCATCGGTGATGCTGAGCATGGGATTGCCGCCGGCCCAGGTCAGCGCCAGCATCCACACGGCCGAAGTGTTCACCACCGGCGCCTCCGGTGTGTCGCATCTTGCGGCTGGCAATGTCGATAAGCGCCTGTTCGTGCGCCTGGCGCTGCCCGGCGCGATCGGGGGTGCGATCGGTGCCTATGTACTCGCCCAACTGCCCAGCGATTTCATCCGCCCGTTGATCTACCTGTATCTGCTGGTGCTTGCCATCGTCATCCTGGCCCGTGCTGCCGGGCGCTGGATGCCCAGCGGCGAGATCCGCCGCGTGCCGGTTCTGGGTTTCTTTGCCGGCCTTCTGGACGCCAGCGGCGGCGGTGGCTGGGGCCCGATCGCCACCTCCACCCTGTTGGCGCGCGGTGGCCAGGCCCGCACCACCATCGGCACGGTCAACGCAGCCGAGTTCGTGGTCACCCTGACCGTCTCGGTCACCTTCCTGCTGTCGATGGGAGTGCAGCACCTGCAGGTCGTGGCCGGGCTGCTGATCGGCGGCATGATGGCCGCGCCGGTGGCCGCGATCCTGGTCAAGCGGGTCAAGGAACGCTGGGTACTGGTCGCGGTTGGCGTGCTGGTACTGGGCATCAGCCTGTTCCAGATCGGCCACGCGGTGACCGGGTACCTGGCGCGCTGACCTCGCTCCGCGCTCGCCGGGCATGGCCCGGCGCTACCGGGTTGGCCTGTGGTGGCACGGCGCCATCGGAGGCGAGGGGTAGCGCCGGGCCATGCCCGGCGGGCCCGGTGGATCAGGCCTTGTCGCCGCCGCGGTCGACGCAGCCCCAGTTGAGGATGCGGGTGCCCGCCGGCAGCACGCTGCGGAAGAACGCCACCTTGCCCGGCTTCGGGTTGACCACCACCGGCGCCTTCGCCGCCAGCAGCAGCGGCAGATCCGCAGTGCTGTCGGAGTAGGCGATGTCGATGTCGCCATAGCCACGTTCACGCAGCATGCGCATCTTCTCTTCGTTGTGGCAGTGACGGGTCGGCCCCACCCCTCCCAGGCGCGGCCCGACCTCCGTGCCGATGACCGGCACGTCCTGATGCGCAACGAAGGCCAGGATCGCGCGGGCCAGTTCGGGCGGCGCGCCCGTGGCCACCACCACGCGATCCCCCTTTGCACGGTGCGCGGCGAACACCTCCAGCGCCTGCGGCAGCAGCTTGGCGCGCATCTGCGCTTCGTTCCTGATCACGTAGGCGTCGATCACCCGGTTGAACTCGCGCGCACGATGCAGGCCAAAGCTGCCGATCCACACGTAGATCGAAATGCCGGCACGGCGGGTCGGCAGCATCGCCACCATCGGTCCGGCAATCGGGGTGACCAGCAGCGCCGCGAGCATGCGCAACGGGTTGCGTCTGATCAGCGAGGCGAACAGGTGCGTGCCCGAATCACCGTCGTACAGGGTGTGATCGAAGTCGAAGACCACCAGCGGCGCATCCGCGCGCGGCGTCGGATAATGCGTTTTCATGCCGCGAAGAATAGCTGACGCAGGCCCTCGCCCGGCTCTTCCACGCGCATGAAGGCCTCGCCGACCAGGAACGCGTGGATGCCGGCATCACGCATCAGCGCCACGTCCTGGGGCCCGAGGATGCCGCTCTCGGTCACCAGCAGGCGGTCGCGCGGCACCGCCAGTCGCATGTCCAGGGTGGTCTGCAGCGAGACCTCGAAGGTGCGCAGGTTGCGGTTGTTGATGCCGATCATCGGCGCCGGCACCTGCAGCGCACGCTCCAGTTCGTCGATGTCGTGCACTTCCACCAGCACGTCCATGCCCAGCGACAGTGCCAGTTCCGACAGCGTGGCCAGCTGGGTATCGTCCAGCGCCGCCACGATCAGCAGGATGCAGTCAGCGCCCAGCACGCGCGCCTCGTACACCTGGTAGGCATCGATCACGAAGTCCTTGCGCAGCACCGGCAGCGTGCAGGCCTCGCGGGCCTGCTGCAGGTAGGCGTCGGCCCCCTGGAAAAAGTCGACATCGGTCAGCACCGACAGGCAGCTGGCGCCGCCGAACTCGTAGCTGACCGCGATGTCGGCCGGACGGAAGTCTGGACGGATCACGCCCTTGGAGGGGCTGGCCTTCTTCACCTCGGCGATCACCGCCGGATCGCCGTTGGCCACGGCGGCCTGCAGCGCGCGCACGAAACCACGCACCGGCGGGGCGCCGGCCAGGGCGGCCTGCAGCTCCTCGAGCGGGCGCTGGGCGCGGCGCTGGGCCACTTCTTCGGCCTTGCGGGCCAGGATCGTCTGCAGGATGTCGCTCATCGTCGTCGGTTCGGTGCGGGGGCGGTGAGGACGGCCATTATCGGCCATCATTCGGATCAGGCTGAACCGCGCGCTCAGGCAGCCAGCGCGCGGGTGGTCTCGATGTACTGCTGCAGGCGCTGGCGGGCGCCGCCATCGGCGATCGCGGCGCGGGCGCGGGCCAGGCCATCGCCGATGTCGTCGGCCACGCCGGCCACATACAGCGCGGCGCCGGCATTGAGCGCGACGATGTCCAGCGCCGGGCCGGGCGCGTTGTCCAGCACCGCGCGCAGCATCTGGATGGACTGCTCCGGGCCATCCACGCGCAGGTTGCGGCTGGCCGACATGGCGATGCCGAAGTCCTCCGGGTGGATCTCGTACTCGCGCACCCTGCCGTCGCGCAGTTCACCGACCAGGGTGCCGGCCCCCAGCGAGATCTCGTCCATGTTGTCGCGGCCCCAGACCACCATGGCGCGCTCGGTACCCAGTTCGCGCAGCACACGCGCCTGGATGCCCACCAGATCGGGGTGGAACACACCCATCAGCACCGACGGTGCGCTGGCCGGATTGGTGAGCGGGCCGAGGATGTTGAAGATGGTGCGCACGCCCATCTCGCGGCGCACCGGCGCCACCACCTTCATCGACGGGTGGTGGATCGGTGCGAACATGAAGCCGATGCCGGTCCGTTCGATGGCCGCGGCCACCTGCTCCGGCTGCAGCTCGATCACCGCGCCCAGCGCCTCCAGTGCGTCGGCGCTGCCGGACTTGGACGACACGCTGCGGTTGCCATGCTTGGCCACGCGCGCGCCGGCAGCCGCCGCGACGAACATCGCGCAGGTGGAGATGTTGAAGGTATGCGAACCATCCCCTCCCGTGCCGACGATATCGACCAGGTTCGAGGTATCGGCCACCGGCACCGGCCGGGCGAATTCACGCATCACGGTGGCCGCCGCGGCGATTTCGTCCACGGTCTCCTTCTTCACGCGCAGGCCGGTGAGGATGGCCGCCGTCATCATCGGCGAAACATCGCCACGCATGATCTGCCGCATCAGGTCGACCATCTCGTCGAAGAAGATCTCGCGGTGCTCGATGGTGCGGTGCAGGGCTTCCTGGGGGGAGAAGCTCATCGGGATTGCTCCTTGGACTCAGGCGGCCGGTCGCTGCAGGAAATTGCGCAGCAGGGCGTGGCCGTGTTCGGTGAGGATGGATTCGGGGTGGAACTGCACGCCTTCCACCGGGAAGTGGCGGTGGCGCAGGCCCATGATCTCTTCGATCGAGCCGTCGTCGTTCTCGGTCCAGGCGGTCACTTCCAGCACATCGGGCAGGCTGTTCTTGTCCACCACCAGCGAGTGGTAACGGGTGGCCTGGTAGCGGTCCGGCAGGCCGGCGAACACGCCCTTGCCTTCATGGCGGATCGGCGAAGTCTTGCCGTGCATGATGTTGCCCGCGCGGATCACCGTGCCGCCGTAGACCTGGCCGATGCCCTGGTGGCCCAGGCACACGCCAAGAATCGGCGTGGTCGGGCCCAGGCGCTGGATCAGTTCCAGCGATACGCCCGCCTCGTTGGGCGTGCACGGGCCGGGCGAGATGACGATGCGCTCGGGCTTCTGCGCGGCGATCTCATCCACGCTCATCGCATCGTTGCGCACCACCTTCACCTCGGCACCCAGCGTCTGCAGGTACTGCACGAGGTTGTAGGTGAAGCTGTCGTAGTTGTCGATCATCCACAACATGGTCGGGTTCCGTCGCTTATCGGGAGTGGGCGTACACGTGGGTGCCGCACAGGGAGAGGGCCAGGTACAGCGGAAGGTGCCGCAGCGCAGGCCACGGCACGGAGTGCCTTACAGGCCCTTGGCGGCCTGGGCGACGGCGCGGAACAGCGCGCGGCCCTTGTTCATCGTCTCGTCCCATTCCTTGTCCGGGTCCGAGTCGTAGACGATGCCGGCGCCGGCCTGCACGTACAGGCGGCCGTCCTTGATCACCGCCGTGCGGATCGCGATCGCGGTATCGGCGTCGCCGTGCCAGCCGATGTAGCCGATGCTGCCGGCGTACACGTTGCGCTTGATCGGCTCCAGTTCGCGGATCACTTCCAGCGCGCGGATCTTCGGTGCGCCGCTGACGGTGCCGGCCGGGAAGGTGGCGCGCAGCACGTCGGCATAGCTCAGGCCCGGCTGCAGCTGCCCGGTCACCTCGCTGACGATGTGCATGACGTGGCTGTAGCGTTCAATCACGAACTGCTCGCCCACTTCCACCGTGCCGGCCTTCGATACGCGGCCGGCATCGTTGCGGCCGAGATCGATCAGCATCAGGTGCTCGGCACGTTCCTTCGGATCGGCCAGCAGCTCGGCTTCCAGTGCCAGGTCCTGCTCGACGGTGGCGCCGCGCGGACGCGTGCCGGCGATCGGGCGCACGGTGACTTCGCCGTCCTGCAGGCGCACCAGGATTTCCGGCGAGGACCCAACCACCTGCAGGTCGCCGACATCCAGGAAGTACATGTACGGCGATGGGTTCAGTGCGCGCAGCGCGCGGTACACGTCCACCGGGCGTGCCTTGAACGGCACGCTCAGGCGCTGGCTGAGCACCACCTGGAAGATATCGCCGGCGCGGATGTATTCCTTGCTGCGCTGGACCGCGTCGACGAAGCCATCACGGGTGAAACCGGAGACGAAATCGGATTCGTCCAGCACATCGCTGTTGAGCGGTGCGGGATAGCCGGCACCCGGTGCACGCAGCTTGGCGGTCAGCGCATCCAGGCGCGCCTGCGCCTGCTCGAACGCGCCGTCGACGCGCGGGTCCGCGTGCACGATCAGGTACAGGCGGCCCTTGAGATTGTCGAATACCGCCAGCTCGTTGGAGTGCAGCAGCAGGATGTCCGGCGTGCCCAGTTCATCGCGGCCGGCCGGCGATGCCAGGCGCGGTTCGATATAGCCGATGCACTCGAAACCGAACCAGCCAACCAGGCCACCGGTGAAGCCCGGCAGGCCCTCCAGCTTCGGCACCGAGTGGGCGCTGCGCAGCGCCTCGACTTCGGCAAACGGGTCGGCCACCTCGCGGGTTTCCACCACCTGGCCGTCTTCGCGCACGGTCAGCGTATGGCCATGGAAGGCATACACGCGGCGTGCCGGCAGGCCGATGATCGAGTAACGACCAAAGCGCTCGCCGCCTTCGACGGATTCAAACAGGTAGGTATTCGGGCCGTCGGCGAGCTTCAGATAGACCGAAAGCGGGGTGTCCAGGTCGGACAGCACTTCGCGGACAACGGGAATGTGGGTGTGGCCTTCAGCGGCCTGCAGCTGAAACTGAGCGTGCGAGTTCAAGACGACTTTCCTTCCGGGACACAGCGTTATGGGGGCGGACGACGGCAACGGGCCACCATCGCCACCAACGGCGTGCGGAAGAAAGGGTATGCGGGGTCGTCAGGCTGGACACCCCTTGACTGTATCGCAGCTTGGACGGGAGTGGAACCCCGCGGCGCCAAGCGTGGCAGCTACCTTACGTGGCCAGCAGCGGGCAATCGTCCGGCAGATGCATGCGCACCCGGCCAGCCACGCAGTCGATGCGGAACCGCCGCGCCTGCACCGGCTCACCGTCCAGGTTCAGGGTCAGTGGCTGCGCCGACTCGAGCTGCAGCCAGGGCAGCCGGACGCGGGTGGCCACCCGTTCCAGCGCCGCTTCCTTGCCACCGGTCAGCATCTGCCCCAGCGTCGACGCCACCTCCCCCTCCAGTTCGGGTACGACGGTGACATCCAGCAGGCCGTCATCGATCAGTGCCTGTGGGCACAGCTGCTGGCCACCACCGGCCTGCCGGCCGTTGCCGATCCCCAGCGCGATGAAGCCGCCCTCCCAGGCGAAGTCCGGGCCCTGCAGACGCGCGGTGATCGGCTCGATCCGCCCCAGCTTGGCAATGCCGGTGATCACGTACGCCAGGCCGCCGAGCATCTTCTTCAGGCCGGCATCGGTTTCCACGGTGACCTGCGTGCCGAAACCGCCACTGGCCAGGTTGGCGCACCACCAGGGCGTGCCATCGGCATCCACGCGCAGCAGATCGATGGCATGTGCCGTGGTCTGCCCGATCAGCGCGAGCGCGGCCTCCGGCTCGGCCGGAATGTTCGCCGAGGTGGCGAAGTCATTGGCGGTGCCCATCGGGACCAACGCCAGCGAAGGCAGGGCATCGGCGGATTCATCGCGGTGGGCCAGCGTTTCGGCCACCGCACTGAGCGTGCCGTCGCCGCCTGCCGCCACGATCACATCTACCCCGTGGTCGATGGCCTCGGCCACGTAACGCTCGGCGTCACCCTCTTCCCAGGTGACCCGTACCTCCAGCTGCACGCCCCGCTCCCGCCACTGGCGCACCGCGTCGCGCAGCTCGTCATTGCCTGCGGACTTGCCGTTGAGGATCAGGCGCCAGCGCGGTGCGGTCATGCGGGGATTCCGGTATGGGGTGGCACAGGCTAGCAACGCACCGTTTGCCGGCAGTGAATGTCACATGCGTGTCATTCAGCTCCCGGAGAATGGAAGGCCATAGCAGGGACGACGGATGGAGGCAGGATCAGCCTCCCACGCATGCAGCGAGGCCACGCCGACGATGGGCGTGGCCTTTTTTTTGAAGTGGCACCTGGACGCGATCGTCAGCCGTTGGCGAAATCGTGCAGCGCCTGGCCCTGCAGCCGGTATACGGTCCACTCATCCTGCGGTTTCGCGCCCGCTGCGGTGTAGAACTCGATGGCCGGCGTGTTCCAGTCCAGCACCGACCATTCGAAGCGACCGCAGCCTTCGGCGACCGCCTGCCGCGCGATGTATTTCAGCAGCGCCTTGCCAGCGCCCGCGCCCCGCTGCTGCGGGCTGACATACAGGTCTTCCAGGTAGATGCCCTTGCGGCCCAGCCAGGTGGAGTAGTTGTAGAAATACACCGCATAGCCGATGGCCTCGCCGTCGGCTTCGCAGATCAGCGCGCGGGCAGCTGCGCCGGGACCGAACAGGCTTTCGGCGATGCCGATCTCGTCGGTCTGCACCGAATGCTCGGCCCGCTCATAGATGGCCAGCTCTCGGATGAAGCGCAGGATCAGGCCCGCGTCGGCGGCAGTGGCCGGGCGGATGTTCAACACGGCCACCGTGCTCATGCTTCAGCCCCGCGCCGCGGCGACGTTGGCGCGCATCTGCGCGATCACGTCCTGGTAGGGGGTCTTGGCATTGAAGATGGCCGAGCCGGCGACGAAGGTGTCGGCGCCCGCAGCCGCAATCTCGCCGATGTTGTCGGCCTTCACGCCGCCGTCGATCTCCAGGCGGATGTCCTTGCCGCTGGCATCGATCTTCTGGCGGACCACGCGCAGCTTGTCCAGCGCCGAAGGAATGAAGGCCTGGCCGCCGAACCCCGGGTTGACCGACATCAGCAGCACCAGGTCCAGGTCATCCAGCACCCAGTCGAGGATGTCCACCGGCGTGGCCGGGTTCAGCACGATGCCCGGCTTGCAGCCCAGCGAACGGATCAGCTGGATCGTGCGGTGCACGTGGCGGCTGGCCTCCGGATGGAAGCTGATGTAGGTGGCACCGGCTTCGGCGAAGTCCGGGATGATGCGGTCCACCGGCTCGACCATCAGGTGCACGTCGATCGGCGCGGTCACGCCGTGCTTGCGCAGTGCCTGGCAGACCATCGGGCCGATGGTCAGGTTCGGTACGTAATGGTTGTCCATCACGTCGAAGTGGACCCAGTCCGCACCGGCGGCCAGGACGTTGTCCACTTCCTCGCCGAGGCGGGCGAAATCGGCGGACAGGATGGAGGGGGCGATGAGGCAGTGGGACATGGCCGGGCCTTGCAACGAGGGGAAAAGGGGTCAGCGCTTGCGCAGGGTCTTGATGCGGTCGTAGGCGGCGTTGATCCGCCGCGACTTCTGTTCGGCCTGCTGGCGCAGCTCGGGGGCCGCGCCGCCGAGCCTGTCGGGGTGGTACTGGGAGATCAGCTTGCGGTAGGCGCGTTCGACCTCGGCGTCGGTGGCCTCGGAGGTCAGCCCCAGCTCCCGGTACGGGTTCTCCTTGTTCAGGCGGAACCAGTCCGAGTCGAAGGCGTGGCCAATCAGCAGGCCGACCACCGCGCCGAACAGCGGATTGGGCCGGAACAGCAGGGCTCCGGCGATGAATCCGAGCAGTTTTCCGTACCAGCGCATGGCGCTCCGGGGTTGGGCGACGAAATGGACGCTCATTTTACGTCACAGCAGGCCCGGACCGCTTTACACTAGGCCGCCCGCTGACCAGTTGCGGGCCCGCCGGGTCCCCTGGGCAGCCGTCTCGACGAAGCCCCAGGAGTGCCCGTGCCAACCACGCTGTTGCAATCCGATCTCCCCGGCCTGCCCTTGCGCCACCGCGGCAAGGTGCGTGATGTGTTCGATATCCCGCGCGAGCGGCTGCCGGCGGGGACTCCACCGGGCGACTACCTGTTGATGGTGGCCACCGATCGCCTGTCGGCGTTCGACGTGGTACTGCCCGACCCGATCCCCGGCAAGGGCGAAATGCTCTGCCAGGTCTCCAATTTCTGGTTCGCCAAGACCGCGCACCTGATGCCCAATCACCTGACCGGCATCGACGTGGCCAGCGTGCTGCCTGATGGCGTGGACCCGGCGCTGTACGCCCGGCGCGCCGTGGTCACCCGCAAGCTGAAGCCGGTGCCGGTGGAAGCGATCGCCCGCGGCTACCTGATCGGCAGCGGCTGGAAGGACTACCAGCGCACCGGCAAGGTCAGCGGCATCGACCTGCCCGATGGGCTGCGCCAGGCCGAGCAGCTGCCCGAACCGATCTTCACCCCCTCGACCAAGGCCGCGGTGGGCGACCACGACGAGAACATCGATTTCGATGCGATGGTGCGGCAGGTCGGCGCCGAACTGGCCGAGCGCGTGCGCGATGCCACCCTGCGCATCTACAAGTTCGCCGCCGATTACGCCCGCGAGCGCGGCATCATCCTGGCCGACACCAAGTTCGAGTTCGGCACCGATGCCGACGGTCGCCTGTACATCATGGACGAGATGCTGACGCCGGATTCGTCGCGTTACTGGCCGGCCGACGAGTACGAAGTGGGCACCAGCCCGCCCAGCTACGACAAGCAGTTCGTGCGCGACTACCTGGAGACGCTGGACTGGGGCAAGACCGCCCCGGGCCCGAACATCCCGGCGGAAATCATCGAGCGCACCCGCGCCAAGTACGCCGAGGCACTGCAGCGCCTGGCCGGGATCAGCGTCGACTGATCCCCTGCGCCCCCGGTCGCAGCGACCGGGGGCGTCCTGCCCGGCAGCGCCCGTGGTGGCGCTGCGCAAAGGCGCCCGGGAGTATGCTGTCGGCCTCACCGGAGGAAGCAAAGAAGCATGCAGACCACCACCGAGCTCGCGCGTCCGATCGACCGCTACTTCGCCAGCTACTCCGACGATCACCGCAATACGATCAACCAGCGCATCCACGTGGTCGCGGTACCGGCCATCCTGTGGTCGGCCGTGGCCCTGCTGTGGTGCCTGCCACCGCTGGTCACCTGGTTCCAGTACGGCATCTGGTCGGCGTTCGCGATGTTCAGTGCCTGGTGCTTCTACAACAAGCTGTCGCGTCCGCTGGGCATCGGCATGCTCATCCAGTTCTTCGTGTTCGGCTGCCTGTGCCGCCTGCTGGAGGCCGAGATCGGCCTGAACAACCTGTTCTGGCTGGCGGTGACGGTGTTCGTGGTGGCCTGGATAGCGCAGTTCATCGGGCACAAGTTCGAGGGCCGCAAGCCCAGCTTCCTGACCGACCTGACCTACCTGCTGATCGGCCCGGCCTGGGTGATGGCCAAGCTCTATCGCAGGCTCGACTGGCGTTACTGACACGCCTCCGGCCGAGCGTCACCCTCGTTTCCTGAACGGGCGGATTCCCTCACCTGCGGTCCGCTGCCGGCCTGCCAGCCTGCACGCTCTGCCCCTCTGCTGGAGCGCCTGCCGCAGCGGCAGCCCCTGTGCGACAGGGCCTGCGGTCGCCGTGCGCGGGCGTAGGGTGCAGCCGGCCGCATCCCCTGACCGGCACCGCGGAGAAGATGCTGCACTGCAAAAAAATGAATCAGCGAACGTTACAGGCAATTGATCGCCGTTCGATAGCTTTCGGCGACATTTCGCAGCCTGTTATCCTCACTGACCTGCTCGTGAATCATGGATTCCCTGCATGCTCCCCAGCCTGCCTCTGCTGCTGGCCCTGCCGTTCCTGATGGCAGCGGCTGTTGCGGCCTTCCCCCGTAGTTCGCGCTCGACTGCTGCCTGGCTGGCGGCGCTGGCGCCATTGGGCGGCTTGGCCATTCTCGGCTGGCTCACCCCGCCGGTGCTCGACGGCCAGATCGTCCGCACCCTGCTGCCCTGGCTGCCGCAGATCGGCCTGGACTTCTACCTGCGGCTGGACGGCCTGGCCTGGATGTTTGCCGGCTTGGTGCTGGGCATCGGCGCGCTGGTGGTGCTGTACGCGCGGTACTACCTCAGTGCGCAGGACAACGCCCACCGCTTCTACTGCTACCTGCTGCTGTTCATGGGCGCCATGCTCGGCATGGTGCTGTCGGGCAACCTGCTGTTGCTGATGATCTTCTGGGAAATGACCAGCATCAGCTCGTTCCTGCTGATCGGCTTCTGGTCGCACCGCCAGGATGCGCGCGAGGGCGCACGCATGGCGCTGGTGATCACCGGCGGCGGCGGGCTGGCCCTGCTCGGTGGCGTGCTGCTGATCGGCCGCATCGTCGGCAGCTTCGACCTGGATGTGGTGCTGGCGGCCGGTGAACAGATCCGCGCCAGTGCGTTGTATCCCTATGCCCTGTTCCTGGTGCTGGCCGGCATCTTCACCAAGAGCGCGCAGTTCCCGTTCCATTTCTGGTTGCCGCATGCGATGGCGGCGCCGACACCGGTCTCGGCCTACCTGCACTCGGCCACCATGGTCAAAGCAGGCGTGTTCCTGCTGGCGCGCCTGCACCCGGCACTGGCCGGCAGCGACCTGTTCTTCTATACGGTGAGCGGCATCGGCGCGCTGACCCTGCTGATCGGCGCCTGGAACGCGATCTTCCAGCACGACCTCAAAGGGCTGCTGGCGTATTCGACGATTTCCCACCTGGGCCTGATCACCCTGCTGTTCGGCCTGTCCACGCCGATGGCGGTGGTCGCCGGCGTGTTCCACATCCTCAACCACGCCACCTTCAAGGCCTCGCTGTTCATGGCCGCCGGCATCATCGACCATGAGACCGGCACCCGCGACATGCGCAAGCTGGGCGGGCTGCGGAAACTGATGCCCTTCACCAGCGCACTGGCGATCATCGCCTCGCTGGCCATGGCCGGCATTCCGCTGCTCAACGGCTTCCTGTCCAAGGAAATGCTGTTCGCCGAGGCGATCAGCGCCGGCGGCACCGAGACCATGCGCATGGCGGTGTCGATCGCGGCGTTGCTGGCCGGCGTGTTCGGCGTGGCCTACAGCCTGCGCTTCGTGCACGACACCTTCTTCGGCCCCGGCCCGCACGGGCTGGACCGGGTTCCCCATGAACCGCCGCGCTGGATGAAGGTACCGGTGGAACTGCTGGTGGTGGTCTGCGTGGCAGTCGGCATCGCGCCCGCGCTGACGGTGGCGCCGATCCTGCATGCCGCTGCCGCCTCCATCCTCGGCAGCGCCATGCCCGAGTACAGCCTGTCGGTATGGCATGGCTTCAACCTGCCGCTGGCGATGAGCGCGATCGGCGTGGTGGGCGGTATCGCCCTGTACTTCGGCCTGCGCAAGCTGATCAACCTGCACGCCGTGACCAATACCACCACCGGCCGCAACGTGTTCCATGCGCAGCTGGATGCGGTTTCCGCCCTGGCCATGCGCCTGACCAACGGCATCGCCAACGGCAGCCTGCAGCGGATGCTGCTGGGCCTGGTGCTGGTCGCGATCGTGGTGGCCGCCGCGCCGTTCGTGGCGAATCCGGCGTCCCCGAACTGGACCGCGCCGCAGCCGATTCCACTGCTGGGCTGGGCGTTGTGGCTGGTGATGATGGGCTGCGCGATCGCTACCCTGCGCGTGTACAAGCAGCGCCTGCTGGCGGTGCTGCTGGTCGGCGGCGTCGGCCTGATGGTGGCGCTGACCTTCGTGTTCCTGTCGGCACCGGATCTGGCACTGACCCAGCTGCTGGTGGAGATGGTGACCCTGGTCCTGATGCTGCTGGGGATGAACTATCTGCCCGCGCAGTCCGGACCGGAGCGGCCGCGCTGGCGCAAGCGCCGCGACGCGCTGATCGCGGTCATCGCCGGGTCCGGTCTCGGCGCGCTGGCCTACACCGCGATGACCCTGCCACCGAACACCATGGCCGGTGAGCTGGTGGCGCGTGCCCTGCCCGAAGCCTATGGCCAGAACGTGGTCAACGTGATCCTGGTCGACTTCCGCGGCTTTGATACCTTCGGTGAGATCACCGTGTTCGGCATCGCCGCGCTGGTGGTTCACGCGCTGCTGCGCCGCACGCGGATGGCCCCGGAGCAGATCATGCCCGGGCCGCCGATCAAGCTGCCGGTACCGGCCGACCTGGCGCAGATCATGTTCCCGCTGACGCTGACGGTCTCCATCTTCCTGTTCCTGCGCGGTCACAACGCCCCGGGCGGCGGATTCATCGCCGGCCTGGTACTGGCGGTGCCGCTGCTGATCCAGTACGTGATCCAGGGTACGGCGTCGGTGGAGTCGCGCTTCGGCTTCGACTACATCCGGTGCATCGGCACCGGCCTGCTGATCGCGCTGCTCAGCGGCAGTGCTTCGATGCTGTTCGGCGTGCCGTTCCTGACCAGCGGGCACCTGGACCTGCACCTGCCGCTGATCGGCGACGTGCCGCTGGCCAGCGCGATCGGCTTCGACATCGGCGTGTACCTGGTGGTGTTCGGTGGCGCCATGCTGATGCTGTCGATGATGGGCACGGTCAAGCCCTCGCGAACCCGCACCGCCCGCAAGGGCGAGATCGATCTGCAACGCCGTTCGGCCCGCACCGGGGAGATGCACTGATGGAACTGGCCCTGGCCACCGCGATCGGCGTGCTGACCGCCATCGGCGTGTACCTGCTGCTGCGGGCGCGCAGCTTCGACGTGATCCTTGGCATGACCTTCCTGTCCTATGCCACCAACCTGCTGATCTTTGCCGGTGGCCGCCTGGTGCAGGGCAAGGCACCGGTGCTGCAGGACGGCGTGGAGAGCCACCTGGGCAACTACACCGATCCGTTGCCGCAGGCACTGGTATTGACTGCCATCGTGATCGCCTTCGCGATGACCGCAGTGAGCATCGTGCTGGCCATGCGCAGCCGCAGCGACAACCACAGCGACCACGTGGACGCGCACGAGCCCGATGACGATGCGCCGCCGCGCCAGGGCGAGGACCGCGCATGAACCATCTGGTGATCCTGCCGATCCTGGTCCCCCTGCTCGGCGCCGCACTGTCGCTGTTCGTCGAGCATCGCCGCTACGGGCCGAAGGTACAGCGGACCGTGGCCTGGACGGCACTGGCGGCCCTGGCCGTGGTGGTCGGGCTGCTGTTCGCCGATACGGCAGGCGGTGACATCCGCGTCTACCTGCTGGGTGACTGGCCCTCGCGCCTGGGCATCGCGCTGGTGGCCGACCGGCTGTCGGCGTGGATGCTGCTGACCACCCTGCTGCTGGCCATCCCCTGCCTGCTGCATGCCTGCTCGGGCTGGGACCGGCGCGCACCGCACTTCCATGCGCTGTTCCAGTTCCAGCTGGTCGGGCTCAACGGTGCGTTCCTCACCGGCGACATCTTCAACCTGTTCGTGTTCTTCGAGGTGATGCTGATCGCTTCCTACGGCCTGCTGTTGAGCGGCGGCCGTGGTCTGCGCATGCGCATCGGCCTGCACTATGTGGTGTTCAACGTCACCGCATCGACGCTGTTCCTGATCGCACTCGGCCTGCTGTACGCCTCGCTCGGCTCGTTGAACATGGCGGAGCTGTCGCAGCGCATCGCCGAAGTTCCGCCGGCGCAGCTGACCCTGGTGAAGGCCACGATGGGCCTGCTGCTGCTGGTGTTCTGCGCCAAGGCCGCGCTGATGCCGCTGTACCTGTGGCTGCCCGAATCGTACGCGCGCGCACCTGCTGCGGTCGCTGCGCTGTTTGCGATCATGACCAAGGTCGGCCTGTACGCCGTGCTGCGCGTGCAGATGCTGTGGTTCGGCGAGGACGCCGGCGCGATGGCCGGATACGGACGCGACTGGCTGCTGTGGGCCGGCGTGGCCACGCTGGTACTGGGCGGCCTGGGCGCGCTGGCCGCCGCCCGCCTGCGCGTGCTGATCTCCTACCTGGTGATCGTCTCGGCGGCGACCCTGTTCATTGCCTTCGCGGTGGGCACGCCGAAGGTGCTCTCCGCCGGTCTGTACTATCTGCCGCACAGCAGTTTCGTCGCTGCCGCGCTGTTCCTGGTGGCCGACCTGATCCGCCGCCGGCGCGGCGGTGCCAGCGACCGCAAGGAAGTGATCGCACCGATGCCGGGCAAGGAAACGCCGGCGGTACTGTTCCTGATCGGCGCCGTGTCGGTCGCCGGACTTCCCCCGCTGTCGGGCTTCCTGGCCAAGGCGGCGCTGCTGGCCGGGATGCCGGCGCAGTACACGGCCGCGGTGTGGACAGCCGTGCTGGTCAGCAGCCTGCTGGTCATCATGGGCCTGACCCGGGGGGGCATCCGCCTGTTCTGGCGCGTGCCGCTGCCCGAGCCGGACGCACCGCCGCCCCGCAAGGCCAAGCTGCGCAGGGTCGAGCTGTTCGCTGCCTGCATCCTGCTGGCCTACGGCATCGGCATGACCCTGGCCGCCGCCCCGCTGATGCGCCATACCGACGCCATCGCCGCCCAGCTGCTGCAGCCGGGCGAGTACGTGCAGCAGTTGCGCGCGACCACACCGGAGATCCGCCAGCCATGACCGCGCAACGTTCCCTGTTCCGCCGCCTGGTACCGTCGCCCGCACTGAGCATGATGGTGGTGGCGTTCTGGCTGCTGATGTCCGACAGCTTCAACCTTGGCCAGATCGTGCTGGGCCTTGTGCTGGGCGTGGTCGTGCCGCTGTTCGCCGCGCGCCTGGACCGCGAGTTCGCCCGCATCGGCACGTTGCGCCCGGTCCCGAAGCTGCTGTGCGTCACCCTGTGGGACATCCTGATGTCCAACATCCGGGTGGCCCTGCAGGTGCTCGGCCCGGAGAAGAACATCCATCCGGGCTTCATCTGGCTGCCGCTGGACATCGCCAACATCCACGGCATCGCCGCGCTGACCAGCATGATCACCCTGACCCCGGGTACGGTGTCGGCGGCACTCAGCGACGACCGCAGGTTCCTGCTGGTGCACGTGCTGCACCTGGAGGATCCACAGGCGCTGATCGACACGATCAAGCAACGTTATGAAGCCCCGTTGATGGAGATCTTCCCATGACCGGTTTTGAAGTCATCCAGACCACCCTGGTGGTATGCATGCACGTGGTCGGACTGGCCATGCTGCTGGCGACCTGGCGCCTGCTGCGCGGCCCGAGCGTGCCTGACCGCATCCTCGCCCTGGACACCCTTTCAGTGACTGCCATCGCCGAACTGATGCTGTTCGGCATGTACCTCAACTCGCCGATCTACTTCGAGGCCGCACTGGTGATCGCCATGCTCGGCTTCGGCAGCACCGTGGTGCTGAGCAAGTTCGTGCTGCGCCGGGACATCGTCGAATGATCACCGCGATCCAGATCGGCCTGTCGGTCCTGCTGCTGTTCGGCTGCTTCTTCATCCTGGTCGGTGCGCTGGGCCTGGTGAAGCTGTCGACCTTCTTCAAGCGGCTGCATGCGCCGACCAAGGCCAGCACGCTGGGCGTGGGCTGCGTGCTGGTGTGTTCGGTCTGCTACCACATCTTCCTCGGCCAGGATCCGCAGCCGCGCGAGCTGCTGATCACCGTCTTCCTGTTCATCACCGCGCCGATCAGCGCGCACATGATGGCCAAGGCCGCGTTGTCGCTGCTGATGGAAACCCGCCCTACCCTGCCCGGCAACGAACGGGCTGCCGAAGAGCAGCTGCCGCCGCCTGAGCCGGTGCGGAAAGAAGAGCAGAGCCCGACACGCTGATCACACAACTCCCCGCATCCACTCAGGGCGGGGCTCTGCTGCCGAGCCGTGCATGGGCTCGGCGCTACAGCGCCGGTGCACCCACCAGCAGCAGTTCCAGTACGAACCAGCCGACGAACGCGACCAGCAGGATCACGCCTTCGCCACGGCTGATCTTCAGGTCGCCACGCAGCATCGGATACAGCACCAGGGCAAAGGCCAGCAGTGCGGGCAGTTCCAGGCGCACGAACGATGCCGGCAGGGCCAGCGGCTGCAGCGCCGCCATCGCGCCGATCACCAGCAGCAGGTTGACCGCGCTGGAGCCGAGCACGTGGCCCAGCACCATGTCGCCATGGCCACGCCGCGCGGCGGCGATGGCGGTAGCCACCTCCGGCAAGGCAGTGCCGATCGCGAGCGGCAGCAGGCCGACCAGCAGCGGCGTCCATCCAAGTGCGACGCCGAAGTCGGCCGCCGCGCCAACCACCAGCCGCGCCCCCCAGTAGAGGGCCACCACGGCCACCAGCACACGCAGCACATTCAATGGCAGGCTGGTGCGGCTCAGCGCCGATCGTGCGATGGCCGCCTGCACATCGGCGGTCTCACTGCGGCCACGGCGCATCAGCACAGCCTGCATGACGACGAAGCCGGCCAGCAGCACGACACCCTCCCAGCGCGCAAGGCGGCCATCCAGCCCGAACAGGATCAACAGAACGCCGGCCCCCAGCAGTGACCACCAGAGCACGGCCTGCAGGCGCGCGCGCAGCAGCAGCGGGGCCGCGATCGCCGCGATCGCCAGGGTCAGGCCCAGGTTGGCGATGCTGCTGCCCACCGCGTTGCCCAGCGCCAGTTCCGGCTGGCCCACGGCCAGCGCGCGGGCGTTGACCACCAGCTCCGGCATCGACGTCGCCACGCCGAGCAGCAGCAGGCCCGCCGTGAACGGGCGGGCACCGAAACGCTGGGCCAGGCCGGAAACGGCCTTGACGATGGAGTCTCCGCCGAGCCCCAGCAGCAGCAGGCCAAGCAGAAACCAGGCGATGGCAATGGCGATCATCGAGCACTCCCCCAGCGGTCGTCGCGCGATTCTACGCTTGGCCCGGCCGCGAGGCTGGGCGCTGCATCAAGGATCAGCCACAACCTTCGGTGTAATCGACCTGCGGGGTCTGGCCGACCCGCCAGGCGCTGACCCGGCCGTCGGGCCCCAGGGTGAAATCGATCACCGCAGCGCCCTCCTGCGCCGGGCGCACGCGCAGGTGCTGGGCCTTGTCGTCGTACTTGTCGGGACCGACATCGGCACGCTCCGGGTACAGCACCTGCAGCTCGCCCAGGGTCATGCCGACCCTGCCGCCGCCCGGCGCGGTGATGGCGGCGCTGCGCACGTCATAGCGCACCAGCTTGCGGCCTTCGATCATCAGGCGTGGGTCATCGGCCTGCTGCGGACGCAGGAAATAGCAGTCCTCGTTGCCGTCGTCGGCCGGCAATGGCCTGCCTGCCGCATCGCTGCCCAGCCCCTGCAGCGGCGCGCCGAAGCCGCTGCGTACCTCGGCGATGCCGGCACCCAGCGCCGCCCCGCCGAAACCGTCCAGGCGCGCGGGGCTGTCGGCGCGGGCATCGTTGGCCGGCCGGGACGCCAGGTCCGGATCGGTCGATTGCGCCGGGCCGGTGGCACTGGCGGTCTCGGCCGGCGAGTCGCTGCCGCTGCCGGCCGCTCCCTGTTTGTCCGAACCACCGCCACAGGCGGTCAGGGACAGCAGCATCAGGCCAGCCAGTGGCAGCAGCTTCATCGGTGTCGCTCCAGGAGGGATGGGCGGACGCTACCCCAGGCCGCGTGCAGGCGCTGCATTGTCATCGCTGTTTCATCGCCTTCGTTCAGGCTCGGCGTGCACCGTCCTGGCTGTCCCATCCATGCAACCGCGCAAGACCGATCTCGCCCGAACCGCGCTGCAGGCGCACCGCGCGCCGCTGGACATGCGCCAGCGCCGTCTGCTGATCCTGTGCGATGGCCAGCGCAGCGTCACCGAGCTGAGCGGGCTGATGGGCCAGGAGACGCCGGCCATGCTGATCCAGCTGATCCATGCCGGCTATCTGGAAACCGACGCCCCGCCTCCCGTGGCGGCGGCATCCGGGCCCACACCTGCCCGGCCGCAGGCACCCGCGCCTGCGGCCACGCCGATCGAACGGCGCCGCTCGCTGGTCGCCTCACGGATCTATGTGCTGGGCATCCTGGAGCTGCAGCGGCATCCGCAGGCAGCGGCGCTGTTCCGCGACCTGCAGCAGGCACGTGCGCAGACCGATGTGCTGCAGGTGTTGCACTCGGCGTTGCAGGTACTGCCCGCCCTGACCTCCGAAGGCTACTGCGAACGCGTACGGCAGCGCCTTCTGGAAGTCCTGCCGCTGGAGCACTGCGATGCCTTCATCGATGCCGCGTGAGGCTCATCGGAAGTTGTTGCGCAGCCCTGCCCAGCACTGCTGGTAATCGGCCTGCCGGTGCCCGGCATCAAGCGCCTGGGCGGTCGGGCGGATCACCGCGCGGGTCTCGAACATGAAGGCCATGGTGTCCTTGACCACGTCCGGCTTGGACAGATCGGCACTGGAGGCCCTGTCGAAGGTCGGTGCATCCGGTCCGTGGCCGCTCATGCAGTTGTGCAGGGAGGCGCCGCCCGGCACGAAGCCTTCGGCCTTGGCATCGTAGGCACCGTGCACCAGGCCCATGAACTCGCTGGCGATGTTGCGGTGGAACCATGGTGGCCGGAAGGTGTTCTGCGCCACCAGCCAGCGCGGCGGGAAGATGGCGAAATCCATGTTGCTGGTCCCTGCTGTGTCGCTGGGCGAATGCAGTACCAGGAAGATCGACGGGTCCGGGTGGTCGTAGCTGATCGAACCGAGGGTGTTGAAGCGGCGCAGATCGTAGCGGTACGGCGCGTAATTGCCATGCCAGGCGACCACGTCCAGCGGCGAATGGTCGATCGGCGCGCGCCACAGGCGTCCTTCGAACTTGGCGATCAGTTCAAACTCACCGTCGAGGTCCTCGAAGGCCGCATGCGGGGTTTCAAAGTCGCGCGGATTGGCCAGGCCGTTGGCGCCGATCGGCCCCAGATCGGGCAGCTTCAGCAGGGCGCCGTAGTTCTCGCAGATGTAGCCGCGGCTCGGGCCATCAGGCAGCTCGACGCGGAAGCGCACGCCACGCGGAATCACCGCGATCTGCTGCGGTTCGATCTCGATCACGCCCAGCTCGGTCAGCAGGCGCAGGCCACCCAGCTGGGGCACGATCAGCAGTTCGCCATCGGCATCGTAGAAGTAGCGGCCAACCATGTCCCGGTTCGCGGCATACAGATGGATGCCGACGCCGGCGTGGGCATCCGGCGAACCATTGCCGCCCATGGTGTACAGCCCTTCGACGAAGTCGGTGGGCAGTTCCGGCAGCGGCAGCGGGCTCCAGCGCAGCTGGTTCGGCGAGGCCGGCTGCGAGCCGAAATCGCACTGCAGCCGCGACTGCGCGAACGGGGTGAACTCACCGTGGGTCACCGCCGGGCGGATCCGGTACAGCCAGCTGCGCCGGTTGCTGCCACGCGGCGCGGTGAAGGCGGTGCCGGACAGCTGCTCGGCATACAGGCCATGGGCCACCTTCTGCGGCGAGTTCTGCCCGACCGGCAGCGCGCCGGCCACGGCTTCGGTGGCGAATTCGTTGCCGAAACCGGACTGGTAGCCACGGGCGGTGATGGAGGTGGACATGGGGGCTCCTGGAACGGCAAGGCCGGAACGGAAAGCCGCCGGGCATGGCCCGGCGCTACCGCTGAGGGTGCAGGTCTGAAACGTTACAGCACGCCGCGGCGGATCTGGTCGCGCTCGATGCTCTCGAACAGCGCCGTGAAGTTGCCTTCGCCGAAACCTTCATTGCCCTTGCGCTGGATGATCTCGAAGAAGATCGGGCCGATGCAGTTCTGGGTGAAGATCTGCAGCAGCTTGCGCTGGTGGGTTTCCGGATCGGCGTCGATCAGGATCTTGTTCTTCGCCAGGCGCGGCACGTCCTCGCCATGGTTCGGCACGCGCTGGTCGATCACGTCGAAGTAGGTCTCCGGCGTGTCGAGGAAATCCACACCCTGCGCACGCATCGCCTCGACGGTCTCGTAGATGTTCTCGGTGAAGCAGGCGATGTGCTGGATGCCCTCGCCCTTGTAGGCGTCCAGGTATTCGTTGATCTGGCTCTTCGGATCGGACGATTCGTTGAGCGGAATGCGCACGATGCCGTCCGGCGCGGTCATGGCCTTGGACACCAGGCCGGTCTTCAGGCCCTTGATGTCGAAGTAGCGGATCTCGCGGAAGTTGAACAGACGCTCGTAGTAGTCCGACCACTGCTGCATGTTGCCGAAGTACAGGTTGTGGGTCAGGTGGTCGATGAACGTCAGGCCGAAGCCCACCGGATGCTGATCGACGCCGGCGATCGGCTCGTAGTCGCCGTCGTAGATGCTGCCGGCGCTGCCATAGCGGTCGACCAGGTACAGCATGCAGTCACCGATGCCCTTGATGACCGGCGCGCCGACCGCCTTGCTGTCCGGCTTGAAGCCGATGGCCTCGGCGCCGTTGCCCAGTGCGGTCTGGTAGACCTCCTGGCCCGGCTTCTTGAAGCGGATGGCAAAGCCGCAGGCGCAGGGACCGTGCTTCTGGGCGAAGTCGGCAGCGAACGAATCCGGGTCTTCGTTGACCAGGAAGTTGACGTCGCCCTGGCGATAGACGGTAATCGGACGCTGCTTGTGCCTGAGCACCGCCGTGAAGCCCATCCTGCGGAAGTAGTCGTGCAGCTCCTGGCCGCGGCCGGCCGGGGCAGCAAACTCGACGAACTCGAAACCATCGATGCCCATCGGGTTCTCGAAGGTGGTGACCTGCATGCCCGGATTGGGATGCGAGGAGGGCTGGACTGCGGTATTCATGGCGGGGCTCCGAATCGGTACCGCATCGGTACAAACCAGGTGCGGGCAGGTAACGACCCGGCGAGAATGCAGGGTCTGGACCCAACCCTTATAGTTACACTTGAAACCACCAGCAAGGTGCACCGCAACATGAGCCCCGCCGATCCCGCTTCGACACGCCTGCGTGCATCGCACGTCCTGCTCGACCTGGAACAGTTCCTGCCCTACCGGCTGAGCGTGCTGTCCAACCGGGTCAGCGGCAACATCGCCAAGCTGTACGGTGATCGCTACGGTCTGGCCATTCCGGAATGGCGGGTCATCACCATCCTGGCGCTGTATCCCGGGTCGTCGGCCAGCGAGGTCTCCGACCGCACGGCGATGGACAAGGTGGCGGTCAGCCGCGCGGTGGCGCGCCTGCTCGAGCGCGGCTTCATCAAGCGCGAGACCCATGGCGACGACCGTCGCCGCTCGGTCCTGGCGCTGTCGGCAGCGGGCTTCGAGGTGTACGAGACCATCGCGCCGCTGGTGATCGAGATCACCCGCAAGCTGATGTCGGTGCTGAGCGAGGAGGAGGAACAGCTGCTGGAGACGCTGATCCTGCGCCTGGCGGGCGACGGGCTGGAACGGATGGGCGAAGGCGTCTGAGGCGTGCCGCCGGGGCTCGGCCCCGGTCTCAGCACAGCACGGTTCAGCTCAGGTGCTTGCGCCGCGCATGGATCCACGGCACCGCGAGGGCACCGATCGCGCCACCGGCAAAGCCCAGCGACGCGGCAACCGTGGCCGCTTCGACCGCCCCCGGCAGCGCCAGCGCGGCAGCCACCAGCAGCAGGGACGGCACGCCGACGAAGGTGCCGAGGAAGAAATGCCAGCGCGGCGACCACGTGTTGAGCTGCAGCAGGCTGACCGGCTGCCATGCTTCGCCGGCTGCGTCTTCGGCGATCTTCGCCACCACCTTGCCCAGATCCACCTCGGGCAGCGCGCGTCCCTGGCGCGCGGCCGCCAGCGCCTCGGCAACGGCGTCCACGGGCGGGAAACCGGACGGCCATGGCACCGGTGCGGGCACGCCGTAGGCCGTCAACAGCGGCACGCTCAGCCACGGTGCAACCAGTGGACGCATGCGACGGCGACCGTGCACGCACCAGACCTGCGACTGGCCATGGGCGACCACGCTGTACAGCGCCAGCTCGGTGGCCGCCGGATAGCCCAGCATGGTCACCCGCGCGGCCAGGCTGTCCTGCCCCACCGCACGCAGGAAGCCCGCGCGGCTGCGCCCCTCCTGCATCCACGCCACGCCCAGCGCCCCGACCAGAAAGGCTTCGGCCACGTCCCTGCCGCCCGCAGTGGCGCGTTCGTCACTGGCCAGGTACCACGCCAGCGACTTCGGTTCGGCCACATCCGGCAGTCCCCAACGACTGTCGTCGCCCAGCACATGACGTACCGGCAGACGTGCGGCCGCGGTCTCGCCACGTTCTCCCGGCTGCAGGAACGGCAGCACGCCCTGGATGAAGGTGGACAGCTCGATGGCACGTACGCCGTTGCCCTGCCATTCCGGCGGCAGCAGGCCGGCCAGCTGGCCCTGCGACGCCAGCGCATCGAGCCGCGATTTCTGTTCCACCAGCTTCTGCACCGCGCCCTTCAGCACGACGTTGTCAGGCAGTGCGATCTGCGGCAGGCGATGGTGCGGCGGGGCCGCTTCGGGGGCACCGTCGCCGATGCCGACGTCATCCAGCAGTGCGTCCTGCGCCGGCAGGGTCACGCCCTCGCCAGCACCACCCTCGCCCAGGCTGCTGGCAGGATCGGGCAATCGTTCGGCGTGGTCGCTGTGCATGGGCGTTCCGGCAGGATGCGTCGACGTCGAGTCGACCGGGAGCCTTGCCGGTAACGGCGTGCGTGCGATGAAATTGAGGGGGCGATGCTGGGAATGTGACGGCGCGCGCATCCGCCGGGCATGGCCCGGCGCTACCGATCAGGCGCCCACTGCTTGAGGAAGGCCATCACCTGCGCCGGCAGGTAGGTCTCGCCCCTGCGCATTGCCGTCGTGGCCTGCGGAGCCAGCAGGGTGCCATCTGCGTCGAGCACCAGCAGGTAGGGGTAGTCGCGGCCCATCTCCGGGAACTGGCCGAGGAAAGCGCTGTTGGGCTTCTCGTCGCTCTCGTTGACCTTCACCCACACGTAGTGGGCATCGCGGAAACGGCGCAGGTCGCCATCCCCCTCCACGATCTGGTCCAGCGCATGACAGCGGTCGCAGCCGGCGTTGCCGACCTCGAGGATGATGCGTTTCTTGCCACGCTGGGCTTCCACCTTGGCGGTGGCCAGATCGTCGGCGGGGTCGCGGGCCGGGTCGAACTGTGCGCCGAGCCCGGCGATGGCGGCGATATCCGCCGCCACCGGGGTGTTGCCCGAGGCCACCGGTTCGCTGGGGTCAGCGACCGGTGGCTCGGTGGGACGGGTATCCACTGGCTGCGTCGGCCCGGTGGCGGCGGGCGGCGGGGGCTGCGAACACGCGCCGATCAGCGCCGCACAGACCACCCCCATCGCACCACCGAGCTTCGTACGCATGCCAGCTACCCTCTCATCACTTGACGCCGTGCATCAGCTTGTTGATCAGCGGGGCGATCAGGAACAGCACCACGCCGGAGCCGATCAGGGCCCAGAAGCCGAAGGTATACCCTTTCAGTGCCGAATCGATCGTCATGCCGCCTTCACCGCTGACGGCGCCGGCGAAGATGCCCGACAGGTTGTTGCCGATGCCGGTCGACAGGAACCAGCCGCCCATGCCGAAGCCGACCAGGCGGACCGGGGCCAGCTTGGTCACCATCGACAGGCCGATCGGCGACAGGCACAGCTCACCGACGGACTGGATGACGTAGACCATGAACAGGGTCCAGAACGGGATCTTGCCGTCCACGACCATCTGCGACAGGGCAAACATCAGCAGGGCGAAGGCCGCGCCGTTGAACAGCAGGCCCAGGCCGAACTTGCGCGGGATGGACGGATTGGCGCGACCCAGGGCCACCCAGATCCAGGCGATCAGCGGCGCCAGGGTGATGATGGCCACCGAGTTCACCGACTGGAACCATGCGGTCGGGAAGGTCCAGTTGCCGAAGTCACGGTTGACGATGTTCTCGGCCAGGAAGGTGAACGAGCTGCCGGCCTGTTCGAAGAACATCCAGAACATGACGTTGAACGCGAAGATGATCAGCATGGCGATCACGCGGTCGCGCTGCACCTTGCCCTCGCGGATGCCTTCGACCAGCAGCAGCACGGCCAGGGCAGCGAACATCACGCCCAGGATCCAGGCCAGCGCGGTGGCGCCGGTCGCCAGCAGGAAGTAGGCGACCGGGATGGCCACCAGCGCGCCTACCAGCACCATCACGATGCGACCGAAGCCTTCGGCACCGGCCGGCGGTGCGCCGATGCCCTTCAGGCCGGCCCGGCCGATGTAGAACCACACCAGCGAGATCAGCATGCCCACGCCGGAGGCGATGAACACGACCTTGTACGACGGCATTTCCGAGGTGCCGAACACCTTGCGGGCCAGGTACTCGGTCAGCACCGGGGCGATCATCGCGCCGATGTTGATGCCCATGTAGAAGATGGTGAAGCCCGAATCGCGGCGCTCGTCCTTCAGGCCATACAGCTTGCCGACCATGGTGGAGATGTTCGGCTTGAACAGGCCGTTGCCCACGATGATCGTGGCCAGGCCGAGCTTGAACAGATGTTCTTCCGGCAGCGAGATCATGAACAGGCCGGCCGCCATGATGATCGCGCCGGTCAGGATCGAGCGCTGGTAGCCCAGCACCCGGTCGGCCACGTAGCCGCCGAAGATCGCCGCCGCGTACACTAGCGCCAGGTAGGCACCGTAGATGCGGCTGGCATCGCCCTCGCCGGCGGCGTTGCCGTTGTAGAACTGGGCGACGATGTACAGCACCAAGGCCCAGCGGATGCCGTAGAACGCGAAGCGTTCCCAGAACTCGGTCATGAACAGCATCCACAGCGGGCGCGGGTGGCCCAGCGTGGTCTTGAAGTCCGGCAGCGCCGGCTCCGGGGTGTTCGCAGTGGCGTTTACGCTCATGCGGGATTCCTGGTTCGGTGGATGACGAGCACGTCCGATGTGCAATGGAGCAACGCGCGAGGATCACCGACTTGTGGCGTTCACGTCAAATACACGCCGTTTGAGGCAGGTGGCCGCCTGCTCGCTGAACTTGCATCTGAAACGATCCAGCCGCCGGCCGGGATCAGGATGAATGGGGATCAGCCCAGTTCCGGCGGGGGCGCAGCCTGCAGCGTGGTCCGCACCTGGAACAGCTCGGGGAAGAAGGTCAGCTCCAGCGCCTGGCGCAGGAAGCCGACCCCGGACGAGCCCCCGGTACCGCGCTTGAAGCCGATCACCCGCATCACCGTACGCATGTGGCGGAACCGCCAGAGCTGGAAGGCCGTCTCCAGGTCCACCAGGTCCTCGCACAGCGAATACTCGCGCCAGTAGCGGTCGGTGTCCTGGTAGATGCGCTCGAAGACCGGCTGCAGGGCTTCGTCGGCCACATGCGGCTGGGTCCAGTCGTGGGTCTCGTACATCGCCGGCACGGCGTGGCCGAAGCGGGCCAGGTACTTCAGGAACTCCTCGTACAGGCTGGGCGCCTCCAGCACGCTCCGCAGCTGCGCCTGCCCGGCCGGATCATGCTCGAACACCTGCAGCATCTGCGCGTTCTTGTTGCCCAGCAGGAACTCGATGTAGCGGTACTGCAGCGACTGGAAGCCCGAGGAAGGCCCCAGCACGTCGCGGAAGCCCATGTACTCGGACGGGGTCAGGGTTTCCAGCACCGACCACTGCTCGGTGAGCTGGCGCAGTACCTGCTTGCTGCGGGCCAGCACCTTGCGGCACTGCCAGACTTCATCGCGCTGCAGGAAGCCGATCGCCGCGCCAAGCTCGTGCCCCAGCAGCTTCAACCACAGCTCCGACGTCTGGTGCTGGATGATGAAGAGCATCTCGTCGTGGTGCGGCGGGTTGGACAGCGGCTGCTGGGCACTGAGCAGCTGGTCCAGCCGCAGGTAGCCGCCGTAGGTCAGCCGGCCGTGCAGGTCGGTGTGGATGCCGGCTTCGAGATCGCGTTGGTTGTTGTCGACGGACATGGGCGGGACCAGATCGGGGGCGGCAAGGGTAGCGCGTTGCCGCCGCGCTGGCAGCCGGAGGATCCATACCGGGCCGTGCGGTGGGCCGTGGATCACCCGGCGATGGCGGGCCCGCGCGTGGAACCGTTTGCGACGTTGCACCGGCAGTCAGCCGGAGGCGTATTCTGATGCTATGCAGCAACGACTGAATACGTTGTTGTTATTGGCCCTCCACCCGCCGGCAGGGGTACAACGGGGAATCGCCGTGTTGCGCCGCAGGAAGGCTATTTCGTACGCGTTCCTTAACATGGCGATTCATATCATTTGTAACTTCTCTGTCGAAGGTGCAGTACGCGATGACGGTTGCCGCTGAATTCAAGATCGAATACCTGCAGTACCTGGATGCGGACGGCACGCTCGTCCGCAACGACCTGCCCGAATCCCTGAAGGATCCGCGCGTCCTGGTGCCGCTGTTCAAGCAGATGCTGTACGTACGCACGTTCGACAGCAAATCCATCGCCCTGCAGCGCACCGGCAAGCTGGGTACCTACGCCGCCTGCCTGGGTCACGAGGCGGCGCACGTGGGCATCGGCGCCGGCATGCGCGAAGGCGACGTGCTCGGCCCGAGCTACCGCGAGTATGGCGCGATGTTCATGCGTGGCGTGCGCCCGTACGACGTGCTGATGTACTGGGGCGGCGACGAGCGCGGCAACGACTTCACCGGCAATGCGGTGAAGGACTTCCCGTTCTGCGTGCCGATTTCCACGCAGTGCCTGCACGCTGCGGGCGCCGCGCTGAAGTTCAAGCTCAACAACGAGCAGCAGGTCGCGGTGGCGGTGTGTGGCGATGGCGGCAGCTCGAAGACCGACTTCTATGCCGCGCTGAACTCTGCCGGTGCCTACAAGCTGCCGCTGATCCTGTGCATCGTCAACAACGGCTGGGCCATCTCGGTGCCACGCTCGGCGCAGACCGGCGCCGAAACGCTGGCACAGAAGGGCCTGGCCGGCGGCCTGCACTGCCTGCAGGTGGACGGCAACGATCTGATCGCGGTGCTGGCGGCGATGGAACAGGCGCGCGAGCGCGGCCTCGCCGGCGAAGGCGGCACCGTGCTGGAACTGATGACCTACCGCCTGTCCGACCACACCACCGCCGACGACGCGCGCCGCTACCGCGACGACGCCGAAGTGAAGGATGCCTGGACCCGTGAGCCGATGCTGCGCCTGCGCAAGTACCTCACCGCCCAGGGCGTGTGGAGCGAGGACGAAGAAAAGGCCTGGGTGGAGCAGTGTGGCGCCAGGGTCGACGAGGAAGTGAACCAGTACCTCAATACCCCGGTGCAGCCGGTCGAGGCGATGTTCGACTACCTGTATGCCGATCCGCCGCCGGATCTTCTGGCCCAGCGCGCGGCCGCCATTGCCCTGGAGCAGCGCCATGGATGACATCAAGACGGGCGCTTCCGCTTCCCAGGCCAATGCCGCCGACAGTGCTGCTGTCGCCGGTGGAGACATCGCAATGACCGCTACCCCCATCACCCTGATCGAAGCCATCACCCAGGCGCTGGCCTGGGAGCTGGAACACGACCCGTCGGTGCTGGTGCTGGGCGAGGACGTGGGCGTCAACGGCGGGGTGTTCCGCGCCACCGCCGGCCTGCAGCAGCGCTTCGGTTCGCAGCGCATCCTCGACACCCCGCTGGATGAAACCACCATCGCCGGCCTCACCGTCGGCCTGGCCGCGCAGGGCATGAAGCCGGTGGCCGAAGCCCAGTTCGATGGCTTCGTCTACCCGATGGTCGACCACATCATCTGCCACGCCGCACGCCTGCGTACCCGTACCCGTGGCCGCCTGCACTGCCCGATGGTGCTGCGCGTGCCGTGGGGCGGTGGCATCCGTGCGCCGGAACACCACAGCGAAGCCAACGAATCGATCTTCACCAACGTGCCGGGCCTGCGCGTGGTGCTGCCGTCCAGCCCGCAGCGCGCCTATGGCCTGCTGCTGGCCGCCATGCGCGATCCCGATCCGGTGATCTACATGGAGCCCAAGCGCATCTACCGCCAGTACAAGGAAGTGGTCGTCAACGACGGCGAAGCCCTGCCGCTGGACGTGTGCTTCGTGCTGCGCGACGGCACCGACGTGACCCTGGTCGCCTGGGGTGCGCAGGTGAAGGAAGCGCTGGAAGCGGCCGACAAGCTGGCTGGCGAGGGCATCAGTGCCGAAGTCATCGACGTGGCCACGCTGCGTCCGCTGGACTTCGCCACCATCGCCGAGTCGGTGTCCAAGACCGGTCGCTGCGTGATCGTGCAGGAGGCCCCGAAGACCGCGGGCTTCGGCGCGGAGATCGCCGCGCGCCTGGCCGAGGAATCGATGTATGACCTGCTGGCCCCGGTCGAGCGCGTTACCGGCTACGACACCCACATTCCGCTGTTCCGCCTGGAGATGAAGTACCTGCCGAGCGTGGACCGGATCGTGACCGCGGCCAAGCGCGCGGTGGCGGCAGGCTGACATGCGGGCCCGCCTGCTTGGGGCTTACCGCAGCCAGTATCCCAACCCGCTCCGGTTCCGCACCGGCCAGATCGTCGAAGTAGGCGTACGTGACGAGGAATGGCCGGCGTTTGCCTGGGTACGCACCAGCGATGGACGCGCCGGCTGGGCGCCCGTCGCCTGGCTGCAACTGCTGGACGACGGTCGCGCGGAAGCCCTGCGCGATTACGACGCCCGCGAGCTGGATGTGGAAAGCGGCGAGATGGTCAAGCTGCATCACGAACACGGCGGATGGTGGTGGTCCGAGCGCGCCAATGGTGCGACGGGCTGGCTGCCGGCCCGCGAACTGGAACTGCTGGAAGAGAACTGCAAATGAGCCAGACCAAGAATTTCAACCTGCCCGACCTGGGCGAAGGCCTGCCGGACGCGACCATCGTCGAGTGGTTCGTGAAGGAAGGCGATGTGATCAAGCTGGACGAGCCGCTGGTGTCGATGGAGACCGCCAAGGCCGTGGTGGAAGTGCCCTCGCCGGTCTCCGGCAAGGTGCTGAAGCTGTCCGGTGCGGCCGGCGACATCATTCCGACCGGCTCGGTGCTGGCCAGCTTCGAGATCGACCCGAACCTGCCGCAGCGTGCCGATGGCCAGGACACCGGCCACAGCCACGGCCATGCGCCGGCACCGGCTGCGGCCGCGGCACCGACCCCGCCGCCGCTGCCGACTCCGGCGCCGGCCGCCGCCGAGGACGTCAAGGCCGAGCGCGATGACGCCGGCACGGTGGTCGGCGCGATGCAGAGCTCCAATGCCGTGCACACCGAGCAGGCGCTGGCCGTCGGTGGCGTCAAGGCCGTACCGGCGGTGCGTGCGATGGCCCGCAAGCTGGGCGTGGACCTGAGCCGCGTGCGCGCCACCGGCAGCGATGGCGCGGTGACCATGGCCGACGTCAAGCAGGCCGCCGCCAACGGCACCGCCAAGCTCGGCGCCGCGCCGGCACCGGCTGCCGCTGCGGCCTATGCCGCGCCGGCCCCGGCGCAGGTGTCTGCGCCGGTACAGAACGAAGCCCGCACCCCCTTGTCTGCGGCCGGCAAGCCGATGCGCACGCAGCCGCCGGGCGTGGTCGCCAAGGGCCAGCCGGAACCGCTGAAGGGCGTGCGCCGCAACATGGCGCGGGTGATGGCCGATGCGCACAGCAAGGTTGTACCGACCACGCTCAACGACGACGCCGACATCCATGCCTGGCTGCCCGGCAACGACGTCACCGCCCGCCTGGTGCGTGCCATCGTGGTTGCCGCGCAGAAGGTGCCGGCGATGAACGCCTGGTTCGATGGTGAAGCGCTGACCCGCACCCTGCACGCGCAGGTGGACATCGGCATCGCCGTGGACACCGACGACGGCCTGTTCGTGCCGGCCCTGCGCAACGCCGACATGCTGGATGCCCGTGGCATCCGCGAGGGCGTGAACCGCCTGCGTGAGCAGGTGGAAGCGCGCTCGATCGCGGCATCGGAACTGAGTGGCTACACCATCTCGCTGTCCAACTTCGGCATGTTCGCCGGCCGCTACGCGACCCCGGTCGTGGTGCCGCCGTGCGTGGCCATCGTCGGTGCCGGCCGTGCCCGCCATCAGATGACCCCGGTGATGGGCGGCGTGGAAGCGCACAAGGTGATCCCGCTGTCGGTCACCTTCGACCACCGCGCGGCTACCGGCGGCGAAGCCGCCCGCTTCCTGCGCGCGATGATGGACGATCTGGCCCTGGCCAGCTGATCGACCACCACCTCTGAAACACAAGAGGCGCCGGGCAATGCCCGGCGTTTTCTTGTGCGCGTTCTGCGGTAGAGCCGATTCATGCCCGGCTGCCGCTTGCAGGTCAACCGAAGGTGGGCGGAACCACATCCGGGAACAGGGGAACCGGCAGGTACCGGCTCCCCTCATTTCAACCGCGCGCGGGCAGGCCCTCAGCGCGGCTGTAGATGCGCAGGCGGTGGCCATCCGGATCAACGCCCACGAAGGTATGTCCGAATTCCAGGGTGACCGGGGCCTGCACGATCTGCACGCCGAGTGCGCGCCATGCATCGTGCATCTGCCGCACGGCGTCGGGGCTGGCGACCACCATCGCCAGCTCGGCCGCGCCTGCCGCGGCGGTGACCGGCGGTTGTACGTCCTCGCGCTGCCACAGGCCGAGTGCGGCGCCGTCGCCGAGCAGGAACAGGGCAAAGCCGGGCGACTGCTCGACGGGGGGTGTGCCGAGGATGCCGCTGTAGAAGGTGGCGCTGGCAGCGACATCGCTTACGTACTGCAGCAGGGTACCGGGCCTGAACATGGGGACGCTCCGTTGTTGGGAGCCTTCATGGTGGTACCGCCCTGCTGACAGATTCTGTCAGCAGCATCGCGCTTGTTCGCCCGCTGTTCGCCAGGATCGTAGGCCGTCGAGCAGGCCCGACGCTACGAACGATCCAGCCAGTCCGGTGCGATGCCCTGGGCCCTCTGCCAGCGCCGCAGCAGGGTGGCGCGTGGCACGTGATAGCGCTCCTCCAGCGCGCGCGCCTGGCGGATGCGGTCCAGCCGGAAGTGGCGGAAGTCTTCGCGGCTCTCGCACCATGCCGCCAGCATCGGAACTTCGTCGAAGTAGCCCAGCGCGAAGGGCCAGACGATGCGCTCGCTGCGCTGGCCCTGCGCATCTTCGTAGCCGAACTTCAGGCGCTGCTGTGCGCTTACGGCTTCGCGCACGGCCTGGAGCCGGGTCGCCGGCACCTTGGCCGCTGTTCGTGAAGGGCCCACGCGCAGACCGCTGTCACGCAGTGCCTCGCGGCGGGCGGCGGGCAACACATGCGCGATGCGCGCCAACGCATCACGGGCAGCCTCGGCCAGCGCCGGCTCGGTGCGGGCCGCAACCCAGCGCAGGCCCAGCACCAGCGCGTCGATCTCGGCCGGTGGCAGGGTCATCGGCGGCAGCGTGTCGCTCGGCGCGAGCTGGTAGCCGACGCCGGCCTCGCCGCGCAGGTCAGCGCCCTGCGCGCGCAGCGTCTCGATGTCGCGATACAGCGTACGCAGGCTGGTACCCAGCGCATTGGCCAGCACCTGCCCGGCCACCGGCCGTCGATGGCGGCGCAGCAGCTGCAGCAGCTGGGTCAGGCGCAGCGCACGCGACATCAGCCGACCAGTGCGCTTGATGTCACCACGTGCTCACCCGGTTGCGGGGCCAGCGCGGCTCCGGCCAGTGCCTTGGCGATCTCGGCGGCTGGATTGATCCGCCATGCCCGCGGCAGTGCCGGCCCCAGTGCACCGAGCACCGCCAGTGCGAAACGCTCGCCACGACGGACCTCGGTGCGCTCGCCGCCGATCAGTCCAGGCCGCACCAGGGTCAGCGAGGCGAACCCCAGCGCGCGCAGGTCACGCTCCAGCTCGCCCTTCACCCGGCTGTAGAAAATCGACGACTGCGGGTTGGCACCGGCGGCGGAATTCAATACATAGGTCTTCGCGCCCTGTGCCTGTGCCAGGCGGGCGAACGCCAGCGGATAGTCATGGTCGATGCGGTGGAAGGCCTCGCGGCTGCCGGCCTGGGCGATGGTGCTGCCCAGCGCGCAGATGACCGCATCCACGCGCGCCCATTCGGGCGAGGCGGGCAAGGCGTCAAAGGCCAGCACCGGGTTTTCCAGCTTCCCATGGGTCAACGCCAGCGGACGCCGGGTAGGTGCGACCACGGCGCGGCAGCGCGGGTCATCCAGCAACCCGGGCAGGGTCAGCCCGCCGACCAGGCCGGTCGCCCCCAGCAACATCACGCGCATCACCACCTCCCGTGCGGCATCCTGTCGCCCATCCTAGCCGTTCAAGCCATCGGCAGCCGCGCCGATATGCTGGAACCAGACCCTGCCACCCCCAGGATTCGCTCCATGACGGACCACCCCGACCCGCGCCCCGCCCCCGGCACCGTCCTCGGTCCGCCGGCACGCGTGCGCGCCGTGGCCGATACGGGTGAGGGCGAGCGCGTGGTCCTGCAGGGCGGCAACAGTGCAAGCCTGCAACGGCTCTTTGCCGGTGCCGATGCGCCGGAGCCGCTGCTGGCCGCGTTCGCCAATGGCATGGCGACGCTGCCGGGCGAACTGGGCGACATGGGTGATCGCCTGCAGTCGGCGCAGGCCAGCGCCGACTGGCCACGCTACGGGCGGGCGATGCGGCAACTGATCGACAAGTACATCCGCACCATCGATCAGCATTCGCCGGATGGGCAGCCCGACAGCCTGCGCCTGTCCGAACAGCTGCGCCTGCTGCTGGGCGGCGCGGTAGTGGCGCTGCTGCAGCACGACCCGGACCTGCGCGGGCAGGCGCAGGCGCTGTCCCTCCGCCTGCGCCACTGGCAGCCGGGCAGCGCCCTGGAGCCGATCGAGCAGGGTGTGCGCGAGCTCGGCCATCAGATCGGGGTGCGTGCCGGCAGCTGGCAGGAACAGCAGGCGCTGCTGCTGGAGCTGTTCGCACTGCTGCTGGAGAACGTGAGCGAACTGCTGGACGATCGCAGCTGGCTGCAGGGCCAGATCGCGGCGGTGCGGCAACTGCTGTCCGGCCCGCTGCAGGCCGAGGCCGTTGAACGAACACGTGCCGAGCTGCGCGAGGTGATCTACCGGCAGGGCCTGCTGCGCCAGGGCATCGACGACTCCAAGGCGGCGATGCGCGGACTGATGGGGGATTTCATCGAACGCATGGATGGCATGGCCACCAGCACCGGTGAATACCATGACCGTATCGGCAGCTACGCACTGCAGCTGCGCGAGGCGCGCAGCATCGCCGATCTGAACCAGCTGCTGCAGGAGGTGATGCGCGATACCGGCAAAGTGCAGCAGCAGGCCGCGCAGGCACGCGACCACCTGGCCGCTGCACGGTTGGACGTGGAGCGCGCTGAACAACGCATCGTCGAGCTGGAGCAGGAACTGCGCATGGCCGGCGACCTCGCGCGCATCGATCCGCTGACCCAGGCACTGAACCGCCGGGGCCTGGACGAACTGCTGCAGCGCGAGCTGGCGCGCGCCGAACGCAACAACACGCCGCTGGGTGTGGCGGTGATCGATCTGGATGACTTCCACCAGACCAACAACGCGCATGGTCACGCCGGCGGTGACGCGCTGCTGCAGCACATGGTGGCGGTGTGCAGGCTGCTGCTGCGCGCCACCGATGGCATCGCGCGGCTGGGCGGCGACGAGTTCGTGCTGGTGCTGCCAGAGACCCCCGGTGCGGACAGCATGGCCACCGTGCAGCGCCTGCAGCGTTCACTGGCGCATCGGGTACTGACCGTGCAGGACCGGCGCGTGCCGGTGCACTTCAGCGCTGGACTGGCGCAATGGCAGCCCGGCGATGACAGCGAGGCGCTGCTGCGACGCGCCGACGACGCGCTGTACGCGGCCAAGCGGCAGGGCAAGAACCGCGTGCAGGCGGGCTGAAGCATTCCGCCGGGCATGGCCCGGCGCTACCACCGTCCGCCGGGCGCTACCGCCGCCCTGCCGGCGACGCTGCTACTTCCCGCGCAGCTTCTGGACGCCGGTCACCGCCGCCAGCACGATGGCGCCAGCGACGATACCCACCACCATGTTGGCAACCGCGCTGATCAGCCAGCCCCACTGGCCCTCGCCGCCGAGCGCCTGCACCGCATGGTGCAGCGCCGGCACGTTGTGCACCAGGATGCCGCCGCCGACCAGGAACATGGCCACGGTGCCGGCGATCGACAGGAACTTCATCAACCACGGCGCCGATGCGACCAGGCCGCGTCCGAACGCTGCGACCGCTCCGCCCTTGCCCGACAGGTACAGGCCCACGTCGTCCAGCTTGACGATGCCGGCCACCAGTCCGTAGACGAACACCGTCATCGCCAATGCGACCACCACCAGGGTGAGCACCTGCTGGGAGAACGAGGCGGCGGCAACCACGCCCAGTGTCAGGACGATGATCTCGGCAGAGAGGATGAAGTCGGTACGGATCGCACCTTTCACCTTGTCCTTCTCCCACGCCACCATGTCCACCTGCGCATCGGCCAGCGCCTTGCGCCGCTCGGCCTGGTGCTCGGCGTCCTCGTCCGCCGAGTGCAGGAAACGGTGCGCCAGCTTTTCCACGCCCTCGAAGCACAGGAATGCGCCACCGATCATCATCAAGGGCACGATCAGCGGGACATTCCAGCCACGACCATGCAGCCAGGCTTCCAGGGCGCTGATCGCCAGCGCGGCCGGAACCAGGATCACCTTGTTGAGCAGCGAGCCTTTGGCCACCGCCCAGACCACCGGCAGTTCACGGTTGGCGGAAACGCCGGTTACCTGCTGCGCGTTCAGCGCCAGGTCGTCGCCAAGCACACCGGCCGTTTTCTTCGCGGCCACCTTGGTCAGGATCGAGACGTCATCGAGCAGCGTCGCGATATCGTCGAGCAGGGCAAACAGGCTGGCACCGGCCATGGGGGTTCCAGGAGGGGGGATGGACGGATTCTGACCGATCCAACGGCCCGGGAGGAAGTGGATTCACCGCGTGCCTACCCTGCCCCGGCCAGACTGGCGACGTGATCCCGTTCCGCCGGGCATGGCCCGGCACTACCGGTCGTCGTCCACAAGGAGTGCCGTTTGAACAATCCGCCCACCGCCACTGGCAATCCACCGCTGGTCAAAGGCATGAGCCGACGCAGCCAGATCCTGCGCCTGCTGATGCGCTACCGTCATTCGGGGGTGTTCTCCGGCATGAACCTGGACGCAGCCGGCGGCCAGGCCGAGGTGCCGGCCGACGGCAATCCCGAGCAGTTCGTCAGTGACCTGGAAGCGCTGGGGCCGACGTTCGTCAAGCTGGGCCAGATGCTGTCCACGCGTCCGGACATGGTGCCGGTGGAGTTCGCGACGGCGCTGGAGCGCATGCAGGAGAAGGTGGCCGAGATTCCGGTCGAACGCATCCATGCCATCGTCGAGCAGGAGCTGGGGGCACCGGTGAGCAAGCTGTTCGCGGCCTTCGACCCCGAGCCGCTGGGCTGCGCCTCGATCGCGCAGGTTCATCGTGCGGTGATGCATGACGGCCGGCAGGTCGCGGTAAAGGTGCAGAAACCGGAGGTCGCCGCGCAGCTGCGTTCGGACCTGGAAGCGCTGCGCAGCTTCGCGCTGGCCGCCGACCATCTGACCCAGGTCGGCCGCCGGGTGCGCCTGCGCGACTGGCTCAACGAGTTCGCCAAGACCCTGATGCAGGAGCTGGATTACCACGCCGAGGCCGAGAACCTGGCCCGCTTCGGCCGCCACCTGCGGCCCTTCCGGCGTCTGTGGGTCCCGCAGCCGATCTGGGATTACAGCAGCCAGCGCGTGCTGACCATGGAGCTGGCCACCGGCGTGCGCGTGGACGCGATACCCGGCGTACGCCGTACCGAACAGTCGATGGACCCGTTGGCAGCCGCGCTGATCCGGGGCTACCTGGACCAGATCTTCGTGCATGGCGAGATCCACGCCGATCCCCATCCGGGCAACCTGCGGGTGATGCCCGATGGTCGCCTCGCCATCTTCGATCTGGGCATGGTCGCGCATATGCCACCGCGGCTGCGCGAGCGCCTGCTGAAGATCCTGTTCGCCGCCGTCGATGGCCGCGGCGAAGAAGTGGCGGACGATCTGATCAGCATCAGCACCCGGCTGGAAGCCTTCGACGAGGAGCGTTACCTGCGCGAGACCGGCCAGTTGATCGCGCGCTATGCCGCCAGCGGCAATTTCTCCGAGGGACGCGTGGTGCTGGACATGGTGCGCATCGCCACAGCATGTGGATTGCGCACGCCGCCGGAACTGAGCCTGCTGGGCAAGGCGCTGCTGAACCTGGAGACCGTCTGCCGCCTGCTCGCGCCCGAACTGGACACGCGCCGCATCGTCGAGCGCCAGCTGCAGCATGTGATGCGCGCGCGCCTGAAGAAGTCGCTGTCGGCCGCCAACCTCGCCAGTGAGGCGATGGAGCTGCAGCAGCTGCTGCGCGATGGGCCGCGCAAGCTGTCGGACATCATGGCCCTGCTGGCCGAGAACCGCCTGCAGATGAAGGTGACCGGGCTGGAGGAATCACGGCTGATGGAGAACCTGCAGAAAATCGCCAACCGAGTGGCAGCGGGCATCATCAGCGCAGCGCTGATTCTCGCCGCATCACTGATGATGAAGCTCGATACCGGCTGGCATGTGTTCGGCTACCCGGCGATCGCGCTGGTGCTGATGCTGATCGGCGTTGCGTTGGGGCTGGGTATCGTCACCAGCGCGCTGTTGTTCGATCGGCGCGCACGGGCACGCGAGGAACGCGGCCATCGATGAGCGGAGTGCGTGGCGTGCGACATGTGCACCTGCGGCATACATCACTCTCCGAAATGCCGCATTCATGCAGTTCTTAATGCAATCCAACGCGCGTTTTCACGCCCGTTTTACTTGATCGCGCCAGCACCGCACGCGGTCGATCAACAAACATTTCAGTCAGGTTCGTGCATGCACTATCGGGTCATCGGCCTGTCATGCACACGTGCTAGCGGCAGCGCCGGTCGGATGGACACGCGTCGGTACGACGTCCATCGCACCACCCCGTTCACTGCCGAAGCCGCCTATGCTCTGGATCCTTCTGCTGTCGTTGTTGCTGCTGGCCTGGCTGTTCCTCGCTTCCGACAAATGGATGTGGTGGAAGGCCGGTTCGTTCTCACTGCTGTTGCTGGCGCTCAGCACATGGTGGCTGATCGACAAGCTCTCCGGTGACGGACTCAACGCCGCCACGCTGTACCACCTGGGTGCGGACATGGAGGGTGCCGGCGTCGCCGACTTCAAGGGCTACATCGCCGGCTTCATCGTGCTGGCCCTGGTTTCGCTGCTGCCGCTGTTCGCCACGCGGGTCCGCCGCTGGCATCGGCCCGGACATGGTGCGGCGTGGTTCGCCGGCTTCGCCGTCGCATGGATGGTCACGCTCATGGTCAGTCCGCTGGCGCGTGACGGCCAGCGTCTTTACCAGCAGCTGCGACCGGTTGATTTCGCGCGCATCGCGCCGGAGTACCAGGTGCCTACCCAGCCGTTGAAGCGGCCGCGCAACATCGTCTGGATCTACGGCGAAAGCCTTGAACGCACCTATCTGGACGAGAATGTGTTCCCCGGGTTGATGCCCAATCTCAATCGCCTGGCCGCCAGCTCGCTGGATGTGCGCGGCCTGGCATCGGCCGAAGGCAGTGGCTGGACCATCGCCGGGCTGGTGGCATCGATGTGCGGCGTACCGCTGACCACCTCGCAGGGCGATGAGAACAGCATGGACCGGATGGGCAGCTTCCTGCCCAAGGCCGTGTGCCTGGGCGACTACCTGAAGCAGCAGGGCTACACCAACCATTACCTGGGCGGCGCCAACGGCCAGTTCGCCGGCAAGGGCCAGTTCCTGGCCAGTCACGGCTTCGACGAAGTACATGATCTGGCGTGGTTCAAGCAGCAGAAGAAGATCGGGCGCATTCACTACTCTGCATGGGGCGTACACGACGACGTGCTGCTGGACACCGCCTACCAGCGCTTCGAGCAGCTCTCGCGCGCCGGCGCACCGTTCATGCTGACCACGCTGACCATGGACACGCACCATCCCGCAGGCCACCTGCCGGTGTCGTGCAAGGGCGAACGCTACCAGAGCCAGTACGGCAACATCGGCCTGCTCAACGCGCTCAAATGCACCGACCGCCTGATCTCGCAGCTGGTCCAGCGCATCCAGGCCAGTCCGTACGGCAAGGACACGCTGATCGTGATCGCCTCGGATCATCTGGCGATGCCCAACGATCTCAGTCACGTGCTGGCCAGGCAGAAGCGCGAGAACCTGCTGCTGTTCCTCGGTGATGGCGTGGCGCCGCGCCAGCTGGCGGCGGAGAACGGCTCGACGCTGGACTCCGGCGCCACCCTGCTGGGCCTGCTCGATCCGGGCCTGCGCACGATGGGCTTCGGCCGCTCGCTGCTGGACGAAGCGCGTGCCCCCAGCGCCAGCGTCGCGGCGCGTCGCGATGGCGGCCGTGATTACCCGCAGTACCTGGCATTCGCCCGGTCGCTGTGGCTGGGCGAGCCGACCCGCGAACTGAGGATCGACAACGACGACCAGGTGGTGGTCGGCATGCAGCACGTGCAGCCGCCGGTCCTGCTGGAGTACGACAAGGACTGGGGCCTGAAGTCGGTGTATCTGGAGAACACGTCCCGCCAGTTCGACGATGCCGATCCGGACAATACCCTGGCCTATGTGGATCGCTGTACCGCATTCGAGGATGGGTCGGCCGACGGCGACTGGTGCGCCTTGCTGGTGAACCGCGACAACGGCATCAAGCTGTACCGCGACGACGACCTGCGCGGTGGCATCGCGGTGGATGCGCCGCTGGATGCTTTCCAGGGCCCGCGCCCGAGCGTGCGCCAGGCCCACATGATCACCCAGAAGGGCCGCCGCACCCGCGCCGGCCAGTACATGCTGCAGCTGGTGGCAAGCACGCGCCCGGATCGCGGTTTCTGGATCGAGGCCGTGTCATCGCAGCGCAAGGTGGTGCTGGCCCAGCAGTGGGTGCAGCCTGACGCCGACGGCAAGATCAATGTGTCCTTCGGCCTGGATCACGAAGTGGATGATCTGGAGATCCGTGCCTGGTTGAATCACGCCGAGAAGCTGGCCGTGGATACCTTCGCGCTGGTGCCTTCGCGCAGCCGACCGCGGGGATAGGTTCTCTGCAGGGCTGCGCCCTGCACCCGCTACGAGCTGGAGCAAAGGCAACAGCAACGGCAACGGCAACAGCTGCATTCCGTGGGATGGCGGGGCGGCTTCCGGCAGCTGTGGGTAGGTGTCGACCTTGGTCGACACTTCTGCCAGATATCGAAATCAATCTGGGGTCAGATCCCAAAAGCAATTCCAGCAGATCGCGGAAATCTGTCGAAGGCCACGGAATGCAGCTGTTGCTGTTGCTCCGGCCTCGGCAGGTGCAGGGCGCAGCCCTGTCGAGAATCCCCTACTCCTGGGGGTCGCGGGTGATGTGGATGTCCGTTGGCGTGGACAGCGGAATGTTCCGCTCCGCCAGGATCTGCAACAGACTGAAATACAGATCGCTGCGGGTGCCGTACACCTGCCGCGGGCTGGCCACGTAGGCGAAGCTGTTGATGGTGATCTGGCCGCCGGCAATGCCGTCGATGTACACCGTCGGCGCGGGCGTCTGCAGCACGCTGGTGTGCGCGCCATAGGCATCCAGCATGGCCTGCCTCAGGCCGGCGACGTCGGTGCTGGTCGGTACCGCGAACTGGATCTGGATGCGGCCCTGGTTGTTGCCCATCGTCATGTTGCGGATGGTCTTGGTGATCAGCTCCGAGTTGGGCACGATCAACGTGGACTTGTCGCCCACCTGGATCTCGGTCGAGCGCACATTGATGCGGCGGATATCGCCTTCCTGGTCACCCAGCTTCACCCAGTCACCGATCTTCACCGGTCGCTCGGCCAGCAGGATCAGGCCGGAAACAAAATTCTGGGTGATCGCCTGCAGGCCGAAACCAATACCCACCGACAACGCACTGACCAGCAGTGCCAGCTTCTGCAGGTTCAACCCCATCACCGTCAGGGCCCACAGCACCGCGATGATGATGCCAAGATAACGGGCGACGGTGCTGATGGAATTGCGCGCGCCCAGATCCAGTTCGGTCTTGGGCAGGTAGGTGTCGGCCAGCCAGCGCTGCACCACCTGCATTACCGCCAGCCCGGCCAGCAGCACGCCGATGGCCAGTACGATGCGGCCCGGTTCCAGCGTCAGGTCCTTGGCGATGGGAATGCCATTGGCCAGCGACGCGAAGCGCTCCACGATCGAGCCGACATTGCCGAAGGGCGCGGCCAGTGCCAGCAGCGCGATCAGGACCACGAAGGTGCGCAGCACCGCCGACAGCAGCACGCCGGCCTGCTCCAGCCTGGAGACGCTCAGGCCGGTACTGAGCAGGATGGTCTGGCCAACCTTGCTGTCTGCGTTCAACAGCCAGGTGCAGAAATCATCGACGAACTTGAACAGCAGGGTGGCTGCCAGCACCACGATGCTGCCGCCGATCAACTGCTGGTTCACGAACTTGGCGAAGTTCACATAGCCCAGCAGCGTGGCGATGATCGCTGCCACCACCGCGATGTTGCCGGCCACGCGCGCCAGTACCAACCAACTGCTGCGGCGCACCGGCTGCTGTGCGCCGAGACCATCGGCCTGCGCTTCCAGCTTCGCTTCGGCTTCGGCCGTCTGCCGCCGGTGCAGGCGTGCCAGGGTTACCAGCATGGCCATGATCAGGCCGAGGTAGGTCAGCGCAATCACGCCATCCAGGGCCACCGTGGTCACGTCGCTGGTACGGGTGGCACGGTCGATGGCCACCAGCACGTTGCTCAGCCAGGCCAGCGCAGCGGCACCCCAGGCGTACTTGCGCAGCTTCAGCGCGGCCGTGTCATCCAGGTTCAGCAGCCGCCAGGAGGGGCGTCTGGGCATCAGCAGGCACGCGCTGAGCGCGGCGATGAAGGCCGCAGCGAAGGTCGCCGCCACCAGGCCATCGGCCACGTTCTGCAGCCGCGGGGCGATGCCACCGATGGCATTCAGCGAAGCCACCAGCACCACTACCGCATAGCCCGGCAGCAGGGTGCCCACCAGCAGCAGCCACATGGCCAGGCCGGAACGGCGCAGGCGGCCGTCCGGCGCGCGTTCCGAGGCGGCGAACCGGCGCCCCAGCGCGCGCAGCCACAGACGCAGCGGGAACATCATCACCAGTGCTGCGGCCAGGCCGAGCAGCAGGGTGCCCCAGCCGTGGGTGTTGATGGCCTTGGCCAGGGTGTCACGCCCCTGTTGCGCCAACGGGCGCACGCGGGCGATGTCATCGGGAAGCTGATCGGCCACCTGCCGCCAGAGCGACGGCGACAGCGGTGAATCGACCTTGCGGCCCAGTTCCTCGCTGATCTGCGCGGAACGTTGCTTGTCGATGTCCGCACTCAACTGCTGGGCACGCACCGCGATGGCTTTGGCCTGGGCCACCGAGGCGGCCAGGGCATCGCGCTCACGGATGAGCGTGCGTCGCTGCGCGGCCAGGTCGGGTGGCTCGGCGGTGCCCTGCGGCGCTTCACCCAACTGGGCCAGCTGCTCATTGAGCTGGTCCAGCTGCGGCTGCAGGGACTTGTCCAGCGCCTCGGCATCCCGCTTGGCCTTCGAGGCGTTCTCTGAAAGCGTGCCCAGTGTTTCGGTCGCTTCGGCATCGTCACGCTTGCGCTCGATGTCTTTCAGCGCGCTGTCAATCTGTGCCAGCTGCTGCTTCGGCGTAGGCGCCTCATCCTGGGCGAGCACGGGCGCGGACAGCAGAAGGGCAGCACCCAGCAGCAGGCCCAGCCGGGGCCCGCGCATGCGGATCGATTGCAGGAAGGAAGACACGCCAGATGCACACCGGTTCGCGCGGACCACCGCGCCTGCGCGCGACTATACGGCACGACCGGTCAAGGTCGGATGCCCGCGGCAGCTCCGCCCGCAGCACCTGCCCCCGCGGTTCAGTACTTCAACCGCAGCTCCTCCACCGTCGGCTGCTGCAGCGCATACCAGTCCTGGAACTCTTCTTCGGTGATTTCGTCCGGGGCGTACACCGCCACCGGAGGCCAGTCGTGGTCGGTCGGCAGCGGCTGGCGCGGACCGGCGCGCAGGCTGTAGCTGACGCCCTCATAGTCCACCAGATCGTCGACCTGCGGCCATTGCTCGCGCGCGAACGCGGTTTCACTCTTCAACAGGATCACCTGGTACATCGGCACCTCCACTTCAGGTTGGATCGGAACACCCGGCGCTGGCGGCAGGATACCGCCGCGCCGATGACAGCGGGAATGACGCCGCAGCGACGCAATGTTCTGGACACCGCCATCGCTCCGGCTTCACCCGCTCGTGGCGAGGCCGTCGGCATCGTGGAGGCCCGTTCCCGCTGCGCCTGCCGATGACCGAACAGCTGCCACTGAAGACCGTCGCCGACCTCAAGCTGCCCCGCTACCTGGGCACCTGGTATGAGATCGCGCGCCTGCCCATGCGCCACGAGCCGGAAGGCTGCACCGATGTCTCGGCGCACTACAGCCTGCTCGACAACGGCAACGTCAGCGTCCACAACCGCTGCCGCATGGACGGCCAGGTCGAGGAGGCCAGCGGCGAAGCCTGCCCCGTCGACAACGACAGCGCGCGCCTGGAAGTGAGCTTCCTGCCCAAGGGCCTGCGCTGGCTGCCCTTCGCCAAGGGGGACTACTGGGTCATCCAGATCGCTCCGGACTACAGCGTGTCGCTGGTTGGCAGCCCCGATCGGCGCTACCTGTGGCTGCTGGCACGCGAGCCGCAGCTGGACGCCACCGTGCGGGACCATTATCTGGCCACGGCGCGGCTGCAGGGCTTCGATCTGTCCGAACTGATCCACACGCCGCACACCGGCCATCCCACCGCCTGACCCATCACCATGGACCTGAAAAGTGGCTATCCCTGGTGGGCCGTGCACAATGGCCTGATCCAGGCTTTTCCCCCGCTGGAGGCCGACCTGCGCTGCGACGTGCTGGTGGTCGGCGGCGGCATCACCGGCGCGCTGATCGCCGATGAGCTGTCAGGACACGGTCACGAGGTCGCCCTGATCGAGCAGCGCGACATCGGCTGGGGCAGCACCGCCGCCAGCACCGCGCTGCTGCAGTACGAGATCGACACCCATCTGCTGGAACTGGCCCAGCGCTATGGCCACGACGCGGCCACGCTGGCCTACCGGGCCTGTGCCGAGGCGATCCCGGCACTGGGCGAAGTGGCACGCGGCCTGAAGCACGTGGACTTCCAGCGCATGGACAGCCTGTACCTGGCCAGTCGCCGCCGCGACGTGCCCCGCCTCATGGCCGAGGGCCAGGCACGCCGCAGCGCCGGCCTGGACGCCCGCTGGTTGGGCCCGGAGGCGCTGGCGGAGCGCTTCGATGTGGACGCCGGCGGCGCATTGCTGACCCGGCAGGCGGCGCGGGTCGACCCTTACTGCCTCACCTATGGATTGCTGAAGCGGGTGCGCAAGCGCGGCGGCCACATTCACGATCGCACCGTGCTGCACACGCTGACGCGAGGTACACGGGGCATTACCGCCCAGACCGAATCAGGCGCGACGATCCGCGCAGGCCACGTGGTGCTGGCAATGGGATACGCCAACCAGCGCTGGCTCTCGCAGCGCGTCGCACGCAACCGCAGCAGCTATGCCTTCATCACCGACCCTGTCGATGCCGAGGTGCTGGGCCCCCTGCAGCGCACGATGGTGTGGGAAAGCGCGCGCCCCTATCTGTACCTGCGGGCCACTGGCGACCGTCGCCTGCTGGTGGGCGGGCTGGACGATGCCATCGACATTCCGGCACGGCGCGACCGGCGGGTGGAAGGCAAGGCAGACAAGCTCATGAAGCAGCTGCTGTACTGGTTCCCGCGGCTCGACCCGGTGCCGGCATTCTCATGGGCCGGTACCTTCGCCGAGACCGCAGACGGATTGCCGTTCTTCGGTCCGCATGAACAGTGGGGGCCGCGCGTGCACCTGGCAATGGCCTACGGCGGCAACGGCATCACCTATTCCATGATCGGCGCACAGCTGCTGCGGGCCCGCATCGAGCGGCGCAAGCATCCGCTGGCGGAGCTGTTCGGGTTCGGGCGGCTGTGACCTGCCGCCGGGCATGGCCCGGCTCTACCCCAATCCGGTGCCGACAGGCATCATTCAAGCACGCCCTGCTAGCGTCGGCCTGTAACGCCGCGTGTGGCGTGGTCCCTGTCCGCTGGAGCGCCAAGATGATCCGCCCCCTGACCCTGCTGTTGTGCCTGGCCCTGCCCGGGACCGTGCTCGCCCAGTCCGCTGCCGGCGCCACCGCACCGCAGGCATCCGGGCTGGACCTGACATTGCCGCAGGCGCCGATGCGTTACCTCAACGATCCGACGTTGCAGCAGGACCCGCCGGGCACCTACTACGGTGACAAGAGTGGCCCGCGCGTGCACGACGATGCCCGCATCGCCGACGTGCAGGACGACAAGGTGAAGGTCTCCGGCAGTTTCACCACCGGCATCGGGTACTCCAAGCGCGGTGGCAACAGCCACTACAACGCCGCCACGCTGAATCTGAGCAAGAACTACACCACCGACGAGGGCAAGACCCGCGGGGTGAACCTCAACATCCACGTCAGCGAAGGCGAGGGCCCGGGCTTCTTCGGCCCGTATGGCGGCTACTACGGTCGCGGCCCCGGCTACTGGGACTACCCGCCGCCCTACGGCTGGTAAGCACCTGCGGGTAGCGCCGGGCCATGCCCGGCGAGCGCAGCGCATGCATCAGGCCGCCGGGCATGGCCCGGCGCTACCCGGGGCGGTCAATCCAGCCAGCCGTCGCGTTCGCTGTGCAGGATGCGGCCGTCATAGCCGCTCAGGCGTACCTCGACCTTCTGGTTGCGGGCATTGCGCGCTTCCAGCGACCAGGTGGCGCCATCGCGCTCCAGCGAGTGGATCTCGCGCAGGCCCTGCGACTGTGCCTTGGCCAGCACCTGCTCGGTCGGCAGCAACGCGCGGCCGTTGTGCTCATCGAAGATCTCGCCGGTCTTCGGGTCTACGTAGACCTCGCTGAAGCGGCCATCGGCGCGGCTGACGTCAGCCTCCCACAGGCCGTCATCGCGTTCGATCTCGTGGATCTGGGTGTAGCCGGCCTTGCGCAGGGCCTGCTCGGCCTGGGCCATGCCCAGCGGTGCAGCGTGCCCGGCCGGCGCAATGGCCAGCACGGCGACGGTGGCGAGGGTGAGCGACTTCAGCATGGGAGTTCTCCTGTTCGTGGCCGGACCATTCCGGCAGCGCCACGATGCCGCGGTCGGCTAACAGCGCCTTAGCGGCCATCGTTAGCCGGCTGTTAGTCGGCGGTGCCACGCTCGCGCCTGTCACCATCACCCGAGGATCCGTCACCGATGCTGGTCTCCCTGCCCCTGTTGCTGGCCCTGGCCACTCCGGGCTCCGCTGCCGGCCCCGCGCCGGATCCGGCGCAGCAGGTCGCGCGCCGCGCCGTGCAGCAGGGCCGCTACGTGCCCCTGGAACAGGTGGTGCGCGACGCGCTCAGGCGCCAGCCCGGCCAACTGCTGGAGGTCGAGCTGGACGACGGGGTGTACGAGGTGGAGATCCTGCGTGACGACGGCGCAGTGGTGGAGCTGGACTATGATGCGCGCAACGGGACGTTGTTGAAGATGGAACTGGACGACTGATGCGGATCCTGCTTGCCGAGGATGACACCGAGCTGGCGAAACGCCTGCAGCCCCTGCTGGAGCAGGCCGGCTACGTGGTCGATGTGGCCACCGATGGCCGTCGTGCGGAGGAGATCGGCCAGATCGAAGACCTGCATGCAGCGGTCGTCGATCTTGGCCTGCCCGGCCTGGATGGACTGAGCGTGATCGAGCGCTGGCGTGCCCATGGCCGCGATTTTCCGGTGCTGGTGCTGACCGCACGCAGCCGCTGGCACGACAAGCTGGCCGGCTTCGATGCAGGCGCCGATGACTACCTGACCAAACCATTCCAGGCCGATGAACTGGTGCTGCGCCTGCGTGCCCTGATCCGCCGCAGCCGGGGCCACGCCAGCCCGCGCCTGCAGTGCGGCCCGCTGCAGCTTGACGTCAACGCCGGCCGCTTTGAACTGGACGGGGAACCGCTGTCGCTGAGTCCCCAGGAGTTCCGTGTACTGAACTACTTCATCCATCACGCCGGCAGCGTGATCAGCCGCGACCGCCTCGGCGAGCAGGTCTTCGAGGGCGGTTACGATCCGGACTCGAACGCGCTGGACGTGCTGCTTGGCCGGGTGCGGCGCAAGCTGGGCGTGGAACTGATCCATACCGTGCGTGGCCAGGGTTGGCGGCTGGCCGAGGCATGAGCGCGCGCCAGCCCTCGTTGCGGCGGCGTCTGCTGCTGGTGGGCGGCATCGGCCTGGTGCTGGTGTCGGTGCTGGCCAGCGTGCTGCTGGGCGAGCTGTTCAAGCGCAGCGCGCGCGACCGTCTTGACGGCGAGTTGCAGCAGGACATGCTGACGCTGCTTGCGCAGGCAGAGATCGATCCCGACGGGCAGCTGCGGCTGCGCCAGGAACCCAACGACGCGCGCTTCCAGCGTGTGTTCTCCGGCGCGTACTGGCAGATCACCGACCGCAACGGCAAGGTGCTGCTGCAGTCGCGCTCGCTGTGGGACCAGACGCTGCCGGTCACGGCCACCGGCCCGGCCGAGCGCAATCTGAGCGGGCCGATGCAGCAATCGCTGCGCGCCCGTGTGCAGCAGGTGCGCCTGCCACGTGCATCGCAGCCCTACATTGCGCTGGTTGCCCATGATCGCAGCGCGCTGGACGCAGACACCGCCGCTTTCCGTCAGCGCAGCGCGCTGGCGCTGGGCCTGCTGGTCGCGGCCTGGCTGGCGGTGCTGGCCAGCCAGGTGCATTTCGGCCTGCGGCCACTGCGCGGCCTGGGCCAGCAGCTGGAACGCATCCGCCGTGGCGATGCCGAGCGCATCGACCGCAGCCGGCTGGATCTGGAAATCGCGCCGCTGGCCGACGAGCTCGATGCCCTGCTCGATCACCACCAGCGCATGGTCGCGCGTGCGCGCAGCAGCGCCGAGGACCTGGCGCATGCCCTGAAAACGCCGCTGAGCGTGCTGGCGGCCGAGGCGGAGGGTGAAGGACGCGGCTGGCGGCGCACGGTGCACGAACAGGGCGCGCGCATGCGTGCGAGCATCGACCGCTACCTGGCCGCCGGCCTGGCCGTGGACCACCACCAGCGCAGCGATGTGGCGCCCGCAGTGGAGGCACTGTGCCGGTTGATGACCCGCGTGCATGCCGGCCGCCGCATCCGCTTCCAGATGGACGTCGCACACGGGCTGACCTTCGCCGGCGCAGCCACCGACCTGGAGGAGATGCTGGGCAACCTGCTGGACAACGCCGGCAAATGGGCCGCCAGCGAAGTACGCCTGCGGGCCCTGGCCAAACAGGACCGGCTGCATATCGAAGTGCGCGACGACGGCCCGGGGCTGGACGAAGCCAAGCTGGAGAGTGTCCTGCAACGTGGCGTACGCCTGGACGAACGGGTGGAAGGCAGCGGCCTGGGCCTTGCGATCGCAGCGGAGATCGCGGCCAGCCACGGCGGCTCACTGCGCCTTTCCAACGAGAACCCGGGGCTGCGCGCGCGGCTGGAACTGCCGCTGGCCCCGGCGGACGCCCCGCCTCCCCGGTAGAGCCGCCCCGGCGCTGAACGACCCGACTCAGCGGTGGTGCATCCACCAGCAGTCGATGGCGTCGAGCACGATGTGGATCACCAGGCCGATGCCCACCAGACGGGTCTTCTTCGGCACGCACAGCCCGGCGTACACCGCGATCGCCGGCGCGGTGTGCAACGGGTGGAAGCCGATGCTGCAGCGGTTCGGCGCGTAGATCGGATCGGCCAGCAGATGGTCCAGGTCGATGATCCAGCCCAGCAGCATCAGCAACCAGGCCGAAGCAAAGCGCTTGCGCCAGAACAGCCATGCCAGCAGGGCTGGCACGGCGGCATGCAGGAACAGGTGGAAGATCGCGCGGGCGCTCATCAGGACCGGTAGCGCCGGGCCATGCCCGGCGTTGCCGCAGGCATCAGACCAGCGGCTCGTCGGACAGGTAGGTGTAGCCGGTGAGGCCCGCCTCCAGCGCCTGCGACAGTTCCTGCGCACGCTCCGGCGACAGCCCGGCGGCAGCCACGCGCTGGGCATAGGCCGCACGCAGGTCGTCCAGCCGGTAGCCCACGTAGTCCAGCATCACGTCGGTGGTGTCGCCACGACGCTGCTGGGTGATCGCGTAGCCGTCCGCATCGGCCACCACTTCCACCGCGTCGGTGTCACCGAACAGATTGTGGATGTCGCCCAGGATCTCCTGGTAGGCACCGACCATGAAGAAGCCGATCCGGTAGCTCTCGCCGTGCTTGATCGCATGCAGCGGCAGCGAACTGTCCAGGCTCTCGTTCTCGACATAGGTCTTGACCATGCCGTCCGAGTCGCAGGTCATGTCGGCGATGATGCCGCGACGGTCCGGCACCTCGTCCAGCCGCTCGATCGGCACGATCGGGAACACCTGGTCGATTGCCCACGCGTCGGGAATCGATTCGAACACGCTGAAGTTGACGAAGTACTTGTCGACCAGGCGCTCGTTCAGTTCATCCAGGGCCGGACGGTGGCTCTTCTCGTCATAGCTCAGGCGCGCGCGCACGCCGTGGGCGATGGCGTAGAACAGGTCGTCGATGCGCGCACGCTGCGGCAGGTCGATCTGGCCCAGCGCGTAGCTGGACAGGCCTTCGGCATGGAAGTGCTGCGCCTCCTGGAACAGTTCCACCGCCGGGCGCACGTCCAGTTCCTCGTGGATCTCGCGCAGATGACGGATCGACGCCGGCTCGTCATCGTGCTGGTCCGGCACGCGGCCTTCCTGCGCCTGCTCCACTTCGGACACATTCGCGATCAGCACGGCATGGTGCGCGGTCATCGCACGGCCGCACTCGGTAACGATGCGCGGGGGGGGCAGGCCGTGCTCTTCGCAGGCGTTGGCCAGCGGCTGCACGATGTTGCTGGCATACGAATTCAAGCCGTAGTTGATCGAGCAGAAGCTGCGCGAACGGGTGCCTTCGTAATCCACGCCCAGGCCGCCGCCCACGTCCACGTGGGTGATCTTCGCGCCCAGCTGCGACAGTTCAACGAAGTAGCGGGTGGCTTCGCGCATGCCGTTGGCGATGTCGCGCACGTTGGAGATCTGCGAGCCCATGTGGAAATGCAGCAGGCTCAGGCAATCGGCGTACTCGGTATCGCGCAGCGACTTCCACAGGTCCAGCAGCTGGCGCGGGGACAGGCCGAACTTGGCCTTGTCGCCACCGCTGTTCTGCCACTTGCCGGCGCCCAGCGACGCCAGCCGCATGCGCACGCCCAGGCCGGGCTTCACGTCCAGCGCCTTGGACTCTTCCAGCACCAGCTTCAGCTCGGACGGCTTCTCGATGACGATGAAGGTCTGCAGGCCCAGCTTGCGGCCGATCAGTGCCAGGCGGATGTACTCGCGGTCCTTGTAGCCGTTGCAGACGATCAGGCCGCCCGGGCGCGACAGTGCCAGCACCGCCATCAGCTCCGGCTTGCTGCCCGCTTCCAGACCGAAGCCCTCGCCGTGGTGGCTGGCCAGGGTGCCGGCCACGCCGCGGTGCTGGTTGACCTTGATCGGGTACACCGCGGTGTAACCCCCCGCGTAGTCCCAGTCCTGCTGGGCCTGGGCGAATGCCGCCTGCAGCTTGCCCAGGCGCTGGCCGAGGATGTCCGGGAAGCGCACCAGCAGTGGCAGCTTGGCGCCCGCCTCGCGGGCGGCGTCCACCACCTTGGGCAGCGACACCACCGGGCCGTCCGCCCCGGTCGGTCTCACCACCATGTGCCCGGCCTGATCCACGTCGAAGTAACCATCCGCCCAATGCGGGATCGAGTAGGTCTTGCGGGCTTGGTCGAGGGACCAATCGGTCATTTCAGTCGGCCTTGTTGGCAATAAAAGGGGGGGCATGATAACGCCTATATGCCCACAGGTTCGTTATCATGCGCGCCCGCGCCCGTGACCCGGCTCCTGCCGGACCTGAACAGGCCGATCCGTCCGGATGTGGCTTGCGCCACGCGGCCCCGTGCCGCCAACCCGGCTCTACCCCCTCCGAACAGGACCCCAGAAGGACACGTCCCATGACTGACAGCAACAACTGGTACATCGAGCATTTCGAGCGCACCGGCTCGGCCATCGGCTACCGCATCACCGGCAAGCTGGACGAGGTGCAGTCGCCCTTCCAGAAGATCGAGATCTTCCAGACCACCGACTGGGGCAACCTGATGACCATCGATGGGGCCATCATGCTGACCAGCAAGGACAACTTCTTCTATCACGAGATGATCAGCCACCCGGTGCTGTTCACCCACGCCGCCCCCAAGCGCGTGGTGATCATCGGTGGCGGCGACTGCGGCACCCTGCGCGAAGTGCTCAAGCACAAGGGCGTGGAGAGCGTGACCCAGTGCGACATCGACGAGCAGGTCACGGTGATGGCGCGCAAGCACTTCCCGGAGCTGTGCGACTCCAATGACGATCCGCGCGCCGAACTGCTGTTCGATGACGGTGTGGCCTACATGGCCAACTGCCCGGCCGGCAGCGTGGACGTGGTGATCGTGGACTCCACCGACCCGGTCGGCCCGGGCGAAGGCCTGTTCAACAAGGCCTTCTACGAGAGCTGCTTCAAGGCGCTGAAGGACGATGGCATCCTGGTGCAGCAGTCCGAATCGCCGCTGATGCAGCTGGAACTGATCAACGAGATGCGTACCGAGATGGGCAAGGCCGGCTTCGGTTCGTTCAAGACCCTGCCGTTCCCGCAGCCGTGCTACCCGACCGGCTGGTGGAGCGTGACCATGGCGCGCAAGGGCGACAGCAGCTTCGACTTCCGCCAGGCCGACTCGGCTGCCAAGACCTTCACGACCCTGTACTACACCGCCGCGCTGCACACCGGCGTGCTGGTGACCCCGCCGTTCGTGCAGGCGGCACTGAAGAGCTGATCCAACAGAAAACCCGCGCTGGCAGCAGCGCGGGTTTTTCATTGGCACACAACGCCGGGCCATGCCCGGCGTTTCGCTTACAGCGCCCAGATTCCTGCAATCACCGCCGCCACCAGGCCCCACTTGATGACCTGGTAGGCCACCACGCTGCGTTCGCGCAGCGCCTTGGCCTTCAGGCGCACCTTGTACAGGCTGCCGAATGCCTTGTTGACACCCCCGGTCGGATCACCCGGCAGGTTCGGCGAGGCGCCGCCGGCCAGCAGCGTGGCAGCGACCGCGCGGTTGAACAGGGCCGGCAGGCCGAGGCGCAGCGGGCGCGCGATGTCGCAGAACAGGATCACGCGGTCCTGCTCGGTCTCGTTGTGCGCGTGATGGATGTAGGTTTCGTCGAACATCATCCACTCGCCGTCGCGCCAGCTCTTCCGGATGCCGTCCACTTCGATGTAGCAGGCATCATCGTTGGGGGTGCTCAGGCCCAGGTGCAGGCGCAGCGAACCGGCGAACGGATCGCGGTGCGGACGCAGTTCGCTGCCCGGCGGCAGCTGCGCGAACATCGCTGCGCGCACATCCGGAATCGACTCGATCAGGGCCACGGTCTTCGGGCACAGCGTCTTCGCCGACGGGTGCGAGGGGCCGTACCAGCGCAGGTAGAAGCGCTTCCAGCCACGGCGGAAGAACGAGTTGAAGCCCGCATCGTTGAAACTGCTGGACGCAGCGATCTTCTGCGCATCGCGCAGCGCCAGCGCCTCGTCACGGATCATCTGCCAGTTCTGGCGCAGGGGTTCCAGCTGCGGAAACTCCTTGCCCGGGTCCAGAAACGGCGTGGTCGGCACCTTCGAGAACATGTACATGACCACGTTGATCGGCGCCATGAAACTGGAGTGGTCCAGCAGCTGGCGCGACCAGCGTGCGCGGACCTTGCCACGGAAGTGGATGTACAGCACGCAGGCCACGAACAGCACTGCCAGTACGATCTTGGTCATCAAAAACTTTCCTCCGGCGGCAGCCGGAACGGCAATCAGGGGGCGATGCACGGCGCAGGCGGCCGGCATCGGTGGCAACGCGGCAGGGGACGGGGACGTGCCGGAACGGGGCGGCCGCCGATGTCGCGGATTAACAGCTTATGGTCGGCAGGCCGTGCGTCGGGGTCAAGCCGGACGTGCGCCATGTTCAGCGGCGCTTGGCTGAACGGGCGGATTTCTTCTTCAACCTATTGATTTTAAATGCCCCGGACCGACAAGTGAGACGAAATTGTCCGACCCTGCGCGACGAACTGTTCCAGCCACGGCCCCGACATTTCTCCGACAGAACGTGGATTAGCGAACTTGCCGGTACTAAAATTGGCTTAACGAAAGTTTAGCCAGTTTCCCCCGCCTCACCGGTTCGCTTGACGCTCCAGCGCCACCCACCGGGTCGTCCGAGACCCCGCCATGCCCCTTCCTGCTTCCCCCTGCCAGACCTGCGGCGATGACGCCGCCACGCCCCTGCTGCTCAAGCGTGGCGAACGCCTGCTGGCCCCCGATGTCTACCGCACCTGCCTGGATGGCCGCGAGGCCGTCATCAAGGACTACTCCCGCTATCGCGGCACGCCGCTGTCGCTGGTCGCACGCCTGATGGTGCGCCGTGAAGCGCGCATGCTGCAGCGCCTGGGCGGCTGGAAGCACGCGCCGGCCCTGCTGGGAACACTGGGAGGCCTGGCACTGGGCATGGAGTTCATTCCCGGCCAGACCCTCAGCAGCGCCCAGGCAGTCGGCAACGAAGTGTTCGAGCAGCTGCAGCACGCACTCAGCCGCCTGCATGCGGCCGGCATCACCCATAACGATCTGCATGGCACCAACGTGGTGGTCAGCGGTGGCGTGCCGGTGCTGCTGGACTTCACCTCGGCCTGGCGCGCGCCGCGCTGGCTGCGCCGCAATCCGCTGACCCGGCAGATGCGCCGCAGCGACATGAAGAACCTGCTGAAGATCCGCCAGCGCGTGACCGGGCAGGCGCCCAGCGCCACCCAGGCCGCCCTGGTGGCCGATCCCGGCTGGGTGGCCGCAGTGCGCCAGGGCTGGAAGCGGTTCTACACATGGGCCAAGCGCCGGTAACTGCTTCTGCAGGGCCGGGCGCGGCGCTACAACGCGTCTGCGTCCAGCTCGCCGGTACGGATACGCACCACGCTGCCCAGGTCATACACGAACACCTTGCCGTCGCCGATCTTGCCGGTGCCGGCAGCCTTGACGATGGCTTCCACCACCGCCTCCACCTGGTCATCGGTGACCGCCACTTCCAGCTTCACCTTCGGCAGGAAGTCGACCACGTACTCGGCGCCACGGTACAGCTCGGTATGGCCCTTCTGGCGGCCGAAGCCCTTGACCTCCGTCACCGTGATGCCGGTGACGCCACGCTCGGCCAGCGCTTCGCGCACGTCATCGAGCTTGAACGGCTTGATCACCGCCATGACCATCTTCATCGTCGATCTCCTGTCTTCCGGCGTGGAGGATAGCGCCTGAACGCGCCCGGTGCGACGCCGCGGGCGCCTGCCCGGGCAGCGCGCGCCGGCAGTATCCTTGTGGCTGAACGGCCTGCCCGCGCCTGATGCGCGGGCGCTACCCACGGAGCACCCCATGATCGACCTGAACCAAATCGATGACCTCGCCCGTCGCCTCAGCGACCTGGTGCCGCCGGGCCTGCGCGAATCACGCGAGGAACTGCAGGCCACCTTCAAGAGCGCGCTGCAGGCGGGCCTGGCCAAGCTCGATCTGGTCACCCGCGAGGAATTTGAAGTGCAGCGCGCGGTGCTGCTGAAGACCCGCGAGAAGCTGGATGCGCTGGAAACAGCGGTGCGTGAGCTGGAAGGGCGCCGCACCGCAGAATGAAAAAAGGAGGCGCGCTGCGCCTCCCACTTACAGATTATTTCCCGGATGGGGCCTTGCAGCAAGGCCCACCTGGCCCCCTAGACTCGCCGGCCTGTCGATCCGGCAGGACAACCCAGGGGTATCGCGATGACGCAGGACACCGAATGGACACCCGTTTCGCAGGACACCTGCGATCAGGTCGCCGGGCCGTTCTATCACGGCACCCGGGCCGACTTGGCCACGGGCGATCTGCTGGTTGCCGGCTACGGGTCCAACTATCGCGATGGCGTGGTGATGAACCACATCTACTTCACCACGATTGCCAAGGGCGCCGGGCTGGCCGCGGAGATGGCCCGGGGCGAGGGGCGGCCGCGGGTGTACGTGGTGGCACCGACCGGGCCGTTCGAAGACGACCCGAACGTCACCAACAAGAAGTTTCCCGGGAACCCGACACGGTCGTATCGCAGTGCACAGCCGTTGCGGATTGTCGGTGAGATCACCGAGTGGGAACCCTACGATGCGGACTTCATCCGGCAGTTGAGGGAATTCGTCGCGTCGGGGAGTGGCGAGATCATCAACTGATGGGCTATCGGCGCTGAGCGTTGCGCACATCTTCATCGGCATCGTAGATGTCAAGGCCGAGCTCGATGCCGCGCTCTCCCAGGGCGAGCAGGACCTTGGGCGAAAGCGAGACACCGTCATTGCTGCTGCCCATGAAAAGGCCGCAGAACAGGTCAGGCCGGAACCGTGCCAGCGACTTCCATATGGCGGGATCTCCGGTGAGCTGATCAAGGATCTCAAAAATCTGAGCCTCCAGATCTTCAGGCTCACGACGCATCGCGGCCATTCGCCAGCTTCCGGTCCTGGCGATACGCACGACGCCCGAGTGGCTGCCTGCAAGTTCCTGGCCCTTGTGATGCGAGGCGGTTGCAGCCGCCCCCAGCAGGGCACTGATCTCGTCCGGCAGAAGGTCGTCGCCGAAAAATCGAAGCGTTACCAGGGAATGATCGAATGCTGCCATTGAAGTCGGGTCGTCCTTTCGGAATGTCTTTCAGCATGCGCGTCCCGTCGATGTCAGCCTTGATCGGACCTGCGCGATTGCCCAGTGCTTGGCACGCCTGTCCATCAACGCGCGGGCTGCGTCTGTAGTGCACTTGGCCCCCGGCGCAGCAGGTACAGCGCGACCAGGAAGGGCCACAGGGAGTTGATGGAAGAGAACAGGCGCTGGGTGAGTCCCCTGAAGCCCTGCGGATCCGCGTCCACCAGGTTCAACCATAGATACACCACTGCCGCGATGCTCACGACGGCAGTCACGGCATAGGCCCTTCGGTTGGCCGACCAGGCCCTCAGTTCGATATGCGACATCGCCGGTGCAATGATGTTCGCGATACCGATGGCGTAGAAGCCGTGCATCGGATGTCCCATGGGCCAGAGTCCGTTGGTCAACATGGACACGCCAAAGATCATCCAGCAGGTGGCACCCACGGCGATCCGGCGACCGGATTCCCGCCACAGCGCAATGGCAAACAGCACGAACCCCAGCCCGGAGCCGATGGTGGCGATCCGCCCACACAGGCTTGCGAGCGCGGGTGCCTGCAGCAGCTCGCTGGCGTGCTGTGCAAGCGGGTTGTAACCGGGGGCGAGCATCGCCGCAACGGTGGTCCAGAACAGGAACCATGGCAGGGGTATCAGACCCGCGAAAAGAAGAGGTCGACTGTGGCGCAACATCTGCAATGATCCTTGTCGGGGTCTACGGGGGGCGGCCAATCCATTCAAACACCACCGCCTTCTCGTACTGCGGGCAGCCACGTCCCAGTGCCTGCCGCAGCAGTCAGACTCGGCGTGGCGCGCTGGACGGTCAATAGGTGGAAAGTCACTCGCACCTTCGCAGACGCGCGCCGCACGCTGTCGCAATCGACGTACTCGTCTCCCTCCAACAGACGAATTTGACGGGGCCGTCGCAGAAGTACCGAAAGCCCCGCCGTTCCCCACAACGGCAGGTAATTGTTGCCCGGCCACCGTGCATCGGTGGCCGGGTCTCGAAAACCCGCCATTGTGATGAAGTCTCCGCCTGCCGGCTATGGCGGGCGGTTCGTGGGAGCCTCGTGCCCGCCGGCCCAACACAACCCGGGTTTCGAGCCACGCATCGTCCGCCCCCCTACCGGTGGCAGCTTATGCCCGCCCGTGCCGGCGCATTCCCTCAGTAGTCGTAGCTCACGCTGACGCGCAGCGAGCGCGGTGCCTGCCGCACCGTCGCTGCGCCGTACAGCGGGTCCGGCTGCCCCGGATCCAACTCGGAGTACGGTGATTTCCACAACGCCACCTGGCTGTTGAATACGTTGAACACATCCAGGTTGAAGCCCAGCCGCCCAGCCGCCACCGAAGGCCGGTAGGAGACTCCCAGATCCAGCTGTTTCAGCCAGGGCAGCCGCCCCTGGCTGCCCGGAGGCGCGGGCTGGCCGTTGTAGAAGTGGTAGGCAATGCCGTAGCCGGAGGGGTCTTCGAAGTTCGGGCCATACGAACCCAATGCGCTGAAGGGCGCGCCGGAAATCACCTTGAGGTTGGCCGAGACCAGCCATTCCGGCGTCAACTGGTAGTAACCGTGCAGCTTGAACTGGTGGGTGTGGTCGTTGCTCTGCGGCCCGTTGGTGTGCTCCATCAGCTGCGCGTAGTCCCAGGCCTGCGTGGTCGACACCGCCGTCTGGCCGATGCCCGACAGCAGCTGGCCTTCGGTGGTGCCGTAGCTGCGCGACCAGGTGTAGTCCGCCCGGCCATACCAGCGGCCATCAAACGGGTGCTCCAGCGACAGGTTCACCGCGTAGTAGTTGCGCTTGAACCGGGGGAAGCCCATCTCGGCATTGGTCAGCGGCACGCTTACGTAGTTGCCGCTGGTATCGACCAGATTGAAGGTGTTCGCGCGGCCAGGATTGATCAACCAGCAACTGACCGGATTGCTGTCCTTGGTGACGTCATACCCCAGGCTGTCGGCCTTGGCCAGCACCGCGCCGATATCGCAGTAGTCATCCACGCCGCTGCGCAGCACCCGATAGGTCGCCTTCGCGCCGTACACCCAGTTCTGGCCGAGCGCCCTGCTGAAGCCCAGGATGAACTCGTCCTGGTAGGACGGCTCGATGCCGGAGGTCGCCACCGTCTTCGGATCGGGCAGCACGCCGTAGTAGTTGTTGGCCGACACCGCGCCGGAGAACGCGGTGAGGTCGGTCGGATAGCCGTTGCTGTCGATGCCGCCATAGGTGTAGTACGTCGAGGTGGCGAGCGTCGCACCCGCCGCATTGAATGCCGGGTTGAGCGGCAGCGCGAGGTAGTAGCGACCCACGTTGCCGAACACCTTGAAGCGCCCGTCGCCGTCGACGTCCCAGCTGAAGCCCAGCCGCGGCGCCCACTGCCCGCTGGTCTGCTTGATGTAGGCGTCGCCATCGCGGTTGTAGTTGGTGAACTGATCCAGGCGCAGGCCCAGGTTCAACAGCAGGCGGTCGGTCACCTGCCAGTTGTCCTCGATGTACTGCGCCCGCTGCGAGGCGCGTACCGACGCCAGCGCGCTGTAGATGTACTGGCGCACGTAATAGCCGTCCTCACCATTGCGGATGCCGCCGGTGGCAGGCACGCCCAGGCCGGTATTGATGGGCACGTTCGGGTTGGACTGGCCATAGATCCAGTAGTAACCGTCGGCGGAGGCCACCGAGCCACGGTTGAGCGCACGGGCATTCTGGTTGTCGATGCCGACCGTGATGCTGTGGTTGCCCCATCTGTAGTTCGCATCCAGGCGCAGGTTGTTGGTGCGGTTGCCGCGATCCGGGTTGACCAGCAGCGACGTGGTCTGCGCATTGGTGATCGGCGTACCACCGTTCAGCGCCGGATTCTGCAGCGTGGCGCTGCTGATATAGGTCAGGCTGCCGTCGTAGGCCGGGTTGCCGATGTAGTCATCGGTACGCATTTCGCCGTACTGCGCGCTGACGGTGAGCCGGTCGGTCAGGTAGCCGGTGTACTTGGCCGTCCACAGGTTGCCGCCGGTCTTGGTGGTGTCTTCCTTGCCACGCTGCGCACCGCGGGTGAGCGTGTCGTAGTCGTAAGCGAAGCTATCGCCCCGGAAGACATTGCGGCTGGAGGCTCCGGTCAGCTCCAGCAGGTGGTTGTCGGTGATGTTCCAGTCCAGCTTGGCGTACCAGCGCGGGCGATCGTACTCATAGCGGGAGTAGGCATTGGTCGCCTCCACGTTCTTGACGTCGGTGCCCTCACGGCGCTCAAGCTCGTACGAGCCGAAGAAGAACAGCCGGTCTTCCAGCAGCGGGCCACCGGCGTAGATGCTCTGCGTGGTCACCCACTCGCGGTCTTGGCTTTCCGGTGAATACAGCGCGCCGTTGCCCGGGTAACGTACATCATCCTTGTCCGAGCGCGTGGACGCTGGTTCCCAGGTGACCTGGCCACCGAATCGCCACTGATTGGTGCCGCGCTTTCCGACCGCATTGATGACGCCGCCATCGGAACGTCCGTACTTGGCGCTGTAGCCGCCGGTGTAGATTTCCTGCTGGTCGATGCTGCCATACGGCAGCGTGAGGCCGCCCAGACCGCGCAGTGGATCAGTGCTGTTGAAGCCATTGATGTAATAGGCGTTCTCGGCAGCGGACGAGCCGCCGAAGCTCACCAGCTGTGCACCGGTCGGGCCGACATAGGTGCCATTGCCACTGTTGCCGTTGATCCCGGGCGCAAGCTGCGCGATCGCCTCGGCGGAGCGGCCCAGGGGCAGGCGCTGCAGCTGCTCGGCCGTGATCACCGTGCGCGAGTCCACACTGCTGACATCGATCGCCGCCGCGGCCCGGTCGGCGCTGACCTGCACGCCGTCCAGCCGGGTGACCTCAGCGAAGGACACCTCGGTACTGGCGCCTACCGTCAGCGAGATGCCCTCGCGGGTCTGCAGCACGTTCCCTTCGGCGTCGCGTGCTTCCACCACGTAGCGGCCCAGCGGCAGCTGGCCGACGGTAAAGCGGCCTCGCCCATCGACCGTCACCTCGCGGGTAAGGCCGGTATCGCTGCGAACGAAGATGCGCTGGGCGGTGGCCGGCGCCTGTCCGGCGATCGCGCCGGTGGTGGACTGTGCATGAAGTGTGGGAGACGCGGTGGCAAGCAACACCGCCAACGCCAGCAATCGCGGGCGCAGTGAAGAACGAGCTGTCGTCATCGTGGGTTGTACGGGTAGTGGGGGAAGCAATGCCAGCGCGCCGCAATCGGTGGACCAGACATCGCACATTCATTAACCCCGCCCGCGCCCCAATGCAGAAATGCTCAGTGGTTATCTGCTTTTGGCCGACGGTCATACCCACCCGCGAGCGTGCCCGATGCACCACCCGCCTCGTGCCACGCAGCAAAACCCTAGGCGCCTGGCCGGCAATGCCTGATGGCGACGGGCAGAGTGACGGCCGCACCATCAAGCCTCTCTCTGCAGGAAGCACACATGAGCCTGGCCCTGGTCTACAGCCGTGCCCGCGCCGGGGTCGAGGCCCCGCTGGTGCGGGTGGAAGTACACCTTTCCGGTGGCCTGCCCGCCACCCAGATCGTCGGTCTGGCCGAAACCAGCGTGCGCGAGTCACGCGAACGCGTACGTGCAGCGCTGCTCTGCGCGCGCTTTGATTTCCCGCAACGGCGCATCACCCTGAACCTGGCGCCCGCCGACCTGCCCAAGGAAGGCGGGCGTTACGATCTGGCCATCGCTCTGGGCATTCTTGCCGCCAGTGGCCAGATCCCGCCGCAGTCGCTGCTGCCGTACGAGTTCCTGGGCGAGCTGGGCCTGACCGGCGAGCTGCGCCCGGTTGCAGGCGCGCTGCCCGCCGCCATCGCGGCGGCCGAAGCGGGCCGCATCCTGGTGGTCCCACCGGGGAATGCGGCCGAATCGGCGCTGGCCGAACACGCCGACGTGCGCGTGGCCCGCACGTTGCTGGAGTGCTGCGCCGGGGTGGGCAATCCGCGCCTGTTGCCACGGGTTGAGCGGGTGGACACCACGCCCCTGCCGCTGCCGGATCTGGCCGATGTGCGCGGGCAGGTGCATGCACGGCGCGCGCTGGAGGTGGCTGCGGCCGGCGGGCACCATCTGCTGCTGATCGGCAGCCCCGGTTGTGGCAAGACCCTGCTTGCTTCACGCCTTCCCGGGCTGCTGCCGGCGTCCACCGAGATCGATGCGTTGCAGCTGGCGGCTATCGCCTCGGTCAGCGGCGAAGGACTGGACCCGAAGCGGTGGCGGCAACGACCGTTCCGCGCGCCACACCACAGCGCCAGCGCTGCGGCACTGGTGGGCGGCGGCAATCCGCCCTGCCCCGGCGAGATATCACTGGCGCACCATGGGGTGCTGTTCCTGGACGAACTTCCCGAGTGGAACCGCAGCGCGCTGGAGACCCTGCGCGAGCCGCTGGAATCGGGCCACATCCGCATCGCCCGCGCTGCACGCAGCATGATGTTTCCGGCACGGTTCCAGCTGGTCGCGGCGATGAACCCCTGCCCCTGCGGTTGGGCCGGCGACCGCAGCAACCGTTGCCTGTGCACCGATGAGCGGATCACCCGCTATCGCGCCCGTGTCTCCGGCCCGTTGCTGGACCGCATCGACCTGCACATCACGGTGACGCGCATGGATGCGGTGGAGCTGCGCGAGAGCACGCCGCTGGGCGAGCCCAGTGATGCGGTGCGCGGACGGGTGGAGGCTGCGCATGCGCGGCAGCAGATGCGCGGGGGACTCAATGCGCATCTGCCGCCCGCTGCGCTGCGCGCGTGCACGCGACTGGGCGAGGCCGACCAGGATCTTCTGGAGCACGCCATCGAGCGCCTGCAACTGTCAGCGCGCGCGATGCATCGCATTCTGCGCGTGGCACGCACGATTGCCGACCTGGCCGGGTGCGAGGACATCCAGACCGCACATCTGGCCGAGGCGATTGGCTATCGGCAGCTGGATCGGGGGAAGGCGAGCCAATGATGCTGGGTCATGAACGAAGGCGCTCCAGCAATGCCGGCAGCCATTCCGGCTTGAACAGGCCGGCAGGCTGCTCTCTCATTTCCTCTGCACACCACCACTTCCAGCCTGTGATTGTGGCGTTCTCCTCTTCTGTCCAGCCGTCACGTCGAATGGCTGGCTGTGCGGGAGCATGAACCAGAAAATACTTCTCCAGCCATCGCGCAGGTGTCGAACGGGCGACCGCATAGACGGCGTCCCTTTCCTCAACGAGCCTGCCGATCTGCAGGTTCAGTCCGGTTTCTTCCCGGAGCTCGCGCCGCGCCGCGTCCAGATAGCTCTCGCCCGGGAGAAGTTCACCGCCCGGAGTCGCCCAGAAGGGCGCGTGGTGTTCGTCGTGGTACCGGAACAGCAGAAGCCTTCGGTCTTCACCGACGATCACCAAGCGCGCGGACCGTCTGGTCTCCATGATTGCCTCCCTCTGTCGATGCCTGCTGGACCGCACACGATAGGCGAGAGTTCAAGAGATGAAAAAGGACATGCGCAGCTGCTTCATGCCGCAGTCATGGCGTGCGAGCTCTTGGCGGAACGGGCGACGAGGCTTGGCAAACGTCGGTGGATCGGCCAAAGTTCGGGCTTCATGTCTCCTCATGCGCGCGGCCCATGACACGCCTGCTCATCATTGAAGACAATCCTGAGCTGGTAGCCAATCTGTATGCGTTCCTGGAACCGCTGGGCTACGTGCTGGACGATGCGCGGGATGGCGCCAGCGGGCTGCGCCGTGCGACGGAGAACGACTATGACGCCGTTCTGCTGGACCTGATGCTGCCCCGCCTCGATGGGATGACGCTGTGCCACAGGCTTCGGCAGGAGTTCCAGAACCCCATACCGATCCTGATGCTCACCGCGCGCGATCAGGTGGACGACCGGGTGCAGGGTCTAGCCCTGGGGGCCGATGATTACCTGGTCAAGCCATTCTCACTGGCCGAGCTGGATGCCCGCATCAAGGCCCTGGTACGCCGAGCCCAGGGCCGGCAGGTGGACACGGTGATCGCGTGGCAGGAGCTGCAGGTGGATACGCGCTCGCCACAGGCATGGCGGTGCGGCAAGACTATCAGCCTTACGCCGACGGCCCACAAACTGCTCGTTTCACTGGTGCGGGCGGCGCCGGCCGTCGTGCGCAAGCAGGAGATGGAGTACCTGATCTGGGGTGACGAGCCGCCTGACAGCGGCGCGTTGCGAACGCATATCCACGAGTTGCGCCTGCAGGTGGATCGGCGCTTCGACTACCCGCTCATCGCAACGGTACACAGCGTAGGCTGGCGTCTTTCCAGCCCCGCGCCCGGACAACCGGAGTAGGTCATGCCGACAAGGCGGACGGCGTGGACATCGATCTATCAGCGGATGTCGCTGCGGACACGCATCACGGTCTCCTTCGTTCTGCTGATGGCCGGAGCCATGTGCTTCATCGCTGTGGTCGAGCTCGTGGACTATGACGAGGTCCGCGCCTCGGCGGTGTCGCGGGCGCAGGATGGCGAGGTGCGAAGGCTGGAAGACGCGATCCGCCGGGGATCGCCACGCGTGATCACGCATGACAGTCAGCTCTATGACGAGGAGAACGTGCCGACCGTGCTGCGCCAGTATGGTCCCGGTTACCACGGCGAGCCAGCGCCCAACGAATGGCACCTGCGGGTGTTCGACGTCGAGGGAAAGCGCTACTACCTGCTGCAGGACGGCGAGCACTATGCCTACCTTGAACACCTGATCAATGCCTTCGCCGCGCTGGTCATCCTGACCTGCGTACTGTGTGCCCACTGGATCGGGCGACTGACGTCGGCCCACGTCATCGCTCCGATCACCCGGCTTTCCGAGGCGGTGCAGCGCACATCCAAGCCGTTCCCGTACCAGGACGCGCGTGACGAAATCGGCGTTCTTGCACGTGCCTTTGCCCAGCATAGTGATGAGCTGGAGCGGTTCCTGCACCGCGAGCAGTGCTTTGCCGGAGACGCCAGCCACGAGCTGCGTACGCCCCTGGCCATCATCGCTGGCGCGGCCGAGACACTGCTTCACCAGTTGCCGTCCGACAGCCATCTGCTGCCCAGCGCTGACCGCATCCTGCGGACCACACAGGAGATGCAGCGCCAGCTGACCTGCCTGCTGCTGCTCTCCAGATCCCCTGCGAGCCTTTCTCTGACCGAGGTCCCGCTGCGTGCCATCGTCCAGGAGTGCATGGCACGCTGCGCACCCTGGCTCGCAGGGAAGCCCGTGACACTGCGACTGGATGCACCAGAGGAGGTCACTGCGGTCACCCATGCGGAGCTGGCGCATTGCGTCGTGTGGAATCTGCTGCGCAACGCCTGCCAGTACACCGACAGGGGCGAGGTCCGCATCACCCTGCGGGAGGGCGAGCTTGCCATCGCCGACACCGGTCCGGGCCTGCCCCCGACCATCGACCCTGGCCAGTTCAGCAGGTTCCTTCCCAGCGCACGCCAGGATGGCGAAGGGCTGGGGCTGTCCATCGTGCAGCGCGTGGTAGAGCACCTTGGGTGGCAGATGAAGGTCGAGACATCCGCTCAGGGGTGCCGATTCCTGCTTCACGTGTCCTCGCCACAAGCGCGTGCCTGACACTTTGCTGACATTGCCGGCCACATTCTGGCCACCTTTTCATGGAAAGGCAGGGCACCCATGCAGCAGCACGCACCGCAGGGCGACGGCAAGTACCGACACGGCAGAACTGGATTCCGGCGCATCCTGCACACACTGATTCACTCACGCGACGGTTTCATCGCCACATTTCGCGGGGAGGCAGCATTTCGCCAGCTGCTTGTCCTGCACGGCCTGCTCATGGCGATGACCTGTGTGCTGGACGTCAGTCCGGTGGAGCGTGCCGTGATGCTGGCCGTCAGCCTGCTGAGCCTCGTGGTTGAACTGCTCAACTCGGCCATCGAGGCGGTGGTCGATCGCATCTCGCTCGAGTACCACCCCCTGTCGAAGAACGCCAAGGACATGGGCAGCGCTGCGCAGAGTGTGGTGCTTGTGATGGTGGCGCTGGTGTGGGCGGTGATCCTGCTGGGTCCGCATCCGCAGCTGACAACTTCCTGATGAACGCGTCCAGATACTGCGCGCCTCTCTGGCTCCGCAGGATCCGCACGTGCGCGCTTGCTTCACCTGGCATCGGCCACACCCGGTAACGCTTGTCTGGCTCTCGGCCGCGTTCTTCGCAACGGCGGGCAACATGGCCCTCTGGAAAAGCCTGTGGTCCATCGTGGAGCTCCATGGCCTTCGCAGCGCGCTGTTCTTCAGTTCGTTGCCACTGCTGCTGTTCTGCCTGTTCAACCTCCTGCTGACGCCCATCGGGATGCTGCCCTTGCTGCGCAAGCCGCTTCTGGCGCTGCTGCTGATCGTCAGCAGCGCCGCCAGCTACTTCATGCTGCATTACGGCGTACTGATCGACAGGAGCATGGTGCAGAACGTGCTGGAAACCAATCAGGCCGAGATGACTTCTTACTTCTCGCTCCCGCTCCTGCTGTCCATCCTCCTGCTGGGTGTGCTGCCCTCATGCATCCTGCTGCTCATGCGGACGGGCAATCACGGCCGTCCGCTGCGATCCTCCCTGGTGTGGCTGGCAAACGTTCTTGCCACGATGATGGTGTTCGTCACCATTGCGTTGTGCTTCTACAAGGACTATTCATCCCTGCTGCGGAACAACCGCTACCTGAGGGAACAGGTGCTGCCACTGAACATCGTGCGGCACACCTACGGCCATCTCGGCAGCAGCCACCGTGCCCGTCTCCAGCCGCTGCGCACACTGGCCGACGACGCCGTACGTGCACAGGGCCCCCGGCCCCGACTGGTGATCGTCGTCGTAGGGGAGACCGCCCGATCCCGGAATTTCCAGCTCAACGGCTACGACAGACCCACCAACCCGATCCTGTCGCGCAAGGACAACGTCATCAGTTTCCAGAGCGTATCGTCCTGTGGGACCGCCACCGCGATTTCCCTGCCGTGCATGTTCTCCTCCATGCCGCGCACACGGTTCGATGCGGAGAGGGCCGCGTCGCAGGAAAACGTCCTCGACATCCTGAAGAAAACCGGTGTCGACGTGGTGTGGCGTGACAACAACAACGGCGGATGCAAGGGCGTGTGCGCGCGGGTGCCGACGGATTACATGGGACAGTTGAAGGTCGACAGGCTGTGTACCAACGACGATGGCACGTGCCTCGACGAAATCCTCCTTCACGGGCTGTCATCGCGCATCGAAGCCACACAGGGCGACAGCCTCGTCGTTCTGCACCCGCTGGGCAGCCATGGCCCCACCTACTTCGAGCGATACCCCGCAGACGCCCGTGTCTTCAGTCCGACCTGCGACAGCAACCAGATCCAGAAGTGCAGCAATGAAGCGCTGGTCAACACGTATGACAACACGCTTGTCTATACCGACCGCATGCTCGGCAGCGCGATCGACCTGCTGCAGTCCTACTCGGACGACCGCGATGTGGCCCTGATCTACGTTTCCGACCACGGTGAGTCACTCGGCGAGCACGGCCTGTACCTGCATGGAACGCCCTACCTCATCGCGCCACAGGAGCAGACCCAGGTGCCCATGATCATGTGGTTCTCCGCGCAGTTCGCCTCCCATGCAGGACTGGATCTTGCGTGCCTGCGCCGCGATGCGGATACCCGGGTGTTCAGCCATGACAACCTGTTCCACTCACTGCTGGGCCTGTTCCAGGTCAGTACCACCGAGTATCACGCCGGGCTGGATGTCTTCGCCGGATGCCGCACGCCATCAGCGGGGTCCGGTCCACGCGCGGTTGCCTGCCCCGCCGCGCGAGGCACTTCTGCCCCGGGCGGCGACGGCTGCCAGGCGGCGACTGACGAGACCGTACAGATCCTGCAGTTCGGCCGAACGCTCGGCAGTGGTATTGCTGCCGAACATGATCCTCGCGAGCGCGGCTTCCTGGGTATCCGCAGGAAATCGCAGGCGGGCGCGGTAGACCGCCTGCAGAACCAGCCAGGCCCGCCGCAGCCCCCCGCCGGGTAGGGGGCGGACAAGACGCTCATAGACCTGCCAGAACTGGTATTCGGCGTCGAGATCGACCCTGGGCGCAGCCCAGGGCACGAGATGCCGGCATGCTCGGACGCCCGGACGGATCGGTGGTTGGATGGAATCGGACTGGGCCATGCCAGCAAGCATGACGCGGCAACATTGTGTGAACCTTGCGTCCACGCAGGACACGGTTGGCAGCCGTAGGTCCTACTGCAGCACGAAGCGCTCGATCGCGCGCGCCACGCCCTCGTCGGCATTGGTGGTGGTCTCGAAGCGCGCCACGGCCTTCACCGCATCGATCGCGTTGCCCATCGCCACGCTGGTGCCGGCGTACTGCAGCATGGTCAGGTCGTTCTCCTGGTCGCCGATGGCCATGATGTTGGCGCGGTCGATCCCCAGGTGCTCCGCCAGCTTCTGCAGGCTGGGGCCCTTGCCCGCACGATGATCGAACACCTCCAGGAAGAACGGTGCGCTCTTCAGTACCGCGAAACGCTCGGTCAGCTCACTGGGCAACCGCGCAATGGCGGCGTCCAGCACCTCCGGCTCATCAATCATCATCAGCTTGATGAAGGACATGGTCGGGTCCATGTCAGCCACTCGGCGGTACGACAGCGGCATGCGCGAGAGGTGCGAGTCGGCCACCGTGTAATAGCTGATGTCCTGGTTGGGCGTGTACATGCGCTGGCTGTCCAGCGCCTGGAAGTGCACGCCCAGTTCGCGGGCCACCTGCTCGCAGAACAGGAAATCGTCGAAGCTGAGCGGGTACTCGACCACCGTTTCACGCGTGCCGACGCGCTGCACCAGGCCGCCGTTGCAGGCGATGCAGTAGTCGTCGTTGCCATCGATGCCCAGCTCCTGCAGGAACGGCGCCAGGCCCGGCACCGGGCGGCCACTGGTCAGCACGACATGCACGCCCAGCGCGCGCGCCTGGGCGACCGCCTGCCGGGCCCGCGGGGTCAGCCTGTGCGCAGGATCCAGCAGGGTGCCATCCATGTCGATGGCGACCAGCTCGATGGTCGACTGCCTGCTGCCCATATCCATGTGATCCAACCAGTGCGGGGCATGCCAGTCTAACGCCTCATCTGCGGTTCACCTCTTTGCGCGTTGTGGCCGGGATACTGCGTGGGCCTGTGCGTCCCCCACCGCAGGACGGCCCACCGACCGCCCTTCCCTGGAGCCCCCTCGACGCATGACCTATCGCGCCCCCGAGCCCAATGACAGTGCCCCGCTGGCCCAGCAGATCGAGGAGATGATCGATGCGCTGCCCACCGGGCACATCAGTGTCGGCACCCTGCTCCACGCCCTCGGCGACGAGGGACTGCTGCTGATCGTCATCCTGCTGTCGGCCATCTTCATCATCCCGGTGTCCATTCCCGGGCTGAGCACCGTGTTCGGTGCGTCGATCCTGCTGATCGGCCTGAGCCGCATACGCAACCGCCCGCTGCGGGTACCGGCGCGACTGGCCGGCAAAGAGATCGCCACCGACACGCTCAGGGCCCACCTGGGCCGCGCATTGAAGTGGGTGCACCGCATGGAGCGCCTGTCGCGGCCGATGCGGCTGGCGGTGATGGTGCGCTCGAAGAAGATGATGCGCCTGAACAATCTGGCGCTGGTGTTCGCCACCCTGCTGCTGATGGCACCGGCCGGGCCGATTCCCTTCAGCAACACACTGCCGGCACTTGCCCTGATGTCCTTCGCCATCGGCTTCATCCAGCGTGATGGCGCGGCGGTGGCGGCCGGCTATGCCTTCCTGGTCGCCACGGTGGCGTACTTCGGCGTGCTGCTGGGCGGCGTCGGGTTTGCGGCCGAATCGGTGTTCAGCGGGTTCCGCAGCGGTACCACGGAACTGTAGAGCCGAGCCCACGCTCGGCTGCTCTTCGGCCCGTACGCGGAAACCCCGCGCTTCGCGCGTAAGCCGAGCATGGGCTCGGCTCTACCAAAGCCGGATCCAAAGCAGTCGAGCATGGCGCGACGCTACAGAGCTACCTGGCCGAAACACGCCACACCACATCGCCGACGTCGTCGGCCACCAGCAGGGCGCCCTCGCTGTCGATGGCCATGCCCACCGGCGCGCCCCTCAATGTCTTCTCGTCCTCCGACGCAAAGCCACTGACCACGGTCTGCGGACGTCCCGTCGGCCTGCCATTCTTGAACGGTACATACACCACTTCATAGCCGCTCAGCGGAGAGCGGTCCCAGCTGCCATGCTCGCCGATGAAGGCGCCACCGTGGTACTTCGCCGGCAGTGCCTGGCCGGTATAGAACAGCAGCCCCAACGGTGCCACGTGCGAACCGATGGCGTAGTCCGGGCGGATCGCTTTGGCCACCAGATCCGGCCGCTGCGGCTGCACGCGCTCGTCCACATGCTGGCCGTAGTAGCTGTACGGCCAGCCATAGAAGCCATGCTCCTGTACCGAGGTGAGATAGTCCGGCACCAGGTCGGCACCGATCTCGTCACGTTCGTTCACCACTGCCCACAGCCTGCCGGTGCTCGGTTCCCAGTCCAGGCCGGTGGGGTTGCGCAGGCCGGAGGCATAGATGCGGCTGCCGCTGGTCGCCACGTCCACCTCCAGCACCACCGCACGCCTGTACTCGATGGCCAGGCCGTTCTCGGTGATGTTGCTGTTGGAGCCGACGCCCACGTACAGCTTGCTGCCATCACGGCTGGCCAGCAGATCCTTGGTCCAGTGGTGGTTGACGGTGCTGGGCAGGTCGGTGAATTCGCTGCCCTTGTCGGACATGCGCGTTTCGCCGGGCACGTAGTGGTACTTCATGATGTTGTCGGTGTTGGCGACGTACAGCGTGTCGCCGATCAGGGCGATGCCGAATGGCGAATGCAGGCCCTCGATGTAGACGTGCTGGGTCCATGCGGCAGTGCCGGGCGCGCGCCGCAGCAGGGTGACCCGGTTGCCTCCCTTGCCGGCCTTGCCCGAGCGCGCCTTCACCTTGCCGGCAATCCATTGCTTGGGGGTGGTGACCGGCTCGGTGCCCGGACCGTTGCCTTCCACCACCAGCACATCGCCATTGGGCAGGGTCAGCAGGCGGCGCGGGTGCTGCAGGTTGGCAGCGATGCGCTCGATCTTCAGTCCGTCGGCCACCGACGGCGCCTGCCCATCGGCCCAGCCCACCCCGCGCGGTACCTGCATGGGCGGCATCAGGTAGTTCTCCGGCGCCGGCAGCGGCGGATGCGCACCGGATTGTTCGCTGGGGTGATATTCGGCTTTGCCGGCACACGCCGACAGGATCGCGGCCAGAACCAGCCCGCCTGCAGCAGGCACGATGCGATCAACCATGACGGCCTCCTTGCAGCACCGGCGGCTGCAGTGACAACAGGACATGGCCGAGACCGATCAGTGCAACGGTCAGCGCCGACAGGATCGTGCCGGGAACGGCCACCGCATACGCATCACGGCTGTGCACGAAGGCGTTCCAGATGGCCAGGGCCACCGCCACCAGATTGAGCAGGAAATCGAGCCGGTCGATGCGCGTGGCGGTGTTACCCCGGCGCCAGACGGAAAACAGGTTGATCAGTCGCGGCACGATGGCGATGAGCAGGCCGAACGTGATCAGCCAGGCCGCGGATTTGCCCCACATCACCTCGGCAGAGTTGAGGTAGATGGCATCGAAGATGAGGGCGCCGACGAAGAAGCCGAACGGGATCGGATTCAACAGGCTGAACAGCGTCGTGCCAAGGCCACGATGGGCCTGGGCCAGCGGATTGACCATCGTCCTGCTCCATTGCGGGGAAGTGCACGGGCCTTGGTAACACAGTCGGTGGTGAAGGCGCGCGATGAGGCTTCGGTTCTGCGGCAAGCCCAGGCGTGGCCTTACAACAGGAATGCGCAGTCGTCATTACCGTGAGAAATAAGTGTTTGTGACGCAATCGGCATATCTGCAGATTGCTGCCGTGAAGAGGTAGGGGGTTCTCCGTTGTGTCGCGTTTGGCTCGTTGCGATGGGGCAATTCCGTCCCGCCGTCCTGCCATGCCGATTCACAACAGAAGGATTCGTGTATGAAGCGACACACGCACCACTCCGCGCCACCGCGCTCCGCGCGGCTGGCCCTGGCCACTGCCCTGGTACTGGGCAGCCTGGCCGTGACCGCCCAGGCCCAGCAGGCCGATCCGCTGGCCGGCATCCAATGGCATCTGCTCAACACCGGGCAAGCGGTACAGGGCGACACCCGGCCGGTTGCCGGCAATGATCTGAACGTGGATGGTCTGTTCCGCAATGGCATCCGCGGCGAAGGGGTGATCATCGGCATCGTCGACGACGGCCTGCAGATCGCCCACCCGGACCTGGCCGCCAACGTGGCAGCCGTGGCGGGCAAGAACTTTGCCAACAACTCCAACAACCCCTCCCCCTCCGCTCCGGATGTGGACAATCACGGCACCATGGTCGGCGGCATTGCCGGCGCGGTGGGCGCCAACGGCGTAGGCGTGCGCGGCGTGGCCCCGGCCGCCACGCTGAAGGGCTTCAACGTACTGGCCTCCGATGCAAGCGGCAGCCAGACGGCCAACATCGAGTACTCGTGGTGGGACGGCGCCGAGGCCGCCGACGTGCAGGTGTTCAACAACAGCTGGGGCGCAGGCCCGGGCAACCCGAACCTGCCGTTCGCGTTCAGCGAGAACGACATCCGCGCGTACGAGCAGGCGCTGTCCAGCACGCGCGGCGGCAGCGGCGGCATCTACGTGAAGTCCGCCGGCAACAACTTCAACAACGCATCGATCAGCCAGACGCAGGATGTCTGCACCACCGACACGAAGAACCGCGGCACCGGCTGCGTGCCTGCCGGCCGCGACCCCCGCAACAATCTGTTCAATGTGATCACCGTGGGCGCCGTGCGCGCCGACGGCGTGCGTTCGTCCTATTCGTCCACCGGTGCCGCGCTGTGGGTGTCCGCATTCGGTGGCGAGTACGGCTGGCAGCGGCAGGTCGTCCCGGGCCAGCCTGCCGTCCGCTACGATCCGGCCATCGTCACCACCGATGTCACCGGCTGCGCGCAGGGCAGCAACAAGAACACGAGCCTGCGCAACACGCTGGACGGCAATCAGTCCGCTGTCGACAACACCTGCAATTACACCGCCAAGATGAACGGCACCTCGGCCTCGGCGCCGATGGTGTCCGGCGTGGCGGCGCTGGTGCTGGAAACCAATCCGAACCTGACGTACCGCGACGTGAAGTACATCCTGGCCACCACGGCCACCCGCAACCATCCCAACCAGCCTGCCGTGACACTCGCCGATGGACGCACGCTGGTGCCGGGCTGGACCGTCAACGCTGCAAACCGGGCCTACAGCAACTGGTACGGCTTCGGCGTGGTCAACGCGGCGCGCGCGGTGGAGGTCGCAGAGAACTTCCAGTCTCTGGGGCCGCTGGTGGACAGCGGATGGCGCAACACCACGCGCCGGGTCGCCATCGGCAACACCTCCGCTGCAGCAGCGCGGCTGACGGTGCAGCTGGCCAATGTCGCACGCAACGTCGAATCGGTGCAGCTGGGCTTCCGGGTGAGTCACAGCAACACCCGCCAGCTGCAGTTCGTACTGGTTTCGCCCAGCGGCACGCGCAGCGTGGTGCAGCCGGCGTTCACGTCGATCGGCTCCGGCCTGTCGGGCTCCGTGGCGATCCAACGCAACTTCACCAGTTGGGACCTGCTGTCAAGCAACGCCTTCCTGGATGAGACCGGCAACGGCACCTGGACCCTGGAAGTGACCGACATGGGGCAGTCCGCGAACGCAGCGTCGCGCGGCAGCCTTGAATTCTTCAAGATCCGCGTTCTGGGGCACTGATGATGAAGACGACCATTCTGCTGACCACCCTCGCCGTCGCGGCGATCTCCTCTACCGCCTGGGCGCAGAGCTCGCCCCAGGCCCCTGCAGCCAGGAGCCTGTCTGCCGTGGACGCACAGGAACTGAAGGCCAGGGCCACGGGCCGCGCGTTCAACGTGGGCGCGACCCGCTTCCAGCTGGCGCCGTCGGCCACCGTGCAGCAGGCCAAGGGCGGTGAGTTCCGCATCACGCCCTCGACCGACGCACCGGCGCCCGGCACCGGCACCCGCAGCAAGCGCTCCACCGACGCCAGCAGCACCGGTGCCGCTGCACGTCTGGATGCTGGTGCCGGCAAGTTCGCTGCCGCGGTTTCCAGCGACGGCGCGCCGGTGGTGGCTACCTCCCGGGTGAAGGTCTTCTTCACCGATGCGGCCTCCGCACAGCGCGCGGCAACGGCCACCGGCGGCACCGTGGTGAAGGTGTCCAAGGCCTCCGGCCGTGCGATCGTCGAGTACCCATCGGTGAACGCCGCACTGGACGCGACCACACGACTGCTGTCGACCGCCGGCATCCGCGCCGCCGAGCCCGACGTCGTGCAGTGGGAAGAAACCAAGTAAGGCGGTAAAGCGTTGTGTGGTATCCCCGGCGGGCCGGCTCTCCCGGCCGGCCGGGGACTTTGCCGGAGCCGGCCGGCGGCCCGGTCCTCTCCCATGTCAGCCTTCCGCTGCGCAAGAACTGCTAAGCGCAGCGGCAGCCGATCCGCTACTGTGCCGGACAGTGGAGCGGGGATGGCGGGATGAGCGCGGCAGGCAAGGCGTTGTGGTACATCGAAACCCATGCGGGCCGTCCGCTGGCGTTGGCCGATATCGCGGCAGCCGCTGGCCTGTCGCCCTTCCATCTGTCGCGTCTGTTCCACGCGCGCACCGGCACGTCGGTGATGCGCTACCTGCGCGGCCGCCGCCTGAGCATGGCGGCGCAGCGGCTGGCCGACGGCGCCGACGAAATCCTGCCGGTGGCAATGGACGCCGGTTATTCCACGCATGCCGCGTTCACCCGTGCCTTCTGCGAGCAGTTCGGGCAGACCCCCGAACGGGTGCGCGAGTCCGGCACTGCGGATCTAGTCCTGGTGCAGGCGGCGCGCGTGGACGACGTTCCCACCGCCTGCAGCGTGGCACCGCGCCTGCTCGACACGCCCTCGTTCCAGGTGGCCGGGATCGGCATGCGCCACACCCGCCACAGCAGTGGCGCCATCCCTGGCCAGTGGGCGCAGCTCAACCGGGAGTGGCCCAAACCCGCACCGGTCAGTTTCGGTGTATGCCACGACAGTGATGACGACGGCGGATTCACCTACCTGGCCGCATTGCCCAGCGCCGCGCTGACCTCGATTCCAGCACATTGGCAGCGCCTGCAGATTCCCGCGCGCCGCTATCTGGTGGCCTGGCATGACGGCCACATCTCGTCCATACGCGCCACCTGGTTCTGGTTGCTGGATCACTATCTGCCCACCTCCGGATTGAGCCTTGCCGCGGCGCCGGATCTGGAACGCTACGACGCCCGCTTCGACGAGTACACCGGCAACGGCGGTGTGGAGATCTGGCTGCCCGTGGACCCCCACCCCTGATGAATGCAACACACTGAAAGGAGTCGTGCGATGCGCTTGATGCACCTGCTGCTGGCCCTGGTCCTGATTGCCCCCACGTCGCTGGCCGGCGTTCCCGGCAATGGGTTGGCCGGCGAACACCAGGCGGTGACCACCGTGTCCAGCGCGGCAGTACGCGACGCGCAGCAGCGCGATACGCTTCGCTACACCGTCTGGTATCCGGCTGTGGCGGGCAGCAGCGAAGTGCCACTGCGTATCGGTCCGCCCGATGCACCGTTGTTCGTGGTGGGCCAGGCGGCGCCGGAGGCAGCCATTGCCGGTGACCGCCTGCCGACCTTGCTGCTCTCGCATGGCAACGGCGGCAGCGCCCGCATGATGGGCTGGCTCGGCACCGCGTTGGCGCGCGCCGGTTATCTGGTGATCGCCGTCGATCATCCCGGCAACAATGGCGTGGATGAATTGACCCTGCATGGCAGCATGCTGAGCTGGCTGCGTGCGGATGATCTGCGCGCCGCATTGGCCGCCGTGCAGGCCGATCCCAAGCTGGGCCCGCACGTGGATGCGCAGCGGATCGGTGTAATGGGCTTCTCGGCCGGAGGCTACACGGCCCTGCTGGCGACGGGGGCGCGGCCGGATCTGCGGCGGTTGCGTGATTTCTGCGAAGCCCATCCGGATGACGGTGTGTGCCAGCCCCAGAGCGAGGCGCCGTCGCACACCCTGGAGGCTCGCAAGGCCGCGGCGGCGGCAGCGGATCTGGCGCCGTGGATGGCCCACGCCGATGATGCCCGCCCGGTCCCGGGTGTGCGCGCCGTGTTCCTGATGGCACCGGCGATCATGCAGGCGTTCCCGCCCCAGCAGTTGCAGGCACTGCCGCAACCGGTGTCGATCATCCAGGGCGCGGCGGACACGGTCGCTCCTGCGGCCACCAACGCGGAGGTCGCCAAGGCATCCATCACGGAGGCGAGACTGGATGTCCTGCCCGGTGTCGGCCACTACGACTTCCTGTCCGAATGCACCCCGCTGGGCCGGCAGCGACTGCCCGCCCTGTGCAGCAGCCAGACGCCAAGAGCGCAGACGCATGCACGCACCGTGGCGGAGGCGAAGCGGTTCTTCGAGGCCGCCCTGAAGCCGCGTCCGTAGCGCTTCGCGACACCGTGTTGCAGGGATGACGACGGCGCGCGAAGGCCGGTGCCGCTACACTGCCAGCGCACGCTTCGAGGCGGAGAGAACATGCGTCTGTTGCATCTCACCCTGCCGGTCTCCGACGTCACCGGGGTGGCGGCCTATTTCCACGATGTGCTGCAGCTGCCGGTCGGCGGCACCCGCATTTACATCGGCTGGAGCACGATCGAGCTGCGACCGGCCGAGGACATCGCGGTCGGCGGTGTGCACCTGGCCTTCAACGTGCCGGACAACCGTTTCGCCGCCGCCACGACCTGGCTGCGCGAGCGTGCGCCGCTGCAGCGCAGCCCGACAGGGCAGGACTACTTCGCGCTGGAAAGCAGCTGGCAATCGCAGTCGGTGTACTTCACCGGCCCGGATGGCCTGATCCTGGAGCTGATCGGCCGGCGCCGGCTTCCTCGCAGTCCGCAGGACGGCGCCTTCCATGGCAGTGAGATGACCTGCCTGAGCGAAGTCGGCCTGCCCAGCCACGATGTCGATTCGGTGCGCCTGCAGGCCACCGGGCAGTTCGGCCTGCAACCGATCAGCACGCCGTCGGCCCAGTTCGCACCGATGGGCGATGACGAGGGCCTGCTGATCGTCGTTGCCGCCGATCGCCGCTGGTTCCCCGAACAGAAGGACCTGCCCAACGCACGGGGATTGCAAGTGCTGCTGGGAGATGTACCCGCGGGCGAGCTGCGGGATGCGGAACTGGGCTGGGAGGTACGCGCCGTACCGCATCCGCCGGCCTGAACGGGCCGTGTGCCGTGCAGGAACCTACAATGGCGCTCCATCCCGTTGCCGGACTCTCCATGCGCCGCATCCTGCTGTTGTTCGCCCTGTTATTGCCCGCTGCCGCAGCGACGGCGATGGACCTCCAGGAAGGCGACCTGCTGTTCGTCACCGCAGGACACAGTGGCCTGAGCGCTGCCATCGATGATGCGACCGGCACGCAGGCTCATCCCGGTTTCGATCATGTGGGTCTGGTGGCCGCCACGACGCAGGGCTGGGAAGTGCTGCATGCGGACGAGAAGGGCTCGCGCCGGCAGACGTTGGCTGCGTTCCAGCAGGACGCGCGCGCCCGGCTGCGGCAGATCGTGGTCTACCGCCTGCGCGCACCGCACAACGCTGCCATCGGCGACGCCGTCGCCACCGCGCGTACCCTGCTTGGAAGGCCATACAACGCCTCCTACGTGCCGAACGATGACAGCTACTACTGCTCGGACTTCATCGAACGTGCCTTCCGTGCCCATCATGTGTTCGCGCTGCAGCCGATGAACTTCCGCAACCCGCAGACCGGCAGGATCGCCCAGCATTGGATCGACCTCTACCGCAGCTTGGGCATGGATGTACCGCAGGGGGTACCGGGTACCAATCCCAACGACATGTCGGCGGCGCCAGTGCTGGAGCGGATCGGCACGCTGGAATGAGAAGCCCCGCACAAGGCGGGGCCTCAGGCGATGCTGTGCAGGGATGCGAGGGTCACTCTTCCTCGTCCTGCCCGCCCTGCTGCTGGTTGCGCTGGCCGCGCTGCTGCTGTTCCTGCTGCTGTTGCTGCTGCTGATCGCGACCGCGCCCCTGCTGATCCTGCTGATCCTGTTGCTTCTGGTTCTGCTGGTTCTGCTGGTTCTGATTGTGCTGGCCCATTGCGGTGTCTCCAGTGCCACTCGCGGAATGCGGTGGTTGCGGCCATCGTCTGCAGCGGTGGGTTAACCATGCGTTGTGACGCAGCTACAGAAATGTGCATGCGCGTGAATGAACCGGCGTGGCCCCTTGCGCCGCAAGCAGCTGAAGGATTCATGCGGGTTCTGCATGTGCTCATGCCCGCAGAGGCTGTGGCCCATTCAGCGGCGCCCGCCCGGCCCGGCCGCGCGGCGGGCGCTGCACCTCATGGCATCACCGGCGGTACGTAATCCAGCGTCATGCCCAGCAACCACAGCAGGCCCAGCACCAGCGGGATGTGCACCAGCAGCTGGATGAAGGTGAAGCCGACGATGTCGCGGGCCTTCAGGCCAAGCACGCCCAGCAGCGGCAGCATCCAGAACGGATTGATCAGGTTCGGCAGTGCTTCCGCCGCGTTGTACACCTGCACGGCCCAGCCCAGGTGCGCCTTCAGTTCGTTGGCCGCCTGCATCACGTACGGTGCTTCGATGATCCACTTGCCGCCGCCGGAGGGAACGAAGAAGCCCAGTACCGCCGAGTACACGCCCATCACCAGAGCGAACGTATCGGTGCTGGCGATGTGCACGAACAGACTGGACAGCCGGTGCGCCAGCGTCTGCCCATCGGCGCCGGCCGCGTGGGTGAGGATCATGGCGATGCCTCCATACAGCGGGAACTGGATCAGCACACCGGTCGTGCTGGGCACCGCCTTGGCCACCGCGTTGAGGAAGCTGCGTGGACGCCAGTGCAGCAGCAGGCCGAGCGAGATGAACAGGAAGTTGTAGGTATTGAGGTTGGCGATCGCGGTCACCACCGGCTTGTTGGCGAACTCGTTGAACAGCCATCCGAAGGCCAGCAGCGAGAGCAGCACGGTCAGCAGCGGGCTGTATTCGAGCCATTCGCCGGGGCGGGTGCGGCGCTGCAGCGGCTCAGGCTCGGCCTGCGCCGCACCGGGAAACGATTCAGCGGTGCGCGCACTGCCAGTCGCCGGCGCGGTCAGCCAGGCAATCAGCAGTGACACCAGGATCAACGCCGCGGTCAGTACGATCGACTGCCACAGGAAGATGGTTTCAGTGAAGGGCAGTACGCCGGTGATCTCCACCAGCCCCGGCGGCATGCTGGCCGGGTTCGCCTGCAGCTGCGCAGCCGAAGAACTCAGGCCCATCGCCCACACCGCGCCCAAGCCGAGGTAGGCGGATGCACCCGCAGCGCGGTAGTCCATGCGCAGATCGGTCCGGCGCGCCAATGCACGCACCAGCAGACCGCCGAACACCAGCGAGAAACCCCAGCTGAGCAGCGAGGCCAGCATGCTGACCAGGCCTACGTAGACCACCGCACCGCGCCCCGTGCGCGGCACCCGCGCCAGCAGTTCGATGAAGCGCGCCACCACAGGCGCGGTGGCCACGGCATAACCGCCGATCACCACGAAGGCCATCTGCATGGTGAAGGGAATCAGGCTCCAGAAGCCATCGCCAAAGGCGCTGGCCGTGGTCTGCGGCGTGGAACCGAAGCCGATGGCTGCCAGGGCGACGATGACCACGCCCAGCACCGCGAACACGTAGGCATCAGGGAACCACTTCTCCGCCCAGGATGCCGAGCGCAGCGCTGCGCGCGCCATCCAGCCATCCTGTACTGCTGCCGTCGAGGCCATCACCTACCCTCCCAGGTTCGATGGCTCGATTCTCGGCCTCGCGGCGGGGGCTGTCAGTCGCCTATTGGTCGTAGGGCGGCATCGCGCCCCTGCCCGGCAGCCCTGTCAGCGCAGCGCCAGATCCAGCGCTATACCAGCAAACAGCGCCGCGCCAACCCAGTTGTTGTGCAGGAACGCCTTGAAGCATGGCCCCCGCTCGCGGTTGCGGCAGATCCAGAATTCGTACACCACCAGCGCCGCAGCCACCGCCAGGCCGGCCAGGTACCAGCTCCCCAGGCCGGCGCGCACACCGACCAGCGCCATGGTCGCCAGGAACAGGGCGTAGAGCACCCCCTGGATCACCAGATCCAGGTCCCCGAACAGGATCGCCGTGGAGCGCGAGCCCATCTTCAGGTCGTCCTCGCGGTCGACCATGGCGTACCAGGTGTCATACGCGGTCGACCAGAGGATGTTGCCGGCGTACAGCAGCCAGCCCAGCAGCGGCACTTCGCCCTGGACCGCGGCGAATGCCATGGGAATACCCCAGCCGAACGACATCCCCAGGTAGACCTGCGGCAGGTGCGTATAGCGCTTCAGGTAGGGATAGCTGGCAGCCAGGAACACGCCGATGAAGCTCATGCCGATGGTCAGCCCGTTCAGGGTCAGCACCAGCCCGAATGCCACCAGCATCAGTACCGCGAACAGCACCAGCGCGGCACGGCCACTGATCGCCCCCGTCGCCAGCGGACGGGCCTTGGTGCGCTCCACATGCGGGTCGAGCCAGCGATCGGCGTAGTCATTGATGACGCACCCCGCTGAGCGGGTCAGCCAGACACCCGCGGTGAACACGAACAGGGTCCACAGCGGCGGCATGCCGCCTGCCGCCAGCCACAGCGCCCACCAGGTGGGCCACAGCAGCAGCAACGTGCCGATCGGACGATCTGCGCGCATCAAACTCCAGTAATGCCGCCAGCGCGGCGTCGCCGGCGAATGCGGCGAAGTGAGGGGGGTATCGGCCATGAGGATAGGATACTCCTGGACGACGACACGGCGTGGGAGGAGGTTGCGGACCCCGGCCGTCAGGCCCCGGCCATCATCCATGTAGTAGCATTGCGACCCCCATGTCACGCCATCTGCGCGCAAGGCCAAGCCTGCCCGCTGATGCAGGAAAGGAACCCACATGAAAATTGCCGTGGTCGGTACCGGTTACGTTGGCCTGTCAAACGCTGTTCTGCTGGCACAGAACCATGAGGTCATCGCGCTGGATATCGACGCAGATCGCGTTGCGCGCATCAACGCTGGCAAGTCTCCCATCGAAGACGCGGAGATCGAAGCATTTCTCGCGCGGGGCAACCTGAATCTGAAGGCCACGATGGATCGCAAGGAGGCCTACGAGGACGCACGTTTCGTCATCATCGCGACGCCCACCGACTATGACCCCCTCACCAATTACTTCAATACCCGCTCCGTTGAGTCGGTACTGCGGGATGTGCAGCAGATCAATCCGGATGCGCTTGTCGTGGTCAAGTCCACCGTCCCGGTAGGCTGCACTGAACAGCTCAGGGAACGTTTCGGCACGCAGAATGTCATTTTCTCTCCGGAGTTTCTGCGCGAGGGAAAGGCCCTTTACGACAACCTTCATCCCAGCCGCATCATTGTGGGTGAGCGTTCAGAACGTGCGTTGGAGTTCGCGGAGCTTCTCAGGGAGGGAGCCATCCGCAAGGACGTGCCCACAGTGTTCACCGGTTCCACGGAAGCCGAAGCGATCAAGCTGTTCGCCAACACTTACCTGGCCATGCGCGTTGCCTATTTCAACGAGCTGGACACATACGCGGCGGTGCATGGACTGGATACCCGACAGATCATCGACGGTGTCAGCCTCGACCCGCGTATCGGTGACCATTACAACAACCCGTCCTTCGGCTACGGCGGCTACTGCCTTCCGAAAGACACGAAACAGCTGCTGGCAAATTACAGCAACGTGCCACAGAACCTGATCCACGCCATCGTGGAAGCGAACCGTACCCGCAAGGACTTCATTGCCGACGACGTGATCGCGCGTTCACCGAAGGTGGTGGGCATCTATCGCCTCGTCATGAAATCCGGATCGGATAATTTCCGTGCCTCCGCCATCCAGGGCGTGATGAAGCGCATCAAGGCCAAGGGTATAGAGGTCATCGTCCACGAGCCTGTACTACAGACCCCGCACTTCTATAACTCCCGGGTCATCAACGACCTGGAGCGATTCAAGTCGGAGGCTGACCTGATTCTGGCGAACCGGCTATCCGCCGAACTTGAGGATGTCTCCGACAAGGTCTACACCCGGGATCTATTCGGAAACGACTGATCCGCAGTGATGCCGGAACAGCCAGTAAAAAAGGCCCGGTACGCCAACGCGTACCGGGCCTTCTTGTTTCAACCCGAATGGAAAGGATCAGGCCTTCCCATCCGACTTGTATTCGTAATAGCCGTAACTGTAGTACCCGGTCGCGCGCTTCTCCACTGCGTTGAAGATCGCACCCTTGATCTGCACGCCGTTCTGTTCAAAGCGCTGCAGGGTCAGCTCGATCTCCTTCGCCTGGTTGACGCCGAACCGGGTCACCAGCAGGCTCGAACCTGCATGGGTGGCTACCAGCGCCGGATCGGTTACGGCGAGGATCGGCGGCGTATCGACGATCACCAGATCGTACCTGCCCGCCAGATCATTCAGCATCTCCGCGAATCGCGGATGCATAAGCAGTTCAGCCGGATTCGGCGGGATATCACCGCGCACCATGTAGTGCATGGAATCCACGCCCGGAACTGGCTGAATTGCCTCGTCCACTGCCAGCTTGCCCCCCAGGATGTCCGACAGGCCTTTCTGATGCGAGACGCCAAGAATCTTGTGGAGCGTACCCTTGCGCATGTCGGCGTCGATCACGAGCACGCGCTGCCCGGCCTGAGCGATGACCGCTGCCAGATTGGCTGACACAAAGGTCTTGCCTACGCCAGGACGAGGACCGGAGATGGCGAGAATGTTGTTCTTCGCCTCCAGCATTGCAAAGTGAAGGCTGGTACGCAGGCTGCGCAGGGCTTCGACCGTGGGGTCGGCCGGTGCGGTCACCGCAAGCAGGTGCTGACGGCCATCCGCGATCATGCGGGTGCCATGCTTGCCCTTGCGAAGCTTCGGCAGCGTACTGGATACGCTCAGCGGAATGGCTGCGTACACCGGCAGGCCGAGCGCTTCGATGTCGGAGGGATCTTCGATTCCCGGGTTCAGCATGCGCTGAAGGAACACGAACGCCGTCGCCAGGAAGGCGCCAAGAAGCGTGGCGATCGCGACGATGAGCGCCTTGCGCGGCTTCACGGGATTAGCGATGTCCACGGCGGCCGGATCCACGATCCGGACATTACCGACGGCCCCCGCACGGGCGACGTCCAGTTGCTGCGCCTGGTTCAGCAGCGCCGTGTACAACTCGTTGCTGACCTGCAGATCACGCGTAAGCCGCAGCAGCTCCTGCTGCGTATCCGGCAGCTGCCCGACCTGGCGCTGGAAGCCGGACTTGCGGCCCTCCAGTTCTCCAAGCTGCTTCAACAGCGCGCGATAGGCCGGATGCTCCCGCGTGAAGCTGCGGTCCATCTCGGCCTGCTTCAGGCGAAGCTGCTGGATGCTGGCCTCCACCGCCACTTCCTGCTCCAGCAGGCCCTTGGTCTGCATGGTGATGTCGACCGCATTGGAGCGCGACTGATACTCACTCATCGCGGACTGCGCCTGCTCGACCTGGCGGCGGATCGTCGGCAGCTGATCCTTCACGAATTGAAGCTGGGAGGCCGCTTCCGCCGAACTACGATCCACGTTCTGACGTACATAGGCGTCGGCGATCTGCTGGACTAGATTCTCAGCGACACGAGGATCTTCCGACTCGTAGACCAGCTGGAGAATGCCGGAATCCTTGCCCTGCTCGGTAGCCCTGACGTCCTCCTGCAATGCAGCGACGACATCGAATCTACGCTGCTTGGTGATCTCAAAGCGCATGCCAGGGTTGGCATGCAGCGCAGCTACTTCCAGCTCAACGCCCTTGCCGGAAGCGGGCTTGCCCACAGCTCCCTTCAGCAGTTCCTCGCCGTCCTCGTCGTACAGTACGTAACTGCCAGTCGACTCCCCAGCCTCCAGAAGCAGCGTGGTGTCCAGAAGAGCAGCGGGGACCTGCAGGCGATGAACGTCCAGGCTTTCACCCCCCCATCCGTAGCGGGACATGCCCAGCCAAGGAGAGGCGACCTGCCCATCCGACTCTGGGGTGAAGCGCCTGGAGATGAAGCCACCGATCAACGGGAATCGAACCGGCTTGACCTGGATGTCCAGCTGCAGCTGATCGACAGCGGAACCAATCACGGTCCGGGAGGTCAGCAGCGCAACTTCGGTGGTGGCCGCAGTGCTGCCGCCACCGCCGAGAGAGGCCAGATCGGACAGTCCGGGAATGGTGGGCATCTTCGACTCGACCTGCACCAGTGCCTGCGCCTGGTACACCGGCGCCATAAGCATTGCCCACGCAACGCCTATGGCCAGGAACAGCGCTGTAGGCCCCAGAATCCACCATTTGCGGTCGATGAGCAGACCCACGATCTCCCGCAGATCGATCTCGTCATCCTTGACCACTCGTGACTCTGATTGCTTTCTCATCGCTTCCATCGTGAAATTCGAAGAACAGGCTGTGGACGCCAAGACGCCGGGCACCATCGCCCGGCCATCGCTCAATCCAGGGCAGCTTTTGCCGCACAAACTGAATTGGCGAAGTTGACAAACAGCGGATTAGCATACCAGAAACGGTCATCAAACTGCCTCATGGCGCCTCGACAGACCAAAGCGCTCCTGTTCAGCTGCTAGGGCGCCGTGGGCCTTGGATCAGGTCACACACTCCGGGTAGCATGCCGGGTTGCCCTGGTAAGGGGCACCCAGGGGGCATCGCCCGCAACACTTGCAAGGATGCAGACATGAACCATTCCGCGACTCCGCTGAAGTCCGGCCGTCGGCGGGTTCCAGCGGACGGAGAGCGGCAAGCCTCATCCGCCAGCCCTGCATGGGGCAGGCCCCGGATCGATCGAACCTGCCCAGGTTCGGGCCCCCTCTGCGGGTCAAGTATGACGGAGCCGTTCAGCCACGGGGAACCCGCCGCAGACCCAATCGACCACGGTCCTCTAAGATGCTGAAAGAGGCGACACCCGTGACCTGCCTGGTAACAACTGAAATAAATCTATGAAGCCTGACACCCCTGCGCCGCTGTTCTCGGTCGTCATTCCCGTCAAGAACCGGTCGGAACTGCTGACACGCGCTCTGATATCGCTTCGCAATCAGACCTTCGACAACTTCGAGGTCATTGTCGTCGACGATCATTCCGATGAGGACATTGCCGCCGTGGCAGCGCGCTTCACCGATGTTCGCCTGCAGCTTGTCCGGCAGGCCAGCGACAGGAAGGGAGCATGTGCAGCGCGGAACCTTGGAGGCTCTCTCGCTCAAGGCAGTTACATCGCATATCTGGACAGCGATGACATCTTCCTTCCCGACAAGCTGCAGACGATCGCAGATCAAGTAGCGATCAGCCAGCCCGGCGTCATCGCCTCACGGCTGCTGGTATATCGTGGCGACGACCGCATGCAGCTGCGACCGAGCCGCGCTCCCGGCGATGACGAAGAGATCAGCGAGTTCTATTTCGTTCACGATGAGCGCATCCAGTCATCCAGCATCGTCGTGCGACGCGATGTGGCACTGGAGACGAAGTGGAATGATGCATTGCGCAAGGTGCAGGACCCGGATTTCTTCATCCGCGCGCGCCGCGCGTCCGGCACGATGCTGTTCATCGACCGCCCGCTCGCCGTGCTCTTCGATGACCAGGCAGACGCCCGGATCTCCAGTTCGAGCGCCGAAGAGAACATCCGTGCCTGGCTTGGCTCTCCAATGTGCCCGCTGACTCCCAAGGCCCGCTCAGGCTTCGTGCTCTATGCGCTGTCCCACGAAGTTGCCAAGCGCAGCAAGATTCGTGCTCTTTCCATCATTCTCCGCAACTGCGGCGCGGTCCATCCGAAAACCGTGCTCAAGAGTATCTACAGGACCGTGGCCCCGGAGTGGCTGTTCAAGAAAACTGCCTTGGCCGTCGCTGCGCGCGGTGATGGTGCCAGCCACGCACACAACTATGCGTACATCCATGCCCTGACTGAGCAGGCGATGGCCTCGGCGGAGCAGCGATGATGCCCGGAACCTTGGGATTCATGAGCGTCAAGACGCAGTTCGACAACCTGGGAGACGCCTTGATCAACAAGGAACTGGCTGCGCTGGTCGCTGCACGAGTGCCCTTGACGATCGACCTCACACGTTCACCGAAGAGCTTCCACGCAACCATGGGCGTCGAGCAGCTCTCCAATACACGGCTGATCACTTCTGGTCGCGGCAGGATGCTGCTGGACATGGCGAAGCGGGCGATCGCAGGAAATCGGTGCTACTTTTTCCTCAACCCCGGCGGCCTTGGCGGCGGTGTCGGCGACAGCACGAGGGCGTTCGTGTCCTCCCTGGTCTACAACTGCATCCTGTTGGCCCTGCGCTGTCTTGGCGTGCGCGTATGTCTGGTTGGCGTCTCGTTCGAGCCGATGACGTGGCGTGAGCGGCTGGTGACACGCATGAGGCGCAGGATCTGCCATGCGTTCGTGGTTCGGGATGGGGTCAGCGCACGCTACCTTGAGCGAATTGGAATTCCAGCTGACGACGTTGTCCCCGACCTCTCATTCAATCTTTACCAGCAGCCAGCGATGGAGGCGACCTCGAAGCAGATCGCCAGCGCCTTCAGTTTTCGCACTGATCGAGGCCTTTCCACTGTGCAGCTTTCGGAGTGGGCAGAACGCATCATCGCCGAAGGCACCTCGGACAGTCATCACGCCGTGATCTCACAGGTCGGGCGTGACTCCCGCGGCATGCGGGAGCTCCATTCCCGGCTCTGCAAGCGCTTCGGCGAAGAGCGTATTTCGCTGATCGAAACCGATTCCAGCCTGGAGACAGCCTTTCACTGGTATTCCATGACGGAGCGTGTCTATTCCAATCGCCTGCACGTCCTGCTTCTCGCCGCGAATGCCGGAGCCCGCCCGGTCGCGGTGCTACCCGGCGGGAACCACGGCAAGGTGAGCGCCCTGTTTGCCGACCTTGGCCTTTCAACCAATGTGATCGACATGCAGGGGGGCACGATCGAGTCCGTGCATGATCTTTCTTGGGCACAAGGCCTTGCGGAACGCGAACGACTTGATTCCTACTTTGATCGTCTTCTTCTGGAACGGGAGAGCCAGTCGGCGGCTTCCCACGGAACCGCATCGCACGCATGAACAGCGCTCAGCATCAATTCCGGGCGACCGCAGACATACGGGTCCCCAACATCTCGGTGTTCTTTTTCGTCCTGGGCGCGTTGTGCCTTGACCTGAACCTTCCGCGTTTCGAAGGCATCAAAACCGGCAACCTGGCAATGATTGTGCTGATGGGGCTGTCGATCTTCGCAACGGCACTGGCCAACGGCTGGCGCATCCCCAGCCCGTCCATCAGATCATCCAACCGGCTGCTCCTTGTCTATCTGGTACTGGTTGCCGTAAGTGCCGCATGGTCGCCCTCGGCTACCGATACGATCTTCCAGCTCACGCTTCTTTCGATCATCTTCCTCACGACCATCATCATCGCCGCGGCGCCAGTTGAACTCGTTGTCCGTCATGTGGTCATGCTCGGCTCGATCACGGCCGTTCTATCGCTGTTGATAATCCCCGTCGATCGTAGTCTCGCCTTCCAGCCATTCACGTCAGGCGAGCGGCCCGAGCTCCGGGGAGTTTTCGAGCACCAACTCCGCCTGGGCCTGTTCATGGGGTGTGCGCTGGGACTGGCCGTGCTGGCCTGGCTGAACGGCGATATGCGCAAGGTTCTCCCGCAGCGCTGGTTGCTGTTCCTCGCAGCACCACTGATGCTCGGCGTCTTCTACCTCGCGTACGCCCGCCTGTATTCCGTATTCGTCGTTGCGTCACTGCTGCTGACTGTATCCTTCTCCATGCGCAAACCGATGCGCTGGTTGGTGACCGCAACGGCACTAGGCGCCATCGCACTGGCACTCACGTTCCAGGCGAACATCGAATCCACACTTGCTGATGCCGGCGTTGACACCAGCCTGACCGGACGCACGACGATCTGGATGAAGAGCGTCAACGAAGCGCTCCTGTCCCCGTGGAAGGGTTACGGCTTCGGCTCGTTCGACAACGCAGCCTTTGACTACATGTGGCCTGGCTTCTATCGACCGCCGCACCCGCACAACAGCTTTCTGCAGGCGTTCTTTGAAACCGGATACATCGGCATGGCACTCGTGATCCTCCTGGCGCTGAGTCATCTGGTTGTCTCGGGTCGCCGGGATCCGGCACGTCCCTACTCCTACACCTTCTTCATGGTCGTCACCATGGTCCTGGGCAGTCTTACCGGCGCCAACTACGCGTCCAAGCCGGTCACGCTGTATTGCCTTGTCACGCTGATGATCTCGATGGCCATCAGTTCGCGCGAGAGATCAGTCCTGAAGTGAATACCCAAATGAAGCCGCGGCGCGTGTTCAACATCCCGATAGATCTCATGACCCTGGAGCAGGCGGCTTCGACGATAGCGTCCGAATGCCTGTCGACAGATGAAATGAAGTACGTCGTGACCCCGAACATCGACCATGTCGTGATCCTGCGGACCGACCGCGAGTTCGGCGACGCCTACGAAGGAGCAGCCCACGTGCTCGCTGACGGTTGGCCGGTGGTGATGGCCAGCCGTCTGCTCCGCCACCCTGTTCCCGAGCGGGTCGCCGGCAGCGACTTGGTTCCTGCAGTCCTAGCCCACGCACATAGCGCGGCACTGCCGCTTTCCGTTTTCATCTTGGGCGGTATGGACGATGTGCCCCAGCGGGCCGCCGAGCATATCCGCCACCGCTACCCGACCTTGAGCGTGGTGGGCGCGTACAGCCCTCCGTTTGGATTCGAGAAGGATGCTGCGCAATCTGATCGGATCGTCGCCATGATCAATGAATCTGGCGCCAACTTCGTCGTGCTTGGCCTTGGTTCGCCAAAGCAGGAGAAGTGGATCCATCGGCATGCCAGCCTGCTGCGCCCTGGCATGGCAATCTGCGCCGGCGCTACGGTCGACTTCATGGCGGGCAATGTGAAACGGGCGCCAGCATGGATGTCGAAGTCGGGCTTGGAGTGGCTGTACCGGCTGGCATCCGATCCGCGCCGGCTTTTCCGGCGCTACGCCAAGGATGCGTTCATCTTTCCTCTCTCATTCATCCAGGAAGCCTGGCGCTTCTATCGTCGTAGCAACTGAAAGGCGCGGACCGGCCTGGACCTCATTCGATGAACACTCAGATTTTCATTAACAACCTGAAGTACCTCAAGCGAAGGCTGAAGGAAGCGCCGGAGTTGGCGCGACAGGCTCTCGCGCACGCCCGCGGCCCGATGCGCGACTGGAGCAAGGCGCCCCTCAGGGTCGACAGCCCATCCAGGCCCTACCGACCGCAGGAGAGTGCCGTACCGGTGTCGACGGTCACTCCTGGCTCCGGTCACTACATGACCACCTTCTTTGACGTTGACCCGTTCTCTCCGAGCGGCCGCTTCCTTGCCGTGACGCAGGTTCCGTTCATCGAGCGCATCCCCATTCCGGGCGACAAGGCACGTGTGTGCGTGATCGATCTGGTCGAAGGCGGGTGCGAGGTCGTGCACGAGACCTTGGGCTGGGGGGCGCAGCTCGGCGCGAACGTACAGTGGGGCAGCAGCGATGACATCCTGTACTGCAACGACGTCGTCGAAGGACGGGCCACGGGCGTGCGCATCGAACGCACTCAACGGAAGGTCGTCCCTCTGGATGGACCGGTCTATGGTCTCTCTCCCGACCGACGGTACTCCTATGCACCCGACATCGAATATGTCAACGCGATCATCCCGGGCTATGGCGTAGCCGACCCGCTGACCGGAAAGAAGCGACAGACAACGCCCCTGAGCTCGACGGAAGGCATCTGGCGGACCGACCTTGTGACCGGGGAACGGAAGCTTCTGGTGAGCTTGAGGGACATCGTTGAATGCCTGCCGGATCAATCAGAGCTGGCAGGCAGCACGTACTATGTGTTCAACGTCAAGGTCAATCCCACCAACACCAAACTCTTTGCCGTGCTCTTCTGCACCGGCGTACGCCTCCGCGGCGGAACGCCGGTTCAGCTGGTGACCATGAATCTGGATGGCTCCAACATCAAGCTCGCCATGCCGGATGCGCTGTGGCGGGTCGGGGGCCATCACCCCAACTGGACTCCGGACGGCGAGCACATCCTGATGAACCTTCGCCCGAAAGGTAAGCCGATGGCGTTCGTCCGCTTCAAGGCCGATGGCACCTGTCTGGAAACCGTCGCACCGGGCCACAAGGGCAGCGGACACCCGAGCCTGGATCCTTCCGGGCGGTTCCTGGTGACCGACTCCTACGTGTCGGAGGGATTCAGAAACTCCCAGAACGACATACCGCTGCGCCTCATTGACCTTGAAAAAAACCAGGAACAGGCGCTCTGCTGGATTCATACCAAGAACCTCAACGGTCCTCGGCGGATAGATCCACATCCGGTGTGGTCCAGCGATGGCACCCGCATTGCCTTCAACGGGATCGTGGACGGATTCCGACAGGTCCTGATTGCCGACACCCGACAGATTACCCGTGCTCATGGCTAAGCGAGCGCTCGATACACTTGCGACGATCGTCACGCGTTTTGGAGCGAAATCGGTCAATCTTCTGGTTTTTCTGATTGTCGCCAGGCAGCTCTCCCTGGCGGAGATGGCTGCCTACGGATTCATTTTCTCGACGACGCTCATCTACTCGACCATTCTCGACTTGGGCACCCGCAATTCTCTTGCCGTGTTCATCGGCAAGGAACCTGCACTCACGCACGACTACACCCGCAGCGGATTCTACCTGTGGCTGGTCCTTTCAGTGGTGGGTGTGCCGGCGGCATACCTGACCCTGCGCGCGTCCGATCTGGGGATGGACCCGGCCCAACTTGCCGCTCCGTTCTCGATCCTTCTGGCGGCCATGCTCTATCTGCGCATGATGCAGGGAACCCCCCTCGGTACCGGCGACATCAAGCTGTTCAACCGGTCGGAGGTGGCATCCAGAGTAGCTTTGCTGATCGGCACTGTCCTGCTCCTCGCCATCCCCGGGGCGTTCACACTCCTTGGCGCAGTGTGGGCCCTGGCAATATCCCAGGTTGCCGCTGCACTCTATCTCTTCGCAAAGCAGCTGCCGGCAATCCGCGTTCCGTCCGGCAAGAGCACTGCGCTGGCCTGGAAGCTGGTCAGCCGGGGCTTCCTGTTCATGCTCTCAGTGCTGCTGATGAACGCCGCCAAGCGGGTCTCGTTCCTGGTTGTCAGCCACACCTCCGCAAGTGATGATGCAGGTACGTTCTTCGCCCTGCAGCGGTTGACCGAGATCATCACCGAAGTGGGCATGGCCATTGCGGTAGTGGCATTCTCATACAGTGTCCGCTCATCCAGCACCAAGGAGGCCGTCGACAGCAGCGCAGCCATGCTTCGCACCTCCATGCTGCTGTTCACCGTAGTATCCGTGGCCATGATCGCCACGGCGGATGTGTCGGTCCCGCTGCTGCTGGGTTCACAATTCTCCGCAGATGGCTGGCTGTTCGTGCTTCTGGTCGCTGCAACGCTCAGTGGTGCACCCTGGACGATCCTGTTCCCCAGTCTCTCGGTGGTTCTGTCCCCATTCCGTGTTTTCCTGCTGATGCTTCCGGGAGTTATGCTCAACATCGTTACCGCCAGGCCGCTTACGGAGGCCTATGGCCTGAACGGTGCGGCGATTTCCATGTTGATCTCGAACGTTGTACTAACGCTCTCCTTCCTTCTCGTATACCGGGTCGCTTTCTCCGTTCCCATTCACCGCTTCCTGATCATCAACCGCGATGACCTGGCCGGAATGCGCGCTCTGATGGAGAAAATCAGAATGAGGTTACGTCGATGATGATTTCCGCCAACATCCCTGCCCTTGCCAATGCACGCAGGTCGAACACCCTCTGGACCCGGCTCTGTTCAATGCTGTTTGCGCTGCTGCTGCTCGCCAGCGTGGGCGAGGGACATGCCGCAGGATCCGCGTGTCCGAAGATGCCCCAGATGTCCCCGGAGATGGGGATCATCTCGCGCTACTACGGTCCCTCGGTTGACGCGACGTTCTCCACGATGAACCCCAAAGCGGTGGCGGAGCAGAAGCCGGTGCGTACGCGTATCGGCGGACCCGTGGTGGCTCTGAACCGATTGGCGGCCCAGTATGCGGAGGCTGAGTCCGGGGAGCGTGCCCAGGTCGGAGAGTGCATCACAAACCTGGTCCATGAAATGGCTCGCACAGACTATCTGGGAGAACCCCGGAGCCGGGAAGACAGATACTTCCGTGACTGGCTGATGGTCGCCGTGCTGGCCAACCTGCTGGGCCTTGACGAAGCACAGCTGGCGGGTGTCCTCGATTCACCGACCAGGGCGTGGATCAAGCAAGCGGCGGATGCATCTGACGCGTTCTTTCAATCCCAACCAGTCGATAATCATTATTACTGGAGCGGTCTCTCCCTTGTACTTTCAGCGGCCGTGCTGAAGGACCGATCCATTGAAGAGGCCGGCCAGCGGGTGCTCTCACGCGGACTTGCGCAGGTGACCCAGCAGGGCCTGCTCCCTGCCGAGGTTGCCCGGGGCAAGCGCGCAACCCATTACCATCTCTTTGCGGCCATCCCGCTCGCGGCCATGCAGCAGGTCGCGGGCAACAGTGAACAGGTCGCGACGCTCTCGCGCCTGACCCGCACGCTCCTTCTCGATCTCCGCGACGGCACTGGCGGGCCCATAGCGAAGGTCGCCGGCCCGCAGCTTCCGAGCGAATCGCTGCCTGGCCTTCCTCTGTTGGCGAACTATCTGTCGAACGACCCGGAACTCAGGGACGCCTATCAGGCAATCATCGCGAAGCAATCCGACCACTTCTTCTTCCTGGGCGGAAGCGTGAAGCGCTTCGAGTCGGCGCTTGAGAGGAGCAGGCAGCGTTTGCGGCCAAGGGAAGGAGGGTAGTGCCGCCCTCGCAGCCCTGACGGGTCGGCCCCTGCTTTTGGTGGACTTCCGAAACCGCAAAAGTAGGCTACACTATGCGGCCAACGCGCCCGTAGCTCAGCCGGATAGAGTAGTGGCTTCCGAAGCCATTGGTCGGGGGTTCGAATCCCTCCGGGCGCGCCATCTTTCCCTGCTCAGGTCACCGGTTGTTGGCCCACCGGCACGGCCCCAGAATCATCAGGCCGCTGATCTTCCACGCTGAGAACCGGGAACCGGCAGCCGCCGAGCGCAGGCCCAGCGCCGCAGGGGCGAGTGCACCAGTCCAGACAGCAACGCCGGGCATGGCCCGGCGCTACCGTGGGTGTGCAGATCAGTACGTGCCGTCGAAGGCGAAGATCGGCTTGCGCTGCTTCCACGCGCCGGCGGTGAAGTCGGGGAACTCCAGCGTCTGGAAGCCATTGGCGATGGACTGCTCGGACAGCGGGGTTATCGCGCTCCAGGTCACTGCATCGTAGATGTCGATCGGCATCGGCGCCTTGGCCTTCAGTGCCTCGACGAACGCATGGATGACGAACCAGTCCATGCCGCCGTGACCGGCGCTGGCCGCGGTGTCGGCATGCTGCTTCCACAGCGGGTGCTCGTACTGATCCTGGTAGGTCTTGAACTCTTCCCACTGGTGCGGCGGGCTGCGGCCTTCAATGTGGATCGAGTGGTTGACGTCCATCCACAGGCCCTTGGTGCCCTGCACGCGGAAGCCCATCGAATACGGTCGGGGCAGCGAGGTGTCGTGCTGCAGCAGGATGGTCTCACCGTTCTCGCAGGCAAGCGTGGTGGTGACGATGTCACCCAGCTTGAACTTCACTTTGGTGCTGGGGTGGGCGGTGCCACCGCTCTTGGCCACGGTGTACTCGTGCAGGCCGCGTGCCTTGGTCGCGAAAGCGTTGATATGGGTAAAGCGGTTGCCGCGGTTGATGCCGGTGTACATCGCGCACGGGCCGATGCTGTGGCTGGGGTACAGCTCACCGTTGCGCTCCACCGAATGCTCGGTGCGCCAACGTGCCTCGCTCCAGCCCTTGGGACCGAATTCCACGCCGCTGTCGTAAGGCTGGCTGGGATCACCGGAGTTGAACTTCACCCCGCGCAGGTCGTGCTGGTAGCCGGCCTGCAGATGCACCAGCTCGCCGAACAGGCCCTGTCGCACCATCTGCAGGGCGGCCATCACGTCGCGGCGGTAGCAGACGTTCTCCAGCAGCATGTAGGGCGTGCCGGTCGTGAGCTGGGTCTTCAGCACGTCCCAGTGGTCCTGCAGGGTGATGCCGGCCACCACCTCGCAGCCTACGGCCACGCCCGCCTGCATGGCGGCGATCGCCATCGGCGCGTGGTATTCCCACGGCGTAGCGATGATTACGCCATCGATGCCCTTCTGTTCCAGAAGGCGCTTCCAGGCGTTGCTGTCGCGATCCTGGCCATAGGTTTTCGGCGCAGGCTTGCCGGCCTTGGTCACCATGTCCACGGCACGACCCAGCATGATCGGCTCGATGTCGCACAGTGCAATGACCTCGACATCGTCGCGGCGCACCAGCTCCTTCAACAGCACCTGGCCGCGCATGCCGGTACCGATCATGGCCAGGCGGAGGGTGCGCCCGCGCGCCCAGGCCGGGGTCTGTGGCAACAGGCTGCTGGCGGCGACGGCGGCACTGGCCGCGATGAACTCCCTGCGTTTCATGGCAAACATCTCTCCTCTTGGAAGCGCGCCGGCCGCAACCGGCGCGCTGGATCACTCGAACCTGCTTACTTGAACCGATAACCGATGGTCACACTGTAACCACGGCCGAAGATCGTCGCGTAGTCACTGGAGTCACCCAGGAAGCTGTTCGGATCGTAGAACGGCAGCCGATCGAACAGGTTCTTGACGGTGAAGCTCAGGTTCCAGGCGTCATCGGGGCGCCAGGTGACGCTCAGGTTGGCGGTCCACCAGGACGGCGCGCCGTCGCACTTGCTGGCCTGCAGCGCCAGGTAGCCGGCGGTGCAGGTCTCCTTGTTGTTATCCACTTCATCCACGCGGTCACGGGCCCACTTGGTACCGCCCACGTAGTTGACGAACATGCTGGTGGTCACCTGCTTGTAGGTCCAGTCGGCGTTGAGCGTGGCGCGCAGGCGCGGGTTGTTGTAGTAGCCCACCACGTCGCCGTAGTACCAGCCGCTTTCCTCATCCATGTAGTAGCGGTTGCGGTTGGCGATGGTGGCGGCCAGGCCCACGTTCAGCCCCCCCCACTCGCCCAGCGAGAAGCGGCTGCGTGCGTCTACGTCGAAGCCGTCGACCAGGGTCTTGCCGCGGTTCTTGTACTGGCCGACCACGCTGGCCACGTTGCCCACGCTGTAGCCGGGCAGGACCGAGGGGCAGCTCACACCGCTGGCCGGGTCGGCGCACATCGCCGCCAGCTGGGCCAGGTTTGCACGATCGGCATCAGTGATCGGCGAACGGGTGGAGGAGATGATGTCGGTGTCACGGCTGAAATCCGGGGCGACGATCTCGTTGTTGCGGTAGATGAACCAGTAGTCGGCCGACACCGACAGCCAGCTGGCCGGCTCGTAGACGAAGCCCAGGGTGGCGATCTTGGCCTTCTCCGGCTTCAGGTCTTGGTTGGGCTGGGTCATGCGGGCCACGGTGCGGCTGCAATCGACATTGGCCAGGCTCTTGCCCAGGTCCACGTCACCGGCGCGCTGCGACTGCCGCAACAGATCGGCGATTGCGTTGGTCTCGGCGCAGCGCACCTCATCGCGGTAGCCACCGAGCTGGGCGAACACACCACCGCTGCCGGACTCGGCCAGGCTCGGCGCACGGAAGCCGGTCGAATAGGTGCCGCGCAGCATCAGTTGATCGAACGCTTGGTACTTGAATCCGATCTTCGGTGCGATGTTGGCGCTGAAGTTCGGGTATTTGTCCACGCGCACCGCGGCGTCCAGTTCCAGCTTGTCGGTGATCGGCGCCACCGTTTCGGCGAACAGTGCATAGGTGTTGCGCGCACCGTCGAACCACGAGCCGCCCTGCTGGGTGATCAGGCCGGCGGCAGCGTCGGCATTGCCCGGCGTGTAGAAGGTTTCACGGCTGGCATTGAAGCCGAACGCGGCGCGCATCTCACCGGCCGGCAGCTGGAACAGCGGGCCTTCGATCTTGCCGTCCAGGGTGTGCAGGCGCGTCCAGGACTGGATGTCGAAGGTCGGGAACGCCTCGCGGATCAGCGCTGCGTTGGCTTCGCTGATCTCACCGAACTTGTAGGCCGGATGGTCGGAAATGATCACCCGTCCGGTACCCGGGTCCACCGAGTAGGGGCCGAAGGCCTTCTCGAAGCCCTTCAGGTTGACGTTGATCGTCTGGTAGGTGGTGGAGTGCGTGCCGGCGGTGGCGAAAGCAGTTTCCCAGTTCCAGTCACCAATGTTGCCACGTGCACCGGTCAGCACGCGGTAGCTCTTGTCGGTGTTGCGCTGCCCGAAGTAGTTGGCGCCGGCATCCTGCAGCAGGTACTGCAGGCCGACTACGCCGCCCATCATCGCCTTCAGTTCGGGGCTGGCGTGGTTGTACTCGTTGTTCGGCCCCAGGTAGGGATACAGGAACTGGTTGACCGTAGTGCCGGTGTCGCGGGAGAACCAGCTGGTCGGGTTGCCGGTGGTGGTGCCGTAGCTGCGGGGTGTACCGCCATTGGCACGCAGATCGATGTCGGTGTAGGTCGCCTCGGCGAAGATCTCGGTCGAGTCGCCCACCAGGAAGGTGCCATTGAGGTAGGCGGTGTTGCGCTCGGACTTGGCGCCGGCGTCGATCTCGTTGTTCATCCAGGTCTCCCAGACACAACGCGGACCGGCGGCCTCGCCCTGCAGCACGTTCTTGCACCCGGGTGCGGCCTCCTGCACGCGGCGGCCGGTGACCGGATCGAAGGCGAAGTAGCTGCCCGGGTTGAACTCACCCGGCTTGCTGCCCACGCCCAGGCGCAGGTTGGTCAGGTAGTTCGGATTGTTGACGTAGTACTGCTCGGGACGCTTGTCGTAGAAATCACGCAGCGGGATCGCGTCACGGCGGTACATGTTGACCGCGCCGTAGATGTTGAAGCGGTTCTCGGCCAGGTCGCCGAAGCCGGCGGTGATGCTGGCCTGGCGCTCACCGTAGGAGTCGATGCGCGATGACGTATCGTTGGTGAAGTTGATCTCCGCGCCCTGGAAGTTGCGTTTGGTGATCACGTTGATCACACCGGCCACGGCGTCGGTGCCGTACACCGCCGAAGCACCGTCGGTGAGCACTTCCATGCGTTCGATGGCGGCAGCCGGGATCGCATCGATGTTGACGAACTGGGTCTGGAAGCCGGCGGGTGCGCCGTAGTACGACAGGCGACGACCGTTCAGCAGCACCAGCGTGCCCTGCGCGCCCAACCCACGCAGATTGGCCTGCGAGGCACCGTCGGAGCCGGTGAACAGCGAGCGTGAATCCTGCTGCGCCGGGCGGGCAGCCGGCAGGTTGTCGAGCACCTGCAGCAGCGTACGCGCACCCATGTTCTGGATGTCCTGCTTGCTGATGACCTGGACCGGCGAAGCGGTTTCCACATCGGTGCGGCGGATGTTGGAACCGGTGACCTCGATACGGGCCAGGTCGGTGGCGTTGTCCTTGCTGTCCTGCGCAGCGGCAGGCAGGGCGACCGACAGCAGCGCGCCGGCAATGGCCAGCGTCAGCGGAGCGATCGTGCGACAGGGGGGGCGGTGGTGGCGTGCGGGCAACATCGGGGTTCTCTCCTGGCAGGGGTGCGGCGCGAATAGGGATCAGCGGGCAAAACGCTCCCGGGCCACGGCCAGCAGGCCGCAGTCGGAATGGGCGGGGGAGGAGCGGTGTTACGAAGGGGTCATGGGGCGACGATGCTGGCGGAGTCGCCCTCCTGGCCGATCAGCACGGCGTTGGCCCAGTTGGCACAGACCTGGGCGGGTTGACTGCCCTGCGCACCCAGCGTGCGCAGGCTCAGGGTGGTAAGGCCACGGATGTCCAGCTCCGGCTTGACCACGCCGGGCGCCTTCACCAGGCCGCTGTCGTAGAGCAGGCGGTTGTCGCCCCAGACCTGGAAATGCAGGCCGCCTGCGCTGCGGCAGGCATCATCGATGCCCAGATCCGCGCGCAGCAGGCGCCAGCCGCCCTGCAGGCGCAGGTCGACGCGGCTGTTCGCGCCCACTCCCAGGCCGCGGCGGAACTGCAGGCCGTTCATGCGCATCCCGGCCTCGCCACGGAACGCCTGGTCGGCGCGCACCTGGCTGGCCAGCGCGGCCGGCACCGGCAGCTCGGAGAGATAGCGCTGCCGGGCCGGTCGCTCCGGTTCCTGGTGCTCGAGGATGCGGAAGGTGGACAGCGCGATCGGGCCAACATCGCGTGGCTGCAACGCGTCGAACGCGCGGGCGCTGCCCTGTGCCGCAGTGACCATCGGGTCGGTGCTGCTGGCGCCGTCGCCTTCTGGGTTCTGCACGCTCAGCACGCGGAAACGCAGCAGGCGGCCGGCGTGTGCGGGGAAGTCGATGCGCTGCATCCCTTCCTTCAACTGCAGCCGGCCCTGGGCGATCGGCTCGCCCCATTCGCCATTGCTGTCGCCCAGGTACACCTCGTAATCGCGGACCTGGCCATGCTTCCAGTTCTTGTCGTTGCGCGGCGCCAGCTCGATGCCATCGATCATCCGGCGCTCACCGAAGCCGACCACCCATTCGTGGGCACCGGTGCGTACGGCCTGGTTGCGCACACTGCGGAACCAGGTGGCCGGGTCATCGTCGAACGCGTTCTCCAGCGGATGGCCAGGCTCTTCCGCCGGGCGGTTGACCACCAGCAGGCTGTCGGCCGGCAGTTCGCGGCCGAGCACCGGCGCAGCCGGATAGGCATCGTCCGCAGCGGCTGCGGTCACGGCGAAGTCCAGCTGCACCTGCAGCGGCTGGCGGATATCCTGCGTGGCGGTACGCACATGGACGGTGCCGCCACGCTCACTGGCATCGAAATACCAGCCTTCGTCGGCACCGTTGAAGGCCGCCGCGTCGGCCAGCGCGGGCAGCGCACGGGCGCCGGCCTGCACTGCGCGCGGTGCCTGCCGGCTCAGCACGCGCAGGCCGTAGCGGCGCTGCGCCAGCTGGCCCTGGTAGGTGCCCTGCACGGCCGCAATCTGCACCTGGACCGGGCCACTGCCCTGTGCCGGCGCCTGCACACGGATCTGCTGCGTGCTCGATTCGCCCTGCTGGTAGCGGCGGGTGTTGCCGTCGTCTTCATACAGGGTGTACTGCGATTCGCCCTGCGGATAGAGATCGAAGGTGACCTCGTCCAGCGGCTTCTCGCCATCGAACAGCATCGACGGATACATCGGCAGGATGGCCCCGGCGCGCACGAACACCGGCAGCGTGGCCAGGTCGACCTGACGGTCAAGCTGGCGGCCCTCGGCACCGGCCTGCACGCGGCGACCATCCCAGTAGTCGATCCATCCACCGGCCGGCAGATGGATGTCGCGCCGCCAGCCACGGCTGGCCGCCTGGCTGCGGTAGACCGGTGCGATCAGCAGATCACGGCCCAGCAGGAACTGATACTTGTAGGTTTCGTCCTGCGCGTGCGGATCGCGCGGGTAATCCCACATCAACCCACGCACCGGCGGCGCGCCGGTCTGCGCGGCATCGTGCACCAGCCCGTACATGTACGGCGTCAGGCGCATCTTCAGTTTCAGATAGTCGCGGTTGATGCTGCGGTAGGGTTCGTCGTACCACCACGGATGCTTGCGCGCGTTCGACGACCAGCCACTCATGCCCATCAGTACCGGAGTGAAGGCCTTCCACTGCAGGTCGCGGGTATAGGTCTCGGCGCTGCCGCCGAAGATCGCATCGACGTCGCCACTGGCATAGGCCATGCCGGACAATCCCGAGCCGACCAGGGTCGGCACGTGCCAGCGGATGTAATCCCAGCTGCTGCTCTGGTCGCCGGTCCAGGCGACCGCGTAGCGCTGGATGCCGGCCCACCCCATCACCGTCCACAGGAAGGGACGCGAATCGGAATTGTCGACGATGCCATTGAACGCCTGGCGGTTGGCGTCCATCGCGAACTGATAGCCCTTGCCGGTCCAGGCCACATCCAGCTTCTGTACGCGGCTGCCGGCCTTGCCGACTTCCCAGGCGATCTTGTCGACACCGTTCTCGGTCCACAGGCCGGTGCGGAAGCCGTATCCGGCCAGACCTTTCACCGTTTCGGGCAACTGCTTGTAGCCGCAGCCATAGCCGTCGTTGGGGAGGATCCAGCCACCGGGCATGTCGTGTGCCCGGTACTGCTTCGCCACGCTGTCGACCACGTCGGGCGTGGTGCCGGTCGGGCCATCGCTCCAGCCCTCGGGCACGGTGCCCGGCTTCTTCGCATTGTCGCCGTCGTTGTAGCAATCGGCATCACCATAGGACAGCGCCCAGCGCGCGACCATGTTGGGGCGGCCGGTCAGCTGCGTGTAGCGCTCGATCAATGCCGGCAGATCGGCACCGACGAAGTAGTAGGCGTCGAAACGATCTTCGCGATGCAGCAGGGTGGACTGATCGGGCTGGCGCAGGTCGTAGCTGCCGTCGCTCCACGTATTGCGCAGCATGCCCCAGCCGCGGCTGCTCAGCAGCATCGGCGCCGGGCTCGGCCGATCACCCTCTTCCCAGCCGCCGGAGTAGGACACTTCAAGCTCGCGTCCCTTGAACTGGTAACGGCCGTTCTGCTGGCCGCCGCCGAAGAAACCTTCGTCGGGCTGCGACGAGAGCACCTGCACGCTCTGCGCGGCATCCAGGTCCAGCGGCTGCAGCTCCTGCCACAAGGCAGTGGGCCGGCCATTGTCCAGACGCTCCAACCGCAGGCGCAGCGGCTGGCGCTGTACGTGCAGCACCAGTGCGCCGGTGCGCAGACGGATCTCCTGCGCATCTTCTTCCAGCTGTGCCTGCACGTCGGCAGTGGGCTGGGGCAGCACGATCGGCGCGGCCTTGTCGCCGGCTCCGGTCAGTACTCCCTTGCGCCCCGCCTGCACGCGGACAATGTCGGCAGCCGGCAGTTCGATGCGCACGCGCGCGCCGGTGTCGGTCTGCAGGTCCCAGGCAGGCGGGCCCGCCTTGCTGGCGGTGACCGAGCGCAGGTTGCCGATGGGCTCGGCGTGGGCCGACATGGACGCCAGCAGCAGCGCCGGCAACAGGGCCAGCGTCAGCGGCGAGCGACGAATGCAGATTTCCACGCGGACTCCCAACCCGTTCACCGGGCGTTTCGAAAGCGGATGGGCCGACTCTAGGGCAGGGATTCGAAAGATGTCAACAAATGGAAAGCAAAAAGTAAGATAAGTTCGACTGAAACGAAAGATGATGCGGCGCACTACTTTGTGTAATCGCTTGCACCCCCCTGTTAAGCTTGGTGCGATACGGCATTCCTCGATTCCTTTCGTTTTGGACGATCGCGCTCCACCAGAAAAGCCAAGCGCTCTTTATCTTTCTTTTTGCTTTCGGTATTTGACATTTCGAAAGAAAACACAGATCGTGCGATGGCCCAACTGGAACCTCCGAATGGACGTCACCCTGCTTTCCGATGTGTCCGCCTGGCAGCGCCGGGGCGGAGCCGATACCGCTACTGAAATCGCCCAGCAGCCCGCACTGTGGGACGCGCTTGCACAGGATCTGCTGCAGGCCCGCGAACGCCTGCAGGCTTTCCTGGGCGACCGCCTCGACAATCCCGATCAGCGCGTGTTGTTCACTGGCGCTGGTAGTTCCGGCTTCATCGCCGAGATGGTGGCCGATGCGATCAACGCGCAGTGGGCCGCTGACGTCCGTGTGGTGCATACCACCAGCCTGCTGACCCATCCGGCCCTGTATCTGCAACGCGACCGCCCCACCCTGCTGGTCTCGTTCGGCCGCAGTGGCTCAAGCCCGGAAAGCGTGGCGGCGGTGGACCGTGTGCGCAGCGACGTGGATGACGCACGCTTCCTCGACATCACCTGCAACGCCGATGGCGAACTGGCCCGGCGCGGTGCCGGCCGTGCCGATACCTGTACGCTGCTGATGCCGTCGGCCAGCTGCGACCGCGCCTTTGCCATGACCAGCAGCCTGACCTGCATGCTGCTGGCCGCGCTGACCGTGTTCGACCGTTCACCGTGGCAGACGCGGGTGGCGCGCCTGACGCAGCTCGCTGCGCTGGCCCGCGAAGGCCAGGCGCAGTGGGATGCACCGGTGGCCGCGCTGGCACAGCGCCCCTTCAACCGCATCATCTACCTGGGCAGCGGTCCGCTGGAAGCGCTGGCGCGCGAGTGCGCGCTGAAGGTGCTGGAGCTGACCGCCGGCCGTGTGCTGGCGCTGGCCAACACGCCGCTCGGTTTCCGCCACGGCCCGAAATCCACGCTGGATGGCAGCACCCTGGTGATCGTGCTGCGCAGCGTGCAGCCGCTTGCACGCCGCTACGAACAGGACCTGCTGGACGAGCTGCGCCGCGACGGTGTGGCAGGCCAGGTGCTGGCCATCGGCCCGCATTCGGACATCGGTGCCGACGATGACTACACCCTCGCCGTACCCTTCCTGGAGCCGGTTCTGGATGATCCCTGGCTGGCGCCGGTGTGGCTGGCCTTCGGCCAGCTGTTCGCACTGCAGCGCTCGGCCGCGCTGGGGCTGACCCCGGACAATCCGTTCCCCGACGGCACGGTGAACCGCGTGGTCAAGGGTGTCACCATCCACCATGGCTGAGTTGATCGCCCATGCCTGCTATGGCATCGATATCGGCGGCACCAAGATCGAGCTGGTGGCGTGCGATGCGGCGATGCAGGTCACCTGGCGCCGCCGGGTGGCCACTCCGCAGGGTGACTACGATGGCTTTCTGCGGTCCGTGGTGGCGCTGGTCGCCGACGCCGATGCCGCACTGGGCCACAACGATGCGGCCATCGGCATCGCGCTGCCCGGCGTGCGCGACCGCCGCACCGGCCGCCAGCTGAGTGCCAACGTGCCGGCGCTGACCGGCCACAGCGTGGCGGCCGACCTGCAGGCACGCCTGCAGCGTCCGCTCCACTTCGGCAACGACCTGCAGTGCTTCGCCTTGTCCGAAGCGCATGGCGGCGCAGCCGACGGCTACCCCAGCATGTTCGGCGCGATCCTCGGCACCGGCGCCGGTGGCGGCTTCTGCCTGCAGGGCCGCCTGCTGTCCGGCTTCAACGGCCTGGCCGGGGAATGGGGCCACTGGAGCGTGCCGGGCCACCTGCTGCAGCGTCACGGCCTGCCGTTGATCGACTGCGCGTGCGGCCTGCAGGGCTGCGTGGAGCGCTATGTGTCCGGCAGCGGTCTGGCGATGATCGAACGCCACCTGGGCGGTGCGGCCGTCGATGCCAGCGCGGTGATCGCACTGGCCGAAGGCGGCGATGCGCGCGCACGCGGCGCGCTGGACATCCACCGTGACCTGCTCGGCCACAGCCTCGCTGCGCTGGTGCTGGCCCTCGACCCGCATGTGATCGTGCTCGGCGGTGGCCTCTCGCAGTACACCCCGCTGTACCAGCAGCTGCCGGCGGCAATCGCTGCCCATCTGTTCAACGGCGTGCAGGTGCCGCCGATCGTGCCCCCGCGCTTCGGCGATGCCGGTGGCGCCCGCGGCGCCGCGCTGCTTGCCTGCCAACCCTCGTTTTCCTGATTGTCCGGAGCATGACCATGTCCCCGTTGCAGACCCTGCTTGCCTCCCACCGCGCCGGCCACAATGTGGGCCTGTACAGCGTCTGCTGCAGCAACGAACAGGTCCTGCGCGCGGCCATGCACGTGGCACTGGCACACGATACGGTGCTGCTGGTCGAAGCCACCTCCAACCAGGTCGACCAGTTCGGCGGTTATACCGGCATGACTCCGCCGCAGTACCGCGACTATGTCGGCACGCTTGCGGACGAGGAAGGCTTTCCGCGCACGCGGCTGATCCTGGGCGGCGACCATCTCGGTCCGAACGCCTGGCAGAAGCGTCCCGCCGCCGAAGCAATGGCCCACGCACGCGTGCTGATCGAAGCCTATGTCGCCGCCGGCTTCCACAAGATCCATCTGGACTGCAGCATGTCCTGCGCCGACGATCCGGTGCCGCTGCCTGACGCCACCGTGGCCGCACGTTCGTCGGAACTGGCGATGATCGCCGAGCGCACGGCTGCGCGGCTCGGTCTGCCGGCGCCGGTGTACGTGATCGGCACCGAAGTGCCCGTCCCCGGCGGCGAAGCCTCGCTGGCCGGTGGCCTGCAGGTGACCACGCCGGCGGCCGCCGCGCAGACCCTGGCCATCCACCAGCAGGCATTCGATACCCCCGAACTGCGCGATGCCTGGCAGCGCGTAATCGCGATGGTGGTGCAGCCGGGCGTGGACTTCGATCACAGCAGCGTACACGAGTACGATCCGGTCGCCGCCAACGCGCTGGCCGACTTCCTCGAGCAGCAGCCGCGCATCGTGTTCGAGGCGCACTCCACCGACTACCAGCGCGAAAGCGGACTGCATGCCCTGGTCCGCGATCATTTCGCGATCCTCAAGGTCGGCCCCGCCGCCACCTTCGCCTATCGTGAGGCGCTGTTCGCATTGGCGGCGATCGAACAGGAGCTGCTGCCGGTCGCGCAGTGCTCGCGCCTGCCACAGGTGCTGGAGGAGGTGATGGTGGCGCAGCCGAAGTACTGGCAACCCTACTACCAGGGCGACGCAGCGACGCTGCGCCTGTTGCGCAGCTATTCCTTCAGTGACCGCTGCCGCTACTACTGGGGCGAGCCGGCACTGCTGCGCGCCGTGCAGACCCTGTTCTCCAACCTGGAACAGCACGCGCCACCGCTGGTGCTGCTGAGCCAGTACCTGCCGGAGCAGTACCGCGCCGTACGTGACGGCCGCCTGGCCAACACACCGACGGCCCTGGTGCAGCACCGCATCGGCCAGTGCCTGGGCGAGTATGCCCGCGCCTGCAGCGCCAACCAGGCAGGCGAACGCGGGCAGGACACACGATCCGCTGCCGGCATTGCTGCGAACGGCTAATCTCTACCCCTCACAGCAGACCCGAGACTCCGCCATGCGCAACACCCGCTCCCGCCGGCAACAGATCCTGCAGCTGCTGATCGAGCACGGCTCGGTGCAGGTGGCCGATCTGGTCGAGCGCTTCGGCGTGTCCGCGGTGACGATCCGCGCCGACCTGACCCACTTCGAGTCGCAGGGCCTGGCCAACCGCACCCACGGTGGCGCCAATCTGGTGCGCACGCCTCCGCAGGAGCAGGACATCCATGAAAAGGATGCGCTGAATCTGCCCCTGAAGGAGTCCATCGGCGCCTGCGCGGCGAACCTGGTGCAGGCCGGTGACAACATCATCATCGACTCCGGTTCGACCACCATGACGCTGGCCCGCCATCTGCGTGGCCGCCGCGATGTGACGGTGATGACCAATGGCCTGAACATCGCGTGGGAACTGGCCAATGCTGCCGGCATCAATGTGCTGCTGACGGGCGGACTGCTGCGCCAGCAGTCGTTGTCGCTGCAGGGCAGCCAGGCCGAGGCCAGCCTCAATTCCTACAGCTTCGACACCCTGTTCCTGGGCGTGGACGGATTGGACCTGCAGTTCGGCCTGACCACCCACGACGAGGCGGAAGCGCGCCTCAACCACCGCATGGTCGAGCGCGCGCGGCGCATCGTCGTGCTGACCGACGCCTCCAAGTTCGGCCGTGTCAGCCTGCATCGCATCGCCCGCCTGGATCAGATCCATACCGTCATCACCGACGCCGGCATCGACGACGCAACCCGCGAGGGCCTGCAGCGGCTGGGCATCGAAGTGATCATCGCCGAGCCGCCCGCATGACCGACACCCGTTCCCTTCATGGCCGCATCCTCACTCCGCTGGGGTGGCGACGTGGCCATGTCCACTTCGACTCGCATGTGCGCCAGCTGCAGGTGGACGACCACAGCGGCGGTGATGACCCGCAGCTGCAGGTGATCCTTCCCGGTTTCATCGATCTGCATGTGCACGGCGCTGCCGGTGTGGACCTGATGCAGGGCGGCGACGTCGCCCGCACCATCGCCCGCACCCACCTGCGCTTTGGTACCACCACGCTGCTGGCGACCACCATGACCGCCGGCCTGGACGAGATCGAGTACGCCCTGCAGGGCGTGGCCGCCACCATGGCAGCGCCGGACGAAGAGGCCGCATGCATCGCCGGCGTGCATCTGGAAGGGCCGTTCATCAGCCCGCAGCGCCTGGGCGCACAGCCCAACCGTACGATCGAGGCGACGCTGGCGCTGGTGCAGCAGCTGCATGCGCTGGCGCCGATCCGGGTGATGACGCTGGCGCCGGAGATCGGCGAACACACGGCGCTGATTCCTGCGCTTTCGGCGATGGGCATCCGTGTGCAGCTCGGCCACAGCGCGGGTACATACGAGGAAGGTGTGGCCGCTCTGCAGGCAGGTGCATCCGGCTTCACCCATCTGTTCAACGGCATGACCGGCGTCGATCACTATCGCCCGGGCATCGCGGCGGCGGCGCTCGCCCATGCACGTTACGCCGAGATCATTCCCGACCTGCAGCACATCCATCCCGGCGTGATCCGCCTGGCCGCGCGCGCGATTCCGCGCCTGTACGCGGTGACCGACGCCACTGCCGCCACCGGCATGCCGGATGGCGAGTACGCGCTGGGCGAACAGCGCGTGCACAAGTGTGGCGGTTGCGTGCGGCTGGCGACCGGTTCGCTGGCCGGCAGCGCGCTGACCATGGACCAGGCACTGCGCAACCTGGTGAATGTCGGCCTGGATCTGGCCGACGCCTCGCAGCGCGTTTCCACGTTCCCGGCCGACTACCTGGGCCTGGGCGATCGCGGCCGCATCGCGCCCGACGCCCGCGCCGATCTGGTGGTGCTGGACGCTGGACTGCGCCTGCAGCAGGTGGTGGTGGGTGGCCGGGTGGTCGAGCTGCACTGAGCAACATCCCTGCCGTAGAGCCACGCATGGCTCGGCGCCACAGAACGCAATCTGCGAAGAACCGCCGCCGGGCAGGGTCCGGCGCTACCACAGGAACTGCCGATGACTGCAAGCACTGCTCCGCGCTGGCCCGTACGCTATCTGCTCTTCATCGGCGGCCTCGGCGGCCTGCTGTACGGCATCGATATCGGCATCATTGCCGGTGCCCTGCCCTATCTGGAAGCGACCGCCAGCCAGGCCTGGCAGCTCAGCAGCCAGCAGCTGGGATTCGTCGTAGCCGCCGTTCTGCTGGGCAGTGTGCTGTCCTCGTTGTTTGCCGGCATGGTGGCCGACCTGATCGGACGCCGCGGCGCGATGCTGCTGGCTGGCGTTCTGTTCACCGCCTCCATTCCCATCATGGCGCTCGCTTCGGGCTACACGCCGCTGCTGCTGGGCCGACTGCTGCAGGGCATCAGCGGCGGCCTGATCGGCGTGGTGGTCCCCCTGTACCTGGCCGAGGTGCTCAGTCCGGAGCGGCGTGGCCGTGGTGCGGCGATGTTCCAGCTGCTGCTGACCATCGGACTCGTGCTGGCGGCGCTGATCGGCCTGTACCACGCCCAGGCTGTGGATGCCGCTGCCGAAACCGTGCGCTCGCTGCCGCTGGCACAGCAGGCGCAGGAACTGTTCGCCGTGAAGGACCATGCGTGGCGGACCATCTTCTGGAGCTGCCTGACGCCGGGCCTGGTGTTCTGTGCCGGCATTTTCTGGCTGTCGGAGTCGCCGCGCTGGCTGGTCCGCCGTGGTCGGGTGGACGATGCCCGTCGCAGCCTGCAGCGGGTGCTGCCCGCCGCCGAGGTCGAGCCCACGCTCGCGCGCATCCAGGCACCGGAATCCAGTGGCACGAACGGCAGGCGTGATCCGCTGCTCAGCCGCCGCTACGTGGTGCCGTTCCTGCTGGCCTGCGTGGTCCTGGCCTGCACCCAGGCCACCGGCATCAACTCGGTGCTCGCCTATGCGGTGAACATCCTCAACCAGGCGGGCCTGTCCGGTTCGGTGGCCAATGGCGCCGATGTGGCGATCAAGCTGCTCAATGCGGTGATGACCGTGGTCGCGCTGCTGCTGGTTGATCGCAAGGGCCGCAAGTTCCTGCTGATGCTCGGCAGCGGCGGCATCTGCGTGGCCCTGCTGGCCGCCGCCACCCTGTTCTTCCAGGCCGAACGCGGCCGCGCCGATGTGCAGCCACAGCTGCAGGCCGCAGTCAGCGGCGATGGCCTGCAGCTGGTACTGGACGAGACACAGTGGCAACGCCTCACTGACGGCATCGACAGCGAAGGCCGTCCGATGCAGCTGACCGTGTCCTACGCCTACGGCGACTTCACCAACGTGCGCGCACTGCGCAGTGACAACCTGATCGATCGCGAACTGCGCATCGACCGCGCCGGCACGGTGCATCCGGACAGCGTCATCGGCGCCTTCTTCCGCACCCTGCACCTGAATCCGTTCCCAGACCCGGCCGGCGCCGCACACGCGCCACTGCGCATCGAGCAGGCGCGGATCGGGCCGGTGCCAACACCGGCCCACGGCTGGGCGGTGGCCGCCTGCATCCTCGTGTTCGTTGCCTTCTTCGCGGTGGGCCCTGGCGTCTGCGTATGGCTGGCGCTGTCCGAGCTGATGCCCAACCGGATCCGCTCCAATGGCATGAGCATCGCGCTGCTGATCAATCAGTTCGTGTCCACCACCATTGCCGCGATCTTCCTGCCGACCGTAGGCCACTATGGCTACGCCAGCATGTTCCTGTTCTGGGCGACATGCACATTCGTGTTCTTCCTGGTGGCTGCGTTCTGGCTGCCGGAGACAAAGGGCAGGTCGCTGGAGGAAATCGAGGCCCGGTTCGCCCGGTAGCGGTCGACCTTGGTCTACCTCCGCGCGCAGCGCGGGTTCATGGCGCGCCCGTCATTCGCCAGTGATGTGCTTCGCCAACGCCTGCGCCTCGGCCACGCTGGGCAGGCCACTCAACATCATCGATTCGCCGAACGGGCCACCCACCGTCGCCACCGTCAGCACGCGGCCATCCACGCTGAGGGCCGCCCGCTGGCCCACCAGTGCGGCCGTGCCATCGTGGATGCGCTGGTGTGCCGCCTTGCGATAGCGGATCTGCAGGCCAGGCTGCTGGCTTTGGTCCAGCACGTAACGCACATCGGCAATGTCGGCACTGCCGGCGATCGGCGGCTCGCGCAGGGCGAGTGTTTCACCCTGCCACTGCACCGGCGTGCCGTTGCCGGCAGCATCGACCGCGCTCAGACGCACATCCACGCCCGGACGCGGCGGATGATCCCTGCCAGCCTCCGCATCCGCTGTGGCGCCGGGCATGCAACCGGCCAGGCCCAGCACCGCGACCAGCAGAAACGAACCCGCCGGCCTCACTTCAGCTTCCTCAGCTTGAATGCCACCAGCACCTGCAGCAGCCCATACAGCAGGCTGCCAATGCCGATCCACAGCGTGGTCACGGCCACGCCCGCGTAGGGATTGGCCGCGAACAACAGGCCCAGCACCACCGCCAGCACACCACTGAGTATCAGCAACCACTCGCCCTGGATCTGCCTGCGCACGCGGATTGCGTACACGATGCGGTAGATGCCGGCCACCAGCAGCCACGCCGCCAGGAACAGCACCAGCACGCTGGCGGTGGCGAGCGGATTGATCACCGCCAGAATGCCGAAACCGAGCGAGGCGATGGCATACAGCGCCAGCCAGCCACGCGAGGCACCGCTGCCACCGCTGACCAGTGCGAACAGGCTGATGACACCTTCGATGATGGCCATCACACCCAGCGTCCAGGCCAGGGCCGTCGCCGCCGACAGCGGCCAGCCGATCGCGATGATGCCGAAGCCGAGTGCGACCAGGCCATACAGCAGCAGGATCCACCAGCTGCGACCGACCGCCGACAACAGGGGAGACAAGGGGGAATTCATGACCACTCCTTCGATCCGGAATCGGCTTCATCCTAGCCCCTGGCGATGAAGAGGGCGATCACGGAACCCGTGCGCAGACCCACACGCGCACCTCTGCGGCACCCACGCAGCACAGTGTCTCAGCGATTTCCATCACGGTGCTGCCGGTGGTCATCACATCATCAACCACGGTCAGCCGCGGCGGCACCGGCCCACGTGCATCGAAGGCATCGAACAGGTTGTCCCTGCGCTGTTCGGCCGTGCGCTCGGACTGTGGTGCCGTATGCCGCCGCCGATACAGGCCATGCCAGACCGGCATCGGCAGCAACCGGCATAGTTCGGCGGCCTGGTTGTAACCCCGCTGGCGCAGGCGCCGATCATGCAATGGCACCGGAACCAGCGGCGCGCACGACCAGGGCGGCGGCGCGCGTTGCATCAGCTGCGCGAGCAGGCGTCCGGCCGCCAGGTCCTGATGGAACTTGTAGCGCACCAGCAGCTGGTCCACCGGCGGCAGGTACAGCAGGCTCGCGTGCGTGGCCAGCTGCGGTGGTGCCTCCTCGCGGCAGCTGCCGCAGACGATCAGGGCTGCATCCGGCAGCGGCAGCGCGCAGCGCAGGCAGGCGCGACCCGACCACGGCAGTCCGGCGTAGCAGGCCGGACAGAGATCCAGCTGGTCGTGACCCGGGTCGTTGCAGACCAGGCAGCGCAGCGGAATCAGCAGGCGCAGCAGCCGCTGCAACGGTGCCCCGGCGACGATGCGGTGGACGATGCGCATGCGGCAGGCTCGCGCATGGCAGGCAGCAAAGCCATCAGCGGAATGGGCAGACGGGGGTCGGTGAAATGCCCGTCATCGTGTGCCGACGGGCATGACCGGCCATTCCCCCTGCTGCATGGCCTGCCGGGGTGGCTGCCGGTCGCCTCTCCCGGCAACATCTGCCGGGCACGTACGCGGATGACTTACTTTCGACCGGGATCGACGGACGTGGCATCGGCCGATGGGCCGGACACCATCAGCAGTTCGGCCAGGCCACGATAGATCGGCACCCGGCATACCAGACCGGATACCCCACGGGCGATCAGTACCGTGGCCAGAATCGGCAGCAGCAGGTCACCGCTGTCCGTCAGTTCCAGCGAGATCACGGCGGAGGTGAGGGGGGCCTGGGTGACGCCGGTCAGGTACGCGCACATGCCGAGCAGCACGAACGCGCGTGGATCCACGCCGGGCATCAGCACCGCCAGGTTGTGGCCCAACCCGGCACCGACCGCCAGCGCAGGCGAGAACAGGCCCCCGGGGATACCGGCCACATAGGAGGCCAGATTGGCCAGCAGCTTCATCAGCCCGAACTCATGACCCACCAGCGCGTGACCCTGTACCAGACTGCGTGCCTGTTCGTAGCCGGTGCCGAACGCACCTTCCCCCCACAGCATCGCCAGCGCCACGACCACCAAGCCGCAGCCGGCGGCCAACAGCACGGGATGGCGCTGGCGCAGTTGCCCCAGCCAGCGCGGACGGCCTGCTGCGCTCGCCAGTACAGCACGCGCGAACAGCCCTCCCAGCAATCCCGCCACCACACCGCACAGCAGGATCGCCAGCCAGCCCTGGCCCAGCGGAAGCCGCGCCGAAACATGGCCGAAGTAGGTGTAGTTGCCCAGCAGACCCAGCGATACCACGCCACCGACGATCACCGCCGTCAGCAGCGTGCCCGAGAACCGGTGCTCGAAGCGGCCGCTGAGTTCCTCGATGGCGAACACGATGCCTGCCAACGGGGTATTGAATGCCGCCGCGATGCCGGCGGCGCCGCCCGCCAGCAGGAAGTGCGACAGCTCACGCGGGTCCCTGAAACCAAACCAGCGACCGAACAGGTACATCAGGCTTGCGCCCACGTGCACGGTCGGACCTTCGCGGCCGACCGAGGCACCGCCCAACAGCGACAGTGACGTCAGCAGCAGCTTGCCAGCCGATACCGCCGGTGAAAGATTCGTGGCGCGGAACGAGGCATCCGGCTTGTCCAGCGCAGCGATGACCTGGGGAATGCCGCTGCCGCGGGTAGGCTTCAGTACACCGCTGGTCAGCCATGCCAGCAGCGCGAAGATGCCTGGCGTGAGCAGCAGCGCCCACCACGGCGAATGCGTGGTGATGCGCTGGAACAGATGGAACGCCGCGTCGCTGGCCTTGGCGAACAGGATCGCCACCAGCGCCACGGCCACGGCACCGCCCCAGAGCGCGGCACGACGGCGCCAAGCCTCACTGAGGACCAGCGCGGCGATCCGGCCGCGAAGGCGATGGAGATCGGTCATGGGCAGAGTCTGCGCGCCAGCGCTTCCGTTGGGCAGTGGTCACTGTGGCCGCAAGCCTTGCAGGAAATGGTGAAACGCTGCCCATCCGCCCAGCCTGATCAGATGACGTCACTGTAAACCAATAATATTCATTCATGGTTGACAGCCCCTCCGCACCCACCCACACTGCCGCCGTCGCTCCACTCGTACCCGGGTCCCGCCATGGCCACTGCCGTCCGCCACGACTGGCAACACGATGAACTGCAGGCGCTGTTCGAACTCCCCCTCCCCGACCTGTTGTTCCGCGCCGCTGCGGTCCATCGCGAGCACTTCGACCCCGCCCGGGTGCAGGTCTCCACGCTGCTGTCGGTGAAGACCGGCGGCTGCCCGGAGGACTGCGCGTACTGCCCGCAGGCCCAGCGCTACAGCACCGGCGTCAACGCACAGAAGCTGATGGACACCGAAGCGGTGCTGGCCAAGGCGCGCCAGGCCAAGGCTGCCGGTGCGTCGCGCTTCTGCATGGGCGCGGCCTGGCGGTCGCCGAAGGATCGCGACATCCCGAAAGTGGCGGCGATGATCGCCGGAGTGAAGGCACTGGGCCTGGAGACCTGCGCCACGCTGGGCATGCTCAGTGGCGACCAGGCACGGGCACTGAAGGACGCCGGCCTGGACTACTACAACCATAACCTCGACACCGCGCCGGACTACTACGACTCGATCATCCATACCCGCCAGTACCAGGACCGCCTGGACACGCTGGAGCACGTGCGGGATGCAGGCCTGAAGACCTGCTGCGGCGGCATCGTCGGCATGGGCGAGACGCGGGCGCAGCGCGTGGGCCTGCTGCTGGCCCTGGCCACGCTGCCGGCACATCCGGATTCGGTGCCGATCAACAAACTGGTGCAGGTGGCCGGTACGCCACTGCACGGCAGTGCGGAACTGGACCCGTTCGAGTTCGTGCGCATGATCGCGGTGGCACGCATTGCCATGCCGCGTTCGATGGTGCGCCTGTCGGCCGGCCGCGAGGCGATGAGCGACGAACTGCAGGCGCTGTGCTTCCTGGCCGGCGCCAACTCCATCTTCTATGGCGACAGGCTGCTGACCACCGGCAACCCGGAAAGCGAACGCGATCTGGCATTGTTCGCGCGGCTGGGCCTGCAGCCGATGGCGGTGCAGGTGGACGCCGAGGGCCACGACCACGGCGGTACCGTGCATGCCGATATCGGCACCGATGCACCCGGCTGCGGCTGCGCTCACGCGGCCTGAGACGGGGCCCGAGCAGGCGTCCCGGCAACGCGCTACCCTAGCCGCCCCGTCGCCGCCTCCCGCCGCCATGGCCCGCCCCGACCTCACCGCCCGCATCCAGGACCAGCGCGCGCTGCGCGATGCCCAAGGTCGTCGCCGCCCACGGCGCACGGTCACCCGCCGCGATGGCGTCTGCCTGGAAGTGGAAGGCCGCTGGCTGACCGGCTTCTGCAGCAACGACTATCTGGGCCTGGCCCAGCAGTTCAGCGTGGTCAATGCACTGCAGGACGCGGCCGCCCGCGAAGGCGCCGGTGCCGGCGCATCGCATCTGGTCTGTGGCCACCACGCGATGCACGATGCTCTGGAGCGCGAAGTGGCCGAGTGGCTGGGCTACCCGCGCGCACTGCTGTTCGGCAGCGGTTTCGCCGCCAACCTGGCGGTGCAGCAGGCGCTGCTGAGCGAAGAGAACGACGTCTGCGTGCAGGACAAGCTCAATCACGCCAGTCTGCTCGATGCCACACGGCTGGCCGGTGCGCGCCTGCGCCGCTATCCGCACCTGGATGCGGAAGGGGCCATGCGCCAGCTCAGGCACGCAGCCGATGGCGCAGCGATGCTGGCCACCGATGGTGTCTTCAGCATGGACGGCGATGTCGCGCCGCTGCGCGCACTGTCACTGGTCGCGCGTCTGCAGCAGGCACTGTTCTATGTGGACGACGCACATGGTGTTGGCGTGGTCGGCGATGGCCGGGGCACGGTGGCGGCCGCCGGTCTGGGCGTGGACGACGTGCCGTTGCAGCTGGTCACCCTGGGCAAGGCGCTGGGCAGTGCCGGCGCGGTGGTGCTGGGCCGCGAAGATCTGATCGAGCATCTGGCCGAAACCGCCCGCCCCTACATCTATACCACCGCGATGCCGCCGGCGCTGGCGGCGGCCGCGCTGGAAGCAGTGCGCCTGGCACGCCGCGACAACTGGCGCCGCACCAAGCTGGTCGACCTGATCGCGCTGTTCCGCGGCGAGGCGCGCCGCCACGGGCTGGACCTGATGGCATCGGAGACACCGATCCAGCCCCTGCTGTGCGGCGATGACCACACCGCACTGGCGCTGTCCAAGGCGCTGGAGCAGGCGGGGTGGCTGGTCGGAGCGATCCGCCCGCCGACCGTTCCGGAAGGCAAGGCGCGCCTGCGCGTCACCCTCTCTGCCCTGCACACGGCAGACCAGGTGCGGGGGCTGGTCGAGGCCATCGCCAGCGCGCGCGATCGCCTGTCGATCACGCCGCGCGAGGCCGCGCCACCGCCACTGCCGGTCCTGGCCTGAGGTTCTGCTGGTTTCCGCATGCATATCGAAGTCGCCGGCCAGGGGCCGGACCTGGTACTGATCCACGGCTGGGCCCTGCAGGGCGGTGTGTTCGCGCCGCTGGCCCAGCGCCTGGCGCAGCAGTTCACCCTGCACCTGGTCGATCTTCCCGGACACGGCCACAGCCGCGGGGACGCTACGCCGTTGCGCCTGCCCTTCGTGGTCAACGCGATCGCCGCCGCCACGCCACCAGCGGTGTGGTGTGGGTGGTCACTGGGCGGGCTGTTCGCACTGCATGCCGCGGCGACCCTGCCGAAAGTGCGGGGACTGGCGATGATCGCTGCCACGCCCCGTTTCGTGCGCGGCGACGACTGGCCGCATGCAGTGGAACCGGCCGTGTTCGAGCAGTTCGGCCGTGAGCTGGCCAGCGATTTCGGTGGCACGCTGGAACGATTCCTGGCCCTGGATGTGATGGGTTCGGCGCACGCCCGCGAGGAACTGCGCACCCTGCGCCAGCGCCTGGTGGAACGCGGTGCACCGACCGCACGCGCCCTGCTGGAGGGCCTGCAGCTGCTGGAAAGCACCGACCTGCGCGGCGCCCTGCCGGCACTGGGCAAGCCCAGCCTGTGGATCGCCGGTCAACGCGACCGGCTGGTCCCACCGGCCGCCGTACAGGCGGCAGCAGCGCTCACGCCCGGCGGACAGGCGCTGACCATCGCTCACGGCGGCCACGCCCCCTTCCTCGGCCACGCCGATGACGTGGCCGCCGTCCTGCAACGCTTCGTTGCCGGCCTGACACCGGCGGATGGCGGACAATGACGCTCCTTCGAACTGCGCAGGGCTGACGCATGGATCTGGGTATCAAGGGCCGCTGGGCCCTGGTCTGCGGTGCAAGCAAGGGGCTGGGCCTGGGATGCGCGCGCGCACTGGCGCGCGAAGGCGTGAACGTGGTGATCGTTGCGCGCGGCGAGGCGGCCCTGCAGGCCGCCGTCGAGCATCTGCGCGCACTGCCCGGCGCCGGTGAGGTGCGCGCGGTCGCTGCCGACGTCAGCACCGACGCCGGTCGTGCCGCTGCGCTGGCCGCCTGCCCGCAGGTGGACATCCTGGTCAACAACGCGGGCGGCCCGCCGCCAGGCGATTTCCGCAGCTTCGAGCGTGACGACTGGATCGCTGCACTGGACGCCAACATGCTGGCGCCGATCGCGCTGATCCGCGCCACCGTGGACGCGATGATCGAGCGCGGCTTCGGCCGCATCGTCAACATCACCTCGTCGGCGGTCAAGGCGCCGATCGATACCCTGGCGTTGTCCAACGGCGCGCGCAGTGGCTTGACCGGCTTCGTCGCCGGCCTGTCGCGGCGCACCGTCGCCCACAATGTCACCCTCAACAATCTGCTGCCTGGCCAGTTCGACACCGATCGCCTGCGCGCCAACTTCGCCCACAGCGCGGGCAGGGATGGCGATGCCGGGGAGATCGCCGAGCGCCGCCGCCAGCAGATCCCCGCCGGCCGCTTCGGCACCGCCGACGAATTCGGCGCGTCCTGTGCTTTCCTGTGCAGTGCACAGGCCGGCTACATCACCGGGCAGAACCTGCTGATCGATGGCGGCGCCTACCCCGGTACGTTCTGAGAGATCCTGCAATGCCGTCCCACTTCGATCCCCGCCATGTGCGCCGTGCGTTCTCCCGCGCCGCCAGCAGCTACGACGCCGCCGCTGCGCTTCAGCGCGAAGTGCAGTCACGGCTGGTGGAATCGCTGGACTACCTGGAGGCACGCAGGCCCGAGGTGGTGCTGGACATCGGCGCCGGTACCGGCCATGCCAGTGCACTGATGAAAAAGCGCTGGCCGAAGGCACAAGTGATCGCGCTGGATATCGCCCTGCCGATGCTCGATCAGGCCAGGCGCCAGGCCGGATGGTGGAAGCCCTTCCAGCGCCTGTGCGCCGATGCGGCGGCATTGCCGCTGGCCGACAACAGTGTCGATGTGATCTTCAGCAATCTCTGCCTGCAATGGGTGGACGATCTGCCTGCGGTGTTCGCCGGCTTCCGCCGCGTGCTCAAGCCCGGCGGCCTGCTGTTGTGCTCGACCTTCGGGCCGGAAACCCTGATCGAGCTCAACGAAGCGTTCGCTGCTGCCGATGATCGCCCGCACGTCAGCCGTTTCGCGCAGATCGCACAGTTCGGCGACGCACTGATGATGGCCGGCTTCCGCGACCCCGTGCTGGACCGCGACCTGTTCACCCTGACCTACGAGGATCTGCCCGCCCTGATGCGCGAACTGCGGGCGATGGGCGCGACCAATGCGCGGGTGGACCGTCGGCATACGCTGACCGGCCGCGGGCGCTTCGCCGCTGCGGCGGCCGCCTACGAGCCGATGCGCCGTGCCGATGGCACGCTGCCCAGCAGTTGGGAAGTGATCTATGCCCATGCCTGGGCACCGGACCCGGGCGCGCCGATCCGCGAAGGCGGCCACGACGTGGCCTCGGTACCGGTGTCGGCCATTCCGATCCGCCGCAAGCAGCCGTAAACGAAACGAGTCACCGGGCGGGCGCGCAGCGCCGGGCCATGCCTGGCGAACGCAGCGACGCGCCGTCAGGTATTGGCCGGCGAACTCAGCGGTGGGCGCACCAGATCGCGATGGAAGAAATAGATTTCCTGCAGCAGGAAACGCCAGCTGGTGTGGAAGCTGCGGAAGCGGGTGCTCGGCGTCGATGACGCCAGCGCATCGATGCCCAGCGCCCGGCTCAGGCGCAGCGCGCGTGCCATGTGCAGCGGATCGCTGACGATGATCACCCGGTGCAGGTTGCGCTGGTCCATCAGCCGCTTGGCCTCGATCAGATTCTGCACGGTGTTGCGCGAGGCGGTTTCAATCAGGATCGCATCGTCCGGAACGCCGTGCTTGAGCGCATAGCGCCGCGCCACCTGCGATTCGGAGAAGCGGGCGCCGCTGCCGCCATAGCCTCCGGTGAAGATCAGCAGCGGTGCATACCGGGCCTCGTACAGGTCCAGGCCGTGACGGATGCGCTCCTCGAAGACCGGCGACGGCTTGGCGTCATAGGCGGCCGCACCGAGCACGATGATCGCATCGGCCTGGGCGGCCTGATCACGCTCTCCCACCCAGACGATCCATGCGGTCACGCCCAGCAGCCAGATCACCAGCAGCACGAACAGCCGCCACGCCCAACCGAACAGGCCGGTACGCTCGCGGTGCCGGCCGCGGCTCAAGGCATGCCCCAGCGCAGGGCGGGAAGATCGACGTTGCCACCGGACAGCACCAGGCCCACCCGCTGCCCGGCAAACCGTTCCGGCTGGGCCAGCACCGCTGCCAGCACCGTCGCCGAAGACGGTTCAACCACCTGCTTGAGCACCTCCCACAGCAGGCGCATCGCAGCCAGGGTGGCGGCGTCGTCGACCACGATGACCTCCGCCCCGGCAGCACGCAGCAGCGCGAAGTTGGGCGCACCGATCAGGGTGCGCAGGCCATCGCAGACGGTATCGGGCGTGAACGCGCCCTGCCGCTCGCCGGCGGCCAGCGAGCGGGCGGTATCGTCGGCACCAGCGGGTTCGGCCAGCACCAGCCGGGTCTGCGGGCCGGCCAGCTGCAGCGCCAGCGCAGTACCGCTGGCCAGGCCACCACCGCCCACTGGTACCACCAGCACATCGAACGGCCCGTCGCCGTGCAGCAGTTCCAGCGCAGCGGTGCCCTGCCCTGCCATCACCGCTGGATCGGTATACGGGTGCACCAGGGTTGCACCGGTGTCGGCCTGCACCCTGGCGCAGGTGGCCTCACGCTCGGCAATGGTCGGCGCGCAACGCCAGAGCGTGGCTCCATGGCGCGCGATGTTGGCCAGCTTGGCGGCGACGGCCCCTTCGGGCACCACCACATGGCAGGGAATACCCCGTGTCCGTGCCGCCAGCGCCAGGGCCGCGCCATGGTTTCCCGATGAATGGGTGACCACACCTCGCGCGGCGCGCTCGTCCGACAGCGACCAGACGGCGTTGCAGGCGCCCCGGAACTTGAAGGCGCCGCCCCGCTGCAGGTGCTCGGCCTTGAAGGCCAAGCGTGCACCGGCAAGCGAGTCGAGGGTGCGCGAGCGCAGCACCGGCGTCACACTTGCGTGCGGCGCGATCCTCGCGGCGGCAGCCAGGACATCTTCGGCACGGGGCAACAGTGAATCGCTCATGACGCAAGATTAACGTATGCCCTCGTGCTGGCGACCCCGGCACAGGTCATGCCAGCATGCAGGCCTTCGCCGCCATTCATCCTGGGTGGTGGAATTAAGGGCCGATTCAATGCCCACGCCCGAAGCTGACTGCACACCCGTTCTGGGGGGACCCACATGAAAACGCGCCTGATGCTTGCCGGTGGCCTGTTGCTGGCCCTGACCGGCTGCACCACCTACGACTATGTCGGCGGTGGCCGCAGCGGCAGCTACTACCACGGTGCGCCGTCGGTGGAGTACCGCTACCCCGCCGGCTATCCCTACAACTACGGCCCGTACTACGGAGGCTATGGCGGCTATTACGGCGGCTATGGCTACCCGTACTACTCGCGTCCGATCTATCGTCCACCGCACAACCACCGTCCGCCACCGCGTCCGCCGGGCAATGGCGAGAACCGTCCGCCGCGCCCGCCGCGCGAGAACAATGGTGGCTCACCGTGGCGGAACATGGACTCGATGCGGCGTCCGCCGCAGCCGAGCGTGCAGCGCCCGGCACCGCCGGCGCGCCCGGCGCCGGCACCGAGTGCGCCGAGGATGAACGGTTCCCCCTGGCGCAACATGGATCGTGCGACGCAGCGCACACTTGAGCGCTGAACCGTCTTGCATTTCACACGGTCCAAGCGGCAATCTAAAGCGGCTGTGACGGCCCGCGTCACAAAGTGACACAAGCGGTATGGGCCGTCGCGGAAAGCTCTACGTCGATATCCGACAGGAACATCTGGATCCCCCCTGTTCCGGCCCTGTCGGATGTCGGCACCTCTGAAGGCAGACGGCCCCGCAATGCGGGGCCGTCTGTTTTTGCGGATGCCTTCCGCGAAGAAAAACAGGGCCGGACAGTCCCCCGACTGCCGGCCCTCTGCTCCCCCATCGTGCGCCTGTACCGGCCCCTGTTCCAATTCCGGTCACGGGCGCCTGCGGCGCCAGCCACGATGGGTGCTATTGGGTTATCTGCAAAAATCCTGCCAACTTTAGGGTCAATTTCGTCCGGCCCCGGCCTGTCCGGGCGTCCCCCTGCCGAATGGCGCTAAAATCGCCACCCCGGCACCGCCTCCGGCCGCGCCCGTCCCCATCGACTCCGCCCCCATGACCCACTCCTTCCATCGTTACGACGTCATCGTCATCGGCGGTGGCCACGCCGGCACCGAGGCCGCGCTGGCCGCGGCCCGCACCGGCGTGCGCACCCTGCTGCTGACCCACAACATCGAAACGGTGGGTGCGATGAGCTGCAACCCGGCCATCGGTGGCATCGGCAAGGGCCATCTGGTCAAGGAGATCGACGCCCTTGGCGGGGCGATGGCGCATGCCGCCGACCACGCCGGCATCCAGTGGCGCACGCTCAATGCCTCCAAGGGTCCGGCGGTGCGCGCCACCCGCTGCCAGGCCGACCGCAACCTGTACCGCATGGCGATCCGCGCCCTCGTCGAGGGCCAGGCCAACCTGACCGTGTTCCAGGCAGCCGTCGATGATCTGGTCATCGAGGGCGACGCCGTGCGCGGGGTGATCACCCAGACCGGCCTGCGCTTCGATGCGGAGGCCGTGGTGCTGACCGCCGGCACCTTCCTGGCCGGCAAGATCCACGTCGGTCCGACCCAGTACGCCGCCGGCCGCATGGGAGATCCGCCGGCCACCACGCTGGCCGCGCGCCTGCGCGAGCGCCCGTTCCAGGTCGACCGCCTGAAGACCGGCACGCCACCGCGCATCGATGGCCGATCGCTGGATTACAGCGTGATGGACGAGCAGCCCGGTGACACGCCGCGGCCGGTGATGTCCTTCCTCGGCTCGGTGGACGAACATCCGCAGCAGGTCAGCTGCTGGATCACCCATACCACCGAGCAGACCCATCAGATCATCCGTGATGCCCTGCACCGCTCGCCGCTGTACAGCGGCCAGATCGAAGGCATCGGCCCGCGCTACTGCCCCTCCATCGAGGACAAGGTGGTGCGCTTCGCCGAGAAGGCCAGCCACCAGATCTTCGTCGAGCCTGAGGGGCTGGGCATCGTCGAGATCTATCCCAACGGCATCTCCACCTCGCTGCCGTTCGACGTGCAGCTGGAAATGGTGCGCAGCATCCGTGGCTTCCAGAACGCGCACATCACCCGCCCCGGCTACGCCATCGAGTACGACTTCTTCGATCCGCGCGGGTTGAAGGCTTCGCTGGAAACCAAGCTGGTCAACGGCCTGTTCTTCGCTGGCCAGATCAATGGCACCACCGGTTATGAAGAGGCGGCCGCGCAGGGCCTGCTGGCCGGCCTCAATGCGGCCCGCCAGGTGCGTGGCCTGAATGGCTGGTGCCCGCGCCGCGACGAAGCGTATCTGGGCGTACTGGTGGATGATCTGATCACCCACGGCACCAACGAGCCGTACCGCATGTTCACCAGCCGCGCCGAGTACCGGCTGCAGCTGCGCGAGGACAACGCCGACCAGCGCCTGACCCCGGTTGGCCGCGACATGGGTCTGGTCGATGATCGGCGCTGGACGGCGTTCGAGGCCAAGCAGGCTGCCGTAGCCGCCGAGCGTGCACGGCTGGGCGCGCTGTGGGCCACCCCGGCCAACGCCCTGGGCCGCGAAGTGCAGGACACGCTGGGGGTGACCGTCAGCCGCGAAACCAACGTGCTGGACCTGATCAAGCGCCCCGAGCTGGATTACGCGCAGCTGATGCAGGTGCCTTCGCTCGGCCCGGCAGTGGCCGATGGCAAGGTGGCCGAGCAGGTCGAGATCGGCGTGAAGTACGCCGGCTACCTGGACCGCCAGCGCGACGAGATCGCGCGCCAGCAGCGGCACGAAGCAACGCCGATCGCTGAAGGCTTCGACTACACCAGCGTGCGTGGCCTGTCGGCCGAAGTGCTGCAGAAGCTGGAACGTGTACGTCCGCAGACCATCGGCCAGGCGCAGCGCATCCCCGGCATGACGCCGGCCGCGATCTCGCTGCTGCTGGTGCACCTGGAGCGCGCTCGCCGCGGACGCGTGGCGTAACCCAGCACCGACGGCAGCGCCGGGCCATGCCCGGCGAGCGCAGCGGCCCGCGTATCATCGTCGCGATCGCCCTGATTTCCGGAGACACCGATGACCCCGCTGCGCCCTTTCCGCGACAAGATGCCGGTGCTCGGCGCACGCGTATACGTCGACCCGGCGTGCACCCTCATCGGTGACGTGGAACTGGCCGATGACGTGTCGATCTGGCCGGGTACCGTCATCCGTGGCGACGTCAATTTCGTCCGCATCGGCGCCCGCACCAACGTGCAGGACGGCACCATCATCCACGTCAGCCACCACAGCCCGTACAACAAGGCCGGCCATCCGACCCTGATCGGCGAAGGCGTGACGGTCGGCCACGGCTGCATCATCCATGCCTGCAGCATCGGCGACTACAGCCTGATCGGGATGGGTGCCTGCATCCTCGATGGCGCCCGCGTGGAGCGCCACGGCTTCGTCGGTGCCGGTGCAGTGGTGGGCCCGGGCAAGGTGGTCGGCGAAGGCGAACTCTGGCTGGGCAATCCCGCCCGCCCGGCGCGCACGCTGAGCGACAGGGAGATCGAGTCGCTGCATTACTCGGCCGACCACTACGTCCGGCTGAAGGACGAATACCTGGGCTGAGGCCCTCGACTGCAGGCGCGCTCTGCTAAAGTCTGGGCCCGACCAGGAACTGTCGAGACCCCCATGCCTGTGGTTGCCAGCCGGAGAGGACTCCAGCGCCCACAACGAAGGCCATCGCTCTGATGGCCGCACCGATGCTCGACACCTACCGCGAGGTGGTGACGCCGGAAGGCGTGCCGCTGCAGCTGCCTGCCGCAGGTCCGGTGCCACGCGCGCTGGCCTGGCTGGTCGATCTGGCCATCCGTTTCGCGATTCTTGCCGCGCTGTCGATCCCGCTGGCACTGTTGAAGGAATTCGGCACCGGCCTCTACCTGGCCCTGATGTTCCTGGTGTACTGGGCGTATCCGATCGTCTGCGAGGCGCTGTGGGGCCGCACCCCGGGCAAGCGCGCGCTGGGCCTGCGCGTGCTGGCCCGTGATGGCGCGCCGGTGGGCTGGATGGCGGCGATCACCCGCAACCTGCTGCGGACCGTCGACATGCTGCCGTTCGCCTACGCGCTGGGCCTGCTCAGCAGTCTGTTCGACGCGCATGGCCGCCGCCTGGGCGATCTGGTCGCCGGCACCGTGGTGGTGCACGCGCCGGCGCTGTACCTGCCGCCGCCGGCCACCATCGACAGCGTGCTGGCGCCGCCGCAGCCGCTGCGGCCGGAGGAGCAGGCCGCGCTGCTGGCCTTCGCCGAGCGTGCCCCGCGGCTGGCACCGCTCCGCCAGCAGGAACTGGCTGCCATCGCCGAACCGTTGACCGGCACCCATGGCCAGGTCGGCGTGCTGCGCCTGTACGCGATGGCCAACTGGCTGCTGGGACGGCGATGAAGCAGGAACAGTTCGTCGCCCGCCATCAGCAGGAATGGCTGGACCTGGAGCAGTGGCTGCTGCTGCGTGCCGGCGCCTCCCGCCGTCGCCGCCGCCAGCCCGCGGCCACCACGCTGGACGACACTGCGTTTCCACAGCGTTACCGGCGGCTGTGCCAGCAGCTGGCACTGGCCCGCGAGCGGGGCTACAGCCCGCAGCTGGTGCAGCGCCTGCAACAGCTGATGCAGCAGGGCCACAGCGTGCTGTACCGGACGCCTCCCACACGCTGGCGGCGCGCGCTTGAATTCCTGGTGGCCGATTTCCCGCTGCTGGTGCGCAGCCAGGCACGCAGCATGTGGGCCGCCCTGGCGATGTTCGCGCTGCCGGCGGTGGGCTGCTTCGTGCTGGTGCAGCTCTACCCGGACCTGATCCACCAGGTGATGGACAACCGCCAGATCGCCGAAATGGAACGCATGTACGACCCGGCTGCCGAACGCCTGGGCCGCGACAGCGGCACCGACTGGATGATGTTCGGCCACTACATCATGAACAACATCAGCATCGCCCTGCGCACCTTCGCCAGTGGCCTTTTGGCCGGGCTGGGCACGCTGCTGGTGCTGTTGTTCAATGGCGTCATCATCGGCGCGGTGGCCGGCCACCTGCAGCACATCGGCCATGGTGATCCCTTCTGGCGCTTCGTGGTCGGCCACGGCGCATTCGAGCTCACCGCCATCGTCATCGCAGGCGGCGCCGGTCTGCAGCTGGGCATGAAGCTGCTGGCGCCCGGACGCCGCAGCCGCCTGGACGCACTGGTCGAAGGTGGCCGCATCGGTGCCCGGCTGTGCCTGGGCGTGGCCTTCATGTTGCTGGTCGCGGCGTTCGTGGAGGCGTTCTGGTCGTCCATTGCCGAAGTGCCGGCATGGGGCAAGTTCAGTGTGGCCGGCGTGCTGTGGGTCGGCGTGCTGCTGTGGTTGTGGCGTGGCGGACGCGGAGGCGGCGATGCGCATTGATCGCCTGGACGTCGTGCTGCGCGCTCGCAGCGGTTGGGAAGCGATGGAGCTGGGCAGCGCGCTGACCCGCCGGCATGCGCGTGCGGTGTGGGGCAGCTGGCTGCTGGCCAGCGCACCGCTGTTCGTCATCGCCAACGCACTGGCCTGGTGGCTGGACGCGTTTGGCCTGGCCTGGCTGCTGATGTGGTGGTGCAAGCCCCTGTTCGAACGCGCGCCGCTGTATGTGCTGTCACGCGGTGTGTTTGGCGAGCCGGTCACCGCCCTGGCCGCCCTGCGGGCGCAGCGGCAGTGGGGCAACCGTGGTTTCTGGGGCTACCTGGGCTGGCGTCGCTTCAGCGTGCTGCGCAGCCTGTGCCTGCCGGTCAACCTGCTGGAGGGCAACACCGCCGAACAGCGTGGCCCGCGCCGGCGCGCGGTCGCAGCCGGCGCGGCGGGTCCGGCGCTGGTGCTGACCGTAGCCTGCATGGTGTTCGAGGGCGTACTGGTCGCAGGCGCGATCGGCGCGGTGTTCATGTTCATCCCGTTCGAGCTGCTCTCCGATTCCTGGCGCGCGGCCTGGGACATGATCGGCAAGGACACGCCCGCCTGGGCGAAGCTGGGATTCAATCTGGCCTGCTGGCTGGCCTCCGTGCTGATCGGGCCGTTCTACGTCGGTGCCGGGTTCGGCCTGTACTTGAATCGACGTACGCAGATGGAAGCCTGGGACGTGGAGATCGCCCTGCGCCGGCTGCGCGAACGCCTGCTGCCGGCCGCCTCGTCGCTGGCGCTGCTGCTGTGCCTGGCACTGCCGCTCGCATCCGCGCCGGTTCACGCGCAGGACGGTGACGCATCGAGCAACCGCAAGAGCGACGCGCGCCGGGCACCGCAGATCAACCCCGGCGATACACCCGCCATGATCTTCGGCGACACCCCGGTGGATACCGCGGGCTTCCGTCAGGCCGTGAGCCGCGCCTACGAGGATCCATTGCAGCGCCCGACCCGCCAGGTCACGCAGTGGAAAGCGATCGACGAGGCGGAAGAGAAAAAGGACGCACGCAAGGAACTGGAACGCGACGGCAGCAGCCAGAGCCAACGCACGTCGCGCAGCAGCAGCATCGCCTGGCTGGCGCGATTGGCCGAATGGGGCCTGTGGGCACTGCTCGGTGCCCTCCTTCTGGTGCTGGTGCTGACTGCACGGTTGTGGCTGCCATGGCTGCGCGGCTCGGGCCGCCGCCAGGCCGCAGCGGCGCCGCATGTGGTCGAGGAGCAGGTCGAGCTGCCGGTGGTGCTGCCGCCGGACGTGGCCACCCAGGCCGGTCTGCTGTGGGACCAGGGCCGGCCGCGCCAGGCGCTGGCCCTGTTGTATCGGGCCAGCGTGCGCACGGTCAGCGAGCGTGCCGGCATCGCACTGCCTCCGGGCGCCACCGAATCGCAGTGCCTGCGTGCCTCACGACGCATGCCCGACAGCGTCGATCGTGAACTGTTCGCGCGCATCGTGCGGATGTGGCAATACGCCGCCTACGGTGGTCACCTGCCCAGCCGCGGCGATTTCGATGCGCTGGCCACGACCCTGCGCCAGCAGTACGGGTGGCAGGCATGAACCCGCGTCTGTTCTGGTCGCTGTTGCTTGGAGCGCTGCTGCTGCTCGGCGTGCCACTGGCGATCCTGTTCATGCGTACCCATGAACGGGTCACCGAAACGGTCACACTGCCGCCGCAGGGCGAGGCCCGTTACAACCCGCTGTACGTACTCGGGCAGGCGCTGCGCGCCGATGGCATCGAAGTGCATGCGCGGCCGCGGCTGGACCTGCAGCAGATGGCGCTGGGGCCGCATGACACGGTGGTGCTGCTGCAGGACAGCAGCGAGCTGCCGGCGCCGGTTGCCAGGGCGCTGTTGGCGTGGGTCGATGGCGGTGGCCATCTGCTGCTGCGCACGCCGCCGCCCGCCGAGGACGATGCCGGCAGCACGCAGGGGCCGCTGCTGGATGCACTCGGCGTGGACAGCCTGTACCAGCGCAGCGACTGCCAGCCCTTCCATGTGCAGGACGATCCCGGCCACGTGGAATTCTGCCAGGGCCGTCGCTTCACGCTTGGCTTCGCCGCCGAGGCGCGGGCCGAACGCCGGTGGGGCAGCGGGCACGACCTGGTCTTCGCACGCCTGCGTCACGGCCAGGGCCGGGTGAGCGTGCTGGCGGACATGGATTTCATGCGCAGCGAGGTGGAGTCGCAGGCCGCGCGGATGGCCGCAGCCAAGGGCCAGGCCAGCGACGGCCTGCACGACCGCTCCCATCGCGATCTGACCCGCTACCTGCTCGATCCCAATTACGGCAAGGGCGCCATGTGGCTGGTCTATGCCAGTCGCCCGCCGTCACTGTGGGTGCGCCTGTTCTACCAGGGCTGGCCGCTGTGGGTACCGCTGCTGATGACGCTGCTGGCCTGGCTGTGGACGCGCTCGCAGCGGTTCGGCAGCCTGTTGCCATCGCCCGTGATCGAGCGCCGCTCGCTGCTGGAACATGTGCGCGCCAGCGGCGAACTGCTGCTGCGCTTCGGTCAGGGCGTGCGCCTGTACCAGGCCGTGCACGCCCTGTTCCTGCATCGCCTGCGCCTGCGCGCGCCACTGGCTGCAGCGCTGGACGGCGCACCACGCGAACAGGCCATCGCCGAACTGCTGCAGTGGCCGCGCAGCCGCGTTGCCAGTGCCCTGACTCCGCCTCCGCCGCACGATTCCTCCGCCCTGCGCGAGCGCATCCGCTTGCTGCTCCAGATGAGATCCCTGCTATGACCGAAGTCCCCGAACATCCGGCGGCCGCCAATGCCCGCCTGATCGAACGCGTCGATGCCATCCGCCAGGCCGTCGGCCACGCCTTCATCGGCCAGGCTGACGTGCTTGACCAGATCCTGGTTGCCCTTCTGGCTGGCGGCCATGTCCTGATCGAAGGCGTGCCCGGACTGGGCAAGACATTGCTGGTGCGCGCACTGGCGCAGGCCCTGGAACTGGACTATGGCCGCGTGCAGTTCACGCCGGACCTGATGCCCAGCGATGTCAGCGGCCACGCCGTCTACGATCCGAAGAGCGAAAGCTTCAAGATCCGTCGCGGGCCGGTGTTCACCAACCTGCTGCTGGCCGACGAGATCAACCGTGCACCGGCCAAGACCCAGTCCGCACTGCTGGAAGTGATGCAGGAGGGCCAGGTGACCATTGAAGGCAAGGCCTTCACCCTGGCGCCGCCGTTCATGGCCCTGGCCACGCAGAACCCGCTGGAACAGGAAGGCACCTACCCGCTGCCGGAAGCGCAGCTGGATCGCTTCCTGTTGAAGGTGCTGATCGACTATCCGCAGCTGGAGGACGAGAAACGCATGGTCACGGCCATCACCCGTGGCCGCGCCGCCAGCGATTTCGACCTGAGCCGGGTGCCGCGCGTACTGGGCGCCGGAGAGCTGCTGCAGCTGCAGCAGGCCACGGCCGCGATCACCGTCGATGACGAAGTGATCGACTACGCCGTGCGCATCGTCGCCGCCACCCGGCAATGGCCCGGCATCGCCGTGGGCGCCGGACCGCGCGGCAGCATCGCGCTGGTGCGTGCTGCGCGCGCGCAGGCGGTGCTGGCCGGTCGTGACTTCGTCACCCCCGATGACGTGCGCGACATCGCGCGTCCGGCGCTGCGCCACCGCATCGCGCTGGCACCGGAACTGCAGATCGAAGGCCAGGACGCCGACGATGTGCTGGGTGCGCTGCTGGCCAAGGTGGAAGCACCGCGCCGATGAGGCCTGCGCCGCTGCTGCTGGTCCTGCTGCTGGCCTGGGCTGCGCTGGGAGGCGTGGTGCTGGCCGGCGCATTGCCGCGCTGGAGCTGGGCGCTGGGCGCCACGGTGATCGGCACGCTGGCGCTGCTGGACCTGTGGCGGCAGGCCCGGCGACCGTCGCCACAGGTGCAGCGCGAGCTGCCCGAAGCGCTGGCCCTGGGCGTGCGCCGCGAGGTGGGCCTGCGCCTGCAGACCACACAGCCGATGCGGGTGCAGGTATTCGATCTGGTGCCGGGGGGCTGGCCGCTGGAGTCGCTGCCCCAGCGCGTGCAGCTGCGTCCCGGGCATGCCTGCGCGCTGCACTACACTCTGCAGCCGCAGCAGCGCGGACGCTTCCGCTTCGAGGGCGTGCAGCTGCGCATCCGCTCGCCATGGCGCCTCTGGTGGCAGCAGCGCACCCTGCCCCCTCTGCTGGACGTCCGCGTCTATCCGAATTTCGTGCCCCTCACCCGCTTCGCGCTGTTCAGCGCCGATCAGGCCTCACGCCTGGTGGGCGCCCACGTGAAGCGTCGGCGTGGTGAGGGTACTGACTTCCACCAGATGCGCGAGTACCGCGTCGGCGACAGCCTGCGCCAGCTCGACTGGAAGGCCACCGCCCGCGCACGCAAGCTGATCTCCCGCGAGTACCAGGACGAGAAGAACCAGCAGTTGCTGCTGATGCTCGACAGTGGCCGCCGCATGCTGGCCAGCGAAGGCGGGCTCTCGCACTTCGACCATGCCTTGAACGCCTCCCTGGTGGTCGCCTATCTGGCGTTGCGGCAGGGCGATGCGGCCGGCCTGTTCGCCGTCGGCGGTGAGCGTCGGTGGGTGCAGCCACAGCGCGGGATGGGCACCGTCGAGCATCTGCTGCGGGCCAGCTACGACCTGCAGCCGCAGCCGGTAGCCACCGATTACCTGGCCGCGGCCACCGAAGTATCGCTGCGCCAGCGACGCCGTGCGCTGGTGATGCTGGTCAGCAACGTGCGCGACGAAGACATCGAGGACCTCCTGGCCGCGGTGCGCCTGCTGCAGCGCCGTCACCTGGTGTGCGTGGCCAGCCTGCGCGAGCACGAGCTGGACGGCGCGCTGGAAGGCGAGGTGCATACGCTGGAGGATGCCACCCGGGCCGGCGCCGCGGCGCTGTACCTGCAGCAGCGCGCGAAGGCGCACGAAGCACTGCGCAGCGAGAAGGTGATGGTGCTGGACGTGACCGCCGATGCCCTGCCGGCCGCGCTGGTGGAACGCTACCTGGCGGTGAAGCGTGAAGGCCTGCTCTGACTGGTAGCGCCGGGCCATGCCCGGCGCATCACTGCACCCGCCGGGCATGGCCCGGCGCTACCTTCCAATACGTGTGCGGGTGCGCACCGTGCTCAGCGAATCGTCAGCGCCGATGCCCTGGCGGTGAAGCGCGAAGGCCTGCTCTGACTGGTAGCGCCGGGCCATGCCCGGCGGATCACTGCGCTCGCCGGGCATGGCCCGGCGCTACCTTCCAATACGTGCGGGTGCGCACCGTGCTCACCGAATCGTCAGCGCCGATGCCCTGTCGGCCGCGCTGGTGGAACGCTACCTGGCCGTGAAGCGCAAAGGCCTGCTCTGATCGGTAGCGCCGGGCCATGCCCGGCGGATCACTGCGCTCGCCGGGCATGGCCCGGCGCTACCTTCCAATACGTGCGGGTGCGCACCGTGCTCACCGAATCGTCAGCGCCGATGCCCTGTCGGCCGCGCTGGTGGAACGCTACCTGGCCGTGAAGCGCAAAGGCCTGCTCTGACCGGTAGCGCCGGGCCATGCCCGGCGGATCACTGCGCTCGCCGGGCATGACCCGGCGCTACCTTCCAGTACGTGTGCGGGTGCGCACCGTGCTCAGACGTAGATCCGCGTCGGCGCCTCGTCAACGATCGCGTGCGGTACGAAGCGCGCGCTGTCGCGGGTGATCGCGCTGTCGTCCTCGCGGATGCCGATGCCGCAGGCGTGGTCACCGACCACCCAGCTGCCGATCAGCGGATAACCGCCTTCGAAGCGGGTCAGCGGATGCGCGCGCTGGATGATCGCCGGTCCGTCGTAGGGGCCGTCGCTGCGCTGGGTGCTGCCATCGGCCAGGTGCATTTCGATGTTGGCGCCCTCGCGCGAGAACAGCGGCTTGCGCACCCAGCCAGTGGCCAGCGCGCTGCCGTCGTCGAAGTGCGCCTCCAGCAGGTTCGGGTGGCCGACATTGCGCTGCCACAGCAATGGCAGGATGCCCTTGTTGCTCAGCACCGCCTTCCATGCCGGTTCCAGCAGCTGCACGCCCGAGCCGGGCAGCGCGCGGCCAAACTCCTCGGCCATCAGGTCTTCCAGCGGGTACAGCTTGAACAGCGTGCCGATCACCGAATCGTCCAGCGCGGTAAAGCGGCCGTCCGCGGACAGGCCGATGTCCTCGATGGCGATGCCCTGCCCGTGCAGGCCTGCCTGCGAAGCACAGTCGCGCAGGTATTCCACCGTGCCGCGGTCCTCTTCCGAACTGCCCACGGCGCTGAAGTACAGCGGTGGCGGCAGGCGGCCGGCGAGCTCGCCGAAACGCTCGACCAGCGCCTCATGGAGGGCGTTGAACTGGTCGGCATGCTGCGGCAGGCGGCCGGCGTTGCGCTGGTCCTCCAGCCATTGCCACTGGAAGAAACTGGCCTCGAACAGCGAGGTCGGCGTGTCGTAGTTCAGCTCGTACAGCTTGGCCGGACCGGTACCGTCATAGGCCAGATCGAGCCGGCCGTACAGATGCGGCTGGCGCTGGCGCCAGCTGTCGGCGATCCAGTCGCGGTAATGCGTGGGAATCGCCAGCTGATCCATCAGCCGCTCGCTGGCCACCACGTCGCCGACAAGGTCGAGCGCCATCTGGTGCAGCTCGGCGCTGGGATCTTCAATGTCCTGTTCGATCTGGCGCAGGGTGAAAGCGTAATACGCGCTTTCATCCCAGTACGGCTGGCCGTCGATGGTGTGGAAGCGGAAACCGGCTTCCTCCGCGCGCGCCCGCCAGTGGGCGCGCTCGGCGATACGGATACGCTGCATGGGTCGATCAGCCGCCGTAGCTGCCGCTGGTGCTGCGACGCGCGCTGGTGTTGCCGAAGCCACCCCGGCTGGCGGTGACGGCACGGTTCGGCTCGCTGGTGACCGGTGCCAGGCCAGCCTTGCCGGCGCCGATGCCGCTGGCGGTGTTCAGGCCACCCGTACCGCCCGGGGCCGAACGCGCCCAACCCGCATTCTTGTCCTGGTAGGCCGGTGCCGACGCCGGCGCCTGCGGGGCCAGACCACCGCGGTTGCTCAGCATCTGGGACATGAAGAAGCCCATCATCATCGGGCCGATGAACGAGGTACCTGCCGACGTGTGCTGCTGCACGCACTGCTCCGGCTTGTAGTCCTGCTCGCAGGCTTCCTTGGTGGCGTACTTCGGCGCAGCGTCGGCGGACTGCTTCTGCGCCTCGGCGAACGCGTTGCGGCACGACGACGGATCACCGGTGGCCTCGGTGCAGGCCTCGACCGAAGTGAACAGGCCTTCCTGCACCTTCACCTCCGGCTCCTTCTGGCAGGCGGTGAACAGCAGCGGTGCGGCGCTCATCAGCAGCAGCGCGGTGGTGCGGGAACGTTTCATGGCCTCATGCCTCGAGCAGCGGATCAATACCCCAATGATGCCCGATCCGGGCCAACAACCGGAATCGGCAAAGTCCGAAAGATGAACAGCGTTTCATTTTCGTCAGCCCGATCCGGCATCGCCGCACGGCCTGGCGGCGCCGCGCAGACGGGCGGTGGTTGCAGCAGCAACCGAAAAAATTGGCGATGATCGTCCGACACCCCATGTCGTACGGCCCGCCCGTTCCGCCAGCCATGCCCGAATACCGCTCCCGCACCTCCACCGCCGGCCGCAACATGGCCGGCGCCCGCGCCCTGTGGCGTGCCACCGGCATGAAGGACGGCGATTTCCACAAGCCGATCATCGCCATCGCCAACTCGTTCACCCAGTTCGTACCGGGCCACGTGCACCTGAAGGACCTCGGCCAGCTGGTCGCGCGCGAGATCGAGAAGGTCGGCGGCGTCGCCAAGGAGTTCAACACGATCGCCGTGGACGACGGTATCGCGATGGGCCACGACGGCATGCTGTATTCACTGCCCAGCCGCGAGATCATCGCCGACTCGGTCGAATACATGGTCAACGCGCACTGCGCCGATGCGCTGGTGTGCATTTCCAACTGCGACAAGATCACCCCTGGCATGCTGATGGCCGCACTGCGCCTCAACATCCCGGTGGTGTTCGTGTCCGGCGGGCCGATGGAAGCGGGCAAGACCCGGCTGTCCGAGCACAAGCTGGATCTGGTCGATGCGATGGTCATCGCCGCCGACGAGAGCGCCAGCGATGAAAAGGTGGCCGAGTTCGAACGCAGCGCCTGCCCCACCTGCGGCTCCTGCTCGGGCATGTTCACCGCCAACTCGATGAACTGCCTGACCGAAGCGCTGGGCCTGTCGCTGCCCGGCAACGGCTCGACCCTGGCCACCCATGCCGACCGCGAACAGCTGTTCCTGCGCGCGGGCCGCCTGATCGTCGAACTGTGCCACCGCTGGTACGGCGGCGAAGAAGCAAGCGCGCTGCCGCGGGGCATCGCCACGCAGGCCGCGTTCGCCAATGCGATGACCCTGGACATCGCCATGGGCGGATCGACCAATACCATCCTGCACCTGCTGGCCGCCGCGCAGGAAGCCGAAGTGGACTTCGACCTGACCCACATCGATGCGCTGTCTCGGCGCGTGCCGCAGCTGTGCAAGGTGGCGCCGAACACGCCCAAGTACCACATGGAGGACGTGCACCGCGCGGGCGGCGTGTACGGCATCCTGGGCGAACTGGCGCGCGGCGGCCTGTTGGATACCACCGTGCCGACCGTGCACAGCCGCACCCTGGCCGATGCCCTTGAACGATGGGACGTGGCGGTCAGCAGCGAATCGAGCGTGCACGACTTCTTCCGTGCCGGCCCGGCCGGCATCCCCACCCAGGTGGCTTTCAGCCAGGCCACGCGTTGGCCCACGCTGGACGTGGACCGCGCGGAAGGCTGCATCCGCAGCGTCGAGCACGCCTATTCCGCCGAAGGCGGCCTGGCCGTGCTGCGCGGCAATCTGGCGGTGGACGGCTGCGTGGTGAAGACCGCGGGCGTGGATGAATCCATCCACGTGTTCGAAGGCAGCGCGCGCGTGTTCGAAAGCCAGGATGCGGCCGTGGCCGGCATCCTCGCCGATGAAGTGAAGGCGGGCGACGTGGTGGTCATCCGCTACGAAGGCCCGAAGGGCGGCCCCGGCATGCAGGAAATGCTCTACCCCACCAGCTACCTGAAATCGAAGGGGCTGGGCAAGCAGTGCGCGCTGCTGACCGATGGTCGTTTTTCCGGCGGCACGTCGGGCCTGTCGATCGGGCACGCCTCGCCGGAAGCGGCAGCGGGCGGTGCGATCGGGCTGGTGCGCGACGGCGACCGTATCCGCATTGATATTCCGGCGCGGCGGATTGATCTGCTGGTGGATGCGGCGACGTTGGGTGCGCGCCGTGCCGAGCAGGATGCGCTGGGATGGAGGCCGCGTGAAGCGCGGCCGCGCAAGGTCACCAGCGCACTGAAGGCCTACGCCCTGCTCGCCACCAGCGCCGACAAGGGCGCCGTACGCAACACCGCCCTGCTGGGCGATTGACCGCCATACGGTAGTGCCGGCCGCTGGCCGGCACTGCCCGTCGTGATCCGTTATGGTGGCCAGGAGGTCACCAACACGGAGGTTGAGAGGATGTTGCTTTCCTTTGCGCTGGCCACTGCCATCGCCACGTCAGCAGAACCGCCAGAAGCGCCCGAGTGCCGCTACGACCGTGCAGCGATGCTGGCGATGGAACCGGATGCGTTCGATCAGGACCTGGAAGGTGGCTGGCGCACGCTGGCCGACCGTGGCTGCCACCGTGAAGCTGCTGATCTGCTCGCCGCCTATGCTGCGCTGCCCAAGGCTGCGGGCAACACCATGATTCTCTGGCATGAAGGCCAGATGCGTGCGGAGGCGGGCCAGTACCCGCAGGCGGTGGCGCTGATGCAGCGCACCTACAAGCCCACCGCCACCGACCCTGGTTACTGGAACGCCTACGTGGACGGCACGATAGCCTTCCTGCAGCGTGATCGTGCGGCGCTGGAGAAAGCGCGAGCAAGGTTGATTGGGATTCCTGCGCCGGAGCAGATTGCCAAGGCGCTGAAGAATGGGCGTTATCATTTCACGACCGCCGGCGGGCAGAAGGTGGATGTGCCGTGGCCGCCCAACCTGGACGTGCTTGATGGCTTCCTGCGCTGCTTTGATCGCGATTACCACAATGCGATGGGCAACCAGGCCTGCCGGAATCCGGAGGGCGATTGAGCGACAGAGTGCGTGGTCGGGTCAGAGCCCTTCCTGCGGAAGGGATCCGACCCCGTCTCAGCCGATCACGCGCTTGAACGGCGGCAGCGCGTCGATGATGCGCTTGCCGTAACGGCGGGTCAGCAGCCGCGAATCGAGGATGACCACGCGGCCGGTATCGGTGGAGGTGCGGATCAGGCGGCCGGCGAACTGGGTCAGCGTGCGCAGCGCGTGCGGAATGGCGATCAGGTTGAACGCGTTGAGTCCACGCGCCTCGAACCACTCGCTGAGGGTGGCGGTCTGCGGATCGGTCGGCACCGCGAACGGTACCTGGGTGATCACCACTGTGGTGCAGGCTTCACCGGGCAGGTCGAGGCCCTCGCCGAACGAGTTCAGCCCGAACAGCACCGAACCCTCGCCCGCCGCCACGCGCCGCAGGTGTTCGTCGATCAGCCGGGTCTTGGACATCTCGCCCTGTACCAGCACCTGCTTGCGGCGCGCGGCAGGCATCAGTCCGGCGACTTTCTCCATCTTCCAGCGCGAGGTGAACAACACCATCGAGCCCTTGGCCCAGTCCAGCTCCGTGTCGAGGTAGCGCGCCACCTCGCGGGGATGGCCTTCGCGGTCGTCGGGCGTGACGGGGAATTTCGGCACGATCAGCTCGGCCTGGTTCGGCAGGTCGAACGGCGAGGACAGCGAAACCATCTCGGCTTCCTCGGGAATGCCATTGTCGATCGCCAGCGACTGGAAATCGCCACCGCCGGTCAGCGTCGCCGAGGTCATCACCACCGAGTCCACCTCGTCCCACAGCAGCTTGCGCAACACATGCGCGGCCGAGACCGGTGAGCCATGCAGGACCAGATCGCCGTCACGGGTGGCGGTGACCCAGCGCGCCATCGGCGGCGCACCGTCCTTGTCCTCGCGGCGCCAGGCCTGCCAGAGGTTGTACTGCTGCTCGATCATCTCCAGCGCCATGCCGAGATTGCGCTGCAGGCGCTCACGCGCCGGGTCGTCCGGCTTGCCCTTGGCCACCTGCGCGGTGGCGGCATGCGCCCAGTTGTAGAGGCTGCGTGTATCGTCGGCCAGTGCTTCGATCGGCTCGCGCCACGCTTCCGGCAGACGACCGTTGGCCGCGCGCCACATCGGTTCCTCGTCGGCCGGCGCTGGCATCCACACCGCTTCGACATGGTCGCGGAATGCGCGCAGCTGCTTGGACACGTTGCTGGCGACGTCGATGGCTTCGTTCGGCAACAGGTTGCCCAGCCTGTCCTTGTCGACCGCACGGTACGCGCCGGCAATCAGGATCTGCAGGCGGCCGGTGCGTTTGGCCATCTCGTCCAGCGCCAGGCTGGCCGCGCCCTGGTCGATCGCCACGTTGCCGATGTGATGGCCCTCGTCCAGCACCAGCAGCATCTCCGAGGGGGCGGCGATCAACGGCTGGCCATTGTCACTGTCACCGATCGACAGCGCCGACAGCAGCAGCGCGTGATTGGTCACCACGATCTGCGCATCACGCACGGTGTTGCGCGAGCGCAGCACCGCGCACTGCGCCGAATACGCACAGCGCCGCCCGGCACAACCCGACGCCGGCGTGGTGATGCGGCCACGCAGGCCCGGGCTGATGGTCTCCGGCGCATTGTCGATGTCACCGTCCCACTGACCGCTGGTGAAAGCGTCGGTGAGGCGCTTGGCGATATCCATCTCGATCGGCGCCAGTGGCCGGTCGAACAGGGGCGCGTCATCGTCGAACATGCCGCCCTGCGAGCCCTCGCCCTGGGCCTCGGCGGCATTGCGCGTGCACAGGTAGCGGGTGCGGCCCTTGGCCAGCGCCACGGTCGCTTCCAGTCCGGTGGCCTTGAGGAAGTTCGGGATGTCGCGCTCGACCAGCTGCGACTGCAGCGCCACGGTACCGGTACTGATCACCAGCTTCTTCTTGCTGGCCAGCGCGATCGGCACGCCGGCGGTCAGGTAGCCCAGGCTCTTGCCGACGCCGGTGGGTGCCTCGACCACGCCCACGCCACCGCTTTTCGACAACGCGCGCGACACCACGCCGATCATCTGGCTCTGCGAGCGGCGCGTGGAAAAGCCGGGAGTGTTGGCCTGCAGCGTCGTATAGGCCTTGCGGATCGCGTCCTTCAAGGGCTCATCGAGCGTGCGCGGAGCGACGACGGTTTCGGTCACGCCGGGAACTACCGTAGCTGGATCAGGCCGGTCATTGTCGCATGGCCGGCGGCCGGGACCGAGGCGCGGGCGCTGAACAGGGTCAGCGGCGTCGGGCCTTGGCGGTCATGGACTGGATGGCCGTACAGCGCCGGGGCAGATGCGGCGTTTCCGCCGGGCATGGCCCGGCGCTACCCGCCCATCAACGGTAGCGCCGGGCCATGCCCGGCACGACCCTACCGGCCTACCACAGGCGGCCGCTGGCGCAGCAGGCGCACCAGCGCCCAGACCAGCAGCACCATGCCGATCGCTTCCACCATCGCCAGAGCGAAATGCAGCACTCCCAGGATGGCGCTCATGCTCGAAACCGCGCTGAAGTCACCGCTGCTGACCATCCACATCGGCAGGATGCCCGCTGCCATGCTGCCGAGGCTGGCCAGCAGCAACAGCAGCAGCCCGGCCAGCGCGCCGCTGCGGGTGGCATCGCGCGGCGCGCCCACCACCCACACCAGGCCCACGCACAGCGCGATCAGCACCGGCAGGCGCACCCCCACCATGCTCAGCACCGTCACCAGCAGGGTCATGTTGTCCATCGCTCAGTCCTCGCCGGCCAGCGCCAGGGCGCCCTGCCGCAGCTGCTGGTAGACCTCGTCGGTCTGCGGGCGCACACCGTGCCACTGCAGGAAGCTCTCGGCGGCCTGCTCGACCAGCATGCCCAGGCCATCGACGGTATTGCGGCACTGCGCCGCGCGCGCCCAGGCCAGGAACGCGATGGCCGCCTCGCCGTAGTTCAGGTCGACCGCGGTGGTCATCGAATTGACCAGCGACAGCGGCAGCTTGAACTCCACGTCGCGGTCACGGCCGGCCGAGGTGGCGTTGACGATCAGCTCGAAGTCACCCAGCTCGCGCAGGTCTTCCCAGTAGCGGCTGATGGCGCGGCCCGGCTCGCCCATCGCGTCGATCAGTTCATCGGCGCGTTCCGGCGTACGGTTGACCACCACCAGCTCGGTGATGCCGGCATCGAGCAGCGCCGGGGCGACGCTGCGGGCCGAGCCGCCGGCGCCGATCATCAGCACCCGGCGGCCGCGCAGGTCCAGGCCATGGCGGTCGGTCAGGTCGCGCACCAGGCCGATGCCGTCGGTGGTGTCACCATGCCAGCGCTCGCCCTTGCGCAGCAGCGTGTTGACCGAACCGGCGCGGCGCGCACGGGCCGTCAGCGTAGTGCAGACCGCGAACGCGGCTTCCTTGTGCGGCAGGGTGACGTTGGCACCGACACCTCCCTCGGCGGCGAACGCTTCCAGGCCGGCGAGGAAGGCGTCGGGGGCAAGGTCGATCGTGCGGTAGTCGATGGCGATGCCTTCCTGGCGACCGAACGTCGCGTGGATCTGCGGCGACTTCGAGTGGGCGACGGGGTGTCCGAAGACGGCGTAACGGTCGGTCATGGATTCCTCAAGCTGGCTAGACTGATGCTCTTTCGTGCACGGACCCGGATGATGCGCATCACCCCGACCCTGCTGGTGCTTGCCGCCAGTCTACTCTCTGCCCCCGTGGCGATGGCGTTGAACGAGTACGGCATCGAAGGCATGGGCGTGGTCTCGACCCGTGCCGAGGAGGCTCGCGGCACGATCAGTGCCGACGGCCAGCGCATCGTTTTCGCCCGCCGCGGCGAGGGGGGCTGGGGCCTGTGGCAGGCCCGCCTGATCGATGGCCGCTGGCAGCAGGCACAGGCCCTGGCGGTCGATGTCAGCGGTGAGGCCCGGGATCCTTACTTCAGCCGCGATGGTCGCTGGCTGCTGTTCGCGGCGGGTACCGAAGGCCAGCTGTCGCTCTACCGTGCCGCCGTCACCGGCGATGGCCGGCTTGGCAGCGCACAGGCCCTGCGCGGCGAGCGCGAGCGGTACGAAGAGCGCGGTCCAGCGCTGAGCGTGGATGGCCGGCGGCTGTTGTTCGCGCGCCAGCAGGGCCGTGGCGCCGGTTGGGATCTGTTCGTGGCCACTCTGGATGCCGAGGGCGTGCGGGGCCCGGCCACCGCGCTGGCCGCATTGAACAGCGCCGATGACGAGACCGACGCTGACTGGCTGGGCAATGATGGCGCCGTGGTGTTCAGTCGTGGCAGCGGCACGAGCGCGCAGGTGTGGAGCAGCGGGTGCGCCTGGAGCGGCGTGGCGCTGCAGCCGCTGGGGCTGTCCTTCAACCAGGCAGGCGGCTGGACCGGCGCGCCGGTGATCGACAACGCCAAGCCGGGGGAAATGCTGGTCGCCAGCAGTGCGGCGAAAGCGCCGCGTGCCGGGGGCGTGGATCTCTACCGCCTGGCGGTACCGAAAGTGGCCGCCGTGGCCGGGTGCATGCGGTAGATGCCGGCCCGGGTGCCGCAGTCAGCGCGACAGCACCTTGGCGCGCTGCTGTTCGTAGTCCGCCTCGCTCAGCTGGCCCCTGTCCTTGCGCTGGTTGAGCGCGGCCAGCTCAGCCTGCACGCTGTCCGGCAGGGACTGTTCACGGGCGACACGACGGGCGGCGGAGAGCTGCTCGGGAGGGCGTTTGCTCGCCCGCCAGGCTACGATGAACACGCCGACGATGACGGCACCGAACACCAGCGTGCCGACGCCCCAGATCAGCCATTGCATCCATCCCAGTTCGGGTCCCATCAGCCGTTCCTCCCTCCATCGATGGCGCTATTGTCAGCGCTCGCGCAGCCAGCGCGCCACCTGCGGCGCGAAATAGGTCAGCACGCCATCGGCGCCGGCGCGCTTGAAACCAAGCAGCGACTCCATCACGCAGGCGCGCTCGTCCAGCCAGCCATTGGCGAACGCCGCTTTCATCATCGCGTACTCGCCACTGACCTGGTAGGCGAAGGTGGGCACGCCGAACTGTTCCTTCACGCGACGCACCAGATCCAGATACGGCATGCCCGGCTTGACCATCACCATGTCGGCGCCCTCTTCCAGGTCCAGCGCGATCTCGCGCATCGCCTCGTCGCCGTTGGCAGGGTCCATCTGGTAGGTCTTCTTGTCCGCCTTGCCGAGGCTGGCCGCGCTGCCCACCGCGTCGCGGAACGGGCCGTAGAAGGCCGAGGCGTACTTGGCCGAATAGGCCATGATGCGCACATTGAGGTGATGGTCGGCATCGAGCGCACGGCGGATCGCACCGATGCGGCCATCCATCATGTCCGACGGCGAGACGATGTCCGCGCCGGCTTCGGCATGCGACAGCGACTGCTTGACCAGCGCTTCGACCGTGATGTCGTTGAGCACGTAGCCCTTGTCATCGATGATGCCGTCCTGGCCGTGGGTGGTGTAGGGGTCCAGCGCCACATCGGTCATCACGCCCAGCTCCGGGAAGCGCGACTTCAGGGCGCGGATCGCACGCTGTGCCAGTCCGTCTTCCGCCCATGCGGCCGAGGCATCCAGCGACTTCTGCGAGGCGTCGATCACCGGGAACAGATCGATCACCGGGATGCCCAGCTCCAGCGCCTCTTCGGCCACTTTCAGCAGTTCCTCGATGGACAACCGCTCCACACCGGGCATCGACGGCACAGCGGTGCGGCCGGCCGGTTCGTGCACGAACACCGGATAGATCAGATCGTCGGTGGTCAGCGTGTTCTCGCGCATGAGGCGGCGCGAGAACTCGTCATGGCGCATGCGCCGCGGGCGGTAGTGGGGATGAGGCATGGCAGGCTCCGAGGAGTGGCTATTGCAACAGGTAGCCCTGCGGCAGCAGGGGTTCGGGCAGGGGGCGTTCACCGAGCGCGTCGAGCTGGTCGATCTCGATCGTGCGCACCAACGCGTCCAGCGGCAGATCGTTCGGCTCCAGGCCGAACGGGTCTTCCATTTCTTCGCCGAGCTGGTCCAGGCCGAAGAAGGCGTAGGCCAGCACCGCCGACAGCACCGGCGTGCCCCAGCCCAGCGAGCTGGCCAGACCGAACGGCAGCAGCACACAGAACATCCACGCGCAGCGGTGCAGCAGCAGGGTGTAGGCGAACGGCAGCGGCGTGGTCAGGATGCGCTCGCAGCCTGCCTGGATCGAGGACATCGCATGCAGGCGGTCTTCCAGCTGGGCGTACAGGATCGGATCGAGATCGCCGCTGCGCAGCGCCTGCGCCAGTTCGGCGGCGATCATCGCCAGCAATGCATCGGGTACGTTCTCGCGCTCGGCCAGCTGCGCACGCTGGCGCTTGTCCAGCCACGGCAGGGCCGCCAGCGCCACGATGCGGCCGCGCAGGCGGGCGGCCAATGCATGGGCGAAGGCGGTGGTCAGATAGGCGATGCGACGGCGGCGGCCTGCGTCATCCACCAGCTGCAGGTTCACCTGCCGGGCCAGTGAGCGCGATTCGAACACCAGCTGCCCCCACAGCTTGCGGCCTTCCCACCAGCGCTCGTAGCAGGCGCTGTTGCGGAAGCTGAGGAAGATCGACAGGACCAGGCCGAGCAGGGTGAACGGCGTGACCGAGACGCGCTCGATGCCGGTCGGCGGCGCCAGCTCCACCACCGCGGCGACGGCGACGGACAGGATCAGGATGGCCAGCACCTTCGGTGCGATCGCCGGAACGATCGATCCGCGCAGGATGTACAGCAGTTGCCAGCCGTGGGGACGAGGTCGGATGATCATGGGGCAGCCGCGCCGGGCGCGGATTCACAGGCTCGCGCGGGCTCGCGCAGCCGTTCATTGTACGCCCCTGCCCGGCTGCGGGCCGCAGCCCTGCGACGCCCGGTCGCACCCGGCCGCAGGTTCAGATCACGCCACCGCCCAGGCCCAGGCGCAGGATGCCCACCACCACCACGATGCCGTTCAGGACCAGGCCGGCCCAGGCCCGGCCGCGCTTGCTCGGGTGGGTGAACAGGATGCCCAGCGCGGCGATCACCGCGCCGACCGCAGCGAACGGGATCAGGAACCAGTTGCCCCAGCCCAGCAGCGGTATCAGCGCCAGGATCATCCACAGCAGCGCCAGTACACCCCACAACAGACTGATCACACCCATCGCCGCTCTCCCGCAGTTGGTTCCCGGCCCCAACCATAGACGTTCCGGCCGCCCTCGCCTACTCCCGTTGGCGGGCCGCTCACCTCGGCCGTGCTAGCGTCTGGATACTTGGCGCACAGGGCGTTGGCGCCGATTCAGAGTGGCCCACCGATGATCCCATCCAGTCCTGCAGGGGTATTGCCATGAACATCCGTTGGGCCGCACTGGCGGCCATGCTGCTGGCCGCCGCCGGTTGTGCCAGCACCTCCAAGGTCATGCTGGGCCGCGCGCGGGCGCCGATCGACCCGGCACAGGTGCAGATCTATTCAACGCCGCCGGCCGGCTCGCAGGAGATCGCCCAGCTGGAATCCGCCTCGGCGGTGGGCTTCGGCACCCAGGGCCAGACCGACGCCGCCGTGGCGCGGCTGAAGCGCGAAGCCGCAGCACTGGGCGCCAACGGCGTGGTGCTGATGGGCGTGGGCAGCAGCGGCTCGCCGGTGGGCATGTCCGTGGGCGCCGGCAGCTATGGCTCGCATGTGGGCGGCGGTCTCGGCATTGGCATTCCGACCACGCAGAAGCGTGCCGCGGGCGTGGCGATCTGGGTGCCGAACCCGACGCCGCCGGCACGGTTGCCGACCCAGGTGATCACACCGCAGCGGTGACGCAGCGTCACCGTGGGTAGCGCCGGGCCGTGCCCGGCGGCATTTCGCTTCCCCGCTGCGCTCGCCGGGCATGGCCCGGCGCTACCGTTATTTCTTCCGGTACTTCGGCACGAACACCTGGTTCACTGCGTCGGCCAGCTGATCCGGCGGCAGCAGGCCCTGGTCGAGCAGGAAGTTGTTGAACGCCAGCCGGTCGAACTTCGCGCCCAGTGCCAGCTCGGTCTGCATGCGCAGCTCCAGGATGCGGGTGTAGCCATAGAAGTAGCTGCCCGCCTGGCCGGGCATGCGCACGGTGTAGCGGTCCAGCTCCTGGGTGGCCATGGCCTTGGACAGCCCGACCTGTTCGATCAGCACCCGTTCGCCGTTTGCACGGTCGGTCAGGCCGAGGTTGAGCATCGGATCAAGCATCGCGCGCGCGGCGCGCAGCAGGCGGAACTGCAGGGCGATCATCTGCCCGTCCAGAGGCTCGTACGGCACCATCTCCGCTTCGGCGTACAGCGCCCAGCCCTCCACGTTCACCGAATTGAACGCGAACATGGTGCGCGCGAGCGAGACGCCGCGCTCGACCATCGCGGTGAACTGCAGCTCATGGCCGGGACGGCCCTCATGCGCGCTCAGGGTCCACGCGGCCGCACCGAAGTTGAAGTCGTCGTACTGGGCACCGGCACCGGCCGCCGGGTTGCCCAACGGCAGCACGAAGGTGCCCTGCTGCCCGGTGTTGTTCACCAGCGGTGCCGGCAGGAAATGCGGTGCCGGGCTGGCGGCGCTCTCGGCAGCCGAGCCCAGGCGCATCTGCATGGCGCGCTTGGGCACGTCGACAATGCCATGCTCGCGGATCAGCGGATCGATCGCGTCGATCACCTTGCGATAGTGGCCTTCGAGCTGGTCGTCGGCGATCTTGTCGGTCTTCAGTGCGCGGATCACGGCGACCGGATCGGTCGGGTCGGCGACCTTCAGGCCCTTCTCCCTCACCACCAGCGGCGCCAGCTGCTGCATCGCCGAGCGGGTTTCCATGAACTCCAGCTGGGCACGCTGCATCAGCAGCTTCGGGTCGATGTCGATGCCGACCTGCTTGAGCTGGTACGCGTAGAGCGGCGCCGGCAGGCGCGTGTCGGTACGCGCCTTCGGCAGCACGTCCTTGCGCGTCCAGGCTGCGTACTCCTTCATCTGCCCCGCCAGGGCCTTCATCGCTTCATCGGCACCGCTGATCTGGTACTTCTTCAGCAGCGACTCGATGCCGCTGATGTAGGTCTCGACATTGTCCAGCGACTGCTGCACTTCGATCTTCGTCGGCTGCAGCAGCGCGCTGTCCTTCAGGCGTTCTTCGTAGCGCTGGCGCGCCAGCGTGGTGAAGGCGGTGCCGCCCGGCGTCAGCCCGGCGTACGCCTTGAGGCGATCAAGCGCCTTGGCCCGGCGCTCGGCCGGCACCTGGTCGGACAGCAGCAGATTGAGGCCGCTGAACACCGTCTGCGGCGCATCGGTCCACGGCAGCAGGTACTTGTCGTTGAGCTCGCTGCCCTCGATGTTCTGGTTGGCGGCGTGGATCATGATCTGCAGGTCCTGGCGGACGTTGGGATCCTTCTCCGTGGCCAGCCTGGCCTGCAGCTCGTCGCGCGCCTTGGCTGTCGCGGCACGGTAGCGCGCGCCGTTGTCCGGGCCGAGGTCGGCTACCTTGTCGTCATAGCCCGGCACGCCGAAGAAGCCGGTCTGCTCGGGCTGGAACGGTCCCTGCGCGTCGAGCAGGATCTGCGCCAGCGCATTGCTGCGCGCGACCCAGGCGGGGCTGGCAGGCGTGGCGGCCTTGGCGGCCGGTGCGGCCAGGGCCGGGGGGGTGGACAGCAGCGGTGCAGCGGTCAGGGCCAGGGCGACGGCCAGCGCGATCGGCTTCATGAAGCACTCCAGGACAGGGTTGCCCGCACCCTACGCGCTCATGGCGATGGCGACAATCGGTGGGAAGTCATGGCACCGGTCAGAACGCGGCCGTCATCGGGCAGCCACCGCGCTCGCGGCAGGCCTGCAGTTCGCACTCCTGCGCAGCTTCCTCATCGTCCAGCGCGGTCAGGTCGAAGGTCTGTTTGTCCGCACCCAGCACATACATCACCGGGTAGTCCCAGACATCGTCGCGGCGGATGCCCTGCACGAACAGGCGACCGTGCGCATGGGCCCCCTCCAGCGACACGGTCAGGCCCACATCGCGCTCACCGGTGATCGCGGTCTGCATGCTGCCCAGCGGCAGCGAGCCGGCGCGCAGCGGTTCGCCGAAGGCTTCCACCAGCTCGATGCTGCATCCGGCGCGCCGCATCGCCTCACGCATCGGCGGACTCTCGCGTGCGGCTTCGCCCCAGCGCATCACGCTCCATGCGGCGGAACCGCCCAGCACGCCCAGGAACACCACCACGGTCAGTGGCATCGCCCATCGCCAGTGGCGGCGCCACCAGCCAGGGGGATGGGCGGGATGGCCAGGAACAGGGGGTGGCAGGTGGTTCATCGGCGGGCTCCTTCCCGGTTGTGACTCAGGGTTTCAGGCAACGTCCCAGGAACGCTTCGGCCACACGGTAGCGGTGCAGCGCATCGGCACCGGACAGGCCATGCTTGGCGCCCGGGTAGGTCATCAGTTCGAAGGGCTGGCCACGCTTCTGCAGCGCGCTCATCAGGCTGGTCGAATTGGTGAACAGCACGTTGTCATCGGCCATGCCGTGAATCAGCAGCAGGGGTGAGCGCAGTCCGTCGATGTGGGTCAGCACGCGCGCTTCGCGATAACCGGCCTCGTTGCGTGCCGGCAGATCCATGTAGCGTTCGGTGTAATGGCTGTCGTACAGCCCCCAGTCGGTGACCGGTGCACCGGCCACGCCGCAGGCATAGCTGTCCGACGCCTTGGCCAGCAGCATCAGGGTCATGTAACCGCCGTTGGACCAGCCCTGCACGCCGATGCGCGCGGGGTCGACCCAGGGTTGCTGCTTCAGCCATGCCACGCCGCGCAGCTGGTCGGCCACCTCCACCGTGCCCTGCCTGCCATAGAGCGCGCCACCGAAATCGCGGCCACGCCGCGGGGTGCCCCGGTTGTCGAGCGAGAACACCACGTAGCCCTGCTGCGCCAGGTACTGGTTGAACAGATGATCGCCACGTCCGGGCCAGCTGTCGGTGACGGTCTGGCTGGCCGGGCCGCCATAGACGTACACCGCCACCGGATAGCGCTTGGAGGGATCGAAGCCGGCAGGCTTGATCAGGCTGTAGTTGAGCGGCGTCCGGCCATCGGCAGCGGTCAGGGTGCCGAATTCGACCGGTCGCTGCGCATCGCGATAGCGCGCGTAGGGATGCTTGGGATCGGCCAGATCATTCTCCACAAGCGTCGCGATCTTCTCGCCGTTGGCGCGGTACAGCTCGATCTGCGGCGGCGTGGTGCTGTTGGACCAGCTGTCGACATAGACGCTGGCGTTGCGCGCGAAGCTGGCGCTGTGCATGCCCGGTGCCTTGGACAGCCGCTGCGGCGCCTGTCCGCCCTGCAGCGGGACCGCATAGATCTGGCTCTCGCGCGAAGTCTCGATGCCGGCGCGGAAATAGGCCTTGCCGGCCGCTTCATCCACGGCCAGGAGTTCATCCACGGGCCAGTCACCGTGGGTCAGCGCGGTGGCCTTGCCCGTGCTGTCGATGCGGTACAGGTGCTGGAAGCCGGTGCGCTCGGACGACCACAGCATGCTGCCGTCCTGCAGGAAGCGCAGGCTGTTGTGCAGCGGCACCCAGGTGGGGCTGGTTTCATGGGCAAGCACGCGCTGGCGGTTGGAGTCCAATGCCACTTCCACCAGATCCAGCTGCCTCTGGTCACGCGACTGGCGCTGGAACGTCAGGTGCTGGGCATCACGCCAATCCACGCGGGCCAGGTAGATGTCCTGTTCCTTGCCCAGGTCGATCCAGCGCGGCTGTGCCGCGGCGGCTGGCGCGATCACGCCCAGCTGCACACGCACATTGGCGTCGCCGGCGGCCGGATAACGCTGTTCGATGACATCGGTGCGGTCTGCATAGACCTCGTAGCGCTTCTGTACCGGTACCGGTGCTTCGTCGATGCGGGCGAAGGCGATGGCCGAATCATCCGGCGCCCACCAGTAGCCGGTGTGCCGATCCATTTCCTCGTCGGCCACGAACTCGGCCACACCGTTGCCGATGGTGGCGCTGCCATCGCGGGTCAGCTGCAGCTGGCTGCCACTGGCCAGATCGATCACCCACAGGTTGCGGCCGCGGATGAAGCTGACGAAGCCGCCTTTCGGCGACAGCTTGGCGTCGGTGGCAAAGCCTTCGCCGTGGGTCAGCTGGCGCACTGCTGCCGGACCCTGCTGCTTCAGGTCGTACAGGTACAGCTCGCCGCCGAGCGGGAACAACAGGCGCTGTGCGTCCGGCGACCACTGGTAATCGACGATGCCGGTCATCGCCGCGATGCGCTGGCGCTCGCGGCGGGCCTTCTCCTCGTCGCTGAGGGTCTCGGTGCCCGGCAGCACGACCTTGGAGTCGACCAGCAGGCGGGTCTGGCCGCTGGCGATGTCATAGGTCCACAGATCCAGCTGGTTGCGGTCGCTGTCCTTTCCGCGCAGGAAGCTGACCTGCGAACCGTCCGGAGCCACCTTGGGCTTCATCAGGGTCGGCCCGGACAGCGGCAACGGGCCGGTGATGGCTTCCAGCGTCAGTTTTTCAGCATGGGCGGCAGTACTGGTGGCGAGCATGAGGGCAAGCGAAGCGAACAGGTGGCGCATGGAGGATCCCGGCAAACGGCAGGTCCGCCACCGCAGCATGTGCGGTGGCGATCAGCCCCCATCCTAACCAAGCCCGTGCGGGAAGGCAGCATGACCTTCTGCCCATGGCAGGGACCGGGCACGGCACATCCGCCGTTGACGGGGCGGGTGGCGCCGGGCCATGCCCGGCGAGCGCAGCGGCCTGCGAGGACCCTCAGCGCTGGCCGAACAGGTGCTTGCGCTCGTCGTCGCTGAGCGGCTTGCCGGCGTTCGGATTGACCTGCTGGCGCAGCGCATACGCCCGCTGGGTGGCCGGGCGCGCGGCGATGGCCTGATGCCAGCGCTTGAGGTTCGGGAAGGCATCGAAATCTGCCGGCAGCGCATCGTAGGCACCGACCCACGGATAGCTGGCCATGTCGGCGATGGTGTACTCCTCGCCGGCCAGGAAGGCATGCCCGGCCAGCCGCTTGTCCATCACCCCATGCAGGCGCCGCACCTCGTTGTCGTAGCGCTCGATGGCGTAAGCAATCTTCTGCGGCGCGTAGACATTGAAATGCCCCATCTGGCCGCTCATCGGGCCCAGCCCGGCCATCTGCCAGAACAGCCACTCCAGCGTGGCGATGCGCCCACGCGCATCGCTGGGCAGGAAGCGACCGGTCTTCTCGGCCAGGTACAGCAGGATCGCACCGGATTCAAACACGCTCTGCGGCGCGCCGCCGTCAGCCGGCGCATGGTCGACGATGGCCGGCATCTTGTTGTTGGGCGAGATCGCCAGGAAGTCCGGCTTGAACTGGTCGCCCGATCCGATGTTGACCGGGTGGATGCGGTACTCCAGCCCGCTTTCCTCCAGCATCAGGGTGACTTTATGGCCGTTCGGGGTAGGCCAGTAATACAGATCGATCATGGCAGCGGCTCGGGTGCGGTAAGGAACCTGAAGTCTAGTGCGAGAGTTGGCTTGGCACCGTCATGGCGGGCCGGTAACCTCGCTCCTCCCTCGCAACGCACTGTCCTGCATGTCCCCCCAACGCCCCCTCTCCCCGCTGTCCTCGCTGATCTTCGCCTCGCGCTGGCTGCAGCTGCCGTTGTACCTGGGCCTGATCGTCGCCCAGGGTGTCTACGTGTTCCTGTTCGGCAAGGAACTGTGGCACCTGATCTCCCACTCGGCCTCGATGGGCGAGCAGCAGATCATGCTGATCGTGCTGGGCCTGATCGACGTGGTGATGATTTCCAACCTGCTGGTGATGGTGATCGTCGGCGGTTATGAAACCTTCGTCTCGCGCCTGCGGCTGGAAGGCCATCCCGACCAGCCGGAGTGGTTGAGCCACGTCAATGCCAGCGTCCTGAAGGTGAAGCTGGCGATGGCGATCATCGGCATTTCCTCGATCCACCTGCTCAAGACCTTCATCGCCAGCGGTTCGCTGGGCGGCCTGCCGCTGTGCCCGCCGGAACTGATGAACGTCGCCGCCGCCAACATCGGTGCCGCCAGGTGCTCGACCTTCACCGAGCAGGGCGTGCTCTGGCAGACCATCATCCACTGCGTGTTCATCCTCTCGGCGATCGGCATCGCCTGGACCGACAAGCTGATGTCCAACAGCCACGACAAGGCACAGGCGCATTGAGGCGCTGGCCGGTGGTGGCGCGCACGTCACCGCCGGTCGTCGCTGCCGCCCTTGTACGCAGCGCTGGCGGGGATGCTAGATTGCTTCTTCGCCGTTGCCGGCGGTGGCGTCGGGAAACGCCACCCTGCCGTGCTCGGACCCACGGTCCCGGCCATGCATATCAATGATTTACGTAACGTCGTCTTCTTAGAGGGGAGCAGGATGTCGCACGTCACAACGATCACCGCCGCGCGCCGGTGGCTGCCGGTTGCCTTGGTACTGGCCCTGGCCGCCTGCTCGGGCAAGGAAGAAACGCCTGCCCCTGCCCCGGCAGGATCGCCTGCAGCTGCGGCGCCGGCGACACCGGTGGTGGCCGCCAAGGTGCAGTCGATGGGCACCGAGCAGCTGCGCGAGTCGGCCAGCCAGGCGCTGCGCGAGAACCGCATGTATGCCCCGGCCGGCGACAACGCCATCGAGTACTACCTGGCCCTGCGCGACAAGACGCCCGACGATGCCGCGGTGAAAAGTGCGCTGACCGACCTGCTGCCCTATACCCTGATCGCGGCCGAGCAGCATCTGGGCCGCGAGGACTTCACCGAGGCGCAGCGCCTGGTCGCCCTGATCGAGAAGGTGGATGCCTCCGCACCGGCGCTGCCGCGCCTGAAGGAGGGCCTGGCCAAGGGCGTGGAGAACGCGGCCAAGCGTACCGAGTCGGAAGCGGAGCGGGCCAAGAAGGACGCCGAGGACCGTACCCGGCAGCAGGCCGAGCAGCAGCGCCTGGCTGAGCAGCGCGCCAAGGAAGCCGATGCGGCCCGGCAGATCGCCGCCCAGCAGGATGCCGCCCGCCGTGACAGCGAGCGCGAGGAGGCCGAGCGCCAGGCCGCTGCACGGCGTGAAGCGGAGCAGAAGCAGCAACAGGCCGCTGCGCAGCAGGCCAGTGCCGCACGCCAGGCACCGGCCGCCGCGCCCAGCCTGCGTCCGGTCAGTACGCCGGCACCCCGCTATCCGGCCGACGCCCTGCGCGCCGGCACCTCCGGCGAGGTGCTGGTGGAGATCACCGTGGGTACCGACGGCTCGGTAGTCAACGCGCGCGTGCTGCGTGCGACGCCCGCGCGCATCTTCGACCGCGAAGCCATGAACGCAGTGAAGCGCTGGCGTTTCGAGCCGGTCAGCGCACCGGTCACCACCCGCCGCACCCTGGTGTTCGCGCCGGGCGGCTGAGCCGGCGCATCCCCGCCAAGCATCACGACAAGGCCCGGTCTGTCCGGGCCTTGTTCGTATCAGCGCTCGGCGTCGATCAGGTGCTGCAGGACCGGATCGCGTGCCCTCAGGATCCGGAACAGGCCCAACGCATGCAGACCCGGCAGCAGCGCGCGCAGGTCGGCTTCCGCTGCTGCCCGGGACGCAGGGCTGCCGGCGGGATCCTGCCAGTCGCGGACGCTGGCAAGGAAGGCGCCCACGCTGCCCTTGCGCACGGTGAGACCGTTGGCGACCACGTCGTTCTGATGGTCAGGAAGGATGTCTTGAGGCTGCACGAGGAACTCCTGTCGGCGGGTGGAGTGCAGTATGGACGCTCCTGCTCGGCGGATCTGCCGTATAACTGCCAGTTGATATGGCATATCGGACATCAACGGACCTGATTGACCCGGCCCTGGTCGACACCGCCAGAGGGCCGGTGCTACTGACCGCGCAACTGACCCTGGACCGTCCACGCCGGACCGCCCGGCACCAGCACGCCCGCGGGCAGCTGCTGGGGGCGCGACAGGGCCTGCTGCGGATCGAGGCAGGCGACCTGCACTGGCTGCTGCCAGCAGGCCATATGGCGTGGGTTCCTCCCGGACTGCCGCATGCGCTGGCCAGCATCGGCCCGTTCGATGGCTGGAGCCTGTACCTCGACGCGGCGACCTGCACGCGACTCCCGGCACGCCCGCGCATCGTGCAGCCGGGCGCCCTGTTGCAGGCAGCCGTGGATCGCACGCTGCGCTGGGCGCCCGCACCGCTCGACGCGGTGCAGGAGCGTCTGGCCGGCGTCATTGCCGATGAAATCGACGCCAGCACGCCGCTGCCGCTGGCCTTGCCGCAGCCACACGACCGGCGCCTGCGGCGCGTTGCTGCGGCGTTGGCGCGTGCACCACAGGACACCCGCAGCGTCGAGGCCTGGTCCCTTGCCATGGGACTGTCCAGCCGCACACTTGCGCGCCACTGGCGGGCCGAAACAGGCATGACACTCAGCCAGTGGCGCCAGCGCCTGCGCGTTCTGTTGGCCCTGCCACGCCTGCTGGCCGGGGAACCGGTGATCAGCGTGGCGCTGTCGCTCGGCTACGACACCCCCAGCGCCTTCATCGCCGTGTTCAAGCGCGAGATGGGGGTGACGCCTGCGCGGTATGCAGAGGGCTGACGTATTCAGCACTTCCTCTGCCTGCCCTCGCGCCCCGAACTGCCTGCTGGGGCCGATGTCGCGGATCTGTGGCGCGTCGCCGATACCTGGGAAAACTTCGACCGGCTGGCCCCGGTGATCGCCCGGCGCTTCGCCGCTTGGCGGGCAACGCGAACCTGAAAACAGCGAGGCCCGGAATGACCGGGCCTCGTTCCCTATCCGCCGGGCAGGGCCCGGCGCTTCCAGTGGCGGTCAGCCGGAAATCGCCAGGCGTTCGTTGTGGTAGCGGCGCACGGCGGCAAACCACAGCAGTGCGGCCAGACCGAGACTGGCGCCCAGATAGATCGCCCAGACGCTGGGACTGATCACTTCATGGCGGATGACCTTCAGCAGCATCTGGTTCTGCGACAGGAACGGCACCGCGTACTGCCACAGCTCGCTCTTCAGCGGGTAGGCGACCAGTGCGTAGCCGGGCAGCATCGGCAACAGCATCAGCCAGGTCATGTGGCTCTGCGCTTCCTTCATGCTCTTGGCCGCCGCCGACAGGAAGGTCAGCAGCGAGGTACCGATCAGCAGCATCGGCAGCATCACCAGCAGCATCTGCAGCATCGAGCCGACATTCATGTTGAACTGGCGGCCGATGTTGCCCGGGGCGATCTGCGCGCTGACCTTGAAAGCCACCAGGGTCAACAGCAGCGACGCGAAGCCGACCACGCAGGCGGCGGCGATCTTGCCACTGACGATCGCGCTGCGTGAGCCGGGCGTCGCCAGCAGGGGCTCGAGTGACTGCCGCTCGCGTTCGCCTGCCGTGGCGTCCATCACCAGATAGGCGCCGCCGATGAACGAGGTCAGGGTCAACAGCACCGGCAGCAGCATCGACAGGATCATGCCCCGTTTCGCTTCGGCACTGGCCAGATCCTGGCTGCCCACGTCCAGCGGACGTGCGACCTGGGCATCCACGCCGCGTGCCATCAGCCGCAGTGCGCCCACCTGGCCGTTGTAGGTGGCCAGCGCCGCTTCCAGGCGTGCGCTGGGCACCTCGGCGGCACGCCGGGTGCTGTCCTTGATCACCTCCACCAGCGCCGGCCTGCCCGCGGCCCAGTCCTCGCCGAAGTCATCGCTGATGCGCAGCGCGACGTCGATGTCCTGGTTGCGGATGGCCGCAGCCAGGTCCTTGGGTGCTGCGCTGGCGTTGAGTCCCTGCGCGGCCAGGAAGCGGACCAGGTTCGGTGCGTTGTCCGCGCCGATGGTCGGGATCTGCAGCGGTTGCTCGATCTGCGTGCGCACGCGGCTCTCGGCCAGCTTGCCCATGCCCAGCAGCAGCACCGGGTACAGCAGCGGACCGAACAGCAGGGTCAGCATCAGCGTGCGGCGGTCGCGGGAGAGATCACGCAGCTCCTTGCGCATCACCGTCATCAGGGTCGACATCATGCTCATGCGTGCAGGCCCTCTTCGCTGCCGATCAGTTTCACGAACGCATCTTCCAGATTGGCTTCGCCGGACTGCGCGCGCAGCTCATCGGCACTGCCGGCGGCCATGACCGTGCCCTTGGCGATGATCACGATGTGGTCGCACAGTGCAGCCACCTCCTGCATGATGTGGCTGGACAGGATCACGCACCGCCCCTCCTCACGAAGTCCCAGCAGGAACCGGCGCAGTGCGCGGGTGGTCATCACATCCAGGCCGTTGGTCGGCTCGTCGAGGATCACGTTGCGCGGATCGTGCACGAGTGCGCGCGCGATCGCGGTCTTGGTGCGCTGGCCCTGCGAGAAGCCATCGGTCTGGCGGTCGAGGATGTCGCCCATGTCCAGCGCCTGCGACAGCACGTCGATGCGCTCGCGGATGCGTGCGTCGGACAGGCCGTGCAGCCGGCCGAAATAGGCGATGTTCTCGCGCGCGGTCAACCGCTTGTAGACGCCCCGCGCATCGGGCAGCACGCCCAGATGGCGACGCACTTCCACGGGATTGCGCGCGGCATCGATGCCATCGACGCTGATGCTGCCCTGGTCAGGCGTCATCAGGGTGTACAGCATGCGCATGGTGGTGGTCTTGCCGGCACCGTTGGGGCCGAGCAGACCGGTGATGCGGCCGTCCTCGGCGCGGAAGCCGACATCGGCCACCGCCTGGATGCGGCCGGTGCGGGTGTCGAAGGCCTTGTGCAGGTTGTCGGCGACGATCATGGTTCCCATCCGTTGAACGAGGTGAACGCCGGCACGTAGCTCAGCGTGTCCAGGCAGCTGGCATCCAGCGCCTTGGCATCGGTGCTGTCGATGAACTGGCCCAGCAGGCGGGGCATGCAGCCGGCGGACAGGGTGCCGTGGCCCTGGCCGCGCGCGACCAGCGCGCGCCCCTGCGGCAACCCCTTGAGCACCTGTGCGGCGTAGCGCGGTGGTGTGACCGGGTCCAGTTCACCGGACAGCAGCAGCGCCGGCACCTCGCTGCGCAGCGGTGCGGCATCAGCGGCGGGGGCCGCCGTATGCGGCCAGACAGCACACGGAGCGAAGAAGGCGCTGGCCACCTCGTTGCCGAACAGGCGCTCGGCATTGGCGGCTGGCGCGTGGTAGCGCGGAGCGTCCTCGCTGCAGATCACCGACCACTGCATGCCGCGGTTGATCTGGAAACCCATGCTGCGGTTGGCACCGCGTGCCAGCGAGGCGAGCGGCGCGTAGCGGCCCTGCGCAGCCTCGTCCAGCACCAGCGGCAACAGCGAGGCGTACTGCGGAACATAGGAGAAGGCGAACGCCAGCCCCATCACGCTGTCCGGGGTCAGCACGTCGCGCCGCGGTGCGTTCGTGCCGGGGTCGCGGTAGTCAACGGTCACCGGCGCGGCGCGCAGCGTATCCAGCACGCCGCGCAGCTGCTTGCTGGTGTCGCTCGGAAAGCGCTTGCTGCACGCCGGGTCCTTGCGGCACTGGGCCGACTGCAGATTGATCGCGTCTTCGAAGGTATTGGCGAAGTCGCCACCGACCACCAGCTCGTTCGGCACGACGCCGTCGATGACGATGCTGCGGGTGTGCTGCGGATAGGCGGCGGCATACCGCTGGGCCACGCGGGTTCCGTAGGAACCGCCCACCAGGTTCAGCGCATCCACGCCCAGCGCCTGGCGCACGGCATCCAGATCGGCAACGGCGTCGCGGGTGGTGTAGAACCGCGCATCGGCGCGTCCCTGCAACGAACTCGCGCAGCGCTGGGCGTAGTCGCGCAGCAGCGCCTCGCTGGGGGGTGCCTCCTCGTCGAACGCCAGTTCCTTGCCATCGGCGCCGAGGCAGGTGAGCGGGTTGGAACCACCGGTGCCGCGCTGGTCGATCAGGAAGATGTCGCGTTGCTTGCGGACCTGGCGCAGGGCGGTATCGACGATGACCGCCACCTCGCTGGCCGCCTGCCCGGGTCCGCCGGCGAGGAAGAACACCGGATCCGGCTGGCCGGAGCCACTGTTGCCCGATTCCAGCCAGGCGATACGGAGGTTGATCTTCCGCCCTTGCGGCTGCGCCCTGTCCTCGGCCACCTGCAGGGTGGCGCAGTGTGCCTCGACGTTGGCGCTGGCGCCCATCGTGGTCAATGTGCAGGGCTGGAAGTCGATCTGTCCGTAGCGGCGGCCGGGCGTTTCCGCCGCCGCATCGGCGCTGCCGGAAGGCGCTGCGCCGCAACCGGCAAGCAGCAGGCTGGCCAGCGCGCCGGCCAGTGCGAGGTGGTGTCTTTGCATCGTGCTCGTTTCCCCTGGAAGACGTTCCTGTCGACCACGACGGGCTGCCGCGGAAGATGTGACCCAACTTACACGGGCAGGAGGCTGGCGGCGATGGGCAATCGTCACTGGAAAGCCAGGTCCATATCGGCCGGATCGAATGCGGCGTCGCATCATGGCGAGCAGCGCAGCCGTCGGCCACGCAGACTCATGGCGAACCCAGGAGATTCCCATGAACGCGTGGTACCTCAGCGGCCTCGATCACCGCCCCTTCCAGCACCTGTTCGAACAGAGCGACCGCGCGCTGGCTGCGCAGGGCATCCTGCGACGCTGGGCCGGCGATCGCGGCGGCCATCCGTGCCGGGTCAGCCTGTCCGACCCCCCAAGCGGCGCCGAACTGCTTCTGCTGCCCCATACCCACCTGGCCCGGCACTCGCCCTATCGCGCGTCCGGTCCGATCTTCGTGCAGCGCGGCGCTACGCGCTGCGTCCTGCCCGCCGGGGTCGTTCCGCCCTACGTCGAGCGACGGCTGATTTCACTGCGCGCCTACGACGCGGACGCACTGATGATCAGCGGGCAGGTCTGCCCCGGCAGCGAGGTCGGGATGCAGCTCGATGCGCTGTTCGCCGATCCCGCGGTGGCCTTCGTGCAGTTGCACAACGCAGGGTATGGGTGCTTTTCGTGCCAGGCGGACCGGGTGGATCAGGACGCACTGACACACGGCGTCGCGTGATCGGCACCACGCACGACGCGTGACCTTCTGCGCATCCGTTCAGGCCGGCGTGAAGCCTGTGGGAAAGGCTTCACGCAGGCAGTCACGGAACCGCACTTCCAAGGTACCGCGCGATGCGGCGCACCTCGATACTCGCCGAGGTGCCGCCGACCGTCCGCTGCGCAGCGCAACGCCTGCGGTCACCGTTCCCTTCGACGACCACAAGGATGCGCCATGTCATTCCGATCCACACGTGTTGTGCTGGCCACCTCATTCGCCGCCGCCGGCCTGATCTGCCTGGCCGGCAGCGCATTCGCGCACGGCACCATGACCACGCCGGCCAGTCGCGTCTACGCCTGTTTCCAGGGCAATCCGGAGAATCCGACCAATCCGGCCTGCGCCGCCGCGAAGGCACTCGCCGGCTCGCAGGCGTTCTATGACTGGAACGGCATCAACCAGGCCAACGCCAATGGCAACCATCAGGCCGTCGTACCCGACGGCACGCTGTGCAGCGGCAACAACCCGACCTTCCGCGGCCTGGATCTGAACCGCAGTGATTGGCAGACCACGCCGATCCAACCCGATGCGAACGGCAGGTTCACCTTCGTGTTCAAGGCCACTGCACCGCATGCCACGCGCGACTGGCGATTCTTCGTTACCCGCGAAGGCTGGACACCGGGCAGTCCGCTGCGCTGGGCGGACCTGCAGGAGTTCTGCACACTGGGCAACACCCCGCTGTCCGCCGACGGCACGTACAGGCTGCAGTGCCCGCTGCCACAGCGCACCGGCCAGCACGTGATCTACAACACGTGGCAGCGCGCGGATTCGACCGAAGCGTTCTACACCTGCATGGATGTGCGTTTCGAGGGCGGCAGCACTCCCCCGGCATCGCAGTGGCAGGATGCCGGCCCGCTCACCGCGCGTGGTGATCTGCCGGTCGGCACCGTCCTGGCGCTGCGCGTGTTCAATGCCAGCGGCAACGATGTGGAACGGGTGGAGGCCACCCTGGCCAGCGGCCAGACGGCGGCCGCGCAGTGGCCGCTGGCGCTGGCCCGCAAGGTCAATGACGCCAGCCAGCACGCGCGGGTGGGCGTACTGTCCAACGGCACGATCACGCCGACGGCATCGGCGACCGGCAACCGGGTCTATCTGAAGGAGGGCAACCGCTTCCAGCTGGACACCCGGGTACCCGATCCGGGCACGCCTTCGCCGGGCGGCGACTTCGACTACGTATACCCGGCAGGCATCGGCAGCTATGTGCCCGGGCAGACCGTGGTGAAGGGCAGCGATGGCCGGCTGTATGCCTGCCGCCCGTTCCCTGAAGGCGCGTGGTGCAACGTCAACGCCGACGCGTACCGGCCGGGCGTGGGCGCAGCCTGGCGTGATGCGTGGGTGCCGTACTGAGACCGGTCAGGTCTGCGGGAGGCGGCTGACGCCGCCTCGCCGCAGCGGGCTCACTTGCTGCTGACGTACTTCTCGCGCCGGATCTGCGGGTTGCCCAGCCCGGCCGCCTTGAGCAGCTCGGCGCAGGCATCGACCATGTCCGGGTTGCCGCACAGGTAGGCGATATCGGTGGCCGGGTCCGGCGTGAAGCCGGCCAGGGCCTGCTGCACGTAGCCATGACGGACGTCGGCGTGGGCCTGTTCCGGCAACTCCCGCGACAAGCACGGAACATAGCGGAAGTTCGCGTGCTTTTCGGCGAAACTGTAGAAATCTTCGCTGTACAGCAGTTCGCCCGGGCTGCGTGCACCCTGCAGCAGGACGACCTGCACGCCGCGTTCGGTCATGGCCCTTTCCAGCAGCGGCAGCATCGAGCGGTAGGGTGTCACGCCGGTGCCGGTGGCGATCAGCAGATAACGCGCGTTGTGATCGCCGGGGTTCAGGCAGAACCGCCCATACGGGCCGGACGCGCTGATCTGGCCGCCCGTTTCCAGCGCCTCGAACAGGGCCGTAGCGGCGCCGCCGGGCACGAAACTGACCGCGATATCCACGGCTTCGCCGGGCCCCAGTGCGTGATCATGCAGGGTGGCCAGGGAATAGCTGCGCTTGGTCTCGGTGCCATCGGCGTAGCTGAAATGGACCTGGATGAACTGGCCGGGCTGGAAATCCAGCGGCTGGCCATCGTCGCGCACGAACTGGTAGTGGCCGACGGTCGGGGCCAGCATGCGGCGGCCGACCAGCTTGAGGGGGAATTGAACAGGCACGACTTTTCGGGACAGTGTGTAGCCGGGGCAAGCCCTCGGGGTCTTCTATAATAGCCCTTCCCCGCCCCTCTCCAGCGCCAGCCCATAGGCGCGAAGGCTTCGAGCTTGGCATCCCTGAACGATACGGCGCCCGCCCTGCGCGTGCGCGACCTGCGTAAAACCTACGACAACGGAACCCAGGCCCTGAAGGGGGTCTCTCTGGAGGTCGCCCCGGGCGACTTCTTCGCCCTGCTGGGCCCCAACGGGGCCGGCAAGTCCACCCTGATCGGCATCATCAGCTCCCTGGTCAACCTCAGCGAGGGCCAGGTCGAGGTGTTCGGCAGCGACCTGGTGCGCAACCGCAGCGCGACCATGCGCCTGATCGGCCTGGTGCCGCAGGAAATCAACTTCAACCTGTTCGAAAAACCCTTCGACATTCTTGTGAACTACGCCGGCTTCTATGGCGTGCCGCGCGAGGAAGCGGAGCAGCGCGCGGAAGAGGAACTCAAGCGTGCCCATCTGTGGGAGAAGGCGCAGGTGATGAGCCGCACCCTGTCCGGCGGCATGAAGCGCCGGCTGATGATCGCCCGCGCGATGATGACGCGTCCCCGCCTGCTGATCCTGGATGAGCCGACCGCGGGCGTGGACATCGAGATCCGGCGCGACATGTGGCGGGTGCTGAAGGAGATCAATGCCGCTGGCACGACGATCATCCTCACCACCCATTACCTGGAGGAGGCCGAGTACCTGTGCCGGCATCTGGCGATCATCAACCACGGCCGGATCGTCGAGCAGGGGCCGATGCGCGCGCTGCTGGCCAAGCTGGACGTGGAAGGCTTCCTGCTGGACATCGATGGCGATCTGCCGGTGCAGCTGCCGGCGATCGAGGGCGCAACCCTCAGCGCGCCCGACGCGCACACCCTGGACATCGACATGCCACGGGCGATGGATCTGAACCGCGTGTTCGCCGCGCTGAATGAAGCCGGCATCCGCGTGCGCTCGATGCGTACCAAGAGCAACCGCCTGGAGGAGCTGTTCGTGCGCCTCACCGGCAACCAGGAGAAATCCGCATGAGCACCACCGAGCTGACCGACGGCCAGCGCAACCGCGTCGCGCTGCTGACCATCGTGCGCCGTGAAGTGACCCGGATCATGCGCATCTGGGGCCAGACGCTGGTGCCGCCGGCGATCACCATGACCCTGTACTTCCTCATCTTCGGCGGCCTGATCGGCTCGCGCGTGGGCGAGATGGGCGGGTACAGCTACATGCAGTTCATCGTGCCCGGGCTGGTCATGATGAGCGTGATCCAGAACAGCTACGGCAACATCAGCTCGTCCTTCTTCGGCGCCAAGTTCGGCCGCCACGTGGAAGAGCTGCTGGTGAGCCCGATGCCGAACTGGGTGATCCTGTGGGGTTACGTGGCCGGTGCGGTACTGCGCGGCCTGATGGTCGGCGTGATCGTGCTGATCATCGCGATGTTCTTCACCCCCGTGCGCATCCCGCACCCGCTGGTGACACTGACCACGGTGCTGCTGGGCGCCACCATCTTCTCGCTGGCCGGCTTCATCAATGCCGTGTACGCGAAGAAGTTCGACGACGTGGCGATCGTTCCGACCTTCATCCTGACCCCGCTGACCTATCTGGGCGGCGTGTTCTATTCGGTGAAGCTGCTGCCGACCTGGGCTGAAGCCGCGACCCATGCGAACCCGATCTTCTACATGGTCAACGCGTTCCGCTACGGCCTGCTGGGCAGCAGTGACGTGCCGCTGTGGGTCGCGTACGCGCTGATGATCGGCTTCGTGGTGGTGCTGACGGCGGTGGCGCTGTGGCTGCTGCGCCGCGGCGTGGGCATGCGCAGCTGAGCACGGATCGCCGGAGTCGCGATGCCCCGGCGCAATCGCAACATTGGTTCCGCAGACAACGGTGAACGTGCAATGCGCATCCTGATTCTCGGCGCCGGCGGTACCGGCGGTTACTTCGGCGGCCGCCTGGCCCAGGCCGGCGTGGACGTGACCTTCCTGGTCCGCCCTGCCCGCGCCGAGCAGCTTGCACGCGATGGACTGGTGATCCGCAGTCCGGTCGGCGATGCCGCATTCCCGGTGCAGCACGTGACAGCCGATGCGCTGCCCGCGCTGGCCCGGGAAAAGCCCTTCGACCTGGTCATCCTCAGCTGCAAGGCCTACGACCTGGACAGCTCGATCGAGGCCATCGCACCGGCGGTGGGCACCGGCACCACCGTGCTGCCGATCCTCAACGGGCTGCATCACTACAACGATCTGGATGCACGCTTCGGCCGCGAGGCGGTGCTGGGTGGGCTGTGCTTCATCAGTGCGACCAAGGCACCGGACGGTGCGGTGGTGCATCTGGGGAAACCCGCCAAGCTCACCTTCGGGGAACGCGACGGTGGCGCGCTCTCGGCGCGCGTGCGCGCCTTCGCAGCCGCCTGCGCGCAGGCCAACCTCGATCACCTGGCCAGCGAACGCATCGGCCAGGAGCAGTGGATCAAGTACACCTTCCTCACCGCGCTTGCCGCGGCGACCTGCCTGCTGCGCGCGGACATCGGCACGATCGTCGCGACCGATGACGGCACGGCCATCGTGCATGGCCTGTACGACGAGTGCCTCGCCGTGGCGGAAGCTGCCGGTGAGGCGGTCCCGGCAGCGGCGCAGGACACTGCGCGCGGAACATTGACCCAGGCCGGCTCGGCATTGAAGGCCTCGATGTTGCGTGACCTGGAGGCGGGGCAGCAGGTGGAGGCCAGCCACATCGTCGGTGACATGCTGGCGCGTGCACGCAGCGCCGGCCAGCAGGGCGTGCTGCTGCAGGTTGCCTACAGCAGCCTGCAGGCCTACCAGGCGCAGCGCCGGGCGTGAGCCTGACACTGCCGGCCGGTCCGTTGCCCGGACGGGTGCTGATCCTGGGCATGGGCTGGAGCGGGCGCGTACTGGCGGCGCGCCTGAAGGCGCTGGGCGTGCAGGTCGCCGGCACCGTACGCGATCCGGCCACGGCAGCCGTCGATGGCCTGCGGTGCCATCGACTCTGCGCTGGAACGGCACCTGCATCCGCGCTTCTGGATGACATCGCGCGGGCCGATGCGGTGGTGGGCAGCGTACCGCCCGATGCCGACGGCGACCCGGCATTGCGCATGCTGCGCACGGCACTGGAAGACAGTCCCGCATTGCAGTGGGTGGGCTATCTGTCGTCGACGTCGGTGTACGGCGATCGCCAGGGCGGCTGGATCGATGCGGACAGCGTGGCCGACGCGACCGGGCCTGCGGGCCTGCAGCGCCTGCGCGCGGAGTCGCAATGGCGCGCACTGGCCAGCCGGCGCGGCATCGCCTCGGCGGTGTTCCGGCTGCCCGGGCTGTATGGTCCCGGCCGCAATGCACTGGTGCAGCTCGCGCAGGGGCGTGCCCGCCATGTGCTGAAGCCGGGGTTGCTGTTCAACCGCCTGCATGTGCAGGACCTGGTCGCGGTGATCATCGCGGCGATGCGGCGACCGACCCTGCAGGCGCTGTACCTGCCCAGCGACGATGAGCCGGCACCGCCGCAGGACGTGCTGGCCTTCGCCGCGCAGCTGGGAGGCTTTGCGATGCCACCGGCAGTAGCCTGGGACGACCCGTCGCTGAGCCCGGCCCTGCGACGCTTCTACGAAGGCAGCAAGCGCATCGACAGCTGTCGCACGCGCGAAGCGCTGGGATGGACGCCGCAGTTTCCGACGTATCGGGAAGGGCTGACGGAGCTTGCCGCTTCGCTCGCCGGGCATGGCCCAGCGCTACCGGATCGGGGCATTCACGGCTGACGTGTCGTGTCGGCGTCGGGCAGCCGGAAGAAGGCACGGGTTGCCGCCGTGGCATGGGCTGCGGTCAGCACGACATCCTCGCCTCGATCACGCGCCAGCTCCTCGACGATGTGCGAAAGGAACATCGGTTCGTTGCGGCGATCCTTCGGCATCGGCTTGAGCGTGCGCGGCAGCAGATACGGCGCATCGGTCTCGATCATCAGGCGATCCGCCGGGATGCTCTTCACCAGCTCGCGCAGATGCGCACCGCGACGCTCGTCGCAGAGCCAGCCGGTGATGCCGATGTACCAGTCCTGGTCCAGGTAATCAAACAACTCATCCCGTTCACCGGTGAAGCAGTGCACCACCGCCGGCCCCAGGCGACCATCGAAGTTCTTCATCTGCGCCATGAAGTCGGCGTGTGCGTCGCGCTGGTGCAGGAATACCGGCTTGCCGTTCTCCGCCGCCAGCTGCAGCTGGCGCTCGAACGCACGGTGCTGGGCAGGGCGCGGCGAGAAGTCACGGAAGTAGTCCAGTCCGCACTCGCCGACCGCCACCACTTCCGGGTGGGCATGCAGGGCGCGCATCTCCGCATCGCATTCTTCGGTGTACTCCACCGCATGATGCGGGTGTACGCCGGCCGTCGCATACAGGAATCCCGGATGCTGCTGGGCCAGCTGCAGCGCCAGCGGAGAGTGCTCGCGGCTGGCCCCCGTGACGACCATCTGCACCACCCCGGCCTGGCGGGCACGCTGCAGTACGGCGTCGCGGTCGCGGTCGAAGGAGTCGTGGGTCAGATTGGCGCCGATGTCGATCAGGTGCATGGTCATCGTGGAGGAAATGTGCCTGCGCATTGTACCCGCGCCCAGCGTGGCCCCTTATCCTTTGCACATGGACGCCCCGCACTTCCCCATTTCTCCGCTGCTGCCGCAGATCCAGCAGCATCTGGCCGCACAGCCACGGCTCGTGCTGGAGGCACCACCGGGCGCCGGCAAGACCACCCAGGTACCGTTGGCGCTGCTCGATGCGCCGTGGCTGGAGGGCCGCAGGATCATCCTGCTGGAGCCGCGCCGGGTGGCCGCGCGCAGCGCAGCGATGTTCATGGCACGGCAGCTCGGCGAGGAAGTCGGCGATACCGTCGGCTACCGCATCCGCTTCGAGAACCGGGTGTCCGCGCGCACCCGCATCGAGGTGGTGACCGAAGGCATCCTGACCCGCATGCTGCAGGACGACCCGTTGCTGGAACAGGTGGGCGCGATCCTGTTCGACGAATTCCATGAGCGCCACCTCAGCGGCGACCTGGGACTGGCACTGGCGCTGGACGTACAGGCACAGCTGCGCCACGACCTGCGGCTGGTGATGATGTCGGCGACCCTGGATGGCGAGCGGCTGGCCCGCTTCCTCGACGCACCACGCTTGAGCAGCGAGGGCCGCAGCTACCCCGTCACGGTCAGCCACTTCCCGGCGCGTCGCGAAGAATCGCTGGAACTGCAGGTCCGCCGCGCAGTGCAGCAGGCACTGGTCGAGCACCCGGGTGACGTGCTGGTGTTCCTGCCTGGCCAGCGGGAGATCGCCCGCGTGCAGGCCGGCCTGCAGGAATCGATCGGCAGCGACACCGAGGTACTGGCGCTGCATGGCGAACTGCCGGTGGAACAGCAGGCGCGCGTGCTGCAACCTGCAGATGAGGGCCGCCGCCGCGTGGTGCTGGCCACCAACGTGGCCGAATCCTCGGTGACCCTGCCCGGCGTGCGCGTGGTGATCGACAGCGGCCTGGCACGCGAGCCCCGCTATGACCCGAACAGTGGCTTCACCCGCCTGGACGTGGTGGCCATTGCGCAGGCCTCGGCCGACCAGCGTGCCGGTCGTGCCGGCCGCGTGGCCGAGGGCGTGGCCTGGCGCCTGTGGCCGCAGTCGCAGCGGCTGGAGCCTCAGCGCCGTGCCGAGATCGACCAGGTCGAACTGGCGGGACTGGCGCTGGAGCTGGCGGCGTGGGGCAGCAGCGACCTGCGCTTTCTCGATCCGCCCCCAAGCGGACCGATGGGTGCGGCGCGCGAGCTGCTGCACCGCCTGGGCGCGCTGTCGGAGTCGGGCGCGATCACCGCCTTGGGCCGACGCGTGCTGGCGCTGGGCACTCATCCGCGCATGGCCGCGATGCTGCTCGCCGCTCCCGACCCGCATGCACAGGCGCTGGCGGCCGATCTGGCGGCCCTGCTGGAGGCACGCGACCCCCTGCGCCAGGGCGGCGATGCACTGGCGGCACGCTGGCGCGCGCTGGCCGCGTTCCGTGCCGGCCGCGCGCCGGCCGATGCCAGTCGCGGTGGGCTGGCTGCCATTGATGCCGCCGCGCGCCAGTGGCGGCGCCGGCTGCGCTGCGATGCCGCCCCCCCAGCCAGCATCGAAGCGCACGCGCTGGGCGATCTGCTGGCGCACGCCTTTCCCGATCGCATCGGCTTCCAGCATCCGGGCGATCCGCTGCGCTACCTGCTCGCCAACGGGCGCAGCGCGCGCCTGCATGAACTGAGCGATCTGCGTGGCGAACCATGGCTGGTCGCCAGCGAACTGCGTTTCGAGGCCCGCGATGCGCTGCTGCTGCGCGCCGCGCCGGTCGATGAGGACCATCTGCGCAGGATCTACCCGCAGCGCTTCGTCACCGCCGACACCGTGCGCTGGGACGGCGAACGACGTGCGCTGGTCGCATTGCGCGAGACCCGCTTCGATCGCATCGTGCTGGACAGTCGTTCGGCGGGCCGGGTCGACCCGGAACACGCGGCCAGCGCCTTGACCGAGGCCGTTGCCGAGCTCGGCCTGCAGGCACTGCCGTGGACCGAGGCCCTGCGCCAATGGCAGGCACGGGTGGAGTCGCTGCGTCGCTGGATGCCCGAGCTGGACCTGCCCGACTGCAGCGATGCCACGCTGCTCGCCACCCGCGCGCAGTGGCTGCAGCCTGCGTTTGCCGGCAAGAGCCGCCTCGATGCGCTGGACGAAGCCAGCTTCGCAGAAGCGCTGAAGTCGCCCCTGCCATGGTCACAGCGGCAACTTGTGGAGCGCCACGCGCCAACCCGCATCACCGTGCCCTCCGGGCTGGAGCGGCCCATCACCTATGCACTGGACAGCGAGTCCGGCGAACCGCTGCCACCGGTGCTGGCCGTGAAGCTGCAGGAGTTGTTCGGACTGGCAGACACTCCCCGCATCGCCGATGGACGCGTGCCACTGACCCTGCACCTGCTGTCACCCGGCGGTCGTCCGCTGCAGGTCACCCAGGACCTGCGCAACTTCTGGGAAAACACCTATGCCGAGGTGAAGAAAGAAATGAAGGGCCGCTATCCCCGCCATCCCTGGCCGGACGACCCGTGGACGGCCACCGCCACCCACCGGGCCAAACCACGGGGAACCTAGCAATCCTGCCTGATCCTGAATGGAGCGCGTAGAGTCACGCCGTGTGACTGCCCGACTGACATACCGTTTACGGGCAACGCGCCACACTGGACTTCGACCCGAGGCAAAGGACCCCCGCATGAGCAGACTGACCGTGATTACCGACCGCGCCCTTGAGCGCGCCCTGGACCTGGCCCACACCGCGGGCGACGGCCTGAAGAGTGCCGGCGGCAGCCTGCGCCATCTGGGCCCGCAGGCCAGCGACTGGATCAAGACGGGAGCGGCACTGGGCGCAGTGAAGACCGGTGGCAAGGTTGCCACCAAGTTCGCCCGCCGCAATCCGGCAGTGACCATCGCCGCCGCGGCAGTGGGTGTGGGTCTGCTCGGCTACGCCCTGTATCGCAAGCAGCAGAAGAAGAAGGCGGCCAATGGCCACGTCGTCGATGGCCAGGCGCAGCGCATCAGTGCCCGCGACCGCCGCAACGACACCGTGGTCGATGAGCACAGCGATATCGGCAGCGACGCCTGAGGCAGGCGGCTGCATCCGGGCCGGAGATCTCCTGTGGGTGATCTCCGGCCCGTTTCGTTTCAGCCGATCTGCCGCCACTGCCCGGGGCGCAGATCATCCAGCCGGTAAGGACCCATTGCCACCCGCACCAGGCGCAGGGTGGGCAGGTTCACGGCGGCGGTCATCCGCCGTACCTGGCGGTTGCGCCCTTCACGGATCGTGATCGCCAGCCAGGTATCCGGTACGGTCTTGCGGAAACGCACGGGCGGATCGCGCGTCCAAAGATCCGGCGCGGGATCGAGCCGTTCGACCTTCGCCGGCAGGGTCGGCCCGTCATTGAGGATCACGCCGCTGCGCAGGCGCTGCAGCTGGTCCTCGCCAGGCGTGCCTTCCACCTGCACCCAGTAGGTCTTGTCGGCCTTGTGCTTCGGGTCGGTCAACCTGTGCGCCAAGGGACCGTTGTCGGTCAGCAGCAGCAGGCCTTCGCTGTCATGATCCAGCCGGCCGGCCGCATACACACGCGGCGGCAGGCCGAACCCCGCCAGGGTCGGGCGCGGCGGGACGCTGCGATCGGTGAACTGGCACAGCACGTTGAACGGCTTATTGAAGGCAATCAGCATCGCAGGCACGGCAGGCGGTGAATGCGGCATTGTCCCATCCCGGCGCCGCCCTCGCGATCACCGGCGCCTCAACCGAAGACCTTCCACTTCAGCAGGAACGAAACCAGCACCAACGCAATGCCACAGGCCGATGCGATCGCCGCCCGCCGCCGCTGTGACGCCGATGGCGGGCTCGCACGGCGCGCGCGTTCATCCTGCAGGAGGCCGATCAACAGCACCGCGAACCCCACCGCCCCCAGCAGGTGGTAGGTATTGCCGCCATGGAAGGCGAAGTCGAACAGGCGTACCAGCACCAGTACTGCGATCGCGATGTGCAGGACCTTCTTCAACCGCTCACTCCTTTGACTGTGGCGCCGGGCCAGGCCCGGCGGATGCACGTGCGTCCATTGCCGCTTGCGCCTGCGAGGCTTCGCCTCAGGGCTTGATGAAGCGCAGGGTCATGCGATCGCTTTCGCCGATGGCCTGGTACTTCGCGGCGTCCGCCTTGTCATGCTGGTTGGTCGGCGGCAGGGTCCACACGCCGTTGGGATGATCCTTGGTGTCGCGCGGGTTGGCATTGACCTCGCTGCGCGCATCCAACCTGAAGCCGGCGGCCTCGGCCAAGGCGATCACCTGCTGCTGGCCGACATAACCGGTGTCATCGTCGTCCGCCACATCGGCCTTGGCGCGGTGCTCCACCACGCCCAGCACGCCGCCCGGCTTGAGCACGTTGAAGAAGCCCTGGAACATGCCCTGCGCCTGGCCGGCCTTGCGCCAGTTGTGCACGTTGCGGAAGGTCAGCACCACGTCGGCCGAGTTGGCCGGTCCGAACACCGGCTTGGCCGGGTCGTAGGCGACCACGACCGCTTTGCCGAACTGTGCCGGCGCACCGGCGAACTTCTTTTCCAGGCCATCGCGGCTGCGCTGCTGGTAATCGCGGCCACGGCCTTCTGCCACCGCCATCGGGTCAACCACGGCTGCCACGTACCGGCCCTTGTCATGCAGCAGCGGCGCGAGGATTTCCGAATACCAACCGTTGCCCGGAGTGATTTCGATGACGGTCTTCTCCGGTGCCACCGAGAAGAAGGCCAGCGACTGTGCCGGATGACGGTAGCCATCCCGCTTGACGTTGGCCGGATCACGGGTCGACGCCTTCACCGCAGCGTCGATGGCGGGCGACACCTGGATCTGCGCCGGCGCCACCACGGTCGGCGCAGCATACGCGGGCATGGCGGCAAGCAGGGCGGAAGCAAGCAACAGGCGGTAACCACGCAGGGACGAAGCAGGCATCATCGGGGCGACTCCAGCGGAATGATGCGGCGAGACTAGCAGTCACCGCGCGCCAGGTGTTCACAAATCGTTAGCCGCGCACCCGTCGCGGAACACTGTTTTGTGGTCAGCGCCGCAGCGCGGTAACACAACGCGTTCTATTCTGGAGCACTTCCCCCAAGGAGACCGTGCCCATGACGGCAACCCGTGAACTGGGCCGTTCCGGCCTGCATGTACGTCCGCTCGCCTTCGGAGGCAACGTGTTCGGCTGGAGCGCCGACGAGAAGGCCAGCTTCGCCCTGCTCGATGCCTTCGTCGACGCCGGCTTCAACCTGGTCGACACCGCCGACGTGTACTCGGCCTGGGTGCCCGGCAATGTGGGCGGCGAATCGGAGACGCTGATCGGCAGGTGGTTCGCCCGCAGCGGCAAGCGCGAGAAGGTGGTGCTGGCGACCAAGGTCGGCAAATGGGCCGAGCGCCCGGGGCTGACCCCGGACAACATCAATGCGGCGGTGGAAGACTCGCTGCGTCGCCTGCAGACCGATGTGATCGATCTGTACCAGGCCCACGAGGATGATGAGTCGACACCGCTGGAAGCCACGCTGGCCGCGTTCGGTCGCCTGATCGAAGCCGGCAAGGTGCGCGCCATCGGTGCCTCCAACTACAGCGCCACCCGCCTGGCCGATGCGCTGAAGGTATCCACCGACTACAAGCTGCCGCGTTACGAAACCCTGCAGCCGGAGTACAACCTCTACGACCGCGCCGGCTACGAGACCGCGCTGGAACCGCTGGTGCAGCGCGAACAGATCGGCGTGATCGGCTATTACGCGCTGGCCAGCGGCTTCCTCAGCGGCAAGTACCGCACGGCAGCCGATGCGGGCAAAAGCCCGGCGCGCGGCGAGAACGTGGTGAAGCGCTATCTCAACCCACGCGGCCTGCGCATCCTGGAAGCGCTGGATGACGTGGCCAGCAAGCACACCGCCAGCCCGGCACAGATCGCACTGGCGTGGCAGATCGCACGGCCGTCGATCACCGCGCCGATCGTCAGCGCCACCAGCGTCGAGCAGCTGCACGACCTGCTGGCCGCGGCGAATGTATCGCTGAGCGTGCAGGATGTCGCGCAGCTGGACGCTGCAAGCGCGGAAGGCTGAGATTGGCCGGAGCCGGTCGCCGGCCGGCTCCGGCATCGGGCAGAAGAAAATAATTCAACAAAATGGTTGCGCACGACTAAATCGTGGTTTATCGTGCGCACCTCGTTTCAACACCCGCCTGGATGTTTCCCTTGAACGCGCATTTCTCCGCCATCGCCACACTGCTGCCATGCCTGCGCATGGATGTGCTGGCGCGCGCGTCCGGCATGGAAGCACTGCCCACAACGGCCTGATACCCGCCCTGCGGAGATCGGCCACCCCGATCTCCGAGGCTTGACGACGCCCTCGGAACGCATGTCCCGGGGGCGTTTTCGTTTGCGTCGGCACAAGGACCCGCGATGCCAGAACTGCACCCCGCGCGGCATTCCGCCGCACACTGATCGGCCATCACCCGCTCGCCGGAGTTTCTCTTCGCGCGTGCGGTCGTGCCCGGACATTATCTGCATCGCCTCATGAACATTATCGCCCGCCGATAATGTCGATGGCCTGCACCCTCGATTTTCCAACGGTCCCGTTTCGATGGCGGGCTGGTGCGCGCGGCGCTGCCGTGGCGTATGCCGGAAGTCGCGGTCATGCCCTCGCCTGGATCGCCTGCTGGTCGCAGGCGCCGGTTCGCCGGCACGCGGTTCGATTCCGCGCGGTTCCCAACTGGATAGCTCAGCCTGGTCAGAGCAACGGATCCTGAGTCCGTCTGTCGTGGGTTCAATTCCCACTCCAAACCACATGACCTGTCACGTCATGACTTGAAGCAACACCCGGGACGCACGTCCCAGCGGCCATCGTCGCCATCCACGGACATCGCCTTCGGGCGGAGAAGTGGAAGCAACGGGCCGCACGCCGGGCCCCGGTCCGCCGCCACTGCCCGCCTTGGTCCACCCCGGTGCTGCCTGCCGGCGGCGCCCATGGCGGTACTGCCGGCGCACCGAAGGCTCCGCGCGCGGACCGTCCACCGGTGGCCGCCCTCTTCCGCGGCCTGCACGGGGTGTGCAGGCCGCCTCGCCACGACCTGATCGGCCCGGGTCGTGGCGATTGGTTTCCATCGGGTCGAACCACCAGAGCCATACAAGGAGAGACTCCCATGTTCTGGACCATCAAGGTCGTGATCGGCGACGGCGAGCGCGGCCTGGTGTATCGCAACCGTCGTTTCCAGCAGGTGCTGCTGCCGGGCGTGCACCGCCTGTCACGGTTCGGCGGCTCGCCGCAGGTGGCCGTGCACAACGCATCGAAGGGCGGCGCCTACAACGGCAACGACCAGGACAGCCTGATCGACGCGCTGGGAGCACAGCTGCACGAACACTTCGTGCTGGCCGATATCGGCGCCGCACAGGTGGGTCTGCTGCTGCGCAACGGCCGTATCGACGACGTCCTGCCGCCTGGCAGCCGCCATCTGTACTGGCGGGGTTCGGTCGACACCGAGGTGCGCGTGATGGCCTTGGGTGACGAACCGCGCGTGCCGGTCAACGTGCAGCAGCGCCTGGGCCAGCTGGGCGTACTGCCGCGGGTGGCGGTGATCAGCACCGTGCCGAGCGAATCGGTCGGCCTGCTGTTCATCGACGGTACGCTGCGACAGACCCTGGATGCCGGACTGCACGCGTTCTGGAATTTCAACGGCAACGTGTCGGTGGAGCGCGTCGAACTGCGTGCGCGTTCGCTCGACGTGTCCGGCCAGGAGCTGCTCAGCCGCGACAAGGTGACCCTGCGGGTGAACCTGGCCGCGACCGTGCAGGTGGTCGACCCGGTGCGTGCGCACCGCACGCTCAGCAATGCCGACGAGTTCATCTACCGGCAGCTGCAGTACGGCCTGCGCCAGGCAATCGCCACGCGCAGCCTGGATGAGCTGCTGGGCGAGAAGGCGGCGCTGGACGGTGAGATCGCCGCGCACGTGCGGGCCGCGATCGAGGGCCACGGTGTGCAGCTGCTGGGTGTCGGCATCAAGGACGTGATCCTGCCGGGCGAGATGAAGGAGATCCTCAACGGCGTGGTGCTGGCCGAGAAGCAGGCGCAGGCCAGCGTGATCCGCCGCCGCGAGGAGGCCAACGCCACCCGCTCGCAGCTCAATACCGCAAGGCTGATCGAGGACAACCCGGTGCTGATGCGGCTGAAGGAGCTGGAAGCGCTGGAGAAGGTCACCGAGAAGATCGACAAGCTCACCGTGTTCGGCGGCCTGGATGGCGTGCTGAAGCAGCTGGTGACGATGAAGTAGGGGGCTGGGGCGGCGCAGGGACGCGCCGCCGGCCCATCAAGGAGATGGATTGCAACATGGATACTCAACACACCTATCAATGGCTGCATGCCGAGGGCACCACGCCGATCAAGGGCTGGGTGAACGGCGTGCCGCTCGAAGCGCAGGCCCATGAGCAGCTGCGCAACATCGCCGCCATTCCATTCGTCGGGCCCTGGGTGGCCGTGATGCCGGACGTGCACCTGGGAAAGGGCGCGACCGTCGGCTCGGTGATCCCGACCCGCGGGGCGATCATTCCGGCGGCGGTGGGCGTGGACATCGGCTGCGGCATGGCCGCGGTGCGCACGACGCTGCAGGCCAACGACCTGCCCGATGACCTGCGGCAGCTGCGCAACAGCATCGAGCGCAGCATCCCGGTCGGCAACGGTCGCGGCGGCGAGCATCACCGCATGCCCGACAGCATCCACACGCGGCTGGTGCAGTCCGGCCTGGCCGCTGGCCTGGAGAAGATCAAGGACAGGCATCGCCGGATCCGCACCGACAAGCTCGATCGCCAGCTGGGCACGCTGGGTGGTGGCAACCACTTCATCGAGCTGTGCCTGGACGAGACGGATGCGGTGTGGGTGATGCTGCACAGCGGCTCGCGTGGCACCGGCAACCTGATCGGCACGTACTTCATCGAGCAGGCCCGTCGCGAGCTGGAGCGCCGCGTGCTCGGCTTCCATCTGCCGGACAAGGACCTGGCCTTCTTCATGGAAGGCGAGCCGCTGTTCGACGACTACGTGGAAGCGGTGTCCTGGGCGCAGGACTACGCGCGGCACAACCGCGAGGCGATGATGGCGCGCGTGCTGGCCGAGATGCGGCATCGGCTGCCGCCGTTCCGGCTGGCGGCGATGGCCGTCAACTGCCACCACAACTACGTGCAGAAGGAAACGCACGCCGGGCAGGAACTGCTGGTCACCCGCAAGGGTGCGGTCAGTGCACGCCAGGGCGAACTGGGCATCATCCCCGGCAGCATGGGCACGCGCAGCTACATCGTGCGTGGCAAGGGCAATGCAGACAGCTTCCACAGCTGCAGCCACGGCGCAGGCCGGGTGATGAGCCGCGGCATGGCACGCGAGCAGATCACACTGGCCCAGCACCGCGAGGCGACCGCGCATGTGGAGTGCCGCAAGGACCGCGGCGTGCTGGATGAATCACCGGCGGCGTACAAGTCGATCGACGATGTGATGGCCGCCCAGCTCGACCTGGTGGACGTGGTCCACACACTGCGCCAGGTGCTGTGCGTCAAAGGATGATGCGGCGGGGCCGGATGCCGTTCGACCAAGCGGGATCCGGCCCCTTCCATCACCCCATGCTGTCTTCGCCGACCAGTGCGTGATGCACGCCGATCCCGGCACGCACCCCCTCGGCGGCGGCCAGGGTGATGTTGCCGACCGTGGTCGCGTCGCCTGCGGCGTACACGTTCGGCACCGAGGTCTGCTTCATCGCATCCACCTCGATCAGCACGCCAAGCGGGCTTTCGACCAGCGCGCAACCCAGCTGCTGCACCAGCGGCGTGGCCATCGCCTGGGTGGCCGGAACGAACAGCGCGCGCTGGGCGATGCGGCGGCCATCGGCCAGTTCCACTTCCAGCCAGGTCGGCTGGTCGCCCTGCACGGCAATCACCGGCGAGATCTCGACCTGCACGCCACGCTGCTCCATGGCCGCGCGTTCCTCCTCACTGATTTCCCCCGCCTGGCTGAAGAAGGTGACATTGCCCCAGTCGGCGAACAGCGGTGCCTTGGCGGCCGACATCGGATGGCCGCCGAGCACGCCGATCGCTCCGCCGCCGACTTCGTAGCCATGGCAGTAAGGACAATGCAGCACGGTGCTGCCCCAGCGCTCGGCCAGGCCGGGCAGGTCCGGCAACTGGTCACTGATGCCGCTGGCCAGCAGCAGCTTGCGTGCGGCCAATACCTGGCCATCCGCGGTGCGGACCTCGACACCGTCGGGGCTGGCGGTGGCGTGCACGGCCTCGGCGTGGATCCAGCGCACGCTGGGGTAGTCCAGCAGCTGCTGGCGCGCCGTCTTCAACAGCTCGGCACCACTGATGCCGTCCAGGCCGAGGACGCCGTGCGAATGGCTGGCCGCTCGGTTGCGGGGCAGGCCGGCGTCGATGACGGTGACCGCGCGGCGTGCGCGGGCCAGAATCAGGCCCGCGGCGATGCCGGCGTAACTGCCGCCGACGATGATCACTTCAGGATTCATGGTGTCCTTCCAGGGAGCGGTGATGGGCGAGGTGGCGCGCGAAATCCGCGCCGAGCTGGTCGAGCGTGGTGGACTGCAGGCGGTGTTCCAGCAATCGCTGTGCTTCGCGGGCACCATCGAGCAGCGCCGAATCGACCAGTTGCTGGATCGGGCAGCCACGACCTGCGCCGCGCGTGCCGATCTGCACCAGCGGCGGTGCGCCGACCGCCAGGTAGATGTCGTGCAGGGTAATGCCGGTGGCATCGCGCGCCAGCTGGCTGCCACCGCCGTGCCCGCGTGTGCTGCGCACCAACCCGGCCTTGTGCATCTGCGCCAGCAGCCGACGGATCACCACCGGATGGGTCGGCAGGCACGTGGCCAGCTGTTCGGAGGTGCGCGGCCCCTGCTGGCCCACCAGATGGGCCATCACGTGCAGCGCGTCGGAAAGCGGGTTCGAGGATTTCATGTAACAACAATAGTTACATTTATATCCCCTGTCGAGCGTCCTGTTTCGTTCCAGATGGACACATCTGTCCTGTGAAATATTTCCTTCACCTCATTGAACGAAACGATAATGTGATCTTCATCGCACTTCAGGGCACGCGAGATCAGGTCGATACCGCATCGCCCCCCTTCCGAGATCTCGCCCCATGAATGCCTCTACCCATGCGCCGCGACTGCAGACGAAGCTGCTCGGCGCCGTATCCCTTGGCCTCGCCGTCATCCTGCTGTGTGCCTTGGCCGGCCTGGCGTCGGCCTGGCTGAAGCTGTCTGCCGAGGTGCCTGCCGAAGTCGCGCATGGCCGCGATGCCGAACGCCTGCAGCGCGAGTTCCGTGGCCAGGTGCAGGAATGGAAGAACGTGCTGCTGCGGAGCCACGATCCGGTCCTGCGCCAGCGTCATCTGGATGCATTCGACAGCGAAGGCAGAATCGTCGATGGACTGGCACGCGGGCTGGCCAGCAGCCCCGATGCCCGTACACGCGAGCTCGCCCTTGCCTTCGCTGGCCTGCATGCGCAGCTGCAGAAGGACTATCACGCTGCACTGCAGGCGTTTGCTGCGGCCGGCTATGATGCCGCTGCCGGCGATACCCTGGTGCGGGGCAAGGACCGCGCGGTGGCCGCATCGCTGGACGCGCTGAGCACGCAGGCCACAAGGGTGGCCGAGGTCGCGGTGGCCACGCGCGCGCAGCAGGCAAGGCAGATGCTGCTGCTGTGCGCGGTGCTGACCGTGGTCGCCGCTGCGCTGCTGCTGATGGGCCTGGCCTGGTGGCTGCGCCGCGCGGTGGTGCAACCGGTGCTGGCGGTGGAGGCGGCTGCGCGCGCCGTGGCCGCTGGCGACCTGCAGCACGTCGTGCAGGTTCGCAGCCGCGATGAAGTGGGCCGGCTGGCGCAGGCCATGCAGGCCGTACAGGCCACGGTGGGCGGCGTGCTCGAGGCGCAGGCGGCAATGGCGAAGGCGCATGACGCCGGCTCGATCAGCTACCGCATGGATGCCAGCGCCTTCCCTGGCGCATTCGGAACCATGGTGGCCGACAGCAACGCGCTGGTCGACGCGCACATCCGGGTGAAGCTGCGCGCGATCACGATCATGGGCCGCTATGCGGTGGGCGATCTCAGCGAGGACATGGAGCGCCTGCCAGGCGAGAAGGCCGTCATCACCGAAGCGCTGGATACTGCCAAGGCCAACCTTGGCACCATCAACGGCGAGATCCGCCGCCTTGCCGCCGCCGCTGCGGCCGGCGATTTCAGCCAGCGCGGTGACAGCGCGCGATTCGAGCATGACTTCCGCGCGATGGTGGAGGGCCTGAACCAGCTCATGCAGACCACCGAGCAGAATCTCGGCGAGGTCTCAACGATGCTGCGCGCGATTGCCGATGGCCGGCTTGGCGCGCGCATGCACGGCAGCTTCCATGGCGTGTTCGCCCGTATCGCTGGCGATGCCAACACGACTGCGGCGCAGCTGGCCACCATCGTCACCGACATCAAGTACACTTCGGGCAGCATCCATGCCGCGGCCGCCGAGATCGCCGCCGGCAACAACGACCTGTCGCGCCGCACCGAGCAGCAGGCCGCCAACCTGGAGGAGACGGCAGCGTCGATGGAGGAACTGACCTCCACCGTGCGCCAGAACGCCGAGCACGCCCGCCAGGCCAACCAGCTTGCGATCGGTGCGCACGACGTTGCCTCGCAGGGCGGTGAGGTGGTCGCGCAGGTGGTGGCGACGATGGGAGCGATCGAGGCCTCTTCGCGACAGATCGCCGACATCATCAGCGTGATCGATGGCATCGCCTTCCAGACCAACATCCTGGCGTTGAACGCGGCGGTGGAGGCTGCGCGTGCCGGTGAGCAGGGCCGGGGCTTCGCCGTGGTGGCCAGTGAGGTGCGTACGCTGGCGCAGCGTTCAGCCAATGCGGCCAAGGAGATCAAGACGCTGATCGATACCTCGGTGGACCAGGTGGCCGATGGCGCACAACGCGTGCGCCAGGCGGGCATGACCATGGCCGAGATCGTCGCCTCGGTGCAGCGCGTGACCGACATCATGGCCGAGATCTCCGCCGCGTCGCAGGAACAGAGCGCAGGCATCGAACAGGTCAACCAGACCGTGGTGCAGATGGACGGTGCGACCCAGCAGAACGCCGCGCTGGTAGAAGAAGCCAGCGCCGCCGCCCGCAGCCTGGAGCAGCAGGCGGACCGGTTGATGGACGCGGTGGATGTGTTCGATCTGTCGCCCCCCGCGGCGAGCGGCGATGGGCTGGCGCACGCGGCCTGACGGACTGCATGGACCCTGTGCAGCCGAGCACGGGTCCGGGTCTGCAGAACGCGCAGGTGACGCCGGGCCATGCCCGGCGAGCGCGGATGCCTTAGCGCAGGTAATCCGACTGCACCATCGCGTCACCGAGATGGTCCAGGAACGAGCTGATCCGCGCCGAGACCGCCGTGTTGCGGTAGTACACGGCGTGGATCGGCTGGTAGACATCCAGCGTCTGTGCAGCCAGCACCGGCACCAGCGCGCCGGCAGCACGGTCGCGTTCGGTGACGAAGTCCGACAGGCAGGTGATGCCCACTCCTTCCACCGCCAACCGGCGCAGGGTCTCGCCGCTGGAAACGGCGATGTCCGGCCGTACCAGCAGCTGGCCGTCGGCGTCGCCCGGCACGGGCCAGCGGTTCAGCGATTCGGGTTCATTGAATCCCAGCAGTGTGTGCTGACCCAGCGCCGCCACGCTGGCCGGTTCACCGTACGCGGCCAGGTAGCCCGGGCTGGCCAGCAGCTGCAGCCGGGAGCGGCCCAGTGACCGCGCGTGCAGCGTTGAGTCGGCCAGTGGGCCGATGCGGATGGCCACGTCGGTGCGACGTTCCAGCAGGTCGATGTAGCGTTCGGAACTGTTCAACTCCAGCTGCACCTCCGGGTAACGCGCGCGGTAGCCCGCCACCAGGGGGACGATCACGTGCAGCACGAACGGCATGGCCGCATCCACCCGCAGGCGTCCAGCCGGGCGCTCGCGGCGCGCCGCCATCTGCTCTTCGGCCGACTCCACCGCGTCGATGATCGCCCGTGCATGGCGCAGGTAGGCCTCGCCTTCCGCGGTCAGGTGCAGCCGGCGCGTGGTACGGGTCAGCAGCGTGGTGCCCAGCTTGTCCTCCAGCCGCCCCAGCGCCCGGCTCACGCCGGAAGGGGTCTGACCCAGCTGCTCGGCGGCGGCACTGATCGAACCGCTGTCGATCACGGCCAGAAAGGCCTGCATTTCATCGAGGGTGGTCTTCATGGCGCCATTATTGACCACCAGGCAAGAGTGATTGGCGTGAAGACCGGTTTTTCGGCAAAGGTGGGCCGCGCACACTGCGCGCCTTCCTTCTTCCGGAGCCCGCCATGATCCGCGGCATTCCTCTCGCCCTGCTGGCGCTGACCCTGGGCGCCTTCGCCATCGGCACCACCGAATTCGTCATCGTCGGCCTGATTCCGACCATCGCCGCCGACCTGCAGGTGAGCCTGCCTTCGGCCGGCCTGCTGGTGTCGCTGTACGCCCTGGGCGTAGCCATCGGCGCGCCGGTGCTGACCGCGCTGACCGGCCGCATGCCGCGCAAGACCCTGCTGGTGGCACTGATGGTGCTGTTCACGCTGGGCAACGTCATCGCCTGGATGGCACCGGGCTATGCCTCGCTGATTGCCGCCCGCATCCTGACCGGCCTCGCCCATGGCGTGTTCTTCTCGATCGGCTCGATCATCGCCACGGCGGTGGTGCCGAAAGAAAAGGCCGCCAGCGCGATCGCGATCATGTTCACCGGGCTGACCGTCGCGCTGGTGACCGGCGTGCCGCTGGGCACCTTCATCGGCCAGCACCTGGGCTGGCGCGCGACCTTCCTGGCCGTGGCCGGCCTGGGCGTGATCGCCCTGATCGGCGCAGCGCTGTTCGTGCCGCGCACTGTGCCGCAGAGCGCGCCCGCCCGCTTCCGCCAGCAGCTGGCCGTGCTGGCCCAGCCGCGCCTGCTGCTGGTCTACGCGATGACGGCACTGGGCTACGGCGGCACTTTCCTGGCCTTCACCTACCTGGCGCCCATCCTGCAGGACGTCACCGGCTTCTCGGCCAACGCGGTCAGCCTGGTGCTGCTGGTGTATGGCGTGTCGGTGGCGATCGGCAATCTGTGGGGCGGCCGCACGGCCGACCGCATGGGTCCGGTTCCGGCGCTCAGGCGCATCTTCGCCCTGCTGGCCATGGTCCTGTTCGCGCTCACCTTCACCGCCTACAACACGGTGTTGATGTTGCTGACGGTGCTGGCCCTGGGTGCGGTGGCCTTCGGCAACGTGCCCGGACTGCAGGTCTATGTGGTCAAGCAGGCGCAGCGGTATGCGCCGCAGGCCACCGACGTGGCATCCGGACTGAACATCGCTGCCTTCAACATCGGCATCGCCCTAGGCGCATCGCTGGGCGGCCTGGTGGTGGAGAACGTCGGCCTGATGCATACGCCGTGGCTGGGCGCGCTGGTCGTAGTGGGTGCCTATGCGCTGACCGTGCTCAGCGGCCGCCTGGACCGCCGCGACGGCATCGACGACCGCGCCGAGGGCACGGCGATCACCGCACACTGATACGCCGCCGCTCACCACCGACGCGCATCTCTACGCCTGCGCAATGCACCGTTGCCGGCATGCATGCAGGCCCTGCCCTACCCTTGTGCGGATCTACCGCGCCCTTCCCCCCCTTAGCTGGAGTTCCCCCATGACTGTCCCCGCTTTCGGTCTCGGCACCTTCCGCCTGAAAGGCCAGACGGTGATCGACTCGGTGCGCAACGCACTGGACGTCGGTTACCGCGCCATCGATACCGCGCAGATCTACGACAACGAGGCCGAGGTCGGCCAGGCCATCGCCGAATCCGGCGTGCCGCGTGACGAGCTCTACCTGACCACCAAGGTCTGGATCACCGAGTTCAAGCGCGATGCGCTGCTGGCCAGCCTGCACGACAGCCTGAAGAAGCTGCGCACCGACCATGTCGACCTGGCGCTGATCCACTGGCCCTCACCGAACGACAAGGTCGACGTGCCGATGGAGGAATACCTGCCGGCGCTGGCCGAAGCCAGGGCGCAGGGTCTCACCAGGGAGATCGGCATCTCCAACTTCACCATCGCGCAGACGCGCAAGGCGATCGGCATCCTCGGCGCCGACGCCATCGCCACCAATCAGGTCGAGATCCATCCGTACCTGCAGAATCGCCTGCTGGTGAAGTTCCTGCAGGAGAACGGCATCCATGTCACCGCCTACATGAGCCTGGCCTATGGCGAAGTCATCAAGGACCCGGTGATCCAGGCCATCGCCGGCCGCCACCAGGCCACGCCGGCACAGATCGCACTGGCATGGGCACTGCAGCAGGGGTTTGCGGTGATTCCGTCCTCGACCCGGCGCGAGAACCTGGCCTCCAATCTGGAGGCGGCGGCAATCCGTTTGACCGAAGAGGACATGGCACAGATTGCCAAGCTCGACCGCGGGCATCGGCTGGCCAATCCGGAAGGCATCGCGCCGGCCTGGGACTGAGCCGAAGCCGCCGGGCACGGCCCGGCGCTACCGGATGTTGCGATGGCGCTCGCCGGGCACGGCCCGGCGCTACCGGATCGCCACAGGTAGCGCCGGGCCATGCCCGGCGGGCGCTTCAGTCCTGCAGCAGCCACCCGCGCATCGCCGCACTGACCTCATCCGGCTTCTCCATCGGCGCCAGGTGCCCGCAGTCGGGCACCACCACCAGCTGCGAGTGCGGTACCAGCGCGTGCATCTCCTCGCTCACCGCCAATGGCGTGATGCGGTCGTTGGCACCGCACACGATCAGCAGCGGATCGCGATATCCGGCCAGCACATCGTGGCCGTCACGACGTTCCAGCGCGCTCTGTCGCAGGAACACCTCCGCGCCAAGACGCGCCGTCATGTCGCGCACACGCTGCACCAGTACATAGTCATCCAGCCGCGAGGCATCGATGTAGCTGCGCATCAGTGCGTCGCCGAATCCATGGAACTTCCCGGGCAGGCGCACACTGGCGCGCTGGCTGCGACGCTGCTCGGCGCGCTCCGGCGAATCGGCATGGATCGAGGTGTCGATCAGCGCCAGCCGCAGCACCCGCTCCGGTGCGACGCGCAGGATCTGCTGGGCAACGAAGCCACCCATTGAGAAACCGGCCAGGGCGAAGCGTTCCGGCGCCTGCGCCAGCACATCCTCGGCCACGGCCTGCAGGGTCGCGCCACGGGTCTGGTCGCCCACGCTGCACTCGGCGATATCGGCCAGGTCGGCCAACTGCGCGCGCCACAGCTCGGCGTCGTTGAGCAGGCCGGGGAGCAGCAGCAGGGGGATGCGGTCAGTCATGGCCCGCATTGTCGCAACCGCACGGGCGGCATGCCACGTTCGGCGCTGCGTTGTGACGCCACCGATGAGGTGACGCTCACGCCACCGGTGGTACCTCGGGTACGTCCACCTGCTGCACCGGCAGGGTCACCACCATCACCGTCGGGTCGTCCGGGTCCAGCCGGGTCTTGAAGCCCAGGCTCTGGCACATCGCCAGCATGGTGCTGTTCTCGCGCAGCACCTGTCCCTCGACCACGTGCAGCCCCAGCCACTTCGCATACTCGATCATGATCGCCATCAGTCGCCAGCCGATGCCATGGCCCTTCAGGTCGGAGCGGATCAGGATCCCGTACTCGCCGCGGTGATAATCCGCATCCGCGTGCAGGCGCACGGCGCCGAGCATCTCACCGCTGCGCGGTTCGATGGCCACCAGCGCGATCGAGCGCGCATAGTCGAGCTGGGTCAGGCGCGCGATGAATTCATGGCTGAAGTGCTTCACCGACTGGAAGAAGCGCAGGCGCAGATCCTCGTCGCTGACCCGGGCAAAGAACGCGCGGAACAGCGCATCGTCCTCGGGGCGCACCGGGCGCACGAAGGCGTGACCGCCATCGGACAGCTCGATGGTGCGCTCCCACTCCTTCGGATACGGGAACACCGAGAAGCGCGGATGGCCGCGGCCCTTGTGCAGGATGCGCGAAGGCGCGATGGCGACGCGTGCGTCGAGGGCGAGGATGCCCTTGCCATCGACCAGCAGCGGATTGATGTCCAGCGTGCGCACTTCCGGAATGTCGGCGGCCAGCTGCGCCAGTTTCACCAGTGCCAGGGCCAGGGCGCGCTCATCGGCAGCAGGAACATCGCCGTAGGCCTTGAGGATCCGCGACGCACGGGTACGGCCGATCAGCTCGTGGGCCAGGCGCAGATCCAGTGGCGGCAACGCCAGTGCCTTGTCGTTGATCACCTCCACCGCCGTGCCGCCGCGGCCGACCACGATCACCGGGCCGAAGGTCGCGTCATCGGCGATGCCCACGATCAGTTCACGCGCTTTAGGGCGGACGATGGTCGGCTGCACCAGCAGACCGTCGATGCGTGCATCCGGGCGCAGCTGGCGTGCACGCGACAGGATCGCCTTGGCCGCAGCCTGCACCGCCGGCAGCGTCGACAGGTTCAGGCGCACGCCGTCCACTTCGGACTTGTGCGGGATGTCCGGTGACAGGATCTTCAAGGCGACGGTCGCACCCCGCTCCAGCAGCGGCTGCGCCAGATCCATGGCCTCGTGCGCGTCGCGCGCATGCATCACCGGCGCGGAGGGAATGCCATAGGCCTTCAGCAGCTCGTGCGTGGCCAACGGGTCCAGCCACTGCTGGCCATTGGCCAGCGCGGCCTCGACCAGCGTGCGCGCCGCGGCCGCATCCACGCTGAAGTCCTGCGGCAGGCTCGGCGGGGTTTCCATCAGTGCGTTCTGCGCTTCCCGATAGCGCACCAGATGCTGGAAGCCACGTACCGCTTCGGCTTCGGTCGGATAGGTCGGCACGCGCGCCGCATTGAGCGTGGCGGTGGCCTGGTCGTCGTTGCCCAGCCACACGGCGAACACCGGCTTGTCGCGATGGTGGCGCGGGCGCAGGCCGAGTGTGCGGGTCAGCGCCTGCGCGGCGTCGGCCGACGAGGTGAACGCCGTCGGTACGTTGACCACCATCACCGCATCGTTCTCGTTGTCGGCCAGCAGGGCCTCGATGGCCGCGGCATAGCGATCACCATCGGCATCCACGACGATGTCCACCGGATTGCTGCGCGACCAGCCCTGCGGCAGCACCGCATCGAGCTTTTCGACCGTGCTGTCGGACAGGTTCGCCAGGGTTCCGCGCAGCGCGGCCAGCTGGTCCACGGCCAGCCGGCCGACGCCGCCCCCATTGCTGAGGATGGCCAGCCGACGGCCCGGGAAGGTACCCAGCCGGCCCAGGGTCTCTGCGGCGGTGAACAGCTCGTCCAGCGCACCCACGCGCAGCAGGCCGGCGCGGTTGAAGGCGGCGCCGTAGACATCATCGGCTCGTGCAAGCGCCTGCACATGGGTATCGCGGCTGCCCGGCTGCACGCGCTCGCTGCGGCCGGACTTCACCACCACCACGGGCTTGGCACGCGCGGCCGCACGCGCCGCCGACATGAATTTGCGCGCGTCCTTGATCTGTTCGACGTAGAGCAGGATGGCGCGCGTGCGGTAATCGGTGGCGAAATAATCCAGCAGATCGCCGAAGTCGACGTCCAGCGTGTCGCCCAGCGAGACCACGGCGGAGAATCCCACCGAACGCGCCACGCCCCATTCCACCAGCGCCGCGGCGATCGCCGAGGATTCGGAGATCAACGCAAGATCGCCAGCCTGCGGAAAGTGTGCGGCGATGCTGGCGTTGAGCCGCGCATGCGGCGCGATCACACCCAGGCAATGCGGGCCCAGGATGCGCAGGCCGTGCCGGCGGGCCACGGCCTCTACCTGCGCCGACAGTGAACCGGGGCCTTCCCCCAGATGCGCGGTGAGGATGATCGCCGCCTGCACGCCCCGCTCGGCCGCGGTACGCACCACCTGCGGCACGATGGCGGCCGGCGCAGTGATCACGACAAGATCCGGTACCCAGTCCAGATCCTTCAGCCGCTTCACCGTGCGGATGCCGTCGATCTCGGCGTGGCGCGGGTTGATCCACGCCACCTTGCCGGGGAAGCCCGTACCGCGCAGGTTGCGCATCACCGCGCGGCCGGCCGAGCGCTCGCGCGGACTGCCGCCGATCACTGCGACCGACTGCGGGCGGAACACTGACTGCAGGTGGTAGGTACTCATGCGCCTACGGTACACGCACCCGTGCGACAGGCGCATGATCCAGCGCAACAAAGCAGGCAGGGGGATGCGGCGCCCCGCCGCATGCGGGGGCGGCGGGGCCTACAGCAGCGTGCCGCGCAGGATCATCGCGGCGATGCTGAAGTAGATCACCAGCCCGGTCACGTCCACCAGCGTGGCCACGAACGGAGCGGATGCGCTGGCCGGGTCGAATCCCAGCCGCTTGAGCACGAACGGCAGCATCGAACCCGACAATGACCCGAAGGTGACGATGCCCACCAGCGCCGCGCCGATGGTGATCGCCAGAAGCACCCAGTGCTCGCCGTAGTCGTGCAGGCCACCCAGCTGCCAGATGACGATGCGGACGATCGCCAGGGTACCGAGAATGGCACCCAGCACCATGCCGGTTGGAATCTCGCGCAGGGCCACCTTCCACCAGTCGCGCAGGCGCAGCTCGCGCAGCGCCAGGCTGCGGATCAGCAGCGAGGTGGCCTGCGAGCCGGAGTTGCCGCCGGAACTCATGATCAACGGGATGAACAACGTCAGCACCACCGCGCGTGCCAGTTCGTCTTCGTAGTGCTGCATGGCGCTGGCTGTCAGCATCTCGCCCAGGAACAGCACGCTCAGCCAGCCGGCGCGCTTGCGCAGCATCTCCAGGAAGCCGATCTGCATGTACGGCTTGTCCAGCGCTTCCATGCCGCCGAACTTGTGCGCGTCTTCGGTGGATTCCTCGATCAGCGCATCAAGCACGTCGTCCACGGTGACGATGCCCAGCATCCGCTGGCTGGCATCGACCACCGGAATGGCCAGCAGGTCGTGGCGACGGATCAGCCGCGCCACCTCTTCCTGGTCCATCAACGCGTCCACGGTCACGGGCGGATTGACCTGGGCCACCTCGAGGATCGACTCCTCGGGCAGGCCGGTGATCAGGCGGCGCATGGTCACCACCTGCTGCAGACGCTGGCTGGCCGGGTCCAGGACGTAGATCGCGTACACGGTCTCGCGCGTGCGCTCGACCTGGCGGATGTGCTGCAGCGTCTGCGCCACGGTCCAGCTGGCGGGCACGGCGACGTACTCGGTGGTCATCAGCGCACCGGCCGTGTTCGGCGGGTAACCGAGCAGCGTCTGGATGGCCTGGCGGGCATCGGCGCCCAGCAACGGGATCAGCCGCGCGCGCTCGTCCTCATCCAGCTCGTGAACGATGTCGGTGGCGCGGTCGTCGGCCATCAGCCCGAGCAGCGCGGCTGCCCGCGCCGGTGGCAGCGCGGCCACCAGCTCGCCGCTGCGATGCAGTTCGGGGGCTTCCAGCATCTTCACCGCACGCGGCAGCGGCAGTGCCGCCAGCGTGTCGGCGGCACGCTGCAGCTCCAGCGTGTTGAGGAACTCCACCGCATCGGCGGTGTTGTAGTCCGCCAGCGGTGCCGCCAGTGCAGCGGCATCGGCCACTGGACGCAGCAATTGCTTCTGGTTCATCGGTTTGCCTTGTGGGGTGCGACCTCGCGCAACGCCAACGCAGGCGAACCGTCCCGATGTCAGGCGGTGGCCATCGCTGGCGTCGAACGAGGTCGACTTCTACTGTCGCTGGACATGGGTTGGGAACTCCGGGATGCGTGTGCCGGCGGCAGGCCGCCAGCGGCGGGCAGTCTGGACCTGCCGGCCACGCAGGTCAACCCGGAGCGGCCATTGCCGCGCGTGCACGATGCGGCGCGCATAATGTCGCAGCGGCGTCCGCCGCGCCTTTCTTCCCCGGACCCACGTACGGCAGGCCTCTGCGATGACCAGGTATTCCCATGCATAGCGGCGGTCTGGAACTGGCCCTGGTCCTGCTGCTGGCGGCCGTCATCGCGGTGCCGGTGTTCAAGCGCTTCGGCTTCGGCGCGGTGCTGGGCTACCTGGCCGCGGGGGTGGTGCTGGGGCCGGATGGGCTGGGCTTCGTGCAGGACGCCGACCGCATCCTCGGTGCGGCCGAGATCGGCGTGGTGATGCTGCTGTTCGTGATCGGCCTGGAACTGTCGCCGGCCCGCCTGAAGGTGATGCGGCGCTCAGTGTTCGGCGCCGGTGCCGCGCAGGTGGCGCTGTCCGGCCTGGTGCTGGGCGGCCTGCTGCTGCTCGATCACTTCCAGTGGAAGAGCGCGCTGGTGGTGGGCGTGGCGCTGGCGCTGTCCTCCACAGCCGTCGGCCTGCAGCTGCTGTCCGAGCACAAGGCGATCAACAGCGACCACGGCCGGCTCGGCTTTGCCATTCTGCTGTTCCAGGACCTGATCGCGATCCCGCTGCTGGCGGCCATCCCGCTGCTGGGCGGCGTCAAGAACCAGACGCTGCGTTGGGAGGATGCCGCGGTCGCGCTGGGCGCGCTGGCCGTGGTGATCCTGTGCGGGCGGCCGGTCCTGCGCCGGCTGTTCGGTGTCATCGCCCGCACCCGCAGCCCGGAGGTATTCACCGCCACCGCCCTGCTGGTGGTACTGGGCACAGCGTGGTTCATGCAGGAGGCCGGCCTTAGCCCCAGCCTGGGTGCGTTCCTGGCCGGCGTGCTGCTGTCCGATTCCGAGTTCCGGCACGAGCTGGAAGCGCAGATCGAGCCGTTTAAGGGCCTGCTGCTGGGCCTGTTCTTCATCGCCGTCGGCATGGGCATCGATCTCGACCGCATCGCCGCCGAGCCATGGCTGATCGCCGCCGGCGTGGCCATCCTGCTGGTGGTCAAGTTCAGTCTGCTGTATGCCATCGGCCGCATCGCCCGGCTGGATTCGCGGCAATCGCTGCTGCTGGGCAGCGTGCTGTGGCTGGGCGGCGAATTCGCCTTCGTGGTGTTCAACGAGGCGCAGCGCGCGCATCTGCTGGGCAACGCCAACCACGACCGGCTGGTGGCCATTGTCGGCCTGTCGATGGCGATCACGCCGCTGCTGATGATCGCCCTGATGCGGCTGCTCGGCCAGGAGAAGGTGGCCCCGCGCGCCGCGGCCGACGCCGACAAGGTCGCGCCGGACAACCGGCCGAAAGTCCTGATCGCCGGCATGGGCCGCGTCGGCCAGGTGATCGCACGCCTGCTGACCGCGCAGAAGGTACCGTTCGTGGCACTGGAAGCGAACCCGGACACGGTGGCCGACCTGCGTCGCTTCGGCAACCAGCTCTACTATGGCGATCCGACGCGCCCGGAGATGCTGCGCGCCGCCGGTGGCGAACATATCGATGTGTTCGTGATCACCGTGGACGACCCGGAGACCAATCTGCGTGCGGTACGGATGGTGCGGCGCCTGTATCCGGAGGCGAAGGTGCTGGCACGGGCGCGCAACCGCCAGCACGCGTGGCGCCTGATGGACATGTCGGCCGAGCCGTTCCGTGAAGTGTTCGCTACCAGCCTGGAAATGAGCGGTCGCGTGCTGACCGCGCTGGGGGTGGCACCCGATGTTGCCGAACGCCATGTGCAGCGCTTCCGCGAACACGACGAACAGCTGCTGCGTGACCAGTACCTGGTGTACGACGACGAGGCGGCCGTGATCCAGACCTCGCGCGATGCCCGCAACGACCTGATGCATCTGTTCGAGGCCGACGCGGAAAGCGACGGCGACACGCAGCGCTGACGGCGAAAGGGCTGCCGAGCATCGGTCGGCATTCACCAGGGGCAGGATCGGCAGGATCGGGTTCAGAGCCCTTTCCAACGGAAAGGGCTCCGACCCCCGATTCTCAGCCGTTGTCGCGCAGGAACCGGGCCATCGAGGACACGCCCGGTACGCGCGGCTCGAACTCGCCGGCAACGTCGATGAAGCCACGCATCACGGCGATCTCGCGCGGACTGCGGTTCAGGCTGTCCCGCACGTCTGGGTCTGCGCCGGCACGCAGCAGGCGCTGTACCAGCAGTGGCAGGCCGTGCAGCGCCGCCAGATGCAACGGGCCGAAACCGCGCGGATCGCGCACGTCCAGGCTGACATCCTCTTCCAGCAGGCGCTCCACCGCGGCCATCACCACCTGCTCGTCGCAGGCCGTGCCCGGCTCGGCGCGCGCTCCCAGCAGCAGCAGCAGCGGCGTGACCGAACCGGCGGCGGCCTGGTCCGGTTCGGCACCGGCCAGCAGCAGCGTGTCCAGCAACGCCAACAATCGTGGGCGATCACGTGCGCTGAAGCCGTACAGGGCCGCGCAGTGCAGCGGGCCCAGTTGCTGCGCGTCTCCGGCATGTACATCGGCACCCGCGGTCAGCAGGCGCGCGACGATGTCCGGCAGGCCCAGCGCGGAGGCCAGCATCAGCACGGTCACTCCCCCCGGAAGCCGGTGTTCCAGCTTGGCACCGGCATCGAGCAGGGCGGACACGATCTCGACCTGGCGCATGCTGACCGCGGCCGACAGCGGCGTTGCGCCGCTGGCCGCTGCGTGCTGCGGATCGGCGCCGCGTGCCAGCAGCAGGTCGGTCACCGCCAGGTGGCCGCCGCCGGCGGCACGCAGCAGCGCCGTGCAGCCCTGCGCATCCACGGCATCCACGGCGAACCCCAGATCGATCAGGCGACGCACCGCATCGACATCGCCGGCCATCGCCGCAGAGGGCAGGTCGGCATCGCGCAGGGTGCGGCGTGGCAGTGGCCACACCCGCCAGTCCAGCCAGTCGGCCAGATCACGACGTCCACTCGACAGCGCCACACCCAGCGGGGTCTGGCCATCGGCGGCGCGTGCCTCCGGCGAGGCGCCGTGCTGTACCAGCAGCTTCAGCGCACCTTCCCGGGCCAGCGCGGTCGCCAGGTGCAGGGCGGTCATGCCATGGCTGTCGCGCGCTTCGCGGTCGACACCGGCCTTGAGCAGGGCCTGCTGCAGGCGCAGCCAGCCCAGGCGCACCGCCAACGACAGCGGCGGATCGCCTGCCGGCGATGCGGCGAACGGATCAGCGCCCCGCTCGAGCAGTTCCAGCGCCAGCTGTTCCAGTCCGCGGGCCGCCTGATCGTGCTGCGCGCAGGCGGCCAGGAAACGGGCCAGGCCGCCGCGGCCGGCCGGCGACAGGCCGTGCTGCAGCATGACCTGCAGCGCCGGCACCGCGTCGACGCCCCGCGACAGCAGCGCGAACATCGGTGTGTCGGCGCAGGCATCACGCACATAGGGGTCGGCACCATGGGCCAGCAACCAATCCACGGCACGCGGCTCCAGCGCCAGCTCCGGATCCAGCAGCAGGCTGCCCAGCTCCTGGGGCTGGCACAGCCTGGCCAGGGCAGCCATGCCGTCGGTGTTGCCGAAGCCCAGTGCTTCGCGCAGCAGGGTCAGCGGCGGTCGATCAGGCAGCAGGCCACTGGCGCTGGCGGCCTCACCGCGCTCGGCCAGGCCATCGCTGACCGCCGCAGGCAGCGGATAGGACGGATCAAGCAGCGCGACGATCGCCCAGCGACCGGCTTCGGCCGCGTAGTCGACCGCACGCCGACCGACCGGATCGGCCGCATCGGCGGCGATGCCCAGTTCGACCAGGCGCTTGACCAGCAGGGGCGACACCGTATCGGCCATGGCCGCCAGCTGCACCGCGTTGCGGCCCTCGCCGTCGACAGCCCCCAGGTCGGGCTTGTGCGGCAGGAGGTGTTCGATGACGGCGGCGCGACCGGCACGTGCGGCCTCCAGCCACGGCGTGCGACCGAGCGCGTCGCGTGCTTCCAGGTTTGCACCGGCAGCGAGCAGCACGCCGATGATTTCAACGTGGCCGGCCAGGGCCGCTTCGTGCAGTGCGCTGCGACGCTGGCGGTCGCGCGCATCCGCACGCGCCTTGTGCTTGAGCAGCAGCTGCACGCCGGCCGGATCATCGTCTTCGGTGGCGGCTGCGGCGAGCAGGACCGGCGTGCCGTCCGCCGGCTCGGTGCGGGCACCCCGTTCGAGCAGGAAGCGGGCCAGACGCCAGTTGCCTACCTGGCAGGCCACGGCCAGGGGGGACCAGCCCTCGTGGTTGAGTGCATCGACTTCGGCCGCGGCATCGCGCAGCAGCGCGGCAACGCCGGGGTCGGAGCTTCGAGCCGCGTGGTGCAGCGGCGTGTTGCCCTCGCTGTCGGTAGCGCGCGAATCGGCGCCATTGGCCAGCAGGGTCATCACGGCTTCGGGGCGACCATGCCAGCTGTCGCGGGTGGCCGCCAGCAGCGGCGTCATGCCCCGGTGCGGCGCGTTCACATCAACCCCGCGCGCAATCAGTTCACGCAGCAGGCGCAGGTCCGGCAACACCGCCGCCAGCACCGCCAGGCTGCGCTGATCACGCCAGTTCGGGTCCGGCAACGCATGCGGGTCCGCACCGGCCTGCAGCAGCTGCAGCGCCCGGTCGATGCGACCGTGGCGCGCCGCTTCATGCAGCGCAGGCGTCAGTTCCTGCGGGGCCATCGCCTCCAGCGGCGTGGTCTCGCTGGCAGTGGGGAACAGCGGCGCGTGTGCCGCACCGGCATCGGCCAGCGGGCTCGGGTTCACGCGCAGCGACACCAGTGGCGCCGGTGCGACCCGCTGCAGCAGCAGATGCAGCAACGGCGACCCCAGCAGCACGGCCAACGTGGCGGGCCAGCGCGCGCTTTCCGGCAGCAGCCCTGGCCATGCCGGCAACACCACCAGTGCGGCCAGCGCGATCACCAGCGCAGCCACCACAAGGCCACGCCAGGCGGTAAGGTCACGACCGGCCAACGCCTGCCAGTGCTGCGCCAGGCTGCCATCCAGCCGCTCGACATCATTCCACAGCGGCCACGTACGCCAGGCCGCCAGCAAACCGGCACTGACCAGCACGCTCAGCCCGAGCACCGCCGCCAGGCTGCCGCTGTCACGCAGTGCCGCCAGCGGCCAGGCCAGCAGCAGGGCCAGCAGTACCGGCGCGGCGGTCCACAGCGCCAGCAGGGCCGGCAGGTCCTGCTGCGCGATCAACTTCGGCGGCAGTACCGCACGGCTGCGCCGCCACCACGAAATGCCCAGGGCATACGCCGGCTGCGCCAGCGCAGCAAGCACCGCACCCGGCAGGCCGCCGACGGCGGCACCCAGCGCCAGCAGGGCACCCAGGACGAAGGCGATCGACAGGGCGCGCGGACGGGAAAGCTCAGTCATTGTGGCGCGGCATCATGCTGGTCACCGACGGCGGCACCTGCAGGTAGAACCCGCGTTCGCTCATTTCGCTGCGCACCTTGGCCGGATCGGCCTGGGCGAGACGGCGCTGCGGCTCCAGGGCCACGTCCAGGACGAAGGTGAGCGTTCCCAGCGACGCCACCAGCGGCGCAGGCAGCGCGCTGAAGTCATCGCGTCGGGGAACGTAGACGAAGGTGTCCGGCTTGAGTTGGCTTTTATAGACGTAGGCGTGCATGTCCACGGGACGATAACCCGGGAAGAGCCCTGATTGTGTCGGAAAGCCGACATCGGGGAAAGCCGTCGGCCGACGATGCCGGCAGGATCGACGGTGTTTCCCCGGCGGGGTTCAGCAATGTGGCGGCGGCGTTCAGCCTCGGCCGCCGCCACACGGTGCTTACTTGACCTTGGCGTAGGTGCCCTTCAGGGCGACGCCGGCCACGAACGTGCCCGCCCAGCACTCGTAGTTGCTGGCGCTCCTGAACTCGTTCTTCTTGTAGTAGCTGACGATGTCGACCACCGCATTGGCGCCACGCGAGCGGGCGCCGTCCTGCAGTGCGCGCAGCGCCGACAGCGCCACCCAGCGGCAGGCTTCGGCATCGCTCTTGTTGGCGGCGTTGGTCTTCCGGTTGGTGACGTCTTCACCCAGACGCTGCTGCACGCTGACCGGCTGCCCGGCCAGATAGAATCGCACGCTGCCATCGATGCCGGCATCGCGGGCGGCCTGCGAGCTGACAAGTTCCTGCAGGGACTGCTCGACTCGGGTGTCACGGGCGGAAGCCGTGGCGGTCACAGCCAGCAGAAGGGTGGCACTGGCGATCATCAGGGTGCGGCGCATCGAAACATCTCCTTGTCCGGGGTGCGTTGGGGGTGGTGCGGATGGGTGCGGGGGTCATTCGCTCCAGCGGCGGAATACCAGCGAGGTATTGATGCCGCCGAAGGCGAAGTTGTTGCTCATCACGTACTCGGCCTGCAGATCGCGGCCGTGCCCGGTGATGAAGTCCAGCTGGCCGCAGCGCGGATCGACCTCGGCCAGGTTGAGGGTCGGCGCGAACCAGCCGGCACGCATCATCTCGATGCTCAGCCAGGCTTCGAACGCTCCGCATGCGCCGAGCATGTGCCCGACGTAGCTCTTCAGCGAGCTGATCGGCACGCGGCTGCCGAACACCTGCGCGGTGGCCTGTGTCTCGGCGATGTCGCCGTGATCGGTGGCGGTGCCGTGGGCGTTGACGTAGTCGATCCGCGCAGCGTCGAGCCCGGCGTCCTCCAGGGCCAGGCGCATGGCCTGGGCCATGGTGTCGGCGCTGGGCTGGGTGACGTGCTGGCCGTCGCTGTTGGTTCCGTAGCCCACCACCTCGGCAAGGATAGACGCACCGCGTGCGAGGGCGTGCTCCATGTCTTCCAGGATCAGGGTGCAGGCACCCTCGCCCAGTACCAGGCCGTCGCGGCCTGCATCGAAGGGCCGCGGCGTCGACTGCGGCGCATCATTGCGCACGCTGGTGGCGAACAGAGTGTCGAACACCGCTGCAGCGGTGGCGTCGAGCTGCTCGGCACCGCCGGCCACCATCACCGTCTGCTTGCCGCTGCGGATCGCCTCATACGCCGCCCCGACGCCCTGGCTGCCTGACGTGCAGGCACTGGAGGTGGTGTAGACACGCCCGGACAGGCCGAAGAACACGCCGATGTTGACCGGCGCGGTATGGCTCATCATCTTCAGGTACGTGGTGGCGCTGATGCCATCGGTGGTGAACTCGTTGAGCATGCGGCCGAACTCGCCGGTCGCTTCGTGGCTGCCGGAGGACGAACCGTAAGCCACGCCGGTGCGGCCGCTGCGCAGCACCGGGTGCTCATGCAGACCGGCCTCGCGCAGGGCCATCTCGGTGGCGCGCACCGACATGATCGCGACCTTGCCCATCGAGCGGGTGGTCTTGCGGTTGTAGTTCGGCGGCAGCGTGAAGTCCTGCGCCGGCGCGGCCAGCTTGGTGTTCAGGCCCGCGTAGACATTCCATTCCGGCATGGTGCGTACCGCGTTGCGGCAGCTGCGCAGGTGCGCATGGATGGTGGGCCAGTCGTGGCCAAGCGGACTGATGGCAGCGGCACCGGTCACCACCACGCGACGATCAGCGGCCATCAGAGCATGCCCCCGTTGACCGAGATTACCTGCCGGGTGATGTAGCCGGCCGGCTCGGACAGCAGGAACGCGACCGTCGCGGCCACCTCATCGGGATGCCCGACGCGGCCGGCCGGAATCAGCTTCAGGGCGTGTTCGACCACTTCATCGTTGAGCATTTCGGTCTCGATCAGGCCCGGGGCCACGCAGTTGACGGTGATCTGGCGGCTCGCCAGCTCCAGCGCCAGCGCCTTGGTGGCACCGATGATGCCGGCCTTGGCCGCGCTGTAGTTGACCTGGCCGCGGTTGCCGGCCAGCCCGGACACCGATGACAGGGTGACGATGCGACCCGGCCGGCGCCGCCGCACCATCGGCATGATGAGCGGATGCAGCACGTTGTAGAAGCCGTCCAGGTTGGTGTGGATGACCTGGTCCCAGTCTTCGGACGACAACGCAGGAAATGCGCCGTCGCGGGCGATGCCGGCATTGCACACCACGCCGTAGTACGCACCGTGCGCCTCGACGTCGGCCTCCAATGCGCTGCGTGCGGCATCCCGGTCGGCCACATCGAACGCCAGCACGCGGGCCTGCCGGCCCAGTGCCTGGATGTCCTCCACCACTGCCTGCGCCTCGTCCACGCGGCTGCGGCAGTGCACGGCTACGTCGAACCCATCGCGCGCGACGCGCAGCGCGATGGCCCGGCCGATGCCCCGACTGGCGCCGGTGACCAGCACGCTCCGATTCCCTGTCATGCCTGTCCACTCTCCAGATAGGCCATCGCGTCGGCAGGTTCGTATACCGACACGTTGGCGGTCGCCCATTCTTCGTCGCCTGCCAGGATCCGGCAGGCGAACATCCCCAGTCCATTGTCGCCCAACAGCTCGCAGCGCGCCTGTACGCGAAGGCGGCTGCCTACGGGAAAACCGCTGCGCCGGCTGCCATAACGACGACTGCCCAGCAGGAATCCGAGCTGCGGCGGGTTGCCGGCCGCGCGTGCGCGGCAGCCGGCCCAGGCCGCGATGGCCTGCGCCATGTATTCGATGCCGATCCAGGCCGGCACCTGCCCATCCTCGACGAACAGCCCGCTCGCCGGCACGACCAGCTCGGCCTCGATGCCGTCCTCGTCCCAGTGCATGATGCGCTCCAGCAGGCACATGTCCTGCCGGTGCGGCACCACGTCTTCGATGTCATACAACGTATTCATCCGCGCTCCAGTGCCAGCACGGCATTGCTGCCGCCGAAGGCGAACGAGTTGCTCAGCACGCGCCGGGGCGGCTGCGCCAGGCAGGTGGCCGGCGCCACCAGCGGCAGCGGCGGCAGAGCCGGATCGGCGATGCCATCCCACCAGTGCGGTGGCAGCTGCTGCCTGCCGTTCTCGGCAAGCACGATCCAGCACAGCGCCGCCTCGATCGCCCCCGACGCACCCAGGGTGTGGCCGGTGAGTGGCTTGGTGGAACTGCAGGGCACCTCATTGCCCAGTACCTGCGCCACCGCCAGGCTTTCCATCGCATCGTTGTGGCCGGTGGCAGTGCCGTGCAGGTTCACGTAGTCGACGTCGGCGGGCGACCAGCCGGCGCGATGCAGCGCCTGCTGCAGGGCGTCGATGGCGCCCAGGGCCCGCGGATCCGGCGCCGACATGTGATGGGCGTCGGCGGACTCACCCCACCCGGCCAGGCATACCGGGCCAGGTTCGCGGGTCAGCAGGAACAGCGCAGCGCCCTCGCCGATGTTGATGCCGGCACGATGCTGCGAGAAGGGGTTGCAGCGCACTGCCGAGACCGATTCGAGCGCATTGAAGCCTGCCACGGTGAAGCGACACAGCGAGTCGGCACCACCGGCGATGACCGCATCGACGGTGCCGGCACGCAGCATTCGCGCGGCCGACATCAGCGCCTTGGCACTGGACGAACAGGCCGTGGACAGGGTCCACGCCGGCCCCTGCGCGCCGCTGCGCTGACGCACGAACTGCGCGGTGGTGCCCATTTCCTGCTGTGCGTAATCGAAACCTTCAGGCCAGCAGCCCTGTTCGGCATGGGTGCGCAGTGCCTGCTCCGACTCGCCGATGCCGGAGGTGCTGGTGCCCAGCACCACCGCCACCCGATCGGCGCCATGGCGTGCAATGGCCGCGCTCACCGCAGGCGCGATCTGCGCCAGTGCGACCTCCAGCAATGCATTGTTGCGCCCGCGCAGGGACACCGGCAGGTCTTCCAGCGTCGGCAGTGGCGTGCGTACTTCACCCAGCGCCAGGGTACGTCCCGGCAGCAGGCGGTCGTTGTCGCTCAGGCCGCCCGGAACATCGGCGAACATCGCCGATGCCACGGCACCGCGGCCTTCGCCCAGCGCGCAGACCACGCCGAGGTCGTTCAGGTAGATCGGTGTATTCATCGCGCCTGCCCGGCCATGTCGATCGATTCGATGCGCAGGGCGTAACCCTCGGCACGGTTCTCCAGCTGGACGCTGCCATCGTCCAGGCGCCGCAGCTGCAGCCAGACCGTGCCACTGCGGGACAGGCTGCGCTGGCGACCGTCATCGCTGACCTCCCAGCCCGCCGGCAATGCCGCAGCGATCGCCGCGGTCGGCCACAACGCGAACTGCAGGTCATCCAGCACGCGCTCGGCACGCACCTGCGGCGGCAGCCACGGCGCACGCTGCTGGGTCAGTTGCCGGCCGTCCCACTGCAGGCGCACGCCGGTCTGGCCCATGGCCTGCACCGCCAGCCGCACCTGCTGTGCGTCGGCTTCAAGCAGCGCATCGAGATCGCGCTCATGGCTGCCGAAGCGGAAATGCAGCTGCTGCTGCAGTGCCAGCGGCGCTGGCAGGCTGGCCGGCGACAGCCGCAGCGGTGGCAGCTGCACCTGCGGGCGCGGCATGCGCCCGGCACAGGCCACCAGCAGCAGGCACAGCAGCACTGCAGCGGAAAGGGCCCTCAGGCGCCGCACAGTTCCTCCAGCACGCGCATGCGACGGCCGCTGGGGTCGGCCACGTAGGGGTTGTTGGTGTCCCAGGCGTATCCGGCCAGGATGGAACTGATCATGTCGCGCACGTCCGGCTGCGGATCGGGGTGGTAGATGATCTTCTGGAAGCCGCCCTGGTACCAGCTTTCGACGAAACGACGGAAGGTTTTCACGCCGGCACGCAGCGGAACGGAGAACTCGGCCTCCCAGTCCACAGCCTGCCCGGCATAACGGCGCGCCAGGCACTCACTGGCCAGCTGCGCCGATTTGAAGGCAATGGTCACGCCCGAGGAGAACACCGGGTCGAGGAACTCGCCGGCGTTGCCAAGCAGCGCATAGCCCGGGCCCCACAGCGAACGGACATTGGCCGAATAGCCCGTGATGCGGCGTACCGGCAGCACCGCCCATTCGGCATTGGCCAGCAGGCGGGTCAGGTTCGGATCCTCGCCGACGATGGCCTGCAGCTTCTGCAGGTCGTCGCCTTCGTAGCGGTCGAAGAACGAGGGCTCGGCCACCACGCCCAGCGAGCAGCAGCCGTTGGAGAACGGGATCGTCCAGTACCAGACGTCGATGTGCTCGGGGTGGGTCGTGATGAGGATCTTGTTGCGGTCGAAGTCCGCTTCGGCCGGAATGTTGTCACGCACGTGGCAGAAGATCGCGCCACGCACCGGGAAGTTGGAGGGCGACTCCAGATCCAGCAGGCGCGGCAGCAACCGGGCGAAGCCGGAGGCGTCCAGGATGAAGTCGGCCTCGATGCGGTACTCACTGCCATCGGGACGGCGCACGTTGACGGCAGGCTGCTCGCCCGGCTCGACCGACAGCACCTCGTCACCGAAACGCAGCGTGGTACCCATCCGCTCGGCGCCTCGCGCCAGTACGTTGTCGAAGTCGGCGCGCTGCACCTGGTAGGTGGTGCCCCAGCCCGGCGAGAACTTCTTCCTGAAGTCGAATGCGGTACGCGCCTGCCCATGCACGAAGGCCGCGCCATTCTTGTGCTGGAAGCCGGCTTCGACCACATCCTGCAGCAGGCCGGCCGCTTCGATGTACTCCATGCTCTGCGGCAGCAGGCTTTCACCGATGGAGAAACGCGGGAACTGCTGGCGTTCGATCATCAACACCTGGCGACCCTGCCGGCGCAGCATCGCAGCAGCAACGGAACCGGCCGGGCCGGCGCCGATGATCAGGATTTCGGTGCGTTCGACAGCATCCACAGCAGTACTCATCGGGGCGTCCTTGTTGCTCGATAGAGGAAAAGAAGAGAAGCGGAAGGCGGGCTCAGGCCGGCGGCAGGTCATGCGGTGGCGGCCGGAACAGCGGCGAGATCAGCCAGACCAGCCCGATACCGAACAGCAGGGTCAGGCCGAACGCGCGCAGCGCCGGGGTCTGCGACAGGCCCAGCAGGCCGAACGACAGCCAGGTGCTGGCCGCACCCACGCACACCGCCAGCCATGCGCTGGCGTCGCCACGATGCTCGATCAGGAAGATGCCGTAATCGATGCCCATGCCCAGCAGCAGCATCAGCGCCAGCACGTTGAACAGCTGCAGCGGCTGGCCGAACAGGCCCAGCAGGCCCAGGGTCAGCGCACCGGCGATCAGGGTCGGGGCGAACACGCGCCAGGCCTGGCGGCGATAGCGCAGCCACAGCGCGCCGAACACCAGTGCGATGCCGACCAGCAGCAGCCCGCCCATCAGCTTGCGGTAGTGGCCCAGCAGCTTGGAGAAATCGGAGGTGCGGTCTACCCAGCGCACACCGGGCAGACCTTCGGCGGCGCGTTCCAGCGTGGCCAGAGCATCGGCACGCGACAGGTCATCGACCATCACCACGCTGATCATCTGCCCACCGACCTTACCCACCCACAGGTGGCGGAACGGCTGCGAGGCCGGCGAGGCCAGGAAGGCTTCGGCGGTGAGCGGCGCTGCGGCAAAACGCGGTCGCTGCAGCGGCTCGCCCACGGCTTCGGACACGGCCGACAGCACGCCGGGCTCCACCTTGGCGGTCAGCGCAGCATCGGCCTGCTGGCGAGCCGGTGATGGCAGCCAGTCACTGATCGCGCGGTAGCCACCAATGCGCTTGTCATCGGCCAGTACACGCAAGCGTTCGGTCAACGCCTCTTCGCGCTGCAACAGCTGGGCCGCGTCGCTGCCCTGCACCAGGTAGAACTGTGCCGGGCTGGGCATCCCCAGCAGCTGGCTCAGGCGGATCTGCTGGGCCATCAGCGCCGGCGGAGACGACTGCAGGCTGCGCAGGTCGTCGTTGCTCTGCAGGCGCGCGATGCCCACCGCGGACAGCACCAGCGCGGCCACCACGAAGATCGCCACCGGGCGCCGGCCGTGCAGGCGCGGGAAACGTTCCAGCGTGTTGCCCAGCCAGTGCGAGAAGCGGGTCTGGCGGATCTCGCCACCGTCGAGCCACGGGAACCAGAAGATCACCGTTAGGAACGCCGCTGCCAGGCCCACCACCGAGAACAGCGCCATCTGGCGAAGGCCCGGGAACGGGGCCAGGCCCAATGCGAGGTAGGCCAGCGCACTGGTCAACAGCGCCAGCCACAGGCCGGGCAGAAGATGCCGCAGCAGCTTCCAGCGACGGTCGGCCGGTTCGGCCTGGCGCGACGCAAACCAGTGGATGCCGTAGTCCTCCGCTACACCCACCAGCGATGCACCGAACACCAGGGTCAGCACGTGCACTTTGCCGAACACCAGCACGGTCACCGCCAGCGCCACGCCGCAACCGATCAGCAGCGACGCGGCCACCAGCAGGATCGGCCGCAGCGAACGGAACGCCAGCCACACCAGCAGCAGTACCGCAGCCAGTGAGCCCCAACCGATCGTGTTGATTTCCTGGTTGGCCTGCACCGCCGCCGCTTCAGCATGCAGCGGCACGCCGGCATGCAGGATTTCCAGCTCAGGTGCCGCGGCCCTGGCTGCCTTCCCGGCCCGCTCCAGCAGGCCATCAAGATGGCGCTCGCCATCAAGCTGGAACGCCGACCCCGGCGTATCGAACTGCAGCGCCGCCCAATGCTTGCCCTCGGCTTCAAGCAGGCCATCATCACCCAGCCGCAAGCCCGAACCCTGCGCCTGCTGCTGCCACCATTGCGGCCACAATGACAGCGGATCCTGCCGCCATTCGGTGAGCCGCGGCGTACCCATCGGGCCGTACAGCGCGGCCAGCGCCTGCTCGGCCAGCGCACCGGTTTCCGTGCTCTGCAGCTGGTCACGCTGCGCCGGGGTCAGCAGGCGGTCGCGATACGGCGCGTAGAACGCACGCGCCTCGTCGAACCAGCCTTCAATGGACCCACTGGGCACCAGCAAAGCGCTCTCGGCATCTTCAGCCATGGCCGCAGCGAACGCGGCCTGCGCCCGCTTGGCGGCGGCGCCGTCCTGGCTGCCGAGCAGCACCACCACCTGCCGCGAACTGCCATCGGCGATGCGCCGGGTGACATCGCTCAACAGGCGGTCATGCGCATCCTGCGGCAACAACGCGAGGATGTCGGTATCGATCCGCGGTTCCTGGCTCCACAGGCGCCACTGCTGCACGCCCAGTACCAGCAGCAACAGCAGCCAGGCGACGCCCAGCCAATGCCACCAACGCCGCAACCGGTCCGGTGCGTTCAACGCCACGGCGTCACTCAAAGCGGCGCGCCTCGTCGGGGTTCAGCGTCGCGGGGGCTTCACTCAACGCGCTGAACTGGATCTGCATGCGGTCCTTGTTCGCCTCGACGATCTCGACCTGGCGCACATAGCGGTCACCCTGCAGCGTCAGCGACTCGAAGGCCTTGGCCAGCATCGCCGACTTCGGTGTCAAACGCAGGCGCCAGCCCTGCCCTTCACGGCTGGCCGCCACGTTGAACTGGCCGGAGAGTGCCTGCACGTCGCCACTCATCAGCGCGAACATGATCGCGTTGACCGAGCGCATCGCCGGCTGCTGCCGTGCATCAAGTTCGACGCGCGTGCTGCCATCGCGCTGGCGGCTGAGGATGCGGTCGGCGGTGACCACCACCTCGGAGGGGAACGGCGTGAGCGTGGTCCAGACCACGCCGTGCTGGCGCGCGACCACGAACCGGCCCTGCGAGCGCAGCGGATTCTTGAAGCCACTGACCTGCTTTTCCTGGCTGAACTGGCCACGCAGCACCTCCGGACGCGCCACCGCCTGGGTGATCGCGTCGACAGCCGGATCGGCCGCCTGTACACGCGGTGCGGCCACCAGCAGCAGCGCGCACAGCAGCACGCCTGGAAGACGGGCGAGCATGTTCATGGCGCGGGCACTCCCAGACGTTCCCACAGTACCGGCGGACATTGGTACAGCATCTCCTTGCTGGCGGCATCCACCGCGACCTGGATGGTCATGGCCCGGGTGGCCACCTGGCCGCTTTCCGCATCCAGGATCTCGTAGTCGATCTTCAGCCGGTTCTCCCATTCGACGATGCGTGCACGCACCAGCAGCCGCTGGTTGAACAGCAGCGGCCGCACGTATTTCACGCGCGCGTCGACCACCGGCCACAGGTAGCCTGATTCGAGCATCTGCGGGTAGTCGTAGTCGTGGCGCTGCAGCAGCGCACACCGGGCAATCTCCAGATACTTGAAGTAGTTGCCATGCCAGACCACGTTCATCGGATCGCAGTCGTGGAAGGCGGGGCGCAGCTCGATTTCACAGACCAGGTCATTCACCGGAATACAGTTCCCAACGTTGCGCGCGGATCTCCACCAGCAGTTCCCGCAGTTCGCGATCCAGCGCGCGGTCCTCCTCGACCAGCGCGATGCGCTGCCCCAGGTCCACATACATGTCGGCCAGACTGCCATGCAGCTGCGCGTTCAGGCCAACCCGCTCGCGCAGTGCCAGGCCCTGGCGGGCGGCGATCAGCATCGCTGCGACCACCTGTTCAGTCAGTTCGATCACACGCAGGCAGTCGCGCGCGGCGATGGTGCCCATGCTGACCTTGTCCTGGTTGTGGCATTCGGTCGAGCGCGAGAACACGCTGGCCGGAAGGGTCTGCTTCAGCGCTTCGGCGGTCCACGCCGAGACGCTGATCTGCAGTGCCTTCAGCCCGTGGTTGATTGCTGCCCGCGGGCCGGTAGCCGCCGACAGATTGGCGGGCAGGCCGTGGTTGTAGCGCGCATCCACCACCAGCGCCAGCTGCCGGTCGAGCAGGTCGGCAAGGTTGGCCACGGTGTTCTTCAGCGTGTCCATAGCCAGCGCGATATGGCCGCCATAGAAGTGGCCGCCGTGCAGGATGCGCTCGCCGTCGGCATCGATCAGCGGGTTGTCGTTGGCGCTGTTCAGTTCGGTTTCGATCAGCTGCCGCAGGAAGGGCAGGCTGTCTTCCAGCACGCCGATCACGTGCGGGGCGCAGCGCAGCGAGTAACGATCCTGCAGGCGCTGTTCGTTGCGCGGCGGCCGTTCGCTGTGCAGGTCGCGGCGCAGCCGTGCGGCGATGCGGGCCTGGCCCGGATGCGGCTTGGCCGCGAACAGGGTTTCGTCGAAATGGTGCGCGTTGCCGTCGCTGGCCAGCACGTTGAATGCGGTCAGGCGCGTGGCCAGGCGCGCCAGGTAGTCGGCACGCTGCCAGGCCAGGCAGGCCAGGCCGGTCATCACCGCGGTGCCGTTCATGATCGCCAGGCCTTCCTTCGGCCGCAGCTTCAGCGGGACCATGCCGATGCTCGCCAGGACCCCGGCAGCCGGTTGCACGCGGCCATCGTGCAGGACCTCGCGCTCGCCACACAGCACCGCCGCCACGTATGACAGCGGCGTCAGGTCACCGCTGGCGCCGACCGATCCCTCCGCCGGGATCATCGGCAGCACGTCATGCTGCAGCAGCGTGGCCAGGCCTTCCAGCAGGGCCACGCTGACACCGGACATGCCACGCACCAGCGACGCCAGACGGGCAGCCAGCACTGCGCGGGTCTCGGCCGGGTCCAGATAACGGCCCAGTCCGCAGCCATGGTAGGTGTACAGGTGGTGCGGCAACTCGGCCACCAGCGCCGGCGGGATGTTCACCGTGCACGAATCGCCGTAGCCGGTCGTCACGCCATAGATCACCCCGTCCTCGCGCAGCAGGCGGTCGAGAAAATCGGCACCGCGCTGGATGTGGGCACGGAAAGCCGGGGCCTCGCTCAGCGCGGCCTCGCACTGGCGATGGGCCAGCGCCACCACGTCTTCGATGGTCAACGGTGCATCGCCAAAGCGGCACACGGGTACGGCGTCAGTCGTCATGCGGAGCCTGATCCCAGAAGGGGAAGAAATTGAACCAGTCCAGCGGGGACCGGATGACCTGCAGTTCGAGCCACTGTGCGAAACGCTGTGCCTGCCCCGCCAGTGCCGCATCCCGCGAGCCACGGGGTAGCACGATGTGATCGGCGAACTGCTCGAAGGCGACCCGGTACCCCTGGCCTTCATGCAGGCAGGCCATGGTGTACACCGGGCAGCCCAGTGCCGCCGCCAGCACGTAGGCACCGATGGGGAACGGGGCACGGTGGCCGAGAAAATCCGCGGTGACGCTGCGTCCACCCTGCACCGGCGTGCGGTCGCCGACGATGGCCACGAAGCCACCGGCAGCCACGCGCTCGGACAGCATCATCGCCGTGGCCGGCCCCATCGCGGTGACCTGCACCAGCTCCACCGTTGCCAGCGGGTCCAGCCGCTGCAGCAGGCGATTGAAGCGCTGCGCGTGCGCGGTGTGCACCAGCACGGTGATGCGGAACCCAGGCACCTGTTCGGCCAGCACCTGGCACAGCTCCAGGCAGCCGATGTGGGCGGTCAGGATCAGCCCGCCTTCGCGGCGCGCGATCCTGTCCAGCACCAGGTCGCGCCGCAGCTGGATGCGCTCGGGAGGATAGCGCCCGCCCAGGCCAAGGATCTTGTCCAGCAGGGTGTCGGCGAACGCGAAGAAATGGCGCAGGCTGTCGCGCCGCGTCGGCTCGCGGCCCAGCGCGCCACTATGTGCCTGCAAGCGCTGCAGATACTGCAGCGATGCCTGCCGGGCCACGCGGTTGCCCAGCCAGTGGCAGAGCACCACCGGCCACACGCACAGGCGGAACGGCCAGCGCCCGAACCACCGATGCACCCAGCACAGGAACAACACACCGGCCACCGATGTGGATTCACCGATGTCGGCCCAGTGCGGCGCACCTTGCGGGGCGGCCATCTCAGCCCTGCCCCTGCAGGCGGCGCCACAGCAGGCGCGGTGCGCGCCGGAGCATGCCGAAGAACAGGCGCGCATGCATGCGGCTGATGCGCACGTTGTCGCGCCACACATCGAAATGCGAGACACCGTCTGCCGGATAGGTCACCCGCGTCGCCAGATGTTCCACCGGCACCTGCCGCCAGTACAGCCGCACCATCACTTCGGTATCGAAATCCATGCGCCGGCCGATGGTCTCTTCGCCCATCAGGCGCAGCACCGGAGGCAGTGGATAGACACGGAAACCGCACATGGTGTCGCGCAGATGCAGCGACAGCGTGTTGATCCAGACCCAGACATGCGTCGCGTAGCGACCGTACAGGCGGGCCTTGGGCACGCTGGCGTCGTAGGCGGGAATGCCGCAGATCACCGCGTCCTGCCGCGCACGCGCGGCCGCGATGAAGCGCGGCAGGTCGCGGGTGTCATGCTGGCCGTCGGCGTCGATCTGCAGCACGTGGCTGCAGCCCCGCCTTCCGGCCTCGGCGAAGCCCGCCAGCATCGCCCCACCCTTGCCCTGGTTGACCTGCAGACGCAGCAGATCGACCCCCTCACGCTGCGCCAGTGCCTGCAGCACCGAAGCGCATGATGCGTGCGAGCCATCGTCGACAAGCAGGCAGGGCAGGCCGGCGCGCTGCACGCCATCGACCACCGCAGCGACAGCATGTTCGTGGTCGTAGACGGGAATCACCACCAGTGGCGCGAACGCGGCACCGGCATCGGCCGGATTACTGCGCATCGGCGAAGACCATCCTGCCGCTGGCGTGTACGCCATGCACGGAGGCATAGCGGAAGGCCAGCACGTTGCGCGTGGTATCCCAGTCCAGATGCAGCGTCAGCTCGTCACCCGGACGCGCCACGTGCTGGAACTTCACCGCATCCATGCGCACGAACCCCTTCGGCATCGCAAAGGCCTGCCGGGCAAAGCGCACCGCCCAGTCCACCTGGGCCACACCGGGCAGGATCGCAGCCTGCGGGAAATGCCCCTGGAACGGGCGCAGCGCCGGGTCCAGGGTCATGCGCAGGGTGGCGCTGGCCGCCTCACGCCGATCCCATACCGGCACCGGCATCGACGGCTGGAACAAGGCCACCAGCGCGGCCTGGGGCACCTTGCCCTGCGCATTCACCGGCAGTGTGGGTACCAGCCGCCAACGGCGTGGACGCGTCACCGCGTCATGGCTCTGTGCCAGTCGCGCGGCCAGCCGCTGGCCCAACGCGCGGCGCGCGGCATCATCGGCATCGAGCAGCGCCGCATCGGCCGGCACCACCACGGCCGCCAGCTGCTCGCGCTGGCCGGGCAGCACCAGCACGCGCACGTCATCGACTTCCGGGTCGTCGCGCAACGCACGTTCCAGCGCATCGAGCGAAACGCGGCGCTCTTCGATCTTGACGATGCGGTCTGCGCGGCCGAGCAGGCGGAAGCACCCCCCGGCCAGCGCTTCCACCCGATCCTGCGTGCACCACCAGTCGCGGCTCTGCAGATGGGGTGAAGCCACCGCCAGGCAGCCTCCCTCGATTCTCCACTGCACTCCCGGAAGCGGCTGCCAGGGCGGAAGGTCGGTATCCCAGCGACGCCAGGCGATGCCGCCGGTCTCGCTGCTGCCGTAGACCTCGGTCGGTGCGACTCCCATCCATTGCCGCACCTGCCGCGCTGCCTCTTCCGGCAGCGGGCCGCCGGAGGAGAACACCGCGCGCAGGTGGCCCTGCAGGCTGGCCCAATCCAGCTGCGCAGGCAGGCGCTTGAGGTGCGCCGGGGTCGCCACCAGCACCGTCTGCGTGTCCGCCAGCGCTGCGACCAGATCCTCATGGAAGAACCGCCGCGGATGGATCAGGCGACCGGCGGCCAGCGGCCACAGCACGCGGAACAGCAGGCCGTAGATGTGCTGGTGCGACACCGTGCCATGCACCTGCGCGCCGTCCAGCTGTTCGCCGAACGCGGCCTGCAACGCATCGACCTCGCGCGCCAGCTGGTCCAGGCGCTTGCCGATCGCAGTGGGTTCGCCGGTACTGCCGGACGTGAACACGCACAGCTCGCAGGCACGCTCGTCCAACGCATCCAGCTCGACCTGCGCATCGGCGGCCGCCATCATCAGTGGCCGGTAATCACGGGAAACGTCGCCGGCAAAACCGCTCACCTGCGGCTGCAGGGCCTGCAGCGTGGCGGGCAGGTTGTCGGCGGCCAGGAACACCCGCTTGCCGGCGTGCCAGGCACCGAACAGCGCCTCGGCGAACGACACGGCATCATCGAAGTACAGCGCCCAGTCACGGCCGTCAGTGGCGGCGAACGCCGCACGCCAGGCCAGTACGCGCTGACGGAATCGCTGATGGTCGACCACTTCGCCATCGCGGATGCCGACAGCACGCTGCGGCCGCGCATCCCGCAGCAGCTGGTCCAGGGCAATCCACTCATCCATGGGCGTGCGCCGCCTTCACCCGTCGCCGCACCAGCCATTCGCCTGCGAACAATACGCCCATCATCACGTACGCCAACAATCCGTTGTAGAGCATCCAGACCCGATCCGATGCGTACAGCGCGGTCAGCAGGGCCAGACTGCCGTTGAGAACGAAGAAGCCGCACCACACCTGGGTGACGCGGCGGGTATAGGCCACCGCGAATGGTGGCAGGTCCGGCTCCTGCAGCCGCGCCATGCGCTCCACCAGCGGCGGCCCGAACCGCAGGCTGATGGCGAACACGCACAGCATCACCACGTTCACCAGCGCCGGGTACAGCTTCAACGGCAGCGCCTGGTTGAGCACGGTGGCCAGCACCGCCAGCAGTCCGGTACCGGCTGCAGCAGCCCACCACAGCGGCTGGCGCGTGCTCAGGGCACGCAGCAACGCCAGGGTGAACAGCAGCAGTGCCAGCCAGCGCGGCTCGAAGCGGCCCATCGCCAGGTAGACGAGCAGCGGGTAGGCCAGCGAAATCGCCGCCACCACGACTGTACGCGCGCGTGCCAAGGCGGAGCCGCCAGCGCTGCGGTCAGGCGGCTGCCTGGTCCGGCAGCAGCCCGTGCACGACATCGACGATGTCCTGCACGGTGCGCACGGCCTTGAACGCTTCCGGCTGCAGGTTGCGGCCGAGCAGCGGCTTGAGCTGCACGATCAAGTCGACCGCATCGATGCTGTCGATGTCCAGGTCGTCATAGAGACGGGCCTCGGGGGTGATCCGGGCCGGTTCGATCTCGAAGCTGTCGGTCAGGATGTTGACGATGCGTTCGAACAGTTCATTCTTGGTCATGGCAGCTCCTGGCGCCGTTACGACTGGCGGGCGGCGACGAACTCGCCGAGCGCGCGCACGCTGGAGAAATGGCGCCGGGTCTCTTCCGAGTCGGACGACAGGCTCACACCGTACTTCTTCTGCAGCGCCAGGCCCAGTTCCAGGGCGTCGATCGAATCCAGGCCCAGGCCCTCGACGAACAGCGGCGCGGTCGGATCGATGTCCTCCGGCGTGATGTCCTCCAGTGAAAGCGAGGAAATGATCAATTCCTTGATCTCGTGCTCAAGTGCTTGCACGGGTCGAATCTCCAGACAGGTCGAAATAACGAGAAAGGTGCTCGGTGACGCGGCGTGCTGCCAAGGCATCCCCCCTTGGCGCGTCGTCTTCGGCCAGGAATGGCGCGATCGGGATATCTTCGCCGATCTGCAGCCGAACGTGAAAGCGACGTGAGGGCACACGATACCATTTCTGCCCTTTGCTCAGGGTTGGAGGGGTACAGGTGATCCGCACCGGGGTGATGTCCAGCCGGCCGCGGACGGCGATATTGGCGGCCCCACGCTGAAGCCTCGGCGACTGGCCGGGTACGCTGCGGGTCCCTTCCGGGAAGATGACCAGGCTGCCGCCTGCCCGCACCGCGGCCACGCAGTCATCGACCAGGCCGGCCCCGTCGTCATTGGAGATGTAGCCAGCGGCACGGACCGGGCCCCGCATGAACGGGTTGCGGGCCACCGCCCGTTTGACCACGCAGTCGGCATTGGGCAGCAGCGAGACCAGGCAGACCACGTCGATCAGGGTGGGATGGTTGGCCAGCACCAGCAGGCCGTCGCGCTGCAGGCGCTCGCGCCCTTCGATCTCATAGGTCATCACCCCGAGCCCACGCATCAGCCGCAGGTGGCTGGCGAAGGCCACCTGCACCACGCGGCGGGCGCGACGGCGGCGGGCCACCGGATCCCGCATCAGCAGCAGGACCGGCATCACCACGGCGCCCAGCAGCAGGCCTCCGACGCCGAACGCAGCAAAACTCAGGCCGGTGCCGACCACCCGCCAGGCAAGATCGAGGCGGCGCAGCGCCTCAGCCACGGCGGCTCCAGCGCCAGCGCTGGCCATTGGCGACATGTTCCAGCGCCGGCGCGCCCGCGAGCAGGAAGCGGTGCAGGTCCAACGCGTGCGGCAACAGGCCGGGCGCGGCGGTGGCCGGGGCCGGAGCGCCATCCCACTGCAGCGACAGCGTCGGCAGCGCCTGTGTCGGCGCCACCACACGCCAGCACCAAGCGAAGAACGGGTCGGGTTCGTCGGCGAACGACGCGTAAACTTCGGGCAACGGCGACTCGTAGACCACCACCCGCACTTCGCGGGCGCCATCGGCCAGCAGACCGGCGGCCTCCAGGCAGGCGGCCTCCACCGTGGCCTGGCCGGCAGCCAGCGCCAGATAGTTGCCGCGATGGCCACGAGCGATCGAGTACAGCGCAGCGATCGCGTTATGGACCGACAGGCCGAATCCGGTGGGCGACAGCGGCTGCTCGTTCACCAGCGCCCCGAGCAGGTCCATCGAGCGCGCCACATCACCATGGCGGCTGGCGAACACCAGCGGTACCTGGCTGTCGGCCCCTGGGCCATCCTCGCACCAGCAGGCCGTCTGGATCGCCATCCGCCCCAGCCGCTCGATGCGGCGGCGCTGCATCGCGGGCACCTCGGACAGCGCCGGCGTGCCCTCGCCCTGTGGCAGGAAGGGCGCGTCAGCCCAGCTCAGCCATTGGCTGCGCTCGCTCAGGCCAGGTGCCCAGGCAGCCCAGTCGACGATGGAGAATTCGATCATCTAGCGATGGTGCTTCATCAGGAGAACGATGGCACGAGCCATTACGGCGACGCGCGGCGGCCCCCCGTCCCTGCAGCCGTGCGTCCGTCCAGGACGTCGCCGGCTGCCCCCCTGGCGGCCGGAAAGGAGCGCACGCTAGCACGTCCTGCGCAGGGTGTGCAGGTTTCACATTGCACAACACGGGGCCGGCACCGATGGCCCCGCCAGCCATTGCTCAGTGGTAACCGGCTCCGGCCTGCACTTTGCCGCGGAATACCCGGTAGGACCACGCCGTATAGCCGAGGATGACCGGCAGCAGAATGACCAGCCCGACCAGGGTGAAGCCGAGCGAGGACGCCGGTGCGGCTGCCTGCCACAACGTCATCGAGGGCGGCAGCAGGTACGGCCACATGCCCAGCACCAGGCCCAGGAAGCCGAGAATGAACAGCGCCAGGCTGAGCAGGAACGGTGGCAGGTCGCGGCGTGGATGCGTGGCGCTGCGCCACAACGCAGCGGCCACCGCCAGGGTCAGCAACGGCACGGGTGACAGCCACCAGAAGTTGCCGTCGCTGAACCAGCGCGCCATCAACCGCGAGTCCAGGAACGGCAGCCAGCTGCTGACCAGGCCCATCGCCGCGATCACCGCCACCACCAGCGGCCGTGTCAGCTGCCGCGCCAGCGCCTGCACGCGCCCTTCAGTCTTCAGGATCAGCCAGGTGCTGCCCAGCAACGCGTAACCGGCGACCAGCGCCGCGCCGGTGAGCATCGCAAACGGGCTGAACCAGGCAAACGCACCGCCGTGGTAGACCCCGTCCACCAGGGGCAGCCCCTGCACCAGCGCGCCCAGGATCACGCCCTGGGCGAACGTGGCCAGCAGCGAGCCGAGCGCGAACGCCACGCTCCACAACCGCCGCGAGCGATGCGCCTTGAAACGGAATTCGAAGGCCACGCCGCGGAACACCAGTGCCACCACCAGCAGCAGCACCGGCAGATACAGCGCCGACAACAGCACCGCATAGGCCTTGGGGAACGCCGCCAGCAGGCCGGCACCGCCCAGCACCAGCCAGGTCTCGTTGCCGTCCCAGATGGGCGCAGCCGTGTTCATCATCAGGTCGAGCTGCTCCTCGTCCTCGGCGAACGGCGCAAGGATGCCGATGCCCAGCACGAACCCGTCCAGCACCACGTACATCAGCACGCCGAAGCCGATCACCGCGAACCACGCCACCGGCAGCCAGGTCACCAGGTCCATGTCAGCGCTCCTCCAGCGGTTCGTCGGCGGCGGACAGCGGCCGTGCCGGGGTGTGGCTGCCGTGGTCCAGCGAGGGCCCCTGGTCGTGGGGCTGCGGGCCATGCCGCAGGATCTTCACCAGGTACCAGATGCCCCAGCCGAAGACGAAGGCGTAACCGACCACATAGACCCCCAGCGACAGCGCGGTCATCCATGCGCTCTGCGGGCCGACCGCATCGGCAGTGCGCAGCACGCCGTACACCACCCACGGCTGGCGGCCCATCTCGGTGACGAACCAGCCGGAGAGCAGCGCGATGAAGCCGCTCGGCAGCATCCAGTTCCAGCCGCGCAGCAGCCACGGCGAATCCAGCAGCTTCCTCCGCCACAGCTGGAACGCCGACACCCATGCCAGCAGCAGCATCAGCGTGCCCAGCCCGACCATGATGCGGAAGGCGAAGAACACCGGCGTCACCGGAGGCCGTTCGCTGGCCGGTACCGAAGTGAGCGGATCGAAGGTGCCGTCCAGCGAATGGGTCAGGATCACGCTGCCCAGCTTCGGAATGGCGACTTCGAAATCGTTGCGCTCTTCCTTTTCGTTGGGCAGTGCGAACACCACCAGCGGCACGCCCTCGCCTTCGCCGGATTCATGCCAGTGCGCTTCCACCGCCGCGATCTTCATCGGCTGATGCTTGAGGGTGTTCAGGCCATGCATGTCGCCGACGAAGATCTGCACCGGCACGGTCAGCGCCGCGAACACCACTGCTGCGATCAGCATGCGCCGGCCCGCCTCCACGTGCGTTCCCCTGCGCAGGTACCACGCACCCACGCCACCGATCACGAAGCAGGTGGTGATGAACGAGCCCAGCGCCATGTGGGCCAGGCGGTACGGGAACGACGGGTTGAACACCACCTGCCACCAGTCCACCGGATGCACGATGCCATTGACCATCTCGTAGCCGGCCGGCGTGTGCAGCCAGCTGTTGGACGACAGGATCCAGAACGTGGAGAACAGCGTGCCCAGCGCCACCATGCAGGTGGACAGGAAATGCAGGCGCGGCGAGACCCGGCCCCAGCCGAACATCATCACGCCCAGGAAGCTGGCTTCCAGGAAGAACGCGGTCAGTACCTCGTAGGTCAGCAGCGGGCCGATGACGGTACCGGCCACCTCGCTCAGGCGCGGCCAGTGGGTGCCGAACTGGAAGGCCATGACAATGCCGCTGACCACGCCCATGCCGAACGATACGGCGAAGATCTTCTGCCAGAAGAAGTACAGCTCCCGCCAGACCGGGAGACGGGTACGCAGCCAGCGCCATTCGACGAAGGCCAGCCAGCTGGCCGTGCCAATGGTGAAGGCCGGGAACAGCACATGGAAACTGATGACGAATCCGAACTGGATCCGGGACAACAACAACGCGTCCAAGGGACGCCTCCTGCCTGCGACCGGTGGGATACCGGACCACTTTAGGAATATTTCGTTACGCCGGGATGCGACCGGGTGACGCGCTGCTTCACTCTGTCGCAGGGGGGGCGTGAAGGCCGCCGGTCATGGCCGCGCCCCATGACCTGCGGGTGCCGATCCGCCGGGCATGGCCCGGCGCTACCCACTCGTAGCGCCGGGCCATGCCCGGCGAAACCCTCAATGCCAGAAGTACCAGGCACCGGCCGCCAGCAGCGCACCCACCAGCAACACCTGCACCACCACATAGCCCACGCCGCTGTCGCGCGACTCCGTGGCAATACGCGTCTGCAGCGCCTCGCTCACGTCCGGGGTCTGTTCCTGCCGCGCCTGTTCACGCAACGCCTGCGCCAGCGCGCGCTCGTCGGCATCGCGGGGATCGGTCGGTGGGTTCACAGCAGTTCTCCGGCGGTGGCATGCCGCGTCAGTTCCTGCTTCAGGAGCAGACGCGCGCGGTGCAGGTGACTTTTGATGGTACCGCGCGCGAGGCCGGTCACCTGCTCGATCTCTGCCAGGTCGAAATCCTCCAGGTAGTGCAGGCCGACGATCAGGCGTTGCGGCGGGCTCAACCGCTCCAGCGCCGCACCCAGCTGGCGGCCGGCCTGCAGCGCCTGGCTGAGTTCGGCCGGGCCCGGTCCCTCATCACCGACGCCCAGATCCTCCGGAACCTCCACCGCCACCATCCACTGCGCTTCCAGGCGCCGGCGACGCAGGTGCTGCAATGCGGTGGTGTAGGCCACCCGTGAAATCCAGGTCCGCAGCGAGGACTCGAAGCGGAACCGGTGCAGTTGCCGGAACACTGCCAGGAAGGTCTCCTGCAGCAGGTCAGCGACCTGATCGCGGTCACCCACCATGCGTCCGATCACATGCGCGCACGTGCGCTGGTGGGTCTGCACCAGCTGCGCGAACGCCGGTTGCGAGCCATCGATGATGGCCCGCACCAGCGCCGCATCATCGTCGATGACCGCGGCCGCCGCGGCTTCCTGCCGTCGGCGGCCGCGCAGGGCGGACAGGGCTTCGCCCAGCAGGCTCATGCGCACCGCTCCCCCGGGGCGTGTGGCATGCCGGCGCTCAGCTCTTGCGCGCGGCGGGGCGGGTGAAGTGCCAGGCCAGCAGCTGGCCCAGGCCGGCACTGCCCACCAGAGCGGCGGCGGCGCCAAAGGTCAGGTCGCGGGCACCCAGGACTTCCAGCAGGCCCATGGCCAGCGCCAGGCACACCAGGCTGATGCCCCAGCGCAGCGCGCCCTGGCGGCGGCGCTCTTCCTCCAGCACGGCCAGGGAGCGGATCACCTCCTCCGGCACGTGCGGCGCGACCAGCTTGCTGCGCGCGCGCGCATCGGCGATGGCGTGGATGGCGTAGGCGATGCAGATGAAGAGGGTGATCGGGATGAGTTCCTGCATGGTCGTGCTCCTGTGCGGTGAATGATGCGGGTTCAGGAGAATGGATGCGCGATGGCGGCCGCCGGTTGCACCGCTTTGCCGATCCCGCTGCCATGACCTGTGGCCCCCTCCTGCGGCGCGAACGGCTGCTACCCTTGCCCGGTTTCCTTTTCTGGTGCCGTCCGCCCATGTCCCGAGTGCTGCCCCTGTCCCTCCTGCTGTCGGCCGTGCTGGCCGCACCGGCCGCCCATGCCGCGCCGACGCCGATCACCATCGAACAGGCCATGGCGGATCCGGACTGGATCGGTCCGCCGGTCGAGAAGGCCTGGTGGTCGTGGAACAGCCAGCAGGTCGAGTACCAGCTCAAGCGCAACGGCAGCCCGGTGCGCGACACCTTCCGCCAGCCCGTGGCCGGTGGTGTTGCGGCACAGGTGGCTGACGACCAGCGCGGTACCCTGGACGTGGCCGATCCGGTCTACGACCGCACCCGCACCCGCAGCGCCTTCGTCCGCAATGGCGACGTGTTCGTGCGCGACCTGCGCAGCGGCGCGCTCACCCAGCTCACGCGCAGCAACGAGCGCGCCAGCGGGGTGAACTTCGCCGCCGACAACGGCGTGATCTGGCGGGTGGGCCAGAACTGGTTCCACTGGACCGCTGCCGGCGGCGTGCAGCAGGTTGCCAGCCTGAAGGCCGACAAGGACCCCAGCAGCGCGCCCAAGGACGACCTGCTGCGCGACCAGCAGCTGCGTACCCTGGAAACCCTGCGTCGCGACCGCGAGCAGCGCGAGGCATTGAAGGACCAGGACCAGCGCTGGCGCCAGGCCGACCCGACCCGCGCGCCAGGCCCGGTATACCTGGGCGCCGATGTGGAGATCGCCGACAGCGTGCTGTCGCCGGACCTGGGCCACCTGATCGTGGTGACCACGCCGAAGGACTTCGACGAGGGCCGCACCAGCAAGATGCCGCTGTACGTGACCGAATCCGGTTACGAGGAAACCGAGGACACCCGCACCCGCGTCGGTCGCAACGGCAACGAGCCGCACACCCTGTGGTACGTGGACGTGCGCAGCGGCAAGGCGCAGAAGCTGTCGCTGTCCGGCCTGCCGGGCATCGGCACCGACCCGCTGGCCGACCTGCGCCGCAAGGCCGGCAAGGAAGCGCTGAAGGGCGAACGCAGCGTGCAGGTGATGAGCGACTTCATGGGCGGCGGCATGCGCTGGAGCGCCGATGGCCAGCAGGCGGCGGTGATGCTGCGCGCCAACGACAACAAGGACCGCTGGATCGTCAGCATCGGCAGCGACGGCCGCGTGCAGAACCGCCACCGGCTGACCGACAACGCGTGGATCAACTGGGGCTTCAACGATTTCGGCTGGATGGCCGATGGCCGCACGCTGTGGCTGCTGTCCGAGGAATCGGGCTTCTCGCACCTGTACACCCAGGCCGGCACTGCCCGGCCGCAGGCGCTCACCAGCGGCAAGTGGGAGACCTCCGCGCCCGTGCTGTCGGCCGACGGCAAGGGCTTCTACTTCCTGTGCAACCAGCAGGCCCCGCACGATTACGAAGTCTGCGCGGTCGACACCGGCAGCCGCCAGGTGCGCGAGCTGACCAGCCTCAACGGCGTGGAAGACTTCTCGCTGTCGCCGGATGGCCAGCAGCTGCTGGTGCGCTACTCCGGTGCCTACCTGCCGCCGCAGCTGGCGGTGCTGCCCAGCGCGGGCGGCCAGGCCCGCGTGCTGACCGATACCCGCAGCGCCGACTTCAAGGCGCGCCAGTGGATCCAGCCGAAGCTGGTGGCGGTACCGTCCAGGCATGGCGCCGGCGTGGTCTGGGCCAAGTACTACGAACCCGAGCACAAGGAACCGGGCAGGAAGTACCCGATCGTGATGTTCGTGCACGGTGCCGGCTACCTGCAGAACGTGCACCAGCGCTACCCGGCCTACTTCCGCGAGCAGATGTTCCACAACCTGCTGGTGCAGAAGGGCTACATCGTGCTGGACATGGACTACCGCGGCAGCGAGGGCTACGGCCGCGACTGGCGCACGGCCATCTACCGCAACATGGGCCACCCGGAACTGGAAGACTACAAGGACGGCCTGGACTGGCTGGTGGACACCCAGCAGGGCGACCGTGACCACGCCGGCATCTACGGTGGCTCCTACGGCGGCTTCATGACGTTCATGGCGCTGTTCCGCGCACCGGGCACCTTCAAGGCCGGTGCCGCGCTGCGCCCGGTGGTGGACTGGCACAACTACAACCACGCCTATACCAGCAACATCCTCAACACGCCGGACATCGATCCGGAGGCATACCGTGTGTCTTCGCCGATCGAGTACGCGCAGAACCTGCAGGACAACCTGCTGATCGCGCACGGCATGATGGATGACAACGTGTTCTTCCAGGACTCGGTGAACCTGACCCAGCGCCTGATCGAGCTGCACAAGGACAACTGGTCGATCGCCCCGTACCCGCTGGAGCGCCACGGCTACGTCCGCGCCGACTCCTGGCTGGACCAGTACAAGCGCATCCTCAAGCTGTTCGAGCAGAACCTGAAGTGAGCAAAGCCGCGGCCACGATCCACATCGTGGCCGCGGTCATCGTCGATGACCGCGGCCGGGCGCTGGTGGTACGCAAGCACGGCGCCGACCGCTTCATCCAGCCCGGAGGCAAGCCCGAACCGGGCGAAACGCCACAGCAGACGCTGGCCCGCGAACTGGACGAGGAGCTGGGCGTGCGCCTGCTCGCCGACCGGGCCGTGGCGCTGGGCCATTTCCAGGACTGGGCGGTGAACGAGCCGGGTCATCGCGTACAGGCCGAGGCGTGGTGGGTGCAGGTACAGGGCACGCCACAGGCGCGCGCGGAAATCGCCGAGCTGGCGTGGGTGCCGCTGCGCCCGCCCCATGGCCTGCTCTTGGCACCCTTGAGCGAACACCATATCCTGCCGGCCGTTGCCACCCGGGTGGCGACCCGCTGAAGACGCCACTGCAGCCAAGGACATCGGATGTCGCTTCAACCGTCCCGGCACCACCCTGCCACCCCGCTCAACCCGGAGGATTTCGTGCGGCCGCTCGGCCTGGCGTCGCTGCTGATCTGCGCAGCGTTCGGGGTGGCCATGGCGATTCAGGCGCTGGTGGTCTGGCAGCTGTCCGACGGCGCGTTCTGGCGGTGGATGCTGCTGTCGGCCACTGAACAGCAGTTCCCGCCAAGCGTGCTGTGGATACTGCGCAAACCGGTGGCCGCTACCCTGTGGCTGATGCTGTCAGCGATCCCTGCCGTGCTTTCCAGCTGGGGATTCGCCCGGCGACGTCGCTGGGGCCTCTGGAGCTACGTGGCATTGCTGTGGCTCTCGGCCCTGGCAAACTTCGCCGTCGCCGGGTGGCTGGACAGCGTCGTCGCCGACGTCATCGGGCGTATCGTCGATCCAGACACACTGCGCGAAGCGCGAACCCAGCACATCCTCATGTCGCTGACCTTGTTCGGCGGCGCCTTCGCCCTGCTCGTCGCGCAGGGCTGGCTGGCCTGGCGCCTGCTGCGGCCGGACATCCGCTCCTGCTTCCATTGACCCGTCCTCAGCCGCGGCGTGCGGCAGGCCCTGCGGTAAAGTACGCGTCATGAACGAATTCGAGCGCGTGCGCGCCTACCTGACCGACCTGCAGGACCGCATCTGTGCGGCGATCGAAGCGGCCGACGGCCAGGCCCGCTTCCAGGAAGACCTGTGGCAGCGCGCTGAAGGCGGGGGCGGCCGTACCCGCGTGCTGCGCGACGGCGCGGTGTTCGAACAGGCCGGAATCGGCTTCTCGGATGTCTCCGGCAGCCGCCTGCCGCCGTCGGCCTCGGCCAACCGCCCGGAGCTGGCCGGTGCGTCCTGGCGCGCCACCGGCGTATCGCTGGTGTTCCACCCGCTCAACCCCTATGTGCCCACCACCCATGCCAACGTGCGCTTCTTCCAGGCGCAGCGCGACGGCGAAGTGGTGGCCAGCTGGTTCGGTGGTGGTTTCGATCTGACCCCCTTCTATCCCTTCGACGAGGACGTGCGCCATTGGCACCAGGTCGCCCACGACCTGTGCGCGCCGTTCGGTGAAGAGCGCTACAGCGCGCACAAGCGCTGGTGCGACGAGTACTTCTTCCTGCGCCACCGCAACGAAACGCGCGGAATCGGCGGCCTGTTCTTCGACGATCTGCACGGCGATTTCGAACGCGACTTCGACTACCTGCGGGCGGTCGGCGACGGCTTCCTCGACGCCTATCTGCCGATCGTGCGGCAGCGCAAGGACATCGCCCATGGCGAGCGCGAGCGCGAATTCCAGCTGTACCGGCGGGGCCGCTATGTGGAATTCAACCTGGTCTACGACCGCGGCACGCTGTTCGGCCTGCAGAGCGGCGGCCGCAGCGAAAGCATCCTGATGAGCCTGCCGCCGCGGGTCCGCTGGGAATATGGCTTCACCCCCGAGGTGGGCAGTCCGGAAGCCCGGCTGGCCGATTACCTGGTCCCGCGCGACTGGCTCTAAGGCACCTCGCGGGGCGGCATGGCCGCCCCGCACGCGCGCCGCCGGCCCTACGCGTCCGTGTGCCGGCCGATGATCGTGATGTGGCCGGTGGTTTCCAGCAGCGCCACCTGCACATCATCGATGCGCAGGCAGCCCTGCTGGCGCATGGCGGCATCGAAGTCGGCCCGGCTGATCAGCTCGCGGCGCAGAACATCCCGCAACAGGGTGCCGTCGCGGGCGATCACGACCGGTTCTCCCTCGATCAGGCGCTCCAGGCGGCGGTTGCGGGTGGTCACCCAGCCCACGCCGTAGTTGAGCAGGATCAGGGTCGCGGCGAGCAGCAGGCCACCGCCCAGGGACGTGTCCGGGCCCAGCAGCGCATTCTGCACCGCGTTGCCCAGCAGCACGATCAGCAGCACGTCGAACGGGGTGATCTGCCCCAGCGCGCGCTTGCCGCTGAGGCGGACCAGGCCCAGCACGACGGTGTAGACCACCACCGCGCGCAGGATGAACTCCCACCACGGCATCGCCAGTGCGAATAGATCGTGCATTGCGGGCTCCCCTGCTGGGCGGTGGCCCAGCCTAGCAGCCGGCAGCCTGCCGGCGGCGCAAATAAAAAGCCCCGCTGACCAGGGGGAGGTCAACGGGGCCGGGGAACGGGCACTTGGGGAGGAGTCCCCGTTCCGAGATCTGCTCCAGGGGATGGGAGAGATCCACAACAGGCATTGCGCCTGTCGAGAGCTATAGAACCACTCCGAACACTAACGGTTCGTGAAGGGAGCCAATTTAATGAACCGCAACGGGGCGAGTATTCATGGCCGAGTCAGAAACTGCGGCCAGATGAACAAATTCACGTCGTTCAGGCCCGAAATCGACTCAGTGTGCCTCGTCCCAGTTGTTGCCTACGCCGGTGTCGACCACCAGAGGAACGCGCAACTGTGCCGATTGCGACATGCGCTGCACCACGTTTTCCCGCAGCTCCTCGACAAACGCAGTCTCGGTCTCGAACACCAGTTCATCGTGCACCTGCAGGATCATCCGCGCCGGGGCCCCGCTGTCGCGCAGCCAGCGGTCAACGTCCACCATCGCGCGCTTGATGATGTCTGCAGCGGTACCCTGCATCGGCGCGTTGATCGCCGCGCGTTCAGCACCGGCACGCAGGCCCTGGTTGCGTGCATGGATATCGTTCAGATACAGGCGGCGGCCGAACAGCGTCTCCACATAGCCCTGGTCACGGGCCTGCTGGCGCATCCTCTCCATGAAGTCACGCACGCCCGGGTAACGGCTGAAGTACAGCGCCACATAATCCTGCGCCTGGCCCCGGTCGATGCCGAGGTTGCGGGCCAGGCCGAAGGCGCTCATGCCGTACATCAGGCCGAAATTGATCGCCTTGGCCGCGCGGCGCTCGTTCGGCGTCACCTCGTCCAGGGTGCGGCCGAACACTTCTGCGGCGGTGGCGCGGTGCACGTCGGCGCCCTGCTCGAAGGCGCGCACCAGGCCCGGGTCCTCGGACAGGTGGGCCATGATCCGCAGCTCGATCTGTGAATAGTCGGCGGCCAGCAGCTGGCAGCCTTCCGGTGCGACGAAGGCGCGGCGGATGCGGCGGCCATCTTCGGTGCGGATCGGGATGTTCTGCAGGTTCGGGTCCGAGGAGGACAGGCGGCCGGTGGCAGCGCCGGACTGGTGGTAGCTGGTGTGGACCCTGCCGGTGTCCGGGTTGACCATCTCCGGCAACTTGTCGGTATAGGTGCTGCGGAGCTTGGCCAGGCCACGGTAATCGAGGATCACCCGCGGCAGCTCATGCTGGTCGGCGATCGCCTCCAGCGCCTCTTCATTGGTGCTGGGCTGTCCCTTGGGCGTCTTCACCACCGCCGGCAGCTTCAGCTCGTCGAACAGCACGGCCTGCAGCTGCTTCGGCGAATCCAGATTGAAGCTGCGCCCGGCCAGCTCGGTGGCTTTCTGCTGCGCGGCCAGCATGCGTGAAGACAGATCCTGGCTCTGCCGGCGCAGTTCGTCGACATCGATGCGCACACCGTTGGCTTCGATGCTGGCCAGCACCGGCACCAGCGGCATCTCGATGCCACGGTAGACGCTGTCCAGAGCCGGCTCGGCCAGCAGCTGAGGCTGCAGCGCGCGATGCAGGCGCAGGGTGATGTCGGCATCCTCCGCCGCGTACCGGCTGGCCTCGTCGATGCCCACCTGCGAGAACGGAATCTGCTTGGCGCCCTTGCCAGCCACCTCCTCGAACTTGATGGTGCTGTAGCCCAGGTAACGCAGGGCCAACGAATCCATGTCGTGACGGGTGGCGGTGGAATTGAGCACGAAGCTCTCAAGCATGGTGTCGTCGTGGTAACCCTGCACCTCGACACCGTGGCGCCGCAGCACATGCAGGTCGTACTTGCCGTGCTGGCCCAGCTTCTTCCTTGCCGGGTCCTGCAGTACCGGGCGCAACGCGTCCAGCACCTGCTGAAGCGGCAGCTGCGCCGGTGCGCCGGGGTAGTCATGGCCCACCGGGATGTAGGCCGCCTTGCCCGGCTCGACCGCCACGCTGACACCGACCAGGCGCGCGCGCATCGCATCCAGCGCGTCGGTCTCGGTATCGAAGCTGATCAGGTCGGCCTGCTGCAACCGCTCGACCCAGGCCTGCAGCTGTTCGCTGGTAAGCACGGTCTCGTATTCACCTGGCGCAGCCAGTGCCGGATCCAGCGTGCCCTCGGCCGGTGCCTCCGCACTGCCACGGGCGAAGCCGGCCGCCGTGCCACGCAGGCTCGGTGCCGCCTCGCTGGCCACGGCCGGTGCCGGCAGCGGTGCCCCCAGTTCCTTCAGCGCCTGGGTGAACCCGTAGCGCGTGTACAGCTCGGTCAGCGCCGGCACGTCCTGTTCGCGCAGCGCCAGCGTGGTCGGGGTGGCCTCCAGCGCGACGTCGGTGCGGATCGTCACCAGTTCGCGGTTCAGCGGCAGGCGCTCCAGCGCCGCACGCAGGTTCTCGCCGATCTTGCCCTTCATGGCCGGCGCGGCGGCCATCACGCCCTCCAGGTGCTGGTACTCCGCCAGCCACTTGGCGGCGGTCTTCGGCCCGCACTTCTCCACGCCCGGCACGTTGTCGACGCTGTCGCCCATCAGCGCCAGCAGGTCGACGATCTGGTCGGCGCGCACACCGAACTTCTCCATCACCGCCGCGTCCGAATCCATGCGGCTGCCGGTCATGGTGTTGACCAGTTCGATGCCCGGCCGCACCAGCTGGGCGAAGTCCTTGTCGCCGGTGGAGATCGTCACCTTCAGGTCCTGCGCCTGACCCTGCAGGGCCAGCGTGCCGATCACATCGTCGGCTTCCACGCCCGGAACGCGCAGGATGCTGATGCCCAGCGCTTCGACGATGCGGCACATCGGCTCGACCTGGCTGCGCAGCTCGTCGGGCATCGGGGGACGGTTGGCCTTGTACTGGTCGTACAGGTCGTCACGGAAGGTCTTGCCGGGCGCATCGACGACGAACGCGACGTAGGCCGGCCGCTCCTTCAGCGTCGAGCGCAGCATGTTGACCACGCCGAACAGCGCGCCGGTGGGCTCGCCCTGTGCATTGGACAGGGGCGGCAGCGCGTGGAACGCGCGGTACAGGTAACTGGACCCGTCGATCAGGACTAATCTGCTCATGCAGCGATTCTACGCGCCTGTCCCTGCACAGCGGCGACACGGCGCATGCCCGACGATGGGGCATAATCGAATCTCTTTCCAGGCAAAGGACCACCGCCCATGAAGACTCTGATGCTGGCCTCCCTGCTCCTGCTTGCCGGCTGCGCCAGCATGGGTGGCGCCGGGGCGCCCCCGGTCGACGTCAAGGGCGCCGAGGTCTCCAGCCGCACCATGAGCAACGGCGACACCATCGAGGAGTACCGCGTGGCCGGGCAGCTGCGCATGGTCAAGGTGACGCCGTCGCGGGGTGCCCCGTTCTACATGTACGACAAGAACGGCGATGGCCGCATGGACACCGACAAGGACGGCGTCTCGCCGGTGTACTGGAAGCTCTACAGCTGGTAATGTGACAGGGGTCGGACCCGTTTCCGCAGGAAAGGGATCCGACCCCAGCAAGCCCGGCTGCACAAAAGATGACGCCGGCGCGCATCCTGCGGCCGGCGTCGGTGTCCCCTCCCCGGGAACACGTGCCTCAGCGGATGACCAGCACCGGAAGCGTGCTGCGTGCCAGCACTTCGGCGGTCTGGCTGCCCAGCAGTACGCGGGTCACGCCACGACGGCCATGCGAGGTCATCACGATCAGGTCGCTGTTGCGCTCGGCAGCGGTCTCGATGATGCCGTCGGCCGCGTAGCGGTCCAGCACATGCACCGGGTTGGCCTGGATGCCCTGCTCGGCGGCCTTGGCCAGTGCCGGCTGCAACACCTTCTGCGCGCCCTCCTCGCGATCGGCCTTGTACTCGGGGCTGTTCATGTAGCCCACGCTCCAGCCCATGGCGTCGTACATGCCGACAGCCCATGGCTCGGAAACGGTGACGATGTCGACCTCTGCATTGAGGTCCTTCGCCAGCTCAAGGCCCTTGGCCAGGCCCTTGTCGGCCAGCTCGGAACCGTCGGTGGCGATCAGGATGCGCGTGTACATGGTGGGGCTCCGTAGCAATCCGCCAGATGGGAACGCCACCATTGCACACCGGATGTGCACGTGGCGCTTTGAGCAGGATCAATTGCGTCCGCCGATGGCAGACGGCAAGCTGCACCTGCCACCCCGGCGCGTCGACGGAAGACACCCCATGCAGGATCGCAAGCCCGCTCGCTGGACCGCTCCCAGAATCATCCTGTGGAGCCTCATCGCCGCCTTCGTGCTGTTCTACGGCGGCTATCACCTGGGCAAGGATCTGGCCCAGCGTGACAACGCCCGCCAGGCAGCGGGCCGGTAACACGCGCCTGCAGCGCCGGCCCATGCCGGCGCCACATGGCCTGCCATCAGGCGATCTGCACCACCCGCGCATTCCGGCACAGCGGGTAGCTGCCAACGAACCCGGCGATCGCATCACGCATCGCCTCGAACGACCGGCCGTACATGTACAGCGCGGTCTCGGTCGGGCCCTGCCACCAGCTGCAGATCTCGCCCAGGCCATCGATGCGTTCGGACAGCTGTTCGAACACATGGTTGGAATCGCATTGTTCGTAGACCTCGTCCGGCAGGTTCTGGCCATCCAGATAGATGCCCAGGCCTTCGGTGACGCCGAAACCGTGGTCGCCGTCCCCGGCGCCCTGCACCTTCGACCCCTTCGGTGCGCCCAGCTGTTCCAGCAGATCGATCAACTTCGGCACACCCGCCGCGTCATGAAGCGCCACCTCGATGTCGCCATACTCGACCTCGCCGTCATCGGAGAGGGCGGTCCCGCCGCCGGTGATTTCGCCCACTTCGGCGGCCTGCAGCAGCGCGTCGAGCGGATCCTCGAACAGCTCGTGGCGATGCTCGGGCTGCAGCCTGGCGTTCAACGTCACGGTGACATGCAGGGTGGGCTCGGTCATGGGGGCATTCCTGGAAGAGATGCCGCCTATTGTAGAGCCCAGCCCGTGCCCGGCTGGGTGTCCCGCAATGGGTCAGAGCCCTCCCTGCGGAGGGATCCGACCCCTCGACGGGAATCAGATCACCGTCAGGTTGGCGTAGGCCATCACCAGCCACTTGCTGCCGGCGTCGGCGAACTCGACCTGTACGCGGGCGTGGGCGCCGTTGCCTTCGTAATCGGTCACCATGCCTTCGCCGAACTTGGGATGGCTGACCAGCGCGCCGAGCTTGATCGGCGGCAGCTCGATGGCGGCATGTCCCATCACCCGGCTGCTGCCCAGCGACGCGGGGCGCGAGACCTGCACCTTCGGCCGCACTTCATGCAGCAGCCCGCGTGGAATCTCACGCAGGAACCGCGAAGGCAGGCTGTAGTTGTCCTGGCCATGGATGCGGCGTGATTCGGCGTAGCACAGCACCAGCTTCTGCCGCGCGCGGGTGATGCCCACATACGCCAGGCGCCGCTCTTCCTCCAGCCGGCCGCTTTCTTCCAGCGAACGCGCGCTCGGGAACAGGCCATCCTCCATGCCGGCCAGGAACACCAGCGGGAATTCCAGGCCCTTCGCCGAATGCAGGGTCATCAGCTGCACGCCGTCCTCGCCAGCCTGCGCCTGGCCCTCGCCGGCCTCCAGCGCAGCGTAGGCCAGGAACGCCACCAGCTCGTCCATGTCCTCGCCCACTTCCTCGATGTCATCGGCACGCCGCACGAAGCGCGAGGCGACCGAGACCAGTTCGTCGAGGTTGTCGGTGCGCGATTCGGAGTCGAGCGAATTGCGGCTTTCCTTGCTCCAGTGCTCACGCAGCTGCGAGCGCGAGAGCACGTGATCCACGCGCTCGGCCAGGGTCATGTCCCGGGTCTGCGCCTGCAGTTCGTTGACCAGCACCAGGAAGCCCGCCAGTGCGTTGCGCGCACGCGCGGCCAGCGCATTGCCCTGGGTGACCAGCATGGTGGCTTCCCACAGCGAAATGCCCTGCGCTCGTGCTTCGCGCCGCACTTCGTCGAGGGTGCGTTCACCGATGCCGCGGGTCGGCGTGTTCACCGCGCGCTCGAAGGCTGCATCGTCGTTGCGGTTGGAGAGCAGGCGCAGGTAGGCCAGCGCGTCCTTGATCTCGGCGCGTTCGAAGAAGCGCATGCCGCCGTACACGCGGTACGGCACCTGCTCGCTCAGCAGGGCTTCTTCCAGCGCGCGCGACTGCGCATTGCTGCGGTAGAGCACGGCCACTTCGGTGTAGCTGCCACCGTCGCGCACCCACTGGCGGGCACGTTCGACGATGTAGCGGGCCTCGTCCATCTCGTTGTACGCCGCGTACAGGTCGATCGGCTCGCCGTCACCGCTGTCGGTCCACAGCTGCTTGCCGATGCGATCGGGGTTGTGCGCGATCACCGCATTGGCAGCACCGAGGATGTTGGCCGTGGAGCGGTAGTTCTGTTCCAGGCGGATGGTCTGCGCGCCCGGGAAATCACGCAGGAAGCCCTGCACGTTCTCCACCTTGGCACCGCGCCAGCCGTAGATGGCCTGGTCGTCGTCGCCGACCACGAACACATGGCCGGACTCCCCGGCAAGCACGCGCACGAAGGCGTACTGGATGGCATTGGTGTCCTGGAACTCGTCCACCAGGATCTCGCGGAAGCGGGCGCGGTAGTGCGCCAGCAGGCCGGGATTGTCACGCAGCAGCTCATGCGCGCGCAGCAGCAGTTCGGCGAAATCGACCAGGCCGGCACGGTCGCAGCGCGCCTGGTACTCGATGTAGGCCTGGCGCATGGTTTCCAGCCACGCATCGTGCGGCTCGGGCTGGATGTGCTGCGGGCGGCGGCCTTCATCCTTCTGTTCGTTGATCCACCACGCGATCTGCTTGGGCGGATGCTTGCTGTCGTCGATCTCCAGCGCCTGCACCACACGCTTGACCAGCCGCAGCTGGTCGTCCGAATCCATCACCTGGAAACCTTCGGGCAGCTTCGCGTCCTGCCAGTGCAGGCGCAGCAGGCGGTTGGCCAGGCCGTGGAAGGTACCGATCCACATGCCACGGCTGCCATGCGGCAGCTGTGCGTCGATGCGGTGGCGCATCTCGCCGGCGGCCTTGTTGGTGAAGGTCACCGCGAAGATGCCATGGGTCGGCACGCCTTCGACTTCATGCAGCCAGGCGATGCGGTGGGTAAGTACGCGGGTCTTGCCGGAACCGGCACCGGCCAGCACCAGGTGGTGGCCGGGGGGAGCGGAGACGGCTTCGCGCTGGGCCGGGTTCAGGCCATCAAGCAGGTGGGAGACATCCATGCACCCATTTTACGGCATCGCCGTCGCGGCTCCTGCGACCACCTGGGTGGCCAGTGCCTGCGCCTGCTGGCGCAGTTCAGGCACCGCCAGGCTTTCCCACAGGCTGCCGATGCGCAGGCTGCCGAGTACGCCCAGCCGCGCCTGCGGTTTGCCGCCGGCGGCGCGCACGCGGTCGCCGGGCACCGTGCTGTCCAGGCCCAGCCCGTGCGGCCCGGGACGGGCCAGGCCATCGGCCTGCAGCTGCTGCAGCAACGGATTGCGCAATGCGGTGGCACGGGTCTCCACACCGGTGGCGTTGATCACGCCACCGATCGTCCACTGCTGCGGGTGTCCGGCCGCATCGTGGCCCGACAGCCGCAGCGCATCGCCCTCGCGCCAGACCCGGTCCAGGCGTGCGCGATGCACGCGCAGCTGGCCGCTGGCCTGCAGTGCGCGCAACTGTGCATCGACCTCTTCGGCGATGCGATGGCGATGTACATCCCAGTAGCGCACCACATGGCGCAGGAACCGCCGCTGGTCGGCCTCGTCGAGGCTGCACCACAGCGCCTGCCCATGCGGACGGAGGCGGTCCATCACGCCCTGCCAGGGCAGGCCATCCGCCTCGGCCCGGCGCACCTGCCGGCGCAGCGTGCGCAGGCGCTGGCGCAGTGTCATGGGCAGCAGGGTGGCGGGGTCGAAATCCGGCAGGCCCGCGTGCGCATGCGGCAGCGGCAGCAGGCCGTGACGGGAAATCACATGCAGCGGGCCGGTGTGACCGGCCGCGACCAGCGCCAGCACCGTATCAGCCATGCTCAGACCGGAACCGACGATGGCCAGCGCGTGCGCGCCTGCAAACGCGCGCACGCCGTCGTAGTCCCAGGCTTCGACCATGGTGTCGGCAGGCAGCCCATCGGCACCGGCCACCGGCAGCGGACGCATGCTGTTGCCGGTGGCGAGCACCACCTGCGCGGCGTGCCATGTGTGGCCATCGCCCAGCTGCAGGCGGTAACCGGAGTCATCCGGGGTGAGGCCCCGCACCGGCTGCGCGATCACCTGCAGCTGCGCCGGGCTGGCCGCAACCGCCTCCCGCAGCCGCTGCTGCAGGTACGCGGCGAAATGATGGCGGCCGACGTAACGCTCGCCCAGCACCTCGCGCGCCTGGCCCGGGTAGGCGTTGGCGGCCATCAGGTAATCGAGGAAGTCACCGGGCTGCTCGGCGAACGCACTCATTTTCGCCGCCGGCACATTCAGCAGGTGCTCCGGCCACGGCGTGGCATAGGCGATGCCCTGGGCCAGCTGCGAGGCGGGTTCAAAGATGGCCAGCGCCAGCGGCGACCGGGCCTGGCGCAGCACCTGGATCGCCACCAGCACCCCGGCCGCACCACCACCGATGATCGCCAGGTCCAGTTCGCCATTACGCGGTGAATCAGTCATGTGCCGATTGTAGGCCATCGGCAATGACGGGCCGGCGTGCCGGCGCGTGCGCAATGATCGAATCCGCTCGATTTCCGGCGCGCCGGTTCACATCAATGCGTCGGCCAGGCGTGCGATGCCTTCGCGGCTGCGGCGCCAGGCAGGACGCTTGCGCCACTGCTGCAGGTCGAGCTGGCGCGACTGGCGCAGGTAATCGTCTTCGATGGCACACAGCTGCGTCACCAGCGCGCGGTCGTAGCAGACCAGGCCGATCTCGGCATTCAGCGCGAACGAGCGGATATCCATGTTGATCGAGCCGAGCACCGCGATGTCTTCGTCCACGCTCATGTGCTTGGCGTGCAGGAACTGCGGCTCGTACAGGGCAATGCGCACGCCACAGCGCAGCAGCTCGTCGTAGTACGCCTCCTGCGCCCAGGCGGTCAGCCGCTGGTTGTTGCTGGCCGACAGGATCAGCTGCACCTGCACCCCGGACAGCGCGGCGATGCGCAGCGCGCTCAGGGTCGCTTCGTCCGGCACGAAGTACGGGGTGACCATCACCAGCCGCCGGCGGGCCAGATGGATCAGCGCGGCGACGGCATCACGCGCGTTGCTGTACGGATAGGCCGGCCCGCTGGGCAGCAGCTGGGTGGCAACATCGTCGCTGCACTCGGGTACGTCGGCAATGACGTCCAGGCGCTGGCCGGTCTCGATGTACCAGTCGCTGGCGAACACGGCTTCCAGGTGTGCCACCGCCGGGCCGCGCACACGCGCCACCAGTTCGCGGTTGGGATGGCCGGGCACGAACTCCGGCCGCGCCAGGTTCTGCGAACCGATGTAGCCCACTTCGTTGTCGATCACCGCGATCTTGCGATGGTTGCGCAGGTCCATGCGGCCGCTGCGGCGCCAGCGCAGCCCGCCGGGCAGCATCGCCCGCACTTCGATATCGCGCGCCTGCAGGCGCTTGCGGTAGGCGCGCAGGCCGCGCTTGGCGCCCACCGCGTCCAGCAGCACCCTGCACTGCACGCCACGGGCGGCGGCACGCTGCAGCGCCTCGACGATGGCCTCGCCCACCGAATCGTCGAACATCAGGTAGTACAGCAGGTGCACGCGGTCTTCGGCCTGGTCGATGTCGGCGATGAGCGTGTGCAGCGATTCGTCGTAATCGGTGAGCAGATCGACGGCGTTGCCGTGCACCGGCATGAAATCGCCCTGGCGCTGCACCAGCGGCACGATTTCCGCACTGGCGGTGTCCGATTCCGGCTTCCAGCGCAGGCGGCGCTGCAGCGCCTGCTCTTCGCGGATGACCTGCGAGGCCTCGGCCTGGCGGCGGATGCGCTCGCGCGACAGCCACGGGTGGCCGAACAGCAGATACAGCGGCAGGCCCAGCAGCGGCACGAAACCGACCAGCAGCAGCCAGCTGCGGGCCGCGCCCGGCGTGGTGCGGGTCGGAATCCAGCACAGCGCGACCAGCCGGATCAGCCAGTCGATCAGCAGCAGATACGATCCCAGCAACCACTCGACCAGCATCGCGTCGTCCGTCGGCAGGTGATGGGCCATTCTGCCCAGCAGGGTGTGTAGAGTCGAGCTTGCTCGACTGCCTCAGCGCAGCCGAGCACGGGCTCGGCTCTACAAGGGAGGGCGGGCCTCAATGCCGCACCGGTACCTCGCACAGCTGGCGCACCGATTCGGCGTGGCGGCGGCCGTTGAGCGCCATGCAGGCAATGGCCTGCGCGGCCCGCTCCAGCTGTGCGTCCGGCAGCGGCGAGGAGGTGCCCTTGTTCAGCGCCAGGTGGTGGTCGCACAGCAGCAACGCCATGCCCTCGATGCCTTCCAGCATGCGCTGCAGGCGCAGCCAGCCCAGTTCCAGGTCCTGCCGGTGTGATGGGGTGTTCATGCAGCCTCCTTCAACGGATCTGGCCACCGGTGAAGGTGGCGGACGATGCGTGGTTGCAATACCGGGGAACAAGCAACGGGAACAATCCGGCGGGCACACGGCCCCCACGCACCGCCCGCCAGAAGGCAGAGCGGGTCGCCAGCCGCTGCAAAAGCAGGGGCAGCGGCTGGCGAATTTACCGTTACTCGATTCCTCGGGATTGCAAGCCCGGCCGCTGCATCTGCAGCGGCTCGCCATCATGGACACAGCGAAGCCAGTGATTCCAATTGATTTGGATCGCGCGAACTGCCGGAACCGGTAGGAAGAATCACTTATCGCATTCGGCCCATGATTCCGCGCACTGCGCCATAGGCGACAGCCTGCGCAAGGAGTACGGCCGTGCCGGCCAAGGGCCGGCACCCACCAGACCAGACGACAGGCAAGAAAAAACCCGCCACAAGGGCGGGTTTCTTCGCGGGGACCAGCAATCCGTGCGGATTACTTGATCTTGCCTTCCTTGTACAGGACGTGCTTGCGCACAACCGGATCGTACTTCAGGAATTCCATCTTCCCCGGGGTGTTCTTCTTGTTCTTGTCCGTGGTGTAGAAGTGGCCGGTACCGGCCGAGGAAATCATACGGACCTTATCGCGCTTGCCTGCCATGATGCTTTACTCCTCAGACCTTTTCGCCGCGCGCACGCAGCTCAGCCAGAACGGAATCGATGCCGTTCTTGTCGATGGTGCGCAGTGCATGCGCGGAAACACGAAGCTTGACCCAGCGGTTCTCGCTGGCCACCCAGAAACGGCGCTCGTGCAGATTCGGCAGGAAACGACGACGGGTCTTGTTGTTGGCGTGCGAGACGTTGTTACCCGTCTGCACTCGCTTGCCGGAAACCTGGCATACGCGGGACATTGCGCACCTCGATAGTAGTTGTTGTCAGCCCGTAGCCCGGGAGACGGCGGCCTCGGTGGTTGCCCACCACACGTCAAGAGAATCAAAGGGTTACGCTGGCGTTGGGCGGCCGGGGACGTGCTCCCGGGGGCGCCGCCCGGCACGAAACCGGACACAGCGAGCCGCGCATTATGCATGCAATCAAGGCCTTGCGCAAGTTACCCACAGGAGCGGCCGGGCGTGGGCTCGGCCCTGCCGGTGCATCACCCCAGCGCTTCCACCACCCAGTCGATGAATACCCGCAGACGCTGGCTCATGTGACGGTTCGGCGCAAACATGATGTGCATCGGCATCGACGGCAGCTGCCAGGCCTGCAGCAGCGGCAGCAGTTCACCGCGTGCCACGTGCGGCTCGGCCATGTAGCTGGGCAGGGCGACCACGCCCAGCCCGGCCAGGCCGGCGGCGAGATAGGCATTGCCGTCATCGAAGCCGACCGTATGGCGGCCCTGCACCTGGATGGTCTCATCGCCGCGCCGCGCGGCGAAGATCCGCGCCCGGCCGCTGCGGGGGCTGAGCAGCCCGACCATGTGGTGCTGCGGTCCCTCCAGCGCGCGCGGATGCTCCGGCAGACCACAGCGCTGCACGTAGTCCGGGCTGGCATGGAAGCCGATGGGCAGCTCGCCCAGTGGCCGTGCGACCAGGGCCGGGTCGGCCGGAGTGCCGCCACGGATCACGCAGTCGACGTTGTCGGCGATGACGTCGACCTCGCGGTCGCTGACGCCGATGTCCAGCTGGATGTCGGGATAGCGCGCCTGGAAGTCCGGCAGTGCCGGCACCAGCCGCAGCCGCGCATAGGGCCCGGGCACGTCGATGCGCAGGCGGCCGCGCGGCTGCACGGCGGCATCGCCCAGGCCACCCTCCACCTCTTCCAGCTCGGCCAGCAGGCGGGCAATGCGGGGGTAGTAGGCGGCACCATCGGCGGTGACGCTGACCCGCCGCGTGGTGCGGTTGAGCAGGCGCAGACGCAGGTGCGCTTCCAGCTGCTGCACCAGCTGGGTCACCGTGGTGCGACTGATCTGCAGGGTCGTCGCGGCACGGGTGAAGCTGCCGGTCTCCACCACGCGGGCAAAGGCGCGCATGGCCTCGAAGCGGTCCATCGGCGATCCGATTGTTTGGGTTGTGCGATCAATCTAGTCCGATCATCGCCGTATATCCAGACAACGATCGCGAGCAGGATGGCGGTTCTTCCCATCAGGCCCTTCCCATGTCACACCGCGATGTCGTTTTCCCCGTTGGCCGCCAGGCCCTGTATGACCGCAACCGCTACTCTCCGGCGATCCGGTCCAATGGCTTCCTGTTCGTCTCCGGCCAGGTCGGCAGCCGCGAGGATGGCTCGCCCGAACCGGACTTCGAGGCGCAGGTCCGCCGCGCCTTCGACAATCTCGATGCGGTGCTGGCCGCCGCGGGCTGCACGTTCGATGACGTGATCGACGTGACCGTGTTCCTGGTCGATCCGGAGAAGAACTTCGAGAAGGCCTGGGCGATCGTGCCCGAGTACTGGGGACAGGCGCCCCACCCCACCCTGACCGGTATCGGCGTGACCTGGCTGTACGGCTTCCAGTTCGAGATCAAGGTGATCGCGAAACTGCCGTGAGCGGAACGGCGCCGGCCCGCACCGGTTGCCAGCGCTACTCGGATGCGAACTGCAGCGTGCGGCGCCAGCGCAACGGCTTCGCCTGGCGGGCCGGGTCGGGACCGAACCGGCTCAACCAGCCTGCCGCAAGCGCACGCTCGCGCAGGCGCTCACCCACGCCCTCGGCATGCTCCACCTCAACGTGGGTCACCTTGCCTTCCGCATCCACATCCATCGCCCAGACCAGCGTGCCCACCCACTCGGCCGGCGGAATGGACGCGTCGTAGTTCGGCCGCCCAGCCACATACGGCTGGTCGTGGCGCAGGTACAGGGGCGATGTCTCGAGCCGGTGGTCCACGCGGATCTGCGCACTGCCACGGCGCCCATCGCCCAGCACGGCGTCGACAGTCCACATCCCCGCGGCCCCGGCGGTGCCCAGATCGGCCTCGTAGCATTTCTTGCGGCCACGGTAATCCTCATGGGCCGTGCGCGAGACCCGTCCGCCGTTGGCATCACGGATCTCGATCTGCAGCCCACCCACGTCGGTGTCGTCGAGATCGGCGGCCACGCAGATGCGATGGTCATGCTGTCCATCGGCAATGAACAGCTGCGTCTGCGCGCGCGCCAGCGCATCGGCCGGCGTCGGCGACCACAGGAACTCCACATAGACATCGTCAGCCGCGCTGGCGGCCGGGCTGACCAGGAGCAGCACCAGGCCTGCTGTGGCAATGCGTGCGTTCATCTTCCTGCCTCGATGACGGGACTCCATGCCGGGCGGAGGGTGGAACAGCGCAATCCCCCGCCTGAACGGGAGATTCCGACGAATTCCCGAAGTGGCCATTGATATTGTATCCGGCGAAAACCGCTTGCTAGCCTCCCCTCCATGCGCCGGATCGCCCGCCACCTACGCTCGTACCTGCTGATGCTGCTGATGGCGGCATTCGTGGTCGTGCCGGTGGCCGACGCGCTGGCGTGCGCGGTGGAACCGCATGCCAGCGTGGCACATGTGGAGCCGGCGGCCGATGACACCGCAGGCGACAGTGACAGCAAGCACACCGGTGCCTGCGCGCATAACCACTGCCACCATTCCACCTCCAGCCTGCCGGCGAACACCTTCGCCGCCTTCGATGCGCCGCTGCCGGCGCGCTGGATGACGGCCGGCGATGCGACGGCCTACGCCGTCGCCCAGGATGAACTGACGCGTCCCCCCCGGGCGTGAGCTGAGCGCGTCCCGCTGCTGCGGGCTCCCGTTTCACTCACAACCGGAATCCCCCTATGTCGATCCTGACACCACGGTCGCCGCGTGCGGCCGGGCTGGTCGTCGCCGTGTTGCTGGGCCTGGCCCCGGCGGCATCGGTGATGGCGCAAGCTGCTCCTTCCTACGACACCCTGCTTGAACGCCTGGACCAGCTGCCCGGTGCCCGTGTGGGCTCGGCGCTGGCCGAGGCGGCCGACGCCCGCGCCGACCAGGCCCGTGCGCTGCCCAATCCTTCCCTTTCCTGGTCGGCCGAGAACGCGTGGGGCACCGGCTCCTACGGCGGCATGGGCAAGGCCGAGAGTGTGCTCAGCCTGTCGCAGCCGCTGGAGGTCTGGGGCCAGCGCGGCGCGCGCGTGCGTGCCGCCCGTGCCGAGGCCCAGGCCGCCAATCTGCGTGGCGCGCAAAGCCGCAGTGATGTTGCCGGCCAACTGGCCGCGGCCTACGCACAGGCAGAGAGCGCATTGCGCCGTTACACCCTGGCCGAAGAGGCGCTGGCCCTGACCCGCGACGATGCCAATGCCGTCAATGCCATGGTCAGGCAAGGGCGTGAGCCGCAACTGCGTGCGGTGCAGGCGCAGAGCGAGGTGGCCAATGCCAGCGCCGCGCTGGACGAGGCGCTGGCCTTCCGCGATGCCGCGCTGGCGCGGCTGGCCGGCGCCGCGCTGCTGGATTCGCCGGTGCAGTCGATCGACAGCAGCCTGCTCGACCGCGCACCTCCGCTGCCACGCGGCGCCACCGATGCCGCACTCGCGGTGCGTATCGCCGAAGCCGAAGCGGATGCGGCCGGCAGGCTGGTGGACGTCGAGCGCAAGCGGGCGCTGCCCGACCTGAGCCTGACCGCCGGACAGACCCGCTTCCGCGAAGGCGGCGAACGCGCTTACACGCTCGGCGTCAGCCTGACCGTGCCGTTGTTCGACCGCAACCGGGGCGGCATCCGTGCCGCCAGTGCCGACCAGCGCGCGGCCGAAGCCCGCCTGGACCAGCAACGCCGCGACAGCGAGGCCGGACGGCTGTCGGCCATTGCCGGGCTGAAGGCCGCCAGCAGCCGCACCCGCGCCGCCGATGAAAGCGTGGTGGCGGCCGAGGAAGCCTATCGGCTGGCCCGCGTCGGCTTCGATGCCGGACGTATCTCGCAGCTGGAACTGCGCAGCACGCGCAGTGCGCTCATCGCCGCCCGCGGCACCGCGGTGGATGCGCGCCTGTCGCGCGTCGCCGCGGAAATCGATCTTGCCCGCCTCGAGGGGCGCGCACCCTTTGTGGAGGCCCCATGACACTGTCCCGTTCCTTTCCCCTGCTTGGCGGCGTCCTGCTGGCCGTTCTCCTCGCCGGCTGCGCCGGCAATGCGCAGCCACCGGAAACAGCCGACGCCACTGCAGCCAAAGCCGGCAGCGATGACGGCCACGGCCACGCGGCCGACAGCCCGGACGCCAAGGCCGACGCTACCAAGGCACCGGCCGACGCCGACGAAGGCGTGGTGCAGCTGACGCCGGAACAGATCAAGGCGTCCGGTATTGAAGTGGTGGCCATCGGACGCGGTGGTGGCGGCTCCACCCGCCTGTCGGGCCGTGTGGAACCGTCGGTGGGCGCACGTGCCTCGGTGGCGTCCACCGTGAGCGGTCGCGTCGAACGCGTGCTGGTGGCGCCGGGCACGGCGGTGAAGCAGAACCAGGCGCTGGCAATCGTGGTCAGCGGCGAAGCCGCCGTATTCCGCGCCAATGCACTGGCCGCATCGGCCGAAGCCGAGGCGGCACGCCTGGCCTACGGCCGCGACAAGGCGCTGGTCGAACAGGGCGTGGTCGCCCGCCAGGAGCTGGAAGCGTCGCGCGCCCGTTCGCTGGCCGCACAGGCGCAAGCGACTGCCGCACAGGCGCAGGCCGCAGCCAACGGTGCGCCCGATGCCAGTGGCCGCGTGCGCATCACCAGCCCGGTGACCGGCATCGTCGGCAACGTCCAGGTCACTCCTGGCGGCGTGGTCGCCGCAGGCAGCGCGGTGGCCGATGTCGCCGATCCGGCGATGAACGAGCTGGTGTTCACCGCACCGCCTGCGCTGGCCGCGCAGGTCACCCCGGGCATGACGCTGGACGTCACGGTGCCGGGCGGCAGCTTCACCGCCACGGTTACCGGTTCTGCGGCTGACGTGCGCCAGCAGGGCGGCGTGGCGGTCATCCGCGCGACGCCGGTGGACGCAGCCTTGCCGCCGGCCGGTTCGCCGGTCTCGGCCATGGTTGTTACCGAAAGCCGGGACGGTGCACTGAGCGTGCCAGCCGATGCCGTGCAGAACGTCGACGGCAGCAGCGCCGTGTTCGTCGCCGTGGAAGGCGGTTTCAAGGCACAGCCAGTGCTGGCCGGCCGTCGTGCCGGTGATCGCATCGAGATCCTGGGTGGACTGAGCGGCAACGAACGCATCGTCGGCACCAATGCCTTCCTGCTCAAGGCCGAACTGGCCAAGGGCGAAGCCGAGCACGGCCACTGAGGAGGCGACCATGTTCAAGCTCATCATTGAATCAGCGGTGCGCTTCCGCTGGCTGGTGGTGTTCCTGGCGGCGCTGATCGCGGCCTGGGGCCTGTTCCAGCTGGGCAAGCTGCCGATCGACGCCGTGCCGGACATCACCAACCGCCAGGTGCAGATCAACACGGTGGCACCCGCGCTGACACCGGAACAGATCGAGCGGCAGGTGACCTACCCGCTGGAAACCGCGCTGGCCGGCATTCCCGGTCTGACCACCACCCGTTCGCTGTCGCGCAACGGCTTCTCGCAGGTCACCGCGATCTTCACCGACGCGACCGACATCTACTTCGCCCGCCAGCAGGTGGCCGAGCGCATGCGTGAAGCGGCGGAAGATCTGCCCGATGGCGCGTCGCCGCTGCTGTCGCCGGTCACCACCGGCCTGGGCGAGGTGCTGATGTGGACGGTGGACTTCACCCCGTTCGATCCCGCCCGGCTGGCCAAGCCGGGGGATGCGGGCTGGCAGGCCGGCGAGGTCTACCGGACGCCGGAGGGCAACCTGCTGCGCACGCCGGAGGAACGCGCCACCTACCTGCGTACCGTGCAGGACTGGATCATCGCGCCGCAGATGCGCTCCAGCCCGGGATTGGCCGGCGTCGATACGGTCGGCGGGTACGTGAAGGAGTACGGCGTGCACCCGGACACTGCCAGGCTGGCTGCGCATGGCCTGGGACTGGCCGACCTGGTCACTGCACTGCAGCGCGCCAACGTGCAGGCGGGTGCCGGTTTCGTGCAGCGTGCCGGCGAAGGCCTGGTGGTACGTGCGGACGGCCTGGCAATGACCACCGATGATCTGGCGCAGGCCCCCGTTGCGACCCGCAACGGCGTGGTGGTGCGCGTGGCCGACGTGGCCGATGTCGATCTCAGCCGTGCACCGCGCCTGGGCGCGGCCAGCCGCAACGGTCACGAGGCCGTGCTCGGTACCGCCCTGATGATCGCCGGTGGCAACAGCCGCACCGTCGCGCAGGCGGCAGCGGCGCGCCTGGAGCAGGTCAACCGGTCATTGCCGGCCGACATCGTGGCCGTGCCGGTGCTGGACCGCAGCGTGCTGGTGAACTCCACCATCAAAACCGTGGCAAAGAACCTCACCGAAGGTGCGCTGCTGGTGGTGGTGGTGCTGTTCCTGCTGCTGGGCAACCTGCGCGCGGCGACCATCACCGCGCTGGTGATTCCGCTGTCGTTCCTGTTCGCCGTGATCGGCATGAACCGCTTCGGCATCAGCGGCAATCTGATGAGCCTGGGTGCGCTGGATTTCGGCATCCTGGTGGACGGTGCGGTGATCGTGATCGAGTCGACGCTGCTGATGCTGGGCCGGCGCCGCGCCGAACTGGGCCGCGCGCTGACCGCGATGGAACGTCTGCGCGTGGCGGCGGAGTCGGCGCGGAAGATGGCACGTCCAGCGGCGTTCGGCCAGTTGATCATCCTGCTGGTGTTCGCGCCGATCCTGACCCTGGAAGGCGTGGAAGGAAAAACGTTTCATCCGATGGCCGCCACGTTCATGCTGGCCCTGGTGGGTGCCTTCCTGTTCTCCTTCACCTTTGTGCCGGCCATGGCTGCGCTGCTGGTGCGCGAGCCGAAGCTGAAGGAAGGCGGGGCGCACGCCGATGATGGCGAACACGAAACACGCCTGATCCGCGTGCTGCGCGCACGCATCGAACCGGTGATCCGCAAGACGGTGGACCATCCGCGCTCGGTGCTGGCCGGTGCGGTGATGATGGTGGTGGTGGGCATCGGTTCGTTCTCGCTGCTGGGCCGTGAATTCATGCCGACCCTGGATGAGGGCAATGTGGCCATGCAGGCGCTGCGCGTACCGTCGACCTCGCTGGAGCAGTCACTGGCGATGCAGCTGGCGCTGGAGAAGGCGATTGCCGGGCAACCTGAAGTGGAAACCGTGTTTTCGCGCACCGGTACCGCTGAAGCCGCGATCGACCCGATGCCGACCAACGTCTCCGACAGCGTGATCGTGCTGAAACCGCGCAAGGACTGGCCCGATCCGACGCTGGACAAGGAGGCACTGGTGGCGCGCTTCGAGGCGCTGGCCGGGCAGCAGCTGGGCAACAGCTTCGAGTTCAGCCAGCCGATCGAGCTGCGCTTCAACGAGCTGATCTCCGGTGTGCGCACCGACCTGGCGGTGATGATCTTCGGCGATGACTTCAGCCAGCTGCAGAAGGTGGCCGACCAGGTCGCGTTGAAGCTGCGCGCGGTGGACGGTGCGGCTGATGTGCGGGTGGAGCAGATTTCCGGCCTGCCGACCCTGAACGTGAAGATCGATCATGTCGCCGCCGCGCAGTACGGGCTGACCGCTGCGGACGTAAGCGATGCACTGGCCACCGGCATCGGTGGCACGGCGGCCGGCAAGATCTTCGAGGGCGACCGACGCTTCGACGTGGTGGTGCGGCTGGACGATGCCGCACGCAACGATCCGGACCAGCTGTCATCGCTGCCGATCGCCACACCGGCCGGAGTGGTCATTCCGCTGTCCTCGGTGGCCCGCATCACGGTCAGCGAGGGGCCGAACCAGATCAGCCGCAACAATGGCAGCCGCCGGGTGGTGGTGCAGGCCAACGTGCGCGGCCGCGACCTGGGCGGCTTCGTCGGCGAAGCGCAGGCAGCGGTGGCCGACGTGGCGCTGCCGCCGGGCGCCTATCTCACCTGGGGTGGCCAGTTCGAGAACCTGCAGCGCGCGGAAAAGCGCTTGGCAACGGTGGTACCGGTCGTGTTCCTGCTGATCGGCAGCCTGCTGTTCATGGCCCTGCGCAGTGGCAAGGAAGCCGTGCTGGTGTTCAGCTGCGTGCCGCTGGCGCTGGTCGGCGGCATTCTCGCCCTGCTGCTGCGTGGCATGCCCTTCTCGGTATCGGCGGCGGTCGGCTTCATCGCCGTGTCCGGCGTGGCCACGCTCAACGGCCTGGTGCTGATGCAGGCCATCCGCGAGCGGCTCGATGCCGGTGACCTGCCCCTGCAGGCGGCGATCAACGGTGCCGCCAGCCGGATCCGCGCGGTGCTGACCACGGCACTGGTGGCGATTGTCGGCTTCATCCCGATGGCGATCGCCAGTGGCTCTGGTGCGGAGGTGCAGAAACCGCTGGCGACGGTGGTGATCGGTGGCCTGATCACGGCGACCGCGCTGACCCTGCTGGTGCTGCCGACCTTCGCTGCGCGCGTGGCCAGGCCGCGGCCGGTGGGCTGAAAGACGACGGGGCAGGATCCTGCGATCCGGCCCCGTCTGCCGCGCTTCGCGCTCGCCGGGCGTGGCCCGGCGCTACCACCGCGCATTCCGGTAGCGCCGGGCCATGCCCGGCGGCATTTCGGATCAGGCCTGCTTGCGCTGCGCGATATAGGCCTGGATCTGCTGTTCCAGTACCGGCAGCGGCACCGACCCCTGCTTGAGCACGGCGTCATGGAAACCCTTGACGTCGAACTTGTCGCCCAGCTCCTTCTCGGCCTGTGCGCGCAGGCGCACGATGGCGATCTCGCCGAGCTTGTAGCTCAACGCCTGGCCCGGCCAGGAGATGTAGCGATCCACTTCGGTGGTCACTTCATGCTCGCTCAGCGCGGTATGGTCACGCAGGTAGGCGATGGCCTGTTCCCGGGTCCAGCCCTTGCTGTGCACCCCGGTATCGATCACCAGGCGTGCGGCGCGCCACATCTCGTAGGTGAGGCGACCGAAATCCTCGTAGGGGGTTTCATAGATGCCCATCTCCACGCCCAGCTTCTCGCTGTACAGGCCCCATCCTTCGCCGTAGGCGGAGATGTAGGCGTTGCGGCGGAACTCGGGCTGTTCGCCCTGTTCGGCGGCGAGCGCGCCCTGCAGTGCATGGCCGGGATCGGACTCGTGCAGGGTCAGCGCTGGCAGGTTGTACAGCGGCCGCGCCGGCAGGTTGTAGGTGTTGAGCCAATAGGTGCCCATGCCACCGCGGCCTGCGGTCCAGAACGGCGCGATGTCCGGCGGCACCGGCACGATGGTGAAGCGCGCGCGCGGCAGCGTCATGTATTTGCCGATGACACCGTCGATGCGCTTGGAGATCCACGCCGCGCGATACAGCAGCTCGTTCGGGGTCTTGGCGTAGAACTGCGGATCGGTGCGCAGGAAGGTCAGGAACTCGCCGAAGCTGCCCTTGAAGCCGACCTGCTGGATGATGTCGTTCATCTCCTTCTGGATGCGCGCGACTTCATCCAGGCCGATGCGATGGATCTCATCCGGCGACAGGTCCAGCGTGGTGTACTCGTGGATCTGCTGCCTGTAGAAGGCCTTGCCCTCCGGCATCGCTTCGGCGGCCAGGGTGGTACGCGCCTGCGGCACGTACTCATTGACGAAGAAGGTACGCAGCTGCTGGAACGCCGGCACCACCTTGCCGCTGATCGCCGCACGGGCCTGCGCCTGCAGCTGCGCCTGCTCGGCCGCCGGAATGCTGGCCGGCAGCTTCTTGAACGGCGCGTACAGCGGCGACTCGGTGGGGTCCTTCAGCTCGGCGACGGTGGCGATGGAGACCTCGCGCCCGTCAAGCACTGCGCGGGGCACGCTGAAACCCCGCTTGAGACCGGCGCGCATGTTCTCGGTCTGCTGGCCGAAATAGCGCGGCACGTCGTCCAGGCGTGCGATGTAGTTGCGGAAGTCCTGTGCGGTCTTCATCTCGCGCCGGGCCATGAACGAGAGATTGGACCAGAACGAGGAATCGGAGTTGAACGGCATCTCGTAGGCCCGCAGACGCACCTCCTCGGCGAGGTTGAACACCTGGTCGCGGTAGATCGCGTAGTTCACCTGGTTGTCGGCGCTGAGTGTCTTCGGGTCGATCTTCTTCAGCTCGGCCAGGGTCTGGTCCCAGACCTTCAGGCGCGCCTGCTGCGCGGCCGCACCCACATCGGGCAGCCGCGTGGCGTTGGCCGGAGCGTCGCCATCCTCGCTGGCTTCACCGCCCCCGGCCTGGCGCCACTTCCATTCCTTTTCGTACAGCGCGCGGAAGGCGGCATCGGCCGCCGAGTCGGTGGCCGCAGGGGCAGGCGCCGCGAGCGCGGGCGGAGCCGCCACGACGGCAGCCGGAGCGGACAGGGCGATGAGCAGGGCAACGGCAAGACGGGTTTTCACGAGCACAGGTTCCCGGGAAGGCAGACGCCGATCATGGCACCGCCGGACAGCCGGGGCATGGTTCAAAAGTCCTGCCTGCGTTGCAGGACCGGCAGCGCGGAGCACGGACCCCTCCGCCGGGCATGGCCCGGCGCTACCGATTCCGCTCCGGCGCTGCCTCAATGGCTGGCTTTGTCCCGCTTCCAGCCGCGGTGCCGGATGTCCAGGTGCAGGCTGTACAGCGCGGTGAACGCCGGGAACAGGTTCTGCAGCACGCCCACCGAATCCTGCTTGGCCGAGAACAGGAAGTAGCTCAGCGTCATCAGGCTGCCGATCACGCTCATGTACCAGAACAGGCGCGGGATGACCGGCTTGCCGGCACGCCGGGAGGCAATGAACTGGACCAGCCAGCGGCCGCCGAACATCAGTGCGCCGGTATAGCCGATCAGCTTCCAGCCCGTCACATGCAGGCCGGTCCAGAACAACCAGGTCAGCGGCTGGTCGAGCCAGTGCAGCGCGATCATCGTTCTTCCACCGCGGTACGCCTGCTGCGGGTGATCAGCCAGGCAACGCCCCGCAGGTCGCGGATGCCGACCAGCGCACGGCCGAGGTTGTTGTATTTGGAGACGCCGGCGGTACGGTGGCGATGGTTGACCGGCACGCTGGTGGTCTTCCAACCGGCACGCTGCATCAGCGCCGGCAGATAGCGGTGCATGTGGTCGAAATACGGCAGGTCGAGGAAGGCTTCGCGCTCGAACAGCTTGATGCCGCAGCCGGTGTCGGGCGTATCGTCGCGCAGCATGCGCGCCCGGATGCGGTTGGCCCAGCGACTGGCCCAGCGCTTGCTGCCGCTGTCCTGGCGGTTGACGCGCCAGCCGGCAAACAGCTTCACCTGCCCGTCGGCAGCATCGCGGGCCGCCAGCAGCTTGGGGATGTCGGCCGGATCGTTCTGGCCATCACCATCCAGGGTGGCGATCCACGGCGCACGGGCATGCTTGACACCGGTGCGCACCGCCGTGCTCTGCCCGCTCTGCTCGACGTGGTGCAGCACCCGCAGCTCCGGCGTGGTGGCTTTCAGGCCCTGCAGCACCGCCAGGCTGTCATCGCGGGAGTGATCGTCGACATAGACGATCTCGAACGGCAGCCGGCCCCGCAGTGCCGCGACGATTTCGGCGATCAGGGGCGCGACATTGTCGCGCTCGTTGAATACGGGGACGACAACGGAAAGCTCGGGTTGGCTCATGGGTCACTCGGCCAAGAAGGGACAAAGACCGCGCATTCTCCGAAGCCGAGGTTATCCGAAGATGAATCCGGCTGTGTGAGGATTACTCCTCAGGCGCGATCGCCGAAATACTCGCGGCACCACTGGACGACGGGCGGCAGCCCCTGCTCGATCGGGGTCACCGCATCGAAGCCGAATGCGTCATGTGCGCGGCGGGTGTCGGCCATCGTGCGGACCATGTCGCCCGGCTGCATCGGCTTGTAGACCTTCTGTGCAGGGCGGCCGGCGGCCTGCTCGATGACGCTGATGAAGCGCTCCAGCTCGACCGGCGTATGGTTGCCGAGGTTGAATACCCGATGCGGTACCGGGCCATCGGCCGGGTGCGCGAGCGCGCCGAGGATACCCGACACGATGTCGGAGACATGTGTGAAATCGCGCTGCATGCGCCCCTGGTTGAACACCTCGATCGGGCGCCCGGCCAGCACGGCACGCGAAAACAGCAGCGGCGCCATGTCCGGCCGTCCCCACGCGCCGTACACGGTGAAGAAGCGCAGGCCGGTCGCATGCAGGCCATACAGCTGCGCGTAGGTGTGCGCCATCAGCTCGTTGGCAGCCTTGGTTGCCGCGTACAGCGAGCGCGGCTGGTCCACGCGCTGGTCTTCGGAGAACGGCGGCGTGGCCGAATCGCCGTACACCGAACTGCTGGAGGCATAGACCAGGTGCTGCACGCCGCGGTGGCGGCACAGTTCAAGGATGTTGACGAAGCCGACCAGGTTGCTGTCGACATAGGCCTGCGGGTTCTCCAGCGAGTAGCGCACCCCGGCCTGCGCGGCCAGATGGATCACCGCGCTCGGCTGCAGTTCGTCGAACAGCGCGGCCAGGCCTTCACGGTCGGTCAGGTCAAGCGTGCGCAGATCCAGCGTGGGGCATAGCGCGGCCACACGGTCCCGCTTGATCTGCGGGTCGTAGTAGTCGTTGAAGTTGTCCAGGCCCACCACCGGCTGGCCCGCCTCCAGCAGCGCGCGGGCCGTGTAGGCACCGATGAAGCCGGCAGCGCCGGTGAGCAGGATGGTCATTGCAGGTCTCTTCCCACGTGCCCCGCGGCTCAGCCCTGGCGGGTCCGCAGCTTCTCCAGCACGCCGTCGAGGGTGTCCAGATCGGTGTAGTGGATGATCAGCTTGCCCTTGCCGCCGCGGCCGTGGCTGATCGCCACCTTGGTCCCCAGCGACTCGGACAGTTCGGTTTCCAGCGAGGCGATGTCGGCCTGCTGCACCTTCGGCGCGGCCGCCGGGCGGTTGCTCGGCACCTTGCCGGCGGCGAAGGCCTGCGCGCGGCGCTCCACTTCACGCACCGACCAGCCTTCATCGGCCGCTTCCTGCGCCAGCTTGCCGGCCAGCTCCGGGGCCAGGGTCAGCAGCGCGCGGGCGTGGCCCATTTCCAGGCGGCGGGTTTCCAGCAGCAGGCGGATGGCCACCGGCAGTTCCAGCAGGCGCAGCAGGTTGGACACCGCCGCGCGCGAGCGGCCGACGGCCTCGGCCGCCTCGGCATGGGTCAGGGTGAACTCGCTGATCAGGCGCTGCAGCGCCTCGGCTTCTTCCAGCGGGTTGAGGTCTTCGCGCTGGATGTTCTCGATCAGCGCCATCGCGATGACGGTGCGGTCTTCCAGTTCGCGCACCACCACCGGTACTTCGTCCAGGCCGGCCAGCTGCGAGGCGCGCCAGCGGCGTTCGCCGGCGACGATCTCGAAGTTGCCCGCCGGCAGCTGACGCACCAGGATCGGCTGGATCACGCCCTGCGACCGGATCGAGTCCGCCAGTTCGGACAGTTTGCCCTCGTCCATTTCGCGACGCGGCTGGTACTTGCCCGGCTGCAGCTGGCCGACCGGCAGCTTGCGCAGCACCTCACCCGGCAACGGTTCGATCACCGCGGTGGTGGCCTGCACCTGGCTGACCGCTCCCTTCGGACCGAGCAGCGCATCCAGGCCACGGCCGAGGCCTCGCTTCTTGGCTGCCGGCTTGCTGCTGGTCATCAGACGGTCTCCACGGCCTTGGTGGCCTTGTTGCGTTCGTTGTTGCGACGGATGATCTCGCCGGCCAGGCCCAGGTACGCCACGCCGCCACGCGAGGCGCGGTCGTAGCCGACGATGCTCTGGCCGTGGCTGGGCGCTTCGGCCAGCCGCACGTTGCGCGGCACGATGGTACGGAACACGCGGTCGCCGAAGTGTTCGGTCAGTTCGGCCGATACGGCGTTGGCCAGGTTGTTGCGCACATCGAACATGGTACGCAGCACGCCCTCGATCTCCAGCGCCGGGTTCAGGCTGGCGCGCAGCGCCTCGATGGTTTCCACCAGCGCACTCAGGCCTTCCAGCGCGTAATACTCGCACTGCATCGGCACGATCACCGAATCGGCGGCGGCCAGCGCGTTGAGCGTCAGCAGTGACAGCGCCGGCGGGCAGTCGATCAGGATGTAGTCGTACTCGTCGCGGATCGGCGCCAGTGCCCGCTTCAGGCGCTGCTCGCGCTCGCCCTGCGCCATCAGCTGGATCTCCGCAGCGGTCAGGTCGATGTTGCCGGGCAGCAGGTCGTAGCCTTCCGCGGTCTGCACGCGCACGTCGGCGGCGGTGTTCTCGCCCAGCAGCAGGTCGCAGGTGGACGCCGCCAGCTCGCGCTTGTCCACACCACTGCCCATGGTCGCGTTGCCCTGCGAATCCAGGTCGACCAACAGCACGCGCTTGGGTGCGTTGGCCAGGGAAGCGGCCAGGTTGACGGCGGTCGTGGTCTTGCCGACGCCACCCTTCTGGTTGGCGATGGCGATGATGCGGGCCATGCGGGTGTGCCTCGTCGACGGATGCTGGGACCGGTCATTATGCGTACAACCGGGCCCGGGCGGAAATCGTGGATCGCCAACCCGTTGTCGCGCAAAGGGTTGGCGGCGGGATCAGGGGCCTGTAACGGTGACCAGGTGGCGCTCGCCCGCCAGGCCGGGCACGCTCAACGGGGCCACGTCGCGCACCTGCCAGCCTGCAGGCAGTGCGGCGATCTCTTCATGCGGGTAGACGCCCTTCATCGCCAGCAGCACGCCGCCAGGACGCAGCAGGTGGCCACCGACGCGGATGATGCCGGCCAGCGTGTCCATCGCGCGGGCGGTCAACTGGTCGTAGTGGCCGGCCTCGTCCAGCGCTTCGGCGCGCGACTCGGCCACGCGGGCATTGCCCAGGCCGAGCTGGCGCACGGCTTCGCGCATGAAGCGGGCCTTCTTGCCGTTGCTCTCGACCAGGGTGACCTGCAGGCCCGGGCAGGCGATCGCCAGCGGGATGCCGGGCAGGCCAGGACCGGTACCGAGGTCGGCCAGGCGGCCATCGGCCACGAACGGCTGCATGGCCAGCGAATCGAGCAGGTGACGGGTGACCATCTCCTGCGGGTCGCGGATGGCGGTGAGGTTGTAGGTGCCGTTCCAGCGGTGCAGCAGGCCCAGGTAGCGCAGCAGCGGCGGCGCCAGTGCGGCGTCCAGGCCCATGCCGGCCAGGCCCTGCTCCAGCGTGGCGGTCACGCCGGCGGGGAGTTCGTGTTCGCTCATGCCGCCATTATCGCCCGTTTCCCGGGCTGATTCGCCGCTTCATTGCGGATACCAGGCCAATGCGGCGCGGAACTGGCCGCTGGCCTGCCATTCGTGCAGATGCCACTGCCCGGCATCGCCCAGGGCAGGGTCGCACCAGCGCAGGTGCAGGGCGCCGTCGACGCCCGGCGCCAGCTGCAGGCGATGCAGGCCGAACGATATGCCCTGCCCGTGTGCCTTCAGCAGCGCCTCCTTGGCGCACCAGACACGGAAGAACCAGTGTTCGCGTTCGGCGGCGTCCAGGCCCTGCAGCCAGGCCACCTCTTCCGGATGGAAGAAGCGCTGCACGATCTCCAGCAGGCGCGGACGCGGGCGCAGCAGTTCCAGGTCCACGCCGAGCCGTACACCTTCACCCAGCGCCACCAGCAGCACGTCGCCACTGTGGCTCCAGCCCGTGCCGTGGTCGGCCAGTGCGCCGGTCAGCTCGGGTCGGCCTTTGTCGTCGCGGACCAGCGGCAGTGCCTCCGGCGCGAGATCCAGCGCCTGTGCCAGCACCTGCCGGGCCTGCGGCTCACCGCGCTGGCCCGGCACGTGTGGCCGCCGCCAGACCGTGACCGGGCCGAAGCGCCAGGGGCCGTCCAGGGTGGCTGGCAGGCTCATCCGCACGCAACCGTCACGCGATTGCACGACGGGTTCACAGCCATGCGCGTCAACTGGTCACGGTTTTCCACCGGAGGTTCGATCATGGGCATCATCATCTGGCTGATCGTCGGCGGCATCGTGGGCTGGCTGGCAAGCATCATCATGAAGCGCGATGCGCAGCAGGGCATCATTCTCAACATCGTGGTCGGCATCGTCGGCGCGCTGATTTCCGGCTGGCTGTTCGGCGGCGGCATCAACGAAGCGATCACCATCCGCACCTTCCTGTTCTCGCTGATCGGTGCGGTGATCCTGCTGGCGATCGTCAACCTTTTCACCCGCAAGAGCATACGTTGATCCGACGGGCAGCGCCGGGCATGGCCCGGCGCTACCTCACCCCAACTGCACCCATGCCGGCGCGTGGTCGCTGGGGCGCTCCCAGGTACGTGGCTCGCGGTCGATGCCTGATGCCACGGCGCCGCCCTTGAGCGCATCGGAGACCAGGGTGAGGTCGATGCGCAGGCCCAGATTGCGGCGGAAGCCCGCCGCGCGGTAATCCCACCAGCTGAACGTGCCGGCTTCCTCGTTGTGCAGCCGGAAGCCGTCGTGCAGGCCCAGCTGCAGCAGCTTGTTCAGCGCGCCGCGCTCGGCGGTGGAGGTGAGGATGTGGTTCTCGTTCCACACCTCCGGGTCATGCACGTCGCGGGCGTCCGGGGCGATGTTGAAGTCACCCAACACCACCAGCTTCGGGTGACGCTGCAGTTCCTCGCCGATCCAGGCATGCACGGCCTCCAGCCAGCGCAGCTTGTACGCGTACTTGTCGGTACCGACGTCCTGGCCGTTGACCACATACAGGTTGATCACCCGCAGGTCGCCAAAGGTGCCGGCGATGACGCGCTTCTGCTCGTCCTCGAAACCCGGAATGCCGATCTGCACGTCCTGCGCCGGCTCGCGTGACAGCAGGGCCACGCCGTTGTAGGTCTTCTGGCCAGCAAATACGCTGCGGTAGCCCGCGCCGATCAGCGCCGCATCCGGGAACTTGTGGTCCTCCAGCTTGGTTTCCTGGATGCCGACGATGTCCGGGCCGAAATCCCTGAGCCACTGCTCCAGGTGCGGCAGACGGACATTGAGCGAATTGACGTTCCACGAGGCGATCTTCATGGGGGCATTCTACCCGGGCCTGCTTTGGTAGGCGCCAACCTTGGTTGGCGCGTGGATGCCCCGCGTGCCAACCAAGGTTGGCACCTACCAGTAGAGCCACGCCATGCGTGGCTTCACCGCAGCAGCAGCTTCAACACCCCTGCGATCTTCGAGTACGGCGGCCGCAGCCTGTCGCTGGCCGCCCAGCGCGACTGCCACAGCACCGGCAACCGCTTGCTCATCGCATCGAACCCGGCGCGGCCGTGGTAGGCACCCATGCCACTGGCACCGACCCCGCCGAACGGCAGGCCATCAGCGGCGAAGTGCAGCAGCGTGTCGTTCACCGTCACTCCGCCGGCCACCACGTTGGCGAGAATGCGCTCCACGGTGGCGCGGTCGTGGCTGAAGGGATACAGCGCCAGCGGCCGGTCGCGGGAGAGAACGTCGACCAGCGCGGCATCCAGGTCCGGGTAGGCGCGCACCGGCAGGATCGGCCCGAAGATCTCCTCGCGCATCAGGTCCAGATCGTCCGGCGGGTCCAGTACCACGGTCGGTACCAGCAGGCGCTCGCGGCCGGCGCGAGCCTCATCCACGTGCGCCAGCGGAATCACCGGCACCCCGCGTCCGCGCGCCTGCGCCAGATAACCCTGCAGGCGCTGGTACTGGCCTTCGTTGATGATGCGCGTGTAATCGCCGGCCTCGCTGAAGTCGCCATAGCGCTCGCGCACCTGCTGCTGCAGCGCCTGCACGAACTCGCGCTGACGCGCGCTATCGATCAACACGTAATCCGGCGCGATGCAGGTCTGGCCGGCGTTGAACCACTTGCCGGTAGCCAGCCGCGCGGCGGCTTTGTCCAGCGGGAAATCACGGCAGACGATGGCCGGCGACTTGCCGCCCAGCTCCAGCGTGACCGGCACCAGATGTTCGGCCGCAGCCGCCATCACTTTGCGGCCCACGACGGTGGAACCGGTGAACAGCAGATGGTCCAGCGGCAACGAGGAGACCGCTGCGGCTACGTCGGCCCCGCCCTGTACCACCACCACGCGATCAGGGGGAAACACGCTGGACAGCAGATCGGCCAGGAACGCACTGGTGCGCGGCGCATGTTCGGAAGGCTTGAGCAGCACGTGGTTGCCGGCGGCGATGGCCGTGGCCAGCGGCACCAATGCCAGCGTAACCGGGTAATTCCACGGCGAGATCACCCCGACCACGCCCAGCGGCGTCGGCCGCAGCTGCGCACGCGCCGGCCACAACCTCCAGCCGGCACCCACCCGCTGCGGTTTCGACCAGCGCCGCAGGTGGCGGCGCAGGTGGTCGATGGCCGACAGCACGCTCATGCCATCGGCCAGTTTCGATTCGACGTGGGCGCGATGGCCGAAGTCCTCGGCGATGGCCTGGGCCATTTCATCCAGGCGCGGCTTCAGCGCTGCCCGCAGGCGATGCAGGTCGGCCTCGCGCTGGTCGAGAGACGGGCGCTGCGACTGCCAGGCGCTGCGCAGGGTGTGCAGGATGGCGGGAAGGTCGGCGGGCGTGGTGATGGTCATGCGCCGACTATACGGGGTGCGGCACTGTCGGACGGGGTCAGGTCCCTTTCGCGCGCGAAGGGATCTGACCCCGGACGCGTGATGGCGGGTGGCTTCGGATGCTTTTCAACCACGATTACGGCATTGAACGCTGTCTTCTCGCGTCTGCGGAGTTTTGTGCCGCGCGCTGCGCGGTCGCCGAGCATGGCTCGGCGCTACAGGGCAACGAAAAGGCCGTGGTCTGCACCACGGCCTCTCCTTCATCCGGTGAACATCATTCCTACTTGGTGATATCCACGTCCTTGGTTTCACGCAGGAACAGGCCACCGATCACCACCGACATCAGCGCGATCGCGATCGGATACCACAGGCCGTAGTACAGGTTGCCGGTACCGGCCACCAGCGCGAAGGAGATCGCCGGCAGGAAGCCACCGAACCAGCCGTTGCCGATGTGATACGGCAGCGACATCGAGGTGTAGCGGATGCGGGTCGGGAACAGCTCGACCAGGTAGGCGGCGATCGGGCCGTAGACCATGGTGACGTACAGCACCAGCAGCCACAGCATGAAGATCGTGCCCGCAATGTTGATGCGCGCGCTGTCCGCCTTGGCCGGATAGCCGGCGGTGGTCAGAGCGGTCTTCAGTTCGGCACCGAACGCGTCGGCCTTGGCCTTGCCTTCGTCCTTGCTCAGTCCTGCCGCTTCATACGAGGTGACGCTGGCGCTGCCGACGTTGACGATCGCCAGCGAACCCGCGGCTGCCGGCTGCACGTCGTACGGCACGCCCGCCTTGGTCAACGCGGCGGTGGCCACGTCACAGGAGCTGGTGAACTTGCGCAGGCCGACCGGATCGAACTGGAACGAGCAGGTGGACGGATCGGCCACGACCAGGGCCGGCGAGGTGCTGCGGGCCTCTTCGATGGCCGGGTTGGCGAAGTGGGTCAGGCCCTTGAAGATCGGGATGTAGGTCACGGCGGCCAGCAGGCAGCCGGCGAGGATGATCTTCTTGCGGCCGATACGGTCGGACAGCCAGCCGAAGAAGATGAAGAACGGCACACCCAGCGCCAGTGCGGCCGCGATCAACAGGTAGGAGGTGGTGGCGTCGACCTTCAGCATGCTGCTGAGGAAGAACAGCGCATAGAACTGGCCGCCGTACCAGACCACGGCCTGGCCGGCCGCTGCGCCCAGCAGGACCAGCAGCATCAGCTTCAGGTTGCCGCCCTTCAGGCTGTCACGGAACGGCGTCTTGGAGCCCTTGCCTTCCGACTTCATCTGCTGGAACAGCGGCGACTCGCTCAGCTGCAGACGGATCCACACCGAGATGCCCAGCAGCACGATGGACACCAGGAACGGAATGCGCCAGCCCCAGGCTTCGAATGCTTCATTGCCCAGGAAGTAGCGGCAGGCCAGGATGATCAGCAGCGACATGAACAGGCCCAGCGTGGCGGTGCACTGGATGAAGCTGGTGTACAGGCCACGCTTGTCATCCGGGGCGTGCTCGGCCACGTAGGTCGCCGCGCCGCCGTATTCGCCGCCCATCGCCAGGCCCTGGGCCAGGCGCAGGATGATCAGGATCACCGGCGCGGCAAAGCCGATCGATGCGTAGTTGGGCAGCACACCGACCAGGAAGGTCGAGATGCCCATGATCAGGATGGTGACCAGGAAGGTGTACTTGCGGCCGATGCGGTCGCCGAGGCTGCCGAAGAAGGCCGCGCCGAACGGACGCACGAAGAAGCCGGCGGCGAATGCCAGCAGGGCGAAGATCATGCCCGTGGTTTCATTGACACCGCTGAAGAACTGCTTGGCGATGATGGCGGCGAGCGAGCCGTACAGGAAGAAGTCATACCACTCGAAGACCGTACCCAGGCTCGAAGCGAAGATGACTTTCTTGTGGCCCTTGGTAAGGGTGCCCGCGGGATTGTGCGCGGTGCTGGGTGTGCTGGACATGAGACGCTTCCCCTCCGAAGCAATCGTTGTTGGTGGGTGCCGACCGTGGGTCGGCACTCAATATCGGTAGCGGCCGACCTGGGTCGGCTCGCCCTCAGAAGCTGTACTTCGTGGTGAACTGCAGCCGGGTGATGTCACCCTTGTTGCCGTTCTCGATCTCGCGGCGGCCATACATCAGCTCGGCGCCGACATCGACCTTGGGCAACGGTGAATAGAAGATGTTGCCGCGGATGCTCTGCACGCTCTTGGTGACCAGCGGGCCCAGCACGCTGTCGTTGTCGTAGTCGCTGCGCGCATAGATCAGGTTGGTGCGCAGCTTCGGCGAGAACGCATGGCGCCAGCCCACGTAGCCGGCCAGAACGCCGGTCGGATTGAGCTCGTCGCGGGCGATGTCATAGGCCGAGTCGGCAGTGATGCCCAGGCCGATGTAACGCGCGATGCCTTCGCCTCCGGTGAACTGGTAGTGCAGCGAATCGCTGTCGCCCATCACCCACTTGCCGCCCAGGGTCAGGCCGCCGGCAACCTTGTCGGCCTTGGCGCCGGTGGTCTGGTTGTCGACCTTCAGCTGGCGGACGATGCCGCCGACGCCGAAGGTGCCCCAGTCGCCCTTCCAGCCGTAACGCATCGTCAGATCCGGCAGGCTGCCGCGATCGGAGTTGGCGCTGGCGTTGGTCCAGGCACCGGTGACCGGATTGCGGGTACCGGTAAGCGTGGTGGTTTCCGGGTTTTCCAGGGCAACGCTGAAGCCGCCGCTGGTGTAACGCACCTGTGCCTGGCGTACGAAGATCACACCGTCGGTCGGGCCGACGAAGTCGACCGCTTCCGGCAATGCGGCCGCGTCCATGAAGTTGGACCAGGTCTGGCCGGCGAGCCAGTTGTTCCAGTACATGTAGGCATGGCGCAGGGTGACACCGTAGGTGTTGGTGGCGGTCTGGTTGCCGAGCGAATTGCCGAAGAAGTCCATCTCGAAGAACGCACCGGCCTTGTTGCCGGACTCGCTCACATTGTCGATGCCCAGGTTGAAGCGCGAGAACTTTGCGTGGGCGTTGTAGTCGGTGCCCGAACGCCTGCCGTTTCCGCCGGCGCCTTCCACCGGGGTCTGGCCCGGCAGGTACAGCGAACGGCCGGTGGCATCGTCGGCCAGCTGGCCGTCGCTGGTCTGGGTCGCCAGGAAGTCAGCCTTGATGAAGCCACCGATCTTGACCGTGGTACCCGGTGCGGCGCCCGGAGTGATGGTGGTGACCTGGATCGGCTGCTTGCCCGCCGGCACCGCCGGCTTCTGCTCGGACTGCACAGTGCGGACTTCGGTCACCGCCTGCTGGGTCTGGGCGATCTGGGTCTGCTGCTGTTGCTGCGAAGACAGCAGCAGCTGGACCTGGCGCTCCAGTTCGGCGATGCGTGATTCGAGTGCTTTCTCTTTGGCGGTGTCTGCGAACGCCATGCCCGGTGCGACCAGGGCGACCAGCAGGCAGGCCGCCAAAGGTGTGCGCACGGCTTTCAACGTACGGTGGCTCATGTTGCCCTCTCTCCCAAGTGGCAAGGTGATGCCGCGCGTGGGGCACGGTCGAGCCGAGACTGCGGGGCACACGCGCGCACCGGCTATTCGCCATTGGTCGAAGCCGGGCCCGCAGGGCGCCCACTTTCGACCATGGTCTAAGCGCAGTGGTGACGCGGCCGGGGGTGGATGGGGCAAACTGAGGGGGATCGGTCGTTGCGATGCTGCGACCGCACATACAAAGTCAACGTGCAAGTGAGGGTGCCATGGCTGATATCTACCCCGTCGATCCGCAGTTCGCCGCCAAGGCACGCATCGACAAGACGTCCTACGAACAGCAGTACCAGGCTTCTGTGACCGACCCGGAGGGTTTCTGGGGCAAGGCCGCCGAGCGCCTGCAATGGATGCGCACGCCGACGAAGATCAAGAACGTCAGCTACGACCTGGCCGACTTCCACATCAAGTGGTTCGAGGACGGCGAGCTCAACGCCAGCGTCAACTGCCTTGACCGCCAGCTGGACAGCCGTGGCGACAAGACCGCCCTGCTGTTCGAGCCGGACAGCCCGGATGCACCGGCCCAGCACGTGACCTATCGCGAGCTGTACGAGCGCACCTGCCGGCTCGGCAATGCGCTGCGCAACCTGGGCGTCGGCAAGGGTGACCGGGTCACCATCTACCTGCCGATGATCGTCGATGCTGCCGTGGCCATGCTGGCCTGCGCACGCATCGGTGCGATCCACTCGGTGGTGTTCGGTGGCTTCGCGCCGAACTCGATCGCCGACCGTGTCAGCGACTGCCAGAGCAAGCTCATCATCACCGCCGACGAAGGCCTGCGCGGTGGCCGCAAGGTTCCGCTGAAGGCCAACGTCGATGCAGCTCTGAAATTGCCGGGCACCAACACCGTGGAGACCGTGCTGGTGGTGCGCCACACCGGCGGCGCGGTGGACATGCAGGCGCCGCGCGACCGCTGGTTCCATGACGTCGTGGACAGCCAGCCCTCCACCTGCGAGCCGGAGCGCATGAACGCCGAGGATCCGCTGTTCATCCTCTACACGTCCGGTTCCACCGGCAAGCCGAAGGGCGTGCTTCACACCACCGGCGGTTATCTGCTGTACGCGGCATACACCCACGAAGCGGTGTTCGACCTGCGCGAGGACGACATCTACTGGTGCACCGCCGACGTCGGCTGGGTCACCGGCCACAGCTACATCGTGTATGGCCCGCTGGCCAACGGCGCGACCTCGCTGATGTTCGAGGGCGTGCCGAACTACCCGGACACCTCACGTTTCTGGAACGTCATCGACAAGCACAAGGTGTCGATCTTCTACACCGCCCCGACCGCCATCCGTGCACTGATGCGCGAAGGCGAGGAGCCGGTGAAGAAGACCTCACGCGCCTCGCTGCGCCTGCTCGGCAGCGTCGGCGAGCCGATCAATCCGGAGGCCTGGCGCTGGTACTACGAGGTGGTCGGCGACAGCCGCTGCCCGATCGTCGATACCTGGTGGCAGACCGAGACCGGCGGCATCCTGATTTCGCCGCTGGCCGGTGCGATGGACCTCAAGCCGGGTTCGGCCACCCTGCCCTTCTTCGGCGTACAGCCGGCGCTGGTGAACGCCGATGGCGAGATCCAGGACGGCCCGACCGAGGGCAACCTGATCATCCGTGATTCCTGGCCGGGCCAGATGCGCACGGTGTACGGCGACCACCAGCGCTTCATCGACACCTATTTCCGCACGTATCCGGGCAGCTACTTCACCGGTGACGGTTGCCGCCGCGACGAGGACGGCTACTACTGGATCACCGGCCGCGTGGACGATGTGATCAACGTGTCCGGCCACCGCATCGGCACCGCCGAGGTCGAAAGCGCACTGGTCTCGCACCCGAAGGTGGCCGAAGCCGCCGTCGTCGGCTTCCCGCACGACGTGAAGGGCCAGGGCATCTATGCCTATGTCACCCTGGTGGCCGAGGAAGCGCCGAGCGACGAGCTGCACAAGGAGCTGATCGCCTGGGTGCGCAAGGAAATCGGGCCGATCGCCACCCCGGACCACCTGCAGTGGGCACCGGGCCTGCCGAAGACGCGCTCGGGCAAGATCATGCGGCGCATCCTGCGCAAGATTGCCGAGAACGCGCCGGACCAGCTCGGCGACACCTCGACCCTGGCCGATCCGTCGGTGGTGGCGTCGCTGGTGGACGAACGCAAGGTACGCTGACGTATGACCCGGGGTCGGATCCCTTTCCGCAGGGAAAGGGCTCTGACCCCAGGGGCCTGGCCCCCGAACAGTTTCCCCACGGTTCCCCCCGACCATGACCACCCTCCTGATTGCAGATGACCACCCGCTGTTCCGCGAAGCCCTGCGTGGGGCCGTACAGCGGGTCATCCCCGGCGTGCAGCTGTTCGAGGCCGACAGCGTGGAAGCGCTGTATGCGCTGGCCGACCAGCACAACGATGCCGATCTGGTCCTGATGGACCTCAACATGCCGGGTGCACAGGGTTTCAACGCACTGGTGCACATGCGCTCGCTGCATCCTCATCTGCCGGTGGTGGTCGTCTCTGCGCGGGAGGAGGCCACAGTGATGCGCCGTGCACTCGATCACGGTGCGCTGGGCTTCATCCCGAAGTCTGCCGACTCGGACACCATCGGTCATGCACTGGGCACCATCCTCGACGGCGAGACGTGGGCCCCGCCGGAGGCACACAACGTGCCACCCACCGAGCGCGAGGAACGCGAGGTCGGCCAGCGCCTGCGCGAGCTGACGCCGCAGCAGTTCCGCGTGCTGCAGATGCTGGGCGCCGGCCGCCTGAACAAGCAGATCGCCTACGACCTCAACGTCTCCGAAGCAACGATCAAGGCACATGTGACCGCGATCCTGCGCAAGCTGGGCGTGACCAACCGCACCCAGGCGGTGCTGATGGCCGGCAAGCTGGCCATCGACGACGACGCGATCGTGCTGCCGCCGGAGGAAGACTGATCGCGGCGTAATGTGGGGCCGAGCGCGGGGTCTCATGATCCCCTTGTAGAGCCGAGCCCATGCTCGGCTCTACAGGAACGCCTTGCTCAGCCCACGCCGCGCAGGTGTTCGTACAGGATCGTCGCGCCGATGATCACCAGGATCACGCCGCCAATGATCTCGGCACGCTTGCCAACCATGCTGCCCAGCACGCGGCCGAGCATGATGCCGACGGTGACCATTGTGAGCGTGCACAGGCCGATGACCGCCGCCATCACGCCGATATGGACGTCCATGAATGCCAGGCCGATACCCACCGCCATCGCATCGATGCTGGTGGCGAAACCCGTCAGGGCCAGCTTCCAGAAGCCGTGGTGCTGCGAAGGGTCTTCATCTTCTTCACCATCATCCGGACGCAGGCCGTTGTAGATCATGTGGATGCCCAGCGCGCCGAGCAGGCCGAAGGCGATCCAATGATCGAAGGCTTGGACGTACTGCAGGGCGGCGCGGCCGAGCAGCCAGCCGATGATGGGCGTGATCGCCTCGATGACGCCGAAGATGATGCCGGCACGCAGTGCATCGCGGAACACCGGCTTGCGCATCGCTGCACCCTTGCCGATCGCCGCGGCGAAGGCATCGGTGGACATGGCAAAGCCGATCAGGAGGATCGAAATGGGGGACATGTGTGGCTGCTGAGGTCGGGCTTGGACGGACGCACGGCCTGCGCTCGCGCCCAACCTGACGTTGCGCGCGCGGGCCGCTGGTCTCGCCAACCATCATGGTTGTCCACGCCACGGCGCACTGGCCGAGCATGTTGACGTGGACGATTCCTGCGTAGGAATCCGGCTACTCCCCAAGGGGACGCGAAGCTTAGCACCGCGATCCGCGTGTGGCGCATTTCCAGTGAAACGCGCAGGCAGGGCTGGTTTGTATAGCGATGGCTATATCAGGACTGCACTGCGCATGGCGCCGAGCGCGGGCTCGGCTCTACCGTTGCCCATCAGGCTTCGTTGCTGCCGGCGTCGCGCAGCGCGCCGAGGAAGGCACGCAGCGAGGCCGGCTTGATCGGCTTGGTCAGCACCCGATAACCCCGCTCGCGCGCCATCCGCTTCAACTCATCGCGACCATCGGCAGTGAGAAGGGCACCGGGCAGCGGATACCCCGCTGCCTCGCGCAGTGCCACCAGCGCGTCCAGGCCATCCATGCGGTCATGCAGGTGGTAATCCACCAGCATCACCTGCGGGCGCTCGGCAATCTTTTCCAGCGCCTGATCGACGGTGGCGGCGGTGATCACCTGCACCTGCCAGCGACCCAGCAGCGCACGCATGCCGTCGAGGATTTCCTCGTCGTTGTCCACGCACAGCACGCGCAGGCCGGCCAGCGAATCGCTGCGCACCGGCGTGGCGGCCGCCTGGACCGCCGTGGCAGGCTCGGTGTAGCCCGGCAGAGGCGCCACGCGCGGCAGGATGATCGAGAACATCGACCCACTGCCGACGCGGCTGCGCGCGTTGAGCCGATGGTCCAGCAGGCGCGAGATGCGCTGGCAGATCGACAGGCCCAGACCCAGGCCCTGCTCGCCCCAGTCGAAGGGCTGCTGGTAGCGATGGAACTCATCGAAGATCTGCCGCATGTGATGCTCCGGGATGCCGGGGCCGGTATCCCACACCTGCAGCTCCACTTCCTCGCCCCGGTGGCGCACGGCCAGCACGATGCGGCCCTGCCGCGTGTAGCGCAGCGCGTTGGCCAGGAAGTTCTGCAGCACACGCCGCAGCAGGCGCCGGTCGCTGCGCACCCAGGCCGGGCGCGCGAACAGATCCAGGCGCAGGCCACGGCCGGCGGCAACCGGCGTGTACTGTGCGGCCAGCTCGCGCATCAGCGCGCTGACGTCGAACTCGCCGATGACCGGATGCAACCCACCTGCATCCAGCCGCGATACGTCCAGCAGGCCATCCAGCAGCTCCTCGGCCGCACGCAGCGAGGCATCCACGCGCTCGGCCAGATGTTTCTGCTCGTCGCTCACATGAACGCTGTCACGCAGCGCCGAAGCGAACAGGCGCGCGGCATTGAGCGGCTGCAGCACGTCATGGCTGATCGCGGCCAGGAAGCGGGTCTTCGACTGCTGGGCGGCTTCAGCTTCGTGCGAGCGCTCAGCGACGCGCTGTTCCAGCGTTTCGTTGGCTTCCAGCAGCGCCTTCTCGGCGTGCTTGTAATCAGTGATGTCGTTGTAGCTGGTCACATAGCCGCCGCCAGGCAGGGCCTGGCCACGCATCTCGATCACCTTGCCATCGCTGCGCGTGCGCTCGAACACATGCGGTGAACCGGCGCGCATGTAGCCGATGCGGCGGTTGATCTGCACCTCGATGTCGCCCTCGCCCAGCTCCCCCCGTTCGGCGTTGTAGCGGATCAGGTCGGCCACCGGGCGGCCCACGTACAGCATGCCGTCGGGGTAGCCGAACATGTCCTGGTAGCGGCGGTTCCACGCCGTCAGGCGCATGTCCGGATCGACCACGCTGACACCTGCACTGATGTTTTCCAGCGTGGTGGACAGGATCTCGCGGTTGAAGCGCAGTTCCTGCCCGGCTTCGTCCAGTACCGCCACCACCTCACCCAGGTCCATGCCGGAGCCGCGCAGCAGGCTGGTCAGCAGCAGGCGCGCGGAGGCGGCACCGATCGACGCGGCCAGCAGGCGCTCGGTGAACTGCACCCAGGGCCGGTCGGCCGGCGCAGAAGACTGCAGTTCGCGGCCCAGCGACTGCGCCTGCTCGAAGAACGAACGCCGCGCATGGCGCTCGCCCACCACGCGCGAGGCCAGCGCCAGCAGGTCGCCCACATGCACGTGGCCCGGCCAACCGCCGGCGACCGAGGGGCGCTCGGCGTAAGGGTCGAGGAAGGGCGCAGCACGCAGTCGCTCGTCCACCCCCGGCCGCCAGCGTGCGGACACCAGCATCATCGTTGCCGCATTGACCAGCAGCGACCAGAAGGTACCGTGGGTCAGCGGATCCCAGCCGGTCATGCCGAACAGCTGCTGCGGGCGCAGCCATTCGATGCCGAACGGGCCCTGCTGGACCCAGCCGGCGTCGACCCATCCCGCCATGGTCATCGCCGGCAGCAACAGGGTATAGAGCCAGGTGGCGAAGCCGAGGAGCATGCCGGTTTCCACGCCGCGGCGGCTGGCGCCACGCCAGTACAGGCCGCCGATCAGGCCCGGCGCGAACTGCGCTACCGCAGCAAACGCCATCAGGCCGTAGGACGCCAGGGTGCTGTCGTTGCTGCTGCTGCGGTAGTAGCTGTACGCCATCAACGCGAGCAGCAGGATCGCCAGGCGGCGGATCCACAGCACGCGCGAAGCCACGTCGGCTGCTTCCTGGTGATCGCCACTGCGGCGCAGCAGCACCGGCATCACCAGATCATTGCTGACCATGGTGGCCAGCGCGATGGACGAGACGATGACCATGCCGGTGGCGGCAGAGAAGCCACCCACATAGGCGACCAGCGCCAGCGCGTTGCGGCCCTCGGCCAGCGGCAATGCCAGCACCATCGCATCGTCGGCGACGCTGCCGCCGGTGCCGAACAGCGTGACGCCCGCGGTGGCGATGGGCAGCACCATGGCCGAGATCAGCACCAGGTAACCACCGAACATCCAGCGTGCGCGGCGCACGTCGCGTACATCGCCACATTCCACCACCGCGACATGGAACTGGCGCGGTAGGCAGACGATGGCGAGGAAACTGAGCAGGGTCTGCGAAATGAATCCCACCGGCGGCAATCCGGTGAACAGCGTATGCACCGACTCGACCACCGCATCGGTGCGGTCGGTCAGCCACACATAGGCGAATACGCCAACGGCGAGCATCGCCAGCAGCTTGATCACCGATTCCAGCGCGATCGCCAGCATCATGCCGTGGTGATGCTCGGTGGCATCCACCTGGCGCGTGCCGAACAGCGTGGCGAACAGGGCCATCAGCAGGGCGACATACAGTGCGGGATCGCTGAAGAAGCCGGTCGGGCCGGTGTTGCCGGTCAGCACCTGCAGGCTCATCGCCACGGCTTTGTACTGCAGGGCCAGGTAGGGAACGATGCCGATCAGGGCGATGATCGCCACCAGCGCGGCCAGGCGCCGCGAGCGGCCGAAGCGCGAGGAGATGAAATCGGCGATGGAGACCACGTTCTGGCTGCGGGCGATCAGGGCCAGGCGCTCGATGATGCGCCAGCCGAACAACAGCAGCAGCAGCGGCCCGATATAGATCGGCAAGTAGCCGATACCGTTGCGCACGGCGGTGCCCACCGCGCCATAGAAGGTCCAGGACGAGCAGTACACGGCCAGCGCCAGGCTGTAGACCACCGGCCGCAGCCAGGGCCGGTCCGGGTACATCGGCCGACGGTCGCCCCACCATGCCACGCCGAACAGCAGTGCGGCATAGGCAACCGAGACCAGCAGCAGGATCCAGCTGGAGACCACGCGCGCGTTTCCGTCAGAGGAACCCGCAGTGTAGGCCAGAGGGGGCCAGACGTACGGGCTCGTTGGGGGCAACACCCCCCACCGGAGTGGGGGGCCTACGCGGTGCGGGCCACGACCGGGGTCGTGGCCGGCGTCTTACTGGGCCGGAACGCCCATTTCCTTCAACAGTTCCGGCGCCGGGTAGACCTTGGCCAGCAGCCAGCGCAGATAGCGCATGTCCACGTGCACGGCGCGCTTGTAGCGCGGATCGAACCACCAGCTGGCACTGACCGATTCCCAGTTGCTGTCGAAGTTCAGGCCAATCAGTTCACCCTTGGCATTGAGCACCGGCGATCCCGAATTGCCGCCGGTGGTATCGAGGTTGGTCAGGAAGTTGACGGTCTGTGTCTTCAGGGCCGGATCGGCTGTGCTGCCGAAATCGCCCTTGGCGATGGCGGCCAGCAGGGGGGCCGGTGCGTCGAAGGGATAGGCGTTGGTGTTCTTCTCGACGATACCGGCCACCGTGGTCACCGGCGAGTAGGTCACGCCGTCACGCGGGTGCAGTGCCTCGACCTTGCCGTAGCTGATGCGCAGGGTACGGTTGGCATCCGGGTACACCGCTCGGCCCTGTCCGGCACGCCAGGCGAACAGCGCCTGCATGTAGGCCGGGCGCAGGCGCAGCTGCTCGCCTTCACGGGTCTTGCTCTCGTTCTCGATGCGCAGCTGCGCCGCCACCAGCGGCGCGGCCACTGCGATCAGCGGATCGGGTGCCAGGGCCTTGCCTTCGCGCGCAGCGGCGAAGCGCGAGAGACGCTGCGCCTCGTCGCCCAGCCGGGTGCTGGCGTAAAGCGTGTCCAGCGCCTGCGCCAGCTGCGCCGGAGTGCGGCCGAAGGCGGCATCGAACTCGGCCACGCGCTGTGCGTCCGGCAACTGCTGGTATCGCGTAAGCAGAGTGGTCAGCAGCGCCTTTTCGACCTCCGCTGCATACCGACGCTGCACCTGCTTGAGCACGCCCTCGATCATCGCCTGGTCGCGCTGCTGGTAGCCGCTCTCGCGCTGTGCATCCGGCTTGGCCGACTCGATGCGCAGGCGTTCCAGCAGCAGCGCCGAGCGCAGCAGCTGGCTCTGGTTGGCCAGCTGCTCCAGCAGCAGGTCGCGCTCACCCACCGCCGCGCCCTGCGAGAGATTGGCCAGCAACGCCTGGATGTCACTCCGGTACCGATGGTCGGTGGCCGCCAGCATGGCCGACTCGTCGGCAGCGCGCTGCGCCTTGGCATCGCTGCGCAGCAGGCCTTCCAGTTCGCCCGCGGCACGCTTGCGGTTGTTCTTCAGCGACTGCAGCTGCGAGGCGTAGCGGGTACGCGCCTGTGCATCCTTGGCGCTGGCTGCCTCGAGGGTGTCGATCATCTGCTGGAACACCGATACCCGGCGCGGCAGCACCGCATCGACCTGGCTGGCGAACTCGGCCGCGGTGCGGTGGCGGTAGGTGATGCCCGGGTAACCGGCCAGCATCGCGTAATCGCCCTCCTTCGGACCTTCAACGGACATCTTCAGGTGCGCCGGTGGCTGATAGGGCACGTTGTCCTTGCTGTACGCAGCCGGCTTGCCATCCTTGCCGACATAGGCACGCAGCAGAGTGAAATCGCCGGTATGGCGCGGCCACATGAAATTGTCGATTTCGTCGCCGTAGTTGCCGATCGCACGCGGCGGCGCGTAGACCAGGCGCACATCGCTCAGTTCCAGCTGGGCAATGCGGTAGAAATCGGTGCCGTAGTACATGTTGGCCACCGAGCAGCGCACGCTGCCGTCCTTCTCGCACTCCGCCACGATCTGCTTGCTGGCCGCATCGACCGCATCGAAGTACGCACGGCCGGTCTTGCCACGGGCATTGGCCAGCACCTGATCGGTCACCTTGTCGAAACCAACGGTGACCAGCACGCGGAAGTCCGGATTGGCCGGCCGCTCGTCGGCGCGCCCCTGGGCGATGAAGCCGTTGTCGATCAGGTTGTGCTCGGGCGAACTGTTGTACTGGATCACGCCCATCGCCACATGGTGGTTGGTCAACAGCAGTCCATCGGCGGAAACGAACGAACCGGTGCCGCCGCCGGCCCGCACCACGGCGCTCAGCGGTGGTGCGGTCACGTTGGCCAGGCCGGCCGGATCGCCCTTGAAGCCCGCTGCACGCAGCGGCTTGGCCAGCTCCGGCAGCTGGGTCGGCATCCACATGCCTTCATCGGCGTGGGCGCCCGCAGCGAGGGTGAGGCCCAGGGCCAGGGCGGCAGGAAGGGTTTTGCGTGGCGACATGAGGCGATCCGGTACGACAGAACAGCCCGGGACCATAGCCGCTGGGGCCGGCAGGGGCAACGGCCGATGGTTGGGGGCCGTGCGCGGCGCCCGCCGGGCGCGGCCCGGCGCTACCGGTCGATGGCGGCGGGTTACTTCTCCCGCCGCCAGTTGATCGAGCCGCGGTTTTCCACCGTGCTCGACTCCACTTCCACGTCGAAACCGCGGCGCAGCAGATACTTCAGGGTGATCACCGAACCGGCGCCGACCAGCGATACGCCATAGCCCACATACAGCTTGGGCGAGATGTACTTGCCCACGCCGATCACCGATCCGCCCAGCGCGCGCGACTGGCTCACGCCCGCATCGTCCAGGCCCAGCTTGGCCCCCAGCTGCGACGCCAGCAGGCCGCTGCCGGCCGACAGTGCGGCCGAGGCTGCATTGACCTGCTGGGCCTGGTCGCTGCTGGCACCGGTGAGGCTGCGGCCCAGCACCAGGTAGGCCAGCGCTTCGGACTGCGACATCGCCGGGTCGGACCACACGTCCGCACGCGGCTGCTGTGCGCGGCCGGTCACGTCGATGCCAGCGGTGACATCACCGATCCGGCGCTCGGCGCGGATGTTGATGCGCGGGTCGGATACGGCGTTGTAGTTCCAGTTGAGGTTGCCGCGGGTGATGGTGAGGTCCTGGCCATAGGCCTTGTAGCGGCCACTGACCTCCAGCCCGCCATTGGCGGTCATCTCGCGACCGGGCTTGGCCCAGACCTGCATCTTGCCGGTCAGTGCGCCCTTCAGGCCGAAGCCGGTCATCTTCACCTTGTCGCCCAGGCTGACGGTCAGGTCCATGTCCAGCGGCGAGGTCCGCGATTCCTCCGGATCGGCCGGGTCTAGCACCACCACGTCCTCGGAAACCGACGTGCCGCGATCCAGCCGCTCAAGATCGATGTCCGCTTCCGGCACGTGCACCGTGCCACGCAGCTCCATCGCGGCCTTGGCCAGGGTGAAGTCCAGATTGGGGTTGGCGACGATGCGCAGTTCGCTGGTATTGGACAGCAGCACGTTCTCGCCGTGGATCTTCAACTGCAGCGGCTGCGCATCACCGAACCAGGACAGCCCGCCATCGACATACAGCGTGCCCTGGCCCGAGTTGGCCTGCGCGGTGATCTTGGCCGAGCCGTCGGGCTGGGCGACGAAGCTGCCCTTGCCCTGGTCGAACGTCAGCCCCAGCGCGGGGAATTCGCCCTTGAAATTGCTCAGCTGCGCGTCGCCGCCCAGCGACGGCTGGCCACGGGTACCGCGCAGGCTGACGTGGCCCTCGATCAGGCCGGTCGGGCGCACGATGTCCGGCGAGAACAGCTCCAGCCAGTACAGCCGCGACATGTTGAGGTAGAGCTCACCGTTCAATGGCGCGCTGGCTTCCCAGCCGGTCTGCATCCTGGCATCGACGAAGCCATTGCCCTGGAAGCCCATGCCCAGATAGCCCTTGATGCTGGCCGGGGTCATGTCCAGCTTCAGCGAGAACTGGTCGTAACGCACCAGTTCGCCGCGGGTGCTGTCGCCACCGACGTTGCGGTTCTCGCCCAGGCGCACCCCGCCCTCCAGCGAACGCACTTCGACGTGTCCTTCCCACGCATTGCCGCGCGGCCGGATCTGCGCATCCAGACCGAGCTCGCCGCGCAGGTAGATGCGACGTCCGGATTGCGGCGGCAGCCACGGCTGCACCAGTGCCAGCGGCAACGCATCGCCGCGCACCACCAGGCCCTCGCGCGGCCAGTTCGCCTGCGCACACAGCGCCCCGCTGCTGGCGGCGGCCAGGCAGGCCTCGGCCAGCGTGTAGCTGCCATTGTTGATGGCGAAGGCGGCCGGCGCGCGCAGCGCCCAGGCATCGCCCTTCACCGGTGCGATACGCAGCGAAGCCAGTTCGCCCCGCCATTGCTGGCCCTGCTGGCGCACGCTGCCCTGCAGGTCGATCGCGCCCAGTTCGTTGCGGGTCTGTGCCGCCAGGCGCAGGTTCGACACGCTGCCCTGCGCATCGATGTTCAACCGTTCCAGCAGCATGCCGGCGTTGACCTGCTGTCCCTGCACGGCCAGCGTGCCGCTGTCGCCACGCCACGGCAGTCGCCCCTTGATGCTCAGGCTCTCGGCGCCATAGCCATCCCAGTTGAGGTTGTTGCCGACCAGGTCGGCGGTGATGTCCGGTGCGTCACGCGGACCGGTCACCTGTACCTGCCCACGCAGGCCGCCATCGGCACCAGGCAGCAGGTCGCTCAGCTGCAGCGGTTCGAAACGTGCGTCGATGTCCAGGCGGTCGCCCACCTTGCCCGAGGCGGTGACCCGGCTGCTGCCGACGGCCAGCTTCAGCTCGCCCTGGCCCTGTTCGCCCTGCAGCGCGAACTTGCCCTGCGCATCGAGATTGCGCTGGCGCAGCACGCCCTTCAGCGACGGCAGATCGACCGTGGCTTCCAGCGTGCCGGCGGTACCCGGCGGGGCGTTTGCCGGCGGCGGCAGCTGGCGGCCCTTGGACGCCAGGTTGCCCGACAGCCGGCCATTCCATCCAGGCACGAAATAGCCCGGATCGAAGTCCTTCAATGTGGCCTTGGCATCCCAGTCCAGCTGCGGTGCCCAGGCCACCTGGCCCTCCACCTGCAACTGCCCACCGGGCGTCTGCGCCTGCAGCTCGCGGATCGAGGCCGCCTGGTCGTTGCCGCGCACGTCGAAGCGCAGCTGCGCCTTCTGCTGCTCGCGCTCCACGTCGGCACGACCGATCGCAGCCCATGCCTTCAACGTCCCTGCCAGGCCGAACCGGGCTTCCTTCAGTGTCACCGGTACGGGCGGGCCACCGGCGGTGTTCGGATCCTCCGCCGGCACCCAGGTCAGATCATGGGCGATGACCGAGAAATCGAGTTTCTGCTGGTCTTCCTGGCTGAAGTCGGCGGTACCTTCCAGGCGTGCCTCGCCCCCCAGTCCCTTCACCACCAGCGGCGAGACCTTCAGCACCTGGTCCTGCAGCGAGATGACCGAGGGCGCCAGCTCCAGCGCCTGCTCGCCCTGCTTCACCGTGCCGCGCAGCTGGGCGTTGCCGCCCTTGCCGGTGGCGCTGAAATCCAGCGCGAGTGGCGCGATGGCCGAACCCGCGAGCGCTGGCGACAGCAGAGCCGGGTCAAGTTCGTCGCTGCGCACGGTCGCGCTCCAGCTCGGATCGGTCCGCCCGTCAAACACCAGCATCGCATGCAGCGGCTTGGGCGCGCGTCCGGCCACGGCCACTTCCATGTGCGCCAGATTGCCCCGTGCAACCAGGCCCAGCGTGGCGGCTGTGCGCCCACGCGGCGCCGGCAGCACCGCAGTGACGGTCACGTCGGTGTCGTAGTCCTCGGCCGGGATGTAGCGGCCCCGGGCGGTGAAGTTGCCCATGTCGCTGTCCACGACCAGCGCGCGCGCCTGGAATTCGCCGTTGGCGATCTCCACACCGCCGCGCACGCGGCTGATGTCGATCACCGGCTCACCGGCCTGGGTCACCCGGAAACCGTCGATGGCGATGGCATCGGCCTGGATGGCCAGCGGCATCTCGATCTGCGGCAGCGAGTCCGGCCACGACGGCAGCTTGAACGGCTCCTCGCTCTTGGCCAGGTTCAGTGAGGCATTGGTCAGTTCCAGCCTGTCGAGCAGCAGCTTGCGGCCCAGCAGCGGGCGCAGGTCCGGCTCCAGGTGCGCGCGCTCGGCATGGAAGTGGATGTCGTCATAGCGGAAGTCGACGTTGTAGAGCGTCAGCGGGCCGGCCACCGGTCCTTCCACCTTGTCCCAGGTGAAGCTGGCACCTACCGGCAGGCGCGCGACCACCTGCGCCAGCAGCACGTCACGGCCGGCCACGGTCTGCAGCAGCCAGTACAGCAGCAGCAGGCCGAGCAGGACCATGCCCAGCACGCCCACGCCGGACCATGCCCAGAAGCGGCGGCGGCGATAGAAGCGCACGCGCGGCGGCGGTGTTCCCGGGGTCTGTGCGGGCGTGCTCACAGGTCCGCTCCGATGTTCAGATACAGCTGGAACTGCGAATCCGGGTTGTTCAGGCCGTGGGCCACGTCGATGCGCACCGGGCCCACCGGCGACTTCCAGCGCACGCCGAAGCCCACACCGGTATGCAGGTCGATGGTGTTGTCGAAGGCACTGCCGGTGTCGACGAATACCGCCGCACCCCAGGGGCCACCATTGAAGTAGTGCTCGTACTCGGCCGAGCCGATCACCAGGTTCTTGGCACCCAGCGCGAACTTGTCCGGCGCGGGCGTGCGCGGGCCCACCTCGCGGTAGGCATAGCCACGGATGCTGCGGTCACCGCCAGCGAAGTAGCGCAGGCTCGGCGGCATCGCCACCAGATCGCTGGTCCAGGTGGTGCCCCCCTCGCCACGCAGGATCAGGCGGTTGCTTTCGCCCACCGGCACGTACCAGCGAAGCACGGCATTGGCCTGCACGAAGCTGGTATCAGAGCCGGCGCCTTCAACGCCCGCGCGCACGGTGGCCGTGCCGCTGATGCCTTTGCGCGGGAACATCTCGTCATCGACATTGACGTAGTCGGCCACCAGCTGCGGATAGACCAGCGTGGAGGTGTTGTAGACCGCATCGGTGAACTCGGTACCCGATGCATAGCGCCAGCGCTCGCGCAGCGCGTTGACCGAAGCGATCGCGGTCCAGTACTCGTTGATCTCGCCGCTGCGGCTGGCGATCAGCTTGAAGTTGCGCAGGTCGATGTAGTCGGTCTGCTCGTCGTAGGCGCTGGCGGCGAAGGTATACCAGCCATCAAGCCAGGCGAACGCGGGAATCCGGTAGCTGGTCACCAGGCTCTTGCGCTTCTGCGCGTAGTCCAGCTGGGTGTTCATCTTGTGGCCGCGGTTGTTGAGGAACCGCCGCTCGACACCGCCGCGCACACCGGGACCGCTCTCGCTGCCGTAGCTCAGGCCCGCGGTGTAGATCGTGCGCTTGGCGCGGGTCAGCTTGACGTCGACCGGCACCTCACCGTTGTCGTCGGCCTGGTCCGGCCGCGGCTGGATGTCGATCACGCTGAAGTAGTCGAGCTTGGTCAGCGACTCGCGCAGCCGGTCCAGCTTGCCTTCGTGGTAGTAGCTGCCCTGTTCCCAGTACACCAGCGGATCGAACAGCTTGTCGACGAAGTAATCCTGCTCGAACCGGACCGGGCCCATGTTGTAGCGGCGGCCGCTGTCCCAGGTCAGGTCGATGTCCGCGGCGTTGTCGGCGCGGGTGATCTGCACCTGGCGCTGGGTGTAATCGGCGTCGAAGTAGCCACGCTCGGCCAGGCGGCGGGTGATGGTGATCTTGCTGGCTTCGTACTGGGTATGTTCGAAACGCTGGCCCTTGCGCGGCTTGAAGGCGGTCAGGTCATCCTGCAGGTACTGGTCGTACATCGCCGGGCCGGTGATGTCGATGTGCTCGCGGCGCACCGTCACCGGCGTGCCCTTGTCGACGTGGATCAGCACCTGCACATGCTCGTCCTGGCGCGGCGCCTCCACCGTGATCACCGGGTTGTAGTACCCGAACGGCTCCAGCGCCTGCCGGGTCTGCCGCTCGGCCTGTGACAGCAGGTACTCCAGCCGCGATTCACCCTGCTCCTTGCCGATCGTGTCGTACAGCGTGAGCGATTCCTGGATGTTCTCGATGATCGCGGCGTCGTCGCCCTTGTCCAATCCCTTGATGTCCACCTTGTCGATGGTGCCGCGCGCGTGGGCCACGGAGGTGGTGACCAGCGACAGGACCATCAGCGGCAGGGCGTATTTCTTTGGCTGCATGCGGCACAGCATACCGACCCAACGTGACGATGCGAAATGCATCACGTCTTCAGGCATCGGTTGTTAAGTGGCGGTCAAAATACGCGTTACCGACATCATCCGAACGATGTCGGTAGCGCCGGGCCATGCCCGGCGGCTTCTTCCAGCACCGGTCCGCGCACTCGCCAGGCGCGGACCGGCGCGACCACTCAGCTCGACAGATGCTCGATCGCGGCGACCTTGCCCAGTCGCTCGCCCAGAAGGGTCAGCAGCGCCAGGCGATTGCCGCGCAGTGCGGGGTCTTCTGCATTGACCATCACACGATCGAAGAATGCATCGACCTGCGGGCGCAGGCGGGCCAGGCGGGCCAGCACGGTCACGTAGTCCTTCTGATGCAGGCTGGCGCCCGTGTCGTCGATGGCTGCGGTGACGGCTTCGGCCAGCGCGCGCTCGGCCTCCTCCTGCAGCAGCGACGGGTCGATCTGGCCCGGAATGTCGCCTTCAGCCTTACGGAGGATGTTGCGGATGCGCTTGTTCGCGGCGGCAAGGGCCTCAGCCTCGGGCAGCGCTGCAAACGTACCGATCGCGTCGAGGCGGCGATCGAAGTCGTACAGCGACGCCGGCTTCAGTTCGGCTACCGCGTTGAAGTGGGTGGCCGGCACGCCCTTGTCGGCGTAATAGCCCTTCAGGCGATCCAGGATGAAGTCGTACAGCTCACCCACATCGGCCTGCACGCCACGCGCGGCCAGACCCTGGTTGGCGCTGGCCAGCAACGCGCGCAGGTCCAGCTCGAAGCCACTCTCGATGATCGTGCGGGCCAGGCCCAGTGCATTGCGGCGCAGGGCAAAGGGATCCTTGTTGCCGGTCGGCTTCAGGCCCGCCGCGAACCCGCCGGCCAGCGTGTCCACACGCTCGGCGATGGCCAGCACCTTGCCCAGCGGCGACAGCGCGATGTCATCGCCACCAAAGCGCGGCTGGTACGCCTCGTCGAGGGCCAGCGCCACGTCCGGCGATTCCCCGCCCGCCACCGCGTAATGGCGGCCGGCGATGCCCTGCAGCTCCGGGAACTCGTTGACCATGCGCGACTGCAGGTCGTTCTTGGCCAATTCCGCGCTGCGGCGGGCCTGCACCGGATCGGCCCCCACCTGCACGGCAACCGCTTCGGCCAGCGCGGCGACGCGCGCGACCTTGTCCGCCACGCTGCCCAGCTTGGCCTGGTAGGTCACGGTCTTCAGGCCCTCGCCCATCGCGGCCAGCCCCTGCTTCAGGTCTTCATCGAAGAAGAACTTGGCATCGGCGAAGCGCGGGCGGATCACGCGTTCGTAGCCCTTGGCCACTTCGGCCACATCCTTCGACTCGATGTTGGCGATGCCGATGAACTTCTCGGTCAGCGTGCCCGCGTCATCCAGCACCGGGAAGAACTTCTGGTTGATCTCCATCGTTTCGATCAGCGCTTCCTGCGGCACGGCCAGGAAGGCGCGCTCGAAGCTGCACAGCACTGCCGAAGGCCACTCGACCAGGTTCACCACCTGCTCGAGGTTGTCCTCGGTGATGCGCGCACTGCCGCCGGCCTTGCCGGCAGCGGCTTCGACCTCGGCGACGATGCGTGCGCGGCGCTCGGCCGGGTCGACCAGCACATGGGCCGCGCGCAGCGACTCGACGTAATCCTGCGGCTGGGTCAGCCACACGGTCTTGTCATGGTGGAAGCGATGGCCACGGCTCATGCGGTCGGCCGTGAGGCCGAACAGCTGGGCCGCGACCACGTCCTTGCCGTGCAGCAGCACCAGCCAATGCACCGGTCGCGCGAAGCCCCAGGGGTGGTCGCCCCAGCGCATCGGCTTGGGGATCGGCATGGCGGCGATGGCCTCGCGCAGGATCTCGGGCAGCAGATCGGCGGTGCTCGCGCCCGGCGTCACCGCGCGATGCACGAAACGCTCACCCTTGTTGTCGGTGGTCTTCTCCAGCGCGGTCCAGTCGATGCCGGCCTTGGCGGCGAAGCCCTGCAACGCCTTGGTCGGCTGGCCTTCGGCATCCAGCGCGATGTTCAGGTACGGGCCCAGCACTTCGCTGTGCTGCTCCGGCTGTTCCAGGCCGACGCCCGGCAGCAGCACGGCCAACCGGCGCGGGGTGGACAGCGGGCGTGCATCGCCCGTGTCCAGGGCGATGCCGCGCTTGCGCAGGCCTTCGACAACACCGTCGAAAAATGCCTGGGCCAGGCCCGGCAGCGCCTTGACCGGCAGCTCCTCGGTGCCCAGTTCGATCAGCAGGGGGGACAATTGGCTCATCGGTTCGATCCTGTGGTGGGGGGCGCAGCGCGCAACGCGTCCGGCGCCCCGGGGTGTGATGAAAAGCAGGGTGGAAGAGCGGCCGTCAGGCCTTCTTCGCGCCCGGGAAGCCCAGCTTCTCGCGCTGCTCGTAGTAGGCCCGGGCCACCGCCTGGGCCAGCGCACGCACGCGCAGGATGTAGCGTTGGCGTTCGGTCACGCTGATGGCGCGGCGCGCATCCAGCAGGTTGAACGTGTGGCTGGCCTTCATCACCTGCTCGTAGGCCGGCAGCGGCAGGCCCACTTCGACCAGCTTCTGCGCCTCGCGCTCGCAGGCGTCGAAGCGATGGAACATTTCTTCCACGTCGGCATGCTCGAAGTTGTAGGTGCTCTGCTCCACCTCGTTCTGGTGATAGACGTCACCGTAGGTCACCGGCTGCCCGTCCGGCCCGTAGGTCCACACCAGGTCGTAAACGTTGTCGCAGTTCTGCAGGTACATGCACAGGCGCTCGAGACCATAGGTGATCTCGCCCAGCACCGGACGGCACTCCAGGCCGCCGGCCTGCTGGAAGTAGGTGAACTGGGTCACTTCCATGCCGTTGAGCCAGACCTCCCAGCCCAGGCCCCAGGCACCCAGGGTCGGCGACTCCCAGTTGTCCTCGACGAAGCGCAGGTCGTGCACCAGCGGGTCGATGCCCAGCGCCTGCAGCGAATCCAGGTACAGCTGCTGGATGTTGTCCGGTGCCGGCTTCATCGCCACCTGGTACTGGTAATAGCGCTGCAGGCGGTTCGGGTTCTCGCCATAACGGCCGTCGGTGGGACGGCGCGAGGGCTGCACGTAGGCCGCGTTCCAGCCCTCCGGACCGATCGCACGCAGGAAGGTCGCCGGGTGGAACGTACCGGCGCCCACCTCCAGGTCGAGCGGCTGGATGAGCACGCAGCCCTGCTGGGCCCAGAACTGGTTCAGGGTCTGGATCAGGCCCTGGAAGGTGATCGGAACGGTCGGGGTCGCGGACATGCGGACGATTCTTGGCCGGCAAGGGGGTGCGCTAGTATAACGGCCGACCTGCGGGGCATTCCGTACCCGGGAGGAGCAGGCAGATGGAACATCGGCTGCCGGCGGGCACGCCCGGCGATCCCGGCGCGGTACCGCTGCCGTGGGGCCGCCTGCTGTTTGAACAGGTCTCGGCCGCACTGCTGGCCGATGGCCTGGTGGCCGGGCAGGACCGCGAGCGCGTGCGGTTTTCCGCGCAGGGTGCCCGCAACGCCAGTGAAGTCCATCCACTGGTACTGCTGTCCAACCTCAAGCTTGCCGCCAGCGACGGCGGCGAACTGACGCTGGAGCGCCTCACCGAGTGGCTGGCGCGGCGCACCGGCACCCGCTACCTGCGCATCGACCCGACCCGCGTCGATGTGGCGGCGGTCACGGCCCTGGTTTCGCACGCCTATGCGCGTCGCCATCGCTTCCTGCCACTGGCGGTGGACGCCGATCGCGTGCTGGTGGCCACCAGCGAACCGCTGGTGCAGGAATGGCGCCGCGACCTGCAGCACCTGACCCGCCGCCGCATCGAGCTGGCCGTGGTCAATCCGCTGGACCTGCACCGCTACACCATGGAGTTCTACGGCGTCACGCGCTCGGTGCGTGGCGCGCGCGGCGACGTGCGCGGCGAGGTGAACACCGCCCTGCCCAGCTTCGAGCAGCTGGTCGAGCTCGGCCGCACCGGCGACGTCAACGCCGACGACCAGCACATCGTGCACATCGTCGACTGGCTGCTGCAGTACGCCTATGAGCAGCGTGCGTCGGACATCCACCTGGAGCCGCGCCGCGACATGGGCCGCATGCGCTTCCGCATCGATGGCGTGCTGCACAAGGTATTCGAGGTGCCACCGGCGGTGATGACCGCCGTGGTCAGCCGCATCAAGGTGCTGGGCCGCATGGACCTGGCCGAGCGTCGCCGGCCGCAGGATGGCCGCATCAAGACCCGGTCACCGGGTGGGCGCGAGGTGGAAATGCGCCTGTCGACCATGCCCACAGCGTTCGGCGAGAAGTGCGTGATGCGCATCTTCGACCCGGATGCGGCGTTCAAGAGCATCGACCAGCTGGGTTTCAGCCCGCAGGAGGCTGCCGGCTGGAACGCCCTGGTCGAGCGCCCGCACGGCATCGTGCTGGTGACCGGCCCGACCGGCTCGGGCAAGACCACCACCCTGTATTCCACGCTCAAGCGCCTGGCCACCCCGGACGTGAACGTGTGCACGGTGGAGGATCCGATCGAGATGATCGCGCCGGAGTTCAACCAGATGCAGGTGCAGACCAACATCGACCTGGACTTCGCCAGCGGCGTACGCACCCTGCTGCGGCAGGATCCGGACATCATCATGATCGGCGAGATCCGCGACCTGGAAACCGCGCAGATGGCGGTGCAGGCGTCGCTGACCGGCCATCTCGTGCTGTCCACCCTGCACACCAACGACGCTCCCTCGGCCATCACCCGCCTGCTCGACCTGGGCGTGCCGCATTACCTGCTGGCGTCCACCGTCAACGGCATCCTCGCCCAGCGCCTGGTGCGCACCCTGTGCCCGCACTGCAAGCAGCCGCATACGCTCGGTGCCGCCGATTGGGCGGTACTGGCTGATAGCCATGCCGCATATCCAGATGCCGCCACGCCCTGTCGGCCGGTCGGTTGCCTGGAGTGCCGGCGCACCGGTTTCCTCGGCCGCATCGGCCTGTATGAGTTGCTGCCATTGGGTTCGCGGCTTCGCGCGCAGATCCGCGCCGACATGGATCTGGCCGGTTTCAGCCGTGCCGCACGTGCCGAGGGCCTGCGGACCCTGCGCCAGGCGGGGCTTGAAAAGGTGGCGCAGGGGCTGACTACAATCGAGGAAGTCCTGTCTGTCCTGCCGCCCCCGGATGAACCCAGCGCCCTTCCTGATTCTTGAAACCGGCCGTCCAGTGCCCTCGCTGCGTCGTTATGGGCGTTTCCCGCACTGGATCCGCGTCGCCGCCGGCCTGGAAGAACACGAGACGGTGGTGGTCGATGTCGAACACGGCGGCGTACTGCCCGACCCGCGCGCGTTCGCCGGGGTGATGGTGACCGGCTCGGCCGCCTTCGTCACCGACCACGCCGACTGGAGCGAGCGCAGCGCGGCGTGGCTGCGGCAGGCCGCCCACGATGACGTGCCGGTGTTCGGCATCTGCTACGGGCACCAGCTGCTGGCGCATGCGCTGGGCGGCGAAGTGGCCTACAACCCGGCCGGACGCGAGTCGGGCACCATTGAACTGGAGCTGCAGCCGCAGGCAGCACAGGACCCCCTGTTCCAGGGGCTGCCACAGCATTTCGCGGCGCACGCCACCCATCTGCAGACCGTACTGCGCGCGCCTGAGGGGGCCGCCGTGCTGGCACGCTCGCCGCAGGATGGCTGCCATGCCTTCCGCTGGGGCCGGCAGGCGTGGGGCGTGCAGTTCCATCCCGAGTTCGCCACCCACCACATGCGCGGCTACGTGCGCGCGCGGGCCGACTGCATCGGCCGCCATGGCGGCTGCGCCCGCAGCATCGAGCGCGCGGTCAGCGCCGCCCCCCTGGCCCGGCAGCTGCTGCGCCGTTTCGTCCGCCAGGCACGGCAGTCTTCAGCCCAGCCGGCGGCAAAACAGGGATAATCGGCGACGCGGGTACCTGCCCGCTCCCCTTCTGTCCTCTCCGGATGTCCATGAAAGAGATTCGCAAGCTGCCGGCCTCGGCGGGCGCCCAGTGGTTGCTGGATACGTTCTCCCTGTACCGGCGTGCACCGCTGCAGCTGGCGCGGATCGGCCTGACCTGGATGCTGGTCAGCTGGGTGGTCACCCTGCTGTCCACCCTGGTGCCCGGCGCGCTGGGCCTGGCCGTGCAGCTGATGACCCTGGCCGTCTCGCCGATCATGTTCGGCGGCATGCTGTACGCCATGGGCGAGATCGACGATGGCCGGCCCGGCCTGGTCACCCACCTGCTGCAGCCGATCCGTGACCACCGCGTCAGCCACCTGCTGGTGCCGCTGGCGATCCAGGTGCTGGTGGTCCTGCTGCTGGGCGTGCTGCTGTACCTGATGATCGGTCGCGAAGGCTTCGCCGCCTTCAGCGACGTCATGGCACGGATGGAAGAGATCGCCCGCAGCAACCAGCAGGTCAGCCCCGAAGCTGCCGCCGAACTGGTTGCCCAGCTGCCGGCCACGCGCATCGCACTGTGGATGCTGCTGGTGTTCGTGACCGCCATCGCCCTGACCCTGGCGATGTTCACCCAGCCAGCGCTGGTGGTGTTCGACAAGCAGAGCGGCATGCACGCGCTGCGCCTGAGCCTGCAGGGCTGCATCGAGAACATCGCGGCGATGGCGGTGTTCGCCGTGCTCGGCGTGATCGCCGCCTTCTGCGGCTACATCCTGTTCGTGATCGTGATCCAGATCGCGATGCTGCTGGGGGGGCAGATGGTGGCCGTGTTCATCGCCCAGCTGCTGCTGACCACCGTGGTGATGCCGCTGTACGTCGGCGCGGTGTATGCCGCCTGGAAGCAGATGTTCGTGCACCGTGGCAGCCGTGGCGCTCCGCCGATTCCGGCCACGCCGCCGGTGAACGACGTCTTCCACGCCTGAGCACGCCCAACGGTAGCGCCGGGCCATGCCCGGCGCTGCCACATCACGCGGCGGGCTTCTTCACCACCGAGGACGGCACCAGCCATCGCGCGGCATGGATGCCCAGTTCGTACAGCAGGCACATCGGGATCGCCAGCATCAGCTGCGAGACCACGTCCGGCGGCGTCAGCACGGCCGCCACCACGAAGATGCCCACGATCGCGTAGCCACGGCCTTCCTTGAACTGCTGCGGCGTCACCCATCCCAGCAGCACCAGGATCACCATCGCCACCGGCAGCTCGAAGCTGCCACCAAAGGCGAAGAAGATCGCCAGCACGAAATCCAGGTAAGCGTTGGCGTCCGGAGTGATCGCGATCACATCGGGGCTGAAGGTGGTGAGGAAGTGGAACACCGCCGGCAACACCAGGAAATAGGCGAAGGCGCAACCGGTATAGAACAGCAGCACCGACGACACCAGCAGCGGCACCGCCAGGCGCTTTTCGCGGGCATACAGTCCCGGCGCGACGAAGGCCCACAGCTGGTACAGCAGCCACGGCACCGCCACGAACAGCGCGACGAAGAAGGTCAGCTTCAACGGAGCGAAGAAGGCGCCGGCCGGGTTGGTGGCGATCATCGTCTGGCCGTTCGGCAGCTGCGAGACCAGCGGCTCGGCCAGCGCGTTGTACAGCTTCTGGGTAAAGGGCAGCAGTGCCAGCAGCACCACGCCCAGGCCCAGCAGCGCACGCACCAGGCGGCCGCGAAGTTCCACCAGATGTTCAACCAGCGAGCTCTCGCCGAAATCCTGTTCGCTCATCGGCCGCGCTCCTCGCTCTCCGGCGCTGGCACCGGACGGGTGTCGACAGCATCCGCCGCGGATGCAGCGGACGCCCCGCCTGCATCGGCCGCAGTGCCGTCGCCCATGGACGTGGGAGGTGCAGCCTGCTGTGCCTGGCTGACATGCGGCGGCAGGTCCGCCGGCGCCGGTGCCCGCGTCTCCTGCGCCAGCGCATCACCCTGCTGCTGTGCCTGCTCGGCTTCGCGACGGATCGCCTCGCCGCTGGCACGCAACTGGTTCTCGGTGTCCTGCATGCCCTGCCGCACGTCCTGCATGTGCCGCTTGATCTCTTCGGCCTGCAGCTCGCGCTCCAGTTCCTGTTTCACCGAGTCCCACTGATTGCGGGCACGACGGACCCACAGGCCGGCAAAACGGGCCGCCTTGGGCAGGCGTTCGGGACCGAGCACCACCAGGGCGACCACCGCAATGACCAGCAGTTCGCTGAAGCCGATATCAAACACCGCGACCGCTCCGGATCAGCGTGCGTTGCGGTCGTGCTCGTCCTGCGCGGTGCGCGAGGCGTCCTGGCTGCGCGTCTCATCGCCCAGCTGCGCGTTCGGCTTGTCCTCGTCGCGCATGCCCTTCTTGAATTCCTTGACCGCCGAACCGAGGTCCTTGGCGCCACTGGTCAGACGCTTGGTGCCGAACACCAGCAGGACGATGGCCAGCACGACCAACCAATGCCAGATGCTGAAACTGCCCATAAAGACGCTCGTTACGTTAGTGATCAGGCTGTCGAGCATAGCGCACCGGCCGTTAGCCGGCGCGCGTGACGAAAGTCAGTTCCCGCCCAGCGTCTCCGTGCGGATTTCGCCTTCATTGACCGGCTGGAAGCCCTGCTGCTGTGGCGGCGGGTTCTGCGGCACGTTCTGCAGGGGCGCGGTGGTGGCTTCCGCCGGCACCGCCGGGGCTGCCTGAACAGGCGGCGGTGCGACCGTCGGCGCCGGAGCCGGGCGCGAGGCCGTGCCACCATTGCCGCTGCGGTTGTTGCGCGCGGCATAGGTCGCCTCCTCCAGGCGATCACGGAAGGCGACCACATCCATCGACGGCGTGCCTGCTGCCCGGCCCTCGAAGATCATCCGCGGCGTGGTGTTGCTGCCATAGGCGTCAAGGTTGGCGGCATCGTCGATCTGCAGCACCGCACCGTCCAGGGCGACGCCCGCGAACAGGCCACGCGCACGCGACCACGACCAGATTTCGGCCTTGAGCTGGCCATCGGTGGCCGCAGCGGCATTGCGGCCGACCGGACCGGCCGCCACACCGGCATCGGCGCCCAGGGTGAACTTGCCGTTGACCAGGTTGTCCAGGCTGCGGTCGTTGCGGAACACCAGCACCACGTCCGACGACTGCACGCCGGCCTGGAAGCCAATGCTGCCGCCGGTGAGCTTGACGAAGACCGGGTTGGACCAGGCGCCGTTCGGCATGCGGACCGACATCAGGCCATGGCCACGGCGGCCACCAATGACCAGGCCTGCCTTGATCGTGTCGGGAATGACGATGACCGCGCGGCCTTCGTCGAGCAATTTGTCGGGAATCCCCTGTTCAGGAATTTCCTGGATTTCAGCCAGCACACGCACCGCGTTGCGGGCGCGCTGGTCTTCCTGCGGCCCGGCCATGGCCTGGCTGGACAGCAGGCTGGCGGCGATCAGCAGGGCTTGGATCGGGCGACGCATGGCGGGCTCCAGAAGTCAGTCCATAGGAAGATATAGCAAGTGACTGAAATTAGTGGTGTTGCGATGAATCGGCAATGAGCGTCAACGGTCCGCCATCGCAGATGACTATGCCTGCGATGCAGATCCTGCATCCCGATACAGCGGCAGATCGGCGACAATGAGCCCCATGCTCGACGCACCCGATACCGCCGTGCTGGCGGTCAACCTAGGCACGCCCGAGACGCCGACGGCCCCCGCCGTACGCCGTTACCTGGCTGAGTTCCTGTCCGACCCGCGCGTGGTCTCGATTCCGGCGCTGCTGTGGCAGCCGCTGCTGCGCGGCCTGATCCTCCCATTGCGCAGCGGCCGCTCGGCCGCCAAGTACGCCCAGGTCTGGCTGCCCGAGGGCTCGCCGCTGATGGTCTACACACGGCGGCTGGCGCAGGCCATGCAGGCACTGCTGCCGACCCTACGCGTGCGCCATGCGATGCGCTACGGCGAACCCGCATTGACCGCAGAGCTGGACCGGCTGGCGGCGGAAGGCGTGCGGCGCATCGTGGTGCTGCCCCTGTATCCCCAGTATTCGACCACCACCACCGCATCGGTCGAGGATCGCGTCGATGCCTGGCAGCGCAGGAATCCGGGTATCACCGTCAGCCTGGTACAGGACTACTCGGTCGACCCGGACTGGGTCGCGGCCGTGGCGGCCTCCATCCAGCGCTACTGGCAGGCGCATGGCCGCGGCCAGATGTTGATGTTCTCCTTCCACGGCATTCCACAGCGCCTGGCCGATGGCGGTGATCCCTATCCGCAGCGCTGCGAAGCCAGCGCGCAGGCGATCGCCAATGCGCTGGGCCTGGACCGGAGTGAGTGGCAGCTCGGCTACCAGTCGCGCTTCGGCCGCGAACGCTGGCTGCAGCCTTATGCCGAACCCAGCCTGTGGGCGCTGGCCGAGGCCGGCGTGAAGCAGATCGACGTGGTCTGCCCGGGCTTTGCCACCGACTGCCTGGAAACGCTGGAAGAAGTCGAGATGGGATTCACTGAAACCCTCGCCGAACGCGGCGCACGGATGCGTTACATCCCCTGCCTCAACGATGGATCCGAGCACGCGCGTGCCCTGGCACGGCTGGCCGTGGCCTCGCTGGCATGAGCCTGCAGGGGTTCGAACTCGAGGTCGGCGGCGCGCGCGTGGCCGGCCTGCGCAATCACGGGCAGGGCCCGCGTGTGCTGGCCCTGCACGGGTGGCTGGATAACGCCGCCAGCTTCGTGCCACTCGCGCCGCATCTGCCCCATCTGGATCTGGTGGCCATCGACCTGCCTGGCCATGGCCACAGCGCCCATCTCCCGGCCGGCGCCAGTTACACCACCGCTGCCGCGATCTGCCACGTGCTTGATGTGGCCGACGCGCTGGGCTGGGAGCGCTTCAGCCTGCTCGGCCATTCGATGGGTGCGGGCATCGCCAGCCTGACTGCGGCGGTCAGTGACCGCATTGAACGCCTGGTCGCCATCGAGGCGCTGGGTGGACTGCGGGGACCGGAAGAGGACACCGCGCATCGGCTGCGTGAGCATGTGACTGCCACGCGTGCGCTATCGCGCAAGCAGCTTCGGGTTTTTCCCGATCTTTCCGCGCCGATCCGCGCACGGATGATGACCAACCAGCTCAGCGAAGGCTGCGCGCGCCTGCTGGTCGAGCGCGGGGTCGAGCCCGTGGAGGGCGGCTATCGCTGGTGCAGCGATCCGCGCCTGATGCTGCCCACCGCCATCCGGCTCAGCGAGGGCCAGATCGACAACCTGCTGCAGGCCATCGCGTGCCCTACGCAGGTGATCTACGCGACTCCCGCGCAGTCGTACTATCCCGAGCCGATGCGCAGCGAGCGACTGCAGCACCTGCGCGACGGGCGCCTGGCCGTGTTTCCGGGCAACCATCACCTGCATATGGAAGCGCCCGCGCAGATCGCGGCAGTGATCCAGCCGTTCCTGGGACAGGGTAACGCCGGCTGAAACATCGGCTGCTGAAAAGCACAAAGAAAAACCCCGCTGCGTGAGCAGCGGGGTTTTGGGTATAAACCCTGGCGATGACCTACTCTCGCATGGCTTGAGCCACACTACCATCGGCGCAGCTGCGTTTCACTTCCGAGTTCGGGATGGGATCGGGTGGTTCCACAGCGCTAATTTCACCAGGGAGGCTTTTGGAGAGTCGCACTCGTCCCGGGGGGACAAGGCGCCAGCCTCGCATAGTTCTTGTGACGTAGCGTGCACTTGGATGCTCTTACGACGCTGTCGTAAAGCCAAGGCAACTTGAGGTTATATGGTCAAGCCGCACGGATCATTAGTATCAGTTAGCTCAATACATTGCTGTACTTACACACCTGACCTA